>JAPCWB010000001.1:0-3440000 GCA_025938935.1 Novosphingobium sp. MW5 | reverse complement strand
GCGCCAGCTGGTGTGGAGCCATAGGTGAAATACCACCCTGTGATTTTCTAATGTCTAACCTCGCGCCGTTAGCCGGCGCAGGGACCCTCTGTGGCGGGTAGTTTGACTGGGGCGGTCGCCTCCTAAAGAGTAACGGAGGCGCGCGATGGTAGGCTCAGGCCGGTTGGAAACCGGCTGTTAGAGTGCAATGGCATAAGCCTGCCTGACTGCGAGACTGACGAGTCGAGCAGAGACGAAAGTCGGTCATAGTGATCCGGTGGTCCCTCGTGGAAGGGCCATCGCTCAACGGATAAAAGGTACGCCGGGGATAACAGGCTGATGATTCCCAAGAGCTCATATCGACGGAATCGTTTGGCACCTCGATGTCGGCTCATCACATCCTGGGGCTGGAGCAGGTCCCAAGGGTTTGGCTGTTCGCCAATTAAAGTGGTACGTGAGCTGGGTTCAGAACGTCGCGAGACAGTTTGGTCCCTATCTGCCGTGGGCGTCGATACTTGAGAGGAGTTGCCCCTAGTACGAGAGGACCGGGGTGAACATGCCTCTGGTGTACCTGTCGTCCTGCCAAGGGCGCAGCAGGGTAGCTATGCATGGACGGGATAACCGCTGAAAGCATCTAAGCGGGAAGCCTCCCTCAAGATAAGGTATCTTCGAGTCGTGATAGACCATCACGTTGATAGGCTGGATGTGGAAGTACGGTAACGTATGGAGCTAACCAGTCCTAATAACTCTGATCATGCTTGATGAATCCCACCATCAATGACAGCCTTGTGCTTGTCTGCGATGTCGGACGAAATCACAGCCAGAGACGCCTCAAACTGCAAACGCAGCTTAAGAAGTGCATCGATTAAAAACCGTTTCCGCCTGCTTTATTGCTTGGTGACCATAGCGTCTGTGACCCACCCGATCCCATCTCGAACTCGGCCGTGAAACCAGACTGCGCCGATGGTACTGTGGCTCAAGCCCCGGAAGAGTAGGTCGTCGCCAGGCATTACAGCCGGCGGAAGCGGTTAACCCATTCACAAGTCAAAGGGCCTCCCGAAAGGGCGGCCCTTTTGGCGTTTCAGGGTCTTGAATCCTGGGCGTTTCGCCCCATTTGGGGCGTGGTGACGCGGGGTGGAGCAGCCCGGTAGCTCGTCAGGCTCATAACCTGAAGGTCGTAGGTTCAAATCCTACCCCCGCAACCAACACAAGACCCCGCTTCGGCGGGGTTTTTTGCGTTTGGCGTTCGGGCTTTGGTGTTGCACCTTGCGCGCGTGAACCAACAGACGAACCAAATCCATGACATTGCCGTGATTGGCGGCGGGGTGAACGGTTGCGGCATTGCGCGGGATGCGGCCGGGCGAGGGGCGAAAGTTCTGCTGATCGAAGCCGGGGATCTGGCGAGCGGCACCTCATCGGCTTCAACCAAGCTGATCCATGGCGGCCTGCGCTATCTCGAGCATTACGAATTTGCCCTGGTGCGCGAGGCCCTGTCAGAGCGCGAGCTGCTTTGGGGCATTGCTCCGCACATCATCTGGCCGCTGCACTTTGTCCTGCCCCATGCGAAAGGTCTTCGCCCGCGATGGTTGCTGCGGCTCGGGCTGTTCCTTTACGACCACATCGGCGGCCGCAAACGCCTGCCCACTGCGGAATCTGTAGATCTGGCCAAGCATCCTGCCGGGCGGCCGCTGAAGCCAGCGTTCAGCCATGGGTTCGTCTATTCGGATTGTTGGGTCGATGATGCGCGGCTCGTTGTCCTGAATGCACGCGATGCGGCTGATCGCGGTGCGGAAGTGCGCACACATTGCCGGGTCGAAAGGCTTGAGCGCGATGAAGGCCATTGGCGGATCGAAACGTCTGCCGGTACCTTCCTGTCCCGCGCCGTGGTCAACGCCGCCGGCCCGCGTGTGCTCGACGTCTTGGGGCGCGCCCATGAGCGTGCCGATTACGGTTTGCGCCTGGTCCGCGGCAGCCACATCGTCGTACCGCGCCTGTTCGACCATGAATTCGCGTACTTTTTCCAGCTGCCGGATGGGCGCATCTTTTTCGCCATTCCCTACGAGCGGGACTACACCCTGATCGGCACAACAGACCGCGACCACCATGGCGGTGAGCCGCGCGCCAGCGAGGAGGAGGTGGCTTACCTTTGTGACGGGGCCAGCCTCTATTTTCGGACTCCCGTAACGCCAGCCGAAGTTGTCTGGTCCTATTCGGGAGTCCGTCCATTGATCGATGACCAATCCGGAAAGCCGGAGGCGGCGACGCGGGGGTACAGGCTCGATCTGTCCGAACCTGAGGAAGGGGCGCCGATCCTCTCCGTCTTTGGCGGCAAGATCACGACATATCGGCACCTGGCCGAGGAAGCGGTGGAACTGCTGGCCTCCCGGCTTGCGGTGCTGGAGGGCGATGGTTGGACCGCCGCCGCCCCGCTACCCGGGGTGATTTTCCGCGCGATGGCGCGGCTGATCTGCGGAACCGCATTTCGGAACGCTATCCCTTCCTCGAGCCCGAATGGGTGCTTCGGATCACGCAGGCCTACGGCACGCGCGCATTCGCGGTGCTTGGTGAGGCTGCCTCGCTTGCGGGATGCGGCATCCACTTCGGTCATGGCCTGACCGAGGCCGAAGTGCGCTACCTGATGACGCAGGAATGGGCGCTCTCCGCCGAGGACGTACTCTGGCGGCGGACCAAGCTTGGCCTGCGGTTTTCGGCGGCGGAGCAGGACCGGCTGCGCGCCTTCATGGCGGCGCAGTCCTAGGTCAGCGTTTCGAGTACCTTGCGCCATTGCTCTGGCAGCGGCACCGGACGGCGGCTTTGGCGATCGACATAGACGTGCGTGAAATGCCCCTCCGCGGCCGGAGCTTCCGCCCCCGGTGCGAAAACGCCCAGCCGGTATGTCACGCTCGATGAGCCCAGCCGTTCGATCATCAGGCCGATCTCAACCGTCATCGGATGGACCAGCGAGGCGGCATAGCGACACCCGGTCTCCACCACGAGGCCAATGGGGTCGCCGTGCTCGATATCGAGTAAACCCTTTTCGATCAGCCAGTTATTCACCACCGTATCGAACCAGCGGTACTGCACGGCATTGTTGACGTGGCCATAGACGTCATTGTCCGCCCACTGCGTCGGCACGTTGTGCCAATGGTGATAAGCCTCGCGGCCCAGCAGGGCAGGTCGGCTCATGGTCAGAGCACCGGGGCGAGAATCTTGCGCGTTTCCGCGCTGTCCCATTCGCGCGGTCCGGTCACCCGCCACACTTCCTTGCCCTGCGCATCGTAGAGGATGGTCGTTGGCAGGGTCTGGATGTCGTAATGGGCGGAGAGGTCGTTCTTTTCGTCGAGCCAGGGTTCGAGGTTCTTCACCCCCCGTGCCTTGAGGAAATCGGCCACCTTTTCGGTCTGCATGTCCTGCGACACGGTCAACACCTTGAGCTTGCCGCCGGCCAGCTTGTCGAGCTGCGGCAGTTCGGCGACGCAGGGCGCGCACCATGTGGCCCAGAGGTTGAGCAGCACCGGTTTGCCCTTGAGTGAGGTCATCGCCAGCTTCTTGCCCGAAGGATCGACCAGCGTGAAATCGGGCATCTCGTTGCCCTGTTTGCCGCAGTCAGGCTCGCCCACCTTGGCCGGAATGGTGCTGCATTCCACAGCCAGCTTTGCTTGCACCTTCTCATTGCTTTGCCTATCGCACCCGGCGAGCAGCAGGCCGCCAGCACAGGCAAGGGCCAGGCCAGGGATCACGGATTTGAGCGATCGGGAAAACAGCAAGGCAGGCTCCAACCAGATGTGGGGCGGACGGTTCGAAGGTGGACCGTCAGCCATCATGCGTGAGATAAATGCCTCGATCCCTTTCGACAAGGCGCTGTGGCGTCAGGACATAGCCGCATCGAAAGCGCATGTCGCCATGCTTGGGGCACAGGGCATCGTTTCGGCCGAGGATGCGGCGACGATTGCCGGCGGGCTCGATCAGGTTGCCGCCGAGTACGAGGCGAACGGGGTCCCTGAAAACTGGGACCTCGAAGACATCCACATGACCACCGAGAGCCGCTTGGCCGAACTGATCGGCGCGGCGGCGGGGCGGTTGCACACCGCGCGCAGCCGCAATGACCAGGTGGCGACTGACTTCCGCCTGTGGGTGCGCGATGCCTGTGACCAGGTGGGCGAACAGCTCAAGGCCTTGCAAGTCGCGCTCGTCATCCGTGCGGGCGAGCACGCCGGTTCGATCATGCCCGGCTTCACGCACTTGCAGACCGCGCAGCCGGTCACGCTCGGCCATCACCTCATGGCCTATTACGAGATGATCGCGCGAGACGTGTCGCGCTTTGCCGATGCCCGCGCGCGGATGAACCGCAGTCCGCTGGGCAGCGCGGCGCTGGCTGGTACGGGCTTTCCGATCGACCGGGAGAGGACGGCAAAAGCGCTCGGCTTCGACGGGCCGACGGCGAACAGCCTCGATTCGGTCAGCGACCGCGATTTCGCACTCGATTACCTGATGGCGGCAAGCCAGTGCGCGCTGCATCTCAGCCGTCTGGCCGAGGAGTTCATCATCTGGGCCAGCCAGCCCTTCGGCTTCGTCACCTTGCCGGACAGTCTTTCGACCGGCAGCTCGATCATGCCGCAGAAGAAGAACCCCGACGCGGCCGAGCTGGTGCGCGGCCATTCGGGGCGGATCATCGGCAGCCTGACCAGCCTGATGATCACGATGAAGGGCCTGCCGCTCGCCTATTCGAAGGACATGCAGGACGACAAGCCGCCGGTGTTCGAGGCTGCCGGCCTGCTCACCCTGTGTCTCGCCGCCATGACCGGCATGGTCGAGGGCGCCGGGTTCCGCACCGACCGGATGCGTGCCGCGGCGGAACTGGGCTATGCCACCGCGACGGACCTTGCCGACTGGCTGGTGCGGCAGGCGAACATCCCTTTCCGTGAAGCGCACCACATCACCGGCACAGCGGTAAAGCTGGCCGAATCGCGTGCAATCGCGCTCGATCAGTTGCCGCTGGAGGACCTTCAGGCGATCGATCCGCGCATCACGCAGGATGTCTATGCCGCGCTTTCGGTCGAAGCGAGCGTCGCCGCGCGCGCCAGCCATGGCGGAACCGCGCCGATTGAGGTAGGAAAGCGCGTTGCCGAGGCGCGTGCTGCGCTGGGGCTGGAGTGATCCGATGAAGAAGGCACTTGCCGCGCTTGCTGTCCTGACCCTGCCGCTGGCGGGATGCGGGGTGACCGCGCCGCTCAAACCGCAGGCCGGGCATGACCTTCCGGTTGCGCCGCTTGGCCGCGATACCCAGCCGACGTCGGACGAACTGCTCAAACTGCGCCCGCAGGACGCGCCAGAGCGCTCGATCGAACTCCGCAAGAAATCCGAGGACCGCGCCGACGATCCTTATGACCTGCCCCCCGAGGGCTGAGACAAAGACAAGAACTCCCATGGACCATTTCGAACTCAGGAACGGCGTGCTCCACGCCGAGGACGTTCCGTTGACCGCCATTGCCGAAGCCGTCGGCACACCCGTTTATGTCTATTCGCGCGCCACGCTGGAGCGCCATGCCCGCGTGTTCCGCGATGCGCTGTCGATCCTGCCGAAGGTGCATGTCGCCTTCGCCATCAAGGCCAACCCCAACCTGGCCGTGCTGCGCGTAATGAAGCGTGAAGGGCTGGGCGCCGATGTCGTTTCAGGTGGAGAGATGGCGCGCGCACTGGCTGCCGGAATGCCGGCGGAAGACATCGTCTTTTCGGGCGTCGGCAAGCAGCACCACGAGATGATCGCGGGATTGAAGGCGGGCATCGGCCAGTTCAACCTCGAAAGCGAGGAAGAGGGCGAGGAGCTGGCCGAAGTGGCCGCTTCGCTTGGCCTCACCGCCAATTGCGCGCTTCGCGTCAATCCGGATGTCGATGCCCGCACCCATGCCAAGATCTCGACCGGCAAGGCGGAAAACAAGTTCGGCGTGCCGATCGACCGTGCGGCGGGCATCTACGAGCGCCTTGCCGCGCTTCCCGGGCTCAACATGCGCGGTGTGGCGGTCCACATCGGCAGCCAGCTGTCGGAGCTGGAGCCGTTCGAGGAAGCCTTCGCCAAGGTCGGCGACCTGGTGCGGGAACTGCGCGCAAACGGGCAGACGGTCACTCACGTCGATCTCGGCGGCGGGCTCGGCGTGCCTTACAAGGCGGGCGAGACGTTCCCTTCGCCGGAAGAATACGCTGCCATGGTCGCCCGCGCGACCGAGGGCTGGGACGTGACGCTGATGTTCGAACCGGGCCGCGTGATTTGCGGCAATGCGGGTGTGCTGCTGACCAAGGTGGTGCGCGTGAAGCGCAGCTCGAACAAGGCGCCATTCGTCATCGTCGATGCGGCGATGAACGACCTTGCCCGCCCTGCCATGTACGGCGCCTGGCACGATTTCGACGCGGTGAAGCCGAGCGGGGACCGCATGACCGCCCATATTGTCGGACCGATCTGCGAGACCGGCGATACCTTTGCCATGGACCGCGATTGCGACGCACTGGTGGCGGGGGACCTCGCCGTGTTCCGCACGGCCGGGGCATACGGTGCAACCATGGCGTCAAGCTACAACAGCCGCGGCTTCATTGCCGAAGTCATGGTCGATGGGGACAAGTTTGCCGTCGTTGCTGACCGCATCATGCCCGAGGCGATCAGCGCCGCCGAGCGCGTGCCGGACTGGCTCGAGTGACAACCTCTCTCCCCTGTTCCACCGCATTGCCGGCCAGCCGGTGATTCTGCTGGGCGAGGGGGAAGCGGGCGAGGCCAAGCGCCGCCTGATCGAACGCGCGGGCGGGGTAATTGCTGGCGAGGATAGCGCCGAGGCACGGCTCGCCTTTGTCGCGCTGGAAGATCCCGATGCCGCCGCGGCGCGGCTCAAGGCTCGCGGGTTGCTGGTAAATGTTACGGACCGTCCGGACCTCTGCGATTTCACCGTCCCCAGCTTGCTCGAACGCGGGCCGGTACAGGTTGCTGTCGGGACGGGCGGCGTCTCGGCGGGGCTGGCCAAGGCCCTGCGTCTGCGGCTCGAGGCGTTGCTGCCGTCCTCGCTGGGCGAACTGGCCACCGGCCTGAATTCCATACGCGGCGCCCTCAAGGCACGGTTCTCCGATCCGGCTGATCGTCGCCGCGCGCTGGATAGCGCGCTGTCACAGGGCGGTGCGCTTGATCCCCTTGATGATGGCAGCGCCGCGCGAATCGGGGATTGGCTGGAAACAGCCAGCTCGGCAGGGACAGCGACGGTCGAAATCCGCCTCCGCAGCAGTGATCCCGACGACCTGACCCTGCGCGAGGCGCGCCTGCTGGGCAGCGCCGATTGCCTTGTCACGGAGCCCGGCGTGCCCGCCGAAATCATCCTGCGCGCCCGCGCCGATGCCGTGCGGGTCGACATCCCAAAAGGCACGCCAGCCCCTGTCGCGGACGGGCTGGTCGTGGTGCTTCGCTCCGCCTGAACAAGGGCGATTACAGGCTTTTAATTTCAGTGATCGGCGCTCTCCCGCCAAGCCCGTGCCGCAAGGCAATCGGGCCTTGTTGTGCATGGGGAAATGCCATGATCCTTCCTTTGATCGATATCGCGACCTTGCCGCATCTCGACGTGCTGACCGGCGTGTTCGGCAGTCTCCTGCCCGGCGGACAGGCGCAATCCGCAGGCGACGAGATTGTCGTCCTGATGGTCTTCCTTTACGAACTGACTCACCCCGAAGAAGGCACGGGTGGTAACGGCTGATCGCATCGGAACCGGAAAGGCAGCGCTGTGGACATAAGCCCCCCGATCGCCGCACTCCAGGCCGAACCGGCCCAGCAGGTGCGCGCACAACTTGGTCTTACCACAGCGCTGGCTTCCTGGCGGGAAAGCGAGGGCGTACGTGACGTGCTTGCCGGCTTCTCCCGCTATGCCAGGGGTGCGCCGCTTGCCGACCAGCGGGAACTGGCCGGCCTGTTCGGCGATGATGCGGACGCCGCCCATCGCTTCGCCGCACCGCTGATTTCCGCCTTTGCCGCCGAACTGTCGAGGCAGCCCCTCGGAGTGGTTCCGGTGCGGCACTTCACCGATGGAGTGATGTCGGTGCTGATGCTGGCGCGCGAGGGAGACACGCTGCTTACCCTGACGGCAATCGACGGGGCGGGGCTGGCGGCTCGGCCGGCCACAACCTCCGCCTGCTATTCGCCTTCGGAGGAATGGGAGGTCGTGCTTGCCGGCAGCGGCAAGGCGCGGTTGGCCGAACGGTGCGGAGACAGGATCGCAACGCACCCGGTCGACCTCGCTCCCGGACTTTCGCTAGGCCGCGACGGCGCGCGAGAGGCGCTGGTGTTCGATGAAGTCGACGGCGTCATGCTGCTCCTGCGGTTGCAGCGGCGGCTCGATGCCTCGCAGGCGCGGCTTGAGGTTTCGCTGGAAGACGGAACGGTGCTGCACCGCGCCAGCGCCACTCCGCGCGAAAGCCGCCACGAAATGGCGGTGGCCCTGCTCGGCCGCATGGGGCGCAGCGATGCCGCACCTGTCCTCGCCGAGATTGCCCGTGACGGCACGCACGGCGATCTCGCTGCGCTGGCAGGCCCTGCGCGAATGCCTGGCCCTCGATACCCGCACCGGCTTCTGGACGCTGACCGCGATTGCCCGTTCGGGCGAGGATCTCGCTGGCCATTCCCGCCGGAGCCCTGCGCGGCCAATTGCTCGAAACCTATCCCCAGCTTGCCGAGGTTGAACCATGCCCCGCGTGATCGAACTGGAAGATTCGGGCACCTGCAGCCTTGCCGAATGTGCCGATGCCCTGTTTGCACACGGCTTCGACCCGATGGACGAGGAAAGCCTGCACCACGGCGCGGGATGGCTGCGGCGGCTGGGCAACAACGCCACGTTCCTTGGCGATATCCTTGTCGAGAACCTCACCCAGCGGCACCGCGAGGAGGCGCAGGGACAGAGCTATGGCCCGCAGTCGATCGTGCTGACGGACCACCGCGGCGACTGTTTCCTGCGCGCCAATATCTGGCCCGGTGCGGAGGACCGTGTGCTTGAGGCCAGCGGCCGCTCGCCGTTCCTTTATGACATGCCGCATGACCACAACTTCCACTTCCTGACGCTTGGCTATTTCGGCCCCGGCTACTGGAGCGATTATTACGAGTACGAATACAGTGAAGTGGCCGGCTATCGCGGCGAACCGGTGAAGCTGACCCCCAAGGGCCGCCAGCGGCTGGAGCCGGGCAAGCTGATGCTCTACCGGGCCCACCGTGACGTTCATCGCCAGCTTCCCGCCGATGCCCTGTCTGTTTCGCTCAACATCATGCACGCCAATCCGGCGCTCGGCTGGCTCGACCAGTACCGCTTCGATATCGAGAACGATGCGCTGGGCGCGATCATCAGCCATGGTTCGACTGACGCCTTCCTGCGCGTGGCCGTAGCCATGGGCGGTGAGGAGTCGCTTGACCTGGCCGAGAACTTCGCCGCGCATCACCCGAGCGACCGGATGCGGGTGACGGCTTCAGACGCGCTGGCTTCGCGGCTTACCGATGTGGCGACACGCGATGCATTCTGGGCGAAGATGGAGAATTCCGGCCGCCGCATGGTCGCAGCCGAGGCGAAGGCGCGGCGGGCGGCGCTGGCCTAAAATCCGCCGCCAGCCAGCGCATCTATCGCCGCTTGCAGGATCACCGCCGCTGCGGCCGAATCGATGCGTTCGGCGCGTTTGGCGCGGCTCATGTCCTGGGCGATGAGCGCGCTGGTGGCGCTGGCGGTGGACCACCGCTCGTCCCACATCAGGATCGGCAGGCCCAGCGGCTCGAGGTTGCGGGCATAGGCGCGGCTGGCCTGGCTGCGCGGCCCCTCGCTGCCGTCCATGTTGAGCGGCAGGCCGATGACCAGGCCCTTCACGCCGCGTTCGGCGATCAGCGCGGCGAGCTGCGCCTTGTCGGCCGTGAACTTGCCGCGCGGGATCGTCTTGCCCGGGCTGGCAAAGCGCCAGCCGGCGTCGCAGAAGGCCGTGCCGATGGTCTTGGTGCCAAGGTCGAGCGCCAGCAGCGCGCCGCCCGAGGGCAGGGCATCGCGCATTTCCAGCGCGCTGGCGGTGATCACGGCTCGTCATCCTCGCCATCAGGGTGCGCCGCGTGCCATTCGGCTTCGTGCCGGGCGGAGTGGCGTTCGAGCGCGATCTTGAGCATCGCCACCAGCGGATCGGCCAGAGCAAGGCCAAGAATGCCGAACAGCGTGCCCATGATAAGCTGCGCGCCGAGAACCAGGGCGGGGGCGAGGTCCACGGTCTTGCGGGCGATGTATGGCGCGACGAGGTTGCCGTCGACAGTGTGCAACACGAAGTAGACCATGATGCAGTAAAGCCCGGTCGAGGTATCGACCGAGAAGCCAACCATGACCATGATCAGCCCCGAAATCGGCGCGCCGATGTTGGGGATGAAGGCTAGCAGGCCGGTGAGCAGGCCGAGTAGCGCCGCCATAGGCACGCCGTAAAGCGACAGCGCAATCCAGCACAGCACGCCTTCAAGCAGCATTCCCAGCATCCGCCCGGCCATCAGCCGCCGCAGCGACTTGCCCATCTGTGCGGCGGTGGCGTGGAAGTGCCCGCGCTCCGAAATCGGGAACATCCAGGCGACGCCGCGCTGGTAAAGCCGGGGTTCCGCCGAGATATAGATGCCGAGCACGAGGATCAGGAACAGCGTGGTCGCGCCGCCAATGATGCCGCCAACCGCATGGGTCACCTCTCCGACCCCGCCGACGACCTCCTTGGTCATGGACTGCACCGCGGCGAAATCGATCCGCACCCCGTGGGCGCGCAGCCAGTCCAGAACGCGGTTGGCTTGGCTTTCGACAAGTGCGGGGAGCGCAGCCGCACGGGTGGCGAGCTGGGTGCCGGCGAACATCAGCGTCCAGATCAGGAAGGCGGCGGCGAGCAGGATGACGATGCTCACCCGCCAGCCGCGCGGCAGCGGCAGCACGCGGCCGAGCAGGCGCGCACCGCCATCGATCGTTGCGGCAAAGACCAGCCCGCCGAAGATCACCAGCAGCGGCTCGGCGAGGAACACGGTAAGGACGATAAGCCCCGCCATGCCCAGCCACACCGCCGCGCGCTTCATCTCGCCGCGCAGCTGCGGGTCGGTGAAGTCGGTCGGCCCGGCGACGCGGGCCTTGGTGGGCGGGGCTTCGTTCTCGGTCACTGGTTCTTCCCGGCAGGCGCAGGAGTTTGCGCGATGGCCGGGCGG
The DNA here is from genome assembly GCA_025938935.1 of Novosphingobium sp. MW5. Taxonomy (GTDB): domain Bacteria; phylum Pseudomonadota; class Alphaproteobacteria; order Sphingomonadales; family Sphingomonadaceae; genus Novosphingobium. The sequence goes on along the minus strand of JAPCWB010000001.1, from coordinate 3,428,815 downwards.
AGGCTGCTCCACGCGCGGCCCGAACGCAAGGCCCCGAACCAAGACAGCGGGTTCCAGGTCTGCGTCCCGTCAAGCGAGAAGGTGATGAATTCCGCGCGTCCGCCCACGTCATGCAGCGGCACCGGGCCGCCAAGGCCGTTGGCGAAGGCGGGAACGCGGCTGTCGGCCGAATGGTCGCGGTTGTCGCCCATGAGGAAAACGTGGCCGGCGGGGACGGTGATCTCGTCCATGTCGTCATGCATCTCGTCGCGCGTGTCGAGCGTCAGGTAGGTCGCACCATTGGGCAGCGTTTCGCGCCAGGTCGGCAGTTCGAGCACGGTGCGCCCATCGGGCAGGCGCGCCTTGTGGATCGCCATGTCGTCAGAGGCGTAGCACCACTCCTTGTCGCGGCCGCTGTCGCACATCAGGGCTTCGTCGGCGGGCAGGCGGTAGGGCGGCTCCATCTCGCGCTTGATCGGCTTGCCATTGAGATAGATCTGCCCGCCCTTCAGCGCGATCCGGTCTCCCGGCAGGGCGATCACCCGCTTGATCAGGTCGTCATTGCGGTCTTTCGGCACGACGATGACGATGTCGCCATATTCGGGTGTCCCGCCCAGCAGCCGCCACTTGCCGCGCGGCAGCAGGTGAAAGCTGACCGAAGACCAGTTCCAGCCATAGGGATACTTCGACACGACCAGCCGGTCCCCCACCAGCAGGTTCGGCGTCATCGAGATCGAGGGAATATAGAAGGGCTTCGCGATGAATGAATGGAAGGCCAGCACCGCGAGCAGCATCCAGGCGAGCCCGCGTACCTCGTCGATCCAGTTGACCTTGTCCTTGGCCGATTCGTCAGGCGTGGCAGTTTCAGAAGTCTGCGGTTCTTCGGTGGTCATGGGGGCTTTCAGGGAATGGGTCTTGCTTCGATCACGACAAAGGCCTGCGCCCGGGGATGATCGTCGGTCAGGGTCAGGTGGACGTGGGCTTCATGCCCCGCCGGAGTGATCGCCGCAAGCCGCGCCGCGGCCCCGCCAGTGAGGGCAAGGGTGGGCGCGCCGGACTTGGCATTGACCACGCCGATGTCCTTCATGAACACGCCCGCCTTGAACCCGGTGCCGACCGCCTTGGAAAAGGCTTCCTTCGCGGCAAACCGCTTGGCGAGGGTGCCGGCCTTGGTGAAGGGGCGGCGTGCGGCCTTTGCGCGTTCGACCTCGGTGAACACGCGCTGCTCGAAACGCTCGCCGAAGCGGGAGAGCGAATTCTCGATCCGTTCGATGTTGCAGAGGTCGGAGCCGATGGCGATGATCACCGGGCCGCATCCATCAGTTCGCGCATCCGCAGTACTGCCGGTTCCAGCCCGCAGAAGATCGCCTCGCCAATCAGGTAATGCCCGATGTTGAGTTCAGCCATTTGCGGGATGGCGGCGATGGGCTGGACATTGTCGTAGGTCAGTCCGTGCCCGGCATGCGGCTCGATGCCGTTCTTGGCGGCGAGCGCGGCCATGTCGGCCAAGCGGCGCAATTCCACCGCCACCTGATCGCCCGTGGCATGGGCATATTCGCCCGTGTGCAGTTCGACCACCGGTGCGCCAAGGCGCATGGCGGCTTCGATCTGGCGTTCTTCGGCGGCGATGAACAGGCTGACCCTGATTCCCGCATCGGCAAGCGCCGAGACAATCGGCACCAGACGGTTGTGCTGTCCGGCGGCGTCAAGCCCGCCCTCGGTCGTGCGCTCCTCGCGCCGTTCGGGGACGATGCAGGCGGCGTGTGGCTTGTGGCGCAGCGCGATCGCCAGCATCTCGTCGGTCGCCGCCATTTCAAGGTTGAGCGGCAGGTCGGTCGCCGCCTGGATGCGGGCAAGGTCCTCGTCGCGGATATGCCGGCGGTCCTCGCGCAGGTGCGCGGTGATGCCGTCGCCGCCGCAATTGGCGACGATTTGCGCGGCGCGCACCGGATCGGGATGGTCACCGCCGCGCGCGTTGCGAATGGTGGCAACGTGATCGATGTTTACACCGAGACGGAGACGGCTCGGGACGCTCATTACTTGGCGCGGCTCCCGGGCTTCACCGCCTCGCTGCCCGCCAGTTCGGGCGGCAGTTCGTCCGGTGCATAGGTCGGGAAGTTGAGCGCGATCAGCGGATAGAATGGCACGCCCAGGTCAACGCTGCCGGCAGAACGGTCAACCAGCGCCGCCGCGGCGATCACTTCGCCGCCGGCTTCCTCGATCGCCTTGATCGCTTCCTTGCTCGACAGGCCGGTGGTGACCACGTCCTCGACCATCAGCACCTTGTCGCCCGGTTCGAGCGCGAATCCGCGGCGCAGTTCGAACGTGCCAGTGGGGCGTTCGACGAACATCGCCTCGACTCCGAGCGCGCGGCCCATCTCATGACCGATAATCACGCCGCCCATTGCCGGCGAAATCACCTTGGCGATCTGTTTGCGCAGGTCGCGCGGCAGCTTTCCGGCGAGCGCCACGGCGAGGCGGCTGGCGCGGTCCGGGTCCATCAGCACGCGCGCGCATTGCAGGTAATGGGCGCTGTGGCGGCCCGAAGAGAGCAGGAAATGGCCTTCCAGCAGCGCCTTGGAGCTCCGAAACTCGGCCAGTACCTCTTCATCCTGCATTGATTACGAACCTTTATCCTGTGAATTTCCGCACAAATTGCCGAGCGGCTTGCATGGCGGATAAAATATCCCCTAGAGGCGCTTGAGTGGCCCCGCAAGCGCGCGTATAGGCCGCGTCAAATTCAGCCTCATCGAAGGCGAGAGGGGGCAACAGGGTACGCTCTCGCCGGTATAGGAAAGCGGAAAGCTAAAGCTGTGATGACAATTGGCGAAAAGGCAGCCGGAAGCCTCCGGCGCGCGGGATCTGCCCTCAAGGGACTGAGCCTGCTGGCGGGGGCAACCCTCATGACGGGCGTGGCCCAGGCACAGGAAGCGGCCAAGGAAGCGGTTGCTGCCGCATCCGAAGCCCCGGCCGCGGGCAGCTATGTGCCCATGGCGCCGACCGAAGGCATCGGCATGCCGATTCCCAAGGGCATCGGGTTCCAGAAGCAGTTCTCCGCCAACGGTGAATATGCCGCCTGGATGCACGATGCGATCCTGTTGCCGATCATCGTGGTCATCGCGCTGTTCGTGCTGTTCCTGCTGCTGTGGGTGATGGCACGCTATAACAAGCGCACGAACCCGGTTCCTTCGAAGACCAGCCACAACACGCTGATCGAAATCGTCTGGACCCTGCTGCCAGTGCTGATCCTCGTGGTCATCGCGGTGCCTTCGTTCCGCCTGCTCGCCAGCCAGTACGAACCGGCACCCGAAAAGGCGCTGACCGTGAAGGTGACCGGCAACCAGTGGTACTGGACCTACGGTTATCCGGATAACGGCGGCTTCGAAGTCATTTCGAACATGCTCAACCAGAAGGGCCAGCCGGTCGTCAACGCGGGCATCCGCGAAGTGGGCAGCAAGCCCTGGGACGGCCCGGCGCAGCTCGAGGTCGATAACCGCCTCGTCCTGCCGGTCGGCGAAAAGATCCGCATCCAGGCCACTGCCGCAGACGTGATCCACGCCTTTGCCGTGCCCAGCCTGTGGTTCAAGATCGACGCCGTCCCCGGCCGCATCAACGAACGCGTGCTGCAGATCGAAAAGCCCGGCGTGTATTACGGCCAGTGCTCCGAACTGTGCGGCGCCCGCCACGGCTTCATGCCGATCGCCATCGAAGCCCTGCCGCGTGACAAGTTCAACGCATGGGTCATGACCCACGCTGGTGCCAAGATCGACGGCCAGGAAGAACCTGCCGCCGCTGCTTCGGCTCCTGCCGCTGGCGCTTCCGAACCTGCCGCCGATGCTTCGGCTGCCCCCGCTGCCGATGCCTCGGCTGCCCCTTCCGCTTCCGCGGCGCCCGGCGCCTGAACGAGCTGAGACAAGGTTAGACTGACATGGCTCACGATCTTACGCACGACCACGGTCATCACGACGCGGACCACAAGCCGGGCTTTTTCGCCCGCTGGTTCATGTCGACCAACCACAAGGACATCGGTACGCTGTACCTGATCTTCGCGATCTTCGCGGGGATCGTGGGCGGTGCCTTTTCGGGCATGATGCGCGCCGAACTGGCTGCTCCGGGCATCCAGTACCTTGGCACTTTCGCCGCCTGGTTCGGTGAAACCAACCCGACCTTCGACCAGCAGCTCCACCTGTGGAACGTGCTGATCACCGCGCACGGCCTGATCATGGTGTTCTTCATGGTCATGCCCGCGATCATCGGCGGTTTCGGCAACTGGTTCGTTCCGATCATGATCGGCGCGCCGGACATGGCCTTCCCGCGCATGAACAACATCTCGTTCTGGCTCACCGTGGCGGGCTTCATCTCGCTGCTCTGCTCGGCTTTCGTGCCGGGCGGCACGGGCCATGGCGCCGGCATCGGCTGGACCGCCTATGCCCCGCTCTCGACCCAGAGCGCCAAGGGCAACCCGGCGGTGGACTTCGCGATCTTCTCGCTCCACCTCGCGGGCGCAGCCTCGATCATGGGCGCGATCAACTTCATCACCACCATCTTCAACATGCGCGCGCCGGGTATGACCCTGCACAAGATGCCGCTGTTCGTGTGGTCGGTGCTGGTCACTGCCTTCCTGCTGCTGCTGGCCCTGCCGGTGCTCGCCGCTGCGATCACCATGCTGCTGACCGACCGCAACTTCGGCACGACCTTCTTCGATCCGGCCGGCGGTGGTGACCCGATCCTGTATCAGCACCTGTTCTGGTTCTTCGGCCACCCCGAAGTGTACATCATGATCCTGCCGGGCTTCGGCATCATCAGCCAGATCGTCTCGACCTTCTCGAAGAAGCCGGTCTTCGGCTACCTCGGCATGGCCTACGCCATGGTCGCGATCGGTGTCGTCGGCTTCATCGTCTGGGCGCACCACATGTACACCACCGGCCTGTCGGTGAACACGAAGATGTACTTCACGGCGGCGACCATGGTCATCGCGGTGCCCACCGGCATCAAGATCTTCTCGTGGATCGCGACGATGTGGGGCGGTTCGATGGAGTTCAAGAGCCCGATGATCTGGGCGATCGGCTTCATCTTCCTGTTCACTGTCGGCGGCGTGACCGGCGTTGTCCTCGCCAACGGCGGCGTCGACGACAACCTGCACGACACCTACTACGTGGTGGCGCACTTCCACTACGTGCTCAGCCTCGGTGCAGTGACGTCGCTCTTCGCGGGCTTCTACTACTGGTTCCCGAAGATGAGCGGGAAGATGCACAGCGAGTTCCTCTCGTACCTGCACTTCGCGGTGTTCTTCGTCGGCGTGAACCTGATCTTCTTCCCGCAGCACTTCCTGGGTATGGACGGCATGCCGCGCCGTATTCCGGACTATCCGGTGGCCTTCGCCTACTGGAACCACATCTCTTCGATCGGTTATGCCATCACGGCAGCTTCGGTCGGCATCTTCTTCGTCAACATTGCCTATGCCTTCATCGGCGGCAAGAAGGCGGAAGACAACTACTGGGGTGAAGGCGCGACGACGCTCGAGTGGACCCTGTCGAGCCCGCCGCCGTTCCACCAGTTTGAAACCCTGCCGGTCATCGAGGACGCTGCGCACCATTGATTGGTGCAAGGCAACGGTAGATTAGGAACCCCGGGAGGCGACTCCCGGGGTTTTTTCTTCGAGTTCGCGCCTGCGTTTGCGCTTCGTCGAAGACTCGCTTTCCCTCTGGCTCGGACAGGCCTATAGGCGCGCTCAAATGGCCACCGTCCAGACTCAGACCCTGCCTGCCGACTGGCGGGATTTCCTCTCGCTCACCAAGCCGGGCGTGATCAGCCTCGTCGTGTTTACGGGCCTCTGCGGCCTGCTCGCGGCACCGGTTCATATCCATCCCGTACTGGGCTTCACCGCGATCCTGTGCATCGCCATGGGCGCCGCCGGATCGGCCGCGCTGAATCAGTGGTGGGAGGCGGATCTCGACAAAGGGATGAAGCGGACCGCCAAGCGCCCGCTTCCCGCCGGCCGCATGGACCGCACCTCTGCGCGCGATTTCGGAATTGGCCTGTCCGCCGCTTCCGTCGTGATCATGGGGCTGGCGATCAACGTGCTTTCCGCCGTGATCCTGCTCGTCTCGATCTTCTACTATGCCGTCGTCTATACGATTTGGCTCAAGCCGCGCACCCCGCAGAACATCGTCATCGGCGGCGGGGCCGGGGCCTTCCCGCCGATGATCGGCTGGGTGGCGGCGACCGGTGACATCACGCTGATGCCGGTCGTGCTGTTCCTCATCATCTTCATGTGGACCCCGCCGCATTTCTGGGCGCTCGCGCTCTTTGTGCAGACGGACTACGCCAAGGTCGGCATCCCGATGATGCCGGTCGTGGCAGGCGAAAAGTCCACCCGCCGCCAGATCCTTGCCTATTCGGTGATCCTGCTGCCGCTCAGCCTGGTGCCGTGGTTCATTGGCGGCACGGGCCTGTTCTATGCGGTCAGCGCCGCTGTGCTATCGGGCCTGTTCCTGGCATTTGCTGTCCCCGTCGGCCTGCGCAGCCGCAGCGGCGAGGACGATGCGATGAAGCCCGAGAAGCGCTTGTTCAAGTACTCGATCCTCTATCTCTTCCTGCTGTTCGCCGCGCTGGTCGCTGACCGGATGCTGGCCGGAGTATGACCATGACCGAGCCTGAAAAGACCGTGACCGAAGCAGCCCGCCAGAAGGTGATCCGCCAGCGCAATGTCGCGACGGCGCTCGTCCTCGGCGCCTTCGTGGTGCTGTTCTTCGCCATTACCATCGCAAAGATGCAGTAATGGCCAGCGCCGCTCCGCTTCCTCCGGCACGGAGTAACAAGAAGGTCGGGTTGATGGCCGGGGCCGTCGCGCTCGCTATGCTCGGCCTCGGTTGGGCTTCGGTGCCGCTCTATCGGCTGTTTTGCCAGGTCACCGGCCTGGACGGCACGACGCAGCGCGTGTCCGAGGAAGAGGCGCGCAAGGTCGCGGTGAGCAACCGGACGATCTCGGTTCGCTTCGACGGCAATGTCGACAGGGACCTGCCGTGGCAATTCGGCCCGGAACAGATCACCCAGACGGTGCGCCTCGGCGCGCGCAACATGGCGATCTATTCGGCCAAGAACACCTCGGACAAGCCGATTGTCGGCCGCGCCAGCTTCAATGTCACGCCCGAAGCTGCGGGCAAGTATTTCACCAAGATCGAATGCTTCTGCTTTACCGAGCAGCGGCTGAATCCGGGGGAAGACGTGCGCATGCCGGTGACCTATTATGTCGATCCCGACATCCTGAAGGACCCGGATGCCAAGGCAATCCAGCAGATCACCTTGAGCTACACTTTCCACCAGGATCGCTCCACCGCCGTGAAATAGCGGTCAATGGGGCTGGACCCCGCCGCATGGGCGCGATAAGGGGCCGGAAATTCAAATTTGGCGGGTGCGCCCGCCGCTTGCTGCAACAGGGACTTGAGGACCATCATGGCCGGCGCAAAGAACCACGATTTTCATATCCTTCCGCCCGATATCGTGCCGCTGGCAACGACGATCGGCGCGCTGACCTTTACCACCGGCATGGTGCTGTTCATGCACGAGCTGCCCGGCGGACACTTCGTTCCCTGGCTCGGCCTTGCCGTGCTGCTGGCCTCGATGTTCCAGTGGTTCTCCAAGATCATCAATGAAGCCCACGCAGGCGATCACACGCCCGTCGTGCAGCTGCACCAGCGTTACGGCATGATCCTGTTCATCGCTTCGGAAGTGATGTTCTTCGTCGGCTGGTTCTGGGCCTTCTTCGATTTCTCGCTGTTCCCCAGCACGATTGCCGAGGAAGTGATCGGCGGTCAGTGGCCCCCCAAGGCGATCGAAGCCGTGCTCGATCCCTTTGACCTGCCGCTGCTCAACACGCTGATCCTGCTTTGCTCGGGCTGCACGCTCACCTGGGCGCACCATGCGCTGATCCATGGTGACCGCGATTCGATGAAGAAGGGCCTGTGGCTGACGATTCTGCTCGGCCTGCTGTTCACCTCGATCCAGGCTTACGAATACGCTCACGCGCCATTCGCCTTCGGCAAGAACACCTATGGTTCGGCCTTCTACATGGCCACCGGCTTCCACGGCTTCCACGTGATCGTCGGCACGATCATGCTGATCGTCTGCCAGGTCCGCGCCTATCGCGGTGACTTCACCCCGCGCCAGCACTTCGGCTTCGAAGCGGCTGCGTGGTACTGGCACTTCGTTGACGTGGTGTGGCTGTTCCTGTTCGTCGCCATCTACGTGTGGGGCGGCTGGGGTTATCCGGTCCACTGATGACCGACACCGGTTCCGATACCAAGGGGCAGCCCGGCCAGTGCCGAGGCTGCCCTTTTCGGTTTGTGCCCCCGCTGCGGCAAGCGCACGCTGTTTGGCGGGCTGACGAACTTTGCCGAGACCTGCCGCAATTGCGGGTTGAACTTTGCCGGCTTCAACGTGGGTGACGGGCCGGCCGCCTTCCTGACGCTGATCATCGGAGCGCTGATCGTCGGGCTGGCGCTGTGGTTCGATGCCGCGGTGCGTCCGCCGCTCTGGCTCCACGCCGTGCTGTGGATTCCGCTCACCGCCGGCGCGGTGATTTTCGGCCTGCGCGCGGCCAAGGCCTGGTTGCTCGATGCCGAATACCGCCGCAAGGCGGCCGAGGTGCGCAACGAGGATGTGAGGAGCGAATGATCCGCCGCCTGCCCGTGATCCCTACGATCATCGTGCTGATTGCTGTTGGCATCATGATCCGGCTTGGGTTCTGGCAGCTTGACCGGCTGCATGAGAAGGAGGGCGAACTTGCCCGCCTTGCCGCCAACGTATCGGCGCCCATGATCGACTTCCCGGCTGACCGGCTCGACCAGTCCAACCTCTTCCGACCCGCGCGGCTCGATTGCCGCAATCCTGCTCCAGCGGTTATGGCGGGTGCCGGCAAGGCGGGCTTCCGCATGATCGCCGAATGTGAAGGCGGCGCGAAGGTCCAGCTTGGCACGGCGCGCGATCCTATGACCAAGGTTACCTGGGCCGGCGGTCTGGTAACGGGTTCGATCGGACAGGTGCCCGATCTGCGTCCGATGATCGTCACCGCCTTCGATCATTCCCCGCGAGAACTGATGCTGGTGGCCGACCAGCCGCAGGCCGGGCTTTCTCCCAACCCCCGCGCTCGCTGGACGAGGTGCCCAACAACCACCTGTCCTATGCGGTGCAGTGGTTCCTCTTCGCCGCCATTGCGCTGGTGATCTACGGCCTTGCCCTGCGCAAGCGGCTTGCCGCGACGGACAAGCGCGGCTAACCGCGCGCTTCATGGAATACATCTCAACTCGCGGTAGCGCCCCCGCGCTTGATTTCGCCGGTGCCACGCTGGCTGGCCTCGCTTCGGATGGTGGGCTTTACGTCCCCCGCGAATGGCCGCGCTTTTCCAGCGAGGAAATCGCCGCCATGGCGGGCCTGCCCTATGCCGAACTGGCGGCAAAGGTCATGGCACCCTTCGTTGCAGGCAGCCTGACCGAGGAGCGCCTGCTCGAACTGACGACCGAAGCCTATGGCCGCTTCGCGCACAAGGCAGTCACGCCGCTCGTCCAGCTCGACGAACAGAACTGGCTGCTCGAACTGTTCCACGGACCGACGCTGGCCTTCAAGGACGTAGCGCTGCAATTGCTCGGCCTGCTGTTCGAGGAATTCCTCGGCCGCACGGGCCAGAACCTGACAATCGTCGGCGCAACCTCGGGCGATACCGGATCGGCAGCGATCGATGCCGTGGCCGGGCGTGATCGCATCGACATCTTCATGCTCCATCCGCATGGCCGCGTTTCCGACGTGCAGCGCCGCCAGATGACGACCGTTCTCGCGCCCAACGTCCACAATATCGCCATCGATGGCTCGTTCGACGATGCCCAAGCGACCGTGAAGCGGATGTTCAATGACACGGCGATGACCGGACGCTTCAACATCGGCGCGGTAAACTCGATCAACTGGGCGCGGCTGATGGCGCAGGTGGTCTATTACTTCGCCGCCGCGCTTCAGCTGGGCGCGCCGCATCGCAAGGTCGCCTTCTCGGTGCCGACCGGAAACTTCGGCGATGTCTTCGCCGGCTATGTCGCGGCGCAGATGGGCTTGCCGGTCGAGCGGCTGATCGTCGCCACCAATGTCAACGACATCCTCCACCGCGCTCTGACGAGCGGCGATTACAGCCAGGGCGAAGTGACGCCCACCGCAGCCCCCTCGATGGACATCCAGGTCTCGTCCAACTTCGAGCGCCTGCTGTTCGATCTCGGCGGCCGCGACGGCAAGGCGCTGGCTGAGCAGATGGCCGGTTTCGAAGCGACCAAGTTCATGCAGCTCACCAACGCCCAGCGCGAAGGCGCGGCCGCTCTGTTCTCCAGCGCACGTACGGATGCGGCCGAAATGTCGGCAGCGATCCGTTGGGGCTGGGAGCATTGCGGCGAAATGATCGACCCGCACACGGCTTGCGGCATCCACGCCGCGCGCACGTCCGGCATCGATCCGTCGATCCCGGTCGTTACGCTGGCAACCGCGCACCCGGCCAAGTTCCGCGACGCGGTTGAGCGCTCCACCGGCCACCGTCCGGGCCTGCCCAGCCGCGTCGGTGACCTGTTCGAGCGCGAGGAACGCTGCACCGAACTCTCGGGCGATTATGCCGCCATTGCCGAATACGTCGCCGCCCACGCGGTGCCGAAGGGCTGATGGCAGAGCTGAAGACCGCGCCGCTGGTCCTCGTTGGCGAGGGCTGGGCGGACTACGGCCTTGTCGATTCGGGCCATGGGCGCAAGCTGGAGCGCTACGGCGATTACCGCTTCGTGCGCCCCGAACCGCAGGCCATGTGGACGCCGCGGCAGGACGATTGGCAGGCGCACGGCGAATTCGTCCCGGCATCTGATGAAGATGGCGGTGGTCGCTGGCAGTTCGATGCGCCGGTCCCGCGCGAAGGCTGGCCGCTCGCGCGCGGCGATGTGAAATTCACCGCGTCCTGCACACCCTTCCGCCACCTCGGCTTTTTCCCCGACATGGCCCCGGTGTGGGACTGGATGGGCGAGCAACTGGCGGGGCGCAGCGATGCCTCGACCATGAACCTGTTCGGCTACACTGGCGTCGGCACGCTGGCTCTCAGCGATTATGGGCCGGTGACCCACGTCGACGCTTCCAAAAAGTCCGTGGCTGCCGCGCGCGAGAATGCGACGCTATCGGGCATGACTGACCGCCCGGTGCGCTGGATCATCGACGATGCGGCAAAGTTCACCGCGCGCGAAGTGCGCCGGGGCAAGCGCTATGACGGCATCATCCTTGATCCGCCCAAGTTCGGACGCGGACCTGAGGGTGAGGTCTGGCGGCTGGAGGAAGGCCTGCCCGGCCTGATCGCCGATTGCCGCAGCCTGCTCGACGAACAGAGCCGGTTCCTGTTCCTCACGGTCTATGCCGTGCGCATGTCCTCGCTGGCATTGGCCGGCTTGCTGGCCGAGCATTTTGCGGGCCTTCCGGGCACGATCGAACATGGCGACCTCGCCGTGCGCGAGGACGGGGAGGGCGGCCGGCTGCTGCCAACCGCCATCTTTGCCCGCTGGTCTAACGGTTAGCGCTTCACCTTCTTGAACTTGAGCAGGAACTGGTCGGTCTTGCCCCGTTCCGAATCGCGCAGCGGCTTGTTCAGATCGTCCGCCGGGTGACGCAGCAGGTCGCTCCGGCCGACAAGCTTGAACCCCGCTGCCTCGACCTCGCGGATGACTGCCGCTGATTCGATGCGGTGGTGTGACTGGGTGACCGTGAACCCGGCGCCGGGCGCGGCTTCGTGATCGTTGACGAGGTAGGTGCCCCCAATCTTCAGGGCAGCCCAGTGCAGCGGCATTGAACTTGGCGGCCGCGTCGCTGTCACCCTGCTTGTTGTTCTTGAAGTCATGGTAATTCATCGTCGTCCAGACGAGGTCGACCGGGACCGGTGCCAGTTTGTCACCCGGCTGGCCGATACCTTGGGTAACATTGGCGTGGTCCTTGGCCCAGGCCTCCACAGCCGGGCTGGCGCGACCGGCGAAGGTATAGACGTGGCCCTTGGGTCCGACCGCCGCCGAAAGCAGGCGCGTGTAATAGCCGCCGCCGGGGGCGAGTTCGGCCACCTTTGCGCCCGCCTTCACCCCGGCAAAGGCCATGACTTCGGCCGGCTTGCGATCGGCGTCGCGCACCTTGTCCGCATCCGGCCGCTCGCTGCTGCCCAGCAGGACGGCGAAGCTGGTCGCCAGCGCCGGAGCGGAAACTGCGAACGGAACGGCAAGCACCGCCGCCATTGCCAGGATGGTATGTTTCTTCATGTCCGTTCTCCCGCCTGTTCGATGGCCGTGAGTGTAGCCTTGCATCGGCCTCCGGCAAGCCGCGCATTTGTATCCAATGGTCACGGGGTGGACAGACTCGGTCCGCCAAGCCATAGCGCGCAGCCTATGGCCGACAGCCTGATCCTCGAAGTGGCAAACCTCGAACACGATGTCCTGACCGGCATCTATTCGGAGGAGACCGGCCGTCCCCAGCCGCTGCGCATTTCCGTGCAGGTGCAACTGAAGGTGCCGCCGCGCTTCGAACCCGATACGCCGCTTTCCGCCAGCAAGAACTACATGGACCTGAAGTTCGCCGCGACCGAGGCGCTGCCGCCGGGCGTGCACTTCAAGCTGATCGAATCGGTCGCCGATCACATCTGCGACACGCTGTTCGTCCAGGACGATCGGGTGGAGGCGGTGACGGTGAAGATCGTCAAGCTCGCCATCAGCGAGGCCGGCGAGGAAATCGGCATGACGCTGACGAGGCATCGGCGCTGATCATGCTGGTGCGGGTCGGGCCATTGCCGGACGACGCGCTGGACGCCGCGAGCGCCTTTCATGCGAGCGAGGTTCAGCGCCTTCGCAGTGCCGATGCAGACGTCATCACCTGCGTTTTCCCTCCCGCTCCCCACGATCACACCGACTGGCGCCGCGCGGCAATCCAGTCGCTCGCCCGCGCCATTGCTCCGCGCCGGATCAATGCGGTCGCGAGCGATGATGACGCTGCAATCGCCGCCGCCGCAGTCTATCTCTCCGCCGCTGAAGGCGTGACCGGCCAATACCTCCCTCTCGATGGCGCAGGCGCGGGCAAGGTGGTATAGGCTGCGAAAGTGATCGTAACCCGCCCCCTCCTTGACCAGTTCGCGCGCCGCATCACTTACCTGCGCCTGTCGGTAACCGACCGCTGCGACCTTCGCTGCGCCTATTGCATGCCCGAGAGGATGACCTTCCTGCCGAAGGCCGATGTGCTCAGCCTGGAGGAGCTGCACCGCATGGCGCTGGGCTTCATTGACCGGGGCATCACCAAGATCCGGCTGACCGGCGGCGAACCGCTCGTTCGGCGCGATATGATTCAGCTGGTCCGCGCGCTGGGCCGCAAGCTGGGCGATGGGCTAGATGAACTGACGCTCACCACCAACGGCACCCAGCTGCCGCAGCATGCGGAGGCGCTGTTCGAAGCCGGGGTGCGGCGAATCAACGTCTCGCTCGACACGCTGGACCGCGCATCCTTCAAGCGGCTGGCTAGGCGCGACATGCTGCCGCAGGTGCTCGAAGGCATCGACGCGGCGCTGGCGGCGGGGCTGAAGGTCAAGCTGAACACCGTGGCGCTCAAGGGCATCAATGAGGGCGAGATTCCAGCGCTCATGGAGTTCGCCCATGGCAAGGGCATGGACCTCACCCTGATCGAGGTCATGCCGCTGGGCGAGGTCGAGGAAGACCGCGTCGATCATTACCTGCCGCTGTCGGCAGTGCGCGATGAACTCGACCGGCACTTCACCCTGACCCCCAGCGATCACCGCACCGGCGGTCCGGCACGCTATTTCGACGTGGCGGAAACCGGCGGCAGGCTGGGGCTCATTACTCCGCTCACCGGCAATTTCTGCGAGGGCTGCAACCGCATCCGCGTGACCGCGACAGGGCAGCTTTATCCCTGCCTCGGCGGCGGTGAGATGGTAGACCTGCGCGCGGCACTCCGTTCGGACGATCCGGATGCTGCCGTGTCCGATGCGCTCGACACCGCCATGCGGATCAAGCCCGAGCGGCACCATTTTGAAATCGACCAGCGCGGCGCTGCACCGGCCCTTGCGCGCCACATGTCGATGACCGGCGGCTGATCAACCGATGACCAAGCTCGTGTTCCTTGGGCGGCTGGCCGACCTTGCCGGGGGCGGGGAAATCGACATAGCGATTGCCGGGCCGACGCCTCTTGAGGACTTGCTGCTCGGCTTGCCGGGTCCTCTGGCCGAACCGCTCTCCGACCCGCGCATCAAGCTGGCGCTCAACGGGCGGCTGGTGCCGCGTGAAGGGCTGAGCGTGGACGCCGGGGACGAACTTGCCTTTCTCCCGCCCGTCAGCGGCGGCTGAAATGGGTGCCGACGTCCGCCTGCTTGCCGATCCCTTCGATCCCGGACGGGAACTGGCGGCCTTTACTGCGCTCCATCCGCAAGCGGGCGGTGTGGTCAGCTTCCTCGGCCAGGTGCGCGAGGGCGGCGGGTGCGAAGCACTGGAGCTTTCGCACTATGAACCGCTGACCCTGCCCGGAATGCAGGACCTTGCCGCCAAGGCGCTTTCGCGCTGGCAGCTTGACGGCTTGCTCGTGGTCCACCGCAGCGGCGAGATGTGGCCCGGCGATCCTATCGTGCTTGTCGCTGCCGCTGCCCGGCACCGGCGTGATGCCTTTGCCGCGGCCGATTTCACCATGGACCACCTCAAGAGCGAATCGTGGTTCTGGAAGCGCGAGAAGGTTGGCGGCCAGTGGCGCTGGATCGAACCGCGCGACGAAGACCGGCAAGACCTGTCCCGCTGGGGATGAAAATGCGCCTTTGACTTCGGTCAAGGAATCACCTGTTCGCGCACCCTATCGCCGCTCCTGAAACAAGGAGTGTCCCCGATGTCCCAACAGATTTCCCACGCCGACCTCAGCGCTCTTGCCCAGGTCAGCGATGCACCGGTTCGCACCAGGGTGAACCGCACCTTCGAACTGCCGCCCGCGCTCTATATCGGCACGCTGGTCGGCTATTTCGGCTTCCTCTCGATCATGACCGTCTGCTTCATGAACCCCGAGCTGGCCCTGCCGATGGCAATCTTCGGCTTCTCGATCCTGGCCGGCTTCGGCCTCGGCTACAAATGGGTGGCGATGAACCCGGACAATGCGGCCAAGACGCTGTCCTGGGGCCAGTTCGCCAACCGCGGTGTCCAGACGCTCTCGGGCCGCCTTACCGCCATGGAGGCGAGCACGCAGGTGCTGATCCTGCCGGTGCTGATCGTCTTCTGGGGTCTGTGCATCGCGGTGATTGTCGCGACGCTTTGAACGTGATCGGGCGGCTTACTCTCAGGAGCGTAGCCGCCCCCTCAGCTCGGCCAGGACCGCATCCTCATCGGCGACCCATGCGGTCACCTGGTCGCGGGCGGCGGCGATGGTAACCCCATCGCCGCCGTCAACTTTTTCGCGGGCATAGAGCGAATCGAGCTCGGCCAGCGAGATCATCACTTCGCTGCGCCGCGATTCGAGTTCGGCGAGGGCGACCGTCGCCACGACCCATGCCTCGCTGGAGACCGCTGCCCCGCGCGCGGCAGAGGACAGGCGGTCTGCCTTGGCCTTGCCGCCGGTAAAGGCAGCATGGGCCGAACGGGCACGTTCGACGAGCTGGCCGAGGCGGGCCTGCATTTCCGGGCTGAGCGGCGGTACCACGACCGGCGGCGGAGGCGGCGCGGGCTGGGCCGTGCCGGAGATTCGCTCTGCCGGACGCTTCGCCAGCGAGGGATAGCCCTTTGCATCGCCGCAAGCCGATAGTAGCAGGCAGGCACCCATCGCGGCGGCAATGGGCGCGGCGGCGCGGGGCGGGCATAATTGGCTGATCATGGCCACGCCATAACCCGCGCAGCGAGCGAGCGAAAGTCCCGCTTCCGGCGTTGACAGCGCGGGGCGCTTGCACTAGGGGCGCTGCTTCTTGCGGACCCCCTGCGCGTTCAGGGGGATTCGGCGCGCCGGATGCGGGGGCTCTGATCCAGAGTTCGGGCACCGGGGTGGAAAAGACAGACAGAATTGGATGTAGGTATCATGTTCGCAGTCGTGCGCACGGGCGGCAAGCAGTATCGAGTTGCTGCCGGAGACAAGATCGCGGTCGAAAAGCTGGCTGGTGAAGCCGGTGCGACCATTACGCTGGGTGACGTCCTGCTGGCCGGTGATGGCGGCGAGCTGAAGGATGCCGCCGGCATCGTCGTCTCGGCCGAGATCATCGCGCAGGCCAAGAGCGAAAAGGTCGTGGTGTTCAAGAAGCGCCGCCGCCACAACTATCGCCGCAAGAACGGCCACCGCCAGCAGATGACGCTGCTGCGCATCACCGCCGTCGGTTCGGAAGCTCCCGCCAAGAAGGCTGCCGCCAAGAAGGCCGCGCCCAAGGCTGAAGCCGCCGCCGCCGAAGCCGAATAAGATTCCGGAGTAGTATCCCATGGCACATAAGAAAGCAGGCGGTTCGTCGCGTAACGGTCGTGATTCGGCCGGTCGTCGCCTTGGCGTGAAGAAGTTCGGCGGTCAGGAAGTGATCGGCGGCAACATTATTATCCGCCAGCGCGGTACCCGCGTGTACCCGGGCGCCAACGTGGGCATGGGCAAGGACCATACCCTGTTTGCGCTGACCGAAGGCCGCGTCCGCTTCCACGATGGCAAGCTTGGCCGCAAATACGTGTCGGTCGACATGGCGCAGGCCGCCGAATAATCGGACAGTCGATAACGGGCTGTCCTTGACGGGATAGCCCCCTGCCGGAGCAAAGCGATTCCGGCTCGAAACGAGGGAGAGGGGCAACCCGTCTCCCTTTTTCGTCTCTCCCTCAGCACAGGTCCGCATTCGCACCGCAATGGCGGCGCAGGCGGACGCAAGCGTAATGCGCCTGTCATGCAGTCCGCCTAGGCGGGGCTCGCGGGGCCACTGAGTGGAGTTGGATTGATGTTCATTCGCAGTGAAAGGCTGTTCCTGCGGCCGGGCTGGCCGGAGGACTGGAGCGCGATTTTCGCGGCCATCGCCGACGAGGCGGTGGTGCGCAACCTCAGCCGCGTGCCGTGGCCCTATACGCCCGAAGCGGCGCGTCAGTATGCCTCGCTTGGCCAGGATCCCCGCTGCCCGCACTTCCTGATCACCCTGCCGACTGCGCAGGGCGTCGAGCTGGTCGGTGCTATTGGTCTTGCGCCGACGCATGACGGGGCGGAACTTGGCTACTGGATCGGCCGCGACCACTGGGGGCAGGGCTACGCCACCGAGGCATCGCGCGCAGTGCTGAGCCTTGCCAAGACGCTGGGCCACAAGCAGATCGCGGCGACGCACTTCCTCGATAATCCGGCATCGGGCCGGGTGCTGCGCAAGGTGGGCTTCTGCCCGACCGGACGTGTCGAGGATCGCTACAGTCTCGCCCGCGGCAAGCCCGCACCATCTGCGGTTCTGGCAATGGCGCTGGGCGATCCCTGTGACTGCGACGACGACATGGTGGTCAAGCGAGCGGCCTGAAGATCAGCCGTAGGCCTGAAGCCCTGCTTCCGCTTGCGGAAGCAGGTGCCGGTCATCATGCTTCCACGGGTGGAATCCCGGCAGGAAGTACGCTGCCCATGCCGGGAAGACCTTGCGCAGGTAACCCGGCGCGCCGAACACGTACCACCAGACCCGCGCCCGGGCTTTCCAGCCCTTGATGCCGTCCTGCGCCAGCAGGTTCACCGTGTCGTCGATTCTGTGCGAGACGAAACGGCGGGTGATCGACAGCATGGTGATGGAGCGCAGCAGCCAGCGGCGGCGGCGCGGCCAGTGCTTCGTCGCGTGGAGGAAGGTGTCGTAAGCCACGGCCTTGTGCTCGATCTCCTCCACCGCGTGCCATTTCCACATGGCGGCAACTTCCGGGTCCGCGCCCTCCATGATTTGCGGCGTCGTCAGCAGCAGGTGGGCAAGGATCGCGGTGAAATGCTCGAGCGCCATCGTCGCCGCGAGGTTGACGACTGGCGGACGGCCCTTGGCGAGATTGAGCATCTGGGTGACGTGGGCATCGATGTGCGACAGGTCGTAGCCCGCCTCCACCGCGGCGCGGTTGAATGCGAGGTGTTCGCGGCTGTGGTTCACTTCCTGGCTAATGAACTTGCGGATGTCCTCGGCCAGAGCGGGCGGCGCATCGTCGCGGAAAGCCTTCACCGATTCGATGAAGAAGGCCTCGCCGCGCGGGAAGGTGGCGGACAGGGCATTGTGCCAGGCCGTGGCTACCGGATCGCCGGCCAGCCACCAGCGGCGGGGTTTTTCCTTGCGGTTGAAGCGCAGGTCGCGCACGACGATTTCGTGGTTTTCGGGGGCGGAACCGGACAGGGGCCGCGCTTCGATTTCGATGGACGAATGGGCGTTCATGGCCCGGCGAAGATAGGTTAACTTACAAGCATGTCAACAAGGCGCCGCCTGACCCAGGAAGAGAGCCGCACCGCCGCAATGGAAGCGGCGCGCGCGCTGTTGATCGAGGCCGGGCCGCAGGCGGTAACGCTGAAGGCGGTTGCCGCGCGTATCGGGCGCACCCACGCCAACCTGCTTCACCATTTCGGCTCGGCATCGGGCCTGCAAAAGGCGCTGGCGAGCCATCTTGCGCAGACAATCTGTGACACCATTGCCGAGGCTGTCCTCGCCACCCGCGCTGGCGTGGGCAGCCCGCGCCGGGTGGTGGACCTGACCTTCGATGCCTTCGGCAAGGAAGGCGGCGGCGCGCTGGCGAGCTGGATGCTGCTCTCGGGCAACGAGGACGCGCTCGATCCGATTGTCGAAGCGATTCACGACATGGTCGACAAGGTGAACGGCCATGACGAGGAGCCGATGCACGAAGTGACGCTGACCCTTGTCCTGATGGCCTTGGGCGACGCGATGATGGGCGAAGCGCTGGGTGCTTCGCTAGGCCTCAAGCGCGATTCCGCGCGGGATCAGGCGGAGCGCATGCTGATCGAGGCAGCCGAACGCGCCGGAATTGCTCTGGCGAAGGGTTAGGCTTCGGTCATCCACGCCGGTCGCAACGCCGCTTCAATATCTTCCACCCGCCGATGGTCGACTGCGAGGCCAAGTTCCGGATAGGCCACGCGCTGGCGGGCCGGGTCGCTTGTCGCCAGCGGGACGACGACCAGCCGCCGGTTGACCTTCTGCCGCCAGTTCATCCGCGCGGTGTTTTCCTGGCCGACATAGCAGCCCTTGGTGAAGGACACGCCGTTCAGCTCAGCAGCGTTGCATTCGAGCCAGAGCAGGTCGGACAGTTCCGTATGGCCTTCGCACACGCCGAGCGACAGGCGGTGCGCGAGCCAAGCGGCGTCGGCGGGTTCGCCCTCCGGCGCGCCGATCCAGCGCTTGCCGAGGGCGGGCAGGCGGGGGTCGTTGCCCTCCGTGTCGACCTGCCAGTGCACGCCGAGCGCAGGGTCGACCGCAATCGTGATCGGGCGGCGCAGGCGGTAGATCGACAGGCGCTTCACCAGCGTCGGGGCTTGCTCAGCCTCGCAATCGAGCAGCAGGTCTTCACCGTCCGCCCATACGAGGAAATCGAACAGCACCTTGCCCTGCGGGGTAAGCAGAGCGGCCCAGACCGGCAGGTCCTTGCCGACGTCATTGGTCACCAACCCCTGCAGGAAGCCGCGCAGGTCCTCCCCGGACAGGCGGATCACGGCGCGGTTGGTCAGGAGCGTTGCGGTCATGGGTGACAAATAGGAACTGACGCGACTAAGGGGAAGCCATGGAAACGCTGACGATCCGCCGCCCCGATGACTGGCACGTGCACTTGCGCGATGGCGAGGTACTGAAGGGCGTACTGCCCTATACCGCCGCCCAGTTTGCCCGAGCGATCGTCATGCCCAACCTCTCTCCGCCGATGACCGACTGCGCCGGCGTTGCCGCCTATCGCCAGCGGATCATGGCGGCGCTGCCCGAGGGCATGGACTTCACCCCGCTGATGACGCTGTACCTGACCGACGGCACCGACCCGGACGAGGTCGAGCGCGGATTTGCCGGCGGCGTGTTCGTGGCCGCAAAGCTTTATCCCGCGCATGCCACGACGGGTTCGGCGCATGGCGTGACGGACGTGGCCAACATCCGCGCGGTGCTGGAACGCATGGCCAAGATCGGCATGCCGCTGCTGGTCCACGGCGAGGTGACCGACCTCGCATGTCGACATTTTCGACCGCGAAGCCGTGTTCATCGAACGCACGCTTGCGCCGCTGGTGCGCGATCTGCCGGAGCTCAAGGTCGTGTTCGAGCACGTGACGACCGAAGAAGCGGTGCGCTTTGTCGAAAACTCGGGCCCGAATGTCGCCGCGACGATTACGCCGCAGCACCTGCACATCAACCGCAACGCCATGCTGGTCGGCGGCATCCGCCCCCACATGTACTGCCTGCCCGTCGCCAAGCGCGAGCAGCACCGACTTGCTCTGCGGGCGGCTGCGACCTCCGGCAGCGCGAAATTCTTCCTCGGCACGGACAGCGCTCCGCACGCCGTGGGCGCAAAGGAAGCGGCATGCGGCTGCGCGGGCATCTTCAACGCTCCCTACGCGCTCGAAAGCTATCTGGCGGTGTTCGAAGAAGAAGGCGCATTGGACAAGTTCGAAGCCTTTGCCTCGCTCAACGGCCCGGCCTTTTACGGCCTGCCAGTCAACGAAGCGACCGTGACGCTGGAAAAAGCGCCGGTCGAAGTGCCGGCTTCGCTCGATGCCAATGGCACGGCCATCGTGCCATTCCATGCCGGGGAAACGATCGGCTGGCGCTTCAGGCCCTAGACCGCCGCCGCGCCAGCAGGTCCGCGACGAACAGCGCGATCGCGCCCCAGATCAGCACGAAGCTGCCCAGCTGGACCAGGCGCAGCGGCTCGCCGAAGATCAGCAGGCCCTCAAGGAACACGACTGTGGGCGTGAGGAACTGGATGAAGCCCAGCGTCGAATAGTCCATCCGCCGCGCAGCAGCCGCGAAGAGGACGAGCGGCACGGCGGTCACCACGCCCGAAAAGGCGATGAAGGCATCGGTCTGCCCGTCCTGGCCAAAGGCCAGGCCCGCCGGTGTCTGCGCGTAGAAGGCAATCAGGCCGAGGGCAGGGAGGGTCAGGATCGCGCTCTCGATGGTCAGTCCGGGCAGCGATTCGACCGGGGCAACCTTGCGCACCATGCCATAGGTGCCAAAGCTGAGCGCCAGCGTCAGGCTGATCCACAGCATGTCGAGCGCGCCGAACAGCAGCAAGGTGACACCGATGGCCGCCAGCACCACGGCCAGCCACTGCGTCCGTGTGAGCCGCTCCTTCAGGAATATCGTGCCAAGCAGTACGTTGACCAGGGGGTTTATGTAATAGCCCAGGCTTGCCGCCAGCACGTGGCCGGTCTGCACCGCGTAAACATAGACCAGCCAGTTGATCCCGATCAGCAGCGCGCTCGCCAGCATGATCAGCAGGGTCCGCGCGCTGGAGATCGCGGCTTTCACCGCGCTCCACTGACGGGCCATCGTAATGCCGATCAGGCAGACCGGCAGGGTGAAGACGATACGCCAGCCGACGAATTCGAAGGCAGGAACGTGGCGCACATATCTCAAGTAGAGCGGAAGCAGGCCCCAGATGACATAGGCGCCAAGCGCGAGCGGCAGGCCGCTCTGCTTCTGCTGGGCCGCGGTCATGGCTGGTGCGCTTTCATCGTTGCCGCCTAAACGCGCCGCCACCGCACCACAACCCGCCTTTCGACAGACGGAAGCACTCGGTTCGTCGCAAAATGCGTTCCTGACACTGTGGTTGCCGTCCGTTCAGGTTCGACGCTCTAAACATGAACACATCGACCGACACCGAGTCGGCCAAGAGTTCAAATGAAGGAGTTACCCATGACCAACATGTTCAAGAACGCCGCCCTGGCGCTGGTTGCCCCGGGGCTCCTCGTCACCGCCCTTCCGGCCCAGGCCCACGACTATGATCAGGGTAATTACGGCTGGTCGCAGAACGACAGCTACAACCACAGCGACCGCGGCCGTCATCGCGGCTGGCGCAATCAGGATAACTACAACGGCGGCTATGGCTATCAGAGCGGCTATAACGGCGGCTACAACAACCGCTATGACGAGCCGGTGTACCGCAACACCCGCACCTGGCGCGGTGATGATGGCCGCTACTACTGCCGCCGCAGCGACGGCACGACCGGCCTGATCATCGGCGGTGCGGTTGGCGGCCTGATCGGTAACTCGGTTGCCGGCCGCCACGGCGACAAGACGCTCGGCGTGATCCTCGGTGCGGGCATCGGTGCCCTTGCCGGCCGCGAGATCGACCGTTCGGGTAGCCGCTGCCGCTAAATCCTGCCCCGTCAGGACAAGCGCAGGGGATCACCCCAGACCGAAGCGCCCCCGGACCAGCCGTCCGGGGGCGCTTTCGTTCATCCTTAACCAAGATCGCCGATAAGGTGCCATGGCTGGCCGCGCTCCCTATGCTCCAATCTTCCTGCTGCTCGCTGTTGCGGGCTGTTCGCGCGACGCCGAGGAGCAGGTGAAGCCGGTCGATCCGGCAGTAAGCGCGGCATTGGCTGGACCTCTGCTGACAGAGCCTGACCTTGCCGCGATGAACGGCGCGGGCCGGGCACTGACCGGAACCGGTGTGGCATCGGCCCTGATTCCCGCGAACCTCTATACCCCCGAAGCGCTCGATGCGGCGCGGGCAGAGGCGAAGGCGCAGTTCGGCGGCGCGGTTCCCTCTGCGCCCGCAGCAAGCGGATCAGACAAGGCCGAGGGCGGCCAAACCGCGCTCCACGCGCTGCGCACCGCTTTCGGCAAGCTCCCCTGCGAAAGCGCGGCGAACTGGTCCGCGATTTGGGCCGCGCGATTGCCGCAACCCTTCGCGCCTTTTCCGCGCGGTCATGTCGAGGAGGCGGTTGGCGCGGATGACGGCGCCTGCCATTTCCGGTCAGTGACCTACCGCATAGGCGTAGGCCCCGCAGAGGCGGTCGATTACCATGCCGCGCAGGCGAAGAAGGGCGGCCTTTCCGTCGATCACCGCGCAAATGGCGATGCCCATGCGCTGGTCATGGCCAAGGGACCGCTATCGGCGACCGTTTATGTCCGTCCTGGCCCGGAAGGCCTGACTGAAGTCCAGATCGTTACCAGGGGCGGCTAGCCAGCTCAGGCGTTGCGCAGTCCCACGCCGATCGTCGCGCGCGGCTGTTCCATTTCGGTGCTGGTGACCGGATAGGCGCAGTAATCCGCAGCATAGAAGGCCGCCGGGCGGTGGTTGCCCGAAAGCCCGACCCCGCCGAATGGCGCGCCCGAACTCGCGCCGTTGGTCGGCCGGTTCCAGTTGATAATACCGGCGCGAACATTGGCCCAGAAGCGGTTGTATTCCTGCGGCGTGCCCCCCACCAGCGAGGCGGAAAGACCGAAGCGGGTATTGTTGGCCTCGGCAATCGCCTCGTCGAAATCGTCGACGCGGATCACTTGCAGCATGGGGCCGAACAGTTCGACGTCGGGGCGCTCCTTCATCGCGGTCGTGTCTATGATCGCGGGGGAGAGGAAGGGCAGCTTGGGGTCCTGCCGCACCATGTGCTTGATCGGTTTGCCGCCGTTCGACAGCAGGTAAACGAAGCTTTCGGTCAGGCCGTCCGCCGCGGCATTGTCGATCACCGGCCCCATGAAGGGGGCGGGATCGTCGAACGGGGCGCCGACGATGATGCGGTCGGCAAGGCGCTTCACCTCGTCGATAAGCGCGTCATAGAGCGCGCCCTTGACGATCAGCCGCCGCCCGGCGCTGCACCGCTGCCCGGCCGAAGTGAAGGCGCTCTGCACGACCAGGACGGCCGCGTCGGCGATCTTGGGCGTGTCCCAAACGACGATGGGGTTATTCCCGCCCATTTCCAGCGCGACGATCTTGTCCGGCCGGGTGGCGAGCTTGCGGTTGATGGCGATGCCCGCATGGGCAGAGCCGGTGAACAGGACACCGTCGATGCCTTCATGGGCAACCAGCGCCTGGCCCTCTTCCGGTCCGCCGACGAGCAGTTGCACCGCCGCTGCCGGAATACCGGCGCGGTTGAAGCACTGGCAAAGGAACTCACCTACAGCCGGGGTCTTCTCGCTCGGTTTGAAGACGATCACGTTGCCCGCGATCAGGGCCGGGACGATGTGGCCGTTGGGCAGGTGCGCGGGGAAATTGAACGGCCCCAGCACCGCCATCACGCCATGCGGCTTGTGGCGCACCGCCATTGTGCCCTGCATGGCATTGTCCAGCTTTCGCTGCGCGGTCCGCTCGGCATAGGCGCGGATCGAGATCTCGACCTTGCCGACAACGGTCTCCACCTCGCTGCGGGCTTCCCACATGGGCTTGCCGGTTTCGCGGGCGATCAGTTCGGCGAACTTGTCGCTTTCCTTGCGCACTTCATTGGCGAAGCGGCGGACCAGTTCCATGCGGGTGGCGAGCGGCTGTGCGGCCCAGGCCGGCCAAGCGCGGCGGGCGCGGGCGACAATATCGTCCACGTCGCCCCGCTTGCCGCGCCACAGCTCTTCGCCGGTCGCCGGTTCGTAGGAAACTATTTCGTTGCTCATGGACGGTGCACGGTCCCTGTCATTTATGCGCCACTACGCGGAATCTGTTGCCAAACCCTCAATTTCGCAGTGCGGAGCCTAGCGAGCGTACAGCGGATAGAGTGTCGGCGAGCGGTTGCCAATCGTCCTTCTCGTCGATTGCTGACCAGATCCGCTCAACCTCGTCGATCAGCATCGTCGGCGGGGCCGGGGAGGACCATATCGGGTGGTCGAGCGCACCGGGCTGCGGCTGCAGTTTGGCGAGAGCATCGCCGAACGGGCCGTCCGGGCGGTTGCGGCCACCACGATGGGCGAAGAAGAAGGCATCCGGACCTATTTCGTTTTCGCGCATATGCTTTTCTGCCGCAGAAATCGGCGCCCTTGCCTCATCGAGCGAGGGCTCGACCACGCCGAGCCGCCGACAGAAATGCCGCGCCATTGCAGCTTCATAGAGCGGCCCGAACCGGTCCAGCGCGGCAATCAGCGGCGGGGCTTCGGTCAGAGCGCGCAAGGCCACTGCAAGCTGGCTGCAATTCCACAGCAAGGCTTCTGGCTGCCGTCCGAAGGCGTAAAGGCCCGAATGGTCGAAGTAGGCGGCGGTGAATGACGGATCCCAACGCGGCAACCAGCGCCATGGGCCATAGTCGAAACTCTCGCCCGAAATGTTCATGTTGTCGGTATTGAGCACCCCGTGGACGAAGCCCGCGACCATCCAGCTGGCGGCAAGATCGGCCAGCCGCTCGACGACCTGGTGGAGCAGCTGGACCGCCGGTTCTTCCCTGCCGGGCGCATCCTCGGGCGGGGGCGGTCCGGGGAACTGGGTGAGACAATAATTTACCAGTTGCTCCATGTGCCCGGTCTCTTCGAGCATCAGTAGCCGCTGGAAAGTGCCGATGCGGATGTGGCCGTGACTGAGCCGGACCAGCACGGCGGAGCGGGTGGGGCTGGGTTCGTCCCCGCGCCACAGCGATTCGCCGGTTTCGATCACCGAGAAGGTCTTCGAGGTGTTTACCCCCAACGCCTCGAGCATTTCGGTGGCGAGGATTTCCCGAACCGCGCCTTTCAGCGTCAGCCGCCCATCGCCATCGCGGCTCCACGGGGTCTGGCCTGATCCCTTAGTGCCAAGGTCGAGCAACCGCCCCTGTCCGTCCCGCATCTGGGCGAAGAGGAATCCCCGCCCATCACCAAGGTCCGGGTTGTAATGGCGGAACTGGTGGCCGTGATAGCGCAGCGCCAGCGGCTGGGGCAGGTTGCCGGGCAGGGGTTCGAACCGGCCGAAGTGGCGGACCCATTCCTCGTCAGACAGGTGGTCCAGCCCCACGGCAGGCGCCCAGCGGTCGTTGCGGAATCGCAGGCGCGTTTCCGGGAAGTCAGCCGGCTTCACGGGATCGGCGATCCATTCCGCAAGGTTCAGGATTGCAGGATCGGCTTGATATGCATTGGCTTGCGGTTCATCGCGCATCACGCGATAGTGGGGGCTGGATGGCGCCCGTGCAAGCGGCGCGCCAATGGGCTAGCCGCAAAGCGACTTGCAAAGGAACCAAGTGAGCCAGTTCGAAGACCGCTATTGGACGAGCCAGGATGGGCTCAAGCTCCATTACCGTCACTATGCCGGGCGCGATGACCGCCCGGTGGTGCTGTGCATGCATGGCCTGACGCGCAACGCCCGCGATTTCGAAGATGTGGCGGCGCGGCTGGCGGGCGAATGGCGCGTCATCTGTCCGGACATGCGCGGGCGCGGTGACAGCGCCTATGCCAAGGACCCGGCGACCTACAACCCGGTGCAATATGTGCAGGACGTCACCGTTCTGCTCGACGAACTGGGAATCGACCGCTTCGTCTCGATCGGCACTTCGATGGGCGGGCTGATGACGATCATCATGGGCTATACCATGCCGGATCGGATTGCCGGGGCGCTGTTCAACGATATCGGCCCGCAGATCGAAACGCTCGGGCTTGACCGGATCATGGATTACCCGGGGCAGGCCCGCACCTTCCCCACCTGGATGCACGCCGCCCGCGCGCTCGAGGAAACGCACGGCGCTGCGTTCCCTGACTGGGAATCGATGACTGGCTGACCATGGCCAAGCGGACGATGACGCTTTCCAGCAATGGCCGCGTGGTCTTCGACTATGACATGAAGATCGCCGAACCGTTCAAGGGCGTCGACTATGGCACGCAGCCGGATATGTGGCCCGCCTTTGCCGCCGTCGCGAAGAACCCCGTCACCGTCCTGCGCGGCGAACTGACTGAGCTGTTGGCCGAGGCCAATTTCCGCAAGATGGGCGAAGTCAGCCCGACGGTCGAACTGGTGACGATCCCCCGCGTCGGCCATGCCCCGACGCTCGACGAGCCGGAAGCCGTCGCAGCGATCGACCGCCTGCTGGCGCGGATCGGCTGAGGGCTTACCCGCTTTGCGCGTCCTGCATCTTCATTCCAGCTTCCACGCGGGCGGCAAGGAGCTACGCTGCGCCAAGTTGATCAACGCCTTCGGGCCGAGCATCGAGCACGATATCGTCTCTGCCGTCCCCGATGCGTTGGGCGCGCAAGTGGCGATCTCCCCCCGGGCCAAGGTGCGCTATCCCACCGATTTTCCCTCGCTTCAGGGCAAGCCCCTGCCGCGCCGGATCGAGCGGATTGCCAAGGCCATGGCGGGCTATGACCTTGTCCTGACCTATAACTGGGGCGCGATGGACGCGGTCATGGCGCACACTCTGCTTGGCCCGCGCATGGACCTGCCGCCGCTGGTCCACCACGAAGATGGGTTCAACGCGGATGAAGCGGTGAAGCTCAAGACTTCGCGCAACTGGTACCGCAAGCTGGCGCTGGCCCATGCCGAGGCGCTGGTCGTGCCATCGCGCCAGCTTGAGGAGATTGCGCTCACCGCATGGTCGCAGCCGCGCGGCAAGGTTCACCGCATCGCAAATGGCATCCAGACCAGCGACTACAACCGCAAGGCGAAGCCCGATGCCCTGCCGCGGGTCATCAAGCGGCCTGAGGAATCGTGGCTCGGCACCATTGCCGGACTGCGCCCAGTGAAGAACCTTCCCCGGCTCGTCCGCGCCTTCTCGCACCTGCCCGAACACTGGCAGTTGGTGATCCTTGGGGAAGGGCCGGAACGCGAGGCGATCATGGCAGAGGCCATGCGACTCGACGTCGGCTACCGCGTCCATATGCCCGGCTTCATTGCGGAGCCGGCGAAGATCATCGGCCTGTTCGACCTTTTCGCGCTTTCGTCCGACAGCGAGCAGTTCCCGATTTCGGTCGTCGAGGCCATGGCGGCCGGCCTCGCGGTGGTTTCGACTGATGTTGGCGACGTGCGCGAGATGGTCTCAGAGGCCAACCGCCCTTACGTCATCCCCAAGGAGCGCGACAGCGACTATATCGACGCGTTGGAGGCGCTGGCGCTCGATCCGGCTGGCCGCCGCAAGGTGGGCGATGCTAACCGCACCCGCGCCCGCGCCGAATATGACGAGGCCAGCATGGTCGCAGCCTATCGCCTCGTTTACGCCAAGGCCATGAATCGCGAACGTTTCGGGTGACAAACCCGGTTATTCATGCGGCCTTCACGTGCAATTCCGTTGAAAAGGGCGGCCCATCCGCTAAACAGCCGCCAACCTGACAAGCTTGCCTGAAAGACCCAGACTTGGCCCTCACGCCCGACAATTCGAAGAGCCCCGCGATCAGCCGCGAAGATGCCCAGAAAGAAGGCTTCCTGCGCGAGGTGGACGAGGCCCTGCGCGAAGAGCAGGCGCTTAACGCGATCAAGCGCTGGGCCAAGCCGCTCGGCGCTACGATTTTCGTCGGGCTTGCCGGCCTGGGCGCCTGGATCGGCTGGGGTTACTACGAGCGCAAGGGGCACGAGGAACGCGCCGAGAGCTACATCAAGGCGCTCGACCAGCTTGAAGCCGGCCGGCTCGATGAAGCCAGCAAGCTGCTGGAACCGCTCGCCAAGGATGGCGGCGGTGGCAGCCAGGCTTCGGCCCGCATGTTGCAGGCGGGTATCCTGCTCGAAAAGGGCAAGGATGCCGACGCCGCCAAGGCCTTTGCCGCGCTGGCCGCTGATGACAGCGCCCCGCAGGCCTACCGCGACCTTGCCAAGATCCGCGAAATGGCGCTGACTTTCGATAGCACTTCGCCCGATGCCGTGATTGCCGCGATGAAGCCGCTGGCGGTTCCCGGCAAGCCGTGGTTCGGCTCTTCGGCCGAACTGATGGGCATGGCCTATCTCAAGCAGGGCAAGAATGACCTTGCCGGCCCGCTTTTTGCCTCGATTGCGCGCGACAAGACCGCGCCGGACAGCCTGCGCCGCCGCGCGCGGCAGATGGCGGGCTACCTCGGCGTCGATGCCGTGGATGACGTGAATGAAGCAGTGAAGGACGTGACCGCTGCGAATACTCCGCAGCAGGGTCAACCGTAACATGACTGGGATTGTGATGAAGGATGCCCGAATGACCACCAGGACCCCGCTCCGCCGCGTGGCGACAATTGCCGCGCTTGCCATGGCGGTGACGCTTTCGGGCTGCGGCGTGTTCGGCAAGAAGGGCCCGACCACGCCCACCGTGGGCAACCGCGTGCCGATCCTCAGCCGCGTCGAATCGGGCGCGAAGGTCGATCCGAACCTTGCGTCGGTCGCCGTTGTGCTGCCCCCGGCGGAACTCAATCCCGAATGGCCACAGGCCGGCAACACCCCGACCAAGGCCTATGGCCACCTGTCGCTCGGCGATGCGCCGGGGCGCGGCTGGACCCAGTCGGTCCAGGGCAACAGCAAGAGCCAGCGCCTCGCCGCTTCGCCGGTGATCGGCGGCGGCATGATGTTCGTCATGGACACGGCCGGCGTGGTTCATGCCTTCGACGCCGCCACCGGCGCCCAGCGCTGGACCAAGTCGTTCAAGATCAGCGGCGATGGCGCCAGCTCGGTCTTCGGCGGCGGCGCGGCCTTTGACGAGGGCAAGGTCTATATCACCACCGGCGTCGGCGAAGTTGCCGCGCTCAACGCCAATGACGGCAGCCAGATCTGGAAGGTGAAGCCCGCCGGCCCGCTGCGCGGATCGCCGACGGTCGAATTCGACCAGGTTTTCGTCATGACCCAGTCAAACCAGCTGATCGCGCTCAACGCGCCCGATGGCGCGCTGCTGTGGAATGAAAGCGGATCGAATGGCCTTTCCGGCATCTTCGGCGTCGCTGCGCCGACTGTGGGCCAGGGCTCGGTGATTGCCGGCTATTCAACCGGCGAACTCGTGACTTACCGCTATGAAAACGGCCGCACCCTGTGGTCGGACGCGCTGGCGCGCACTTCGCTGGCCACTTCGGTGGGCGTACTGACCGACATCGACGCCGATCCGATCATTGACCGCGGCCGCGTCTTCGCGCTGGGCCGGGGCGGGCGCATGGCGGCTTACGAGCTGCTCACCGGTCAGCGCGTCTGGGAACTCAACCTCGCAGGCATTTCCACCCCGGCGATTGCTGGTGAGTGGATCTTCACGCTGACCGACGATGCCAAGCTGCTGTGTATCGCGCGCGGCACCGGCAAGGTGCGCTGGGCGACCCAGCTGGCCGCTTTCGAGAACCCGAAAAAGAAGAAGAACCCGATTTTCTACACTGGCCCGGTTCTGGCAAACAACCGCCTGTGGATCGCCAATACCGAGGGTGAGATCTTCTCGGCCAGTGTGACCGACGGGACGCTGGCGCCATTTACCAAGCTGGGCGCCAGCATCAGCCTTGCGCCGATCGTGGCGAACAACATGCTGGTGGTGCTGGACGACAGCGGCCGGATCAACACCTTCCGCTAAAGGAAGGTCCGGCCGCTTTACCGCGCGCTTAACCATTTGGGCTTATGGCGGGGCGCGTGAACACGCCCGCGCCAGACGCCGATCCTCGGCCACAGAGTGACGTTGCCGGAGCCGTAGGGCTCACCGGCCTCATCGGCCTCGCGGTCTGGCTGGCCTTTTGCCATTTCTGGCCCGAGATCGTCGACGCGCTGGCGCTGCAGGCCCCGCGCGAGCGGCTGACCGGCCCGAATGCCGCGCTGATGGGGCTGGTGTTCTGCGCCGTGCCGATGGTGCTGTGGTCGGTGCTTGTCGAAAAGGTCCACCTGCGGCCTTCGACTGGCATCAACTGGCAGGCCAAGCGGCCGCTTTCCGCCGTGGTCGACATCTCGATCACCAAGCTGGCCGGTCTCTGGGCGACATGGGCGATCATCGGCTTCCTCTATTGCCTGTTCCGCTGGTACTGGGACGGCCCCTATCAGGTGGCGATGACCGTGCTCGGCTGGTCGGCCGTGCCGCTGTTCCTGCTTTCGGTGCCCTATGTCCTGTGGCTCGACCGCGTATTGGTGGAACCGCGCGATCCCTGCTGGCACTTCGGCGCATGGCTGATCGGGCGCGAGGCCTATGACCCGGCCATGATCCCCATTCACCTGCGCGCCTGGGCGGTGAAGGGCTTTTTCACCGCCTTCATGATCTCGATCGTGCCGGGCGGTTTTGCGGACCTTGTCGGGCGTGACTGGGGCGGCATATGGCGCGAACCGGTGATGGTCGCGAACCTCCTCGTGCTGATGATGTTCGTGATGGACGAGCAGATCGGCACGGTCGGCTATATCCTGACGCTGAAGCCATTGGACGCGCAGATCCGCTCGGCCAATCCCTACCTCGCGGGCTGGGTGGCGGCGCTGATGTGCTATCCGCCGTTCCAGATGATGAACCAGGGCGGCCCGCTATTTTACGAGGCGGCGACCGCCGACTGGACCTGGTGGCTGCAGGGGCAGACCGTGCTTCTGTGGATCTGGGCGGCGCTGCTGGTCACGCTGACCGGCATCTATGCCTGGGCGACCGTGGCCTTCGGCATCCGCTTTTCCAACCTCACCTACCGCGGCGTGCTGACCAATGGCCCCTACCGCTGGACGCGGCATCCGGCCTATCTTTCGAAGAACACCTTCTGGTGGTGCGCGACAATGCCGTTCTTCGTCACCAATGGTTCGATGACCGATGCGGTGCGCAATGCCGTGTGCCTTGCGGGTGTGAGCGCGATCTATTTCTGGCGGGCGAAGACCGAGGAAAAGCACCTGCTTTCCGAGGACGCGAAGTACCGCGAATACCACGCATGGATGGACCGCAACCCGACTGTGACGCGGTTCCTGAACCGATTGCTGGCGGGCCTTAGGCCGCAGCGCGGGCCGGTGGTGCAGCCCGCCGAGTGATCACACAGCCTTTTCGCTGGCCACTTCGTACATCGTGACCGTCCGTCCGGTCATGCCCAGCTTTTCGCGCGCCTGCTTCCACTCGTCCATGTGCGCGGCCTTCATGTGCGCAGCAAGCGCCTCAGGCCCCGACCACTTCTCGCTGATGCGGATCAGGCATGGATCGAACAGGTCAGCCGCATAGGCATAATGCAGGCAGCCCTCTTCGGCGCGGGTAAGGCTCACCACCTTGTCAATCGCCGGCCTTGCCGCCTCAAGGTTTTCGGCCGGCAGGCGGAACTCGCCCATCAGGATGACGCTCATCAGTAGCTTTCCTCGTAAATGCGCGAGAGGTCGCCGCCCCATTCCCCGTGATACTTGTCTAGCAGGACCTGCGCCGGGACCTTGCCGCTGCGCACGATCTCGTCCAGCGGTTCAAGGAAGCCGCTTTCGTTGTCTCCGGCCGAATTGAGCTTGCCGCGCGCGTTGAGGCCGGCGCGGCTGATCGCCAGCACTTCGCCGGCGATATCGCGCAGGGTGCCGCCGCCCGGCAGCGGCGCATCCAGCGCCAGCTTGGGGACGGACGAGCGGAGAAGTTCGCGCCCTTCCATGTCCCAGTCCTTGACCAGGTCCCACGCCGCATCGAGCGCGCCCTGATCATAGAGCAGCCCCACCCAGAAGGCGGGCAGGGCGCAGATCTTGTTCCACGGCCCGCCATCAGCCCCGCGCATTTCGAGGAAGCTCTTGAGCCGCACTTCGGGGAAAGCGGTGGAAAGGTGGTCGTTCCAGTCGCTCAGCGTCGGCTTCTCGCCGGGCAGGACCGAAAGCTTGCCATCGAGGAAGTCGCGGAAGCTGAGGCCGGCCGCGTCAATGTATTTGCCGTCGCGGTAGACGAAGTACATCGGCACATCGAGCATGTATTGGGCGTAGCGTTCGTAGCCGAAGCCGTCCTCGAACACGAAAGGCAGCATGCCGGTGCGCGCCGGATCGGTGTCCGACCAGATGTGGCTGCGATAGGAAAGGAAGCCGTTGGGCTTGCCCTCGGTAAACGGCGAATTGGCGAACAACGCGGTGGCGAGTGGCTGCAGTGCCAGACTGACGCGGAACTTCTGCGCCATGTCGGCCTCGCTTGAATAGTCGAGGTTGGTCTGGATGGTGCAGGTGCGCAGCATCATGTCGAGGCCGAGGCTGCCGACACGCGGCATGTGGCGCAGCATGATCTCGTAGCGGCCCTTGGGCATGATCGGCAGCTCTTCGCGGGTCTTGTCCGGCCACATGCCGAGGCCGAGAAAGCCGATGCCGAACTTCTCGCCGATTTCCTTCACCTGTTTGAGGTGTCGGCCGGTTTCGGCGCAGGTCTGGTGCAGGTTCTCCAGCGGCGCGCCCGACAGTTCGAGCTGGCCCGCTGGCTCAAGGCTGACATTGCCGTCCGCGCCTGCCAGCGCGATGATCTTGCCGCCTTCCACAACCGGCTTCCAGCCATAGTCCTGCAGCGCGACGAGGAGGTCCAGGATGCCGCCCTTTTCGTCGTAACTGGGCGCATGGTGGTCGCTGAGCGCAAAGACCAGTTTCTCGTGCTCGGTCCCGATCCGCCAGTTTTCGCGCGGCTTTTCGCCCTTTGCCATCGGGATCACGAGATCCTCGAGGGTCTCGATCAAGGGATCGTTGCGATCTGAAACCTGCCTTGTGCTCATGGGCGGGGGGTTAGTGTTTTGTTCGCGCCGATGCCAGTGCTTTTCGCTTATGGTCCGGTAAGCGGTACTTATGCCTGCCAATCCCCGGCAACACCCATCCACAGCGCCATACCGCCGATGGCCGCCGTTTCGCCGCGCAGGATGCGGGGGCCAAGCGTGATGGCGCGGGCCTGCGGCAGGGCGCGGATTGCCGCGCGCTCGGCCTCGTCAAAGCCGCCTTCCGGGCCGGTGAGCAGGGCTGCAGGGCCGGTGTGGGCTGCGAAACACGCGGCCGCAGGTTCGCCCCCGTTCTCATCGGCAAAGAACAGCGCGCGGCCCGCTTCCCAGCCCTTGAGCAGGGCATCCAGTTTCACCGGCGCGGCAATTTCTGGGAGCGCAGTGCGGGCGCATTGCTCCGCCGCCTCGACCAGAACGGCACGGGCGCGTTCGAGGTTGAGCTTGTCGGCCACGCAGCGCCGCGTCAGCACCGGCTGGATGCGGGCCGCGCCCAGTTCGCAGGCTTTTTCGAGAACGAGGTCGAACCGGTCCTTCTTGAGCAAAGCGGCGCAGAGCGTGAAATCGGGGACGGCTTCGCGCGGACGGAGCAAGGTTTCCGGGCTCAGCATCACATCGCGCTTGCTGGCAGAGGCAACCCGCGCCGCCCATTCACCGGTTACGTTATCGCACAGGATCACCGCATCGCCCTCTGCCACGCGCATCACGCGGGAGAGGTAGTGCGCCTGAGGGCCTACGATCGACAAGGACGCGCCCTGGGCCAAGACCTGCTCGACAAACAGGCGCGGCGCGCTTTTCGGAGGCCAGGCGGGGGTGGCGGGCATGGCGCAGCCATAACGACTGCGCCCGCCCGCGTCACGCCCGGTTCTTACAGCCCGTCGAGACCCTTGCTGACCAGCACGTTCACCGCAACACGGCGGTTCTGTGCCTTGCCTTCTTCGGTCGAATTGTCCGCCAGCGGATCGGCCTTGGCCATGCCGGTGGGAGTCAGCATGCGGTAGGGCTTCCAGTGGCAGGCCTGCTGCAGGTAGTTGATCACCGCATTCGCGCGCTTTTCGCTGAGCACCTGGTTGTATTCGTCGCTGCCGACCGAGTCGGTATAGCCCACAACGAGGATCAACGCGTTGTTCATGCCTTCGGCCCTGGTGGCGGCATTGCACAATTCGCCGCGCGCCTGCGGTGAAAGCACGGCCTTGCCGGTGTCGAAATAGACGTTGGTCGTGGCCTTGATGTTGTACTTGTCGATGTCACCCATTCGGCCTTTCAGGGCTTCGGTGGCGGCAGTCTGCTCGCCAAAGCGCTGGTCGGTGGCGTTGTGGATCATCAGCGCGGTCTTGTAGTCGCCGCTCTTGAAGCTGACCTGATTGGCGACGAGACCCGCCTCGGACTGCCAGGTCTTGATCGTCACCGGCATGCCATTGAGCAGCGAGGCACCGGTTGCCGGGTTCTTTTTGGAAAAGCCGCCGCCGCTGGTCTTGTACTTGGTGGTCTCGCCAAGGTCGATGATTGTCGCCGTGCCGTCGAGCGCGGTGACCTTCAGCCGGTTCTCATTTCGCGCGGTGATCACGCCCTTGATCTCCGGCCCGGGGGTCTGCGTCGGTGCATTGACGACGATGTTGGCATTCACCGCGTCCTGGGCGTGAAGCCCGGTCGCAAGCGGCATTGCCATCATGGTCAGCGCGATATGAGCCCCTGTTTTGCCGGAAATGAAACGCATGGAGTAATCCTTGATATTGAACCTGCGCGGACCCGTGTTGGCGGCTACATTGCGCACAGATGAACAATGGTCAATTCCGGGGGCGGAAAGTGACCGGCTCGCGATGAGCGGAGCGCCGAGGCGGGCTTGGCCACGCGATTGGCCGCGGCACACATTGTCCAGACCGGCCTGCCTGTGCCATGGTGAGTCGATGCCCGACGCCCCTGCCAGTACCGCCGAAATCGTCCCGGACAGCCAGCATGGCGGCATTGTCGCCGCCCTGCCGCAGCCCCTGCGCGACTATGCCCTGCTTGCCCGGTTCGACCGGCCGATCGGCTGGTGGCTGCTGTTCTGGCCCTGCGCACTGGGGCGTGCTGCTGGCAGGAGGGCAGGCACGATGGGACCTGATCTTGTGGCTGCTGCTGGGCGCGATCGCCATGCGCGGGGCGGGCTGCGTCTATAACGACCTCGTCGACGCCGACCTTGACCGGCAGGTCACCCGCACCGCCAGTCGCCCCGTTGCGAGCGGCAGGGTGAGCAAGCGCGCGGCGTGGGGCTGGCTGCTGGCGCTGTGCCTGATCGGGCTGGTCGTGCTGCTGCAACTGCGGTGGGAGGCGCAGCTGGTCGCGCTCGCCTCGATTGCGCCGGTGGCAGCCTATCCCTTCATGAAGCGCATTACCTGGTGGCCTCAGGCGTGGCTCGGCATCGTTTTCTCGTGGGGCGCGCTGGTGGGGTGGAGCGAATTGCGGCTGGACCGGCTCGAAGTGCTGGCGCTGCTCTATGCCGGGTCGATGGCATGGGTCATCGGCTATGACACGATCTATGCCCTGCAGGACCGCGAGGATGACGCGCTGGTCGGCATCCGCTCAAGCGCGCTGGCCATGGGCGGCAAGGTGCGCGGCGGCGTGGCGAGCTTCTATGCGGCGGCGCTGGTCTGCTGGGCCACTGGCCTTCTGGCTGCTGCGGCCGGACTGGATCGCCAGCCTCGCCTTGCTGCCGATGGCGGTGCATCTGCTGTGGCAAGTCGTCACGCTGGTTCCGGGCGACAACGACAACGCGCTCGCCCGCTTCCGCTCGAACCGCATGGCCGGCCTGCTGATGGCGCTGGCCTGCTGGGTCGTGGGCAACGCCTGATGTGCAACCTCTACCGCATGACCAAGGGCACGCAGGAAGTCGCCAAGCTGTTCGAGGTTGAGGCGCAGGCGGGGCTCAACGTGGCGGAGGAACTGTACCCCGGCTATCCCGGCCTGGTCATTGCCGAAGGTCAGGTACGCTCTATGACCTGGGGCTTCCCGCTGGTCATGAAGGGCAAGCAGGGCCAGCCGCTCAAGCCCAAGCCCGTCACCAACGCGCGTGAGGACAAGCTGCTCACCGGCTTCTGGCGTGACAGCTTCGTCAAGCGCCGCTGCCTCGTCCCGGTCTCGCACTGGGCCGAGGCGGAGGGCGAGAAGGGCCGCATGACGCGCACTTGGTACGGGCTGCCGGGGCAGGACCTGTTCGCCGTCGCCGGCCTGTGGCGCTGGAGCGAGGAATGGGGTGAGGTCTATACGATCGTCATGGTCGATGGCCACCCGCAGATGGCCGAGGTGCATGACCGGATGCCGCTCGTCCTGTCCCGCGCGGCGCAAGAGTACTGGCTCGAAGGAAGTCCCGAGGATGCGCTGGCGCTCTGCCGGACTTGGGAGGATGAACTTACCGTCGAGCGCACCGAAGAACGCTGGGCGGGGGGCGGTACTACGCCAAAGGGCGATCCCTGCCAGCCGGGCCTGCTTTGAAGCCTGTGAGGT
This sequence comes from Novosphingobium sp. MW5, assembly GCA_025938935.1. Classification (GTDB taxonomy): domain Bacteria; phylum Pseudomonadota; class Alphaproteobacteria; order Sphingomonadales; family Sphingomonadaceae; genus Novosphingobium. The sequence goes on along the minus strand of JAPCWB010000001.1, from coordinate 3,391,950 downwards.
TGAGTGGCGCTGCAAGCCTGTTAGGCTGCGCGGCATAAAGGAGAATTCGATGTCGCGTCTGTTGCTTTCCGTTGCCGCTTTTGCCCTCGTCCCGCTTGCTTCGGTTCCCGTTATCGCAGCTCCCGCCGCCGCTTCGGCTGAGGCGGAGGACGCCCGGCTGACTGCCTTCCTCGACAAGGAATTTGCCGAGGACCTCAAACTGCGGCCGCAGCTTGCCACGCGGTTGGGGCTGAAGGACGGGATCGACCGCTGGGATGACACGACCGCAGCGGGGCAGCTCAAGCGCCTGCAGAGCCGCCGCGCCAGCGTTGCCCGGATGAAGGCGGCGTTCAACCGCGCCAGCCTCTCCGCCACCGGCAAGGCCAACTACGACATGTGGATCGTCGAGCTTGAGCGGCTGGAGCTGCAGTTCAAGTTCCGCCGCTACCAGCCGCCGTTCTATTCGACGCTCTATTCGGCCCATGCGCAGCTGCCCGACTTCCTGATCAACACCCACACGGTAAAGGATGCGGCCGACATGCGCGGCTATATCGCGCGGCTTCAGGGCCTGCCCAGGATGCTCGACACGGCCCGGATCCAGACAGTGCAGTCGCAACAGCAGGGCATCCGCGTGCCCAGGTTCCAGGTGGAACGCGTGATAGCATCTGCCAAATCGCTGACCAGCGGCGCGCCCTTCGATGGCGGGGCGGATTCGGCGCTGATGGCCGATGCCCGCGCCAAGGTGGGCAAGCTGGAAAAGGACGGCAAGGTCTCAGCTGACGAGGCGAAGTCGCTGCTGGCCTCTGCGGCTTCCGCCATCCTCGCCACCAAGCCGGCTTACGACCGGGTGGCCGCGTGGGCGCAGGCCGCGCTTCCGGGTGCTCCGGGCGGCAAGGTGGGCTCGGGATCGCTGCCCGGCGGGGCGGCGTGGTATGCTGCCGCGCTCAAGCTCAACACCACGCTCGACCTCTCCGCCGCGCAAGTCCACCAGATCGGCCTGTCCGAGGTGAAGCGGATCGAGGGCGAGCAGGACGCGCTGGCCCGCCAGGCGGGGCTGGCCGATCGCAACGCATTCTATGCGGACCGTGCGAAGAAATTCCCGCCGCAAGCCTACACCGATGAACTGCGCAAGGCCTACCTCGACGCTGCCAATGCTGCCATCGCGCGCAACCGCGAACTGCTCGGCGCGCGCTTCAACCTGAAGCCGGTCCACCGCATCGAAGTGGTGCGCGAACCGGCCTTCAGCGAGGTTGCGGGCGGCGCCGCCCACGCTGCCGGACCGAGCCCCGATGGCGCGCGACCGGGCCGCGTCTATCTCCACTTGCTGGGTGAAACGCTCGATCCGGCCAAGACTATCGACCTGATGTGCCATGAAGGCGTCCCCGGCCACGTCATGCAAGGTGACATCGCCGTGCGGCAGACCGGCGTGCCGAAGTTCCGCACGACCAGCGGCTATGTCGCCTACAGCGAGGGCTGGGCGCTCTATTCGGAGCAGCTTTGCAAGGAAATGGGCGCTTACCCCGACGTCGCCTCGGACTTCATGCGGCTCGACGCCGAGCTGTTCCGCGCCGCGCGGCTGGTCACTGACACGGGCCTCCACGCCATGGGCTGGAGCGAAGACCAGGCGGTCGCCTACATGACCTCCACCGGCCGCCTGCCTGCGCAGCAGGCCCGCTCCGAAGTGCGCCGCTACATCACGCTGCCGGGGCAGGCGACGGGCTACAAGATCGGCATGATCAAGATCATGGAGCTGCGCGCCAAGGCGGAGAAAGCGCTGGGGCCGAAGTTCGACATCAGGGCCTTCGATGACTTGATCGTCGGCGGCGGATCAATGCCGCTCCCGGTGCTCGAACGCCGCGTCGATGACTGGATCGCGGCGCAGAAGTAAGGGATGGGCTGGTGGCGGCCTACTGCGCTGCCGCCAGCAATTCTTCAGCCCCGCCAAGGTCGACGCTGACGAGGCGGCTGACGCCCTGTTCGACCATGGTCACGCCGAACAGGCGGTGCATGCGGCTCATGGTCACGGCGTTGTGCGTGACGATGAGGTAGCGGGTGTCCGTCTCGCCCACCATGGCGTCGAGCATGTCGCAGAATCGCTCGATATTGGCGTCATCGAGCGGCGCGTCGACTTCGTCGAGCACGCAGATCGGCGCGGGATTGGTGAGGAACAGGGCGAAGATCAGCGCGACCGCAGTCAGCGCCTGTTCGCCGCCGGAAAGCAGGGTCAGCGATTGCAGCCGCTTGCCGGGCGGCTGGGCGAAGATTTCGAGCCCCGCCTCAAGCGGATCGTCGCTGTCGATCAGCGCGAGGTGAGCCTGCCCGCCTTGGAACAGCTTGGTGAACAGTTCCTGGAAGTGACCGTTGACTGCCTCGAAAGCGGCGCGCAGCCGCTCGCGGCCCTCGCGATTGAGGTTGCCGATGGAGCCGCGCAGGCGGTTGACCGCCTCGGCCAGTTCGGCCTGTTCGGCGAGGCTGGTGCCGTGGCGCTCCTCGGCTACCTTGAGCTCCTCGGCGGCGACGAGGTTGACCGGGCCGATGCGTTCGCGCTCGGCAACCAAGCGGTCCATGGTTGCCGATTCCTCGCCCGAACCGGAGACCTCGGCGGCAACAAATTCGAACCGTTCGGGCAGTAGCGGCGGCGGGCACTGGAAGCGTTCGCCCGAAATGCGCCCCATTTCCGCGCGGCGCTCTTCCTCGTTCTCGGCGCGGGCAGCGGCTCCGGCACGGGCTTCGCGTGCGGTGGCGAGCGCTTCATTGGCGCGGGCGAATTCGGTGTCGGCCTTGCGGGCCTCTTCGGCGGCGGCGGTTACTGAGGCTTCGGCGGCGGCAAGTTCGGCGGTCAGTCGTTCGCGCACGGCCTGTCCGGCTTCGATCTCCTTCATCAGCGACGCCGGCTTGGCCCCGACGATCGCCTGCTCGGCCTCGATCTCCTCGAAGCGGAGGCCCATCTGGGCGAGGCGATTGGCGGCATCGCCGGCGCGCGCCTGCCAGCTGGCCATGTCGGATCGCTGGGCGTTGGTCCGCTCACGCGCCACGGCGAGTGCTTGGTCATGCGCGGCAAGCGCAGCCGTGGCAGCCTGCATCGCGGTGCGCGCGGCATCGTTCTTTGCCTGCGCGGCGGATAGCTGGGCGCGGCCGCTTTCGGGATCGGGCAGCCCGGCGCGGCGCGCGGCGGCGGCGGCGAGTTCGACTTCGGCGGCGGTCCTCTGTTCTGACAGGTCTTCTGCCGCAGCCGCCAGTTCCGCGCTGCGCGCCTCAAGCCGCGCTTTGGCCGCCTCGGCCTGATCGAGAGCGCGCAGGGCCGTGCGCTCGGCATCGGCGGCGGCGGCCACGGCGCGCTCAGAGGCGATCACGGTCAGTTGCAGTTCGCTGAGTTCGGACTGGATTGCCTGTGCCGCGCCTTCCGCTTCGGCCACGGCAGCGCGCAGCGGGGGCAGCTGCTCTTCCAGCGCGGCAAAGCGGTTCTCCGCTTCCAGCCGTGCCGCTTCCGCCGCGCCTTCACCGCGTGCAACGAAGCCATCCCAGCGGCGCAGCGCGCCGTCGCGGGTGACCAGCCATTCGCCGGGATTCAGAGTGCGGCCATCGTCCGCATCGACGACATGAACCAAGGCGAGACGCGCGGCCAGTTCAGGCGGGCAGGTGCCGACATGGGCTGCCAGACTGTCCTTGACCGGCTTGGGCGCATCGGCCCCGGTCCAGAATCGGCCGTCTGCTCCGGCCGGTGCTGCGCCAAGACCCGCCTTGGCATCCCGGCCCAAAACGGCGGCGAGCGCGCGCTCGTAGCCCGGGGCGGCGCGCAGGGCGTCGATCGCGGCGGTCATTCCGTGGCCGCCCTTGGCCTGCCGCGCGCGGGCTTCGCGGTCGCGGGCGAGGGCGGCGTGTTCGCGCTCGACCCCGGTCAGTTCGGCCTTGGCGCTGGCTAGCGCAGAGCCGGCTGCGTCGCGCGCCGCTTGCAGTTCGGCTTTGCGTGCCTGCTGGCTTTCCAGCGCGGTTCGGGCCTTGGCAAGGTCTGCTTCGGCCTCAGCGCGCCGCTTTTCGGCATCGGCAAGCGCGGCCTCGGGATCGCCTTCGTTGGCGAGCGCGGCGCGCAGGCTATCCTGCCGGGCAATTTCGTTGTCGAGCCGTTGCAGGCGCTGCTGGGCAGCCGCCAGTTCGGCATCGGCCACGCGCCATTCCGCCTCGACCCCGGCCTGCTCCGCCGTGGCCTGGGCCAGTGCCAGTTCGGCCTGCCGTGCCGCACGGTCCGCATTGTCGAGCGCGCTGGCCATTTCAGGGCGGCGCTTTTCGTCGCGTTCCAGCGCGGCCAACCCTTCGGCCAGGTCCTTTTCCAACCGCGCCAGCGCCTCGGCGGCGTCGCGCGTCAGCCGGTCGGCATCGCCGCGGTCTTCCTCCAGCCGGGTGCGCTGGCGGACCAGGTCCTTGAGCCGTTGTTCGGCGGCTTCGAGCTGGGTGGTCAGCGCCGCCTGCCGGTGTCCATGGGCAGAGGCATCGTCACGCCGGTCGGCCAGTTCATCGCGCGCCTCGGCCAGCTTTTCTGCGCCTTCGTGCTGCGCCTTCTGGGCGGCATTCAGCGCGGCCTGCGCTTCGGCGACCTTGGCCTCCGCACTTTGTGCCTCCGCGCGTGCTGCATCGGCGGCCTTGGCAGCATCACGCCAGCGGGCGAAGACCAGCCGCGCCTCGGCCAGCCGGATCTTGTCCGACAACACGGTATAGCGCTCGGCCTGCCGGGCCTGCCGGCGCAGGGTGCCGATCTGCTGGTCGAGCTGGCCCATGATGTCTTCAAGCCGGGCAAGGTTGGCCTCGGTCGCGCGCAGCTTCTGTTCTGCGTCCTTGCGCCGCACGTGAAGGCCGGCAATGCCCGCTGCCTCTTCCAGCATCTGGCGGCGCTCGGCGGGTTTGGCGGCGATAACCGCGGCGATCTTGCCCTGGCTGACGAGAGCTGGGGAATGCGCTCCCGTGGCGGCGTCGGCGAAGACCAGCGCCACGTCCTTGGCACGCACGTCCCGGCCGTTGACGCGGTAAGCGCTGCCCGCGCCGCGTTCGATGCGGCGGACAACTTCGAGCTCCTCGCCCTCGCCATCCTCGGCGTGGAGCACGACTTCGGCAAAATCGCGGCTGGGGCGCTGGGCGGTGCCGGCGAAGATCACGTCTTCCATGCCGCCACCGCGCAGGCTCTTGGGCGAGTTTTCGCCCATCACCCAGCGGATGGCTTCAAGCAGGTTGGACTTGCCGCAGCCGTTGGGGCCGACAACGCCGGTCAGCCCGCTTTCGATGCGCAGTTCTGCAGGCTCGACGAAGCTCTTGAAACCGCTGAGCTTGAGCCGCTTGATGCGCATCGCCGGTCCTGCCTGCCCCCCTTGGCCGGACTAGCGGACGCCAGCGGCCTTCAATGCCGCGTCGAGGTCGTTCCAGTCGGTCTTTTCGAAGCGGACGTCGTTGATGAACAGCGTCGGGGTCGAATTGATGCCCTTTTCGCCATAGGCATTGGCCAGTTCGGCAACCTTCTTGGACTTGTTGAAGTCGGCAAGGCAGGCCTTGCCCTGCTCGACCGAAATCCCGCGCTGGGCGAAGAACTCGGGCAGGCCGATCGCCTGGGCCATGGCGACGAAACGCTGGTTTTCCGGCAGGGTCAGCGCGGCTTCCGCCTGCTGCGCGCCCTTCTGCGTGGCCGCGCCCAGTTCGTCGAAGTTGGCATAGACCTGCTCGACAAGGTTCACGTAGCTTTCCTTGGGTCCGCACTGGACCATGACCGTCAGCGGCACGTCCTGCGGGTGGATGGCGAAGGAGCGGAATTCGAAGCTCAGCCGGCCAGAGGCGATATATTCACCGAACAGCTTCTTGAAGCCGTCCTGCGCCAGCTTGGCGCAGTGCGGGCAGGACAGCGAGCCGTACTCCAGCAGCTTGACCGGAGCGTTCGGGTTGCCGACACGGTAGCCGCCATCGGGCGTTTCCTCGACCACTTCGACCCATGTCTTGCCCGCTGGCGGCGGCACGTTGGCGTGCGGGGTGGCAGAGACGATCGGCGTGCCCGATGCGGCAGCCGAAGGATCTTCCTTGCCGCAGCTCGCAAGGCCGAGCGTGAGCGCGACGGCGGCGGTGGTAAGGGCAAGGCGGCGGGCGACTCGGAAGGTCATTGGGGCATCCTCGGGAAATTGGGGCGGACAGGCTAGCAATCCGCAGGTTTCAGGGAAGGGGCAAGCTGATCCTGCCCCCAGATGTGTCCACAGGTTCAGCGGGTGGCAGCAGCGAGATAGGGGCGCAGCGAGCGCCAGTCCCCCGCGTCGATCAGGCGCTCGTTGAGCAGGAAGGTGGGAGTGCCCTGGATGCCCATCACCGATTCCGCCGTCTGGTTCTCCGACGAAATGCGCCGGGCAAGGCCCTCGTTGGCGAGGCAGATGTCGAGGTCGGTGCGGTTGTAGCCGCGCCTGATGAACAGGTCATAGAGCTTGAGATCGCTGGCGATCGCCCGCATCCGGGCGGCGAAACCGAGCGATTCCCAGCGCTTTTGCTGGCCGACGGTGACGGGCCCCAGCCAACCTTTCTGGCCGCGCAGCAGGGCTGCGTGGTTGCCCATAAAGCGGCTGGGCGCGCCGCAATAGGCCATCAGCGTGGCGGCAATATCGATCTGGTTGCGGAAAAAGGGGCGGAACTCCATCGATCCGGTGCCCGGCTTGATAAAGCCCATGGCGATCTCGCTGCCCGCCTGAACTTCGAAATCCGCGCAGTGTGAGCAGGTGTAGCTGACATATTCAACGAGCTTCACTCGTGCCGCCGGATTGCCGAGCAGGTGGGCATCGCCCGGCGTGCGGCTGACAGTTGCGGTCCAGTTGGCCTTGGGCGCCGGGGCAAGCGCGGGCTTGGTAGCGCCAAGGGTCGCCGCGGCGGCGAGGAGGATCAGGGCAGAGCGAAACAGGTTCATTCAGGCTTTTCCATTGTCAGAACTGGCATCGAGACTGCGCGCCAGCGATTCGAGCACGGTGCGCAGTTCCGGGTCGCCGATATCGCGCAGGCTTTCGCCCAGTTCCATCGGAATGGGCTTCAGGCTGGGCGGCGCGGCGGGTTTTTCTCCAGCAGGCGGTGCCTTAACCGCGCCTTGCCGAAGCTTGACGCGTGCGACGGCATTATATCCGAAGAAGCGGTTCACCCGTTCGATAATCTCGGGCACCACGTGCTGGATCATCGGGGCATGGGCAGGCACGACGACGAGTTCGAGGATGCCCTCGCTCTTTTCGCCGGGGGAAGCGGATCGCTTCGGGCATGCAGACGCGGGCTTGGCGTGCGCCGACAATTTCGGGCCAGCGCGTGACCACGCTTGATTGCACGAAGCCGAAGCGGCGGAAGGCCGTGCGGCCGATGTCGGGCATAAGGTCGGCCACGGCGCGCGCGGGGCCGCCGCGCGGGCGCTCGTAGAGCTTCTGGCCGGCCGACTTGCCCTTGCCGCCAGTCTTGCCGGGCGTCTTCCCGCCCTTGCTTTCGCCGTCCCGTTCCATTGCGCCGCAGGCCATGCCATAGCGCGCCGATGGATGCCAGAGTGCAGGACATCGCAGGCCCCCTGTTAAGCTGGTATGATAGCCATGCCCGCGTATTGCCGTGGCGTGCGCCGCCGGGGACGCCCGCACCCGATCCTTATCGTGTCTGGCTTTCCGAGGTCATGCTCCAGCAGACCACGGTAGCGGCAGTGAAGGACTATTTCGCGAAGTTCACGGAGCGCTGGCCGACCGTGCTGGACCTCGCCGCCGCCGATGATGCCGAGGTTATGAGTGCCTGGGCAGGGCTCGGCTATTACGCCCGCGCCCGCAATCTGCTGGCCTGCGCGCGTGCGGTGGCGGCGCGGGGCGGGGCCTTTCCCGAAAGCGAAGCCGAACTGCGCTCCCTGCCGGGGCTGGGCGACTATACCGCCGCTGCCGTGGCGGCGATTGCCTTTGGCCAGCGCGCTGTCGTGGTCGATGCCAATGTCGAGCGGGTGGTGGCGCGGCTCTTTGCCATCGACACACCGCTCCCCGCCGCACGCAAGGAAATCCGCGTGGCGGCGGACCGGATCACGCCCGACCAGCGTTCGGGTGATTTCGCCCAGGCCATGATGGACCTCGGTTCCTCCATCTGCACACCGCGGAGCCCCCGCTGCCTGCGCTGCCCGCTGAGCCGCGCGTGTCAAGGCAAGGACCGGGCGGAGGGCCTGCCAGTGAAGGCGCCCAAGAAGGCCAAGCCGCAGCGTCATGGCAACGCCTTCTGGATCGAGCGCGACGGTGCCGTCTGGCTGGTACGGCGCGAAGGCAAGGGCATGCTGGGCGGGATGCGCGCGCTGCCCGATGATGGCTGGAGCGCGCGCACCGACGGTTCGGGCGCGCCGCCCGTCGTGGGTGAGTGGCGAATTGGCGGGCAGGTCAGCCACACCTTCACCCATTTCCATCTTGCCCTGTCAGTGCAGCTTTATTCGGGCGCGGTTCACGCTAGGATGCCGATGAACGAAGGCGAATGGTGGCCGATTGCGCACTTGGAAGAGGCGGGATTGCCCACCCTGTTTGCCAAGGCAGCGCGGCTTGTACTGGCGCTGCAGGGAGATGACTGACTTGCCGATGCCCCTTGCCAATCCATCGCGCCGCGCGTTTCTTGGTGGCGGACTGGCCAGCCTGCTGCTTGCCCATCCCGAACTCGCGCGGGCTGCTTCCGCAGCCCTTGCCAGCGATGTCGCCGCAGACTGGCCGAAAGTGGCAGACCTGATCCGCCGTTATGTCGCCGAAAAGAAGCTGCCCGGCGTTGTCGCCACGTTCGGCTGGGGCAGCGCCGCACCGCGCTCTCTCACGCTCGGCAGCCAGGCCTTTGGCGAAGGCGCGGCGGCGGTGAACCTCGACAGTCTCTATCGCATCTATTCGATGACCAAGCCGGTCACCGGCCTCGTCACCGCCATGCTGATTACAGAGGGCAAGCTTTCGCTCGACATGCGGCTGGCGGATGTCTTCCCCGAATTCGGCGCGATGAAAGTTTACGACGCGGCAAAGCCCGCGGCACCCGCGCGGCCGACGGACAAGCCCATCACCTTGCGCAACCTGCTCACTCACACGGCGGGCTTTGGCTATGGCGGCATCGGCAAGGACCCGATCAGCCAGGAACTGATGCGGCGCGGGGTGGTGCCAGGGGCAATTTCGCGCCAGATCATCCCCGGCGTGACATCGCCGACGCCGACGCCGGGGCCGAAGGAGTTCCTGCGCCGCGCCGCCGAAACGCCGTTGCTGGCGGAGCCGGGGGCAATGTTCCGTTATTCGATTGCCATCGACATCCTTGGCCTGCTGCTCGAGGAAGTGACGAAGAAGCCACTTTCCCAGCTCATGCATGAGCGGATTTTTGGCCCGCTTGGCATGTCCAGCACGGGCTTTCGCGTGCGGGCAGCGGACGTTCCGCGCCTGACAACCAATTACGGCGTGCTCGGCAATACGCCGCTGCCGATCGATCCGGGGGCAAAGTCGGTATTCCTTGACGTGCCGCCCTTCGAATTCGGCGGGGCGGGACTGGTCTCAAGCCCGCGCGATTATGACCGCTTTGCGCAGGTGCTGGTGGGTGACGGCAAGCTGCACGGCAAGCGCGTGATCGATGCCAAGGCCGTGCGGCTGGCGGTATCGAACCTGTTGCCGCCGGGAGCACAAACAAAGGGCACCGGCATCGAAGGCGCCGGCTATGGTGCGGGCGGGCGCGTTGGTCTGGGTGAGGATGAAGGCATGTTCGGCTGGTCGGGAGCGGCAGGGACGCTGTTCTTCGTCCACCGCCGGATCGGCCTGCGCGCGGCGCTCTTCGCCCAGTTCATGCCGCCCGAGATCTACCCGCTGCAGAAGGAATTCCTTGCTGCTGCCAAGGCGGACGTCCTGCCGATGATGCCGAAGAAAGCTGCCTGATGAAGCTCGACATTGCCTTTTCCGGCTGCCGGATCGACCGCGCGGACCACCTGCGCAGCGACAGCCAGGCCCTTGGTGCGCTGATGACTCAGCACGCCCGTCTGCTCGGGATGCAGGGACTCGATCCGCAACTGACCAGCGAGGGCGAACTTGTCTGGACCAGTCTTGCGGAGGCGGATCCGGAGGCCGAACTGGTTTTCCTCGGGATGGAAGATGGCCGTGCCTGCTTTGCTTCGGTGCCGGACAGCGCCAATGTTGCCCCGCCGAACCCCCGGCTATGGCAGGCGCTTGCCTCGGTCTCGGGTGAAGACCTTGCGGCCTATGGCGTTGCCCGCGCGCTGGTCGGCTGGCACGCACGGCACCGCTTCTGCGCGCAGTGCGGCGGGGCGACTGTGCTCGCCAAGGGCGGCTGGCAGCGCAATTGCACTGTGTGCAAGGCAGAGCATTTCCCCCGCACCGATCCGGTGACGATCATGCTGGTCGAACACGATGGCGCGCTATTGCTGGGCCGCCAGCCGCGCTTTCCCGCAGGCCGCTTTTCTGCGCTGGCAGGTTTTGTCGAGCCGGGCGAGACCATCGAAGAAGCCGTGGCGCGTGAGGTGCTGGAGGAGGCGGGCATCCATGTGCGCAACGTGGACTATGTCGCCAGCCAGCCCTGGCCATTTCCCTCGTCGCTGATGATCGGCTGCCATGCCATGGCCGAGGGGACTGCGATCACTTTGGATGCCAACGAGCTTGAGGAGGCGCGCTGGTTCAGCCGTGCGGAGGTGGAGGCGGCCATGGCGGGCGATCCGGACGCGCTCTTCATTGCGCCGCCGGTCGCTGCGATCGCGCACCAGTTGCTCAGGTGGTGGCTGGCACGCCCGTGACGCGATCCGGAGGGGCCGCATTTCCCTTTGTCGTCACACGCAGCACCAGCCATGCGCTCACCAGTGCGAGGACCAGGAGCACCGGCCAAGGAGGGCGGAACCGCAGTGCCGTCAGCAGCACCGGATAATGAACCGCGTAGAGCGGGAACGAAATGTCGCCCAGCCAGACCAGTGGCTTCCTGAAATGGCGCAGCGGCGCAAGGCCGCTCAGGACGATCAGCGGGCAGCAAAGGTAGACGAAGAGGAAGTCGGCCCAGCCGCTGCCGGCCGGGACGAGGCTCGTGGCCAGCACGGCAGAGGGGAGCAGAACGAGGCCCACTTCGCCCCTCACGAGCTGTCGCTCGCCGACCAGCCGCCAGATCAGGATGCCGGTCATGTAATCGCCCAGCAGGCGCGGAAAGCCCATCCAGAAGTCGTCCGAAGTCGAACCGACGTTGGCACTGGGCGCATAGGCGAGCATGAAGGCCATGCATGCCGCAGTCGCCACGATCAGCGAGCGCGAGCCCATTCGGCGAAACACAAGGTGATGGGCAGCATTGGCGATCACTTCGAAGAACAGCGACCACATCGGCAGGCTGGCCGGGAAGATCGGCTGGTCACCCGAAAGATAGGGTATGAACAACAGCGCCAGCGCCGTCATGAAGATGGCTGTACTGGCCGGCATCGTTCCCAGCATCGGGCCAAGGCCCATGATCACCCCTATGGCGATCGTCGGCCACAGGCGCTTCATCCGCGCCTTCATGAATGCGGCAAGGGTCATGCCCCCGGCCATGCGGTGCTCATAGCAGCGCGCCATGACATAGCCGCTCAGAACGAGAAACAGGTCGACCGCCAGGTAGCCGCGATCAAAGCCAGCGAGCGCGCCGGTCTGGTGATGGATATGCAGCAGGACGACAAGCATCGCGGCAATCCCGCGCAGCGCGTCGAGGCCATACAGGCGTTCCTGCGGATTTGGCTGTCCCGTACCCATCCAGCCCTGTCTAGCCGGACAAGTTTGCCAAATGCTTGACGGTCAGACCAACCCCAGCCGGGCGAGGTCTCCCGCCAGCTTGGGCGGCATCAGGTCACCCGAATCCTCACCCTCGGCGATGTCGCGGGGGGCGTCCTTGGCTTCGAGGTAGCGCCAGCCCTGGTGGGCGCGCTTCGGGCGGGGGTGTACCGGGATCATCCGCGCGGCGATGACGATCTGGGTGCGGCCGTCAGCAGCTTCCTCGAAGCGCAGGATCGGTGAACGTGCGACAAGCTGGTGCTTGAAGATCCAGAACAACGAGCCGCCGCCGATGATTTCCTCATGCCGCTTGGGCAGGTAGCGGGTGGTCAGGAACACTTCCTCGCCGCGACCGGTGAACCACTCGCCGATTTCCTCAAGCGACTGCGCGCCATAGGCAACCTTGGTGATCGACAGCGCCATCAGGCAAGGCCCGTAAGCACGGCAAGGCCGAGGAACGAGAAGAAGCCCATGACGTCGGTCGCCATGGTGACGAATACCGCCGATGACACCGCCGGATCGATCTTCAATCGGTCCAGAGTGACGGGCACGAGGATGCCGGCCGATCCCGCGACCAGGTTGTTGATGAGCATGGCCGAGGCAATCACGATCCCGAGCTGCGGATTGCCAAAGATCAGGCCCACTCCAAGGCCGATCAGAATGCCAAGCGCCATGCCGTTGGCGCAGGCGATGGTCCATTCCCGAAGGATCATGCGCCACGTGTTGGAACTGGTCAGCTGGTTGGTAGCGAGCGCGCGGACCGTCACGGCGAGGGTCTGTGTCCCGGCATTTCCGCCCATTCCCGAAACGATCGGCATCAGTACCGCCAGCAAGGCGAACTTTGCGATGGCACCCTGGAACAGTCCCACAACGCTCGATGCGATGATCGCCGTGCCTAGGTTGACGACCAGCCAGGTAAGGCGGGTGCGGATCGTCAGGCGGATCGGTTCGTTGATGTCGCCTTCACCGGCGCCGGACAGCAGCAGGGCGTCCTCGCCCGCTTCTTCCTGAATGATGTGGACCACGTCGTCGACCGTGATCTGGCCGACGAGCCGCCCGCTTTCGTCCACTACCGCGGCGGAAATCAGCGCGTATTTCTGGAAGCGGAGTGCAACCTCTTCCTGATCCATGTCGACGTCGATCAGCGTCTGGTCACGCTTCATCACGTCAACCAGCGCGACCGATCGCGGCGCGCGCAGGATCCAGCTGAGCGCGCAGGTACCGACCGGGTGGTGGCGCGCATCGACAATGAACACTTCCCAGAATTCCGTGGCGAGGTTCGGGTGCTCGCGCAGGTAGTCGATCAGGTCGCCGACGCTCATGTGCTCCGGAACCGCGATGAAGTCGCGGCTCATCAGGCGGCCGGCGGATTCTTCCGGATAGGCCAGCGCCGATTCGATGGCGGCGCGGTCCTCGGGCTCCATCTCGGCAAGGACCGCCTCTCGGTCCTCCTCGTCGAGATCCTCGATCATGGCGACGGCGTCGTCGGTCTCGAGCTGCTCGGCGATGTCGGCCACCTGCTCGGCCGGCAGGTCCTCGACGATCAGTTCGCGGACGTGGTCGTTAAGCTCGGCAAAGACCTCCGGGCTCATCTGGTCCGAGATCGCGCGCGCCAGCGCGCCGCGCTCGTCGGCATCGACCAGTTCGAACAGGTCGGCAATGTCGGCGGGATGCAGCGGCTCGACGAGGTCGTAGACCGCATCGCGCTCGCCCGCTTCAAGCGCATCGCGAACCTTGCGGACGAATTCGGGCTTCAGCCGGTTCTCGTCATCGTGGCTTTCGAATTCCAGCACCTCGTCAGCCGCAGCGGCGGCCGAATCCAGTAGGTTGGTATCGAATTCCTCGGGAGTCATTCTGCCGCTCTAGGCCCATGGCATTCAATTGCAACTGGCCCCGACTGCGCCGCGCACATTGGGTGTCCGTCATTTGTTGACAACCGGACCCCTAATGACGATGCCAACTGAAATCCTTCGTAACCTTCAGTATTTGCGTGCCTTTGCAGCGCTTTTCGTCGTGCTGCATCATATCGAATTCACTTCCAATAATTTGATGAATTCGGACCTGAGCCTATTTGAGTTCGGGTCGGGTGGTATTGACGTGTTCTTCGTCATCAGCGGCCTGATCATGTGGATCACGACCGCGGATGGCCGCAAATCGCCGCTCGAATTCCTGCGCAACCGGGTGGCCCGCATCGTGCCATTATGCTGGTTTTTCACGATTTTGGCTACCCTGATAGCCATCGCAGCGCCTTCGATCACCAAGATCGTGCTCGAACCGGGACATGTCATCAGTTCGTTCCTCTTCATTCCCTGGCAACGGCCGGGAACCGAGGAATGGACCCCGGTTATCGTCGCCGGCTGGACGCTCAATCTCGAGATGTTCTTCTACGTGGCCTTTGCCGTGGCGCTCGGCCTGGCCACACGCTGGCGCCTGCTGGGGATCTGCGGCTTCCTGTCCGCCTGCGCCGCAATTGGTATTATCTTCCCGCTTGAAGGGGCGGCAAAGTTCTATGCCTCGCCGATCATGCTGGAATTCGCGGCGGGCATCCTGATTGCCGCTGTCCTCGCTCCGTGGCTCGACCGCTTCAGGATTGATCCGCGCATCTACGCCGCCATCGCCGCGCTCGGACTGGTTCTCATCGTCGTCTTACCATGGCAGCAGGCGACCGACCTCGGACGGCTGTGGGTATGGGGCGTGCCTTCGGTCCTGATGGTGGGCGGCGCCTATCTGCATGAGCGGTACACGCAGACCGTTCGCCTGCCTTGGCTCCATGCCATCGGCGATGCGTCTTATGCGCTTTACCTTGTCCACCCCATGGCGATCTCGATGGTCCGGGTGGTATTCCGCAAGGCAGGGCTAGTGGGACAGGGACTGCCGCTGACGGTAGCCTTTTTCATTGTCTCGATCGGCACCTGCGTCATTGCCGCCGTCATCGTCCACCGCCTGTTCTAAAAGCCGGTTGGCCGCATGTTGAAGCGGGCGCGGCCTTCTGGGGCGTGACATTCTCCGCCCGGAGCCTATATCGGCCCGCACATTACAGGAGACTGCGCAAATGGCCGACGAATACCTCACCCTCTCGCTCGACACTGGCGATGTGAAGATCAAGCTGCGGCCTGACCTTGCCCCCGGTCACGTTGCGCGCATCAAGGAACTGGTGAGCGAAGGCTTCTATGACGGCGTCAAGTTCCACCGCGTGATTCCTGGCTTCATGGCACAGGGCGGTTGCCCGCAGGGCACCGGCATGGGCGGCAGCGACAAGCCCGACCTGCAGGCCGAATTCAACGCTGAACCGCACGTCCGCGGCGTCTGCTCGATGGCCCGCACCAGCTATCCGCACTCGGCCAACAGCCAGTTCTTCATCTGCTTCGACGATGCGACCTTCCTCGACAAGCAGTACACCGTCTGGGGCCAGGTGGTCGAAGGCATGGAAAACGTCGATGCCCTGCCCAAGGGCGAGCCGCCGGCAAACCCGGGCAAGATCGTCAAGGCAACCGTAAGCGAAGGCTGACGGCGGCTTGGCGCGGGGGGCGCCCGGCTTGGCTGAGCGGCGCAGGATCGGCGAGTCCCTGACCGGGGCTGCGTGGATCGCGGTGCCGCTGCTGCTGGCCTGGCTGCTCCTCCAGCGCCCGATCAACGATTCCGACATCTACTGGCAGGCAGCGCTGGGGGACCTGGCGCTGCGAGAAGGCGCGCCGATCAGCCGTGAAGTGCTGGCCCCTGCCTATCTCGGCACGCCCAGCCCACCGCTCTCCGCTCTGGCGCAGGTGATCCTCGCGCTGGTGCGGGACTGGGCCGGCTGGCGCGGCGTTCAAGTTTTCGACGCCGCGCTGTGTGCTGGCGGCTTCTTCTTCGCTGGCCTTGCCGCAAGAAGGCGCGGCGCGGCCATGGTGACGACCGCCGCTGCACTGGTGCTCGCGGGCGGTATTGCGCTGTCGTTCCTGTCGCTCAGGCCGCAGAGCTGGTCGGTGCTGGGCCTGGGCCTGCTGCTGTGGATCCTGACGTGGCGCGGAAAAGTGCGCCACCGGCTGCTGGCCGGAGCTGCGGTGCTGGTGCTGTGGCAGAACATGCACCCATCGGTGATGATCGCCGCGCTTTATCTCGGCGCAAGAGCGGTGCCGGGTTGGCTGGCGGTGCTGCGCTCCCGCAACCTCACCATAATCCCGTGGCCCGAGACGGTGCTGGCCGTGATCGCTTTCGCCGCCCAGTTCGCCACTCCGGCCGGGCTGGACGTCCTTTCAGTGAGCCTTGCCAACCAGAAGATGAGCGTCTTCATGGCCGCGACCGAGTGGCTTCCGGTCAGCGATCCCGGCGCGCGGGACCTCCATCCATTGCTGCTCACACTCCACGCAGGGGTGCTGGCGATGATCGCGGCGAATTGGCGGCGGATCGATCTGGGTGAGGCGCTGGGTGCGGTTGTCTTCCTCGCGCTGAGCTTTGTCTGGGCGCGGTTTATGCTGCCATGGGCGATAGCGCTGGTGCCGATGCTGGCCGTGCGTGAGAGCGCCGAAGCGCAGGGCCGGGGCGAGGGCTGGGGCCTTGTTGCCGGGTTCGCCGCAATCGCCGCGCTGGCCGTGCTCAAGATTCCGGCTGCAACTTGGCCACTCGCACCCGAGTCCGCGGTCGCGCACCTCAAGGCCATGCCGCAAGGCGGGCGGATATTCGCCAATTCCTACTTCGGCGGCATTGTGGCTGAGGAGACCGGAGGCAAGTGGCAGTCCTTTTACGACGGCCGCTATTACCGTTTCAGCGAGGATGAGTGGCGGCTCTACAACCGCACGTTCGGCGGCGAGGCCGGTCTGGCCGAGGTCGAGGCGCGCTTCCATCCGGACGCGTGGCTGATCGCTCCGAACGACGCTGGAAGGTTGGTCAAAGACCTGCGCGCAGACTCCGCGCGCTGGATCGAGGTGAGCGGCGACGACAGGGCCCTGCTGTTTGTCAGGGCCAACTGGATGGCCTCCGCCTCAGATCCCCGCTGAAACCAGCCAGTCGTGGAACAGCCGCACCGGCCGGGCATCGAGCGCGCGCGGGCGGCAGACGAACCAGTAGGAATAGGGGCTCTCGACCTCGACATCATAGAGCCGCGCAATGCGCCGGTCGCCCGATCGGTGGAAGTGGTCATCGTGCATGATGGCAATGCCCAGGCCCTGCGCTGCCGCCTCAAGGATCAGCTGCCCGGAATCGAAGTGATCGATCGCGGCCGGTTCCAGCTTTTCCAGCCCCATCGCTTCCTTCCACGCGGTAAAGCTTTCGGGCAATTCGTTGTGGATCAGGAAGGTCTGGCGTGAGAGTTTCTTCGCGTCCGGTTCGCTGCCAAGCTCCTCTGCCAGCGCGGCGGATGTGAAGGCATAGACCTTGTTGTAATCGAGCCGCACCGAATAGAGCGCGTCGTCCGGCTGGCCGGTCACGACAATCGCCGCGTCGAGCGTATCGCCTAGCCGCGCGTCGAGATGCGGGCCGGTATCGACATCGATGTGCAGGCGCGGGTGCAACTGCCTCAGTTCAAGCAGGCGCGGGAAAAGCCGCTGTTCGGCAAAGAGCGACGGCGTGCCAAGGTGCAGGCGCAGTAGCTTGCCGGTATCGATCTGGGCTTCGACCGCTTCGGCAAGGTCTTCGATCAAGGGGCTGACGACGTCGTAAAAGGCCTGCCCCTCCTCGGTCAGCTTCAGAGCCTGATGCTGGCGCAGGAACAGCTTCTTACCGAGGAAATCCTCAAGTGCCTGCAACCGCCGCGACAGAGCCGAGGGGCTGAGGCCAAGCTCGCTCGCAGCCGCCTTGGCCGAGCCTTGGCGGACAACGCGCAGAAAGGCTTCAAGCGCGCGGAGAGGGGGAGCCTGCGCATGAGCCTTCAGTCCTCTTCGCTCGCCGCGGCGAGCTGTGCGGGCGGGTGAAGCCGCAGCCGGGTAACGTGGCGTTCGTTGCCCGCCACCACTTCGAGCCGCCAGCCGCTTGAATGGTCTAGCATGGCGCCCACCGGCGGGACCTGTTCGGCGAGCAGGAAGGCAAGGCCGCCCAGCGTGTCGACGTCTTCCTCCACCTCGGCAAGGCGGGGGTCGATGCGCTGACCGACGTCGTCGAGTTCCGCACCCGCGTCCGCTTCCCACATCCCGCCTTCGAGCGGTACCAGCAGGTCGGTCGGCGCGTCGTCGTGCTCGTCCTCGATATTGCCGACGATCTCCTCGACCAGGTCCTCGATGGTGACGAGGCCTTCGGTGCCGGAATATTCGTTGAACACGACTGCCAGGTGCGTGCGGCTGGCGCGCATGTCGGCCAGCACGTCGATCGCATTGCGCGATTGCGGCACGAACAGCGGCTGCCGCATCAGCGTGGTCCAGTCTTTTGGCGGCGCCTTGGCCCCGGCAAGGAAGGGGAATACGTCCTTGATGTGGATCATGCCCTTCACCTCGTCGAGGTTGTCGGCATAGACCGGCATGCGGCTGTGGCCGTGTTCGGCAAAGGCGGCGATCAGTTCGTCCCAGGACAGGCTGGTCGGCACGGCAACAATCTCGCGCCGGGGAATGGCTACGTCATCGGCGTCATGTTCGGAAAAGTGCAGCAGGTTGCGCAGCATCTGCCGCTCGATCGGCGAGAGGTCTCCGGCCGGCGAAGGTGAGGCATCGTCCTCGTGTTCGTCGATCGCGTCTTCCAGCTGTGCGCGCAGGCTTTGGTCCCGGGTCAGTCCCAGCATCGAACGCAGGCTGCCGAGCAGCGAGCGTCTACTGTCCGCTTCTCCGGAATTATGGTCGGCCATGGGTGAAATCTGTCCTCTGAATCGCGGGCAATTGCGTTTTGGTCAATCGCAATATGGGTCGGCAATGCCCATCGATGCAAGCGCCTTTGTTTCCAGCGCTTCCATTTCGGTCGCGTCCGCCGGCGATATTTCATGGTCGTAGCCAGCAAGGTGGAGCAGGCCATGTACGATCAGGTGCGCGGTATGATGTTCCAGCGCCACGCCCTTGTCCGCCGCCTCGCGGGCACAGGTCTCGAAAGCGAGAGCAATGTCACCCAGCATTTCAGGAGCGCCATGGGCGGCGAGACCCAGCAAATCGTCGCGCTCGATCATCGGGAAGGACAGAACGTTGGTCGGCTTGTCCTTCGCCCGCCATTCGCGGTTGAGCACCTGAACCTCCGCGTCGGAGGTGAACAGCAGGCTGGCGGTCAGTCGCTGGTTGGCAAGTTCGGCGGCGACTGATGCAGCGGCCTCCGCCGCCTGCAAGGCAAGGTCGGCCCAATCGGGCTGGCCCGGCCAGGGCGCGTCGATGTCGATTTCGAGGTCCATGGCGTTGCCCTAGGCCAAGGGCAGCGCCGCCGGAACCCTCATTCCGCCTTCCCCTCGTAAGCCTCGACAATCCGCCCGACGATCGGATGGCGCACCACGTCTGATGCGTCGAAGCGTACCGTGGCGATGCCTTCCACACCTTCAAGCCGGTCAACCGCGTCCTTCAGGCCGCTCATCTGCGGACCGCCGGGAATGTCGACCTGCTTGGGGTCGCCGCAGATCACCATGCGGCTGTTCTGGCCGAAGCGGGTGAGGAACATCTTCATCTGCGCCGGCGTGGTGTTCTGCGCCTCGTCGAGGATGACGAAGGCATCGGCCAGGGTGCGGCCGCGCATGAAGGCGATCGGCGCGATCTCGATCTCGCCGCTGGCGATGCGGCGCTCGACCTGCTCGGGCGGCATGCAATCGTTGAGCGCGTCGTAAAGCGGGCGGAGATAGGGATCGACCTTCTCCTTCATGTCGCCGGGCAGGAAGCCCAGCCGTTCGCCCGCTTCTACTGCGGGGCGCGAAAGGATCAGGCGCTGGACCGATCCCGCCATCAGCTGGCTCACCGCCTGCGCCACGGCGACATAGGTCTTGCCGGTGCCTGCCGGGCCCAACGCGAAGATAATGTCGCGGCTGGCCAGCGCCTGCATGTATTCGATCTGGGTGGTCGAACGCGGGACAATGGTTTTCTTGCGGGTGCGGATCATCACCGAAGGGCTTTCCAGCTCCTTCGAGACAATACCGTCGAGCGTGGGTTCGGCAGACATGGCGATCAGCGACTCCACTGCGCCGGAATCGATGTCGTGCCCCTGCAACAGCCGCTGGTGGAGGCCGCGCAGCACGTCACGCGCGCGGGCGACGTCATCGCTTCGGCCTTCGATCTGGATGCGGTTGCCGCGTGCTGCAATGAAGACCCCAAGCCGGTTTTCCAGTTGCACAAGGTTGGCATCGAACTGTCCGAACAACGCGCCGAGGACGGCGGGTTCATCGAATTCCAGTTCGGCCCTTGCGCGCTGAGACGGTTCGGACCGGATATGCGCCACGTTGTTGGCGCGTGCAGCTTTGCGGGTCATGCGCTCCTTTCGGTTCGCGGGCCACAGGGCTGCGGCCCGACTCCGATCAAGATAGGCGCCGGGATGGCCCGCGCAAGCCATGGTGCTGCGGGCCGTGGTGGAAAACTGTTCAGGCGTGTGCGGCTTGCAACAGGCGGCCGGCGAGCGAATTCCCGCCCGCCTCGGTCAGTTCGACCTCGACAAGATCGCCAATGGCCGCGTCACCGGTGAAATGTACCGATTGCAGCCACGGCGATTTGCCCAGCCACTGGCCCTCATATTTGCCGCGCCTTTCGACAAGGACCGAACATCGCTTGCCGACCGAGGCGTTATTGAAAGCCAGCTGATCGCGATTGAGCGCGGCCTGCAAACGCTGGAGCCGCTCGTCCATCACTTCCACTGGAACCTGCCCATCCATTGTCGCGGCGGGCGTTCCGGGGCGGGGCGAGTACTTGAAGCTGAAGCACTGCGCATAGCCGACCGCATCGACAAGGCTCAGAGTTTCCTCGAACTCGGCATCGGTCTCACCAGGAAAACCCACGATGAAATCGCCCGACAGCGCGATGTCGGGCCGCACCGCGCGGACGCGCTCGAGGATCTTCAGATAGCTGTCGCGGGTGTGGCTGCGGTTCATCGCCTTCAGCACCCGGTCGCTGCCTGCCTGGACTGGCAGGTGGAGGAAGGGCATCAGCTTTTCCAGCTCGCCATGCGCGGCGATCAGGCCTTCGGTCATGTCGTTGGGGTGGCTGGTGGTATAACGAATTCGGTGCAGGTCCGCGAGCTTGGAAAGCTCTCTTGCAAGACTGTCGAGACCGACCGAACAACCCTTTGAATCTTCGCCCATCCATGCGTTGACGTTCTGCCCGAGAAGCGTGATCTCGCGCGCGCCGGCATCGACCAGTTTCGCCGCTTCCTCGATCAGGTCTTTGAACGGGCGCGAAACTTCGGCACCGCGGGTATAGGGCACGACGCAATAGGTGCAGAACTTGTCGCAGCCTTCCTGCACGGTGAGGAAGGCGCTCGGTCCCACCTTCCGCCGCGCGGGCAGGGCATCGAACTTCATCTCTGCCGGCATGTCGGTATCGACCGCGCGGCGGCCGTCCACGGCCTCGGCAATCATGCCGGGCAGGCGGTGATAGGCCTGCGGGCCTACGACCATCGACACGGCAGGCGCGCGCTTCATGATCTCCTCGCCCTCGGCCTGGGCGACGCAGCCGGCCACCGCGATCAGCGGCGAGGTGCCGTCCTCACGCCGCAGGCGGCCGATGTCGGAATAGACCTTCTCCGCCGCCTTTTCGCGGATGTGGCAGGTGTTGAGCACGACAAGGTCCGCTTCCTCACCCTCGGGCGCGAGGCTGATACCCTGTTCGGCAAGCAGTTCGGCCATGCGTTCGCCATCATAGACGTTCATCTGGCAGCCGAAGCTTTTGACGCGGTAAGTGCGGGGGGCGGAACAGCAGGCATGGGCGGCGCGCTTACGCCAATTCGCAGCCCAGTTGAAGGGGAAAGGATCAGCTCCGGGGGCGAACGAAAGGATAGCGCGCCTGGGCGAGATAACCCCGGGGTACTTCCTCAGGCACGCCATATCCTCGCGGCCAGACATCGTCGGGGAAGTAATAGGTACCGAAAATCCGGTCGAGCAGGGGGAAGTGGATCGCGAAATTCTTGTCGATCCCCTCTTCCTCGATCGCGTGGTGCCAGTGGTGAAAGCGAGGGACGACGACCCACTTGCCCAGCCGGTTGAAATTGCCGCGCACGTTGGCGTGGACCAGCGAGGCATAGACATAGACCATGCCGACATAAGCCTGCATGACCGAAGGCAGGAAGCCGAGCGTGAGCAAGGGTAGCGAGGTGACACCTCGCAAGAGCACGATTTCGATGAAATGCATCCGCGCGCCCGCCAGCCAGTCCATGTTCTTTGCGCTGTGGTGCACGGCGTGGAAGCCCCAGAGGAAAGGTATCCGATGGAACAGACGGTGGAACCAGTACTGGGCTATGTCGGTCAGCACCATGGCGAGCAGGAATTGCACGACCCACGGCAAGCCGCCCACGGTGGACCGCGTCGCGTCAAGCCAGCCGAAATGTTGATTGATGTAGCTTGAAGGTGCCAGCGCGAGGAAGGTGATGACCTGCACCAGCATCGAGCTGACAAGGTAATAAAACAGGTCCTCGTTCCATTCGGGTCGGAACAGCCGCTGTTCGCGCAGGCGCGGGGCAAAGCGTTCGAGCGGCGCGAACATCAATCCGGTGGCGACCATGTTTACGGCAAAGAAGTCCAGGCCGAAGAATATGCCCCATTCGTTGGTCTCGTGCGGCTGGACCGAAGCTCCGCCCAGAACCGTGGCGGTGAGCGAAAGCGCCAGCGCGGTAAGGCCCAGTGCCTTGTGCGGGCGCAGCAGCAGGCTCAGCAATGCGAGGGCATAGGAGCCGAGCAGGGTGAAATGGACCAAAGTGCGAAAGCCGGCCCATTCCCGGATGGCGGCCAACTCGGGCATGGCAAAGCTCATCTGCCAGCGCAGCGCAGCGACGAAGCACAGGCCGATCACGCCCAGCAGGATCGCGAAAAAGCCCGCGAACCAACCTGACCCGAAACCGCGCACTTCCCGAGGTGACTCAAGGTCGCGCACCAGCCTGTCGATGAATTTCATTTCGAAAGCGCCCCCACAGCTTGCTTCAGTGCCTTTGCATCTCGCGCAACATTGCCTCGCGCGCCGCTGTGGCCATCGCCTTGCGATCGTGGACCTGCTCGCCAGAGAGCGGGGGCAGGAAGTGGATCGTCAGCTGAACTGGCCGTCGGCGCGCCAGGATACGCAGGAAATTGTCCACCCCATGCTCGTCGCCCACCCAGGCAATGCTTGCTGCCTCAGGCCCGAAATCGAGCAGCACCGGGATCACGCTGACCCCTTCCGGCACCGGTTCGAGTGCCGAGAGCAGCGACGACTTGAACGGCAGGAAGCCCGTGCCGTCGCTGGTCGTGCCCTCCGGGAAGATCGTCAGCGCACCCGTGTCACGGATGGCGCGGCGCACATCTTCCACCTGGCGGTGGACGCTTGTCCGGTCATGCCGGGCAATGAAGACGGTGTCGTTCATCGAACAAAGGTGCTTGATCAGCGGGACCGAGGCGAGGCCGTCATGGCCCACGAAGGCGCTGCCGGTTGCCCGGGCTATGGCCGGGATGTCGATCCAGCTGACGTGGTTTGCAATCAGGAATGCGCTTCCTTTCGGACGCTCGCCCCTGACCTTGAGGTCAACCCCGGCGATCGAGCAAATGCCGCCAAGGAACAAGCGCGGCCAAGGGTTGCGCAGGCGCAGCAGGGCAAAGACGTAATAGGGCAGCAGGCAGGCGATCAGCAGGACCACCATAGCCAGCAAACGGACCGTGATCCGCAGGAGCGCGAAAGGGCCGAACCGGCGGCGCGGGGCCTGCACCGCGGCAACCATCAGCTTTCGCCCGATGCTCCGCCGTCGCGCACCAGTTTCACGCCGAACAGTTCCATCCGGTGATCGACCAGGCGGTAACCCAGTTTTTCCGCGATCTGGCGTTGCAGCGCCTCAAGCTCGGGATCGACGAATTCGATAACCTTGCCGCTCTCCACGTCGATCATGTGATCATGGTGCGCTTCGGGCGCGGCTTCATAGCGGGCGCGGCCATCGCCGAAATCGTGGCGGTCAAGTATGCCGGCCTCTTCGAACAGTCGCACTGTGCGGTAGACCGTGGCAATCGAAATGCCCGGATCGACCGCGACCGCGCGCTCGTGCAGCTTCTCGACGTCGGGATGGTCGGTGCTTTCAGACAGCACCTTGGCGATCACCCGGCGCTGGTCGGTGATGCGCAGACCGCGTTCAGCGCAGAGAGCCTCAATGTCGATTGCCTGGTGCAAGGGGTAACCATCCAAAACAAAATGCCTCGCGGGATATTAGTCCCGCGAGGTATTTGTGCAACTGGCTAGGCCGGTTCTCTTCAGGCTTTCTTGGGCCGGCCGCGCTTGGCGGGTGCAGCGCCGGCAGCCGGGGCCTTTTTCGGCATCTTGGTGCCCGGCTTGCGGCCAAGGCCGATCTTCTTCGCCAGTTCGCGGCGGCGTTCGGCATAGTTGGGGGCGACCATCGGGTGATCGGCCGCGAGGTTCCACTTGGCGCGGTAATCTTCAACCGTCATGCCGTGGTGAGTCATCAGGTGGCGCTTGAGCATCTGCAGTTCCATGCCGCAGTCCATGCAGACGACCTTGCCCGGCTTGACCGAGGCGCGCGCCGATACGGCGGGCTTCGCCGCTTCCACCACCGGTGCATCAGCAGCGCCAAGACCGGCAAGCGCCTTGTAAACATTCGAAATAAGTGCGGTAACTTCTTCCGCAGAAACGTTATTGTTGCTGACATGGGCAGCGACAATGTCAGACGTGAGCGTGATCAGCGTCTCGTTCATGTCATTTTCGGGAGTATTCATTGTAGCATCCTGTTCTTTGGCGACCTTGGATTTACCTTAGCGTGCGGGTCTACGACCTCTCGCTACTTTGGCGCGTCTAGTCCCTAAATGCCGGTCCTTTCAAGACCGAGGCGCAGAAATTTGTCCAGAAATGAACAATTGCGGAGTTGTTAGCGCAGGAATTCAGTCCAGTGGACGTGCAAAAGTAATGGCGTCGATCCTTTCGCCATTACTCTGGCGGTAATAGTTTGGCCGTTCGCCTATCTGGCCGAAGCCAAAGCTCCGATAGAGGCGCTCGGCCGGATTTCCGCGCCGCATTTCCAGCAGGAGCTGCTTGGCCCCGCGCCGCTTTGCGGTCTCGGCAAAGCGAGCCAGCAGCCTCGCACCCACACCCTTGCCGCGGTGATCGGGCCTGACGGCGAAAAGCAGCAGTTCCTCTTCCTCGAAGCCATGGCGAGAGAGGGAAAAGCCCACTGCCTCGCCCTCGCCGGGTTCTTCGCCGTCCGGTCCCGCGAGAAGGTAATGCGTGTGGCCGAGTACCAGCGCGTCTTCGACCTGCCGGCGGTTCCAAGCTTCGCCGTAAAGGGGATCGAAGGCGGCCTGCATCACTGCCATGATCCGGTCGAGATCGTCAGTCACGCCGCCTGTCCGGGCAGCCGCGCGTCGGGCGCGCGGCCATAAATCAGCGAAATGTCGCTGGTGAGCAGTGCCGGATCGAGCAAGCCAAAGCTGCGCGCGTCGGGATGGAGTGGCATGGCGGTTCCCGAGCCGCGCAGGGCGACGAGTGCCTCTGCCTGGCTTCCAGCGACAAGCGGCGTTTCAGCAGCGGTGGCGGCGTCAGCGGGTTTGAGCGATGCGAGTGGCAGGGTGTTGTCCAGCGCGGCGTCAAAGCCCTGGACGAACCACTCGCCGTGTCCGCCAGTCATGCAGACCAGCACATCCTGTGCGCCGCTCGCATCCAAAGCCTGCGCTGCCACCAGCGCCAGTGTCGGATAGCCTAGCACCGGGCAATTCCACGCCAGCGCCAGCGCCCTTGCCGCCGCAAGACCTACACGCAATCCGGTGAAGCTGCCCGGGCCGAGTGAGACGGCGATGCGGTCAGCGCGGCCCTTGGCGGGGAGCGCAGCGATCATCGGGACCAGCGATTCCGCGTGTCCGCGGCCCAGCATCTGCCAGTCACCGGCGACCAGATCACCGCCCTCGAACAGGGCGGCCGAGCAGGCCTCCGTTGCGCTGTCGATCACCAGAGTGCGCAAGGTCCGCCCCAATCGCGTTCAGGCGAGCGTGTTGAAGCGCCCGAAGTCGGGCCGCGGCAGGCGATCGTGCGGAGTGCCGGGTTCGCCGTAGCCCAATGTCGAAATGAAGTTCGACTTGACGCCCGGCATGTCGGCAAAGAACGCCGCATCGACCCCGGCATTGTCAAAGCCCGACATCGGCCCGGTATCGAGCCCGAGCGCGCGGGCGGCCATGATGAAATAGGCACCCTGCAAAGAGGAATTGCGCAGCGCCATCACTTCACGCGCACTGTCCGGCAGTCCGTCCATCATGGATTTCATCTGCGGCGCGTGAGGGAAAAACTCGGGCAGGTTGTGGTGAAAGTTCACATCCATGCCAATGATGACGGTAACCGGTGCCTTCCGGATCTTCACGCCGTTGCTGCCGCTGCTGAGGCTGGCCAGCTTTTCCTTCGCCTCATCACTGACGCACCAGACGATCCGCGCCGGGAGCGAATTGGCCGAAGTCGGGCCGAATTTCATCAGGTCCCAGATCGCTTCCAGCGTCTCTTGCGACACCGGCTTGTCGAGATAGGCGTTATAGGTCCGCGCGCTACGAAACAGCTGGTCGAGCGCGGCGTCCGGAAGGGGAGCGCTCATGCCGCGCGGACTTCGGTCACTTCGGGGACATAGTGCTTGAGCAGGCCTTCGATGCCCTGCTTGAGCGTGGCGGTCGAGCTTGGGCAGCCGGAGCAGGCACCCTGCATGGTGAGATAGACCACGCCCTCGCGGAAGCCGCGATAGATGATGTCGCCGCCGTCATTCGCCACGGCGGGGCGAACGCGGGTTTCGATCAATTCGCGGATCTGCAGGACGATATCTTCTGTGCCCGGGTCGTCACCAAAGGTGTCGTCATCATCGACGGGAACGGAGATGCCGTTGCCTTCCGCCTCGCTGAACAAAGGCGCGCCCGAAACGAAGTGATCGAGCAGCACGGCCACGACCTGCGGCTTTAGCGCCGACCAGCTGACCCCTTCGCCCGCCGTGACCGAAACGAAATCGCGGCCATAGAACACGCCCGAAACGTCCCCCAGCGAGAACAGCGCGGCGGCCAGCGGCGATGCCTGTGCCGCGTCCTCATCGGCAAAGTCACGGGTTCCGCCGGTCATCACCTCGCGGCCGGGCAGGAACTTCAGAACCGCAGGGTTCGGCGTTGTTTCGGTTTCTATGTACATGACCCTGCATTTAGGAAGCTGCGGCCCGGGGTCAAGCCCGCAAAGGCGCAGAAATCCTTGTGGACTGGACACAATGGACACGGTCCTGAGGGAAAATGTCCACCCGCCCCGGAATATGCCCCCGCGCATGGCGGCGGGCGCGGCAGGGCGGGGATGGAGCCACGGCGCATTCATGGCCCGGTTGTGCCTGAACGGGCCCGTGTAGGACAGACCCGCGCGTTGCCTGCCAGCGCGCAATGGCCTAGCGGTGCCGCGATGATCCCCCATGGCTCCCGCACGATTTATGACGCGAAGATGTTCGTGGAGCGCAGCCTCGCCTTCCACAACGATGCCTTGCACGTGATGGCGGGGCTTGTGCTGGCGCTGGTCTTCGCTGCCTTGCTGCGGCGTTCGCTGGCGGATTGGCTCCCGTGGCTGGCGGTCCTTGCGCTCGAGCTTCTGAACGAGGCGAATGACTATTTCTTCGAGGTCTGGCCCAATGAAGTGGCCAAGCAGCTGGGCGAAATGACCAAGGACGTGGCGCTGACCATTGCGCTGCCGACGCTGATGCTGGTGGTGGCGCGGTGTTGGCCGCACCTGCTGTCTGGCCGCAGGGACAAGCCGAACAAGGACGATTCCGCTGGCGGCGACGGCAGCTTGCCCTTAGACGGCGCGGCATGAACAAGACGCTCCCGGCAATCGCCGCCGCCGCCCTGATGGGCCTTTCCGCCACCGCCTCGGCCCAGGTTTCCAGCCCGATTATCCCGCTGCCGCTGAACCCGGTGGTCGATTCCGCGCACCGCACCTGCACGGCCAAGACAGCTTCAGGCCTTGGCTACACGGTCCTGCGTGCGGCCCCCGCAACTGCGGCCAAGCCCGGCGATGCCGATGTCGTGCTGATCGATTACCTCGGATACCTCGCCGCGAGCGGTGCCGTGTTCGACCAGGCCCAGCGCACGCCGATGCCTGTATCAGGGGTCATTCCGGGTTTCAGCGAAGGGCTCAAGCTGGCGGGCAAGGGGTCCGTCATGCGGCTCTGCATCCCCGCCGCGATTGGCTATGGCGCACAGGCCAGCGGCCCGATTCCCGCGAATTCTGACCTGGTCTTCCAGGTTGAATTGCTCGACTTCAAGTCGATGGCGGAAATCGAGGCCATGCAGAAGCAGATGGAAGCGCAGAAGCCGGCAGAGCCCCAGCCTGCGCCCAAGTGAGGCGCCCGCCTCAGTTCTTGCTCTCGTTATATTCCTTCACGCACTCGGTCACGTAGCTGCGCAGGTCCTTGTTAAGCTGGGTCTGCGCAGTAGCCGCGCTCCACACCAGCAGGCCGCCGCGGTTGCAGTACATGACCTTGCCGAAGTGCGCTGCCTTGGTCACCGGATTGGTGAAGGTGGTGTTGTCATATAGTTCGTAAGTCGTGCTGTAGGCGCAGGACCCAGTGTTCACGCCGTTCTGCTTCACGGGGAGGGCGTTGATATTCACATAGGCGAGGATCACATCGCGCGAGAGCGTTTCGGATGTGTGGGTGACCGTGCGGATGTTGAAGCTGCGCAGGGTGCCTTCGATCGCCGCAATGGCAGAGGCGTGCGTGACGCGGCAGGCCTGCATGTTTTCGTCATCGCTCTCGCCATAGGCGCTGTGCGGCGGGAACCCGGTCTGCCCCATCGCGGGAGAGGTCGCGCCCGCCAGCGCGAGTGCCAGAACGGCGGTGGTCCATCGTGCCATGAAATATCCTTCCTGATTGCCCCGGGGCGATGCCTGACCGCCATTGGGGTAAAAACTGCCTGCAAGCTAATCGCTTGGCAAGGGATCTTGTCACTGTTTCGCGGCAATTCCGACAAGGCGCTATTCACTGGCCCTTCACCTTTGCGCTTCCTATACATCACACCATGAAGTCCCCACTCCGCGTTGCCGCGCACCTTGCCCTGATCATTCCGCTTGTTCTGGCCAGTCCCGTCATGGGGCAGGCAAAGCGCAAGGCGCCTCCCGCGGCCGCGGCTCCGGCCAAGGCAGATAGCGGCCCATGGCTTTACCGCGGCAGCGACGTGCCGCAGGACAAGGCATGGGTCTTTGGCGAACTGCCCAACGGCGTGCGCTATGCCGTGCGCAACAATGGCGTTCCTCCCGGGCAGGTCTCGATCCGCGTGCGCATCGATGCAGGCTCGATGAACGAGAGCGAGAGCGAGCGCGGCTATGCCCACTTCATCGAGCATCTTGTTTTCCGCCAGTCGAAATACATCGGCGAGGCGCAGGCGATCCCCACGTGGCAGCGCCTTGGCGCGACCTTCGGTTCGGACACCAATGCCGAAACCACGCCGATCGCCACGACCTACAAGATCGACCTGCCGGAGGCGACGCCGCAGGGGCTGGATGAATCGTTCAAGCTGCTTTCGGGCATGATGATCTACCCGACGCTGAGCGACGCCAATATCAAGGCCGACCTGCCCATCGTGCTTGCCGAAAAGCGTGAACGCGGCGGCACGGACGAGCGTATTGACCGCGCGATGCGCGAGACCGTCTATGCCGGGCAATTGCTCGCCACGCGTTCGCCCATCGGTACCGAGGAGACGCTGAAGGCGGCGACATCGGAATCGATTCGTGCGTTCCACAAGCGCTGGTACCGGCCTGAAAATACGGTTGTCGTGGTGGCAGGCGATGGCTCGCCCGAACAGTTTGCCGCGCTGATCACCAAGTGGTTTTCCGAGTGGCCCGTTTCGGGCGCGCATACGCCGACCCCGAGCTTTGGCGATCCGGTGCCGCCAAAGGATGCGATCAAGACCGATGGCGCCCCGGTGGGCGAGGTCAAGGTTTTGGTCGAACCCGACCTGCCGCGCAGCTTTTCCTGGGCCGTGCTGCGTCCCTGGCGTCCGGTCAACGATACGATTGCCTATAACCAGGGCCTGATGGTCGACCGCCTGGCGCGCGAGATTATCAATCGCCGGCTCGAGGCGCGCGCCCGCGCGGGCGGCAGCTTCCTCGCCGCAGGAATCGAGCAGCAGGACGTGCTGCGCTCGGTCGACGGGACCTTCGTTACCGTCACGCCGATCGGCCCGGACTGGAAAGCCGCCGTACGTGATACCCGTGCGGTGATCGCGGATGCGCTCAAGACCCCGCCGACGCAGGCCGAGATCGACCGCGAGGTTGCGGAAATGCGCGTGGGCTATACCGCCTTCGCCGAACAGCGCACCCTGCAGGCGAGTTCGGCGCTGGGCGACGAGATCGTCGGAGCGCTCGACATTCGCGAGGCCGTGGCCGATCCGGCAGCGATCCTGACCATCTTCGACGGCGCCCGCCGCCTGTTCACTCCGGCCAATGTCCTCGCTCACACCCGCCAACAGTTCCAGGGCACGGTGACGCGCGGCGTCTATATCACGCCGTCGATCGGCGAGGCGGATGAGGCGTCCCTGCGCACCGCACTTGCCGCGCCTGTATCTGGCGACGCCGGATCGCGGCTGGCCTACAAGCCGATCGACTTCGCTGCGCTTCCCGCCATCGGAACGCCGGGCAAGGGCACGGTGGTTGCGACCGGGATTCCAGAGATTTCGCAGGTGAACTTCGCCAATGGCGTGAAGGCGCTGATCAAGACGAGCGAGGTCGAACCCGGCCGCGTCACGGTCAAGGTACGCTTCGGCGGCGGTTACCGCGCCTTTGGTCCGAACGACCAGGCCAATGCCGCACTCGCCGACCTTGCCTTGGTCGGTTCGGGCATCGGGCCGCTGGGCCAGGAAGAGCTCGACCGGATTACCACCGGCCGCAAGATGGGCTTCGATTTCGCCATCGATGATGCGGACTTCGTCTTCAGCGCCAATACCCGGCGCGAGGACCTTGCCGACCAGCTCTATCTGTTCGCCGCCAAGCTCGCCATGCCGCGCTGGGATCCGAATCCCGTGCTGCGCGCCAAGGCGGCGATGAAGCTGCGCAACGATGCCTATGGCACTTCCCCGCGCGGGGTGCTCGAGCGCGATCTCAAGTGGATCGAGCGGGACCGCGATCCCCGCTTCCGCGCGCCAAGTTCGGCGGAACTCGATGCCGCCACGCCGGAAGGTTTCCGCGCGCTGTGGGAGCCGATCCTGTCGATGGGACCGGTCGAAGTGCAGGTCTATGGCGACGTCGACCTTGCGCAGACGGTCACGGCGCTGGAACGCAGCTTCGGCGCGCTCAAGCCGCGCACTTCGCTGCCGGCGGATAAGGCCAATGCCGTACCGCGCGTGCCCAAAGGGAGCGCGGAGCCCATCGTGCTCTACCACAACGGCGATGCGCGCCAGGCCGCGGCCATGGTCTATTGGCCGACGGGCGGTGGCACTGCGGGCCTCAGCGAAGGACGCCAGCTGCGTATCCTGTCCGAAGTCTTCTCCAACCGCCTGCTTGACCGCCTGCGTGAAAAGCTGGGCGCCGCCTATTCGCCGCAGGTCTATTCGAACTGGCCGACGGAGTTCCCCTCGGGCGGCACGATCCTCGCGCTCGGCATGCTGGAGCCGGGACAGCTCAAGACCTTCTATGCCACGGCGGACGAGATCGCCGCGGACCTCGTCGCCAATCCGCCCAGCGCTGACGAACTGGCGCGCGTGACCGAGCCTCTGCGCCAGCAGATCGCCCGCGCATCAACGGGTTCGAGCTATTTCATGCTGATGCTGGAAGGCGCGACGCAGCGGCCCGAACTGTTCGCCGCGCTGCGGACGCTGATGGTCGATTCCACCGTAACCACCCCTCAGGCGATGCAGGCGCTGGCGGCGAAGTATCTGGTCAAGGGCAAGTCGTGGCGACTCGCGGTGCTGCCACAAGGGCAGACGCTGGCATCGGTCGGGGCTGCCCCTGCTACCGGGGCTGCGCCGGTGACGCGATAAAAGCCCAGCTTTCGGATAACGCAGAAAACCCGGTTTTGCATTCTGGCGGGGGTGGGCGTAAGGGCGCCCCCGCAAAGGAGCATAACTGTGGCAAGCAACTGGACCCCGGAAAGCTGGAAAAACGCCGAAGCGCGGCACCTTCCCGCCTATGGAAACGCGGATGAACTGGCGCGCGTCGAAAAGACGCTGACGAGCTTTCCGCCGCTGGTCTTTGCCGGTGAAGCCCGCGCTCTGAAGGCGGACCTTGCCGAAGTGGCAGAGGGCCGCGGCTTCCTGCTGCAGGGCGGCGACTGCGCCGAAAGCTTTGCCGAATTCCACCCGGACAACATCCGCGACACCTTCCGCGTGCTGCTGCAGATGGCGGTCGTCATGACCTTCGCCTCGAAGCAGCCGGTGGTGAAGGTCGGCCGCATGGCGGGCCAGTTCGCCAAGCCGCGCTCGGCGCCCACCGAGACCGTGAATGGCGTTGAAATGCCTAGCTATTTCGGCGACATCATCAATGGCATCGAACCGAACGCACAGGACCGCGTCAACGATCCGCAGCGCATGGTCGAGGCCTATTCGCAGTCGGCTGCCACGCTCAACCTGCTGCGCGCATTCTCGAACGGCGGCTATGCCAACCTCCGCCAGGTCCACAAGTGGACGCTCGATTTCATGGGCCGCAGCCCCTGGGCGGCGAAGTTCGCCGAAGTGTCGGACCGTATCGGCGAAGCGCTGGACTTCATGCAGGCCTGCGGCATCGATCCGCAGACGGTTCCGCAGCTTCAGGGCACCAGCTTCTACACCAGCCACGAAGCCCTGCTGCTCCCCTATGAGCAGTCGCTGACCCGCCGCGATTCGCTGACCGGCGACTGGTATGATTGCTCCGCCCACATGCTGTGGATTGGTGACCGCACCCGCTTTGAGAATTCGGCTCATGTCGAGTTCCTGCGCGGGGTGGGCAACCCCATCGGCATGAAGTGCGGCCCCAGCCTTGAGCCTGACGCCCTGCTGCGCCTGCTCGATACGCTGAACCCGGCGCGCGAGGCGGGCCGTATCACGCTGATCAGCCGCTTTGGCCATGACAAGGTGGAAGCCGGCTTGCCGGCGCTGGTTCGCGCGGTAAAGCGTGAAGGCCATTCGGTGGTCTGGTCCTGCGACCCGATGCACGGCAACGTGATCAAGAGCGCGACCGGCTACAAGACCCGTCCCTTCGACCGCATCCTTGCCGAAGTGCGCGGCTTCTTCGCCGTCCACCGCGCCGAGGGCACGCACGCCGGCGGCATCCATATCGAGATGACCGGCCAGAACGTCACCGAATGCACCGGCGGCGCGATGGGCATCACCGACGAGGCGCTGGCGGACCGCTATCACACCCATTGCGATCCGCGTCTGAACGCCGCGCAGTCGCTGGAACTGGCTTTCCTGATTGCCGAAATGCTCAATCTCGAAGCGGTTGAACGGACGAAAAAAGCCGCCTGAGACTATCCGGCGACGGGTTCGGTCAACGCTTGCGCGATCATGCGTGGGCGAGGATTGAACCCGGCGGCCGCGCTTGCTTTGCTGCCCGCAACAATTTGCGAGGCTGGCTATGAGCAACCCCTTTTCCCTTGATGGCCGCGTGGTCGTGGTTACCGGCGGCGCGATGGGCATCGGTGAGGGCATTGTCCGCCTGCTCGCCGATTGCGGCGCGACCGTCGCCATCGCCGACCGCGACTTGCCAAAGGCGCAGGCACTGGCGGGCGAACTGGGCGATGCTGTCCATGCTTTTTCTGTCGACATGGCTGACGAGGCGTCGATCGTTGCCATGGCGGCAGCCGTTGTCGATCAGCTTGGCGCGCCACGGGCGCTGGTGAACAATGCCGGGGTGCAGGACCGGCAATTGCTGCTCGAAGGCACTGCAGAGGAATGGGACCGCAACAACGCGATCAACGCTCGCGGGCCGTTCCTGCTGACCCGCGAAGTGGGCCGGGCGATGGTGGCTGCCGGGCAGGGCGGCCGCATCGTCAACCTCGCCTCGTGCAGCCTCTGGGGCCAGGCGATCAAGGGGCTCGCCAGCTATATGGGCTCAAAGGGCGCGCTTGCCGCGCTGACCAAGGCCTCCGCGCTGGAACTCGCCGAACATGGTATCACCGCGAACACCGTGCTGCCGGGCGGCGTCGCCTCTCCCGGCGCGATCGGCGCGAAAGGTCCACCGGCGGAAGGTCCGGCGCGCCGCATGCCCGCGCTGGGCTTTTGCGAGCCAAGCGACATTGCAGGTGCCGTGGCCTATCTGGTCTCCCCCGCCGCGCGCTACGTCACCAACCAGACCATCTGCGTCGACGCGGGCTGGTCGGTTACCTGACGCGGGGGCGATAGCCGCCCAATGCTCTTGACCCGGCGCGGTGGACGCGCTGATCATCCGTTCAAACCGAAACACCTTTTCCGGGAGAGCTTCCTTGTCGTCCGTACCCAACGAATTCCGCATCAAGTGGCCGCCGAAGGAAACGTGGACCGACGCCACGCGCGAGGTGCAGTCTTTCTGGGGCGAGCCCAATTCGTGGGAAGAAGGCTCCAAGACCAACATCATCCAGATCATGGCGAACCATCCGCCGCTGGCGCTGGCCTGGAGCCATTACGGCAAGTATTTCATGACCGGCCACACGCTGAGCAATCGCCAGCTCGAATTCGTCGTGCTGCGCGTCGCCAAGCTGGTGAATTCGGCTTACGAATGGCACAACCACGTTGGCTACGCGATCACGGCGGGCATCACGTTGGAAGAGATTGCCCAGATCCGCGACTTTCCGGAAGCGCCGAACGAGTTCACCGAAGAGGAACGTGCGATCCTCTCGACCTGCGATGAACTGATCGGGGGCAACAACGTCACCGATGCCACATGGGAAACGCTCAAGAAGACGCTCAGCCAGGAACAGATGATGGATCTGGTCATGCTGGTCGGCAATTACGTGATGACCAGCTGGGCGATCTCGGCTTTCGGCGTGCCGATCGAAGGCGGCGCCGATGCCATCGGCTTCGATCTCAAGACCAAGTCCGGAAAAACCCCGGGCGTCACCTACCGTCCCGGGGAGCACGAAGATTGGATCGAGACGCGCGGCTACTAGAGCTTGAGCGCCGCCTGCAAAGGGCGGAGGACCAGCTTGAAATCCAGAACCTGCTGATGACTTACGGTCCGCTGGTGGATAGCGCCACTGCGGAGCCCGCGGGCGCATTGTGGGAGCCGGGGGGCGGATACAGCTTCACGCTGCCCGACGGGGGCACCAAGCGCCTTTCCGCGCCTGACGAGATCGCTGGCATGTATGCGTGGCCGGGGCACCTCGACCTCGTCAACACGGGCTGCGCGCACATGACCGCGACGCCCAAGATCACGGTCAATGGCGATGATGCGCAGGCGGTCGGCTATTCGGTGGTGATCCTGAAGGAGGGCGACCGCTGGTTCCTCTGGCGTGCGGCGGTCAATCACTGGACGCTGAAGCGGACCAGCGAGGGATGGCGCATTACCGAACGCTATAACCGCGCGCTCGATGGCTCGCCGGAAAGCCATGCGACCATGCGCAAGGTGCTGGAGATATGACCCGTTTCGCCGGCAAGGTTGCCATCGTAACCGGCGCGAGCACCGGCCTTGGCCCGGTGATGGCGAAGATGCTGGTGGCTGAGGGGGCGAAGGTCATCATGGCGGCCCGGCGGCTGGAACTGGTCGCGGCAGAGGCGGAAGGCATCGGGCCCGATGCTGTCGCCGTGCAGGCCGATGTCACCAATGAGGCCGATGTCACCGCCATGGTCGATGCCGCGATGTCGCGTTGGGGGCAGGTTGACGTGCTGATGAACAACGCTGCTGTTCCCGGCACGGACAAGTTCATCTGGGAACAGACGGTCGACAACTTTCTCGATACCTACAAGGTCGATTGCGTGGCGGCGATGCTGTGCAGCAAGGCGGTGCTCAACGCCTCGATGCTGGAGCGCAAGAGCGGGGCCATCGTCAATTTTTCATCCGGCGCGGGCTGGGACGGGCTGGTGCGCAAGAGCCACTATTCCGCCGCCAAGGGCGCCCTGCGGGTGTTGACCAAGGTCATCGCCAAGGAGGTTGGAGAATTCGGCATCCGTTGCAATTGCGTGGTGCCCGGCGCGATCGAGACCGACCTGATGGTCAATTACATGAACCGCATTGCCGCCGAAAAGGGCGTGACTGCGGCGGAGATCAAGGCCGGACTGACCGGCACGGTGGCGCTGCGCACCTTCTCCACCACCGAGGACGTGGCCAACCTCGCGCTGTTCCTCGCCTCGGATGAGGCGCGCACGATCACCGGACAATCAATCAATGTCGACGGCGGGCAGGTCATGTCCTGATCCCGCCGCAATAGGAGAGGAATATCATGGCCAACGAAATGCCCCCTTCGGACGACTTCACCGGACTTTCCCGCGCCGTCATCGCCTATAGCGAAGGCTTCTGCGCGATTGCCGAAAAGGCCCGCGCCGGTACGCTTGGCGATGCCGACTGGGCGGAAATGGAAGCCCTGGTCGATGTGCCGGCTTTCGTGCGCGAAGGCGTGTTCCTGGGCGCCGAAGCCGAAGTGATCGACTGGCCGACCTACCGCCACTACGTCTCCCAATATGGCGGCCATACGACTTGGGAAGGCACCCTGCGGCGCATCACCGAGGTGCCGGGAATCGTCTTTCTGGAACTTGAAGAGCGCAATACGCGCGGCGGGATGACCCACGTTTCCAACACGGTGACGATCTATGAATTCAATGACGCCGGAAAGCTGAAGCGGCTCCACGTCTATGTCTCGCCCATCGGCGAGCGTCCTGCCGAATGACGCTCGACGAACTCCTCGCGCGTGAGGCGATCCGCGACACCTTGGCCAAGTACAACGTGTCTGGCGACCGGCTGAAGGTGGACGATTACGTCGCCTGCTTCACCGAGGACGGCGTGATCCAGTCCGAACGCGCGCCCGGGGACTTCATCTTTCGCTACGAAGGGCGTGAGGCGATCCGCGCCTGGCAGAACCGCTGGAGGGAGCGCGAACCCGGGCAGGACACGGTCCACAAGGCGAGTTTCGTGCGCCACCACCTCGGCACCTGCAAAATCGACCTGACGGGACCGGACACGGCCAGGGTCCGCACCTACTGGGCGGCCTGGACCGACATTGGGCCGGACCACTGCGGAGTCTATATCGACGATTTCCGCAAAGTCGGCGATCAATGGCTCATCGCGCTGCGCCGCGTGCGCAAGGACTGGGTCAGCCCGCAAGGGCTGTTTGAAAGCGCGGTCCGTAACACTGAGGGTTGAGCCTTAGACCCGCCGCCCTCTGAACAGCTGGACCAGGCCCACCACGATGGCCACGATGAGCGCAACATGGATGAGTGCTCCGGTGACCTTGAACACCACGACACCCAGCAACCACAGGACAAACAGAATGACGGCGATGATCCAGAGCATATCGGCTACTCCCGCATTTGAATGACGCTGGCTAAAGTCGCGGCGCGCAGGCTTGTTCCCTTTCGGGCGCGGGCCTAGGTTCAGGCCATGGCAAAGTCCCGCGATGCAGTCCGCATGAGCGAGGCGGAGATCTCCGCCTTCCTCGACCAGTCCCACTCGCTTCAGGTTGCCACCATCGGCAAGGGCGGCGCGCCCCACCTGACCACGGTCTGGTTCGCGGTGCACGAAGGGGCAATCCTGTTCGAAACCTATGGCAAGTCGCAAAAGGTGGTGAACCTTCTGCGCGACCCGCGCATTGCCGTGCTGGCGGAGGATGGCCGCACCTATGACGAGCTGCGCGGCGTATCGATCAACGGCCGCGCCGAGGTGGTCGAGGACAATCCCGAACGCACGGCGTTGATGCGCGTGCTGGTCGATCATCACTTTCCCGGCCAGTCCGCCGATGCGCTGGATGCCATGGCGGCACGGATGGCGGAAAAGCGCGTGGTGATCCGCGTCGTGGCCGAAAAAACGATGTCATGGGACCATCGCAAACTGGGCGGAAAGGGACCGTGAGCGCTGCGGCCTAACGGCCCTTCCACTCCGGCTTCCGCTTCTCGACGAAGGCCTGCATCCCCTCGGCCGCGTCCTCGCTGGCGATCCATGCCTTGTAGGCAGGGTAATGATCCTGAGCGGCGATGGCGGTGGGCAGATCTGGCTCGTCCATCGATCGGTAAGCAATCTCCTTGGTCGCACGCACGGCAAGCGGCGCGCAGGCCATGATCTCCGCGGCGAGGGTGCGGGCGCGGGCAAGCGCCTCGCAAGTGCCGACAACCTCGCTGACGAAGCCCTGCGCCAATCCGTCGCGCGCGGCGATCTGGCAGCCGGTGAGCAGCGGGATCATCGCCTGCTTGTGCCCCACCGCGCGCACCAGCCGGGTGATGCCCCCGGCAATCGCGATCAGCCCAACCTTGGGCTCGACGAGGCCGAACATGGCCTGTTCCTCGGCAATGATCACGTCGCAAGCCAGCGCCAATTCCATTCCGCCACCAAGGGCCAGCCCGTTCACTGCAGCGATCACCGGCTTTACCAGGTCGTGGCGCTTGATCAGGCCGGCATAGCCATGTTCGGGGTAGGGCGGGGCATCCTTGATGCGGAAGGCCTTGAGGTCGCTTCCGGCGCAAAAGGCCCGCGTCCCCGCACCGGTGACAATCGCCACCTGCAGTGCATCGTCCGCGGCAAAGGCGTTGAAGGCCGCTTCCAGTTCCTCATGCATTTGCGGGGTGATGGCGTTGAGGCTTTGCGGGCGGTTCATGGTGATGACCATCAGGCCGCCGCTACATTCGATCTGGAGTGATTCCGGGTTCATGCCGGTAGCTTGCCGTGCATCGCGCACGCGCTCAATCCCAGATCGGCGGCGCGGCAAGCGAAATCGGCCTTTGTCTCCTCGACAAGCAAGCCGGGTCCGGTGAAACTGCCCTCAGAAAAAAGCGGGAGAGGGCATGGAGCAGCGCGGGGCATATTTCGGCGAACTTCTGGCCAACTGGCGCGTCTTGCTCGCGGCAGGGCTGGGCATGGCCGTGGGCCTGCAGATGTTTTCCTACATCACCTCGATCTTCGCGCCGTTCCTGATCAAGGAATTCGGCTGGGCGCGCTCCACCTTCGCGCTGATCGGCTTCACCATGCTGGTGACCCTGCCGACGATGCCGATTGCCGGGCGGCTGGCGGACCGCTTTGGCGCCAAGCGCATGGCGGCAATCGGCGTACTGCTGCTTCCAGTGGTGATCTGGACGTTCAGCCGCATCGACGGGCAGTTTCGCCAGTTCTTCATCTGCTCGGCCGGTGTCATGGCGGTAGGCTGCCTGACCAGCCCGGTCACTTACACGCGCCTGATGGTCGAGAAATTCGACAAGGCCCGCGGTCTCGCGCTGACCATCGTCATGAGCGCGCCCGCGCTGACCGGGATTATCGTGCCGCCTTTCCTGACCGGCTTCATGGCGGATCATGGCTGGCGCGATGCCTATCAGGTTCTTGCCGGTTTCGTCCTGGTCGCAGGTTTGATCGCCATCCTGCTGATTCCCAAGGGCTGCGGCGAGGCCCTGCGCCAAAACCCCGGGCGGCCGGCGCCCCCCGCGAACGCAACTTCCGCGAGGTGCTGGCAACCCCTGCCTTCTGGGCCATCTTCGCCGGGGTCCTGCTGACCACGCTGCATACGCCGCTGCACGGGTCCCAGTTCGTTGTCCTGCTCAACGAGCAGGGGCTGGACGGCATGGCCGCCGCGCGCATGGTGCAGGTCTATTCGCTGGGCACCTTGGTCGGACGCATTGCCTGCGGCCTGGCGCTCGACCACTACCCCTCACGGATCGTCGCGGCCGTCTCGATGGTCCTGCCAGCTTTCGGCCTCTCGCTGCTGGCCAGTCCTTTCGACATGGCCTGGGCCATTGGCCTCGCCGTCTTTCTCGTCGGAGTGACGGTGGGGGCGGAAGGCGACCTGCTTTCCTTCCTGGTCGGGCGCTATTTCCGCATGGAGATCTTCGGCACGGCATTGGGCATGTGCTATTGCGCGCTTTACATCGCCTCGCTCAGCGGCGTCATGCTGAACAGCGCGCTGCTCAAGGCCTATGACAGCTTTGCCCCGTTCCTGTGGATCACGGCCGGATCGGTGCTCATCGGCAGCCTGCTGTTCCTGCGCTTGCCAGAACATGCGGCAGGGGGCAGAGGCGAGGGGAAATGAATTACGAAAAACCCGTCCGCTCGACCGCCAATCCCTCGCCGCTGCGCCGCAATGGCTCGATCCGGCGGACTTCCAGCCTCGACGTGACCTGGCCCGACGGCGGCACCGACCTGCGCCGTTTCGAAGGCCGCGCACGCGATCTGATCAGGCAGGTCGACGGCAGCGATCATGTCCGGGCCCAGGCGCGGATGACCGCCGATCTCGATTTCGAGCGCCGTATCCTTGCCGTCAGCGCCGATCCGGCTCCCGCCCAGTTGCAGCAGCTTGTCGGCCAGCGCGGAGGAGGGCACCTGCGCGTTTTCCTGCGTGACCTTATGCCTGAACTGATCGAGCAGGCGCATCCGCTCTACCTGCTGCTGGACGATATTTCCGGCACCAGTCTCGTATCCAACTGGGCCTGGTCGCAGTGGGGAGTTGACTGGCTGGCGAAGATGCAGGGCGTGACCGGCGCGGTGAACATGGAAGAGATGCTGGCCGAGCGGACCAACGTTTGCTGGGGCTTCCAGCCGGGCTTTTCCTCGCACAATCCGGATACCCGGCTGAGCCATGAGATCGCCGCTGATGGCAAGGACCTGCGCAACCCGGCCGATCCCGAGGGATGGCACCAGTTTCCTGAAAGCGAAGGCCTGTCTTTCCGCCGCGCGCGCCGGATTGACGTATGGCGTGAGGACGCCGCGATCCGCGTCGAAGCCTCGTTTCAGGACTCCGCCCCGCGCCGCGACGGCGGCCGGGCGGCGCTGCACGAATATATCCTTCGCGTGACGCTCGATCCGGCCACGCTGGTTATCAGCAGCCTCGAACCGGAACCGCGCGTCCTGCCCTTCAAGGAATGTCCCGGGGCCATGGCCAATGCGAAGGCGCTGGTCGGTACGCCGATGGATCAGATCCGCGAGGCCGTACTTGAACGCCTGCGCGGTCCGGCAGGCTGCACCCACCTCAACGATGCGTTGCGGGCCCCGGCGGATGTGCCGGAGCTTCTCGCCGCGCTCGACGGTGCGGTGAGCGCTCTAGCCTGAAATCAGGCGCGGCCGACGCTGTGGTAGGTAAAGCCCTGGGCGCGGACGTCTGACGGGTCATAGACGTTGCGCAGGTCGACCATGACCGGCGCGTTGGCCACGTCCTTGAGGCGCTTGAAATCCAAAGCGCGGAAGGCATCCCATTCGGTGACGATGACCACGGCATCGGCGCCCTCGGCTGCGGCATAGGCGTTGCCGCGCATGGTTACCGCCGGCATCAGCGGCTGGGCCACTTCCATGCCCTCGGGATCATAGGCGCTCACCTCCACCCCGGCATCGGCCAGCGTCTGGGCAATGGCGATCGAGGGGGCATCGCGCATGTCGTCGGTGTTGGGCTTGAAGGTGAGGCCCAGCAGGGCAACCTTCTTGCCGCGTGCCACTTCGGCTCCGCCCAGCGCGTCGATGACCTTTCTGCCCATGGCACGCTTGCGACTGTCGTTGACCTTGACCACGGATTCCACGATGCGCAGCGGACTGTCATAGTCCTCTGCCGTCTTGAGCAGGGCCAGTGTGTCCTTGGGGAAGCACGAACCGCCATAGCCGGGACCGGCGTGGAGGAATTTCGAACCGATGCGCCCGTCCATGCCGATGCCGCGCGCCACGTCCTGCACGTCGGCGCCCACCTTTTCGCACAGGTCGGCCATCTCGTTGATGAAGGTGATCTTGACCGCGAGGAAGGCGTTGGCCGCGTACTTGATCAGTTCGGACGAACGGCGGCTGGTGAACAGGATCGGCGCGCGGTTAAGGAACAGCGGGCGATAGACCTCGCGCATCAGGTCACGCGCCCATTCATCGTCAGTGCCGATAACGATGCGGTCCGGCCGCTTGAAATCGCCGATCGCCGCGCCTTCGCGCAGGAATTCAGGGTTGGAAGCCACGGCAAAGCGCACGCCCGGGGCGGCTTCCTTGAGGATGCGTTCGACCTCATCGCCAGTGCCCACCGGGACGGTCGACTTGGTGACCACGACAGCATCGTTAGCCAGGTGGGCACCCACTTCCTCCGCCACGGCGTAGACGTAGGACAGGTCGGCATGGCCGTCGCCGCGGCGGCTTGGCGTTCCCACCGCGATGAAGATGGCGCCGGCATCGCGGATGCCCTCGGGCAGGTCGGTGGTGAAGCTCAGCCGCCCGGCCTTGACGTTGCTGGCGACAAGCTCGGCCAGCCCCGGCTCGTAGATCGGCATGATCCCGGCGTTCAGGCTTTCAATCTTGGCCGGATCCTTGTCGATGCAGACAACGTCGTGGCCGAAATCGGCAAAGCACGCGCCCGATACGAGGCCGACATAACCCGACCCCACCATGGCAATCTTCATGGACCCTGTTCCTTATACGGCCTTGCGCAGACGGGTGCGGATGTCGCCCCCGTCATCGATGGTTTCGATCAGCCATCGGTTGCTGCCTTCCAAACCCAGCGCGGTCAAGCGGCCCGACTGGTAAGCGCCCGTATCGATGCCGATGCGGTTGGCCAGGACCTGTGCCTCTTCGGCGATCGAATGGCCATGGACGACTACGCTGCCCAGATCCCCGGCGTGCGACAGGAAAGGTTCGCGAATCCAGCGCAGATGGCTGGTGCGCTGCTCGTCCATGGCGATCTCCGGGTGAACGCCGGCATGGACGAAGGTGTAATCCCCGATCTGGATCATGTCCTCGAACGAGGAGAGGAAATCGATATCTTCCTGCGGCACGGCATTGCGCATCATGACCTGCAGGTCCTCGACCTCGGCAGCAAGGTAGTCGGACTTGGCGATGGGATAGGACAACAAGGTCTCGCGCCCGCCATAGCGGATGAAATGGCGCAGCGTTTCCACGTCGTCGAGGGAATCGAGGAACATTTCCTCATGATTGCCGGCGATGAAGCGGACATGGCGCTGCTGTGCCCACAGGCGCGCCGCCGTGATGACCCCGGCGCTGTCAGGTCCGCGATCAACCAGGTCGCCCAGCAGGATGACCGTGGTATCCGCTTGTCCCCGCGCGCGGTCGTCCGCCTCGATCGCTTCGGCCAGCGCCACCATCAGGTCGAGCCGGCCATGGATGTCGCCCACGGCATAGACGCGCTGGCCGGCGGGAAGGCTGGGCTTCGCCGGTTCGGGGCTGCTGGAGAAAAGGGAGCGGAGCGCTTTCAACATGGCTTGCTATTCGGGGCGGGCCTATAAGCCCTGTGTCTTGGTGAGGCAACTTTGCCGGGCGATGAATTGTTCCCGCAGAATCGACGATAGTTGCACAAAGGACACATGGGGATTGCATGTCGGTGCACTAGTGCCTTTTTTCTCTTGTGCAATGCAGCAATTCCATGTCACCCCTCTGTTACCGGAAATGAGCGGGGCCCGGAAAAGAGGTCCCCCGTTACGGTGCAGGTGGGACGAAGCACATTTAACAACCTGAGGGATTTGTCATGCTTACGTCCATTCGCGGTGTTCTCGCCGCAACGGCCCTTACGGGCGCTCTTCTTGCTGCGACTCCGGCGCTTGCCGACGAAGCAGATCCGCCCAAGGACGTCACGATCACCGGCAACGTTGCCTTCGTGACCGATTACCGTTTCCGCGGCCTCTCGCTTTCGGGCGGTGACATGGCCGTGCAGGGCGGCATCAATATCAATCACTCGAGCGGCTTCTACGTTGGTGCCTGGGGTTCGAACCTCGAACAGGACGCAGGCGACGTTTACGGCAACATGGAACTCGACGTGTTCGGCGGCTGGACCGGCGAAGTCACCTCCGGCCTGACCGCGGACGTCGGCCTGCTGTACTACGTCTATCCCTCGGGCAGCGTGGGTGACGGCAACGTTTTCGAACCCTATGCCTCGCTTTCGACCACGATGGGTCCGGCGACCGCCAAGGTCGGCATGGCCTATGCCTGGAAGCAGGACTCGCTGGGCGGTGACGACAACCTCTATGTCTACACCGACCTTGGCGTTGCCATCCCGAGCACGCCCGTCACGCTGAGCGCCCACGCCGGTTACACCAGCGGCGCGCTTTCGCCGAACCGCCTGACCGCCAAGAGCCTTGACGGCGGCTGGGACTACTCGGTTGGTGCCACGGCCAACATCACCAAGAACCTTTCGGTCGGCGTTTCGTACATTGGCGTGGACGGCAACTCGTTCAACGGTTTCTCGGACGATACCGTTGTCGGTTCGGTCAAGCTGACCTTCTGATCCAGTTTCCGCAGGACGGAATGGCGGCCCGCCCCCCTTACCGGGGCGGGCCGTTTTCATTTGGTCCGGGGGTTTGCGCCGCGGCATAGCGATCCTATGTTGGCGGCATGACCCAGTACCTGCACACCATGATCCGGGTTTCGGATCCCGCCGCCACGATCGCCTTCTTCGAGCTGATCGGCCTGAAGGAAACGCGCCGCATCGATAACGAGAAGGGGCGTTTCAGCCTGATCTTCCTCTCCGCCCACGGGCAGGAAGGCGTGGCCGAGGTGGAACTGACCCACAACTGGGACGAGGCCGGCTACACCGGCGGCCGCAACATGGGCCACCTCGCCTTCCGGGTAGACGATATCTACGCCACCTGCGCCGCGCTGATGGCCGCGGGCCACACGATCCACCGCCCGCCGCGCGATGGCCACATGGCCTTCGTCAAGACGCCGGACGGCATCTCGATCGAGCTGCTCCAGCAAGGCAACCTGCCGCCGCAGGAGCCCTGGGCGAGCATGGAGAATACCGGCAGCTGGTAAGCGGCCTCAGCGCTTGCCAAAGCGCAGCAGGGAAAAGCCCAGCAGGCCTGACAGCGCGGAACCCGCCAGCACGCCCAGCTTCGCCTCGTCCACAA
Organism: Novosphingobium sp. MW5; assembly: GCA_025938935.1. Taxonomy (GTDB): domain Bacteria; phylum Pseudomonadota; class Alphaproteobacteria; order Sphingomonadales; family Sphingomonadaceae; genus Novosphingobium. The sequence goes on along the minus strand of JAPCWB010000001.1, from coordinate 3,347,310 downwards.
GGTCAGGCGAGGCGGGGAAGGCGAGCGCGGCGATGAACAGGCTCATGGTGAAACCGATGCCGCAGAGTGCGGCTAGGCCCCATAGCTGGAGCGTGGAGGTGCCCTCCGGCCGCTTGGCCAGCCCGAGCTTTTCGGCTCCAAGGATTGCACCGAGGATGCCCGCCTGCTTTCCCACGAACAGGCCGAGCGCCACAGCCAGCGGCAGCGGGGCGAGCAGGTGGACGCCCGCGCCCAGTTCCACACCTGCATTGGCGAGGCCGAACAGCGGCACGATGAGGTAGGCGCTCCACGGCGCGACGGCATGCTCCATGCGCAGCAGAAGGCTGTCGCCCGCGCCATTGAGCTTCATCGGAATGGTCATGGCTGCCAGCACCCCGGCGATCGTCGCGTGGACCCCCGAGTGCAGCGTGCAATACCATGCCACGACCGCCAGCGGCACATAGGCCGCGCCTGCGCGCACGCCGGACTTGTTGAGCACCAGCATCGCCGCCAGTGAGGCAAGCGCGCCGGCGCCCCAGGCGAGGTCCAGCCCCGTCGTATAGAACAGCGCGATGATGGCCACCGCGCCCAGATCATCGACGATGGCCACGGTCAGCAGGAACAGCCGGAGGCTCGGCGGCAGGCCCTTTCCAGCAAGCGCCAGGACGCCCACGGCAAAGGCGATGTCGGTCGCCGCCGGAATGGCCCAGCCCGGGGCAATGCCCGGCGTGCCGCGCGCCGCGATCAGGAAAACGATGGCCGGCATGGCCATGCCAGCCGCCGCCGCGATCACCGGCAGGCGTCTCCGGGCGGGGCTGGCAAGCTCTCCGTCGAGCACCTCGCGCTTGATCTCAAGGCCAACGACGAAGAAGAAAATCGCCATCAGCCCGTCGTTGATCCAGTAGTGCAGGTTCTGCCCGACCAGCGGCAAATCGCCGTGAAGCAGGTGGTGCCAGCCCTCTGCCAGCGGTGAATTGGCAAGGGCGAGGGCGATTGCCGCGCAGGTCAGCAGGATGACTCCAGCTCCAGCGTCCCCATGCGCCAGTTTGACGATTCTGGCGGCAATGCGGCCGGCGAGATGTTTGCGAATGGCCATGCGTTGACCCTACAGTTTGGAAATGCTGCGTTGCAAGTGAAACCCCTCGGGAATATGCATAGTTCTCAAGGGATTCGCTGGGGGGTGATGACTTGTCGGTTTCATTGTCGATAGTTGCTGCTCTTCCGGGATTGGAATCGGTGTTCCACGTCCTGCGTGCATTTGAGCGGGAGCTGATGCTTTTCGCCGGATTCTGGTTCGTGCTCGGCATTTCCGATGAGCTGGCGATTGACGCGGTCTGGCTGTGGCAGCGGATCATCGGCAAGCGGCGCACCCACCGCTTGATGGCAGATGTGGAGGAGCGCGCGCTGGTTGGCGGCGCGGCCGTGTTGATCCCGGCCTGGCAGGAAGCGGGAGTGATCGGCGCGACGATCCAGCACATGCTGGGCGCGTGGAAGCAGTCGCAACTGCGCGTCTATGTCGGCTGCTATGCCAACGATGCGGCTACGCTGATGGCGGCCATGCAGGCCGTGGGCGGGGACCGCCGCGTGCGGCTGGTGATCTTTGACCGACAGGGACCGACGACGAAGGCCGATTGCCTGAACCGCCTCTACCGGGCGATGCAGGATGACGAAGCCCGCACCGGCACGCCGTTCCGCTCGGTCATCCTCCACGATGCCGAGGACATGGTCCATCCCGCCGCGTTGGCGCTGATGGACACCGCGCTGACCGATGCCGATTTCGTCCAGCTTCCCGTCCGCCCGGAACCGCAGCCGAACGCGCGCTGGATTGCCGGGCACTACATCGACGAATTTGCCGAGGCTCATGCCAAGGCCATGGTCGTGCGCGATGCCATGGGCGCGGCGTTGCCCTCGGCCGGCGTCGGCTGCGCGCTGCGGCGCGATATCCTTGCCGACCTGCACCGCGAGCGCGGCCTTGCGGCTGACGGTCCGTTCGAGGCCGAATGCCTGACCGAGGACTACGAACTCGGTCTGCTCGTTTCACGGCGCGGCGGGGTAGGGCGGTTTCTGCGCCTGCGCGACAGCGATGGGCAACTGGTCGCAACGCGCAGCTTCTTCCCGGCGACGCTGCCGGACGCGGTGCGCCAGAAGACACGCTGGGTACACGGCATTGCTTTTCAGGGCTGGGACCGGCTCGGCTGGCAGGGACGCCCGGTCGACTGGTGGATGGCCATCCGTGACCGCCGCGGGCCGCTGTCGGCGCTATTGCTGACCATCGCCTATATCCTGCTGTTCCTCACGCCCCTGCTTGCGCTGGCGGAACGGGCGGGACTTGCGGCCCCGCGCGAAGTGACGCCCGTGCTGGCCGGGATGATCTGGTTCTGCTTCGCCGGGCTCGTCTGGCGCGCGGTCATGCGCTTTGCCTTCACCGCGCGCGAATATGGCTGGGTGGAGGGGCTGCGCGCCGTCGCCCGCATACCGGTGGCGAACATCATCGCCATCATGTCCGGCCGCCGCGCCTTCGTCGCCTATTGGCGCAGCCTTTCGGGTGAGGCGCCGGTCTGGGAGAAGACCTCGCACTATGGCCACCCGGCATTGGTGCGGGAGGTGCGGTCATGAAGCGCGCATCCAAGGTCCGCCGCGGCCAGCCGGTCATCGCGCTGGCGTCAATGATCGGGCTGTGGACCACTTTCCGGGTCATCGCGATTGCCCTGCCGGTATCGGCACCGCAGGCACCAAGGCCCGACTGGCTGGCGGCAACGGGCGAGGGCGAAATGCCCGTGGCCGCAGTCGTCAAGGACAGTTCCGCGAAGGCATCGGCACCGCGCAAAGCCGTTCCGGCAACTGCGGCTGATGCAACATCACCCTTTGCCCGGCCTTTGCCGTCTCCTTCGGTATCGCCTTTGCTTGAGAGGCCCTTGCCGCAGCCCGTGGCTCCCGCATTCATCGAACCAGCCGTTCCGGCGCCTTTGCCTCAGCCATCGCCCGTTTCGGCCGCGCCGCGTTCCAACCCGATGCTGGCGGGCGGCCACCAGATGCTGTTCCTTGCCGCATTGAGCCAGGTTCCGCTGCCCGATGTCGTAATGGCTGCGCAGCGCAATCCGGCCCAGCCTGTGGCCAAGCCCGCATCGCGCTGGTCGGGCGACGGCTGGCTTATGCTGCGGCGGGGCGGCGGCGTGCCTGCGCTTGCGGCAATTGGCGGCTCTTATGGCGCCAGCCGGGCAGGCGCGGTCCTGCGCTACCGGATCGACCGCACCTCGCCCAACCGGCCTTCGCTTTATGTGCGGGCCAGCGCGGCGCTCGATGGTTCGCGTGAGAAGGAAGCTGCGCTCGGCCTCTCCGCCCGCCCGCTTTCGCGCCTGCCTCTGCTCGCCATGGCAGAGGGCCGCGTGACGCGCACGCCGGCCGGTACCCGCCTGCGGCCTGCCGCGGCGCTGGTGACCGAACTGCCCACGGCGGCGCTGCCGCTGGGCCTGCGCGCCGAGGCTTATGGACAAGCCGGCTGGGTCGGGGGAACCGGGTCGACGGCCTTCGTCGATGGTCAGCTTCGCCTTGAAAAGCCGCTGATCCGCCTTGCCGGGGCCGATTTCTCGGCGGGCGGGGGCCTGTGGGGCGGGGCGCAGAAAGGTGCTTCAAGGCTCGACGCCGGTCCCTCTGCGCGGCTGACGCTGCATCCCACCCAGGCCTCTACCCTGCGCGTCGCGGCGGACTGGCGCTTCCGCGTTGCGGGCAAGGCCGCGCCGCAGTCAGGCCCGGCGATCACCTTGTCCGCAGGATTCTAGGGATCTGCCTTAACATCAGGGTCATCAGGTTCTAGGCAGGGGCGTTCCCATGGATGTCTACCTGCCCATAGCCAACCTCGCGGTGAACCTGCTCGTTATCGTCGGGCTGGGCGTGCTGACGGGTGTGCTTTCGGGCATGTTCGGTGTGGGCGGTGGCTTCCTGACCACGCCGCTGCTGATCTTCTATGGCGTGCCGCCAACGGTTGCCGCGGCCTCTGCCGCCAGCCAGGTTACGGGGGCGAGCGTTTCTGGCGTGATCGCCCATTCGCGGCGGGGCGGGGTCGATTACCAGATGGGCGCGGTCATGGTCGCTGGCGGCATTGTCGGCACGGGGCTGGGCGCCTTGCTGTTCAACCTGTTCACCGCGCTCGGCCAGATCGATACGCTGATCAACATCCTGTACGTCGTCCTGCTGGGCGGCATCGGCGGGATCATGGCGCGTGACGCCTGGGCAGAACTGAAAGCCCAGCGTACCGGCGTGCCGCTTCCGGCCCGCAAGCGCCGCCACCACCCTCTTGTCGCCAGCTTGCCGCTCCGCTGGCGCTTTTACCGCTCGGGCCTCTACATTTCGCCGCTCGCGCCGCTGCTGCTGGGCGTGTTGACCGGGATCCTGACCATGCTGATGGGCATTGGCGGCGGCTTCGTGCTGGTCCCGGCCATGCTCTACATCCTCGGCATGAGCGCGAACGTGGTGGTCGGCACTTCGCTGTTCCAGATCCTGTTCACCACGATAGCCACCACGCTGATGCATTCGGTGACGACCAAGGCGGTAGACATCGTGCTCGCCGCGCTGCTGCTGCTGGGTTCGGTCACGGGTGCGCAATTGGGCGCAAGGTTCGCGCTCAAGATCCCGGCAGAGCGCCTGCGCCTCGTGCTCGCCGCGCTGGTCCTGTTGGTGGCGCTGCGCATGGCATTGGGCCTGACATACCGTCCGGAAGCGCTGTACACGGTGTCTCCGCTGTGAAGCGGCTGCTCGCCTTGCTCAGCCTCTGGCTTCTGACCGGTGCAGCTGACCCGATCCTCGTGCCAGAGGTGTCGCAGCACGAGGTTGAGGTGCGGCAGGGCTTCACCGGGACCGAACTGTTGCTCTACGGCGCGATCCTCGATCCCAGCGGTGTCCGCGCCGGGCGCAACTATGACATCGTCGTCATCCTGAAAGGGCCGACGCGCTCGATCGTGGTGCGCGAAAAGACACGCCTCGCAGGGATCTGGGTCAACGGCGCCAGCGGGGAATATCGTTCGGCGCCAGGATATTACGCCGTTGCCTCCTCCCGTCCGATCGACAAGATCGTCGATACGCGCACGGCGGCGATTTACGAGATGGGCCTCTCCTCGCTCCAGCTCTCGCCCATCGGCACGATCGACCCCAACAAGCAGCGCCGCTTTGCCGATGGCCTCGTCGGCCTGATGGCCGCGGACGGGCTCTACCAGCAGAACGACGGGGCGGTGACGATCAGCGAACAGGTGCTTTATCAGGCCCGCATCCGGCTGCCGTCCTCGGTCCCGGTCGGACAATATACGGCGGAAACGCTGGCGGTGAGCCGGGGGCGGGTGGTTGCCTCGGCCACGGCGCATGTCAATGTCAGCAAACGCGGATTCGAGCGCGGCATCGCCGAATTCGCCGACCAGCTCGGCCTGCTCTACGGCCTGCTCGCCGTCGGCATCGCGGTCGGCATGGGCCTCGCGGCGGGACGGATTTTCGCCCGGTTTTAATGTAAATTAACGAGTTAACCCTAAGCCCCCACCGTTAACAGGTGTGATCGGGGCCTAACATGATGTCGGACATGAGTTCGAACGGTTTCAACAATGCACGACCGGCTTCGCCGCAGGATCTGGCGGCGGGCGCTGCCGTGCCGCAGATCGACAACGCGCTAGAGCCCATCGGCATCATCCAGGAAATCGCCGGTTCCAGCTCGTCGATCGCGCTGGACCTGACCCGTTTGCAGGAATGCTCGGAGGATCACGATCCCTCGATCGCCCTGGCCGGGCAGGTCGGCAGCCAGATCAAGATCCGCGTCGGCCGCGGCTGGCTGCTCGCTTCGGTCCGCACGCAAAGGCAGGACAGCAAGAGCCCCGGCGGCATCACCGCGCAGATCGACTTCCCGGGCGAAGGCGACGAGGAAAAGCTGACGGGCCGCATCCACGGCTTCCGCCGCGGTGTGACCTGCTATCCGATCCCCGGCGCGCTGGTTTACCCTGCCACGACCAACGACCTGCGCCAGATCTATGCCAGCGATGGCCGCTCGACCATCCAGGTCGGTACCGTGTTCCCCACGCGCGATATCCGCGCCGGCATCTACATCGACGCATTCCTCGGCAAGCACTTCGCCCTGCTCGGTTCGACCGGTACCGGCAAGTCGACCAGCGCCGCGCTGATCCTGCACCGCATCTGCGAGGCTGCGCCGCAGGGCCACATCGTCATGGTCGATCCACACGGCGAATATGCCGCCGCGTTTAAGACCACCGGCATGGTGTTCGACGTGTCGAACCTTGCGATGCCCTACTGGCTGATGAACTTCGAAGAGCACTGCGAAGCCATGCTCACCTCGACCGGCGAGCAGCGGCAGGAAGACGCGGACATCCTTGCCCGCTGCCTGCTGCAGGCCCGCATGAAGAACCGGCTGGCAGAGCAGATGGGCCGCATCACGGTCGATTCGCCGATCCCCTACGTGCTGTCCGACCTGACCAACATCATCCAGAACGAGGCCGGCAAGCTCGACAAGGCGACGACTTCCGCGCCCTACATGCGGATCAAGAACAAGATCGACGAGCTGCGCAACGATCCGCGCTACCAGTTCATGTTCTCGGGCATGCTGGTGACCGATACCATGGCGGACTTCATCGGCCGTATCTTCCGCCTGCCGGCAGACGGAAAGCCGATCTCGATCATCGACGTTTCGGGCGTGCCGTCCGAAATCACCTCGACCGTGGTCGCCGTGCTCTCCCGCCTGGTTTTCGACCACGCCATCTGGAGCCGCGACGAAAAGCAGCGCCCGGTGCTGCTGGTCTGCGAGGAAGCCCACCGTTATGTGCCCAACGAGCGCAACGCCGATGGTTCTTCGGTAGGCCGCATCCTCAGCCGTATTGCCAAGGAAGGTCGTAAGTACGGCGTCGCGCTTGGCCTCATTACCCAGCGCCCGTCAGACCTTGCCGAAGGCGTGCTTTCGCAGTGCGGCACGATCATTTCGATGCGCCTCAACAACGACCGCGACCAGGCCTTCGTCAAGGCGGCCATGCCCGAAGGCTCGCGCGGGTTCCTCGATTCGATCCCGGCGCTGCGCAACCGCGAGGCGATCATGTGCGGTGAGGGCGTTTCGATCCCGATGCGCGTCACTTTCGACGACCTCGAGGAAATGAAGCGCCCGGCTTCTGCCGACCCGAGCATAACCGAACTGTGGCGCCAGACCGGCGGCGAGGAAACCGCCGTCCAGCGGACCGTCATGCGCTGGCGCGCACAGGGGCGCTGATAGCCGCGTCGTCCCGGGCTTGATCCGGGACCGGTGGAGACCTTGTGCAATCGGGCTAGCGGTCCCGGGTCAAGCCCGGGACGACGTATCAGACTTTCGCGTAGGCCTCGTCGCGCTTCGTGCGCCAGTTGCCTCGCGCATAGAGCCACCAGGACCCCAGTGCGGAAACGCACGATGCCACGGGGAAGGACCACCACAGCGCGTCGCTGCCCAGCTCGGCATAGCTGCCGAAATAGAATCCCAGCCGTACCGGGAACAGCGCCACGGCCTGAATGATCAGCGGCACCCAGACCACGCCGTAAGCCCGCAGCGTACCGCCGACGACCATCGACGCACCCATGACGATGAAGCTCCACGTGATGATCTGCTGAAGGTGGACGGCAATATCGACTGCCGGGCTGTCTCCGCCAAGGAACAGCGACAGCAGCGGGCGGGAGAAGAGCACCAGCAGGGCGGAAAGAACGCCGGTCATCACCACGTTGCTGAGCATGCCCGCATTGGACACCTTGGCCACCCGGTCATGTTTGCCCGCGCCGATCGCCTGGGCAACCATGGCGCTGACGCCCGATGAGATGGCGAAGGCCGGCATCTGCAGGAAGTTCCAGAGCTGCATCGAGGCGCCATAGGCAGCCGTCGTATGGGCGCCCTCGCGGTTCACGAGGCCGACGATCACCATCTGGGCCGAAGACATCAGCAGCATGGATGTGCCCATCGGCACGCCCTTGCCCACCATGTATTTGAGCTCTGCACCGGACGGGATCAGGTAGGCAAATTCGCGGCCCCGCAGCCGCAGCGGCAGATCGCGCTTGTAAAGCTGGTAGAGCAGGAAGGTCATGCCGCCCATGCCGGCAAGGAAGCTGGCAAAGGCCGAGCCGGCGATGCCCATGGCCGGGATCGGCCCCCAGCCGAGGATGAACAGCGGGTTCAGTCCGATATCCAGCAGGACGCCGATTGCCATCGAATACATCGGAGATTTCGCGTCGCCAACGCCGCGCATGCCCATCGACAGGATCATGTTTGCCGTGCCGAACGGGATGGAGAGGAAGATGACTCGCAGGTAAGTGACGGCAAGGTCCAGGCTATCTGCCGGGATTGCCATCAGCCGCAGCATCGCGGGCGCAAACACAAGGCCCAGCACCGAACTTGCGGTGGCCAGCGCGAGGGCAAAGCCGAGGCCATTGCCGAAACTGCGCCGCGCCGCTTCCACATCGCCCGCACCGTAATGCTGGCCGATACGCACCGTGCTCGCCATGCCGAAGCCCATGACCAGCGCGAAGAACAGGAACATGACGACATTGGCGTTCGTCGTCGCCGCCAGCGCGTCCTCACCGATCAGCCGGCCTACCCAGATGGCGTTGACGAAGCCGTTGATCGTCTGGACAATGTTGCCGATCAGCATGGGGATGGAAAACGCGATCAGCGTCTTCATGATCGGTCCGCTGGTGAGGTCGCCCATGCGCTGGGGCGTTTCGGCAACGACTTCCTCGGCCAGCGCCTGTTCTTCGGGGGACAGTTCGGTCATGTGCCCCTCGTGTCGCCGAACAGGTGGATGTGCAAGCGGTCAGAGAAATTCAGTTCATGTTTTGAACAATATTCAGCGAGCCACAAGCTGCGCTCGCGGATAGTTGCACTGTCGCGGCCTTCGGGCATCAGCCAGACGCGGCTGCCGGGCAGGCCATATTCGGCCATGAGCGAAGTCACTTCAGAAAGGTCATCTTCGCTGGCGATCACGAACTTGAAGGTCGCGCGCGGATCGGCGGCGAAGGCGCGCAGGGCCTCCGGGCGCAGGGCAAGATCACGCGGATTGCCGCTGTGGGCCAGCTTGGGGCTGACGTTCCACTGGTGGACAAGGTTGTCGAGCGCGTTGGGTGGGACAACCGTACCGTTGGTTTCGACCTCCACGTGCAGCCCGGGGAGCAGCGCCAGCAGGCGGGCGAGAGCAGGGGCCTGGAGCAGCGGCTCTCCGCCCGTCACCACCAGCCGCCGCCGCCCGAATGCGGCGATGCGCGCGGCAACATCGGCCTCGTCGAGCGTCACCTGGTTGGCCGCGCGCGCAAAGTCCACGCCGTCGCGGTGCGGGCGGTTATCGCCCTCGAACCGCCAGGTATAGGCCGTGTCGCACCACTCACAGGCGAGGTTGCAGCGCGAGAGACGGACGAACGTGCAGGCGCGGCCAGCGCTGGCGCCTTCGCCCTGGACCGAGGCGAAAATTTCTGGCTGCGCCAGGTCTTCGGCTCCGGGCTCGCCGGACTCTACCGTGGCGAGGACGAGTGTCATTTACCCCAGCCGCGCCAGCGCCGCGCTCAGGCGTTCGGCCTCGGCCTTGTGCATGGCATGGTCGGCGCGGGCCTTTTCGACCGCTTCGGGCTTGGCCTTCTCGACGAAGGAGGGATTTCCGAGCCGCCCTTCGAGCGACTTGGCTTCCTTCTGCGAAACCTCGAGCGCCTTGGTCAGCCGTGCCTTTTCGGCGGCAATGTCGATCACGCCTTCCAGCGGGACGATCACATTGGCATCGCCTGCGCCAACCTGCATGGCTGCCCCTGCGGGCGCGGCTTCGAAGCGAATGCCGTTCAAGCGGGCCAGGCGTTCGATCGCAGCCGGGTTGCGCTCGATGATGCCGCGCGTCTGGGCGGAGGGATCGGGCAGGTAGGCATCCAGCTTCGCCCCCGGCGCAATGCCGAGCTCGTTCTTGGCGGTGCGCAGGTTGCCGATCAGCGCGATCAGCCAATCGACCTCGGCCTTGGCTTCGGCATCGACGCTGGCCTGCGGCTGCGGCCACTTGGCGGTGATCAGCGGATAGTGCGCGCGCCCTAGTCCGTCATTGGCACCCAGCGCGCCCCACAGCTCTTCGGTGACGAAGGGCATGAAGGGGTGCAGCATGACGAGGATCTGGTCGAGCACCCAGCCGGCGACGGCCTTGGTTTCCTCGTCGAAATTGCCCTTGATCAGTTCGATGTACCAATCGCAGAACTGGTCCCAGACGAAGTGGTAGATGGCATTTGCTGCGGCATCGAAGCGCAGGTCCGCCATGGCCTTGTCGAGCTCGGCCAGGGTTTCGACAACTTCTCCGATAATCCAACGGTTTACCGCAGACTTTGCTGCAGGTGCCGCAAGTGTCTGGCTTGCAGCAATTCCGTTGCTTTCGCAGAAGCGCGCGGCGTTCCACAGCTTGGTGGCGAAGTTGCGGTAGCCCTCGACCCGGCGCTCATCCATCTTGATGTCGCGGCCCTGGCTTTCCATCGCCGCCATGAAGAAGCGCAGCGCATCGGCGCCGTACTGGTCGATCAGGCCGAGCGGGTCGACGACATTGCCCTTGGACTTCGACATTTTCTGCCCGTCCGGCGCGCGGACAAGGCCGTGGAGATAGAGCCGCGGCCACGGGTTCTGGCCGGTCATCGCCTGACCCATCATCATCATGCGGGCATCCCAGAAGAACAGGATGTCGAAGCCCGAAACGAGCAGGTCGTTGGGATAGTGGCGCTGGACGAGCGAATTGTCTTCCGGCCAGCCAAGCGTGGCGAAAGGCCAGAGCGCGGAGGAGAACCAGGTATCAAGGACATCGGGATCCTGCCGGAGCGCGATCTGGTTCCGGTTGTCTTCGGCACGGAGCCAAGTGCGGAACTCCTCTCCGTCTTCGCCCTGCTCGACGATCTCGATATCGTCGCTGATCTGTGCGTTCTCCCGGTAATAGGCCCGGGCCATTTCTGCCGCTGCCGCAAAATTGGGCGCGACGAAAACCGGCTCCCGCCCAAGCTGACCCTTGGCATTTTCGAAATACGAAAGATGGCCGTCGTTGACTTCTGGCCCATACCACGCCGGGATCCGGTGCCCCCACCATAGCTGGCGGCTGACGCACCACGGCTGGATGTTCTCCATCCAGTTGAAGAAGGTCTTCTCCCAGGTCTTGGGCACGATCTCGATCGCGCCCGAGCGCACCGCCTCAAGCGGGGCCTTCGACAGTTCCTCGGCATTCACGTACCACTGATCGGTCAGCCACGGCTCGATGACCACGCCGCCGCGGTCGCCGAACGGCGTCTGGATCGTGCGGGGTTCGGCGTCGGCTTCAACCGGTTCGCCGTCCTTGTCCTTGGTCACGTGCGGGATCAGCATCCCCGTCGCCTTCATGTCGGCAACGATCATATCGCGCACGACAAAGCGGTCGAGGCCGAGATACTTCTCGGGAATCAGGCCATCGGCGGTCTGCACCACCCGTGCCTCGGCATCGAACATGTTGAGCATGTCGGCGGGCTTGATTCCCGCGCGCTTGCCCACTTCGAAGTCGTTGAAATCGTGTCCCGGCGTGATCTTCACCGCGCCGCTGCCCAGTTCGGGGTCGGCGTGCTCATCGGCCACAATGCGGAAGCGGCGGCCGGTGAGCGGCTGGACGATCTCCTTGCCGATCACGCTCTTGTAGCGCGGATCCTCGGCGTTCACCGCCACGGCCATGTCGGCCAGCATCGTTTCGGGGCGCGTGGTGGCGACCTCGATGTAATCGAGCCCGTCGTCGCGCTTCACGCCGTCCGCCAGCGGATACTTGAAGTGCCAGAAGCCGCCCTTGATCTCGCGGGTTTCCACCTCAAGGTCGGAAATCGCGGTCTTGAGCTTGGGGTCCCAGTTCACCAGCCGCTTGTCGCGGTAGATCAGGCCTTTGTTATACAGGTCGACGAAGACCTTGACCACGGCGCGGGTGAAGTGCGGGTCCATGGTGAACTGTTCGCGGCTCCAGTCCATCGAACAGCCGAGCCGGCGCAACTGGCGGGTGATCTGGCCGCCGCTCTCGTGCTTCCACTCCCAGACCTTGTCGACAAAGGCCTCGCGCGAATAATTCGTGCGCTTGTCCTGCCGTGCTTCCATCTGGCGCTCGACCACCATCTGCGTGGCGATGCCGGCATGGTCGGTGCCGACCACCCACAGCGCATCCTTGCCGCGCAGGCGCTCGTAACGGATGACCACGTCCTGCAACGTGTTATCGAGCGCGTGGCCGATGTGCAGGCTGCCGGTTACGTTCGGCGGCGGGTTGACGATGGTATAGGGCTGCACCTCCGGCCGTTCCGGGCGGAACAGGCCGTTTTCTTCCCAGTGGGAATACCATTTCGCCTCGATGGCGGCGGGATCGAAAGTCTTGTCGAGAGCCATGGCCGCGCCTTTGCCAGCGGGGCGGGAAACGCGCAACCCATGTCGCCTCCGCGCGTTAGGCCATCTTGCGGGCGCCACAATTTACCGGCAGACACATTTCCAGATGCGCAAATGGGCTGATTTCACAACCGAGGAAGGCGAAGGGGGCGCGAAGCGCATCGTCTTTTCGGGTCCGATGACCGTGAGTTCGGTCGGGCCGGCGGACGTGCGCCTGCGTACGCTCGAAGGCCCGGTGAGCGAGATCGACGTCGGCGGAATTGGCGAGATCGACACGGTCGGCGCCTGGCTGCTCCACCGCCTGTCGCAGGAACACGGCGCAGCCGTGGTCGGCGCGAGCGGGCAGGCGAAGCGGCTGATCGCGGCGCTCGAAACCGATGAAAAGGTAGAGGTGAGGCGGCCCGAACGGCCAAACGCCGTCACCCGCGTGCTGGAAGCAACCGGCATCCTGACGGTGACGACCTGGCTCGGCACGGTTAAGATCACCGCCTTTTTGGGCGAAATCCTTGTCGATGCCTGGCAGCTGATCCGCCATCCGTCGAAGGTGCGCGGCAAGGCGATGGTGCACCAGCTCGAACTGGTGGGCATCAATTCGCTCGGCATCATCGGGCTGATGAGCTTCCTTGTCGGCATCGTCATTGCCCAGCAGGGCGCGGTCCAGTTGCAGCAGTTCGGCGCGGAAATGCTCACTGTGAACCTGACCGGCCGCATCGCAATGCGCGAACTCGGCGTGCTGATGACCGCGATCATGGTCGCGGGCCGATCGGGCAGCGCCTTTGCCGCGCAGCTCGGCACGATGAAGCTGACCGAGGAAATCGACGCGATGCGCACCATCGGCGTTTCGCCGATCGAGGCACTGGTCATCCCGCGCATCCTTGCCTCGGTGCTGATGATGCCGCTGCTGGGCTTCTATGCCGCGATCATGGCGATCGTCGGCGGCGCGGTGATTTCGTCGTTCACGCTGGGCATCCCCTTCATGACATTCCTCACCCGCATCCAGGAAGTCGTGCCGATCCACGACGTCTGGGTGGGGCTGGTCAAGGCGCCGTTCTTCGGCCTCGTCATCGCGATGACCGGTTGCTACCAAGGCATGCAGGTCAAGGCCAATGCCGAGGAAGTGGGCATGCGCACCACAATGGCGGTGGTCCAGGCGATCTTCATGGTCATTGTCATGGACGCGTTCTTCGCCGTGTTCTTTACCGAAGTGGGCTGGGGATGAACGAGATCCCCGACGATATCCGTACCGACGTGGTGCACGAACGGTTCAAGGACGATCATCCGATCGTCATCAAGGGCCTGCGCAATGCCTTTGGCGACCAGGTGATCCATGACAATCTCGACCTCACGGTCAACCGGGGCGAGATCATCGGCGTGGTTGGCGGGTCGGGCACCGGAAAGTCGGTGCTGATGCGCTCGATCATCGGCCTGCAGATCCCCGAGGAAGGTTCGATCGACGTGCTCGGCGAATCGATTACCGAGGCGCACGACGACGACGATATCGACATCCGCAGCCGCTGGGGCGTGCTGTTCCAGTGGCGGTGCGCTGTTCTCGACGCTCACCGTGGCGGAAAATGTCGAGGTGCCGCTGCGCGAGTTCTATCCGGAGATCGGCGACCAGCTGCGGCGCGAGATTGCCCATTACAAGGTTCGCCTCTCCGGCCTGCCGGACAATGCCGCGGACAAGTACCCTTCTGAGCTTTCGGGCGGCATGAAAAAGCGCGCCGGCCTTGCCCGTGCGCTGGCGCTCGATCCCGACCTGCTGTTTCTTGACGAGCCCACCGCCGGGCTCGATCCCATCGGCGCGGCGGCTTTCGATCACCTGACCAAGGAACTTCAGGCCACGCTGGGGCTTACGGTATTCCTGATCACGCACGATCTCGATACGCTGTACGAGATCTGTGACCGGGTGGCCGTGCTGGCGGACAAAAAGGTGATCGCCGTTGGCACGATCCCCGAATTGCTCGCCACCGATCATCCGTGGATCCAGGAATATTTCAACGGCCCGCGCGGCCGGGCGGCGCAGGCCAGCCAGAAGCGCGGACGCGACGCGGCTGACAAGGTGGACAAGTCGCCGGACAGAGGGGCATAAGCAAACCTATGGAGACCAGAGCAAATCATGTCTGGGTAGGTGCGGTCACGCTGTTCCTGCTGGCGATGGTCGCGGCTTTCGTGATCTGGATCGCCCAGCTCGGCAAGGGCGACCGGCAGGAATACGACATCTTCTTCAAGCAGTCGGTCGACGGACTGACCGAAGGCACGACGATCAACTATGCGGGCGTTCCCGCCGGTCAGATCTCGCAGATCGAGCTGTGGCCAGCCGATCCAAGCTTTGTGCGCGTGCGCATCGAGGTGGAGAAGAAGGTCAAGATCCTGCAGGGCACCACGGCGACGATCCAGTGGCAGCTTTACCGGCAATTCGACCATCCAGCTCAACGGCGGCGTGCGCGGCGCGGAACCGATAACCGAGCCAGGACCGGGGCCGGGGCAGGTGCCGGTGATCCCGACCAAGCGCGGCGGGCTGGGCGAGCTGTTGTCCAACGCGCCGATGCTGATCGAGCGGCTGGCCACGGTGACCGAACGGCTTAATACGCTGCTGTCGGATGAAAACCAGCGGTCGATCAAAGGCATCCTCGCCAATACCGACAAGCTGACCGCCAACCTTGCCGATGCCTCGCCGCAGGTGAAGGGCACGCTGGCGGAGCTCCAGGTCACGCTCAAGCAGGCGAGCGCCACCCTGGCGAGCTTCGAGCAGGTGGCCGGGTCAGCCAACAACATTCTCGGCAGCGACGGGCAGGCTTTGGCTCGCCAGCTGCGCGAGACGCTGGGATCGGCCAAACGCGCGGCGGATCTCGCTGCAGGGCGCGCTTAACGATGCGCGGCCGGGGCTTAACCAGCTGTCGGAAAGCACCCTGCCGCAGGCCGAAGCCGCGATCCGCGATCTGCGCGCGACGACCAAGGCGCTGCGCGACGTTACCGAAAAGATCGACGAAAAGGGCGCCGGCGCGCTGCTCGGCGGGCAAAAGCTGCCCGACTACAAGCAATGAGGATGATGACCGCCATGACCCAGCGCCAAACAGCTCGCCTCGGCGCAGCCGCCGCCCTCGGGCTTGTCCTCGCCCTGTCGGGCTGCCTCGGCCTTGGCGGCGGCAAGCCTCCGCCGACGCTGTTCACTCTGACCCCGGCCAAGACGCTGGCGGCCGGCACCGGACTGTCGGGTACCACCGCGCAGTCGCTCGTCGTCGACGATCCGGAAACCGACCAGTCCATCGCCAACACCCGCATCGCGGTGCAGGTGGACGAGAGCAATGTCGCCTACCTGCCCAAGTCGGCATGGGTCGAACGCCCCTCGCGCCTGTTCGGCACCCTGCTGGCCGAAACGATCCGCGCCGGCGGCAAGCGCATGGTCTTCGTTGGCGATGACGGCATCAACACCAGCCGCAACCGCCTCGGCGGCCGGCTGAGCGCTTTCGGCTATGATGCCCGCGAACAAGCGGTCATCGTGCGGTTTGACGCTGTCCTCAGCGGCGCTGCTGGCGCGGTGAGCACGCGGCGGTTCGAAGCCAAGGTGCCCGGGATTGGGGCCAAGCCGGAACTGGTCGCCCCAGCGCTCAATCGCGCGGCGAACCAGGTAGCGGCGGAGGTTGCCGACTGGGTGGGTTAACCCCGCACCAGTCCCGCAAAGCGCACCGCCGCCTCAAAGTCCCGAAGTCGCTTGCCCTGACGCGCCTCGGCCTCGGCATCGGCGCCCCATAGTTCGGCCTGGTAGAGTTCCTCCAGTTCGCTTGCCTGCCACAGCGCATCAATGGCGTGCGCCCCGTCGGCGGCCAGCAGTGCGATCGTCAGTGAAGCGGAGATGCCTGAGAGTGAGCGCAGGGCCGCCAGCGTGAAATCATCCTGCGCTTCCAGCACGGCGCGCAGGCGTTCGAGCGTTTCGGGCGGCTGGGGGTGGTGCATGATGCCGCTCACCCGTTCGAAGCGCAGGTCCCAGAGGCCCTCGGCTTCCTTGAGCAGCGGCTCCCACACGGCGTCCTGCCGCCGCGCGAGGGCCTCGCCCGGTTCGGCGCGGTAGCACAGGGTGTCGGTCTCGCCGTAGGCGAGCAGTGCGCGCACGGTTTCGGCGCGGTCCTGGGCGATCACGTCGATCGCATAGTCGGCCATGTCGCGCAGGACGAAACCGGCGGGGTCGATTTCCTCGCCCTGATCCGCCCATTCCTGCGCAAGGGCGCGCGCAAGTGCCTCGCTGGGCACAACCTGCTGGCGCTTGCCCTGCGTTTTCAGCGGCCGCCCATCCAGCATGACCTGCCAGCCGCCTTCGACCGGCGAGGCGCCGGCTTCCTTCCAGAACCTCTTCACGGCGTCAGCTTCTCCAACGCTTGGCCAGAAGCGCGGGGACGACGAACACGTCGAGGAAGCCGATCAAAATGAAAACCACCCCGATCATGCGCGCGCCGGGAATGTCGATCTTGTCGAGCGCACAAAGCAAGCCGACGAGGATCATCACCACGCCAGACATGCGGACAAGGTTGATCGCCATGAAGCGCTTTTTCGCCAGCGCATCCTGTTCGGGTGTGCTCATGATAACAGGTACTCCCCTAGTTGATCCGGTGTTTCGGCCACCCATTCGGCGCCCGCGGCGAGAAGTTCTTCCGCCTCGTGATATCCCCAGGCAACCCCAATGCCGCGCACGCCCGAATTGATCGCCAGCGCCATGTCGAAGGCGGTGTCGCCGATCATCACGGTAAGTGCCGGGTCAGCGAGCGTATCGGCGAGCGCCGCCTCCATCATCGAGGGGTGCGGTTTCGATGGATGGCGGTCTGCCGTCTGCAAGGTGGCAAAGCGGTCAGTCAGGCCATGGGTGGCAAGGCAGTGCGTCAGTCCCCGGTCGCTCTTGCCGGTGGCAACGCCAAGCAGCCAACCGGCGCCGTGCAGCCGCTCGATCAGCGGTGCGATGCCAGCGAACAGTGGCTCGGCAATCCGGCCCTGTTCGCGCGCACTGCGGTAAGCGCGCTTGTAGGCGTCGACCGCCAGCGCCTCGACATCGGGCGGACAACCGGGCGACAGGCGGCGCACCGCCTGTGGCAAGGAGAGGCCGACGATCCGGCGTACGGCATGGCGGTCAGGCGCGGGCAGGCCGGCCTCGGCAAAGGCCGCTTCCATCGCCTCGCAGATCGAGGCCTGGCCATCGACCAGCGTGCCGTCGCAATCGAATACGGCGAGGCGCTGGCTCACGGCGCGAGTGTCCGCATCAGCTGGGCAAGCGCCAGCGCGCCCTGAGCCTCTAACGCCTCAACCACCCGCGCGCGTTCGTCGGCAGGCTTGTTCTGGCTGAGCTTCAGCGTTGGCCGCCAGCCGCGCACTTCCAGTTCATAGCCGATGATGCCGCCCATCATCGAGCGCAGCTTGTCCGCAGGCATCTTGTCCATGGTCCACGGCGTGCCGCCCACGACGCGCGCCTCGTTGCGCTCACTCAGCGCTTCTAGGAGGCCACGGAGGCCGTCGCTGTCCATCTGGCGCACAGGGCCTTCCATTTCGAGCGCGATGTAGTTCCAGGTCGGCACCTGCTCGGCATCATCATACCAGCGCGGGGAGACATAGGCGTCCGGCCCGTTGACCACGGCGAGTGCGGTCATTCCGGGCAAGTGCTTCGCCAGCGCATTCCCGCGCGACAGGTGGAACTGCACCGCGCCGTCACCCGTGTAGAGCAGCGGCACATGGGCGACGCGCGGCCCGTCCGGCGTCTGGGCGAAGACCATGCCGAAGCCGATCTCGTCGATCAGCGCGGCAAACAGGTCGCGGTCTTCGGAGCGGAACAGGGCGTTGGGGTGCATCAACGCGGCTTTCGGGGTGCGCCGGGCTTGGCCGGTCCCTTGGGACGGGCAGGGGCAGGGCGCTTCGCAGGTGCCTTGGCTGCGGGGGCCGGAGAGCCCTTGCCCTTCTTGGGCCCGCGCTTTTCGGCGCTTCATCACGCGATCCGGCACGGCCCGCAGGCGCGCGTTCCCCGCTCTTGCGGCCCTTGCGCTCGCCGCGGCGTTCCTTGCGGTATTGCTTGGCGTGAGCCTTGGCGGCAGCCTTTTCCTCGTCCTTGGGCGCGCGGACAGGGGCCTCGATCACCGCTTCGCCGTCTGCTTCCTCGAACCCGAGCTGGGCAAGACTGGCGGCGAAATGCGGTGGCAGTTCGGCGGTCACGTCGAGCGGCGCGCCGTCCGGGTGGTCGATGATCAGGCGGCGCGCGTGGAGGTGCATCTTGCGGCTGATCGAGCCGGAAAGGAACGCCTCGGGCCCGCCATACTTGCCGTCGCCGATGATCGGGTGGCCGATCGCCGCCATGTGGACGCGCAGCTGGTGGGTGCGCCCGGTCAGCGGTTGCAGTTCGACCCAGTGCAGCGCGATTGCCGGCGCGGTCGATCACGCGGTAGCGGCTCTTGGCGGGCTGGCCCTGCTCGCTCTTGTCGACCATCATCTTTTCGCCGCCGGTGCCGGGCTGCTTGGCCAGCGGCAGGTCGATCAGGCCTTCCTTGATCTCGGGGATGCCGGAAACCAGAGCCCAATAAATCTTGCGCGCCGAACGGGTGGAAAAGCGCTTGGAAAAATAGGCCGCGCTGCCGGGAGTGGCCGCGACGAGCAGCACCCCGGAGGTATCCTTGTCGAGCCGGTGGACGAGGCGCGGGCGGGGGCCGTCCTGTGCAAAGGCATCGAGCAGGCCGTCGACATGCTCGAACGTGCCCGAACCGCCCTGTGTGGCAAGGCCCGGCGGCTTGTTGAGCACGATGGCGGCGCGGTCGCGGTGGATGACCATGGCGTCGGCCTGGGCAAGCTGTTCCTCGGTCAGCGGCTTGCGAGCGCGGGGGCCGCGTTCAGGGCTGGCACCGCCGGGGGGCACGCGCAGGACCTGGCCCTTGGCGAGCCGGTCTTCCACCGCCGCGCGCTTGCCGTCGACGCGGATCTGCCCGGTGCGCGCCCAGCGGCTCACCATGGCGAAGGAGACTTGCGGCAAGTGGCGCTTGAACCAGCGGTCCAGCCGTACGCCGTCGTCATCGGCCTGCACGGTGAACTGGCGGACGTTTGTGTCATCGCCGCTCATGCTACTGCCCTCATGAAATAGAGACCCGCGAAGAGCGCGATGAATCCCGCGACCAGCGAGAGTGCGGCATAGCCCATGGCCAGCCCCGGCTGCCCGCGCTCGATCAGAAGGGCGAATTCCAGGCTGAAGGCGGAAAAGGTGGTGAACCCGCCCAGCACGCCGACGCCGAGCAGCAGGCGCGCAGGCTCTCCGGCATTGCCATGCCGCGCCAGCCAGCCCGCCAGCAGGCCCATGGCAAGGCTGCCGAGCACGTTGACGGTGAGCGTCGCCCACGGAAATGCGGCGGCCGCGACCGGGCCGATAGCGCGGGTCCATGCCGCGCCGGTGGCAAAGCGCAGCCACGCGCCGATGCCGCCACCGATGGCCACGAGGGCGGAACTTGCCATGAAGCTTGGGGGTGTCATGGCAAGGCCCTTAGCCGCAGCGACGGGCTCTGACCAGAGAAGGAAGCTTGGTGTATTACTATTGAAATACACATCGCGAGCCAATAGTGACGGGTATCGTTTCAAGGGAACCGCCATCCGATGACCCGCAAAGCCGCCGCTGCCCTGCTCCTTGCGTCCACGCCGCTCTCCGCACTCCATGCCAGTGCCGGAGCAGCTCCCTATGCGGGGAAGCCCAGCGAGGTCCTCGTGCTCGGCACGCCGCACCTCTCGCAATTTGGCGATGCGCTCGACCCGCGTGTGCTCGATCCGCTGATGGACCGGCTGGCCGCGTGGAAGCCGCAGGCGATTGCGATAGAGGGCCTTTCGGGCACGCAATGCGACCTGCTTGAGCGCAATCCAGCCCGCTATGAGCAGACGGCCAAGGATTACTGCGGCAACCGCAAGGCGGCGCACGATGCAACCGGGCTGGACGTGCCCGCGGCGACTGCGGAGGCGGAGAAGCTGCTTGCCGCGTGGCCTGCCGATCCCACACTGGCCCAGCGGCGCCATCTGGCCGCGGTCTTCCTTGCCGGGGGAGAACCCGCTTCGGCGCTGGTGCAATGGTTGCGCCTGCCCGCAGCCGAACGCCGGGAAGGCGATGGTATCGATGCGGAACTGCTCAAGCAGCTGGAACGCACATCGCGCCGCATGAACGAGAATTACCAGATCGCCGCCCGCCTCGCCGCGCGGCTGGGGCATGAGCGGGTCTTTTCGGTCGACGATCACACCTCTGACGAGAGCTATCCCGATCAGGCGGCCTATGAAGAAGCGATCCAAAAGGGCTGGTCCAACCCCGGCACCCGGCAGTTCCGCAAGCTGGTGACCCCGCTGGAAAAAGCGGCGCTGACCACGGATGGCATGATGGCGCTTTACCGTTTCTACAACAGCAAGACGACGGCCCGGCTCAATTTCAATTCCGATTTCGGCGCGCAACTGCTCGATTCCTCGCCGCAGCATTACGGTCGGCGCTATGTCGGCTGGTGGGAGACGCGCAACCTGCGCATGGTCGCCAATATCCGCGAAGTCGCGGCGCGGACCCCCGGTTCGCGGACGCTCGCCATCGTCGGGGCAAGCCACAAGCCCTATTACGAACGCTACCTCGCGCAGATGCACGACTTGCGGATTGCCTCGACGGACCCCGTGCTGCGCTAGAGCTTCGGCTTTGGCGATCCGAGCGCGCAAACAAGCGCTGCCACCGCGGTTCCGACCACCAGTTGCCATGGGAAGGCGATGGTCTTCATCGCTGCCGGAAAGCCCATCGAGTCGATCACGTAGGGCTGGAACGCCAGCACTGTCAGGAAGCCCCCCAGGAAGGCCGCGATCACGCTCGCCGAATTGCCGCGCCGCGTGAACAGCGCCACCCCGTAGACCCCCAGCAGGCCCGAATAGGCAAAGCTCATCACCCCCAGCACGAAATCGAGCAGGGCGGCGTCCGAATAGCGCTGCCAGTAATAGGACAGGATCGACATGGCGAAGAGCGCGAGGCCAAGCACCACGCTCGCCACCCGCCCGGCGCGGACGAAATGCGCCTCGCTCTTCGGACCGGCGAAGGGGCGGTAGAGGTCGTTGACCAGCACGTTGGCCATCGAGATCAGCCCCGAATTGATCGCCGCCGCCGCAATCACCCCCACGGTGACGAGCCCGCGCAGGCCGGGCGGCACCTCGGAGAGGATATAGTGCATGAACACGGTCACCTTCTCGCCATTGAAGCTGGTCGCCGCCGCGCCTTCGTAATGCAGCCAAAGCAGCGAGCCGATGACGAGGAACAGGGCGATCACCGGCAGCGAGACGACCACCGAGGCATAGAGCGCCCGCCGACCCTTGGCCGCATCCTCGCAGGCGAGCAGGCGCTGGGTGATATCCTGATCAAGGCCTGAGGAAGCAAGGTTGAGCAGCATCACGCCGGTCAGCACGGCGAAGAGACCGAAGGGGGCGGAGAGGTTTAGCGACCAGTCGACGGCTGCGAGCTTGTTACCGCCGGGCGCGTTCGCCAGCGCCGAGATCGCCTCGCCCGTGCTCATCGGCAGGCTGGCCCAGAGCGTGATGGCCACGACCAGCGCCGCGCCGACATAGAGCACCACCTGCACCAGATCGGACCAGATGATCGATTCCAGCCCGCCCATGAAAGTGAACACGAGGCCGAACACCAGGAGCAGGCCCGATGCGATGACGATGTGGCGCGGTTCTATGTCGAGGAACAGGATCATCGAGACGGCAATCGCGGCAAGGTAGAGCCGTGCCCCGCTGGCGAGGATGCGGCCCAAGAGGTACATCACCCCTGCCGCCCGCCGTGCCATCGCATCAAAGCGCGCCTCCAGCAGTTCGTATACCGTCGTCACCCGCATGGCGTAAAAGCGCGGGATCAGGACGTTGCCGGCGATCCACGCCGCCACCAGCGCCGCGAAAACCCCGCCGATGTAGGTGTAATTGCCGCGATAGGAGTTGTCCGGCACGCCAAGGAAGGTCGCGGCGCTCTGCACCGTGGACAGAACCGAAATCGCCACCAGCCAGGTCGGGGCATGATGGCCGGCAAGGAAGTATCCCTCGCTGTCCATGCCGCGCCGGGTCGTCAGCCAGCCGGCGATGGACAGCAGGGCTACATAACCGATAAGGACGGCCCAGTCGGCGCTCGTGAAGCTGGTGTGCATGGCACCTGTCACCACAGGCGCAGGTGTTGCACAATGGCAGCAGAGGCAATTTTCACCGCCAATCGCTTGCCATCGGTGCGACTCTTTGCTAGCCGCCCGCCGGTTCGAGCCGATCCTGCAAGGGATTCGGCACGTTTTCGTATTTTCCGGTTTCGGTGATTCCCGCATTGAGGCGGGCTCTCGCCACCGATTGTGAGGTTTGGTTTTTTATGCAGATCATGGTTCGCGACAACAATGTTGATCAGGCTCTCCGCGCGCTCAAGAAGAAGCTGCAGCGTGAGGGCGTGTACCGCGAAATGAAGCTGCGCCGTCACTATGAAAAGCCCTCGGAAAAGCGCGCCCGTGAAAAGGCCGCTGCCGTTCGCCGCGCCCGCAAGATGGAGCGCAAGCGCATGGAACGCGACGGCGTAAAGTAAGCTTCAAAGGCTTGCTCCCAACATTGCGTTGGGCCAAAGGGGCGCGGAGCAATACCGCGCCCTTTCTGCATTCTGCACACAGGATCTGCCCATGACCGAAATTACCCGCGTGCCCCTTCAGCCCGTTGCCAAGGGTTCGGTGGCGAAAGTCTGGCTTGGCGCGCTGGCGCTGGTCGCTGCCGGGGCAGGCCTCGCCTGGGGCACGACGCGCGGCTACGGTACGCTCGATGGCGGCGTGCAGGTCATCACGCTGAAGGCAGGTGAGGGCGATTCGCCCAAGACCAGCGACGTTGCCCTGATCAACTACAAGGGCACGCTCAAGGACGGTACCGTCTTTGACGAGAACAAACAGGTGCCGATGCCGCTGCAGGGCGTGATCCCGGGCTTCACCACCGCGCTGTCCGCGATGCAGAAGGGCGGCAAGTACCAGGTCATGATCCCGGCAAAGGTCGGGTACGGTGACAAGGACAATGGCCCCATCCCGGCGAACAGCGACCTCTATTTCGACATCGAGCTGCTGGGCTTCATGGATTTCCAGCAGTTCCAGATGCAGCAGGCGATGATGCAGCAGATGCAGCAGCAGCGCATGCGGCAGGGCGGCCGTACCGCTCCGGGTAGCCGGGGTGAGCCTGTGCCGCTCCCGCCGGGCGCACCCGGCTCTGAACCGCAGCAGTAATTTCCAGCTAAGGGGTCCCGATCATGTCGGTCGATACCGCCACCGTGGCCAAGATTGCCTCGCTGGCCCGCATCAAGGTTACTGAAGACGAGATCGCGGCCATGGTGCCCGAACTCAACGGCATCCTCGCCTGGGTCGAACAGCTTGGCGAAGTCGATGTCACCGGCGTTGAGCCGATGACCGCCGTGATCGAAAACCACCAGCGCCTGCGCGACGACGTGGTCGGCGCCGATCCGCTGACCGGCGGCGGCGTGCGCGATGCCGTTCTCGCCAATGCTCCGGCGGCCGAACACGGCTTCTTTGGCGTGCCGAAGGTGATTGAATAAATGACTGACCTTACCGAACTCGGCGTCGCCGCCATCCGCGATGGCGTTGCCAAGGGCGATTTCACCGCCGTGGAAGTGGCCGAGGCGTTCAACGCCAATGTCGCCGCTGCCGGTGCGCTCAACGCCTTCATCGTCACGACTCCCGAACTGGCGGTAGAAGCCGCCAAGGCCACCGACGCGCGCCGCGCCGCCGGCCAGCCGCTGGGCAAGATGGGCGGCGTGCCGATCGGCATGAAGGACCTGTTCGCCACCAAGGGCGTACAGACCACCGCGGCCAGCCACATGCTCGAAGGCTTCACGCCCGAGTATGAAAGCTCGGTCAGCCAGAAGCTGTGGGATGCCGGCGCGGGCATGCTCGGCAAGCTCAACCTTGACCAGTTCGCTATGGGTTCGTCGAACGAGACGAGCTATTTCGGCAATGTCATCAGCCCGTGGAAGCGCAACGACGGCGGCAACGCCGCGATGGCTCCGGGCGGTTCCTCGGGCGGTTCGTCCTCCGCCGTTTCCGCGCGGCTCTGTCCGGCGGCGACCGGCACCGACACCGGCGGCTCGATCCGCCAGCCTGCCGCCTTCACCGGCATTTCGGGCATCAAGCCGACTTACGGCCGCTGCTCGCGCTGGGGCATCGTTGCCTTCGCCAGTTCGCTCGATCAGGCCGGCCCGATGGCGCGCGACGTGCGCGACTGCGCGATCATGCTGGAAGCCATGGCCGGGTTCGATCCCAAGGATCTCGACCAGCCTGAACATGCCGGTGCCCGAATGGGAAGCGGGCCTTTCGGGCGACATGCGCGGCAAGAAGGTCGGCATCCCCCGCGAATACCGCATGGACGGCATGGACGCGGACGTCCTCGCTTCGTGGGAACAGGGCATTGCCTGGCTCAAGGACGCGGGCGCGGAAATCGTCGAGATCAGCCTGCCGCACACAAAGTATGCGCTGCCGGCCTATTACATTGTCGCCCCGGCCGAAGCTTCGTCGAACCTCGCGCGTTATGACGGCGTGCGATACGGCCTGCGCGACCTGCCCGAGGGCGCTGGTCTGCAGGACATGTACGCCGCCACCCGCGCCGCCGGTTTCGGCCCCGAGGTGAAGCGCCGCATCCTGATCGGCACCTACGTGCTCTCGGCCGGCTTCTATGACGCGTATTATACGCAGGCGCAGAAGGTCCGCACCCTGATCAGCCGCGACTTTGCCGAGGCGTTCAAGCAGGTCGACGTGATCCTCGCCCCCACCGCGCCGACCGCCGCTTTCGGCCTTGGCGAAAAGACGAGCGATCCGCTGTCGATGTACCTCAACGACGTGTTCGCCGTGCCGGCTTCGCTGGCTGGCCTGCCCGCAATGAGCGTCCCCGCCGGCCTCAACCGCGAGGGCCTGCCGCTCGGCCTGCAGATCGTCGGCAAGGCATTTGACGAGCAGGGCGTGCTGAACGCGGGCCTTGCCATCGAGCAGAGGGCGCAGTTCTCGGCCAAGCCGGAAAAGTGGTGGTAAGATGAGCGAATATCGCATCCAGGGCGCAACGGGCGAATGGGAGGTCGTGATCGGCCTCGAAGTCCATGCGCAGGTCACGTCGAATTCGAAGCTGTTCTCGGGCGCGGCGACTGCTTTCGGGGCCGAGCCGAACAGCCAGGTCAGCCTCGTCGATGCGGCCATGCCCGGCATGCTGCCCGTGCCGAACCGCGAGTGCATCCGTCAGGCGGTGCGCACCGGCATGGCGATCGGCGCGCAGATCAACAAGTGGAGCCGGTTCGACCGCAAGAACTACTTCTACGCCGATCTGCCGCAGGGCTACCAGATCAGCCAGCTTTACCATCCCATCGTCGGCGAAGGGCAGATCGAGATCGCGCTCGATCCCAAGAACCCCGAGGACGTGAAGGTGATCGGTGTGGAGCGCATCCATGTCGAGCAGGACGCCGGCAAGCTGATGCATGATCAGCATCCGACCATGTCCTATGTCGACCTCAACCGCTCGGGCGTGGCGCTGATGGAAATCGTCAGCCGGCCGGACATGCGTTCGCCTGCCGAAGCAGGGGCTTACCTTGCGAAGCTGAGGACGATCCTGCGCTATGTCGGCTCGTGCGACGGGAACATGGACCAGGGCTCGATGCGCGCAGACGTCAACGTCTCGGTCCGCCGTCCGGGCGAGGAGTTCGGCACACGCACCGAAACCAAGAACGTCAATTCCGTCCGCTTCGTCATGGCCGTGGTGGAGGCTGAGGCCAACCGCCAGGTCGACCTGATCGAAAGCGGCGGCAAGGTGGTGCAGGAAACCCGGCTTTACGATCCGGACCGCAACGAAACCCGCTCTATGCGGTCGAAGGAAGACGCGCACGATTACCGCTACTTCCCCGATCCTGACCTGCTTCCGCTCGAACTGGACGACGCCTTCCTCGAGGAATGCCGCGCAAGCCTGCCGGAACTGCCCGATGCCAAGCGCCACCGCTATGAGAATGCGCTCGGCCTGTCGCCTTACGATGCCGGCCAGCTCACCATGGAAGTCGAAACCTACCAGCAGTTCGAGGAACTGCTCGCCGCCGTGGTCAAGGCCAGCGGCAAGGGTGAGGGCGATGTCGCCAAGCGCGTCGCCAACTGGCTGCTCTCCGAACGCGCGGGCGTGCTCAAGTCGGTCGACGAAGGCGCGGCCCATCCCAAGAACACGGTCGAAGCCAACGTCGCGCTGATCGTCGCGGCGGCTGACGGGGTGATTTCGGGCAGCAAGGCGAAGGAGATCTTCGCCTCCTACCTCACCAGCGACATCGACCTTGGCGCAGAGATCGACAGCAACAAGCAGACTTCCGACACCGGCGCGATCGAAGCCGCCGTGGCCAAGGTCCTTGCCGACAATGCCGACAAGGTCGAGCAGTACAAGGGCGGCAAGGAAGCGCTGTTCGGCTTCTTCGTCGGCCAGACGATGAAGGCCATGCAGGGCAAGGCCAACCCCGGCGTGGTCAACGAGCTGATTAAGAAGGCTCTGAACTGAACCAGTTTTTACAAGCTGCCCCTTGCGCGCCGCAAATCCTGCGATAGGCTCGGCGGTGGAGGCTCTTGGGGAAACTTGCCATGAAAACTGGATTTGCGCGCGCGGCCGCGGCTGCGCTCGCCTTGCTATTTGCCGCATTTGCGCCATCGGCCATTGCTCAGGACAAGAGCGCGACCAAACCCGGGTTCAAACTGCAGCCCGGCACGGTCAAGATCGTGCTGATGCGCCCGACGATCAGGGTTGGCTCACAGTCCACCGGCGGGGTCATCACCCCGAACGCAGAATGGACGGCTAATGCGCGCGAATATGTCGCCAAGGCGCTGAAGGCGAACCAGGGCAATCTTGGCAATACCGTGATCGAGTACGAGGAAGGGGTCAGCGGCGATGCTGCCATGGCCACGCAGTATTCGAACCTGTTCGGCACGCTCGCGGACTCGGTGATCGAATACCAGTTCTTTCCCGGCAACCGGCTACCTACAAAGAAGCGCAAGGATACCTTCGAATGGGGCGTCGGCACAGGAATTGCCGATCTGACCTCGCTCAAGGGCGCGGACTATGCGCTCTTCATCAACACTTATGACGGCTACGGTTCGGCAGGCCGCAAGATGCTCCAGCTGTTCGCTGCCATGGGCGGCGTCTCGGTTACCTCTGGGGTCCACTGGGGTCATGCCGGCCTGATTGATCTCAGGACGGGTGAACTGGTCTGGCTCAATGCCGACCGGCAGATGGGCGGAGACCTGCGTACTCCGGAAGGAGCGGTGAAGCGGGTTGAGCAATTGCTCCAGGGCTTCCCCGGCCGCGCGCCCGAGGTTGCTGCGACTGCAGGGAAAAATAACCGTGTGCGGCGCACTTAGGGCGGCCCTGCTGGCGGCTCTCGCTGTTACCGGCACGGCATCCGTGCCTGCCCGGGCGGCAGACCCGCTGCCGCCTTATGCCAAGGCCTATGAGCCGCAAACCAAGGACGAGCGCGGCCTGTGGATGGAGGCCGACGAAGGCGAGCGCGTGCTCCGCGATTCCGCCCTGCTCGTTCGCGACGATGCGCTCGCCAAATATGTCAAAGGCGTGTTGTGCCGTCAGGTGGGCGAAGACCGCTGCAACAGCGCCCGCATTTACATCGTCGAGGTGCCGCAGTTCAACGCGTCGATGGCGCCCAACGGGACCATGCGGGTGTGGACCGGCCTCTTGCTGCGCGCCCGGAACGAAGCAGAACTGGCTTCCATCCTCGGGCACGAATTCGCCCATTTTGAATTGCGGCACGGTGTGATGGGCATCAAGAAGGCGCGCGATGCAGCGGGGCTTGCCGCCTGGATCGGGGTGATCGGCGCGGCAGGGGCCTATTACGGCGGCGGAACCAGCATGTCCGATGCGGCGTCATCGCTGCAGATCGCCGTGATCGGAACTTACTTCAAGTTCAGCCGAGACCAGGAAGCCGCGGCCGACATGCTGAGCTTCAAGTACATGGCCAATTCGCCCTATGATCCGCACGCCGCTTCGCAGGTGTGGCAGTACATCATGGCCGAAGCCGATGCGCGCTCGGTTGCCCGCGGGCTCAAGCCGGGGCGCGAATACAAGGCGGACTTTTTCGGTACGCACCCGGCGACGCCTGAGCGCGCGGCCTATCTCAAGGCGGAGGCGGACAAGCTGGGCAAGCAGGGCGAACTGCGCGCCAAGGAATACCGCGAGGCCCTTCGCCCCTTCATGCCGCGTCTGCTGGCGGCTCAGGTCAAATCCAATGACTTTGGTGGCAGTGAGCACCTGTTGCAGACGCTGTCACAGGTTGAAGGCTGGACCGGGGACCTGCTTTTCGCCCGTGGTGAGCTTTTCCGCCAGCGGGCCAATCCGCGCGATCTGGCGACGGCTGCCGACTTGTTCCGAGAGGCGATTGCCAAGGGTTACACCGCGCCAGAGGTGCATCGCGAACTGGGTCTTTCGCTGCTTAGGAACGGGCAGGAAGCCGAAGGCAAGGCCTCGTTAAAGCAATATCTGGCGTTGAAGCCCGATGCCTCGGACATAAATGTCATCAAGATGCTGGCAGGAAACTAAGATGATGAAAATGAAAACTAACCTGATCATCGCCGCACTTGTGCTGGTTCAGGCCGGCGGGGCGAGCGCGAATTCGCTTATCGCCCCCGGCGAGCACAAGGGCATTGCCAAATCGACCATCACAACGACCACATCGGGGGAATGGAACAAGCTCAGCCGTACCGACGGACCGGGCGTCGAAACCTGGACGCGCGATGGCGACAATCTCAACAAGGTGTCGTTCTTTGGCGGGATTGCTCCCGGCCTGCCGATCTACAAGGAACGCAACAAGAAAGAAGCACCGCTGCCGAAAATCGCTGGGAACATGCTTCTGCCTGACATTCCCACCTTGCTGGAATCGACCTATCGCAGCCAGTATCAGGTCAACCGGATGAACATTGATAGCCAGGACCTTGCCACCATAAACGGCAAGCAGGCGATCCGCTTCACCTATTCCTACATGCGCGGCGAAGATGAAGTTGAGCGCAAGGGCGAGGCCGTGGCGACGATCATCAACAAGAAGCTTTACATGGTGACTTACGAGGCGCCGGCGATCTACTTTTTCGGCAAGGACCTCGAAGATTTCCGCAGGATTTCGCAGAACCTGAAGTTCTGATCAGCCTGCGGCCCAAGCGCTGGGCAGCACGTGTTCAAACAGGGCGGCCAGGGTCATCCGGTCGCCCTTTTTTGCGTGCGAGGCGTTTGTCCTATCGACCGGATCGATTGGAACGAAGCGAATAAATCGTCAGCATGGTTTTGCCGATCTGCTAGGGAAGGCGACAAGGGATCGCCGACCCTCTGGCTGCGCTGCGGCCGGGCAGCGGCGGTTGTCCAGACGATCTGAGAGGGAGACCTATGAGCCGCATCAGCGAAATCCGCTATGTTGGATATTCCGTTACCGACCTTGAGGCGGAACGCGCCTACTACACCGAAAAGTGGGGCCTCGATCCCGTGCCGTCAGACGATGGCATGGCCTGGTTCAAGGCCAAGGGACATGACGAACACCATGTCGTGCGCCTGCGTTCGGGCGATGTGAATCGTGTAGACGTCGTCGCCTTTGCTGCGGATAGCCGCGCCGATGTCGACGCGCTGCGGGACAAGGTGGCGGCTTCGGGCTGCAAGATCGTGCACGAACCGCGAGAGCTGACCACGCCGGGCGGCGGTTATGGCTTCCGCTTCTTCAACCCCGACGGCATGATGTTCGAAGTGTCGAGCGACGTCGCGCGCGGCGAAATGGCCGATGTCGCGCGCTGGGACGGCGTACCGGTAAAGATCAGCCACATCGTCTTCCACTCGCCCGATCACCATGCACTGATGGCCTGGTTCGTCGATGTGCTGGGCATGAAGGTGTCCGACTGGCTGGGCGATTTCATGGGTTTCCTGCGCTGCAATTCGGCGCACCACCGCATCGCCATCCTGCCCGGGCCGCCGTGCCTCAACCATGTCGCTTATGACATGACCTGCGTGGACGGCATGATGCGCGGCATCCACCGGCTGAAGCAGTCCGGCACCAATATCCAGTGGGGCCCAGGCCGCCACACGGCCGGCAACAACACCTTCTCCTACTTTGTCACCCCGTGCGGGTTCGCGGTGGAATACACTTCCGAGCTGGAAGAGGTCGATTTCGAGAGCCATCAGCCGACCACTTACACGCCTGCGCCGCTGGTGATGGACCAGTGGGGCATCGGCATCGGCGGTCCGCAGACCATGCCGCATCCCGCGCCCAATCCGGGCCTGTTCGAAGCGTCGGAGGCCTGATCGATGGCACTTTTCGAACCGTTCCCGAACTACGTCTGGAACCTGTCCGTCTCGATCGCCATGGAAAATGGCGGCCGCATCGGCGAGATTATCGACATCATCGAAGCGCTGAAGGGCAAGGCCGAAGCGGGCGAAGATGCCGGTACGCACGAATTCATGGTCGAATGGGTCAGGATGGCCGACAAGCTGACCGACCTTGCCAACGAGGATATCGCTGCGGGCCGCATGTATTCGGCGGGCAACAAGCTCAAGCGCTCGGCGATCTACTACCAGACGGGCGAGCGTATGCAGGCACATGGCTCACCGGGCCGTGCGGAAACCTATGCCAAGGCCATCGGCAACTTCCTGAAGGGCACGCAGCTGGCCGGTGACCCGGTGGAGCGGATTGCGATCCCTTATGAGGGCAAGGAAATCACCGGTCTGTTCCACAAGGCTGCGGTCGATGGCCCCGCGCCCTGCGTGGTCTATTGCAACGGCCTCGATTCGATGAAGGAAATGCTGTGGATGGGCGGCGTGGCTGCCGCACTCGCCAAGCGCGGCATCCATACGCTCTGCGTTGACCAGCCCGGCACCGGCGAGGCGCTGCGGCTGCAGGGCCTGCCAGCCACGCCCTACAGCGAACGCTGGGCCTCGGCCTACGTCGATTACCTCGAAACCCGCGACGATGTGGACAAGGACGCCATCGGCATGACCGGCATCTCGCTTGGCGGTCACTTTGCCCCGCGCGCGGTGGCCTATGAACCGCGCTTCAAGAGCGGCGCGGCTTGGGGCGCGAACCACAACTGGCACGAGGTGCAGTACAAGCGGATGAAGCGCGAGGGCGAAAACCCCGTGCCGCACTACTGGGGCCACGTGTTCTGGGTGTTCGGCGCGAAGGACATGGACGACTTCCTGGAGAAGTCGAAGGACATGAACCTCAACGGCCACATGGACCGCATCAAGGTGCCGTTCCTCGTCACGCACGGGGTCAACGACCGCCAGATTTCGCCCGACTACGCCCAGCAGGCCTATGACCAGCTGGTCAATTCGCCGCGCCGCGAACTCAAGTGGTTCACGCCGCGCGAGGGCGGGGTGGAACACGTCGGCGCCGACAACCACGCATTTGCCATCGACTATATTGCCGACTGGTTCGCTGAAACGCTTGGAGGACACACAGCATGACCCGCCGTTACGTCGACCTGTCGATGACGCTTGAGAATGACATCATCAGCGATCCGCCGTTCCTCAAGCCGACCATCACTTACGAAGTCCATGCCGAAACCAAGCATGAGCTTGGCCACTGGTTCGATCCCGAGCAGGCCGAGGGCATGCATGGCGGCCAGCCGTTCTGCGCGGCGGAATGGGTCAAGCTGACCACGCACAGCGGCACCCATGTCGACGCGCCGTGGCACTATCACCCGACGCAGGACGCCGCGCTCCCCGGCGGTTCGCGGCCGGCGCAGACGATCGACCAGATGCCGCTCGAATGGTTCTTCAACCCCGGCGTGAAACTCGATTTCCGCGACAAGCCGGATGGCTATGTCGTCACCGCGCAGGACGTTGAGGATGAGCTTAACCGCATCGGACACGATCTGAAGCCGCTCGATATCGTCGTCGTCAACACCGCGGCCGGCATGGCGCTGGCCAACCGCGATCCCAACTATGTCGGGATCGGCGCGGGTGTGGGCTATGAAGCGACCATGTACCTGCTGGAGCGCGGCGTGCGCGTGACCGGCACCGATGCCTGGTCATGGGACGCGCCGTTCAGCCACACTGCGCAAAAGGTCAAGGAAACCGGCAATCCGAAGCTGATCTGGGAAGGCCACCGCGCCGGGGTCGACATCGGCTATTGCCACATCGAAAAGATGCACAACTTGGAAGCCATACCTTCGACCGGCTTCATGATCTCGTGCTTCCCGCACAAGATCAAGGGTGCCAGCGCCGGCTGGACCCGGGCCGTGGCGATCTTCGAAGACTGAGAAAACGTCAGGCGGCGGGGAGGCCTAATCCCCGCCGCAGGGCATTGAGCTTGACGCCTTCGAACCAGTAACCAAGCTTGGCCTTGGACATCAGCGCGATCAGGTCGAAGCCGTGGATCGCGCCCGGCACGACCACCAGCTCGGTCTGTGCGCCCGCATTGTTCAGCCGCTGCGCGTAATCGATATCCTCATCGCAAAACAGATCGAGCGTGCCGACGGCGATGAAGGCGGGCGGCAGGCCGTTGAGGTCTGCCATGCGCGCCGGAACGGCGTATTTCGGAGCCTTCGCGCCGCCCGGCTTGCCGCCCAGAAAGCTCTCCCAGCCAAAGCGGTTCTGCGCCGGTGTCCATCCCAGCGCGCCGACCCAAGGCTGCACCTTGCGCGTGGTGCCGGTGCGGTCATCGAGCATGGGATAGATCAGGCACTGGAAGCAGAGCGGTACCTCGCCCCGGTCGCGCGCCAGCAGGGCAAGGATCGCCGCATGGCCGCCGCCCGCGCTTTCGCCCATCACCGCGATGCGGCTGCGGTCGACGCCAAGCGATTCCGCATTGGCGTGGAGCCATTTCAAACCCGCGTAATTGTCCTCCATCGACCCGGCATAAGTCGTTTCCGGCGCAAGGCGGTATTCGACCGTGACCACAACGCAGTCGAGCTTGGCGGCAAGCTCCTGCATCTGGCGCACAGAGGTCTCTGCCGATCCTGTGACATAGCCGCCGCCGTGCGTGTGCAGGATAGCGGGGCGGCTGGTGCCGGGCTTCGCATTGATCACATAGATCGGCACGTCCGGGTGCGGCTTGCCCACAGGAATGACCTTCCGCTCATATGGAACGGTGGCCAGCGGCGTGAAATCGGCGAAGGGGAAGGGCTTGCGCAGCTCTGGCAGGTTGGCAACCGTCCAAGCAGGCATCTTAGCGAATGTGCTGGTGAACTGGCGGAGGATGGGCCGCAGCTCGGGGTGGATCATGCTCTCCGGAACCGTGTACGCCGCCTGAGCTTGCGCCACCTTTGGCAGAGCGGCCATCCCGGCAAGTGCCGCGCCTGCGCCCAGCCATTCGCGTCGATTGAATTCCACCGTGCTCTCCCTTCCGTATGGCCGATCGGCTCTTCCGGTTTGCTTATCAGCCAGAGCGCGATGAACAATCAATACGGCGCGTTCAGCCTTTGCAGCGCGCCTTCGATCATGCCGGCAATCTGACCGGGATTTCCATGATCAAGCTGGAGTTGACCAATAGCGACGCTGGAATCGATCACGTCCTTGCAGCGATCGAAGCGGCGCTCTTCGTAAGCGGCGAGCGCTTCCTCGACCGTGGCATTCTTCGCCAGTTCCTCGGCCAGCACGATGCCGCTCTCCACCGCCATGCCCGCGCCTGACGCGAGGTGCGGGGTGGTGGCGTGAACGGCGTCGCCCAGCAGGACGACCCGACCGTTTGACCAGTGGCCGCGGCTGGATGGCGGCGGCGAGCGGGCGATAATTGATCCAGTCCGCGCGGGTCATATTGTCGCGGATCCAGCCGGCATTGCCGCCGAAGGGGCCGAGCAGCTCCTTGAGCGTGGTGAACAGCTCCTCATCGTCCATGAACTTTTCGCGGTGGACGTGCGGGGTGAGCAGGAAGAGGTAAACGGCATCCTCGCCGCAGATGGTGATGCCGCAGGGATTGTCGCTGCCGAAATAGAACTCACCCATGTCCTGTTCGGGCGGCTTCTTGATCGAGATGCGCCAGCAGCCCTGTCCGGTCTCGACCGGCTCGCCCATGTGCGGGAAGGCCAGCTTGCGCACGCCGGAAAACACGCTGTCCGCACCGATGACAAGGTCATAGCGTCCACTGGTGCCGTCGGAAAAGGTGACGTCCACGCCGCCGTCCACGGTCACCAGTTCGCTCACGGTGAGGCCAAGGCGCACCGGGATTTCCAGCTCGCGCACGCGTTCCTGCATGATGCGGTGAAGCACGGGCCGCATGATGCCGCCGGTTGCGGGCAGGCCTTCCTCGAGCTCGGGTTCAACCAGCTCTCGCAGGATCTGGCCATTGAACAGGCGGACGCGCGAGGCACCGGTCGTGATCGCGCCTTGGGCCTTGATCTTGTCGACCAGGCCGAGGTGTTTGTACGCGCGCAGGGTCGGCCCGGTGATGGTGATGCCAGCGCCATAGACGCGCCATTCGGGGTCAAGATCGATCAGGTCGACCGCGACTCCCCGCTGGGCGAGGCTGATCGCCGTCGCCATTCCCCCGATGCCGCCGCCGACGATCAGCGCGCTGGCAATACTCCCGATCTTTTCTTCGTTCATGTCGCCTTCCTAGCCGCGCCCGCGCGCAGGACAAATCCGAAGCGTAGATAGATTGGCATCCATAAATTCGCTGCATGGCGGACTGCTGAATTGCCTATGGCGGGTCACGAAAAACAAATGTGCCGGGAGAAGTCAGACGATGCGCCGATTGTCAGCCGCCATGGCCTTGATGTCGCTGCCCCTTGCCGCATTTCCCGCGCTTGCTGCTCCTTCTTGCCCGGCGCTGCGCTGGGTCACTCTGGGCACGGCGGGTGGACCAATACCCACGCCAGAGCGGGCAGAGCCATCCAACCTGCTGATCGCGGGGAAAACGCATATTCTGGTCGACGCCGGCGATGGTGCGGTGAACCAGCTTGCCCGCGCCGAAATAGCGCAGCAGCAGCTCACTGCCGTCTTCATCAGCCACCACCACATGGATCACACCGGCGGCCTGCCCGCAGTGATCGGCCTGCACTGGATGAACAACATCCCCGGCAAGCTGAAGGTCTATGGCCCGCCCGGCACGCGCGAGATCGTCGACGGCGCGCTCCTCGGCGATGAAGCCGCAGGCGCGAGTTGGCTTCGGGCTGGGTAATGCCTCGCCGCCGCCCGAATCGTCGGTTGAGGTGATCGAGCTGGTGGATGGCGCCCAAGTTTCGATCGGCGATATCACTGTGACCGCTGCCGCCAACAGCCACTTTGACCACCCCGGGCCGCGGCAGGCGGATGAGGCGCAATCATTGAGCTATCGCTTTGCGTTTGGCGGCCGCTCCATCACCTATACTGGTGACACCGGCCCCAGCGATGCAGTGACTCGTCTGGCGCAAGGCAGCGACATGCTGGTCAGCGAAGTGATTGCTCTCGATCCGATCCTCGCCGCCATCCGCAAGAGCCGGCCTGACATGAGCGACGAACTTTTCGGCCAGATGCGCCGCCACTTGTCGACTCACCACATCACGCCGATCGACATTGGCCTGATGGCGTCCAAGGCTGGAGTGGGACGCTTAGTGCTCACCCACTACGCCGCGCCGCCGGGACCGATCGCACGCTTTGCCAAGCCGTTCCGAGCCGACATTGCCCGCAATTATGCCGGTCCCGTTGCCTTGGCGCAGGACCTGTCTTCCTTCGAAGTGGCTTGCCGTTGACAGTCCTCGTCACTGGCGCGGGCGGTTTCGTCGGACGCGAACTGGTGCGCCGCCTGCTGGCTGAAGGCAGGGAGGTGACCGGGCTCGATACGCTGGCCGCCGGCATACCCGAAGGCGCGCGGGCGATTGCTGGTGATCTTGGCGATGCAGCTGTGCGCGCCGATGCCTTGCAGGGGGCAGAGTCCATCGTCCACCTCGCCACGGTGCCCGGGGGCGCGGCGGAGGCCGATCCTGACCTCTCGCGCCGGATCAACGTCGATGCCATGTATGACCTGATGCTGGAGGCTGCCGCGCTGCGTCCGGGGCTGCGGTTTGTCTTCGCCAGTTCGATCGCGGTCTTCGGCGACCCGCTGCCCGCGCAAGTGGACGATGCCACGCCGCTCAGCCCGAAGATGGTCTATGGCGGCCACAAGGCCATGATGGAGCAGGCGGTGGCGCTGTTCTCCAACCGCGGCATGATCGATGGCGTCACGCTGCGCCTACCCGGCATTCTGGCGCGGCCCAAGGGGCCGAGCGGCCTGAAGAGCGCCTTCATGTCGGACCTGTTTCACGCACTGAGGGCAGGGGAGGCGTTCACCTGTCCGGTCTCGGCCGAAGGGACGATCTGGGCGCAGTCCGTGGCGCGGTGCGCGGGTAACCTGGCCAATGCCATGTCGCTCGATTCCGCGCTGCTGCCGCCGGGACGCGCGGTGACGCTGCCTGCCTTGCGGGTGACCATGGGGGCGCTTGTCAGGGAAGTCGCGGCCCAGTGCGGCACCGATCCAAGCCTCGTTGCCTATGCTCCGGACGCCGCGCTGGAAGCCGCCTTTGCCACCCAGCCGCCGCTTGCCACCCCGGCGGCCGAACGCGCCGGTTTGGCACATGACGGCGATCTTGCTAAACTCGTCGCGAGCGCCCTCGCGACCTTGTCGTGAAAAGGAGGCGCTTGGGAGATGGCAATGCGGTTCGGACGGCTAGACCTTAACCTGCTGGTGGCGCTCGATGCCCTGCTGACCGAGCGCAGCGTGAGCCTCGCGGCGGACCGGCTGTGCCTGTCGCAGTCGGCCACATCGAGCGCGCTGGGCCGCCTGCGTGACTATTTCGGTGATGACCTGCTGGTCGTACGCGGCCGCCAGATGGTGCTCACCGCGCGGGCGGAAGAACTGGTCGATCCGGTGCGGGCTGTGCTCGAACAGGTGCGCCAGACCATCGCCGTCGCCCCGCAGTTCGATCCCGCCACCTCCGATCGCCAGATCCGCCTGATGGCCTCGGACTATTCGACCGAAGTCATGGTGTCGAAGATGGTCAACGAGCTGGCCGAAGTGGCACCGCAGATGCGCTTCGAGATCCAGCCGATGAATGACCATCCGGTCGAACTGATCGAGCGCAACCAGATCGACCTGCTGCTGACCATCGACTTTGCCATCTCTGCCGATCATCCCAGCATCATCCTGTTCGAGGACGATCACGTTGTCGTGGGTTGGGACCAGAACCCGATCATGCAGGCGCCGATCACCAAGCAGGTCTATTTCGATGCCGGCCACGTGACGTCGCGCTTCGGCAAGTCGCGCATTCCGGCTTTCGAGGATGCCTTCCAGCGCCGCCAGA
This sequence comes from Novosphingobium sp. MW5, assembly GCA_025938935.1. Lineage (GTDB taxonomy): Bacteria > Pseudomonadota > Alphaproteobacteria > Sphingomonadales > Sphingomonadaceae > Novosphingobium. Next base: position 3,309,672 of record JAPCWB010000001.1, on the reverse strand, counting down.
AGCAGAGTCGCCGGGTAGAAATCGTCGCGCCGACTTTCCTGTCGGTGCCGCGCCTGATCATCGGAAACCACCGCATCGCCACGATGCACCGCCGCATGGCCGAACGCATGGTGCAGATCCATCCGCTGGTCATGCGAGAATTGCCATTCGACATCCCGCCCATCCGCGAGGCGCTGCAGTGGCACATCTCCAATAACAATGACGCTGCCCTGCGCTGGGTGATCGAACGCATGGCCGCCCACGCCGCCTCGGAAGAGCCGAGCGTGCCGCCAAAGGTCGTGCCGATCGACCCCATGGTGCGAGAGGGCGTGCGCGAGGACCTGACATCGGTCTATCGAAACACGCGTCAAAAATAATACGTATCGTTACAAGATATATCTTGAAATAGTATCTTGGTTGAACTATCTGCTCCTCATGCAAGAATGCGAAGGAGTAAGAACGCATGCATTTCCATAAGGGAAATCGGGGCCACGGCCCCTCGCCGCGGATGCGCGGCAATGGCTTCGGCCCGGGCTTTGGCGGCGGGTTTGGAGAAGGGTTCGGCCGCGGTTTCGGCCCCGGACCGGGCGGTGGCGGCGGTCCGCGCCGCGGCAAGCGCTTTGCCGGAGAGGAACTGCGCCTGATGGTGCTGGGCCTGCTGGCCGAGGAAGCACCGCAGCACGGTTACCAGCTGATCCGCAGCTTTGCGGCGAAGAGCGGCGATGCTTATTCGCCCAGCCCAGGCGTGCTTTATCCGCTGCTCACCCTGCTGGCCGATATGGGCCTGGCCGAGGAAGTCGCGGCAGAGGGCAGCTCACGCCGGTCCTATGGCCTGACCGATGCCGGCCGCGCCGAGCTTGAGGCCAAGCGCGACGTCATCGACGCCGCCTTTGCCCGGCTCTCCGCCATGGCCGAACAGGCCGGCCGCACCGATGCGGCGCCGATCAAGCGCGCCATGATGAACCTGCGCACGGCATCGATGCAGCGCATGACGCGCGGCGATGCCGACAGTGAAACCGCGCTCGCCATTGCCGCCCTGCTCGATGAAGCAGCGCAGAAGATCGAAAGGCTTTGACCATGACCCATTCCAGCACCGCTGTGGTCCCCACCGAGAATGGCAGCCGTTATTTGCAGCAACTCTGCAAGCACTGGTCGCACAACATGGAGGTCGAGTTCGACGCCCAGAATGCCCGCGTGGTCTTCCCGAAGAACGCGCGCGGCGCGGATTGGCCGGGGGACGCGATCTTCACGATGGCGGCGGGCGACATGGCGCTCACCTGCCGGATCGAGGCTACCTCGGACGGGCAGCTTCAGGGCCTCAAGGGCGCGGTCGAGAAGCATCTCGAACGCTTCGCCTTCCGCGAGGGCGAACTGGCTTTTTCATGGCAGGACTGCTGAGCCTTCGATTTCGTCAATAACCTGACTTCCGATCAATCCATGGATCGGTTTTGCGCTGGATCAAGAACCCGGCGCGCCTGCCGGAGCAATTCCCCGTCATCTGATGAGGAGTGTTCCGGCAATGGCAATTATCGGTATCCGCCGCCTGACCTGGCTGGTCGAGGACATGGCGAAGTGCACTGAATTTTTCACCGACTTCGGCCTTTCGCTTGTATCGCAGGCCAAGGGCGAGGCGCTGTTCGAACTGCCCGACGGCTCGCAGACCCTGCTGCTCGAACGCGGCCATTCCCGCCTGCCGCACGGCACGGCGCAGACCGGCAAGGGCGTGTTCGAGTGCGTCTGGGCGGTCGACAGCGAGGAAGGTCTCGCGCGGATCAAGGCGCGGCTGGAACCTGAAACGGCGCTGACCACCGATGACGAGGGCGTGGTCCATTTCATCACCCCCTTCGGTCAGGCGATCGGACTTCAGGTCTGGCAGCCGCGGCCTGTGTTCGGCGCGCCCACGCCGCAGAACACCGTGGGGCGGATTGAACGCCTGAACCAGCCGCGCAAGTGGATCGACCGCGCTCTGCCCAAGCGCACGCACCACTGCGTCTGGACCTTCCCGGACGTGCAGCAGGCGCTCGAGTTCTACCGAGACAGGTTGGGCTTCCGCATCACCGACATGCAGAAGGGCTTCGGCGTCTACATGCGCGCCGATGGCTCCTACGAGCATCACAACATCTTTCTCGCCGATGCCCATGCGCCGATGCCCGGCTTCAACGGCACGCTGAAGTTCCACCACGCCAACTGGGAGGTGGAGGACATCGACGAGCTGATGGTGGCGAAGAACTACCTTGACCGGCGCGGCTACAAGTACGGCGACTGGAACTGGGGCTTCGGCCGCCACCGCCTGACCAGCGCCGCCTTCCTCTATGTTCCCTGCCCGGCGGGTGGCGATGCCGAATATGGCGCGGACTGCGACTGTGTGGACGACAGCTGGAAGCCGCGCATCTGGGACGGCGCTTTCGGCACGGCGATCTACATGACCAACCTGCCCGACTTCATGAAGGGCGAGCCGAACTGGGACGTGACCTACGCCCGGCCCGACCAGCTTCACTACCACCCCGCTAAAACCCAGCCGCTCGCCGAAGCGGCGGAATGAGAGAGGAACCCACCATGAGCAAGGCACAGAACATTCTCGTCATCGGCGGCGGCGTTGCCGGTCTCGCCGTGGCGATCGGGCTGCACAACAAGGGCCTGAAGGTCGAGGTTGTCGAGAAGAACGCCGACTGGTCGGTCTATCACGTCGGCATCATCGTCCAGGCCAACTTCATCCGCGCGCTCGAGCAGCTAGGGTGCGGAAAGGCGGCGGTGGAGGCCGGCTTCCCCTACAAGGGCGCGCGCTTCATGAGCCCCGGCGGCGAGATCATCGCCGAACTGCCGGGCGTGTCCGAAGTCGATGGCCTGCCCGCCGACCTTGGCCTGACGCGACCGGCTCTGCACGAAGTTCTGACCAGCAAGGTCAGGGAACTGGGCATCCCGGTGCGGCTGGGCGTCACCTTCGATAGCTTCGAGGACACCGGCTCGGGTGTGAACGTAGAATTCACCGACGGCACCAGCGGCTCCTATGATCTGATGATCGGCTGCGACGGCAACTATTCCGCCGTGCGCAAGGTGCTCTGGCCCGAGGCGAAGCCAGCGTTCACCGGGCAGGGCGTCTGGCGCTACAACGTGCCGCGTCCGGCAGATCTCGAATGGAGCGACCTTTACATCGGCAAGCCCGATTTTCACGGCAAGGCCGGCTACTGCCCGCTGACGCCGGAGGAGATGTACATCTTCGTCGTCTGCGAGGAGCCGGGCAATACGAAGTTCGCCCCCGAAAGCCTCGCCGCCGAAATGCAAAAGCGGCTGCAAGGCTATGGCGGCCTGCTGGGCGAGGCGGCCAAGGCCATTACCGATCCCGCGCTCGTGGTCTATCGCCCGCTCGAGGCCTGCATCATGCCCGATCCCCGGCACATGGGGCGCGTCGTGCTGATCGGCGATGCCGCACACAGCGCCACCCCGCACTTGGGGCAGGGCGCTGCGATGGCGGTCGAGGATGCCGTCGTGCTGGCCGAGGAACTGGCAGCGAAGGACGTGGACGCGGCGCTGCGCGCCTTCATGGACCGCCGCTTCGAACGCGCCAAGCTGGTCGGCACCAGCTCGATCAAGCTGGGTGAATGGGAAATGCACCCTGAAAGCGCGGGCGATCCGGTCGAATTGACCGAGATGATCCGGGTGAAGCTGGCCGAGCCGGTCTGATCCAGATCAATTTCACCGGCGGGCTTTGCTAGTATTGCTATTCATCATAGCAATCCGGCGATGCCCGCCGATCCGTTGGAGAGTGATGCCATGGCCGCTGATTCCCTGACTGCGGACCGTTTCCGGTTCGATCCCTATTCCCCGGCGAACGACGCCGACCCGTTTCCCGCTTACAAGCGCCTGCGGGACGAGTTCCCCGCTTTCTGGTGCGAGGAAGCGAGCATGTGGGTGCTCAGCCGCTATGATGACATTCTGGCCGCGCTGAGCAACTGGCGCACTTATTCCTCGGCCAAGGGCAACCTCGTCGATGAATTCCCCGGTCGCGCGGGATCGACGCTCGGCAGCTCTGACCCGCCGCGGCATGACCGCCTGCGCGGGCTGATCCAATCGGCCATGACCAAGCGCGCGCTCGACCATATCCTAGAGCCCGCGCGGGCATCGGTGGCGGCGCATCTCGCCGAGATTGCCGACAAGAACGAGTTCGACTTCGTCTCGGAATTCGGATCGAAAGTCACGGTCGACCTGCTGTTCTACCTGTTCGACATGCCGCGCGACCAAGCCGAGGAAGTGCGCGACAATGCCGTGCTGATGGTCCAGACCGATGCTGAAACCCGGCAGAAATCGCCTCAGCACCTCGCCGCTTTCCAGTGGATGGCGAATTTTGCCGAAAACCTCGTGCAGGAGCGAAAGAAGAACCCCGGCGAGGACCTCCTCTCGAACTTCATCACCGCCGAAATCGACGGCGAGAAGCTGCTCGACAAGGAAGTCCAGCTCACCGTCACCACGTTGATCATGGCTGGGATCGAGAGCCTGTCCGGCTTCATGGCGATGTTTGCGCTGAACCTGGCCGACTATCCGGAGGCGCGCCGTGCTTTGGTTGCTGACCCTTCGCTGATCCCCGACGCCATCGAGGAATCGCTGCGCTTCAACACCTCGGCCCAGCGCTTCAAGCGGTGCCTCCAGGTCGATACGGAACTCCACGGCCAGTCCATGAAGGCGGGCGATTTCGTTATGCTCTGCTACGGCTCGGCCAATCGCGACGAGCGGCAGTTTCCCGATCCCGACATCTATGACATCACGCGCCGGCCCAAGCGCCATCTCGGCTTCGGCGGCGGCGTCCATTCGTGCCTGGGCGCGATGCTGGCGCGGGTGGCCTGCCAGGTGGTCTTCGAGGAATTCCTCAAGGCCGTGCCCGAATTCCATCGGGTGGATAGTGACCTGTCATGGGTGCCCTCGTCAAACTTCCGCAGCCCGCAGGCGCTATGGCTGCGAAAGGGGGCGGCGAAGTAACGGCTCAGAGCTTCGGGTTCCCCGCGCTCCATTTCACCGACAGCTCGATCCCGCTGCCCACCGGCAGCAGGGTCGAGCGCAGGTCCGCCTGCGCCGAGACTGCGGCGCGGTATGCGCGCATCTCGCCGCGCGACATGGCAGGTTCGATGATGTTGTCAGCGCAGATCACGCCTTCTTCGGACAGTTTCGGATAGAAGGCCTCGAAGCAGGGGAGGTAGAGCTCTTTCCAGATGTCGAGCAGGACGAAGTCCCACGGCCCGGCATCGGCGGCGAGCAGTTCGAGCGCGTCTCCGCAGCGGAAGTCCACTGCATCCGCCAGCCCTGCCTCGGCCAGCTGCGAACGGGCGTGTTCCTGCTTGTAGTCGGCCAATTCCATGGTCACCACCTCGGCACCGACCGCTTTGGCTGCATCGGCAAGGAACAGGGTGGAATAGCCATAGCTTGTGCCGAGTTCGAGAATACGGCGCGGACGGTGGGCGCGGATCATGGCGTGAAGCAGTTCGCCAACCTCTCGCCCGACCGGCAGCAGGAATTCGTCGCGGATGGCGAAGCCTGCGGGCCCCAATTCCTTCATGCGCTGCGCGTCCGAGGCGGCGCGCGCCTCATAGCGCTCGAATACGGCCTGCGCGGCGGGTGTCGCAAGGATCATGCGTCTTCTCCTTCTGCCGCGATCAGCATCGCGAGAATGCGCCGCGCGGTCGTGCCGCCGGCGTCGATGCCGAGATAGGCGGGCTTCAGGTCCCAGAAATCGCGCCCGTCCATGTTGGCATAGGTCGCCTCGATGATCGGCTTGTCCTCCTGGTCGAAGGCCTGGGACAGCAGGCCGTGCAGCATGGCGTCGCCCTCCTCGCTGGGCGGGAAGGCGCGCGTGGTGGCCCAGAAGTAATGCGTCGAGCCTTCGGATTCGGGCGTCAGGATATGCGCCTGGTGCGCAACCACCGGATTGTCCGTCCGGTCCGCACCGTGGGGGCAGGCGCCGACCTGCAGGTACATGGCCGAGGGCGCATCCCAGCGCATGTCGAGCCAGTGGTCGCAGCGCATGGCGGGATTATAAATGCCGTAAGTGTGCGGCGGGGCGGGGACGTCGGTCATCCACCAGTTCGACTGGAGCCGGCTGCCCTCCTGCTCAAGGCTATGCTCACCGGCAAATATCACGCCGTTGCCGGCGAAGCTGCCCTTGTGCACCCATTCGATGTGCGACAGGTCGAGCAGGTTGTCGATGCCCATCTCGTATGGCGCGGCCATCGGCATATAGCCGGTGATCGGCGCGCCGTGGGCGGGGATGGTAAGCATCGAAAAGTCCGGGATCGCTGCGGCATCCGGCTCGCCAGCGCCCGGCCAGAACCAGACGATGCCATCGCGCTCCGCCGTGGGGAAGCTGCGCACCGACGCGCCCTTGGGCAGCGTATCCGAGTAGGGGTTGCGGATGCAGGTGCCGCCGGCGTCGAAAGTCAGACCGTGGTAGGGACAGACGAGCGCATCGCCATCGCGCGTGCCCATCGACAGTGGCGCGAAACGGTGCGGGCAGCGATCGACCAGCGCAGCCACGCCGCCGTCAGCCTTGCGGTAAAGCGCAACCGGATCGCCCAGCAGCCTGCGCCGCAGCGGCACTTCGCCGATCTCGTGGCTCCACGCGGCCATGTACCAGCAGTTGCGCAGGTAGTGTGCCATGTCGTCTCTCCGTCAGTCCGCTGTCCAGCCGCCATCGACCACCAGTGACGTCCCGGTCATCATTGAGGAGGCATCCGAGGCGAGGAACAGCACCGCGCCCATCAGGTCTTCGGGAGTGCCGATGCGGCCAAGCTTGATCTTGGCGAGGACGCTGGCCTTGAAGGCCTCGTCCTCGAACATCGGCGAGGTGAGCGGGGTGGCGATGAAGGTCGGCGCGATGGTGTTTGAGCGGATGCCGTATTGCGCGAGGTCGAGCGAGAAGGCCTTGTTCATGCCCTCGAGCGCCCACTTGCTGCCGCAATAGAGGCTGCGGTTTGGTCCGCCGACATGGCCCATCTGCGACCCCATGTGGATCAGGCTGCCCTTGGTGCCGGTGTCGATCATCTGGCGCGCGCAGGCCTGCGCGACGAAGAAGGCGGCTTTGACGTTGAGGTCGAAGACCGCGTCGTAATCGTCCTCGCTCACTTGCCACATCGGCTTGGGGCGGTTGGTCCCGGCGTTGTTGACGAGGACGTGGAAGGGTTCCCGCGCGGCGAAGAACGCGGCGACTGCGGCGAGGTCGGACACGTCGAGCACAGCGGCCCTTGCGCCCTGTCCGATCGCCTCGGCAGCAGCCTCGATCTCGCTCGCGGTGCGCGCGGCGAGGGTTACCTCGGCCCCGGCATCCGCCAGCGCCTTGGCCGCCGCCAACCCGATCCCGCGCCCCGCACCCGTCACCAGCGCGCGCCGGCCATCGAGGCGGAAGCTGGGGGTCTGGGGCAAGGTCTCGCTCATCATGCTTCCTCTCGTCGTCCCGGGCTTGACCCGGGACCGCTGGCCTCTTCAATCCAGCGTTTCGTTGGGCCTCCAGCGGTCCCGGATCAAGTCCGGGACGACGGGATTCATGCCCGCGTCAGCTCGCTGGGTTCCGCCTGCCCGGCATAGGGCACGTTGCGCCCGCCGAACCGCCGCACGCGGATGTTGGCCTGCTCGCCGTGCCCGGCAAAGCCTTCGAGCGCGCAGAGGCGGCTGCAATATTCGCCGATCAGCGTCGATGCCTCGTCGGTCAGCACCTTCTGGTAAGTGCAGGTCTTGAGGAACTTGCCGACCCACAGCCCGCCCGTATAGCGCGCCGACTTCTTCGTCGGCAGGGTGTGGTTGGTGCCGATCACCTTGTCGCCGTAAGAGACATTGGTGCGATTGCCGAGGAACAGCGCGCCGTAATTGGTCATGTTGTTCAGGAAGTAATCGGGGTCCTGCGTCATCACCTGCACGTGTTCGCTGGCAATGTCGTCGGCGATGCGGACCATTTCTTCATAGCTGTCCGCGACGATCACTTCGCCGAAGTTCTCCCACGCCTTGCGGGCATGGTCGGCGGTGGGGAGAATCTCCAGCAGGCGCTCGATCTCGGCCATGGTGGCGCGGGCGAACTTCTCGGAATTGGTGAGCAGGACGCCGGGGCTGTCAGGGCCGTGCTCGACCTGACCGAGGATATCAGTTGCCGCCATTTCAGGATCGCAGCCGATCTCGTCCGCGATGATCAGCGTCTCGGTCGGGCCGGCGAACAGGTCGATGCCGACGCGGCCGAACAGCTGGCGCTTGGCCTCGGCGACGAAGGCATTGCCCGGGCCAACAAGGATATCGACAGGATCGATGCTCTCGGTCCCCAGCGCCATCGCACCGACCGCCTGAATGCCGCCAAGCGCATAGATTGCATCAGCCCCGGCCATGGCCTGCGCCGCGACGATGGCGCGGGCAAAGGTGCCCTGGAACGGCGGGGCGCAGGTGATGACGCGGGAAACCCCGGCGACCTTGGCGGTGATCACGCTCATGTGGGCAGAGGCGAGCAGCGGGTACTTGCCGCCGGGAACGTAGCAGCCCGCGGCATTGATCGGCACGTGCTTGTGACCGAGAATGACGCCTGGCAAGGTTTCAACCTCGACGTCCTGCATCGATGCCCGCTGGACCTGCGCGAAATTGCGCACCTGCGTCTGGGCGAATTCGATGTCCTTGCGCTCCTGCGGGGTCAGGCTGTCAAGGCATTGGTCGATCTCGGACTGGCTAAGGCGATAGTCTTCGCGGTCCCAGCCATCGAACTTGTTCGACATCTCGCGCACCGCCGCGTCGCCACGCTTTTCGATGTCGGCCAGTGCTGCTTCGACGATGTCGCGGACCTTGCGGTCGGCATCCGCCTTTGCCTCGGCGGTCGCGCCGCGCTTGAGCCAGGTTGCCATGGTACTCCCCAAATTTGCCTTGTTCGTCCCGCCATTGCCGCAAGCTCTGGCATGCGACCATCGCATAGTGTCGATGCGTTCCTATCGATCCAATTGCGTTGTCCAAGCGCGCCGGACGATCTAACCCGCAGGCAATTCTGGATGGGAGACTTGGGAAAGATGCGCCTTGCAACAGTGAACGACGGCACCCGCGATGGCCGCCTGGTGGTGGTCTCGCCCGATGGCACGTCCTGCGCCGCCGCGCCGGTGAAGACCATGCAGGAAGCGCTGGAGAACTGGGACGAGGTTGCGCCCCGTCTTGCCGCTATTTCGGACTTCCCGAATGGCCTCGACATGGCACAGGTCATGGCTCCGCTGCCCCGCGCGTGGCAGTGGCTTGATGGGTCGGTCTATGCCAGCCACGGCGCGCTGATGGACAAAGTGATCGGCATCGACAAGCCGCCGGTGTCGTGGCCGCTGATGTACCAGGGCGTCTCCAGCAAGTTCTACGCCCCCACCGAGGACGTTCGTATGACCGACGAGGCGCTGCAGATCGATTTCGAGGGCGAGTTCGGGATCATCACCGATGACGTTCCGATGGGCACCAGCGTGGAGGACGCGGGCAAGCACATCCGCCTTGTCGTCCAGATCAACGACTGGTCGCTGCGCGCGCTCGCCGGACCGGAAATGAAGTCCGGCTTCGGCTGGGTCCAGGCCAAGCCGCCTTGCTCGATGGCGCCGTTTGCGGTCACCCCCGACGAACTTGGTGATGCCTGGCAGGATTTCCGGCCCAACATGAACCTGCGCGTCCACTGGAACGGCGAGCAGTTCGGCGATGCCCATGGGCTCGCGATGGGCTACGGCTTCGACGCGCTGGTCGCCCACGCCGCCCGCACGCGCGACCTTGTGGCGGGGACGGTGATCGGATCGGGCACCGTTTCGAACGAGAACTTCCGCGAGGTCGGCTCTTCCTGCATCGCCGAACGGCGCGGGATCGAGATCGTTGACGAGGGCGCGCCGAAGACCGGCTTCATGCAGTTCGGCGATACGGTCCGCATGGAAGCGCACACCGCAGATGGGCGCACGCCGTTTGGCGCGATCGACCAGAAAGTTGTGAAGGCTTGAGCGCGGTCAGCGATTCCGGGCTGCCGCCGGTGCAACGGGTGGTCACCGGCCACGATGCCGGGGGCAGGGCGGTTTTCAAGTCAGAGGACGCCACGCCAACAAAGATGATCCCTTCGGGCGACGCCGCTTTCCTGACGGTCTGGACCACGGCCACGGTCCCGGCGGACAACAACGACGAGACCGACGGGCGCGAGCGCGATGCCGGGCTGACGCTCAATCAGGGTTCGGTTATCCGCATTGTCGACATGCTGCCGGGTAAGGAAAGCCCGATGCACCGTACCAATTCGATCGACTACGGCATCGTGCTGGAGGGCGAGATCGAGCTGGAACTGGATGACGGCGCAAAGCGGACGATCGGGCAGGGCGGCATCATCGTCCAGCGCGGCACCATGCACCTGTGGCGCAACACCAGCGACAGGGTCTGCCGCATCGCTTTCGTGCTGATCGAGGCTCCCGCCTACCTGCACAATGGCGTGCCCCTGCCCGAGGACAAGCCGCACTGATGTTCGACCTTTCCGGCAAGTGCGCGATCGTGACGGGCTCCACCCGGGGCATCGGCCGCGCCATTGCCGAAGGGCTGATCGCCCAAGGCGCGCGGGTGGTGATTTCCAGCGAGGATGCGGACGACACCGCGCGCGTTGCCGCCGAACTTGGCCAGCCGGGGTTTGCCTGCGATGTAGCTGACGACGCGGCGCTGGGGCGGCTCGTGGACTTTGCGCTGGCCGAGCTGGGCGGTGTGGACATTCTTGTCTGCAATGCCGGGATCACCGGGCAGGGCGGTTCCTTCGCGGATATCGACATGGAAGATTACGCGCGGGTGATGGCGATCAACCTGCGCAGCCAAGTCGTTCTGACGGGCCTTGCCCTGCCGCACATCGCGGCGCGCGGCGGCGGTTCGGCTGTTCTGATCGCCAGCCTTTCGGGCTTGCGCGGTAATGGCCGGATCAACGCCTATGCGCTGGCGAAAGCGGGCGTGGCGCAGCTGGCGCGCAACCTTGCGGTCGAGTGGGGGCCGCGAAACGTGCGGGTGAACGCGGTTTCGCCCGGCTTCATCGCCACCGAACTGTCCGCACCACTGCTGGCGGATGAGGCCTTCATGGCGCGGCGAATGGCGATGACGCCGCTGCGCCGTCCAGGCACGCCGCAGGAAGTGGCAGGGGCGGTGGTCTTTCTGGCGTCTCAGTCGGGGGCATTCGTCACCGGCCACAACCTCGTGGTCGACGGCGGCACGCTGATTACCGACGGAAGCTAGTCGCCCAGCGCGTACCCCGCCGAACGCACAGTGCGGATCGGGTCTTCCTTGCCGGGCAGCGCAATCGCGAGGCGCAGGCGGCGGATGTGGACGTCGACCGTGCGCTCGTCGATCTCGGCGTCCTGTCCCCAGACCGCGTCGAGCAGTTGCGCGCGTGAATGGACGCGGCCGGGGCGCTCCATGAAGTGGCGCAGCAGGCGGAATTCGGTCGGGCCAAGGTGCAGCGCCTCGCCAGCCCGGCGCACGCGGTGGGCAGCGGGATCCAGCTCGATATCGCCATGGACCAGCATCGAGCCGGTCAGCGCCGGGCGGCTGCGGCGCAGAAGCGCCTCGGCCCGGGCCAGCAATTCGCGCGGGCTGAAGGGCTTGGTCACGTAATCGTCCGCACCGGTCTTGAGACCGCGAATCCGGTCCTCCTCCTCGCCGCGCGCGGTGAGCATGATGATGGGGACCGTCGCCGACTCCTTGGCCTTGCGCAATTGGCGGCAGACCTCGATGCCGGGCATGTTCTCGATCATCCAATCGAGCACGATCAGGTCCGGCACGTCCTCACGCACGAGGTCCATCGCTTCCTCGCCATCGGCGGTGACGCGGACCTTGCAGCCATCGTTGGCGAAGTGCCAGACAAGCAGTTCCGACAGCGCCGGATCATCCTCGACGATGAGGACGGAAGCCTTCATCAGATCACCTTTTCGCCGCCGTCGCGTTCCGAATAGTAAAGGCCGGTGGCCGCGAAATAGACCATTTCGGCCACGTTGGTCGCATGGTCACCAATGCGTTCAAGGTTGCGCGCCACGAACAGCAGGTGTGCCGCGCTGCTGATGGTGGAGGGGCTCTCCATCATGTGCGCGACAAGGTTGCGGAACAGGCTGTCGTAGAAATTGTCGAGCTTTTCGTCGCGCTTGATCACTTCCACCGCCAGCTCTGCATCGCGCGCACCATATGCGTTGAGCACGTCGCGGACCATGCCCTGGGCGATGTCGGCCATGGCGGGGACGAGGGTGAGGGGCCCCAGCTTCTTGCTGTGCTCCATGTCGGCCACGCGCTTGGCGATGTTCTTGGCATAGTCACCAATGCGTTCGACCACGCCCGAAATCTTGAGCGCGGCGATCACGTCGCGCAGGTCGTCGGCCATCGGCGCTCGCAGCGCGATCACGCGGACGGCGAGGCGATCAACCTCAGCCTCGAGCGCGTCGAGCTTGGCGTCGGTTTCGACCACCTCGTTGCCGAGGTCCTCGTTCAGCGTGGCGAGGGCATCCACGGCATCGCGGATCATGACTTCGGCAATACCGCCCATTTCGGCGATCAGCCCGCGGAGCTGCCCGATCTCGGTGTCGAATGCCTTGACTGTATGTTCGGCCATCTCTGGGACCCCTTATCCGTAGCGTCCGGTGATGTAGTCCTTGGTGCGGACTTCGCGCGGATTGGTGAAAATCTGTTCGGTCTGGCCGTACTCGACCAGCGTGCCGAGGTGGAAGAAGGCGGTGCGCTGCGAAACGCGCGCGGCCTGCTGCATCGAGTGCGTCACGATGACGATGGCATAGCGGCCCTTCAGTTCGTCGATCAGCTCCTCGATGCGGGCCGTGGCGATCGGGTCGAGTGCCGAGCAGGGCTCGTCCATCAGGATCACTTCGGGGCTGACGGCGATGGCGCGGGCGATGCACAGGCGCTGCTGCTGGCCGCCCGAAAGTGCGGTGCCGGCGTCGTTCAAGCGGTCCTTGACCTCGTCCCACAGGCCGGCGCGGCGCAGCGACTTTTCGACGATGGCGTCCATCTCCGGCTTGCCGTTGGCAAGGCCGTGGATGCGCGGGCCATAGGCGACATTTTCGTAGATGGACTTGGGGAAGGGGTTCGGCTTCTGGAACACCATGCCCACGCGGGCGCGCAGCTGCACGACGTCCATGGCGGAGCCGTAGATGTCTTCGCCATCAAGCTTGATCTCGCCTGTCACCCGGCAGTTCGGGATCGTGTCGTTCATGCGGTTGAGCACGCGCAGGAAGGTGCTCTTGCCGCAGCCCGACGGGCCGATGAAGGCGGTCACGTGTTCGCTGGCGATGTCGATCGAGACATCGTTGATCGCCTGCTTCTCGCCATAGAAGACGCTGACGTTGCGGGCGGATATGCGGTTGGTTTCGGACATGATTTTCAGCTTACCAGCGAGTTTCGAAGCGGTTGCGGAGGTAGATGGCGAGCCCGTTCATCGCCAGCAGGAACGCCAGCAGCACGATGATCGCGGCCGATGTGTTCTGCACGAAGGCCTGGTCGATTTCATCCGACCACAGGAAGATCTGCATCGGCAGGACAGTCGCCGTGTCGGTTACGCCTTCGGGCGGGCTGGCGGCGAAGACGCGCATGCCGATGATCAGCAGCGGCGCGGTTTCACCCAGCGCGCGGGCCATGCCGATGATCGTGCCGGTGAGGATGCCGGGCAGGGCCAGCGGCAGGACGTGGTGGAAGACGGCCTGGACGGGGCTGGCCCCGACGGCGAGAGCGGCGTCCTTGATCGAGGGCGGAACTGCCTTGATCGCGTTGCGCCCGGCGATGACGATGACCGGCATGGTCATCAGCGAGAGCGTCATGCCGCCGACAAGGGGCGAGCTTCGTGGCATGCCCATGATCTGGATGAATACGGCAAGGCCGAGCAGGCCGAAGATGATCGAGGGCACGGCGGCGAGGTTGTTGATCGATACCTCGACCCAGTCGACCCAGCGGCTCTTCGGCGCGAACTGCTCGAGATAGACCGCGGCGAGAACGCCTAGCGGGAAGGACAGGGCGAGCGTGACGCCCATGGTCAGCAGCGAACCCTTGAACGCGCCCCAGATGCCCGCAGTGCTGGCCTCGGTCGAATCCGAAGCGGTCAGGAAGGCCCAGTCAATGCCGCCAATGCCATCGCGCAGCATGATGAACAGCAGGAAGGCAAGGAACGACAGGCTGAGCACGATAGCGATCATGCCCATGGCCTTGAACCGGCGCTCGGCAGCATAGCGGCGCGATAGGCGCTTCGCCATCTCCGGGCTGGACCACGTCGATGCGTGGCTCTTGGCGGCGGGCTCAGTCATAAGCTTCCCGGTATTTCTTGACCACGCGCAGCGCGACGATGTTGAGCGCGAGGGTAACGATGAACAGCACCAGACCCAGCGCAAAGGCGGAAAGGGTGGACGGGTGGCTGAAATCGCCGTCACCGGTCAGCAGGCGGGCGATCTGGTACGTCACCGTGGTCATCGATTCGAATGGATTGGCGGAAAGGCGCGCGGCGGCACCGGCGGCCATGAAGACGATCATGGTTTCGCCGATCGCGCGGCTGATCGCCAGCATGACGCCTGCGACGATGCCGGGGAGGGCGGCCGGGATCAGCACCTTCTTGATCGTTTCGGACTTGGTCGCGCCCATGGCGAGGCTGCCATCGCGCATCGCCTGCGGCACGGCGGCAATCGCGTCGTCCGCCATCGAGGAGACGAAGGGCACGATCATGATGCCCATGACGAGACCGGCAGCGAGCGCGCTTTCGGTGGTCGGATTGGGTACGCCGATCATGGCGGCAAAGTCGCGGATCATCGGCGCAACCGTCAGCGCGGCGAAGTAGCCGTAAACCACGGTCGGCACGCCGGCAAGAATTTCGAGGATCGGCTTGACCCAGCGGCGGAAGCGCGCGCTGGCATATTGCGTCAGGTAGATCGCGCTCATCAGGCCGAGCGGCACGGCGACGATCATGGCGATGATCGCGCCGATGAACAGGGTGCCCCAGAACAGCGGCAGCGCGCCGAGCTTCTCACCCAGGTCGGGCGTGATCGGCGCGAAGGGGTCCGGACTCCAGTTGGTTCCGAACAGGAAGTCGATCGGGCTGACGAAGCTGAAGAACAGCCCCGCCTCGAACACCAGCGAGAGGATGATGCCGATGGTCGTCAGGATGGCGACGAAACTGGCGGCAAGCAGCAGCGCGAGGATGCCGCGTTCCACGCGTGTGCGCGCCGGAAAATCGGCCCGGACGCGGGTGAAACCGAAAGCGGCTCCGGCGATGGCGAGGACAAAGACCAGCGCCGCACCCATCAGGTCAAAGCGGGAGAGGATGGCCTGAGCCGCCGGGACGAGCGCGGCTGCTTCGGGCTTGAAAGCGCCCATGCCGCCATTACGTGCGGCGCCCAGCGCCTCATTCAGGATCGCGTCGCGCTCCATGTCCATCACCGGAAGCGCCGATGCTGCCGGATCGGCCAGCAGCGCGCTGCGGATCAGGCCCGGAGCAGCCCCGTTCCACACGGCCCAGCCCAGCAAGGCGGGGAGCAGCACCCACAGCGCCATATGCCAGCCGTGATAGTTCGGCATGGCCTTCATTGAGCCGCGGCCCGTGTAAAGGGCTTGCGCCCGGGTGCGTGCGGTCCACCAGGACACGCCCCCGAGCGCAAGTATCATCACGAAGGTAATGGCTGGATGCATTGGTCTTACTTGAGGCCCGATGCGTCCATGGGAGACAGCTTCGCCGCGATCTCGGCGTTCTTGTTGCGGACTTCCTCGGTCGAAATGACCATGCCCTTGCTCTTCAGCAGGCCGTCAGGACCCCACGACTTCGCCCAGGCGGCGACGAATTCCTTGAGGCCGGGGACGGCATTCAGGTGCGCCAGCTTGACGTAGATGTAGAGCGGGCGTGCGCCGGGGTAGGAGAAGTCGGAGATCGAGGCATAGGTCGGCTCGACGCCGCCCATGGTGATGCCCTTCAGCTTGTCCATGTTCTCTTCAAGGAAGGAGAAGCCGAAAATGCCGATCGCCTTGGGATTGGCGGCAATCTTCTGGACGATCAGGTTGTCGGCCTCACCCGAATCGACATAGGCGCCGTCTTCACGCACTTCGGTGCAGGTCTTCTTGTGGGCGTCCTTGTCCTTTTCCTTCAGCGCCTTCATTGCCGGATCGGCGTCGCAGCCCTTGGTCAGGATCAGTTCGGCCAGAGCATCGCGCGTGCCCGAGGTGGACGGCGGGCCGTAAACGAGGATCGGCTCGGCGGGGAGCGAGGGGTTCACGTCGCTCCAGTTCTTGGCGGTGTTCGGCTTGCCATAGGGATTGGCGGCGAGCGCCTTGTACACGTCTTCGACGGTCAGCTTGAAGCCCGGGCCTTCCTTGGCTTCGGCAAATGCGATGCCGTCAAGGCCGACCTGGATTTCGGCGATGTCCTTGACGCCGTTCTTCACGCAGTCCTCATATTCGGACTTCTTGATGCGGCGCGAGGCATTGGCGATGTCGGGGTGGCTGGCGCCGACGCCGGCGCAGAACAGCTTGATGCCCGCGCCCGAACCGTTCTGTTCGACCTTCGGAGCCTTGACGCCCGACTTGGCGGTTTCTTCCGCAACGGCGGCGGCGAAGGGGTAGATCGTCGAGGAACCGACGGCCCAGGCGGCATCACGGCTGGCAGTGGAGCCACCGCCGCCACAGGCAGCAAGGGCGGCAGAGGAAATGGCGGCGAATGCGAGTGACTTGAAGCGGTTCATAGGAGCCTCCCTAATGCGAGTCGGGGACTGAGATATTGCGCTTCCGTGACAGTCCTGTGACAGTGATAAAACCCGCAGAAACCGGCGGGTTCTGCTTCATGAGGAGAGGGCTTCCTCTCTCTTTAGCGGCAATATGACCGTCGCCGTGGTGCCCTTGCCGGGCCGGCTGGCAATGTCGAACCAGCCGCGGTGGCGCTCGGCAATGTGCTTTACGATGGCGAGGCCGAGGCCGGTGCCACCCGCCGCCCGGCTGCGCCCGGCATCGACGCGGTAAAAGCGTTCGGTCAGGCGGGGCAGATGTTCGGGAGAGATGCCTTCGCCTTCATCGGCGATCGAAACGGCGACGCGGCCCGATCCGCTGGTTTCGATCTCGATCTCGCACCGTCCCATCGGGCTTGCCGTACTTGATCGCATTATCGACGAGGTTGCGCAGCACCTGGGCGAGCTGGCCGCGGTCACCGGCAACGATCGCCGAGTCGCAATTGGCGGTGATCTCCACCTGCGCGCGGTTCTGCACTTCGCCAGCCGCTTCGCGCACCAGCGCGACGACATCGACCGGTTCGGTCGGCGCATCATGCTTGACCGCCTCAATGCGGGATAGCGACATAAGGTCTTCGACCAGCGCGCGCATGCGCTGCGCCTCGTGCCGGATGATGCCGAGGAAGCGTTTGCGAGTCTCGGGATCGCCCCCGGCCTTGTCATCCTCCAGCGTCTCGACATAGCCGATGATTGCGGCGAGCGGTGTGCGCAGTTCGTGGCTGGCATTGGCGACGAAATCGGCATGGGCGCGGGCGACGCTGACCCGGATGGACAGGTCTTCCAGCACCACCAGCTTGCGCCCCTGGTCCAGCGGATGGCAGGCAAGGTCCCACTGGCTGCCACGGCCCGAAAGCCCCTCGATCCGCGCGGTTCCGCCTTGCGGCGCGGCGATCACGGCCAGCGCCTGCGGTATGCGGATGGCGATTCGCACATCCTGGCCGACGACATGGCTGCCAAGGATCGACCGCGCCGCCGCATTGGCAAAACGAACGACGTCATCCTCCAGCAGCATCACCGGCTGGTTGATATGCTCGAGCATGGGGGAGTCGGTGAACGGCATGGCCAGAGACTAGCGCGGCGCGCCGCGCTTGTCAGGCCGGGAAAGTGGCGGGAGGACGTCGATCAGCTTTCCAGCTGGCGCAGCAGGCTGCGCACGTCACCGTCCATGTCGGCGTCGCGGGTGCGCAGGTCTTCGATCAGGCGCACGGCGTGGATCACGGTCGAATGGTCACGCCCGCCGAACTTGCGGCCGATTTCGGGGTACGAACGCGGCGTCAGCACCTTGGCGAGGTACATCGCCACCTGGCGCGGGCGGACAACCGCGCGGGCGCGGCGCTTGCTGGCCATTTCGGTGCGGTCGACGCGGTAGAACTGGCAGACCGTGCGCTGGATCTCGTCGATCGTGATGCGGCGGCGGTTGGCCGAGAGGATGTCGGTAAGCTGTTCCTCTGCCAGTTGCAGCGAGACGGCCTGCCCGGTCAGCTGGGCATAAGCGATCAGCTTGTTGAGGCCGCCCACCAGCTCGCGCACGTTGCGGTTGATCGTGCGGGCAAGGAATTCGATCACGTCACCCGGAACCTCGGTCGGCGAGGAGAAGCGGGCGAGGCGGTGCTCGAGAATCGAACGGCGCAGTTCGATGTCGGCCGGCTGGATATCGGCGACAAGGCCCATCGACAGGCGGCTGAGCAGGCGCTGCTCCACCCCGTCGAGCGCTTGCGGCGCGCGGTCAGCGGCGAAGACCAGCCGCTTGCCTTCGGCCAGCAGGGCATCGATCGTGTAAAGCAGCTCTTCCTGCGCCGATGCCTTGCCGATGATGAACTGGATGTCATCGACCATCAGCAGGTCGAAGCCGCGCAGACGCGCCTTGAACTCGATCATCTGGCCCTGGCGCAGCGCCTGGACGAATTCGACCATGAAGCGCTCTGCCGAGCAGTAGAAGATGCGGGCGCGCGGATGATTGGCAAGGAATGCGTGGCCGATCGCGTGAAGCAGGTGGGTCTTGCCCTGGCCGGTCGCGGCCTTGAGGTAGAGCGGGGCGAACTGGGGCGTTTCCGTTGCCGCCATGCGCTGCGCGGCATTGCAGGCGAGCACGTTCGAGCCGCCGGTGACGAAGCTGGTGAAGGTCAAAGAGGGGTCGAGCCCCATGGTGCCGAGGCCGAGCGCATCGCCGGCAATGCCGCCAAAGTCACCGCTTGCCATCGCAAGCTGGCCAGCCTGCGGGATCGACCCGGCAGGCGCGCCGTCATTGGCGGGGCGGCGCGAATCGCCGAGCCGCAGGTCGGGCATGCCGCGGCGGCCGGGATGAACGGCAACGCGCACGTGGCGCACGTCGGGACGGGCGATCTTCCAGGCGAGGCTCAGGCGGTCAGCGAACCGGTCCGAAACCCAGTTGGCGGAAAATTCGGTCGGCAGGAACAGGTCCAGCGTGCCGGTTTCCTTGCAGAAGGTGCCAACCTGGATCGGCTTGATCCACTGGCTGTGAAGCTGGTGACCCAAGTCCTTGCGCAGGCCTTGGCTAATATCCGCCCAGTCAGCGGCCAGATCGAGCGCGTCCTGATCTTCGATGCGCGATCCGTTTGCCTTGCTTTTCACCGCCTGGTCTCCATTCAATAAACAATACCGGACCGGCGCAAAAGCGCGCTGCCCCCACTTCAACGCTGCACAGAGTCCTGACCCTCCCCCGAAGGCATGATGCCCGGCTCCCCAGCGGCGGGCATCCGGACGCAAGGCACCAACCGCAGAAGCGCGAGCCTCATGCGTTCATGCTGTGACATTCCGAACCTGTGATCCCTTCGGAGAGAGAGAATCTCCCCGTCGGACAAGCAGGATTAAAGTCGGAGTTGGGCGCGAGAGCAAGGGGGGATAAAGCCAAAAAAAAATAATAATCGGCTTGACTCTCCAAGAGCCTCGGAAATGCAACTGTAACAATTGCAAACCGCAGAAAACCTTAGGTTTTGCCCTAAGGGATTGCCCGAATCACGAAAATTCAAACACTTTCATGCCGGATTTGTGACACCGCTTTCGGACATAGAAAAAGGCCGGGGTTTTGGCCCCGACCCTGTTCGATTTTTGTGCTGTTCGTACCGCCCGGGCGATGCCCTTCAGCGGACCGCCGATCAGAGGCCCGAAACGGCCTTGGACAGACGCGACAGCTTGCGGCTGGCGGTGTTCTTGTGAAGCACACCGCGGGCAACGCCGCGGGCCAGTTCGGGCTGTGCAGCCTTGAGGGCGTCTGCAGCCGCAGCCTTGTCACCACCGGCGATCGCGGCTTCGACCTTCTTGACGAAGGTACGGATGCGACCGATGCGGTTGCCGTTGATTTCGGCGCGCTTCTCGTTGCGGCGGATGCGCTTCTTGGCTTGCGGCGTATTGGCCATGTGTGTCTGACTCTCGTCCTCTGAGGGCCGCCGGAGCAGCCGGAAATGCTGGAAAACTGATAGAAAAGCGAACCGAAGCCCGCCGGGAAAGCGCGGCCCTTAGCGAGCGCACCCCGAATCGTCAAGCAAGAGTCTCGCCTATTTCTGGCACTTCGCGCACCAGAAGGTGCTGCGCCCGCCCTGGACGATGCGCCTTATGGTGCTGTCGCAGGTCAGGCAAGGCTCGCCCTCGCGGCCATAGACGCGCCAGTTCGCGGCGAAATAGCCAAGCTCGCCATTCGGCTGGGCATAGTCGCGGATCGTGGAGCCGCCGGCATCGATCGATTCGGTGAGCACGGCCTTGATCTCGGGCACCAGCCGCTCGACACCCTTGCGACTGATCGCGCCGGCCGCCTTGTCGGGGCGAATGGCGGCGCGGAACAGCGCCTCGCAGACGTAGATGTTGCCGAGCCCCGCTATGATTCGCTGGTCGAGCAGCAGCGGCTTGATCGGCGCGGCGCGGCCCTTCAGCGCGGCGGCGAGGTATCCGGCATTGAGGTCATCGCCCAGCGGCTCTGGCCCGAGCGCAGCAAAGGCGGGCCATTCTTCCAGCCTGTCCGTATCGACCAGGTCCACGGAGCCGAACCGCCGCGCGTCATTAAGCGCCAGCACGTGGCCACTGCCGGTTTCGAGCACCAGATGGTCGTGCTTGTCGGCCGCTTCCGGTTCGATCCGCCAGCGCCCGCTCATGCCGAGATGGAAGACCATCGTCTGGTCCCGGTCCGTATTGATGAGGCCGTATTTTGCGCGGCGGCCCAACGAGGTCACCCTTGCGCCGGTCAGGCTTTGCACCAGCTCTTCGGGAAAGGGACGGCGCAGGTCGGCACGATTGAGCGTGACACGGGCAATGCGCTCGCCCTCCAGATAGCGGGCAAGGCCGCGCACGGTTGTTTCGACTTCGGGTAACTCGGGCATTTATTGTCTCGTCATCCCGGCCTTCGCGCCGGGATCGCTGGCGGGCACTCCGACCTAACGGCCAGCGATCCGGGGTCAAGCCCGGGACGACGTAATGACCACCTTTGCCTCGGCCACAAACTCCCCTATGGCGCGGCCCATGAGCGATGCCAGCAACGACAGGGTTTCCTTCGGCTACGAAGACGTTCCCATCGAGGAAAAGACCGCCAAGGTCGGCGCCGTATTCTCGTCCGTGGCGAAGAAGTACGACGTGATGAACGATGCCATGTCGGGCGGCATGCACCGGCTGTGGAAGAACCAGTTCGTCAGCCGCGTGAAGCCGCGCGAAGGCGAGCAGATCCTCGACATGGCCGGCGGCACCGGCGACATCGCCTTCCGCATGGCGGAGCGCGGGGCAACGGTCACCGTCTCCGACATCAACCAGGACATGCTCGACGTCGGCATCGAACGCGCGATGGAGCGCGGCTACGACGACCTCGTCTGGTCGCGCCAGAACGCCGAGGAACTGACCTTTCCGGACCGCTTCTTCGATGCCTACACCATCGCTTTCGGCATCCGCAACGTGACGCGGATCGACAAGGCCCTGGCCGAGGCGCACCGCGTGCTGAAGCACGGCGGCCGGTTCTATTGCCTCGAATTCTCGACCACGGAATGGCCGGGCTTCAAGGAAGTCTATGACGCCTATTCGCACAAGCTTGTGCCCTGGATTGGCGAGAAGATCGCCGGGGACGCGGAAAGCTATCGCTACCTGATCGAATCGATCCGCCGCTTCCCGCCGATGCGCGAATTCGAAGGCATGATCCGCAACGCCGGTTTCGCGCGGACCAAGGTGGAACCGATTCTCGGCGGGCTGGTCGCGATCCATTCGGGGTGGAAGATCTAGGCGTGACTTCAGCCGCCACTCACATCCTGCGCCTTCTGCGCTGGGGCCGCGTGCTGGCAAAGCATGGCGCGCTCCGCGGGATCGAGCAGGACCGTAATGCCCCCGCACAGGTGAAGCGGCTGGTGCGGCTGGCGCGGCTCGGCACGTTCCAGCCGAAGGTGCCCGACTATGCTGGCGCCTTTCAGGCCATCGGCCCGGCGGCGATCAAGCTCGGGCAGAGCCTCGCCACCCGGCCCGACCTCGTTGGCGAAGAGGCAGCACGCAACCTTCTGACCTTGCAGGACAGCCTGCCACCGCTGCCCTTCGCCGCCATCGAGCAGGCGATCGAGGCGGGCTTCGGCAAGCCGGTGTCGGACATGTTCCTTTCGCTCGATACCGATCCGGTTGGCTCCGCCTCGGTCGCGCAGGTGCACCGCGGGATCACCACCGAGGGCCGCCATGTCGCGGTAAAGGTGCTGCGGCCCGGCATCCGAGAAAAGTTCGCCCGCGACATCGAAACCTACGAATGGGCCGCGGCGCACCTCGAGGCGATGGGCGGCGAGGCGGAGCGCCTGCGCCCGCGCGCGGTGATCGACAATTTCAAGCGCTGGACCACGCGCGAGCTTGACCTGCGGCGCGAGGCAGCCTCCGCCTCCGAACTGGCCGAAGCGATGAAGGGCTATGACGGCTACCGCGTCCCCGCCATCGACTGGGACCGGACCTGCGGGACGGTAATGACCGTGGAGTGGATCGACGGTACCAAGCTGTCCAACATCGACGCTCTGCGCGACGCCGGGATCGACTTGCCCGAACTGGCAAGGCGGCTGGTGCTGTCCTTCCTGACCCAGGCGATCAGCGCCGGATTTTTCCATGCGGACATGCACCAGGGCAACCTGTTCGTGGAGCCCGATGGCACCATCGCCGCGATCGATTTCGGCATCATGGGGCGGATCGACCGGCGCGCCCGGCTGTGGCTGGCGGAAATCCTCTATGGCCTGACCACCGGCAATTACCGACGCGTGGCAGAGATCCATTTCGAGGCGCAGTATGTGCCCTCGCACCATTCGGTCGACGAATTCGCCACCGCGCTCCGTGCCGTGGGCGAGCCGATGCGCGGCAAGCCGGTGAGCGAGCTTTCGGTTGGCCAGATGCTCGATGGCCTGTTCGCCATCACGCGCGATTTCGACATGCAGGTCCAGCCGCACCTGCTGCTGCTGCAGAAGACGATGGTCATGGTCGAGGGACTGGCAACCTCGCTCCATCCCGAAATCAACATGTGGGACGTTTCCGGCCCCTTCGTGAAGAGCTGGATCCGCGACGAGCTCGGCCCCGAGGCGGCATTGGCCGACCGGCTGCGCACCGATGCAGAGACGCTGCTGCGCCTGCCCGAACTAATCCGCCGCATCGAGGACCGTTTCCCGCCCAAGGGCGGCGCGCCCGAACAGCGGCCGCTGCCCGAAGTGCAACTGATCTGGGAGCGCAAGGCCGAGCGGCGCTGGCCGGGTTACGCGTTGGCGCTGGCTATCGGCGGAGCGGCGGTTTGGGCGGCGACGGCGCTGGGCTGGCTCTGATGGACCTCGACGCCCTGTTCCTGCACTTTTTCGAGACTGAAGATCCTTCCACCCTGACGCAGGAGGACTTCGCGCTGGGCATCGAGCGGCTGCGCGTCGGTTTCGAGGTCGAGCGCGATCCGGGGCGCAAGTTCGCCCTGTGGACCCTGCTCGAAACTCTGGGCCATGCGCCGCTGCCGGCCGATGCCTTTGCCAAGCACCCGCAATTGAAGGTTGCGGCAGAGGAATACCTCAAGGCTGCCTTCCGCCTCGAACGTTTCGGCGATCCGGAAGAATGAGCGAGGCAAGCGTCCGGGCATGGCTGTCAGAGCACGCGCCCGACATTGACCTGATCGACCAGGGCGTCAGCACGGCGACCGTTGCCGAGGCGGCGGAAGCGCTCGGCGTCGAACCGGGGCGCATTGCCAAGACACTGGCCTTCCGCGTGGGCGAAACGCCGATGCTCCTCGTCGCGCGCGGCGATGCGCGGCTGGACAATGCCAAGTGCAAGGCTGCACTCGGTGGTCGGCCAAGGATGCTCGATGCCGAGGCAACGCTGGAGCTCACCGGACATGCGGTAGGCGGAGTTTGCCCCTTCGGCCTCGCCAATCCGGTGAAGATCGTCTGCGACCGCTCGCTGCTGGCTTACGAAACCGTATTCCCCGCCGCCGGATCGCGCACAAGCTCGGTCGAGGTCGCGCCGCAGCGGCTGGCGGAGCTGGTCGGCGGCGAATGGGTGGACATCTGCAAGCTGCCAGAGGCGGAATAGCTCGACAGTCCGGGGCAAACGTGTTGCTCTCCCGTCCGGGACGCGGGGAGACTTCGATGGAAGATACCGATAAGAGACCGTTCGGCTTCTGGACCGCGACCGCGCTGGTGGTGGGCGGGATGATCGGCGCGGGGATATTCGTCCAGCCGGCACAGCTTGCGCCCTTTGGCTGGACGGGAATGCTGGCCTGGTTCGTCGCCGTTCCCGCTGCCACGCTGATCGCCTACGTGCTGTCAAAGCTGACCGCCGCGCGGCCGGGTTCTACCGGCATTATCGAGATCGTCGGCGATGCGCTGGGGCCGATTCCGGGAGTGCTGGTCGGCTGGTCCTATTGGGTCGGCATCATATCGGCCAACGCGATCATCGCGCTTACCGCCGTTCGCTACCTTGCCGAATTCGTGCCCGTACTGACGGCCACCCCGCTGGCAACGGCGCTCGCAGCAACAGCGCTGATCTCGGCGCTGACCCTGCTCAATCTTGGCGGAGCGCGGGGGGCTGGGAGGTTTCAGGTGCTGACCACGGTGCTCAAGCTGTTGCCGCTCGCTGCCGTGGTGCTGATTGTCGCAGGCCTTGCCTTTTCTGACCCGGCAAGCTTCACGCGCCATGCGCAAGTCCCGTTCGATGGCGGGCAATTCACAACCGCGCTCACCTTGGCCTTTTTCCCGCTCGTCGGCTTCGAATGCGCCTCGCTCGCAGCCGAACGCGTGCGCAATCCCGCGCGCAATGTCTTGCGGGCAACGCTGTTCGGCACGGCGCTGACGGGGGTGCTTTACATCGTCATCTGCAACGGGATCGTGCTGGCCATGCCGCCGGGCGAGGTTGCGGCCTCCGATGCGCCGGTGGCCCTGTTCGTGCAGAATTTCTGGGGCCGCGGAGCGGGTCTGGCGGTTGCCGCCTTTGCCGCGATCTCGGCGATCGGCTGCCTCAACGGATGGGTCCTGATGCAGGGAGAAGTGCCGCTGGGCATGGCGCGCGCCGGCCTGTTGCCCACCTTCATCGCCCGCACCAGCGCGCGCGACGTGCCGACACTGGCGATCCTCGTGTCGACCGTACTGGGCAGCGTTCTGATCCTGTGCGGGGCATTGCCGGGATTGACCGGGGTGCTGACTTTCATGCTGCAGCTGACCACAGCGGCCACGGTCTGGCTCTATGTCGGGGCGACGCTGGCCGCGCTCAGGCTTGGCGTGGTTCGCGGACCGGCGCTCATCGGCCTGCTGGCGGCGGGCTGGGTGCTGTGGGGTTCAGGCATGGAGCCCCTGCTGCTCAGCATTGGCCTGATGCTGACCGCCGTGCCGCTCTACTGGCTGCGCC
Source organism: Novosphingobium sp. MW5 (assembly GCA_025938935.1). Taxonomy (GTDB): domain Bacteria; phylum Pseudomonadota; class Alphaproteobacteria; order Sphingomonadales; family Sphingomonadaceae; genus Novosphingobium. Next base: position 3,284,146 of record JAPCWB010000001.1, on the reverse strand, counting down.
CTAGGACCGCAGCAGTTTCCGGATAAGTGGCCGGTCGGCCAAAATCGCCTGCGCCGCATTGTGTCCCGGCGCGCCGGTCACACCGCCACCGGGGTGCGTGCCCGATCCGCACATGTAGAGGCCTTTGATGGGCCCGCGATAGTCGCCATGCCCCAGCACCGGGCGCGCGGCCCAAAGCTGGTCGGTTCCCATCGTGCCGTGGAAGATGTCGCCGCCAATCAGGCCGAACTTGCGCTCCAGATCGAGCGGCGAGTGGATCTGCCGCGCGATGACGCTGCCCTTGAAGTTGGGCGCATGGTCGGTGACGGTGTCGATAATCAGGTCCGCCACTTCCTCGCGGTGCGCGTCCCAGTCGAGCGAGGGGTCGAACTGCTGGCAGAACAGGCTGGCGACATGGCACCCTGGGGGGCAAGGCTGCTGTCCACGGTCGAGGGGATCATGATCTCGACAATCGGCTTCTTCGACCAGCCATGCTGCTGCGCGTCAATGAAGGCGCGGTCCATGTAATCCATGCCCGGCGCGATGACGATTCCGGCGGTGTGGTGCTCGGCCTGTTCCTTACCGGGGAGCACGGTGAAATCGGGCAGCTCGGACAGCGCGACATTCATGCGGAAGGTGCCGGAGCCGGTCTTGTAAGTCTTCATCCGGCTGCGGAAATCGGCGTCGAGATCGGCCTCGTCCACCATTTGTCGATAAAGAAGCGCCGGCCCGACATTGGCCGCGACGATCGGCGCAACGATTTCCTCGCCGCTTTCCAGCCGCACGCCGCGTGTCTTGCCCCCGCTGACCAGCAGCTTGTCGACTGGCGTTTCAAGGCTGATCTCCACGCCCTGCGCCTCGCAGGCGCGTGCCATGGCCTGGGTGATGGCGCCCATGCCGCCCACCGAATGGCCCCATGTGCCGAGCTTGCCGTTCACTTCACCGAACACGTGGTGAAGCAGGACATAGGCCGATCCGGGCGTCGATACCCCGGCATAATTGCCCACCACCGCGTCAAAGGCGAATGCGGTCTTGACCACGTCATGTTCGAACCAGCCGTCAAGGAAATCGCGCGCCGACTTGGTGAAGATGGCGAGGAGGTCGCGCTGGGTGGCCAAGTCCATCTTCGCCATCGGCCAGCCCTGCTTCGCCGCCGCAACAATCGCCGCCAGTCCGCCGCCGACATTGGGCGGAGCCTGAAGCGAAAGGTCGCGTAGCACGCCCGCCACCTTTTCCAGCGCCGCGTCATAGGCCGGATAGGCGGCGGCATCCTTGGCGGAAAAGCGCGCGAACTCCGCCTCGGTGCGTCCGCCGCCCAGCTTCAGGTAGTCATTTTCCAGCGGGAAGAAGTTGGAAATCGTCCGTTCGACCACGCGGTAACCGTGATCGTGCAGCTTCATGTCGGCGATCACCTTGGGCCGCAGCAGGCTGACCGTGTAGCTGGCGGTCGAGTTGCGAAAGCCGGGATGGAACTCCTCGGTCACCGCCGCGCCGCCGACCACGTGGCGGCGTTCCAGCACCCGCACCCGCATCCCCGCACGGGCAAGGTAGAAGGCGCAGGTCAGGCCATTGTGCCCGCCGCCGATGATGAGGGCGTCGTAGTGCTTGGTCATGCTAATTCCCTACCCGTCATCCCCGCGTTCCTTACCCGTCATCCCAGCGAAAGCGGGGACCCAGTCCGACGGTTGCTGCTGGGTCCCCGCTTTCGCGGGGATGACGGAAGATCATGATTTACTCCACCCCTTCTGTGGCTGCTCGGCCTCCCTTGCCTCGGGAATGAGCATCCTGATCTTGCGCGCGAAACTCCGCAGGCAAACCTCGCTCTGTGCCAGCGGCCCGGTGGTGTAACTGCGGCTCTCCATCCCCGCCTGCACACGGTTGATTAGCCAGGTATCCTCGGCATTGACCACGCGGTTGATCCGCCAGTTGGCATAGCGGGCCAGCTTCATCTCGCGGCGGTCATCGGGCAAGGCGTAGGCTACCTCGCGCAGCAGGCATGAGGTCGGCCCGGTGGGCAGCCACTGCATGAAATCGATCTGGTCGGCGTAGATGTCGAAGGCCATGTTCGGCCAGAGCTTGAAGTAGAGCCAGCGCCGCTGCGACGCTTCCGGCAGGTGCTCCACGCGGGGCAGGTTGGCGGCGTAGAACCTCTCCCAGAAGTTCTGCCGGCCGTCCGTCGCCAGTTCGCCCGAAAGCCGGTCCACCCAGCCGTGCGCCTCGATGCGGTAACTGTCCCCCAGCACGCGGGAGAGGCCGTCATGCGCGACCGGGATATGCAGGTTGTCCGAATAGTTATCGCCTACATTCTTCCAGTTTACGCCGCGCGGGCGGAGGCGGACGGGGGCCATGCGTCGCATTTCGGCGAAGCGGTAGGGTGCGATTTCGGCTTCGAACGGGGCCATCATTTCGGCGGGCGTGGGAAAGCCCGATGGTTCAAGGCAGACGAAGTGGAACCCCTGCCAGGTTTCCAGCGCCACCGGGGCAAGGCCGTTTTCCTCCAGCCGCAGCGCCGGATAGTCGGCCTTCATCGGCACGCCTTGCAGACTGCCATCGCTGCCATACGTCCACGCGTGATAAGGACAGACCAGCTTCTTCGCGCAGCCCGCCGGGCCTTCGACCAGCCGCATCGCGCGGTGGCGGCAGACGTTGGTGAAGGCGCGGACCTGCCCGTCATCGCCGCGAATGACGATCACGCTTTCGCCCAGATAGTCGATGGTCTGGAAATCGCCGGGGGAGGGAATGTCGCTGTCATGGCAGACGATCTGCCAGCTCGGGCGGATCACGCGCTCCATCTCGGCCGCGTGGAATTCGGCGTCGCGGTAGGTCCAGCCCGGCAGGCTGTAATCGGCCTGCGGATCGGCCTCGTCGCTCTCGATCCGGGCGATCGCCTCTTCCAGCGGCATCATCGAGGCGCGAATCCGGTGCATGGCTGCATGCTTAGCAGGCAGGGGGCGAAGCGAAAGCGGGCTGGCGGCGGAAACCAAATCGAAACCATGCCGGGCCTAGGAATTTCCCCAAGTCCGGCGCTGCTTTGCCTTTGCGCCGGGGCAGCGGTGTGCCAGCATCGCGTGAGTGCCGGGGGTTCACGGGGGGCGCATGACGATTGGTGCAAGTGCGGCGGTTTTTGACCGCTACGCCCATTGGCAAAAAGGACCGGCGCGGCTGGCGCTGGCCGTGTTGCTGCTCCTGATGGCACTTGCCGCATGGGCGCCGGGAATGCCGCGAGAGCTGGCCGATGCGCCTGATCTTGTGCCGCAGACGGCTTCATCCGAGGCCGTGCCCGCCGCGGGCGAGGGCGAGAAGGACAATGACCTTCTGCTCTATCGCCGCATTGCCGAGCGGGTTGCGAAGGGTGATGACTACTACGTTGCGGCGACGGAATTGCAGCGCTCTAGCGGCTATCCGGTCGCGCCGGGGCTGACGGTGCGTCTGCCGACGCTGGCCCACGTCACTGCGCTGGTCGGGCCAAAGGGCTTGGTTGCGCTCAACCTGCTGCTGGTCTTTGCCGCGCTCGCCTTCACCTTCCGCCGCTTTGCTGCCGAGCCGGGCGGGGGAGAGATCAAGCTGGTCGGCACGGCGCTGCTGTTGGTCGGCCTGTCGACCTCGATGTCTGCCCAATTCCTGACCCTGCATGAGGTCTGGGCGGCCGAATTGATGGTGCTGTCGTTCGCGCTCCACCGCCCCGATCAGGGCAAGTGGATCGCCGCATGGATCGCCGCGGGTGCCGCCATAGCGGTGCGCGAACTGGCGCTTCCCTTCGTCCTGCTGATGGGGGCTCTAGCCCTGTGGCGCGGCGCGCGGCGTGAGGCATTGGCCTGGGCGCTGCTGGTTGCCCTCTTCGCCGCTGGCCTTGCTTGGCACCTCAGCCTTGCCGAGGCGCAGATCCGTTCCGGTGACGCGGTTTCGCCATCATGGCTGGCGCTCGAAGGTATCGGCGGCTGGCTGTACAAGGTCGAGCATTCGAGCCTGCTCAACCTGTTCCCGCAGGTGATCGCGGGCCCCTTGGCGGTGCTGGCCGTGTTCGGCTGGACGGGGTGGAACAGCCCTGCCGGCCGCTTTGGCGCGCTGCTGTCGCTGGGCTATGCGCTGGCTTTCATGATCGCCGGGCGACAGAACAATTTCTACTGGGGGGTGATCGCCGTGCCGTTCCTGTTCATGGGCCTCGCGTGGATGCCCTTCGCGCTGCGGAGTCTGATCGAAAGCGCAAGAGGGCAGCCAGCATGACCGCCCCCGCATGGAACCGCTTTGCCCATTGGAAGGCTGGTCCGGCGCGCCTCGCGCTGGCCGTGCTGGCGCTGTTCCTCGTCCTCGCCGCGATCACGCCGATGCGCTCGGGCGAGGGGGTGCACACCTCGCTCGCCGAAGGCCGCAAGGTCGAGGCGGGGGACAAGGCGCGCGATGAGGACTTGGCGCTTTACGACCGCGTCACCGAGCGCCTGCGCCGGGGTGAGAACTATTACGAAGCCGTCGCCATCGAGCACCGCGCCAGCCGCTATCCGCTGCGCCCCGGCTTTGCCGTGCGCCTGCCGACGCTGGCGACGATCGAGGCCATGCTCCCCGCGCCTGCCGACCCGAGCAAGGGCGGACAGGTCGAGGCGCTGCTCGCGCTCGCCCTGATCGCCGCGATCCTCATCGTCTGGTGGCGGCGCTTGGGGGAGGAACCCGGCGGAGAGCGGGTGCGGCTGTGGGCCACGGTGCTGCTGTTCCTTGGCGTGCAAATCCTGTCCATCGGCTATTTCTTCGTGCTGCACGAACTGTGGTCGGGCGGGCTGCTGGCGCTCGCCATGGGGCTGTACCGGCCGGAAAAGGGCAAGTGGACGGGCGCGTGGATCGCCGCCGCCGCTGCGCTCTCCTTGCGCGAACATGCGCTGCCCTTCGTGCTGCTGCTCGGCGCCTTCGCGCTCTGGCACCGGCGCTGGAAGGAGTTTGGAGCCTGGGCGCTGCTGGTCGGCTTCTTCGTCGCCGCAATGGCGGTGCACCTGCACACGGTTGCCGGACTGGTGCGGCCGGACGATCCGATCGGACCTTCGTGGCTCACTTTGCGGGGCCTTTCAGGCTGGATGTCGATGGTCGTGCTGTCGAGCAACCTGCGGCTGATCCCGGCGATGATCGCAGGCCCCATCATGATCCTGATGGTCTTCGGCTGGTCCGGCTGGCGCACGCCGATCGCCTCTTTCGCGACGCTGCTGTTCCTCGGCTACGGCCTCGCCTTCATGATCGGCGGGCGAGGGGACAACTGGTACTGGGGCATGATGATCGCGCCGATGATGTGGCTGGGGCTGGCCTTCGTGCCCTTGGCGCTCAAGGGACTGATCGGCGCGGCCTTTCCACCGGGCCAAGCAGCGGCTAATGGCGGAGAGGCATGATCGGACCCCGGATTCTCCTCGTCGTCGGCGGCGGCATTGCGGCTTACAAGTCGTGCGAGCTGGTGCGCCTGATCCGCAAGAACGGCGGCTCGGTCACCTGCGTGCTGACTGAGGGCGGATCGCAGTTCGTCACCGCGATGAGCCTTGCCGCGCTGTCGGAAAATCCCGTCCACACCACGCTCTGGGACCTGCGCAACGAAGCGGAGATGGGCCACATCCGCCTCAGCCGCGAGGCCGACCTCGTCGTCGTCTGCCCGGCCACTGCGGACCTGCTGGCGCGCATGGCGGCGGGTATTGCCGATGACCTTGCCACCACGCTGCTGCTCGCCACCGACAAGCCGGTTATGGCGGTCCCGGCGATGAACGTGCGCATGTGGCTGCACCCATCCACCCAGCGCAACGTCCAGACGCTGACAGAGGCGGGCTGCCTTGTCGTCGAACCCGACGAGGGCGACATGGCCTGCGGCGAGTATGGCCCCGGACGCCTGCCCGAACCCGAAGCGATCTGGGCGCGCATCGCCAGCCTGTTCGAAGGGCCGGATGCCCTGCCGATGCTTGGGCCGAGCAGCCCGCTTGCAGGCTCCTTGCTCGAAGCGATCGAGCCCGAGGATGATGGCAGCGCCGATATCGGCCTTGGCCCCATGGCCTCGAAGCTGATCCAGCGCGAAGGCAAGGGCAAGGCGCCTTCGCTTGACGATCTCGATGTCTTCCCGCCTCCGGGCGATCCCATCGAACTGCCGATCCCGGCGATCCCGGAAGTGCCGGTTCCGGCCACTTCGGAAGAGCCGACTCCGGTGCCCACCTCTGGCGGTCCGCTTGCCAAAAAGGGCAAGGCCCGCGCCGCGCCGCCTACCGACCCGCAGGCGATCAACCACACGGTCAACCCCAACCAACGCGCGCCCGAGCCGATCCCCGGCGACGATCACGGCGTGCGGGTGGACATCCTCGACGGCCAGCCCGATTTCGATCCCGGCGAGCCGGTGGAGGGCCCGCTGACCGGCAAGCATATCCTCGTCACCGCTGGGCCGACACACGAACCGATCGATCCGGTGCGCTACATCGCCAATCGGAGCTCCGGTAAACAGGGCTTCGCCATTGCCGAAGCGGCTGCCCGCCTTGGGGCGCGGGTGACGCTGGTTTCCGGCCCGGTCACCTTGCCGACCCCGCGCGGAGTGGACCGCATTGACGTGGAAACCGCGCGCCAGATGGCCGATGCCGTGAAGCACGCGCTCCCTGTAGACTGTGCCGTCATGGTCGCCGCCGTCGCGGACTGGCGGTCGAAGGACATGGCCAAGAGCAAGATCAAGAAACGCGGATCGGCCCCGCCTGTGCTGATGCTCACCGAAAACCCGGACATCCTTGCCAGCGTCGCGGCGGGCGGCAAGAAGCCCAAGCTGCTGGTAGGCTTCGCGGCCGAGACCGACCACGTGCTCGAACACGCCACCGAAAAGCGCACCCGCAAGGGGGCGGACTGGATCGTTGCCAATGACGTATCGGGCGATGTCATGGGCGGAAGTCTGAACCGGGTGGCGATCATCCGCGCCGATGGCGTCGAACACTTGCCCGAAATGCCCAAGGAAGCCGTCGCCATGGCCATCATGGAACGCGTGGCCGAGGCGCTGGAGACTGTGAATGAGTGAAGCCGTGCCCGTCCTCGTCAAGCGGCTGGACCATGGGCAGGGGCTTGACCTGCCGGCCTATGCCACTTCCGGTGCGGCCGGAATGGACGTGGTCTCTGCCGAAGATGTGACGATTGCTCCCGGCGCGCGCCACGCGGTTGCCACGGGCCTCGCGATGGCAATTCCGCCGGGCTTCGAAATTCAGGTGCGCCCGCGCTCGGGCCTCGCGCTCAAGCACGGCATCAGCGTCCCGAATTCGCCCGGAACCATCGATTCCGATTATCGCGGCGAGCTGAAGGTCATCCTCATCAACCTCGGCAGCGAGGCCTTCGAAATCCGCCGCGGCGACCGCGTGGCGCAGCTGGTGCTGGCACCCGTGGTGCAGGCCGGCTGGGTGGAGGTTGAGCATCTCGACGAAACCGCACGCGGGGCCGGGGGCTTCGGCTCGACCGGCGGAGTGGTCGCGCTCGGATCGTGATGGCGGCCATCCGCCTCGCCCTTGCCGCCCTGCTGCTGGGGGGCGGTGCCGGCAGTGGCTGCGGATACCTGGTTTCGCATTACCGACGAACAGGGCCAACTGATCGGCTGGCAGCGCGAGAGCATTGAGGCCATCCCCGAAGGCCGCCGCCTGACTCGCGAACGCGTAACCGCTTTCCGCATCAAGGACCATGACCCGGCGCGCCTGACCGTGCGCGTGGTGCGCGATGAAGCGCCCGATGGCACCCTGCTCTCCCTGGCGCAGGAAACCCGGCGCAACCGCGAGCAAAGCAGCCTCCGCGTGGTCATGGCCGGATCGACGATGCTGATCGAAAGCCGCCGCGGCAAGGACGTGACGATGCGGCAGGCACTGCGCGATCCCGCGCTGCGGCTGGGCGATGGCGAGTGGCTCTCCGGTCAGCCAGTGCTGGGCGAATTGCTTGAGATCGAGCCAGGCACCAGCGCATTCCAGCGGGGCACGATCAGCCGCGTCGGTCCCGAGGCTCCCGGCGGGGAAGAGGCGCTGCTCCATTCGCGGGACGGGCAGCTCACCGACATCTGGGTGGTCACGCGCGATGCCCGGGAAGAAGTCATTCGTGCCGAAAAGCCGCTTCCGGGCGGCAGCCAGGTCTTCGAACGCAGCCCCGGCCCGGTGCGCGCGGAGGATCTCAGCCCGGGCCGTCCGGTCTCCAGCCTGCGTTTCAAGTCGCCCTTCGCCATTTCGGAGAGCGCGTTGAAGGGGCATATTCGCTACACCTTCCGTCCCCGCGCCGGCGCACCTCTCGACCTGCCGCAGACCGGCGAACAGCGGGTGAAGGGCATGGAGGATGGAACGCTCCGGCTGGACATCTGCGGCACTTGCGGCCCCGGCCTGCCGGACGATGCGGAGAGCCTCGCCGCATGGCGCAGGCCCTCGGCCTGGATCGAGAGCGACGCCCCGGAATTTGCGGCCGTTGCCGCACCCATAGCCGCGCGAAAGGTCCCCGAGCGGACCAAGATGCGCCTGCTCGGAGCGGCAGCACGCCGGCGTCTGTCCGAGGTGCAGTTCTTCGGCCACTATTCGGCGCGAGAGGCGTGGCGGCGGCGTTCGGGCGACTGCACCGAAGATGCCAATGTCTATGCCGCACTCGCCCGATCTGCCGGCATTCCGGCGCGGGTGGTGAATGGCCTCGTCTTCATGCGCGAACGCTATTTTGGCTCGGAAAACGCCTTTCAGCCGCATTCGTGGGTCGTCGCCTTCGTCGACGGCAAGTGGGAGAGCTTCGACATTTCGGTCGGCGCTTTCGATGCCACCCACATCGCCCTGTCGTTCGGCGATGGCGAACCCGGCGCGATCCTTGCCGCCAACCGCAAGGCCGGGATGCTGAAGTGGGAAGCCATGGCCGAGGTGCGAAAGCGCTGATCGCCCGAGCGGTTCGCCGCCCCCTGTCCAAGCGCCACGCCGCCGTGCCATGCTTGCGCGGAACGGGAGATTGCAATGAGCGGCATGGCCGAACGATATGGCCCTTGGGCGCTGATCGCCGGGGCATCGGAAGGAACGGGTGCGGAATTCGCGCGGCAGCTCGCGGCAGAGGGGCTGAACCTGATCCTGATCGCGCGGCGCGAAGGTCCGCTCACCGCCTTGGCCGAAGAACTACGCGCTGGAGGAATCGAGGTGGTCACCGCCTGCATCGACCTTGCCGCTGGCGACGCGGTGACTCGGTTGGCCGATTCGGCAGGCAGCCGCGAGGTTGGCCTGATGGTGTTCAACGCCGGGGCCGATCCGAATGGCGTCGGCTTCCTCGATGGCGACATTGCCGCGTGGAGCGATCTGGCTACACGCAATTGCCTGGCGGTCATGGGTGCCTGCCACCACTTCGGCCGCCAGATGCGCGCGCGGGGGCGGGGCGGTCTGCTCGTTTGCGGATCGGGCGTCTGCTATGGCGGCATCCCCGGCATCGGCGTCTATGGCGCGACCAAGGCCTTTGACCTCAACCTGATGGAAAGCCTGTGGGCCGAACTGAAGCCCGTCGGCATCGATGTGCTCTACCTCGTCATGGGCCGCACCGACACGCCCGCGCACCGCGCTGTGACCGAGAAACAGGGCAGGGTTTGGGAGCCAGAAACCATGGCCAGCGCCGCTGATGTTGCGCGGCTGGGTCTGGAGCGATTGCCGCACGGCCCGATCCAGAACTGGGGCCTAGCTGATGACGAGGCCGGCTGGGCGGTTATCTCTGCCGCCGACCGGCGCAAGCGGATCGAAGCGATTGCGGCTTCCTCATCCTTCGCGAAAAAAGGCTGAACGCGATGACCGATCTTCTCACTCAGCTGGCCGACAGGCAGGCCATCACCGACCAGATCTACCGCTATTGCCGCGCGATGGACCGGATCGATCATGAACTGGGCTATTCGATCTGGCACGAGGACGGCACCGCCGATTACGAGCACAATTTCCAGTGGTACCGGCCGCGCCTTTGTCGATCATGTTTGCAGCCAACACAGTCATTTGCTGCAACATTCTCACCAGATGTCGAACATTGTGATCGAACTCGACGGCGACCGCGCGGGGAGCGAGAGCTACGTCACCGCGACCCTGCGCATGGAGCGCGAGGGGCGGCTGATGCAGATGACGGTGCTCAGCCGCTATGTCGATCGCTGGTCGAAGCGCGAGGGGCTCTGGGCGCTCGATCATCGCCGCGCGGTGATGGAAATGGACGAGATCCGCGAGGTGACGCCGATGAAACAGCACAGCGGCTGGACGCGGGACAGGAATGACCCGTCCTATGAAGTTCTGGGTGCAAAGTCATGAAAGACATCAAACTTACCGTCTCGTTTGACATGCGCGCGCCCGATTGGGGGACGCCGCCGGCCGAACTTTACCGCGCCGCCGTCGACATGGCGGCGTTTTGCGACACAATCGGCGTCGACCGCATCGGGCTGATGGAGCACCACGGTTCGGACGATGGCTACCTGCCGCAACCCTTCGTGCTGGCCAGCGCCATGGCGGCGGTAACTGAGCGCATCCGCTTCATGCTCGGCGCGGTGATCCTGCCGCTGCACGATCCGGTAATGCTGGCGGAAAAGATCGCGCTGGTGGACCTGATCTCGAACGGGCGGCTCAACGTCATCTTTGGCGCGGGCTATGTGCCGTCTGAATTCGCCATGTTCGGAAAAAGCCTGAAGGACCGGGCCAAACTGCTTGATCAGAATATCGATTTGATACTTCGCGCGCTGCATGGCGAGCGGTTTGAAGTGGACGGCAAGCCCGTCTTTGTTCGTCCTCTGCCGGTTCAGGAGCCGGAGGACATTATCCTTGTCGGCGGCGGCGTGCCGGCATCGGCAAAGCGTGCGGCGCGATTTGGGGTGGGCTTCGGGCCGATGAAACAGGAGCTGGTCGACCTCTATCTTGAGGAATGCACCCGGCTTGGCCAAGCGCCGCGCCAGTACAGCCGGCCCAAAAGCGGGATGCCGCTAGCGATCCATCTCTGCGAGGATCCGGAAGCCGGCTGGAAGGCCATCGAGCGCCACGCCGTCCACGTCATCACCGAATACGCTAAGTGGGCCGCGCAGGAAGGCGATGCCAGCAGCTCGCCGTTCAAGGGGCTCGATAACCCGGCCGCGCTGAAGCAGGCGGGGCTGTTCGCGTGCTGGACGCCGGAGCAGTTCGTGGCGCAGGCGGGCAAGATGGAGGACAAGACCTCGCTCGGCCTGCAACCGCTGCTCGGCGGGCTGGACCCGGCTGAGGGGTGGAAGTGCCTGCGGTTACTTGAGCAGGTGATCCCCGATGTGAAGGCGGCGTTTGCCAAGTGAAGGCAGCCTACATCCAGAACGGCCAGGTCCTCACCGGCGAGGTTCCCGATCCCGTCCCCGGCAAGGGCCAGGCGCTGGTCCGCACCCATTCGTGCGGCATGTGCGCCAGCGAGCAGCACTTCCTCCACGCGGGGCGGAACATCATCGACCTGTCGCGCCGACTGGGTGGTCCCTATGCCGCGCTGCAGTGGGAACAGCCGTTCGTCCCCGGCCATGAATTCGTCGGAGAGGTGATCGACTACGGCCCCGGTTCGGCGCGCAAGGTGTCAGTCGGTAGCAAGGTCACCTCGGTGCCGATCATGAGAGCCGGCGGGGCCCATGCCGTGGTCGGCTTCAGCCACGTCTGCCCGGGCGGTTACGGCGAGCTGATGCTGCTCGACGAGGACATCATGTTCGCTCTGCCGGACGGCTTCGACGATGATCACGGGGCGATGATCGAGCCGCTCGCCGTCGGTCTCGAACACGCGCGGCGGGGCAGGCCTGAAAACGGCGACGTCGCGCTGGTGCTTGGCTGCGGGGCGATTGGGCTGGGAGTCATCGCGGGCCTCAAGCTGATGGGCATTGCGCCGATCGTCGCGGCAGACTTTCACCCCGCCCGGCGTGAGGAAGCGCTGCGCATGGGCGCGCACGTCGCGGTCGATCCGCGCGAGGCCAGCCCTCATGCGCCGCTGCCCGACGTGGGCCGTCCGCCCAACCTGATATATGAATGCGTCGGGCGGGCGGGGATGCTGCAATCGTTGATCGAAGCCGCGCCGTTTGACGGGCGGATCGTGATGGGCGGCTACTGCATGGAGGAAGAGCACCTGTTCGTCTTCGCCGCGCAGAACAAGCGGCTCAACTTGCAGTTCGCCGGCGGAGAAGAGCCGCAGGACATGGACCTCGCCATGCGCGCCATCGGCGATGGCCGGATCGACGTTGCTCCGTGGATCGGCGCACGGATCGGCAGGTCGGGCGTGGCCGAGGCGATGGCGGCGATGAGCGGACCGGGCGCGCCTGTGCGGGTGGTGGTTGATCCGCGGTTGGGTTGACGCGGCTAACGGGCGGTCAAGAAATGGCCGCCATGCCAGCCATCAAACACGCAACTCCCGTCATCCCCGCGAAGGCGGGGATCCATGGGCGTTTGCCTGACGCGCTAAGTTGTCGTTTGGAGCGCGAGGTTGGATGGATCCCCGCCTTCGCGGGGATGACGGGTGAGTTGGGCGACGAGGATTTACACCCCCACCGGCCCGCCAGTCCCCATGTAGCCCGCCAAGGCGCGGTGGAAGTTCACCACCGCCTGCTCCTCAGTCGGATGGGGCCGCGCCGAGCCAAATGCCATCGACTTCATCCCCTGCTGCACCGCGCCCATGTTGGAGAAGTCCTGCAACAGCACCACCGGCCAGTGGTCCAGCGTCTGCTCGGGCTTGTAGAGGTTCTCCGGCTTCGGCTCCTGACCCTCGGCGAATTTCTCCAGCGTATAGACCTCGAAAATGCAGCTGTCCGGGTCATAGCCATTGGGCCGCGCGCGGTAGCAGAGGGCGAAGGTCGGGCCATAGATCAGCACGGTGTTGGGGAAGATGTGGACGTCGGTTCCGGCTTCCGCCGCATGCTTGGGATCGAGCGCGGGCCAGGTGATGCCGTTTTTCGCGTCCTCCTCGATCACCCGGCGCATGAAATGCATCTGCACGTCCATCGCGCTGGTGCCTTCGGGCAATTCGTCGACCAGCTTGTTGGCCACATCGACCATGGTCTGCGTGGTCGTCGCCCAGACTTCCTCCCACACCTGATTGAGGCTGGTGGCGAGGCCGATGCGCATGTCGGGAGCCCCCGCCGCGCCTGCGGTTCCGCCGCCCACGCCCTCGCGCTGTAGCGCGCCGAAGTTGCCGTGGATGCCGAGCGAGCGACTCCAGGTCGGCTTGTCGGAATAGACCGCCAGCTGCGGGTGGGTGCCGATGACGTGGTAGCCCTCGTTGAACGCCTCGACCGCGACCTTCCAGTTGCACGGGAAGTGCAGCCACTGCCGCCAGCGATAGCGCATGTTCTGCATCTCGAACGGATCGAGCAGCGGGGCGACTTCGCCGAGGAATTCGCGCAAGGGAACGGCGTCCGGGTCCATGGTGATGAACACCCAGCCGCCCCACGTCTCGGCTTTTACGGTCTTGAGGCGGATGTCGTCGGCCGGCAGGCTGTCGCCATAACCAGACTTGCGCGTGACGCCGAGGTTGCGCCCGTCGAGCGCCCAGGTCCAGCCGTGGAAGCCGCACTTGAAGCCCTTGGCATGGCCGCAGCCTTCGGTGAGCTTGCGCCCCCGGTGCGGGCAGACATTGTGGAAGGCGCGGATCGAGCCATCGTCCTGCCGGGTGACGATGATCGAATCGTCGAGGATGTCGTAAGTAACGAAATCGCCCGGCTTCTCGATTTCCTCCTCGCGGCAGGCAACCTGCCAGACCTTGCGCCAGATCGCATCGCGTTCGGCGCGGGCATAGTCGGGGGAGAGATAGGCCTCGGTCGGGATGGACCATGCCTGCGCTTGCACTTCGGTTTCGGCGTTCATCGGCTTGGCTTTTCCTCGTAGATCCACATTTTTGCGGCGGAGCGGTCCATCGCGTCGGAGCGGGTGATAATGCCCTCGGCGCTGCGGCGGCCCATTTCGGCCATGAAGGCGGCCGGGTCGTCAGTCTCGATATCGTAGATGGCCAGACGAGGTGCGCCGGGTTCGGGCATGGCGAAAGGCGTGGCGGCAAAGCGGCGACTGCCGGTGACGCCGGGCAGGGCGCAAATGTCTTTCATGTGGACGGCATCGTACCACGCGTCATATTCGGCCTCGCGCCCCGGCAAGGGCGCTGACTGCGCGATCATCACATATTTGCCCATTGGCATCCTCCGTTGGCGCGCAGCCTAGTCTGACGTCGCGGGCAAGGTCCAGCGCGGCTTGGCCGCCATCGCACGCCCGCTTGCCTGAAGCGGCAGGACAATTTGCCGCGTTCCGACTTGCGGGAGTCTCCTGCCAGCGCCACAATGGGAAAATGACCACAACATACCACCAGCCGCGCAGCCGCGAAGAGGCAGCCGCGCTGCTCGCCGCCGACCCATCCGCCCGAATTCTGGCGGGGGGACGGACCTGATCGTCCAGATGCGCTCCGGCAGGATCGCGCCGGGGGCGGTGATCGACATCAAGCGGATTTCCGCCATGCAGGCGGTGCAGGGGCACGATGGCGGCTTCACGATTGGCGCGGCCATGCCGTGCACGGGCCTCAAGCAGGCGAAGGACCTTGCCGCCGCATGGCCGGGCGTGGTCGAGGCGGCGAACCTGATCGGATCGGTGCAGGTACGCAACCGCGCGACGATGGCGGGCAACCTGTGCAATGCCTCGCCCGCGGCCGATGCCGTGCCAGCGCTGATTGCTGCCGGGGCGACCGCGCTGGTGGTTGGGCCGCAGGGCGAGCGGCTGGTGCCCGTGGAGGACATTCCCGCTGGCCCCGGCAAGACGACGCTATCGGCCGGTGAATTCATCGCCGAATTGCGCCTGCCGCCGCGCCCGCAGGGGGAGGGGACGCCTATCTGCGCGCCACCCCGCGCACCGAGATGGACATCGCCATAGTCGGCGTCGGCGTGGCGCTGGTGATCGGCGCGGACGGCGTGTGCACCGCTGCCCGTGTGGCGCTCGGGGCCGTTGCGCCCACGGCGATCCTCGTGCCTGAGGCGGGTGCCGCGCTGGTCGGCACCAAGGTCGATGACAACGCGCTCGATGCCATGGAAAAGGCTGCGCGCGCCGCCGCCAAGCCGATTGGCGACAAGCGCGGCAGCGCCGAATACCGCACGCATATGGCCGGCGTCCTCGCGCGCCGCGCCGCCACTATTGCCCTCTCGCGGGCCAAGGGAGAGCAAGCATGAGCAAGCTCGCAATCACTACGACAGTCAACGGCGATCCGGCGGAATTCCTCTGCGATCCCGGCGAAACCCTGCTCGATGCCCTGCGCGGCAGTCTCGGCCTGACCGGGGCCAAGGAAGGCTGCGGTTCGGGCGATTGCGGGGCCTGCACGGTAATGCTCGACGGAGCAATGGTCTGCTCGTGCCTCGTCCTCGCGCCCGAAGCCGAAGGGCGCAAGATCGAGACGATTGAGGGCGTGGCCGAGGGCAGCGTGCTTCACCCGGTGCAGGACAAGTTCCTTGAACTGGGCGCGTTGCAGTGCGGCTTCTGCACCCCGGGCTTCATCGTCGCGGCCAAGGCGCTGCTGGAACGCAATCCCGATCCCGATGAGACCGAGATCCGTTACTGGCTCGCCGGCAACCTGTGCCGCTGCACCGGCTACGACAAGATCGTCCGCGCCGTCCAGGCGGCTGCCGCGCAGATGCGCCAAGAGGGAGTGAGCGCATGAACGCCCCTGACAACCCGCGCAAGTTCAAGGTTATCGGCACCCGCCCTGTCCGTCCTGACGGGGTGGAAAAGGTCACCGGCAAGGCGGTTTACGGGCCGGACTTCACTACCGCTGGCATGATCCAGGGCGCGATCCTGCGCAGCCCGCATGCCCACGCGCGCATCCTTTCTATTGACACAAGCAAGGCCGAAGCTCTGCCCGGCGTGAAAGCCGTGGTCACCAGTGCCGACTTTCCCGGGCAGGAATCGAAGGTCGTCGCCGCCGGGGAAACCAGCAGCAACCTCCAGCACATCGCCTCCACCTGCATGGCGCAGGGCAAGGTGCTTTACGTGGGTCACGCGGTCGCCGCCGTTGCCGCGACGACCAAGGCGATTGCCGAGGCTGCGGCGAAGCTCATCGTCGTGGAATACGAAGTCCTGCCGCACGTGATCGAGGTGGAAGAGGCGCTGGCCGATGGCTCGCCGATCCTGCACGAAGGAATGATCACAAAGGGTCTTGAGCCGGCTCCGACCAAGCCGTCGAATGCTTCCGCCGTGTTCACTCTCGAACAGGGCGATGTCGATGCGGCGCTGGCGGCCTCGGCCGTCACGGCATCGGGCAAGTATCGCACCGCGCCGGTCCATCAGGGCTATATCGAGCCGCACGCCTGCGTCGCCAGCTGGAACGCCGATGGCCAGGCGCAGCTGTGGATCTCGAGCCAGGGCCATTTCGACCTGCGCAACCAGACGGCCACGGTGCTGCAAATGCCGATTTCGGACCTGCGGACCTATCCGCTGGAAATCGGCGGCGGGTTTGGCGGCAAGACCGGGATTTATCTCGAGCCGGTGGCGCTGCTCCTCTCGCGCAAGTCAGGGCGTCCGGTGCGCCTGACGATGAGCCGCGAGGAAGTCTTCGCCGGTTCCGGGCCTGCTCCCGGCGTGGTGGCGGACATCACCATCGGCGCGGATAGCGATGGCACGATCACCGCGCTCAAGCTCGAATTCTGGAACCAGTCGGGCGCCTATCCCGGCTCCACCATCCACCCCGGCGTGATGACCGCGCTCGGCGCTTACCGCCTTCCGGCTTTTTGGGCGCGCGGGTGGGACGTGCTGTCCAACTTCGCCGGCACCAAGGCCTATCGCGCGCCGGGTGCGCCGCAGATCGCCTTCGTCGTGGAAAGCTGCCTTGATGACCTCGCCCGCAAGCTCGGCATGGACCCGCTCGACCTGCGGCTGAAGAACGCCGTGCGGCCGGGTGATCCGGGGCCGGTGCGCCTGCCGCATGGCGCTATCGGCTATGTCGAATGCCTTGAGGCGGCAAAGGCCCACCCGCACTGGTCCGCGCCGCTCGAGCCCGGGCAGGGCCGCGGCGTGGCCGGGGCTTTCTGGGGCAATTACGGCGGCCAATCGACCGCTTCCGTGGCAATCGCCTCTGACGGTTCGGTGCAGGTGACAACCGGCAGCCCCGACATCGGCGGCAGCCGCGCGTCAATGGCGATCATGGCGGCCGAAACGCTGCAGGTTCCCTATGAAAGCGTGCGCGTCGCCATCGCCGATACGGGCTCGATCGGCTATTCGATGGTCACCGGCGGCAGCCGCGTGACCTTTGCCACCGGCAAGGCCGTGGTCGAGGCCTGCCGCGAGGTGCTCGCCACGCTGGTCAGTCGCGCGGCGAGCCTGATGGGAGCCGAAGAAGCGCAGGTCGAATGGCGCGATGGCGCGGCGCACGGGCCGGACGAGCAAGTCCTCTCCATGGCGCAGATCGCCGCCAAGTCGGGCCAGTTCTCCGGCCCGCTCTCGGCCGAAGCGGCGGTCAATCCGCTCGATTACCTGCCCGCTTTTGCCGTCCATATCTGCGATACGGCGGTCGATCCCGAGACGGGGCAGGTGGAAGTGACGCGCTATACCGCGGTGCAGGACGTCGGCACGGCGATCCACCCCGATTACGTCGAGGGCCAGCTTCAGGGCGGCGCGGTGCAGGGCATCGGCTGGGCGCTGAACGAGGCCTACCTGTTCGATGGCAATGGCCGGATCGAGAACCCCGGCTTCCTCGATTACCGCATGCCGGTCGCCTCGGACTTGCCGATGATCGACACCGTGCTGGTCGAAGTGCCGAACCCGGCGCATCCCTATGGCGTCAAGGGCGTGGGCGAAGCACCGATCGTGCCGCCGCTCGCCGCCGTCGCCAATGCCGTGCGCGATGCGACGGGCAAGCGCTTCACCCAGCTGCCGCTTGCGCCAGACCGCGTGCTGGCAGGGCTGAAGGCGGGCTGACAGGCTTGGCCAAGGTCATTCTGCTGCCGCCCTATGCCGGGGACTGGTTCGGCGGGCGCGGGGAATGGGACGTGAAGGCAGCCAATATCTTTGCGCTGGTCCGCGCACTCGATGCCCTTGCCCCCGGCTTCGCCGAGGCGGCCGAAAGCGCGGCGGTCGCCATCAACGGCACGGTCGCGGGTGACTGGACGACCCCGCTGGGCGAGGGGGACGAGGTAATGATCGTACCTAAGGTCGCAGGCGGGTGATCGCTGGATGATTTAGCCGTAATCCGATAACGGACCCGCAAATTTCATAAGTTATCGCCGCGCGGACCAACCTATGGCTGCACCGCGCCGAGCAGGGAGATCAATGTGAGCAACAGCTGCGTCCTTAGCCTGTCGTGCGATGACAAGCCCGGTCTCGTCGCGCAGGTCGCCGGGTTTCTCGCGGCGCATGGCGGCAACATCACCGATGCCGAGCAGTACAACGATCCCGCCACCCAGCGTTTCTTCATGCGGGTGGAGTTCGACCCCGGCAGCGCCTCGCCCGACGCCCTGCGCGGCGAATTCGCGCCCATCGCGGCGGCAAACGGCATGGACTGGAAACTGCGCGCGCCGGGTCACACGCCCAAGGTGCTGCTGATGGTCAGCAAGTTCGATCACTGCCTTGTCGACCTGCTGTACCGCAAACGCATCGGCGAAATCACGATGGACGTGGTCGGCGTCGTCTCCAACCACGAGCGGGGAGAGGGCAGCGCCGGGATGCTGGGCGGCGCGCCCTATTTCCACTGCCCGATCACGCGCGAGACCAAGCCGCAGCAGGAAGCCGAGGTGCGCCGCATCATCGAGCAGACCGGCGCCGAGCTGGTCGTGCTGGCGCGCTATATGCAGGTGCTGTCGGACGAGATGGCCGCCTATCTTTCCGGCCGCTGCATCAACATCCACCATTCCTTCCTGCCCGGCTTCAAGGGCGCCAAACCCTATCACCAGGCGCACGCGCGGGGCGTGAAGATGATCGGCGCGACCAGCCACTATGTGACCACCGACCTCGATGAAGGGCCGATCATCGCGCAGGATGTCGAGGCGATCAGCCACCGGGAATCGGCGGAGGAACTGGTCGCCAAGGGCCGCGATGTCGAGCGGCGGGTGCTGGCCAAGGCGGTCAAGGCGCACCTGGAGGACCGCGTGTTCCTGAACGGCGCAAGGACAGTCGTCTTCGAGCGCTGACGGGTGTAGGCTGACAACATGGCTGCCGACCTTTCAGAGATTATCGCCCGCCACGCACACCGTGAAGGCGCGCTGCTGCCGATCTGCCACGATGTGCAGGCGGCGTTCGGCTGCGTCGATGCGGCGGCAGAAGCGGCGATTGCCCGCGCGCTTAACCTGAGCCGGGCGGAGGTGCACGGTGCGGTCAGCTTCTACCACGATTTCACGCCCGAAGCCGATCCGCGCCCCTGCGTTGAGCTGTGCCGGGCAGAGGCCTGCCAGGCGCGCGGCGTGGAGGCGCTGGTTCCGGCGGCGGAAGCCGCTGCGGGTGAGCGGGTGCGCCTCAAGACCGTCTATTGCCTCGGCCTGTGCAGCGCGGGACCAGCGGCGCGGGTGGGGGACAGTGTCCATGCGCGGCTGGATGAGGCGGCGCTGACGGCACTGGTGCGCAGCGCATGAGCGCGGTGCGGATCTCGGATGATGCCCTCGCGCTGGCCTGCGGGGCGGATGCGGTTGCAGCGGAATTCGTGCGGCTGGGCTGGACGGTCGAGCGCACTTCGAGCTGGGGTATGCACTGGCTCGAACCGCTGGTTGAGGTGAACGGCATCGGCTGGGGGCCGGTAACGCCGGGCCGGGTTGCTGAAATCGCCGATGGCGGCGCGGAGGACCTGTGCATCGGGCCCATCGCCGCGCATCCCTTCATCACCGGCCAGCAGCGTCTGACCTTCGCTCGCGCTGGGCGCACCCGGCCGCTGAGCCTTGAAGACTACACCGCGACCGGCGGCTGGGCGGGGCTGGACCGCGCGCGGGGGATGACACCGACCGAGGTCGTCGGCGAAGTCCTCGCTTCGGGCCTGCGCGGGCGCGGCGGGGCGGGTTTCCCTGCTGGGATCAAGTGGCGGACCGTCTCGGAAGCTGCGGGCGCGCGCAAGTTCGTCGTCTGCAATGCCGATGAGGGCGACAGCGGCACCTTTGCCGACCGAATGCTGATGGAAGGCGATCCCTTCCAGCTGATCGAGGGCATGGCGATTGCCGCCCATGCCGTTGGCGCGGGGCATGGTTATATCTACGTCCGCAGCGAATATCCGCACGCCATTGCCAAGCTTAATGCCGCCATTGCACTTGCCCAGCCGCACATCGCGCCCTTCACGCTGGAAGTCCGCGTCGGGGCGGGGGCCTATGTCTGCGGCGAGGAAACCAGCCTGCTCAATTCGATCGAGGGCAAGCGCGGCGAAGTGCGGGCGAAGCCGCCGCTGCCTGCAATCGAAGGCCTGTTTGGCTGCCCGACTCTGGTCAACAACGTGCTGACTCTGGCGGCGATCCCGCACATCCTGACCGAGGGCGGGGCTTCCCTTTACGACAGCCTCGGCGTGGATCGCTCGAAAGGAACCATGCCCATCCAGCTGGCCGGGAATGTCAAACACGGCGGGTTTTACGAGACGGCCTTTGGCGTGACGCTTGACGATCTGGTCAACCGGATCGGCGGCGGCACGGCATCGGGCCGTCCGGTCAAGGCGGTGCAGGTCGGCGGGCCACTCGGGGCCTATATCCACCCCAGCCAGTTTCACCTGCCGTTCGATTACGAAGCCTATGCCGGGGCAGGCGCGCTGATCGGCCATGGCGGCGTTGTGGTGTTCGACGACACGGCGGACATGGGCGCTATGGCGCGCTTCGCCTTCCAGTTCTGCGCGGCGGAAAGCTGCGGCAAGTGCACGCCCTGCCGCATCGGATCGACGCGCGGGGTGGAACTGGTCGATCGCATCCGCAACGGCGGACAGGCCATCGGTACTGTCGAAAACCTTCCGCAGATGCACAACGCTCGCAAAGGGCCGCGTAGCCGCGAGGAAGACCTCGCTCTGCTCGAAGACCTGTGCGAGACGATGGAGAGCGCCTCGCTCTGCGCGCTGGGCGGCTTCACGCCCTATCCGGTGCGCTCGGCGCTGAAGCATTGGCCAGAGGATTTCGGCGATGGGCTATGAACCGCAGAAGGACTTCGGCACACCCGAAGTATGCTCGGACAGCACCGTATCGCTGACCATCGACGGCCGCGAAGTCACCGTGCCCGCCGGCACCAGCGTGATGCGCGCGGCGAAGCAATGCGGCGGCGCGATCCCCAGCCTCTGCGCGACCGATAGCGTCAAGGCCTTCGGCTCGTGCCGCCTCTGCCTGGTCGAGATTGACGGGCGGCGCGGCACCCCGGCCAGCTGCACCACGCCGGTGGAGGCGGGCATGGTGGTGCACACGCAGACGCCTAAGCTGGCCCGGCTGCGCAAGGGGGTGATGGAACTCTACATTTCCGACCATCCGCTCGATTGCCTGACCTGCTCGGCCAACAACGATTGCGAGCTGCAGGACGCGGCGGCGGCGGTGGGCCTGCGCGATGTGCGCTATGGCTATGACGGTGCGGGGCATCTCGGTGCGCCGACCGATGGCTCCAACCCCTATTTCGATTTCGATCCGGCCAAGTGCATCGTCTGTTCGCGCTGCGTGCGCGCCTGTGACGAGGTGCAGGGCACCTTGGCGCTGAGCGTCGACGGACGCGGTTTTGCCTCGGCCATCAGCGCGGGGCAGGCAGGCGACAGCTTCCTCTCCAGCGAGTGCGTGTCCTGCGGTGCCTGCGTCCAGGCCTGTCCGACCGAGAGCCTGCAGGAAAAGGCGGTCAAGGAAATCGGCCTGCCCGAACGCGCGGTCGTCACCACCTGCGCCTATTGCGGTGTGGGCTGCACCTTCCGCGCGGAAATGCGGGGCGAACAGCTCGTCCGCATGGTGCCGTGGAAGGACGGCAAGGCGAACCGCGGCCACTCCTGCGTCAAGGGCCGCTTCGCCTGGGGCTATGCCAACCACAAGGACCGCATCACCCGCCCGATGATCCGCGAGAGCGTGGACCAGCCGTGGCGTGAAGTGAGTTGGGAAGAGGCCCTCTCCTACACGGCCGGCAAGCTCAACGCGATCAAGGCGCAGCATGGAGCCCGCGCACTCGGCGGGATTTCCTCCAGCCGCTGCACCAATGAAGAGGTCTGGCTCGTCCAGAAGCTGGTGCGCGCAGGGTTCGGCAGCAACAACATCGATACCTGCGCGCGGGTGTGCCATTCGCCCACCGGCTACGGCCTTTCCAAGACCTTCGGGACGAGCGCGGGGACGCAGGACTTCGATTCCGTGATGGACGCCGATGTCGTCATGGTAATCGGGGCCAACCCCACCGACGGCCACCCGGTCTTCGCCAGCCGGCTCAAGCGCAGGTTGCGGCAGGGGGCAAAGCTGATCGTCATCGATCCGCGCCGCATCGACCTCGTCAAAAGCCCGCATATCGAGGCGGCACACCACCTCCCGCTCCAGCCCGGCACCAATGTCGCCGTGCTGACTGCCATGGCCCATGTGGTGGTCACCGAGGGCCTTGCGGACGAGGACTTCGTCGCTGAGCGCTGCGATGCGGACGAATATGCCGACTGGGCGCGCTTCGTGGCCGAGGAGCGGCATTCGCCCGAAGCGCTCGAACCCGTCACCCGCGTGCCCGCCGCAGACTTGCGCGCCGCCGCGCGGTTGTTCGCGACCGGCGGCAACGGGGCGATCTATTATGGCCTCGGCGTCACC
Organism: Novosphingobium sp. MW5; assembly: GCA_025938935.1. Classification (GTDB taxonomy): domain Bacteria; phylum Pseudomonadota; class Alphaproteobacteria; order Sphingomonadales; family Sphingomonadaceae; genus Novosphingobium. The sequence goes on along the minus strand of JAPCWB010000001.1, from coordinate 3,261,528 downwards.
GAGCACAGCCAGGGCAGCTCCACCGTCATGGCCATCGCCAACCTCGCCATGGCGACCGGCAATATCGGCCGGCCCGGCGTGGGCGTGAACCCCCTACGCGGGCAGAATAATGTGCAGGGTTCGTGCGACATGGGCTCTTTTCCGCATGAACTGCCCGGTTACCGCCACATCTCGCGCGGGGACGTGCGGGAGAGCTTTGAGGCGGACTGGCACGTCGCGCTCGATCCCGAGCCGGGCCTGCGCATCCCCAACATGCTCGACGCGGCGATCGACGGCACATTCCGCGCCGTCTACATTCAGGGTGAGGATATCCTGCAGAGCGACCCCAACACGCACCACGTTGCGGCGGGGCTGAAAGCGATGGACCTCGTCATCGTCCACGACCTGTTCCTCAACGAGACCGCGAACTACGCGCACGTCTTCCTGCCGGGCTCCACCTTCCTCGAGAAGACCGGCACCTTCACCAATGCCGAGCGCCGCGTGCAGATGGTGCGCAAGGTGATGGAACCCGCCAACGGCTACGAGGACTGGCAGGTGACGCAGGAACTGGCAAAGGCCATGGGCCCGGGCTGGGACTATGCCAGCAGCAGCGAGGTCATGGACGAGATCGCCCGCCTCACCCCCACGTTCGCCGGCATCAGCCACGCGCGGCTGGATGCCGAAGGCTCGCTACAATGGCCGGTGAACGATGCCGCGCCTGATGGCTCGCCCATCATGCACGTCGATGGCTTCGTGCGCGGCAAGGGGCGCTTCATCGTCACCGACTACGTGCCGACCGACGAGAAAACCGGCCCGCGCTATCCGCTGCTGCTCACCACGGGCCGCATCCTCAGCCAGTACAACGTCGGCGCGCAGACGCGGCGGACGGCCAACACCGTCTGGCACGAGGAAGATCTGCTCGAAATGCACCCCCTCGATGCCGAGAACCGGGGCCTCAAGGACGGCGACTGGGCCCGCCTCGCCAGCCGCACGGGGGAAACGACGCTGCGCCTCACCGTGACGGACCGCGTTGCCCCCGGCGTGGTCTATACCACCTTCCACCACCCCGCGACGCAGGCCAATGTCGTCACCACCGAACATTCGGACTGGGCCACCAATTGCCCCGAATACAAGGTGACCGCGGTGCAGGTGACCCCCAGCAACGGCCCCACCGAATGGCAGGAAACCTATGCTTCCTGGTCGGCAAAGAGCCGCCGCATCGCTGCCGAGGCCGCCGAATGAACGCCGCGCGCCTCACCGCCATGGCCAACCAGATCGCCGCCAACCTTGCCGCGCAGGGGGCCGAGAAGGCCGCGCGCGAGACGGCGGAGCACATCCGCAGCTTCTGGGACCCGTCGATGCGCGCCGCCTTCCTCAAGGCCGGGCCCGAAGGGCTGTCCGCAATCGCGCAGGCCGCCTTCGAACAGCTCAATACGGGTCGCTGACGTCTTCCTCTTCGGGCGCGGCGAGCAGGGCCTGCACGGCCTTTTCGCGCGCCTGCATGGCCTCGATCTTGGCATTGATCGAATCGAGGATCGCCTGCTCGTCCTCCTCGCTGACATGGGCCCATTCGGCGCGCAGTCGCTCATAGACCGGATGGCCGGGGCGCAGTGCGGCAAAGGTCTGCGCCTCGTTCACCCAGCGGCCCGGGCGGCGATGGCGCAGCAGGAACATGGCGAGCCTGTTGTCGAAATGCCGCCACGTGCCAAGCAGCTTGCCGGCAGAAACGATCGGCCGCTCCTCGCCTTCCAATGCGCGGGCGAGCAGGCAATCCTCCAGCCGCGCCACCCCCCGATCGAGCGCCGCCTCCCACGCCGCGGAAAAGCCCTCGGCACCGGGCTGCTGGCGAAGCTTGTACAGCGCCTCCATGCTCGCCCCGATCTCCCGCGCCGCCTGGGTGACAATGCCCGTGGCGGCCAGCGCCGCGATAAAGGCGCGCTGGCGGGCAGGGGTGATCGAATTGCGCCGGGGGCGTGAGTGGACATAGGGTGCAAAGCCCAGCAGCGGATCGTCCTCCTCCGGCGGCGCGGCCTTGAAGGCGGAAGCACTGGTGCGGCGGGAAGGGCGGACGGAAGCACAACGGAGCGCAGGGGCGCCCGTTTCAGGATCGTGAAACGTCAAGGGAAAGAAGGCTCCATGCAAATGTATCGACTTGCTAGAATGCATCTCACAACGCGCACGTTGTAGGACAGCATAAAAACCAGGCCTGACCTTGCTTCTAAACCAGAACGGCTCAACGAAGCCTTGCAATTGCCTGAAAATGCAAAGAACCTGCCCCGAATGACAGCGGAGTATCGAATGAAACGTTTTGCGGCCGGCGTAGGTCTCGTCCTTTGCGTGGCTATGGCTTCGCCAGGACTTGCGGGGGACAATGTCCGGTTTGAGAAAGTCCCAGACTGGGTGCGCCAGCAGCCCTTTGCAGAAGTCGTCGATCCCGCAGACAAGACAGCGTTGCTTCCCCGCTTCGATGAACAGATCCAGATCGATGGTGACAATGTAACCGTCTTCATCGATGCCTCCACTTTCGTGGCCAGCCCGGAAATGCTCAATCAGAAGGGGACGCTTTCGCTGCCTTGGCAGCCGGCGCACGGAGATTTGACGATTTATCGGATCGACATTCTGCGAGGTGGCAAGACAATCGACGCGCTCAAGGGCGGGGCAGGGGTGACGGTGATCCGGCGGGAATCCGGGCTTGAAAAACTGTCGGTCGACGGCGTCCTGACTGCTGTCAAGCATATCGACGACTTGCAGGTCGGTGACCGCTTGCGGATCTCCTTCAGCATATCGTCGCGCGATAAGGTTCTGGGCGGCAATGTTGCCGACTCGTTGTTCGTGATCCCGCAGCCTGCGCGATTCGAATTCGGCCGCGCGCGTCTTGTCTGGCGCGACAGCCAGGCCATCAAGTACAAGGTCCAAGTTCCGGGGCTGTTGGCTGAGCCCAAACCGGCGGCGGCGGGCTGGAGCGAGATCAGCGTGCCGCTGCCCATCGCCAAATTGCCCGAAATGCCGAAGAACGCCCCAGCCAGGTTCACTCCGAACCCGGTAGTCCAGTTCTCCAGCTTCGCCGACTGGGATGCGGTCGCAAAGGTCATGGCGCCGCTATACCGGCCCAAGGGCATGATCGCGGATGGATCCGACCTCGCCAGCCGGATTGACCGGATCGCCAGTCAGAGCGCCGATCCGTTGGTTCGTACGGCTGAGGCATTGCGCTTCGTCCAAGACGAGGTGCGCTACCAGCTGATCGCCATCGGCACCGGTAATTACGTGCCCCAAAAGCCGGAGGACACCTGGGAGAAGAGGTTTGGCGATTGCAAGGCCAAGACGCTTCTACTGCTCGCCATCCTCGACCGGCTGGGGATCGAGGCCGAGCCGGTGCTTGCCAATATCAAGCAGGGCGACTCCTTGACTAACCTGATCGCGTCGACAGCGGTTTTCGACCATGTTTTCGTGCGTGCGCGCATCAAAGGCGAGGATTTCTGGCTCGACGGTACCGGGCTCGGCTCAAGGCTCGAAGATATCCGCGACGTTCCGCGATTCGGCTATGTTCTGCCGGTCTTCACGGGCGGCGAATTGCTCGCGTTGCCGCGCCGGGCCAATGCCCGGCCTGAAGTCGAAGTCCGTGCCCGGTACGATCTTACCGGCGGGCCGCACATGAACGCGCCGGTGACGCTGACGGCCCGCTACTACGGCCCCGGATCAGTCAAGTCGCGGGTCCAGTCGGAAACGAACTATGACGAGGAGCTCGTCAAGTTTTCGGAAAAGCTTGCCAAGACCTGGATCGGCTCGGACATCATCGGCAAGCCGAGCGCAAACTATGACGCGAACTCGGCAAGCTGGACCCTTACTTTCGACGCGGTGGCAACGCCCGGTTGGCAATATGTCGAAGGGCGCTATCAGCTTTCACTTTCGCCGCCCCTTCGCGTCGTGCTCGATGCACCGCGCGACCGCGCATCGTGGCGCGCGATCCCTGCGCTGATCGACCAGCCGTGGACGGCGCATGCAGCCTACAGCTATGTCTTGCCGGACCTTGGCAAGACTTCTACCGTTTCGGGCACCACGGGTCGTCATCTCGAATTCCCGGCGGTCGACTGGCATCGCACTGTGGCAAACGTCGGCGGCATTCTTTCCGACGAAATAATGTCCCGCGAAACATCGGAAGAGATCGCGGCGAAGGACATCAGCGTCCAGGCCAAGGCAATCGAGACCACAATGGACGAGAAGGTTCATATCACTCTCGCACCGTCCTATCCGCAAAAGTGGTTGGACCTACAGGCGCGCTCGGCCCTTCCAGCAGCGAAACGGGTCGCTGCCATTTATGACCAGCGCGTGGCAACCAACCCCGACGATGGCGAACGGGTCGCCCAGCGCGCCACTTATCGCGAATCCATCCTAGACTGGGCAGGGGCAGAAGCGGACCTCACCAAGGCCATCGCGATCGATCCCGTAGCGAGCCGCTACCTCGCGCGATCAACGCTGAGGACGCGCCGCGGCGACCATGCCGGGGCGCTGGCTGATGCGCGGAAGGCCTACGAGCTTGAGGAAGGCAACGCCAGCGTGCGCAACCAGCTCGCCAGTGAACTCGCTCTATCCGGCAAGGTCGACGATGCGTTGGCGCTCTTACCGGACAATTCCGATCCATCAACCGATGGTGGACTCAGCGACCTGATGTTCCGTTCGGAAATCCTGAATGACGGCGGGCGATATCCGCAAGCGGTCGAACTGCTCGACGGCCTGATCGAAAAGCGGAAAAAATCGGCCGCGCTGTTCAATACCCGGTGCTGGATCAGGGGGCTACACAACGATGCGCTTGAAGATGCGTTGAAGGATTGCAACGAGGCCGTCGAACTGTCGCCCGGCCCCGGTTATTATGACAGCCGCGCGCTGGTGCACTTCCGTTCGGGCCGGTTGGCAGAGGCGGCGGCGGACTATGCCAAGGTGCTAGCGAACTATCCTGATATTCCAAGCTCGCTGTTCATGGCTGGCATCGTCGCGCAGAAAATGGGCCACAAGGAAGAAGGCGCGGCTTCGATTGCCGCCGCGCGCAAGCTTCATCCGAACATCGATACCTTCTATTCGCGCTACGGGATCAAGCCGTGACAGGGTGCGCGCAGCCGCCCCGCCAAACTTGACCCGCGGGGCGATCCTCACTAAGGGCCGCCACTTCCGGACTAGTTCCGGATCGAGCTGAACATTGCCGGTGCGTCGCGAACCCCGCGGTAATCCGTCAAAGTAACCCGGTTTTTTCGCCTGGTGGAGCGTTTCAGACTCGCAGAGCTTTCCAGCGCGGGTGATTCGCCCGTGTTGCATGCGCTGCGGTTCTTTACTCTTTACCTCTGCGGCAAGGCCACAAACCAAGGTGAAGAGTACTTCATGCCTACAATCAACCAGCTGGTCCGCAAGGGCCGCGAGCCGCAGAAGGCCAAGAGCAAGGTCCCTGCGATGGAGCAGAACCCGCAGAAGCGCGGCGTTTGCACCCGCGTTTACACCACGACCCCGAAGAAGCCGAACTCGGCGCTTCGCAAGGTTGCCAAGATCCGCCTGACGAACCAGCGCGAAGTGATTTCGTACATTCCGGGTGAAGGCCACAACCTGCAGGAGCACTCGGTTGTCCTGATCCGCGGCGGCCGTGTGCGCGACCTTCCCGGCGTGCGCTATCACGTGCTGCGCGGCGTGCTGGATACCCAGGGCGTCAAGGACCGCAAGAAGAGCCGCTCGAAGTACGGCGCCAAGCGTCCGAAGTAAGCGGCGGCGCGATTGGCGCCGTCCCGGGCTTGACCCGGGACGGGCGGCCTGATCGCACCATCCGCTCGGAATCATTCTTCGAGGTTTCACCAAATTGGCCAGCGGTCCCGGATCAAGTCCGGGATGACGGGCCGGGAAGCCTCGGAAAGTTGGAAGGAATACCAACCAATGTCACGTCGTCGTCGTCCCGAGAAGCGGGAAATCCTGCCTGATCCCAAGTTCGGTGATCAGGTCCTGTCGAAGTTCATGAACAACCTCATGCTCGACGGTAAGAAGTCGGTCGCGGAATCGATCGTCTATGGCGCCATGGATACCATGGAAGCCAAGGCCAAGGCCGATCCGATCCAGCTGTTCCACGATGCGCTGAACAACGTGAAGCCGCAGATCGAAGTGCGTTCGCGCCGCGTCGGTGGTGCCACGTACCAGGTGCCGGTCGAGGTTCGCCCCGAGCGCGCCCAGGCTCTCGCCATCCGCTGGCTGATCACCGCCGCCCGCAACCGCAGCGAAACCACGATGGCCGCCCGCCTTTCGGGCGAGCTGCTCGACGCCGCCAACAACCGCGGCAACGCGGTCAAGAAGCGCGAAGACACCCACCGCATGGCCGACGCCAACCGCGCGTTCAGCCACTACCGCTGGTAAAAGGACACACCTGACATGGCACGCAGCCATCCGCTCAACATGTACCGCAACATCGGTATCATGGCGCACATCGACGCCGGCAAGACCACGACGACCGAGCGCATCCTCTATTACACCGGCAAGTCCTACAAGATCGGCGAAGTCCATGACGGCGCCGCGACGATGGACTGGATGGAACAGGAACAGGAACGCGGCATCACGATCACCTCGGCCGCCACGACCTGCTTCTGGAACGACCACCGCATCAACATCATCGACACCCCCGGCCACGTCGACTTCACCATCGAAGTCGAACGCTCGCTGCGAGTGCTCGACGGTGCCGTGGCTTGCTTCGACGGCGTTGCCGGCGTTGAGCCGCAGTCGGAAACCGTTTGGCGTCAAGCAGATAAGTACGGCGTACCCCGCATGTGCTTCATCAATAAGTTGGACCGCACGGGCGCCAACTTCAAGTACTGCGTCCAGTCGATCATCGACCGCCTTGGTGCCAAGCCGGCAGTGCTCTATCTTCCGATCGGTCTCGAAGCCGATCTGAAGGGCCTGGTCGACCTCGTCCACAACCGCGCGATCATCTGGAAGGATGAATCGCTCGGCGCCGAATTCTTCTACGAAGATATCCCGGCGGACATGGCTGACGAAGCTGCCGACTATCGCGAAAAGCTGATCGAACTCGCAGTCGAACAGGACGACGATGCGATGGAAGCCTATCTCGAAGGCAACGAGCCCGACGTCGACACCCTGAAGAAGCTGATCCGCAAGGGCACGCTGGCTCAGGCCTTCGTTCCCGTGTGCTGCGGTTCGGCGTTCAAGAACAAGGGCGTTCAGCCCCTGCTCGACGCCGTAGTCGATTACCTGCCTTCGCCGCTCGACATTCCTGACGTCCAGGGCGTCAAGATGGACAGCGACGAAAAGGACAGCCGCCCGCCGACGGATGACGCGCCGTTCAGCGCGCTTGCGTTCAAGGTCATGAACGATCCCTTCGTGGGCTCGCTCACCTTCATCCGCATCTACTCGGGCACGCTGGTCAAGGGCAGCTACCTGAACTCGGTGAAGGACAAGAAGGAAAAGGTCGGCCGCATGCTGGAAATGCACGCGAACGACCGCAAGGACATTGAAGAAGCCTTCGCTGGCGACATCATCGCGCTGGCCGGCATGAAGGAAACCACCACGGGCGACACGCTCTGCGCTGAAAAGGCGCCGATCGTTCTCGAACGCATGGAGTTCCCGGAACCGGTTATCGAGCTGTCGGTGGAACCGAAGACCAAGGCCGACCAGGAAAAGATGGGCATCGCGCTCAACCGCCTGTCGGCAGAGGATCCCTCGTTCCGCGTCTCGACCGATCACGAATCGGGCCAGACGATCATCAAGGGCATGGGCGAACTGCACCTCGACATCATCGTCGACCGCATGCGCCGCGAGTTCAAGGTGGAAGCCAACGTCGGTGCGCCGCAGGTGGCTTACCGCGAATACCTCGCGAAGCCGGTGGACATCGATTACACCCACAAGAAGCAGTCGGGTGGTACGGGTCAGTTCGGCCGCGTGAAGGTCAAGGTCACGCCGGGTGAACGCGGCAGCGGCATCATCTTCAAGGACGAAATCAAGGGCGGTAACATTCCGAAGGAATATATCCCCGCGATTGAAAAGGGCTTCCGTGAAACGGCCGAATCCGGCTCGCTCATCGGCTTCCCGATCATCGATTTCGAAATCCTGCTCTACGACGGTGCGTACCACGACGTCGACTCGTCGGCCCTGGCCTTCGAAATCGCCGGTCGCGGTGCCATGCGTGAAGTTGCGCAGAAGGCTGGCATCAAGCTGCTCGAGCCGATCATGAAGGTCGAAGTCGTCACCCCCGAGGAATATCTCGGCGACGTCATCGGCGACATGAACAGCCGTCGCGGTCAGATCCAGGGCACCGACACCCGCGGTAATGCGCAGGCTGTCGAGGCCATGGTGCCGCTGGCCAACATGTTCGGCTATGTGAACCAGCTCCGCTCGTTCACCCAGGGCCGTGCGAACTACTCGATGTTCTTCTCCCACTATGACGAAGTCCCGGCGAACGTCGCGACCGAGATCAAGGAGAAGCTTGCCTAAGCGGCAAGATAAGATTAGGGGCGGCGCCTGATTCAGCGGGCGCCGTCCAAACCCGCAGATTCATTTCAAGCGAAAGAAGGTTTGAGACAATGGCAAAGGCAAAATTCGAGCGGAACAAGCCGCACTGCAACATCGGCACCATCGGTCACGTTGACCATGGCAAGACCACGCTCACCGCTGCGATCACCAAGATCATGGCGGAAATCAACGGCGGTGAAGCCGTTGACTTCGCAAACATCGACAAGGCTCCCGAAGAGCGCGAACGCGGCATCACCATTTCGACCGCACACGTCGAATACGAAACCGCTGCCCGTCACTACGCGCACGTCGACTGCCCGGGCCACGCCGACTATGTGAAGAACATGATCACCGGCGCGGCGCAGATGGACGGCGCCATCCTCGTGGTGAACGCCGCTGACGGCCCGATGCCGCAGACCCGCGAACACATCCTGCTCGCTCGCCAGGTCGGCGTGCCGGCTCTGGTCGTGTACATGAACAAGGTCGACCAGGTTGACGACGCCGAAATCCTCGAGCTCGTCGAACTGGAAATCCGCGAACTGCTCTCGAGCTACGGCTTCGACGGCGACAGCATCCCCGTGATCCCGGGTTCGGCTCTGGCCGCTCTCGAAGGCCGCGACGAAGCTATCGGCAAGAACTCGATCATCGAACTGATGAACGCTGTCGACACCGCCATCCCGCAGCCGCCGCGTCCGACCGACAAGCCCTTCCTGATGCCCGTCGAAGACGTGTTCTCGATCTCGGGCCGTGGTACGGTTGTCACCGGCCGCGTCGAAACCGGCATCATCAAGGTGGGTGAAGAAGTCGAAGTCGTCGGCCTCAAGGACACCCAGAAGACCGTCGTCACCGGCGTCGAAATGTTCCGCAAGCTGCTCGACCAGGGTGAAGCCGGCGACAACATCGGCGCGCTGGTTCGCGGCCTGAAGCGTGAAGACGTTGAGCGCGGCCAGGTTCTGGCCAAGCCCGGCTCGGTCACGCCGCACACCGAATTCTCGGCCGAAGTCTACGTGCTGTCGAAGGATGAAGGTGGCCGTCACACGCCGTTCTTCGCCAACTACCGCCCGCAGTTCTACTTCCGCACCACCGACGTGACCGGCGAAGTGATCCTTCCCGAAGGCACCGAAATGGTCATGCCGGGCGACAACATTGCCCTGTCGGTCAAGCTGATTGCTCCGATCGCCATGGACGAAGGCCTCCGCTTCGCTATCCGCGAAGGCGGCCGCACCGTGGGTTCGGGCGTCGTTTCGAAGATCACGAAGTAATTCGCTGATCCTCGGGCAACCGAGACAAGAAAGGCCCGGCTTCCGAGAGGAGGCCGGGCTTTTTCTTTGCGAAGGGGAAATGGGATGGCTCGCAAATATTCGAAGCATGGCCCGCGCGAGGATCTCTGGCGCGAGGACGAAGACACCGCCGACACTCCACCGCCGCCCGATTGCTGGCTCTGCGAACGGCCCTGCGGTGAAACGGTGGTCTGGCACCATCCCGTGCCCAAGAGCCGTGGCGGCCGTGATACCGTGCCGATGCACCCGATCTGCCAGAACATGCTGATCACGACTTTCAGCAATTCCGAGCTGCAGCGCTATGGCCTTGATGCCAGCCTGCTGCGGATCGAGCCGCGGGTGGAGAAATTCATTGCCTGGGTCGCGAACAAGGAACCGGATTTCAACGCGCCGCTGGGCAAGAAGAAGGGGCGCTGAGGCGAGCGGCTGCCGCCATGCGCTTGTATTGCGCGGAAACAGCTGAACCGGTCATAATGTTGCGCGGCAGCGAGGGCAGGGGGCCAGCCTTCGGGAATGGCGAATTTCCGCAAGAAAAGGGGCTTGCGCGAGATCCAACATGCACTGTAGGGGCGCGGCTCGAATTCAGTTGGGGCGCATGCCCTTTTGCTCTTTCTCATCGGTAGGACACAATGGAAGCTCAGAATATTCGCATTCGTCTCAAGGCATTCGATCACCGCGTGCTTGACCAGGCGACCGGCGAAATTGCGGATACCGCCCGCCGCACCGGCGCGCTTATCCGGGGCCCCATTCCTCTGCCGACGAGAATTGAAAAGTTCACCGTGAACCGCGGACCGCACATCGACAAGAAGTCGCGTGAGCAGTTCGAAGTTCGCACCTACAAGCGGCTGCTCGACATCGTGCAGCCCAACGCCACCACCGTCGACGCGCTGATGAAGCTCGACCTGGCTGCTGGCGTTAACGTGGAAATCAAGCTGGCCTAAGCCGCTCGATCCAAAGTTTCGGACCTTCGGGTCCACATCCTTCCGGGTTTCGGCCCGGCTCCAAGCAGGCCTCTTGCCTGCGACGAGACAGAGCCTCAGCGATAGTTGAGGACACAAGGGATACCTCCGGGGCTTGCCCCGGGCATGCGTCCCCCGTCTCGCTTCTTCTTCGGAAGAGGCACTCAGCCCGGACGGGGCTCGTATCACACAATCGGGCTGAACACGCCTGTGGGGATGGTCCTCACAGGCCTCTGTAGGAGAATGGATCATGCGCACCGGCGTGATCGCTAAGAAGGTGGGGATGACCCGCCTTTTCCAGGACGACGGACGGCATGTGCCGGTTACCGTGCTGTCGCTGGAGAATTGCCAGGTGGTTTCGGTTCGTACCGCTGAACGTGACGGCTATGTCGCGGTCCAGCTGGGTGCGGGCGTTGCCAAGCAGAAGAATGTTGCCAAGCCGCAGCGCGAACACTTCGCCAAGGCTGAAGTCGAACTGAAGCAGGAAGTCGTCGAATTCCGCGTTGCGGACGATGCGCTCCTCGAAGTCGGCTCGACGATCGCGGCCTCGCACTTTGCGGTTGGCCAGCTGGTCGACGTTGGCGGCCACACACAGGGCAAGGGCTTCGCCGGCGCCATGAAGCGTTGGGGCTTCGGCGGTATGCGCGCCACCCACGGCGTTTCGATCAGCCACCGTGCACACGGTTCGACGGGTAACCGCCAGGATCCGGGCCGCGTCTTCAAGAACAAGAAGATGGCCGGTCACATGGGCGATCGCCAGCGCACCCAGCAGAACCTCGAAGTCGTCCGCGTTGACGATGAGCGCGGCCTGATCTTCGTCAAGGGTTCGGTCCCGGGTTCGAAGAACACCTGGCTGACCGTGAAGGACGCCGTCAAGGTCGCCCGCCACGCAGAGGCTCCCTATCCCGCCGGCCTGAAGCAGGCTGCAAACAACAACGCTCCGGCTGCTGCCGACACCCCTGCTGAAGAAGCACCGGCTGTCGAAGCGACCGAAGGTCAGGAGGGCTAAGCCGTGAAGGTCAAGCTTCAGAACCTCGATGGCACCGCCGGCAAGGGCGACATCGAGCTTTCGGATGCCGTGTTCGGTCTCGAACCGCGCGCCGACATCCTTCACCGCGTTGTCACCTGGCAGCTCGAGAACCGTCGCGGCACTGCCCGCGGTGCTCGCGAGCGCTCGGACGTGGCACGCACCGGCAAGAAGTTCGGCAACCAGAAGGGCGGCGGTACCGCTCGTCATGGTGACCGCGCTGCGCCGATCTTCATCGGCGGTGGCAAGGCTCACGGACCCCGCGTTCGTGACTTCAACCCCTCGCTGAACAAGAAGATCCGCGCGCTGGGCCTCAAGATGGCCCTGTCGAGCAAGGCCAAGACCGGTCTCGTGATCGTCGACACCCTCGACGTCAAGGACGCCAAGACCAAGGCTGTTGCCGCTCAGCTCGCCAAGGCGAACTGGGGCAAGAAGGTGCTGGTCATCGACGGTGAAGCCGTGAACGAGGGCTTTGCCCGCGCGACCGGTAACCTGATCGGTGTCAACGTGCTCCCCGCCGTCGGTGCCAACGTCTACGACATCCTGAAGCATGACACGCTGGTGCTGACCCGCGCTGCTGTCGAAAAGCTGGAGGCACGTTTCAATGGCTAAGGCTGCAATCGACACGCGTCACTATGACGTGATCGTGGGTCCCCACATCACCGAAAAGACGACGCTGCTCAGCGAGAACAACGCTGTCGTCTTCAAGGTCACCGGTGAGGCGACCAAGCCGCAGATCAAGGCGGCCGTCGAAGCTCTCTTCGACGTGAAGGTGGTGGGCGTGAACACGCTGACCCAGAAGGGCAAGACGAAGCGGTGGAAGGGCAAGCCCTATCGCCGTTCGGATTTCAAGAAGGCCGTAGTTCGCCTGGCTGAAGGCCAGTCGATCGACGTGACCTCCGGTATCTGAGGCGCGGACAATGGCACTCAAGAACTATAACCCGACCAGCCCCGCACGGCGCGGCCTGATCCTCGTCGACAAGTCGTCGCTGTGGAAGGGCAAGCCCGTCAAGGCTCTCACCGAAGGCAAGCGCAAGACCGGTGGCCGTAACAACAAGGGCCACGTCACCTCGCGCGGTATCGCCGGCGGTCACAAGCAGAAGTATCGCTACATCGACTTCAAGCGCCGGAAGTGGGACGCCCCCGCAACCGTCGAGCGGCTCGAGTACGATCCCAACCGCACCGCGTTCATCGCTCTCATCAAGTATGAGGACGGCGAGCAGGCCTACATCATCGCGCCGCAGCGCCTCGCCGTTGGCGATACTGTTGTTGCCGGTGAAAAGACCGACGTGAAGCCGGGCAACGCAATGCTGCTCAGCACCATGCCGGTCGGCACCATCTGCCACAACGTGGAGATGAAGCCGGGCAAGGGCGGCCAGATCGCCCGTTCGGCAGGCACCTATGTCCAGGTCGTCGGTCGTGACCGCGGCATGGTCATCGTCCGCCTGAACTCGGGCGAGCAGCGCTACCTGCGCGGCGATTGCATGGGCACGGTTGGCGCGGTTTCGAACCCCGACAACCAGAACACCAATCTCGCCAAGGCTGGCCGCAACCGCTGGAAGGGCATCCGCCCGCTGACCCGCGGTGTCGCCAAGAACCCGGTCGACCACCCGCACGGTGGTGGTGAAGGCCGCACCTCGGGTGGCCGTCATCCGGTCACCCCGTGGGGCAAGCCGACCAAGGGTGCCCGTACCCGCCACAACAAGCGCACCGATGGCATGATCATCCGGTCGCGCCACGCGAAGAAGAAGAGGTAAGCGACCATGGCACGCTCCGTATGGAAGGGCCCCTTCGTCGACCTGCACCTGCTGAAGAAGGCGGAAGCCGCTCAGGATGCAGGCAGCCGCGCCGCGCCGATCAAGACCTGGTCGCGCCGTTCGACGATCCTGCCGCAGTTCGTTGGTCTGACGTTCAACGTCTACAACGGGCACAAGTTCATCCCGGTTTCCGTCTCGGAAGAGATGGTCGGCCACAAGCTTGGTGAATTTGCGCCCACGCGCACGTTCCCCGGCCACGCCGCTGACAAGAAGGGCAAGCGCTGATGAGCAAGCAGAAAGCCCCCCGCCGCGTTGCTGACAACGAGGCGCTCTCGGTCGGCACGCAGATCCGCGGTTCGGCCCAGAAGCTGAACCTCGTTGCGGCCCTGATCCGCGGCCGCAAGGCCGAGGACGCGATGAACATCCTGGCCTTCTCCAAGAAGGGCATGGCGGTTGACGCGCGCAAGGTTCTCGCTTCGGCGATCGCCAATGCCGAGAACAACCACAACCTGGACGTCGACTCGCTCGTCGTGGCGGAAGCCTCGGTTGGCAAGTCGATCACCATGAAGCGCTTCCACACCCGTGGTCGCGGCAAGTCGACCCGCATCCTCAAGCCGTTCAGCCGGCTGCGGATCGTTGTCCGTCAAGTCGAGGAGGCCTGATCATGGGTCATAAGAGCAATCCGATCGGCCTGCGCCTCCAGATCAACCGGACCTGGGACAGCCGCTGGTACGCCGAAGGCAAGAGCTATGCGAAGCTGCTTGAGGAAGACCTCAAGATGCGCAAGTTCGTCATGGAAACCCTGCCGCAGGCAGCGATTTCCAAGGTCGTCATCGAGCGTCCGGCCAAGACCTGCCGCGTGTCGATCTATGCCGCCCGTCCGGGTGTCATCATCGGCAAGAAGGGTGCGGACATCGAAAAGCTGCGCTCGCAGCTTGCCAAGATGACCGACGGCGACGTCAAGCTGAACATCGTCGAAATCCGCAAGCCGGAAGTCGATGCCAAGCTCGTTGCCCAGGGCATTGCCGACCAGCTGATCCGCCGCGTCGCTTTCCGCCGCGCGATGAAGCGCGCCATGCAGTCCGCCATGCGTCTGGGTGCCGAAGGCATCAAGATCACCTGCGGCGGCCGTCTTGGCGGCGCGGAAATCGCCCGCATTGAATCGTATCGTGAAGGCCGCGTCCCGGCTCACACGCTGCGCGCCAATATCGACTATGCCGAAGCCGAAGCGCTGACCGCATACGGGATCATCGGCATCAAGTGCTGGATTTTCAAGGGTGAAATCCTTGGCCACGACCCGATGGCCCAGGACCGCCTGATGATGGAGGCCCAGACCTCCGGCGTGCGCCCGGCGCGCGATGACCGCAGGAACTAAGTCATGCTGCAACCCAAGAAAATGAAGTTCCGCAAGGCCTTCAAGGGCCGGATCAAGGGCGATGCCAAGGGCGGCACCGAGCTGAACTTCGGCTCGTACGGCCTCAAGGCGCTCGAACCGGAACGCATCACCGCCCGCCAGATCGAAGCGGCTCGCCGTGCGATCACGCGCCACATCAAGCGTCAGGGACGCCTGTGGATCCGCGTGTTCCCCGACGTGCCGGTTTCGAAGAAGCCCGCCGAAGTCCGTCAGGGCAAGGGCAAGGGCTCGATCGAATACTGGGCAGCCCGCGTAAAGCCGGGTCGCGTCCTGTTCGAACTCGACGGCGTCGCCGGTCCGCTCGCAGCTGAAGCGTTCAGCCGCGCGGCCATGAAGCTGCCGATCAAGACCAAGGTTATCGCCCGCCTGGGTGACACCTCGCACCTGGGAGGCGAATGATGGCCAAGAACACCACCAAGGGCGTCGAGGACATGCGTACCAAGTCTGACGATCAGCTTGGCGAACAGCTGCACGACCTGAAGCGCGAGGCATTCAACCTGCGCTTCCAGGCCGCGACGAACCAGCTCGAGCGTCCCGCGCGCATCAAGGAAGTGCGCCGCGACATCGCCCGTATCAAGACGCTGCAGGGCGAACGCGCCCGCGCGGCCAAGTAAGGAGCAGACGAATGCCCAAGCGTATTCTGATCGGCACCGTCGTCTCCGACAAGACCGACAAGACCGTCGTGGTCAAGGTCGAGCGCAAGGTGAAGCACCCCCTCTACGGGAAGATCATCCGCCGCTCGAAGAAGTACCACGCGCATGACGAAGCCAACGCCTTCAAGGCCGGCGAAGTTGTCCGCATTGAGGAAACCGCTCCCTATTCCAAGTTGAAGACCTGGAAGGTGATCGAGCGCGTGACCGCGGGCAAGACCGCCGCCGTGGAAGCCGACGTTTAAGTTACCGGGAGTTTCACAGGAAAAGTGGGTTCCACTTTTCCGGTTCGTGAAGCGACCAAACTAGACTTTTTTGGAACTGCCGGGCAAGTCCCGGTAAGCCGTTGAGAAGGAACCGGATCCATGATCCAGATGCAATCCAATCTCGACGTCGCGGACAACAGCGGCGCCAAGCGCGTCCAGTGCATCAAGGTACTGGGCGGGTCGAAGCGTCGTGTTGCGGGCGTCGGCGACATCATCGTGGTGTCGATCAAGGAAGCGCAGCCGCGCACCAAGGTGAAGAAGGGTGACGTGCACCGCGCCGTCATCGTGCGTACCCGCAAGGAAGTGCGCCGCGCCGACGGTTCGGTGATCCGCTTCGACAGCAACGCCGCTGTGCTCGTCGGCAAGAACGAAGAGCCCATCGGCACCCGTATCTTCGGCCCCGTGGTTCGCGAACTGCGCGCCAAGGGCTTCATGAAGATCATCTCGCTTGCGCCGGAGGTGCTGTGATGGCTGCTTCGAAGATCAAGAAGGGTGACCAGGTCGTCGTCCGTTCGGGCAAGAGCAAGGGCCATGTCGGCACCGTGCTCCAGGTCCTGCCGAAGGATGGCAAGGTCGTCGTTTCGGGTGCGAACGTGATCACCCGTCACCGCAAGCCGAGCCAGATCAACCCGCAGGGCGGCATCGAACGCCGTGAAGCGCCGATGGCGATCTCCAAGGTCGGCATCGCGGTTGATGGCAAGGCCAGCCGCGTGCGTTTCGAAACCAAGGACGGAAAGAAGGTCCGCGTGGCCGTCAAGTCCGGGGAGAAGATCGATGGCTGACAAGTACACCCCGCGCCTTCGTACCAAGTACGACGCTGAAATCGCCAAGGCCATGACTGAAAAGTTTGGCTACAAGAACGCGATGGAAGTGCCGAAGATCGAAAAGATCACGCTCAACATGGGCGTCGGCGAAGGCACGCAGGACCGCAAGAAGGTTACGACCGCGGTTGAGGAAATGGAAAAGATCGCCGGCCAGAAGGCCGTCGTGACCCGGGCGAAGAAGTCGATCGCGCAGTTCAAGCTGCGTGAAGGCATGGCGATCGGTTGCAAGGTTACCCTGCGCCGTGAACGCATGTACGAATTCCTTGACCGCCTGATCACCGTCGCAATGCCCCGCATCCGCGACTTCCGTGGTCTCAATCCGAAGTCGTTCGACGGCCGTGGCAACTATGCCATGGGCCTGAAGGAGCAGATCATCTTCCCAGAGATCAGCTACGACCAGATCGACAAGGTGCGTGGTATGGACATCATCGTTACCACCACTGCCAAGACCGACGACGAAGCGCGCGAGCTGCTTCGCCTGTTCGGTTTCCCTTTCCCCCAGGAAGCTGCTGACCAGCAGCAGGCTGCCTGAGAAGAAGAGAGCTTAAGTCCATGGCGAAACTGAGTTCCGTGAACAAGAATGAGCGTCGCAAGAAGCTCGTTGCCAAGTACGCAGCAAAGTATGCTGCGCTCAAGGCGACGGCTGATAACGAAGCGCTCGACGATGGCGAGCGCCTGATGGCCCGCCTCAAGATGGCAGAGCTGCCGCGCAATGCGAACCCGACCCGCATCCGCAACCGCTGCGCCACCACCGGCCGCCCCCGCGGCTACTATCGCAAATTCGGCCTGTGCCGCATCGAGCTCCGTGATCTTGCCAACAAGGGCATGATTCCGGGTGTGACGAAGTCGAGCTGGTAAGGATCATCCGATGGCATTGACCGATCCCCTGGGTGATCTGCTCACCCGCATCCGTAACGGCCAGCGTGCGAAGAAGGACTCCGTCCTTTCGCCGGCTTCGAAGCTGCGCGCCCGCGTGCTCGAAGTTCTGCAGCGCGAAGGCTATATCCGCGGCTATTCGGAGGACGCCACCGGCGCCCACCCGCAGCTGCGCATCGAGCTGAAGTACTTTGAAGGCGAACCCGCCATCAAGCACGTCGCTCGTGTCTCCAAGCCGGGCCGCCGCGTCTATTCGGGTTCGAAGGAACTTCCGATCATTCGCAACGGCCTTGGCATCACCATCGTCTCGACGCCGCGTGGCGTGCTTTCGGATGCCGAAGCGCGCGCCCAGAACGTCGGTGGCGAAGTGCTGGCGGAGGTGTTCTGATGAGCCGCATTGGCAAGAAGCCGGTTTCTATCCCGAGCGGCGTGAGCGCCGAAATCGCGGATGGCGTCCTGACGGTGAAGGGTCCTAAGGGCACCCTGACCCTGACCCTGCGTGACGAAATCGCCTACAAGGTCGAAGGTGACAGCATTTCGGTGCTGCCCGCCAACGATACCAAGCAGGCGCGTGCCTTCTGGGGCATGCAGCGCACGCTGGTCGACAACCTCGTGACCGGTGTCACCCAGTGGCTACACCAAGGTCCTCGAAATCACCGGTGTCGGTTACCGCGCCAACGCTCAGGGCAAGAACCTGAAGCTGCAGCTCGGCTACAGCCACGACGTCGATTTCGCGGTGCCCGAAGGCATCGAGATCAAGACGCCTGACAACACCACCGTCGAGATCTCCGGTATCGACAAGCAGAAGGTCGGCCAGGTTGCGGCCGAGATCCGTCGCTGGCGCAAGCCCGAACCCTACAAGGGCAAGGGTATCAAGTACCGCGGCGAGTTCATCTTCCGCAAGGAAGGGAAGAAGAAGTAATGGCCAAGCTGTCCCTCTTCGAGCGCCGTCGTCGGCGCGTTCGCACCGCGCTCAAGGCGCGCGCCGGTGGCCGTCCGCGGCTTTCGGTGCACCGTTCGGGCCGTCACATCTACGCCCAGATCATCGACGATGCCGCCGGCAAGACTCTGGCTTCGGCCAGCACCCTGACCAAGGGTTCGAAGGGTCCCGGCGCCAATGTCGATGCGGCTGCCAAGGTTGGCGCGGAGCTTGCTGCCGCCGCCAAGAAGGCCGGCGTCACCACTGTCGTGTTCGATCGCGGCGGCTTCCTTTTCCATGGCCGCGTCAAGGCGCTGGCTGATGCCGCTCGTGAAGGCGGGCTGGAGTTCTGATGATGGCAGACGAAACCAATAACGAAGCCGTGATCGACGCTCCGATCGCCGCTGAAAACCCGCAGGGTGCCGAAGCCGGTGCTACCGAAGGTCGTGGCCGTGGCCGTGGCCGTGGTGGCAACGATCGCGGTGGTGACCGTGGCCGTGGCCGTGGTGGCCGTGACGATCGTCGTGGCCGTGGCGGCGACGACGAAGGCGGTGAAGAGCTGATTGAAAAGCTCGTCCACATCAACCGCGTCTCGAAGACCGTGAAGGGCGGCAAGCGCTTCGGCTTTGCAGCTCTGGTCGTCGTGGGCGACGGCAAGGGCCGCGTCGGCTTCGGTCATGGCAAGGCACGCGAAGTGCCGGAAGCCATCACCAAGGCTACCGCAGCCGCCAAGAAGAAGATGGTCCGCGTTCCGCTCAAGGAAGGCCGTACCCTGCACCATGACGGCAAGGGCCGTTTCGGCGCCGGCAAGGTCAACGTGCGTTCTGCTCCGGCCGGTACCGGCATCATCGCCGGTGGCCCGATGCGCGCCGTTTTCGAAAGCCTGGGCGTGGCCGACGTGGTGACCAAGTCGGTCGGCACCTCGAACCCGTACAACATGATCCGCGCCACTTTCGACGCGCTCGTCAACCAGACTTCGCCGAAGTCGGTTGCCCAGCGCCGTGGCAAGAAGGTTGCTGACCTTCTGGGTCGTGGCGGCGCCAGCGCAGCTGAGGCGGAAGCCGACGCTGCCGCTATCGTGGAGTAAGACAGATGGCGACTATCAAGATCAAGCAGATCGGTTCGCCGATCCGCCGTCCCAAGGGCCAGAAGGAAATCCTGATCGGCCTGGGTCTCGGCAAGATGAACCGCGTTGTGGAAGTGCAGGACACTCCCGAAGTGCGCGGCGCTATCGCCAAGCTGCCGCACATGGTGGCCGTGGTCGACTGACCTCGCGCTGTTAGCGGAAATATTGAAGCGGCCCCGGGAGCGATCCTGGGGCCGTTTTGTTTTGCCGGTCGGGTCAGTTCTGCTGCTGGCTTAGAGGTCCGGCATAGGCGGGCAGCTTGCCGGCCGGGAACTGGAGACGATAGGGGCCGCGTTCGACCACGGTCGGGTAAGCACTATCGATCGCAGCCTTCACCGAAGGCGTATAGCGGCTGTTGAACAAGCGCTTGTCTTCGGCATGGGTCATCACGAAAAAGGCGAAGCGGCGCTCGCGGATCTGGTCGAGGAACGGCTTCTCGTCCCACACGCCGATGCTGGCCAGTTCGGCGAAGATCGCCGATTCCCAAAGCACTGGCCTGCCGCCGCGCAGGACGGCAACCATGTCGTCGGAGATGACCGGTGCGGGCGCGGCGCGGATTGCCTCGACCACGGCGGCCGTGTCCCGTGACTGGCTTTCGAGTGCCTTGCCGATCCAGCCGCTCATGCCCGGGTGAAGCACGAGCTGCGCGATGAACAGGACCGGCAGGACAGTCGCCATGGCGCTTGCCTGCGAGGCTCCTTCGCTACGCATCAATGGTGTCAGCAGATCGATCAGCGCGAGGCCGGCGAAGAGGGTGAGCGCCAGGTTCCATTCGATCAGGTAATTTGTCGAAGCGCCGGACTTGGCGATCATCAGCATCATCGGCGTGGTGACGGCGAGGTAGGCGAGCAGCATCACCACGCGCGCCTGTGCCGGATGGGTGCGGAGCCGGGCGAGGAAGCCGCGCAGGCCCGCGCCGCTGCCTTCGCGCAGCATCTTCACCTGCTGCAGCACGCCGATCAGGCCGCAGGTCATCAGTGCGAAATGATCGCCCAGGTTGGCGACAACAAGGTTCAGGCGGCTTAGGTCGAGCCGGTTGATGTTGTAGAAGAAGATGTGGCGAACGAAGCCGCCGTCGGTCGCGATCATCAGTCCGGCCATGATGACCAGGCCCAGCGCCACGGCACAGCCGATCCCGGTGAGGGCGGTGCGCGGCCGCAGGAACAGGAGCGTTCCGAACACGGCGGCAGGCGCGGCAATGGCGGTCTGCTTGGTATAGACCGCCAGCACGAAGAGTACGGCGGCAGGCACGATCCAGCGCGGGCTTTCAAAGGCCTTCAAGCCGCAAAGCAGGCCCGCCAGCACCAGCGCGGTGCACAGCAGGTCGACCCGCATGAACAGCGACCAGAACTCGATCGGCCCGATCGTGAGCGCCGTCAGCCCCACGATCGCCGCTGCGCCCAGTCTTGCCGCGCGCGGGGCGGCGGCCGGGGCGCACTTTAGCAGGATCCTTGCAAGCAGCGCCGCCACGGCGAGGGTGCACAGCATCGAGACCAGCCGTCCGGCAAACAGCTCGTCCATGCCCGTCGCGCTTGCGAGCGAGGCCGTTACGAGGTGATAGACTGGCGGATAGTGAAACACGATCGCGGGAAACCCGTCGATCGATGCATAGCCGTGACCCGCCACGATCGCGCGCATCTGCTGCCAGACAATCCCCTCGCCGTAATCGAGCTGGAAGGGATAGCGCATGGTCGTGCCAGTCATGCTCAGATACTGAACAAGCCGGACGACCAGCAGCACGCCCAGCGAGGCGAAGGCCAGCAGGGGCACCCGCCGCTGCCAAATTGCGCGCGAGGCGGTCGCCATCAGCGGCGCACGCGGGCGCGCAGCAGCATCTGCTTGCCGAGCGGCTTGACGGGCAGTTTGAGGTAAAGGCCGATCAGCGCTGGCGACACCGGCAGGCGCGACTTGACCGTGAGCGGCAGGAAACGAGGCTTCACCTCGATCACCTCGAACCCGTTGGCGGCGAGGAAATCGGCCATGGAAATGTGCGACCAGATCGAAACGTGCGTATAATCGTCGAAGTATTCGGCCGCAGCGTAGCGGTAATTGGGCTGGACCATGGTCAGCGTGCCGCCGCGCGTCAGCTTGGCTTTCAGCTGCTCCAGCACCAGCGCGAGGTCCGCTTGCGTGATGTGTTCGAAAAGGTTGCTGGCGAAGGCATAGTCGACGCTGTCATCAGCTATGCCAGAGAGATCCGTGACCGAGGAGACCACCGGCTCGACGCCGGGGGCAAGGTGATCAGCAATGCCGCTCCACTGGTCGAGCCCGATGCGGCGGCGCGCGGTGACGTTGTTGATGAAGTCGCCATAGCCGCAGCCCATGTCGAGCACGCAGTCATCGCTGCCGATCTGCTTGCTGAAGTGGAAGCGCCACAGCGCCTTCCAAACGACGTCACGCTTGGCATCGTGCGACAGCCGACTCTCGTGATAGCCCGAGCTCATTGCGCCAGTCGCTTCCAGCCGAGCAGCATGCCCGAGATCATCCGCAGCCCCACTTTCAGGCCCCTGAGGTTGTTGACGTTGCCGCCCTTGCTTTCGCCCACCCGGGCATGGAACGTCACCGGGCATTCGACCAGGGTGTGTCCCTCTGCCAATGCCGTGTCGAGGAAATGGGCGTTGAACTCAAGGTTCACGGCCGGATCGAGTGCCGGAAGCAGTCTGTCGAGCGCGTCGCGGCGGCACAACTTGTAGGTGGTGCCGACATCGGTGATCGTGCAGCGGCCAAGGTGCTTGGCTTCCAGCAATTTGCCGACGAACAGGTTGCCGTAATACATGAAGGTGGTGAGCTGGGTGGAGGCCTGGCGCAGCGGCTCGACCGTGCGGGTGCCGTTGACGATATCCGCGTGCGGGGCATAGGCCAGCAGCTTGTCGATATCATAGGCGCGGAAGGTGAGGTCGCCCTCGCACAGCACGACCAGTTCGGTATCGCTGAAGCGGGCGGCCTCGGAAAGGCAGCGGAAGACGCAGCGGCCATAGCCGGGCTGCATCTCGTTGAAGGTCAGCGCGCCAGCGGCCTCGGCGCGTTCGAAGGTCCGGTCGGAGCTGTTGTTGCTGACGACGATCACCCGGCTGACGAGCGGGTGGGCAAGGAAATCCCGCACCGCAGGGGCCACGCTGTCCTCATCGTTATAGGCCGTCAGCGCCACGGTGACGCGGCGGTTTGCCGGCGGATCATAGCGCACTTCATAGGCCCCGCGCTTGTGATCGAGCAGGACCAGAAGGTCGAACAGGATCATCGCCGTGCCGGCAACCAGCGGGATGCCGCTGTACCACACCAGCCATTCGCTGACCGGCTTCAGCCAGGCATCGAGCGCGAGGAGATAGCGCGGAAAGACCATGGCCACGCCGATGAGATATGTGGAAATACCAAGGCAAACCAACAACATGCCGTAGGGCAGCAGGCGCGCGCGCCGTGTCGCCAGGGTGCGCGGGGACGGCGCCTCCGAAGCGCCCATGCCAAGGCGGTCCAGCTCGCTTTCGCTCAGGACTTCCGCGGGTTCGACCGGGATCGCTTCGGGAAACTTTTCGTTACGCAAGCTGGTCGCTCCATGCCCGGCCCTGTGGCCACCCGTTTAGGAAAGCATGGTTAACGGACCTATAATTTCCGCCCGAATATCCAGGCGCGGGTAAGCGCGAAGGTGAGCAGCGGCGTGGCCGTGACCACCGGTACGATCGAAAGGGCGACGCTGGTGTGTAACCTTTCGACGAAGAGCCACACCCAGAAGGAGTTGAGCAGGTAGCTGGCGACATTGATGATGAAAAAGCGGCGCCAGGTGGCGGGCGTATCGGCGCTCGCCTCGCGGTTGCCGAAGCTCCAGCGGGAATGGATGAACCAGCTGGCGATCAGGTTGATCGAAAAGGCGAGCGTATTTGCCACCAGCACCGGCACGCCGAACTGGGTGGCGAGCGTCCAGTAAACGGCGGAGTAGAGCAGGGCGAGCGCCACGCCCCCCATGCCATAGCGCACCAGTTCGCCTGCCAGGTCCCGGTCGATCACCCAATTCCCCTCGTTTCCACCCGCATCTAACGCAAAGCCCTGCCATGCACAGCGGCAAATCGCGCGCCCACGCTTCGCAAGGCGCGCATTTGCGGGATTATAGGGGGTGACATTGCCGCCGACTTCGCCTAAGGGCGCGCCTTCCCATCAGCGCGACTAAAGCGAAAGCGAGTGCAACGACATGAAACTTAACGAAATCCGTGACAACGATGGTGCCCGCAAGGGCCGCATGCGCGTCGGCCGTGGTATCGGCTCGGGCAAGGGCAAGACCGCAGGCCGCGGCCAGAAGGGTGCCAAGGCACGTTCGGGCGTCAGCATCAACGGCTTCGAAGGCGGCCAGATGCCGCTTCACATGCGCCTCCCGAAGCGCGGCTTCAACAACAAGAAGTTCGCGAAGGACTTCGCGGAAGTGAACCTGGGCCTCGTCCAGAAGGCGATCGACGCTGGCAAGCTCGATGCCAAGGGCACGATCGATCACGCAGCGCTCAAGGCCGCTGGCCTTGCCCGCGGCGGCAAGGATGGCGTCCGCCTGCTCGGCAAGGGTGAATTCACCGCCAAGGTGACTTTCGCCGTCGATGGCGTCTCGGCTGGTGCCAAGGCTGCGGTCGAAAAGGCTGGCGGCACCGTCAATCTTCCCGAAGTTGGCCCCAGCGAGCACGAAAAGAAGACTGCTCGCCGCGAAGCCAACAAGGCTGCAAAGTAAGACTTAATCATCCCCGCGGCTGATGCCGCGGGGATGTTTGATCGCGGGGGTTCGACATCTCGCTTTCGTGCCTATATGGCCTGAATGGCGATCCGCTGCGGATCCACAGCAAGGCACTTTTCCCCGATGGCATCACGCGCCGATAACGTTGCGAGCACTCTGAACCTCGCCAATTTTTCCAAGGCTACCGAGCTGAAGAACCGCATCTGGTTCACGCTGGGAGCTCTTGTCGTGTTCCGCTTCCTCAGCTTCGTGCCGCTGCCCGGCATCGATCCGGTGAAGCTGCAGAACTTCATGGACCGCAATTCCGGCGGCATCCTCGACTTCTTCAACATGTTTTCGGGCGGGGCGCTTGAGCGCTATTCGCTGATCTCGCTCGGCGTGATGCCCTACATCACCGCCTCGATCGTGGTCCAGCTTGCCGCATCGCTGCATCCTTCGCTCGCCTCCCTCAAGAAGGAAGGCGAAAGCGGGCGCCGCAAGCTCAACCAGTACAGCCGCTATGGCGCGGTCGCGCTGGCGCTGGTGCAGGGCTATGCCGCGCTGAAGAACGCTGCGGCGCAGGGTTTCGCGGTCGATCCCGGCCCGCTGTTCTACGTCGCGGGCCTGATCTCGCTCGTCGGCGGCACCATGTTCCTCCTGTGGCTGGGTGAGCAGATCACCTCGCGCGGGATCGGCAACGGCACCTCGCTGATCATCATGGCGGGCATCATCGCCGGCATGCCGACCTTCATCGCGAACCTGTTCGAAGGCGGCCGCACCGGCTCGATCAGCGGCACGACGATCGCGCTGCTGCTGCTCATCCTGGTCGGGATGGTCCTGTTCATCTGCTTCATGGAGCGCGCCACCCGGCGGCTGCTGATCCAGTATCCCAAGCGAGCAACCCAGCGCGGCATGATGCAGGCTGACCGCAGCCACCTGCCGCTGAAGCTCAACACCTCGGGCGTGATCCCGCCGATCTTCGCCTCGTCGCTGCTGCTGCTGCCGCTGACGATCACGCAGTTCGCCGGCAATTCGCTGTCGACCGATTCCACCCTCGGTTCGATCCTGGTGACGATCAACAACTACCTCGGCCACGGCAAGCCGGCTTACATGCTGCTCTATGCCGCGGGCATCATCTTCTTCAGCTTCTTCTACACGGCCGTCGTGTTCAATCCGGAAGAGACCGCGGACAACCTGAAGCGCAATGGCGGCTTCATCCCCGGCATCCGCCCGGGCAAGAACACCGCCACCTATCTCGACTACGTCCTGACCCGCATCACCGTAGTCGGCGCGGCTTACCTGACCATCGTCTGCCTGTTCCCCGAATGGATCATCGCGCAGACCGGCGTCACCGCACGTTTCTTTGGCGGCACCTCGCTGCTCATCGTGGTCAACGTGACTGTGGATACCATCACCCAGATACAGTCGCACCTGCTGGCGCACCAGTATGGCGATCTGATCAAGAAGGCGAAACTCAAGGGCCGCATGCGCTGATTCGGCGCGCGCCATCGGGGGAATGAACGCGTGAATATCATCCTGCTAGGGCCCCCGGGAGCGGGGAAGGGCACCCAGGCGCAGCGCCTTGTCGAACGGCACGGCATGCGCCAGCTTTCCACCGGCGACATGCTGCGCGCGGCGGTCAAGGCGGGCACGCCGGTCGGCCTCCGGGCAAAGGCGGTGATGGAACGCGGCGAGCTCGTCTCGGACGAAATCGTCTCCGCCCTGATCGGCGAAGAGCTGGACAGCATGGGTGCCGATACCGGCGCGATCTTCGATGGCTATCCCCGCACCGAGGCGCAGGCCGCTTCGCTCGATGGTATCCTGTCGGCGCGCGGCCGCACGCTTGACCATGTGATCGAGCTCGACGTCAACGAGGACGCGCTGGTCGAACGCATCACCGGCCGCTTCACCTGCGCCAATTGCGGCAAGGGCTATCACGACAAGTTCGAACAGCCGCGCATCCCGGGCACCTGCGACAAGTGCGGCTCGACCGAGTTCAAGCGCCGTCCCGACGATAACGAGGAAACCGTGCGCACCCGCATGGCCGAATACCGTGCCAAGACCGCGCCGATCCTGCCGATCTACGAAGCACGCGGCATCGTCTCGCGCGTCAACGGCATGGCCGAGCTCGACCATGTCACCGCGGCGATCGAGAAGGTCCTCGAAGGCTGAACTGAACGGCGGGGCTTGCGGGCCTCGTCCATTTGGCTAGCATTCCTCCGACAGGGAGGAATGACCATGCGCTACTTGCCGATCTTGCTGGCCGCCGTGCCGCTGGCCTTTGCCACCGCGCCGGCGAGCGCAGAGATCACCGCCTCCAGTGATGCAGGTTTCGTCATCCGCCTGACCCAGGAAGTTCCCGCCACGCCCCAGGAGAGCTGGAAGGCGCTGATCATGCCGGGCGAGTGGTGGTCCTCCGACCACACCTATTCGGGGGACGCGAAGAACCTCTATCTCGATGCCCAGGCTACCGGCTGCTTCTGCGAAAAGCTGCCCAGGCCGAAGGACGCACCCGAGGACCAGCGCATCGGTTCGGTCGAGCACATGCACGTGGTCTATGCCGAGCCGAACCGCGTGCTGCGGATGACCGGCGGGCTGGGGCCACTGCAATCGGAAGCGGTAAAGGGCACGCTGACCATGACGCTGAAGGCCGTACCCGGCGGTACCCGCGTGCTGTGGGAATATGTCGTCGGTGGCTACATGCGCTACAAACCGGAACAGATCGGCCCCTCAGTCGAGAAAGTCTTGGCCGAACAGGTCCGGCGGCTAGGCCTCAAGCTGGGCGCGAAACCGGCAGAGCCGGATGTAGTGGCGGCTGCGAAGGAACAGGCCGCCGCCGAAGCGGCAAAGCCCGCAGAGGGCGATCAGAACGCGATCTCCGTGGGCAGCGATGTTGCGGCGGATTTCGATGCCTCGCTCAAGCCTGCCGCCAAGCCCAAGCCCGCCGCGAAACCGGCGCTTAAGCCTGCGGCGAAACCTGCCGAAAAGAAGCCCACCGGTCGATAGGTGCCATTGGGGTTTTGACGTAGGCCTCGCCGCGCGGTATGCAGGTTTCACGGACGCGCCACCGGACTGCTTCGGCAGCCGTGCTATTGCGCGTGCGGGGCGTTGACACATCCGCCGAATCGGCCTAAGCGCGCCGTTCACTCGACAAAAACGGGGTCCGTCCGGAAGGCAGCCGATCACGCGCATGCCAACCGGGCTATTCGCGTTGATGCCGGGGTGAAGCGTTGAGATAGGGGGCGTCTTATGGCTAACCCTCTGTGGAGCATGGAGAATTAAGTGGCTCGTATTGCCGGGGTAAACATCCCCACCAACAAGCGCGTTATCATCGCGCTCACCTACATTCACGGAATCGGATCCTTCAAGGCGAAGCAGATCGTCGACAAGCTCGGAATCGATCACACCCGCCGCGTTGCTGACCTGAGCGATCAGGAAGTGCTGCACATCCGCGAAGCGATCGACGCCGATCACACCGTGGAAGGCGATCTTCGTCGCGAAACGGCGATGAACATCAAGCGTCTGATGGACCTGGCCTGCTATCGCGGCCTGCGTCACCGCAAGGGCCTCCCGGTCCGCGGCCAGCGCACGCACACCAACGCCCGCACCCGCAAGGGCAAGGCCAAGCCGATCGCCGGCAAGAAGAAGTAAGTCCGTCCCTTACCGGGCAGGCTTTCCCTTCCTTGATATTCGAGTAGGAAACGAAAAATGGCACGCGAACCCCAGCGCATCAAGCGCCGCGAGCGTAAGAACATCACCAGCGGCATCGCGCATGTGAACGCCAGCTTCAACAACACCATGGTCACCATCACCGATGCCCAGGGCAACGCCATTTCGTGGTCGTCCGCCGGCATGATGGGCTTCAAGGGCAGCCGCAAGTCGACTCCCTATGCCGCGCAGGTCTGTGCAGACGACGCCGGCAAGAAGGCCGCCGAACACGGTGTGCGTACCCTTGAGGTTGAGGTCAAGGGCCCCGGCTCTGGCCGTGAGAGCGCCCTGCGCGCCCTCCAGGCGGTTGGCTTCACCATCACCTCGATCCGTGACGTGACGCCGATCCCGCACAACGGCGTACGTCCTTCGAAGCGCCGCCGCGTCTGATCCGCTTTTGCGTGGCGGCGCCCTGTCGCCACGTTTCAGGATCGGCCGCGGACCCTTCGGGAATGCGGCCGTCCCGCCAGAGAACAAACCCATAGGGGAAGTCCATGTCCGTCAATATCAAGAACTGGCAGGAACTGAAGAAGCCCAACAGCCTCGAAATCAAGCCGGGCAATGACCCGAAGCGCAAGGCGACCTTCGTCGCTGAGCCGCTTGAGCGTGGCTTCGGCCTGACGCTGGGCAATGCCCTGCGCCGCGTGCTGCTCTCCTCGCTGCAGGGCGCCGCGATCACCTCGATCAAGATCGAGAACGTCCTTCACGAATTCTCGAGCCTTGCCGGCGTGCGCGAAGACGTGACCGACATCGTGCTCAACGTGAAGCAGATCGCTCTGCGCATGCAGGGCGAAGGCCCGAAGCGCCTCCAGCTTTCGGCCACCGGCCCGGCCGAAGTCACCGCCGGTGACATCGCGGTGACCGGCGACATCGAAGTGATGAACAAGGATCTCGTGATCTGTCACCTCGATGAAGGCGCGACGCTGAACATGGAACTGACCGCCGACACCGGCAAGGGCTATGTCCCCGCCGTGTCGAACCGTCCGGTCGATGCACCGATCGGCCTGATCCCGGTCGACTCGCTCTATTCGCCGGTCCGCCAGGTCAGCTACAAGGTCGACAATGCCCGCATCGGGCAGGAGCTTGACTACGACAAGCTGAGCCTCGCGGTCGAAACCGATGGCACCGTAACCCCGGAAGACGCCGTTGCCTATGCCGCGCGCATCCTTCAGGACCAGCTGGCCCTGTTCGTTCACTTCGAAGACGTGGCCCCGATCGGCCAGTCGCCGATGATCGGCATGGCAGCTTCGGCTCCCAGCGACGAAGGCGATACCAACCAGCTCAACCGTTACCTCCTCAAGAAGGTCGACGAGCTGGAACTGTCGGTCCGTTCGGCCAACTGCCTCAAGAACGACAACATCATCTACATCGGCGACCTGGTCCAGAAGACCGAAGCCGAGATGCTGCGTACGCCGAACTTCGGCCGCAAGTCGCTCAACGAGATCAAGGAAGTCCTTTCGTCGATGGGCCTGCGCCTCGGCATGGACATCCCCGGCTGGCCGCCCGAGAACATCGAGGAAATGGCCAAGAAGCTGGAGCAGGAACTGCTCGGCTAAACGAATGCAGGGGCGCCGTTCGCGGCGTCCCGCTTTTCGGTGTTGGTGGCCACCGCAAGCGCCGCCTGGACCGGGGTACCTTAGACGGCCCCCTTACGAACGAAGGAATGAAACATGCGTCACAAGGTTGGACATCGCAAGCTCCAGCGCACCTCGTCGCACCGCGCGGCCCTGCTGCGCAACATGTCGGCGGCGCTGATCAAGCACGAGCAGATCACCACCACGCTCGCCAAGGCGCGCGAACTGCGTCCCTATGCCGAAAAGCTGATCACGCTGGCCAAGCGCGGTGGTCTTTCGAACCGCCGTCTGGCCCACGCCCGCCTGCTTGACGACGCGCAGCTGGTGAAGCTGTTCGACGTCCTTGCCGCCCGCTACGCCTCGCGCGACGGTGGCTACACCCGCGTGATCAAGGCCGGTTTCCGCGCTTCGGACGCTGCTCCGATGGCCGTGATCGAACTGGTTGACCGCGACGTTGACGCCAAGGGCCGGGATTCGGGCCCGGTCATGGCTGACGAGGAAGACTTCGCCGAGGCTTGATCGCCTCGCCTTCGCCTTGGGCGAGGGATGATTGCAAAAGCGGTTGCGGGTGATAGCTATCCCCGCAGCCGCTTTTTGCTTTGGGGAGGACGATGCTGCTGGCCCGCCTGCTCGCGCTCGGAGCGCTTTGCGCTTGCGCCGCAGCACAGGCCGCTGCTCCCGCCGCTCCGGCCTATCCTGCCACGCCGCGCGGTGACGTGGTCGAAACCCAGTTCGGCGAGGCGATTGCCGACCCTTACCGCTGGCTCGAAGGCGATGTTCGCAGCGACAAGGCCGTGGCCCAATGGGTGGAGCGACAGAACGCGGCGACAGAGGCCTACCTCGCCAAGTTGCCCCAGCGCGAATGGTTCGCCCGCCGCATTCGCGAACTGCTCGACTATGAACGCTTCGGCCTGCCGCAGAAGGCGGGCGGGCGCTATTTCTACACGCGCAATTCGGGCCTGCTGAACCAGCCGCAGCTGTTCATGCGCAGGGGCCTGAATGGTAAGCCGCGCCTGCTGGCCGATCCCAACACATGGTCGAAGGACGGGACGACGGCGCTCGACGAATGGGTTCCCTCGCGCGATGGCAAACATCTCGCCTACTCGGTGCAGGAGGGCGGCTCGGACTGGCGGACGATCCGCGTATTAGACACCAAGACCGGGCGCGACCTTGCCGACGAATTGCAATGGGTGAAGTTCTCCTCGATCGCATGGATTGGCACCGAGGGCTTCCTCTATTCACGCTTTCCCGCCCCGCGCGATGGCGCGGCCTATCAGGAGGCGAACCGCGGGCAGGCCATCTACTTCCACCGCCTGGGCACGCCGCAATCGGCCGACGAGCGCGTCTACGCCACGCCCGAGCGGCCCGAACTCATCCACCGCGCGCGGATAACCTCGGACGGGCGCTGGGCGCTGATCACCAGCGCGAAGGGGACAGACAGCCGGTTCGAACTGCGCGCCATTCCGCTCGCCGGACAGCGCCGTGGACAGATCTCCGCAGGGGCGGAGCGTGACTGGACCGCACTGGAGCTGGTCAACGGCCTCGATCACAACTGGCGGCTGATCGAGGGCGTGGGCGACAGCCTGTGGTTCGTCACCAATGCCGGGGCGGCCAAGGGCAAGGTGGTGCGCGCGGACTTTGACCGCTGGATTCCGCCGGGGCGCAAGAACGGCCACACGCCCTCGCTCGGCTGCGGCCCGGTCGATGGCGAGCCCTGCGGCACCGAGGACGACCCGCCCTGGACTTTCCACGATGTCGTGCCCGAGGGCGAGGACACGATGACGCGGGGGCAGATCATCGGTGACCGGCTGCTGCTGTCCACCCTGCGCGATGGATCGGCCCGGGCGGTCATGCTCAGCCTTGATGGGCGGCCGGCGCAGGCGATCCAGCTCGGCGCGATCGGCACGGCTTCGGGCTTTGCGGGCAGGCCGGGTGATCCCGAAACCTTCTATACCTTTTCAAGTTTCAACCACCCGCCCGCTGTCTTCCGCTTTGACAGCCGGACGGGCCAGTCGCAGCCTTTCGCCCTGCCGAAGATGACTTTCGACCCGGCGGACTTTCTGGTCGAGCAGCGCACCTATGCCTCACGCGACGGTACGAAGGTGCCGATGTTCCTGGTTCGCAAGCGCGCCATAGCGCAGGCCGGAAGGGCGGTGCCGACGCTGCTCTATGGTTATGGCGGGTTCGAGACAAGCCAGGTGCCATCCTTCTCCGCCACGCGCATGGCCTGGCTGGAGGCGGGCGGAGCCTTTGCGCTGGCAAACCTGCGCGGCGGCGGCGAGTTCGGCAAGGCGTGGCACGAGGCGGGACGGCTGGCGAACAAGCAGAACGTGTTCGATGATTTCATCGCTGCGGGCGAATATCTGATCGCCAAGGGCGTCACGCCGCGCGACGGCCTTGTTATCCGGGGCGGGTCGAACGGTGGGCTGCTCGTGGGTGCCGTGCTCAACCAGCGGCCCGACCTGTTCGCCGCCGCCGTGCCCCAGGTGGGTGTCATGGACATGCTGCGCTTTGACCGCTTCACCGCCGGGCGGTTGTGGGCCGATGACTACGGCTCACCGGCGAAGGAGGCGGACTGGCGGGTGCTGCGGTCCTATTCGCCTTATCACAACCTGAAGCCCGGCGTGGCCTATCCGCCGGTTCTGGTCACCACGGGGGACACCGATGACCGCGTGGTGCCGGCGCACTCGTTCAAATATGCCGCGGCGCTTCAGGCCGCCAATCCGGCCGGCAAGCCGCACCTGATCCGCGTGGCGACGCGCGCGGGCCACGGATCGGGCAAGCCGACCGACATGGTGATCGAGGAGGGCGCGGACGTGCTGGGCTTCCTGTCCGCGTGGAGCGGGCTGGATGTGAAGTCCGAAGTTACGCCGCAGCCTTGAGTGGTTCGGCGGTTTCCGGTTCGGCCTCGGGCTCGTCCACCCGGCCTTCGAAATGCGGCCATGAGAGCAGTTCGCGCAAGGACCGCGGTGCGGTGGCCTGTCCCGTCGGCGGCCAGCCATCCGGGCGGCGATAGGTTCCGGCCATCAGGTCGAACACCGGGAACAGCGCGGCGAAGTTCGAATCGTAGTGCTCGGGCAGCTTCGAATGGTGCCGGCGATGATAGGCAGGGCTGTTCAGCACCCACGAGAACCGTCCGAAGTTCACCTTCAGGTTGGCGTGGATGAAGTAGTTGTACAGCGAAACCGCCGCATAGCCGACCAGTACGGAATGGGTCGGCTCGATGATCATGAACGACAGCGGCCAGATGGTAAACGACTTGATGAACTGGTCACCCCAGAAGTGCCGGTTCGTCGTCAGCGCACACATTTCGGGGTCCGAATGATGCAGCGAATGCATCCGCCACAGGAACGGGATCCTGTGCTGGGCGAAGTGGAAGGCAAACTCCACCCCGTCACGCACGACGAGGAAGATCAGGAAGGCGGCCCAGAAGGGCAGCTCCTTGCCATCAATCAGCGCGCCGCCGGTCCAGTCGGGCACGAAGACGAGGAACAGCATGCCGGTCAAAAAGCTGACAATCCACGCCTGGATATTGCGGATCCAGTCGAGCGGGCCGGGATTCAGCCGCTTTTCAAACAGGGTGATCCCGCCGATCAGCGCAATCTGGGCCATGAGGAAGTACAGCGCGAGCATGGGCTTTTCCAGTAACCGCAAAGGGTTAATGTTTGGTAGTAAGCGCTGTTCATGTTTCGGGCTGTTTTTCTGAATATTGCCTGTCAGGCGGGTTCAGCATGGCATCAGGGCTGCTGCGGTAGTTGCAGGTCATCGGACGGGAATCGCTCCCTCCCATGACGAGGACTTGAGACATGAAGACCATTACCAAAGCTCTGGCCAAGGGCACCGTTGCCACCTTCGTGGCTGGTGCGATGGTGGCTTCGGCAGCAGCCCCCGCCGCCGCGCAGGACTATCGCCGTGACCGTGACCGGGGCGGCATCAGCGCAGGCGATGTGATTGCGGGTGCGGTCATCCTTGGCGGTATCGCCGCAGTCGCTTCGGCTTCGAGCCGTGACCGCGGGTACAGCTATGATTACAACTACGGCCGTGCCGGGTACGACCGCTACAACCGCGGTTACAACGGCGGCTATTACGATAACTACCGCAACGGCAACCCGCGCCAGGCGATCGAGCTCTGCGTTCGCACTGCCGAGCGTGACGCCAGCCGCTATTCCTATGGCCGCGCCGACGTGACCGACATCCGCGATGTCGATTACAACAGCCGGGGCTTCACGGTGAAGGGCCGCATCGCGGTCAACTCGATGGGCCGCGACTGGCGCCACGGCGACGGTCGCTATGGCCGGGGCTGGGGCAATGACTACCGCGGCTGGAACGACAACCTGCGCGGCTATGACGCCGGTTCGTTCCGCTGCAAGGTCGAATACGGCCGGGTCGTAGACATCGACTACAGCGGTATCCGCGGCCTCTGAAGACCCCCTTGTTGAGGCTTAACAATGGCCCCCCGTCTCGCAAGAGGCGGGGGGTTGTTGTTTGAGGTTACTTCGCGGCCAGCGCGGCATCGCTGGCAAGCTGGTCAGCCCGCTCGTTCTCCGGGTGGCCGTCATGCCCCTTCACCCAGATCCACTCGATCCGGTGCCCGCGCGCGGCGGAGATCAGGTCCTGCCACAGGTCGGCGTTGAGCACGGGCTTTTTCGCCGCGTTCTTCCAGCCGTTCTTCTGCCAGCCAAAGATCCACTTGGTCATGCCGTCGATCACATAGCGGCTGTCGGTATGAAGCGAGACGCGGCATGGTTCCTTCAGCGCGGTGAGCGCGCGGATCACGGCGGTCATTTCCATGCGATTGTTGGTCGTTTGCGGTTCGCCGCCCGACATTTCCTTTTCGTGGTGCCCCATGCGCAGGATCGCGCCCCAGCCGCCGGGGCCGGGGTTGCCCTTGCAGGCGCCATCGGTGAACACCTCGACGTGTTTCACGCGAAAATGCCGCCATTGGCGGGATCGGCGTAGAACTGGAGCCGGCGGGCAAAGGCCATCGGGTCTTTCCGCGTGACGAGCGCGTCGGCAGGCGTGTTGATCCAGTCATAGGCGCGCGTGGCAAGGAACCGCAGCGCCGCGCCGCGCGCCAGCAGGGGGAGGGCAGCCTGTTCCTCAGTGGAAAGCGGGCGCACCGAGCGGTAGCCGGAGAGCAGCGCGCTCGACAGTTCGGGTGAGAAGGTGCGGCCCCATCCGTCGAAGCACCATGCGGCGTGCGTCACCGCTATATCGTAGGCAAAGCTGTCGGTGCAGGCGAAGTAGAAGTCGATCAGGCCGGTGACTTCCTTGCCCAGCATCAGGACGTTGTCAGGGAAAAGGTCGGCATGAATGACGCCGCCGGGAAGGCCGCTCGGCCATGCCGCGATGGTTGCCGGCAAGTGCTGGGCGACCAGCGCGGCGAGCGCCGGGTCTATCGAGGCGAGGCCTTCCTCTCCGCAATCGCCGAGCAGTTGCTGCCAGGCGGCGGGTCCCATGGAATTCTCACGCGCGTTGGCAAAATCGGCCGCGGCCAGGTGCACGCTTGCAAGCGCCGCACCTACAGCCTCCGCTTGACCCACGGTAGGCTTGCTTACCGATACGCCGGGCAGGAACTCGATGAGCGCGACCGCCTTGCCCTCGATCATCTGGAAGGCGCGACCCTGCCGGTCATGGATCGTCGCGGGAACCGGGCAGCCCTTGGCCGAGAGGTGATCGAGCAGGCCGAGGAAGAACGGCAGGTCCGCCACCTCGGTGCGTTGTTCGTACATGGTGAGGATGAAGCGCGCGCCGCTCCCGTCCTTGCCGGTCGTATCGATCAGCCAGTTGGAATTGGAAACGCCTTCGGCAATGCCCTTTGCCGAAACCAGCGCGCCGACATCGAAGCTGTCGATCAGGCTTGCGAGCTGTTCCGCGCCGAGGGTGGTATAGACCGCCAAGGGATCACCCTTCCGTCAGCTGGCGGGGCAGCTTGAAAATCATCTTTTCCTCTGCGGTGACGACCGTTTCTTCGACCAGCGGGCGGATTTCGGCGATGCGGTCCACCACTTCGCGGACCAGTTCCTCTGGCGCGGAAGCACCGGCGGTGAGGCCAACCGTGTTGACACCTTCGAACCACGCTGGATCGATCTCGCTCCCGCGTTGCAGCAGCCTTGCAGGCGTGCCGCAGCGCTCGGCCACTTCGACCAGCCGCACCGAGTTCGAGCTGTTGGGAGCGCCGATCACCAGCACCAGGTCGCAGTCGGGCGCGATCTGCTTGACCGCGGCCTGCCGGTTCGACGTGGCATAGCAGATGTCCTCCGCCTTGGGCCCGGCGATCTGCGGATAGCGCGCCCGCAGCGCCGCGACCACGGCGGCAGTATCGTCGACCGAAAGCGTGGTCTGGGTGAGGAAGGCCAGCGGGGCATCATCCGCGAAAGTCAGCGATTCGACGTCCGCCACAGTCTCGACCAGGGTGATCTCGCCCTCGGGCACCTGGCCCAGCGTGCCGATCACCTCGGGATGGCCGCGGTGGCCGATGAAGACGATGTGCCGTCCCGCCTCGATCTGGCGTTCGGCCTGGCGGTGGACCTTGCTGACCAGCGGGCAAGTGGCGTCGAGCCATTCGAGCCCACGGGTGGTCGCCTCGGCAGGCACCGATTTCGGCACGCCGTGAGCGCTGAAGATCACCGGGACGCCGTCCGGCACTTCGTCCAGCTCCTCGACGAAAATCGCGCCCTTGGCCTTCAGGCTGTCCACCACGAAGCGGTTGTGGACGATTTCGTGCCGGACATAGACCGGCGGGCCATAGCGCTTCAGCGCCAGCTCAACGATATCGATCGCCCGATCGACGCCCGCGCAGAAACCGCGCGGGGCCGCGATGATGAGGCGAAGCGGGCTGTCGGATAATGCGGCGTTCATTTCGTGCCCCCTAGCGCTTCGTGCGCCCAGCCGCTAGGGCGGCAAAACGATTTTGAAGGAACCCTGCTGCGATGACTGCCCGCGCTCGCCTGTTTGCCGCCACTGCCCTTGTTGCCGCGCTTGCCGGATGCCGCAGCACCGGTGACATCGTTGTCGATGAAGGCGTGGGCATTACGGCCGTGCGCACCGCCTGCCCGGCGGTCGGCATTCCGGACTATACCGGCGACATCACGCTGTTCACCACCCCGGGCGCGACCGATGCCGCCGCGATCGACGTCACCGCGGCGATGACCAACCTGCGCACCCAGTGCAACGAAGCCGGCGCCAAGGTCTATTCGACCTCGACTTTCGACGTGCTTGGCCGCCGCACGGACGTGCGCGGGGCGCGCACCGTTCAGGTGCCCTATTTCGTCACCGTCCTGCGCGGCCGTTCGGCGGTCATCTCCAAGCGAGTCGGCACGGTAACGCTGAACTTCGCCGATGGCCAGGAACGCGCCCAGGCTCGCGGCCAGGCATCGGCCTATGTCGACAAGGCGGAAGCTACCCTGCCGCCCGAAATCCGCGCCGAAATCACCCGCAAGCGCAAGGCCGGCGACGCCGACGCGGCGACCGATCCGCTCTCGCGCCCGGAAATCCGCGCCGCGGTGAACCGCGCGACCTTTGAAGTGCTGGTCGGCTTCCAGCTGAACCAGGATCAGCTGAACTACAACGCCACGCGGTAATTCAAGCGGCGCCTCGTCATTGCGAGGAGGCGAAGCTGACCGAGCAATCCAGGTGAAATGGCGCAACGGCCCCTGGATCGCCGCCGCCTTCAGCCTCGCAATGACGACTGATGAATGAAGTGGGCGCAGTCCCGGCCCTTTCCGATTGCGCGCCAATCGGCTAACGGCCCCCCATGTCCGAGACCAAAACGCTCTACGCCGCCTATTCCGGCCACCTTTCCGCTGCGCTTGACGCGCTGGAAGCCTCGGGCGTGCTGCCCGCGGGCTTGCCGCGCGGCAATGTCACGGTTGAGCCGCCGCGCGATACCTCGCACGGCGATCTGGCCACCAATGCCGCCATGGTGCTGGCCAAGGGCGCCGGCACAAACCCGCGCGCGTTGGCCGAGGCGCTGGTGGGCGAATTGACCAAGGTTCCCGGAGTGACCAGCGCCGAAATCGCCGGGCCCGGCTTCATCAACCTGCGGCTGGCTGACTCTGCGTGGATCGACGAACTGCGCGCGATTGCCGCGCTGGGCGTTGATTATGGCCGCTCCACGATGGGCGGCGGATCGACGGTCAACGTTGAATATGTCTCGGCCAACCCGACCGGCCCCATGCACATGGGCCATTGCCGCGGCGCGGTGGTCGGCGATGCGCTGGCAAGCCTGCTCGAATGGTCGGGCCACAAGGTTATCCGCGAATACTACGTCAATGACGCCGGCGCACAGGTCGACGTGCTCGCCCGCTCGGCGCACGTCCGTTACCGCGAGGCGCTGGGCGAAGAGGTCGGCGAGATTCCGGAAGGGCTCTATCCCGGCGAATACCTGATCCCCGCGGGTGAGGCGCTGGCCGCCGAATTCGGCGACAAGTACGCCAAGGCACCTGAAAGCGAATGGCTCGTCCTGTTCCGCACCCGCGCGGTTGCCGCCATGCTGGCGATGATCAAGGACGATCTCGCGCTGCTCGGCATCCATCACGACCTGTTCTCCTCCGAGGCCGAATTGCAGGCCGCCGGAAAGCCGGAAGAGGCGGAGAAGTGGCTGCGCGCGCATGATCTCGTCTATGACGGCCAGCTTGAAGCGCCCAAGGGCAAGACGCCCGAGGACTGGGAGCCGGTCGAACTGCCGCTGTTCCGTTCGACGAAGTTCGGTGACGACCAGGACCGCCCGATCAAGAAGAGCTCGGGCGAATGGACCTATTTCGGCGCCGATCTCGCCTATCACTTCCAGAAGGCTCAGAGCGCCGATGCCCTCGTCGATATCTGGGGCGCGGACCATGCGGGCACGGTAAAGCGCATCAAGGCCGCCGTTGCCGCCATGACCGGCGCGGATGGCTCGCCCACCCCCTTCGAGGTCAAGCTGGTGCAGATGGTCCAGCTGATGAAGGGCGGCCAGCCGTTCAAGATGTCCAAGCGCGCGGGCAATTTCGTGACGCTGGCCGATGTCGTGGAAATGGTGGGCAAGGACGTCGTCCGCTTCACCATGCTGACCCGCAAGCCCGACGCGCAGATGGACTTCGACTTCGACAAGGTGGTCGAGGCATCGAAGGACAACCCGGTCTTCTACGTACAGTACGCCCACGCGCGCATCCGCAGCAACCTACGCAAGGGCGCGGAAGCGGGGATCGTGCCTTCAGACCAGCACCTTGACCGGCTGGGCGCGGAAGAGATGGAACTGCTCAAGGTCGCGGCTCAGTTCCCGCGGCTGGTCGAGGCTGCCGCCGTGGCGCGCGAACCGCACCGCATCGCCTTCTATCTCTATGACCTCGCCGCGGCGTTCCATTCGTTCTACAACGTCGGCAATGACCGCCCCGAAAAGCGGTTCATAGTGGCACAGGATCAAGCGGTTACAAGCGCGAGGCTTTTCCTCGCCGCACAAATCGGGCAACTGATACGAAACGGGCTCGCCATCCTTGGCGTGGAAGCCGTCGAAGAGATGTAACCGCTGCCCCGGGGGGCAGCTGCGGAGGGCGCAATGATCGAAGGTAACGGCCGGGATCCGGAAGACTATGGCGCAGATGACGCCCAGGAAGCCGTAGAACAGGCAGTTTACGATAACGAAGAGCCCAAGGAGCTCGACCTCGACGAGGACGACCGCCTGCCGTGGCTCGAATCGGCGGACGACGATTACGACGAAGAAGGCGTCGACGGCGCGCGCGTCTTCGGTTTCGTCCTCGCCGGTTTGCTGGCGCTGGCCGCGATCGTCTACGCCATCTGGTGGTTCAGCCACCGCACTCCCGACCCCGCGCTGGTGGCGGACGGCAGCACGATTGCCGCGCCGACCGAACCTTACAAGGAAGCGCCCAAGAACCCGGGCGGCAAGAGCTTCGCCGGGCAGGGAGACACCTCCTATTCGGTCGCCCAGGGCAAGGATGCCGCGCCCAAGTTGGCGGGCGGCGGCGAAGCGCCCAAGCCTTCGATCGATGCCGGAACCCCCGCAGGCGCGGGCGCAGCCCCGGCAATGGGCGGCGTCGGCGTGCAGGTCGGTGCTTTCGGCAGCCGCGAAAAGGCTGAGCAGGGCTGGGCCACTCTCGCGGGCCGCACCGAAGCGCTCAAGGGCGTCAGCCACCGCGTGGTCGAAGGCACGGCCGACATCGGCAAGGTCTATCGCCTGCAGGCTGTCGCCGGTGATGCCGCTGCTGCGGATGCCCTCTGCGGCAAGCTGAAGTCGGCGGGCATTTCCTGCCAGGTGAAGCGGTAATATTCCACGGTTCCGGCTCTCCGCGCGCTTGCATTGATGGCGCGCGGGGGCCAGTTTCGCAGCCATGGTTCCTGCGATTTTCGGCCTTTCGGGTTTAGAGCTGACTGCTGACGAACGCGCGTTCTTTCTGGACGCCGATCCGGCTGGCTACATCCTGTTCGGCCGCAACATCGAAACCCGCGAACAGGTCCGCGCGCTGACCGATTCGCTGCGCGCGCTGCACGGGCGGGATCGCCTGCTGATCACCATTGACCAGGAAGGCGGCCGCGTCGCGCGGATGAAGCCGCCGGTCTGGGCGGCCTATCCGGCGGGTGCCGCTTTCGATGCGCTCTATGACGTGGCCCCGGCCAGCGCGATTGAGGCGGCGCGGACCAATGCCGAGGCCTTGGCCATCGACCTCGCCGAAGTCGGCATTTCCTGCACTCACGCCCCCGTGCTCGATGTGCGGGCCGAGGGGGCGCACGACGTGATCGGGGACCGCGCCTATGGCTTCGAACCCATGCGCGTGGCGGCGATTGGCCGCGCCGTGCTCGATGGCCTGGCGCGCGGGGGAGTGGCGGGGACGATCAAGCACATCCCCGGCCACGGCCGCGCGGCTGCGGACAGTCACAAGGAACTGCCCACCGTCACCGCCAGCGAGGAAGAGCTCGAGCGCGACATGGCCCCGTTCAAGGCGCTGTCCGGTGCAGCCATGGGGATGACCGCGCACGTGCGCTATACCGCCTGGGATGCGGGGAACCCCGGCACGCTCTCGCCCTTCGTGGTGGGGGAGATCATCCGGCGGCGGATCGGCTTTGATGGCCTGCTGCTGACCGATGACATGGACATGCAGGCGCTCTCCGGACCGGTGCCGGACAATGCCGCGCGCGCGCTGGCGGCGGGCTGCGACATTGCGCTCAATTGCTGGGCCAAGATGGATGATATGCTCGGCATCGCGCGGACTTGCCCGGATATCCGTGCCGACAGCGCCGCGCGGCTCGAACGCGCGCTGGCGCCGACGCGGGTGCCGCTGGACCGCACCGGATCTCAGGGCGAGCTGATCGCCAAGCGCGATGCCCTGCTGGCGCTAACCGGGGCAGCCGCATGAGCCAGCAGGATCTCGACCTCGGCGCGCCCGCGCAGGCGGAGGATGACTGGACCGGCCCGGCAGCCGCGGCGGGCGCGGATGAGGCGCTCTATCTGGAACTCGATGGCTGGGAAGGGCCGCTCGACCTGCTGCTAGACCTTGCCCGGCGCCAGAAGGTGGACCTGCGCAAGATCTCGATCCTCGGCCTTGTCGACCAGTACCTCAACTACATCGAGCGCGCCGAGGCGTTGCGGTTGGAGCTCGCCGCCGATTACCTCGTCATGGCGGCCTGGCTGGCTTACCTGAAATCATCGCTCCTCCTCCCGCGTGAGGAGCAGGAGGAGCCGAGCGCCGAGGAACTGGCCCTGCGCCTGCAACTGCGCCTCCAGCGGCTCGCCGCCATGCGCGATGCCGCGGCGCGGCTGATGGGGCGTGACCGGCTGGGCCGCGACGTCTTCCTGCGTGGCGCGCCCGAGGGGCTGCGGATCGATCGCAAGAACCTGTGGCAATGCGACTGGTTC
Organism: Novosphingobium sp. MW5; assembly: GCA_025938935.1. Lineage (GTDB taxonomy): Bacteria > Pseudomonadota > Alphaproteobacteria > Sphingomonadales > Sphingomonadaceae > Novosphingobium. The sequence goes on along the minus strand of JAPCWB010000001.1, from coordinate 3,220,150 downwards.
GACCTCGTCCAGGCCTATGGCCAGGTCAAGGTGCGCACCCAGCCGGTGGTCCACATGGTGCGGGACCGCATGGTGATGACGCTCGATTCGGCGCTGGCCCGCGTGTCTTCGATGCTCGGCGTCACGCTCGACTGGATCGAGCTGCGCGATTTCCTGCCGCCGCATGCCGACAAGCGGCTGAAGCGCTCGGCGCTTGCCTCCAGCTTCGTGGCCGCGCTGGAACTGGCGCGGCTGGGCAAGGCGGAAATGGAGCAGGACGAAGTGTTCGGTCCGCTGCGGCTGCGGCGGAAGGCGGCGGCATGAGCGAGCGCCCCGACGACCTTGTCCGCGCGGTGGAGGCGACGCTGTTCGCTGCCGAAATGCCGATGACCGCGGAGGCCATTTCCGCGCACCTCGGCGGGGCAGAGGTCAAGGCAGCGCTGCGCGAACTCGCCGCTCACTATGAAGGGCGAGGCATTGCCGTGGTCGAGCGAGGCGGGCGCTGGCATTTCCAGACGTCGCCCGACCTTGCCCACCTGCTTCGCCGCGAGCGCGAGGAGAGCCGCCGCCTTTCTCGCGCGGCTACCGAAACATTGGCGATCGTCGCCTATCACGAACCCGTCAGCCGCGCCGAGATCGAGTCGATCCGCGGTGTGCAGACAGCCAAAGGCACGCTCGACGTCCTGCTCGAAGCCGGCTGGGTGCGCGTGGCCGGACGGCGCGAGGTGCCGGGGCGACCGGTGATCTATGCGACGACGAACGAATTCCTCGCCCATTTCGGCCTGTCATCGCGCAAGGACCTGCCGGGCATCGACGAGCTCAAGGCCGCAGGTTTGCTCGATCCTGTCGACGATGCGCTGGAAGCGGCCATGGCAGAAAAGGGCGAAGAACCGCCTGCCGGAGAGCCTGCCGATGAGGGCGATGAAAATTGGTCTGACGGGCTGGCAAGCGAGGATGAAAGCGCCTAGATAGCCCTGCGAAGGGGCGCTGGTCGTGCGTTCGGCGCACGGCGCTTTTGCGGAGTATTTCGAAATGGGTTTCGGGTCTGCCTGGCACTGGATCGTGGTGCTGATCGTCGTCCTCGTGCTGTTCGGCCGTGGCCGCGTGGCCGATGTCATGGGTGAATTCGGCAAGGGGCTGAAGAGCTTCAAGCAGGGCATGGCTGACGAGGACAACAAGCCCGTACCGCCGCCGCCCGCGCAGATCCCGCCGCCCGCCGCTGCACCCGCGCCGGAAGCAGCGCCCACGCAGACCACCGCCGATACGACCAAGACCGGCGAATAAGCCGCTTTTCCCATGTTTGACGTCGGCTTCGACGAGATGCTGCTGATCGCCATCGTGGCGATCGTGGTCATCGGTCCCAAGGACCTCCCCAATGCGCTTCGCACCGTCGGGCGCTGGATGGCGAAGGTGCGGCGCGTTTCCGGCCATTTCCGTTCGGGCATCGAAACGATGATCCGCGAGGCTGAACTGGAAGAGATGGAAAAGAAGTGGCGCGAACAGAACGCCGCGATCCTTGCCGCCCATCCCGATCCGGGGCCTGACGCCGAATCGCAGGCTGCCGCCGCGGCGGCGGAAGGCAATGCCGCCATGCTGCCGCTGACCCCGCCGGCCGAAACCGCCAAGGCGGAGGAAGCTGCCCCGGAACTGCCGCTCGCCAGCCCGCAGAAGGAAGGCTGAGCCGTGTTCAAGATCCGCGACATCGACGAAAGCCAGGCACCGCTCCTCGATCACCTGATCGAGCTGCGCACGCGGTTGATGCGCTGCATCTTCGCGCTGCTCATCGCCTTCGGCATCTGTCTCTATTTCGCCCGCGACATCCTGGGCTTTCTGGTCCAGCCGCTGGTTGAGGCGGGGCAGTCGCGGCTGGTCTTTACCAAGCTCTACGGCCAGTTCTTCGTCGAATTGAAGGTGGCAGTCTTCGCCGGCTTCTTCATCAGCTTCCCGATCATCGCCAACCAGCTATGGGCCTTCATCGCGCCGGGGCTCTACGCCAAGGAAAAGAAGGCATTTCTGCCCTTCCTGCTGATGACTCCGATCATGTTCATCGGCGGCGGCGCGCTGGCCTATTACGAGGTCATGCCCACGGCGTTCAAATGGTTCCTCGGTTTCCAGGGCACGCAGGGCGGCCTCCAGATCGAGGCCATGCCCAGTTCCGAGGATTACCTTGGCCTGGTCATGCAGTTCATCCTCGCCTTCGGCTTCAGCTTCCTGCTGCCGATCCTGCTGCTGCTGCTCAACCGTGCCGGGATCGTCAGCCGCGCGCAGCTTTCCGGCGCGCGGCGTTATGTGATCGTAGGCATCACCGTGCTCGCGGCGGTGATTACCCCGCCTGACGTGCTGTCACAGCTGATGCTGGCGGTGCCGCTGTTCCTGCTGTTCGAGGGCGCGCTGCTGATCATGTATGTGACCGAGCGGAACGACGCCAAGGCCAAGGCGAGGGAAGAGGCTGAGGCTTCGGCCCAGGCGATCGCGCCCGTACCGCGGCAGGATCTGACTTCGCAGGATTGAGCCGGGCTCCGGCCCGATAGCAGCGCCTTCTGTCTGATGGCTTCGAGGCGAGTGGTATCCCGCTGCCTCGGCGCTTCTTGGCAAGAGCAGAATAGTTCTCGCAGAGACGCGGAGAAAGGAAGAGGAGACGCAGAGGGGGCTCCTTGAGCGGAAGGCATCCTTCAAATTACCGAAGCTGCCGCCCAGTCCAATCCGTGATGGGGAGAGCGGCTTCGCCGTAGGTGCAACATCTCTGCGCCTTTATTTTCTTCTCTGCGTCACTGCGAGAATGATTCCGCCCAAGCGGAATGCAGAACACTCTCCGTCAGCACCTCGCCTCACGCTCTCCGAGCACAACAAAAAAGCGGGGTAAAAACCCCGCTTTCCTGTTTCAGCAATGCTGCCAGCAATCAGGGGCTGGTCGGCGTGTCGCTGTTGTTACCTGCAAGCAGGGCGATGCCAGCGCCAATCGCGAGGATGGCGAGGATCAGAAGAATGGTCGAGTCGCCGCCGAACTGGCCAGCGTCAGCAACCTGGGTCGAGGCACGGCCGACTTCAGCCTGGGCGAAGGCGGGGGCCGAAACCATCAGGGCTGCAGCAGTTGCAGCCAGATCACGAAACTTCATCGAGTCTCTCCTTTTGAGCTCTTCGTCATTCGCTTAACCGAACCGCAAATGACGCACAAGCATATTCTCAACGGTCTTGCGCCCGAGAGGTTCCCAATAAAATGGAACCTCGCAGTACCAAGCGTCAGACCCGAATGCAATTAGCCAAGCACTCGATTCTGCGCAACCCCCAAATCCATGGCGGAGAGGCGAAACGTGACTTGTGGGCGTCTAGTCGTGGAGAATTAACAACAGGTTAGGTTCTGCCCTGGGAGTTAATCCGCGCTCCCCCGGCCTCTTCACCGACTCTGTTGCGGAGAGGCCACAGGTGCCGAATAAATCCTCCGGCCGCCCACCCAGGTTTCCAAAACCCGCGTTTCGGCGAGTTCCGATGGGCTTGCGAGCAGCGGGTCGCGGTCTACCAGCAGGAAATCGGCACGCATTCCCGGGGCCAGCCGGCCGAAGCGAGTCTCGGCCATTCCGGCATATGCGGCGCCCGTGGTGAACCCGGCGATAGCGGCTTCGCGGGTCACCCTTTCCTGCGGCTGCCAGCCGCCAAACGGCTGCCCATCCGGGCCCTGCCGGCTGATTGCTGCGGCGAGACCGGCGAAGGGATCGGGCGATTCCACCGGCGCATCCGACCCGAAAGCCAGGGTCGCCCCGCCATTGGCGATCGATTTCCACGCATAGGCGCCCGCCAGCCGCGCCGGCCCGAGCCGCGCTTCCGCCATCAGGCGGTCCGAGGTTTGGTGGACCGGCTGCATCGAGGCGATCACGCCGAGTTCGCCGAAGCGCTTGATATCGGCGGGATCGACCACCTGCGCATGCTCGATCCGCCAGCGCCGGTCGCCCTTGTAGGTCTCGCGAAGCTCGGACACGGCATCCAGCACCTGGCCATTCGCGTCATCGCCGATGGCGTGGACGGCGACCTGGAACTTGTCCATTGCCGCGCGGCTCATCAGGTTGCGCAGCTGTGCAGGCGTGAGGAAGGACAAGCCCTTGTTCCCCGGTGCATCGGCATAGGGCGCTTTCAGCGATGCCCCGCGCGACCCCAGCGCACCGTCGAGGTAGATCTTCACCCCATTGAGGTGGAGCTTGTCATCATAGAGCCATGGGCCGGGTTCCGATCCGCCGATCAGGCTCATTGCGTCGATCCCGGCGGCATAGGACATGACGCGGATGCGCAGGCGCCCGCTGTCTCCCGCGCGGCGCAGCGCCTGCCAGTCCTCGATCGAGGTGCCCATGTCGGCCACGGCGACAATGCCCTTGCTCGCCAGCAGGTCCTGCGCCTTGTCGAGCGCGAAATCGCGTTCGGCGGCGCGCGGCTGGGGCACGTGTTTTTCGACCAGCGCGGTCGCGCCATCGACCAGCACGCCCGAAGGAGCCTGTCCGCCGGCCAAGCGCTCAATGCGGCCGCCGGCCGGGTCTTTGCTCGCGGCGGTCACTCCGGCGGTCGAAAGGGCGAGGCTGTTGCCCCATCCGGCATGGCCGTCGACACGCTCGAGCCATACCGGGCGGTCCTTGACCACGGCGTCGATCTCGGCCGCGGTGGGGAAGCGGCCGAGTTTCCAGACTTCCTGGTTCCAGCCGCGCCCGATGATCCACTTGCGCTCCGGGTGGTCGGCGGCGAACTTGGCGATGGCGGCCTGCGCTTCGGCCAGCGATTTCGTCTGCGACAGGTCGAGCGTCATGGCGCTGATGCCAAGGCCCATGATGTGGACGTGGGCGTCGATCAGCCCGGGCATCAGCACGCGGCCCTTGCCGTCGATGTAATAGTCGGTCTTTGCGGGCTTCTTGTCGTCCCGGCGCATCAGTTGCACCACCTTGCCGTCATTGTCGAAGACGAGGCCGGTGACGCGCTGAACCTGGCCCTTTTCGTCAAGCGTGAAGCCATCGACATTGTCGATCAGCGTATCGGCGAGGGCGGGGGCGGCGCTCGCCAGCAGGGCGGCGGCGATGGCAATCAGGGGCTTCACTTGCGTTTCCCCGGCAGCGGCAGGCGGCGCACCAGCGCGCTCGTATCGAGCCGCCCGCCGCCGATTGCCTGAACCTCGGCATAGAACTGGTTGACCAGCGCGGTGATGGGGAGCGAAACACCCAGACCGCGCCCTTCGTCCATGGCAAGGCCAAGGTCTTTCCGCATCCAGTCGACCGCGAAGCCGAAGTCGAATTCGTCGGCAGCCATGGTCTTCCAGCGGTTGTCCATCTGCCAGCTCTGCGCCGCGCCGCCGGAAATCGCCTCATAGACCTTGTCGGTATCGAGGTGGCTCGCCCGGGCAAAGCGCATGGCTTCGGAAAGGCCGGCGACGATCCCGGCGATGCAGATCTGGTTGGCCATCTTGGCGGTCTGCCCCGCGCCCGCGCGGCCGATGTGGACGACGCGGCGGGTGTAGGCTTCGAACACCGGCATGGCCATGGCAATGGCGTCTGGACGTCCGCCGCACATCAGAGTGAGCTTGCCTTCCTCCGCGCCGATCTGACTGCCGGTCATCGGCGCGTCGACGCAGTGGATCTGGAGGTCCCGCGCCTCGACCGCGATCTGGCGGGCGATGCGGGCAGAGGCCGTAGTGTGATCGATGAACAGCCCGCCGCGCTTCAGGGCAGAGAACACGCCATTGGGGCCAAGCACGACGTCGGACAGGTCATCGTCATTGCCGACGCAGGTGATGACGACCTCCGCGCCGTCGGCCGCGTCCGCCGGGCTGGCGGCAACGCGCACGGCCAGGTCCGGGTTGTCCGCCTGCCAGCGTTCCCGCCGCTCGGGCGAGCGGTTGTAGATGGTCAGTTCGTGCCCGGCGCGGGCGAGGTGGCGCGCGATCGGGCCGCCCATCACGCCAAGGCCTAGGAAGGAAATCCTGCGTTTGTCGGTCATACTTGCCTGTTAGCGCCAATTGCGCGCCGCGCCAGCCCCCGGTAAGGCCGGGCCATGCAATTCCTCACCTCGCCGCGCATGCAGCGCGCCGCTTTCTGGCTGTTCTGGGCGGCGCTGATATTCGCCGTCGTCATGGCGCTCCTGCCCAAGCCGCCCGAAATGCCGAGCGACCGGCTGGGGGACAAGTTCAACCATGTGCTTGCCTTTTCGGCGCTGGCCGGGCTGGCGGCGCTCGGTTTTCCGCGGGTCCCGCGCTGGCGGGTGATCGAACGTCTCTCGTTCCTCGGCGCCCTGATCGAGGTGGCGCAGTCGATCCCGGCGCTCCACCGCGATTGCGACATCCGGGACTGGATTGCCGATACGATCGCCGTGATGGTGGTCACCGGGATTGTTGCAATGGTGCTGAAGCGGGGCCAATAGCGGTTTGCAAGCGGCGCGCTTTGGCTTTACGGCGCGGCCCATATGGAAAGCACCGCCACCCAGACCGCCCCGGCAGCCGAAGCGCTGCTCACCATCGCCGATGTTCGCGCGGCGGCAGGGCGAATTGCCGGCGCGGTGGTGCGGACCGACATGGACTATTCGCACACGCTCAGCCAGATCGCCGGTTGCGACGTCTGGCTGAAGTTCGAGAACCTGCAGTTCACCGCAGCCTATAAGGAGCGCGGCGCGCTCAACGCCCTGCTCCACCTGAACGAGGAACAGCGCGCCCGCGGCGTGATCGCCGCTTCGGCGGGCAATCACGCGCAGGGTCTTTCGTACCACGGCACCCGGCTCGGCATTCCGGTGACCATCGTCATGCCGCGCACCACGCCAACGGTGAAGGTGATGCAGACCGAGCAGGTCGGCGGCAAGGTCGTGCTGGAAGGCGAGACGTTTGACGATGCCTATGCCTATGCGCGCTCGATGGAAAAGCAGCTTGGGCTGACCTTCATCCATCCTTTCGACGATCCGCTGGTCGCGGCCGGGCAGGGCACGGTGGCGCTTGAAATGCTGGAGGACGTGCCCGACCTCGACGTGCTGGTCATCCCGGTCGGCGGCGGCGGGCTGGCTTCGGGCATGGGCGTGGCGGCGCGAGCGCTGAAGCCCGACATCGGCCTGATCGGGGTCGAGGCGGAACTGTTCCCCTCGATGTACAACCGGCTCAAGGGCACCAACCTGCCCACCGGCGGCGATACGCTGGCCGAAGGCATCGCGGTAAAGGAGCCGGGCGAGTTCACCTCCAAGGTTCTCGCTGGCCTGCTCGACGATTTTCTGCTGGTGGGCGAGCGCGAGATGGAGGCGGCGCTGGCGCTGCTGCTGCAGATCGAAAAGACCGTGGTCGAAGGCGCGGGCGCGGCCGGCCTCGCCGCCGTGCTGCGCAATCCGGACATGTTCAAGGGCAAGAAGGTTGGCATCGTGCTGACAGGCGGCAATATCGACACGCGCCTGCTGGCCAACGTTCTGCTGCGCGATCTTGCCCGCTCGGGCCGCCTCGCGCGGCTGCGGCTCACCCTGCAGGACCGCCCCGGAGCGCTGTTCAAGGTGATGGAAGAATTCAACCGCCACAACATCAACATCATCGAAATCTGGCACCAGCGCATCTTCACGCACCTGCCGGCGAAGGGCCTGATCACCGACATCGAATGCGAAGCGCGCGACAAGGAGCAGCTGGACCGGCTGGTCGCCGCGCTGCGTGCCAATGGCTATGACGTTAGCCAGATCGAAGTGAACTGATAGCCGGGAAGGCCATCGCGCGCGATTGACAGTGCGGCCTGGGACAAGCACCTAAGGGCCTTCCCGCGGGGTAAGGCGAAAATGTACAGGTTTTGCACCTTGCTTGTGACCGCGCTTCTGGCGCTGTTCAGCGCGCCCGTGCTGGCCCAGCCGGTCGATCCAGCGCCGGCGGTCAAGGTAAGGCCCGATCGCCAGCCCCTGCCTTTGGCTAGCAATGACCCGCGCTTCCCTGACTGCGGCACGGTGCAGCTCAACGTCGCTTTCGAAGGCCTTATCCGCAGCAATCCGTCGACCGGAAAGGTGGCCCTGTGGCTCAACGAAAGCCTGGGAGAGGCTGAGCCCGCCGTGCGCGCTTTCCTGGCCACGCTGGACTATGTGGTGATCACGCCGGAAGCCGATTTCGAACTGACCACGCTGGCGGACTATCCGCAGACCATGGTGCTGGTCGATGCCAAGGCGGATGAGAGCCAGTGGCGGGGCACAAAAGCACTGGGCGAGGGGAACTGCTGGGTGCTCGCCCCGCGTCAGTTCACCATCGGCAGCGTCGAGGGGGAAAACTGGCAGGCCCTGCTGAAGGCCCGGCTGTCCGAGCAGTTCCGCGCGATAAAGATCTTTTCCCAGCCGCCGATTGCCGGCAGCCGCGACATCGTTACCTGCCTGCGTAGCGGAAAGATCGGCGTTTGCAGTGACAAGCCTTACGAGGAAGCGACCATCCAGGGCATGGCAGTGCGGAAGGCGTTTACCGGGTGGGACGGCATGGAGATCACCGTTTCCAATCGTGGGACCAGGCCGCTGCACGTCTACTTCGGGACGATCGATGATTCGTTGCGAATCACGTTCCTGCCCATCCGCGAAGGTGCCGATGAGCCGGTGGCGGCCGGCGAAACGGTGAAGCGCATCTCCCGCGTTTCCAGCATCGATGGGAAGGCCTATTTCCTGACGCTCGCCAGTGAGAAGCCGGTTGATGTCAGCAAGCTGGACCAGCCGGGGGCATTCGGTCCGGGCGTGGAACTCATTTCCTGCACGGAACGCCAGCCCGCCGAAAGCGTGATCGGTCCGCCGGAAGGTCCGCTTCCTCCCGGGCTCGGCTATGCCAACTCCATCGACATGCAGATCGATCCGGAATCGCTCTGCCCCGCGATGGGCGGCGGCGATACCGCGATGCTCGCCATGGCACCATGGATGGCGCAGATCTATGATATCAGGCCCTTCACCCCCGCACAGATCGAGCGCGACCAGCAGCGGCCCAGTGCCGAGCGGATCGGGCTCAAGTGGCTGAAGCCCGAACAGCGCGAGCATCATTGTGGCGGTTCGGTGATCGGGCCGGGGCTGATTCTGACTGCCGCGCACTGCGTGGCCGCTGGTTCCTATGAAGGAGCGAACGAGGCTAACGCGCGGCGCACCCTGCGCGTGCGTACTGGTGCCGTGATTCTGGGCGCCGGGCGCTCCTATGCGATCGATCCGATTGCCATCCACCAAGGTTACAAGGCGGGACAGAACGTTTCGGACATTGCGCTGATCAAGCTGAAGGCGGCACCGGGCCAGACCCTTCCTGCAAAGACCATTGCTCTGTCGGAAAACTCGGTCTTCGCGCCGGGGACCGAGTTCGACACGTTCGGCTGGGGCTTTTCCGGTGAATGGCATTCCGGCCGGACCAACCCCCACGTCTCGATGGACGGGGTGCAGCAGATGCCGACGGAAAAACTGAACTACGGCCCGCTGACCGCGATCAAGCCGCAAAACTGCCCGGTATCGCTGCGGGTTATCTGCGCGGCTTCGCCGCCACGGCGGCAACGACAGGTGTTCACCTGCTTCAAGGACAGTGGCGGGCCGCTGATCCGCACGCGCGGTGGGCGGCAGGAGCTGGTTGGCGTAGTCAACTTCTCGAAAGGCTGCGCCGGGCCGGTGCCAACGGTCTTTGCCTCGGTGGCGAGCTATGGCCGGTGGATCGATGCGGCCAAGGCGTGGTTAGAGAAGAACCCCGGCAGGGTGGACCGGCTGCCTGATCCGGCACTGGCGCAATAGGGCAAAAAACAGGCGGCCCGGTTTCCCGGACCGCCCGCACTTCCTCGTAACGGACGCTTACTTGCGTTCGTCGAGCGTGTGCGAATCGCCCGAAGCGTCGGCCGAAGGTTCGGCGCTGGCATCGGCGCTCGGCGCGGCAGTTTCAGCCGGTGCGGCTTCGCTGGTCGCAGCCTCGGGAGCGGCCTCTTCCTTCTTGCTGCAGCCGCCGAGTGCGGCGACGAAAGCGATTGCGGAAACGGTAGCAACGATCTTGCGCATGGTATTCCCCTCTAAGGTCAGCCCCTGCTGACTCGCGGGAAGTTATACGAAGTGCAGGCGGCCTAAAAGCGTTTTGAATCGCGCCTCGTTTTCCAATGGCTTGAGGAAGGGATCGCTGAAAGTCAGCAGCAATCCGGGGTCGCGTTCGGCATAGGCGCTTTCCAGCGCGGTGAGCGCTTCTTCGCGCTTGCCCCACTGGCTGAGGATCAGCGCCTGCTGAAAAAGGGTGGCCTTGCCGGTCTCCTTGATGAGCTGATCAAGGGCCGCTTTCGCCGCCGCCTGGTCGCCCTGTTTCAGCGCGACAATCGCCTTGCCCGGCAACGCCAGCGTGACGTTCTTTTCGAGCGCATATTCGGCCGCCGCCTCTGCCACCTTGCCCTGCTGGATCAGGGCATTGCCGATGTTGCCGTGGACCGATGACACCTTGGGATTGATCTCCAGCGCCTTGCGCGCGGCAGCGATGGCGCTGTCCCAATCACCGCCTGCATAGTGGACCTGCGCCTTGGACTTGAACAGCGAAGGGTCGAGCGGTTCGAGCATGGCCGCCTTCTCGATCGCCGGGAGCGCCTTTTCCGGCTGGCGGCGGCGGGCGTAGTACAGCGCATAGCGGCTGAGCACCTCGGGATTTCCCGCACCGAACCGCATCGCCGCCTCATGCGCGGCTTCGGCGCCGATCACGTCGAGCTTGCCGAACAGCGTCGCATAGGCGAGCGCGACGTGGCCCTCGGGATATTCGGCGGCGAGTTCGATTGCGCGGCGCGCTTCCTTCTCGGCCTCGGTGACGAGGCTGTGCCGTTCGGACAGGTCGTGGCTGGCAACCGCGATCACGCCCATGGTCCGCGCGCGGGCGGCATGGGCGGCGGCATAATTGGGATCGAGCGTGGCGGCGCGGGTGAACTCGGCCAAGGCGGCACGGTCGCTCGCTTCGTCGACCGGGTTCTCGAACAGGAGCTTGCCGCGCAGGTATGCGTCATAGGCCGCTGCGACCGTGGTGCCGCCGCTGCGCTTGACTGACTCCTTGTGGCTGCCCGCGGAAAGCTGCGGCGTGAGCGCGGCGTCCACCGCCTCGGCAATTTCCTCCTGCAGGCGAAGGATGTTTTCCAGCGGTCGCTGGTAGGTCTGCGTCCACTTCGAATAGCCGGTCGCCGCCTCGATCAGTTCGACCGCGATGCGCACCTCGCCTGAACCGGTCCGCACGTTGCCGGTGAGCAGGTGCGCCACGCCGAGCTTCGCGGCGATGCCCTTCGCGTCGCCGATCCTGCCGCGGAATTCGTTCGACGATGTCTGCCCCGCCACGGTCAGCACCGGGTTGCGGGCAAAGCGGGCGCGCAGTTCGGCGGCGATACCGTCTATCAGGTACTGCTGGCCGGCATCGCCGCTAAGGTTGTCGAAAGGCAGGACGGCGAGGGTGTTGCCGGGGCTGTTGTCGCGCATGAGAAGCCAGCCGATCGTGGTGGCGCCGATGCCGGCCGCCGCAACCCCGCCAGCCACCAGCGCGCGGCGGGACAGCGCCGGGCCCTTGCGCGGCTTCGGCAGCGCAGGCGCCTCGCCGTCGAACAGCGCGGCCAGTGCGGTGAGCGCGCGCTGCATCTGCGGCCCGCTGGCGCGCAGGCCCTCTTTCGATACGTCGATGAACTGGAATTGCCCGAAGCCAAGCGGGGGCAGGGTGCCATCGATCGAGATCGGCACCAGCCGTCCCTTGTCACGCCCGCGGCCGGCCTCATCGTTGACCCAGTGCGACTCGACCGAGCTTTTCGACCACAGCACCACGACCGCTCGGGCGGTCTCGAGGGCATTGCCGGTCACCTTGTCAAAGCGTTCGCCGCCGGGAATCAGCCCGTCCCACCAGACCTTGTAGCCAAGGCCTTCGAGCAGAGAGATCATGGCGCGCGCGGTCTTCTGGTCCTCACGCGAATAGCTGAGGAACACGTGGCCTGCGCCGGCAGCCTGTTCATCCATGTATTCTGGCCCCGCCCGCCGAAGGTATGTCCGGTTCGGGGTGAGTTTATGGTGCCGCCTTGCACTTGTCACCGCAATTCCGGAGGGTTGCCATCATCGCCACAGCGCGTCCGGTCGCTTGACGCACAGCTTGTCCGTGCCGCAGCGCTGCTGTACATTTGTTCAACAACAAGATCCGACCGGGAGAATGACCGTGGCCACAGCCGCCAATGTTGATGTCCAGCTGCGCTATGAACGCATCAAGCCGAAGATCGGCGCACGGGTGCTCAACTCGAAGGAAGAGCTGCTCACGGGCGAACTCTCCCCCGCGATCCTCGACCTGATGGAAGAGGTGGGCGTGGTGGTCTTCCCCGAACTGCACCTGACCGATGCCGAACAGGTGCAGTTCTCCAACTCGCTGGGCGGCAATGCCGAAGAGCTGGCCGGGCAGAACCAGGACGCCGTGTTCAAGGTGACGCTGGATGAAAAGAACCAGCAGAAGAACGTGGTCGAATACCTCAAGGGTTCGCTGTTCTGGCATATCGACGGCACGATGAACCCCACGCCGATCCGCGCCTCGATGCTGAGCGCGCAGGTTCTTGCGCCCGAGGGCGGTGATACCGAATTTGCCAATACGGCGACTTCCTATGCTGACCTTTCGGACGAGCAGAAGGCCGAGTTGGAAGGGCTGCGTGTGGTCCATTCGCTGTGGGCTTCGCAGTTCTACCACACCCCCGAACCCACTGCCGAGCAGCTTGCCGACTGGCAGAGCAAGGGTGAGGCGGAGATCCCGCTTGTTGTCACCAATTCGGCCGGAAAGAAGAGCCTCGTCCTGGGTAATACCGCCCATTACATCCGCGGCATGGACATGAAGGACAGCCAGCGCATCCTCCACGGCCTGCGCGATTTCGCCACCAGCGAGCCCTATGTCTATCGCCACGTGTGGAAGGTGGGCGATACGGTCATGTGGGACAACCGCACTTCTCTGCACAAGGCGACGCCCTATGATCCCTACAGCGGGCGCATGATGCACCGCACGATCATCAAGGGCGGCGAGGCGTGGGAAGTGGTCAAAGGCTGACGCATCCTCAAGCTGATCGAAACTGCCGATCGGACTGATCGCCCCGGCGCGCTTCAACGCTCCGGGGCGTTCGCTTATATGGCTTTCATAGTCCCCACCCCCGAGGAAGCATTGCCATGGCCACCGCCGCAGACGTCAGCCTTCGCGCCGAAGCGATCAAGCCAAAGATCGGCACGCGCATCCTGAACTCTAAGGAAGAGCTGCTGACCGGCAAGCTCTCCGCCGAGATTCGAGACCTGCTCGAACAGCGCGGCGTGCTCGTCTTCCCGCAGATCAACTTTACCGATGAAGAGCAGATCGCTTTCACCAAGACGCTTGGCAAGTTCGCACCGGAGCGTGCCGGCGGGGACGAGGTGATCAGCAAGATCACGCTCGATCCCAATGAAGCGGGCGAGAGCGCCGAATACCTCAAGGGCTCGCTTTACTGGCACATCGATGGCACCCGCAACGACGTGCCGATCCTCGCCTCGCTGCTGTCGTGCAAGGTGCCCAGCCCCAAGGGCACCGGCAATACCGGCTTCGCCAACTGCTATGCCGCGTACGAGGACCTGCCCGAAGAGGACAAGGCAAGGTACGATGACCTGATGGTGCTCCACGCGCCCCGGGCATCGGTCTTCTATCACGATCCCGAACCCAGCCTCGCCAAGCTGCAGGCCTATGTCCGCATCGGCGAGAACGAGCTGCCGCTGGTGTGGAAACACCAGTCCGGCCGCAAGAGCCTCGTGCTCGGCAATACGGCGCAGTCAGTGGTCGGCAAGAGCCCTGCGGAAAGCGCCCTGATCCTGCACGGCCTGCGCGACTGGGCAACCTCGGAGCAGTACACCTACAGCCACGAATGGACCGCCGGCGACATGGTGATCTGGGACAATACCGGCACCATCCACCGTGCCGAATGGTACGATCCCGATTGCGGCCGAATGATGCACCGCACCAAGCTGGAAGGCGAAGAACCCTGGCAGTAAGCCTGCGCGCGGCCCCTCAGTGATCGACTGAAGGGCCGGGCCTTGCCTGCCCCAGCTTCTGTTTTTCCATCAGGAAAATCACCGGGATCGTCGCCAAGGCGATCATGCATGCCATCCAGAAGGTGTCGATCGTCGCCACCATGGTGGCCTGCCGCCAGATCTCGCCCATGGTGCGCGCCGCCGTGGCCTGATCGCCGAAATCGAGTCCCGGCCGCGCCCATTCGAGCATCGGATTGTCAGGGCGAATGCCCTCTGCCAGCCGGCCCGATACCTGCGCAGTCTGCTGGATCGAGATCAGCGTCATGGCCGAGATCCCCAGCGACTGGCCAAGACTGCGAACCAGCGCAAAGATTGCCGCGGCCTCGTTGCGGAGCATGGGGCTCAGCGTGGCAAAGGCCAGCGCGGATAGCGGCGAGATGAGCAGGCCGCCGGAAAAGCCCTGGAACCAACCAGCAATCATGATCGGCAGGCCGTCGGTCTGAAGGTTGAGCGACGAGAAAATGAAAAGCGACACGACCGAACAAACGAGCCCGACCAGCAACAGGATGCGCGCGTCGATCAGCTTCATCACGCGGGTGACGATCACCAGGCCCATAATCGTGCCGACGGCGCGGGGGATGTTGATCAGCCCGAACTGAAGCGCCGAATAGCCAAGCAGGTTCTCCGTATACATCACCAGCATCGGACTCGTGGCGAAGATGACGATGCCGATCACGGTCGATACGAAGGTGCCGATGGCAAAGTTTCGATCGGCGAACAGTTCGGCGCGCAGGAAGGTGTTAGCCTTGGTGAACATGTGCACGACGAGCAGGTAGAAAGATAGCGCGACGATCCCGGCGTAGATGCAGATTTCCGCGCTGTCGAACCAGTCGACCGCCTCGCCCCGGTCGAGCATGAGCTGGAAACAGCCGACGAACAGGGTGAGTGTCAGGAAGCCGATCCAGTCGAACCTTGGCAGGCTGTCATCCATCACCTCGAGGTGCGCCAGCATGCCGATCATGGCGACAATGCCCACCGGCAGGTTGATCAGGAAGACCCAGTGCCACGAATAATTGTCGGTCAGCCAGCCGCCCAGCGTCGGCCCCAGCAGCGGCCCGATCATGGCGCCAAGCCCGGCATAGGCCATGGCCGTGGGCTGCTTTTCCGGCGGGTTGATGTCGAGCAGAGTCGCCTGTCCCAGGGGGATCAGTCCGGCACCGGCAAGCCCCTGGATGATGCGGGCAAAGACCATGAATTCGATCCCCCGCGCCGATCCGCAAGCGACAGAAGCCAGGGTGAAGGTGGCAACCGAGATCATCATCACCCGCTTGCGGCCGAACTTGCTCGCCAGCCACGATGATAGCGGCATCATGATGGCACTGGCGATCAGGTAGGAGGTGAGCACCCAGGCGATCTGGTCCGGCCCGGCCTGCAGGTCCGCCATCATCTTCGGCACGGCGACCACGGTAATCGTCATGTCGATCGTCACGATCAGCGTCGTGAGGATCGTCGATCCGGTGATAAACGCCTTGCGCGTGGGAGAAGGATATAACAGCTGCGCCATTAGCCATGCCGATAATAAGCCTTGCTACTAATGGCAAGCGAAGTGCTGCGCATTCCATCGCTCCAATTGGCGCAAATTGACAATTCCTCACGGCAGGTGTCGGATAACCACAGGGTCACGACAAAGATCTGACCGGGTCAGGCGGAACACCGCTGCCCGCACGAATAGGGGGTATTCGACCATGACCGTCACCGGCCGCCTGCTTCTGTCCGCATCGATCCTCGCCGCCGCGCTGCCCGCCGCTGCGCAGGCGCAAAGCTCGGGCACGCCCCCGCCGACGATCCGCATCATGCGCGTGCCCCCGGCCACGGCGCCGGCGCAAACGATCAACCCCGCCGTGGTCCAGGCGCTGAGCGCCCAGACCGAGATCACCCCCCACCCGAAGTGGCAACGCGCGGCAATGCCGGATCGGTGACGCTCAAGTCGGGGCCGAACTCCTCCATGGTTCGTTCGCTGGTCGTGAAGCGCCAGTTCTCGCTTGCCCAGGCGCGTTCGATGCGGCGCGTGACTGTCGGCCAGACGGAAATGAACCTTGAGCCGACCTTCAACAATCCGCGCGCCCTGTTCAACGTGGCGCAGAGGGTTCGGGGGCAGGCCCAGCTTGCGGAAGTCGTGAGCGAGGATACGCGCGTGATGGAGGTCGATCAGGGCCTGATTATCCGCAGCTTCCTGACCTACCGTGTGAAACCCGGCGTCTGCTCGGACGGCATGCGGCGCGGGGCACTGGTCTCGACCGGGCTAAGCTGCGCCACCCAGCTCACCGATCAGGCGCGCACCGCGGCCTTCGCCAACCCGCGCGATCCGCATTACGTGAAGGACATTGCCGCCCGAACCCGCGCGATCGAAGAGGCGCGGGTCAAGTCGGCGCAGATCGACGCGGACCTCAACGCCTCGGTCGCGCAGGTGCGGGCATCGCTCAACAACCCCGTCAAGCGCGCCGAATTCGTCGCCGCCATGGGCGAGGAGGAAACCGCGAGGCTGGCGACGCTGAGCGATGACCAGATCAAGTCCGAAATCGTCAATTCCGGCGAGACTTCGGTTGAGCAGACCCTGTTCGTCCCCCGGCTTGACCGCGTGGAACCCACGCTGGCGCAGAAGGTGCCGTTCAGGAACGTCTACAAGCCCGCCTCGGGAAGCGCGCCCTTCATCGGCGGGCTCACGATGAAACCCGCGGGCACGATCAACCCGGCGCTTTTGGGGGCGCTGGCGGGCTCGCCTACGGTGAAGACACAGGCGATCCCCGAAAAGGTCTTCCTCACCGGCTTCACCCTCGGGCGCGAATATGAATGGAAGGAACGGATCGAAAAGACGATCAAGACCTGCCTGGTGAGCTGCAAGAAGACCTATTACGTCGAGGTTTTCGCCGGGTTCAATTACGGTTTCGGCCTGCGCTTTCCGATGAAGGTGGGCGGAACCTATACCTTCAGGGAGGCGGCAGGCAGCAAGAGCGCCCAGCTCGCCGCCAGCATCACGCCGGTGAACGGGGGCGAAGCCGATTACCTCGCCACCGGCCTGCCGGCGGAAAAGCTGTTCTCCGCCAAGGAGCTGGTCGCGCAGATCGGCGCACATGCCGGCGCGGGTTACAAGCTGCCGATCATCGGCTCGAATTCGGTCGACATCCCCGTCGGCGTCGACCTCACCGAATACCTGCCGGGCGATTTCTATCGCGGCCAGTTCACCCCGCCGACGCCGGGCGGCAGCAACAATCCCAAGGCGGAGAAGTTCTTCGAGGAGGTCGACCTGATCGGCGGCCGCGCGAACTTCGGCGTGATCGGCGCGCAGGTGTTTCCCGGCGTGCGGGTGGAGCTGACCTCCGACCAGCTGACCTTCAACCTGCACGATTACATCACCAATTCGGACACGCTGCTGACCAAGAGCGGCCAGTTGGTGAACTTGGGCATGGACTCCAGCAACCAGAGCAAGTTTTCGATCGGCGATCCCAAATACAACGTCGCCTTCCTGATCACGCCCGGGCTCAACGCGCGGCTGTTCGTCGACGTGGCGGTCTGGTCGCACACGTGGAACTTCCCGGTCTGGTTCCCGCAGCTTGCGCTCAAGCTGCCGCCGGGCGGGGTGGACTTTGCCTGCCACGAAGGCACCGAATGCAGCCGGGTGATCACCGTTTCACCGGGCGGGCTCAAGGAGCAGGCCGGGGCCGAGGGCGTGATGGGCATGGAGCTGGAGAAGTGGGGTAACGGCTTCGACGGCAAGTGGCTGCCCAACTGCGCCGACGAAACCTGCCGCCTTGGCATCCGTTTTGTCCGGCAGGGCACGATCTTTGGTGCCTTGCACAAGTGGGATGCCAACAAGGCGCTGAAACTGTCTGACTTTGCGCAGGATTTCATCCGCGCCGACATGGACGCGCAGGGCATCATCGGCGAATCCAACGTCCGCAAGACCAAGGACATCTCCAAGGACTACCGCGAAATCTACCGCGCGATCTGGACCAAGAAGTGCTCGGACAAGATCTGCTTCGACAAGATAAAGGGCATTTCGACGCTCCACCTGCTCGAGGTCAACGCCCAGCAGAAGCTGCATCCCGACATGGAGACCAACCAGGTGCTGATCGAGGTGCTGAAGAAGTTCACGCCGATCTATCAGGCAGAGGTCGATGCCTCGAAGAACCGCGTCGCGATCGAGCAGGCCAATGCCGCCAAGCGGGCCGCGGCGCAGGCGAACCTTCCGCCGGTGAAGCTGCAATAGGGCAAGGCCGAACAGCATCGCCAGCGCGCGGTTGCACTCGCTTGACCGGCCTTTCTTGCGTGCCATACATCCGTTCAACCCGGCCGTATGACGGCCGGTGACGGGAGAACGAGGTGAGCGGAAATTCGGACGGCGCCTTCGCGGAATGGCGGCGCTATGGTATCCTGCCGATCGCGGCGGCGCTGGGCTATGCGACCTGCGTGATCCACATCTACGGACTTGGCGTCTATATCGAGCCGATTTCCAAGGAGTTCGGCTGGTCCCGCACGGCGACCACGGTCGGCCTCACGCTCTCCACCGTGATCCAGGCGCTCTGCGCTATCCCCATCGGCATGGCGGTCGACCGGTTTGGCCCTCGCAAGATGGCGATCATCGGCGTGGCGCTGACCTGCGCGGCCTTCGCGAACCTTTCCACCGCGACCGGCGACATGGCCAACTGGTACCTGATCTGGATCGTCATGTCGCTCGCCTCGCTGCCGATCCAGGCGACGATCTGGACCAGCGCGGTCGCCTCGCGCTTCCACGCATCTCGCGGGATTGCACTGGCGGTGACGCTGTGCGGCGCATCGGTGGCGCTGATCGTGTTTCCCTTCCTCGGCACCGAGTTGATCCAGTTCTACGGCTGGCGCGAGGCAATGCGGATCGAGGCGCTGATCTGGCTTGCCATTGCCTGGCCGATCGTCTTCTTCCTGTTTCGCGGTGCGCAGGACGAGCGCAAGGCCAAGGCGGCAGAGGCACAGGCCGCACCCGCGCCGCTGCCGGGAATGTCGCTGCTTGACGGCCTGAAGACCACGATCTTCCTGCGCCTGCTGGTGGTCGCGCTGCTGTTCACTTTCGCCATGATCGGGCTCAACGTCCACTTCCCGCTGATCGTGAAGGGCTATGGCTTCACCCCGCTCGAGGCGGCCGGGCTGGCCTCTGTCATCGGCTGGGCCTCGATCCCGGGACGCATCGTCACGGGTTTCATGCTCGACCGGCTGCGCGCCTCGCTGGTGGGGGCCGTGGCTTTCCTGCTGCCGGCCATTGCCTGCGCCATCCTGCTGTACGGCGGCGGAAGCGCGCTTAGCATTGGCGTGGCGGCGGCCTTCATTGGCTTTACCCTGGGCGCGGAGGTGGACGTGCTGGTCTACCTCACCACCCGCTATTTCGGTCTGCGGAACTTCGGCGGCCTCTACGGCGGCATCCTTGCGGCGCTGTCTGTCGGCACGGCGTTCGGCCCGCTTGCCGCATCGAAAGTGTTCGACCTGTGGACGAGCTACGACCCTTTCCTCACCGCGACGCTGGCGATGATGGGGCTCTCCAGCCTGCTCCTCGCCAGCCTGCCGCGCCCGCGGCCCGAACTGAACGAGATGAAGGAACCTGCCCTTGCCTGATTTCGAGGAACTGACGCGGGGGCAATACCTCGAAGGCCTGCTGGTCGAGGGCGATGATATCTGGTTCACCGACGTGACCCGCGGCGGGGTGCATAACCTTGCCACCGGGCAGACGGTGCTGCCCCAGCGCACTATGATCGGCGGCCTGCTGATGAACGGCGATGGCGCGCTGCTGGTGGCGGGTGAGGGCGGGATCGACTGGGTTCACCCGCAAAGCGGCGCCAGCGGCACTCTCGTTTCCGGCGTCGAAGGCGTGAACGAAATGCGGCCAGACGGGCAGGGCGGCATGTTCTTCGGCACGATCGATCTTCCCGCAATCCTGCGCGGCGAAAAGCCCGGCCCGTCGACCATCTGCCACATGGCGGCGGACGGAACGCAGCGTGTGCTTAAGGAAGGCCTGGTCTTCGCCAATGGCCTCAGCCTCGATGCCAGCGGATCGCTCCTGCTGTTCAACGAAAGCTTCGTCGCGGTGCGCTCTTTCCCGTTGGGACCGGATTTTGCGCTGGGCGAAATGCGCACGCTGATCGACAAGCCCGACTGCGACGGCATGGCGCTCGACGTTGAAGGCAATGCCTGGATCAGCGGCTTTTCCAGCGGGGAACTGATCTGCCTGACGCCGTCGGGAGAGGAAGTCAGGCGGCTCGCGCTGCCCGGTCCGGCCTGCACCAACGTGCGCTTTGGCGGGCCGGACATGAGCGACCTTTACGTCACGATCGTCGATCCGGCCGACGCGCAGAAGCTGGCGGAGGGGGCGCCGATCACCGCGCAGAACTCCGCCCTCTACCGCACCCGCGCGCCCGTGCCGGGAGCGCCGATCGGCAGGACGGAATTCGTGCTGGGTTAGGGCCTACCACCGCTCCCCATCAGTCCCCACCTCGATCGGGCGCTGATAGCTCTTGTCCTCCTTCGACCAGACCGAGCGCAGGAAGCCCTTGCACATCGGGCCGTTCACCCATTCGGCAGAGCCATCCATCGACATTTCCACCGTGCAGCGGCGGAAAAGGATGCGCCACTCGCCGCCTCGCTTTTCGAGCCGGTCGAAATAGCGGCCGGGGGCGATCTTCATGGCCTGCTTGTCGGGCGATAGCATCGTGCCGATCACATAGGTTTCGGCATGGGCGGTATTGCCCTCGATCTCGCAGGTGTGAGTGGTGAGGTGGTGCATGGTTGCGGAAAAGAATCGCGCGTGGCCCGCATTCGCCCGCGCCGGATAGTCTGCCGCGCCGACGATCATCGGGCCATGCTCGTCGATGCCGTCCTCCCACCAGCACGAGGCGATGAGGTCGACGTCCTGCCGGTCGCGCCCGCGGCTCTCGCGGTGGATGACGTCCAGGATGTCCTGCCGGTCCTTCAGTTCGCGCATCACGCGGAGCAGTTCGTCAGATTCCGATGGGTTGTTCGTCACGTGTCAGGTCCTCATGTGGAGATACGGGCCGGGCGAGCCGGACGCCGAGCCAGGTGGCAAGACCACCCAACACGAGCAGGGCGCCGGTCCAGTTGGGATAACCAGCGGAGATGATCCGCGCAGCGAGCAGCGGCAGCAGCGCGCCGCCGATCATGCCGCCGAAATTGAAGGTGAGGCCAGTGCCGGTATAGCGCAGCCGGACCGGGAACAGCGTCGCCAGCCATGGGCCGACGGTGCCGTTATTGTAGCCCAGCACCAACATGATTGTGCAAAGCGTAACGGCAGCGAAGGGCAGCGATCCCTGTGACAGCGCCGGGCCATAGGCAAAGCCGCAGATCGCCAGCAGCAAGGCGCCGCGCGCAACCGGTACGCCGGGGCTGGTCTGGTCGGCCTTGCGCGCGCCGGCGACAATGCCGGCCGCGTAGAAGAACGGCGTGAACAGTTGCACGGTCAGGAACGATTGCCGGTCATAGCCGAACTCGTTCGTCGCGAGCGTCAGCGCGAAGGAGGTGCAGAGGTAAAAGGCGCAAAAGGTGGCAATGGCCCCGGCGCTGCCCCAGATCACGGAGCGTGCGCGCTCGGCAAACAGGGTGGCAAGCGGCACGGAAGCCGGGTGGCTCTTGGCCATCGCGGCCTCGAACTCGGGCGTTTCCGAAATCCGCAGCCGCACCCACAGCCCCAGCACCACCAGCGCCGCGGAAAGCAGGAAGGGCAGCCGCCAGCCCCAGCTCATGAAGTCGTCCTTGGGCAGCAGAGCCGTCAGCAGCAGGAACAGTCCGTTGGCCAGGACCAGCCCGATCGGCGCGCCGAGTTGCGGTGCCGCGCCAAAGCGCGCGCGCCAGCCGGGCGGGGCATTCTCCACCGCCAGCAGCGCCGCGCCGCCCCACTCGCCGCCAATGCCAAGCCCCTGCCCGAACCGCAGCAGGCACAGCATGGCCGGGGCAATCCAGCCGATCTGGGCATAGGTTGGCAGGAAGGCGATGGCGGTGGTTGAAATGCCCATGGTGAGAAGCGCCACGACGAGCGTGACCTTGCGGCCCACCCGATCGCCAAAATGGCCGAACAGTATGGACCCCAGCGGCCGCGCGACAAAGGCGAGGCCGAAGGTCATCAGGGAGAAGAGCACCTGCGCCGCCGGATCCTGCGCGGGAAAGAACAGCGGACCGAACACCAGCGCCGCCGCAGTGCCGTAAATGAAGAAGTCGTAGTACTCGATCGTCGATCCGATCATCGCGGCGGCCAGCACGCGGCGGTTGGCGGCTATCGGTCCGGCTGGCGCTGCGGTCTTCTGGGCCATGCTTGGCGCTCCCCCATTCAGGAAAGCAAGGTATTCTGGTTTGGCCAGCGGGGGTCAAGCGGGGGGAGGGGATAACGTGGGGACGGTGAGGGGTGGGGCGGCTTACGTGCGTTTGGCGGCCTCCTATGCGCGCTTAGACGATATGCGCCGCGCATGTAGCGCATCCACTTCCAATTGGCGCAAGCGGGCGGGGAAAAAGGGCTTCGCTTTCACTTGGCGTTCAGGCGCGCGGTGGCTATAGACCCGGCCATGTTCAAGCAATCGCCGACCAAGCTCGCTGTTCTCGCACTCGCCGTTGGCGGACTGCTGCTCACTTCCGGATGCGGTGGAACCCGCAAGAATCGCGATACGGCCTATGTCGCCCGCGATGTGGAAACGCTTTACGCGGCGGCCAAGGACCAGCTTGATCGCGGAGACAGCAAGGTTGCCGCCGTCCTGTTTGACGAGGTGGAGCGCCAGCATCCCTATTCGCCCTGGGCCCGCCGCGCCCAGCTGATGAGCGCCTTTTCCTATTACGCGGGCCGCGATTACACCAAGTCGATCCAGGCGGCGCAGCGCTTCCTGTCGATCCACCCGGGCAACAAGGACGCGCCTTACGCTTATTACCTGATCGCGCTTTGCTATTACGAGCAGATCGGCGACGTTACGCGTGATCAGAAGGCGACGACGCAGGCGCTTGATGCCATGACCGAAGTGGTCCGCCGCTTCCCGGCGACGCGCTATGCGGTCGATGCCCAGCTCAAGCTTGACCTGATCAACGATCACCTGGCCGGCAAGGAAATGGAGATCGGGCGCTTCTACGAACGGTCGGGCAAGTGGCTGGCGGCGCAGCTGCGCTTCCGCAACGTGGTCGAAAAGTACCAGACCACCTCGCACACGCCCGAGGCGCTGTTCCGCATGGTCGAAACCAACCTCGTGCTCGGCCTGCCGGGCGAGGCGCAGAAGGCGGCCGCCGTTCTGGGCGCCAACTATCCCGGCAACGAATGGTACGACCGCGCCTACAAGCTCATGCAGAAGCACGCGCCCGGTACTTCGGCGAGCTGACATCCGGCAGGCGAAGGATTTCTACTCCTCCGGTTGACATGTAGGATAATCGGGCGTTTTGTGAGGCCATGCTCTCGCAAAAGACCCGCTATACGATCAGGGCGCTCCAGCACCTTTCGGACACCTGGCAGCAGGGTCCGGTGCGGCTGGATGCAATCGCCGAAAAGCAGAATATTCCGCGCAAGTTCCTCACCGTCATTCTTTCGGAAATGGTGCGCGAAGGCCTCGTGATCTCGCATCGCGGCCGGGACGGCGGCTATGAACTGGCGCTTGCTCCGGTCGACATCCGCTACGGCGACATCATCCGCCTGACCCGGGGCAGCCTGGCCCTTGTCCCCTGCGCCGCGCGAAATGCGCACGAGCATTGCCAGAACTGCCTGCCAGAGGCCGAATGCCGCCTGCGCGGCCTGATGCTGACCCTGCGCGATGAAATGGCGGCGATGCTCGACCGGGTGACGCTCGCCGACGAAATCGTGGTCGAGCCTCCCTTCGATGAAGTGCCTCAAGAGGGCTGAGCGGCGCGCGCAATTAGCCGCAGGCAAGTTTCGCTTCATCGACGGCAAGCGTTTCTTCTATTGTCTATTCAAACGGTAGAGATAACATCGCGGCCATAGGAGGCAAGCGATGGATTCGAACCGTGACGACCGCAGCAAGTCCGCGCAGCAACCGGCAGGGACGAGTAGTGCTGCGCTTGAAGCCGTAGCCGATGCCGTATCCCGGCTTCGCTACGGAGCTATCGAACTGACCGTCCACGACGGCCGGGTCGTCCAGCTCGACGTGACGGAACGCCGCCGCTTCTCCTGACAGACTCTCCCCGGCAGGCAGGCTTTCATTCGGCGCTGCCCGCCATTCTCCCTGATGCAGACCGGACCGCCGGATGCATCCATTCCCTTATCACAAGGATTGGAAATGCATTCGTTCGTCCGCAGCGGCCTGTTGGCCGCAACTTCACTTAGCGCGCTTTGGGCAGCGCCCGCTCTCGCACAAAACATCCAGACGGCCGCTCCGGCGGTTGCTGAAGGAGCCGGTGATGGCTCCGGCCAGCCGCAAATCGACGAAGACGAGCCCAGCCGGGGCGACGTCATTATCGTCACCGCCCGCCGCCGCCAGGAAACCGCGCAGGCGGTGCCGCTGGCGATCTCGGTCGTGAAGGCCGATTCCATCGAATCGACCGGTAACTTCAACGTCGCCAAGCTGCCCCAGCTTGCGCCGACGCTGCAGGTCTATACCTCGAACCCGCGCAACACCTCGGTCAACATCCGCGGGCTGGGCGTGCCGTTCGGCCTCACCAGCGACGGCTTCGAGCAGGGCGTCGGCATCTATGTCGACGATGTGTACAACTCGCGAGTAGCCGCCGCCACTTTCGACTTTCTCGACGTCCAGCAGGTCGAAGTCCTGCGCGGGCCGCAGGGCACGCTTTACGGCAAGAACACCACGGCCGGCGCGATCAACATCACGACCAACCAGCCGACCTTCGATTTCGAAGGCCGGGCGGAACTGACGCTGGGCAACCTCAGCTACCGTCAGGCCAAGGCGGCGATCTCAGGTCCGCTTTCGGATACCGTCGCCGCGCGTTTTGCCATCGCCTCCACCACGCGCCGGGGCACGCTTTACAATGTGAAGTCGCAGCGCTGGATCAATGAGCAGGATAACCTCGGTTTCCGCGGACAATTGCTGTTCAAGCCGAATGATGATTTGAGCATCACCCTGTCCGGTGATTACAGTACGCAGGATCCGTACGGCTTCGGCACCGCCTTCTACCGCACCGGCCTTACCCAGCGCCCGCTGGCTCGCCAGTATGACGCGCTGGTGGCAGCGATCAACACGGCGACGCCCGGCCGCAACTACGCCGTGCCGAGCCGCGACATCTACGACCGGCTGACCGACATCGATGCCACGCTGCAGGCGCGCAACAAGATCGGCGGCGCCTCTCTGAAGGCCAAGTGGAACCTCGGCTCCGGCACACTGACCGCCATTTCCGCCTGGCGCTTCTGGGACTGGAAGCCGCAGAACGACCGCGACTTTACCGGCCTGTCGATCGTCTCGAAGTCGCAGAACCCTTCGCAGCAGGACCAGTACAGCCAGGAGTTCCGCTACAACTACGAAGGCGACAAGCTGGACTTCGTGGTGGGTCTGTTCGGCTTCAAGCAGCGGATCGACACGCAGGGCACCGAACAGCAGGGATCGGACGCGGCGGTGTGGAGCACCGGCAACCCGGCCACCCTGTCCTCGACGCTCGCGGGCCTGACGGCAAGCAACACTCAGTACCTCAAGAGCGACAGCGCGGCTCTTTATGGTCAGCTCAGCTACAAACTGACCGACCAGCTGACGATCCAGCCCGGCCTGCGCGTCAATTATGACAAGAAGGAAGGCTTCTATCGGCGCGTGGTGACCAACGCTGCAGGGCAGGCCATCAGCTGCACGGCAACACCGGCCCCCGGTACGATTGCCGGCACGACCGCGCAGTGCAACGTTTACCAGCCGCAGGAAACCTCGCCCACCGCGTCGAAGTGGAACCTCAGCTACGACATCAACGTCAACTACAAGGTCGCGCCCGATGTCCTGGCCTATGCGACCTATGCGAAGAGCTTCAAGACGCTGGGGATCAACCAGAACGGCCTGCCGCTGACCACGGCAAACGTGCCCGACCTGTCAGCCTCCACGGTGAAGCCGGAGTCGGTCAACCACTTCGAGGTCGGCCTGAAGACCCAGTTCTGGGACCGCAGGGCTACCTTCAACCTCAGCGCCTTCTACACAGAGATCAAGGACTTCCAGGCAACGGTCAACGGCGGCCAGTTCGGCACGGTGCGCGGTTACCTCGCGAATGCCGAAAAAGTGAAATCGGCCGGTATTGAAGCCGATTTCAAGATCCGCGCCAGCGACCGCTTCACCGCCTATGCCAACGCGGCCTATACCGATGCGAAGTACGTGAAGTTCACCAATGCGCCGTGCCCGCCAGAGCTTTCTGGCGGCACCCTGCAGTCGGCCACGGCAACCCCGGACTATTCGCAGCCCGGCGTTCCGGGCGCGCTCAGCCCGCGCCAGTGCGACATTTCGGGTCAGGGCTTGCCGGGCGTGTCCAAGTACGCCTTCTCCTATGGCGCGGAGTACAATTTGCCGGCGAACCTGCTCGGCAAGGAAGGCCAGGTCTATCTTGGCGTTGACGGCAATTACCGCTCGGACTGGAATTCCAACGCCTCGCCGTCGATCTACACCAAGGTCGAAGGCTATGCGCTGACCAATTTCCGCGCCGGTTTCCGCGGCGATGGGTTCGACGTCTTCGGCTGGGTGCGCAACGCCTTCGACACGAAGTACATCGAACTGCTGCAGGTTGCCCCGGGCAATGTCGGCCTGATCGCCGGTACGCCGGGCGACGAGCGGACCTGGGGCGGGACGATCAAGTTCTCGTTCTAAAGCACATCGAACAGGTGCGAGTGGAAGGGGGCAGCGGCAACGCGGCCCCCTTCTTGATTCATCGACGGGGAAATCGTGATCCTGCCTTTGCGGCGCGCTGCATTTGCCGCTAGAACCCGTTTTGTTCTGGCAATTGGGCACCCATGCTTACCCGGCTTTCCATCCGCAACATTGTCCTGATCGAGGCGCTCGACCTTGATTTCAACCGCGGGCTCGGTGTGCTCACGGGTGAAACGGGCGCGGGCAAGTCGATCCTGCTCGATGCGCTGGGCCTCATCCTGGGCGACCGCGCCGATTCCGGGCTGGTTCGCGCAGGCGAGGACAAGGCGAGTGTCGCCGCGACGTTCGAATTTGCCGCCCTGCCAAGCGCGATCGCCGCCACCCTGTCAGATGCGGACATAGAGGTCGAACCCGGCGAGGCACTCGTCATCAAGCGGCAGGTCAAGGCTGACGGCGGTTCCAAGGCCTCGATCAATGACCAGCCCGTAGGCGTCGCCCTGCTGCGCGAAATTGCCGCCTCGCTGGTGGAATTGCACGGCCAGCACGATGATCGCGGCCTCGTCAACGCGCGGGGACATCGCGCCTTGCTTGATCGCTATGCGCGCGGGGATGTCGCCGGGGTGGAAGCCGCATGGAAGGCATGGCGGCAGGCGGAGGACGCCCTCGCTACCGCGCGTTCGGTGATCGAACAGGCGAGCAATGACCGCGACCTTCTTCTTGCCCACCTTGCCGAACTGACGACGCTGGCCCCCGAAGAGGGCGAAGAGGCCGAACTCGCCGAAGCACGCTCGACCATGCAGAAGGGCGAGCGTCTGTCGGGCGATCTTGCCGAACTGCAGCACTTGTGGGCTGGCTCCGATTCCGCGCTGGCATCGTTGCGCGGTGCCGCCCGGCGGCTCGACCGGATTGCTGCCGAGCATCCCCTGCTCGCCGAGGCCCTCGCGGCTCTCGACCGGGCGGTGATCGAAGCGAGCGAGGCGGAGGACCGTCTCGCCCGAGCGGCCGAGGCGCTGAGCCATGACCCGGCGATGCTCGACCGGATTGAAACCCGACTGTTCGACCTTCGTGCGGTGGCGCGCAAGCACCATTGCCGAGGTCGATGACCTGCCCGCCAAAGCGCGCGAAATGCGCGCCGCGCTCGACGCGATCGAGGGCGGGGAGGCCGAGATCGGCGAGCTTGAAGCGCGCGCCCACGAAGCCGGCCTCAATTACCAAGCACTCGCCGAAACGCTGTCGATCACGCGGTTCGAGGCGGCACAGCGGCTGGACAGGGCCGTGGCGGAGGAACTTGCCCCGCTCAAGCTCGACGCGGCGCGTTTCAAGACGCAGATTCTGCGCCTGCCCGAAGACCGCTGGGGACCGGGAGGCATGGACGCGGTGGAATTCCTCATCGCCACCAACCCCGGCGCGGACTTTGCCCCGCTCGGCAAGATCGCCTCGGGCGGCGAACTTTCACGCTTTATCCTCGCGCTCAAAGTCGCGCTGGCGGAAGAAGGCGGCGCGGCGACGGTGATCTTCGACGAGATCGACCGCGGCGTCGGCGGCGCGGTGGCCAGCGCCATCGGCGAACGGCTGGCGCGGCTGGCAGAGGGCGGGCAGCTCCTCGCCGTCACCCACTCGCCCCGGGTCGCTGCGCGCGGACGCACCCACTACGTCATCGCCAAGTCGAGCGAGGGCACGGTCACCCGCACCTCGGTCAGCCTGCTCGATGCGGCCGGACGGCAGGAGGAAATCGCCCGCATGCTCTCGGGCGCGGAGGTTACGCCAGAGGCGCGGGCGCAAGCAAATCGACTGCTTGCGGCCTGAACGATTGCCGGGTAGCCTCCGCCCAGGCCGCCCCAGAACATAATTCACCCATAAGAGAGGATTATGTCATGCGCATATGGATCGCCTGTGCCGGCAGCCTGATGCTCGCCGCCTGTTCACCGAGTTCGACCGCCCCAGTCATCGACGGAACCTACAAGGCCGATGTCGCCTCGGCCAAGCTTTCCGACAAGCCCGATACGTTTGCGGTGAAGGACGGCCAATACGAATGCGGCACCTGTACACCGCCTTACAAGATTCCGGCCGATGGCAAGGTTCATCCGGTCGAAGGGCGCGATTACTGGGACGCGGCGTCGGTCAAGGTGGTTGACCCTTCGACCCTCGAGATGACCCGTTATCGCAAGGGAACGGCAATCGGCACCGGCAAGGTCACCGTTTCGGCGGACGGCCAGTCGCTGACCTGGTCGAACACATCGGCGGACAATGCCGCAGGCAAGTCCGTGACCAATGTCACCATGTCCAAGCGTGTCGGCGCCGCACCCGCAGGTGCCCATGCCGCCAGCGGATCGTGGCAGATGGTGAAGGACGGCAGCCAAATGTCGGATGACAGCATCACCGCCACGATCATGATGAAGGGCGACACCGTCACCCAAAGGTTCCCGACCGGCGAATCCTATGAGGCAAAGCTTGGCGGACCGCAGGTGCCGCTGGTGGGCGACAAGGCCGGCGCCATGGTCGCAGTGACCGCTGCAGGCAAAGGTTTCAAGGAAACCGACTATGTCAACGGCAAGCCGCTCATGGAATACACCTATGAGCCGGTCGACGCCTCGACCATCAAGATGACCATGAAGAACCTGCGCAACAATGTGACTGAGGAATATACCCTCAAGAAGCAGTGACTGGCGGGGGCGGGGCCGGGTGGTCGGCTCCGCTCCTCAACCACCCGGCCCGCCAGCGCCGATTGTTGAAAGGACGATAGGCTGCTGTTGTTCACGATCCCGCAAAAGTCTAATGCCAACGCGTTAAATCAGAGTCTTGGGGGTCGTATCATGCTCAAATTTGTTCGTTTCAAGTCGCGCCTTGTCTCCATGCTTGCCGCTGCGGCCGCACTGGTCATGGCAACCATTCCGCAGGCGGCGCAGGCCATGAAGTTCTTCGTCGCCAATGCGCTGGGCGAGGTGAAGCCCGAGGAAAAGGTTACCACCCCCAAGCCCAAGCCTGTTCAGGTGATTTTCGAATTCCAGCGCGACGGCAAGCCGCACGCCGGCGCGACCAAGCAGGTCAAGCCCTGGGCGCTGGAAGACGTGAAGGCATCGGGCAACTTCTCCGAAGTCGTGGAAGGTCCGGTCGCTGACGGTGCCCTGCTCAGCATCAAGTTCAACAACCTGATCATCAAGGACGAGCTCGACAAGACCAAGAAGCAGGCCTTCGGCGCCGGCCTTGGCTTTGGCCTGTTTGGCGGCGTCGTGGCGACCGATCACTATGTCGTGACCTTCGAGTATGTTCCCGCCACCGGCGCGGCCCCGATCCGCACTGAAGTGAAGCACGAACTCTATTCGAAGTACGGCAAGAAGGATGTCGAAATTCCCGGCACCGAATACAAGAAGGCCAACGATGCCGTGAAGGTGCTGGTGCGTCAGGCACTTGACCGCGGCATCAACAATATCGCAGCCGACCCGGCATTCCCGCGCTGATGCCTGCTGGCTCAGTCCGGTCCGGAGGTTGGGTTATGGGCAGGGCGGCGGTGCTGCTTTGCCTTGCACTTGCGGGATGCTCCGCTCCGGTTGCAGAACTGCCGCCTTCGCTTGAGACGATCCGCGTCCTGCGCGAGCAGGCGGTGCCTCCATTGGCGCTCGGCACCTTCACGTCGGGCAACAAGGCCATCGGGCGCAGCATCTCGGTGCGGCTGGGCGTTCTGCACGCGCCAAAGGGCAAGACTTTCGCAGAGTTCCTCGGCGCCACATTCGAGACCGAGTTGAAGGCAGCCGGAAAGCTCGATCCCGCTTCGCCCCTGCGCATCGATGCGGTCCTTAACGAGAGCCGGATCGATGAGGATTTCAAGAAGGGAGGCGGGGCGCTCGGCGCGAAGGTCACCCTGCTGCGGGGCGGCAGGGCGGTGCTGGCAAAGGATTACCGGGTCGATGCCAAGTGGGGTTCCGACTGGATCGGTGCTATCGCGATAGATCAGGCCTTCACCAATTATAACGGGCTCTACGCCCAGCTGGTGCGCAAGGTCCTGTCCGATCCGGAATTTGTCGCCGCTGCCAAGCAGGTACCATGACCGAAGCCGAAGCCGCCAATGAACTGATGCGCCTTGCGCGCCTGATCGCGCACCACAACCGCCGCTATCATGCCGAGGATTCGCCGGAGATTTCCGACGCCGAGTATGACGCGCTGGTGCGCCGCAATGCCGAGCTTGAGGCAGCGTTCCCGCACCTGGTGCGCGATGACAGCCCGAGCAGGCTTGTTGGCCATGATATAGCCGCTTCGCCTTTGTCCAAGGTGGCTCACGAGGTTCGCATGATGAGCCTCGACAATGCCTTTTCAAATGACGACGTCGCTGAATTCGTGGCGCGGGTGCGGCGCTTCCTCAACCTGCCCGATGACGCGCAAGTGGCGATGACGGCCGAGGACAAGATCGACGGCCTGTCCTGCTCACTTCGCTATGAGAACGGTGCGTTGGTGCGTGCGGCGACGCGCGGCGACGGGCAGGTGGGTGAGGACGTGACCGCCAATGTCGCGACGATCGCCGACATTCCGCAGCAGCTTTCGGGCGAGGTTCCGGCGGTCTTCGAGGTGCGGGGTGAGGTCTACATGGCCAAGTCCGATTTCGTCGCACTCAATGCTGCGCAGGAGGCGGAAGGGGGCAAACTGTTCGCGAACCCGCGTAACGCTGCGGCCGGTTCTCTGCGGCAGAAGGATGCGCGGGTCACGGCAAGCCGGCCGCTGCGTTTCCTTGCCCATGGCTGGGGCGCGGCGAGCGAGGTTCCGGCGGACAGCCAGCTGGCCATGATGCGCAAGATCGCCGAATGGGGCGTTCCGGTCTCGCCCTTGCTCGTGCGCTGCGACGATACTGCTTCGATGCTGGAGCACTACCGCAAGATCGAGCACGCGCGAGCGGACCTGCCCTATGACATCGACGGCGTGGTCTACAAGGTGGACCGGCTGGACTGGCAGGAACGTCTGGGCTTTGTCGCCAAGGCTCCGCGTTGGGGCATGGCTCACAAGTTCCCCGCCGAACGTGCCGAGACGACGCTGGAAGCGATCGACATCGAGGTCGGCCGGACTGGCAAGCTGACTCCGGTCGGGCGGTTGAAGCCGGTCACGGTCGGCGGAGTCGTGGTCCAGAATGTCACCCTGCACAACCGCGACGAGATCGCCCGCCTGGGCGTGCGTCCGGGCGACCGGGTGGTGATCCAGCGCGCTGGTGACGTCATCCCGCAAGTGGTCGAGAACCTGACACGTGATGCCGCGCTCCCGGCCTATGCCTTTCCCGATCACTGCCCCGAGTGCGACAGCGAGGCCGTGGCCGAGGAGGGTGAGGTCGATGTCCGTTGCACCGGCGGCCTGATCTGCCCGGCGCAGCGGACCGAGCGACTGAAGCACTTCGTCAGCCGCGCGGCGCTCGATATCGAGGGTCTGGGCGAGAAGACCATCGACGAGTTTTTCGCGCTCGGCTGGCTGGAAAGTCCGGCGGATATCTTTCGCCTCCGCCGGCGGCGCGATGCCATCCTTGAACGCGAGGGGTGGAAGGACAAGTCGGTCGACAACCTGCTCGCGGCGATCGAGGCGAAGCGCGAGCCGGATGCGGCGCGGCTTCTGTTCGGGCTGGGTATTCGCCATGTCGGCGCAGTTACCGCGCGCGACCTGCTCAAGCGTTTCACTACGCTTCCGGCGCTGCGTGAGGCGGCAGAGAAGGCCCGTTCCGGCGATGCCGACGCGCTTGCCGAGCTGACCTCCATCGACGGCATCGGTCCCGCCGTGGTCGAGGCGCTGGGCGATTTCTTCCATGAACCGCACAACGTCGCGGTCTGGGATGACCTGCTGTCAGAGGTCACCCCGCCGCCCTACGTGGTCGAAACCAAGGCCAGTGCCGTTTCCGGTAAGATTGTGGTCTTCACCGGAAAGCTGGAAACCATGAGCCGCGACGAAGCCAAGGCGCAGGCCGAACGGCTGGGGGCCAAGGCTGCCGGGTCGGTAAGCGCCAAGACCGACCTCGTCGTGGCCGGTCCGGGTGCAGGGTCCAAGCTGAAGCAGGCCGCCGCGCTGGGGATCGAAGTGATCGACGAAGCGGCGTGGGCAGAGATTGTCCGGGCGGCGGGCTGACTTTCAGGCCGCCTTCAGCGCCGGTCCATCCTCGTCGTTGGCAGGCTTGCGGCAATCCGCCTTGCGCCGGCGGCGTTCCCTTGGCTTCGGCTTTGCTGTCCGGCTGGGCAGCAAGCTTGTGACCCCGCGGAAAACTCGTCCTACCTGGTGGGATACAGTCAAAAGGGAAGCGGCCAGGATCGCGTCGATATAGATCGACAGGTCGAGCGCATAGGCAAGAACGAGATCGGTCGAGCCCAGGATCATCACCATCTCGCCGGCGAACAGGAACAAGCCTGCAAGCACCAGCATCTGGATCGCCTCGCGCCGGGTGCGTTTTAGCCACCAGCGGCAGGGCCGCTCCACCAGCAAGGCGCGAATGGTTCGCGAGAATGGCGTGTCAGGAGCGCCGCGCAATAGAGCGATTATCGCGAGCAGCACGGAGGCCAGGAAACTCGACATCAACTCTCCCTTCCCGAAAGGTATCAACAAGATGGGAAGGTCTTTGAAAGACGCAAGGGTAAGTGGCACCTAGGCGGGCGGCGGCGATGCCCGGGCTATTCCCAGATCCCCTGCGTCCATTCCTGGGCATGGGAATTGCTGCAAATCCGATCGTAGGCTTCGCGGTTCTGGGTGATCCACAGCATGCCCTGCATGTCCTCGGGCTCGAGCGGTTTTTCAAAGCGAACGCCGCATTCGCCGGGTTTGGTCCAGACGACCGTGGCGAGAACGTGCAACTCATGGAAGTTGAATTGCGCCATGCTGCCCTTGGCAATATTGCCCTCAATCCGAAGGTGCGCGCCGCTCGCGGAAATGTCGTCGAGCAGGCAGGGGCGCCGATCGTGAGTGAAGGTCAGGCTTGCCGGCACGCCCATCCGCAGCCGGTTTGCCGACCTTTGGCCCTGCATCGGGGCGGAGAGGGACCTACGTGGGATCACGCAGGCATTCTCTCAGCAGTTTGTTAAAAATTGTTTCCTCACCACCGCCGTGACCAATCGGCCAGAGGGCCGGAGCGCGAAGCCCGCACCCGCGCCTCTCCGCGCTTGCGCAGCCAGAGGATCGACCAGTCGCCGTTCACCAGCCGCGCGGCAAGCCGCATTCCGGCCATGCGGGCCGCGCGGCGGACCTGCGCTTCCTGCGCTTCGAGGAGGCCCGCCAGCAGCAAGTGCCCGCCCGGTACCAATGCCTTGGCAAAGTCAGGCGCAAGGCCAATCAGCGGTCCGGCAAGGATATTGGCGATGACAAGGTCATAAGGCCCGCGTGCCTGCAGCAGCGGGTGCTCCATGCCATCGGCGACCAGCATGGTTACTTCACCCGCGCCGCCGCCCATCGGCACGCCGTTGCTGGCGGCATTGTCCTCGACCACGCCGACGCAGACCGCGTCGATGTCGCTCGCCGTCGCCATGGCGCGCGGCCAGAGGTGCAGGCCCGCGAAAGCGAGGAGCCCGGTGCCGGTGCCGATGTCGGCGAGGTTGCGCACCACGAGGCCCTGCGCCTTCATGTGGGTCAGCATGGCAAGGCACCCGGCGGTCGTTGCATGCTGGCCGGTGCCGAAGGCCTGACTGGCCGGAATGCAATAGTCGCGCAGGCCCGGCTCATCCAGCGCGGGGTGCTCGGGCGTGTGGACGTGGAAAGCGCCTGCGCGGATCGGTTCCAGCCCCTGCTGGCTCGTCGTCAGCCAGTCGACATCGGGCAGTTTCTCGATCTCGAACTTCGGCGCGCCATTGGCAAAAAGTCCGGCGATGGCCGCCTTTTCCGCCTTGCCGGGCTTCCCCGGCATCCATGCCTCAAGCTGCCAGTCGTCGGGCTTGTCCTCGGCGATTTCGCTCCCCGAAATGACAATATCCGGGTCCCAGTCCCACGCATCCTCATGCGCAAGCAGAGCGCCCTCGATCACGGGACGAGGGGCGTAGGCGGTGATTTTCCAGCTCATTTTTCCGGCTTCTTCGACTTGGTTTCGACCACCAGCCGGTTCTGGAATCGTTCGATGCCGCCCTGGGCATAGGCAAAGCAGCCATTGGACGCGCTGATCGGGATGGTGCCCGAAATTCGTCGGAAAAGGTCGCTGGCCGAAGGATGCGGGGTGATGACCACGTCGCAGGAGATTCTGGCCATCTTTGCCAGCCCCTCGCGCACTTCACCAAGACGTTTGGGGTGGTCGCCAAAATGGTAGTCATCAGGCGCAGGCGTACTGACACTGTCCGCATAGGCCAATGTCTTGCATAGGCCGCCTTCGCACTCGCGCCAGACCCAGGATGTCGATCCCGGCGAATGGGCAGGGGTGGCAATCGCGGTAAAGCTCACTGCGCCGACGGTGAGGCGGCCATTGTCCGGCATGGTGCGCGAAACCTTGACCGGCAGTAGGTCATGGCCCTTGAAAAACGGGACTTGCGGATCTTCGCTCGAAGGCTTCCCGGTCATCAGCGCGTTCATTTGGCGGGGGCCCGCGATCACTTGCGCGCCGGTTGCCTTCTGCAAGGCGGCCAGCGCCCCGGCGTGGTCCCAATGTTCATGGCTGACGAGAATCCAGCGTACCTCACCCGGGTTGAAACCGAGCTTGCGGATATTGGCGAGCACCATTGGTGCCGCCTCGGGCACGCCGCCGTCGAGCAGCACAAGGCCCGCTTTCGTCTCCACGAGCAGCGCGGTGATGCCACAGGTTCCGACGTACCACGTGTTACCGAAAACATGGGCCGGCGGGGCGGGAGTGGACCAGCTCTTCTCGCTCGCCGGATCGACCCCTGCGCAGGCCGCGGCGATGTTCCGGCTCGCCCCGGGACGCGGCACCATGCGCTGTGCAGCGGCTGGAACCGTGAGCGAGAGAGTGAGCAGGGCGGAAAGCGCAAACCTACCGAACATAGCTCGCCCCATTGGCATCCAGCGTCGCCCCGGTCATGCTGTCCGGCGCGTCGAGCGCGCAAAATACAGCGATGGAGGCGATCTCCTCCGGCGTGGCGACGCGGCCCAGCGGTATGTCCGCCAGGATGCCGCTGCCACCCCGGCTGGCGAGGTAGTCCCCCGCCATGGCCGTGTCGGTGAAGCCGGGCGTGATGGCATAGCTCATGATGCCTTCGCCCGCATATTGCCGCGCGATGGTCTTGTGCAGCGCCAGCATGCCGCCCTTGGCCGCGGCATAGTGCCAGTGATCGGGCGAATCCCCCGGTGCCCGGCGCGGCTGGCGACGTGGACGATCCGTCCGCCGGTATCTTCTGCCAGCCAGTGCCGCACGGCAAAGCGCGAAAGCTGCGCCGCGCTGGTCAGGTTGATGCGCAGGGTATCCTCCCGGGCATCGAGCCACTGGATGTCGGAAACGTCGAGCGGGTTCGCCTCGAACAGCCCGGCGTTGTTGATCAGGATGTCGATATGGCCATCGGCAAGATCGAGCGCCTCTTCCCAAAGCAATTGCGGGGCGATCGGCTCGGCAAAGTCGGCGGCGATCATGTCCTCGCCGCTGACCCGCGTCGAATGGCCGATCACTCGCACACCGCGATCCCGCAGCGCATCGGCAATCGCCGCGCCAATCCCGCGCGAGGAACCGGTGACTAGGGCGGTAGTGGAGGCGTCTGGCATGGTCCGGTTTTGGCCCAAGCCGCAGGCGGGGGCAAGGGCGGGAGTCCCATCGCCTCCACAATCCCTGATACCGCCGCTTGCGCCGCCCTTCATTTTGGCTAAGGGGAACCGGCAAGGCGCGTGTCTCGCGCGCGAGTCAGCTAGCTACAGGGGAATCCAGCCCGATGGCCAAGGCCTCAAAACGTCCCACTTCTCCGCACCTGCAGATCTGGCGCTGGGGGCCGGGGATGACGCTTTCGATCCTGCACCGCATCACCGGCAGCGGCCTCGGCACTTTCGGGCTCGGCCTGCTGCTGTGGTGGCTCTGCGCGCTGGCCACCGGACCGGATGCCTATGCCACGTTCCAGTCGTGGGTCTGGGCCGATCTTTCCAGCCTGGTGTGGAGCGGGGCCGACATTATCCGTTCGGCCATCCGCGTGCTGCTCAAGGTGATCGTGATCGGCCTGAGCTGGGCCATGTTCCAGCACCTGCTTTCGGGCCTGCGCCACTTCGTGCTCGATATCGGCGCCGGTTACGAGCTTGACACCAACAACCGCTGGGCGGCGCTGCTGCCCTTCGTGGCCCTGCTGCTGACGGCTGCCTTCTGGGCCGCCCTGCTGCTGCGCTGAGGGAACTGACAATGGGTAACGGAACTTCCATCGGCCGCGTTCGTGCGCTGGGTTCGGCGCATTCGGGAACGCATCACTGGCTGCTGCAGCGCTTTACCGCGATCGGCAACCTGATCCTGCTGACTTACCTGATCGGCTCGTTCCTGCTGCTGCCGAACCTGTCCTACATGGTCGTGCACCACTGGATCGCGCAGCCGGTGCCGGCGACCGCCGTGGCGCTGCTGGTAATCAGCACTTTCTGGCACGCGCGCTTGGGCCTGCAGGTGGTGGTCGAGGACTATGTCCATGACCATGCCAACAAGTTCGCCGCGCTCGCCGCGCTCAACCTTGCCGCTTTCGCCGGAACCGCTTTCGGCCTGTTTTCCATCGTCCGTATCGCTCTCGGAGCCGCCTGATGACCGCCCCTGCTTACAAGATCATCGACCACACCTATGACACCGTGGTCGTCGGCGCCGGCGGTTCGGGCCTGCGCGCCACGATGGGTTCGGCCGAAGCCGGGCTGAAGACTGCCTGCATCACCAAGGTGTTCCCCACCCGCAGCCACACCGTGGCAGCACAGGGCGGCATCGCGGCAAGCCTCAAGAACAACACGCCCGATCACTGGACCTGGCACATGTACGACACCGTCAAGGGGTCGGACTGGCTGGGCGATCAGGACGCGATCGAATACATGGTGCGTGAAGCGCCAGAGGCGGTTTACGAGTTGGAGCACGCCGGCGTACCATTCAGCCGCAACGCCGACGGCACGATCTACCAGCGCCCGTTCGGCGGCCACATGCAGAACATGGGCGAAGGCCCGCCGGTGCAGCGCACCTGCGCCGCGGCGGACCGTACCGGCCACGCCATGCTCCACGCGCTCTACCAGCAGAGCCTGAAGTATGACGCGGACTTCTTCATCGAATACTTCGCCATCGACCTGATCATGGAAAATGGTCAGTGCCGCGGCGTGATCGCCATCTGCATGGACGATGGCTCGATCCACCGCTTCCGCAGCCATGCGGTCGTGCTGGCGACGGGCGGTTATGGCCGCTGCTATTACACCGCCACCTCGGCCCACACCTGCACGGGTGACGGCGGCGGCATGGTGCTGCGCGCGGGCCTGCCGCTGCAGGACATGGAATTCGTCCAGTTCCACCCGACCGGCATTTACGGCGCGGGCGTGCTGATCACCGAAGGCGCACGCGGCGAGGGCGGTTACCTGACCAACTCCGAAGGCGAGCGCTTCATGGAGCGCTATGCTCCGTCGGCGAAGGACCTTGCCAGCCGTGACGTTGTCTCGCGCTCGATGGCGATGGAAATCCGCGAAGGCCGCGGCGTTGGCCCGCACAAGGACCACATCTACCTCCACCTCGATCACATCGATCCCAAGGTGCTGGCGGAACGCCTGCCGGGCATCACGGAAAGCGGCAAGATCTTCGCCGGCGTGGATCTCACCCGCCAGCCGCTCCCCGTCGTGCCGACCGTGCACTACAACATGGGCGGCATCCCGACGAACTACCACGGCGAGGTGATGACCATCGGCGCTGACGGCAACCCTGAAACGGTCGTCCCCGGACTGTTCGCGGTGGGCGAAGCGGCCTGCGTTTCGGTCCACGGCGCGAACCGCCTTGGCTCGAACTCGCTGATCGATCTCGTGGTCTTTGGCCGCGCCGCCGGACACCGCCTCAAGCAGCTGATCAAGCCGCAGTCGGCCCACGCCGAGCTGCCCAAGGACAGCGCCGACATGGCG
Organism: Novosphingobium sp. MW5; assembly: GCA_025938935.1. GTDB lineage: Bacteria > Pseudomonadota > Alphaproteobacteria > Sphingomonadales > Sphingomonadaceae > Novosphingobium. The sequence continues at coordinate 3,181,472 of JAPCWB010000001.1, read as the reverse complement.
CTCGGCCGTCTCGATCACTTCCGCAACGCCAAGGGCTCGTCCTCGACCGCGGAAATCCGCGACGAGATGCAACGCACGATGAGCCTCCACGCCGCAGTGTTCCGCAACGACGAACTGATGGTCGAAGGCAAGAAGAAGCTCGCCGCGACCTATGCCAAGATGCAGGACATCAAGGTCACTGACCGCTCGCTGATCTGGAATTCGGACCTGATCGAGACGCTGGAACTCGATAACCTGATCAGCCAGGCGACTGTGACGCTCCACGGCGCACAGAACCGCAAGGAATCACGCGGCGCCCACGCGCACGAGGACTTCCCCGACCGTAACGACGCCGAGTGGATGAAGCACACCGCTGCCTGGTTCGAAGGCTGGGGCGGCAAGGGCGGATCGGTGAAGATCGACTACCGCCCGGTGCATGAGTTCACGCTGACGGATGATGTCGAGTACATCAAGCCGAAGAAGCGGGTTTATTGAGGTATATTACATGCTAAGGTCTTCGTGACCTTGGCGATTTTCTCATCGGCATTGCCATTTTTGGCAATATCGCTGCGTTGAACGCTGCGATTTGATGGGGAGATACTTGATGCGCCTGCTGCCGTATTCGCCGTTCCTGCTTTCTGTCCTGTGTGCCGCGCCCGCGCTGGCCATGGGTGGCTTCAGTGTGGCCAAGGCAGCAGAGCCTAAAACACAGCCGGCAAAGGCGGCGGCCGCCAAAGCAGGCAACAAGAGCTTTGGATTCTGCTATTTCCACGCTCGTGGTCGCTACGGCACACGGATCTTTATTTCGCCGCTGGGTCAGGGAACTCCCGTCAAAGATGCGGCCAAACAGGAGGCGGAAGCCTATCTGCTAACCGGTGGAAATGGTGAAGCCAACCAGATGGGCGAAAGTGGGTGCGTCCAGGGACCAACCCTAGAATCAGTCGAGATAGAACTCGGCAAACTTTCAGGCGGCCAACAGCACAGAGTTGTTGAAGCTGGGAATCCCAATGTCCTTTATTGGGGATATTGCCAGTATCGCAATGAGGCAAAAGTGCTCTCTGAGCGCAAGGCGTACATGACTCCGGTGTTCGCGGTTCGAAAAAGTGAGGATTTTGCTCCTTGGCAAGCCAAGATCGCTGCTGCCGCAGGTGTATCGCCAGCAAATGTCTGGTGCCGCTCCAACGATTTCTATGAAGCATCAAGTGGCCCGGTCGCCTATGATCGGCGATCGAATCTCGCCTACGGCAGTACGATTATTGATGTTCGGTTGGATCCCAGCGTGCCCGTTGGCACAGCAGTAAGGACCACATTTGCCAGCATGGCCGTGCCGAAGCCTACCGCATCAGCGGCCAAACCCACCGCCGCCAGCGGCTCGGGCAAATCGGAAGCCTTGATCGTCCGCGAGCTTGACCAGCCGGCGCCAAAGTCAGCCGCACCAGCGAAAGCCGTGGCAAAGCCCAAGGTGACAGCGCCTGCGCCCATTCCGCCGGCTGCGAAATCTACCCCCTGCGGTGGTAAGAGTCAGCGGAACTGCCGGGCGCGGGCGATGTGACGAGCGTGCCCTTCCGGCCGGATATGGCCTGATCGACAAAGGCCCTTGCTATTGAAACGGTCTAGGTGACATTATGGCCCGGCAAGGCGAACGCACGCTGCGATTCGCTGCACGGGAAAGGATCACCTCATGCGCGTCGGCATGCACCTCGGTTACCAGAATCTCGATGGCACGCCCGATCACGAGTTCTTCCTGCGTGAGACGAAGCTGGCGGTTGAGGCCGAGGCGATGGGGTTCGATTATGTCGGGCCGGTCGAGCATCACTTTACCGACTATGCGGCCTGTCCCGATCCGTTCGGCATGCTGTCCTATGTGGCGGCGCGGACGTCGAAGATTGATCTGATCACCGGCGCGGTCATCCTGCCGTGGAACAACCCGCTGCGGGTGGTGGAGCAGGCACTGCAGCTCGATGCGCTGAGCGAAGGCCGCATGATCCTCGGCATGGGACGCGGCGCGGCGCGGCGGGAATTCCGCTCGTTCGGCGTCGAACTCGCTGACAGCCGCGAGATGTTCGATGAGGCCGCAGTGATCATCATGGAAGGCCTCGAAACCGGCATTGTCGAGGCCGACACCAAGTGGTTCAAGATCCCCCGCACAGAGGTCCGCCCGCGGCCGATGAAGAGCTGGAAAGGCCGGGTGGTGCAGGTCACCATGTCGCCCAGCTCGGTCGAGGTTTCGGCCCGGCTCGGCACGCAGGCGCTGCGTTTCAGCCAGGGCGACTGGCGCAATGCCATCCCGGAAATCAATTCCTACCGAGCCAAGTTCGAGGAAATCCATCACCGCAAGCCGCCCTCGTTCATCATCTCGGACTTCGTGCTGACGCACCCTGACAAGGCCGAGGTTGGCCGGCGGACGGACAAGTATTTTTCCAAGATGTTCGAGACGGTGGCCAACCACTACGAATTCATGTCCGACCACTTCAAGTCGCTGCCAAGCTATTCCACCTACGAATACATGGGCCGCGCGGCCGAGGCGGCGGGCGGGGCGCACAAGGCCTATACCGACTATATCGGCGGCAACATGATCGGCACGCCGGAAGAGATCATCGCCCACCACCAGATGCGCAAGGAGATGGTTGGCGATTATGAAATGCTGGCGAATTTCAGCTTCGGCGGGCTGCCTTACGAGATGGTTTATGAGCAGCTGAAGCTGTTTGCCGACAAGGTGCTGCCGCATATCAAGGGGTAGGTCGTGGTCCCGGGCTTGACCCGGGACCGCTGGCCTCATGGCTCCAAGGGACGAGTTTGAACGCCACCGGTCCCGGATCAAGTCGGGGACGGAGCGTCCATATCCGTTCATCCTGCCTTCATGTTTACAGCCGTAGTCGTTTACGGGTGTAGTCATAGGGAAGGGAGTGAGCGTGTCCGAAGAGACCGACACTGGAGAGCGGATCACCGAGGCCGAACACGCCGTGATGGAGGCGCTGTGGCTGCGCAGCCCGCTGACCGCCACGGAAGTTTCCGACATGGTCGGCCGCGCGCGGGGCTGGAGCCTTGCCACGGTCAAGACGCTGCTCTCGCGCCTTGTCGCCAAGCAGGCCATCGCCACCGAGCCGCAGGGTCGGCGCTTCCTCTATTCCCCTTTGATCGCCCGCGCCGACTACGTTGGTGGAGAGAGCAAGCGGTTGGTCGATCGCCTGTTTGGCGGGCGCGCCGCGCCGCTATTTGCTCATCTGGCGGAATCCGAAGCCCTGACCGACAATGACCTCGCCGAGATCGAGGCCCTTTTGAAGGAGCTGCGCAAATGACCGGCTTTTTCTTCGACACCCTGCTGTTCACCGCCCTGCTGATCGCGCTGGTGCTGGTCCTGCGCCGCCCAGTGGCGCGCGCGTTCGGTGCGCAGGCGGCTTATGCCTTGTGGGCGCTACCCCTGCTGCGCCTGTTCCTGCCGCCGATCGAACTGCCCGCCTCAATGGCTCCGGCAGCGGAAAGCGCGGCGAGCCCAGCCGAAACCGTGATCGTCTATGCCGCCGCTGAAGCCCCGGTCGCTCCGGTGGAGGCCGGCATCGACTGGCTATCCTTCGCCATTGCCGTCTGGGCCGCAGGCGCGGTGCTGTTCCTTGCGTGGCGCGTGGTCACTTACCTGCGCATGCGCGCCGACCTGCTCGAAGGATCGATCCCCGTGGGCGAGGCCGGCGCCGTGCGGTTGGTCGAGAGCCCTGCCGTCAGCGCCCCCGTGGCCTTTGGCGTGCGCGACAAGGTGATCGCGCTCCCCGTGGGCTTCATGGCCTGGCACAACCGCCGGGCGCGCGATCTTGCGCTGGCGCACGAGCTTGCCCATCACAAAGGGCATGACCTGCTGGTCAACATGCTGGCCCAGCCGGTTCTAGCGCTCCACTGGTTCAATCCGCTTGCCTGGCTCGGCTGGCGCGCGATGCGGCGTGACCAGGAAGCTGCCTGCGATGCCCGCGTGCTGGCCGAACAGGGCGGAGAAGTCCGCGCCGACTATGGCCGCCTGATTGCCGGCCTCGCTGGCGGTCCCCGTCTCGCGCTCGCCGCGCCGATGGCCTGCCCGATCCTTGGAGAAAAATCGATCATTCACCGTTTGAGGAGCCTGTCCATGCCTGAACCCACCCAGACCCGCCGCCGGCTTGGCCGCGGCCTGTTGATCGGCGCCGCTTTGGCGCTGCCGCTGACTGCCACCATCGGCTATGCCGCGCCGGATATGCCGGAAGCGCCGACGCCGCCCGCCGCGCCCGATGCGCCCGCAGCACCTGACGCGCCGAAGGTCGAACGCAAGGTCCACCGCATCGTCATCGTCGAGAAGCACGGCGACGGGAAGGACGATGCCGCGCTCAAGACCCGCACGATCGAGCGCAATGGCAAGACCATCGTGCTCAAGACCGACAAGGACCTGAGCGACGCCGAGCTCGATGCGAAGCTCGCGAAGATCGAGGCTGACCTCGAAAAGGGCGATCTGATGGTCATGGCCCCCGAGCCGCCGATGCCCCCCGCCAAGCCGGGCGAGCCGCGCCAGATCCGCCGCATCATGATCCATCCCGAAGGCTCGATGGTCACGACCGACGGCAAGGAAACCCGTGTGATCCGCATGCACCGCATGCCCGGCGATGCGCCGATGGCCATGGCCTTCACGCACGGCGGCGCGGATTGCAAGGATGCGACGACCAATAACGAGGTTTCCGCCACGACTGACAAGGACGGCAAGAAGCAGGTCATGCGCATCCGCGTCTGCGGCAATGGCGATCCTGCCATGGCCTCTGCCCATGCGCTCGCCGGGCTGAAGTCTGCGCGTGACCGGATTGCCGGTAACAAGGACATGTCCGCCGAGATCAAGTCCAAGGTGCTTGAAGAACTCGACCGCGAGATTGCCCGGATGGGCAAGGGCGGCTGACCTTTATCCGGGGGCGGAACATGTCCCCTCTGCCCCCGGGCGCGCGCGGCGAGGATGGCGTCAGACCATCCTCGCCGTTGCCGTTTGACCCCCACGAATATGCCGCTTCCCAAGCCGCGCCTTTGCGCTAACCTGCTGGCGGACAGACGGGAAGGGGAACACCATGTCAGACATGCCGCGCCGCGAACGGTCGCCCGCGATCAAGTTGTTGCTGGTGGGCCTCGTCGCCTTCGTGCTGATCGTGCCGCTGATGATGGTCTATGCGCTGGTCTATGACCGGCAGAACCAAGCGCAGACGGCGCAGGCCTCGATCAACGAGGGCTGGGGCGGCCATCAGGTGATTTCGGGGCCGATCATCGTCGTCCCCTTCCGCACCACCCAGACGCAGAACGAGACGGTCGATGGCCGTTCGGTCAGCAAGGTCGTCGAGGTGGAGAAGCTGTTCTACATCTCGCCCGTGTCGAACGCAGTAACCACGCGGATTGACCCGCAGGAGCGGCGCAAGTCGATCTATCGCTCCGTACTCTACACCGCACAGGTCAAGGGCGCGGCGAAGTTCGCGCTGCCGGCCGATCTGGAGCGCTTTGGCGTTACCCGCGATCGCCTGATGTGGGACCGCGCCGAACTGCGCATGGGCGCCAGCGACGCGCGCGGGCTGACCACCGGAGGCAAGCTGTCGGCAGGCGGCGCCGCGCTCAATGTCCAGCCGGGCAAGGGGCCGGCGGCATCGGGCGGGCAGGGCTTCTTCGCCTTCCTGAACTGGAAGGGCGAGGGTGAGCTGGCGATCGATTACGAATTCGGCCTGCGCGGTGCACGCGGCATCAGCCTGGTCCCGCGCGGCGGGACGACGACATGGGATGTCAATTCAACTTGGGCCAGCCCGAATTTCAACGGGGCCTTCCTGCCGGAGAAGCCGCAAGTCTCGGGCAAGGGTTTCAGCGCGAAGTACGTTGTGGACAAGCTGGCACTCGGACAGCCGCCGGTGGGCATGGCGGATACTGGCATGCCTTACGTCCCTGACGAAGTTGGCGCGGAAGTCAGCCGGGTTGTTAAGGCAGAGGCCTATGCCCCTGCTGATGCGGCATCCAGCGCAGGCAATGTTTCAGCGGGCGGCGCATCGGAAGTTGTCGAAGGACAAAGCCTTTCGGTCAACGTCAACCTGATCGAGCCGGTGAACCTCTATTCCAAGGTCGAACGATCGGTGAAGTACGGCTTCCTGTTCATCGGCTTCACCTTCCTCGCCTTCCTGCTGTTCGACATCGTCGGCGGCGCGCGGGTGGCGGCGGCGGAATACCTGCTGACCGGTGCGGGGCTGGTGCTGTTCTTCGTGCTGTTGCTGGCCTTTTCGGAAGTGATCGGCTTCACCTGGGCCTACCTGCTGGCCAGCGGCGCGATCATCGGGCTGCTCTCAAGCTACAGCGCGGCCGTACTGAAAAGCTGGAAGCGAGGGCGCTTCATCGCGGCGCTGCTGCTGGGGCTCTATGCGCTGCTGTTCGTCCTGCTCAACCTTGAGGCGTGGTCGCTGGTGATCGGCTCGGTGCTGCTCTTCGTGGCTCTGGCAGGCGTGATGTACGCCACGCGCAACGTGGACTGGGGCGCGGTGCGGCACCGGGAGGACGTGGCGGAATGATGCGGAGCCGCTTCGCGGCGGGTTCTTGGTTCGCTGGGTCCCGGCCTTCGCCGGGATGACGAGGGGGAGGGTGCTTTGAACAAGGGCGGCTTCGTCTATATTATGGCGAGCGCCAGAAATGGCACGATCTACATCGGTGTCACCAGTGATCTAGCCAATCGGGTGATCCGGCACAGAGACGGAACTTTTGGCGGGTTCACCGCGCGTTACGGGTGCAAAACTCTCGTCTGGTTCGAACAGCACGCGGAAATCGAAACAGCCATTCGCCGTGAGAAGCAGATGAAAGAATGGCGGCGAGAGTGGAAATTGCGGGTGATCGAAGAGATGAACCCTGATTGGGACGATCTCTCCCTACCCTTCACATAACCCCGTCATCCCGGCGAAGGCCGGGACCCAGCGAACATATAACTCGCCGCGAAGCGGCTCCGCTACCGCCAGCGCAGCTTGTCCGGCGTCAGCTGATCCAATCGAGAGACGCCCATCAGGCGCATGCCGCGTTCGATCTCGTCCTTGAGCAGGCCAACCGCACGGTCGACTCCGGCTTCGCCTGCGGCTGCCAGGGCATAGAGATAAAGCCGCCCGCCTGAGGCCGCAGTCGCGCCTGCCGCCAGCGCCTTGAGCACATGGGTGCCGCGCCGTACGCCGCCGTCGCAGATGATTTCGATCTGTCCGCCCACGGCATCGACGATCTCGGGCAGGTGATCGAAGCTCGAGCGGCTGCCATCGAGCTGGCGGCCGCCGTGGTTCGACACCATGATTGCGTCGGCGCCAATCTCCACCGCGCGCCGCGCGTCTTCGGCGCTCATCACGCCCTTCAGGCAGAAAGTGCCGCCCCAGTCCTGCCGCAGCTTGGCCGCCGTGTCCCAGGTCATTGTGGGGTCGAGCATTTCGGTGAAGTATTCCTGGATCGATACCGCCTTGCCGGTGCCCTGCTTCACGTGGTCGTCAAGCTGGGGCAGGCGGAACTTCTCGCGGAAGACATAGTCCATCGCCCAGCGCGGCCGCGTGGCGTAGGACAGCAGCGAACTGGGCGTGAAGGTCGGCGGGGACTTGAAGCCCGAGCGCAGGCAGCGCTCGCGCTTGCCCGAGACGATCGTGTCCACGGTCAGCGCAATGCAATCGAACTTTGCCGCCTGGCAGCGCTCGATCATCGACCGGTTAAGCCCCTGATCCTTGTGGTAGTAGAACTGGAACATCTTCGGGCTGGAAACCATGGCCGCGATCTCCTCGATGGAGACCGTGCCCAGGCTCGAAATGCCGAACCACAGCCCGTATTTCTGCGCCACGCGGGCCACTGCGCGTTCGCCCTGCCAGTGGAAGATGCGCTGCAATGCCGTGGGCGATAGCACCAGCGGCAGTTCGCTGCGGCGGCCCATGATGGTCAGCGAGGTATCGATGTCCTGCGCGCCGGCGAGCACGTTGGGGACAAGATCGACGCTATCGAACGCATCGGTATTGCGCGCCTTTGTCCGCTCGTCGTCGGCAGCGCCGTCGATATAGTCGAACACCGGCCAGGGCAGGCGGCGGCGGGCGAGTTCGCGGAAATCGGCGATGTTGTGGCAGTGCTTCAGTCGCATGCCCTGCGCATTACCGCGCCTTGGTGCCGTTTAACAGCCCCAAAACGATCATAATCGCGCAAGAGTGACTAAGGTCGATCAGCGGCGGCGCGTGCGGTTGGCCTTCTTGCGGGTCGACTTGGCCTTGACAGCGGGCTTGGCTGCCTCGGCAGCCTTCGCCGCCGCTTCGGCCTTGTCCTTGTCCTTCGGGTCGGCGGCAGCGATCGCCGCCAGCTTCTGAGCGACAATCTGCGGAGAGGCGGGACGGGCCGGATAGCCGCAGCCCCGCTGCAGGCCGACACCCTTCAGGAAGGCGCGCCGCGCCATGCCCGCGCGGATCGCCAGCTGCAACTTGCGGTCCTGCGAGTTCGCACCCGAGATTTCGCGGATAAGGCCGCGGAACGGGATGAGCGAGCCCACGGCCGACTGGGCGACCTTACCTGCACTGGTACCGCCTTCGGGGTCTGTAATGTCGATGTCTTCACCGAGAATCTCGTCAAATTCGTTGACCGCCGATGTCAGCCGCGAGCAGCGCGTCATTCCGGTCAGGTCATAGGGCTTTTCCTGGGCCGTGAGCAGCAGTGCCGGGATTTCGCCCTTCTTGATGTTGAGATCGCTAAGCGGCGTTGTCGCGACATCGCTGGCGCTGACATCCTTTTCGGTGATTGGCTTTTCAGGCTCGTCCTTTTTCTCGTCCTTGTCGGACTTGGCCGGCTCAGGCGCGGGTTTTGCCGCTGCCTTAGGCGGCGTGCTCGCCGGCTTCCTGGCCATGACGGGGCTGGCAGCGACGAGCGACACCAGGACGAGTGACGAAAGTATGCGCACAGCCGCTTCTCCGGATTGAACCCTGTTGCCGTCCTTAACGCTTGAGGTCGGCAAAAGTGTCGCAGGAGTCTTCGTTCCCGCTTTCCAGCCCCTTCTTCAGCCACTGCATGCGCTGCGCGCTCGAGCCGTGAGTGAAGGCATCCTCGGTTGGGCGGCGGCCCGCATTGCGCATCAGTGTATCGTCACCGATCGACTTGGCGGCGTTGAGCCCGCTTTCCATGTCGCCGGGTTCCAGCTTGTCACCGTTGCGGGCGGCCCAGACGCCGGCATAGCAATCGGCCTGCAGTTCTAGCCGCACGGAAAGCTGGTTGGCGGAGCGGGGATTGCGCTCCTGCAGGGCGCGGACCTGCTTCGATGTGCCGAGCTCGTTCTGGATGTGGTGGCCATATTCGTGCGCGATTACGTAAAGACGCGCAAACTGGCCGGAGGCGCCGAGTTCGGTCTCCATTTGCTTGTAGAAGTCGGTATCGATGTAGATGCCCTCGTCGCTGGGGCAATAGAACGGACCCATCGCGCTTTGTGCCGCGCCGCAGCCAGAGCGGCCGGCACTGGGAATAGAAGTGCAGGGTCGGCCGGTCGAACGGAATGTTCGCCTGCTTGAACAGCGGTTCCCACGTGCGGTTGAGCATTTGCAGTGCCTGGCAGCTTTCCATGCTGGCCTTGTCGATCTGGCAGCTTTCACCCGCGGTGCCGCCTGCCTGTGCACGTGGCTGCTCCTGCCCGGGCAGCGCGCCGCCGGTATCGCCCATGCCGCCAACCATCTGGCCAAGGTCGCCGCGGAACAGGAACATGAGGACGATCAGGATCAGGATCGTGCCGCAGCCCATCTTGCCGCCGCCGATCGGCAGACCAAAGCCACCACCGCCGCCGCCAAAGCCGGGAAATCCGCCGCCCTGGCCACGCTGGTCGTCAATATTGACCTGGTTGGGATCAAGATCGTCGAGCCGCATGGAATTTCCTCCTGTTCGTGCTGGACAGGAGCGACCCTGAGCAGCAATGCCTAGGGTTCGAACCCGTTACCAGCAGGTCCGAGGCGCCCAAATGGCGAACATATCGGAACGAAATGCGCGCAGGGAAGGCTGGTTTGCCTTTCAAAGCGTATTTCGTTTCGAGATGGAAGCCATTTGGGCGTCCCTGCGGGATTTGGCCAAAATGGCCCATTGCGGCGTCGAGGAGATTTTGAAATATTGCCACATTCCTACAACCTCCTCTTCTTGCACTGGGCCATTTTGACTCAAACCTCGGACCTGCTGGTAACGGGTTCGAACCCTTTCCTGTCTGTCGCAACAACCATCCGGAGTCGATAATGTTTCTGCAAGGCAAGCGCGCACTGGTTACCGGTTCCACCTCTGGCATCGGCCTTGCCGTCGCCCGCGCGTTGAAGGCCGAAGGGGCCGATGTGGTGCTGTGCGGACTGGGTGAGCCCGCTGCCATCGCCGCGCTTTGCGAAGAATTAGGCGCGGTCCATGTCGCGGGTGACCTTTCACGGCGGGACGGGGTCGAAGCGGTGATGGCGGGCGCGGGGCCGATCGATATCCTCGTCAACAATGCCGGCATGCAGCACGTCGCCCCGATCGAGGAATTCCCGGTCGACAAGTGGGACAAGATCATCGCGCTGAACCTGACGGCGGCCTTCGATACCAGCCGCCTGGCCGTGCCGCACATGAAGGCGGCCGGATGGGGGCGCATCATCCAGGTGGCAAGCGCCCATTCGCTCACCGCATCGCCCTACAAGTCGGCCTATGTCGCGGCGAAGCACGGTCTGGCAGGCCTGACCAAGACTTTGGCGCTCGAACTGGCGACGCACAACATCACCGCCAATTGCATCAGCCCCGGCTATGTCTGGACGCCGCTGGTGGAAAACCAGATCCCGGACACCATGCAGGCCCGCGGGATGACACGTGAGCAGGTGATCAATGACGTGATGCTGGTGCGCCAGCCGACGCGCAAGTTCGTTCAGCCGGCTGACATCGGGGCCATGGCAGTGTTCCTGTGCCGCGACGAAGCTAACAACATGAACGGGGCCAATATTTCCATGGATGGAGGCTGGACCGCGGAATGATCGAAGGCAGGCGTGAACGATACCGTTACCCGGTTGCCACAAAGGCGAAATTTCGTTTCCGCCCGCTTGTCGAAAGCTTCGGCAAGCCGCATATCTTGCGTCGATGAACCGAGCCTCGCGCAAGATGAACCGAATTGCGCTGATTTGCGCCGCGGTCTCCTGCGTTCTCGGTACTCCCGCCTCGGCAGCCCCGCGCGACAAGGCGCTTGAAGCAGCGCTGCGCGCGCACATCACGGTCCTCGCCAGTGCCGAGTATGGCGGCCGCGAACCCGGCACCGATGGTGAGGAAAAGACGCTGCGCTACCTCGGTCGCAAGTGGTTCGAGATGGGCTTGCAATCGGGCACCAACGATCCCGGCCACGAATGGTTCAAGCCCGTGACGCTGGTGGCACGCGAACCGGCCGGTTCGACTGCGATGTTCATGCGCAAGGGCAAGCCGATTGCCCTGCCTCAGGCCGAGGTGCTGATGCTCACCTCGGGCCAGCGCTCGCTTCTCACCAACGCGCCGCTGCTCTTTGTCGGCAAGGGGCAGGCGGACTATTCGCGCGCAGAGCTGGCTGGCCGGGTCGCCGTGCTGCTTTCGGGCGCGGAGGATGATGGCAAGCGGCAGGACAGCCTGCTGCGGGCCGGAGCCGGCGCCGTCCTCACCGTTCTTGATGGCGAACGCACGATTGCCGAGGTTTCCGCCCGGCGCAAACGGTCGGGCTATGCCCTGGCGAGCGAGAAGCTGGGCGGTGACCTTGAGGGCTTCATTACCAACGAGGCCTTTGAAAGCCTGCTCTCACCCGTCGGCCAGTCGCTTGCCGCGCTCGAGCGCGAGGCTTCCGCGCCAGCCTTTGCCCCTCGCGCGCTCGACATGACCGCAACGCTGGAGGCAACGACGCGCGAGACGCGGATCAAGACGCACAACCTGATCGGCAAGATCGCCGGGCGCAAACCCGATGCGGGGGCCGTGCTGTTTCTCGCCCACTGGGACCACTTCGGCCAGTGTGCCGAACCGCCGGCGGAAAACCTGATCTGCAACGGCGCGATCGACAATGCCAGCGGCCTCGCCGGCCTGACCGAGATCGCCGCGCGTCTGGCCAAGGGCCCTGCGCCGGATCGGGATATCTATTTCCTTGCGACCACAGCGGAAGAGCTGGGCCTGCTCGGTGCCCAGGCTTTTGCCGAGAACCCGCCGATCCCGCTGACCTCCTTTGTCGCCGCGTTCAATCTCGATTCCATCGCCATTGCTCCCGCCAATACGCCGCTGGCGATTGTCGGCCTGGGGATGACGAAGCTCGATCCGCTGATCGCGCAGGTCGCCAAGGCGGAGAAGCGCAAGCTGATTACAGCGGACAACGGCGCAAATGCCTATGTGAAGCGGCAGGACGGCTGGGCCCTGCTCAAGCATGACGTGCCAACCGTGATGGTTACCAGCGCCTATGGAGACCTGGCGCGGATGGAAAAGTATTTCGAGACCGACTACCACCGGCCGACCGACATCGCCTCGCCGAAGATCGAGCTGGGCGGTGCGGCGCAGGACGTGCAGTTCCACGTCGCGCTCGGCCGCTTCTTTGCCGATACGCGAAAAGTGCCGGCCGCCGTCAGGTAGAGGCGAGAAACGCGTCGATCGCGGTGTTGACTGCCGCCGCATCCTCCCAAGGCACGAAATGGCCGCATCCGTGAACCGGGGCGAGGGTCATGTTCGGCACGACCTCTTCCATTCCGTCGAGATTGCAGGCGGGAAGGGCAAGGTCATCCATCGCCCAGATCACCAGCGTGGGGATTTGCAGCGGCGGCAGCGGCAGGTCCTGCCAGCCGTCGGGCAGGGTGAATGGCTCGTCCATCGTCGGCACTTCGACCGGTGAAGCGCGGTACCAGTTGAGCATGGCGAAGGCGGCGTCGCGGTCCTGCCAGTCGGCAAACTGGGCATCGCGGACCTCGGGCTCGGGCTTGGCACCTTCCCACTTCACCGCCTTGAGCAGCAGTCCGGCAAGGCCGTGCTCGCGCACCAGCGCATCGTTGGCGGGGTCGCGGAATTCGCGGATGTATTGGCTCGCCGCGCGCTGCTCCTCGTTCAGCCATTGCAGCTTCTGGAACAGCATGGGGTGCGGGGCATTGGCGATGATGGCGCGGGTCACGCGGCTGCCACTGGCCCATGATCGCCACGCCCCAGGCAATCGCGCCGCCCCAGTCATGGCCGATCACGGTGAACTGCCCGATGCCGAGCGCATCGGCGAGCTGGAAGACGTCGCCAATGAGCTTGTCGGGCGTGTAGCTGGCAACGTCCTGCGGTTTCGACGATCCGCGATAGCCGCGCTGGTCGGGCGCGACGCAGCGGTAGCGACCGGACAGGTGCGCGATCTGGTGCCGCCAGGTGCGGTGGCTTTCGGGGAAGCCGTGGAGGAAGATCAGCGCCTCGCCGTCCTGCGGACCGGCATCGATGACGTCGAGCTCGATGCCCGAGGCGAGGGTGACACGCTTCATTCGGCGCTCCTTGTCAGCGGGCGTTCGGGGATCGGGATCCATTCGATCTCGTCACCCGGCACCTTGGGGAAACGGCCTTCGGTCCAGTCGGCCTTGGCCTGTTCGATCCGGTCCCGGCGGGATGAGACGAAGTTCCACCAGACATGGCGCTTGGTGGTGAATGCCTCACCGCCCAGCAGCATCACCCGGCCGCCCTTGTCCGAAGTCAGCGTCATCACCTCACCCGGCGCAAGCACGACCAGCGTGTAGAGCGGCAGGTCCTGCCCGCCGATCTTGGCCTCGCCGCCGACGAGCATGACCGCGCGCTCGTCCGCCTCGGCATCGATGGGGATCGAGCCGCCGGCGGCCAGCATGATCTCGGCATAGATCGTTTCGGCATGGCAGGTGGTTGGCGCCTTCGCGCCCCACAGGCTGCCCATGATGACGCGGGCGGTGGCGCAGGTGTCCTCCACCTGCGGCAGGTCCTGTCGCGATTCGAAAGCGGGATCGATCTCCTCCATCCCGTCGGGCAGGGCCAGCCAGGTCTGCATGCCATAGAGGCGCGGCGGCTTGGGTCGTTCCTCTTGCGGCGAACGCTCCGAATGGACGATGCCGCGCCCTGCAGTCATCAGGTTGACCTGTCCGGGGCGGATCGTGGCGAAGGAGCCAAGGGAGTCGCGGTGGTCGATCGCGCCTTCGAACAGCCATGTCACAGTGGCGAGGTTGATGTGCGGGTGGGGCCGCACGTCCATCGCTTCGCCCAGCTTGAGCTGCGAGGGCCCGAACTGGTCGACGAAGATGAAGGGACCCACCATCGTGCGCTTTGGCGATGGCAGTACACGGCGGACCTGAAATGCACCGAGGTCATGCGTGACGGGGGTGATTTCCTGGATGATGCTCATGCCGCTTCCCCTGGGGCGCTGACTTTCAGGGCGAGGGCATGGACTCGCTGGCCGGGAATGTCTCCCAGCGCGGCATTGACCATGCGCTGGCGCTGGACGCGGTTCACGCCGGTGAAAGCCGCGCTCTCGATCTCGACCGTAAAGTGCGATTCCCCTGAGCCATCGTCGCCCGAATGGCCGTGGTGGTGGGCGCTGTCGTTGATCACGGCGAGGCGGGTGGGGGCGAAGGCGGCGGTCAGCAGCGCTTCCATTTCAGATTGTACGGGACCGGACACAGGACATCTCCTTGGTCTTCCCTTCTAGCGCATCCATCGCCATGTGGAAGGCGTGAAGCATGATCGATTCCATGGACGGGTTGAGGGCAGGGGCCGCCCGTGTGACTGGCGTGGCTGCCGCGATGTGGGCGAATTCCGCGCGCCCGGCGCCCGTGCCTCGGGCTTTGATGGACCCGGCGATTACCGCTGGTTCTGCCTTGACCACGTGAGGGAATTCAACGCGAAGTACGATGCCTTTGCCGGAATGACGGCAGAGGAAATCTGGCAGGCGCAAAGCCCTATTGCCGGGTGGGACCGCGAAACCCGCGCCTTCCGCCCTACCGCCGGGATCGATTCCGCCCCGCGCTGGGCAGACTTTGCCGATCCGCTCGAGGCTATCTCCGGCCGGGCGCGGTCGAGGATGCCGAAGCAGCGCAAGGACGGCCGCGCCGTGACGGGCGAAGAGCGTGAGGCGCTGACCACCCTGGGCCTCGAAATCGACGCTGAGCGCCGCGACCTGCGCAGCCGCTATTCCGAACTGGTTCGGCAGTACCACCCAGACCGCAACGGCGGCGATCGCAGCTTCGAGACGCGTTTGCAGCGCGTGGTCGAGGCTTATCAGCTGCTGCGGAAATCGAGCGTGTTCGCCTAGGCGCCTACCCTTCGCACAGCGCGGCAAGCTGGTCGGCGCAGGCACCCCAGCCTTCCTCGAAGCCCATCTCGGCGTGGCGTTTCGCGTCGTCCTCGCTCCAATGCCGCGCGACGGCGGTGTAGCGGGTGCCATCCCCTTCCGGTTCGACCGACCATATGCCGATCATGAACGGCCCGGCGGGCTGAAGATCGCCGACAATGGCATCGGTAAAGGCGAACCGCTTACCTTCGTCCCAAGCCAGCACCATTCCCGGATGGGGGTGAACCTCGCCATCGGGGCCGTACATGGTGCAGTTGGAAGCGCCGCCCGCGCGCCGCTCCAGACCATCGAATTCGGCGCGCCATGGCGTGGGGCACCACCATTCCTCGATGCGGTTCGTCATGATGTCCCAGACCTTTTCCGGCGGGGCGGCAATGAAGCGGGTTATGGAGAGCTCGGTCATTTGGGGCATCCTTGTACCTAATCCCGGTCGGGTGCGCCGAGTGGGAAGTTGGGACGGAAATAGCGCGCCGCCTCGATGCAGCGCAAAACCTCGGGCATGGCGTTGAGCTTCGCGCGCCACGCTTTTAATCGGGGGTAGGTCTCGGTGATCTGCTCCACCCAGTCGGCATAGAGCAGGCTTGGCGCGGCGGCGCATTCGATCAGGGTGAGGTGATCGGCGGGCTGGTCGTAATGCGCCAGCCAGCCTTCCAGCCAGGCATAGGATCGGTGCAAGCGGCGGCGGACATCGGCCATGACTTCCGGGTCGGGATCCGGTTTGGCCAGATGCTCCGCAACGGCGCGCTGCATGATATTCATCACGTGGTTGTCGAACACGCGGTCCAGCATCCGGACGCCAAGCGCGGCGTGGGGGTCGGCGGGGATCAGCTTGCGCGCGCCGGGGAAGTTGAGATCGAGATATTCGACCACGCAGCTTGCTTCGAAGATCACGTTCTCGCCATCGACCAGCACCGGGAACTGGCCCTGCGGACCGGCGGCGTTGACCACCTTCCAGTTCTCGCAAGTCGCGGGGTCGCCGAGCTCCTTTAGTTCGTAATCGAGCCCGAGCGCATGGAGCGCGATCTGCGCTTTCCACGTGTAGGAGGAGAACGGATGGCCGTAGAGCAGCAGCATCACCAGGTTCCCTCCGCCATGCGGCGCTGCCGTTCGGCCTCTGCCGCGCTGGTGCTGGGCTGGGGGAAGTCACCCGTGGCCGGTATTGTCCCGCCGGGTTCGTAAGTGGCGATGATCGTGCCCTTGCTGGTGACGCGGCTGTCGACGAGCTTGAGCAGGCCCGGCGCCGTGCCTTCGCCAAACAGCCGCTTCCCCTTGCCGAGCACGATCGGGTAAATGATCAGCGAGAGCCGGTCGATCAGCCCGGCTGCGAGCAGGGCTGGGTAAATCGTGCTGGAACCCTGAATGACGAGATCAGGACCCTCGCTGGCCTTGAGCTTGGCAACGTCCTCCACGCCTGACAGCCGGTGGCTGTTTGCCCAGTCCAGCGGCTGGCTGCTGCGCATCAACACGTGCTTTCCGGCGGCATCAAAGGCTTCGCCCATCGGCTTTTCCTCGCCTTCGACGAAGGGCCAGTAAGCCGCGAAGATGTCATAGGTGCGGCGGCCGAGCAGCAGGTCATAGGAACCCGCAAACCACGATCCGACTGTTTCGAAGACTTCCTCGTCATTCATGCGGAACACCCAGCCGCCCTCGGTGAAGCCGCCAGTTGTATCCTCGCTGGGTCCGCCCGGGCCACTGGATCACCCCGTCGAGCGAGATGAAGGCGCCGCCGGTTATTCGCCGGGTCATGCGCCGGCCACCGCGGCTTCGATCGCGGCGACGTCGATCTTCTGCATGGTCATCATCGCCTCGAACGCGCGCTTGGCCTTGTTGCCGCCGGCCGCCATCGCCTCGGTCAGCACGCGCGGGGTGATCTGCCACGACAGGCCCCACTTGTCCTTGCACCAGCCGCAGTCGCTGACTTGCCCGCCATTGCCGACAATTGCGTCCCAGTAGCGGTCAGTCTCTGCCTGATCGTCGGTTGCGACCTGGAAGGAGAAGGCCTCGCTGTGCTTGAAGGCCGGTCCGCCGTTGAGGCCCATGCAGGGCAAGCCCAGCACGGTGAAATCCACGACCAGAACCGCTCCCGCATCCGTGCTGGGGTTGTCGGACGGGGCGCGGTGGACGGCGGTCACCTCGGTATCCGGGAAGGTCGCGGCGTAGAAATTCGCCGCATCCTCGGCATCGCCGTTGAACCACAGGCAGATCCTGTTCTTGGCGGTCATTTGCGCATCTCCTCTATCAGGTCGTTGTCGATGCCCTTGGCGGCCTTGTAGTGCGGGCGGCCCTGAAGCCGTTCGGCATAGGCGACCAGTTCGGGTTCAGGCGGGATCGAGCCGAAGGTCAGCCCCCAGTCGACCTGGCTGCCGACATAGACGTCGGCCATGGTGAAGCGGGTGCCGCAGACGTAAAGGTGATCGGCAAAGTGATCGCGCAGGGTGCCCAGCGTGCGGTCGAAGCTGCCGAAGCCGACCATGCCCTCGCGCTCCTTTGGCACGTCCCAGCCCATCGACTTGCCGACGATGGCCTGTTCGACTGGCCCGGCGGCGAAGAACATCCAGCGGTAATAGTCGGCGAGTTCGGCGTCCGAGGGGAGCAGCCCCGCCTCCGGGTTCGCCTCGGCCAGATAGGCGCAGATGGCGGCGCATTCGGTAATCACCCGGTCGCCGGTCTCGCTGTGGTGGATCAGGGTCGGCACCTTGCCCATCGGGTTGGCCTTGAGCAGTTCGGCGGGCTTGTCCTGCCAGTTGACCAGCACCTGTTCGTAGTCTGCACCGGCTTCGTGCAGTGCCCAGCGGGCAATCTGGCCGCGGCTCATCGGGTTGGTGAAAAAGGTATAGGCGGCCATAGATTCGACTCCCATGAAAGTGAACAAAGTGAGAACATGAACCGCATGGGGGATGCGGTCAAGCCTTGCTCACTTGCCGCCGACGAGGCTGAATATTGCGCCTTGCGGGTCGATGCCCTGGATCACCCAGTCATCGCCCGGGACCTGCATCGGGCCATTGATCACCTTGCCGCCATTGGCCTCGACCGACGCCTTGGCCGTCTCGATCGAGGCAACGCGGAAGTAGTGGTTCCACGATGCGGCGGGCACCTGCGGCAGCTTCTTCATGATCGCGCCGATCGGTACCCCGTCATGCTCGACGAAGTGATATTTGCCGTATTCGCCCATGTCCATCGGCTCGGGCGTGTGCCAGCCGAACAGGCCGGTGTAGAATTCGAGCGCCGTCACATCGTTGCCCGCCATCAGCTCGTTCCAGCTGCACCGGCCAAGCGTTTCGAAGCGCGCGAAGGCTGTGCTTTCGCCGCCGCCCGGGGGCGGGGTGGGGGTCATGATGTAGAACGGCGCGCCGCAGCAATCGGCGACCATGGCGATCCGCCCCGCGCCGGGAGTATCGCGCGCGGGCATCAGCACCTTGCCGCCGGCCATCTCCACCGCAACCAGCGCCGCGTCGACATCGTCAACGCCAATGTAGCCCAGCCAGCAGGGCCGCGCGCCGTGTTCGCACATTTCGCTGGTGAGCGTGAGCACGCCGCCGGTCATGCCGCCGTCGGCATTGGCGATGAAGCCATAGCCGCCGGTCTGCTCGGTTCCGGGGTGAAGGCTCCAGCCATCCACCACGGCTTCGTAAAAGGCCTTCGCCCCAGCCGCGTCGGTGGTCATCAGTTCGTACCAGATCCAGCTTCCCTGCAGGGTACCCATCTGCGCTCTCCTCAGGCTTTCAGGTCGACGACCGGTTCGAAACCGGCCCAGATCATGCGCTGCGCGTTGAACGGAAGGTCTTCGGGGACCTCCATTTCCGCCTCCATCGCCTCTTGCGCGGCCTTGGCCACTTCGTGCGAAGGCCAGGTCATCCATGAAAACACGATACCTTCGCCGGGTTCCGCCTTTACCGCGCGGTACATGTCGGTCTGCTTGCCGTGGGGCACGTCGGTACCAAAAGTCTCGACCACGCTGTTGGCCCCGTGGCGGGCGAACATGTCCCATGAATCTTCGGCGAGCTTGCGGTAATCCTCGCGCCGGGCCTCGGGAACCGGGATCAGGAAGCCCTGAAAGTACGGCCCGTCCTCGCCGTGGCGGACCAGTTCCTCGAACCCGCCGAAAATCATGCGCTTGCCGTCGAAAGGCATGGGCATGGCCATCATTTCGGCATTGCCCTCCATTGCCTTGTGCGCGGCGTCGCGGGTGGCCTTGTCGGGCCATTCGATCCACGAAAAGGCAATGTCCTCGCCCTCTTCGGCGGCGACTGCTTGCAGGAAGTCCGTGGTCTTGCCGGGGCGGATGTTCAGCCCGATCGTCTCGACCACGCGCGTTGCGCCGCTGTCGATGATCATCCGGTCGACATGAAGGGCATGATCTATGAATTCCTGCCGCCGCGCGCGCGGCACCGGGATGACGAATCCGTCGTAGTAAGCCATCGCATTTCTCCCGTTTTTCTTGTCTGTTCAGGCGGCGGGCGGGGCCGCTGCCGGATCCATCCACACCACTTCCCAGACATGGTCGTCCGGGTCGGTGAAGCTGCGGCCGTACATGAAGCCGTGATCCTGTGACGGGTTGATGTCGGCCTTGCCGCCGCCAGTCTTGGCCGCTTCGGTCAGCCGGTCCACCTCTGTCCGGCTCTCGCAGGACAGGCAGTTCATCACTTCGGACGAACCGGCGGGGGAGGGGGCGGTCGGTGAACGTCGCCCAGCGCGGCAGGGTGATCAGCATGACGACGATGGCTTCGCTGAGCTGCATGGCCGCCGCGGTATCGTCAGTGAACTGCGGTTCGTTGCGGAAACCGATGGCGGTGTAAAAGTCCATCGCGCGCTTCAGGTCGCTGACGGGCAGGTTGATAAACACCATCTGCGTCATTGCATCGTCTCCCTGGTTTCTTCCTTGAACAGCATGGCGAAGTAACGCCGCAGGTGCCCCAGCTGTTCGCGCGCAAGGTCAGCCGCATCATCGGGTGCCTGCGTCTTGGCGAGAATGAAGGCGCCCTGGATCACCGCCTGGATGTGGCGGGCGAGGCTGGCCGCGCTGGTGCCGGTGACGCCGCGCTGGGCCATGGCAAGGGCGATGTCCTCCTCGATCGCGGCGCAATTGCCCATGATGCTCGCCTCGCAGGCGACACGGATCGCGGCGGAGGAGCGGAAGGCTTCCTGCACCATGGTCCCGGCAACGCAGGTGAAGCTCTCGACCGGGCCGCCGATCAGGGCAATGCGGAAGTCGATATAGCCGAGCACCCGGTCCACCGGATCGGCGTGATGGTGATAGGGCGCGGCGGCAAAAAAGCCCGAGGTGCTGGCCGACCAGTACTCCGCCGCCGCGACGCCGAGCGCCTCCTTGCTGGGAAAATGGTGAAAGAAGGCCCCCTTGGTCACGCCCGCCTCCCGGCACAGCTCATCGACGCTGGTCGCCGCATAGCCGCTTGAGCGCACCAGCTTCACCGCCGCCTCAAGCAGCTTGTCACGCGCCGTAACCGGGGCGGGGCGGAAGGGGCGATTCGGGATCATTGGCCTATCGACATACCAACCAGTCGGTATGTGCGTCAACACGTGTAGATTAAGCACTTGTTCGGACACTCTGCCTACAAATGCACAAATGACGCTGAGGAGGCTTGTATCCGCGTTCCTGCTTCTCGCCGGCTTGCTGCTTGGCGGGACGGGGACGCTTGCCCACGGCGCGGAGCCGCGCGTCTGCGTGGCAAAGCTGGCTTCTGGCGAGCCTGCCAAGGCGGTGATTGCCCAGCCTGCCCGCTTCGATTGCGCCAGCAAACAGGTCTCACACGGTGCAGGTGATTTCGTCGCGCGGCTGGATTTTCCGTCGATCGACGTGCCGCAGCACGAGCCGCTGGTGCTGCGGCTGCCCTCCATGTGGCAGGATCATACTACCGTGCACTTCGTCTTCGCTGATGGCAGCGAGGCAGACGCCACGTTCACTTCTCGCGATGCGGCGGACAGGCTCACGATCGGCGCGGTGTTCGAACTCCCGATCCCTGAGCGGCACGCTGCTTTGACGACTGCCTATGTCGAGATTCACGGTGCCACCAACCTGCGGGGAGTGGTGATCGGGGCCCATGTCGTCACCGCGCAGCAGGCCTACATGACCAAGCTGCTTCTGGTGGCGATCTACGCTGCCTTTGCCGGCCTTGCCGTGGCGCTGATCGTCTACAACGTGTCGCTCTGGGCCGTGCTCCGCAATCGCTTCCTGCTCGATTACTGCCTGATGGTGGTGGCGCTCGCCCTTTATACGGTTTCGTCTTCGGGCCTGCTGACGATCCTCGACCTGGGCCTCGCCAACAACGATCGCCTGCGGATCAATTACGTGCTGCTCGCACTGACCGGCATCACGGCGATCCGCTTCATCCGCAATTTCTTCGGGCGAGACGTCTATCCCCCGGCATTGGTTTTGCTCACCAAGACGGTCGGCTGGATGACCTTTATCTCGGCAATCGCGCTGGCGGCGCTGTCGCCGTGGGAGATGCGGCTGCTCGACAAGGGCTATTTCGTCATGATGACAGCCATGCTGGCATCGGGCGTGCCGCTTATCGCGCTCGCGGTCATAAGACGGGCGCCCTATGCCGGGATGTTCGTTGTCGCCTGGACCGCGCCGCTGATCATCTCGGCCCTGCGCGCCGCCTATGGCTTTGGCCTCGTCCCCTATTCGATCCTGCTCGACAACAGCAACCTCATCGCCATGGGAATCGAGGCGCTGCTCAGCTCGATCATCGTCACCGCCCGCCTGCGCCAGATCACGAGCGAGCGCGATGTGGCGCTGATGGCGGAGAGGACGGCGCGTCTGCTCGCGGCTACCGATCCGCTTACCGGGCTGCTGAACCGCCGCGCCTTCCTTGACCAGGCGATCGGCCGCCGGTCGCAGCAGCGGCTGTTGCTGATCGATATCGACCACTTCAAGTCGGTCAATGACCGGCTGGGCCACCAGCTGGGCGACAGCGTGCTGACCGCCGTGGCCGGGGCTATCGAGCAAGTCCGCCCGCCGCGCAGCTTGGCCGTGCGGCTGGGGGGCGAGGAATTCGCTGTGCTTTTGCCGCGCGCACAGGCGGACAAGTGCACGCCAGACGCAATCCTCGAAGCCGTGCGCTGCGCCGCCATGCCGCGTGATATCCGCGTGACCGTTTCGATCGGCTTTTCCGAAGGGCGCATCGGCTCTGAGGAGGACTGGAAGCGGCTCTACCGCCTTGCCGACGCGGCGCTCTACCGCGCCAAGGCCGATGGCCGTAATCGCGCCTGCCGCGCCACGGACTTCCGGGACGCGGCCTAGGCTCTTCCAGCGGCTAAAACCGTGCAAATCGTGTTGCGATGCCGCGTCTCTGTCTATAGGCGCATGCCTTGACATGACCGACTTGCCCAACATCAGCGCCGGAACCGCCGGCACCACCGTCCTCGAAGCCCCCGATCGCATGATCGACGTGCGCGAGACCTTTGGCATCGATATCGATATGCAGGTGCCCGCCTTCAGCCAGGCGGACGAGCGTACGCCCGATACCGACGATGCCTATGTCTTCGATCCGGACACCACGCTGGCGATCCTTGCGGGCTTTGCCTTCAACCGCCGCGTCATCGTTCAGGGCTATCACGGCACCGGCAAGTCCACGCACATCGAACAGGTCGCCGCGCGGCTCAACTGGCCCTGCGTGCGCATCAACCTCGATGCCCATATCAGCCGCATCGACTTGATCGGCCGCGACGCCATCGTCCTGCGCGATGGCCTGCAGGTCACCGAATTCCGCGAAGGCCTGCTGCCCTGGGCGCTCCAGCACCCGGTGGCGCTGGTGTTCGACGAATACGATGCCGGCCGCCCCGACGTGATGTTCGTGATCCAGCGCGTGCTGGAAACCGAAGGCAAGCTGACCCTGCTTGACCAGAACCGGGTGATCCGCCCGAACAAGTTCTTCCGCCTGTTCGCCACGGCCAACACCGTCGGCCTGGGCGATACCAGCGGGCTTTATCACGGCACCCAGGCGATCAACCAGGCGCAGATGGACCGCTGGAACATCGTCGTCGCGCTCAACTACCTGCCCGCGCAGGTGGAGAGCGAGATTGTGCTCAAGAAGGTTACCGACGCCGCGCCCGAAGTGGTGGCCAACATGGTCAAGGTGGCGGACCTGACGCGTCAGGGCTTCATCAACGGCGATATCTCCACCGTGATGAGCCCGCGCACGGTCATCACCTGGGCGCAGAACACCGCGATCTTCAAGGACCCCGGCTTCGCCTTCCGCCTGTCGTTCCTCAACAAGTGCGACGAGACCGAGCGGATGCTGGTGGCCGAATACTACCAGCGCGTGTTCGGCACGGACCTGCCGGAAAGCGTGGTCGGCAAGGGGTGAGTTTCCCGGCATTCCTGCTGGTTCTGGCTGCCCTCGCGCCCGCCGGGCCGGGCCATGCGACCGATGCCTTTCCAGTCGAAGCGGCGACGGCAGAAACGAATTATTACCCCGCGTCCGAGGATGCCGACTTCGCGCTGGAGACGACTGTCGCTGAAGCGCGGGCGAGCGGGCGCTACGCCGTGATCGTGTTCGGGGCGGACTGGTGCCACGACAGCCGCGCATTGGCCCGCGTGCTTAAGTCTCCCGCTTTCGAGGATCGCTTTGGCAAGCGGTTCGTGGTGACTTTCATCGACGTTGGCGAACCCAAGATCGGCAAGGGACGGAACCTTGATCTGGTCGAAGGGCTGGGGCTGAAAGACCTGCGCTCCACGCCCGCCATGTTCGTCTTGTCCGGCAAAGGCAAGCGGCTCAACACCGCCAAGGACGCCCGCTCCTGGCGCAACGCGGATTCGCGCGGGGACGCGGCGATCCTTGCGTGGTTTGAGGCATTTCTGGCGGTGAAGGGGCGGTAATCCGGTATCCTCCCTGTTGCGCAGCAACGGGGAGGGGGACCGCCCGCAAAGCGGGTGGTGGAGGGGTCATTCCACTTTCGACAAGGCAAACCGCACTATCCGCTCAGCAACTCCTTGCGCGTCCCTGAGCACATCCAGCGCCGGAATCCGAACCGTCACGATCCCTGCTGCGGCCAGCGCCTCATCCCGCTTCAAATCAAAAGCAGGCTGATCCCCCATGTCATGCGCGATGCCGTCAACTTCGACTGCCAGCTTTGCCTTCGGGCAATAGAAATCCAGCACAAAGTTGCCGAACACATGCTGACGGCGAAACCGCAGCCCCCGCGGGTCGCCGCGCAGGTAACGCCAGAGCACGACCTCGGGCTTGCTCATTGACCTACGCAGCCCGCGGGCGCGCCGGACCGTTTTGAGGTCCTTCATTACCCCTCCACCACCGCCTGCGGCGGCGGTCCCCCTCCCCGAGCAAGCTCAGGGAGGATAGTTTTACGGCACGACCAGGTACTTCTCTCCCGTCGCCTTGGCATTGTAGGCCATTGCCACATCGCGCGTCAGCATTTCTTCCAGCCCGATCTTCGTCTTGTAAGTGCTGGCAAAGGTCGTGGTCAGGCCCTGGATCACCCTGCCCGCCAGCTTCATCTGGCCTTCCACACCCTGCTTGGCGAGGAAGGGGATCAGCAGCCAGCCTGACACGTCCCAGGCAAAGCCCAGCGCGCCGCGGTTCAGGACGATGGGGCCGAGGTCCAGCGCGCCGTAGATGTAGACCTTCTTCTGCACGTTCGAGCCATAGCGGCTGTATTCCGCGCCCTTGGAGCCAACCTGCTCCATCGCGCCCATGATCGTGCTGGCCATGGTGCCGCCGCCGATGGCATCGAAGCCGAGCATAGCCCCGGTCGCCTCGATCGCGGCGACGAGGCTGGGCACGAAGTCTTCCTTCGAACTGTCGACCACGTGCTCCGCGCCGATGGCCTTCAGGATCGCCACCTGTTCGTCGGAGCGGACGATATTGACCAGCGGAATGCCCTCGGCCTTGCACAGCTTGACCAGCATCTGGCCAAGGTTCGATGCGGCGGCGGTGTGGACGATGCCCTTGTAGCCATCGGCGCGCATGGTCTCGACAAAGCCCAGCGCGGTGAGTGGATTGACGAAGGCGCCAGCGCCCTGCTCGGCCGTGATGTGGTCGGGAAGCGGGATGCAGGCGCGCAGAATCGGTCAGGGTATGCGTGGCGTAAAGCGCGCCCGAGCGGCAGGCGACGCGTTTGCCGATCAGGCTCTGCGCATAGGGATCCTCGCCCGCCGCGATTACCGTCCCGGCGCCTTCCGCGCCGACATCCATCGCCTGTCCGACACGCGCGGCCATGCCCTTCATGGCGATGGCGGGCATATCGGCCACCAGCTTGCCGGGGGAGAATTCCGCGTTCGCGATGTCCGCCATGCTGTACAGCAGCGCAAGGTCGGACGGGTTGATCGGCGCGGCCTCGACCTTGACCAGCACCTCGGTGCCTTTGGGGTCGGCCCACTCACGCGGGCCCACGGCGACGGTCAGCTTGCCGTCTGCGCCCAGAGTGCTGGTTACCTGCTGGCCCGAAGTGGTCATGTGTTCTCTCCCGGATATGTTGCGTGCACGAAGTAGAGCCCTTCCGCCGGCGCGTTAAGCCCCAAAGCGCCGCGGTCTTTTGCTTCAAGCGCTTCGGCCACCTGTTGTTCCCGCCAACGGCCCATGCCGACGAGCACGAGGCAGCCGACCATCGAGCGCACCTGATGGTGGAGGAAGCTGCGGGCAGAGGTTTCCACCTGCACGTGATCGCCGATCCGCGTCACATCCAGCCGGTCGAGCGTCTTGAGCGGCGAGGCGGACTGGCAGTGGACCGAGCGAAAAGTGGTGAAATCGTGCCGCCCGACCAGCGCCTGCGCGGCGCGGTGCATGGCCTCGGCATCGAGCGGCTGGGCAACCTGCCAGGCGTGGTTGCGCTCCAGCGTGAGCGGCGCGCGGCGGTTGGCGATGCGGTAGACATAGGACCGGCCAATGCAGGAAAACCGCGCGTGCCAGTCATCCGGCACCACCTCGCAATGCGTCACCGCCACCCGCGCCGGGCGCATATGCGCGTTGAGCGCCTCCATCAGGCGGAACGGTTCGATTGCCTTGGCAATGTCCATGTGCGCCCGCATGGCGACGGCATGGACCCCGGCATCGGTGCGCCCGGCGGCGTGCATGACGGCGTCCTCGCCCGTCACGCCGCGCGCTGCGTCCTCCACCGTCTGCTGCACCGAAGGGCCATGCGCCTGCCGCTGCAGGCCCATGAACTCGGTGCCGTCGAATTCGAGGGTGAGGGCGAAGCGGGTCAAGCGATGCGCGTCCCGGCCGGGATTGGCCGCCCGCGCAGCAGGTCGGCCGTGGGCATGGCCGGACGGCCCGCACGCTGGATCAGCGTGGGCCTGAGCGCGCCGAAATTGCAGGCGATGGTCAGTTCGTCGTCGAGCGTCGTCCCGGCCTCCCCGGCGCGGGCCACGACAATCGCCTCAAGCACCCGGTAGCGTTCGCCGTCCAGCTCGAACCAGGCCAGCGGGTGAAAGGCGCGCACCTGCCGCTCGGCCAGTTCCGCATCGTGGCTGAAGTTCAGTCGCGTTTCCGCCTTGTCGATCTTCTTGGCATAGGTCACGCCCTCGATCGGCTGCGGGCGGGGCGGGTGGCGCTTCAGGTCCGCCAGCACCTCGACCATGGCCTTCGCGCCCAGTTCAGCGAGTTCGGCCGTCAACGCGGTGCCGGTCTTGTGATCGACGTCGGTCTTCGCCTCAAGCCGCACCGGGCCGGTATCGAGGCCCGCTTCCATCTGCATGATGCCCACGCCGGTGATCTGGTCGCCCGCCAGGATCGCCCGCTGCACAGGCGCCGCCCCGCGCCAGCGCGGCAGAAGCGAGCCGTGGACGTTGAGGCAGCCGTGCTTCGGCGCGTCCAGTATCGGCTGCGGCAGGAGCAGACCGTAAGCCGCCACCACCGCGACGTCGGCATCGAGCGAGGCGAAATCCGCCTGTGCCTCAAGATCGCGCAGCGTGGTGGGGGTGCGCACCTCAATCCCAAGCGCCTCTGCGGCAAGATGGACGGGGAGGGCGTCAATTCCTTGCCCCGCCGCCCGCCCGGACGCGACGGCTGGCTATAGGCCGCGACGACCTCGTGCCCTGCCTCAACCAGCGCCTTCAGCACCGGGACGGCGAATTGGGGGGTTCCCATGAAAATCACACGCATGGCGGCTTTGCCTTTCCTCAAACTGCGCCCTATCTGTGCCGCCATGGCATCGCAAGAGATCGAGGCATTGAGCGCGGCACTGGCCCGCCTTCCGGGGCTGGGGCCAAGGTCCGCGCGGCGCGCCGTGCTGTGGCTGGTCAAGCGGCGCGAGACGGCGCTGGTCCAGCTGGTCAAGACGCTGGAGGAAGTGCAGCAGCGCCTCATCGAGTGCGAGATCTGCGGCAATGTCGATACCACCAACCCCTGCGGCGTGTGCAGCGATCCGCGCCGGGATGCGCGCTCGCTCTGCGTGGTGGAGGATGTGGCCGACCTCTGGGCGCTCGACCGGGCCAAGCTGTTCACCGGGCGCTACCACGTGCTGGGCGGGCGGCTGTCGGCGCTGGAAGGAATTCGTCCGGAGGACCTGTCGATTGGCGAGCTGCTCGAACGAGTGGAAGCCGGGGGAATTGACGAGGTCGTGCTCGCCATGAACGCCACTCTGGAGGGCCAGACCACCGCGCACTACATCGCCGAGCGCTTGGAAGGCATGCCGGTGCGGATCACCCAGCTGGCGCACGGCCTGCCGGTGGGGGGTGAACTCGACTACCTTGATGAGGGCACACTGGCCCAGGCGCTGCGGGCAAGGCGGCCGGTGGGCTGACGCTTGCGGAATCGGCGGCCCGCCACTATCTGGCCCCCCATGGCTATCCTTCCCATCCGCGAAATCCCCGACCCGATCCTCAAGCAGGTGTCCGTGCCGGTCGACAATTTTGACGACCAGCTGAAGACGCTCGTCGCCGACATGTTCGAGACGATGTACGACGCCCACGGTATCGGCCTCGCCGCGGTTCAGGTCGGCGTGCCGATCCGCCTGCTGGTGATCGATCTTCAGCCAGACGATCCAGATGCCGAACCGGAAGTCTGCACCGCGCATGGCGGCCATCACCATACGCACCAGCCGACGCTGAAGGAACCGCGCGTCTTCATCAATCCCGAAATTCTCTCGGTTTCGGAAGAGCATACGGTCTATAATGAAGGCTGTCTCTCAGTTCCTGAAATCTACGCCGAGGTCGAGCGCCCGGCCTCGATCCGCGCGCGCTGGCAGGACATGGACGGCAAGGTGCACGAGGAAGACATCGAGGGCATGCTGGCGATCTGCCTGCAGCACGAGATGGACCACCTCGAAGGGGTCGTCTTCATCGACCACCTCTCGCGCCTGAAGCGCCAGATGGCGATCAAGAAGCTGGAAAAGCTGCGCAAGGCGGCTTGATCCCGCTGCGATTTACGATAAGTTCCCATTTCGTTCTCGTGGGGACTCGTCGTGGAAGCTGCCATATTCATCGTCCTCGGTTTGCTGGTCGGCATCGCCGTCGGCTGGTTTGTTGGCGGCAGGCCTGCTGCTGACCTGCGGCAACGTCTCGCAACTGCCGAAGATGCGGCCAGGTCGCGTGAGGAAGAGTTTCGCCGCGCGATCAAGGAACTGGGCGATGCCTCGATCCGTGTCGCCACGCTTGAGGCAAATGCTGCCGCTTTCGAGGAAACCAAACGCTCGCTGATCGAGGCGCAGGAGAACCTCAAGAAGGAGTTCGAAGCGGCGGGGGCCAAGATCCTGGGTCAGGCGCAGGCCGCCCTGATCGAACGCGCGGAACAGCGCTTTACCGAAAGTGAGAAACAGAGCGCTGAACGTCTGAAGGCCCTGCTGGCCCCGGTGGACCAGCGGCTGAAGAGCTATGAGGAGCAGGTCGGTGCGCTCGAAAAGCAGCGCGTCGACGCATTCGGCCAGCTTACCGGTCTGATCCAGTCCATGCGCGACGGGCAGGAAGCCGTGCGGGCAGAGGCGGCGCGGCTGGGCAATTCACTGACCAATGCCCCCAAGGCGCGCGGGCGCTGGGGCGAGCGGGCGTTGCAGAACGTGCTCGAACAGTGCGGCCTTTCGGAGCATACCGACTTCAACCTTGAACACTCGATGGACACCGATGACGGGCGCTTGCGGCCTGATGCGATCGTTCATGTGCCGGGGCAGAAGAAGCTGGTGATCGATGCCAAGGTCTCGCTCAATGCCTATCAGGCGGCCTTTGAGGCCAATGACGATGCCGAGCGCAAGCGGCACTTGGACCTCCACGCGCGGTCGATGCGGAACCACGTGCAGACGCTTGGCGCCAAGGGCTACCAGAGCCAGTTCGACGAGGCGCCGGACTATGTCGTTATGTTTGTGCCGGGCGAGCACTTTGTCTCGGCGGCGCTGGAACATGACCCGGAGCTTTGGGACTTTGCGTTCCATAACAAGGTTCTGCTGGCCACTCCAACCAATCTGGTTGCGATTGCGCGGACCGTGGCCATGGTCTGGACCCAGGACAAGCTGGCACGCGAGGCGGCGGAAATCGGGCGGCTGGGCGCGGAAATATATGACCGCATGGCCACCGCTGGGGAGCACCTCAAAGGCGTTGGCGCTGGGCTGGAGCGCGCGGTGCGCAAGTACAACGATTTCGTCGGAAGTTTCGAGCGCAACGTCCTGTCTTCAGGGCGGAAACTGCGCGACAAGGGCATTGCGATCGGCAAGCGCGAGATCGAGGATATTTCAATCGTCGAGGCCCTGCCGCGCTATGGCGAGGGAGCCGAGCCTGCCGCGCTGCCGCCCGCCGATCCGGCAAACGACGAGGCTGCCGCCTAGTCTTCGAGATGCAGTTCCGCGCTGTGGCCGCCGCCGCGCAGGGTCATCAGGGTGCCGCGCACAGTGATGCTGGGCTTGGCGGCGAGTAGCGCACCGACCGCGCGCTCCTGTTCCATCACGCCATCGCAATACATCTGCGTGCTGATCACCGGCCCGGCGATGATGCGCCCGCCCACGATCTTCGCATCCGCGCCCATCCCGTTGCAGCCGACATTGGCGCCAACACGTCCCGGCTGAAAGGTGAGGCTGGTCTGCTTGCCAACCGGTGCGGCACCGTCAATCGCGGTGAAATGCCAGGTCGTGCCGTTCAGCCGGCTCAGCGAAACCGGCGGGGGCGTGCCGCAGCCGACGACGAGGGGAAGGGCGGCGAGGAGGGCAAAATGCTTCATGCCAGCCTTTGTCCACTGGGCCGCATGATCCGAAGCTGAACGGCAATCAATCGAGCGCGGCGAGCACTTCGTAAGCCAGAACGGCCCCAGCGACAGCAGCGTTGAGGCTGTCCGCACGCCCGCGCATCGGCATGGTCACGCGCAGGTCACAGGCGAGTTCATAGTCCTCGGGCAGCCCGCGCGATTCGTTGCCGACCAGCACGAAACACGGGGCGGCATAGGGCGCGCCGCGATAGGGGACCGCATCGCGCAGGCTCGCGGCGACCAGTTGGCCTTCACCGGCGCGCAGCCAGGGCAGGAAATCGTCCCACTTGGCCTGCGCCACCTTTTGCGTGAACACCGCGCCCATCGATGCGCGCACCGCCTCGACCGAAAAGGGATCAGCACAGTCGTCGATCAGGATCAGCCCGCCCGCGCCAACGGCATCTCCGGTGCGCAGCATGGTGCCAAGGTTGCCCGGATCGCGCAGCGCCTGTGCCACCAGCCAGATCTTCGCGGAGGACCGATCGATGACGGAAAGCTTCGTGTTGAACTCGGAGAATACCCCGGCGACCGCCTGCGGGTTGTCCTTGCCGGTAATCTTGGCGAGGATGTCGTCGCTGGTCTCGATCACCTCGCCGCCGCCGGCGATCACGTCGCGCTCCAGCGCGTCGATCAGCGGATGCGGGTCGCGCCGCTCGGCCATGACAAGCACTTCGGGCACGAAGCCGCTCTCGCGCGCGTCGGTCAGCAGACGCAGCCCCTCGGCAAGGAACTTGCCGGCTTCCTTGCGGTGCTTCTTGTCGCGCAGCGAGCGGAGAAACTTGACCGTGGGGTTGGAAAAGCCGGTGATCTGGCGGCGCAAGAGGTCAGTCCTCGCCGAAGCCGTCCAGCACGAGGCCGACGATCTTGGGCATGACCGCTTCCGCGCCTTCGCCGCTGGCGACGATTTCGATCGTGTCACCCTTGGCCGCGCCGAGCATCATCAGGCCGAGGATCGAGCCGCCATTGGCCTCGTTCCCGTCCTTGTGGACCTTGACGCTGATACTGTCGGGAAGCTTGGCGACGAAGTTGACGAACTTGGCGCTGGCCCGCGCGTGAAGGCCGCGCTGATTGACGATTTCAACGGTTTCGCGCAGCTCTGCCAAGGATCAGGCCTCCTGCCCAAGAAATTCGGATGCCACGGTGATGTAATTGCGCCCGGCTTCGCGTGCGGCGGCGACGGCTTCGGTCACCTTCATCGTCTTGCGAGCGCCGGCGAGGCGGATCAGCATCGGCAGGTTGATCCCGGCGATCACCTCGATCTCGCCCGCGCGCATCAGCGAGATGGCGAGGTTTGAGGGCGTGCCGCCGAACAGGTCGGTCAGGATGATGACGCCTTCGCCCGAATCGACCTTCCTGACGGCGTCGGCAATGTCCTTGCGGCGCTTTTCCATGTCGTCATGCGGGGCGATGCAGATCGTCGCGACCGACTCCTGCCGGCCGACAACGTGTTCCATCGCATAGACGAATTCGACCGCGAGGGCCCCATGGGTAACCAGAATCAGACCGATCATGTCAGGGTCTTGCTCCGAAATGATCGGCGCAAATGGCCCTGTTCCGGTCGAATATCAAGTAACATCATGGCCGCGTCCCAATACCTTCCACCAGGTCGGCGGCGCGCGAGCCCAGGTTGCGGTGGAGCAGGGTCGGCGAATAGCCTGCTTCGCGCAGCGCTTCGCCCATCAGTTCGGCGGTGAAAACCGAGCGGTGCCGCCCCCCGGTGCAGCCGAAGGCGACGTGGACATAGGCCTTGCCCTGCGCCTCGTAGCGGGGGAGCACGGTCATCAGCAGGTCGCGGATCTGGCCGAAAGCGGTCTCGAAGGCGGGGTCGCGGCGGATATGTTCGGCCACTGGCGCGTCCTTGCCGGTGAGGGGGCGCAGGGCATCGACCCAATGGGGGTTGTCGAGGAAGCGCATGTCGAAGACGAGGTCTGCCACCGGCGGCATGCCGCGTGAAAAGCCGAAGCTTGAGACCGTGATGGTGATGCCGTGGTCCGAGATCGGCGCAAAGCGCTCGCGCATTTGTTGCTGCAGGTCGTTCGCCGACATGTCGGTCGTTACCACGACCATGTCCGCCCAGCGGCGCAGCGGCTCCATCAGCTCGCGTTCGGCGGCGATGCCGCTGGCCGCGGGCATGTCGGCGGCGAGCGGGTGGCGGCGGCGGGTTTCGTTGTAGCGCCGCTCCAGCTCCTGCCCGGCGCAGTCGAGGAACAGGGTCGTGACCTCAAGGTCGGCGCGGTCAGCCAGTCGCTTCACCCGCTCGATGATCGCATGGGGATCGAAGCCGCGGGTGCGCGAATCGAAGCCGATGGCGAGCGGCGGCTTCAGTCCCTCGGCCACCTCTCCCGCCTTGCCAATCAGCTGGCCGAGCATGCGGATCGGGAAATTGTCGATCGTTTCCCAGCCCAGGTCCTCGAGCACGCGCAGCGCCGTGGTCTTGCCCGCGCCGAGCATGCCGGTGACGAGCAGGACGCGCTGGCGCATTGCCGGGGAATCGCTGGCGGGAGGGTGAGAGGACATCGGCGGCGATTGTGCGCCGCAGCGCAGCGAATGTCCACTGGTGGACGGGTGTCAGGCCAATCCGTAGTGCTCAAGGGCCAGTTCGGCACGCAGGGCGAGCACCGGGCTATCCGGCCAGAGACGAACCAGCGGCAGGGTCAGGCCAATCACCTCGCGTTCCTCAGCACGGTCGATAAATCGCGGTGCCTCCGGATCGAGCGCGATGACCAGCGAAATCTCGGCGCGGGTGGTGAAGGGCATGGGCACCAGCCCGACATTACGCACCTCGATCAGGCCGGCGGTGGCCGGGGCGGGGCTGGCCAGAAGCCGTCCGTTTGCGGCCTCAAGTGCCACTCCGTCGTCCCCCACCAGCATGGCCCCCCGGTCGATCAGCGCGAGCGCGAGGCTGGACTTGCCTGATCCCGGCGCGCCCTCGATCAGCACGCCGCGTCCCTTGATCGAAACGCAGGTAAACTGGTGCAGCGCGCTCACTTCGCCGCCTCCGGCAGGTCAAGCACAAGGCATGCCCCCGGCTTGCCGTCGGGCCGGTCGCTGGCGGAGAGCGTGCCTTCGTGCGCCTGGGCAATGGTGCGCGCGATGGCGAGGCCGAGGCCGGAATGGCTGCCGAAGTCCTCGCTGTCGGGGCGGACCGAATGGAACCGCTCGAACACCTTTTCCCGCGCCTCGGGCGGGATGCCCGGTCCCTCGTCCATCACCGAGACCTGCACACGGCCATGGCTGCGCTGGACCTGTACCGTGATCGTGCCGCCGGGGGGCGAAAAGGACGCGGCGTTATCGAGCAGGTTGAGCAGAACGCGTTCCAGCCGCGCAGCGTCGCCGGGAACAATCGCGCGGCCCTTGCCCAGTTTGAGTGCCACGGTGCAGCCACCGTCCGCCCCGCGCTCGGCCCGCTCACCGGCGATGGCGCGGATCAGGGCGGCCATGTCCACGGCCTCGAATTCGGTGCGCGAGAGTTCGGCATCGATGCGGCTCGCGTCGGAGATTTCGGTGACCAGCCGGTCGATCCGGCGCACATCATGCGCGGCGATTTCGGTGAGCTGGCGGCGCAGCGCCGGATCCTCGACCTTGCCCAGCGTCTCGATTGCGCTGCGCAGCGAGGCGAGCGGATTCTTGAGCTCGTGCGCGACATCGGCCGCGAAAGTCTCGGTCGCGTCGATGCGTTCGCGCAGCGCGCCGGTCATGTCGGAAAAGGCGCGCGCCAAGAGGCCGATCTCGTCGCCGCGCTCGGGCAGGCGCGGCACCACCACCTGCCGGTCGCGCCCCAGCCTCACGCGTACGGCGGCGCGAACAAGCGCCTTGAGCGGCTGGACGATGGTGCGCGCGAGGAACAGCGAAAGCAGGATCGAAAAGGCGAGTGCAATGCCGATGATGATCGCCAGGGTCTGGCGCGCCTCGCGCACCTTTTGCGTGATGTCGGTGGCGTTGCGGGTGGTGAGCAGCGTCTCCCCGCGTTCGCCCACCGGGGCGGCGGCGGTGAAGACGGGGGTTTCGTCGGGTGCGCGGCGCTGCATGACCACCGCCTCGTTCAGCTTTTGCGCTTCGGCCACTTCGGGCCATGCGTCGGAGGTGGGCACAGCGGCTTCGACATAGCGCGGAGCCTCGGTCGCACCGCCGACGATGAAGTCCATGCCGCGGTCGATGGCCCGTGCGGCGTGCTGGGTCCAGGGATCCTTCGCCGGATCGACGAAAGTGAAGCTGGGGTCGGAAAGCAGGAAGGAATCGACAATCTGGTGGCCGCGCGCGTCATAGAGCCGCAGGCGCAGTTGCTGTTCAGTGCCAATCCGCGAGAGCAGGGGCGGCCGCTCGGCGCGGGGCGTTTCCGCAAGGGCGTCGGCAATGATCAGCGCTTCGGAACGCGCCAGCTTGGATCGTTCGGCAAGCAGCTGGTTCCTGTAGGAATCGAGGTAGAACAGGCTGCCCGCCAGCAGCGTCAGCGCAACGATATTCACGCCAAGGATACGCGTGGCGAGTGACATGCGCGCCGTCCAGAACAGGCGCTCGGGCGGCGGCTCCACCCCTTCGCCGAAGTCAGGCTTCGCCAAAGCTGTAGCCTGCGCCGTAAAGCGTCTCGATGCCCGAAAACTCGGAATCGACTTCGCGGAACTTGCGCCGCAGCCGCTTGATATGGCTGTCAATCGTGCGGTCATCGACGAAGATGTCGTCGCTGTAGGCGGCGTCCATCAGCTGGTTGCGGCTCTTGACCACGCCGGGGCGCGTGGCGAGCGCCTCGAGGATGAGGAACTCGGTGACGGTCAAGGAGACCGGCTTGCCGTCCCAGGTGACGCGGTGGCGCGCGGGGTCCATTTCCAGCCGTCCGCGCCGAACCGGTTCGGGCAGTTTTTCGTCCATCGCCTCACCAGTCTGCGGGCGCGAGAATTCAGCCCGGCGCAGGATTGCCTTGATCCGCGCGGTGAGCAGGTTCTGGCTGAACGGCTTGGCGATATAATCGTCCGCGCCCAGTTCCAGCCCCAGCGCCTCGTCCGGTTCGCCATCCTTGCTGGTGAGGAAGATCACCGGCAGGGCCGACTTGTCACGCAGCCGCTGGAGCAGTTCGAGCCCGTCCATGCGCGGCATCTTGATGTCGAAGATGGCAAGGTCTGGCGGGTTTTCCAGCAGCGCCTTCAGCGCGGTTTCGCCATCGGTGTAGAGCCGGGTGGCAAATCCCTCTGCTTGTAAGGCGATCGAAACCGTGGTCAGGATGTTGCGGTCATCGTCGACGAGCGCGATCACCTGCTGGCTGGTTTCGGGCTGGGCCGGGGGCGGGCTGGAGTCCATCACCGCCACGGGTTAGCCGCGCCGCGTCCGATAGACAACTGCAGTCGATTGCATGGCTATTGGTTTGGCCAATGTCCGCAGTTTTCGGATAAAAATTTCTTGGTAACCGGTGTCATTGAAGGCATCGCTCCGGCCGGTTTGACGGGGTTTAATCGCTCGGTTATGCGCGGCCCGAATCCGGGTGTCCTTACACGCCTGTGGATCGAACTTCGCGGGCCGCAAGCTCAACGCATCGCGCTCGCCTGACCCATTGGGAGACGACCTTGACGCTTTCCTTCAGCCTCGAAAAACAGGGCTTCGCTACCGGTGCCGGGATCCACGCCAACCTCGGCACCTCGCCGCTGGTCGAACATGCGCTGGTCAAGGGCGAAGGCAAGCTGACCAAGGACGGCGCACTGCTGGTCGATACCGGCAAGTTCACCGGGCGCAGCGTGAAGGACAAGTTCGTGGTGCGCGATGCCACCACCGAGGATTCGATCAACTGGGGCAAGATCAACCAGCCGATGTCGGTCGATCACTGGTCCAA
Source organism: Novosphingobium sp. MW5 (assembly GCA_025938935.1). Classification (GTDB taxonomy): domain Bacteria; phylum Pseudomonadota; class Alphaproteobacteria; order Sphingomonadales; family Sphingomonadaceae; genus Novosphingobium. The sequence goes on along the minus strand of JAPCWB010000001.1, from coordinate 3,145,258 downwards.
CCTGAAAGCGGACTTCCTTGAAGCGCTGAAGGGCCAGGAAGAGCTTTACGTGGCAGACCTGTTCGGCGGTTCGCAGCCGGAATACCGCGTCGCCGTCCGCGTCATCACCCAGATGGCCTGGCACAGCCTGTTCGTCCGCACGCTGCTCGTTCGCCCGACAGCGGAAGAGCTGGCATCGTTTGCGCCTGAATACACCATCATCAACCTGCCCAGCTTCAAGGCGAACCCCGAACGCCACGGTTGCCGCAGCGACACGGTGATCGCGGTGAACTTCACCGAAAAGCTGATCCTGATCGGCAACACCGAATATTCGGGCGAAATGAAGAAGGGCGTGTTCGGCCTGCTGAACTACCTGCTCCCCGCGCAGGGCGTGATGCCGATGCACTGCTCGGCCAACATCGGTTCTGACGGCACCAGCGCGATCTTCTTCGGCCTGTCCGGCACCGGCAAGACCACGCTTTCGGCCGATGCCAGCCGCACGCTGATCGGCGATGACGAGCATGGCTGGTCGGACACGGCAGTCTTCAACTTCGAAGGCGGCTGCTATGCCAAGATGATCAATCTCTCGGCCGAGGGCGAGCCGGAAATATACGCCACCACGAAGATGTTCGGCACGATCCTTGAGAACGTGGCGATGGATGAGGCGACCCGCGAGCTCGATTTCACCGATGCCAGCAAGACCGAAAACACCCGCGGCGCCTATCCGATCGAATTCATTCCGAACACGAGCGAAAAGAACCTCGGGCCCCCGCCGTCGAACATCATCTTCCTGACGGCTGATGCCTTCGGCGTGCTGCCTCCGATCGCGCGGCTGACGCCCGAACAGGCGATGTACCACTTCCTGTCGGGCTACACCGCCAAGGTGGCCGGCACCGAAATCGGCGTGACCGAGCCGGAAGCGACCTTCAGCACCTGCTTTGGTGCCGCCTTCATGCCGCGTCACCCCTCGGTCTATGGCAACCTGCTCAAGGAACGCATCGCCAAGGGCGGCGCGCAGTGCTGGCTGGTCAACACCGGCTGGTCGGGCGGCAAGGCTACCATGCCGGGCATCAAGCGCATGCCGATCAAGGCCACCCGTGCCCTGCTCAATGCCGCGCTCGATGGCAGCCTGAACAATGTCGAGTTCAAGAAGGACCCGAACTTCGGCTTCGAAGTGCCGGTCGCGGTCCCCGGTGTCGACAGCAAGCTGCTCGATCCCCGCGCGGCATGGGCTGACACGGCGGAATACGACAAGACTGCCGCCGAACTGGTCCGCCTGTTTGCCGACAACTTCCAGCAATTCGTCGACTACGTTGACGACAAGGTGAAGGCCGCGGCGCTCGTCGCAGCCTGAGGGACCCGGGAAGCTCCGGGTCGGTAACTGACCCGGAGATTTCCGCAATGACCGACCATCCGATCCGCTTTTTCGCCGAGGCCGCCCACGTGCGCCGCCTCGGCCTCGCGATGCTCGCCTGCACGCTCCCCAAGGAGGAGTGGACGCATGAAGCGCACCTTTCGACCTGCCTGTGGCTGATCGACGAGCGGCCAGATTTCGACTGCGCGGCCGAACTGCCCGGCGCGATTATGCGCTATAACGAGAGTGTCGGCGGACAGAACACGGATAGCGCCGGCTATCACGAGACACTGACCCAGCTTTACGTACAGGGGATCGGGTGGTTCGCCCGCCGCTGCGCGGAGCAGGACCTGCTGTCCCGCGTAAACGCCCTGCTGGCATCGCCCCTGGCCGCGCGCGACTGGCCATTGCGGTTCTATTCGAAGGATCGCTTGTTCTCAGTCGAGGCACGGCGCGGCTGGGTGGAGCCGGATGTTTCCCCGATTTTACTTTGAAGCCGGCGCGCGGTCGCGCATGATGCGGGCAACTCTGGTTGGGGAGCAAATGGTTATGGGCATGCTTGATGGAATTTTGGGACAGCTGGGCGGCAATGTCGACATCGGCGGTATCGCCGCGAAGTACGGCATTCCTGCCGAATTGGCCGAAAAGGCGGTTGCCGCGCTCGGTCAGAGCCATGCCGAGCCGGGCGACACGATCGAAGGCGCTGCTGCCAAGACCGGCCTCGACACCGGCGTGCTTGGCCAGATCGCCGGGCAGCTTGGCGGCGAAGGCGGACTGGGCCAGCTTTCGGACCTGATGAAGGGCGCGGGCGGGCTTGGCGCGCTGGGTGGCCTTGCCGGGATGCTTGACCGCGATGGCGACGGCAACCCGCTCAACGATCTTGGCGGGCTGGCAGGCGGCCTTTTCGGCAAGTCCTGATCCTCCGGAAAGCGAAAAGGCCGCGTCCCGGTGGGCGCGGCCTTTCGTTTGCCTGAGAGGGCAGCGCTCAGTTGAGCATCGAGGCGGGCACCTTTCCGCCGTTATCCGCCAATGCCTTCATCACCTGCTTGTGCAGCATGATGTTGTCCTCGGCCGAGCCTGAATAGTTCGCATCCCCCAGTTCATGGGCGAGTTCCTTGCGATTGTCATAGCTGGCATCGATGCCGACCAGCTTCATCAGGTCGACGATCGAGGTGCGCCAGTTCAGGTTGCCGGCACCCGGCATGGCATCGAGCGAGGCTTCGACATCGACCTCGCTCATTGGTGCGGGCGTGGCTGCTGCGGTCGCCGCTGCTGCTGCCTCGTTGGCCATGTCCACGGGGGAGGGGCTGGGCGCGGGCGCCGGCGCTTCCTCGTGCTTTTTCCCGAAAATGGCGTCCTTGATCTTGCTGAAAATCGACATGGCCTCGCATCCCTTCGCTTGCGGCGTCTTGCGCCCTGTGGCGACCTAACGCTTGGCGGTGCGAAGGGTTGCGGGCTGCGTCAGGCGCCGCGCGCTCCGGCAATGTAGCGATCGACATTGAGCGCCAGTACGTCGAGCGGAACATTGCCGCCATCGACCACCGCCTGGTCAAAATCGCGCAGGTCGTACTTGCCGCCCAGCGCTGCTTTCGCCCGGTCGCGCTGGCGATTGATCTCGCTGTGGCCCATCTTGTAGCCGCAGGCCTGCCCGGGCCATGAGCAATAGCGGTCGATCTCTGGCGCAAGTTCGGCGAGGCCCGACCCGTTCGCCTCGTGGAACCACTGCAGCGCCTTGTCACGGCTCCAGCCCATGGCGTGGATGCCGGTATCGACGACAAGGCGGCAGCAGCGGAACGAGATGCCCTGCAGGTATCCAAGCCGACCTACCGGATCATCGTCATAGGCGCCCAGCTCGTCCGCGAGTTGCTGCGCATAGAGCGCCCAGCCTTCGGAATAGGCGTTGAAGGCCAGCAGCGAGCGGATCAGCGGCAAGCGGTTCGAATATTCGCCCTGCCAGACGTGGCCGGGGATGCCTTCGTGGAACACCAGATCTGGCACGGAGAAGCGGTTGTGGCGGCTGGTGCTCGACAAGTTGACCCAGACCTTGCCGGGGATCGATCCATCGATCGAACCCGCCCCGCCATAGGCGTTGGGTGCGCCGGCTTCCTCTGCAGCAGGGAGCCGCCGGATTTCCAGCTTGGCCGGCACCACGCGGCGAAAGGCGCGCGGCATCTGGGCGCGCATATAGGCGATCTTGTCTTCCATCAGCTTGATGATCTCGCGCCGCCCCTCGTCGTTCTCGGGGAACTGGTAGCGCGGATCCTCGCCCAGCGCCTTCATCCGCGCGCCGACCGTGCCCTTGGTATAGCCCAGCTTCTGCAGCAGCGGCTCCATCCGTGCCTGCAATTCGGCGAGCTGGGTCTTGCCGATCTCGTGAATTTCCTTGGGAGCAAGCCGGGTCGTGGTGCTGGCGCGCAGGCCCCAGTGCGTACCATTCATCGCCGCGCGGGCGCGACCACATGCCCGCCTCGGAGGTGGCCTTGGCGCGCTGCTTCTTCAGTTCGGCGAGCTGGCGCTGGAGCGCGGGCAGGACATTGTCCGCGACAATTCCCTGCGCGCGCTTGCCCCAGTCACCCGGAATGGTCTGCGTGCGATTGACCAGCGACTGGACGAGCCCGCTGTTGCCGCTGCCCGCGTCGGCGATCGATTGTTCCATCTGCCTGATCGCTTTGTCGAGCAGGAAATCGGGCGCGATCAGCCCCTTGGCCCCGGCACTTTTGAGCCTCTCGAGCTCGCCATCGAGCTGTGAAGACATCTGCGTCAGGCGTGAGAGATAGGCATCGGCATCACTGGCGACGCGCACCGGATGATCGCCATCGAGGAAGCGCGGGGTATCGAGATAGGCCCCCACGTTCTGGATCACGACATAGGGCGTGTTGCGCCAGCCGCCGATGGCAACATCGCCATAAGGCAGGCGGTAGCCATCGAGTGCGGTGTTGAACGCGCTCCTCACCACGGCAAGGCTGGTGCGGGTGGCATCGTCCACGCGGGACGGGTTGATCGCCGCCACCTGCTTGAGCGCACGGCGCAGCAGCGCGGCCTTCTTCGCCTGACCGGCCGCCGAACGGTCCTCTAGCTGCGAACGCAAAGCGGCATGGGCTCCGGTATCGATGCCCAGCGAAGTCGCACCCTCGGGCGAAAGCTTCAGCAAGTCCCAGGCAATGCCGTCTAGCAGTTTCGTCGCACGATCCTGCTGGCTGGCGGTTGCTGCATAGGCGATCGAGGGGAGGGCGGAGGACGCGGCAGCAGCGGTCAGGCCGCCCAGCGCCTGGCGGCGGGTGAGGGATTGGTTGCTCATGCAACCATGATGGGAAAGCAGGTCGCCGCCTGTCAAATGCAATCGGCCGTAAACAAGGGGACTTTCTGCAGGCGACTTGCGGCGCTATGCGTGCCGCCATGCTCAACACCGCGCTCTCGCTCATGATGCTGACGATCATCGCCCTCGTGCTCGGGGCGATCTACCTGCTGCGCAAGGGCGGGATGACCAAGCAGGCGATGCTGATGCTGTTCCTCGCCATGGTCCCGGGGATCAACATCGGCATCTGGACCCTGCCGGATGAAAGCGGCAAGGCGCCGGTGGATCAGACGGCGAAATAACCGTCATCCCGGCGAAGGCCGGGACCCAGCGTAGAAAAGAACGACGTCGCGACGCGACGACTTTTTGTGGGACTGGATCCCGGCCTACGCCGGGATGACGAGCAGGATTAACGGATCGGGCAATCCGGCGAGAGGCGGAAGTCGAGGTACTTGTCGACCGCCAGCATCATGTCATCCATTTCGTTTTCGTAGAAATGGTTGGCGCGCGGGATTTCGTCGTGGTGGATGGTGATGTGCTTCTGCGTGCGCAGCTTGTCGACCAGCTTTTGCACCGCGTTCGGCGTCACCACCGTGTCGGCCGCGCCCTGCACGATGATGCCCGATGCCGGGCACGGGGCGAGGAAGCTGAAATCGTACATGTTGGCCGGCGGGGAAACCGAGATGAAGCCGCGGATTTCCGGGCGGCGCATCAACAGCTGCATGCCGATCAGCGCGCCAAACGAATAGCCCGCAATCCACGTCGTGCTCGCCTCGGGATGGATCGACTGCACCCAGTCGAGCGCCGCCGCGGCATCGGACAGTTCGCCGATTCCGTTGTCAAAGCTGCCCTGGCTGCGGCCGACGCCGCGGAAGTTGAAGCGCAGCACGGCAAAACCGCGCGCCACGAAGGTCTTGTACATGGCCATCGTGATGCGATCGTTCATCGTGCCGCCCGCCTGCGGGTGCGGGTGGAGGATCATCGCCACGGGCGCACGCGGGCGCGATGCCGGCTGGAAACGTCCTTCAAGACGGCCTTCGGGTCCGGGAAAGATGACTGACGGCATGGGTGGCACTGACCTTGCGCTGAAGGCCCCTTGCGCGGCATCCGGTTATTTCGGATGGCCGGTCCGCTTGGGGCTATGATCGGGAAGCAGGCGCTATATAGAAACGAGCCTTGAAAAAGCAACGATTGTGAACATGGCTTCGGATTTCATCTACCTTGACCATCAGGCCACCACCCCGCTGGCACCCGAGGCGCTGGCGGCAATGATGCCGTGGCTGTCGGGGCCGGAGTCCATGGGCTTTGCCAATCCGCACTCGATGCACCGTGCCGGACGGGCGGCGGCATCGGCGGTTGAGGTGGCGCGCGAGCAGGTGGCCTCGCTGCTGCCAAAAGGCGGCCGGGTGATCTTCACCAGCGGCGCGACAGAGGCGATCAACCAGGCGATCCGCTCGGTTCCGCGCGGGAACATCGCGGTTTCGGCCATCGAGCATTCCGCCGTGTTTAACGCTGCCGTGGCCACCGGCGCGGACATTCAGGAATTGCCGGTCGGCCCTGATGGCCTCGTCGATCCGGAAGTGGAATTCGCCGAGGGCACCGGCCTCGTCGCCGTCATGCAGGTCAACAACGAGATCGGCACGATCCAGCCCGTCGCGCGGCTGGCCGAGCGCGCGCATGAGGCAGGCGCACTGTTCCTCTGCGATGCCGTGCAGGGCGCCGGCAAGATCGCCCCGCCCGAAGGCGCGGACTTGATCGCCGTAACAGCCCACAAGATGTACGGCCCCAAGGGCATCGGCGCGCTGTGGGTGCGTGACGGGGTGAAGATCGGCGAGTTTATCCACGGCGGCGGGCAGGAAGGCGGCCTGCGCTCGGGCACGCTCAGCCCCGCGCTCTGCGCCGGGTTCGGCGCGGCGGCGGCGCTGGCAAAGGAGCGGATGGACGCCGATTTCCAGCACCTGTCGGGCCTTGCGGCGCTCGCCCGCTCGATCCTCCACCGCTGGACGGTGAACGGCAGCGAGGTGTCGCGCTGGCCAGGCAACCTCAACTTGCGGCTGGAGGGCCTCAATTTCCCCCGCCTGATGAGCGATTGCCGCAATGTGGCCTTCTCGGCAGGCTCGGCCTGCGGAAGCGGTACGGGCAAGCCCAGCCGCGTTCTGTCCGCCATCGGCCTCGAACCGTCAGAGGCGCGCAATTCAATCCGGCTTGGCTTTGGCCGCTATTCGACGCAAGAAGAGGTCGAACAGGCCTGCCGCGCACTCGAGGCCGCCGCGCAGGCGCAGGAGTCTGACCCGTGGTCCGCATCAAGTTCATCAACGGTGACGCCGAACTATTCGCCGAAGCCGAACCCGGCACCCGCCTGCTCGAAGCGGCTCAGGCCGCCGGGATGCCGCTCGAAGGCACCTGCGAAGGCCAGATGGCCTGCTCCACCTGCCACGTCATCGTCGCGCCGGAGTGGTTCGACAAGCTGCCGCGCGCGAGTGACGACGAGGAGGACATGCTGGACTTGGCGGCAGGGGTTACGCGCACCAGCAGGCTTTCATGCCAGATCGAACTGGGCGAGGCGCTGGACGGTATGGAAGTGCGAATTCCAGGGGAGAGCCGGGATATGCAGCGGTTGTAGAGAGGGCGTGCATTTCTGCGGGGGCTGGGTATGTTCAGCCAAATTTGGGGGATGGGAGCCGGTAGGCGGAGTGCTGCGTGGGGCGGTCTTCAACTTGCTCTCGAAGGTCTGGAGATTGTCATGCAAAGGTCGTTACGCTTCAAGTTGGCGGCAGCCGTGAGCAGTATTTCCTATTTCGCGCTCGCAGCCTGCGGGGATGGAAATAGTTCTGCAACGCAATACTCTGCACCCGCATCTCCGGAAGTTAATGCTGCCAGTGGAGCCGCTGTTGCGGTCGGCGGCAGCATGCCTGCAAGGTCGTCAGGGCATGAATCTAATGTTCCAGACTTTTTTGACGTGATGCCCGGAGCGACGATACGATCTTCTTCGTCGAAGAAGCGCTACGGCCAAGACGCCTACCAGGTCGTGTACCGGGTGAGTTCCGGACTTGCGGAAGTGGTGGATTTCCACAAGACTTCACTCGGAAGGCGTGGATTCAGATACGAAACTAAGCCGTTCATGCAAGGTGGGTCAGATATTGTTTTCAAGAACTCTTCTGACGGTCATTATTATAGAATGATGATTTACACCATGGGCTCTGAAGTGCAGGTAGAGTTTACTGGACCTCTCATCTAGGAGTACGGAATCTGGGGCGTGGCTTGTGAATTGATTGTTCGTTTCTGATCTTGCTTGCGACTGGGATTTGCGAACGTCGTGCGCGTGATTGCAAACCATTTTCCTACACGCCCAAAACCTGCCAAGCTCCACCCCGCTCTTTGACCTTGTCCAGTTCCACTACCTCCAGAAGCCGCGCCCCCCAGCGCGGCTTTGCTGCGTCTGGGCGCGCCTCTATGGCGAGTTATCCGCGCCCAGCATGTACTTCATCAACTTGGCTCGGATCAGTCGACCTCTTCCAATTCGTTGATCGCGGCGATGAAGGCCTCGTTGAAGGCCGGGATGTCGCCGGGCATGCGGCTGGTGATCAGGTGGCCATCGACCACAACCTGTTCGTCGAGCACTTCGGCGCCGGCGTTTTCGAGGTCGGTGCGGATCGAGGGCCAGCCGGTGACGCGCTTGCCGTCAACAATGTCGGCCTCAACCAGCAGCCAGGGGCCATGGCAGATCGCGGCGATCGGCTTTTCGGCGTCGTCGAAGTCTTCGACCAGTTCAATGGCGCGCGGCTGCATGCGCATGATATCGGGGTTCATCTGCCCGCCGGGAAGCAGCAGGGCGTCAAAATCGGCGGCTTCGACATCGTCGAGCAGGGCGTCGACCGAGACGCTCTCGCCCCAGTCCTTGTCCTTCCAGCCGCGGATGACGCCGGGCTTCATGCTCGCGACAACGGTTTCGAAACCGGCATCTTCGAGCGCCTTTTTCGGGTCCATCAGTTCGGACTGCTCGAAACCGTCGGTGGCGAGAATGAGGACGCGCTTTGTCATGATGTGCTCCGGGATTGTGCCCTTGTGGGCAGGGTGTTCGGAAGATCAGAACGAACGGCGGAAAAACTGGTTCCCCCGGTTCCGCCCGCCCGGTCGCACGGCTAAGGCATCCGGGCCATGGTAACCGCTACGACCGAACCCGATCCCTTTGACGCCATCGTCGATGCGCCTTTCGATAGCGCGCTGTCCGAGCGCTATCTCGTCTATGCGCTGTCGACGATAACCGCGCGCTCGCTGCCCGACCTGCGCGACGGGTTGAAGCCGGTGCATCGCCGCCTGCTCTGGGCAATGCGGCAGTTGAAGCTCAACCCCAGCGATGCCTTCAAGAAGTCGGCGCGCGTGGTGGGTGACGTGATCGGCAAGTACCACCCGCATGGTGACCAGTCGGTCTATGACGCGATGGTCCGCCTCGCGCAGGATTTCAGCCTGCGCTATCCGCTGGTCGAAGGGCAGGGAAACTTCGGCAATATCGACGGCGATAACGCCGCCGCCTATCGCTACACCGAAGCACGGCTGACCAAGACCGCGGTCCAGCTGATGGCCGGGCTCGATGAAGGCACTGTGACCTTCATCCCGACCTACAATGGCGAAGAGGAAGAGCCGGAAATCTTCCCCGGCCTGTTCCCCAACCTGCTGGCCAATGGGTCATCGGGCATCGCCGTGGGCATGGCGACCAGCATCCCCAGCCACAACGTCCACGAGATCATCGACGCGACGCTGATGCTGATCGACAATCCGCACGCCGAGCACGCCCAGCTGATGGAGATTTTCCACGGGCCGGACCTACCGACCGGCGGCGTCATCGTCGACAGCCCGGAAGTGATCAGCCGCGCCTACGAAACCGGCAAGGGCGCGATCCGCGTGCGCGGGCGCTTTTCGACCGGCAAGGACAAGGACGGCAACTGGGAAGAGACCGGCATCGAGAAACTGCCGGGCGGCCAGTGGCAGCTCGTCATTTCCGAGATCCCCTACATGGTCGGCAAGAGCAAGCTGATCGAACAGGTGGCCCAGCTTATTGCCGACAAGAAGCTGCCGATCCTGGAGGACGTGCGCGATGAGAGCGACGAGCAGATCCGCATCGTCTTCGTGCCCAAGAGCCGCAATGTCGATCCGGAGCTGCTCAAGGAATCGCTGTTCAAGCTGACCGATCTGGAAAACCGGTTCAGCCTCAACCTCAACGTGCTCGACGATACACGCACCCCCGGCGTGCTTTCGCTGCGGCTTCTGCTGCTCGAATGGGTCAAGAGCCAGATCGACATCCTGATCAGGCGCAGCCAGCACCGGTTGGCGAAGATCGCCGACCGGCTCGAACTGCTCGACGGCTATATCATCGCCTACCTCAACCTTGACCGGATCATCGAGATCATCCGCACCGAGGATGAGCCCAAGGCGGTGATGATGGCCGAGTTCAGCCTGACCGACCGCCAGGCCGAAGCCATTCTCAACATGCGGCTCCGCTCCCTGCGCAAGCTCGAGGAGATGGAGCTGCGGCGCGAGCGGGATGACCTGCTGGCCGAGAAGGACGAACTGGAAAAGCTGCTCGAAAGCCCGGCTCGCCAGCGCACGCGGCTGAAGCGTGATTTGGGCAACCTGCGCAAGGACTATGCGGAGGACACTGCGCTCGGCCGCCGCCGCACGACGATTGCCGAGGCCGCGCCGACGGTGGAATTCAGCATGGACGCGATGATCGAGAAGGCACCGGTAACGGTGATCCTCTCGGCCAAGGGCTGGGTGCGCGGTGCCTCTGGCCACGAGCCGCTCGACAAGGAGTTCAAGTTCAAGGAGGGCGACGGCCCCGCCTTCGCGCTCCATGCTCAGACCACCGACAAGCTGCTGGTCGCCTGCGACAATGGCCGCTTCTACACGCTCGGTTGCGACAAGCTCCCCTCCGCGCGCGGCTTTGGCGAGCCGATCCGGACCATGGTGGATATCGATGCCGGGGCAGAGATTGTCGCCCTGCTGGTCTATCGCCCCAAGGCGCAGCTCCTGCTGGCCAGCAACGCCGGGCGCGGCTTCGCAGCGGAGGCCGACGAGCTGCTCGCCGAAACCCGCAAGGGCCGCGGCGTGATGACGACAAAACCCGGCGTGAAGCTCGCCGTGGTGCGCGAAATCCCCGCCGAGCACGATCACGTTGCAGTGGTGGGTGACAACCGCAAGCTGGTGATCTTCAGCCTCGAGGAACTGCCCGTGCTCGCCAAGGGGCAGGGCGTCACGCTGCAACGCTATCGCGACGGAGGCCTCGCCGATGCGGTGACGCTTAAGCTCGATGAGGGCCTCAGCTGGAAGATGGGCGGCGAAACTGGCCGCACCCGCACCGAAAGCGACATGCGCCTGTGGAAGGTCGCGCGCGGCGCGGCCGGACGTCTGCCGCCAACGGGCTTCCCGAGGGATAACAAGTTCTAGGCGGGTTCGTCACCTGCCAGCGGAGCCTGCGGGTTGTTGGGCACCAGCACCAGAGTCTTGCCCTCGACCCGCCAGGACTTGAGCCGCGACAGGAAGTTCATGCCGAGCACGTTGGTCTCGCCCAGACCTGGCGCGACTACCGCATCGAGATCGCGGGCGACCACGTTGCCGAAGCGCAATTCCTCGATAGTCACCAGTTCGGCCATGGTTTGGCCATTGGCTGTCTTGAGGATCACTGGCGCGCGCATCGGCTGTTTCTCCACGGCGGCGCGCTCGGCCACTGGCGGCGACATTGCGGTCAGCGTCGCGCCGGTATCGACCATGAAGCGCACCGGCGCACCGTTGACCTCTGTGCGGATCCAGAAATGCCCGTCGCGCGACATTTGTACCCTCGTTTCGGTGCCCTCAACCTTCTGTTCGGGCAAGCCGACGCCGGGCAGGCTGAACTCTGCGCCGGGATTGAGCCGCGCAACCTGCGCGATGGTCAGCAGCAGCGCAGCCACGAGGCCCAGATTGCCCAGCCCGCGAACCACGCCGCCAAGGCGCGGAAGGGCGGGGCGCAGCATCCCGCCCAAAACCGTGACGAAGACCGCGGCCAACGCCAGTGACAGCAGCGGTTGCCCCTTGAGGAAATCAATCAGGTCTTCAGGGTTCATGCCCGAACCATATCGCGCGCCGGCTTTCGCTTACCTGACCGCGGCGATGGCGGCATCGAGGAAGGCCGGAATCCGGGCGTTATCGAAGCCAGTGGCGATCCACTGGTCCTCAACCGTGCGCAGGATGCGGGCGACTTCGGGACCTGCCTTCACACCTCGCGCCACGATCTCGCCGCCCTTTAGCGGGAAAGTGGGTATGTCCCAGCCCGGGAGGGCGGAGGTGTCAGCCGCGGTGATCAGCAATCGGTCGAGCGCGCCATCAAGGCCGAGGCGGTAGGCGAGGGCGCGGGCATCGTGCTCGCTGGCACTGCGCCCTGCCGCCGTCGCCAGCCGTTTCTTCTGCGCGCCGGAAAGGCGGAACCTGCTCGCCACCTGTTCGGCCAGCGGCACGTCAGCAGGTAGCAGCGCGGCGAGGCGGCGAAACGGGTCCGGGGCGATGGCTTGCTTCTGTTCCTGCGCCACCAGCGCCGCAAGCGCGGCCACGTCTGCTTCCGGCAGGACTTCGGCCAGCACGCCCAGCTCCTGCATGCGCGTCACGGTTGGCGCGGGATCGGGCAGGCCGAGCAGGTTGAGCATCTCCATGCCGATCCGCTCGCGCGACAAGCCCTTGAGCGTTGCGGCCAGTTCGGAACAGGCGGCCTCGGCTTCTCCATCCGCCGGCTGTGATCCAAACCGTGCCTGGAACCGGAAATAGCGCAGGATCCGCAAGTGGTCTTCGCGGATGCGCTCACGAGCATCGCCGATAAACCGGACGCGCCGCGCCTTCAGGTCATCGAGACCACCGAACCAGTCGTGGACTTCAAGCGTCTCGGGATCGGCATAAAGTGCGTTCATGGTGAAATCGCGCCGCGCCGCATCGTCCTGCCAGTCGTCAGCAAAGGCCACGGTTGCGCGGCGGCCGTCAGTGCTGACATCATGGCGCAAGGTGGTGATTTCGATCGGCCCGAAAGGGATCAGCGCGGTGACCGTGCCATGATCTATGCCCGTGGGAATTGCCTTGATGCCGGCGTCCTTAAGCTTTCCGATCACTTTCAGCGGCCGCAGCGGCGTGGCAATGTCGACGTCCTTGACGTCGATCCCGAGCAACGTGTCGCGCACCGCGCCGCCTACGTAACGCGCGTTCCCGGGGCCAAGTGCCGTGACCAGCGCCGCAAGGTCCTCGCGCGACGTCCAGTCGGCTACGGGCAGCCGTTCAGCCATGCCAGCCTAGCCGCTTTGCCATGTTGACGATGATCGCCGCGGTCACCCCCCAGGTGTTATGCTCTCTCCACAGGATTTCGTAATATGGCCGCATGCCGCCTTCCCATTCCGCCCACTTCTCCGCGTGGTTAGCCGGATCGAGCATATGTGCAACCGGTGGTTCAAACCACTGGGCCACCTCGGTGGGGTTGGGAATGATTTCAAGATCGGGGGGAACCGTAGCGAGTACCGGGGTGATCTCGAAGCCCGAATGCGCCCGATAGATATCGCCCTTGCCGATGATACGCACTTTTTCAGGCGGAATGGCCAGCTCTTCCCACGCCTCGCGCAGGGCGGCTTCCTCGGCGCTCTCGCCGGGATCAACCTTGCCGCCGGGAAACGCGATTTGACCCGGGTGCGCGCGCATGTTCGAGGGGCGGTGCAGCAGGATCATGCCCGGCTCCTCACGCTCGGTCATGGCGACGAGGACGGCGGCAGGGCGAAACTGCTCGACCTTGACCGCGCTCCAATCCTCGAACAGCGCTGGGGCGGGGGAGCCATCATAACCGGCCCGGTAAAGTGCGGATACCCGCGTGTGCAGGTCGCTCATCGCGGCACCAAGGGAAAGGTCTGGCCCCGGCTGGTGACAGATAGTTCACCGCCCTCGAGTGCCAGTTCGATCAGCTGGGCATAGGTCGAGCGGTTAAGCCGCGCTTCGCTGCCGTGCCGCACGCCGACGTAGAGCGCCGGCACCTCGGCATTGCCGCGCGCCATGATTGGGTGGTCCGGCCCCGCAATCACAGTGTCGTCGCTATTGAGGCGGAAGGCGAGGGCGTCGCCCTGCCGCACTACATCCACCGCCACGAAGGCGGCATCCTCGACCTCGATGGAGAGCATTTCCTGCGGCGTCACCAGCCAGTGCTGGCCGTCCGCATCGCGCCGCAGCAGGGAGGAGAAGGCGCGGACCATGGCCGGTCGGGTGATCTCTCCGCCCTGGTGGAACCACTTGCCGTCGGTAGCGATGCGCATTTCAGAGTCGCCGCGTTTATCCGGCTGCCACTGGTCCACAGGCGGCAATTTGCGCGCCTCGACCAGCCCGGCAATTTCGCTCAGCGACAGTCCGGCAAGTTCGGGTGGCGGTTCGTAAGGCATCGGAGAGTCGATGCCAGATCGGTTCAGCCGCGCCAAGGCCCCAGCATGCCCTTTTCGGGCAGGACGGCCGGGTTCTCGCAGCGCACCAGCAGGCGGCGCTGCTCGAACGGGCCGGGGAGGTCCCACCCGCCAGTACGCTCGTTGGTGAAGCCCCAGAAGCGGCCATAATACTCAGGATCGCCAATCATGACCTGCGGCAGCGGCGCGCGCGGGTCGATCGCGGCCAGCGCGGCCGTCATCAGGGCCTTGCCGTATCCGCGCCCCTGATGCTCCGGCAGGACGGCGACGGGGCCAACCATGATCATCGGGTGGCGGCGGCCAGCTTCGTCAGTCAGCGCGACGGGCCAGCACTGGATCGTGCCGGCCAACATGTCATCCTCGTCGAGCGCGGCAAAAGACAGGCCGGGCAGCCAGTCAGTCCCCTCGCGCACCTTGTAGGCGGTACGCTGGCGGCGTTCGGGCTCGAAAGCGATGTCGAGCACCTGCTCGACCAGGTCGGGCGAAACATCGGCAAGGGGGATCAGGTTGGCCATGAAGCGCGGGCCGATAGGGCGAAAGCGCCCCCGTGCAACGATTCAGCGCGGCAGAACCTCGATCAACTGCCCCCCGGGACCGTCTTGCAACATCCACAGGCGGCCATCGGAGCCTTCGGCAATGCCGCGCATGCGGGCGTCCATGTTGAAGCGCTCCGCCTCCTTGGCACTCTCGCCGTTGATGGTAACGCGAACCAGCCCTTGCACGCCCAGTGCGGCGATCAGGGCATTGCCTTTCCACGCAGGAAACTTGTCGCACTTGCAGATGATCATCGCGCCCGGAGCGATCACCGGATTCCAGCTAAGCGCCGGGGCTGCTAGGTCTGGCCGGGTGTTGTGGCGTGGAATGGGCTTGCCGTCATAGTGATCGCCGTTTGACACAAGCGGCCAGCCATAGTTCTGTCCGGGTTTGACGAGGTTCAGTTCGTCTCCGCCTGCCGGTCCATGTTCGATGTCCCAAAGCCGGCCCTCCGCGTCGAAGGCCACGCCGAGCAGGTTGCGGTGACCATAAGACCAGATTTCCGCGCTTACCCCGCCCTTGTCCGCGAAAGGATTGCCCGGGGCGGGTTTGCCGTCCAGCGTCAGGCGAAGCATCTTGCCGAGATTGACTGTCAGGTCCTGCGCCGGGGTAAACTTTTGCCGTTCGCCTGATGAGAGGAACAGGTACTTGCCATCGGGCGAAAACTGGATCCGGTGGCTGTAGTGACCCCGTCCGGTTACCTTGGGAACCTGCCGCCAGATAACCTCAAGCCCTTCAAGCCGTGCCGAAGTGTTATCGCGTACCAGCTTCGCCCGGCCCATCACCGCGCCCCGCGTGTCGCCGTCGCCGGCTTCGGCCCAGGTCAGGTAGACCATCCCGTCCTTGCTGAACGTCGGTGAAAGCGCGACGTCGCCGAAACCGCCCTGTCCGCCATAGGCAACCTGCGGCGTGCCGCTGACGTCAGTCACAACGCCGCTGGTCAAATCGACCAGCTTGAGCTTGCCCTTCTTCTCGGTCACCAGCGCGGACTTGTTTTCGGGCAGCAGGGCCAGGGCCCAGGGCTCGTCCAGCTTGGCGACCTCGCGCGTGGTAAATGGCTTGGTTTCGGCGAAATCGGCCGATCCCCGGATTGTGCTATCCCCAGCGGCAGTCGCGCCGCAGCTTGCGAGGGGGAGGAGCAGGGGCGATAGGATCAGGCAAAGGGTTTGACGTTTCATGGGCGCGAAGATGGGCGAACCATTCCTGCTTGCCAAGTCCGGGTCGATGAATAGCAGGCGCGGCCTGACAATTGGCGTGGATGAGGCGGGCCGCGGCCCGCTTGCCGGGCCGGTGGTCGCGGCGGCGGTCGTGCTGTGCAGTCCCCGTCCGGCGGGGCTCGACGATTCGAAAAAGCTCAGCCGCGACGCCCGCGCGCGCCTTGAGGAACGCATCAAGCGCCGTTGCCGCTGGGCCGTAGGCGTGGTCGATGTGGAAGAGATCGACCGCCTCAACATTTTCGGCGCGACCATGCTGGCAATGACGCTGGCAGTTCAGGCCCTATGCGAGCAACTGGATGAGGAACCTGGGCAGGTCCTGGTCGACGGCAACCTGACGCCGCAGGGCCGCCGCCCCGAATGGTGCTGGCCGGCACGCCCGATCGTTGGCGGCGATGCTATCGAGCCCTGCATCTCCGCCGCTTCGATCATCGCCAAGGAACACCGCGACCGTATGATGCGCGAAGCAGCGGAGCGCCATCCGCATTACGGCTGGGAGCGTAATGCAGGTTACGGGACGCCCGAACATCTCGCAGCCTTGCGCCTGCACGGGCCGACGCCCTTGCACCGCCGCAGCTTTGCCCCCGTCGCACAACTGGAGCTCACCCTATGAGCGGATTTACCGATGCCGATGTCCCTTCGCAGGAGGGACGTACGTTCATCGTGACCGGGGCAAACACTGGTCTAGGCTTTGAATCAGCGAAAGTCCTGGCCGCGCGCGGTGCCCGGGTACTTCTCGCATGCCGCGGCAAGGCCAAGGCCGAGGAAGCCATGGCGCGGATCAGGGCTGGAGTATCGGGGGCAGATCTCGCCTTTCTGCCGCTCGACCTGGCCGATCTCGCATCGGTGCGCGCCGCGGCGGAACTGGCGGAGCGGGAAGCGCGGATAGACGTGCTTCTCAACAATGCCGGCGTCATGACCCCGCCGCTGACCCTGACCAAGCAGGGTTTCGAGCTGCAGTTTGGCGTGAACCACCTCGGCACATTTGCACTTACCGGGCTGCTGCTGCCAAAGCTGGCTGAAACGCCGGGATCGCGTGTGGTCATCACGTCGAGCATTGCCCACAAGAGCGGCAGGATCGATTTCGATAATCTCGATGGATCGAAAGGCTACCACCGGGGGCGGTTCTATTACCAAAGCAAGCTGGCGAACCTCTTGCATATGTTCGAGCTGGATCGGCGTCTGCGCGCGGCCGGGTCTCCGGTAGCGGCCCTGGCCTGCCATCCAGGCGTCGCCTCTACGGACCTGGCGCGCTACATTCCGGGCGGAGGCCTGGCCTTCTCGCTGATCGGCATGATCCTGAATACGGCGGCACAAGGGGCGTGGCCCGCCCTGCAGGCCGCCACCGATAGATCTGCCGCTTCCGGAAGCTACTGGGGGCCGCAGGGCTTTCGGGAAATGCGCGGCCGGTCCGGACCGGCCGAGCGCATGCCGCAAGCGCTTGATCCCGATGTCGCGCGGCGTTTGTGGGAAGTTTCCATCGACCTTACCGGCGTTGATCCGGGCCTGCCGCCGGCCTGAGCGCGAAAATTTACCTTCCGAGTCCTCCGCGCCACACCACCAGATGTTGAGTCCTGCTTCCTGAGCGAGACTCCAGATGATGTGTGGGACTCGTTTCGTTCTCTCTTCAGAACGCCGCCCAAACCTCGGATTCACAAGGATTCCCGGCGAGTCGCAGCTTGACGTGGGGCTGTGGATAACTCAATCAGGGCGTTCTGTTTCGGGGGATTGGAAGTCCAATGGTGCAAACTCTGCTCAAACCGCGCGCCCGCCAGGCGGATGTCCGTGTCGAGCTTCCGCTCGGCCAGATCATCCCCGGTGACTGCGTCGAGGCGATGCGTTCGCTGCCCTCGGCCTCGGTCGATCTCGTCTTCGCTGACCCACCCTACAACCTGCAGCTGGGCGGTGACCTGTCGCGTCCGGACGGCAGCCATGTCGATGCCGTGACCGATCACTGGGACCAGTTCGACAGCTTCGCCGCCTATGACAAGTTCACCCGCGAATGGCTGACCGAAGCGCGCCGCGTGTTGAAGCCCGATGGCGCGATCTGGGTGATCGGATCCTACCACAACATCTTCCGCCTTGGCGCGATGATGCAGGACATGGGCTTCTGGATCCTCAACGACGTTGTCTGGCGCAAGGCGAACCCCATGCCCAATTTCAAGGGTACCCGCTTCACCAATGCGCATGAAACGCTGATCTGGGCGTCGATGGGTGAGAAGGCGAAGTACACCTTCAATTACACGGCGATGAAAACGCTCAACGACGAGTTGCAGATGCGCTCGGACTGGGTCCTGCCGATCTGCAATGGGCAGGAACGCCTGAAGAAGGGCGGCACCAAGGTGCACCCGACGCAAAAGCCCGAGGCACTGCTCTACCGCGTCATGCTGGCGACGACCAACAAGGGCGACGTTGTGCTCGATCCCTTCTTCGGCACCGGCACCACCGGCGCGGTGGCGAAACGCCTGGGCCGCGAATGGATCGGCTGCGAGCGTGAAAGCAATTACCGCGAAGCCGCGCTCGAACGCATCGAGATGGCGCTGCCGCTGGATGAGTCCGCACTCAAGACCATGCAAAGCCCCCGCTCGGCGCCGAAGGTGGCATTCGGCACGCTGATCGAAACCGGCTGGATCGCTGCCGGCACGGTGATCACCGACAAGAAGCGGCGGCTTAGCGCCACCGTGCGCGCCGATGGCTCGCTGGTTTCGGGTGATGAGATCGGCTCGATCCATGGCCTTGGCGCCAAGCTGCAAGGCGCGCCCGCCTGCAATGGCTGGACTTTCTGGCATATCGAACACGAAGGCGAATTGAAGCCAATCGACGCGCTGCGGAAGCTTTACCTCCTCGCCACGGAGGACTAGCTCTCCCGGCATGCCCCTCAACGTCTATCTCCGCCCGATCGCCCTCGCCGAAAGCCCGCAGAGCGAGGAGGGCGATTGCATCAGGCTGGGCGGATCGATGGTCTGGGCAAGCCGATTTGCCCCGGTCAGCCGGGAAAACGGCAAGGTGGTGCGGCGCGAGCGCTATTCGGCGCGGCAGCTGGAAAGCGCGCTTCCCGCGCTGCCTGACGATGTTACCGTCCAGTTTGAAAACCTGAAGCGCGTCCATGCGCCGATCCAGTGCGGTGCACGGACAATCCGGCTCGATCAGCCGCAGGTCATGGGCATTCTCAACGTTACGCCGGACAGTTTTTCCGACGGCGGCGAATTCCTCGACAAGCCCGAGGCCGCCGCCGCCCATGCCGCGCGCATGGTAGAGGCAGGGGCGGCCATCGTTGATGTTGGCGGAGAGAGCACCCGACCCGGCGCGGCGGCGGTCTGGGAAGGGGACGAAGTAAAGCGCGTAGTCCCGGCGGTCGAGGCTCTCGCCGCCATGGGCGCGGCAATCAGCGTCGACACCCGCCGCGCGAGCGTGATGGAGGCCGCGCTCGGTGCAGGCGCGCACGTGATCAATGACGTGTCCGGCCTGCGCCACGATCCACGCTCGATGGAACTGGCAGCGGCATCGGGAGCGCCTGTCGTGCTCATGCATGCACCGGGCGATGGCGAAAACCTGCACGAAGGCGGAAGTTACGGCGATGTCGTGCTCGATGTGTTCGACTGGCTGCGTGAACGGCGCGACGCCGCGCTGGCCGCGGGGATTGGGCGTGAGAAGATCGTGCTCGATCCCGGCATAGGTTTTGGCAAGACACTCGCCGAAAACCTCGCGCTGGTGAACGCCTTGCCTCTGTTCCACGCGCTCGGCCAGCCGTTGCTGGTAGGGGCAAGCCGCAAGCGGATGATCGGCGCGCTCTCGAACGAGGCTCCCGCGCACAAGCGGCTGGGGGGAAGCCTTGCCCTCGCGCTCAAGGCCATGGACGCCGGCGTTCACCTGCTGCGCGTCCATGATGTGTACGAAACGGTCCAGGCGCGCGACGTCTGGCGCGGTATGCGTGATGCGGCGCTGACCGACTTCAGCCAGCTGGCATAAGGGGCGCGCCAATGCACGAAGCGGGACATTCCGCCCTTGCCGATGCGGTCATCCTGCTCGGTTTCGCCATTGCCTTCGTGCTGGTGTTCCGCCGGTTCGGACTTGGTGCGACCTTGGGCTACCTCGTCGCGGGCGCGCTGGTCGGTCCGCAGGTCTTGGGACTCGTCGGCGATGCGGAAGGCAAACTCGGTATTGCCGAACTTGGGATCACGTTGCTGCTGTTTGTGGTGGGGCTTGGGCTCAACCCGACGCGCCTTTGGGCCATGCGGCGCGACATTTTCGCCATCGGCGGCTTGCAGGTTGTGGTCTGCGGCCTGGCGCTCACCGGCGTGGCTGCCTGGGGCGCGGGCTTTCACTGGGCGGCGGCTCTGGCACTCGGTCTGCCCCTGGCGCTGTCTTCCACGGCTCAGGTCCTGCCGATGCTGCAAAGCTCGGGCCGCCTGCGCACGCCATTTGGTGAGCGCGCCTTTGCCATCCTGCTGTTCCAGGACCTGTCGATCATCCCGCTGATCACGATCATTGCCGCGATCGGACATGATCCGGCGGCAGCCGGCGGGCCATCGGGCTGGATGCAGGCACTGCTCTCGCTCGCGGCCGTGGCCGGGCTTATCTTTGCCGGCCGATTCATCGTGCGCCCACTGTTTCGCCTGATCGCGGGCCTTGGCGAGCAGGAGATGTTCGTCGTCGCCGGCCTGTTCACCGTGCTCGCCGCCGCGGCGATTATGGAAGCACTTGGCCTGTCGAGCGCGCTCGGCGCGTTTGTCGCGGGCGTGATGCTGGCGGACAGCCCCTATCGCCACGAGATCGAGGCCGACGTCGAGCCCTTCCGCTCGATCCTGCTCGGGCTGTTCTTCGTCTCGGTCGGCATGATGCTGGACCTGCGCGCGATTGCTGAAAATCCCGTCTTCGTGGTTGCCATGGCGCTCGCGGTAATCGCGGTGAAGGCTGCCCTGATCTTCGGCATCGCGCGGCTGTTCGGCATGGCTTGGCGCGGCGCTCTGGGGCTTGGCTTGTTACTCAGCCAGGGCGGCGAATTCGGCTTCGTGCTCTTCGCCCAGGCGAGCCGCGGCGCGCTGATCGATGCCCAGGCAGCCAGCCTGTTCGGCGCCGTCGTCACCGTATCCATGGCGACCACCCCGTTCCTGATGATGCTGACGCGCGGCCTGCGCGACGGCACTGCTCAATCAAAGGAGGAGCGCGCCGGTCCAAGCGCGGACGGAGCCAGCGCCATCGTGGTCGGCTATGGCCGCTTCGGCCAGACTGTCGCGCAGATCCTGCACGCGGCCAAGGTTCAGGTCTCAACCGTCGATACCGATGTCGAGATGATCGACGTCGCCAAGCGCTTCGGTGCCGAGGTCCATTTCGGTGACGGCACCCGCATCGACCTGTTGCGGCAGGCGGGCGGCGACGAAGCGGAAGTGATTGCCTTCTGCATGGACGGGGAGGCTGTCGACACCGCGCTGGTCGAGGCTGTGCATGAGGCGTTTCCCAAGGCCTCGATCCTGGTCCGCGCCTATGACCGCCGCGCCGCCATGGCGCTGGCCGGGACCCCCGCCGTGGTCGTGGTGCGCGAAGTGCAGGAATCTGCAGTAAAGCTTGCACGCGGAGCGCTCGAACAACTTTCGATCAGCCGCGAGGAGATCGGCCGCGCGGTCAACCACTACCGCACGCTAGATGAGAAGCGCCTCGCGTTGCAGGTCGAAACGGGCGACATCAGCGTGGCTCGCAACCTGATCCTGACCGGCAGGGATGACCCTGAAATGGAGCCGCAGCAGGGAGGTTGAGTGAGCGACGTCTTGCCAGCGCCTGCGATGGGATTAGCATGGCCGTTGGAAAGGACGAGCGAATGACAGGAAAGGCGATTGCGGCTTTGGCCCTGCTCGGAGCGCTCGCCGGCGCGGGTGCTCCGTCTCCGCTTCCGGCCAATTCGCTGGTGATCTTCGGATCCCGCTACTGCGCGCCCTGTGTGGCCGAGCTCAAGGAACTGCCGCGTATCTCCGAATGGCGCGGCCAGAGGCCGATCGTCGTTGCTTGGATCGACAAGGAGCCGCCGCCATCCATCGGAACCTACCCCGCAACCCGCGCGGTCGAATGGCGAGAGGCGCGGCGGATGCTGATGAGCGCTTCGGACGGGACTTCGCTCGCCGTACCGCTCGTCGTGGCGACGAACGCGCAAGGCAAGGTCTGCGGTGCAACGCGGCAGCCGTTGACCAAGGCCGCGGTCAAGGGCCTGACGAGGGCCTGCTAGGCCGCGCTGTCGATTCCGAGGTCGCTGAGCTTTCGGTAAAGCGTCGAGCGCCCGATCCCAAGCCGCCGCGCCACTTCGGTCATGCGGCCGCGATAATGGCCGATTGCGAGGCGGATGACATCCGCCTCGATTTCTTCCAGTGGACGCAGGTTGCCGTCGGGCGTGTAGAGCAGAACGCCCACGCCTTCCTGCATGGGCTGCGAGGGCAACAGCAGTTCGCTGCCGATCAGGTTGGAAAGCTGGGGGAAATCCTCGCTCGTCAGCGCATCGCCATCACAGAACACGGCGGCGCGGAACAGCACGGCCTGAAGCTGGCGGACATTGCCGGGCCAGTCGTAGGCTCCCAGCAGCGAAAGCGCGCTATCGGTTATGCCGAGCGGGCGCAGGCCGGGTTGTTCGCCAATGCGCGCAAGGAAATGCCGGGCCAGTGCCGGAATGTCGCCCGCGCGCTGGCGGAGCGGAGGCAAGGCCACCGTTGTGTGGGCAAGGGCCTCATATAGTTCGGGCATGAAATGCCCGGCGGAAACCAGATCCTTCAATGGCAGGTTGCTTGCCGCGATCAGGCGAACATCGACGCGGAAGGAATGGCGCGCGCCGATAGGCCGCACGTCGCCGCGCGAAATGGCCTCGGCCAGGCGGCCCTGTACATGGTCGGGCAGGCGGTCGATCTCGTCGAGCACCAAAGTGCCACCGTCGCAATGTTGCAGCGCGCCGATCTGGCGGTCGAAAGCACCCGGGAAGGCGCCGCGTTCGTGGCCGAACAGCGCGCTTTCAACCGAATTTCCGGGAATTCCGCCGATGTTGACCATGCGCAGCGACATCTTGGAGCGCGGACTCGCCGCGTGCATGGCGCGGACCAGCATTTCCTTGCCGGTGCCGCTTTCGCCCTCGATCAGCACGGGGGCGTGGCCGCGTGCTGCCTTCGCCGCGACGGCCAGCGCCGCGCGGAAGGTGGGAGCCGCGCCGATCATCGATTCAAAATCGAGGCTGGCGTGCATCTTCTCGGTCAGCGGGGCAAGTTCGTCCTGCGGGGTCTCGCGCGTGGTCGCGGCGCGCAGGGCCTGCATCAGACGGTCGGGTGCGACCGGCTTGATCAGGTAATCGGTTGCTCCGGCTCGCATCGCCTCGACCGCCAGCAGCGGTGAGGCGCTGGTGGTGAGCATCAATATCGGCAGGGCGGGGCGGCGGCTCTTCAGCTCGGCGATCAGTTCGCAGGCATCGTCACCCGGCACCCACTGATCGAGGATGATGGCACTGAGTTGCATGCCCTGCCGCGTGCCAAGCGTGGCAATTGCGGTCTCGCTGTCACGCACGACAAGCGTGCGCCAGCCTTCACGCGCGGCGAGCGCGGAAATCAACCGGCATTGTGCCGGCTCGTCGTCGATCAGCATCAGCAGGCGCTGCTCGATTTCTGACATGGTTTCCCCGTGCAAACCCCATGGCGCGCGAAACGGACATCGCGAACCTTCGGCAACCTCCATAGGCACAGTGGGTAAAGAGCCGATTAAGCCTGTTATCGCTTGAGCGCGGGCATCTACGGCGATAGAGGCAGCCGTGAGGATTCAATTGGTGCGCGCGGGATGCGCGGCCGTAAGCATGGGGCTCGAGAGAACGATGGCATCCGGTAACGACATGAAGGCGCACAACGCAACCTACGTCAGCTTCCTGGGCATGCTGAAGTGGACGCTTCCGCTGATCGCCCTGGTCACGATCGTCGTCATCGCTCTGATCGCCTGAACGGCTGATGTCGGAAGCCCTTCGGATCGCCGTTCTGAAGGAACGCGCGAGCGGGGAGACCCGTGTTTCTGCCACGCCGGAAACGGTCAAGAAATTCATCGCCTTGGGAGCGGTCGTCGCGGTTGAGAAAGGTGCCGGCGAAGGCGCCTCGATCAGCGACGCGGAATACGAAGCGGTCGGCGCAGAGGTAAAATCCGGCGCGGTGACCGGCGCGGATGTCGTTCTCGGCGTGCAGGGGCCAGAGCCCAAGGCGCTGTCCGGCGTGCGCGCCGGGGCATGGATCGTCGCCACGCTCGACCCGTTCCGCGAACGCGCTCGGGTTGATGAATATGCGAGCCTCGGGCTTGAGGCGCTGGCGATGGAATTCATGCCGCGCATCACCCGCGCGCAGTCGATGGACGTGCTGTCCAGCCAGTCGAACCTGTCCGGCTACAAGGCGGTAATCGAGGCGGCGAACCTTTATGGCCGCGCTTTCCCGATGATGATGACCGCCGCGGGCACGGTTTCTGCGGCCAAGGCATTCGTCATGGGCGTTGGCGTTGCCGGCCTTCAGGCCATCGCTACGGCCCGCCGTCTGGGCGCACAGGTTTCCGCGACGGACGTCCGCTCTGCGACCAAGGAACAGATCCAGTCGCTCGGTGCCAAGCCGATCTTCGTCGAGAATGTCGCGGGCATCGAGGGCGAAGGCGCGGGCGGCTATGCCACCGAAATGTCGGAAGAATACCAGAAGGCGCAGGCTGAACTGGTAAGCTCGCACATCGCCAAGCAGGACATCGTCATCACCACCGCGCTGATCCCGGGCCGGCCCGCGCCGCGCCTGATTTCTGATGCGCAGATCGCGAGCATGAAGCCCGGCTCGGTGATTTTCGACCTCGCCGTGGCGCAGGGCGGGAATGTCGAAGGATCGGTTGCCGATCAGGTGGTGGTCAAGCACGGGGTCAAGATCCTCGGCTATTCCAACACGCCCGCGAAACTGCCGGCGGACGCCTCCGCGCTCTATTCGCGCAACCTCTACAACTTCCTGTCCGCCTTCTGGGACAAGGAAAAGGGCCGCCCGGTCCTCGACGAGGAAATCGGCGATGCCGTGCGCCTGACGCGCGATGGCAAGGTGGTGAACGAGAGGCTTCTGGGGGCATAAATGGACTTCATTTCAATCCTCTCGATCTTCGTGATGGCCTGCTTCGTGGGCTATTACGTCGTCTGGTCGGTCACCCCGGCGCTGCACACGCCGCTGATGGCGGTGACCAACGCGATTTCCTCGGTGATCGTCGTCGGCGCGCTGATTGCCAGTGCCGCTGCGGGTAGCGCGACGAGCAAGTGGCTGGGGCTGCTGGCCGTGGTGCTTGCCTCGGTCAACATCTTCGGCGGGTTCGCCGTGACGGCGCGCATGCTGGCGATGTACAAGAAGAAGGAGAAGAAGTGATGGAACACGTCGCTACTCCTTCGTGGGCGATGCTCGCCTATTTGATTTCCGGCGTTCTGTTCATCCTCGCACTGCGCGGGCTGTCGTCTCCGGCGACGAGCCGCACCGGCAATCGAATGGGCATGATCGGCATGACGATTGCCGTCGCCACCACGCTGGTGACTCATGTCCCGAAAATCGACCTTGCAACGACGCCTGGTCTTCCAGCGTATGATACGTCATATCTGGATTTCGGTTCTATAGGTCTGATCGTCGCCGCCATCGCCATCGGCGGTGCCATCGGCTGGGTCACCGCGCGCAAGATCGCGATGACCGACATGCCGCAGCTCGTCGCGGCGTTTCACTCGCTTGTGGGTCTTGCCGCAGTGCTGGTAGGCTGGGCGGCCTATCTCAATCCGATCGCTTTCGGCATTGCCGATGCGGACGGCGTGATTCACCTGCAAAGCCGGATTGAACTCGGCCTTGGTGTTGCCATCGGTGCCATCACCTTCTCAGGCTCGGTGATCGCCTTCCTCAAGCTCGCGGGCAAGATGTCGGGCGCGCCGATCATGCTGCCCGGGCGGCATGTGATCAACCTTGGCACTTTGGCGGCGATCATCGGGCTCACCGCGTACTTCACGCAGGATCAGGGTCTGTGGGTGATCGCCACGATCACTGCGCTGAGCTTCATCATCGGCTTCCTGCTGATCATCCCGATCGGCGGGGCGGACATGCCGGTGGTCGTCTCGATGCTCAACTCTTACTCGGGCTGGGCGGCGGCGGCGATGGGCTTCACGCTGCACAACACGGCGATGATCATCACCGGCGCGCTGGTCGGCTCGTCGGGTGCGATTCTCAGCTACATCATGTGCAAGGCGATGAACCGCAGCTTCATCTCGGTCATAGCCGGCGGCTTTGGCGCCGATGCCGGCCCGTCCGGCGGCGAGGCGCGCGAACAGCGCCCGTGGAAGCGCGGCTCGGCCGAAGACGCGGCCTATATGCTGGGCGAGGCGGAGAAGGTCATCATCATCCCCGGCTACGGCATGGCGGTTTCCCAGGCCCAACACGCGCTGCGCGAAATGGGCGACCTGCTGAAAGCCAAGGGCGTTGAGGTCAAGTACGCGATCCACCCGGTCGCTGGCCGCATGCCCGGGCACATGAACGTGCTGCTGGCCGAAGCCAACGTGCCCTATGACGAGGTGTTCGAGCTGGAGGACATCAATTCCGAATTCGCCACCGCTGACGTCGCCTTCATTATTGGCGCGAACGACGTGGTCAATCCGGCGGCCAAGACCGACAAGTCATCGCCGATCTACGGCATGCCCGTGTTCGACGTCGACAAGGCCAAGCAGGTGTTCTTCATCAAGCGTTCGATGGGCGGCGTGGGCTATGCCGGCGTCGATAACGACGTGTTCTACATGGACCAGACGCTGATGCTCCTCGCCGATGCCAAGAAGATGGTCGAGGACATCAACAAGGGGCTGGCGCACTGATGCTCCGGCGCGCTGCCGCGCTGTCCGCCCTGGGCGCAGCACTTGTCCTCTCCGGCTGCGTGCAGGAGATCAAGGCGAGCCGCGTGAAGTCTGCGCTGATGGATGGCGGCCTGTCGGAATCGCTCGCCGGGTGCATGGCACAGCGCATGGCGAGCAAGCTGACGATCCACCAGTTGAAGGAACTCCAGCGCCTCAACGCCGCGCCGCGCCGGACGATCGCGGAATTTGTCGCGGCGCTGCGCAAGAACGGCGATGCCGATGCGATTGAGGTGACGCTCAGCTCCGCGGCGCTGTGCAAGACCGGCTGGATCAGCGAAAAGCGATAGATTCCCCCGCATTGTCGGTGGACTGCACCCCTCGGCGGGTGGACGCTTTGCGGCGCCTTGCGTAAGGCCCGCCCCAAGCAGGGGGCCAGTTCCATCCCTCGAAGGAGAAACGGCGTTGCGCAAACTCGGCCTTATTGGCGGCATGTCGTGGTATTCGACGCGCACTTACTACGAACACATCAACCGGCTGGTGCAGAAGAGCGCGGGCCCACGCCATTCCGCTCCGCTGCTGATCGAAAGTCTCGATTTCCAGGACCTGCAGCGGCTCTCGACAGCCGAGGAATGGAAGCAGGCGGCAGCAACGCTCGCCCAGTCGGCAAAGCGTCTGGAAAAGGCCGGGGCGAGCGCGATCATCATCGGCGCCAATTCCATGCACAAGGTTCATGGCGAGGTGCAGAAGGCCGTCGACGTGCCGGTGATCCACATCGCCGAATGCGTGGCGGAGCGCGTGGCGCAGGACAAGCGCCGCAAGATCGCGCTGATCGGCACGCGCAATGTCATGCTGGAAAGCTTTTACCGCCAGAAGCTGATCGAGCGCGATATCGAACTGCTGCCGCCCGAAATGGCCTTCGTCGATACGCTCGACCGGATCATCTATGACGAACTCCTGCTCGGCAAGGCGAGCCGGCAGGCGGAGCGCGAGCTCAAGACCATCCTGACCAACCTGGGGCAGGACGGCGCGCAGGCGGTGGTGCTGGGCTGCACCGAGCTGGAAATGCTTGTCGATGTCGACGCGTCGGTCCTTCCGGTCTACGATTGCACCCGCATTCATGCCGAGGCAGCGGCTGAGTGGATTTTAGGGGGGAGTGAGGACCTGACCGACCGTTTCCGCGCGCCCTATGCCAGCGATCCGTCGCAGAGCCGGGGGCGCGAGTTCGCTACGTCCGAGGGGCTGGCGCGGGGTCCGCGCGGGCCCTTCCAGCGCGACCGCGACCGCATCATCCATTCGATTGCCTTTCGCCGGCTGCGCCACAAGACGCAGGTCTTTGTCGCGCCCGATGGCGATCACTATCGCGTGCGCCTCACGCACAGTCTGGAAGTGGCGCAGATCGGCCGGACCATCGCGCGCATGCTGGGCGTGGACGAGGACCTGACCGAAGCGCTGTGCCTTGCGCACGATATCGGCCACCCCCTTTCGGCCATTCGGGCGAGGATGCCCTGGACGAGGCCCTGGCCCCGCACGGCGGTTTCGATCACAACGCGCACTGCCTGCGCACGCTGATGCGGCTGGAAAGCCCTTATTGCGAATTCGACGGCCTGAACCTGACCTGGGAACTGCTCGAAGGTCTGGCCAAACATAACGGACCGGTAAGCGATCCCAACTGGGCGCTGGCCGAGCTGGATGTGGCCTACCCGCTAGAACTCGGCGACTGGTGCGGGCTGGAGGGGCAAGTCGCGGCGCTGGCCGATGACATTGCCTATGACAATCACGACATCGACGATGGCCTGCGCGCGGGGTTCCTCGAACTCGATGACCTGCTGACGCTCGACTTCGTCGCCGACCACTGGCGCGAGGTAGAGCGGCGCTATCCCAAGGCCCCGCGCGAACGGCAATTGCGCGAACTGGTACGCAGCCAGATCGGCTGGATGGTGAATGACCTCATAGCTGCGACGAGCGAAGCGCTGGTGGGGGTTGAATCTGCCACCGACGTGCGCAAATCGGGCACCATGCTGGCAAGGTTCTCCCCGAAGTCGCCGCGCAGGAGCGGCGGCTGAAAGCGTTCATGTATGAACGGCTCTATTACCACCCCGAACAGATTGAAACTGCGGCGCGGGCCAAGCGCGTTACTGCCGGTCTGTTCGCCGCTTACAGCACAGATGCCGCGCTGATGACCAACAGCTGGGGCACCCGCAATCACGAGGCCGAGCCCGACCGCAGCCGCCACATCGCGGACTATATCGCCGGAATGACCGACCGCTTCGCCATCTCCGCCTATGCGCGCATCTATGGTGAGACCCCTGAGGGCCTGTCCAATGTCTAGGCCGACGCGCATCTGCCTTGTCGGCGCGACCGGGCTTGTCGGTACGGCGCTGATCGAAGCCTGCGTCGGGCGCAGCGACGTCAAGCTCGTCGCCGTTTCGCGCAATGAGGCCGACTTGCCCAAAGGCGCGCGCATGGAGGTGCTGCTGGCACCCACCACCGGCTGGGAAGACGCCATCGCGGCGGCTCAGCCCGACGTGATGGTTATCGCGCTCGGCACCACCTGGAAACAGGCCGGCAAAAGCGAGGCGCAATTTCGGCTGGTCGATGAAAAGCTCGTGCTCGACTGTGCGAAGTGGGGTCTTGCGGCGGGTGCGCGGCAGCTGATCCTCGTCTCCTCGGTCGGGGCCAATCGCCACGCCAAGCAGCTTTACCTGCGGGTCAAGGGCGAGGTGGAGGACGCGCTGGTCAAGCTCGCCTATGGCCGCATCGACGTGCTGCGCCCCGGACTGCTGATCGGTCCGCGCAAGCAAAACCGTCCGCTCGAACGCCTTGCGCAGCTTTTCAGCCCGCTGATGGACCTCGTTCTGCGCGGCAAGAACCGCAAGTACCGTTCGATCCATGTCGAGGTCATGGCCCAGGCCATGCTGGCGCTGGCGCTGCAAAAGGTGCGCGGGCGCTTCGTCTATGAGCATGACGAGATCCTGCGTGCGATCCGGCGGCAGGCGCTCGAACAGAGCGTGCGGCTTGCTGTGCATGGCGGCAAGCCGAAGCCGGGCACTGTGGAATAGCAGAGCGCGCGGTTGACTCTCCAGTCCCGCGCCGCCAATCCGCCTCTTGTCGCTGGCTGCGCGGGAGAGATCCTGTGATTCGTCGAGGAATCGACGGGCAACTGGACGCCGAAGGAGCAACCGCCCCGGAAACTCTCAGGCAAAAGGACCGCGCCGGCCAATAGCGACGCTCTGGAAAGAGGTGCGTGAAAATCGCATCCGCCGAAGGGGTAATGCTCTCAGGCTTCCGTGACAGAGGGGGCACCGAACGTGGTGTACCAAGCTGTGCGGAGTCGTGTCTTGAGCGAAGCTGACGATATTGTCGAAGAACCCGAAGTCCTGACGCTTCCGCTGGACGCCTGGCACCGCGCACGCGGCGGCCGCATGGTGCCCTTTGCCGGCTACTGGATGCCGGTGCAGTATGAAGGCATCATCGCCGAACACCTCTGGACGCGCGAGCATGCCGGCCTGTTCGACGTCAGCCACATGGGGCAGCTCTACATCAGCGGTGAGGGCGTGGAGGCCGCGCTCGAAGCCGTGCTGCCGATCGACCTTTCAACGCTGAAACTGGGCTCGGTGCGCTATTCGCTGCTGCTCGACGAGAACGGCGGTGTGCTCGATGACCTGATGGTGACGCGCTGGGGCACGGGTTTTTACCTTGTCGTCAATGGCGCGACCAAGTGGGACGATATCGGCCACTTGCGCGAACACCTGCCCGACGAAGTGACCATCAACCACCTCGACGAAACCGCGCTGCTCGCCCTGCAGGGGCCGGAAGCCTTCGCCGCGCTGGAACCGCTGGTGACGGGCGAATACCCCCTTTCGGCGCTCACCTTCATGAAGGGCGGTCAGTTCAAGCTGGGCGGCATCGACGCCTGGATCAGCCGCTCGGGCTATACCGGCGAGGATGGCTTTGAAATCTCGATTCCGGCCGAAAACGCTGCCGAACTGGCGGACCTGATCTGCGGCCAGCCGCAGGTGAAGCCAATTGCGCTTGGCGCGCGCGACAGCCTGCGGCTTGAGGCCGGATTGCCGCTTTACGGGCACGACATGGACGAAAACATCGATCCGGTCAGCGCCGACCTGACTTTCGGCATCAACAAGCGCCGCCGCAGCGAAGGCGGCTTCATTGGCGCAGAGCCGGCGCTCAAGGTTCTGGCTGACGGCCCGGCGCAAAAGCGAGGTCGGCCTCTCGCTGGAAGGGCGGCAGGCAGCACGTGAAGGCGCCCTCGTATTCAGCGGTGACAAGCAGGTTGGCCGCGTCACCTCGGGCGGGTTCTCACCCAGCCTCGAGCGCCCGATTGCCATGGCCTATGTCGATACCGCGCTCACCGCGCCCGGCACGTCGCTTGAAATCGATGTGCGTGGCAAGCGGCTCGCCGCCACCGTCACGCCGATGCCCTTCGTTCCCCATCGTTATTTCCGAGGAGCCTGATCATGCCCCGCTATTTCACTGAAGAACATGAATGGATCGACGTTGACGGCGACACCGGCACCGTCGGCATCACCGATTACGCGCAGGGCCAGCTTGGCGACATCACTTTCGTCGAACTGCCCGACGAAGGCGCGACCTTTGGCAAGGGCGACAGTGCCTGCGTCGTGGACTCGGTCAAGGCTGCCAGCGACGTTTACACCCCCGTCTCGGGCACGGTGACCGAGGCCAACGGCGCGCTCGCCGATGCGCCCGAACTGGTCAACACCGACGCGGAAGAGGGCGGCTGGTTGTTCCGCATCACCCTGTCGGACGCCAGTGAGCTGGACAGCCTGATGGACGCGGACGGCTACCAGGACTTCATCAAGGGACTTTGACCCCATGCGATATTTGCCCCTGACCCCGGCCGAGCGGGCCGAGATGCTTGGCGTTATCGGCGTATCCAGCGTCGACGCGCTGTTCGAGGACGTACCCGCCGCTGCGCGCCTTCCCGGGCCGGTTGCCGGATTGCCGCTTCACGCCAGTGAAATGGCGGTGGACCGGCATATGTCGGCACTTGCGGCGAAGAACCTGTCGGCCAGTGCCGCGCCGTTCTTCCTCGGGGCAGGGGCCTATCGCCACCACATTCCCGCCTCCGTCGATCACCTGATCCAGCGAGGTGAGTTCCTGACCGCCTATACTCCGTACCAGCCCGAAATCGCACAGGGCACACTGCAGGTGCTTTTCGAGTTCCAGACGCAAGTGGCGCGGCTGCTTGGCACTGATGTCGCCAATGCCTCGATGTACGATGGCTCGACCGGCTGCTGGGAAGCCGTCGTCATGGCCGGGCGCATCACGCGGCGGAAGAAGGCTGTCATCTCGGGCGGGCTTCACGCGCATTACGTTGCGACCTGCCAGACCATGGCGAAGTTCACCGGGGACAAGCTTGATGTGCGCGCGCCTGCGCTGACGGCTGAGACCGATGACGCGGAAGTGATTGCTGCCATCGACGGCGAGACTTCGTGCGTCATTGTCCAGTACCCAGACATGCTCGGCCGCATTCCCGATCTCGCCGCAATTTCCGCCGCCGCACAGGTACACGGTGCGTTGGTCATTGCCGTGGTGACCGAGCCGGTCGCGCTCGGCCTGATCGAGGCGCCCGGCCACATCGGCGCGGATATCGTCGTGGGTGAGGGCCAGTCGATTGGGGTCGGGCTCAACTTCGGCGGGCCTTACCTCGGCCTGTTCGGCTGCCGTGAGAAGTACCTGCGGCAGATGCCCGGGCGCCTTTGCGGCCAGACGGTCGATGCAGAGGGGCGGCGCGGGTTCGTGCTGACACTTTCCACGCGCGAACAGCATATCCGCCGCGAGAAGGCGACGAGCAACATCTGCACCAATTCCGGCCTCTGCGCGCTGGCCTTCTCGATCCACATGACGCTGCTGGGCGGGGAAGGGCTGGCCAAGCTCGCCCGCATCAACCACCAGGCCGCGCGCCGCACCGCTGACGCGGTGGCAGCGATCCCCGGCGTTTCGGTGCTCAACGAGGCTTACGTCAACGAATTCACCGTCGTCCTGCCGCGTGATGCGCGTGGGGTTGTGCGCGAGCTGGCGGACAAGGGCGTGCTCGGCGGCGTGCCGCTCGGCCGGCTCTATCCGGGCAATGACGAACTGGCGAAAGGCCTGCTGGTCTGCGCCAGCGAACTGACCACCGCAGCCGATATCGCCGCCTTTGCCTCGGCGCTGAGCGAAGTCCTGGTAGGAGTCCCCGCATGAACGCGCCCAACGCTTCCGGCTGGCGGCCCGCAATGGGCGAGGCTGGCGACGGAGAACTTTCCCTGATCACCGCCAGTGGCGACAAGGGCCTCTCGCTCGAGGAAAAGCTGATCTTCGAACTCGGCCGCCCCGGCACTTGCGGGGTCGACATGGACGAGCCGCAAGGCGACGTTCTGCCGGGCCTGGCCAAGCACCTGCGCAAGGACCCGCTCGCGCTTCCCGGACTGTCCGAGCCGGAAACCGTGCGCCACTATACGCGCCTCAGCCGCCAGAATTATGCCATCGACCTCGGCCCGTTCCCGCTGGGATCGTGCACGATGAAGCACAACCCGCGCCTGAACGAGAAGGTCGCGCGGCTGCCCGGTTTTGCCGATGTCCACCCGCTCCAGCCGCAGCGCACCGTGCGCGGCGCTTACGAGGTGATCAACGAGCTGGCCCACTGGCTGATCGAACTCACCGGCATGCACGGCGTTGCCATGACGCCCAAAGCCGGTGCCCACGGCGAACTTTGCGGCCTCCTGTGCATCAAGGCGGCGATCGAGGCGCGCGGGGAAGACCGCAAGATCATCCTCGTCCCCGAAAGCGCCCACGGCACCAATCCGGCCACCGCCGCCTTCGCCGGTTTCGCGGTCGAGAACATACCCGCGACGTCGGACGGCCGTGTCGACATGGCGGCGCTCACGGCGCGCTTGGGGCCCGACATTGCCGGGGTGATGATCACCAACCCCAACACCTGCGGCCTGTTCGAGCGCGACATGAAGGCGATTTCGGACGCGGTTCATGCCGCGGGTGGATACGTCTATTGCGATGGCGCGAATTTCAACGCCGTGGTCGGCAAGGTGCGCCCCGGCGACCTTGGCATCGATGCCATGCACATCAACCTGCACAAGACTTTTTCCACCCCGCACGGCGGTGGCGGGCCGGGCTCGGGGCCGGTGGTGCTGTCTGAAGCGCTGTCGCCCTTCGGCCCGCTGCCGTTCACCGCGAAAGGCAAGGACGGCGTGGTCCACCTCGTTGAAGAAGAGGATGCGGCGGCTTACGGTCATAGCCAGTCCTTCGGGCGTATGGCGGCGTTCCACGGCCAGATGGGCATGTTCACCCGCGCGCTGACCTACATCCTCAGCCACGGTGCCGACGGGCTGCGACAGGTGGCGGAAGACGCGGTGCTCAACGCCAATTACGTGCTGCGCAGCCTGGAGGACGTGCTGAACGCACCCTTTGGCAAGGCTGGCCCCTGCATGCACGAGGCACTGTTCAGCGACGATGGCCTGCCGGATGGCTACTCCACGCTCGACATCGCCAAGGGACTGATCGACGAGGGCTTCCACCCGATGACGGTCTATTTCCCGCTGGTGGTCCACGGCGCGATGCTGATCGAGCCGACCGAGACCGAGAGCAAGGACGGGCTCGATCGCTTCATCGCCTCGATGCGCAGTCTCGCAGCTCGCGCGCGCAATGCCGATCCCAGCCTGAAAAGCGCGCCACACCACGCCCCGCGCCGCCGGCTTGACGAAACGATGGCCGCGCGCAAGCCTGTGCTGACGTGGAAGGAAGCGACCGAGGGGTAACAGGGCAGTGCAGCAGGGGGCTGGCTTCAGACGCTTTTGCCGTTCGCCATCATCGCATTCGTGATGTGGCGGCGGTGGAAGAACATCGGCACGCCGGTCGCGCTGCGCACCGGGCGGATGTGGATCATGCCGGCGATCATGTCGGTGCTGATAGGGGCAATGCTCTATGCCCTGCCGCCCGCTCCGCTCGGCTGGGGGGTGTTCGCGATGGGTCTGGTGATCGGACTTGCGGTCGGTTGGCAGCGCGCGCGGCTCATGCACTTTCACCTGGATGAGCAAACCGGCGCGGTGATGATGCGCCAGTCGCCGCTGGCCTTCCTGTTCATCGTCGCCTTGTTCCTTGCGCGGCGGCTGCTCATCCCGAGCCGAAGCGCGCAGGCATCCGGGCAGGTCGCAGCACACGGGCTGCCGTTGATTACCGATGCCTTGCTCGGCTTTGCACTCGGCATGATCGTCGGAATGCGGCTGGAAATGTGGCGGCGCGCTAAGGCCCTGCGCGCCGCCTGATAGCCTTACTTGCCGTTGATCGCTTCATCACCGGCCTGACCGACGGATTCGATGTCCTTGCCGACACCCTTCACGGTGTTGCAGGCGCTGGCGCCGAGGACGAGGCTGCTTGCCATGATGGCGAATACGAACTTGCGGATCATTGCGCGAACTCCTGTTGTATGGGCTCGCCCTGCGTAACGCGCCAACCTCGCCCCGCGATGAACGGCGGACTTCGGTTCGTCGTCCGGGGACCACGGATCGGCTAATCGTTGACCTGCTGCACGGCCATTTCGCGCTTCCGCTGGCGTGACAGGATCTGCTCGCGAAAGGCGATGATCGCGCCTGCGGCGATGATCAGCGGCGCTCCCAGCCAGAGCGCGGGCGCGGGCAGCTTTTCCCACACCAGCCAGCCATAGCCGGTGGCCCAAATGAGCTGTGTGTAGTCCACCACGACCACGCTGGCGACCGAACCATGGCGCAGCGATGCGGTCATCAGCAATTGCCCCATTGCGCCTGTTACCCCCAAGGAGAGGACCACCAGCCAGCCGAACAGGTCATGACCAGTCATGTAGAATGGCTGCAGTGGTGCCATCAGCAGGGTGCCGAACAGCGAGAACCAGAAGACTATCGTAACCGAACTCTCCGTCTTCGAAAGATCGCGGATCAGGTAATTGATCACCGCGACCATCATCGCCCCGGTCAGCATCATCGCCACGCCCAGGTGCGAAACGGGCTGGCCACCAGGCTGGGCGACAATGACGACACCCGCAAAGCCAAGCAAAACCGCAGACCAGCGCCATGGGCCGACCTTGTCCTTGAAGAAGAGGCCCGCCAGAACCACTGCGAACAGGGGGCAGGCGAAGGACAGGACGGTCGATTCCGCCAGCGGCAACAGCACCGTTCCGGTGAAGGTCAGTGCCATCGAAGTCATGCCGACCATTGCCCGCGCCGCGTGGCTGCCGATACGATTTGTGCGGAACTCATGGAGTTGTCGTGTCGCCGCCATCCACAGCAGGATCACCGGCAGGCAGGCCGCCTGCCGCCAGAACATGATCTCGGGCACGGCGACGCCGCTTTGGCCGGCATATTTGATGATCATGAACATGGTGCCGAACGCGGCCACGGCAGCCACTCGCAGGGCGAGGGCATAGAGCGGGCGTTGCGGCTGTTCCATTACGCCGGACTAAGAGCCTCGCTCCCTTAGCGCAAGCAGGGGGCTTGCCTTTCCTTCGTCCAGCGGCCACGGGCGCGGCCATGCTGCCCGACTGGCCCGACGACGACCTGCTGCACTGGTTCCTGCTGCCCGGCCTGGCGGCGCTGGCGCTAGCCATGTTCGGCTGGTGGCGCGACCGCAAGCGTCGTAACCGCAGCGACCTCGACGCGGTCGGGCTGGTCGACTGGACAACGCTGTCCTTCTGGGCCTCGCTCGCAGCCTGCCTCTTGCTGGCCGGCGCGCTCAGGGCATGGCTGAAGGGTTAGAGGCAGGCTTCCAGATAGGCCTGATCAAAGCCGAACTGCCGGGCCTTTTCCAGCGTATAGGGGCGCAGGCCCGAGGCGCGGAATTCGCCGATGATCTTGCCGTCCTCGCTCTCGTCCAGATACTCGAACTTGAACAGTTCCTGCGTCACGATCACGTCGCCTTCCATGCCGATCACCTCGGTCACGTTGGTCGTGCGGCGCGAACCGTCGCGCAGGCGCTTGACCTGAACGATGAGGTCCACCGATTCGGCGATCTGGCGGCTGATGGCTTCCTTCGGAATCTTGATGTCGCCCATCATGATCATGTTTTCCATACGGCCCAGGCACTCGCGCGGGCTGTTGGCGTGGAGCGTACACATCGAACCGTCGTGACCGGTGTTCATCGCGGCGAGGAGGTCGAAACACTCCGCGCCGCGGATTTCGCCGAGGATGATGCGGTCAGGGCGCATACGCAGGGCGTTCTTCACAAGGTCGCCAATGGTGATCGCGCCACTGGCCTTCAAGGTTCGGCGGGCGGGTTTCCAGCGGCAGCCAGTGCGGCTGCTGCAGG
The DNA here is from genome assembly GCA_025938935.1 of Novosphingobium sp. MW5. Classification (GTDB taxonomy): domain Bacteria; phylum Pseudomonadota; class Alphaproteobacteria; order Sphingomonadales; family Sphingomonadaceae; genus Novosphingobium. Next base: position 3,108,297 of record JAPCWB010000001.1, on the reverse strand, counting down.
CGAAGTTCGGCGGCGTCTTCGATGGTCAGCACGCGCTCGCCCGGGTCGATCATCTTCGACAGGGCGTTGAGCATGGTCGTCTTACCCGAACCGGTACCGCCCGAGATGACGATGTTCATGCGGCAGGCACCGGCGATCTTGAGCGCGGTCGCCATCTTCTCATTCATCGAACCGAAGTCCTTGAGCATGTCGATCGTGATCGGCTTCTCGGAGAACTTACGGATCGAGATGGCAGTGCCGCGCAGCGACAGCGGCGGCACGATGACGTTGACGCGGCTGCCGTCCTTGAGGCGGGCGTCGGCCAACGGGGTGGTCTGGTCAACGCGGCGGCCGACCTGGTTGACGATGCGCTGGGCGATCTGGAACAGGTGCTGCTCGTCGCGGAAGCGGATCGTCGAAAGGGTCAGCTTGCCCTTCTTTTCGATGTAGGTCTGGTCCGGCCCGTTGACCATGATATCGGACACGTCCGGATCGTTGAGCAGCTCTTCCAGCGGGCCAAAGCCCAGCAGTTCGTCGATCAGCACCTTTTCCAGCGCGAACTGTTCGCGGCGGTTGAGCGTGATCTTCAGTTCGGCGAGCACCTCGAGGATGATCGGGCGGAATTCTTCGGAAAGCTCGTCCTTGGTCAGCGTGGCCGCCGCTTCGGGGTCAACACGTTCGAGCAGGCGCGGGAGCACCTGTTCCTTGATCTTGTGGACCGAAGCTTCGAAGCCTTCGAGCTGGTTGTTCGTCTCGACCACGCCGTTGGCGCGGTCCGCCAGGCGGGTGAGCGCATCGGCCTTCATCGATGCCGAATCGGACTTCGGACCATCGTCATAGCTGGGAAGGGGCGGGAACTGGTCACCGCCTGGCAGGCCGGCGGGCATTCCACCCATGCCGGGCATGGGGGCGCCGCTACCCATTCCGCTATCGGGAGCCGCGCCTGCGCCGCTGCGCATCGGCTTGGCAACGCCGAATTGCGGCCGCGCCCCTGGCGACATCGCGCCTACGCCAGTCTTTCGCCCGAATGCACTCATGTGACCGTTCATCCCTGTCGCCCAGCGGCGCGCTTCCAAACGAGGAAGCCGCATCGGGCACTTACATGGATGCCGTAATATGGTTTAAACTTTGAAAACTTCCTAAACGTCGGGGCAACCAGTTGCACGATGATGGATTGCTCCTCTATTCGCGGGCCTTGCGCGGAGCCTGTTCCCGCTCTGGAGTTCCACCCATTTCTGATCATCATCACGAACGTACCGGCCTGGCCTGGGCCCTTGCCGGCTTTGCCTGCCTCTCGGTAGGCGACGCCGTGATCAAGTCGATCCACGGCGGCTGGGCACCTACGGCGATCGCCACGACACGCTATCTGATGGGCGCGGTGGGTCTCGGCATCTTGCTGGCCATTCGGGAGGGGAAGGCTGGCTTTTCGATGCCGAGCCCGGCGCTCCAGCTACTGCGCGGGTTCGGTGTGAGCATTGCCACGGTCGGTTTTTTCGCCGCTGTCATGGTCATGCCGCTGGCTGAGGCAACGTCGATCACATTCACAAGCCCGATGATCACCGCACTGCTTTCTGCCCTGTTTCTTGGCGAACCGGCAAGACGGGAGACCGTGCTCGCCTCGATCGTCGCCTTTGCCGGCACCCTCATAGTGCTGCGGCCGAACCTTGCCGAACTGGGCGCTGCCGCGCTGCTGCCGCTGATGAGCGCGGTGGGCATGAGCCTGCTGATGATCGGCAATCGCGCCACGGCGGGAAAGGCGAGTCCGCTTGCCTCTCAGTTTTTCGTCGCCAGCCTGGCATCACCCATGCTTGTGGTCGCAACGCTGATCGGAGGAGCGAGTGGACTCCCCGGCTGGCATTGACGGTGCCAGACTGGACCATTCTTGCCCGCTGCGCCGTCGTCGCCTGCTCGGCCAGCTTCGCGCATTGGGCGATTTTCAAAGGTACGGCCAAAGCAGGTGCGGCGGCGATTGCGCCCATGACCTATGTCCAGTTGCTGGTCGCTACTGTCCTGGGCGTAGCGGTTTTCGGGGACTGGCCTGACGGCCCGACGCTGCTCGGCTCGGGATTGATTGTCGCGGCGGGGCTCTGGCTCTGGCGCTCTGGCTCGCGGCGTTCAGCCGGGGTTTAACCCACCGCGGTCAGGGCTATAGTCGCCGCGCTCAACAGGTGAAGTGATGTCCATTCTCTTTGCGATTGCCCTTGCCAATACGATCACCATCGGCGGTCCTGCGCCGGTCGTGCCGGACGAGAACGCGGGCCTGCCCGGATGGATGGCGGGCACCTGGGTGATGGAAGACGGTTCGGCCTGGGGTGACGAGGTCTGGATGGCCCCGCGCGGCGGCGCAATGATCGGCATGGCGCGCACGGGCTTTGGCCCGAAAATGGACAACTGGGAAGTCACCCGTATCCAGCGAAAGGCTGATGGCCGGATCACCTTCTTCGCCCAGCCCTTCGGCCGCCCGGCGAGCGAGTTTCCTGCCGCCGTGCAAAGCGAGGACGCGATCGAGTTCGCCAATCCCTTGCACGACTACCCGCAGCGCATCCGCTATTGGCGGCAGGGACAATTGCTGATGGCGGAAATTTCCAAGATCGACGGATCGAAGGCGGTGCGCTTCAATTACCGCCCGGTCGCGGCCCCGGTGCTGGAGACGCCGCCGAAGGAATAGGCGCTGCGTTGCAATCGCCCCACACGTCGAGGCGGTAGCTGCGGTAATTCTCGTGATAGTCGCGCGTGGCCCAGTGGCGGCATTTTTGGGCCACGTAGCCGCGCACCAGCGGTGCGGTGCGGGCGTTTTCCTCCCACGGTTCCCAATTGTTGTAGGTGACGATCACGTCCGGCTTCCAGTTCAGGTTGCGCTGCACCTCGGCGGCGGAATCGAACTGGCTGACGCCTTCCTCGGGCGGGAAATAGAGGTGGAAGTTGTTGAGCAGAGGGCTGGGCGGATAGGAGTCCAGCATGGCGTAGAGCCAGACCGGACCTTCATAGACAAACAGGCGCGGATTTGGCTGGCGGGTGCGGATGTCGGCGGCGATCTGTTCCATCGCGGCGCGGGCTTCGGCGCGCTTGGCAAAGGCGAACATCGGGCTGTTGGCGGCAAAAACCAGCGCAGCCGCGGCGGCGGCTCCTAGGCCTACCGCGCCCCGGTTAAAAAGGGACGCACTGGCAACCGATAGCGGCACGAGGACGGGTAGCAGGTAGTGCTCATAGAAATTGGGCACCGAGACGAAACCGATCAGCGCGGCGAAAATCCAGCCGCCAATGAACCAGCGCGGCATCTGCTTCCTGCCCAAGGCCATTCCGGCGATAGCGCCCAGCCAGAGCGGCGATGACAGCTTGGCCAGAGCGGCAATGCGCGTCCAGTGATCTCCAACCGGGTTGTAGGCCTTGCGCAGGTTCGATGTGACCATTGCCTGCCAGAAGGCATCGAAGTGACTCACGGCGAGGTAGAACAGCGCGAAAAGCGCGAAGGGCAGGGCACCAGCGACAGCCAGGACCAAGGCGCGACAGACCAGCGCGCCGCCCTTCGTTCCGTCCTGCCGCAACCGCCACAGCGCTGCGAGGCCGAGGAACAGCGCTTCTGGCGCGGCGCTCTGCTTGTAGGCGATGGCAAGGCCTGCCAGCGCCATTGCTGCCAACATCTCCCGCCATTTTCCCCGCAGCACCAGCAGGGCGGCGAGCGCCATCCACAGGTTGTAGAACACCGGCGATTGCCCGCCCGCGCCGCCGAACAGGGCGAGGCTGAACAGGTAGACGCTCCCCGCCGCCAACGCCCCTTGGACGCCGGTGAAGCGCAGCGCGATGCGCGCGATGACGAAGGCGGTGGAGGACGCGAACAGCCACGCGGCGATCTGGTAGGCCCAGACAGACTTCGAAACGCCGGCGATCAGGTAATACGTCAGGAACAGCGCCGGTCCTTTGCGGTCCCAGACGTCGACATAGGGCAGCAGCCCATAATGCATGCGCTGGCCAGCGAGGAAGTAGAACAGCTCGTCCGAAAAGTAGCTGAGATCGCCGAACACCGAAGCGCGCGTGACAAGGCCGACGACCAGCAGCAGGCCCAACTGCGCGGCGGGGCGCTCGAGCATCCGGGCGAGGGCGGGCTGGCCGGCAGTCATTCCGGATACTTAGAGCCTATCCGGCACCAAAAGAAAACGGGGCGGATCGCTCCGCCCCGTTTCAATCTTCAACGAAGAAAGACCGGTCAGCCTTCGACGTGCTCGGCAAGGACCGTCAGGCCGTTGTCGCCCACTTCGGCGAAACCGCCCTGAACGCGGATCTCTTCCGGAGCGGCGCCGGCGGTCTTGTAGACCAGGATCGCGCCGTCGCGCACGGTCGACATGACCGGGGCATGGCCTTCCAGCACACCGAAATCGCCCTCAGTGCCGGGGACGACGACCATGTGGACGTCTTCCGAGCGGACGAGCTTTGCCGGGGTGACGAGTTCGAAGTGCAGGGACATGGCTTAAGCCTCTTCAGCCAGCTTCTTGGCCTTTTCGATCGCTTCGTCGATGCCGCCGACCATGTAGAAGGCGTTTTCGGGAAGGTGATCGTATTCGCCATCAACAACCGCCTTGAACGAGCGGACCGTGTCTTCGATCTGCACGAACTTGCCGGGGATGCCGGTGAACACTTCGGCCACGTGGAAGGGCTGCGACAGGAACTTCTGGATCTTGCGCGCGCGGGCCACGGTGAGCTTATCTTCTTCCGAAAGCTCGTCCATGCCGAGAATGGCGATGATGTCCTGAAGCGACTTGTACTTCTGCAGGGTTTCCTGAACGCGGCGCGACGTTTCGTAGTGTTCTTGACCAACGACAGCCGGGGTCAACACGCGCGAGGTCGAGTCGAGCGGGTCGACGGCCGGGTAGATGCCCAGTTCGGAAATCGCCCGGTTCAGCGTGGTCGTAGCGTCAAGGTGAGCGAACGAGGTAGCCGGCGCAGGGTCGGTAAGGTCGTCGGCCGGAACGTAAATGGCCTGAACCGAGGTGATCGAACCCTTGGTGGTCGAGGTGATGCGTTCCTGCAGCGCGCCCATGTCGGTCGACAGGGTCGGCTGGTAGCCCACGGCCGAAGGAATACGGCCGAGAAGTGCCGACACTTCCGAACCCGCCTGGGTAAAGCGGAAGATGTTGTCGACGAAGAACAGAACGTCCTGGCCTTCCTGGTCGCGGAAGTATTCAGCCATGGTCAGGCCCGAGAGAGCGACGCGGGCACGGGCACCCGGGGGCTCGTTCATCTGGCCGAACACCGGGGCCACCTTCGAACCTTCCGAAACGGCGTTGCCGTCGGCGTCCGAGGCGATAACGCCGGCTTCGAGGAACTCGTGATAAAGGTCGTTACCTTCACGGGTACGTTCACCGACGCCCGCGAAGACCGAGACGCCGCCGTGGCCCTTGGCGATGTTGTTGATCAGTTCCTGGATGAGAACCGTCTTGCCCACGCCGGCGCCGCCGAACAGGCCGATCTTGCCGCCCTTTGCGTAAGGCGCGATGAGGTCGATCACCTTGATGCCGGTGACGAGGATCGAGGCTTCGGTCGACTGGTCGACGAAGGCCGGAGCTTCGGCATGGATCGGCGCGGTCATCGTGGTGTCGATGGGGCCGCGCTCGTCGATCGGTTCGCCGATGACGTTGAGGATGCGGCCGAGCGTGGCCGGGCCGACGGGGACCGAGATCTGCGCGCCGGTGTTGGTCACCGGCTGGCCGCGGGTCAGGCCGTCGGTCGAGTCCATGGCGATGGTGCGCACGGTGTTTTCACCGAGGTGCTGCGCCACTTCGAGGACCAGGCGCGAACCGTTGTTATCGGTTTCGAGCGCCGAAAGGATCGCCGGCAGTTCGCCTTCGAAGGTCACGTCGACGACGGCGCCGATGACCTGGCTGATCTTGCCCGATGCGGTCACGTTCGCCACCTTGGGAGCCTTGGGCGCGGCGGCCTTCTTGGCGGGTGCCTTTGCGGCGGGGGTCTTGGTCTTGGCTGCGGTTGCCATGTCTAGTTCCTTGCCTTGAATTCTTTAGAGCGCTTCAGCGCCAGCGATAATTTCGATCAGTTCGGTCGTGATCGCGGCCTGGCGGCTGCGGTTGTACTGGATGGTCAGCTTGTTGATCAGGTCGCCCGCGTTGCGCGTCGCGTTGTCCATCGCGGTCATCGATGCGCCCTGTTCCGAAGCCTGGTTTTCCAGCAGTGCACCGAACAGCTGGGTGCGCAGGTAGCGCGGCAGCAGCTCGGCGAGGATTTCCGCTTCGCCCGGTTCGTATTCGACCGCGGCAGTTGCCGCAGCGGCGGCTTCCACCTTGGGGGCGGGGACGGGGATGATCTGCTGTTCGGTCGGTTCCTGCACCAGCGCCGACTTGAACTTGGCATAGAACAGGTGCGCGACGTCGAACTTGCCGGCCTCGTACATGGCCATCAGTTCCTCAGCCACAGCACTTGCCTCGGCAAAGCCGGGTTCGCGCACGTCCGAGGTGTCGAACATGGCCGCCACGTCCTTCGGGTACTCGCGGCGGATGACCGCGCGGCCCTTCTTGCCGACGAGGTAGAATTGCACGGTCTTGCCCTCGGCCTTGAGGGCCTGGGCCTTCAGGCGGGCAGCCTTGACGATGTTCGAGTTGAACGCGCCGCACAGGCCCTTGTCGCTGTTGGCGACGACGAGCAGGTGCACCTGGTCCTTGCCGGTACCGGCGAGGAGCTTCGGTGCGGAGTCCGATCCGGCCACCTTGCCGGCGATCGAGGCCATGACCGCAGCCAGGCGTCCGGCATAGGGACGCGCGGCTTCGGCGGCAGCCTGTGCCTTGCGCAGCTTGGCGGCGGCGACCATCTGCTTGGCCTTGGTGATCTTCTGGGTCGACTTGACCGAGTTGATCCGACCCTTGAGTTCCTTAAGCGAGGCCATGACGGCTCCCTAGGTTAGTTCTTCAGGGCTCAGGCGAACTGCTTGGCGAAAGCGTCGAGCGCTGCCACCGTCTGCTTCTTCGCATCGTCGCCGAAATCGCGGGTGTCGCGGATCAGCTTGAGCGTGTCAGCGTGCTTGTCGCGCATGAAGCTGAGCATTTCGGCTTCATAGCGGGTGACGTCGCCGGTCGGGATGGCGTCGAGGTAGCCGTTGGTGCCTGCGAAGATCGACACGGTCTGCTCTTCGAACGACAGCGGGCTGAACTGGGCCTGCTTGAGCAGCTCCGTCAGGCGCGCGCCGCGGTTGAGCAGCTTCTGGGTCGAAGCGTCGAGGTCCGAACCGAACTGGGCGAAGGCCGCCATTTCGCGGTACTGTGCCAGCTCAAGCTTGATCGAGCCCGACACCTTCTTCATCGCCTTGGTCTGCGCGGCCGAGCCAACGCGGCTGACCGAGAGACCGACGTTGATGGCCGGACGGACGCCCTGGTAGAACAGGCCGGTTTCGAGGAAGATCTGGCCGTCGGTGATCGAGATCACGTTGGTCGGAATGTAGGCCGAAACGTCACCCGCCTGGGTTTCGATGATCGGCAGCGCCGTGAGCGAACCACCGCCCAGCGAGCTGTTCATCTTCGCAGCGCGTTCCAGCAGGCGGCTATGGAGATAGAACACGTCGCCCGGATAGGCTTCGCGGCCCGGAGGACGACGCAGCAGCAGCGACATCTGGCGATAGGCGACGGCCTGCTTGGAAAGGTCGTCGTACACGATCACGGCGTGCATGCCGTTGTCGCGGAAATATTCGCCCATGGTCACGCCGGTGTAAGGCGCGAGGTACTGAAGCGGTGCGGGCTCCGAAGCGGTCGCGGCGACGACGATGGAGTATTCCATGGCGCCGTTTTCTTCGAGCTGGCGGACGATCTGCGCCACGGTCGAGCGCTTCTGGCCGACGGCGACGTAGATGCAATAGAGCTTCTTCGATTCGTCAGTGCCGGCGTTCGCTTCCTTCTGGTTGATGAAGGTGTCGATGGCGACGGCGGTCTTGCCGGTCTGGCGGTCACCGATGATCAGTTCGCGCTGGCCACGGCCAACGGGCACGAGGGCGTCGAGCGCCTTCAGGCCGGTCTGCACCGGTTCGTTCACCGACTGACGCGGGATGATGCCGGGGGCCTTCTTTTCCACGCGCATGCGGGCTTCGGCAACGATCGGGCCCTTGCCGTCGATCGGGTTGCCAAGCGCGTCGACGACGCGGCCGAGCAGGCCCTTGCCGACGGGGACGTCCACGATGGTCTGCGTGCGCTTGACCTGATCGCCTTCCTTGATCTCGCTGTCCGAGCCGAAGATCACGACGCCGACGTTATCGGCTTCGAGGTTGAGCGCCATGCCCTTAACCCCGTTGGCGAATTCCACCATTTCACCGGCCTGGACCTGGTCGAGGCCGTGAATGCGGGCGATACCGTCACCAACCGAGAGCACCGAGCCCACTTCCGAGACCTGAGCTTCATTACCGAAGCTGGCGATCTGGTCCTTGATGACCTTCGAGATTTCTGCCGCGCGGATTTCCATGTTCAGCCTTTCATCGCGTTTGCGAGAGTGTTCAGACGGGTGCGGATCGAGCTATCGATCTGCTTGGAGCCGATGCGAACGACCAGTCCGCCAAGGATGGCGGGGTCCACATTGGCCTTGAGCTTTACTTCCTTGCCTTCGCGCGCCTTCAGCTTGGCCGAAAGGGCCGAGATCTGGGCGGCAGAAAGCGGGTGGGCGCTGGTCACTTCGGCGGCCACTTCGCCGCGCTGGGCAGCGGCGATGGCAGCGAAGGCGCGAACCACGTCGGGCAGCGCGCCAAGGCGGCGATTGCCGGCAAGCACGCCGAGGAATTTCTGGGTGAGCGGCGAAAGCTTCAACAGCTTGGCCAGATTGACCATGGCCGCGGCGGCCGCCTCACGCGTGACGCGCGGATTGCGAATCAGTGCGGCCAGTTCAGGCGAGGCCTTTACCGCTTCGCCGAGCTTTTCGAGGTCTCCCTCGACAGCAGTGACCTTGCCCTGTTCGCTGGCCAGGTCGAACAATGCGGAAGCGTAACGCCCCTGCAAGCTCGCCTTAATGCCGCCGGAATTTTCCACGCGCGTCGGTTCCTTCATACCGGGTGACGGACAGGGAGGGATCGTAAGCACCCAAGGGGCACGCCCCCTGTCGACGGGGGCGCGCATAGCATGAAATTGCTGCGATGCAAGGCGGCGGGCGCAGATAGGGAAATCCGCGCGCGGGCGATGCGCGCCTTTTGCGCCCGCCAGCCGCCGATTCCCGGTGAATTGGCGGATTTGAGTGCAGTGGAAGGTTTGAAAGCAAGAGTCGGGAAGGCGGTGTGCGTGCCTGCAACTAGAACGAAGGTCGCAACGATCGAGGAGCATCGCATGACCTATCGAGATCACCGGCCTGCCGCCAGAGGACTTTGGCCACCTGTTCGCCCTCCCGGACGCGGAACTGGAAGCCGCTGGCGCGCGGCGCGTGACCGCCAGCGCCAGCCGGGGCTTTCCGTGCAGGGTGAGCCTCGAGGATGCAGGCGAGGGCGAAGAACTTATCCTGCTGCATCACGTCAGCCATGACGTGGCGACGCCCTATCGCAGCGCTTATGCCATCTACGTGCGGCGGGATGCCGGTAAAGCCGCCACCTTTGTCGACAGCACGCCGCCCGTCTTCGAGGGGCGCCCGCTTGGCCTGCGCGGTTTTTCCGGTGACGGCCAGCTGCTCGACGCTCGGCTCGCCCTCCCGGGGGAGGCAGATGCCAAGATCCGTGAACTCTTTGACCTTGCACCAATCGCCTATATCCATGTCCATAACGCCGCGCATGGCTGCTTCGCCGCGCGGATCGAACGCCATGGAGGCGGGCAATGATCGCCGCTGCCCTTGACGATGACGAATGCTGGACCGCCGTCCTCTCCCGCGACCGGGCGTTTGACGGGCGGTTCGTCACGGGCGTGCTCTCGACTGGCATCTATTGCCGTCCCTCCTGCTCGGCGCGGCATCCGCGGCGGGAGAACGTGCGCTTCTTTGCTGGCGCCGCCGAGGCGCGAGAGGCTGGGCTGCGGCCGTGCAAACGCTGCCTGCCCGACGATGTCAGCCGCGATGAAAAGGCCGTGCTCGCTGCGATCGAGACAATCAAGGCCAGCGAGGAGGTGCCCGCGCTGGCCGGCCTCGCCGCCGATGCGGGCTATTCGGTCTCGCACTTCCAGCGGCTGTTCACCCGGATGACCGGCCTTTCCCCCGCCGCCTACAGCCGCGCGCTGCGGCTTGAGCGCGCGGCGGAGGCCTTGTCGGGGGAGAAAGCGTGACCGGCGCTATCTATGAGGCGGGGTATTCGGCCCCTTCGCGATTCTATGAAGCAAGTGAAAGGCTGGGCATGGCGCCATCGGCATGGGCGAACGGCGGCAAGGGCGTGACGATCCGCTGGGCCGTGGTGGACACTTACCTCGGCCCGATGCTGGTTGCGGCGACGGACAAGGGTGTCTGCCGGCTTTCTTTCAACGAAGGTGCGGATGATCTGGCGGCGCGCTTCCCGGCGGCGGAACTGGTCGAGGGCGGGCAGGGGTTCTCCGCCTTGCTCGACGAAGTGATCCGCGCGGTCGAAGCGCCAGACCAGCCGCATAGCGTGCCGCTCGATGTGCGCGGTACGGCTTTCCAGGAAGCGGTGTGGCGAGAATTGCGGCGCATCCCGGCGGGCGAGACGCGGAGTTATTCGGACATTGCCGCCGCCGTGGGGGCTCCCAAGGCAGTTCGGGCCTGCGGCTCGGCCAACGGAGCGAACAATGTCGCTGTCCTGATCCCATGCCACCGCGTCGTGCGCAGCGACGGCAGCCTCGGCGGCTATGCTTACGGGCTTGAGATCAAGCGCAAGCTGCTGGCGCGCGAGGGCGGCTGATCAAGGTTCTCGACATTGGGCACCCAATCGCGGACACACAGGCCGCGAACAGGGAGCCTGCAGACTATGCCGATGATCGATCCAGCGCCGCCGCAGCCGGGCAAGCCGCCACTATGGCGCACCGTCTGGGAGTTCCCGCTGGTGGCGATGATCGTCGCTTTGGCACTGGTGATTGGCGCGATCTTCATTTCGGGCCAGTTGTTCTCGAACCTGCCGAAATATTTGGACCGAAACAGCGCCATCGCGCTGCAAGGCATGGCGGCAACGCTGCTGGTCGTGCTGGTGATGAAGTACGGCGTATCGCGCTTGGGGCGAGAGAAGCGGGACGACTTCCCCCTGCCGCCCGCCTTTATGGACTGGGCGCGCGGGCTGGCAATCGGGGCGGGACTAATGACGCTTGCGGTGGGTATCGCCGCCGCACTGGGCGTCTATCGGATGACCGGTTGGGGCACAGGATCGGACTATGCCATTGCCTTGTTCAGCGCTGGCCTCGTCGCCGGCTTCGTCGAGGAATCCTTGTTTCGCGGCGTGCTGTTCCGCTGGATCGAGGAAATGCTGGGATCGTGGGGGGCGCTGGCGATCACCTCGTTCCTGTTCGGCTTCGCCCACCTGTTCAACGAGAACGCCACCGTATTCTCTTCGGTCGCCATCGCGCTGGAGGCGGGGATCATGCTGGGGGCCTGCTACATGCTCACCCGCTCGCTGTGGCTGGCGGTCGGCCTGCACATGGGCTGGAACGTGGCACAGGGCTATGTCTTCGCCGTGCCGGTTTCGGGCCACCCGGTGGAAGGACTGGTGCGCGCCGAACTCAGCGGCCATCCGCTGCTGTCGGGCGGAGCCTTCGGGCTTGAAGCCTCGATCATCGGATTGGGCGTCGCAACGGCGGCGGGCGTGTGGATCCTGCGCAAGGCGATGGCTGCCGGGCAGGTCAGGCCGCCGATGTGGGCGAGGCCAAAGGTCTGACCCCGCCCGTCAACCGACCTACTTGTCCTCTTTGGGATCCTCGATCTTGGCGAGCTGTTCAGTCAGGATCTGCAGCGCCCCCGCCGTGTCACCCGCATTGAGCTTGGTCATCGCCTTGCCCATGAAGTTCTTTTCCTGGTCGCGCCCGTCAAACGAGTAGGCGAGCGGCGCCAGCACCTGCGCGGCGGGCTTAGGGCGGTTTTCCTCCAGCAGCTGGCGGGTCAGGATCATGCGGAAGTAATAGTCGTGTCGCGCGAGGTCATAGGCATCGTCGAGCGCGATCGCGGCCAGTTCCGGTATCGGCCGCTCGGGCGAGCGGCGATAGGACATGTAGTATTCGATCAGCGGGCGCGGGTCGGCCTTGTCGAGGTTGCGCGCCTTGACCAGTAGCGGGCGGGCCAGCTTGAAGCGGTCCGCCGGGCCTTCCTTTGGCTCGATCAGCGCGCGCGCCTTGAAGATCATCGCGTCGGTGGACTGCGGGTTGATCCTTAGCGCGCGTTCCGCCGCCAGCGTCGCCCCGGCAAAGTCCTGGGCATCGAGCCCGGCCTCAGCCGCCAGAAGCTGCAACTGCAGGTTCGTGGGTTCCGCCGCCGCCGCTTTGAGCAGAGTGGGAGCAAGCCCGCGCGCCTTTGCCCGGCTTACCCCGCGCGAGACGACGATGCGGTCACCCATGTACTTCGCCTCCGCCGGATCGAGCGTGCGGATCGTTACCTTGGGCGGCTGGTAGTTGGGCGGGATAACCTCGGCCGCCGGCAGGTTGCTGGTCTTGTACTTGACCAGCTCGCCATTCAGCTTGTCGAGATCGCCGAAGGCTTCCTTCGCGGCATCAAGCCCCGGTTTCCCGCTAGCGAGCAGGCCGAGGTAGGTCTTGAGCTGGCCCGGCCGCGTCTTGCCGAAGTTCAGGTAGTGGGTGAGCAGCCAGCCGACGCTGTACTTCTGCACCATGTCCTCGCCATTGGTGTACTTGAAGTTCGGGTCGAGCAACTTCGACACGTGCATCTGCTGCATGTTGAACAGCTCGTAGGACCGGTGATTGGCTGGCCGGCCAACGAGGAAGCTGCCGTTGGGGCGCAGTTCGATGGTGGAGTTCGCCTCGGCAAAGCCCTCGATATACCAGCTCGGATAGGTCGTCGGGAACGTATTGAGCATGAAGTGGTGCGTGTACTCATGGAACAGCACCGTTTCCGGCCTCATGCGGATGCGGTCATCTATCTTGTTCTTGGAGCCCGGATTTTCGTATTCGCGGGCCGGGGTGAAGGCCACCGGATAGGCCGCGCGGGGGATGTAGAAGCCGGCGACGCCAAGGCTGCCCGCAAGCTGGCCGATCGTGCGCGTGTCGCCATAGCGGTAGACCACCACCTTGTTGACATCGGGCACCGGCTTGTCTGCCGGCATGTTCTGCAGGATGCGCAAGGCATTGTCGAAGCGTTCCAGCCGCTCGGCGAAAGCGACGGTATCGGCCTTGTTGTCGTCCGAATAGATGATGAAGTGGTTGGTGCGGGCTTCCTGCCACTCGGCGCTGGCCGCGCTCGACAGGAAGGCCACGCCCGCCGCAAGGGCGAACTTGATGGATTTCATAGCGTTGTGTCCCCAAAGGCTATGTCTATGCGGGGCAGCTTATCGACTAAATCCGATTACACAAACGAGTATGGATCAATATCGACAGCAACCCGCACGCCGTGTGAAAAGCGCAACGGATCGAGCCATGCGCGGATCACGTCCTGCAATTCGGCAGAGCGGCGCGCGTTGATCAGCAGGCGGTAGCGATAGCGCCCGCGCAGCAGCGACAAGGGCGCGGGGGCAGGGCCAAGGATGAGGACGTCGGGCAGGTCCGGCCGCGCGCCACCGATCTGGCGGGCCGCCTCGCGCGCTTCGGCTTCTTCCTCGGACGAGACGATGATCGCCGCCCAGCGGCCGAAGGGCGGCGCCATGGCATCGCGCCGTGCTTCGGCTTCGGCAGCATAGAAGGAATCGCGGTCGCCACTGGCGAGGGCTTCGATCACCGGCGCTTCGGGATGGCGGGTCTGGATCAGCACCTTACCGGGCTTTTCCCCGCGTCCGGCTCGCCCGGCCACCTGGGCGATCTGCTGATAGGTCCGCTCGCCCGCGCGAAGATCTCCGCCTTCGAGGCCAAGATCGGCGTCGACCACGCCGACAAGGGTGAGTTCGGGGAAGTGGTAGCCCTTGGTCACAAGCTGCGTGCCGACGATCACGTCGATCATCCTGTTTTCCGCCGCCTCGACAAATTCGTTGATCTTGGCCGGATTATTGAGCGTGTCGGACGTGACCAGCGCCACCCGCGCCTCGGGCAGGATCTCGCGCACCTCGTCGGCAATGCGCTCCACGCCTGGGCCGCAGGCGACGAGGCAATCGGCGGTGTGACACTCCGGGCAGGCCTCGGGCGGCTGGGTTTCATAGCCGCAATGGTGGCAGGCGAGACGGCGGGAGAGGCGGTGCTCGACCAGCCAGGCCGTGCAGTTGGGACACTGGAAGCGATGGCCGCAGTTCCGGCACAGCGTCAGCGGCGCATAGCCGCGCCGGTTGAGGAACAGCAGGCTCTGCTCGCCGCGCTCCAGCCGCAGCTTCAGTTCCTTGACCAGCCGCGGGGCGAGCCAGTGCCCGCGCTCGGGCTGTTCGGTGCGCAGGTCGACGATCTGGATATCCGGCATGGTCGCGCCGCCGAAGCGCGCGGGCAGGTCGATCTTCTCATAGACCCCGGCTTCTGCAAGTTGCATCGATTCGAGCGCCGGGGTGGCGCTGGCGAGGATAACCGGCACCTTCTCGAACTTGGCCCGCATCACCGCCACGTCGCGCGCATTATAGCGCACGCCGTCATCCTGCTTGAACGAAACTTCGTGCGCCTCATCGACCACGATCAGGCCAAGCTTGGCATATGGCATGAACAGGGCCGAGCGCGCGCCGACGACGACCTGCGCCTCGCCGCGCACGATCGCCCGCCATGCCCGCCGCCGTTCGGTGGACTTGAGCGAGGAATGCCACAGCACGGGTGGCACGCCGAAGCGCGCCTCAAAGCGGCGCAGGAAGTTCTCGGTGAGCGCAATCTCCGGCAGCAGGACGAGCACTTGCCGTCCCAGCCGCAGTGCCTCGGCCACGGCTTCGAAATAGGTTTCGGTCTTGCCCGATCCGGTCACGCCGTCGAGCAGGAAGGGGGCGAATTTGCCCTTGTCCACCGCAGCGACAAAGCGGTCGGCAGCAGCCTGCTGGTCCTCGCTGAGCTGTGGCTGCGCGTGATCCGCGCGGGCGCGGGGGTAGGGGCGGTCTAGATCGACGACCACCGGTTCGAGCAGGCCCGCACCCACCATGCCGCGCAGCACGCCTTCAGATACCGAGGCCCGCTCAGCCAGCTCGCGGATCGTCGCCTGCTCGCCGTCCAGCGCATCCATGGCGGCGGCGCGCTGCGGGGTGAGGCGCTTGGGTTCCATGCCGGTGAGCCGATATTCGGTCATGGTCCCGCCGCCGCGCAGCGCCGCCATCGATCCGATCGCCATGCGCGCCACGGCGGCCATCGGCGCGCAGTAGTAATCCGCGGTCCATTCGATCAGCCGCCGCAGCGGTGCAGGGAGCGGCGGCACTGGCATGACTTCGAGCAGCGGGCGCAGCTTGCTGTCGGGAACTTCGGTTCCGGGCAGGCGTTCGTCCTCCCAGACAATGCCCAGCACTTGCCGGGGCCCGAGCGGGGCAACCACGATCGAGCCCGGTTCCACGATCATGCCATCCGGCACCCGGTAATCGAGCACAGGCAGAGCGGCATTGAACACGAGGAGTCGGGCGCGGTTCATCTAGGCCCGCATAGACACCTCGGCGGGCCGAGCAAAGGAGACGACGATGATTGTTGAGCAAAGAGCCTTCACCAGCCGCCGGACACTCCTAGTCGGCTTGGCCGCGACTTCGGCCCTGACCGTTTCGGGCTGTTCTTCACTCCCGCCCTTCAGCCTGACCGAGGCGATCCGCCGCCTGCTCTTGATCTCCAGCCGTAACGCCCTGGCGCGGCTGACCGCTCCGGGAGGTTTCTGGGACAACCAGCTTGCCCGGCTGGAGCTTCCGTCCGTTTTCGGTGAGCGGCGCGGCAATGTGCTGGAACGTATCCTGACCGGCCCGGCCTTTCGCAGCCGCCTTCAGCGCGAACTGAACTATGTGGCAGAGGACGGTGCCCGCCGCGCCGCGCCCATCGTTGCCGACGCGGTGCGGGTAATCGGCGTGCGCAATGCCATCGACCTCGTCCGCGGCGGTCCGACCGCTGCCACCGCGTTCCTGCGCGGCGAGATGGGCACACGGCTGGTGGAGGAAATGTTCCCCGCGCTTGCCGATGGCCTGCGGGTGGCGCGCGATCCGATTGTCGGCGAGGCGCTGGCCGCGCTCACCGGCATTGATCTCCCCGGAGTTGCCCGCCAGCTCTCGGTTGAGGTGGACAATGCCATCTGGGGCGAAATCGGCCGCGAGGAAGCTTCGATCCGCGCCGATCCGGAACGCTCGAACGATCCAATGCTGATCAGCGTGTTCGGGGCCGGGAAAGTGCTCTAGCCGCGCGGCGGGGTGCGCCTTATAGGCTAAGGGGAATCGCCAGTCTTGGGAGTTGCCCTCGTGAAATTCTTCGCCGACACCGCCGAAATTGCCGACATCAAGGAACTGGCCGCCACCGGCCTGCTCGATGGCGTGACCACCAACCCTTCGCTGATCATGAAGTCCGGCCGTGATTTCATGGAAGTGACCAAGGAAATCTGCGGCATCGTCGATGGCCCGGTCAGCGCCGAAGTGGTCGCGCTCGACCATGAAGAGATGATGCGCGAGGCCGAAGTGCTGCGCAAGATCGCGGACAACGTCTGCATCAAGGTGCCGCTGACCATTGACGGGCTGAAGACCTGCAAGGCGCTGACCAGCGACGGCACCATGGTCAATGTCACGCTGTGCTTCTCGGCCAACCAGGCCCTGCTCGCCGCCAAGGCGGGCGCGACCTTTGTCTCGCCCTTCGTTGGCCGTCATGATGACAACGGCTTCGATGGCATGGGCCTGATCGCCGACATCCGCCTGATCTATGACAATTACGATTTCGGCACCGAAATCCTCGTCGCCTCGGTCCGCCACGGCATCCATGTGCTCGAAGCGGCAAAGATCGGTGCTGACGTGATGACCGCGCCCCCGGCCGTGATCAAGGGCCTGGTCAAGCATGTCCTGACCGACAAGGGCATCGAAGGCTTCCTCGCCGACTGGGCGAAGACGGGGCAGTCGATCTAAGGCTGACGCTTGGCAGACGAATCGCCTCTAGACCGGTTCAAGACCGTCCTCACCGGCACGGCCCGCGCGATATCGCGTGAGCCGGAGCTTGAGGTCGCGTGGACCGCGGACCAGTCGGTCATGGCGGGCAATACCATGCGCTTGCCCATGCCGGGCCGCGCCTTGCCACGCGCGCAGGTCGCGGAAGTTCGCGGGTTTGCGGACAGTTTCGCGCTGAAGCGGCGGCATCACAACGATGCGCTCCACGCCCGGAGCGCTCCGGCCGAACCTTCCGCGCGCGCCTGTTACGACGCGATCGAGGCGGTGCGCTACGAAGCGCTCGGCGCAAAGGCCTATCCGGGCATGCGCGAGAACCTCGACGCGGCGCAGGCGGTGCGCACGGCAGGCGATCCGATCACTCGGGCTACTGCCGCGAACGAGGTCCCGATCCAGACCGCGCTTTCCCTCATGCTGCGCGAACACCTGACCGGTCAACCGGTGCCCGAGGCGGCGCGGGGCGGGGTGGAGCTGCTGCGCGGCTTCATCGAGGATCGCACCGGCGGCGATTTTGATGCGTTGGCCGCCACGCTCGATGACCAGAAGGCGTTCCAGGGCCTCGCGCTCGACATGCTCCAGCATCTCGAGCTCACGCGCGCCCAGCTCGAGGAGCAGGATCCTACCGATTCCGAGGATCAGGACGGGGAGGAAGAGACCGAGGATGAGGAAGACGGCGGTGAAACCGGCGTCGAGCCCCAGCCGCAGGAGATGGTTTCGGAACCCAGCCAGGGTGACGACGACGCCGAGGGCGAAAACCAGACTGAAGAGGGCGACCAGCCCGAGGATGGCGAACCCGGCGAGGATGGCGAGGAGGGGATGCTCCCCGTCCGCCCGAACCGCCCGTGGACCGACGATCCCTCGACCTTCGACTACAAGGTGTGGACCGACAAGTTCGACGAGGTGATCGGCGCGGCGGAGCTGTGCGACGAGGAGGAACTGACCCGCCTGCGCGCCTATCTCGACGCGCAGTTGAAGGGCCTGCAATCCATCGTCACCAAGCTTGCCAACCGGCTCCAGCGGCGGCTGATGGCGCAGCAGAACCGCTCATGGGATTTCGACCAGGAAGAAGGCCTGCTCGATGCCGCGCGGCTGGCCCGCGTGGTGATCAGCCCCGGCCATTCGCTGTCCTACAAGATCGAGCGGGATGTCGAGTTCAAGGACACCATCGTCACCCTGCTGATCGACAATTCGGGGTCGATGCGTGGGCGGCCAATCTCCATCGCCGCGATCAGCGCCGACGTTCTCGCCCGCACGCTCGAACGCTGCGGCGTGAAGACCGAAATCCTCGGCTTCACCACCCGCGCGTGGAAGGGCGGGCAAAGCCGCGAGGCCTGGCTGGCCGGCGGCAAACCGGCCCAGCCCGGCCGCCTCAACGATCTGCGCCACATCGTCTACAAGAAGGCCGACGAGCCCTATCGCCACGCCCGCAAGAACCTCGGCCTGATGATGCGCGAGGGACTGCTGAAGGAAAACATCGACGGTGAGGCGTTGCTCTGGGCGCACACCCGCCTGCTCGCACGGCCCGAGGATCGCCGCGTGCTGATGGTGATCAGCGACGGCGCGCCGGTGGACGATTCCACGCTCAGCGTGAATTCGGCCGGCTATCTCGAAGCGCACCTGCGCAAGGTGATCGACTGGATCGAACGCCAGTCCCCCGTCCAGCTCTGCGCCATCGGCATCGGCCATGACGTGACGCGCTATTACCGGCGGGCGGTGACGATCATGGACGTCGAGCAGCTTGGCGGGACGATGATCGAGCAGCTTGCGGGGTTGTTTGAGGGTGAGTGAAGCGCCCGTCGTCCCGGACTTGATCCGGGACCGCTGGCCGGATCACCCTTGCCTCGCGCCCAGTCTCCAGCGATCCCGGGTCAAGCCCGGGATGACGATCTGCTTGCGCGCTTAGAATGAGACGGGCAAATGCGCCCCATGACCGAAGCCGCCCCTCTCAAGCTCTTCAACAGCCTCACCCGCCAGCTGGAGCCGTTCCAGCCCGTCCATCCCGGTGAGGCGCGGGTCTATTCGTGCGGGCCGACGGTCTATAACTACCCGCACATTGGCAACATGCGCGCCTATGTCTTTGCCGATGTTCTGGGCCGCACGCTGGCCTTCAAGGGCTACAAGCTCACCCACGTCATCAACATCACCGATGTCGGTCATCTGACCGACGACGCCGATGCGGGTGAGGACAAGATGGAGAAGATGGCGGCGGAGCGCGCGCAGTCGATCTGGGACATCGCCGAGCATTACAAGCAGGCCTACTGGGCGGACGTGAAGGCGCTCAACATCCGCCAGCCCGCGCAGTGGACGGTCGCGACCGACTACGTCCCGCAGATGATCGACTTCGCCAAGGGCATTGCGGAAAAGCACTGTTACGAGCTGGAAAGCGGCCTCTATTTCGACGTCTCGACCGTTGCCGATTACGGTCGGCTCGCCCGCGCGGTGACCGAGGAGGGCGAGGGGCGCATCGACGAGGTCGAGGGCAAGCGCAACGCTGCCGACTTCGCGATCTGGCGCAAGACTCCGGCGGGCGAAAAGCGCCAGATGGAATGGGATCTCGCCGTGGGGCCGGGGCGCTCCGGGGTGGCACCTCGAATGCTCGGTCATGTCGGGCGAGGTGCTGGGCTTTCCGTTCGACATCCACACCGGCGGCATCGATCACCGCGAGATCCACCACCCTAACGAGATCGCGCAGAACCAGGCGCATTGCTGCACGAATGGCCTCGACACCGCCGAGAACAGCGGCGCGCGGATCTGGATGCACAACAACTTCCTCGTCGAACGATCCGGCAAGATGTCGAAGTCCTCGGGCGAATTCCTGCGGCTGCAACTGCTGATCGACAAGGGCTATCACCCGCTCGCCTACCGCATGATGTGCCTGCAGGCGCATTACCGCAGCGAGCTGGAGTTCAGCTGGGAAGGGCTTCAGGCAGCGCTGACGCGGCTGAAGCGCCTGCTGATGCCGGTCGCGAACCTGCGCGCGCAAGGCGAACCCGCCGCCGCGCCGGGGCCGAAGTTTGCGCCGCTGCTGGAACGGCTCGATGCGGCCGTCTCGGACGATCTCAACACGGCGGTCGCACTGACCGTGGTGGAGGAAATCGCCGCGCTGAAAAAGGTCGACGCCGGCGAAAAGCTCGCCGCGATCCTGCTGGCAGACCAGATCCTTGGTCTTGGCCTCGACACGCTTTCGCGCGAAGACCTGCGCCTGCGCCCGAAGGCGGCCGAAATCACCGAGGCCGAGATCGAGGAGGCACTCGCCGCCCGCAAGGAGGCCCGCGCCGCCAAGGATTTCGCCCGGTCCGATGCCCTGCGCGATGAACTCGCAGCGCGCGGTGTCGAGGTGATGGACGGCGATCCGCTGGGCTGGGAATGGAGGCTCATCTGACCGCAATCCGCATCGCTGCTGCCGCACTTGCGCTCGTCCTCACCGGGGCCAGCCCCGCCGAACAGGGCGTCGATGCCACGCTGAAACGGGCCTTCGCCGGCTACTTCCGTGAGAGCGGCAATAACGGCGGCGATTGGGACCAGCCCGTGTTTTCCGCCGAAACGACGAAGCTGATCCGAGCGTGGAAGCGGCACAATGGCGGGGAACTGACCGGGCTCAACAGTTACGGCTGGCTGTGCGAATGCCAGGACTGGGACTGGAAGCATTTCAAATACAAGCGCACCGGCCTGCGCCAGATCACACCGATCCGTGCCGAAGTGCAAGTGCGCATCGGCCCCGGCTCGGATCACCTGCTCGACCAGCGCGTGATCATGGTGCGCGAAGGCCAGCGCTGGCTGATCGAGGACCTGTTCAGCGACAGCGCGCCGCAGGGCGTGAAGGCGGCCATGCGCAAGGAACTGCGCGAGAAGCCCGGCGAGTGAAGCTCTGGCGCCTCACCCGCGCGCCGTTCGTGGCGCTGGACGGGGCGGGGGCGCTGGCAAAAGGGACGCGATATGCTCCCCCGGGGCATCCGGTCGTCAGTTTGGCGAGCGAGGCCGGCCTCGCCGTGCTTGTCGCCCTGCGATACCTGCCGACCGACCCTGCCGATCACCCGGATGACCTCGTGCTGGGCTGGACAGAGGTCGATGCCGTGCCTGAACGGATTCCGGCCGGGGATGACGAGGCAATTCGCGCCTTTGTCGGCGATTGGCTCGAGCAGCGCGCGAGCCTGCTGGCCGCCGTGGCGTCCAAGGTGCTGCCAGAGGCGGACGTCATCCTGATGAACCCGCTCCATCCGGATGCCGCGCTCGTACCGCCGCTGGTTACCCGCCCGTTCCGTTTTGCCGATTGCCTTCACCGCCCGCCAATGCTGGAAAGCTACGCGGGAGAAACGCCATGACCATCGCCGTCATCAACGGCCTGATACGCCCGCTTCTGGAAAACCGCCTGCCTGACTGGGTGGAGCCGCGCTGGTTCCTCTCGACCGAGGAACTGCTGGCCCTCGCGCCCGAGGCGGAGATCGGCTGGTTCGATACCTATGACTTGCCAGCCCGCGCCGAATCCGCGCGGCGGGCGGTGAAGCTCAAATGGATGAACACGCTGGGCGCCGGGGTGGAGGAACTGCCGCTCGACATATTTCGCGCCAATGGAGTGATTTTGACGAACGGCGCGGGGATCAATGCCGTGACCATCGCCGAATATGCGGTGATGGGGATGCTGGTCGTGGCCAAGGGCTACCGGCAGGTCATGCGCGCGGCGGAGCGGCACGAATGGCTGGCCGACAGCCCCGGCAAGGTCGAACTGCTCGGGAGCAAGGCGCTGGTGATCGGCGCGGGCGCGATCGGCGGCGGTATTGCCGAGCGGCTCTCACCCTTTGGCGTCGAGGTGACGAAAGTGCGTCGCACGCCTGGTGCAGGAGAGCTTGGTCCCGCCGACTGGCGCGAGCGGCTGGGCGAGTTCGACTGGGTGATCGTGACCGCCCCATCGACCAGTGCCACCGCACACATGATCGGGGAGGCGGAACTGGCGGCGATGAAGAACACTGCCACGCTGATGAACTTCGCACGCGGCGACCTCGTCGATCAGGCGGCGCTGGTTGCGGCGCTCAAGGTGCGCAGGATCGGTGCGGCCTGGCTCGATGTGACCGATCCCGAACCGCTGCCGCCCGAGCACGAGCTGTGGACCCTCGATAACGCGCATATTTCCATGCATCTGTCGGGCCGGGCGCAGAACATGATGTTCATCCGCAGCGCCGAACGCTTCCTCGCCAACCTTGACCGCTGGCACCGGGGCGAGCCCTTGACACATGTGGTCGACCTTGAGGCGGGTTACTGATCAGGCATCGTCAAGCAGCAACAGTTCGACTTCGATCACGAAATTCGGCACCGGCAACATATCCAGCCTCGCCTCGATCACTGCCGCATCGGCGACGAGCTGGCCGGGAATGTCGAATTCATGATCGGGCAGGGCCTCGATGAAATGCTCGGCGGCGGCAACCGCCTCATTGCCCGTGAAGGAGAAGGCCGCCGTGTGGCGCGTGCCGGAAAAGGTGGCGCTCGCCCAGGGGCGTTCGGCGTGGCTCACCAGTTCTCCCATGCCGCCGGAAAGCGCGAACAGGCTGGCCAGCAGGCGCGCCCGAGGGCCGCGATCGCGCTTGCTCCGAGCCGTGGCGAGCATTGTGCGCGTGGCGTGACTGTCAATTTGCATTGGCCGATTCTCCGTAAGTGTTCATGAAATGTTCCACCCGTTTTTCCGTTGCGGGGCGCGGGTTGCGGCCATTGCGCAGGTCGGCCACGAAACGCGGATCGTGCGTCGCCAGCCGGCCGAACTTGGTCCACGGCATGCCGGTCCGGCGCAGGAATTTCTCGATCCGGCGAATGAGCATCTGGGCGTCCCTCCTGTTGGCGACTCGTTGCTGGTCCACTTTGGGTGCCGCGTGAAATCCTACTTGTCTAGGAAAAATACATCGTATAGATGAAAAGCCATGGAAGCCACAGATCCACGCGCGCGCTTGCTCCAGCTTGCCGAAGAACGGGGTGTCAGCCTTGCCGCGCTTTCCGCGCTCATTGGGCGTAATGCCACCTATTTACAGCAGTTTGTCCGCAAGGGCAGTCCGCGCAAGCTGGAAGAGACAGACCGGCGAAAGCTTGCTTCGTACTTCGGTGTTGCCGAATCGGAGCTGGGCGCGCCGGGGGAAATTTCCTCACCGCGCGGCGAAGGAAACCGGCGCAGCGAGTTCGTCGACATTCCCCGACTGCCGCTGGGCGCCTCTGCCGGGCCGGGTGCCTTCGCTGCCGAGGAGGCGCCAGTGGGCACCTTCCGCTTCTCCACCCGCTGGCTGCGCGGGCTGGGTTTCGACCCTGCCATGCTCAGCGCGATCGAGGTGACGGGCGATTCGATGGAGCCGCTGCTGCGCGATGGTGACGAGATCCTCGTCGATCGCACTCCGCGCCCCTTGCGCGACGGCGTTCATGTCGTGCGCGTAGGGGACGCGCTGATGGTCAAGCGAGTTCAGTCGGGCGTACCGGGGCGCATCGTGCTGGAGAGCGAGAACCCCGCCTATCGCCCGATCGAGCTGCCGCCAGAGGACGTGCAGGTGGTTGGGCGCGTGGTGTGGAAGAGCGGCCGGCTATGATGGGCGGCAAGTCTCACTGGACTGTGTCCGATGTGTCCAGTCGATACGGATTTCCGCGCTTTGCGGTTGTCTACACCGCCGCGGGACGGCATGGGGCAGGGCATGACTGAGACGCTCCCGCCGCTGCGCGCCGCCATCGTTCCCGTGACACCCTTCGAGCAGAACTGCTCGCTGCTGTGGTGCACCAAGACCATGCGCGGCGTGCTGGTCGATGCCGGGGTGACCTCGACCGGCTCAAGCTGGCGATCCAGCGCGCCGGGATCACGGTGGAAAAGCTGCTGGTTACCCATGGCCACATGGATCATTGCGGCATGACCGGCGTGCTGGCACGCGACCTTGGTGTGCCGATCGAGGGGCCGCATCAGGACGACCTGTTCTGGATCGAAAGCCTCGATGATCCGACAAAGCGCTATGGGCTTGAGGGGGAGAGCTTTACCCCCGATCGCTGGCTGCACGACGGCGATACCGTGACCTTTGGCGAGATCGAGATGCAGGTGATTCACTGCCCAGGCCACACGCCGGGGCACGTGGTGTTTTATCACGAACCGACGCGGCTGGCGGTGGTGGGTGACGTATTGTTCCAGGGCTCGATCGGCCGGACGGACTTTCCTCGCGGAAATCACGCGGACCTTATCGCGTCGATCACCGAACGGCTCTGGCCGCTGGGCAATGATGTGACCTTTATTCCCGGCCACGGGCCGACCAGCACTTTCGGCCACGAGAGGCTGACGAACCCCTTCGTGGCCGACAAGCGCTATGGATAGATTACATCTTGCCGAGCGAGATCAGCACGGAAACGACGACAAGCGCGAGGCTGAGCAGCATGCCGGTGAGCATGCCGATCGGCCTTCCGGCCTTGAAATTGCCATCCATGCCAATGGCATGGCATACGCGGCCGATCATGAAGGCCGCGCCCGCGGGGGCAAGCCGGGCTCCGCCCTTGCCGGCCATCTCGACTAGCGCAATGCCGATCAGGATCAGCGGCGTCTGCTCGACGAAATTGAGCTGGGCCCGCATCCGGCGCATGATCGCCTCGTTGCCGCCATCGCCCACCGAAACGCCATGCGCCTGGCGCAGCTTGCCGATGCGCATGCTCAGCCAGAAATTGATCACAAGCGCTGCGGCAGTAAGGCACAGCGTGGTTGGAAGCAGGACTACCATGAAATTCTCCCCCTTGTTTGGTACCCGATAGGCAATGGCAACCTAGCCAAATGCTAGCGGGTTGCAACGTCGGCCAAATAGTCTATAGGCGCGCCTTCGCTGTCACCGGGACCTCGGACTCGCTGTGGCAAAAACGATCCATTTTTCAAAGTTTCAGGAACAGGTGCCGCAATGGCTGTCCCCAAAAGAAAAGTTTCGCCCTCACGCCGCGGTATGCGTCGCAGCCATGACGGTCTGAAGGCCGAAGCGTTCCACGAATGCGGCAACTGCGGTGAGCTGAAGCGCCCGCACCACATGTGCGCCTCCTGCGGCCACTACAACGGTCGCGAGATCGTCGCCGTCGGCCTCTAAGGCCGAATAGGGGGACTTGAGCGCATGAGCCTGCCGCGTATCGCCGTTGATGCGATGGGCGGCGATGAAGGCGTGCGCGTGATGGTTGAAGGCGCGGCGCTCGCCCGCCGCCGCCATGACCGCTTCAAGTTCCTGCTGGTGGGCGACGAAGCGCGGATCAAACTCGCGCTCGAAAACCACCCAAATCTGCGGGCTGCCTCGGAAATCCTCCACGCGCCCGAGATCATTTCGGGCGAGGAAAAGCCCAGCCAGGCACTGCGCCGAGCAAAGAACACCTCGATGGGTATGGCGGTCAACGCCGTGAAGGCCGGACACGCCGGGGCCGCGGTCAGCGCGGGCAACACCGGCGCGCTCATGGCCATTTCCAAGCTCGCGCTGCGCACCATGCCGGGGATTGATCGTCCAGCCCTGGCCGCCCTACTGCCGACGCTTGGCGACAATGACGTAATCATGCTCGACCTCGGCGCGAACACCGAATGTGATGCGCGCAACCTCGTGCAGTTCGCCATTATGGGGGCGGCCTACTCGCGCATTGTCACCGACCTCGAATCACCCCGGGTGCGCCTGCTCAACATCGGCACGGAAGAGACCAAGGGCACCGAATCGCTGCGGGATGCCGCCGCCCAGCTCAAGCTTGCGGCCCAGCGCATGGCGCTGACCTTTGATGGCTTTACCGAAGCCGACAAGATCTGCCGCGGCGATGTCGATGTAGTGGTTAGCGACGGTTTTTCCGGCAACATCGCGCTGAAGGCAGTAGAAGGAACGGCCCGCTTTGTCGGTGACCTCCTCAAGCGCGCCTTCACCTCCTCGCTGCGCTCGAAGCTCGGTTTTCTCGTTTCGCGCCCGGCGACCGAATTGCTGCGCGGCCATCTTGACCCCAACAACCACAACGGCGCGGTCTTCCTCGGCCTCAACGGCGTGGTCGTGAAGAGCCACGGCTCCGCCTCGGCGCTGGGCGTGGCCAATGCGGTTCACGTGACTGCGCGCCTGCTTGAGGAAAACCTGATCGAGCGGATTTCGGGCGACCTTGCCAAGCTGGGCGCCGAAGGCCTGCGCAATGGCCACACTGCGAAGGATGCCGCTGAATGACTCGCCGCGCCGTAATCACCGGCACCGGATCGGCCCTGCCGTCGCGCCGCGTGGACAACGACGAGATGGCAAAGATCGTCGACACCAGCGACGAATGGATTCGCGAACGTTCCGGTATCCGCACGCGCTATTTCGCCAGTGAGGGTGAGACGACATCGAGCCTTGCCACCGCCGCCGCGCGCAAGGCCATCGAAGCGGCTGGCATCGATCCCTGCTCGATCGACCTGATCGTGCTGGGCACGACCACCCCGGACCAGACCTTCCCTGCCACAGCCACGACCGTGCAGGCCGCGCTGGGCTGCAATGGCGGCATGGCGTTCGACGTCCAGGCCGTGTGTTCGGGCTTCCTTTATGCACTCGGCACGGCGGACGCGATGATCCGTTCCGGCATGGCCAGCAAAGCGCTGGTGATTGGTGCCGAGACCATGAGCCGCCTGCTCGATTTCAGCGACCGCGGCACCTGCGTTCTGTTCGGCGATGGAGCAGGCGCGATCGTGCTCGAAGCACGCGAAAGCGATGATCCGGAGGCACCTGGCGTGCTTGCAACCAAGCTGCATGCCGACGGCGCCCATAACCAGTTGCTCTATGTCGATGGCGGTCCTTCCACTTCGGATAACGTCGGCAAGCTGCGGATGACCGGCAATGCCGTTTTCAAGCATGCGGTGACAAACCTGTCCGACGTGCTGCGCGAAGTCCTGGAATTGTCTGGCACGGAAGCCGCCCAGATCGACTGGGTCGTGCCGCATCAGGCCAATGCCCGGATCATCGAAGGCACCGCGAAAAAGCTGGGCCTTCCGATGGACCGCGTGATCATGACCGTGGACCAGCACGCCAACACTTCGGCCGCCTCGGTGCCGCTCGCGCTCGACGCGGCCGTGCGTGACGGGCGGATCAAGCCGGGCCAGTTGATCGTGCTTGAAGCGATGGGCGGTGGCTTCACCTGGGGTGCAAGCCTGATCCGCATATGAATGAAGCGGGCGCGTGCGCATTTTCTTGCGCCGGGCCAAGTGATTGCATTGCAATTTTCCTACGCTCGATTATCCTCGCGACTCGCAGGGGTCGTCAACAAGGGGGAAGAGGAGCATGCGCTCCATGAGCACTTTGACGCGCGCGGATCTGGCAGATGCCATCAACCGCAAGATGGGCCTTTCGCGGGCTGAATCGCTTGGCCTGGTGGAATCGATCCTCGGCCACATGAGCGATGCCCTCGCCAATGGCGAGAACGTCAAGATTTCGGGCTTCGGTACCTTCCTTCTGCGTGACAAGGCGCAGCGGATCGGCCGCAATCCCAAGACTGGCGTCGAAGTTCCGATCACTCCGCGGCGGGTGATGACCTTCCGCGCCAGCCAGCTGCTTAAAGAGCGCGTCAGCGGCTGATGGAGCAGGGGGGCTCCAGTTCGACGAGCGCAAGGCACCCGATGCCCTGCGCACGATCGGTGAGGTCGCCAAGGCACTTGGCATCCGTCAGCACGTGTTGCGCTATTGGGAAGAACAGTTCCCGATGCTCAAGCCGCTCAAGCGTAGCGGTGGGCGGCGCTATTACCGGCCGGAGGATGTGGCCATGGTCGAAACGATCGACCGGCTGGTCCACAAGGAAGGCTATACGCTGAAGGGCGCGAAGGCCGTTCTGGCGGGCAAACCTTTGAAGGTGGAACCTGCACCGGCTGCTGCGACCCCAATTGCTGCTTCGGCTCCGGCATCGCTTCCGATTGCCCAGCTCGTGGCCATCCGCGACCGTCTTGCCGCCGCTCTGGCTGCCTGATCACCAATCGGCCGGTTCAGGCCCCAGTTCCGGATCCAGATCGCGCGGGCGCACCAGATGCACCAGCTTGGCGCAGCCATCGTGCAGGTCTGCCCAGCTTTCGATATCGCATTCGAGTACCGCATAGGCGGCAGTCGGGAACTTTTCCTCCACCATGGCGCGCAGTGAGCAGCTGCCATCATCGGGGACGAGGTCGAAAATCAGGTCCTCCAGCCCCGGATTGTGTCCGACCATCAAGGCCTTATCCACGCTGTCGGGCAGGTCATGCAGCACCTCGGCGAGGATGACCGAACTGGCGAGATAGATGCGCCGGTCCCAGATCACCGGCACTTCGCGGCCCGCCGCCTTTTCCGCAATCTCGATCGTTTCGGCCACGCGCACGGCGGGGGATGCAACGATGCGCTGCCAGCGCACGCCGTGCTCGACGATGTGCCGGCCCATCACCGCGGCGCCCTTGCGCCCGCGCTCGTTAAGCCCACGATCGAAATCGCGCGCCTTGGCGTCGTGCCAGTCTGACTTGGCGTGGCGGAAGAGGCCGAGGAGTTTCATTCTGGCAGTTTCACTCACTCGCGGTTTCGGTGTGAACCGTCACGCCTGAAGCACGCGCCGCCACGCGGTGCAAGGCCTCCTCTAGCGTCAGGCGGGATATGGGCGTGCCCGCCGGGAAGGCAGAGAGCAGCCGGCTGGGGAAAGCGGCGGAAAGGACCACGAAGGCCCCGTGATCCTGCTTTGACCGGATCAGCCGACCGAAAGCCTGTGCGAGCCGGGCGCGGATGATGCGGTCATCATGCGCCGATCCGCCGTTGGCCGCGCGCCGGGCACGATGGAGGATCGATGGCTTCGGCCATGGCACCTGCTCCATCACCACCAATCGCAGCGAATGGCCGGGCACATCCACCCCGTCGCGCAGGGCATCTGTGCCGAGCAGGCTGGAGCGCGGATCATCGCGGAATATGTCGACCAGCGTGCCGGTGTCGATCGGATCGACATGCTGGGCATAGAGCGGCAGCCCCGCCCGCGCGAGCCGGTCCGCAATGCGGCCATGCACCGCGCGCAGGCGGCGGATCGCGGTGAACAGGCCGAGCGCGCCGCCGCCCGAGGCCTCGATCAGCCGCGAATAGGCCCCGGCGAGCGCGGAAATGTCGCCCTTGGGGACATCGGTAACGATGATGACTTCGGCCTGGTCGGCATAGTTGAACGGACTCTCGCTGAGCGACAGGTGCGGCTGGACATCGACATGGCCTGCGCCTGAGCGAGCAATGGCGGCCTGCCAGTCATCCCCGTCGCGCAGGGTGGCCGAAGTGAGCATTACGCCGTGCGAGGGTTCGAGCACCACCCGCGCGAAAGGCTTCATCGGGTCGAGGTAGCGGCGGTGGATGCCGACATCGAATTCGCGGGCATCGCCGCGTTCGACCGCCAGCCAGTCGACGAATTCGGGGTCCGCCGGCCCGCCCAGCCGCTCAAGCAGCGCCTCCCACGCGCCGATCAGGTCAACTCGCCAGGCCAGCGAATGCCGCGCCCCCTCGATACGCGCACGGCCGGCGCTGTCGAGCCAGTCGGGCGGCTCGGCCAGGATCGCTTCAAGCCGCACGCCCAGCCGGATCAGTGGGCTGCGTAGTTCGACCAGCGCCGCCTGCGCGGTCCCGGCGAGTTCGATAAACGGGCCGTCGAGCTGCGCTGCCTCGGTCTCCAGCCCGTAGCCGGCCTCCTGCCCGCCGCTTTCGTCGCGGGCGTAAGTGACCGTGCGCACGGCTTGAAGCAGGTCCTCCAACGGGCCGGATGGCATGCCGTCATTCAGCCGTTGCAGCCAGCCATCGCCGGGCAGCGACTCTGCGGCGTGGCGGGCCGCTGCGATGGCTTTGCCGCCAGCCTCGTCATAACTGGCGACATCGGCGAGGCGGGCGGAGAGGCCCCGTCGGCGGCCTTTCGAGCCGCGCTCGGGGCCGATCACCCAGCGGCGCAGTTCGATCAATTCGGTGCCCGTGAGCGCCGCCGCGAAAGTGGAATCGGCGGCCTCGAAAACATGATGGCCTTCGTCGAAGACCAGCCGCGTCGGCCGCTGCGCATGGTCCCGCCCGCGCGCGGCGTTGACCATGACCAGCGCGTGGTTGGCGATGACGAGGTCCGCCTGCGCAGAGGCGCGGGCCGAGCGTTCGATGAAGCACTTCCGGTAATGCGGGCAGCCGGCATAGACGCATTCCCCGCGCCGGTCGGTCAGCGCCGCGATGCCGCGCTGGCGGAACAGCGTGCCAAGCCAGCCGGGCAGGTCGCCGCCGATCATGTCTCCGTCCTGGCTATAGGCGGCCCAGCGCGCGACCAACTGCGCCATGATCGCCGCGCGGCCGTTGAACCCGCCTTGCAAGGCATCCTCAAGATTGAGCAGGCAGAGGTAGTTCTCACGCCCCTTGCGCACCACCACCGGCTGGCTGCCATCGCCCCGCGCGGCTGGCCATGCGCGCGCGCTTTCGCGGCGGAGCTGGCGCTGCAGGGCCTTGGTATAGGTCGATACCCAGACCGTGCCGCCCGATTTCTCGGTCCAGACCGAGGCGGGGGAGAGGTAGCCCAGCGTCTTGCCGATGCCGGTCCCGGCCTGTGCCAGCAGGACGTGCGGCCGGTTCTCACGCTGGCGGGGAGCAAACGTGCGCGCGGCTTCGCTGGCATAGGCCTGCTGGCCGGCGCGCACCTCTGCGCCGCTGCCGGTAAGTGCCGCGAGGCGGGCTTTCACTTCGTCGTCGCTGAGCGATACCTGCGCCGGTTGCGGACGTTCGGGTGCCTCCTCCCACTCGGGCAGCTTGCCGAACAGCCCGCGCTCGGCGCGTTCGGGTCTGGCAATGCGCGGCGCAAGCAGCGGAGCCCGGGGCCAACGCAGGCGGGTCAGCGATTGCAGCGCGGACCATGCCCCGTCGCGCTCCTTCCAGTCAGCCGCCTCGCAGCGTTCAAGCAGGGCGCCGGCGGCCATCTGGAGCAGGGCCGGGACCTTGTCATCCCCCTGCGGCTCGGGCAGGCCAAGCGCATGGGCCAGCCCCTTGGGCGTCGGCACCATGAAGCGCGCCGGGTGGATGAAGGCGAAGAGTTCAAGCAGGTCGAGACCCGACAGGTCGGGATAGCCGAGCCGGCTCGCCACCAGCGGCGCGTTGAGCATGACCAGCGGCGTATCGGCCGCCGCCATGATCGCCTCGCCCTTGGCCGCCACCCGCGTCGTTCCCGCGCCGTCGCGCAGCCAGCAGCCCGAATGGCTGGCATGGATCGCGGGAAGGGGCAGGGGACTCATGTCCTGCGGATTAGAACGGAAATGGAACAGAGAGCAAGCCGCCTGCGACGATCAGTGGGCGCGAAGGACCTCCGGGGCGCGGCTTTCCACAAGTCCCACGGCGAAAGGCCCGCGCCTAGGCGGTTTGAACGTGCCGAACATTCGGTCCCAAACCGTCAGCAGGTCGCCGTAGTTGCGGTCATGATCATCCGGGCGGACCGAGTGGTGCAGTCGGTGAAAACGCGGCGTGACGACAACGCGCTCAAGCACGGCGCTCCAGCGGCGGGGCATGCGGATCGCGGCATGGTGCCATAACGTGGCACTGAACAGCAGGGCATCGGCGGCAAGGGTCTCCGTCGGCCCTGCACCCAGCAAAGCGACGACCAGCGCCGCCATTGCCGCGGCGATCAGTGCCTCGATGGGATGGCTACGCAGGGCCGTGGTCATGTCGATCTCGCGATCGGAATGATGCAGCCTGTGCACCTGCCAGAGCCAGGGCCACTCATGCGCCAAACGGTGAAGCCAGTACGAGGCAAGGCTGCGCGCCAGGACCAGCAGGGCCAATGCCAGCAGCATAGGCAGGCCGTCCAGCAGGGGTGAGGGGCTGGCCCATGAAGCCGCTAGCGCGCTCACCGGGATCAAGGCCGCCATCAGCCAGTTGCCGATGCCAAGAGCCCAGTTGGTCGCCATGCGCCGCCAGTCCGTGCGCGCAGTGCGGCGGTCAGGCGCAAGCTCCTGCCAGCCAAGCAGGACGGCGAAGACCAGGATGGGCAAGAGGACAACCATCGCGCTGCGATGCCCCAAGCGGCCGGCCCTGTCTCAGCCATAACCATGGCCTTTTGCCCTTCCGGGCCGAAGCTAGGCTGGCCGGACCTTTTGCATCTGGGGATATTTCCATGAACAAGTTTTCCGCCGCGACCTTTGCCCTGATCACTGCCTTCGCCGCTAGCCCGGCCTTTGCCGGCATCAACGGCCCCACGCCCGAACCCGAAGTGGCCGGCGGCCTCGTCGCGCTCGGCATGATGGCAGCAGGCCTTCGCTACCTGCGCGGCCGCACCAAGCGGGGATGATCGGGGCGCTCGGCCGCGATCGCAGCCACTGGCTGACGCTCGCGGCGGCCATTGCGGCCTGCAATGGAGTCGCCGCGCCTGTCTTGGGCGCGGCGGAGCGCATGGGTCCGCTTGCGGCGCTTGCCAATACCGGGGGCATCAACCCCGTTTTCTGGTTTGCCATCCTGGTCGCCCTCGTGATCGCTTTCGAGCCGGGCGCAGAGCAGCGGATGACCCGAGGCGACTGCATCGTGGTCGCCGTTGTCTTTGCGCTGGCGTTTACGCCGGTGGTCTCGGCCGGATCGGCAGGTGTCCTGCTGGCTGGCGGCTGGCTGAGCTGGACGAGCGGCAAGGGTAGCCGGGGGCGCCGTTCGGGCCTGATCCTCCTTGCGCTGACGGCCTCGCTCATCTGGGGGCATTTTGCCCTGATGTTCCTGGGTGACCGCATCGTCGAGCTCGACGGCAGCTTCGTTGCCTGGCTCGCGGGAACCAGCGCGCGCGGCAACCTTGTCGATTTCAGCGATGGCGGAAAGCCGATGCTGATCGCCTATGGGTGTTCATCGATGCACAATTTTACCATGGCGGTGCAGTTTTGGACCGCGATGACGCAGCTGCTGTGCGTGCCTTTCGGCTGGCGGTCGCTGCTGATGCTGGCAGGGGCGGTGACGGCCAACATCTTCGTCAACGGCCTGCGTCTGACCATGATTGCGCACAACCAGTCAGAGTTCGACTATTGGCACACCGGCGGTGGCGGCACGCTCTTCGCCTGGCTTGCGGTGGTCACGGTCGCCGTGGTCGTAACCTTGGGTTCGCATGCTCTCGCGCCCCGCCGCCTTTAGCCTGCTTGGCGCCGTTTTGCTCGGCCTGTCGCTGGGTACGAAGGCGCTGGTGCTCGATCTTGCGACCGAGCCGGATATTGCCCGGTTCAATTCTGACCTGGCGCGCAAGCTCGAAGCGCAGGGCTTTTCTGTCCGGATCGAGGACAAGGTGCTTGATCTGGACGTTGTCCACGCGGTGCGCGGTAACTGCCGCATGGTCCTGCGCAGCGAATCCTCTGCTGACCTCGGCACGAGCTTCCGCAAGGTCGCGGCTGACCTGCCAGTGCTGCGCTATCGCTATGCAGGCCAACTGCGGGATGGCTTCCCGCGGGGCTGGTACGACCTGGCGAACCTGTTCAACCGCATTGCGCTCCGGCTCGGCCTCGCGCAGACAAGCGAGCAGCCACTGGCGATTGCCGCCTCTTCAGAATGCGATCTTGGCGCCATCGACTTTGGCCGACAGGTCACCTGGCCCAAAGTTTCGCCCCGTCGCTAGCGCCGGTCACGCAGCGGTGGGGGATTCCTCGCAAGACCTGGAGAATTGGCGCAGATATTTCTCGAGCGCCTCGCGTCCGGTGGTCGTCAGCGTCAGCGGAATGTCTTCCCAGTCATGCGGGGAATCGCCCTGCGTTGCCAATCGATAATGGCTGATGCGTTCAGCGGCGCTCAGGGCATCGGCGCTTGGTACGCCAAGCGCCCGTGCAGCGGAACCGACTGTGACTGACCCCGGTTCTGCACTGTATAAGAGCAGCAGCAGGTCCCATCCGCCTGCGGCAATAGCTTCGCTTTCGAAAAACTCGACGCGCATTTGCCGATAGTGCAGCAACCGCTGCGCAAACGCGGCTAGGTCCACCACCTCGGTGGCAGATGATTTTTTCCACTTGAACAATGTATTACCCTGCGACCTGTTTCAATTCTTTGGCGACGGCCCTGCATCGGGCTCTTGTCGAGGCGCGCCGTTAACGCGTGTTGCGCGCGGTTCCAAGACATTTGCCGGGGCGTGAAATGTCGTTCGTCGATTGTTAGAGCAAAACTCCGTTCCCGACTTCGCGCTTGCGAAACGCCCGCGCGTCCGCAAAAGGCCGTGCCATGACCGAAGACGCAATCCATTCCGCCGCCCACGTTTCCAAGGCCTGGCCTTTTGAGGAAGCCCGCAAGCTGGTGAAGCGGTATCCGGAGGGGAAACCGGACGGATCGCCCGTGCTGTTCGAAACCGGATATGGACCTTCGGGCCTGCCGCATATCGGCACTTTTCAGGAAGTGCTACGGACCACGCTGGTCCGGCGGGCCTATGAGACGCTTACCGGCGGCGCGCCGACGCGGCTGGTGGCCTTCAGTGACGACATGGACGGCCTGCGCAAGGTGCCGGACAATGTGCCCAATCAGGGCCTGCTGACTGCCTACCTCGGCCATCCGCTCAGCCGCATCCCCGATCCGTTCAACAAGTACGAAAGCTTCGCGCACCACAACAACGCGATGCTGCGCGCTTTCCTCGATCGCTTCGATTTCGATTACGAATTCGTTTCGGCGAGCGACCGTTACAATTCGGGCCAGTTCGACGATGCCCTGCGCGGGGTGCTGCGTAATTACCAGGCTATCCTCGACATCATGCTCCCGACCCTGCGCGAGGAGCGGCGCAAGACTTATTCGCCGGTGCTGCCGGTCAGCCCGAAGACGCATCAGGTCTTGCAGGTGCCGGTAGAAGTGGTCGATGCCGAAGCGGGCATCGTCCGCTTCGAGGACCACGGCGACATGGTCGAGCATTGCATCTTCGGCGGTCAGTCGAAGCTGCAGTGGAAGGTCGACTGGGCGATGCGCTGGGTCGCGCTCGGCGTCGATTACGAGATGTGCGGCAAGGACCTGACCGATAGCGTGCGCGAAAGCGGCAAGATCGCCCGCGCGCTCGGCGGCCGCGCGCCCGAGGGGCTGATCTACGAACTGTTCCTCGACGAGAACGGCGAAAAGATTTCAAAGTCCAAGGGCAACGGCCTGACGATCGACCAATGGCTGACCTATGGCAGCGAGGAAAGCCTGGGCTTCTACCTGTTCCGCGAGCCGAAGAGCGCGAAGTCGCTCCACGTCGGCGTGGTGCCGCGTGCGGTCGACGAGTACTGGCAGTTCCGCGAAAAGCTCGCGGACCAGCCGATCGAGCAGCAACTGGGCAATCCCGTCTGGCACCTGTTGCGCGCCACCGGCGACGGAGCGGGCGCGGGGGACAAGCTGCCCGTGACCTATGGTCTGCTGCTCAATCTCGTCGGCGTGCTCGGCCCCAATGCCACGCGCGAACAGGTGTGGTCCTACCTCGCCAACTATGTCGAGGATGCGCGCCCCGATGCCCATCCCGAAGTTGACGTGCTGGTCACGGCGGCGCTCGCCTACAACCGCGATTTCGTTGCGCCGACGCTTCAGCGCCGCGCGCCGCAGGGCGGGGAACCTGCGGCTCTGGCAGCGCTTGATGCGGCATTGGCCGAGGCGGCAGCAGATGCATCCGCCGAAGACCTGCAGAATATGGTCTATGAAATCGGCAAGAACCCGGACTATGGCTTCGAAAGCCTGCGCGATTGGTTCAAGTGCCTTTACGAGACCCTGCTGGGATCGAGCCAAGGTCCGCGCATGGGCAGCTTTATTGCGCTCTACGGCATTGCCAATACCCGCCAGCTGATCGCCGAAGCGCTCGCTGCCTAGGCATTGTCAGCGGCGAAACAGGCCGCGGATGGTGCCGATCAGCTTTGCCAACAGCGATTCGGTGGCCGGCTTCGAGGCCGGCCCCTCGTCGCTGCCGCCGCTGATCCTGGCGCGCAGGCTGTGTCCGGCCTGCTGCGGGAATTCGCGACGCGCGGCTGGCGCAGACGGCGGTGCGGCCGGTTCGAATGGGGCGATGTCCTCGGCTTGGACGGCGGGGTTTTCTTCGCGCTCGGGCCAGATCGTATCGCCAAGCTCGCGTTCGCTATCAGGAACCACAGGCAAGGGTTGGTAGGCTTCGGTCGGCGATGATTTGGCCGGTTCGATCCAGATCTCTGGTTCTGGGGAAACAAAGGGCGTCCGCTCGGGCGCTTCCTGGTTGATCGGCTCTACCGTTGCGACCGGCTCGGCCTCCGGCTCAGGCTCGGCAGGCGGGAGTTCGGCCGCAGGCGCGGGTTCGTCGGGCTCGACCTGCGGAGCGGGTTCGACCGGCAGTTCGACGAAGCTGGCCGGGTCTTCGAATACGTCTTCGACCGGCGGCTGGGCCTCGGCCTGTTCGAGGTACGGGCGGTAATCGAAGGGATCGGCGGCCACCGGTGCCGGCTCGACCGGCAGCGGCGGTAGCACTCCACCGAGTGCCGCATTGGCCATGGCATCGATGCTGTGGTCGTCATCACCCTCCGCAAGGGCGAGCGCCAGCTTCTTCGAACTGCGCTTGATGCCGATGCTGAGCAGACTGGCCTCTTCGCTGCCTTCCTCGTCGTCCATGGCGGCGTGGGCGGGGGCAAAGCTGTCTTCGGAAACGATCTCGACTGGAGCGGCGGCGGGCACCGGCACCACTTCGCCGCCGGCAAGGTATTCATCGCAGGACAGGACGGGCGCATCGAACGAGGGATAGACGCCGTTGTTCGCAGTGAGCACGCAGAGCGGGCGGCCGAGCCGCCGCTTGGCGAAGCTTTCCCGCAGGGCCTTGTGGAACAGGACCGAGAGGTAGCACGAGGCGATGGTCCCGGCGCGGATTTCCTCGGGATCGGGCTGCGGCGCGGAGAGCAGGCGCTGCTCTAGCCCGGCCAGGGCCCCGTAAAGGTCATCTACCCCGCGGAAAGCGATGGCATGGTCAACGCCTTCGCAATCGCCGGCCCACTGGCAGCCGAACGAGGAATAGCCGTCCAGCAGGTCATTGCGGTCCGATTCGGAAAAGGGAAAGGCCTCGTCGGAGAAATATGCGGTTTCGACCGTCAGGCTCATCAGCCCGGCACCATCGGGCACTGGCGCGCGCCCTTCTGGATCGCCGAAGGACAGGCAGATCGCGGTCACCAGCTGTTCGGCGCGGTCAAATTTCTTCAGGCCTTCATCGAGCGCTTCCCAGCCGGAAATCTCGATATCCTGGTGGGATACGTCCATGAAACGCGCAGGAAACGGCGCCCCTTCGCCCGTGAAAGGCTGGAGCAGGGCGCGCAGCTTCGCCGCCGCGTCGTCGGCATAGCCGCGCCGCAGCATGTCCTCGATGGACTGGCGAAAGGCGTCTTCGTGCAACCCGTCGATGGTGATGGATTCCACCCGTAAGTCTCCTAGTACCCGTTGGAGGGCAACCTAGGTGACATTGGTTTACCGGTGGTTAGCGAAACTTCAAATTGCGGTCAGTTGCTGGCGGCGATCCAGCGGTCGATCTTTGCCTCCAGCACAGGGAGGGGCAGCGCGCCCGAGCCGAGCACCTGTTCATGGAAGGCACGCAGGTCGAACTTTGGCCCAAGCGCGGTTTCGGCCTTCTTGCGCAGGCGTTGTATGGTCAATGCACCCACCTTGTAGGCAAGCGCTTGTCCCGGCCATGCGATGTAGCGTTCCACCTCGGCCGTTGCATCGGTGCGGCCCATGCCCGAATTGGCCAGCATGTAGTCGATCGCCTGCTCGCGGCTCCATCCCTTGGCATGCAGCCCGCTGTCGACGACAAGACGCATGGCGCGCAGCATTTCATCGTCCAACGTGCCCCAGTGCTGCATCGGGTCCTTGTAGAGCCCCATCGAATAGCCCAGCGTTTCGGCATAGAGCGCCCAGCCTTCAACGAAAGCCGTATTGCCGCCGAAGCGTTGGAAATCGGGAAGCGACGTGTTTTCCTGGGCTAGGCTGATCTGGAAATGATGCCCGGGGATGCCTTCGTGCAGGTAAAGCGTCGCCATGCCGGTCAGGAAACGGCTAGGCAGGTCATAGGCGTTGTAGAAGAACACCCCCGGCCGGGTGCCATCGGCTGATCCCTGGTTGTAGGAGCCGCCAGCCTCGTACTTCTCGCGGTAGGCGGGGTAGGCCTCGATCTCGAGCTTGGTCTTCGGGACCTTGACGAAATACTGCGGAATCTGCGCGTCGACCGTCTTGGCAATGGCGGCAAATCCGCGCGCCAGGTCATCGCGTGTCTTGGGATGATAGCGGGGATTGGTGCGCAGCTCGTCGAAGAACTGGCGCAGGGTGCCATTGTAGCCAAGCTGCGTCTTCACGGTCTCCATGTCACGCTGGATGCGCGCCACTTCGCCAAGGCCAAGCTGATGCACTTCCTCGGGATCGAGTGCCAGCGAGGTGTGCAGCTTGATCATCTTGCGATAGAGCGCAGGCCCGCCCTTCATTGCGGAAATCCCCGGCTGCAGGCGCGCGGCGGGGAGATATTCGTCGTTCAGGAAAGTTCGCAGGCGCTGGTAGGCGGGATAGACCTCGCCCTTGAGCGTTGAGAGGTAGTCTGCGGCCAGTTTCGATTGCGCGGCGGCCGGGATCGATTTCGGCATTTCCTTGATCGGCCCGTAGAACGGCGAATCCTCGGGCTTTTGCGCCAGCAGGGCGTCGATCTGGGCGATCATGTTGGTGGTGGTGAGTTTCGAATCCATCACGCCGCTATCGAGCCCTTCGCGGAAGCGCAGCACGGCGGTGTCGAGCACCTTTGGCACGACCTTCTGGATGGCGAGCGCGGCGCGGTAATCTGCTTCGGTCTTGTAGGGCAGGGCGCCCGCGATCAGCGAGGGGAACTCGACATGAAGACCGCCGAAGTGGGTGAGCGGCCGCACGGCGGTCAGGCCGCGCATTTCCGGCTGGAGGAAATCGATCGCCGTGCGCGTGTCGCCCAGGAAAATGTCATAGGAAATCTGGCGTTCGGGGCTCAAACGGCCGCGATTGATCCGCCCGAGGGCGGCAAGGCTCTGCTTCGCGGCGGCAAGGCGGCGGCGGTCGAGAGCATCGGTGAAGATCTGACCGATCAGCGATGGGTCCGCCGGCTCACCGCGGTAGATGGCCTGTAATGGCGAATTCGCGCGGTCACGCTTGGCATCCTGCGCGAAGAGAAGCATCAGCTTCTGGTCGTCGCTGCGATCGGGCAGGGCGGCAGTCGCCACCGGCGCGGCGGCAAGCTGCGGCACGTCCTGCGCCGCCGCGGGAGCGGCAAGAGCAACGAAGGCGGTGGTCAGCGAAAGGACTGAGGCCAATTTCACGCCCATCGGCGCGTCCGGTACCACTTGGTAATCACGTATTTTACCCCCCTGATCACCGGCGTTCCGGCGTGCAGTGTATCGATGTTGGGCGTGCCATCGGGCAGCGCATTGTTCCATACCAGCATGACCCCGCGCTGCGGCGGAATCGACAGGCCCAGCCGGACGAAATCGGTCGTCCCGCCTTCTTCGACGTCGTTGAGATAGATCATCGCGGTCCAGCTGCGCTGGCCGCCGCGCTCAACCTCGCTCTGCCAGTAATTGGCCTTGGTCCAGAACCAGTCGTTGTGCGCGCGAAATTCCTGACCGACTTCATAGCGTTGGCCCTGAACTGCCTCGCCGTGCGCGGGGGTCATGCCCAGGCAATCGTCAATCCGCCGCTCGATCATCTTGACGAAGGGATCGCCGCGATCGACGTCTCCGGAATAGCTGGTGCGGAATTCGCTGCCCTGGCCGTGCTCGTAAAGCGTTGAAGGGCGGGCATTGGCATCGACGATCTTGATGAAGCGCTCGCATTCCTCGGGGCCGAGGAAGTCCGGAATGCCATAGATTTCCGCGCCTTCCACCGGAAACTTCTGCACGCCGGGATCGGCCATCAGCCGGCGGCGCACGGTCTGCCCGACGCGTTTCAGCGCCTGCTTATCCGGGTTGGGGGCATTGTTGTAGGGTTCGAGTGCGGGATCCATCGCCCATTCGTCATCTGATTGATTTTCAGTCACCTGCCTATCGCCCTGCGCGCCGGGAGAGCAAGAATAAACAGACGAAGGGCCTCCGTTCATCTGCGAACGAAGGCCCTTCCATTCCGGTCCACCGGGCCGGACTGTGACTTACCAGAAGAAGCTGTAGATCACGTCCACGACTTCGCCCGTATAGATGTCGACCAGCAGGGCGTCATCGTAGTAGCGGACCCAGCGATAGGGACCGTAGGCTTCCGGCAGGCGGTACTGCCACGGATCGTTGATCCAGTAGCGCGAACCGAAGAACAGGCTGTCCAAGTAGAAGCCGATTGACAGGCGGCTGTAGGAATAGCCCCGATACGGCGGGTTGTAGTAGCCGAGACGGTACGCATTGCGGTTCTGGTTGCGATAGGATGACCAGTTATACCGGTTGTCTCGCCGCCAGTCTCGATCCCAGCGCTGGTTGGTGTTGTTCGCACCCCAGCGATTGTTGTCGCGCCACGAATTGTTGCTGCGCCAGTTGTCACCCCGGCGATCGCCATTCCAGCGGTCATTGCGGCTCTCGCGGTTGCCATCGCGCCAGTTGCGACCATCGCGGTTGTTATCGCTCCAGGTGCGGCCCTGGGTCGTCTGTGCCGGGCGCTGCTGCGTGCGGGCGGTCCAGCCGCTGTCACGCGAACCGTTGCCGTCCCACCGATTTTCGCTGCGAGGAGCGGCCTGCGTGGTAGCCTCACCGCCACCGTTCCAGCCGCGACGACCCTGCGTGGCGCCGCCATCCCAGCTTCCGCGCGTCTGCACGTTCGCTTGGCTATTGGTCTGCGCCTGCGGGGCCTGCTGCTGCTGCGACTGCCAGCGGCCACGCCAGTTGGCATTGGCACCGCCATCGTTGCCGCTGCGGCCCTGCCAGCTGCGCTGCTGCTGCGGAGCGGGAACCGCTACCGGAGCCTGCACCTGTGCCTGCGCCTGGACCTGAGTTTGAGCCTGCGGAGCCGCCTGCTGGCGCTGGCCCCAGCCACCGCCACGATTGCCGCCGTCACCGCCGCCGCGGTTGCTACCGCCCCACTGACGGCCCTCGGTCGTGCCGCCGCTGATGTTGCCCTGGGCTTCGCCGCCACCGCGACGACCCCAACCGCGCTCTTGTGCTTCGGCCGAAGCCGGGAGCGAAGCCACAGTCGCTGCAACCGCAAGCGCGGCCCAACCACTCGATTTCAAGAAAGACTTCACGGCCATGGCCGTCACTCCAGATACTTGCACCGCGACCCTTCGCGGCGTCCACGACTCAGGAGTTAACGCTTTCCTACTTTCGTCAGGCTGAATGGTCCGGGTTGCCTCCCGTTCAGGTTCGCGCGGCTTTTCCTGACAATTAGCGCGTCAGCTTCTTGTAGGCCAAACGCGTCGGACGATCCGCAGCGTCACCAAGGCGGCGGCGCTTGTCTTCCTCGTAAGCCTCGAAGTTGCCTTCGAACCATTCGACGTGGCTGTTCCCCTCGAAGGCGAGGATGTGGGTCGCCAGACGGTCAAGGAAGAAGCGGTCGTGCGAAATGACCACGGCGCAGCCGGCGAAGTTTTCGATCGCATCTTCGAGCGCCGCCAGGGTTTCGACGTCGAGGTCGTTGGTCGGTTCGTCAAGCAGCAGCACGTTGCCGCCTGTCTTCAGCATCTTGGCGATGTGGACGCGGTTGCGTTCACCACCCGAGAGCTTGCCGACATTCTTCTGCTGGTCCGCACCCTTGAAGTTGAACGCGCCGACATAGGCACGGGTGCTGGTTTCCTGCTTGTTGACCGTCATGTAATCGAGTCCGTCGGAGATTTCCTCCCAGACGTTCTTCTTCGGGTCGAGGTGGTCGCGGCTCTGGTCGACATAGCCGAGGCGGACGGTCTCGCCGATTTCAATTGTGCCGCTGTCAGGCTGTTCCTGGCCAGTGATCAGGCGGAAAAGCGTGGACTTGCCCGCGCCGTTCGGCCCGATGATGCCGACGATGCCGCCCGGGGGCAGGGTGAAGCTGAGGTTTTCGAACAGCAGCTTGTCGCCGTAAGCCTTGGTCAGGTTCTTGGCCTCGATTACCTTGCCGCCAAGGCGCTCGGGCACCTGGATGACGATCTGGGCCTTGCCGATCGGGCGATTGTCCTGCGCGTTCTGCAGTTCCTCGAACTTGCGGACACGGGCCTTGGACTTGGTCTGGCGCGCGGCCGGGGTCTGCCGGATCCATTCGAGTTCGCGCTGCAGGGCCTTCTGCTTGCCGCTTTCCTCGCGGTCCTCCTGCTCGAGGCGCTTAGCTTTCTTTTCGAGGTAGGTCGAGTAGTTGCCTTCGTAGGGATAGTAGCGGCCGCGATCGAGTTCGAGGATCCAGCCGACCACGTGATCGAGGAAGTAGCGGTCGTGGGTGATCATCAGCACCGCGCCGGCATAATCCTTGAGGTGGTTTTCCAGCCACTCCACCGATTCCGCGTCAAGGTGGTTGGTCGGTTCGTCGAGCAGCAGGATCGAAGGCTTCTGGATCAGCAGGCGGGTAAGCGCGATGCGGCGCTTTTCACCGCCTGACAGGTTCTCCACCGACCAGTCGCCGGGAGGGCAGCGCAGGGCCTCCATGGCGACTTCGAGCTGGTTGTCGAGTGTCCAGCCGTCAACCGCGTCGATCTTGTCCTGCAGTTCGCTCATTTCCGCGCCCAGTGCTTCGAAATCGGCGTCTTCCTCGCCCATCTCGATGCCGATCTGGTTGAAGCGGTCTACCATGTCGGCGATTTCGCGCGCGCCGTCCTTGACGTTTTCGAGGACAGTCTTGGTCTTGTCGAGTTCCGGCTCCTGCGGGAGATAGCCAACCGTGATGTTCTCACCGGGCCAGGCTTCGCCAGTGAAGTCCTTGTCGATGCCGCCCATGATCTTCATGAGCGTGGACTTGCCCGCGCCGTTGGGGCCGACGATGCCGATCTTCGCGCCCTGGTAGAACTGCAGGTTGATGTTCGACAGCACCGGCTTTTGTGCGCCGGGGAAAGTCTTGGTCATGTCCTTCATCACGAAGGCGT
Organism: Novosphingobium sp. MW5; assembly: GCA_025938935.1. GTDB lineage: Bacteria > Pseudomonadota > Alphaproteobacteria > Sphingomonadales > Sphingomonadaceae > Novosphingobium. The sequence goes on along the minus strand of JAPCWB010000001.1, from coordinate 3,065,381 downwards.
ATTGAGCGGCCACGGGTGTACCTCTGGTCTTGGGTTTTCAGGATTTGCCGCGCCTCTACAGGGCGGCGGGCTGCCTCGCAAGCGCGGCTTGCGACAGGTCGCGCAAGGCGCGCGGCAGGAAAGCGAAGCCGATGAACCAGTGCGGCTGGAGCAGGCAGGCCCAGTAGAAATTGTCCGGCCGCGAAAACAGCGCGATCATCGCCGCCATGCCGAGGCAATAGAGCAGGCCGAACAGGGCATAGCCGCGCGGCGCGGCGCTCCAGCCGAGCAGGGCCAGCGGGATCAGCGCATAGGCGAGCGGCGGGGGGAGCATGCCGAGGAGCGAGGTGTCGGTCAGGTCTCTCAGCACGCCGGTAAAGCCGAGGAGGCCGGTCCATGGGGCGGACTGCTTGTCGGTCGGGAGCACGACCGCGTGGACGGCCTGTGCGTGCAGCAGCATGACCACCGCGAACAGGCCGATCAGGACCGCCCAGCCAATCGCTTCATTCCTGCGCCGCTCGAACAAGGCAAAGGCCAGAGCAAGGAAGGCAAATGGCAGGGCCAGCTCGCGGATCAGCACGGCGGCCCCGGCGAAAGCAATCGCAAAGCCCCAGCGTTTCGTCCCGCGGAAAGTCATCGCGGTGCAGGCAAGGACCCCCGCCCAGAAGTCGTGCATGGCTATCAGGCCCGGCTGGGTGACCATGGCTCCACCAGCGAGCACCATCACCGCAACGCCAACCGCCTCGCCCTGGCTGCGCACGGCGGCGATCCGGTACCAGCGGATCACGGCGAGGAGCAGCACGCCAAGCAGGAGAACCTGCAAGATCTTCCAGCCCAGTGCTGCCGCCATAAGTGCCAGGGTCGGCAAGCGGATCGTGACGAAGGGCTGGGTCGGGTAATTGTGCATCGCCTGAAGATCGCGCGCCGCCTTGTGATAAGGCGTGCCATCATGAACTTTCGCGGCGATGTCCTGGTAAAGCTGGATGTCGGTGTAGTTCGCGCTCGTCACCTCGACCGCGGGCGGCGGGGCGAAGCTTTGCACGCCGCACCACAGGCTGAACATCGCCAGCAAGGCGGCGAGGATGCAGGCCTGTAGCGGTTTCAACGCACGCAGCATGTCCAGCTAGTGCCAGCGCGGAAACTTGCGCGCAAGATCAGGTGCGGATCAGTCCACCGATCGGCTTTTCGCCCGTCTGCGGAAAACAGGTGGCCAGCACCCTGGCCGGATCGATACCGAAATGCGCGCCCAGCGCCCCGGCAATCGCGGCGTCGATGCCCAGCGTGGGCCTAAGGTCACGCCCTTCGTACAATTGCCCCGCTGCCAGTCCCGGCCAGTCGCTCACCACGCGGCCGCCGTTCACCGTGCCCCCCAGCAACATGGCGAGCGAGCCGGTGCCGTGATCAGTGCCGCCCGTTCCGTTTGGCGCAACCGTGCGACCGAACTCGGTCGCCACCAGTACAAGGGTGTCGTTCCACGCCGGGCCAAGGCCGGTCTTCAGAGCGCCGATCATGGCGTCGAGGCCCTTGAGCTGCCGTTCCAGCCGCCCCTTCTGCTGGAAATGCGTGTCCCAGCCGCCAGTTTCGATCATGGCAACCCGCGCGCCTTGGGGGCCGGACAGCAGGCTGGCGGCAAGCTTGCCGGTGGCGACCGGGTCCTGCCCGTTGTCGTCATTACCGGCGGCCATGGCCTTGGCCTGCATTGAGCTCTCCCAGAGCGCGTGGAGCTGCTGGTCGCCCGCATACATCGTCGACACGCGCTGGATCAGCTCGGCGTCGGGATCGGGCAGGCGCGAATTGGCATAGCTGGTGACATCGCGAGGGCCGCGCAGTGCGGCGGGTACGGTCGGGCTCACCGCCATGGCGCGGGTGCCGCCGGGGAGCAGGGAGAGCAGCCGGTTCATCCAGCCGTCCTTGGTGTCATAAGGCTTGGAGCCGCCCGTCTCGAGCACGTTCTGCGCGTCGAAGTGCGACCGGTCGCGATAGGGGATGCCAACGCCGTGGACGAACAGCGCCTGCTTCTGGCCATAGAGCGCGCCCATCCCGGCCAGCGCCGGGTGCAGGGCAAAGGTCGTGTCGAGCTTTGCCGCACCGGCGAAGTCCTCCGCCAGTGCGCCGCGCGCCTTGGTGAAGGCCGGATCGCCGACCGGGGCCAGCGTCGCCAGGCCATCCGCCGCGCCGCGTTGGATGATGAACACGAAACGCCGCTCGCCGCTTGCCGCAGCGGCAAAGGCAAGGCGCGCGGGCATGAGCGCGGTGGCGCCCAGCGCACCGATCAAGTGGCGGCGATTGAGGATCAGGGTCATCGGCTTACCTCCGCAGCATTTCGGGCGAGACGAACAGCAGGGCCAGCGCCTGCTGCGCGGAATCGGCGCGGGCCACGGCTTGCCGCGTGGGCTCGCTCAGGGTTTCGGGAAAGAGTTTGGGCGCCAGCGCACGGGCATCAAGCGCCGCGAAAGTGCGCGCATAACGGTTGGCCAGCTCCACCCGGCGCAGCAGCGCGTCGGGCGCCGCCCAACTCGCGGAAATGTCATCCCACCCGGCGGGTGATCCCGGCCGCCATGTCGGCTGGCCAAGCTGGGTGAGCATGAATTGCCCGCCCTGCGCAGGCAAAGCCGTGCCGGTAGCGCGCTGGACGGCCACGAGCCATTCCCAAGGCTGGCGGAACTTCGCGCCCGGGCTTGCCCATGGCTCGGGACTGTCGATCAGCACCGCATAAAGCGAGGGGAGGTCGCCGCCGGTCTTGAGGAAATTCGCCTCGAGCCGCGCTACCAGCGCAGGCGGCGGGGTGTCCGATGTGAAATGGCGCGCCAACTTGGTGGCAATGTGCACTGGCCGTCGCGGGATGGGCGGCAAGGTCGCTCAGGATCGCGCGGCCCTGCGCCTCGCCGGATTGGCTGTACTTGCGCCCCATCACCGTGCGCGTTCCGGGCTCGTGCAATTGCTCGACAAATGCGGCACGCCCTGAATCATAAGGCAGCAAGCGGGCGAGTCGGCCAAGGCCGGTCACCGTCGTGCCGGTCAGCGCCTTCGCGAATTCGGTAACGTCGGCCTGACTATAGCCGCTGCGCACGCCCAGCGTGTGCAGCTCCATGATTTCGCGCGCGAGGTTCTCGTTGATCCCCGGCAGCCGCTCAGCCCCGCGCCGCTGCGCGCGCTGGCCGATCTGGGAGTTTGGCCCGATCGACTGCGCCTGGTCGAGGAACAGCAGCATGGCCGGGTGGCGCACGGCTGCGAAGAGCAGCTCGGCGAACTTGCCGTTGATATTCGGCCGGATTGCCTCGTTCTCGAAATTGCCGGCAAGGCCGATGACGGCCGCCTTGTCGACCGAGATCGCGAAATGGTTCGACCAGAAGCTGACCAACCGCTCCATGAAAGGTGTATCGGTGACCACGGCCTGCGCCATGCGCGCGCCGACCGCCTGGACGTAGCTGTCGCGCAGTGGCTTCAGGAGTTGCGCCTCATTGCGCGGCTGAGGCTTTGCTTGCTCCATCGCCGGCTGCTTTGCCGCTTCGGCACGGTCCTGACGCCGCTCGGTGCGTTCCATGCGGAGAGTGGCGAGCTTGCCGATCTGCTCGGGCGTCTTGGGCAGGGCCGCAATGGCCGCGGGGGCGGGATCGTAGCGGATGATCTGGTCAAGCAGCCAGCGCTTCGCGTTCTGCGGCGCAGTCTCACCGGTCTTCCAGCCGAGGCCAAAGCGGTTAAGCGCGATTTCGATTTCGGCCATTGGCGATGCTCCCTTGCGGCCAATTCCTAAGTCGTCAGGCTTATCCTGCCATGAACGATTGTCATGACGCAAATTGTCGCAAATGATACCAACCTTGCCGCCCCGCCAAACCGCCGCTAGCAAGTGCGGCCATGACCATCGCTTCCATTCGCGTCGCCACTTGCGCGGCCGCCCTAGCCCTTTCCCTTTCCACCGCACAGGCCCAGGAAAAGCCGGCAGACAAGGCCTCGGCCATGTCGATCCTGACCGACCTGACCATGGAAGTCAGCCCGCGCATGGCCGGATCACCGGCTGAAGCCAAGGCGCGCGAATGGGCAACCGCGCGGCTGAAGGCGCTTGGCTTTTCGAACGTCACGGTAGAGCCTTTCACCGTCACCAGCTATGTGCGCGGATATGAGAGCGCCGTGCTCACCGCGCCTTATGCGCACAAGTTTGCAGTCACCGCACTCGGTTACAGCGGCACTACGCCAGACGGCGGGATTTCGGGAGATCTCGTCTATTTCGAGACGCTCGATGCCTTGAAGGCTGCACCGGCAGGATCGCTGACCGGCAAGATCGCCTTTGTCGATCATGCTATGCGCCCCAACCAGGATGGCTCGGGCTATGGCCCTTATGGCAATGTTCGCCGCCAGGGGCCGGCCATTGCCTCGCAGAAGGGCGCGATCGGCATCGTCATTCGCTCAATCGGCACCGACCAGCACCGCAATCCGCACACCGGCGCAACGAACTGGCCGACTGGCACCCCGCCCATTCCGGCGGGCGCCCTGGCCAATCCCGATGCGGACATGGTCGCGCTGATCGCGAAAACCGGCAAGCCGATGAAGCTATCCCTGACGCTGACGGGCAAGACGACGCCTGACCTGCCTTCGGGCAATGTCATCGCCGACCTTCCGGGGCGCGATCCCTCGCTGCCCAAGATCCTCGTCGCCTGCCATCTCGACAGCTGGGACATTGGCATGGGCGTGATCGATGACGGCGCCGGTTGCTCGATCGTGACGGCCGCAGCACTGAAGGCGCAGGCGGGTGGCAAGACCCTGCGAACCATCCGCGTGCTCTGGGCCGGGTCCGAGGAAATCGGCGTGTTCGGCGGCGCGGCCTATGGCAAGGCCCACGCCAGTGATCCGCACGCACTCGCAATGGAAAGCGATTTCGGCGCGGACCGGGTTTACAACGTGAAGTTCAACCGCCTCGCCAAGCCGGTTGCTGACAAGGTCAAGGCTGTCCTCAATCCCATGGGCATCGTGCCCAATGCCGACAAGGCGGACGGCGGGGCCGACGTGGGCGCGATCAGCGATGCTCAGAAGCTGGCCGTGATTGATCTTTCGCAGGATGGCACCCGCTATTTCGACCTGCACCACACACCCGATGACACGCTCGACAAGGTCGATCCGGCGCAGCTCCAGCAAAATGTCGACGCGTGGGCGGCGGTGCTGAAAGTCGTCGCCAATGAACCGGGACAACTGATCGGCGAATAAGGCGTCAACCGTCGGGCAGAACCTGCTCGGCAAAGCCCCATCCTGCCAGCGCCTTGCTCTTCGCCCGCGACGCCAGCTGCTTGGCGTCGGCAATGGAGAAGGGGTGGGCGTTGTCGTAATCCTTCAGTTCGCCCCAGGCGATTGGCACGGCGACCGGCGCGTTTTCACGGGCGCGGGCGGAATAGGGCAGAACCGCAGTCGCGCCGCGCTGGTTGCGCAGCCAGTCAATAAAGATGCGGCCCTTGCGCTTTGCTTTGCTCATCGTTGCAACGAAGCGGTCGGGTTCGGCCATCGACAGGGCCTCGGCAAAGCGGCGCGAAAAGTCCTTGTGCACTTCCCACGAGTGGCCCGGGGTGAGCGGGACGATCACGTGCACACCCTTGCCGCCGGACAGCATGGAATAGCTGGCAAGGCCGATGTCGGACAGGCGGTCGTGGATGTCCCCGGCGGCCGACTTCACCGCCTCGAAGTCCAGCCCGACATCGGGGTCGAGATCGAAGATCATGCGGTCTGGCTGTTCGACCGCAGAGGCGCGCGATCCCCAGCCGTGGAACTCTATCGTCCCCATCTGCACGCAGGCGACGAGGCCGCCGGCATTGTCGATGTAGAGGTAATCCTCCGCACCGCCGTCCTTCTCGACAATCGGCACGTGGTGGACGTCCGGTCCGAAGGAACCGCTGTCGTGCTTCTGGAAAAAGCACTTCTTCCCGCGCCCCTGCGGGCAGCGGACGAGGCTGATCGGGCGGTTCGCGGCGAAGGGCAGCATCAGCGGCGCGATCTCGGCATAGTAATCCGCCAGCTCGCCCTTGGTCTGGCCGCTCTCGGGGAAGATTACGCGCTCGCGGTTGGTGACGCGAAAGTGTTCCTCGTCTGGCTCAGGAGCGGGCTGTGGCATCTCTGGGGTCACCGCTGAAGCCTTCTTGTCGGCCCGCAGACCAAGGAAGCTGCCATGGCGCACGTTACCCTCTGCGGTGAATTCGGCAAAGGCGATTTCGGCGACGAGTTTGGGTTCAACCCATGTCACCCCGCGCGCCTCCGCGCGTCCGACTTCGGCTGGGGCCGTCTTGCGCTCAATCCGCGCCATTCGTGCTGTAAGGTCCTTCAGGCTGTCCTCGTCAAAGCCGGTGCCGACATTGCCCTTGTACACCAGTTCGCCGCCCTCATGCTGGGCAAGCAGGAGCGAGGCGAAGGGGCGCCCCTTGGCGCTCGATTTCTTCCAGCCGATGATCACGAATTCCTGCCGCCGGGTGCACTTGACCTTCACCCAGGCCTTGGTGCGGCTGGAGCGATAGGGCGCGTCAATGCGCTTCGATATGATCCCTTCCTGCCCGGCATCGCACATCGCTCGGTAAAGCCTTTCGCCCGCGCCGATAACATGATCGGCGACATGGATCGGCGGCTGCGCGGCGGCGAGCAAAGCCTCAAGCCGTTCCTTGCGTTCGATGTTGGGCAGTTTCGTCAGGTCCTCGCCATTGGCTTCGAGCAGGTCGAAGGCGTGGAAAGCCAGTGCATCGCTCTCTCCTTGCGATCCGTGGCCGCGCTTCAGTACGGATTGCAGGCGAGAGAAATCCGGGTTGCCATCGGCGTCCGGGGCAATGATCTCGCCGTCGATCAGGCAGGGCGGGAGGTCGAGCGCGGCCACGGCCTCTACGAGCGGCTGGAACTTGTCGGTCCAGTCCTTCCCGCCGCGCGTCCAGACCTGCACCTTGTCGCCAGCGACCGCGATCAGGGCGCGGTAGCCGTCGAATTTGATCTCGTGCATCCAGTTGTTACCGGCGGGAACGCTGTCGACCAGCGTAGCCAGCTGCGGTGCGCGGAACTTTGGCGGGGTGGAACGCAGTGTCTTGCGCTTCGGCTTCGCCTTGGCCTTCGACTTGTTGTGTTCCGCGGCCTTCGCCATTTCTTCGGCAAAAGCCTTGCCCTTCTTGCCCGCGAGCGAATGTTCGCTGCCGCTGTCGGCGGCGATCTCGGCCATGGTGCGACCGGTGAGGACAGAAGTCAGCGCGTGCTCGACCAGCGGATCGCCCTCGGCGGCAAACTCGTCGTCAATCTTGCGCAGCAGCCAGTTCTCGCGCTTTTCGCCGGGGCGCGGTTTCAGGCGGAAGAGGATCCACTCGCCCTTCATTCGCTCGCCCTGCAGGGTGAAATGCAGGTGGCCCTTGTCGATGTCCTTCCAGCTCTTGCCCTCGACCGGCGCCCAGGTGCCGCGGTCCCAGAGCATGACGGTGCCGCCGCCATATTCGCCCTTGGGGATCGTGCCTTCGAATTCGTTGTAGGACAGAGGATGATCCTCGGTGCGCACGGCCAGCCGCTTGATTTCGGGGTCTGGGCTGGGGCCTTTGGTGACCGCCCAGCTTTTCATCACGCCGTCCGCCTCGATGCGGAAATCCCAATGCAGCCGGGTGGCATCATGCTTCTGGACGATGAAGCGGTTGCCGCCCTCGCTGGTGGCGCGCTTGCCGGCAGGTTCGGCGGTTTTCGCGAAATCGCGCTTGGCGTTGTATTCCTTGAGCGGATCGGCGCGGGCCATGTCAGGCGCGCTTTCTGGGTTTGGGCTTGGAGACCGCTGCGGCAGGTTTCTTGCCGACCGAACTCTTGAGCGCCGCCATCAGGTCAATCACGTTGGACTTGCCGCGCGCCGCCGGCTCCTCGACATCCTCAAGGATGCGCTTGCCTTTGGCCTTGGCCTTCTTGGCGACCAGCCTCTTCAGCGCATCGACATAGCGGTCGTGGAACTCGCCGGCATCGAACTTGGCGCTCTTCTGGTCGATCAGCGCGCCGGCCAGGTCGAGCATTTCTTTCGCCGGTTTGCTTGCCGGAATGTCCTTGAAATAACCATGGGCCGCGCGGACCTCGTCCTCATAGCGCAGCGTTTCCATGACGATGCCCTTGCCGCAGGGCTTCAGGCTGACAAGCTGCTCGCGCCCGCGCACCGAAAGCTGGCCGAGCGCGACCTTTTTCTTCGAGCGGAGCGCCTCGCGCAGCACGATGAAGGCTTCTTCCGCCAGGTCGTCCTGCGGGACGACATAATAGGGCTTCTCGAAGTAGAACACGTCGATCTCGTCCGCATCGACGAACTGGACCAGTTCCAGCGTGCGCTTGCTCTCGATCTTGACCGCCTCGATCTCCTCGTCGTCGAGCAGGACGAAATTGCCTTTGGAAATCTCGTAGCCCTTGACGATCTCGTCGCGGTCGACCGGGCCGATACCGCTGACGACCTTCTCGTAATTGATCGGCTTGCCGCTGGGTTCATGGATCTGGCGAAAGGCAATCGCCGCGCCGCTCTTGGTCGCGGCATAGATTTCGACCGGTATCGATACGAGGGCCAGCCTGATCTGCCCCTGCCAGAATGCGCGCGCCGCCATGCTATGTTTCCTGCGTTGTCCGCAAAGGAAACGCGCATGACCGCGCAGGGGTTCCAAAATGAGATTGGGGAGAAATTGGTCGGGGAGACAGGATTCGAACCTGCGACATCCTGCTCCCAAAGCAGGCGCGCTACCGGACTGCGCCACTCCCCGACCTGGGGTATTTCTGTTCCTGCGGTGGTGGGCCCGGCAGGACTCGAACCCGCGACCTAGCCGTTATGAGCGGCCAGCTCTAACCAACTGAGCTACAGGCCCATCCGCAGGTGCCGCGCGTTAGACGGCTGGCGTGGATTAGGCAAGGGCCGCGGCACCCATGATTTCGCGCATCGATGTAGGCAGCACTCCGCGCGACTTCAGGTGGGCGAAAACCTGCCGCCACCAGTCGTACAGCGCGTCGAGATCTTCCTCGCTGCGCACATAGGGCGTGTAGCCCGGGCCGAGCGAGGGGCTGTGGAACGAGAGCACGATCACCGGCAGGCCAAGGTCCACGGCAACGTCCGCCGCGCGGATCGCCTCCTTTGCCGAAACGCCCTCGGGCGTCATCGGGATGCGTTCGAGCAGGCCGAACTTCGACATGGCCCCGCGCAGGCGCGGTGCGCGCCACAGGCGAGGGTAAAGCGAAGGGCCGATGCCGCGCAGCGGACCCCAGAACACCGTGGTCAGCGGCAGCTCCATCAGCCTGCGCTCTTCGTCGACCCACCACGGTTTCAGCGGCAAGTCGCGGAAATTGGCACCGCCGGTGGCACTGTAATCGAACAGGCTGCGGGCCGAAGTATCGATCGGCACGCCGAATTCCTTGAGGACGCGGTGCGTGTTCGGGCCAACGCCATAGCGTCCGGCGCGGTAGCTCATCGGCGCCGCGCCAAGGTTCTTCGTGATGGCATCGTAGAGCCGGGCGAACTTCTCGCGTTCCAGCACAGGCGGCAGGTTTCCGGCGAAGGAGTTGTACTCGTTCAGCTCCTCGTCGAAGGGCGGGCTTACCCACGGGTGCAGCTGAACGCCCACTTCCGCGCGGCCCTCGGCGAGCGGCTCGCCGAGCACTTCGGCGGCGCGGGGACAGGTGGCGATTGGGTAGTCGACCAAATAGACCGGCGCGATGCCAAGCCCTTCACAGAATTTCTGGAACTTGGCGAGCAGCGGGACATGCTTCAGGCCGTGGCTGGTGCGGTCGAGCGGTCGCCGCCAGTCGAACTCCTCTTCGGTGTCGACCGTGACGACGAAGCGCTGGCCGAAGCCCGGCGCGAACTGCACCATGCTATCGGCACCCGGCCTGTCGGTAATCCGGCTTTCGGCCACAGAATCTTCCCCGCTAGAGCCTGATCAGGACAGGCCCAAAGACTGCGCGCCCCGGTAGCCGTGTTTAACCCGGCAATTCTTTACTTTCGGTATTCGCCGGACTGGTCAAGTCACTTGAGACAATCGGCAGCTCCAGTCGCAGCGCGTCGCCCTCACGCGCCAGCCGTCCGCCCCCTGCCATGGCTTCGTTGGCAGCAAGCCGAAGCGCAAAGCCCGCGCCGAACATTCCGGCGCTGAGTGGCGTGGACACGTTGGGCGCGGCGGCGTGGAAAATGTCCGCCTGCTCGGCCAGCGCGCGGGGCAGGGCAAGTTCGAGACAGGCCATGCCGTGTTCGTTGGTCAATGACAGCGCCATGCGCTCGCTGGGCGCGGCACTGGAAGCGAGCGTGGCGAGCAGCCGCCAGACCAGCCGCTCCGCCTCTTCGCGCGCCATGGAGAGCGGCAGGGAAGGCGCGAAATGGGTCGAGGCAAAGCCCGAATCGCGCGCAGCCATGTGCGGTGCGAGGTGATCGGCGAGCGCCGTGGTCACCTCGGACAAGTCGCAGGCGCCGGGCTCAAGCGTGATTGCCCCGGTGGCGAGCTTGGCCAGCCGCTCAAGGTCATCGAAGCCCGCCAGCATCCGCGCCGCGTCACCGGCAATGGCGGCGGCATGGGCGCGGTATTCGTGCGGGGTGGGGCCGAACAGCTGCTGCTGGATGATCTCGGCAAAGCCCTGGATAGCATTGATCGGCGTGCGCAGTTCGTGGAGCAACTGGCGGAGGCGGTCGGCTTCACTCTTTTCGCTGCTCTCGGGCGCGAATTCGGGCGGGCAGGGGCGGCGCAGGCGGCCTTCGTAACCGGTGAAGCGGCCCCGCGCATCGAAGCGGGCAATCGCATCCACCCGCCATTCGCCAGCGATGGCCGTTCCGCCTTCGATATGCAGCGTCTCACCCTCGATCGGCACGCGGCGGGCGAAGCGCGCGGCGATGGCGGGGCTGCCCTGTGCAGCGGAAGAACGATCGCGCGAGAACAGCGCGAGGCCCACGACGGCGGGCGCAGCGGCAGCATCGGCCCAGGTCACGCGGCCGTTCTCGTCACAGGCAAAGGCAAGAGCCGAGAGCGGCTGGCTGGGCGCCGCCTCAGCGGGCTGCTGCTCTACCGGCGTGTTGCGGGCGCGGTAGGCCTCGATGCGGCGGACAATTGCACCGATGCCGTCTTCATCCGCCGGCTTGGCATTGTCTGCCGTGGCAGCCTTCGGGGCCCTGCGCGGCTGGGTGTCGTTCGCTGGCAGACGGCTGGCGCGGCCGGCAGGCGGCAGGGCATGGCGGGCAATGCCGAGCCGGTCGAGCAGGCCTTCGACCCGACTGCCCAGGTCACGACGCTGGCGCAGCAGCGGGCGAACCTGCGCGGGAAGGGCCGGGATCAGGTCGAGCCATTCGTCCTCGCCCAGTTGCGCGGCGCCCAGCGCGGCGTCGGCAATCATCGGTTCGGTCCGGGCAAGTTCCGCCACCAACCGCGGCGAGCGCAAGCGAAGGCCGGCTTCGGCCACGGCGGCGGCGCGGTCTGGCGCGGGGATTGCCTGTGACAATTCGGCGAGTTTGACCCAGGCCTCGTCGATCACTTCGCCGCGGGCATCGCTTGGCAGGGTGCCCAGCAAATCAACAAGTTGCCTGAACTGCGTGCGCGCGCTCGTCTCCCCGCCTGCGCGGGTGCGCAAGACTGTGTGGAGACGATCATCGATCTGCATGGCGTTCAGAAGCACTTCCAGGCCCCGGCAAAGGAGGGGCTACATACCGGTAAACACGGAGTAGCAGGATTGTTCGCCGGTAAAAGCGCTGTGGACAAGTGCGTCACAAAGCGGGACGATTGCTTAACGAAACAATAATATTGCCATTCGTTGCGCCAAACGGCAGGTTAATTTCCGACTCAGGTCCGGCTGTAACAAGTCGGGGGCATTTCACAGCGCGTTTCAGAAAGCGCCACTCAGGATTCAGGCCAATGGCAAACCTCGACCAGATCGACCGGCGGCTGCTTGCCGAATTGCAGGATGAAGGCCGCATCACGAATGTCGAGCTGGCCAACCGCGTCGGGCTGACCGCGCCGCCATGCCTGCGCCGTGTGCGCGCGCTGGAGGATGACGGGGTGATCCGCGGCTATCACGCCGACCTTGATCCATCGAAGCTGGGCTTTGCCATCACGGTTTTCGCCATGGTCAGCCTGAAGAGCCAGGCCGAGGATTCGCTCCGCCAGTTTGAAGACGCGATGAAGGCGCTGCCTGAAGTGCGCGAATGCCATATGCTCAATGGCGAAATCGACTTCATCCTGAAGATCGTCAGCCGCGACCTGCAAAGCTTTCAGGAACTGCTCACCAGCAAGCTGACCCCGGCCCCCAACGTGGCGAGCGTCAAGACATCGCTGACCATCCGCACGGCCAAGCATGAACCCGGCGTGCCGCTGGAGAGCGGAGCCTAGATAGGCAGGCGAGGCTTGCGGCGGTCGATGGCCGGCTTGTTGTGCATGCCCGACATCAGGCTGTCGAAAGTCGCCGGATGGAGCGGATCGGCAAATTCGCAGCCGACAATGAAGCCGTCCGCCCAGCTGACCCGTGCGGACATGGGAGCAAGACCGGGAAGGGTGATCCAGAAGTTGTCCGTATCCTTGAGCGCATGGACGAGGCTGAGCCGCGCACCGTGGCAGGACAGGTCGATCAGGCGCACGCGGGTGCGATTGCCGTTGTGGCCAAACTGGATCTGCGCTTCGAGATACTTGCGCGCCGAGCGCCGGCGACCGACACGGTCGTCGTCCATTCCGGCCAGTACGGGGCGCGCATATTCCGTCATATGATCAAACTAGCACGACAGTTTACACGTCTGCATTAAGACGGATGGTTGATATTTCCCTAATCTGGCAGGCCATGTCATGAGGGGAAAACGAGAGGAAATGGGGGAAGCATGACACAGGCGAGCGCGGCAGACCTGCCACAGGCGATCAGCAAGGCTGGCTGGCGCATCATCCCGCTTCTCTCGATCGGCTACCTTTTCGCCTACATCGACCGGGTCAACGTGTCCTTCGCCTCGACGCAGATGAACGTCGATCTGGGCTTTTCGGCCACAATCTACGGTTTCGGCGCGGGGCTGTTCTACCTTGCCTATGCGCTGGTGGAGATTCCCTCGAACGTCCTGCTGATGAAGTTCGGCGCGCGGCGTTGGCTGGCGCGGATCATGATCATGTGGGGCCTGCTCGCGATCTCGATGATGTTCGTGAAAACCCCGATGCAGTTCTACACCGTGCGCTTCCTGCTGGGCCTGTCGGAGGCCGGGTTCTTCCCCGGCGTGATGTACTACCTTTCCACCTGGTTCCCCACCCAGCAGCGCGGCAAGGCCATGGGGCTGTTCTATGTGGCGAACCCGCTGGCGGTCTTCGTCATGGGCTTCATCTCAAAGCCGCTGCTGGCGATGGACGGCCTCTATGACCTGCGCGGCTGGCAGTGGATGTTCCTGCTCGAAGGCATCCCGCCGGTGCTGATCGGCCTCGCCGTTCTGGCCTTCCTGCCCGACAAGCCTGACGAGGTGAAGTGGCTGAGCGAGGCAGAGCGGGCGAGCCTGAAGGCCGCCGTTGCCGAGCATCCGAACAAGCATGAGGACCATAGCGCCGCCGGGATGCTCGCCATCCTGGGTGACAAGCGCGTGCTGCTGCTTACCGCGATCTACCTGCTGACCTTAGCCGCGGGGACGACCTTCATCCTCTCCGCCCCCGCCATCCTGATGGAGCGCACCGGCTGGGACATCGGCCATGTCGGCTGGCTGATCAGCGCCGGCGGGCTGACCGCGGCGGCTTTCATGCTGATCGGCGGCTGGATCACCGACCACCGGGGCGAGCGCTATACCGTGCTTTACGTGGCACTGGCCTTCGACATCGTCGGCTACCTGCTGATCGCGGCGGCCCCGGCGGCGTGGATGATCGCGGCAGGCGTCATCATCAGCCAGGTCGGCCGGGGAGCCCATTCCACCGCGCAGGTCGCGCTCTGGGCCGACGTGCTCAAGGACCGCCGCATGGCCATCGGCGCGGCGGCGATCAGCTCAGTCGCAAACGTCGGCGTCTGGTTGCTGCCGATCGGCTTCGGCATGGCGAAGGACGCGACCGGCGGCTACACGGCAGGTCTCTGGGCGCTGCCGGTGATGCACGTGCTGGCGTTTATCGCAGCGGTCGCGCTGATGCGGAGTGGGCGGAAGGCTGCCTGAGAGCGCAGCCTTCACCCATCCCGCCGCGCCAGCCACTCCTCCAGCCATTTGATCGTATAGGCGCCGTCGATGAAGTCGGGCTCCTTCATCAGGGCCTGATGGAGCGGGATCGAGGTTTTTACGCCGCCGATCACCATTTCCTCCAGCGCGCGCTTCAGGCGCATGATGCAGCCTTCGCGGGTGCGGCCCTTGACGATCAGCTTGGCGATCATCGAGTCATAATAGGGCGGGATGCGGTAGCCGGCGTAGAGCCCGGAATCGACGCGCACGTTCATGCCGCCCGCCGCGTGGTACATGTCGACAAGGCCGGGTGAGGGCGTGAAGTTCCACGGGTCTTCGGCGTTGATGCGGCATTCGATGGCGTGGCCGGAAAATTCGATGTCTTCCTGCGCGACCGAGAGCGGCTTGCCATCGGCGATGCGGATCTGTTCGCGCACCAGGTCGAGGCCGGTGATCGCTTCGGTCACCGGATGCTCCACCTGCAGGCGGGTGTTCATCTCGATGAAGTAGAACTCGCCGTTCTCCCACAGGAACTCGATCGTGCCAGCACCGCGATAGCCCATGTCGGCCATGGCCTTGGCGACGATGCCGCCCATGCGCTCACGCTCTGCCGGGCTGATGACGGGCGAGGGCGCTTCTTCCAGCACCTTCTGATGGCGGCGCTGGAGCGAGCAGTCGCGCTCGCCCAGATGGATGGCATTGCCGTTGCCGTCGCCGAACACCTGGAATTCGATGTGGCGCGGATTGCCGAGGTATTTCTCGATATAGACGGTGGCATCGCCAAACGCGGCCTTGGCCTCGCTGCCGGCCTGCTGGATCAGCGTTTCCAGCTCGTCTGGCCCGTTGCACACCTTCATGCCGCGCCCACCGCCGCCCGATGCGGCCTTGATGATCACCGGATAGCCGGCGGCTTCGGCGATCGCCTTGGCCTCGGTAATGTCGCTGACCGCGCCGTCTGAGCCCGGAACCAGCGGCAGACCGAGCGCGCCAGCGGTGCGCTTGGCCTCGATCTTGTCACCCATGGTGCGGATATGTTCGGGCTTGGGCCCGACCCAGGTGATGCCGTGAGTCTCGACAATCTCGGCGAACTGGGCGTTCTCCGAAAGGAAGCCATAGCCGGGATGGATCGCATCGGCATGAGTCACCTCGGCGGCGGAGATGATCGCCGCGACATTGAGGTAGCTGTCACGCGCCGCCGGCGGCCCGATGCAGACGGCATGGTCGGCCAGCCGCACGTGCATGGCATCGGCATCGGCGGTGGAGTGCACCGCGACGGTCTCGATACCCATTTCATGGGCGGCGCGGTGGATACGCAGCGCGATTTCGCCGCGGTTGGCGATCAGCAGGCGGGTGATGGGCATGGGGTGCGGCGGCCCTTAGCTGATGACGAGCAGCGGCTGGTCGTATTCGACCGGCTGGCCGTTCTCGATCAGGATTGCGGAAACCGTGCCCGCCTTGGTCGCGGTGATCGGGTTCATCACCTTCATGGCCTCGACGATAAGCAGCGTATCGCCCACCTTCACCTGGCTGCCGACCGAAACGAAGTTCGGCGCACCCGGTTCGGCGGCGAGATAGGCGGTGCCGACCATCGGGCTCTTCAGCGCGTCGACAGGGGCAGCGGCAGGGGCTGCCTCGGCAACAGGTGCAGCGGATGCGGCAGCCGGGGCAGCCATCGGTGCGGCCGGGGCAGCAACGAAGGATGTGGCGGCGGTGCCTGCACGGCTTACCTTGATCTTGCGGTCACCATCTTCAACCTCGATCTCGGTCAGGCCGGTGTCAGCCAGCATTTCCGCCAGTTCGCGCACCAGCGCCGTATCGATGTTCATGCCGTTCTGGCGCGACGATGCGCCTTTTACCTCGCCCATGAAGGGGGCCCCTTGCAGTTATGTGACTGCAATCGCCCTATCGCTCCTGCGATGGGGCTGGCAAGGGTGAAAGCGGCATTTGCGGGTGAATTCCCCGGCAGATCAGCCTTCCGGAGTAGCGATCGTATTGTCGAAATAGGCCGAATTGGGGTCCTGCGAGGCCTTGTCCATGTCGCGTTCCGCCTCGGATGGCGAATCCTGAGTCATTGAACTCGTCTTGCTGAAGGCAACCGCCTTTTGCGCGGCGAGTTCCGCAGCCTTTTGCGCAGCCTCTGCCTTTTGCGCGGCCTGCTCGGCGCGGGCGATCTTTTCATCCAGCTCCCCGGCGCGCGAACCGCAGCCGGAGAGGAGGACGAGAGTGCCGCCGATGACGGCGCTGCGAAGGAGAGTGGAAAGGCGTTTGCGCATCATTTCCTGCATGTGGCTTGCTGGTTGCAGCAGTCATAGCGCAGCGATGCTTTACCCTTTACTAATGATGCCTGTCAGGGCGGCGTTCATTTGTCGGATCCGGAAATCTTCCCCCACTGGCGCGCGGCGGTGTAACCAAGGTAGCCCGTGCCGAAGAGGGCATAGAGCGGTTCAGGCAGGCCGCCGAGATAGCTGTTCATGCCCTGCGCGATGGAGGCCGCTGCCTCAGGCCGGAAGGCGGCGATCAGGCCCATCGGCAGGGCCCAGAGGATCATGACGTACATCACGTAAAGGAAGCTGGGCCGCGCGCGGCTGGTCCACGGATCGTGGCTGTTGGCTTCGGCGACGATCGCGGAAAGCCGCGTCTGCAGCATTTCCATTTCCTGCGTTCCCTGCAGCTTGAGCAGTTCCAGCTTGGCCGCATCGCGTGCCTTGGGATCGGGAATGATCTTGTCGATGATATGGGTGACGGGGCCGAGCAGCGAATCGAGTAATCCCATTTTTGGTTCTCCAAAAGGCATTAGATAACCAAATTGGTTCATGTAGGAAAATGCTGCGTGTTGACTCGGACGCTGAAGCTGCAACATCGGTGGGCGGCAGGCGTTTGCCTTACGGGCGGGCTGGCCGGAAGCGAGGTGTGCGATAGCGGCATTGCGGGCGATATTCGGCTGGCTGGGTCGGCACCTGCTGCTTTTCGCGCTGATCGTCGGCGCGCTGATGCTGCACGCGGCTTGGGTCGCCAACCGGGGGAGCCTCTCTGACACCACGGTTCGCCAACGTGCAACCGAGGCCGGCGCGGCGATTACCCAGGTTAGGGAGCGGGCGAAGCAGGCCGCGACAGAAATGCAGGTCACAGCCAGCCGCTCGCTGGAGTCGGGCACCGAAACCCTCGTGGCCCAGAAGGGTGAGGCGACACGCCAACTCCACGTGCTCGAGGCCGCCGCACCAAGCGCTTTCGAGCAGGCACGATGGGCTACCACGGGCGATGTTGCCGCGATGAAAGGCGAGGCGCTGCGACGTCTCGAGATCGAGCGGCTTAAACGCGAAATCGACTTCTACTCATCCACGATCGACCTCGCCAACGACCCCAACGGGGCATGGGCGGGGCTGCGGAATGCAGAGGCTCAACTGGGCAGGCTCTCAGCCGCGGCGAACCAGCAATGTGCTATGGCCAGCCAGGCGCAGCAGCGGCTGCAGGCTTTCCGGACCGAGGGCAACGCGTTGTTCCGGCAGTTTCGCCGGCTTTTCGGTGAAGAAGGCAAGCTGGAGCGGGACGCCGCCGCCGCGCAGGAAGCCTGCCTTGCCGCCATCCGGGAACGCGATGCCGCCGTGCGAAATCTCGCCTCTGCCCGGGAAGCCGTGCGCCGGGGGCAGGTCGTCATCGATACCCAGATAGCGCTGGCCACTGGCGAGTTGGAGGCGATTGCCGTGCAGGTCCGCGCAGGCGGAGGGACGAAGTTCACCGGCTACCTCTGGACCGCCTTCTGGGTGCTGCTGGGCATCATCGTCTCGCCTTACCTGATCCGCGCCTTCCTCTATGCAATTGTCGCTCCCGCTGCCGAGCGCCGCGCGACCATTCGCATCGACCTGCCAGACATGCAGGTTTCCCCAGTCGCCCGGACCGAAGCCTCCCGCATCTCGCTTCCCGTGGTGCTGAGCGCCGGCGAGGAATTGCTGATTCGCGACGGTTACCTGCAAACCAGCTCACAAACCGCGGAAAAGGCCACCCGGTGGCTTCTCGATTTCCGGCATCCCTTGTCCAGCCTTGCCAGCGGGTTGTTCTTCCTCACCCGTATCCGCGGGGAGGGAGAGGCAACCACGGTTTCCGCAGTGCGCGATCCCTTTGCCGAACTGGCGGAGATGGAACTTCCGCCCGGTGCAGCCTGCGTGCTGCACCCTCGCGCGCTCGTCGCGGTGGTCCAGCCTGAGGGCGCGCCGCTTCGCATCACCAGCCATTGGCGGCTCACCTCGCTCAATGCCTGGCTGACTTTGCAACTGCGCTTCCTCGCCTTCCACGGACCGAGCCGCCTGATCGTCAGGGGAACGCGCGGCGTGCGGCTGGAGCCGGCCGCAAAAGGGCGGATCTTCGGGCAGGACCAGCTCGTAGGGTTCAGCGCGGACCTCGCCTATTCGGTCGCCCGGACGGAGACATTCTGGCCCTACCTGCTGGGCCGCGATTCGCTGTTCAAGGACAAGGTAGAGGCCGGCGGCGGCCTCTTGGTGATCGAGGAAGCGCCGCTTTCCAGCGCAAAGGGCCGGGGCGGCAGCAAGGGCCTCGAGGGATTGCTCGACGCCGGTTTGAAGGTGTTCGGGCTGTAATCCAACTTTGGCTTGATGTTGGATTGTTGGAAAATTGGTCGGGACGAGAGGATTCGAACCTCCGACCCCCACACCCCCAGTGTGATGCGCTACCAGGCTGCGCTACGTCCCGACCGGTTTCCGGCTGCGGAAGCGTGTCCGCCGCGGAGAGGGGGCCTATAGGCATGGTCCCCGGTGGATGCAAGGCCGTTGCAGGATGGATGCAGCGTCCTTTTTCGCAAGGGCAGGCCCTTGCGGCGCGCGTTGCCCTTTACCATCTTTGCTGCTAACCCGCGCGCCACCAAGGGTCCGGTGGCTTCACGGGTGCGGTGCACGACACCGTCGGGGCAGCAGGACCGTCTGAAAAGAAAGCGAAATTTCCTCCCATGAGCAGCGCAACCCTTTCGCTCCTGGCTGCCGGCGCGGCAGCTTCCAGCCCCCGCCTGGACCAGCTTCCTGCCGCTGGTGTTCATGTTCCTGATCTTCTGGTTCCTCATTCTGCGCCCGCAAATGCGCGCCCAGAAGGCGCTGCGGGACAAGATCGCCAGCATCAAGAAGGGCGATCAGGTGGTGACTGGCGGCGGCTTCATCGGCAAGGTGCTGAAAGTGGACGAGAATTATGTCGAGCTGGAACTCGGTCAGGGCGTGAAGGTCAAGGCCGTGCGCTCTACCATCGCCGATATCGTGCCGCCTCCTGGCGCTGCGAACGATTGATCGGCGGTAACTGACCGATGCTCGATTTCCCGCGCTGGAAGCAGGCCTTCTATTGGGGCATTACGGCGATCCTGATCGCTGCGGCCCTGCCGTCGATGTTCAACCTCGCCAGTCTCGACTGGCCCAAGGTCCTGCCCAATCCGCAGGTGAACCTGGGTCTCGACCTTGCCGGCGGCAGCCACATCCTGCTTGAGGCCGACGCCGACCAGGTGCGCCGCCAGCGGCTCGACAACATGGAGGAGGATGTCCAGAACCGCCTTCGCCGTGCCCAACCGCAGATCCGCATCGGCGACATTTCGACCCGTGACGGGAACGTCAACTTCATCCTCGCCGATCCTTCGCAGATCGACAAGGCCCGCGCCGAGATCGAACCCCTGCTCAACGGCAACGCCGCCGGAGCGCGTGAGTGGGACTTCCAGGTGGTGGACGGCAACCGCATCGTCCTCACCCCGACCAAGGGCGGCATCGATACCGCAGTCGGGCAGGCGATGGACACCGCGGTCGAAGTCGTGCGCAAGCGCATCGATGCGCTCGGCACCCGCGAGCCGACGATCATCCGCCAGGGCGCCGAACGCATTGTCGTGCAGGTTCCGGGCCTCAAGGACCCTGCGGCTTTGAAGTCGCAGCTTGGCCAGACGGCAAAGCTCGAATTCAAGCTGGTGGACCAGACCGCACTCGCGGATGACCTTGCCAAGGGCATTGCTCCCCCGGGCAGCCAGTTCGTACCCTATGCCGAACCGGGCAAGTACGGTGCCCCCGGCATCGCGGTGAAGCGCTATGGCGGCATCAAGGGCGACCAGCTGACGAATGCGGTCCAATCGAACAACCAGCAGACCAACGAACCGGTCGTCTCGATCACTTTCGACCAGCAGGGCGGCGCGAAATTTGCCAAGCTGACCAGCGAGAACGTCAACAAGCCATTTGCCATCATCCTGGACGGCAAGGTGCTTTCGGCGCCCAACATCAATGAACCGATCCTCGGCGGCACGGCACAGATTTCCGGCGGCTTCTCGGTCGAGACCGCGAACCAGCTGGCGATCAACCTGCGCTCGGGCGCGCTGCCCGTCGATCTCAAGGTGGTCGAGGAACGCACCGTCGGGCCTGATCTTGGCGCGGAATCGATCCGCAAGGGCCTGATCGCCTTCATGGTCGGCACCGGTGCGCTGATGGCCTTCATGATTGCCACCTATGGCCGCTTTGGCATCTATGCCTGCGTCGGCCTGGTCATCAACACGCTGATGATCCTGGGCGTCATGGGCATTGCTAGCACCACGCTGACACTGCCGGGCATCGCCGGCTTCGTGCTCACCATAGGCGCCGCGGTGGACGCCAACGTGCTGATCAACGAACGCATACGTGAAGAGCGGGCGAGGGGGCGACGAGTCGTCCAGGCGGTCGAGGCGGGCTACAAGGAAGCCAGCCGCGCCATCTTTGACGCCAACGTCACCAACGTCATTGCCGCCGTGCTGATGGCCTATTTCGGCACCGGCCCGATCCGCGGCTTCGCGATCGTGCTTATCATCGGCATCATCACCTCGGTGTTCACTGCGGTCACTCTGACTCGCATGTGGATCGCCGGCTGGCTGCGCAAGGCGCGGCCCGCGGACCTCAACCTTTAAGGGAGCTTGATCATGAAACTCCTCAAGCTCATCCCCGACAATACGAACATCCACTTCCTCAAGTGGCGTGGGCCGTTTTATGTGATCTCGCTGCTGCTGATGGCGGCCAGCATCTTCATGGTGTTCCACAAGGGCCTGAACATGGGTGTCGATTTCATCGGCGGCCAGATGATCCGCACCACCTTCACCCAGTCGGCCGTCGCGCCGGTGGACTCGCTGCGCGAAGAGGTTGCCAAGCTCGGCTTTGGCGAGCCCACAATTCAGGAATTTGGCAAGCCGAACGAAGTGTCGATCCGCATGAAACTGCCGGAAGGGTCGGAAGCCGATCCGGCGCTGGCCGATGCGATGGCGAAAAAGATCACCACTGCCATCAAGGCCGCCCATCCCGATGCGCGCATCGACGGCGTTGATTCGGTCTCGGGCAAGGTATCGAAGGAGCTCGGCTGGATCGCCTTCCAGGCGCTCGGCCTCGCGGCGCTGGCGGTGGCGGCCTACATCTGGTTCCGCTTCGAATGGCAGTTCGGTGTGGGCGCGCTATTCGCATTGGTGCACGATGTTACGCTGACGCTGGGCCTGTTTGCGGTGACGCAGATGGAGTTCGACCTCAACATCGTCGCCGCCCTGCTCACCCTGATCGGCTATTCGCTGAACGATACGATCGTCGTCTATGATCGTATCCGCGAAAACCTTCGCAAGTTCCGCAAGATGCCGATCCCGGAGCTGCTTGACCTGTCGGTGAACGAGACGCTGTCGCGCACCATCGTGACCTCGCTGTCGGTGCTGATCACGTTGCTCGCGCTGCTGCTGCTCGGTCCGAACGTGATCTTCGGCTTCACCGCCGCGATTACGCTCGGCATCTTCGTCGGCACCTACAGCTCGATCTACATGGCGGCGCCGATCCTGATCTGGCTGAAGGTCACTCCGACCAGCTTCATCCAGCAGGAAACCGAGCTCGACAAGCAGGAGCGCCTGGCCCGCGAACGGGGCTAGGCCGCGGCGACTTTTCGGTAATGTTCAGCCAGCTGGGCGGCGTTTGCCTCCCAGCTGAACCCGGCGGCATTGGCGGCGACTTCGGCCTGGCTCGGCGGATTCGCGAGGAGGTCGGCCAGGGCGCCGGCGATGGCGGCGGGGTTTCGCTCCGCCAGTCTGCCTGCGGAGGGATCGCGCACCACTTCGCGCGCGCCGCCGAGCGTCTGGGATGACGATCGGCGCTCCGCAAGCCAGCGCCTCGACCCAGGCATTGGCAAGGCCCTCGCGCTCTGACGGCAGGACCATCGCGTCGGCCGCACTCAGCAGTACGGCGAGCTTTTCAGGGTGGACGGATCCGGTGAAAATCACCCGGTCACCGACACCCAGCCCCGCCGCCTTCACCGCAAGTGCGGCACGCTCGGGTCCCTGTCCGGCAATCACCAGCCGCGCATCGGGTAGACCTGTCAGCGCCTCGATCGCCAAGGCCTGTCCCTTGAGCGGGATTAGGTTGCCGACCGAGACCAAAAGCGGCCCGCCATCGGGAATGGCAAGCGCCAAGTCGGCCGCAATGCGTGCGCGGGCCTCTGCACGGGCGACAGGCTTGAACCGCGTGTGATCAAGCCCGGTGTGGCTGACCTCGATCTTTTTCGCATCCATGCCCAGCGCCGCCATGTCGGCTCTCAGCGCTGAGGAGACAGCGCGCATTCCCGCAGCCTGACGGGCCGCCGAAAGGATCTGGGTGAGTGCCGCGCCATTCTGCCCCCAAAGGTGGATGTCCGAACCGCGGGCCGTGATGGTCAGCGGCAGGCCAAGCGCCCCGGCAATCCGCGCCGCCGCCGCACCGTCGGGATAGAAGAACTGCGCGTCCACGACATCGAAGGGCCGCGCGGCATGGAGCCTGCGAGCCAGCGGCAGCACAGCCCGGGCGATCAGGGCGGGGTTCCAGCGTGCGCTGAGGCCGGGAACATTGGCGAACGGCAGGTAATGCACTGGAAAGTCAGCAGCGCGGTCGGCCGGCAGTCGAAAGGCTTCAGGCGATGGCGCGCGCAGCAGCGACAGCGGCCAGACAGGCTTCGCCACCGGGCAGACCAGTTCGACCTCCACATCTCCGCGCTGGGCAAGCGCGTCGAACTGCCGCGCAACGAACAGTCCGAAGCCCGGGCGCGCGGCGCTTGGGTAAAGTGTGGAAACTGACAGGACGCGAAGGCTCACAGCTTGCGCACCAGCATTTCCGCGACTGCCAGCCACGCGGCATTGTCTACCACGACCTGGCGCTGCCCGGCACCCGGCGGGAACAGCGCGACGCGGCGGCTGTCGCGGTCGATCATCCGGCCAAAGGCGAAGCGACCGCCGGGACGGGGGACGAGGACATCGCGGTTCACGCAGCGCGGCCAATCGGCCTCTTCGACCTGGCGGAACCAGATCTGGTCACCGCTGCGGTATTCGCCGCAAGAGGCCTCGACCGCCATGGCCATCAGCTGGCCCTCCGCGCCGAGTGCCGTCGGCAGGATGGCATCGCGCGGTGCGGTAAGCGCTTCGGCCCCGCTCTCGCCGAGCCGTGCCACCATCTGCGGGTGGGCGGACTGTTCGGGCCGGACGAGCAGTTCCGGATCGACACCAAGCGCGGCGGCAATCCGGTTCATCCAGGTGAGCGACAATTGCCGCATGCCCGTTTCGAGCCGGCCGATGGTCTGCGCGGTGGTGGCAGGCTGGCAGCGCTCTGCCACTTCCGCCAGGGTCAGGCCTTTTTCGCGGCGAATGTCTCGGATGCGATTGATCATGATCCAAGCCTTGTAACCAGATTGGTTTTTCACTTTCCTACAACAAGCCACTTTTGGCAAGCCCGGGTTTCAGTTGATTCGAGGAGAAAAACCCATGCAGCGCGCCCTTGTCGAACGTGAGCTGACCAGCGAAGGCCCATCGCGCCGCGCGCCGCGCCGGGGCGGCCGCAGCGTGACTATGAACCTGGCCGAGAGCCCGCTGACCTGGCTTCATGCGCGCGGTCACCTCAGCGATAGGCTCTTCGCCGCCGGGGAACTGCTGCGCGCCGACTGGGAGCGGGCGCAGCTTTCGCAGGGGCTGACAATGCGCTGGGATCCGGTGCGCATCAAGGGCGGGGCGGACCGGGGGCTTAACCTGAGCGAGCGCCAGGTCGCGGCGAAGCAGCGCTTCGATGGTGCCCTCGCTGCCGCAGGGAGCGGCCTGTCCGACGTACTGTGGCGTGTGGTCTGCGCTGGGGAAACTCTGCCGGTAGCGGAAAAGGCGCTCGACTGGCCGGTGCGCAGCGGCAAGCTGGTGCTCAAGATCGCGCTGGAGCGCGTGGCCGATTTTTATCGCATCGCCTAAGGGCTAACCCCCTTCGACGAACGCCTTGGCGGCGGGCCTGCGGTTGTGCCATCCCTTGCGGCAGACATGTTCTTCCGCGCGAAAGGTCACCTCATGGAACGCCGCCATTTCCTCGCAGGCGCGAGCGCCTCGACACTGATCATGGCATCAGGTCCGGCGCTCGCCGCTGCCAAGCCGGGCAGCGCCGATGCCCGGCTCAAGGCATTGCTCGACAAGCTGTTCAATTCGGATGTCGATAACAGCCCCAGCACCGCCACCCAGCTCGGGCTCGACAAGGGTGCGCGGGCAGCGCTGCGCGGCAGGCTGGACGATACTACCCCCGCCGGCCGCGCCCGTTCGGACGCGCGTGACCGGGCAGCGCTGGCATCGCTGCGGGCATTCAATGGTGCCGGGCTTTCGGAACAGGGCAAGCTGCACCTCGCCAATGCGCTCTATCTCAATGAACGCGGCGTCGTGGCGCAGAAGTTCGGCCTTCGATCGGTGCAGCGGCCCTATGTAATCGCGCAGAACGGCGGTGCCTATTTCTCGATCCCCGACTTCCTGAACAGCGTACACCCCGTGGAGACGGCGGCCGACGGCAAGGCCTATCTCAGCCGTTTGGCGGCATTTGCCACCGCGCTGGACAATGACACCGCCCTGCAGGCTTCAGAAGCCGCGCGGGGCTATGTCGCCCCCGGCTGGTCGCTCGACCTTGCGCTTGGCCAGATGCGGAAACTGCGCCAGCCTGCGGCCGAGGCGAACACGCTCACCCGTTCGCTGGCTGACCGTGCCAAGGCGAAGGGGCTGGCGGGCAACTGGTCCGGTGAAGCCGCTGCTATTGTTGAGAAGATGGTCTATCCCGCGCTCGACCGGCAGATCGCGCTGGTCGAGAAGCTGCGCAAATCGACGCCGGAGGGCGACGGTTTCTGGCGCCTGCCGCGCGGGGCTGAGATCTATGCCGAGGCATTGAAGAGCGCGACGACCACCGACATGACGCCTGACGAGGTTCACAAGATCGGCCTTGAGCAAGTGGCAGACCTTTCCGCCCGGCTCGACGTGATCCTGAAGGGCGCGGGGCTGACCTCGGGTTCGGTGGGCGACCGGCTGACCGCGCTGAATGCCCGCCCCGAGCAGGTTTACGCGAACACCGATGCGGGGCGAAAGGAGCTGCTCGACAGCCTCAATGCCGGCATCGAAGCCATGTGGGACAAGCTGCCGCGCGCGTTCAATGACGTGCCGCGCAAGCCGCTCGAGATCCGCCGCGTGCCGGCGGAAATCCAGGACGGCGCCTCGAACGGCTATTACTACCGTGCGCCAATCGACGGTTCGCGCCCGGCGATCTACTGGATCAACCTGAAGGACACGGCAGACTGGCCGAAGTACCAGCTGCCATCACTGACCTATCACGAGGGGCTGCCGGGGCATCACTTGCAGCTCTCCTATGTCAACGCCGCGGGTGAATTGCCGGCCTATCTGCGCAATGTCTTCATCTCTGCCTATGGCGAGGGCTGGGCGCTTTATTCGGAGCAACTGGCGGACGAACTGGGCGCCTATTCGGGCATCGAGAGCGCGGGCTATCTGCAAAGCTTCCTGTTCCGCGCGGCGCGGCTCGTGGTCGATACCGGCCTTCACCACAAGCGCTGGAGCCGCGAGAA
This sequence comes from Novosphingobium sp. MW5, assembly GCA_025938935.1. Lineage (GTDB taxonomy): Bacteria > Pseudomonadota > Alphaproteobacteria > Sphingomonadales > Sphingomonadaceae > Novosphingobium. Next base: position 3,039,469 of record JAPCWB010000001.1, on the reverse strand, counting down.
GGCGGCGGAATATATGGTCGCCACCACTGGTTTCGCCCGCGGCAGGGCGCAGCGCGAGGTGGAGCGTTACTGCACCTCGGGCGGGCAGGCCTGCTCGTACAAGATCGGGCACAACAAGTGGCTGGAACTGCGCGCCCGCGCCCAGGCGGCGCTGGGCGACAAGTTCACCCTGCCGTGGTTCCACGACGTGCTGAAGGAAGGCATCATGCCGCTCTCGCTGCTCGAGAAGCGCGTGAACGAGCGGATTGCGGCGCGGCTCGCAAAGGCTTGATTGACAATCAGTTGGCTATGCCGTTCACTTCGTCAGGGCTAAGCGAACAGGGGGACGCAAATGTCTGAAACCGAAAGAGCAGTGCTTGCTTCGGCGCGAGCCCAGATGATCTACGATGCCAACCGCAAATCAAACGGAGTCACTTACCTGCTGGCGCTGCTGTTTGGTGGGTGGGGAGTCCATAGGTTCTATCTGAGGCGCAATGGAACTGGCGCGCTGATGCTCGGGCTTTGGATATTGGGATGGTTGACCCTCTTCCTGGCATGGATCCCTTTGGGAATTTGGGTATTTGTCGATTTGTTCCTGATTCCTGGCATGGTTCGCGAATTCAACATGGGTCTGGTCGATAAGTTCGCTTTTGACTGACCTTTATTAGCCCTCGACCATTTCCGCCAGTTCGAGCCAGCGTTCCTCGGCCGCGTCCTTTTCGGCGCGGGCCGCCTCGATCGCTTTCGTTAGCGCGGCGAAGCGTGCCGGGTCGCGGGTGTAGAGCGCCGGGTCGGCCAGCAGCGCTTCGTCGCGGGAGATCTGGGCGTTCAGCTCCTCGACCCGCGCGGGCAGGAGGTCGTAATCGCGCTGGTCCTTGTAGGACAGCTTGGTCTTTTGCGGCTTTGGCGGGGCAGGGGCTTGCGCAGATTCCACCGGTTTGGTTGCGGCCTTTGCCGAAGTCGCCGCCATTCGGCTCTGTCGCTGCTTCTCCCAATCGGCATAGCCACCGGCGACCACGTCCACCTTGCCCGAGCCATCGAGGCCCAGCGTGATCGTCACCGTGCGGTCGAGGAAGTCACGGTCGTGGCTGACGATCAGCACGGTGCCATCGTAATCGGCGATGACCTCCTGCAGCAGGTCGAGTGTTTCGAGGTCGAGGTCGTTGGTCGGCTCGTCGAGCACCAGCAGGTTGGAAAAGCGCGCAAACTCACGGGCGAGAAGCAGGCGGGAACGCTCGCCGCCCGAGAGCGTGCCGACTTTGGCATCGACCAGACCGGGGTCGAACAGGAAGTCTTTCAGGTAACCCTGCACGTGCTTGCGCACGCCGCGCACGTCGACCCAGTCGCCGCCTTCGGCCAGCACGTCGCGCAGCTTCTTGTCCGGGCTGAGCAGGCTGCGCTGCTGGTCGATCATCACGCCGGACAGCGTCTTGGCGAGGGTGACAGTGCCGCTGTCCGGCTCCAGCTCGCCGGTCAGCAGTTTGAGCAGCGTCGTCTTGCCCGCGCCGTTCGAACCGACGAGACCAATGCGGTCACCGCGCTGAATGCGGAGGGAGAAGTCCTTGATGATCGTGCGGTGACCAAACGATTTCGTCACATGGTCGGCGACAATGACCGACTTGGTCTTGCTGTCGTCACTGGCGAGCTGCATCTTGGCTACGCCTTGCGGCGAGAGCAGCGCGGCGCGTTGGGCGCGCAGTTCGTAAAGCTTGGCGAGCCGCCCCTGGTTGCGCTTGCGCCGAGCGGTGACGCCGCGCGCCAGCCAGTGGGCCTCGATCTTGAGCTGGGCGTCCATCTTGGCGGCAACGCGCGCTTCCTCGGCGAAGACTTCCTCTTCCCATGCCTCGTAGCCGCCAAAGCCGACATCCTTGCGCCGCAGCACGGTCCGCTCGAGCCACCAGGTCGAGCGGGTCAGGCGGGTGAGGAAGGTGCGGTCGTGGCTGATCACCACGAAGGCGCCCTTGAACCGGTTAAGCCAGCTCTCAAGCCAGTCAATCGCCGCAAGGTCGAGGTGGTTGGTCGGTTCGTCGAGCAGGAGCAGGTCAGGGTCCTGAGCCAGCGCGCGAGCGAGCGCGGCACGGCGGCGCTCCCCGCCCGACGCGCTGTTCGCATCACGGCTCATGTCGATACCGAGTTGCCCGGCAATTGACTCCACCTCGTGCCGGGGCGGGGCGTCCGGCCCGTGCAGCGCGAAGTCCATCAGCGTGTCGTACCCGGTGAAGAACGGGTCCTGTTCGAGGAGGACAATATTGAGCCCCGGCCGCACCGACCGCTTGCCCTTGTCCGCCTCGATCTTTCCGGCGATCAGCTTGAGCAGGGTCGTCTTGCCCGCGCCGTTGCGGCCGATCAGCGCCAGCCGGTCACGGTCGCCGATCGTCAGGTCAAGCCCGGAGAACAGCCAGCCGGAGCCTTGGTGCAGGCTGAGGCCTTCGTAGGAAAGAATGGGTGCAGCGGCCATGGCTGCGCGCCCTATGGGCTTGCACCCGCGTTGACAACCCGAGTTGACAGGGCTGGCGGCGAGGGGAAAGGGACAAACATGCGCAAGGTGTGGATCAACGGCGAATGGTTTGACGAGGGCGAGGCGAAGGTCTCGGTCTTCGATCGCGGGCTGTTGTTCTCGCAAAGCGTCTATGAGGTTGTGCCGGTGATCGGCGGAAGGCTGTGCAATATCGGCTATCACCTGGCGCGGCTGGCCAATTCGCTGAAGGTAGCGCGGATAAGCGACGCGACGGACTGGGCTGCGGTCTTCACGGAAGCTGTCGAGGCCAACCGTGTCGATGAGGGCCGCGTTTACCTGCAAGTGACGGGCGGCAATTCAGGCGACCGGGATTTTCTTTCCGCCACGCCGCCGCCCCCGCCGACGCGGATCGTCTTCACCCAGACCGGCGCGGTAATCGACCATCCGCTTGCGGCGCGGGGCCTGCGCATCGCATTGAAGCCCGAGGCGCGCTGGCAGCTCCGCTCGGCCAAGACAACGCAGCTGCTCTATTCTGTGCTGATGAAGGAAGAGGCGCGCGATGCCGGGCTGGACGATGCCTGGCTGGTTGACGGCGATCACATTACCGAAGGTACCAGCTCCAATGCCCACATCATCGACGCGCGGGGCGTGCTGGTCTCGCACCCGGTTGATCACGGCGTACTCCCCGGCGTGACGCGCATCTGCGTGATGGAAATCGCGCGCGGCATGGGGCTGACTGTTGAGGAACGGCCCTTCACCCCGGAGGAACTGTTTGCCGCGCGTGAGGCCTTCTCCTCCGCCGCCAGCGCGCTGATCCTGCCGGTGGTTGAGGTTGACGGGCGAGCGATCGGCAATGGCGCGGCCGGTGAGATCACCCGCGCCATCCGCGCCGCCTATGTCGAGCGGCTGCTGAACGCCTGAGGGAACTTCGCTGCTGGCTACCCGTTTGTCGGGCACAACCAGTTGCTTGAGGAATCTCTCAATGAAAAAGTTCGCCCTGCTTTCGGCCGTAGCGCTCGGCGCCGCCGTTCCAGCCCACGCCGCCGAAATCCAGATCGCGTCGCAAGGACCAGTGGTCGAGCTGACCGTGACCGAAACGGCCAAGGCCAAGCCCGATGTCGCCACCGTCAATGCCGGCGTCACTACCCGTGCGCTCCAGGCCGATGTGGCGGCCCGGCAGAACGCTGAAAAGATGGACGCGATCATCGCCCGGCTGCGCGCGCTCGGCATTGCGCGCGACGATATCCAGACCAGCAATTTCAGCATCAACCCGCAGTACCAGTACCGCAATGATGGCCAGCCGCCTGCCTTTCTCGGCTATGATGTCACCAACCAGGTCAACGTGAAGTTGCGCAATATCGGGCGGATAGGCACCGCGCTCGACGCGCTGATCGCCGCTGGGGCGAACAATGTAAACGGGCCGTCCTTCATGCTGGAGGATGACGCGGCGGCGAGAGAACAGGCGCGCAAGGCAGCTTTCACCAACGCGCTGGCCCGGGCGCGCAGCCTTGCCGGGATGGCTGGTTATCGCGATGTGCGCCTTCTCGAAGTGTCCGAGACTTATGCGAACCGCACCATGTACAAGGGCGAGATGGACGCGATTGTCGTCACCGCTTCGCGCGTCACGCCGATAGAGCCGGGCGTCGTGGGGACCTCGGCCACGCTGACGGTGAAATACGAAATGACCCGCTGAGCCTTGGCTGAAAGCGGCATTCACTTGATGTTCAAAAGAGCGCCGGTAATGAAGCGCCATGGTTCGCAGCATTCATCTTGCCATGGCGTCGCTCGCGGTTCTTGCCGCGCCCCTCGCTCACGCCAAACCGGGCGAGGAGCAGGGGCAGGTGCGCAAGGAAATGCGCGCCGGAAACGTGCTCTCGCTCCGCGATATCGAAGGCCGCGTGCTCCCCACCATGCCGGGGGCGCAATATCTTGGCCCGGAATACGATCCGGTGGCCATGGCCTATCGGCTCAAGTTCATCCGCGACGGGCGTGTTTCCTTCGTCGATGTTGATGCCCGCTCGGGACAGATCTCGTTCGCGGCATTGACGCGCGAATCCTTTGGCCGCATTGCTCGGCTTCAGTCTTGGCCCACAACCTGAAAGGCGGGAATTAGGCGATGCGCATCCTGATCGTCGAGGACGAACCCACTCTCGGCAAACAGCTCAAGACCACGCTGGAACAGACCGGCTATGCCGTCGATCTTTCGACCGATGGCGAAGACGGGCACTTCATGGGCTCAACCGAGGAATATGACGCGGTCGTGCTCGACCTTGGCCTGCCTGAGATCGACGGGCTGACCGTGCTGGGCATGTGGCGAAAGGAGGGGCGCAAGTTCCCCGTGCTCGTGCTCACCGCGCGCGACAGTTGGTCGGACAAGGTCGCAGGCCTCGATGCCGGCGCTGACGATTACCTTGCCAAGCCCTTCCAGACCGAGGAACTGATTGCCCGCCTGCGCGCGCTGATCCGCCGCGCCTCGGGCAATACCAGCAGCGAACTCACCGCCGGTGACGTGCGGCTGGACACCCGCTCGGGCCGCGTGACGCTGAATGGCGAGCCGGTGAAGCTGACCGCACAGGAATACAAGCTGCTCTCCTACCTGCTCCACCACAAGGGCAAGGTTGTCAGCCGCACCGAGCTCATCGAGCACATCTACGACCAGGATTTCGACCGCGATTCGAACACGATCGAGGTTTTCGTCACCCGCATCCGCAAGAAGCTGGGGCCGGACGTGATCACCACGATCCGCGGGCTGGGCTACAGCCTTGACGATCCGGCCGGTCCGGGCCGGGGGTGAGTGAAGATTGGCGGGGTCTGAACTTGTAACGCAGGACCCTGCGCGCGTCGGCGGTTCCGGCATGGGATCGCCCAATACCGGCAGCCTCAGCCGCCGCATGATGCTGATTGCGGCGGGTTGGATCTTCATCCTGCTCTCGCTGGGCGGCTTCGCGCTCGACCGGACGCTCAATGGCCTCGTCCAGCGCAATTTTGATGATCAGCTTTCCTATATGCTGAACGCGATGATCGCTTCGGCCGAGATCGACCAGTACGGCGAAATCTACTTCAACCGGCCGCTGGGCGATCAGCGCTTCCTTGAGCCCAATTCCGGGCTCTACTGGCAGATCAGCGGCAAGGGGCACGAGGATTTCCCCTCGCGTTCGCTGTGGGACCGCACGCTGCAGGTTCACGCCGCCCATACCGACAACCAGCCGCACGCCTACAATTCGAACCAGTTCGCCAATGAACCGCTGCGGGTGATGGAACGCTCGATCTATCTGCCGGGCAGCCAGACAAAGTGGTGGTTCGTCGTGGCGCAAAGCCGGTCGGTGGTTGACGAACAGATCACCCAGATCCGCGCGATCCTGTGGTGGAGCTTCCTCGTGCTCGGTCTCGGCCTGTTCCTGATGGCCGGCTTGCAGACCTGGTACGGCCTCGGCCCGCTGCGCCGTGTGCGACTGGCGATCAAGCGGCTGCGCACCACCGGCACCAACCGCGTTACCGAGCCGCTGCCTTCCGAAGTCCAGCCGCTGGTCGAAGAACTCAATGCGCTGCTCGCCCATACGGAAAAGCAGGCGGAGGAAGCGCGCACCCATGCCGGCAACCTTGCCCATGCGCTCAAGACACCGCTCACCGTGGTGATGAACGCGGCGACTGCCAAGGCGCCGGACCTGTCCGACACGGTGATCCGCGAGGCGGCTGTGATGCGCCGGCAGGTCGACCACCACCTCGCCCGCGCCCGCGCGGTGGGCCGCCGCGCGGTCGGCCATTCGCGCGCATCGGTGGGCGAAAGCGTCGAGGCCGTGCTGCGCGCCGTTACCCGGCTTTACGAGAAAACCCGCTTCGACCTCGACGGAAATCGCGAGGCGGAAGTCGCCATCGAGCGGCAGGACCTTGACGAGATTCTCGGCAACCTGATCGAGAACGCGGCCAAGTATGGCGGCGGCTCCGTCTTCGTCACGATCGACGCCGACCCGGAGGCCGAAGCCTGCGAAATCTGGGTCGAGGATGACGGCATGGGCATCCCTGACGAGGAACGCACCCGCATCTTCGACCGCGGCGCGCGGCTGGATACCGGCAAGCCGGGCACGGGCCTTGGCCTCGCCATTGTGCGCGACGTGGCTGAGATTTACGGCGGCTCGGTCGAACTCGCGGAGAGCGAGGACCTTGGCGGGCTGCTGGTGAAGCTGCGGCTGCCGAGGGTGAGGGCTTAGCTTCCTGTTTTTGCCTGCTCGTGATGGCGGATCACTTCATCGATGATGAAGCGCAGGAATTTTTCCGAGAATTCGGGATCGAGTTGGGCCTCTTCGGCCAGCTTGCGCAACCGCGCGATCTGGCGCTCCTCACGGCCGGGATCGCTGGCGGGCAGGGCGTTCTGTGCCTTGTAGGCACCCACCGCCTTCGTGATGCGGAACCGTTCGGCCAGGATGTGGATCAGCGCCGCGTCGATATTGTCGATCGAGGAGCGGTAGCCGGCAAGAACGGGATCGGGCGCGGTGGTGGGCGAAGTCTCGGTCATGGCCGCGCGCTAGCATGAGAAAAAGCGAACCGCAAAGCCGCGCTTTGCACTTGCCTTGGGCGGAAAGCCGTCGCAAGGCGCGGACATGACCGCTGATGTCGTTCCGCTGCGCCCGCGTAATGCCGAGCCTTCGCTCGGTCCCCTGCTCGCCCTGACCGCGCCCGGGATGAATTCCGTCAACCAGATCATCCTTGACCGGATGCAGAGCGAGATCCCGCTCATCCCGGCGCTGGCCGGGCACCTGATCTCCGGCGGCGGCAAGCGGATGCGGCCCATGCTCACCGTGGCCGGTGCGGAGCTTTGCGAATATCACGGCACTCGCCATCACCTGCTCGCCGCTTCGGTCGAGTTCATCCACACCGCCACGCTGCTGCATGACGACGTGGTTGACGGATCGGACCTGCGCCGCGGGCGCGATACGGCGAACATCGTGTTCGGCAATCCGGCTACCGTGCTTGTCGGGGATTTCCTCTTCACCCGCGCATTCGAACTGATGGTCGAGGACGGCAGCCTGAAGGTGCTCAAGATCCTGTCGAAGGCCAGCTCGGTTATCGCCGAGGGCGAGGTGGACCAGCTCACCGCCGCGCGCCGCATCGAAACGAGCGAGGAGCATTACCTCCAGATCATCGGCGCCAAGACCGCCGCCCTCTTCGCTGCCGCCACGCGTATCGCCGCCGTGGTTGCCGAACGGTCCGAGGCGGACGAACTGGCGCTCGATGCCTATGGCCGGAACCTGGGTGTAGCCTTCCAGCTGGTCGACGACGCGATCGATTACGATTCCGAGGCCGCCGAAATGGGCAAGGGCAAGGGCGACGACTTCCGCGAGGGCAAGATGACCCTGCCGGTCATCCTCGCCTATGCGCGCGGCAATGCCGAGGAACGCCAGTTCTGGCAGGACGCCATCGCCGGCTTCCGCAATTCGGACGATGACCTCGCCGAGGCCGTGCGCCTGATCGCCAAGTACGACACCGTCTCCGCCACCCGCGACCGCGCTCGCCACTTCGCCCAGCGGGCGATCGACGCGATTGCGGGCTTCCCGGCAGGCCCGGCTCGCAGTGCGATGGCCGAGGCTGCCGAATTTGCGGTGTCGCGGAGGTATTAGTCGTCGGCCCTACTGCCGTTTTCCGACCGTCACGCCGTTGATCAAGTGCCCGGCTCCCGCCCCGTCAGGCACAACCAACCTGAACGGGCCTGCCGCTTCCTCACCTGATGGGCCGTAAAAGTTGATCAGGCTGACGCCGATCGGAGATCCCGATCCGCGGGCGATGTTCAGGATTGCATCTGAAGTCGACGCAAAGAACCGCCCATTCAGCGCGAACGTGCCGTAATCCAGCAATCCCGTTTTCGCGCGTAGCGCAAGCGAGCCAATCACTCCTTGTGTTCCGAAATCCAGCGTGAACTGCTGCGTGCCGATGACGTCCGAAAAATTCCCTGAGGGATCCGCTGCCGCGCCATAGGCAACGCCAGCGTAGCTGGCAGTTCCGGTGCGATTGTTGAGAGCATCGAAAGGTGTCTTGAACCCATAGACGAAAAACACGCGATTTGCCGTGGTCTGGAACGGATCGGATGTAGCCGTGCTCTGGTAGGTCCCGAAACTTGAATAGGTAAGCGCCACTTCGGTGTTTGCGCTTCCCTTTTTATAGAGCGCGAACCGGGTGGGCTGCCCGACAATTGTCTGCTCGTAAGTGACGAAATTCGCATCGCCTGCCACGATCATTGCGGGGGTAAAAATGCCGCTTGGCATGTCCGAACTTGGCGTGCCGAACCTGACGGAGCCATCCGCAAGATGTTCGACCTGTACGCGCGACTGGCTCAGGCCGAGCTGCGACGGGTAATCGGTAATCTGGAGAGTTGTCGACGTTCCCGGCTTGGGCCGGCGCACGACCAGATGGGTCGCGTCGCCAAAGAAAAGCTGTTGGACGGACATGTCCGCGAAGGAAATGTTGACCGGATTGAAGGTGGTGGTGTCCCTGCGCCCGGTGAAGGCACCGCTGAACGCACTGCCGTTTGCTGCGGATCCTGAAAAAGCCGCGCCGATTTCGTCTGCTGCCGGACCGAAGAAACGGCCTGAAAGGCTGCCGCTCAGGCGCTGGCTAGGGCTGCCGAAAACGACATTACCGGAAAAGGCACCGCTACCGGAAGTCAACGTACCACCGCCGGTAAGCTCGATGCCGCCGCCCGACACGCCCTGGCCGGTAATCAGGCCGGTATTTGCCAGGTTGGTCGTGGTGGAGAACAGCCCTACGGCGAAGTCGACATCGAACCGGCCGAGCCCCTGGAAGATGTGCGGTTCCTGGCCGACGATCGATTCCAGTCCGAATACGTCTATCGCAAAGGTTGCTTTGCCGGAACGTGGCACTGCTGCGGCAGGCGTATCAAGACCAAATGCAAAGCTCGAGAACTTGGTATCCTGCCGGTCGCCATTGACAAGGTTTTGCTGCAAATAGCCGAGCGCCACGTATTTGTTTGACCCGGAATTCATGTAGGGGGCAGTGACCAAGGTGAGGTAATTCGTGGTTGTGCCGCTCGCTGTCCGGTAGCGGGCCTCCCCAGCAAACCGATCTGCAAGACGGTCAGCAGGCGTGAAGGTCCCGGCATTGCCGCCGGTCGTCACCGTGTAGCTGTTGTTCGCGGCGTTGTAGGCAATCGTAGCAGGCACCACGGCAGCCTGACCCGATACCGTCGTTTTCGCAGCCAGATCGAAAGTCACCGTGGTTGTCGCGTTGTCTGCAGTGAAGGTCTGGTCAGCCTTCAGGTCTGTGATCAACGTGTTCGCTGGTGTTGGCGGCGGAGCGGGTGCCGGAGTGGGCGGAGGAATGACGATCGGGGCAGGAGTCGATCCGACGCTGCCTCCACTTCCGCCGCAGCCCGCAAGAAAAAAGCAGATGCCCCCGATGATGAAAGGGCCGGGCCTCACTGTTTCAGTCATTCGTTCCCTCTGAAAGCGCAGATTGACCACTTTCGTACATTCGGCGCAGGTCGTTCGCTATAAAATAGGCTTTCTAGCAATAGCTTATACGGCATTTCTTGAACTGACCAGAGGTAAACTGCCTATCATGCGGAATTGCGGAGCGGTTGCTTTCGCCCTGACCGGAAAGCTTTCCGATCGGCATTGGACCGGGGCGACCGACGGCTCTGACCGCTTCATTTTTCCGGAGGTGCGGGAACGCCCTAAAAGCTACGGTTCAATTCATCGCCAAGTTCCCGCAATCTGCCGGAAACCGTGCTTTTCACGCGGCCAGTTGAGGGTCGTGTTTAGGCCATCTTAACCGCGTTTCGCCAGATTCGATCGTGCTCAGGGGGACCCATAGACTCCAGTCGAAAGTCCGAGCACATGATTGAATACCACAACTCCCGTCCCGCCCGCATCGTCGGGCCTAACAACCAGGTTCTTACCCGCGATAACCTTCCGCCGGCCGAAACGACGCGCTGGGTTGCGCATCGCAAGGCGCAGGTCGTCGCGGCGGTCGAAAGCGGATTGATCAGCCTCGACGAGGTCATCGAACGCTACGGCCTCAGTGTAGAGGAATTCGCCGGCTGGCAGCGCGCTATGGACCGCGCAGGCGTCGCTGGGCTGCGGATCGCCTGGCTGCAAAAGGATCGCGCCAGCCACCGCCGCAGCAAGTCGAAGGTCAAGGGAACGAAACTGCAACTGGTCACCCACTGACCGGTTGCGGGGGCAAACCGGGATTGCGGGCGGTGTCGATTGGTCTCCACGCCGCCCGCTTCCCAACTTTCGTTCAAGGCTGACTGCGGATAAGGCGCAGGTGTGAGCCTGCCGATCCATGCTGTCCTGCCCGACCTTCTGGCTGCCCTTCGTGAGCGGCCTAATGCCGTGCTCATCGCGCCGCCGGGCGCGGGCAAGACCACGGCAGTTGCGCCCGCGCTGCTGTCCGAGCCCCGGTGTACCGGGCAGGTCATCGTCCTGTCCCCCCGCCGCGTAGCCGCCCGCGCCGCTGCCGATCGGATGGCGGAATTGCTTGGCGAGAAGGCTGGTGAGACCATCGGCTATCTCACCCGTCTCGACAGCAGACGCTCTGCCCGCACCCGCGTGCTGGTGATGACCGAGGCGATCTTCGTATCGACCATCCTCAAGGATCCCGAGCTTTCCGGCACATCCGCCGTCTTGTTCGACGAGGCACACGAGCGGCATCTCGATTCCGACCTCGGCCTCGCGCTGGCCATCGAAAGCGCAGCGGTGCTGCGCGAGGACCTGCGGCTGCTGGTCATGTCCGCCACCATCGACGGCGCGCGGTTTGCCTGTCTGCTGGGCGATGCGCCGGTGATCGAGAGTGAGGGCAAGTCTCACCCGCTTGCGATCCGCTGGCTGGGCGCGCGGCCTGAGCTACGCATCGAGGATGCCATGGCATCGGCCATCCAGACCGCTTGGCGCGAGGAGCAGGGCGATGTGCTCGCTTTCCTTCCCGGAGTGGGCGAGATCGAGCGTACCCGCGAGAGGCTTGCCGAGCGGCTGCCTGCGGCGCTGGTCCTGCCGCTCCATGGCCAGTGCGAGCCTGCCGCCCAGCGCGCGGCGATCCGGCGCGATTCGGAAGGGCGCCGCCGCATCGTGCTGGCGACCGCGATTGCGGAGACTTCGCTGACGCTGGATGGCGTGTCGGTGGTCGTCGACGCTGGCCTGTCGCGGCGAGCCGAATTCGACAAGGCGGCGGGTGTGACGCGGCTTGTTACCCACCGCGCATCGCAGGCCGCCGCCGCCCAGCGCGCCGGCCGTGCCGCAAGGCAGGCGCCCGGCGTGGCCTATCGCTTGTGGGAAGAGGCGGCCCATGCCGGGCGTCCGCCGTTCGATCCGCCCGAAATGCTGGTTTCAGACCTCGCCCCGCTGGCGCTCACGCTGGCGCAGTGGGGCGCGGGCGAGGTGGCGGACATGGCCTGGCTCGATGTGCCGCCCGCCCCGGCCATGGCCGCTGCCCGGGGTTTGCTGGAAAGCCTTGGCGCGATTGACGCGGCTGGCCGGATTACCGAGCACGGCCGTGCCATGGCCGCGCTGCCGCTTGAGCCTCGGCTGGCGCACATGGTGCTGGCGGCTGCCGAGACAGGCGCTGAGGAAGAGGCGGCGCAGCTTGCCCTGCTGCTTCAGGAACGCGGGCTGGGCGGCAGGGGTGAAGACCTTTCCGCCCGCCTCGAACGCTTTCAGCGCGATCGCTCGCCGCGATCCGAGGCATCGCGCAAGCTGGCGGCGCGATGGTCAACTCTGGCGGGCAAGGGCAGGGCTGGCGAGGCACCGCCGCCCGGCGCAATCCTTGCCGAAGGTTTCCCTGACATGATCGCCCGCCGCCGCGACCCATCGGGCGAGAACTGGCTTACCGCCGGGGGGAGGGGCCTGCGGCTCGATCCCGCCAGCACTCTTATCCGCAGCGAGTGGCTGGCGGTAGGTGAGGCACAGGGCGATGCGAAAGGCGCGCGGATTACCGGCGCCGTGCCTCTAACCGAGGCCGAGGTCCAGCGTTGGCTGGGCCACCGGATTGAGCGCCGCTCCGTGCTCAAATGGATCGAAGCGGACGGCCGTGTGGAGGCTCTGTTAGAACAGCGGCTCGGCGCGATCACCCTGGCGACCGGACCTGATACTGCGCCGGACCCGGCAGCTATCCGGGATTTCCTGGTGGAAAAGATCCGAAAGGAGGGCTTGGGCCTCGTGCCGCTGGGTAATGCCAGCGCCAGCCTGCTGCGCCGCGCGCGCTTCGCCGGGATTGAGGCGCTTTCGGAAGAAGCCTTGCTGGCCGATCTCGACGACTGGCTCGGCCCGCTGCTCACCCGGAGGCTTGACCAGCTCGCTCCCGGCAAGGTCCACGAAGCCCTGCGCGCGCGGCTGGACTATGCGGGCGGGCAGGCGCTCGATCAGCTTGCCCCGGCGCAGTTCACCAGCCCGGCCGGGACCAGCCACGCCATTGACTATGACGATCCGGGCGGGCCTTCGGTGGAACTTCGCGTGCAGGCGCTGTTCGGCTTGGAACGGCACCCGACCTTTGGACGCCCGCCGCAGCCGCTGCTGCTCAAGCTGACCGACCCCGGCGGCAAGCCGCTGCAAACCACCCGCGACCTGCCCGGCTTCTGGCGCGGATCGTGGCGCGACGTGGTGAAGGACATGAAGGGCCGCTACCCCAAGCACCGCTGGCCGGACGAGCCATGGACGGAAAAGCCGAGCCTGAAGACCAAGAACGCGTTTAACCGCACTTCGATTCCCGCCGCGATCTCGACGCAGGGCTTCCGCCATGTCTGCACGTATCTACCAGCGCCCGAAGAACGCCATGCAGTCCGGCAAGGCCCTGCTTGACCAGTGGATCCTCGATTTCGTGCCCGCAGAGGCCAAGCGGCCCGATCCGCTGATGGGCTGGGCCGGGTCTGGCGATACGCAGACGCAGGTGACCCTGCGCTTTGGCAGCCGTGAAGAAGCCGTGGCCTATGCCGAAAAGCACGGCATCGCTGCCACGGTCCATGCCACGCCGCCGCGGCGGCTCAAGCTGCAGGCCTACGCAGACAATTTCCGCTGAACTCACGGCACTTGCCAAACCGCACCCGCGCCGCCATATGCGCCGCCGGGAGTCGGTCGGACGCTTGCGTCCGCCAACCTGGTCAGGTCCGGAAGGAAGCAGCCACAACGGGTTGCGGCGGGTCGGCCGGCTCCTTTTTCCCCTTTACCGGTCGATGAACGGCAGGCGGAGCTGCCCGCGCAGGCTGGCGGCATCGGCGTCGTAGGCACGGCCAAGGCCAAAGCGGGCGACGGGACCCCTCTCCGGGCTCGCGCTCCCCAGCAGTCGATCCCACAGGCTCAGCACCTCGCCATAATTGCTGCCCGTCTCCGCGGCATCGGCGGAGTGATGGCGTGCGTGAAAGCCGGGGGTTACCAGCAGGCGCGAAAGCGGGCCTCCGCTGTTGTCCCGCAAGGCTGTGTCGGCATGGCCCAGCGTCATTGTCACGTGTTTGGCCAGCACATGCATCGCAATGCCGGCTGGATGGAGTCCCAGCAGGAAAATCGCGGCTCCATCGACCAAAACCAGCAGAAGTACTGTCAGCGGATGGATCCGGAACAGCGTTGAAAGGTCGAGATCGTTGTCCGAATGGTGCACCCGGTGCAGCCGCCAGAGCGGGTGAAAGCGGTGCGATGCCCGGTGGAAGGCGTAGGCGATGAAGTCGACGGCCAGGAACGAAAACACGATTGCCGTCCAGACTGGCAGGCTGGCATTGTTCAGCAATCCCCACCCCTCGGACTTGGCAATACCGGCAAGGACGATGGCGGAAAGCGCGGGAATGAAGGTAGCCAGCGCCGCGATCAGGCCGAGCCCGAAATTGACCACGAGGCGAGGCCCCGCTTGTCCGTTGCCCGATCTGCCCGGATAGGCGGCTTCCAACAGGGCAACCAGCGCAAGTACGCCCCAGAACCAAGCCGCGCCGGGTAATCCCGCGGTCATCCAGAGGACAATGGAGGGCAGGTCGATCATCGCCACCTGTGATGCCAAAGCGCCGATGGATTTGCCAGCCTTGAGACCCTGAGCCTGGCTGGCCAAAAGTATTTACAGCGCGAACCGTCGGGGTTAGCTTCCAAATTGCAGAATTCATCGCAAGGGGGACTGCTTACCATGCTGCACAAGATCGAAACCGCCACTGTCATGCTCATCGCGTCCATGGCGGCTACCTCGCCGGCATGGGCGGGTCTGGCCCCGGCAACCCCGGCACCGGTGATCGGCCTCGGAATTCCGGCGCTGGCCGCTTTCGGCCTTGCTTACAAGCGCCTGCGCAACCGCAACCAGAAGTAATGTGAACAGCCTGACTGATACAGGGCGGGCGCCGCGGCGTCGCGCCCTGTTTGGCTATGCCTGCATCCTGCTCGCAGCCAACGCCATCCCGACCTTCGTCGGGGAAGCGGTTCAGACACACGGCTGGCTGGTTGCCTCGCTCAACCTTTTCGACATCAGCGCCATCGTTTGGATCGCGCTTGCCGCGATGCTGGCGCTGTGCTGGCAAGGGGAGGGTGATGAAGCCGCCACGGCGAGTGACTGGGCGGCCATGGTCGCGGCAGCACTGGTTGCGCTGTTCCCGGCACCGCCAATCAGCGGTGCGGCGCTTTCCGCCATGGGTATTTGGGGCTGGCTGACTTTTCCAAAGCATTCGCCGGAGCGGCGTGCGGCTGCGATAGCGCTCAGTCTATCGGCCTTTTTCTTCTGGGGGCGCCTGTTCCTGGCACTCGGATCAGGGCCGCTGCTTTCTGCCGATGCCTGGTTCGTATCGCAGGTTTCGGGCATGAGCGCGCAGGGCAATACAGTGTCCTTTGCCGATGGAAAGCCGTTCCTGATCGCGCCGGGATGTTCCTCGCTGCATGGCATCTCGCTCGCGCTTATCCTGTGGACCACGGTCGTCGCCTGGTTCGATTACCGGGTCACAGCGCGCCTGCGCTGGACCTTGGTATTGGCGGTCGTTGCCGCCGTGCTGGTCAACGCGGCAAGGCTGACGATGATTGCATGGTATCCGCGTGATTTCGATTACTGGCATGTCGGGTCCGGGGCGTCGATTTTCGGTTGGCTCGCGCTCGCCGCAGTGATGGGCGTGGTCTACCAGGGCATCAGTGGAGCCACTAGCGATGCTTAGGCTGCTGGGCGCGGGCTTGTTGCTGCTGACGCTCGGTATCAAGCTCAACGGGAGTTACGGAGTTCCTTTCGAGCGTTGGGTAGAGGCCTATGCCGCAGTCGAAAGCGATCTCAAGCGGCAAGGCTATGAAACGAAGTTCCTTTACGGCGATCATATCAGGCTGATTGCCCGCCGCGGCGACTGCTCGCTTGAAGTGCGGATGCTCGATCCGCATGCCACCAAGCTGACCTGGCAGAGCGCGGCGATGAAAAGCACGGGGCCGGTGCATTATGCATGGCGCGGAAGCTGGAGCGAAGGCTTGCCCCGCGCGATGCCGCTGGTCGAATATTATGCCGTGCGTGAGCTCGCCCGGCAGGGATTGCCTGCCTCCCGCCACGCCGTCTGGCTGATTGCAGTGGGTTCCGGTTGTAAGAGCCTGCCCGATCCGGGGTTTTCCGAAAAACCGGTCGCGCTTGAGCGGGACGCCTGAGGATAGCCCCCGATTCGCCTTCGACTTTCCTGCTGGGAGTGCCTAACTAGGCGGCGATGACCGATTCCACCGACATCTTTGGCGAAGATCCCGAGGCTGAGACCGGGCCCAGTGCCGCTGAGCTCGAAGCGGCAGGGCAGGAATCGATGTTTGGCGCTCCAGAACCGGTGGCTGCTCCGTCGGTAGCTGCACCCAAACCGGCTGCCACGAGCTCAGCGCAGCCCTACCGCGTGCTTGCCCGCAAGTACCGTCCGCAGACCTTCGCCGAACTGATCGGTCAGGATGCCATGGTCCAGACGCTGGCCAATGCCATCCGGCGTGACCGGCTCGCCCATGCCTTCCTGATGACCGGCGTGCGCGGAGTGGGCAAGACCTCCACCGCGCGTCTGATCGCCAAGGCTCTCAACTGCGTCGGCCGGGATGGACAGGGCGGTCCCACCATCGATCCGTGCGGGGTGTGCGAGCCTTGCACTGCCATTGCAGAAGGCCGCCATATCGACGTGATCGAGATGGACGCCGCCAGCCACACCGGCGTCGATGACGTCCGCGAGATCATTGAGGCAGTGCGCTATGCCGCCGTCTCGGCGCGCTACAAGATCTACATCATTGACGAAGTCCACATGCTGTCTCGCAATGCTTTCAATGCCTTGCTCAAGACACTTGAGGAGCCGCCTGCGCATGTGAAGTTCCTCTTCGCGACCACCGAAGTGGACAAGTTGCCGGTCACGGTGCTCAGCCGCTGCCAGCGCTTCGACCTGCGCCGCATCCCGGCTGACCTGCTGGCGCAGCATTTCGGAAAAGTGTGTGAAGCTGAAGATGTAGAAGCCGATCCTGAAGCGCTTTCTATGATCGCGGCGGCGGCTGAAGGCTCGGTCCGCGACGGCCTGTCGATCCTCGATCAGGCGATTGCTCATGCCGATCTGGGCGGGGCGGGCAGGGTTACGCCGGACCAGGTGCAGGACATGCTCGGTCTTGCCGATAAGTCGGCCCAGCGGCGTTTGTTGTCTGCACTTTTATCTGGCGATTCAAGCGGCTTGCTCGATCTTGTTGATGCACAGTTTGCACTTGGGGTTGAGCCGCTGGCGCTGATGCGCTCGCAGATGGACCTCGTCCACCGCATCACCGTTACCCAGGTCGGACGCGGGGGCGCCGATGGCCTCTCGCCCGAGGAACGCGCGGCGATCGACGAGTGGGCCAAGGCGCTTTCTTCCGGCCAGTTGCATCGCTTGTGGCAGCTCCTGCTCAAGGGACATGACGAGGTGCGGCAGGCCCCCGATCCGCTGGCATCGGCGCAAATGGCACTGCTGCGCGTCATGCATGCTGCCGATTTGCCTGATCCCGGCACCCTGGTCCGCCATCTGGAAGAGGCAGTGGCAAAGGGAGCGGTTGCGGCTCCTGCAACGACCGGCGCAAGTCCAGCGCCCGCAGCAGCCGCGCCCGCCGCTGCGGTCAATTGGGCAGCGCTCTGCAACAAGGTTGAACACAGCGGCCAGCTCCGCATTGCGCAGATCATGCGCGACTGGGTGCGGATCATCGCACTTGCGCCGCTCTCGCTGACCTATGCGCTGGTCGAAGGCTATCCCGGCGATCCCACGCCCGAACTGCGCGACGGCCTGTTGCGGGCTACGGGCGAGCGTTGGGAAGTGACGCGGGGCGAGGGCGATGCCGCGCCATCCCTGCGCGAACAGGCGCAGGCCCTGCGCGAGGCGGAGGATGCCGCCATGCGCGCATCGCCGCTGGTCGCCGCCGTACTTCAGGCTTTCCCAGGAGCCGAATTCGTTGAAGAGGAAAAGCCCCAGGACAATCGGGGCAACGCAAACCGGAGCCGTTACGCATGAAGTCTATGGAAGAGATGCTCAAAGCCGCCCAGCAGGCAGCAGAGACCATCCAGAAGCAGATGACCGAAGCCCAGACCAAGCTCGACCAGATCGAGGTCGAGGGCGTTTCGGGCGGCGGCCTCGTCAAGATCCGCTGCACTGCCAAGGGGCGGATCATTGGCGTTGCTATCGATGACAGCCTGATGGCAGTCAGCGAAAAGCAGATGCTAGAAGACCTGATCGCCGCCGCCTTCAACGACGCGCGGGTCAAGGCCGATGCGGCAAGCGGGGCGGAAATGGAGCGAATTCAAGGCGGCATGGGTCTTCCTCCGGGCTTCAAGCTGCCCGGCCTGAACTGAGCGGCAGCCGTCCGCGGCGGCGAATGGTAAATTTCTAAAGTTTACAACTGGAAACCTGCGACTTTTACCTAGCGTTCACCAGTCGGGTCCATGGAGGTGCGGTCCCACTGGAGTGCAACTTAAATGACTGGATTGAGCGTTCTCGCCATGGCCGGCGGGCTGTTCGTGCTCGGCATGATGCCGCAGCCCAAGAACAAGCAGATGGCGCTGGCGGCCCAATGCGGCGGCGGCATGCTTTTCGCACTTGGATTATTAGGAATCGCATGGAGCCTCGCTCCCCCGCTGGCCTGACAAGGCTGCCAAGACCCTGCCATCCACAAGCCAAAGCCCGGGCGCCATTGCGCTAGCCTTGGGGCGATCCCATATCCTGCAGCAAAGGCCCGGTTCACGACTGGTGCCGCACTGACATGGATATGGAAATGACACTTCTTCCCCTGCTTCCCCTGCGCGACATCGTCGTGTTCCCCGGCATGGTCGTGCCGCTGTTCGTCGGCCGCGAAAAGTCTGTCGCAGCGCTTGAGGCGGCGATGTCGGGCAACAAGGACATCTTCCTCGTCGCCCAGCTCGATCCGGGCTGCGACGATCCGACCGACGAGGACCTTTACGACCTCGGCGTGATCGCCACGGTCCTGCAACTGCTCAAGCTGCCCGACGGCACCGTCCGGGTCCTCGTCGAAGGCCAGCAGCGCGCGCGGCTGGAACGCGTGGGCGAAGAGGGCGACATGATGGTCGCGCAGATCGAGAAAATCGATAGTGTGCCCGTGACCAGCCCCGAAGCCACCGCGATGATGCGCTCGGTCGTCGAACAGTTCGGCGAATATGCCAAGCTCAACAAGAAGCTGTCGGCCGACGCCGGCACCAACTTCGCCGAAATCACCGACGCCGCCCTGCTGGCAGATGGCGTTGCCGCGCAGATCGGTGCGAAGGTGGCAGACAAGCAGTCGCTCTTGTCAGAGGAAGACCCGGTCAAGCGGCTGGAAATGGTCCTCGCCTTCATGGAGGGTGAGCTTGGCGTGCTGCAGGTGGAGCGCAAGATCCGCGGCCGCGTGAAGCGCCAGATGGAAAAGACCCAGCGCGAATATTACCTCAACGAGCAGCTCAAGGCGATCCAGAACGAGCTGGGCGGTGACGGCGAAGAAACCAACGAAATCGCCGAGCTGCAGGAAAAGATCGACACGCTCAAGCTGTCGAAGGAAGCCCGCGCCAAGGCGCAGGGCGAGCTGAAGAAGCTCAAGTCGATGCAGCCGATGAGCGCTGAGGCGACCGTTATCCGCAATTACCTTGATGTGCTGCTCGGCCTGCCCTGGGGCAAGCGCTCCAAGCTGAAACGCGACATTGGCAAGGCGCAGGCAATCCTCGATGCCGATCACTATGCGCTGGAAAAGGTCAAGGACCGCATCGTCGAGTATCTCGCCGTGCAGGCGCGGACCAACAAGCTGAAGGGGCCGATCCTGTGCCTCGTCGGCCCTCCGGGCGTGGGCAAGACCAGCCTGGGCAAGTCGATTGCCAAGGCGACCGGGCGCGAGTTTATCCGCCAGTCGCTGGGCGGCGTGCGCGACGAGGCCGAGATTCGCGGCCACCGGCGCACCTACATCGGTTCGCTGCCGGGCAAGATCGTCACCAACCTCAAGAAGGCCGGCACGGCAAACCCGCTGTTCCTGCTCGACGAGATCGACAAGCTCGGTCAGGACTATCGCGGCGATCCGGCCTCTGCCCTGCTCGAAGTGCTCGATCCGGAACAGAACGCCAAGTTCCAGGACCACTACCTTGAGGTCGATTTCGACCTTTCGGACGTGATGTTCGTCTGCACGGCGAACAGCCTGAACCTGCCGCAGCCGCTGCTCGACCGCATGGAGATCATCCGGCTCGAAGGCTATACCGAGGACGAGAAGGTGGAGATCGCCGAACGTCATCTCGTGGAGAAGCAGGTCGAGGCGCATGGGCTGAAGAAGGGCGAGTTCACGCTGACCACCGAGGGCCTGCGCGACCTGATCCGCTATTACACGCGGGAAGCGGGCGTACGTACCCTGGAGCGCGAGATTGCGCGGCTGGCGCGCAAGAGCCTGCGCCGCATCCTTGAAGGCAAGGACAAGTCGGTCACGATCACACCGGAAAACCTTTCCGACTTTGCCGGCGTGCGCAAGTTCCGCTTCGGCGTGGGCGAAGAAGAGCACCAGGTCGGTGCGGTCACCGGCCTTGCCTGGACCGAAGTGGGCGGCGAGCTGCTGACCATCGAAAGCGTGACAGTGCCCGGCAAGGGCGCGGTCAAGACCACCGGCAAGCTGGGCGAAGTGATGAGCGAGTCCGTGCAGATGGCCTTCAGCTTCGTGAAGGCGCGGGCACCGGCCTATGGCATCCGTCCCTCGATCTTCAACCGCAAGGACCTGCACATCCACTTGCCCGAAGGTGCCGTGCCCAAGGATGGCCCGTCGGCCGGTATCGGCATGGTCACCGCCATGGTCTCGACGCTCACGGGCATCCCGGTGCGCAAGGATATCGCCATGACCGGCGAGGTTACCCTGCGCGGGCGTGTTCTGGCGATCGGCGGCCTGAAGGAAAAGCTGCTCGCCGCTCTTCGTGGGGGCATCAAGACCGTTCTGATCCCGGAAGAGAACCGCAAGGACCTCGCCGAGCTGCCTGCCAACGTCACCGAAGGGCTGGAAATCATCCCCGTGGCCCATGTCGACGAGGTGCTTGCAAGGGCGCTCACGGCAAAGCTGGAACCGGTCGAATGGACCGAGCAGGACGACCTTGCCAGCCAGCCCGTGGCAGGACATTCCGGGCCTTCGCATACCGCGCATTGAGAGGATCCGGGACTGGCGCACGCAAGTCCCTGATTCTTGCTGCAATGCGGCGATTCGGGCGCGAAGTTGGCAGAATCGCGCCAAGTCGCGTCTGACAAGCCCCAGATTGGCGAAAATTTGGCGATTTTTCGGGGATAATGACGCTTAATAGGCGTTCTTTCGCTTTGACAGAGGCACGAAACATCGCTCAATTCCGCCCACTTCGAGGCGAGTTCCGAGAAGCACAGATTTCAACCAGAGGTAGGGGATTCCCGTAATGAACAAGAACGATCTGATCGGCGCAGTTGCCGATGCAAGCGGCCTGACCCGTAGCGATGCAACCAAGGCCGTCGAAGGCGTGTTTGACGCCATCTCGGGCGCGCTCAAGAAGGGCGACGAAGTTCGCCTCGTCGGCTTCGGCACCTTCTCGGTTGCCAAGCGCAAGGCTTCGACCGGCCGCAACCCGCGCACCGGCGAACCGATGTCGATCAAGGCCTCGTCGCAGCCGAAGTTCAAGGCTGGCAAGGGCCTGAAGGACGCGGTGAACTAATCACCCGTCACCGTCGCGGGTCCCTCGCCTCGGACCTGCGCGGAGCAGATAAACGAAAGGCCGTGACGGTATTCCCGTCACGGCCTTTCTCGTTTCAGCTGCGTTTCAGTTTGCCAGCTTGATCAGCGCAGTCGGTGCTGCGGTGGTGCGGACGTTGACCTTCCACGTCAGCTTCTGCCCGGCAGGATCGGCCTGTGGCCCTTCGTCCGTATTGTTGGCCAGCACCTGCCCATTGGTGGTGACGGTGAACACCCCGTCCATCTCGGCCGGCTTGGGCATGTCGCCTTTGCCCATGGCGCCCATCATTCCCATGCCCATCGCACTGGCCCATGGGGTTGCCATAGGAATTGGGGTTGAAGCCCGGAGCATCGATCCGCACCGTGCCGTCAGCGCGGCGCAGGACCTGGACGAAGGTATTGGTCGTCGGGAACTTCTCGATGATCGGGAAGATGAAGTCATGGTCCGCCCTGCCGGCAATGGCGAAGTCGATATCGAACAGGCCGTTGCCCTTGTAAGTCACCAGCTTCCACCCGGCCTGGCGGCGCAGGCGCGCGGCGAATTCCTCGATCGACTTGGGATCGGTGGGATCGAGGCCGCCCAGCACGGCCTTCATTTCCTCGAGGTCCTTTTTCTTGCGCTCGGCGGTTTCCTTGCGGGTTGCTTCCCAGTCCGCCTTCTGGTCGGCGAGTTCCTGCTTGGTGCAGGGGCGCTCCTTGGGATCGGCGAAGGTATCGTCCTCGGTCTTGGCGGCGGGCTTGTCGGACTTGGCCGCTTCAGCCGGGGCGTCATAATCGTAGCAGGGCGATTCCTTGAACGGCTGATCGGCGCCTTTGTCCATCGCGGCGATCTGGGCGATGCCATATAGCGACATTTCGCCCTTGTAGGAGAAAGTGAACTGGCCGTCCTTGCGCAGGTCGAGCGCGGAAACGAACTTGCCCGGGGTCAGCAGGCAGGCCGACAGGCTGAGTGCGAGCGCGGCGACGAGCGCCACGGCACCGATACGCTTTATCGAGGTCATTCGAATTCCCCCTGTTGGAATAGGTCAGCCGCGCGTCGCGACCGCATAAAGGGCGATGGCGCCGGCGTTGGAAACGTTCAGGCTCTCCATGCTCTCGCTGATCGGCAGCCTTGCAAGGGCGTCGCAGTGCTGTTGCACGTTGTGCCGCATGCCTTCGCCCTCCGCACCGAGCACCAGGGCGATGGGGCCGGCGGGCAGGGCCTCGGCCAGCGTCGATTTCGCCTCTCCGGCCAGCCCGATGCGCCAGTAACCCGCCTCGGCCACCTCCTCGAGCGCGCGGGATAGGTTCACAACGCGCACCCACGGCACCACTTCGAGAGCGCCTGAGGCACTTTTTGCGACGACCCCCGATTCGGGCGGCGCATGGCGGTCCTGGGTGAGGATGGCGCAGGCGTTGAACGCCGCGGCGGATCGCAGAATGGCGCCAACATTGTGCGGATCGGTGACCTGGTCGAGCACGACCAGCGGCCGCGCCGGATCGCCATCGAGGACCTCGTCAAGGAACAGTTCGGGCAGAGGATCGCACTCCAGCACCAGCCCCTGGTGCGGTGCGTCGCGGGCAACAAGGCGGGCAAGATCGGCCGGCTGGGCCCACTCCACCGGAAAGTCCGCCGGCAGTTCCCCGTCGAGCGAAGCCACGCCCTCTCGCGTCGCCCAAAGCTTGCGGTGATTGCGCTCGGGGTTCTTCAGCGCTGCCTCCACGGCATGGCGGCCCCACAGCCGCACGGCCCCGGCGCTCGCCCTGCCGCTGCCCCGTCCGCCCTGCATCCTGCCCGCGCGGCCGCGAAGCGCCTTGCCCTTGCGGGGCTGTTCCTGCCTGGTCATCTTGTCCTCAAAGTGAAATTCCTCGCCGCTCATGCCCGTCGCCCCATTGACAGGCAAGCCTTGCTTGGGCATTGGCGCGGCCTCTCGGCCGGACAGCCCTCGCTTGCGTGGGCAAAATTTCGGGGAAACCCGTCACCGGCAGGTTCTGGTGTGGACAGGTGGCCGAGTGGTTAATGGCAGCAGACTGTAAATCTGCCCGCGAGAGCGTACGCTGGTTCAGAATCCAGCCCTGTCCACCACCGCCGCCCTTAAATTCGGGCAAGAAACGCAAACATGGCTGAACGGCGCGCTGCCACTGCGAATCTGTGTCCGTCAGCTATTCAGTATTTCGGTTGGGATATTCCCGCAGCGGGCAAGCGGGCCTTAACGGTGCCGGCTGTGCATGAAGGGCGAACGCTTCACCTTTCCGGTGATGATCGCCGTCCGCATCAGGTGGCGTGCATCGTCGGCTTCCTGAATAGTCAGCAGCACGACGTGGGTGCCGCCCGAAACCAGCTGCTCGATTGCGCTGATCCGCAGCGAATTGTTCTGGCACAACTGCCTGACCTGCTGTTCGGAAAGCGAGACGTTCATGGCACGGGTGATCTTGATATCTTGCATTTCGGGACCTCGCGTTAGGGCAGCTTCAGTATTTGGCGTCCTGGCATCGCAAAGCCGGTCCTTTCCGGACCGCTAAGCAAGTGAATCAGATCAGGCGTGCCGGAATCGGAGTGAACGCACGTCACGAAGCGGGTGCGCAGACCTGTGCTGCCCATCGCGGATAGGCCGCTGCGCCAAGTTCCTGGCGGAGGTTTCGCAGTTTGGATTCGAGAGGCCGGGCAATACCGAGGTTGCCGCCGGCGGATCGCTTTGGCGTCTTCGCGCGGATCAATGCAACCTGATGGTGAAAGAGAAGCTCGTTGAGATCCAAGAAAATGCCCCTGCGTAATGCGGGAGCGCGTTGGTCTCTCAGTCGCCTAATACATATAAAATCCGGGCGATGCTCAGGATATGGGGCATATGGCGGTTACATACAAGGTGGAGGCATCTCTGCGGGGGCGATCTTGGGGCAGGCATGTGTGCTCCCGAGTTGCGTTATGCGCCATAGTGAACCATAACTCTCCTAAGGCAAATGTTGAAGCGATGGCCGGCTAAGGCCGTGAAGGGTGTGGGAGGAGTGCAATCGTGAGGATCGGTCGTCTCGGGGTATTGCTTGTCCCCATTGCCCTCGCCGTTTCGGTGCTGTCGGGATGCAGCAAGCCCGCGAATCCCATCGAAGACATGATGGTAGCCAATCCCGACGAGTGGCCAAGCTGGGGCCGCACCGGGAATGAGGCGCACTATTCCCCGCTGGACGAGATCGACACGGGCAACGTGGCCAACCTCAAGCTTGCCTGGCATTTCGACCTTGAGTCCGGCTATTCGGCAAGCACCCCGCTGATGGCGGAAGGCAAGGTCTTCCTTACAACCGGCCACTCGCACATCCGCGCGCTCGATGCCGTAACCGGCAAACAGCTTTGGGAATACGACGGCGGCACCCGCGAACGTGCCACAAGCTCGATGGGGCTGGGCTGGGGCAGCAAGGGCATAGCCTATTCAAGCGGCCATGTGTTCCTCGTCACTACCGACGGCTTCGTCGTCTCGCTCGATGCGAGCACCGGCAAGGAGGCATGGAAAGTGCAGGACGCGCCCGCTGACGGCGCTCCGCGCCAATACAACGGCCCGCCCCGCGCTTTCGGCGGCAAGGTGATCGTCGGCTTCGGCGGCGCGGATATCAGCTCCGCGCGCGGGTTCGTGACCGCCTATGATGAAAAGACCGGCCAGAAGCTCTGGCGCTTCTATTCGGTTCCGGGTGACGAACCCAATTCGGGCGGCACCAAGGCCAATGACCTGATGGCCAAGTCCTGGCCGAGCGGCTTCAAAAACCCCGACGGCAGCCGCCGCGGCGGGGGCGGCACGGCATGGAACGCATTCTCCTATGATAGCGAACTGGGGCTGATCTACCTCGGCCTCGGCAACGGCTTCCCCTATAACCAGAAGCTGCGCAGTCCGGATGGCGGCGACAACCTGTTCCTCTCCTCGATCGTCGCGGTGAAGGCCGATACCGGCGAATATGTCTGGCATTACCAGCTGTGCCCGGCGGAGCAGTGGGACTGCACCGCCACCGCCGACATGACCCTCGCCACGCTGCCGATCGACGGAAAGCCGCGCAAGGTGCTGATGCAGGCACCGAAGAACGGCTTCTTCTATGTGATCGACCGCGAGACGGGCAAGCTGATCAACGAGCCCGGCAAGATTGCCAAGGTGACCTGGGCCGAGAAGATCGACCTTGCTACCGGGCGTCCGGTCGAAAACCCCGGCATCCGCTACAACGGCAAGCCCGGCCTATTCGAAATGTGGCCCGGGCCGACGGGAGCGCACTCCTGGATGCCGCAGGCCTACAGCCCGCAGACCGGGCTTGTTTACATCCCCGTGCAGGATCTCGGCGCGTTGATCGGTGAAGGTCAGAAGGGCGGCGGTGAGATCGGGGCAGGCATGGGCGCCACGCTCATCCCCGAAGTCGACCTTCCCGGCGGTCACAAGAGCTACCTGAAGGCTTGGGACCCTGTGACGCAGAAGGAGCGCTGGCGGGTCGACCTGCCCGGTTCCTGGCCCGCAGGCGCAATGACCACGGCGGGCGGCCTGGTCTTCCAGGGGCGCATGGACGGCAAGTTCGTTGCCTATGATGCCACCAACGGCAAGGAAGTCTGGTCCTATCAGACCGAAAGCCCGATCGTCGGCGCGCCGATTTCCTACCGCGTCAATGGCAAGCAATACATTACCGTCATCACTGGTGCAGGCGGGCAGGGGGCGGGGATGCAGTCGCTCGGCAATGCCGCGCTGCGCACCGATTACCGCCTGCCGCGCCGGGTGCTGACCTTTGCGATTGGCGGTACCGACACGATCCCGCCCTATCAGTACACCCAGCCCGAGCCCCCGGCCGATCCCACTTACAAGCCCAACGCGGCCATGGCGCAGGCCGGGGCGATGAAGTTCGGCATGAACGCCTGCCTCGTCTGCCACGGCTGGAACGCGGTAGCCTCTGGCGCGGCGCCGGACCTGCGCTATTCGCCGGTCATCACCGATGCCGCCACCTTCAAGGCGGTGGTCAAGGAGGGCGCGCTGAAACTCAACGGCATGCCGCCGTTCCCGCAGATCAGCGACGGCGATCTCGAGACGATCCGCTTCTTCCTGCGTACCCGCGCCCAGCAGGTTCCTGCCGAGCGCAAGGCTCTGGAGGAAAAGGCCAAGGCGCAGGCGGCTTCCGCAGCGAAACCGGCTGACTTTGTCGGCAAGTGGAACATCGTGATCCAGACCTCCGCCGGCCCGCAGGAAGCGGTGCTCGAGATTGCCGCCAATGGCAACGCGCTGACCGGCAAGGCAACGGCCTCGCAAGGTTCTGTCGACCTTTCAGGCAAGGTGGAGAACGGACGGGCAAAGCTTGAGGGCCGCGCTTCGATGCCGTTCCCGATCTCGGTCGGCTACGACCTGACTGTGCGCGACGGCCAGCTCGTCGGGGATAATTCGAACGGTGCCTTTGGCACCTTCCCGGTGACGGGAACGCGCTGACAAGGGCGCACTTTCGTTCCTGCGGCACCACGAATATGGTGCTGCACTGATCGACGACATGCCATATCCCGGGCAGGGTGGCATGGTCGTCTTCGGGGGAACGGGGGCATGGTTCAATTGGTCGGCAGTCCGGTCGCGCGCTCGGTCCTGAGGGCGATTGCGGCAATTCTCGTGGTCCAGGCTGCCTATTGGCTGGTCTTCGATCCCATCTTCCATCGCACCAAGCCGCCCGGCTCGATTGTCGACATCGCGCAGGTCGAATGGGCCAGGCCCAAGGGCATTGACGAGAAGAGCCTGCGAGCGGCTACCTGGGAAACCCGGGAGCTGCCCTATTCGGAATGCTGCGAAGCCGGGTACCGCGCAGTGCGCGCGGGTTTCACCCTGGACCGTGCGCCTGACCGGCCGATGGGCATCATCCTGCGCATGAGCAGTGACAACTTCATCCTGCGGATGAACGGCTCCACCCTGTTTCAGGAGGGCCGGGTCGACGTGAAGGACGGGACCTATCACGGAAACGTCCGCCGCGTTTTTCTGATCCCGGAAGGCATCGCCCGCGAAGGCCGCAACGATATCGAGGTTGTCTTCTCGCACGATGAAGGCACGCCTTACTGGGATTTCCGGCCTCCGGTGATCGGCGATTACGAGACGCTGGCGAAGGCAAGGGCGCACGAATATTTCACGCTCAACACACTGGCCACGGCCAACGTCGCGATGGGCGGCCTGCTGGCGTTCCTCTTGCTGGTCGTCGTCCTGCGCGGAGGCAATCGGCCCGTGCTGCGCTGGTTCCTTGTGGTCGTCGCGGCATGGACGGCGCAGTTGCTCTATTTCGAAATGACCGATCCGCCGCTGCGCGGGATCGCGCGCATCCTCTATCTCTACACCTTCGTGACGCTGGTGCCGCTTGGCTGGCTAAACCTTGCCAACCACTGGTCCGGGCGGCCGCTGCGACTGCTGGGCCGCATCACGCTGGTGCTGTGGGCGGCCATGTTGGGCCTCTTTACGGTCATCCTGTACCGCGGACTATTCAGCCGGATCGACACGGTGGACATTATCGCCATGTGGTGGGGGCTGATCTCTGCGCTGGGAGCGGTAGCGCTGCTCCTGATCGGTGTCGTGCGCAATTACGAGCGGCGGCACTGGGAAACCGCGATCTTCACGCTGTGCCTGATGCTGATCGGCATCGACGCGCTTTCCGCCGTGTTCGACATTACGATCAAGAAGTACGCAGACAATGCCATGCCCTTCCTGATCATCGGCTTCGTCGCAGCCTACCTTGCCGAAAATGTCCGCCTGTTCCAATCTACCACCTCGCTGAATACGCTGCTGCAGGGCCAGCTCGCCGAACGCACCGCAGACCTTGAGGCGGCCCATGAGCGAGAGAAGGCGATGGTCATGACGCAGGCGCACCAGGCAGAGCGCCAACGCATCATGCGGGACATGCATGACGGTCTTGGCAGCCAGCTGATGTCCATGCTGCTGATGGCGAAGCGCGGCCAGGCGGAGCCTCCCGTGGTCGCCGAAGGGCTGCAAACGGTGATCGACGAGATGCGGCTGATGATCGATTCGATGGATTCGGTAGGCGAATCGCTGCAATCGGCACTCTCGATCTTCCGCGAACGCATGCAGGCGCGGGTCGAAGGGGCGGGCAAACGCTTCGAATGGCGCGAGGCCGAGATGGACCTGCCTCCTTATGGCCCGCGCGCTGTGCTGCAGGTGTTCCGCGTTATGCAGGAAGCAGTTTCGAATGCACTCAAGCATTCGACCGGCGATAGCGTTACCATCGCGATCGAGCCTGCGGACGATCCCGCCTATGCCGTCAGGATCATGGTGTCTGACAATGGTGGGGGCATGGGTTCGGCCAATGCGCGCGGCAAGGGGCTGGCGAACATGGCCGGACGCGCGGCAGCCGTGGGCGCACGTTTCGATCTGCGGGATAGCGATCGGGGTGTGAGCGTAGTGCTCGACCTGCCGGCAAGCCCGAAGGTGCAGGACTGATGCCAGAAGTCTGGTCTGGCCAAGGCACCACGCAGGGGGCAGGGTAGGGCCATGCCGTCAAGCGCCGCTCCCACCAGCCGCATCGTCGTGGTCGAGGACGACCCGATCGTGCGCGATCACTTCATCGAAATCCTCAGCGCTGCGCCTGACCTTGACCTCGCTGGTTGCGCCGGGTCCATCGCGCAGGCGAGGGAACTGCTCCACCTGCAGCCCGAACTGTTCCTGCTCGACATCGGCCTTCCGGATGGCAGCGGGCTCGATTTTGTCGGCGTGATCAAGGATCACTGCGATGCCCGCATTCTGATCGTCACCTCGTTCGGCGACCGGGAAACGGTCGTGGCCGCAATCCGCGCCGGGGCCGATGGCTACCTGCTGAAGGACAGCGATCCCGCCGCGATTGTCGATGGCATCCGCGTGACCCTGGGCGGGGGTGCCCCGATCAGCGCGGCGGCAGCGGTTTATCTGCTCGAAAACCTGCGGAGCCAGGATGCGGCCGTGACAGTGGTGGCCGAACAGGACGATGGCCTGACCCCGCGGGAAATCGAATTGCTCAAGATCTTCGCCAAGGGCAGCAGCTACAAGCAGGCGGCCAGAGTGCTGGGGATTTCTCCCCTGACTGTCGGGAACTACGTCAAGTCGATCTACCGCAAGCTCGCCGTCCATTCGCGCGGCGAGGCGGTGTACGAAGCTGTTAAGACCGGACAGCTTCGGATTTGACCCCATATCTGTGGGACTTTTGCTTGTAATATACAGCGGTTAGCGTGCAAGGCAGGTTGACTATCACGAGCTGCAAGCACGGCCATTGCGACCCGGCCGTGAAGCAGGCGGAATCCCCTTCCCTAATATCCGGGGAGTCCGCAGCAACTTTGCGCGGGGGGCGCATCAAAGGTATCGGCCGTGGGCGCATTTCGCCCGGCTTTCGGCTTTCGCTCCCCGCGCACTTTTGCAGGTATCTGGAATTGCTCGCCTATTTCTCCGGAATAGTCGGGCGAAAGTGGCTCTGAAGCGGCACCGATGTCGCTAGACCTTGTTAGCTGCGCGCGCAGCGCCTAGATGCGTCTCCATGCCTGCAAACCTGACTGATAATCGCGGCCGCGGCGAAGCTGCCTGGCAATGGCCCAGCGTTCACCCGGAAGGTCGCAAGTTCGCCCTGATAGCGGGAGCGCTCTCGCTCGGCGCGGCACTGATGGCCTGGGAAACGATCGCCTGGCCGCTCGGCGTGCTGGTGCTCGGCATTCTTGCCTTTTTCCGCGATCCGCCGCGGGTCACACCGCAGGGTGAGAACCTGATCGTTTCTCCGGCCGATGGCCTGGTGACGCTGATCAAGAAGGTTCCGCCGCCTGCTGAACTGGCCAAGGGCGACGGCACAGCGCCGGGCCTTGGTGACGCGCCGCTGACGCGCGTTTCGATCTTCATGAGCGTGTTCGACGTTCACATCAACCGCTCGCCCATCAGCGGCACGGTGCGCCGCGTCGCCTATATTCCCGGGCGCTTCCTCAACGCCGACCTCGACAAGGCGAGCGAAGAGAACGAGCGCCAACATTGGCTGGTCGAGCGCGGGGACGGCGTTTCGGTTGGCTTCACCCAGATTGCCGGCCTGGTCGCCCGCCGCATCGTGCCCTTCCTCAAGCCGGGCGATCCGGTCATCTCGGGCGGCCGTATCGGCCTGATCCGCTTCGGCAGCCGCGTTGA
The DNA here is from genome assembly GCA_025938935.1 of Novosphingobium sp. MW5. GTDB lineage: Bacteria > Pseudomonadota > Alphaproteobacteria > Sphingomonadales > Sphingomonadaceae > Novosphingobium. Next base: position 3,008,822 of record JAPCWB010000001.1, on the reverse strand, counting down.
CGTGTTCCTGCCGGAAGGCACCGAACCCAAGGTGCTGATCGGCCAGAAGGTCGTGGCCGGGGAAACCGTGCTGGCCGAGATCGGCAACCAGCCGCTTATCGAAGGTCGCCGCCAGTGAACGGCGGGCACGGGCGCGAAAAGCTCGTGCGCTTGCCGCAGGGCCTGACCATGCGCACGCTGATCCCCAATGCGATCACCGTGTCCGCATTGGGTTTCGGACTGACCGGCATCCGCTTTGCCACCGAGGGCAAGTTCGAACAGGCGACGCTGACCATCCTGCTGGCCGGCCTGCTGGACGGTATCGATGGCCGCGTCGCGCGCCTGCTCAAGGGGCAGTCGCGCTTTGGTGCGGAGCTCGACAGTCTGGCGGACAACGTCTCTTTCGGCGTGGCGCCGGCCTTCATCCTGTTCCTCTGGGCGCTGCATGACCTGCCGCGCCTTGGCTGGTTCGCCAGCCTGATCTTCGCCATCAGCTGCGCGCTGCGCCTGGCGCGTTTCAATGCGCGCATCGATGTTGAGGATCAGCCCCACAAGTCAGCAGGTTTCCTGACCGGCGTTCCCGCTCCTGTAGGGGCAGGGCTCGCCATGCTGCCGATGTTCCTGTGGTTCGTGACCGGATGGGAAGAATTGCAATCGCCGGTCGTTGTCGGCCTGTGGCTGGTCGCGGTTGCTTTCCTGATGATCTCGAGCGTAGCCACGCTGAGCTGGAGCAAGTTGCGTCCGCGGCGGGGCATCCGGCTGTGGCTGGTCATGGTCTTCGGACTTGCGGGCGTTGCCCTGCTGACCGAACCCTGGTGGACGCTGATCGCGATCTGCGTGATCTACCTGGCGACGCTGCCTTACGGCGTGATCGCCTATGCCCGCGTCAAGCGGCGGCGCGCCATTCAGCCGAGCGAACCGGCAACGCCTTTGCCCTGACGGGCAGCGTGCGAACCTGTGCGGGTGCGCGGCTGACTTCCACTGTGGTTACACGCCAGGAAACTGTCTGGCTGGCCTGCGCCTGAGCGGCTGCGCGCAGTTCGCCGAGGCGGGGGAGAACGCCGCGTACGCTGTTCCAAAGCGCGGCAGCGGCAAAAAGGGCTGCGGTGGAAAACAGGGCGGTGAGCATCAGCTGCATGGTCATTCGACTTCCCTCTTGCCTGTGCGCCAGTCTGTGGTGAGACTGTTCAAACCTTGTGGACAACTTCCGATTCGGCTTTTTCGAAATGGCAGTTTTCCGTTTGTTGAACCCATATGTTCATGGTTTGTTCTTTTCGTCAAGAACAAAATGAAAGGGAGCGGTTTTGCGCGCCCCTTGCAAATTCGCGTGGCAGTATGGGGTCAGGCCGCTTCGGAGGCTTCCTGCTTGACCGGCCTGGAGCGCGCTGCGACTGCGCGGGTCAGGCGCTCGGCGCCCTTGCGCAGGTTCGGAAGCGGGGACGGGACCGGCCATGCCGGTTCCGACACGGAATAGTGCACGGTCACGTTAGGACCGCCTTCGCGCAGTTCACGCCGCATCCTTGCTGTCCGGGTGAAGGCACGCTGCACGCTCACGGCGATGAAAAGCGATCCTGTGACGATTACGGTCAGGGCAATCAGGACGGGTACGAACGTCATCGAAGCTACCTCGCATTGCGCCCCCGCAATCGTCATTCAAAAGAGATCCCGGCCTCTGTTCCGCCGAAACCGACGGCTTGCTGACCGATTCATGGCAAATGAAACCTGAACAAGCCTGCCAGTTCCCGGTTCGACCCGTGTGAAGGCCGGCTAAGCGACCGGCGGTTTGTGCGCTGCGCCGAATTGAGGCTGGATTTCCGCGCCGAACCCGTCTAGGGGCCACCCCGTCGCGCGAATCCGGGCATGGTGCCTGGGTGAGGGGCGGCAAATCCACACGGGATGCACACATACCGGTGCCACGCGCGGGATCTCCGCCTGGTTCCAGTGTCCCGGAGGTTCAACCGGAAAGGAATTACCTATGGCGGCTCCTGTCGTCACGATGCAGCAGCTTATTGAAGCCGGCGCCCACTTCGGCCACCAGACCCACCGCTGGAACCCGCGCATGAAGCCGTACATCTTCGGCGCGCGCAACGGCGTCCACATCCTTGACCTGTCGCAGACGGTGCCCCTGATGGCCCGCGCGCTTGACTTCATCGACGCCACCGTCCGCGCTGGCGGCAAGGTCCTCTTCGTCGGCACCAAGCGCCAGGCGCAGGAACCGATCGCCCGGGCCGCTCGCGCTTCGGGTCAGCACTTCGTCAACCACCGCTGGCTGGGCGGCATGCTCACCAACTGGAAGACGATCTCGGGCTCGATCAAGCGCCTGAAGTCGATGGAAGAGCAGCTTTCGGGTGACACCTCGGGCTTCACCAAGAAGGAAGTCCTTCAGATGACGCGCGAGCGTGACAAGCTCGAGCTGTCGCTCGGCGGCATCCGCGATATGGGCGGCATTCCGGACGTGATGTTCGTGATCGACGCCAACAAGGAAGAGCTCGCCATCAAGGAAGCCAACGTCCTGGGTATCCCGGTCGTCGCCATCCTCGATCCGAACGTCTCGCCCGATGGCATCGCGTTCCCGATCCCGGCGAACGATGACGCCAGCCGCGCGATCCGCCTCTACTGCGAAGCCGTTGCCGCTGCCGCCAAGAAGGGCCACCGCGAAGGCGTGGTCGATTCTGGGCGTCGACGTCGGCGCTCTGGAAGAAGCCCCGGTTGAAGAAGCCGTGGTTTCGGTCCCGGCTGACGAAGCTTCCGCCGAAGCTTGAACCGGGCGTCGTCCCGGGCTCGACCCGGGACCGCTGGCCTTTTGATGCGAGGTCGGAGAAATCCGGCCCGCGATCCCGGAGCAAGTCCGGGATGACGAAAAAACCAAAGGATACTCAAGATGGCCTATACCGCCACTGACGTGAAGAACCTGCGCGAGCGCACCGGCGCCGGCATGATGGATTGCAAGAAGGCAATGGACGAAACCGGCGGCGACATGGAAGCCGCGGTCGATCTGCTGCGCGCCAAGGGCCTTGCTGCCGTCGCCAAGAAGTCCAGCCGCACCGCGGCCGAGGGCCTGGTCGGCGTCGCCGTTTCGGGCACCAAGGGCGTTGCCGTCGAAGTGAACTCGGAAACGGACTTCGTTGCCAAGAACGAACAGTTCCGAGGACTTTGTCCGCAAGACCACCGAAGTCGCTCTCGGCCAGTCGTCCGACGACGTCGAAGCGCTCAAGGCTGCTGCCTATCCGGGCGGCGGCACGGTTGCCGATACGCTGACCAACAACGTTGCCACCATCGGTGAAAACCAGCAGGTGCGCCGCATGAAGACCGTTTCGGTCGCGAACGGCGTCGTCGTGCCCTACATGCACAACGCGGCCGCGCCGAACCTCGGCAAGATCGGCGTGCTCGTCGCGCTCGAATCGGAAGCCGGTGCTGACGTGCTGGAACCGCTGGGCAAGCAGATCGCCATGCACATCGCCGCGGCTTTCCCGCTGGCGCTGAACGCTGACGACCTTGATCAGGACATGATCGCCCGCGAACGCAAGATCGCTGCCGAAAAGGCCGCTGAATCGGGCAAGCCCGCCGAAGTGCAGGCCAAGATGGTCGATGGCGCGGTCAACAAGTTCGCCAAGGACAACGCCCTGCTCAGCCAGATCTTCGTCATGGACAACAAGACCCCGGTCGCCCAGGTCGTCGAGCAGGCTGGCAAGGCCGCCGGCACCAAGATCGTGCTGAAGGACTATGTCCGCTTCCAGCTGGGCGAAGGCATCGAAAAGGAAGTCAGCGACTTCGCGGCGGAAGTCGCGGCAGCCGCCGGTCTCTGATCCGATCCTGCCGAAAGGCATTTTGACGGGGTCCGGGGCTAACGCCTCGGGCCCCGTTGCTATTTACCTCGCCCCGCCTAGACGGTAACGCCAGCCCACTCTTTCGGAACGGAATCGCATTCGCATGGCCAGCCCCAAATACAAGCGCGTCCTGCTCAAACTTTCGGGCGAAGTGCTGATGGGCAACCAGCAGTTCGGAATCGATCCCGAATTCGTCGCGGAACTGGCCAAGGAAGTGAAAGCGGCCAAGGAAACCGGCCTTGAAGTGTGCCTCGTCATCGGCGGCGGCAACATCTTTCGCGGCATGGCTGGCGCGGCCAAGGGCATGGACCGCGCCCAGGCCGATTACATGGGTATGCTCGCCACCGTGATGAACGCGCTCGCCATGCAGAACGCGCTTGAGCAGCTTGGCGTGCAGACCCGCGTGCAGTCCGCGATCGAGATGGACAAGGTCTGCGAACCCGTCATCCGCCGCCGCGCCGAACGGCACCTCGAAAAGGGCCGCGTCGTGATCTTTGCCGCAGGCGTTGGCGCACCCTATTTCACTACCGACAGCGGCGCCGCCCTGCGCGCGGCCGAAATGCAGTGCGATGCCCTGTTCAAGGGCACTTCGGTGGACGGCATCTATGATAGCGATCCGAAGACCAATCCGCAGGCAATCCGTTACGATACAGTCGATTATGACACTGTTCTCGCCCAGAACCTGAAGGTTATGGACGCCAGCGCGGTTGCGCTGTGCCGTGACAACAACATTCCCATCGTCGTCTTCTCGATCCGCGAAAAGGGCAACCTGGCCAAGGTGCTCGCGGGTGAAGGCACGCAAACCATCGTTAGGAAGGGCTGATCCCATGGCCAAGTATGACAAGGCAGATCTCGAACGCCGCATGGCCGGTGCGGTTGAATCGCTGAAGCACGATCTCGCCGGCCTTCGCACGGGCCGCGCGAACACCACTCTGCTCGATCCGATCACGGTCGATGTCTATGGCAGCCAGATGCCGCTGAACCAGGTCGCCTCGGTCTCGGCGCCTGAACCGCGCATGCTGACCGTGCAGGTGTGGGACAAGTCGAACATCACCCCGGTCGAAAAGGCCATTCGCTCGGCTGGTCTCGGCCTCAACCCTATCAGCGACGGCAACACCCTGCGCCTGCCGATCCCCGACCTGACCGAGGATCGCCGCAAGGAACTGGCCAAGCTTGCCGGTCAATATGCCGAAAAGGCGCGCATCGCGATCCGCAACGTGCGCCGCGACGGCATGGAAAACCTGAAGGCAGACGAAGCCAAGAAAGAAATCTCGGAAGACGACCGCAAGCGCGCCGAAACCGAAGTCCAGAAGCTCACTGACGAAGCGATCAAGGCAGCGGATGAGGCTGCGGCCGCCAAGGAAAAGGAAATCCTCGGCAAGTGAGCCGATAGATGACTCGTTCCGATCACGGCGCGCGCCACGTCGCCATCATCATGGATGGCAACGGGCGCTGGGCGAAAAAGCGCATGCTGCCGCGCGCCATGGGCCACAAAAAAGGCGTCGAAGCCGTGCGCAAGGTCGTGCGCGCGGCGAAGGACCTCGGGCTTGAGGCGTTGACGCTTTACGCCTTCAGCACCGAGAACTGGCGGCGTTCCGAAGAGGAGATCGGCGCGCTGATGGGGTTGATGAAGGCCTTCATCATCGCGGACCTCGATGAGTTCGCTGCGAACAACGTGAAGCTGCGGATCATCGGCGATTACAAGGCTTTCCCAGCTGATGTTGTCGAACTGGTGGAAAAGGCGCTGGCGCGGACAGCGGATAACACCGGCACCACGCTCGCCGTCGCCCTGAACTACGGCGCGCAGGACGAAATCGCGCGCGCCGCCGCCAAGGCCGCGGCCAAGGGACCGATCACGCCGGAAACCATCGAGGCCGAACTCGACACGGCAGGAATGCCGCCGCTCGACCTGTTGATCCGCACCTCGGGCGAAGTGCGCCTTTCCAACTTCCTGCTGTGGCAGGCGGCCTATGCCGAGATGATGTTCGTCGATACGCTGTGGCCCGATTTCACGCCCGATCACCTGGCGCAGGCGCTGGAGCAATTCGGGGCAAGGGAGCGGCGCTATGGCGGGCGGTGAAGCGAAAAAGAGCGACCTTGGCACCCGTGCGGTTTCGGCCGTCGTCATGGTTGCTGTTGCCGGGACTGCCCTTTGGCTCGGCGGCTGGCTCTGGGCTTTGTTTGTCGGCGCGATTGCGGCAGGCGTCCTGTGGGAATGGCGCGGGCTGGTGAGGGGCTTTGCCGCGACGCCCATGCAGCAGACGCTGTGGAGCCTTGGCGGCATATTCTACATCGGCTTCGCGACGGCCATGCTGCTGTTCCTGCGTAGCGAGTTCTTCCCGGTAATAGCTTCACTTTCCGTGATCCTCGCGGTGATCGGCACGGACATCGGTGCCTACTTCGCGGGGCGGACCTTTGGCGGCCCCAAGATTGCCCCCTCGATCAGTCCATCCAAGACATGGTCGGGACTTGCTGGCGGCATGGTGGGCGCATCGCTCGCTTTTGCGGGACTGATGGCGTTTCAGCATCAGGCCGCGGGCGGCGGGCCGCAGCCGCAGTGGAGCCAGGCGGTATTCTTTGGCTGTTTCACGGCCGTGGTCGCGCAGGCGGGCGACTTCTTTGAGAGCTGGATGAAGCGCCGCGCCGGCGTGAAGGATTCGGGCAAGCTGATCCCCGGCCACGGCGGCCTGTTCGATCGGGTGGACGGCCTGCTTGCCGTGGTATTCGTCGGGGAATCCTGATGGCCGCTGCCGGGCTGCTGGGCCTGAACTGATGGCACGTTCCATTTCCATCCTTGGCGCCACCGGCTCCATCGGCGCATCGACGCTCGACCTGATCCGGCGTGAACGGGACAAGTGGCAAGTCTTGGCGCTCACGGCGAATTGCCAGTGCCGCCGAGCTGGCGCGGCTGGCGCGGGAGTTTGGCGCGCAGGTTGCAGTCGTGGCGGACGAATCCTGCCTGCCGGAACTGCGCGAGGCGCTCTCCGGCAGCGGTGTCGAGGCGGCGGGCGGGGCAGGGGCGCTGGTCGAGGCGGCCAGCCGTCCGGCAGACATGACCGTGGCCGCTATCGTCGGCTGCGCGGGCCTTGCCCCCACAATGGCCGCAATCGAACAGGGCCGCACCGTGGCGCTCGCCAACAAGGAAGCGCTGGTTTCCGCGGGCGACGTGATGATGAGCGCGGTCGCGCGCCATGGCACCACGCTGCTGCCGATGGACAGCGAGCACAACGCGATCTTCCAGTGCCTTGCCGGCAATGATGCCGCGCAGGTCCGCACGATCACCCTGACGGCGAGTGGTGGTCCCTTCCGTGACTGGACGGCGGACCAGCTTGCCCGGGCCACCCCCGCGCAGGCCGTCAAGCACCCGAACTGGGACATGGGCGCCAAGATCAGCGTCGATAGCGCCACCATGTTCAACAAGGGTCTCGAGCTGATCGAGGCGCATCACCTGTTCCCGGTGGGTCTCGACCGGCTGCGGATCATCGTCCACCCGCAGTCGATCATCCATTCCATGGTCGAATACCGCGACGGTTCGACGCTGGCACAGCTTGGCCCCAGCGACATGCGCGTGCCGATCGCATCGTGTCTCGCCTGGCCGAGCCGCATGGATACGCCCTGCGCGCCGCTTGATCTGGCTGCGGTCGGCGAGCTGACCTTCCGTGCGCCCGACGAAGAACTCTTTCCCGCCACGCGGCTGGCCCGCGCAGCGGCAGAGGCGGGCGGGGCGGCCCCGGCCGTGCTCAACGCCGCAAATGAGGTTGCGGTCGCCGCGTTCCTTGCCGGTAAGCTGCCGTTCACCCGCATCGCCGTAGAGGTCGAAAGGCTGATGGACCGCTACGCCCCGCCGGTGCCCGCTTCCCTTGCCGAAGTGATTGCCGTAGATGCCGAGGCGCGGGCGCTTGCCACGCAGCAGCTGGAGCCTGCCTGACTTGTTCGGATTGCCAACCTTCCTTCAGGCCATCATCGGCTTCCTCCTCCTCATCGGCCCTTTGGTCGTGCTGCACGAGTTGGGGCACTATCTCGTCGCCCGCTGGTTGGGGGTGAAGAGCGATGTCTTCTCGATCGGCTTCGGGCGTGAGCTGTGGGGGCTGACGGACAAACGCGGTACCCGCTGGCGCATCGCCGCCGTGCCGCTGGGCGGCTATGTCCAGTTCGCGGGCGACGGCAATGCCGTGAGCCAGGTGGACGACGACAAGATCTCGCACATGACCACCGAGGAGCGCAGCCACGCCTTCGCCACCCAGCCGATCTGGAAGCGTTCGCTGATCGTGCTGGCGGGCCCCGTAGCCAACCTCATCGTCGCGCTGGCCATATTCTTTGCCTTCAATGCGATTTACGGCAAGCCGGTCGAAGTGCCGGAAGTGACTGGTTTCACCGAGAAATCTGATGCCCGGACGGCGGGGATCCAGCTGCGGGACCGGGTCGTCTCGGTCGATGGTACTGAGATTTCCTCCGCTACCGAGATCGCCGAACACGTGCTTCCCTATCCCGGCCGGACGATCCAGCTGGGCGTGGAGCGCGATGGGCGCAGGCTCACCGTGCCGGTCAAGCTGACCTCGCAGACAGTCAAGGACCAGTTCGGCAATGAAGGGCGCATCGCCGACCTCGGCATCGATTTCGCGAGCCCCAATGTGCGCATGGCCGTTCCCGGATCACCAGCGGACAAGGCAGGCATCGAGGCGAACGACCGGATTGTCGCGATCAACGACACGCCGGTCAGCAGCTTCCGCCAGGTCCGTGACCTGATCGTCGCGCGGCCGGGTGAGAAGATCACGGTCACGGTTCGCCGCGGGGACGAGGAAAAGCGTTTGCCGGTCAACGTCGGCGCCGTTTCCGGCACCGACGAAAAGGGCGTGAAGCGCACCATCGGCCAGATCGGCATTGCTTACGGCAAGGTCGAGAAGGTCGGGCTGGTTGAGGCGGCCACCATGTCGGTCGACCAGTGCGCCGGAATCATGCGCATGATGGTCACCGGCATCGTCCAGATCGTCACCGGCGAACGATCGGTCAAGGAACTGGGCGGACCGCTGAAAATCGCGAAATATTCGGGTGAACACCTCTCGCTCGGCTTCGATAACTTCGTGTGGTTCGTGGCGCTGATCTCGATTAACTTGGCATTCATCAACCTATTGCCAATTCCGACCCTCGATGGTGGGCACCTGGCATTCTATGCTGCCGAGGCTGTTCGCCGCCGGCCGGTCGATGCCAAGGGCCAGGAATGGGCGTTCCGCACCGGGCTGGCCTTCGTGCTTGCCCTGATGCTGTTCGTGACCATCAACGATATCGCTTCGTTGCTGCCCTTCGGCAAATAGCCGGTGGACGGGAGCGGAAATCCGGGGGCGGGAAGGGACTGATTGCTTGATAACCGGCATTTCATCGGGCAGAGGGCCTGACTGGAAATTTCTTGGCCTTCGTCTGCGCGCCCCGCGCCTGACTGCGGCCACATTTGATCGGAATACGGCGTGTCGATGATGGGACGGACCATGGCTTCTAAGATGAATTTCCCCCAGTCGGCGCGCGCTCAGAAGGGCACGTTGGCGGCCCTGCTGGCAACCACCGTGCTGGCCGGCGTCCCGGCAGCTGCATATGCGCAGGCAGCGCCCACGCCCGCGGCTGCTCCTGCTCCCGCACCGGCTGCTGCCGCGCCCGCTCCCGAAGCGCCCGCGCCGCAGCTCATCCGCTCGCTCGACGTGGTCGGCAACCAGCGGCTCGAGCGTGACACGATCCTTTCCTACGTCCGCCTGCGGCTGAACCAGCCCTATACCCAGGCCAGCGCCGACCAGGCGCTGAAGGACCTCTATGCGACCGAGTTGTTCTCCGACGTTCAGGTCCGCAGCGACGGCAACGGCAATGTGGTGGTCCAGGTCAAGGAAAACCCGGTCATCAACCGCATCATCTACGAAGGCAACAAGCGCCTCAAGGAAGAGAAGCTGACGCCCGAAGTGAAGCTGGCCCCGCGCCAGATCTTCACCCGCTCGAAGGTCCGTGCAGACGTTGCCCGCATCATCGAGCTCTACAAGCGCCAGGGCCGCTTCGCCGCGACGGTCGAACCGAAGATGGTCATGCTGGACCAGAACCGCGTCGATATCGTTTTCGAAATCAACGAAGGGCCCAAGTCCAAGGTCCGCCAGATCAACATCATCGGCAACGAGAAGTTCGACGATGGCGAATTGCGCGGCGAAATGCTGACCAAGCAGAGCCGCACATGGCGCCTGTTCTCGTCAAAGGACAGCTACGATCCGGACCGGCTTGCCTATGACCAGCAGAAGCTGCGCCAGTTTTACCTGACGCAGGGCTATGCCGATTTCCGCGTGGTTTCGGCCGTGGCCGAACTGACGCCGGACAAGAAGGACTTCATCATCACCTACGTGGTGGAAGAAGGCCAGCGCTACAAGTTCGGCGACGTGAAAGTGGAAAGCCAGCTGCGCGACTTCGACGGTGAGCAGCTGGCCAAGCAGCTGCCGATGAAGAAGGATGACTGGTACAACGCCAAGCTGGTCGAAGACACGATCGACAAGCTGAACCAGACCGCCGGTGCCTTCGGTTATGCTTTTGCGGACGTGAACCCGAATTACGAACGCAACAAGGATGATCTCACCATGGGGATCACCTTCCAGATCGCGGAGGCGCCCCGCGTCTACGTCGAGAAGGTGGAAATCAACGGCAATACGCTGACTCAGGACAAGGTGATCCGCCGCGAGTTCCGCCTGTCCGAAGGCGATGCCTTCAACTCGCTGCAGGTCAAGCGTTCGACCAACCGCATCAAGTCGCTCGGCTATTTCCAGGAAAAGTTCGAGGTCAAGCAGGAGCAGGGCTCCGCGCCGGACCGCGTCGTGCTGAAGGCCGACATCGAGGAAAAGCCCACCGGCGAACTCCAGCTTTCCGCCGGCTTCTCGTCGATCGAAAGCTTCATCCTCCAGGCCTCGGTCCAGCAGCGCAACTTCCGTGGCCGCGGCCAGACGGTGGGCGCCTCGGTCAGCTATTCGCGCTATTCGAAGTCGGCGCAGCTGAGCTTCACCGAGCCCTATGTGTTTGACCGTAACATCTCGTTCGGTGCGGACATCTATCGCCGCGATTACAACAACTTCAACTTCTCCGGTCAGGATCGCAACACGATCTATGGCCAGACCACGACCGGCTTCCAGATGCGCGCCGGTCTGCCGCTGACCGAATATACCAGCCTGGTCGGCCGCTACACGTTCAACATCGATGATGTGACGCTGGACCAGAACCAGTTCTATTCGGGCGGCGTCTGCGATCCGCTGCTTGCCGGCCGCTATCTTTGCGATGCCATCGGCAAGCGCACGACTTCCAGCCTGGGCCTGACCTGGATTTACGACACGCTCGACAACCGCGTGCGTCCGAGCCGTGGTCACACGGTTTCGGTCACCGGCGAATTCGCTGGCCTCGGCGGTTCGGTGAAGTATGCGCGTCTCTCGCTCAATGCCGCGAAGTACTGGCCGGTTGGCAAGGGCTTCATCTTCTCGATCTCGGGCGAAGGCGGCGTGATCAAGGGGCTGAACAACGGCGGCGACGTGCGCCTGACCGACCGCTTCTACCTCGGTGAACCTCAGATCCGCGGCTTCGACATCCGCGGCGTCGGCCCCCGCGTGCTGCGCAAGACCTATGTCGACACACCGGGCGTGTTCACCACGGGCAACTACTGCTTCACGCCGGCAGTTCCGGCCAGCGGGACGACGGCAGGCACAGCTGCCGTGCGCACCGCCGCGAATTCGATCAAGGACTGCACCGATGGCCAGACCTATCTGGAAGCCGGCGGTGTTTCGGGCGACCGCGATACCTGGCAGGACGACGCCATCGGCGGCCGCTACTACTACCTTGGCCGTATGGAACTCGAAATCCCGCTCGGCTCCGGCGCGCGCGAAATGGGCATCCGCCCCTCGATCTTCCTCGATGCCGGCGCAGTGTGGAGCATCAAGCGGCCTTCGCTTATCGATACGGCTGACCTCAACAACGATGGCGTGATCGACAATCCGTCCGGCCAGGTCTTCATCGCGCAGCGCGATCCGACCACCGGCCTGCCGCTCTATTCGCAGATTGACGAAACCGCGCTCAACGCTTCGGGCGTGTGCGAGGTGACCAAGCTGTCGCAGGTCACCAGTGCGACCAATTCCAACACTACTTTTGCCTGTACCCCGACCGGCGTCAGCCTGACCGCGAACTCGGCACTCGGCGGAAACACGGCGTTCAAGGAATTCTTCCTTGGCGATAGCTGGAAGCCGCGTGTCTCGATCGGCATCGGCTTCAACTGGAACTCGCCGTTCGGTCCCTTCCGTCTCGATTTTGCCAAGACCCTGCTCAAGCAGCCGGGCGACGACACCAAGTCATTCACTTTCAACGTAGGAACGCAATTCTGATGAACACCCTTCTCAAGGCAGCCACTGCCGCCGCCGCGCTGGCAACTGTCATCCAGCCCGCGATCGCACAGACCCCTGCTGCGGCACCGGCACCTGCCGCCCCGGCGGCAACCGGAATCACCGTTCCGGGCCTCGGCATTGCGAACATCGACCTGATCATCGTCAACTCGAACGCGTTCAAGACCGCGCAGAGCCAGCGTCCGGTTACCTACAAGGCGACCTATGATGCGGCCGAAGCGCGCCGCAAGCAGATCGCCGACCAGATCAACGGCATGGTCACCAAGTTCAACGCGGATCGCGCGGTGCCCAACGCCAACCAGCAGGCACTTGCCCAGCAGGCCCAGGCCATCCAGGCGATGGAAGCCAGCGGCACGCAGGAACTGCAGCGCCTGCTGCAGCCGGTTTCCTATTCGGAAGCCTATGTCCAGGAACAGATCGGCGAAAAGCTGAACACGGCAATCAACACGGCGATGACCAAGCAGCGCGTCACGCTGCTGCTCAATCCCTCGGCCGTTGTCGCCACCACCAACGCCTACAACATGAACCAGGCGATCCTGACCGAGCTGAACACGCTGCTGCCTTCGGCACAGCTGGTCCCGCCGGCTGGCTGGGAGCCGCGTGAAGTGCGAGAAGCCAAGGCTCAGCAGGCTGCCCAGCAGGGCGCGGCGGCTCCGGCGGCGGCTCCGGCCGCAACCCCCGCACCGGCGGCGACCGGCAAGAAGACCAAAGGCCGCTAAGGCTTAGGGCAGGGGCAGCGCCATGAGTGAGGAAACGTCGGGCTCGGTCGAGCCCAAGTCGCTCGACATCAAGGGCATCCTCGCGGCGCTGCCGCACCGTTACCCGATGCTGCTGGTTGATCGCGTGGTCAGTCTCGTTCCCGATGGCGAGATTCACGCGGTCAAAGCGGTCAGCTTCAACGAAGGCTTCTTCCAGGGGCACTTCCCCGGCCGTCCGATCATGCCGGGCGTGCTGCAGATAGAGGCACTGGCGCAGGCCGCCGGCATCCTCGCCATCGAAACCCTCGGCCTCGCCGGGACCGGCAAGCTGGTCTATTTCATGGCGATCGAGGACGCGAAGTTCCGTGCGCCGGTGGAACCGGGCGTTCTGCTCAACCTCGAAGCCGGCTTCGTGCAGAAGCGCGCCCGCGTGTGCAAGTTCTGGGGCAAGGCCTCGGTCGACGGCAAGGTGACCTGCGAGGTCAACTTCACCGCGATGATTGCGGACAGCTAAGCCACCGCAACCTGTTCAAAGAGCTTTCCTACATCGGCCGGTCCTGTCAGGTTTCGGCCGATCGCTCTTTGACATCGTTGGAACCCTCGTCGCCTGAAATGCGCGATATGTCACCTTTTTCGGTTTAACCTGCTGATTATGCTGATCTATTCAGGGTGACAGGGGTGTCGCCTTGTGTAACCCCGAAGGGCAGGAATTTGGCGGGAATGTGCGGTTTAGGCTGTTCGGCATGATTGACCTGTCAACCGGTGTGTCACCGGGGCAGGGCGGGGCCGCCGAATTTCCCCGGATCGCCTTGCCAAACCGCGCGCCGGGCGCTATGCGCGCGCCTTCCATTTCAGGCCGGTCGGAACCGGCCACAACGAAAGTGTGAGACTATGAAGGCCGACGTCCATCCCGATTACCACATGATCAAGGTGCAGATGACTGACGGCACCGTGTTCGAAACTCGCTCCACCTGGGGCAAGGAAGGCGACACGCTGGTGCTCGAAATCGATCCCACCTCGCACCCGGCATGGACCGGCGGCACCCGTCAGCTCGACACCGGCGGCCGCGTTGCCCAGTTCAACAAGCGCTTCGGCGGGCTCACGCTCAAGAAGTAAGCTTTTCCAGCAATGGAAATGCGAAGGGCGGCCATTGGCCGCCCTTTTCTATTCTGCCGCCGCGGCCTGATCGACGTTCAGGTCATAGTCCGGCAAGTCATGGAAGGCCCGGCGCAAAGCCTCGCCCCAGCCAACCGAAACTGCGCGTAGATAGGGGTCGTCGGCCATGATCCGGCGGCTGTGGATCGGCACGAAATTGTCCCGCTCCATGACCAGCAGGTCGAGCGGTGGGCCCACCGTCAGGTTGGCCTTGATCGTCGAATCGAAGCTGACGAGCATCAGCTTGATCGCGTCTTCAAAGCTCATGTCCCGTGAATAGCCGCGCACCAGGATAGGCCGGCCGTACTTGGTCTCACCGATCTGGAAATAGGGCGTATCGAAGCTCGCCTCGATGAAGTTGCCTTCCGGGTAGACAAGGAACAGGCGGGGCTCCATGCCCTTGATCTGGCCGGCGACGATGATTGAGGCCTGGAACATCTTGTCCGAGCCTTCCTGCCCATGCTCCGCGCGCTGGGCTGCGATCGTGTCGTTGAGCAGCTTGCCCACCTGAGTCGCCACCTGGAACATGGTCGGCGCCTCAAGCAGGGAATTATGCCGCTCGGCCGGGGCCTTGTTGCGCTCTTCCAGCTGGCTGAGCACCGACTGCGTGGTGGCGAGGTTGCCGGCGGTGAGCAGGGTAATCACCCGGTCATCCGGAACCGACCAGTGGAACATCTTGCGGAAGGTCGAGATATTGTCGACGCCAGCATTGGTGCGGGTGTCGCTCATCATCACGAGCCCGTTATCGATCAACATTCCGACGCAATAGGTCACGGCCCAATTCCTCTTTCGTCTGACCCCTACTGTTCGGCGGACTGTTGTTCAACCGCGAGGCTTACTGCCAGGGCGGCTTTTCCTCCGCCCCATGAAACGCCGGTGATCGGCGCGGCATCGCGGTAATCGAAGCCGGTCGCCACGCGGACATAACGGGCGTCGGGCGAGATGCCGTTCGATACGTCGAACCCGACCCAGCCGAGGCCATCGACATGAGCCTCGGCCCAGCCGTGGGTTGCTTCCTGGTTCACGCGGTCGTTCATCATCAGGTAGCCGCTGACATAGCGGGCCGGTATGCCAAGCGCGCGGGCGCAGCCGATGAAGATATGCGCATGGTCCTGGCAAACACCGCGCCCGGCGGTGAGCGCTTCTTCCGCCGTGGTGCCGACGCCGGTGTGGCCGACCTCATAGGCAGCCTCGTTAAGCGTTGCCTTGGACAGGGCGTGGAGCGTAGCGAGCCGATCCTCCTGCTGGCAGGAATGGGCAAGCGCCTTCATGGCTGTTCCCGGACGAGTCAGCGGGGTTTGGCGCTCGAATGCCCACAGCGGCATCGAGCCATGGTGCGGGCCGACGATCCCGGCGCGGTCGGAAGTGTCAATCGTGCCGCAGCACGTGATTTCCAGCGTGGGCGCACCGGCTTTGATCGATACGAGATTGATGTGGTTATGGTGATGGTCGTCGAACTCTGTCTCGAACCTCGCGCCTTCAAGGTCCATGGTCCAGTCGATCACACTTTGGCCATGGGTTGGCTTGGGGCGCATCCGCAATCGCAGCAGCCCATGCGCGACTGGCTCGTCATAGGCATAACGGGTGGTGTGGCGGATCGCGAGGCGCATCAGACTGTGAACCTGTAGTCGGCCGCTATCGCATCCGCGACACGGCGGTTGCTGGCAAGGAACTTGCCGATGAATTCGTGCAGACCGAACTCGATGATCGATCCGATGCTGGCCGCTTCAAGCTGCTTGACCTGCTCGGCGACAAGATCGTGGCAGGCAACGTGGGTGCCATACTGGCGCGCCAGGCCCGCGATATTGCTTTCCAGCTTGGTGTAGCAGGAGGCAAGACTGCGCGGGAAACGGCTGTCGAGGATCAGGAAGTCAGCAATACCCCGGGGGTCGAGTTCGCCGGCGTTGAGCCAGCGGTAGGCACGTTCCGCTGATACCGAGCGGAGGACCGTTTCCCACTGCGCGTTGTCAAAGCTGGACCCCACCAGCGAAACCGACGGCAGCAGGACATAATATTTGACGTCGAGGATGCGCGCCGTGTTGTCCGCACGTTCGACG
Organism: Novosphingobium sp. MW5; assembly: GCA_025938935.1. Classification (GTDB taxonomy): domain Bacteria; phylum Pseudomonadota; class Alphaproteobacteria; order Sphingomonadales; family Sphingomonadaceae; genus Novosphingobium. The sequence continues at coordinate 2,992,710 of JAPCWB010000001.1, read as the reverse complement.
AACGTGCCGATGCGGGCGAAATTGAAAATGTCATTGCGCAGCATCGTTCCGTCCATGGTGCCGCGCACCAGGGTCGACTGGCGGCGGATCACCGACAGGACATCGCCGAGGGTGCTCGGCTTGACCGGGCGGGCGAGCATTTCGCTCAGCACCATCCAAGCCTCGTTGGTGGCTTCCCAGACCTCACGGGTGAGGGCGGTGCGCACGGCGCGGGCGTTGGAGCGCGCTTGCTCCACCATGCGCAGGACAGAGCCCTGGTTTTCCTTGCCGCGCAGGATCCAGTCAGTGGCGAGTGGGCCGGTAACCTCGCCGTGCACATCCTTGTAGGCCTGCAACTGGCCAATCGTCACCAGCACCGACTGCCATTCGCTGCGCGCCGCGCCCTGGCCACGGGTCAGGGCAAGCCGAAAGCCTGTTTCGAGCAGGCGCGATATGTTTTCCGCCCGCTCCAGCAGGCGAAACATCCAGAAGACGCCATCTGCGGTCCGCCCGAGCATCAGTCCTCCAGTACCCAGGTATCTTTGGTGCCGCCGCCCTGCGACGAGTTGACCACCAGCGATCCCTTCTTGAGAGCAACGCGAGTGAGGCCGCCAGGGGTGATGTCGATCCCATCAGGTGACATCAGAACGAAAGGCCGCAGATCGACATGGCGCGGGGCAAGGCCGGCCTTGGTAAAGATCGGCACGGTCGACAGGGAAAGCGTTGGTTGGGCGATGAAATTGTCCGGCCGGTTGCGCAGCTTCTTGGCGAATGTAGCGATCTCCGCCTTCGTCGCGGTGGGCCCTATCAGCATCCCGTAGCCGCCCGAGCCGTGGACCTCCTTGATGACAAGGTCGGCAAGGTTGTCGAGCACGTAGGCGAGCGAATCCTTTTCCGCGCAGCGCCAGGTGGGGACATTCTGCAGGATCGGTTTCTCGCCGGTATAGAACTCGACGATCTCGGGCATGAAGGAGTAGATCGCCTTGTCGTCGGAAATGCCGGTTCCAGGCGCATTGGCGATGGTAATGCCCCCGGCGCGGTAAACGTCCATGATCCCGGGTACGCCGAGTACGCTGTTAGGGTTGAAGGTGAGCGGGTCGAGGAAATCGTCGTCGACGCGGCGGTAGAGCACGTCGATGGCCTGATATCCACAGGTCGTTCGCATGGCGATGCGCCCGTCGATTACGCGCAGGTCGCTGCCTTCGACCAGTTCGGCTCCCATCTGGTCGGCCAGGAAGGCGTGCTCGAAATAGGCGGAATTATAGATGCCCGGCGTCAGTACCGCGACGACCGGCCGGTCGCTCGCCCGACGCGGCGTGCAGGCGGCAAGGCTGCGGGCCAGGCGGCGCGGATAGTCCGAGACCGGGCGGACCTGCACCCGCGTGAACAATTCCGGGAACATGGCCATCATCGTCTCGCGGTTTTCCAGCATGTAGGAAACGCCGCTGGGCGTGCGGGCATTGTCTTCCAGCACCATGAATTCGCCAGGACCGGTGCGGATCAAGTCAATGCCGACGATGTGCGTGTAGATACCGCCGGGCGGGGTAAAGCCCACCATCTCCGGCAGGAACGCGCTGTTGCGTTCGATCAAACGGGATGGAAACTTGCCTGCGCGGATGATCTCTCGCCGATGATAGAGATCGTGCAGGAACGCGTTGAGCGCGCGCACGCGTTGTTCGATGCCCTTGGACAATTGCCGCCATTCGCTGGCGGTTATGATCCGCGGGATCATGTCGAAGGGAATCAGCCGCTCTTCACCCGCAGCTTCGCCATAGACATTGAAAGTGATTCCGGTGCGGCGGAAGAAGCGCTCGGCCTCTACATTCTGGCGCTTCAGCCAGTTGGGATCCTGTTCGCCATACCATTCGCAAAAGTCGGCATAGGCTGGGCGAGTTGCGCCGCCTGCATCGAACATTTCGTCGAAATTCGCGGACCCCGTTGGCGGCATGGATGCTCCCTGTTGCGCAAGTGATGCATGAATGATTGGCGCTTGCCAATGCCTTTAATGCTGCACCTGCGAAATATGCGCGCAAAGGGATCTGCGCCGACTGGCGGGCGGCCTTCAACGAGCGACGTAATAAAATTGCGCAAGCAGAGCGGCAATGAAGATTTCACTTCCCAATTACGCCCGCCTGTGCAAGAGGCCGCGCCTGCGCCGGATACTGCTTGCGAGCGGTCCCGGTGCTGCCTAACAGCGCCGCCGCAAGGCACGCGCTGGCGGCTTGTGGCGATCGTAGCTCAGTTGGTTAGAGCGCCGGTTTGTGGTACCGGAGGTCGTGGGTTCGAACCCCATCGATCGCCCCATTTTCCCAGCCCGCACGTGTCCCCAAACACAGGGAGATGGCGCGTGCCCGCATTCTGGGAAGAACCCGATTTCGACGATCACGAAATGGTCCAGGTGGTGCGCGACCGCGCCTCTGGCTTGACCGCGATCATCGCGCTGCATTCCACGCATTTGGGACCCGGCGCGGGCGGCACGCGGTTCTGGCACTATGCTGAAGGCGCCGGCGCGCTTCGCGATGCCCTGCGACTGTCGCGCGGGATGAGCTACAAGAACGCGATGGCCGGCCTGCCGATGGGCGGCGGCAAGGCGGTTATCCTGGCGGACGCGAATCGCACAAAGACGCCTGAAATGATCGCCGCGTTTGGCGATGCCATCGCGGCGCTGAACGGGCGCTATGTGACTGCCGAAGACGTTGGCATGAGTGAAGCGGACATGGTGGCCATCCACCAGCGCACGCGCCACGTTTGCGGCTTACCCGCGACCGATCCGGATTTGGCCGGTGGCGATCCGGGTCCGTTCACATCGCGCGGGATCTTCTATGGCGTCAAGGCCGCGGTACGGCACAAGCTGGGCCGCGATGACCTTTCCGGCGTGCACGTTGCGGTGCAGGGGACCGGCAGCGTCGGCGGAGGCCTCGCGCGCCTGCTTGCGGCGGAAGGAGCGAAGCTGACGCTTGCCGACGTCAATGCAGAGCGCGCGGCAGCACTGGCGGCGGAGCTCGACGCTTCGGCCGTCGATGCCGCCGCGATCATGGACGTCGAATGCGACGTCTTCAGCCCGAACGCGCTTGGCGCGATCCTCGATGACAGCGGCATCGCGCGTATAAAGGCGCCGATCGTGGCGGGCGGGGCGAACAACCAGCTTGCCCGCCCGGAACATGGCCCGATGCTGCACGAGCGGGGCATTCTCTATGCGCCGGACTATGTGATCAACGGCGGCGGCATCATCGCCGTGACCTTAGAATACCTCGCGCGCGAGAAGGGTCAGCCCTGCACCCGAGCTGAGGTCATGGAGCGGCTAGAGGAGATTCCGCTGCGCCTTGAAGCCATCTGGCGCGAGAGTGACGAGAGCAGGGTTCCTGCGGATCAGGTCGCCGATGCGATGGCGCAAAGGCTGATCGGCCGGGCCTGATACAATTCGCGGCCAAGCTAGTGCTTGCCGCCGCGCTCGCACCCTGCCAAATGGCGCGCGATCATCATGCATGGCTTCGCGAATCCCGCCCGTTTCCTGCGCCTTGCCCGGTGGCTGACGCCGCTGTTGCTGGTGTCCGGGCTGATCCTTGCCTTCGGTGCCATGGCTTGGGGCGTTTTTGTCGGTCCCGCTGACGCCCTGCAGGGGGATTCGGTGCGGATCCTCTACCTTCATGTGCCCACCGCCTGGCTCGGAATGGGCGGCTGGACGGCGATTGCCATTGCCAGCCTGGTCGAGATTGTCTGGCGCCATCCGCTCGCCGGGATTGCAGCGCGGGCGACTGCCGCGCCTGGAGCGGTCTTTGCCGCACTTTGCCTGATCACCGGTTCGCTCTGGGGCCGTCCGGCATGGGGCGCATGGTGGGTTTGGGACGGACGGCTGACCTCGATGCTGGTGCTGTTGTTCCTGTACCTTGGCTACATGGCACTGTCTTCAGCCGCATCGCAGGACAGCAACGGACAATCGCGCATTCCCGCCATCTTCGGACTGGTCGGCGCGGTGAATATTCCGGTCATTCACTATTCGGTGCTGTGGTGGAACAGCCTCCACCAGCCCCCGAGCATCTCCATGGGCAAGTCTGCAATGGCGTGGGATTTTCTGGGACCCTTGCTGGTGGCAACGGTCGGTTTTTCGCTTTTGTTCGGCGGCGTGGTGCTGGCGCGGATGCGGGCGATCCTTGCTGACCTTCAGGCGCAGGCTCGGCTGCGGCGCAGGGCGATGGCGGACGGATAATGCAGGAAAACCTCGATCACTGGACCTTCGTCATCGTGTCCTACGCCTTAGGCGTGGCGGGCGTGCTTGGCCTGACGGCATGGGCCTGGCTATCCATGCGCGCTGCCGAGGCACGCCGTGACCGGAGCCGAGAACGATGAGCGCGCCGATGAAGTCCAAGCACCAGAGGCTGGTCCTCGTTCTCCTCGCCATGGTCGCGCTGATTGGCGCGGCGCTGCTGGCGATCTGGGGCCTGCGCAGCAATGCGTCCTACTTCTATCTTCCTGCCGACATTGCCGCGAAACCGCCCACACCCGATCAGGCGGTGCGGCTGGGCGGCATGGTCGAGGCAGGCAGCTACAAGCGCGAGGCGGACGGCGTTACTATCGCTTTCGTGGTCGGCGATACGAAGGCGCGGGTGCCCGTGCGCTTCAAGGGCATCGTGCCTGACTTGTTCAAGGAAGGCTCGGGCGTCGTCGCGGAGGGCAAGCTGGGCGCTGACGGCACTTTCGTGGCGGATAACCTGCTTGCAAAGCATGACGAGAAATACGTGCCGCGCGAGATGAAGGAAATGACCGAAGCGCAGGCGCGCCAGACGGTGGAAGAAACCAAGTGACCGCGGAATTCGGCCTTGCCGCGCTGTGGCTCGCAGCTGCCCTGGCTGCGCTCCAGCTGTTCGCCGGGGCCATGGCCCTGACCCGCAAGGGCGAAGCGCTGGGCGGGGCAGTTCGGCCCGTCGCGGTAGTGCAGGGCGTGCTCGCGCTCGCTTCTTTCGCCGCGCTGATCGTGGTCTTCATGCAAACCGACCTTTCGGTGAAGCTGGTTTACGAGAACTCGCATTCGGCCAAACCGATGATGTTCAAGATCGCCGGTGCCTGGGGGAACCACGAAGGCTCGATGCTGCTGTGGGTCACCGTAATGGGCCTTGCCGGCGGTTTCGTTGCGCTGGTCGAGCGCCGTTTGCCGGAACGTACGATGCTCGCCACGCTGGCGGGGCAGGCGTTCGTCAGCCTCGGCTTCTATATCTTCCTGCTGTTTGCATCGAACCCTTTCACTCGGATGGTGCCGGAAGCCGAGGGTAAGGGGCTAAACCCCCTGCTGCAGGACCCCGGCCTCGCCTTTCATCCGCCGACGCTTTACGTTGGTTATGTCGGGCTTTCGATCGCATTTTCCTTTGCGATTGGCGCGCTGATCACGCGTGAGGTGTCGCCTGCCTTTGCCCGCGCCATGCGGCCCTGGGTGCTGGGGGCGTGGATATTCCTGACATTAGGTATCACCGCTGGCTCCTACTGGGCATATTATGAGCTTGGCTGGGGCGGCTGGTGGTTCTGGGACCCGGTTGAAAACGCCTCGCTGATGCCTTGGCTGGCGGCAACGGCGCTGCTGCATTCGTGCTCGGTCCTGGCATCGCGCAACGCCTTGCGCGCGTGGACGATAATGCTGGGCGTAGTGGCCTTCTCCATGTCGATGGTCGGCACATTCCTTGTGCGATCGGGCATCCTGACTTCGGTTCATGCCTTTGCCGTCGATCCCAAGCGCGGGGCCTTTATTCTTATCCTTCTGGCGATCTACATTGGCGGCGCCCTGACGTTGTTCGGCCTGCGCGCCTCAACCGTCAGCGAGGGTGAGCGGTTTTCGGTGGTTAGCCGGGAAAGCGCGCTGGTGTTCAACAATGTCATGCTTTCCTGCATCCTCGGCATCGTGCTGGTCGGCACGCTTTACCCGCTCTTGGCGGAATCGCTTGGCCAGCAGGTTTCGATCGGACCGCCCTATTTCAACCCGTTCTCGGCGATCTTCGTTGTGCCGATGCTGCTTGTCTTGCTGGTCGGACCCCTGCTGCGCTGGCGCAGGGATTCCTTCGGCAGGGTGCGGAAATCGCTCATAGTTCCGGTGCTTGCGGGGATCCTCGCGCTTGTCGCAGCCTTGGCCTATGCGCCGTCGCACGTTCTGCCGGTGATCGGTCTGGCGCTGGCTCCGGCCATTGCCCTGGCAAGCCTTTTGCCGCTGCGGGGCCGCAAGCTTCGGCAGGTAAAGCTGCCTTTGTGGGGCATGGTTTTCGCCCATTTCGGCATCGCGGTTTCGTTGTTCGGCATGGCAAGCGACAGCGCCTTTACCTCCGAAAAGCTCGTGGCAGTGAGCGTGGGAGACAAGGTCGCCGTCGGACCCTGGTCCATCACGCTAAAGAATATCGACCCCGTTGCAGGCCCCAACTGGACCGCTTTGGAGGCTGGTTTGCAAGCCAGCTACAACGGGGCTGCACCGATCCTGCTCGGCCCACAGTCGCGTTCGTTCTGGGCGCCGCCTCAACAGACCAATGAGTCCGCGCTTGTCACCCGCTGGAACGGCCAGCTTTATGCCGTGCTGGGTGAGGAGGCAGAGGACGGCCGCTGGCAGCTTCGCCTGTGGTGGAAGCCTTTCGTTCCGATGATCTGGCTGGGAGGCATCCTGATCGCTCTTGGTGGGCTGCTTGCCATGCTGGGTCATGTCGCCAGCGATCTTCGCCGCATCGTGGCGCGGGGCAAGATCGCTTATCGCCGGGAAAGGCAGGGTCGATGAGCGATCCGGTGACAGAAACGGCGAAAGGACCGCGCTGGGCCTTGTGGCTGCCGCTGGGGCTGTTTGCCGCTTTTGTCGCGCTGGTCATGATCGGCCTGTTCCGCCCGGCAAGCAAGGACGTGGCCAGCAGGTTTGTCGGCCAACCTCTACCCGAGTTCAACCTGCCCGCAGCCAGCGATGACCGGCCCGGCCTCTCGCGCGCTGATTTCACCGGCAAGCCGCGCCTGCTCAACGTCTTTGCTTCCTGGTGCGTGCCCTGCGCGGTCGAGGCGCCGCAGCTTGCCGCGCTCAAGGATGCGGGCGTCGAAATTCACGGCGTAGCTGTTCGCGATCACAAGCCCGAGCTTGCCGCCTTCCTTGCGCGCAATGGAAATCCTTTCGCCCGTATCGGCGCGGACAATCTCAGCGTTGTGCAGGTCGGCATCGGATCGGCCGGTGTGCCGGAAACCTTTGTGATCGATGGCAAGGGCGTGATCCGCCACCAGCACATCGGCGTCATCACGACAGACGACGTGCCCAAGCTGCTCGCCAAGCTGCGGGAGGCGGAGCAATGAAGCGATTCCTGATCGCCCTGATTCTCCTGTTTGCCGCACCGGCATTTGCCGACGACACCATGCCGCAGGCCCCGCTTGCCAATAGGCAGCTTGACGATCCCCGGCTTGAGGCAAAGGCGCATGAGCTGATGCTGACGATCCGTTGCCTGACCTGCCAGAGCCAGTCGATCGCCGATTCGGACGCCTCCATGGCGGGGGACCTGCGCAGCCAGATTCGCACGCGCATCGCCGCGGGCGAAGACCCTGAGGCGATCCGCAAGTGGCTGGTCGCGCGCTATGGCGACTACATCAGCTACAGCCCGCAGGTGACCGCGCTGACTTGGCCGCTGTTCGTGCTGCCGCTGGTGCTGTTGCTTTTCGCCGCGCTGCTGCTGCGCCGACGGTTCACCAAGGGAGGCAAGTGATGGGCTGGCTTATCGCGGGTGCTTTGGCGCTGTCCTGCTTCCTCGGCCTGGCGCTCGTCCTCAAGCTGCCGCGCAAGACCCGGGAAGTCAGCGCCGCCGCGCTGATCCTCGGCCTTGCAGGCTATGCGCTTCAAGGGAGCCCCACACAGCCCGCGAAGCCGACCGAGCCCAAGGAAAAGGTCGCCGGGGCCGAAGCGGCGGAAGCGGTCAAGGCGCGCAAGGCCATGGCCGGCGGATCGACTGTTACCGACAAGTACCTTACCCCCGCAGATGCGCTTGCCCGCCACGGCCAATATGGCGATGCCGCCGAACTGCTCCGCGGGGCCGTTGCAGAGCAGCCGGCAAATGGGGAGGCATGGCTTGCCATGGCGAACGCGCTCGTGGGCCATGCAGAGGGCAACCTGTCGCCCGCTGCGATCCTTGCCTATCGCAATGCCGAGCGCGCCGCGCCCGATCATCCGGGACCGCCGTTCTTCCTTGGCCTTGCCCTTGCGCAGTCTGGGCGGCTTGAGGAAGGCCGGGCAATCTGGGCCGAACTGCTCGCCCGCAGCCCCGCTGACGCTCCTTGGCGCCCCGAACTGACCGCGCGGCTGGCCGACCTCGATGCCTTCATTGTGCGCAAGGCCGCGGCCCAGGGTAAATAAGCGCAACACGCGATTGCATTGCAGCGCCAATCTGCCAGTGCTAGGCGCGCGCAGCCAGATTCTCCGGCGCAATACAGAGGCGCGCGTAAAGCATGTCTGAGTCGCACACTTCAGGCGAGACTGCGCCCGCAGACGCCAACGCATCGAGCCATCATCCTGGCGCCCATCACGGCGGCCTTGCGAAGCTGGCCATCGGCGCGATCGGCGTCGTCTTTGGCGACATCGGTACCAGCCCGCTTTACGCGTTCCGCGAAACCTTCGCCTCGCACCACGGTGCGCCCGGCATCCAGGTCGATCCGGTCCATATCCATGGCGTGCTGAGCCTGGTGTTCTGGTCGATGATGATCGTCGTCACGTTCAAGTACGTGCTGACCATCATGAAGGCCGACAACAAGGGCGAGGGCGGCAGCTTGGCGCTGCTGGCGCTGATCAACCGCAAGTCCGACAACGCCAAGTGGACCGCCCCTTTCATCCTTCTGGGTGTCTTCGCGACCGCGCTGTTCTACGGCGATTCGATGATCACCCCCGCCATGTCGGTGCTTTCGGCGACCGAGGGTCTGCAGTACGTCCACGAAGGCTTCACGCCCTTCATCGTGCCCATGGCCGTCGCAATCCTGTTTGGCCTCTTCGCCATCCAGTCACGCGGGACGGAAAAGGTTGGCAAGCTGTTCGGGCCGATCATGCTGGTCTATTTCCTGACACTCGCCATCCTTGGCGTCATGCACATCACGGTCATGCCGACGATCGTGCTGCAGGCAATCAACCCGGTCAACGCGCTCAATTTCTTCCTAGCAGACGGTTTCCGCGCTTTCGTAGCGCTTGGTTCCGTCGTTCTCGCCGTCACCGGGGCGGAAGCTCTCTATGCCGACATGGGCCATTTTGGCCGCAGCCCCATCGGGGTCAGCTGGATGGCCTTTGTGCTGCCGTGCCTGATGCTCAATTACATGGGGCAGGGTGCGCTCGTGCTTTCGCAGCCTGACGCCGCCTCGGCTACCGCGCTGATCAAGGACCCGTTCTTCCTGATGATCCCGGATGCGGTCCGCATCCCGGTGATCGTGCTGGCCCTGCTGGCCACGATTATCGCCAGCCAGGCGGTTATTTCGGGGGCATTCAGCCTGACTCACCAGGCAATCCAGCTCGGCTTTATGCCGCGCATGCAGATCAAGCACACCAGTGCCGCGGCTGCCGGCCAGATCTATATCCCGGTCATCAACTGGGGCCTTATGATCATGGTGCTGGTGCTGGTGCTGTTCTTCGGTTCCTCCAGCAAACTAGCCGCGGCCTATGGCATCGCGGTTACCGGCGCGATGTTCATCGATACCCTGCTGCTGGCTGTCGTGCTCATCACCCTGTGGCGCTGGCCATTGTGGAGAGCGTTGCCGCTGATTGGCGTGTTCATCGTGGTCGACATCGCCTATTTCGGCGCCAACCTGATCAAGGTACCGCAGGGCGGCTGGGTGCCGCTGGCGATCGGCCTGTTCATCTTCACGCTGCTGACGACATGGTCGAAGGGCCGTACCCTGATGCGCGCCGCCATGGCCGAAGGGACCATCCCCTTCGAGGTGTTCGCCAAGAGCGCCCATTCCAGCGCCCAGCGGGTGCCGGGTACCGCGGTGTTCATGGCGTCCAACAGCGCAGGCGTGCCTTCAGCGTTGCTGCACAACATCAAGCACAACAAGGTGCTGCACGAACGCGTCGTGATCCTGACTGTTGCAATTCAGGACGTGCCGGTGGTCAGCGATGAAAACCGGGTCGAGTGCAAGCAGTTCGGTGAAGGCTTCTTCCGCCTGACGCTGCGCTATGGCTTCCTTGAGGAGACCGACGTGCCTTCCGCGCTGAAGCAAGCGAATGTCTGCGGCGAGCCCTTCACGATGATGAAGACCAGTTTCTTCCTCTCGCGCCAGACCCTGATTGCCTCGTCACGGCCAGGCATGGCGATCTGGCGTGAAAAGCTGTTCGCGTGGATGCTGCGCAATGCGGCCAGCGCGATGGAGTTCTTCCGCCTGCCCACGAACCGAGTGGTCGAACTGGGCAGCCAGGTAGAAATCTGAGGGCGGGCGATTGGCATCCTTGCCCGCCTTTTCCGACATCGATTTTTCGCTGCTCCCGCGCCGCAGCCTGCGCTCGCTGGGTATTGCGGTGGGAGCGGGGCTGGCGTTCGGCGCGTGGATGGCCCTGGCCGATGCTTCGATCTTCGCCAGCGTTGTCCCGCAGGTCCAGCACGATATGGTTGCCGAGGCTGGGCCGCTGGCCCGGATTGCATGGTTTGCGCGCGGCGCTCTCTTCGATGAGGTTCAGCTGCGGCTGATTGCTCTGCCCCTGGTTACCTGGTTGCTGATGGCATTGACCAAGCGGCGCGGTGACTGGGTTCACTGGCTCGCGGTGCTTCTAACGGCCTTCGTGGCCTATCCGCTGGTCGCTCACGCCTACTTTGCGGGGCTCGACTGGTCGGTGCTGGCGGCATTGCGCGAAGTGACGCTCCACGCAGCAGCCGGTGTCCTGTGGGGCTGGCTCTGCTGGCGGCATGGCTGGGTCGCTGGCCTGCTTGGCCACATTGCGGCGCATGTCAGCCTGCAGCCGCTGCTTTCCGTGCTTTGAAACGAAAACGGCGCCCCCAAGGGAGCGCCGTCTCGTTGGAACTGGTATTCCGGCTCAGCTGAGGTTCGCGGTGACCATGCAGTAGAGCATCGGCAGCGACAGCAGCAGGTTGGTGCGGCTCGCGGCGAGTGCGAGCGGTGCCGCCTTCGCCTTGGCCTCGTCCGTGGCTTCGACAATGCCGAGGATCTTCTTCTGCGCGGGCCAGATCAGGAACCACACGTTGAAGGCCATGATCAGGCCGAGCCACATGCCGAGGCCGATCATGTTTTCGGCGCGGGTTGCACCGGCGAAGGTGAGGGCACGGTGGCCGTAGCCCTGCTCCATCGCGATCCACAGGCCGATGACGACGGTCAGCAGCGCGGCATAACGGAAGAAGAAGAACACCTTCGGCGCAATGTATCCGGTGACGCCCTTCTTGAGCTCAGCTGGGACCGAAGGCATGGTCGGTACCTGGACGAAGTTCAGGTAATAGAGCAGGCCGATCCACAGCACGCCAAAGAAAGTGTGCAGCCAGTGCAGCACCGAATTGAGGCTCGCCGGAACGTCGGCGTTGTAGCAATACATGACGCCAATCGCGAGCGCGAGGCCCACGACCAGCACCAGGTGCAGGTTTCCAAAAAACTTGGCCATAGCTTCCCCCTATGTTGTTTCGATTTTGCATGCCGACGCTGCGGCATCGGCGCCTAGATGCGCCAATTGCGAACGATTGTCACCGCTTTTTGGCGCAAATCCCCAGCCTGATCACTCGTGCGGGGTGGTGGTCTCGGCCTCGTCCTTGTCCTCGGCGGCGAGGCCGTGGCGCAGGAGCATGGGCATGTGGGCGAAGGTGAAGATGAAGGAAAGGGGCAGGAACAGCCACAGCTTGGCCTTCAGCCACTGATCAAAGGTGAACCAATCGCGATTGGCGAGCACTTCGTTGATGACGGCGAGCGCGATGAAGAACAGGCCCCAATTGCGCGACAGCTTCATCCAGCCATCTTCGTCAAGGCCCTCGAATGCGGCGCCGAGCAGGATCTTGAGCAGCGCCTTGCCGCGCAGCCAGCCGCCCAGCAACATGACCGCGCCGAATACATAGACCACGGTTGGTTTATGGCTGATCCACGCCGGGTCCTGCGTCCAGACGGTCAAACCGCCGAAAAACAGGATCATCGCGGTGGTCAGCCAGAGCATTGGCGAAACGCGCTTGAACTTGAGCAGGCTGATGCCAAACGCGGCCACCGCGCTGATCATGAAGGCAATTGTGCCTTTGACCACGGCCGCGATCTCGCCGACCATGCTCGATCGGTCTTCCGGTGAATAATATTTGTACACGGCGAAGAAGAGGACGATCGGGCCGTAATCGGTGACTATGCCAAGCCAGCCGGGTTTGTGTGCGGGCGCTACCTTGTCCGCCATCACGCCACCCCCGCAATCACACGCGCGACGAGGTCCGGGTCGAACGGACGCAGGTCGTCGATCTTCTCGCCCACGCCGATCGCATGGATCGGCAGGCCATATTGCTCCGCCGCCGCGACGAGAACGCCGCCACGCGCGGTGCCGTCAAGCTTGGTCATGATCAGTCCGGTCACGCCTGCCACTTCCTTGAACACCTCGATCTGCTGGAGCGCGTTCTGCCCGTTGGTCGCATCGAGCACCAGCACGACATCGTGCGGCGCCTCGGGATTGATCCTGCCGAGAACGCGGCGGATCTTCGCCAGTTCCTCCATCAGCTCGCGCTTGTTCTGCAGGCGGCCAGCGGTGTCGACAATAAGCGCATCGGTACCCTTGTCGGTCGCCAGCTTGACTGCGTCGAACACGATGCTCGCCGGATCGCCGCCCTCAGGTCCGCGCACGATTTCCACGCCGATGCGGTCAGCCCAAACCGCAAGCTGCTCGATCGCAGCTGCGCGGAAAGTATCGCCCGCAGCGAACAGCACGCCGTAGTCGAGCTCCTGGAACAGGTGGCCCAGCTTGGCGATAGTCGTCGTCTTGCCCGAACCGTTGACGCCGATCACCAGGATCACCTGCGGCCGCGGGAAGGCGACGATATCGAGCGGCTTGGCAACCGGGCGCAGAATCGCGGCGATTTCCTCAGCCATCGCCTCGCGGATCGCTTGCTCGTCTGCCCCGCGTTCGAAGCGCTCGGTGGCCAGCTTGTCACGGATGCGGCGTGCTGCGCGGGGGCCGAGGTCTGACAGGATCAGGGCGTCTTCAAGGTCGTCCAGCTGCGCCTCGTCCAGCCGGGTCTTGCTGACGATACCGGACAGGTTTTCGCTCAACTTCTCGGAGGTCTTGCGGAAGCCGCCAAAAATGCGGTCGCTCCAGGTCGCTTCGCTCATGCCAGCAGGCCTTCGATCACGCGTTCAGGGACTATGGTCACAATGCTTCCAGGCTCGGTTCCGGGCGCGAGCTGCACCCTTGCGAAGTTTTCCGCATGGCCGGTCCCGTCGCGTTCGGCAAGCACCTTGAGCGGAGTTCCGACCAGCGAAGAGAGCCACGCCGTTCGGGTTGCGGCGACTTCGGAGCGTAGCTGCGCGGCGCGCTCCTTGATCTCGGCGCTGTCCACCTGCGGCATGCGGGCGGCGGGCGTACCCGGGCGGGGAGAGTAGGGGAAGACATGGCCGTGAACCACGCCCAGTTCACCGATGATCGAGAGGTTGGCCGCGTGCTCGGCCTCGCCTTCGGTCGGGAAGCCGGCGATCAGGTCCGCACCGATGGAGATATCCGGCCGCCGTGCGCGCAGCCTTTCCACCAGCCCGACCGCATCGGCGCGGCTGTGGCGGCGCTTCATGCGTTTGAGGATCAGATCGTGACCGTGCTGAAGCGAGAGGTGGACGTGCGGCATGACACGCGGCTCGCCGGCAATCAGCCCAAACAGGCGATCATCTATCTCAATTCCATCAAGCGAAGACAGGCGCAGCCGCTCAAGGGCGGGAGCGGCCAGCAGGATTGCCTCGACCAGCACGCCCAGACCGGGCGATGCGGGGAGATCATGGCCCCACGAAGTCAGGTCGACGCCCGTCAACACAACTTCGCGCGCACCGCCAGCCAGGTGTCGCTCCACTTCGCGAAGCACCGACTCGACCGGCAATGACCGGCTCGGCCCGCGCCCCTGCGGGATGACGCAAAAGGTGCAGGCATGGTCGCAGCCATTCTGCACGGCGACATAGGCGCGGGTGTAGGCGGCGGAAGGTGCAGGCCGGGCGGCGGGCACGTTCCAAGCGCGCGGATCGAGCTTCGCGGCGTTTGCTATCAATCCGTCAACCTCGGGCATGGCGGACAGCGCCTCGCGCTCAACCTCGGCCGCGCAGCCCGTGACGATCAGGCGGGCACCCGGGTGCTGGCGGCGCGCGCGGCGGATTGCCTGCCGGGTCTGGCGGACTGCCTCGCTGGTAACGGCGCAGGAATTGACCACGACCATGTCGCCCGCTTCAGCCAGCATGGCGCGCATCGCCTCGCTTTCGGACAGGTTCAGCCGGCAGCCCAGCGACACGACCTCCGGGGTCACTCCGTCACTCCGAAATCGGTCGCCTCGAATGTTCCCCGGAAGGACTCGACCGCCGGTCCGGTCATCTGGATGCGGTTATCCGTGCCCCACTCGATCGTCAGGTCGCCGCCCGCAAGGCTTACCGTGACCTTGCGATCGACAAGGCCGCGGCGCATCGCGGCAATGGCGGTAGCGCAGGCTCCGGTGCCGCAGGCGCGGGTCTCTCCAACGCCGCGCTCCCAGACGCGCAGGTCGATGGCCTGACGAGACCGGACGCTGGCGAAGTTGACATTGACCCGTGCCGGGAACAGCGGATCGTGTTCGATCAGCGGGCCGAGCCGCTCGACTTCGGCCGCGCCGCAGTCAGGAATGAAAAAGACCACGTGTGGGTTGCCGACACTGACAGCCGAGGGTGCCTCCAGATCTTCCCAGCCCACCGGCATGGTCAGGGTATCCATGGCATAGGCGAGCGGGATGGCGTCCCAATCGAAACGGGGCTCGCCCAGGTCGACCGCTACGCCCCCATCCGTCGGGTTGGATGTCAGCAGGCCGCCAAGCGTCTCGATCGTCGCAGGGGCGCCGTGCAGCAGGCCTACCGCGCGGGTCGCATTGCCGCAGGCCTCCACCTCACCGCCATCGGCGTTGAAAATGCGCATGCGGAAAGTGGCTGCTTCGGAAGGCTCGATCACGATCAGCTGGTCGCAGCCGATTCCGGTCTTGCGGTCAGCCAGCGCCGCCGCCAGCCGGTTGGTCATTTCGGGCAGGTCACCCGCGCGCGCGTCGAGCACGACGAAGTCGTTACCGAGACCGTGCATCTTGACGAAGGGGACGCGCATGGCCCGGCAGATAGGCATGCCGGGCGGCGAGGTCCAGCCCTATGCGCTGGCGGCGCGGGGAAGGGAGCCGTCGGAGTCGATCACGGCCAGTCGCGGCGCACCGCGCAGCAGGCCAAGTTCGAGCAGCCGCTTTTCGACGTCCTGCGCTGATGCCGGGCGGCCATAGAGGTATCCCTGCGCCTTGAATTCACCCATCCGGCGCAGTTCATCGACCACTTCGGAATCCTCGACGCCCTCCGCAGTGATCGGCAGGCCAAGGCCATTGCCGAGTGACGCGATGGCACTGGACTATGGTCATCGAGATCGCTGTTGCTGGCGAGCGTCGAGATGAAGCTGCGGTCGATCTTGATCCGGTCGAACGGCAGCGATCGCAGTTGCGCCAGCGAGGAATAGCCGGTGCCGAAATCGTCGAGGCTGATGCGGATGCCTTGGTTCTTAAGGCTGGCGATCAGCGAACGGACCAGGCCGAGGTTCTCATGCAGGCAACTCTCGGTGATCTCGATCTCGAGCCGACTGGGCGTAAAATTCGCTTCGACCAGCATCTTCAGCAGCTTTTGCGCGAACCAGGGGTCGCGCATCTGCACGGGCGAGATGTTGACCGACAGGCCAAGGTCGGGATGCCATTCCTTGGCGTCCTGCAATGCCTGCCGGATCACGCTCTCGGACAGGTCGGCAATGACGCCGATTTCCTCGGCAATAGGGATGAACAGATCGGGGCCGACTAGCCCCATCTCCGGCGATTGCCAGCGGGCGAGCATTTCGAAACCCGTAATCCGGCCCGTTTGCAGGCAGACCTGCGGTTCGTAGAACGGCACGAATTCGCCTAGGCCGACACCGCGGCGGATGCCATTCTCAAGCTCGCTGCGGAAGCGCAACTCGCTCTCCATCTGCGCTTCGAACCAGTAGTAGCGGCACTTGCCGGCCTTCTTGGCGTGGTACATGGCGATGTCGGCCATGTGCAGTAGGTCCTGCGCAAAATGGGTGCGGCCTTCCGGCACGTCCGATCGCGAGATGCCGAGCGAAATCGAGATGCCTTCGAGCGTCAGCCCGTCACTGGCGATCGGCGCGCAGAGCGATTCGATCAATTGCGAGGCGATCCGGTCGACGAATTCTGGCCGGGCCGGGTCGAACGGAACAGTACAGGAGAATTCATCTCCTCCGAGACGGGCGATGAGGGCGCCGGTCGGCAGAACAGCGCGCATCCGGCGGGCGGACTCGCTCAGCACGGCATCACCAGCCGCGTGGCCATTCGTGTCATTGAGCCGTTTGAAATTGTCGAGATCGAGCACCAGCACGGCGACCTGTTCGCCGCGACGGGCGCTGTCTTCGCGCAGGTGATCGGTCGCGGGTACCATGGCCCGGCGGTTGAGGCAGCCGGTCAGCGGGTCGGTTTCGGCAAGCTGGCGCGCCTTTTCTTCGGCCAGGCTGCGCTCGACAACCTGTTCGGACAGATCGCGGTAGCGCCGCCAGCCGAACACGATCAGCGCGATGTTGAGCAGCATGGCATTGCTCAGCAGCCGGTCGGGCGGCAGGCCGATGCCCTGAAGATAGCGGATCGCCTGCGGCAGGATCGTGCTGCCATTGCCGACAAACAGGATCATCGCGCCGAAAGAGACCGCCAGGACAATGATGTCCCGGCTGACCCTTTCGAGTTGCCCCTTGGCAGCATTCGGCCGGCTTTCGCCGTCTTCGCGCATAAACCCCGCACCCCTGTTGGCAGGTTGAACCGGGGTTTATGCCGAGGTGCGATGAAATAAAGGTTAAGTCTGCAGGCCCTTAGGTTAGCCTTTTTTCTTCAGCCCGATCTCGACCAACCGCTGCTGCAGGAACTGGTCGGCGGTGATCGGCTGCGGATAGCGATCAGGATTCTCCGCCGAAATGCACTGAGGCAGCGTCCGGATCGGAAAATCGCTGCGCAGGTGGAGGAAGAACGGCATCGAATAACGGCTGAAACGCGCGCGTTCGGGATCGGGATTGCGAACGCGGTGAATGGTGGAGGGCAAGACGTGGTTCGTCAGTCGCTCCAGCATGTCGCCGACATTGATCACCAGCGCCCCCGGCGGCGGTGAGGCGGAGATCCATTCCTCGCCCTTGTAGAGCAGTTCCAGCCCCGCTTCCTCGGCCCCGAGCAGCAGGGTGATCAGGTTGATGTCGCCATGCGCCCCGGCGCGGATCGCTTCGCCTTCGACGTTTTGGAGCGGCGGGTAGTGCAGCAGGCGCATAACCGAATTGCCATCGTCGATCCCTGCATCGAACCAGTGCTCGTCCAGACCGAGGTAAACCGCAATGCGGCTGAGGATCGTCGCGCCGGTGGCGTCGAACTGGCGGTAAAGCTCCTGGAACAGGTCCTTGAAGCCTTCGGGCCGGGCTGGCCAGACGTTGGGCGGCATCGAGGCATCGGCGAGCGGGCTGCCCTCTGGCAGGTCGCGGCCAACGTGCCAGAATTCCTTGAGATCGTGCGCCTTGGCATCCTTGGCAATCTCGGTGCCGAAGGGGGTGTAGCCGCGGGCGCCGGCGATAGCGGGGTTGTGGTAGGAGCGTTTCTCCTCCTCGGGTAGGGCGAAGAATTCTGCGGTCAGCTTCCACGCGCGGTCGATCAGGTCGGCATCGATGCCGTGGTCCTTGACCATGGCGAAACCGAAGGTCTTGAAACTGTCGCCGATGGCCTGGGCGAACTTGGCCGGGTCGTCGGCGAGCGACAAAACCGGCAGGGTGTTAAGGGGCATATGGTCTATCCAGCAAATTTGCGTAATGGCGCGCCATAGACCTTTTGACGGACAAGTTCATGACGAAAATCAAACCGCCCAAACGCTACTGGCTGATGAAGAGCGAACCTGACGTTTACGGCTGGGATGACCTGATCGCCGAGGGCGAGGGGACATGGGACGGCGTGCGCAATTACACCGCGCGCCTTAATCTGCGGGCGATGTCGGTGGGGGACGAGGCGTTCTTCTATCACTCCAACATCGGGGTGGAGATCGTAGGCATCGTCAAGATCAGCAAGGGCCCGTTCCAGGACCCGAGCGATGATACCGGGCGCTGGACCTCGGTGAAGGTCAAGCCGGTGAAGAAGCTGAAGCGGCCGGTTACGCTGAAGGAAATCAAGGCCGATCCGGCACTTGCCGAAATGGAACTGCTCACCAAGTTCCGCCTCTCGGTTTCCGAGGTGCGCGAGAGCGAGTGGCAGCACATCCTGAAGTTGGCCGCCAAGTGATTCAAAAGACTCGGCAAAGTTAATGTGCCGAAACGGGATGGGCGGCGTTAACCGCGATTTTCCGGGTGGTGCGATGGTGAAGGAGTTCTTAATTCGGGGCCAGTCGTTTGGAGAATGGCCCCGTGAGAAGAGCCCTTGTTGTTACCGATGAAGCCGCCCGCCATCCCTTTCGGATGAGCCTGCCGCCTTATGTGTGCCGCGGTACGGCGGCCGCTCCGGCACGCGCCAAGGCGCGCTTCACCCTCGAGGACCTCAAGCTCTTCCTGATGGCCTACAGCGCCTGCCTGCTGGCGGTGACCACCTTCATCGGCTGATCAGCCCCGCGCCGCGCGCTCGCTGCGGTAAAGCTGCGCACCGAGCAGGGCGGATATCACGCACATTGCCGCACTCAGCAGCACCTGTTCCTGCAATGGCAGGCCCATTGCGCTGAGAGCCATGGCGACCAACGAGCCGATCACCATTGCTCCTGAATTGACGATGTTGTTGGCGGCAATGGTTCGCGCGGTCTCTGCCTTGGGCACGAAGGTGGTGAGGAAGGCATAGAGCGGCACGACGAACATACCGCCCGCCACGGCAATTCCCAGCAGGCACAGCAGCAGTGGGATCGCGAGCGGCCGCGCGATGAAGGCGCCCACATCGAGCAGCCCATCCTCCATCGGCGGCCATGCCCGGCAGACCAGGTAAAAGGCTACCACGAACAGCCCCATCACGATGACCGAAGGCGCCGACCAGCGCGCAGAGACCGTGCCTTTGAGCATGGCGTTGATCGAGACCGATCCGATGGCGATGCCGACCGAAAAGATCACGAGGAACAGGCTCGCCACTTCCTTGCTGGCGTGGAGCACGTTCTTGGCGAGCGGCGGGAACTGGATGAACAGCACTGTACCCACGGCCCAGAAAAAGCTGATCGCCATGATCGCCTCGAACACACGGGCGTCATGCGTGGTGTGGCGGATCAGGCGGTAGGAGGAGCGGAAGAAGTTGTAGTCGAGCGGTTCGGGCTCAGACTGCGGCGGGGCAGGGGGACTTGCCGCCCGGCCGCATATCCGATGATCGCCGTCAGAATGACGCCGAGCGCCGCCCATTCGACATCGATCCAGCCAGCCAGAATCGTCCCTGTCAGGATGGCGATGTAAGTTCCCGCTTCGACCATGCCGGTGCCGGCGAGCACCTCTTCGGATCGCAAATGCTGCGGCAGAATGGCGTACTTGATTGGCCCGAAGAACGTCGAATGCACGCCCATGGCGAACAGTGCGACCAGCATCAGCGGGATGGCGATCGTCGTGGTTCCGATGCCTTTCCACGCCAGAAACAGGCCCGCGCCGCCGACCACCATGATCAGGATCTCGCAGAATTTCACGATGCGTATGATCGCGGCCTTGTCGCGCATGTCGGCAAGCTGCCCGGCGAGCGACGAGAGCAGGAAGAACGGAATGATAAACACGGTCGAGGCAATGGCCGAAAACTTGGCCTCCGCCGCTTCGGAATTGTAGACCGAATAGACGACGAACAGCACCATTGCGTTCTTGAACAGGTTGTCGTTGAAGGCCCCGAGCAACTGGGTGACGAACAGGGGCAGGAAGCGCCGTTGGCGCACCAGGTGTGTGGAAGTTGTCATGCTTGCCTTGAAAGCTACCCCGTTTGGCGGCAGACCCTAGCGGGCGTTACGGCAGGGACAAGAGCGAAGCGCATCGGCGCAGCGCTGGCTTGTGGACAGGGATGATTATGTACCGCAGTTTCAACCGGGTAGGAAAGCGGAAACGGCCGTGCTGACACTGCCCAATATCCTCACCCTGTCCCGCATCTTCGCCGTGCCGCTGCTTGTCTGGCTGATGTGGTGGCCAGGCTGGGCGGCTGGATACCTTGCTGCATGGGTCGTCTATGCGCTGATGGGCGTGACCGACTATTTTGACGGTTACCTTGCTCGTTCGCGCGGAATGGTGAGCAAGCTCGGGCAGTTCCTCGATCCGATTGCCGACAAGATCATGATCGCCGCGGTCATCGTGATTCTTGTCGCGAACCATGACGTGGCGGGTGTCCACGTAATTGCCGCGCTCGTCATCCTGCTGCGTGAGATCGCGGTTTCGGGCCTGCGCGAATTCTTGGGCGGCCTGCGCGTTTCAGTGCCGGTTTCGCGGCTGGCCAAGTGGAAGACAACCTTCCAGATCCTGGCGCTCGGCTCGTTCATTTTGGCGGGCGGGCTGCCCGGCTGGCTGATCCCCGGAACGGAGCTCAACCTGCCGCACGTGTTCGGGCTGGTTACGCTGTGGGGCGCCGCAGTGCTGACCGTGATTACCGGCTGGGATTACCTGCGCATCGGCCTCAAGCACATGGATTGAGGCTTGGATTGAATCCGGGCGAACCGGTTTATTGGTCGCGCGCCGGAAGCTCGAGTTCCATCTGGACGGGCGCATCATGCGTCGGAGCAGGGCTGGGCGCGGCATCAACCGGGGTGGCAACCGCAAGGGTGGTCACTTCCACCGCTTCCGGTGCCGGCTGGGTCGCGTCCGGAGCGAATTCAGCGGTCACCATCGGCGCGGACTGGAGCAGCGAACCGCTGGCCGCAATCACCGCGACGGACGGCTTGGCATGCGAAACGCCAAAGGCCTTGGTGAAGGACGCACGCTTGTGCTCCGCCACCTTACCGAACTTGGGGCTCGGCATGGTCTTGGTTGAAACGGTGACCGGAGCCTTGGTGCTGGCTGCCGAGGCAACCCGCGGAACGGTAATCGTCCGCTTGGCCACGAAGCCGGTCTGCGGCGCCGCCTTGGCAGCGGGCCTGGCCGGAGTGACTGCTGCAACCGGTGCCTTGGCGAGCGCCGGGGCCGCGGCTGGCTTGGCCTTCGCGGGCGCCGGGGCAGCCACAGCGCGCGGCGCTTCGACCATCTTCGGTGCCGCAGCGGGCGCAGCGGGCGCAGCAGGAGCAGTGCCAAACGCAGGCTTGGGCAGTTCGCGGCTGGCCAGGGCCTCAGGCGAAGCGGCGGCCTTGGGTGACTCTACCGGTGTGATGCCGGGCAGTGGCGGATGATTGGGGCTTTGCGCCGCAGGACTTGCGGATAGCGCCAGGGCTTCCTGTTCGAGCGCGGAAACGCTGTTGTGCGACGGGTCGGACAGTCGATCCTTCAGCATGTAAATGCCAACGGCATCTACCGCGATTACGCCGATCACCAG
The DNA here is from genome assembly GCA_025938935.1 of Novosphingobium sp. MW5. Classification (GTDB taxonomy): domain Bacteria; phylum Pseudomonadota; class Alphaproteobacteria; order Sphingomonadales; family Sphingomonadaceae; genus Novosphingobium. The sequence goes on along the minus strand of JAPCWB010000001.1, from coordinate 2,971,102 downwards.
ATTGCGGATGAGCGCCTTGCCTTGAAGTTTCATGCCCCGAATCCCCAGATTGCGAACGATGAATGATGCCACGGCTGGTGCCCGGCAACAACGGTAAAATCCCTATCCGGCCCGAAGCTCCTCGGCCAGCAGCCGGAACTCTTCCGAGCGCGGGCTGTTGCGCCGCCAGACCAGCGCAATTTCGCGGTTGGCCGTCTGTGAGAGCAGAGGCCGTGCGACCACGTTGGTGCCGTTCAGGATGCCTGCATCGATTGCCATTTCCGGCAGCATGGTCAGCCCCAGGCCGTTGTCGACCATCTGCACAAGCGTGTGAAGCGAAGTGCCGATCATGGTGGCGGAAGCGCGCAGTTCCGGGCGGTTGCAGGCGGCGAGGGCATGGTCCTTCAGGCAGTGCCCGTCCTCGAGCAGCAGCAGCCGGTTCTCGTCGATCGCTTCGGGAGGAACCTCGCTGGGCGGATCGCGCGGATCGTCCTTGGGAAAGGCAACGTAGAGCGCGTCCAGCTCGATCGTCTCCTTCTCGACCTCGCCGGTGGGGAAGGGCAGCGCCAGCAGCACGCAGTCCGCCCGGCCATGGTGCAGCGATTCGATGGCCGCCGCGCTGGTTTCCTCGCGCAGGTAGAGCTTCAGCGCGGGCCGTTCGCGGCGCAGGCGGGGCAACATTCGGGGCAGCAGGAAGGGCGCAATCGTCGGGATCACGCTCATCCGCACCTCGCCCGAAAGCGGCTGGCCGGCGCTCTGCACCATGTCGGAAAGCTCTTCCGCCTCGCGCAGCAGCCGGTGCGCCTTGGCAACCACGGCATTGCCCAGCGGGGTGAAGCGCACGGCGCGCTTGGTCCGCTCCACCAGCACCACGCCAAGCAGCGTTTCCAGATCGCGCAGCCCCGCCGAAAGCGTCGATTGCGAGACGAAACAGGCCTCCGCCGCGCGGCCAAAGTGACCGTGCTCATGCAAGGACACGAGGTACTGAAGCTGCTTGAGCGTGGGGTGGTAAACGGTCATGCGGCGATCCTAGCGCAACGCAGGGGGCGCACAAGGCGGCGATGGACTGGACACACTGGACACAGTCCTGAAGGAGAACTGGCATTCTTACTTAAAATGGGAAATAAGCCATGCAAGCTTATGGCTGTAATAGATAAAATATCAGGATCAGTGCGGAGCATGACTTTCGGGAACGCGTGCTGGACCATGGCGGCTTTATCGCCCGGCAGCTTCATGTAGGAAAGTGCGGAGACCGAAGGCAGTGCTTCTGGCCGCCTCAAGTCTGCCGCAGGATCTTGTGGTCGACGGTGACCGCATCGCTGCGGAAGGCGCTGGTCGGCGTGGTGAGGGGCAATTCCCGGAAGTTCGTCAGCCCCGGAGGCGCGGCGCAGACATAGGGGATGGCATTGACGATCCGCATGGCGGTCATGAGGTAACCGTCATATCCAAGGTCTTCGGGCTTGTTGCGATCCCCGATCATGCATTCGAGCGAAATGTTAGGATCTCCCTCGACCTCTATCCGCATCGCGCCGTGTGAATCGGCCTTTTTCCATTCCGGCGCGATATCGTCACACATCCGGTTGACGTGCTCGACGACAATGGCTTCGCGCCCTTCGATAATGGCGCTGGTGCGAATTCGGATCGCCGCAACCTTGCCTGCGGCGATCGTGCCGAAGCCGACGGGGATATCCCGGTCGGTCGTCCGCTTCTCATAGGATTCTTCCATTCGCTCGATCTGATAGCCGAGCTTGTCCGCCACGTTCATCAGCGGTCCGCCCCAAACGTAAAGCTGCGAGCCAGGACGTTCGAGCAAGGCCTGATAGTCCGGCGCCTCGTCAAAGCCGAAGATCAGCGCCATTTCCTCGCGTGCCTGGACCATCGAATAATCGAACAGCTCGTAAGAGGTAATGCGCTTGATCGTGTTGCTGAGCGTTGTCGCCAACAGGGCCATATGATCGACGAACCCGGGTTCCTGCCCATTGGCATAGAGAGTCGCCCCGCCTTTCACAGCCGCGGCTTCCAGCCTGCCGACATAGCCCTGATCGGCGTGGGAAGGGGGATAGACGAGAGATCCATCGCTGGCCGTGACCACGTTGATGCCTGCCTCCAGCAGATCGACGTGCCAGACTTCATTGACGTTCTGGGCCTCGAGCGGATCGCGGATATTGAGTGCCATGACGGCGCAATCCGGCTTCAGCGCAAAAATCGCGTTCCGGTCGTCAGTGATGGTTACGCCGGAAGGAATGTCCGTATCGAGCAGCCCGGCATCAATGCCGATGTTCTGCGAGCGGCTCCATACGCCCACGAGTTCCACATCTTCGCGGCCTTGCAGGCAACGTGCGGAGATGCCGCCAATGTTGCCTGAACCGATTATGACAACTTTGAGCTTTTGCACGTCCAACTCCCGCCTCAGATTTGAGACAGTGTAGATCATAAGGTGCAAAGTGCAACGCGCTCCGGCGATTAGTATCCCGTGCGCGGCATCACTCAGCCCGCCGTCTCGTCCTCTTCCACCACGTCATCCACGTGGGTCATCTTCAGCTTTCCGTTGACCACGGCAAAGGCCATCTTGCCTTCGACCAGGTCAAGCGCATCGTGGCCGAAGACATCGAAACGCCAGCCTTCGAGCAGCGGCAGGTTCTTGCGAACCCCTGCTGCCAGCAGCTCGAGGTCATCGCTGCGCGCCAGCAGGCGCGAGGCGACGTCGATTTCGCGGCTGCGGATCTTGAGCAGCAACTTGAGCAGGTCCGCGACCAGCGCGCCTTCCTTGCCGAGCGGGGCGCCGCGCGGGGTGCGCGGGGGAGTTCGTCGTCGGTGAGCGGCTTCGAAGCCTCGATCGCGGCCATCATGCGGCGGCCGATCTCGTTTTCCTTCCACGCCGGCGAAAGCCCGCGCACCTTGGCAAGGTCGGCCTGCTGGCGCGGCGGGTGGCTGGCGATGTCGGCCAGCGTCTCGTCACGGGCAATGCGGCCGCGCGGGATATTTTTGTCCTGCGCCTCGACCTCACGCCAGCGGGCGAGGGCCTTGAGCCGGCCGAGCATTGCGGGATTGCGCCCCGCCGCGCGGATGCGCTGCCAGGCTTGATCGGGATCGTTCTTGTAATTGTCTGGATCGGCGAGCTTTTCCATCTCGGCATTGAGCCAGACGCCACGGCCGGTCTTGATCAGGCGATTGAGGATCTTGGGAAAGATCTTGGAGAGGTGGGTAACGTCGCCAATCGCGTAGTCGATCTGGCGGGCATCCAGCGGCCTGCGCGACCAGTCGGTAAAGCGCGCGCCCTTGTCCACCGTGATGCCGAGCCATGACTCGCACAGGTTGGAATAGCCGATCTGCTCGCTCTGGCTAATCGCCATCATCGCGATCTGTGTGTCGAAGATCGGGTGCGGGGTACGCCCGGTGATGTTGTAGATGATTTCCACGTCCTGCCCGCCGGCGTGGAAGACCTTCAGGACGTCCTCGTTATCGACCAGCAGGTCCAACAGCGGGGTCATGTCGAGCCCCGGTGCCATCGGATCGATCGCGGCGGCTTCCTCGCTATCGGCGATCTGGATCAGGCAGAGTTCGGGCCAATAGGTGTTCTCGCGCATGAATTCGGTGTCGACGCAGACGAATTCGGCCTGGGACAAGCGATCGCAAAGGGCAGCGAGCGATTCGGAATCGGAAATGAGCTTGTGTATTTTCATGTTTCTTATCTGTAAGTGAGCCCGTGCGGGCTCGCGGCTTGACAAAAATGCGGGTTTCGCCTGTTAGCCCGCGCTTTCGCCCCTGCAACAAAGTGGGCCGATTGGAAAGAGTTTCGATGCATATTTATCGTTCGCACACCTGCGGTGCCCTCTCCGCTGCCGAAGTGGGCCAGTCGGTCCGCCTATCGGGCTGGATCCACCGCAAGCGCGACCATGGCGGCGTGCTCTTCGTCGACCTGCGCGACCATTACGGCATGACGCAGATCGTCGCCGATGCCGATAGCCCGGCGCTGCCGGTGCTCGAAGGGCTGCGCGTGGAAAGCGTCGTCACCATCGATGGTGAGGTGAAGGCGCGCGGCGCGGGTACGGTGAACGCGAACCTTTCGACCGGCGAGATCGAGGTCTTTGCCCGCGGCGTGACCGTGCTAAGCAAGGCCGAGGAACTGCCGATGCCGGTGGCGGGTGAGCAGGAATATCCCGAGGAAATCCGCCTCAAGTACCGCTTCCTCGACCTGCGCCGGGAAACGCTGCACGCCAATATCATGAAGCGGACGGCGGTGATCAAGGAAACGCGCAAGCGGATGGAAGACATCGGCTTCACCGAGTTTTCCACCCCGATCCTCACCGCAAGCAGTCCCGAAGGCGCGCGCGACTTCCTCGTGCCGAGCCGCATCCACCCGGGCAAGTTCTTCGCGCTGCCGCAGGCGCCCCAGCAGTACAAGCAGCTGCTGATGGTTGCCGGCTTCGACCGCTATTTCCAGATCGCTCCCTGCTTCCGCGACGAAGACCCGCGCGCCGACCGCCTGCCGGGCGAGTTCTACCAGCTGGACCTCGAGATGAGCTTCGTCACGCAGGAAGAGGTGTGGGAAACGATGGAGCCGGTCATGGCCGGCATCTTCGAAACCTTCGCCGATGGCCGGAAGGTTACTCCTGCCGGCACGTTCCCGCGCATTCCCTATGCCCAGGCGATGCTCGATTACGGCACGGACAAGCCGGACCTGCGCAACCCGCTGATCATCCGCGACGTGACTGCCGAATTCGAACAGTCGGGCTTTGGCCTGTTCGAAAAGATCGTCGGCACCGGCGGCAAGGTCCGCCTGATCCCGGCGCCGAACACGGCTGGCCTGAGCCGCAAGTTCTTCGACGAAATGAACGAATGGGCGCGCAGCGAAGGCCATGCCGGGCTTGGCTATGCCACCCGCAAAGACGGCGTCTTCGGCGGTCCGATTGCCAAGAACCACGGCGAGGACAAGATGGCCGCGCTGTGGGACAGCCTGGGCCTTGGCCCCGATGACGGCGCCTTCTTTGCCGCGGGTAACGAGGCTCAGGCAGCGAAGCTCGCCGGTGCGGCGCGCACCCGTGTGGGGGAGACGCTGGACATCGTCGAAAAGGACGCCTTCCGCTTTTGCTGGATCGTCGACTTCCCGTTCTATGAATGGGACGAGGACAACAAGAAGGTCGACTTCGCGCACAACCCGTTCTCGATGCCGCAGGGCGGGCTTGAGGCGCTGGAAACGCAGGATCCGCTTTCGATCAAGGCGTTCCAGTACGACATGGTCTGCAATGGTTACGAGCTCGCCTCGGGCTCGATCCGCAACCAGCACCCGGACCTCATGGTCAAGGCGTTCGAACTGACCGGCCTGACCCAGGCCGACGTCGAAGAGCGTTTCGGCGGCATGTACCGCGCCTTCCAGTACGGCGCTCCGCCGCACGGCGGCATGGCGGCCGGCGTGGACCGCATGGTCATGCTGCTCTGCGGCGTGCAGAACCTGCGCGAGATCACGCTGTTCCCGATGAACCAGCGCGCCGAAGACCTGCTGATGGGCGCGCCTTCGCAGGCGGAACACAAGCAGCTGCGCGAACTGCACCTGCGGGTTGTCGAGCCGTCAAAGGGTTGATGCAAACTGCCGCCACGCCTCTTGCCAGCGCCCGCGCCGTTCTCTAGGGGCGGGACTGAGCTTTTCATCTATCGTTCACAAAAGGACTACCCCATGAGCGACACCGCAGACCGCGTTAAGAAGATTGTTGTCGAGCACCTCGGCGTTGAGGCCGACAAGGTCACCGAAGACGCGAGCTTCATCGATGATCTGGGTGCCGATTCGCTCGACATCGTCGAGCTGGTCATGGCCTTCGAAGAAGAATTCGGTGTCGAGATCCCCGACGACGCGGCTGAAAAGATCAGCACCGTCACCGATGCGATCAAGTACATCGACGAGAACAAGGGCTGAAAGGCCTCGTCCTGCCCCGTCCCGGGCCTGTCCGGGGTGGAATGGCGGGAGGTTCGTTGAAGCAATCTGAAGACAGGCTCAGTCCCTTGGAGGGTCTGGGCCTGTCGCATATTCGGAGCACTGCATGCGTCGCGTAGTTGTAACCGGTCTCGGTCTGGTCACCCCGCTTGGGGCCGATGTTGAAACCACCTGGGCAAATATCCTCGCCAGCAAGTCAGGCGCGGGGCCGATCACCCGCTTCGACGCATCGAACCAGAAGTGCCAGATCGCCTGCGAGGTGAAGCCGGCCGACCATCCCTATGGCTTCGATCCGAACAAGCGCGTCGATCCCAAGATCCAGCGCCAGGTCGATCCGTTCATCGTCTATGGCATCGATGCGGCCGGACAGGCGCTTGAGGACGCCGGCCTTACCGACATGGACGAGGCAACCAAGCTGCGCACCGGTTGTTCGATCGGCGCGGGCATCGGCGGCCTGCCGGGTATCGAGGCCGAATCGATCGTGCTGCACGAAAAGGGCCCGGGCCGCGTCAGCCCGCACTTCGTGCATGGCCGCATCATCAACCTCGTCTCGGGCCAGGTCTCGATCCGCTACGGCCTGATGGGGCCGAACCACGCAGTGGTGACTGCCTGCTCGACTGGCGCCCACTCGATTGGCGACGCCGCGCGCATGATCCGCGATGACGACGCCGACATCATGCTGGCCGGCGGCAGCGAAAGCACCGTCAACCCGCTGGGCATCGCCGGCTTCGCCCAGGCCCGCGCGCTCAATTGCAGCTACAACGACCGCCCGACCGAGGCGAGCCGCCCCTATGACAAGGACCGCGACGGTTTCGTCATGGGTGAGGGCGCCGGTGTCGTCGTGCTCGAGGAATACGAACACGCCAAGGCGCGCGGCGCAAAGATCTATGCCGAAGTCGTCGGCTACGGCCTGTCGGGCGATGCCTATCACGTCACCGCCCCGCACCCGGAAGGCAAGGGCGCGGAACTCGCCGTGCGCATGGCGCTGAAGAAGGCGGGCATGGGCCCGGGCGACATTGACTATGTCAACGCCCACGGCACTTCGACCATGGCCGACACGATCGAACTCGCGGCAGTCAAGCGCGTGCTGGGAGATGACCTTTCCGGCGCATCGATGAGCTCGACCAAGAGCGCCATCGGACACCTGCTGGGCGGCGCGGGCGCGGTGGAAACGATCTTCTGCATCCTCGCCATCCGTGACCAGGTCGTGCCGCCGACGCTCAACCTCGACAATCCGGACGAGGGTACCGAAGGCGTCGATCTCGTCCCCAAGGTGGCCAAGAAGCGCCAGGTCCGTGCCGCGCTGAACAATTCGTTCGGCTTCGGCGGCACCAATGCCAGCCTGATCGTCAAGGCGGTCGATTGACCCCATGATGCGCCGCGGCTGCCTGCTGGGCATCATCGCCGCCATAGTCCTGGCGCTGGGCAGCCTCACCTGGCTGCTCGGCGGCTGGTACATGGGCGGGCCGCTGCAAAAGGACACGGCTTTCATCGTGCCCGACGGCTCCTCGCTGAAGGGCGTGGCTGCCAAGCTTGAGAAGGAGGGGGCGATCTCCTCGTCCTCCGCCTTCTACCTGCGCGCCCGGATTTTCGGGGCAGGGGGCTCGATCAAGGCGGGCGAATTCAACCTCCCGGCCGGTGCCAGCCCGTCTACGGTGCTGGGCATCCTGCAAGGCGGAGATGCCGTGCGCCGCTTCGTCACCGTGCCCGAGGGGATGCCCTCGATCATGGTCCATGAACGGCTGATGGGCCAGTCGCTGCTCACGGGCGAGGTCGCTGCGCCGCCCGAAGGCTCGATCCTGCCCGACACCTACGATTTCGAACGCGGCGAAAGCCGGCAAGCCGTGCTCCTGCGCATGCAGACGGCCATGCAACGCACACTGGCGGAACTGTGGGAAAAGCGTTCGCCCGATACGGTTGCCAAGACCCCGCAGGAAGCCCTGATCCTCGCCTCGATCGTCGAGAAGGAAACCGGCAAGCCCAGCGAGCGCAAGCTCGTTGCCGGCCTCTATTCCAACCGCCTGCGCCAGGGCATCATGCTTCAGGCGGACCCGACGATCATCTACCCGATCACCAAGGGCAAGCCGCTTGGCCGCCGCATCAAGCAGTCTGAAATCCAGGCGATCAACGAGTACAATACATATTCGATGGTTGGTCTGCCCAAGGGCCCGATCACCAACCCGGGCCGCGCCTCGATCGAGGCAGTGCTCAATCCGGCCAAGACCGACGCGCTCTACATGGTGGCTGATGGCACCGGCGGCCACGCCTTTGCCTCCACATTGGCCGAGCATAATGCCAACGTCGAAAAGTGGTACACGATCCGCAAGGCGCGCGGCGACTTCTGATCTGCAAATCCGATAACTAAAAATACGACAATCGGTTTTACCCATGAAACCGATCCTTCTATTGCGCGTTCACCGCAAAGGAGGAAGCAATGCTCAATCGTGAAATTCCCGACGTTACCCTGAAGACCCGCGTCCGTGATGAATCGGTCGAAGGACCGAATCCGTTCCGCTGGGAAGACTTCAACGTCCGTGAACGCTTTGCCGGCAAGAAGATCGTGGTCTTCTCGCTGCCGGGCGCCTTCACCCCGACCTGCTCGAACGAACAGTGCCCGAATTACGAGCGCCTCTACGACGCGTTCAAGGGCCTGGGCGTGGACGAGGTCTACTGTCTCTCGGTCAATGACGCCTTCGTCATGTACCAGTGGGGCAAGAACCTCGGCCTCGAAAAGGTCAAGCTCCTGCCCGACGGCACCGGTGCCTTCACCCGCCGCATGGGCATGCTGATCAACAAGGATCATGTTGGCTTCGGCATGCGCTCGTGGCGCTATGCGATGATCGTCGATGACAACAAGATCACGCACTGGTTCGAAGAACCGGGCATCAATGACGAGGGGCTGAACGGCGACCCCTATGGCGAAAGCGCCCCGGAAAAGCTGATCGCTGCCCTCAGCAACGAGACTGCCGAAGCGGCCTGATCCCCCATCAAGCGCTTCGGTCTGCGGGCGGCGGCTCCCCCGCTCTTCACTGCCGCCGCCCGCACATCTATCAAGGCCCCGATCATGGCCTTTGAACCCTTCATCGTCACAGCCGAAATGCCTGCCGACATCCTGTGGTGGGCTGACGGCCTGCGCCGCGCCCACTTTCCGCCGGAAAGAAACCATCTCCAGGCGCACGTCACGCTGTTCCATGCGCTGGCGCCTTCGCTTCGTGAGGAAGTGCTGGGCTACCTGCCGCGGATAGTCGGCCTGCATGAAGCGCCGGCCGCGCGGATAACCGGGCTGATGGACCTCGGCGGCGGTACTGCCCTGCGCATCGAAAGCCCCGCCATGTCCGCGCTGCGCGAAGAGATCGCCGATCACTTCCATGGCACGCTCACCGCGCAGGACAGCCAGCCCAAGCGGCTGCACATCACGATCCAGAACAAGGTCGACCGCGCCGCTGCCAAGGCCCTTCAGGCAGAGCTTTCCGTCACCCCGATCGAGCGCGAGTTCAACTTCACCGGCATCGGCCTGCACCTCTACAAGGGCGGCCCGTGGGAGGCGCTGGGGCGCTGGCCGTTCCGCCGGTAATTTGCCCGCAATACAGTGTTGACCAGCGCCCCCGCGCACCCTATGTGCGCCGCCTGTCCAGCGCAGATGCGCCGGATTTGCCCCCTGGGGCGGAGTAGCTCAGCTGGTTAGAGCAGCGGAATCATAATCCGCGTGTCGGGGGTTCGAGTCCCTCCTCCGCTACCAACTTCCGGACATCTTCAGGCACAAAAAACCCCGCACATTTCTGCGCGGGGCTCTCTTGCCATTTTTCGCGGGATCAGAACCGGTTGACGAGGTTCTCGCACCATTCCTGTCGGCCTGACTTGGGCTGCGGGGCGGCGTTGCTGGAAACTGCGCGGTCGGCGATCGCCGCCAGGGTGGTGCCCTCGGCGTGGATCATCTGGCCGAGTTCGCCCTTCCAGCCGGCATAGCGCTCGGCGCGGAAGGCTTCGAGCTGGCCGTCCTCGATCACGGCTGCGGCGCGCAGCAGGCCCTTGGCGATCACGTCGACGCCGCCGATGTGGCCGTGGAACAGGTCCGCCGCGTCGATTGACTGGCGGCGCACCTTGGCGTCGAAGTTCCAGCCGCCATTGCCGAGGCCGCCGGCGCGCAGGACTTCGAGCTGGGCGAGGGTGATTTCCTCGACCGAGTTGGGGAACTGGTCTGTGTCCCAGCCATTCTGCGGATCGCCGCGGTTGGCGTCGATTGAGCCGAGAATGCCGAGCGCGCGGGCCATGGCGATTTCGTGTTCGAAAGTGTGGCCCGAAAGCGTGGCGTGGTTGGCCTCGATGTTGACCTTGACCTCGTTCTCCAGCCCGAAGCGCTTGAGGAAGGCGTAAACGGTCTGCGTGTCGAAATCGTACTGGTGCTTGGTCGGTTCGTGCGGCTTGGGCTCGATCAGGATCGTGCCGCTGAAGCCGATGCGGTGCTTGTGATCGACGACGAGGCTGAGGAAGCGCCCAAAGTTCTCCTGCTCCACGCCGATTTCGGTGTTCAGGATCGAATCGTAGCCTTCACGGCCGCCCCACAGCACATAGTTCGCGCCGCCAAGCCGGTGCGTGGCCTCCAGCGCGTCGCGCACTTGCAAGGCCGCCCAGGCATAGATTTCCGGATCCGGGTTGGTCGCCGCGCCGCCCATGTAGCGCGGGTGGCTGAACAGGTTGGCCGTGCCCCAGAGCAGCTTGCGGCCATGCTTGGCTTGCAGTTCCTCAAGGTGGTCGACCGCCTCGGCAAAGCTCTTGCGGAAATCGGTGACGCCATCGGCATCGGCCATGACATCGACATCGTGGAAGCAGTAGAACGGCAGGTCGAGCTTTTCGACGAAAGCCAGCGCCGCCTCACGCTTTTGCGCAGCGCGGGTCGCATCGTTCGGGCCGGCGTGCCACGGGCGGCTGAAGGTGCCCGCGCCGAACACGTCACTGCCTGGCCAGCAGAAGGTGTGCCACATGCACACGGCAAAGCGCAGGTGGTCTTCCATGCGCTTGCCCATGACCACGCGGTCCTTGTCGTACCAGCGGTAAGCAAGGTCGTTCGTGCTGTCCGGTCCTTCGTAGCGGACGGTGTCGAACGGGGCGAAATAGTCGGCGGACATGGTGCTTCCTCTCAAATGGACGCGATCGCGGGATAAGCGGCGCGGTATTTTGCGAGCTTGGGGGCGAGCCGTTCGGCAAGATCGCGATCGGGCTCGATGATATGGGCAACGGGCGGCCGGGTGCAAACCTCTTCCGCGCTGGCTCCGGTGACGGCGATCTGGGCGAGCTTGGCTGCGCCCAATGCCGGGCCGACTTCACCACCGTCGAGGTAGGTCAGCCGCGCATCCAGCGCAGCCGACAGGATCGTCCCCCAATAGCGCGAACGGGCACCGCCGCCGATAACGCTCAGGTTATCGACCTGCGTCCCGGCTTCGCGCAGCACCGACAGGCCATCGGCATGGGCAAAGGCCACACCTTCGAGCACGGCGGCAGCAATGCGCCCGGGATCGCTTTCGTTGTCCATGCCAAGGAACGCGCCGCGGACGTGCGGATTGTTGTGCGGCGTGCGCTCGCCCGACAGGTAGGGCAGGAACAGTTCGGGGCCGGAGCAGGGGCCAGCGGCCTCGGCGGCGGCGAAGAAGGCGGGCACGTCCATGCCAGTCAGCCGTGCGGCCCAATCAATGCAGCTTGCGGCGGACAAGTGCACGCTCATCTGGTGCCACAGGCCGGGCAGGCAGTGGCAGAACGCGTGGACGGCGCGGGCCGGGTTGGGGCGGAATTCCTTGGTGGCGACGAAGATCACGCCAGACGTGCCGAGTGAGAGCAGGGCATCGCCATCGCGCACCACGCCAACCCCGGCAGCACCGCCAGCATTGTCACCTGCGCCGGCGGCAACTGGAACTTGCGCCATGCCCCAGCGCGCAGCGACATCGGCGCGCAGTGTACCGCTGACTTCGGTGCCTTCCAGCAGGCGCGGCATGTGATCGCGCGTCAGGCCGGTCGCGGCGAGCATGGCATCGGACCAGTCGCGCGCCGCGCCATCGAGCCACAGCGTGCCGGCGCTGTCGGACATGTCGCCGGCCTTTTCGCCGGTCATGCACAGGCGCAGGTAGTCCTTGGGCAGCAGCACCGTGCGGACTGCCGCAAATGTGTCAGGCTCGTGCCTGCGGACCCATGCGAGCTTGGGCGCGGTGAAGCCGGGCATGGCGATATTGCCGGTGATGGCGCGGGTGCGCGGCTCGGCGGCCTCGATTTCCGCGCATTCGGCGAAGGAGCGCCCGTCGTTCCACAGGATGGCGGGGCGCAGAACCTTGTCGTCCGCGCCGAGCAAGGTCGCTCCGTGCATCTGGCCGGCGAGGCCAATGCCTTGCACCTTGTCGCGGCTGTCAGCAGGCAGGCCGAGAACGGCGGCTTCAGTCGCGCTCCACCAGTCGGCGGGGTCCTGTTCGGACCACAGCGGCTGCGGGCGCGAGACGGTGAGGGGGGCAGTCGCCTGCGCCACCACGCTCCCGCGCTCGTCGACGATAACCGCCTTTACCCCCGAGGTGCCGAGATCAATCCCCAGGAACATGGCGCGATCAGGCCTTGCGATCCTCGAGGATGAGTTCGGCGGCGCGTTCTGCCACGGCCATCGCAGGACCATTGGTGTTGCCCGAAACCGGCGTTGGCATGATCGAGCAATCGACCACGCGCAGACCGGCCACGCCGTGCACGCGGGTGCGCTCGTCGGTCACCGAAGTGCGCAGGTCATTGCCCATCGCGCAGGTGCCGGTGCCGTGCAGGCCCGCTTCGACCATCTTGGCGAGATCGCTCAGAATTGCCGCTTCATCCTCAACCTCGGCGCCGGGCATCCGCTCTGCGCCGATAAAAGCCGAAAGGGCCGGATCGGCAGCGATCTTGCGGAACAGGTGGAACAGTTCCAACGCCTTCTGCTGATCGTATTGGTTTGACCAGATCGCCATGTCAACCAACGGAGCGTCGCGGAAGTCGGGCGAGGTGAGGGTAACGCTTCCGCGGCTTTTCGGCCGCAGGTGATAGCCCGAGAAGGTCAGGCCGGGCCGCGCGGTGAGCGGGCTGCCGGGTTGGGCGGCCATCTCGTTCACCGTGCGCATGGCAAATGGCGCGGCGGCTACCTGGAAATCAGGCCAGTCAGTCTCACCTTCGCTGGAAATCAGGCCGGTGATCGGCATGCCGACGCGGGCGAGGGGGCCGCTGCCAGTCAGGAAATACTGGAGCGCATTGCGGTAGAGCCGCCAGCCCATGAATTCGCGGTTGGTGCCGGGGTGGCCGGGCAGGTCGAACGACAGGCCGAACTTCTGGTGATCGGCGAAATTGCGGCCCACGGCAGGAAGGTCCGCCACCACGTCGATACCCAGCGCCTGCAGGTCTGCTCCATTGCCGATGCCCGAAAGGTTCAGCATCTGCGGCGAGGAATAGACGCCGGTGGAAAGGATCACCTCACCGCTGGCGCCCAGCACCAGTTCCTGCCCGCCGCGTTCGCAGACCACGCCGGTGGCGCGGCCCTGTTCTATGGTGACGCGCTTGACGCGGGTTTCGGTGAAGATGGTCAGGTTGGCGCGGGATTTGATCGGCTTGACGAAGGCCTCATACGTCGTGGCCCGCTTGCCGCGCCGGTCGACTGTATATTGCGAACGGCCTGCGCCGGTGATGCCCGGTGTTGTGATATCGCTCACCCATGGCATGCCGTTGTGCGCGAAGGCTTCGGCAAGAGCGTCGAACACTGGCGAGGAATAGGTTGAGGGGGTAATCTGGAGTTCGCCGCCCTGTCCGCGTCCAGGATGCGCGCCGGGATCGCGGTAGTCCTCGAACTTGCGATAGCAGCGGGCGATCTCGTCCCAGCCCCAGCCGCTGAGGCCGTGTTCCGCCCAACCATCGAAATCGCGCGGCATTCCGGGCAGGTACCAGGTACCGTTGATCGCCGAAGAGCCGCCAAGGCCGCGGCCGTAGACGTGCATTTCCTTGCGGCGGCCGGGCTGCTCCTTCACCGGGAAGGCGCGGAAATACTTGGGGTTGCCCATGATCTTCACGAAGCCGCCGGCCATCGAGATGAAGGGGTGCTGGTTGTCGCCCCCGTCTTCGATCAGGGCCACCCGGTTGCGCGGATCGGCGCTGAGGCGGTTGGCCAGCACGCAGCCCGCGGAGCCGGCGCCGACAATGATATAGTCAAAGGTATCCATAAGCCCGCTCAGCACCCGTCCCAAAGTCAGAATAAGACCCACTGTTCTATTTTCTACAGCACGGGGCTTGACCGCCTGTCAAGCATCAATTAGAAATGCCATTCTAATTAGCGCAAGGGAGAGAATGCGATGCTGCCCGTTGAACGAGTCATTGGCGAAGAGGGGCTGACTGCCACGCCTGAGGGGCTGCGACTCGCCATGCGGCTGCCCTGGTACCGCTCGCTGCCGTTCTCGACCGTGGAAATCCCCTCGGTCGCAATCGACGGCGCGGATGTCGACCTGTCCAATGCAATTGTCGAATACGACGGTGCGCGCTGGCCGCTGGCGGAACTAGGCGAGCAGACCAATGCCTTCTGGTTCGTGCGTGACAGCGCCTTCCTGGTCCTGCCCGGCCACAGCGCCGAACCCGGCAGCGAACACAGCGTCTCGCTGACCGTCAACGTCAACCCGCCGTACATTCCCGGCATGAAGCGCACCAACCCGCAGACGTCCACGCTGCGCGTCAACCTGATCACCCGGGAGGACCTGAAAATGAGCACTGCAACTGGCCCCCAGGTGGGCGTAACGCTTTATTCCTTCACCAACGAATGGCTGACCCGCCAGTTCGATCTTGAAAGCCTGCTGCGCGAAGTCGCAAGGCGCGAGATGGGGCCGAACATCGAGATCATCGGCTTCCAGAACTTCAAGGAGTTCCCGGACGTTTCGGACGATTTCGCTGCGCGTTTCAAGGACTTGATGGCTGAAGTCGGCCTCAATCCGGTAAGCTGCGCGATCAATTCCGACCGCTTCCTGAAGCCCGGCCAGCAGCCGATCGACGATGCCAGCCTTGTCGAATACCACAAGCGCCAGCTGCGTTCGGCAAAGAAGATGGGCTTCTCCCTCGTCCGCTATCAGTTCGCCCTGCCGGTCGAGCTGCTGCCCGAAATCGCGCCCTATGCCGAAGAACTCGACATTCGCATGGGCGTCGAAGTCCACGCGCCGATGTGGGCCGGCCATCCCGCCGTACAAGCCTATGGCGAAATGTATGAAAAGCTGAACACCCCGGTGCTCGGCTGGATTCCGGACTTCGGCGGCACGGCGAGCCGCATCCCGGAATCGATGCTCAACGCCGCGCGCAAGGCCGGTGCGGCGGAGAGCCTGCTCGACAAGCTCAAGGAAATCTGGGTCGAACCCGGCATGAGCCACGAAAAGGCCGGCAAGCTGTTCCAATGGGGCCTCGCCAACGGACACGCGCCGGCGCACATCCAGGCCGCCGTGCTCGCCTACTTCATCCTCGCCAACAACGACCCGAAGAGCTGGGCCGCGCTGGTCGATCGGACCATCCACATCCACGGCAAGTTCTATGGCGTCAGCGAAGACCTCGTCGAAGAGGCGATCGACTATGCCACGATCCTGCCGCTGTTCCGCGATGGCGGCTTCACCGGCACGCTGGTCAGCGAGTGGGAAGGCCATGCCTATGACACCCGCGACGCCTTTGAACAGGTCCGCCGCCACCAGGCCATGTGCAAGGCGCTGTTCGCCGCCTGAAGGGCGCGCGAACGGGGACATGGGCCGCGATGATCGACGCTGACAGGATGACTCCGCGGGCGAAGTCGCTCGCGCTGATGGCGATGGTTGTCGCGCTGGTGCTGGAGATCGTCGACCTGACGATCATCAACACCGCACTGCCGGCGATCCGGGCCGATTTCAGTGCCGATGCAGCGGCTTCGCAGTGGATTGTCGCGGGCTATGCCCTGGCCTTCGCCCTGCTGCTGATGGCGGGAGGAAGGCTGGGGGATACCTTCGGCTATCGCCGCATGTTCCTGTGGGGGGTGGCAGGTTTCACCCTGTCCTCCGCCCTGTGCGGCGCGGCGGGAAGCGGGACCGAACTGGTCGTTGCCCGCCTGCTGCAAGGCGCGACCGGAGCGATCATGGCGCCGCAGTTTATGGCGTTGATGCAGGTGATGTTCCAGCCGCTCGAACGCATTGCCAAGCTCGCCATGTTTGGCGTTATCGGCGGATTGGCATCGATCATTGGCCCGATCCTGGGCGGCGTGCTGATCGAGGCGAACCTGTTCGATCTTGGCTGGCGGCTCATCTTCCTCATCAACCTGCCGGTTGGTCTGACCGCGATTGCGCTCGGCTATTTCTATCTGCCTGAGGCGCGTTCCGGACGCCCGGCAGGCTTTGATCCGGGCGGCATCCTGCTGTTCGGCCTCGCCATTGCCGCGCTGCTCTGGCCGCTGATCCGGGGGGACAAGGGCGCGCTGGACAGCGTCGAACTTTCGCTCCTCGCGCTGTCGCTTCCGCTAGGCTGGTATGGCTGGCGGCATGTTACGCGGCGGGTGGAGCAAGGGCGGGCGGCACTGTTTGACCCCGTCCTCTTCGAAAATCGGCCCTTCGCCATCGGCATGGCTCTCTCTGTAGCCTTCGCCGCCGCCAACACCGGTTTCCTGATGTGTTTTGCCTTCGCCTTGCAGGAAGAGCGTGGGCAGACGCCGCTGACCACCGGGCTGCTGCACATGCCGTTCGGTTTCGGCGCGATGCTGGGCATCGCCGTGCTTGGCCGCAAGCTTCTGCCGAAATGGGGGCGCTGGGTGCTCGTGCTTGGCGCGGTAATGATGATCGTGACCTATGCCCTGACATTGACGGGCATCGGCGCCATGCAGCTTGAATTCGTCACGCTGGTGCCGGTGCTGGTGCTGGCCGGCGCGGGAATGGGGATGTTTTCCGGCTGCATCAATCCGGTTGCCGTGGCCCAGATCGACCGCGACCACGCCGGTGCGGCGAGCGGCTTGCTCAAGACCGGGCAGCAGGCGGGCGGGGCGCTTGGCATCGCCCTCATCGGTAGCGCCTATTTCGCCGGTGCGCGGATGATCGGCCAGCCGGGATCGACAGCGGCGCTCATTGCCCTGCTGCCGCTTCTGGTCCTCTGCGGCGTCTTTGCCGCGCTGCTGCCCAGTGGCATCTTCGCCAAGCGCCCGCACTGAATTCCGGCTGGACGCAGCCCTGCCTTGGTGAATAAGGCGGCGGCAAAGGAAGCGCCTCCATGCCCAATCTGTACGACAGTCTCCGTGCCAACTTCCCGGCAGACCGCCGCCAGCCCTTTGCGGTCGAGCCAGACGGCCCGGTTACCACCTACGCAGACGTCGAAGCGCGCTCGGCGCGGCTGGCGAACCGCCTGCGCGAACTCGGTGTGGAGCAGGGCGACCGGGTGGCAGTGCAGGCTCCCAAAAGCGTCGACATGCTCATGCTCTACCTTGCCTGCCTGCGGGCGGGGGCCATCTTTCTGCCGCTGAATACGGCCTATACCGCCGGCGAGCTCGATTATTTCATGCGCGATGCCTCGCCGGCACTGTTCGTCTGCGATCCGGTGTCTCTCGGCACGATCGCGCCGCTTGCCGAGGCGGCAGGCGTGCCGCGCGTGGAAACGATGGGCGCGGCCGGCGCGGGGTCGCTGGTCGAAGGCGCGCAGGGCTGTTCGGAATTGTTCGATACGGTCGCCATGGCTGACGAAGACCTCGCCGCTATCCTCTACACATCGGGCACCACTGGGCGGTCGAAGGGCGCGATGCTGAGCCACGGCAACCTTGCCTCGAACTGCTTCACCCTGCGCGATTACTGGCGCTTCACGGCGGAGGACGTGCTGCTCCACGCGCTCCCTATCTTTCACACGCACGGTCTGTTCGTCGCGACAAACCTCGTCCTCGCGACCGGCTCGCAAATGATTTTCCTGCCTGCCTTCGATGCGTCCCGAGTGATCGAGGCCCTCCCGCGCGCGACGGTGATGATGGGCGTACCGACTTTCTACATCCGCTTGCTCAAGGAGCCTGCCTTTACCCGCGAATTGGTGTCGCACATGCGTCTGTTCATTTCCGGATCGGCACCCCTCTCGGCGGACATTCACCGCGAGTTTTCCGAGCGGACCGGCCATGCCATCCTTGAACGGTATGGCATGACCGAGACGAACATGAACACGTCGAACCCGTATGACGGGGACCGGATTGCGGGAACGGTCGGCCATCCGCTGCCGGGCGTGTCGATCCGTATCGCCGATCCAGAGAGCGGCCGCGTGCTGCCCCAGGGCGAGATCGGCGTCATCGAAATCCAGGGTCCAAACGTGTTCCTGGGCTATTGGCAGATGCCCGAAAAGACCGCTGCGGAATTCCGCGACGGCTATTTCATCTCGGGCGACCTCGGCTTCATCGACGAGCGCGGCTATGTCTCGATTGTCGGGCGCGCGAAGGACCTGATCATTTCGGGCGGCTACAACATCTACCCCGCAGAGGTCGAAACCGCGATCGACGAACTGCCGCAAGTGCGCGAGAGCGCCGTGATCGGCGTGCCGCATCCGGACATGGGTGAGGGCGTGGTTGCGGTTGTCGTGCCGCGGGAGCCGGGCTTCGCCGACGGCGCGGCCATCACAGGCGCGCTCACCGACAAGCTTGCCCGCTTCAAGATGCCCCGCCGTGTGGTCTTCGTTGATGAACTGCCGAAAAACGGCATGGGCAAGGTGCAGAAAACCGTTCTGCGCGAACAGCTTGGCGATAGCTTCAGCTAAACCGCCTCAGCCGCCTTTGCCCTTCCCGATGCTGGCGACGTGGGCCATCATCAGGTCCTTGTAATGCGGGCTGAGCATCAGCGATGAATTGACTAGCCGCTCGACCGATGCGGCTTGATGTGCGGGCAGGTCCTTGGCCAGTTCGATCGCCACCTTCGATGCGCCAACCATTTCGCTGTCCTGCTTTGCGAGGTGGCGACAGAAAGCCATCACGTCTTCCTCGAACGTCTCGTCAGGGTAGACCTTGTGGACGAGGCCCATCATGCGGGCTTCGTCGGCATCGACCGGCATGTTGGCGGTGATCATCCAGCGCGCCCAGTGGGTGCCGACGATGCGGACCAGCCGGCTGACGCCATTTGTTGCCGGCAAAACGCCAAACTTCGCTTCAGGAAAGGCATAGCTCGCGCTCTTCGCGGCCAGGCGGAAATCGCAGGATAGCGACATTTCCAGGCTCCCCCACGCAGCGCGCGTGATGGGCGACGACGAAGGGCTTTTCCATGCCTTCCATCTCGTCCCACACCCGGCGCATGCCGCTGGGCAGGCGGCGATGGCTCTCCCGGATCTGCGAGCCGCGCGTCGGAAAACCCTTGGCCTGCCCGCCGCCGCCTTCGCGCAGGTCCGCGCCAGACGAGAAGTAGCGGCCGTGTGACTTGATCAGCATGACCTTGAGCTCGGGCGTCTCGCGGTAACGGTCAACCGCTTCCTCAAGCAGCCGCATCAGCTCGTTGCTCATGGCGTTGAGCTTGTCCGGCCGGTTGAAGGTGGCGACAAGGATCGTGTCGTCCACGACATCAACGAGCAAGTGCGGTTCTTCGGACATTAGCGCGGCCTCCGGCATTCAGGATGCACGCATGGATAGCGTGCCTTGGCCGAAGTGAAAGGGCATCGCGGCGCATCTTGTCCAGATGCACCGGTTCCTGATCGTCCGCGCGATTGCAGTCAGTCCATCGAGGCGATGAGATCGGCCACGGCGACCGAGGCAAAGCCGACGGCGCTGTCCGAGATGCCGTAGGGGATCAGCAACTGCTCACCGACCTTCAACGCGCCGCAGGTGTAGACGACGTTCGGCACATAGCCCGACCGATCGGCATCCTCCGCAGTCAGCACAGGCTCGCTCGTGCGGGCCAGGACTTTGGATGGGTCGTTCTTGTCGAGCAGGGCGCAGCCAAGCGCGTATTTGCGCATCGCGCCCACACCGTGCGTAAACATCAGCCAGCCGGCGTCGGTCAGGATCGGCGAGCCGCAATTGCCGATCTGGATGAACTCCCGGGGATACCGCGGCTCCATCAGCAGCACGCCTTCGTCATCCCAGACATTGGCCCTGTCGGAGCGGAGCAGGAACAGGTTCTTGCCGTCCTGCCGCCCGACCATCATGTATTGGCCGTCTATCATTCGCGGAAAAAGCGCCATTCCCTTGTTGCGCCCCGCCGCGCCTTCGATCGGCTCAAGGTCGAACTTGCGGAAATCGCGCGTCCTCAGCAGCTCCGAGCGGATCGAACTGCCCGAATAGGCGGTATAGGTGCCGATCCACTCGCATGAGCCGTCCTCATGGTCGAACTGCACCATGCGCAGGTCTTCCAGCCCGCCGCGCTGCTGTTCGGTGATCGGGAAGATCACCGTATTGGACAAGCTGGAGTCGGCGTGGCGGAACACGGTGACGCCGTCATCGGCGTCGGTCATGCTCTCCTCTTCGAGCTCGACCGAGGTCGCAAAGGCGCTTTGCGGCCAAAGCTCGAATGTGCCGTCAGGCGCGGCGATCCCTTCGCGGAAGACGATCGAGCTGATGTGCCCTTCGCCAACCGCGCGCAGGCTCATGACGAAGCGGATATAGCCATCGAGCATGCCGGACTGATCGGGATGCGGCACGATCGACGGATTCATCAGGGCGGCGGCGGCATAGGTATATTCGTGGCAGAAATAGGCGCCGATCAGGCGTTTACGGGTCAGCGAGAATCCCGAGCAGTCGATCCCGAGATTGGCCTCGACCTCGGAATAACGGCGGCCGAACATCTGCTCGGTCTGCCAGTGCCTTTCCAGAAAGTCCTGCGCCACCCGGGCATATTCCTGCTCGACGCGTTCTTCGCTCAGGCCGGCGACATCCTGAACCAGCCTGTGCGCCCGTCCGCCGGGTGCGCTGGTCGATTGCCACCCGAGGTGGAACGGGCGCAGGACGACGCGAGATGGATCGGCGTGGAGCCGCTGGTCAAGTATTCGCAAGGGACTGGCGCTGTCTTTCCGCTGTCGATTCAACCGTAATTCCTGTCGTGCTGCGCGGCTCTTCAGGCGCAGTTCTGGCCGCCTTTGCGCTGCGAAGCAATCCCGTCACCGCCGCATGGGCGAGTTGGAAGCCAAGGATCGATTCGGCGCCGCAATTGGCGTTTGCCCCCCCGGGAGTGACGCCATCGCGGCAGCGACCGGTAGCAATGTCGGCAAGGACGACCCCGCGATCGTTCATGCCGAAGTACCAGCGGTAAGCGGCGAGAGCAGGCGCGATCCAGCGCTTGTCCCTGGTTGCGCGAAAAGCGGTTGCGGCAGCTTCAATTGCGGCCTGCGCTTCAAGGGGTTGCTGGTCGAATGGCAGCTGGTCATAGGCCAGGCCGAATCCCTCGGACCCTACCGGACGGAAATGGCCATGTTCCGCGGTCTGGCGCGCATTGATCCACTCAAGCGTTTCGAGCCCGACAGCAACCCAGTCCGACCGCCCGAGCAGCATGCCGGCCTCTATAAGTGCTTGCGGCATGCGGGGGTTATCATAGGCCAGGACGGCTTCGAACCAGGTCCAGTCAGGCCGCCGGGCCGCTTCGAGCAAGTGCGCCAATAAGGAACCACCGCGCTCCAGCGTGACGTAGGCAACCGGATGGCTCCCCCGGACCGAGAGTACGGCTGCCGCCCCGAGCATGGCGAAGGACAGGGCCCGCGGCGAATCGATTGAGGCGAAGGGCGGGCAGGTAATGTCGAACCATTCCTGCGCCCAGGCACGCATATCGGCATCGGGTGCATGGGCTGCGGTGTGGCCCAGGGCCCAAAGCGCACGTCCGTAGGAATCCTCCGAGCCTGTTTCCTCACACCAGGTACGGTCGTAACGCATGAAATTGCGGAATGCGCTCTTGTCCGGGTTCCAGGCGTACTGGATGAAGCTTGCAAAGGTCGAAGACCACTGCAGCCGCTCCGTCGCGGTTACGCCTTCGGACAGGTTCATCAGGATCAGCGCGCGGGCATTGTCGTCCAGGCAATAGCCATGACGGCGATCCGGTACGACGCCAATGGAATGCTGCAACATGCCGGTGCCGTCGCACATCGCCCAGACCCCGCACATGCCCGGTGCGGCGGTGATCGGCACATCGCGGACCGGTTCCGCGACCGACCGCGCGATGAGTCCCGCACTGGCTTCGGCGAAGCGCGGCCAGATTGTCTCGCGCCCGGCGCGATAGGCGCGGCGTTTTGTTGCCGCGAGGTGGTCGGGGTCGTCGAGCAGGCCGTTCACGGCTTCGGCGATAGAACGCACGCAGTTCGGCTTCACGAGAACGCCCACCCCGCCGTCAAGCAATTCGCGGGCATGAACGTAGGGCGTAGAAACCACGGCCTTGCCCAGTGCCACCGCATAGCTGAGGGTTCCCGAGGTTGCCTGCTGAAGGCCGAGGTACGGGGTGACGTAGATATCGCAGGCCTCAAGCTGGTCGAGCAGCTCGCCGGTATCGAGAAAGCGGTTATCCCATTGCAATGCGTGGCTCACGCCAAGCTTTTCGGCAAGGGCTTCCAGGCCCTCCCGATAAGCCTCGCCATCGCGGGCGACGAGATTCGGGTGTGTGGCACCAACGATCCGGTAGACCGTGTCGGGGTGCTTTTCGAGAATGTCCGGCAAGGCCCCGATCATCTGCTCAAGGCCTTTGCCAGGGCCGAGCAGGCCGAAAGTCATGATGACATTGCGACCTTCCAGGCCGAGTTCGCGCTTGAATCGATCCTCTCGGCCGAACGGACGGTCTGGTGCGCCGTGGGGGATAACGTCGATCAGTTCCGCATTGGCATTGTAACGCGAAACCAGCAGATCCCGGCCGTGCCGCGACATCACCATGACGCGCGAGGAACGCGCCAGAAGATGGCGGACAATCCGTTCCTGGTTGGGTGAAGGCTCTGCAAGCACCGTGTGGAAGGTCACGATCAGCGGCGCGGCCAGCCGGTCTACGAAATCGCAGACCAGCTCTCCGTCAGGTCCGCCAAAAATGCCGAATTCGTGCTGGAGCCAGACGGCACCGTAGCCGCCTTCGTTGATCCGGCGGGCAGTCTGCCGGTAACAGTCAGCGCTTTCGCAATCTATGACCGAACGGACACGGTCATAGGTAAGCCCGCTATTCGGGTGATCGAGCGCGTAGACTTCGGTTTGTACTTCGGGATGCCAGATGCCGAGCTGTTCGGTGAGATCGGCGGTGAAGGTGGCGATGCCGCACTTGCGCGGAGTGTAGGTGCCGATGACCGCTACTTTGGCAGCGCCTTCCACGACGAACTTGGCGCTGGGCTCGAAGAAAGGAAGGATCTTTCCTGCCTGCGACGCGCCGCGAAGCGACCCTGACTGAGGGAGCTGAGGAGAGGTAAAGACCTGTTGTTGCATGCCGTGGAGTTCCCGTCGGTACAGTTCCGTCACTGGCTAAACAGGGTCGAGGCTATCAAGTTCCTGCTGCACTGCAACAAAAAAGTCATCTCGTCGTAAATGGCCTTCATTCTGCCGGAAATGCTGGAAATTGCTGCATTTGCGAAGGCCAAAAACCGCACCTGCAAAATGTTCACAAGTGATCGGGACGGGTGCGGCGGGTTCTCCGGCGCGACTCGCCAACCGGCTGAGGGCGCGCGGGTTCGCAATAGGGAACAATTGCCCGCGAAGGGGCGTTTCATCTGCTATTGCCAGCCGGGAGCTTCTCAATGCCGCAGGACCAGAAAGTCCGCGCCGTGCTGTTCGATGCCGACGGCGTCGACCGTGAGATCGAACCGCTGGACGACGTGGCTTCGATTCCCGATAAGCAGATCTACTGGCTGATCTTGACGGGCGACCACGATACCTCGCCGCACCCGATCGAGGAAATTGACAAGGATTTCATCCTGCGCGGCGGGGTTGTGGTTCAAGATGCCAGGTTCTGCCTTTCGGTGCCCGCGGTGCCCAATGAGGCCGGGCATTCTGAGGACCAGATGATCCTCGTTGTCGGTCGCAACTGGCTCGTCACATTATCCGACAAGCCCATGAGCCTCGTTGAGCGCTACCTGGACTGCGATACTGGGGAGACGCTCAAGGGCAGTCTCACGGCAACGGCGCTGGCGGTATCGCTCTTGATGGCGCATTTCGAGGCATTCCATGAACATTTGGCAGCCATCGAACAACGTCTCGATGCGCTCGACGAGCAGGTGTTCCGATCACGCCAACGGCACGATCCGCTCAATACGCTGGCCGTTCTAAGGAGGCACACCGCACGATTGAGGGGCATCATCGCCGACCACCGCCGCGCCATAGCCACGCTCGACCGGCCGGACTTTGGACCCGCAGTGGACGACAGCGACCGTGAGCACCTGACCCATCTTGCCGAGGCCTATCGCCGGCTGGTCGATGCGGTCGATCGGACGCGCGATACTGTACTTTCTAGCTACGATCTTTACGCCACCCGCGTAGCCCAGAACACCAACCGGCTGCTCCAGCGATTGACGGTGATCACCGTTGGTATCGGCTTAATCGGCGCGCTGGCGGGCATTTTCGGAATGAATTTCTCGCTCGATATGTTCAAGCCGGAAGCTCACGCGTTCCCGATCGTGGCGGTCATGATGGCGACAATCGCGCTGACCACCCTGTTCTTGGCGATACGGCAATCCTAGCGGCTTTAGGCGCTGAGAAGTTCGCGCGAGGCTGGCTGATTCTCCAGGAATTCGATCAGGCCGCGCTCGTGCCGGGATAGCCAGCGCGTGGCACGCGGGAGGCGAAGGTTGCGCAAGTTTTCCTGATCATCGAGCGCAGCAAGGATCGCCGGGTGGACATAGGACTTGCGCGCGATGGCCGGTGTATTTCCGAGCTGGTCCGCGACGGCTTCCAGCACGGATTGCTTGGGCACGGTGCCCTCTGCCGAATGCACCGTTTCGAACGCCACCGCCGATGCTGTCCAGGTGCGGAAATCCTTGGCCGTGAATTCGCCGCCCATAGTTTCACGAATGTAGTCGTTGACGTCTGAAGATGAGACCGGTGCCGCTTCTCCATGGTCGTCGACATACTGGAACAGGCGCTGTCCGGGCAGGTCCTGCATGGCGCGGACGAAACGGGCGAGTCCGCGGTCCGATACCCGCATGGCGCATTGCTTGCCGCTCTTGGCCCGGAATGTAAGGTGGAGCGTGTTGCCGCTGACCTTGGCATGGCGCATCCGCAAGGTTGTTGCGCCGAAGCTCTTGTTGGCTTTGGCATAGGCTTCGTTGCCGACGCGGATGCCGCCGGTGTCGAGAAGGCGAATGACAGAGGCAATGGCGCGTTCGCGGCTGATGGCGGGAGCGGCAAGGTCACTCTCAACCCGTTGCCGTATCAACGGGAGCAGGCGGGCGAAGCAGGCGCAGCTGTCGAACTTGCGGGCATCGCGCTGCGTACGGAATTCGGGATGGTAGCGGTACTGCTTGCGCCCCTGGCGTCGATGCCCGTGGCAAGTATGTGGGCATTGGCCGCAGGTGCGAACCAGGCATCGACATAGGCGGGAGGAAGGGCGATGGCGTTGAGCCGGGTGATTTCTTCCCGGTCAGTAATCCGCCCGCCGTCAGCCGCGAAATAGGCCCATTTTCCCCGCAGCAGGCGCCGGGTAATTCCAGGGAGGTCGTCACTGACATAAACTAGCTTCATGGGACTGGCTGCCGAACCGCGAACGTGGTCAGGGCCTAACCATCATCCAAGTCATTTGTTTCCCGTGGAAATGCCGCGGCTAGTGTGTTCGCAAGGCCCTTTCGATAGCTCCCCGCAGCTGTGCCGGGGTATAGGGCTTGGTTAGCAGCGGCGCGGAACTAAGGGCCGGATGGCCGATGCTCTTCTCGCCGTAACCGCTTGCCACGACAAAAGGGATGCCACGCTCTTTAAGCACGGCGGCGATTGGTTCGGACACTTCAAGCCCTAGGTTTACGTCGAGCAGGGCAAAGGTGATGCTTTTGTTCGACAACAGTTCCAGGGCATCGGCTACCGAAGTGGACAGGTGGCAGATTTCCGCTCCGGCATCGCGAAGTTGCTCTTCTGCCTCCATGGCGATGATCATCATGTCTTCGACAATCAAGACGTCTCCGGTCAGCAAGGCGCAGTTCTCCCTGCCTCCAGCACGCGGGCAGACGCGGTTTCGCTTAATGGCTACCCGGCAGGTGCAAACATGAGCCGGATCTGGAAGAGCGGCCCCGTTTTCACCAGAATAATCGAAGGCGATATGTGCTCTAATATTCAGTGCTGAAACCCGTTTCTACCCACAAGTGCACAAACGGGAACCAGTTCACCCTCAGTGCGTTGAGCAAGCTCACGGGCCTGACGGGGAAGAGCATGAACGGCGAGAACGGGAATAACCTTTTGCGCGCCTTGCGCCCGGAAGACCACAGCATCATCGAGCCCTATCTGAACCTTGTCGAACTGCCGGCAGGGAAGACGCTCTATCGCCCCGGGGACCATGTCCAGACGGTCTATTTCCCCTGTGGCACCGCAATTGCCGCCTACATTGTCGAGCTTCCTGAAGGCAAAGGCGTGGAGACTGCTCTGATCGGCCGCGAAGGCGCAATGGGCGGAATTGTCAGCCAGGGGCGCCTGCCGAGCTATTCGCGCTGCACTGTGCAGACCGGCGGCAAGTTCCTCACCATCCGCGCCGAAGTCCTAGAAGAGGTCAAGGAACGATCGGATTCGATCCGCCACCTGTTTTCGCGCTACGCGGACTGCATGATGGCGCAGATATTCCAGTCAGTTGCCTGCAACGCCTCGCACAACATCGACCAGCGTGCCGCCAAATGGATCATCGCCACTTACGAGCGGACCGGCAGCCGCGTGCTGCGTATTACTCAGGACCAGCTCGCGGAGATGCTGGGGGTTGGCCGCAGCTACATCACCCGTGTGATCGCGCGGTTCAAGGATGACGGTATTGTCCAGACCGGTTGGCGCCAACTCAGCGTGACGAACTTAGAGGCCATCCAATCGATCGCCTGCGACTGCAACGAGCATGTAAAGCGCCACTTCGGCGAAGTGCTGGCGGGGGTTTATCCCTCGAACTGACCGGACGTGGTCAGGATGACCTCGACGCCTGCTTTTTCGAGCACTGCTGCAAAGCCAGGCGGCAAGGCGTCGGTTATGATCGCATCGATTTCCTCAAGTCCGCACACAATCGTGCCGGATTGCGAGGAGAACTTGGAACTGTCCACGAGCAGGATCACCTTCTCCGCCCGGTCGATCAGGCGGCGTTCTGCCGCGACCAACACGACATCAGCCTGCATGATCCCCTGAGGACCGACCGCCGCCGCGCCCATGAACAGCTTTGGCGCATGGAAACGCGGCATCGATTCCTCGCCCGCGGCGGCTAGGATGATGTTCTGCTCGCGAAAAACCGTACCCGAGGGCAGCAGGATGCGCGTACCTGCCTGCGGCAGCAGAGCATTCACGATGTAGAGCGAATTGGTCAGGACCTGACAGTCGAGCCCCGCGAGGTGCGGGCACATCTGCAGGGTGGTCGTGCCGCCATCGATCATGATGCCTTCGCCGGGTTCAACCAGACCGGCCGCAACCTTGCCGATAGCCTGCTTGGCAACGAGGTTCTGCGTGATCGACTGGTCGAAAGGCGTGCCGAACAGTCGGGTGCTGTCCTGCACATCGTTCAGCTTGGCGCCGCCATGAACGCGCGTGATGCGGCCCGCGCTTTCCAGCCGCGTCAGGTCACGCCGGATCGTCGCCGGGCTGGCGTCGAGCCGCGCCTCAAGGTCACGGTAGCTGACGAAGCCCGCCGGCTGCATGACCTCGAGGATCAGTCGCTCACGCTCCTCTGCGTGCATGGTGTGGTTACCCCCGTTCGGCCTCAAGCTGTTCGAGCGACTTGCCCTGATTGCTGGGAGCCCAGATATAGCCGATCAGGCCGGAAGCAACCAGGAAACCGGTGAGGATCCACGCGAGGGTGTGGAAATCCGCCGAGGCGAGCGTGGGGACGGCAAGGCTCCAGATGCCAAGGCCGATGCGCACCACGGCAAAGGTCACGCCCTGCGCGGTCGAGCGGATGGCAGTAGGGAACATTTCTGCGCTCCACAGCTGGAAGAAGCTCTGCGCGCCGAAACCGCCGGCGATGCCCATGATCAGGATGTGGACGATGACTACCGGCAGGGTGAACGGCAGGACTGCCAGCAGCGCCATGCCAACGACGTGCATCAGCGCGGAAATGCCGAACATTGTGCGCTGGTTGACCTTGTCCGACAGGGTCATGAAGATTGTCAGGATCGAGACGATGCCGATGCCGAAGTAGCTCGCCGGGACAACCGTGGCGGCCCATTCGGGCAGGTTGTTCTGCTCGATCAGGTATGGCGTGAAGAAGCCGTTGTAACCGGCCCAGAGGTTCCACAGCCCGTACATGCAGATCAGGTAGAGCATCGATTTGACGTAGCGCGGGCTGAAAAGCTCGCCCCAGGGAATGCCCTGCGCCTGGCCGCTCTTGGCGGCCTGGCTGTCCTCCCAGCGCTGCGATTCCTTCATGCGGCTGCGCAGGAAGGTGAGAGCGAGGGCCAGGACAGCGAGGTGGATGAACAGCCAGCGCACCCCGTCGATACCGTAAGGCTTGAGGAAATAGGCCGCGAGCAAGACCACGACCGGGCCGAGGTACCAGAGAACCTGCGCCACGCCGGAATGGGCTCCGCGCTTCTGGTCGGGTGCCTGTTCGGCGATAAGCGACCAGCTCGCCGGAATGTCCGCGCCGACTGCGAGGCCAACCAGCAGGAAGCCCGCGATGATCATCCACGCAGAGCTGGCGAAGATCAGGAACAGCATGCCGAATGCGTAAAACAGCATATCGTACTGGTAGATCTTCTTGCGGCCGAAGCGGTCACACAGCCAGCCGCCGATGAAGGCCCCGACGCCGGCCGAGATGGCATTGGCGCTGAAGGCCGCGATCAGGCCGATAAAGCTGTCTGACAGGCCGTAAATCTCCTTCCACAAGGCCAGCGCCACCGATCCCGCGACGATCGATCCCGCGTCGATATAATTGGCGAGACCGGCCAGGATCGTGTCCCGCCAGCTTTCCTTGCCCGTACCGGCCGTGCTCATGCTGCTTCTCCCTTGCGTTCTATTTCTGCGCACCAGCGCGCGCGGTATTCGGTGAGGTCTGTTTCGAGCGGCGCGACATACACCAGTTCGCCTTGCGGGCGCAGCGCCGGTTCGATCAGCCGCAGCGCACCAAAGGACACGTCGTTGTGGGCGTTGGCGGTGAACACTCTCGTGTTTGGTCGCAGCGATGCAAGCGCGCGGACGAAGACGTCCGCCTCGGCAAAGCGCCCTTCGATCAGCAGGCGGTCCTTCGATCCGATCAGTTCGAGAGACTCGTTGGCTACCAGCGCGGCATAAAGACAGGCAGCTGCGCGGCGCTCGAACCAGCATTCGGGGCGGTTCACCCAGCGGAATTCGCTGTCGGGGAAGGGGCCGCAACCGGGTGCCAGTGTCGGCAGCACCATGGCACCATCGCTCACCACCTTTGGCACCGCAGCAAGAAGTGCCGGCTGGTCGGGCTTGATGTCGACACGGCGGGTGTCGATCTCGATCAGAGTCTCGATCTCGCGCCCGCCCATGAAGCGTGCGGAGGGTACCGGGCGGCCATAGGCATCGACATTCACAAGGCAGTCCCGCGCCTCGGGCAGGCCGGCCGTATCAACTTCTTCGGCGGCGAGGCGCATGGCGATGAACCATGTTCCGGTGGACAGGACCGTTGCTTCGTTATCCGCGATTTCGGCGAAGCCTCTAGCGGCGAGAAGGGCGGCGTTGGAATCGTGCAGTCCGGCCAGGACGCGAGTGGTCTTTGGAAGGCCAGTACGCTCTGCGACTTCCGGCAGCAGGGTTCCGACTGTGTCTCCGGCGCGGACTACCGGCGCGAACTTGTCGGCCCAGCCTCGCGCCTTGGCCATCGGGGAGAAGTCACCTGCGGCAGGGTTCCACAGATCGGAATGACAGCCGAGGCTGGTGACTTCGCTGGCCGCATGGCCGCTAAGGAGCCAGGCCCAGTACTGCGCATAAGGCATCAGCGTCACGCCATCGAGCGCGCCGCTTGAATCCAGATAATGCAATTGCGCGCCCAAATTCAGGCCTGCGGGAAGGGCCGGCGAACCGGTGATCGTGAAGCTGTCCCGCTCTGCGCGATAGGCGGCAAGGTCAGCGGCTGGCAGTTCCCATTCGTAATCGATGCAAGGGAAAGCAAGCTGGCCGTCCCGCACTCCTGCTAGCGCAGCACCGTGCGACACGGGGATGATGGCTTCCACCGGATGAACGGCAAAACCGCCTAAGGTTTCAATCAACCATGCCGCGTTGGCCTCGGTATCGAGAGGAGCATAGGGGTCAACATCGCGCAGCTCATTGGGCCGCGTGACCCGGGTCAGGCACCGCCCATCGCGCGTCCACAACGACACCTTGCTGAGCGTCTTGCCGAAATCGACAACGATGTACGCGCCTTCGGCCAACGGCCTCTCCCAAGCAGATCCAAACGATCAATAACAATCATGTTTGATCTTTTCCAGTAAAATTGCTACAGGATCGCCAAGCCGAGTCAAGCCGCCAATATCCGTCCGCTGGGACATCCGAGGATTGCCATGAACGCCCATACCCAGATTTCCGCCGCTCTTCCTTTCGCAGTTCCTGGCAGTCGCTGGGACGATGCGGTGGCTGCGAAGTTGAGCGAAGCGGAGCTGCTGCTTTATCGCTCGAACCTGCTCGGCAGCGATCTGACGGTGACCAATTTCGGTGGCGGCAATACCTCGGCCAAGATCGTCGAGACCGATCCGCTCACGGGTGCGCAGGTCGAAGTGCTGTGGGTGAAGGGTTCGGGCGGAGACATCGGCTCGATGAAGCTCGATGGTTTCGCAACGCTGTATCAGGACAAGCTGCTCGGCCTTGAAGCGCACTACTCCGGCCCGGAAGATGACGACAAGATGGTCGGCTATCTGCCCCACTGCACCTTCAACTTGAACGGCCGCGCCGCCAGCATCGATACGCCGCTGCATTCGCTGCTGCCCTTCGCACATGTTGATCACGTCCACCCCGACGCGATCATCGCGCTCGCTGCAAGCTCGGGCGGGGAGGCGGCGACGCTGGAGATCTGGGGCGGCAAGATCGGCTGGCTGCCGTGGAAGCGCCCCGGCTATACCCTCGGCGTGATGCTGCGCGACTACGTTGCGGCGAACCCCGGTGTCGAAGGCGTGATGCTCGCCGGGCACGGAATCATCTGCTGGGCGGACAGCGCCAAGGCCTGTTACGAACACACTGTCGAACTGATCGCCGATGCCGCCAACTACCTTAATGCCAAGCTCGCTGCCGGCCCCGCTTTCGGCGGGCAAGTGACCGCGCCCAACGCCGACCGCGCCGCCATTGTCGCCGATTTGATGCCCCGTCTGCGCGGCCTGATGACCGGCGCTCGCCGCAAGCTGGGCCACTGGTCGGATGATGCCGAGGCGCTGGAATTCACCGGTTCGGCCGAGTTCCAACGGCTGGCCGGGCTTGGCACCAGCTGCCCTGATCATTTCCTGCGCACCAAGATCGCGCCGCTGACGCTTGATCCCGCGCGCTTGCAGGATGATGCCTATCTTGCGGAAAAGATTGCCGATTACCGCGCGATGTACGCCGCCTATTACGAACGGTGCAAGCGCCCCAACTCACCCGCGATGCGCGACGCCAATCCCGTCGTGGTGCTGGTTCCCGGCATTGGACGCATGACCTTTGCCACGGACAAGACCACGGCGCGGCTGGCCGGCGAGTTCTATGGCAATGCGATCAACGTCATGCGCGGGGCGGAAGCCATCGGTGACTACATTGCGCTTGACGAGCAGGAAGCCTTCGACATCGAATACTGGCTGCTTGAAGAAGCCAAGCTGCAGCGCATGCCGGCGCCCAAGCCGATGGTCGGCAAGATCGCGCTGGTCACAGGCGGGGCTGGCGGCATCGGCGCGGCGACCGCGGCGCGGCTGCTGCGTGAAGGTGCCTGCGTGATGCTCGCGGACCGCGATGCAACGGCAGTGCAAGAGGTCTGCAACGGCTTTGCCGGCCAGTTCGGCAAGGACGTGGTCCGCGCGGCCACTTGTGACGTCACAGACGAGGCGCAGGTCAAGGCTGCCTTCGATCTGACCGCCCGTGAATTCGGCGGTCTGGACGTGCTAGTGGCCAATGCCGGCATCGCCTCTTCCGCGCCGATCGAGCAGACCACGGTTGAACTGTGGGACCGCAATTTCGATGTTCTGGCTCAGGGCTATTTTCTCACCGCCAAGCACGCCTGGCCGCTGCTGAAAGCCATGAAAGCGCAGGGCGGCACCTCGGTGGTGTTCATCGGCTCGAAGAACGCGGTCGCTGCGGCGAGCGGGGCTTCGGCCTATGCCTCGGCCAAGGCGGCGGCGAACCATCTTGCCCGCTGCCTCGCACTCGAAGGTGCGCCAGAAGGCATCCGCGTCAACGTGGTCAACCCCGATGCTGTGATCAAGGGCAGCAAGATCTGGGACGGCGACTGGCGCAAGGAACGCGCCGCCAACAACAAGATTGATCCCGGTGCGGAGCTGGAAGAGCACTACCGCAACCGCTCGATGCTGAAGCGCGACGTGCTGCCCGAGGACATCGCCGAGGCCACCTATTGGCTTGCCAGCGACATGTCGGCAAAGTCGACCGGCAACATGATCAATGTCGATGCGGGCAATGCCCAGGCGTTCACGCGCTGAGGCCCCGGGGGAGAGGATTACCATGACCAACCTGCCGATTTCCGCCGACCTGATCGCCGAAAGCAACGCCCGCGAGCTTGATGCATTGGAGGACGACTACGCCTCGCTGGGCCGCAAGCTCGCCCGCACCGGGATCGACATCGATGCCATCAAGGACCGCGTCGCGAATTTTTCCGTTGCCGTGCCCAGCTGGGGTGCGGGCCGGGGTGGCACGCGCTTTGCCAAGTTCCCGATCGCCGGCGAGCCGACCAACATCCACGAAAAGCTTGAGGACTGCGCGGTCATCAACCAGCTCTCCCGCGTCACCCCGCGCGTTTCGCCGCACTTCCCGTGGGACAAGGTGAGCGACTTCAAGGCTCTGCGCGAGGAAGCCGCCGAGCTGGGCCTCGGCTTCGATGCGGTGAATTCGAACACTTTCCAGGATCAGGTCGGCCAGGCGCATACATATGCCAACGGCTCGCTGTCCTCGCAGGACGCCGGCGCGCGGGCACAGGCGGTGGAACACAACATCGAATGCATCGAGATCGGCAAGCAGCTTGGCTCGACGGACCTGACGGTGTGGGTGGGCGATGGTACGAATTTCCCCGGCCAGCAAGACTTCGCCCGCAGCCTTGATCGCTATCTTGATGCAGCGAGCGAGATCTATGCCGCGCTGCCGGATGACTGGCGGATGCTGCTCGAACACAAGATGTTCGAACCGGCCTTCTACTCAACCGTGATCAGCGACTGGGGCAGCTCGATCCTCGCCGCGCAGGAGCTCGGTCCCAAGGCCAAGTGCCTCGTGGATCTCGGCCACCATGCGCCCAACGTGAACATCGAACAGATCGTTGCCCGCCTGCACCGCTTCGGCAAGCTGGGCGGCTTCCATTTCAATGACAGCAAGTACGGCGACGACGATCTCGATTCCGGATCGATCAATCCGCACCAGTTGTTCCTCGTGTTCAACGAACTGATCGAGGCGGAGCTGAACCCGCGCGAGGGTTTCAACCCCAGCTACATGATCGACCAGTCGCACAATGTGACCGATCCGATTGAATCGATGCTCTCAAGTGCCGAGGCCATCACCCAGTGCTACGCCAAGGCTGTGCTGGTCGACCGCGAGGCGTTGCACGCCGCGCAGGAAAGCAACGACACGATGATGGCGTTTCAGGCGCTGCGCCGCGCCTACAATGTCGATGTCGCGCCAATTCTCGCCAAGGCCCGCGTTGAAGCCGGCGGTGCGATCGACGTGCTGGCGGTTTACCGTGAGAGCAAGTGGCGCGAGCGCAAGGCGCAGGAACGCAAGGCTGTGGGGCTGGGCGCGGGGATCGTCTAAGCGGGCGAGAGCATAAAGGCCCGGCCGTCGTCCTTGGCGGAAAGGCTGGGCAATCCCGCAGACGAGCCGCTGGACAGGTGGTAGCTGATCACGTCTGCCGCCTTATCGCCAGCCGGCACCGGGCGTCCGGGCGCTTCGAACCAGATCGGGATCAGTCCCGCCTCGATCCGTCCGTCCGCGTGCCACAGCAGCCGCCCGATCATGCCGTTCCGCGCTTCGGGGTGAAACGGTGCGAGCGGGTAGTCGGGGAGAGGCTCGAAACCGAACAATTTCTGTCGGCGCGCTGCCCATTCGGCGCGGGCGGGGTGGTCCTGCGCAGGCGCCAGCGCGTGAGTAACGACGCAGCCATTGCCGAGGCCGTGGAAGATCGGCTGGCCCTCGAAAATCTCGATGCCCTGCGCAATATGGGCGTGGTGGCCCGCGACGGCATCGGCCCCGGCGCGGACCGCGGCCTGAGCCAACGGTCGCTCATAAGCGGCGAGGTGCACAGGGGTATGCGTTACACCTTTGTGCAGGGCGACGATCACGCCATCAGCAGATGCGCGGGCGGCGGCGATGTCGGCTTCCATTGCGGCGAGAGACGCCGGATCAATATCGCGCAATGTCGCTTGCGGGCGGCTTGGCCCACCATCGGTGGCAAGCACATTGACATAGGCGCATCCAGGCCTGTCGTCGGCTGCCCAGCACAGCTCCGGACCAACGCAATTGTAGCTCAGCAGGGCGAGCGTGCGATTCCCAACCTTGAGCATCGCAGGCCTGCGAGCTTCGGCAAGCGTCATTCCAGCACCGGAGTGCGCGATGCCATTGCGGTCCAGCCCGGTGATGGTGTCCACCAGACCTTCGGCGCCGCAGTCCATCATGTGATTGCCCGCCATGGAAACGGCATCGATTCCGGCGCGCGCAAGGGCATCAAGGTGTGAAGGATCTGCTCCCGGGGCGGGGACGTCGCCCGGCATTTCTTCCTCGCTGGTAGTGTAAGGCACCTCGAGATGGCCGATCACGCAGTCCGCTTCACGCAGGATCGGCGCAATGCCTGACAGCCAGTGATCGGGTTCAGGGACGTCGAGGATCAGATCGCCGAGCAGCAGGATTTCGTCGGCCGCCATCAGATCGCCTTTGCCGCGCGCAGTGCCGCGATTGCGTGGGCGTCATAGCCCAGTTCGCCCAGCACGGCATCGGTGTGTTCGCCCAGCGCAGGGACGTGGTCCGGCGTGGCGTCGTGATCGACCGCAAAACCGGGGCCGAGAACGTCGAGCAACCTGTCGGTCCCCGGCAGCGAGGCCTGCTGCACCAGCCCCCGCGCAGCCATGTGCGGGTGCTGCATGATCTCGCCCACATCTCGCAGCATCGCGGCGGGAACGCCCGCAGTGGTCAGCGCGATCTCAAGCTCAGCGGCGGATTGCGTCAGCAGGAATTCGGTCAGCCAGCCCTTCAGTGCGGCATAGTTTTTCACCCGCCCGGCGTGGGTCGCAAAGCGCGGGTCGGCGAGCATGTCCTCGCGCCCGAACACCCTGAACAGCACTTCGATCTGATGTTGGTGATTGGCCCCAAGCGCGATCCAGCCATCGGCACAGGCATAGTATTCTGCTGTTGCAACCAGCCTGAAGCCGCGGTTGCCGGTGCCTTTCGGCGCGACCCCGGTGTAGGACCAGACGCTGGCCGCGCTGCCCATGATCTTGAGCGCGGCATCGAGCATGGCGACATCAATGCGCTTACCGGTGCCACTGATGTCTCGTTCGCGCAGGGCGGACAGGACGGAGATGACGCCAAGGTAGCCCGTGAAGCAATCGACGACCGGCAGCCCGATCTTGAACGGGCCGGCATCGGTGCCGTTCATGATTGCCATGCCCGAAACGGCTTGAGCGATGTGATCATAGGCGCCCCAGTCGCGCAGCGGGCCAGTCTGACCGAAACCGCTGAGCGAAAGCATGATCAGGCGCGGGTTCGCGGTCTGCAATTGCTCCCAGCCGAGACCGAGCCGCGCGATCACTCCGGGGCGGTAATTCTCGACCAGCACATCGGCGCGCGCGGCGAGATCGCGAGCGATCTTGCGGCCTTCCTCGCTCTTCAGGTTTAGCGTTACCGACCGCTTGCCGACATTGGCCGATGCGAAGGGCACGCTCATTCCGGGCAGGCCGGCGTGTTCGGTGTAGTGGCGGAAATCGTCGCCGTTTTCCGGCGGCTCGACCTTGATTACCTCCGCGCCCAATTGCTGCAGCATTTGGGTGCAGGTCGGTCCGGCGATGGCGTGGGTGAAATCGAGCACCCTAATCCCGGCGAGCGGCTTCATGCTTCACGCTCCGTGGAGAATGCGCCCCGGGCGGTGAGGTCAGCCTCGTCAAAACCGAGTTCAGCGAGGATCGCGGCATTGTCTGCGCCAGCTGCACCGGCAGCCTTGGGTGCGACCGGATCATTGCCGGATATGGTGAAAGGCAGGCCAAGCTGCGTCACCGGTTCCTGTCCCTCGACCGACACCTCGATCACCATGCCACGCGCGCGGTTGTGGGGGTGGGCGAGAGCTTCGGTGGGGGAATAGACCGGCATGGCCTGCGTTCCGGCTTCAGTCAGGAGCGCATTCCATTCATCGCGCGGACGGGTGAGGAACAGCGCGGCCAGCTCGGCGTGCATACGCGGGTGTTCGGTAATCGTGTGCTGGAGCGCGGCGAATTCCGGCTTGCCCATCGCCGCGCAGAACCGCGCCCAATAGGCGGGCTCCATGTCGGTTGTGCAGAGGTAACCGCCGTCCTGGCACAGCCAGACGCCGCCCTTGGGATGCCATTGACCGAGCGGCGGCAGGCGCTCCAGATCGTCCTCGCGGCCCATGCTCACCAGCAGCAGGGACATCGCAGCATCGGACATGGCGACATCGACATGGACGCCTTTCCCGCTGCGCTCCCGCGCCTGCAGGGCGGTCAGCATGGCGATGGTGGCATGGGCACCGGTGAGCACGTCTGCCACCTGCAGGCCGGGCAGGGAAGGCGTGGGCAGGCCGTTCAGCCGCCCGAGAGTGCCTGCCAATGCCAGCGCCAGCGGGTCATGTCCGGCGTGTCCGGCCAAAGGCCCGGTCTGCCCGGCGAAGCTGACGGATAGATAGATCAGGCGGGGGTTGAGCGCGGCCATGGCTTCGTAACCGAGGCCCATGCCGGCCATCACTCCCGGGCGGTAATCCTCGATTAGTATGTCAGCCCCGGCGATCAGCTTTTCGAGCACCGGACGCGCGGCGGCGGCACCGGGGTTGATCTTCAGGCTCCGCTTGTTGCGGTGGTAGGTCGGCCGGGCGCGGGCGCGGGACGACTGCGCGCCGAGCATGGCCTCCTTCTTGGAAATCTCGCGCGGGTGTTCGATGCGGATCACCTCCGCGCCCATGTCGGCAGCGATCCAGCTTGGGTAAGCCCCCGGCAGGAAGCGCGAGAAGTCGACGATCTTGAGGCCCTCAAGCGCTGACATGTCGCGCCTCCGCCCGTGCAGATGCGGGGCCTTCGATGAAGGCGGTGATCGCCGCTTCGATCGCCGCGCCGTCTTCGCCGTCGCGGTTGAAATTGTCGGCGGTGAGCTCAAGCACTGGATAACCGGCAGCCCGCAAGGCCCGTACCACGAAGGGATCGGCGTCCTGAAGCGCGACAACGGCATCGACTGCGTGGGTATCGGCTTCGTGGACGTACCAAGGGCCGGCCCAGGTCGGCATGCGCAGTTCGTCGCCCATGCAGACCACGCGGCTGGCGAGGGCGCGCAAGGGGTCCTTGCCGCCGGACAGGTCGCGGATATAGCCGTCCGCCGCGAGCGCGAGGTACATCGACCAGACGAAGACCGCGCCGTGGCTCTCTTCCCATTTCTGGTAAAAGCCCATTTCGCTCCACAGCCCGCGCCCGACCCACATCAGCCGCACGCGTTCATTAGGACAGGCGGCAAGGCCGGCATCAGCGCGGGCCTTGACCTCTTCATAGAACGCCTTGGCCGCATCGCGCGCCCATTCGGTGCCGCGCTGCCACTGCGGGATCATCGTGGCCGGCATGGAATCGACTACGCTGATCGGTGCCGGGACCGTGCGGGCGACGAGATCGCGGGTCTTGCGGTAATAGTCCTCCTGCTCGTTCACGAGTTCCATCACCTCGTGCAGGCGCTCGAGCGAGAAGGTGCGGCCGGTCTTCGCCTCGATCGCGGAGATGACATCGCGCATTTCGGCAACCATCAGATCGACGCGTTCGGCTTCCACGGCCTCTTCCCAATTGCCGGGAAGCTGCACCCACCAATCGGAGTAGAGATCGGGGCGCGGATCGATGGTGCGTTCGTAGACGTAGGTCTGAGCGCCGGCTTCCTCGCCCCATTGCTCGAAGATCTTGAGCGTCGGATCGGAGGATGCAACTGCGTGGACGAAATCGGGCTTGGGCAGGCCGCCCCACGGCGCGTTTTCCGGCTCCTCGTCGAACAGCGCGGCGAGGCCCTGCCCGGAGTAAGCCTCCACGTCTGCCGGATAGCCATGTTCGCGCAGCAGGCCCTGATAGCGGCGGGACTGCTGCTTGGCAGCGACGATCGAGGCCCACCACTGGTTGACAACAAAGGGCACGTCCATCGCGCGCAGGATTTCCTGCGGGGCATTGGCGTTGACCACGGCGAACGGCGATCCCGCGGCTACTTCCTGCCGCACCCGGGCGAACCAGTCGCGCTGGTAGGCGTTGACGTCGTTTGTCGAGCTCAGGACCTTGCGGCTGCGCGTGGGCGAGGGTCTGGCCGCAGCCGGCTTTGGTGTGGTGGGTCGGGGAGGAGGGGCCGGGATCGGCTCTCCTGCCAGAACGGCCTCCAGGGACTCGAAAAAGCGCTCATCCGGCACACTGGCGCAGCGCAGCGCTGCGAAACTTTGGCCATCCGGCAGTGCGCGCTCGATGGCCGCCACATCCCAGGGGGCTGCCTCGTCGCCATCGATAGTCAGGTGAAGGACAAGGCCTGGCTTCAACGCCTCGGCAAGGTCGGCAATCCAGCGGCCGACGCGGCGGGGGGAATCGATGCGGGCGGGGCGTTGGCCCGCGATGCCCCAGCCATGGCCCTCGGCAATGATGCGCGCGCCGCGGGCCTCGATAGCTTCGTAAAGCTCGGTGCCTTCATGCGCGGTGCCGCATACCAGCACGGTCTTGGCCATAGCGTCCTGCTCGTGCGGCTGCGCGAGCATTTGACGATAGAACTGCTCCAACAGTGCAGTTGCCTCGTTCACGGGCAGGATCGCATTTGCCCCCGCGATGCGCAGGCAGTCAGTGCCGCTGAGCTGCCCCCGCTGACGCAGCATCGCAACTTGCCCCGCAAGTCTATCGAGGCAGGCCACAGCTTCCTCGGCTTCTTCAAGCGCGCCCGTTGCCAGCCGCCCGCCCGGGGAAGCCAGCCAGTCATCCAACTGCGCCAGCCTCGCCGCGTTGTACTTGCGCGGGGCTGGCCGATCGATGTGCAGCAGGTCGAGGAAATGCACATGGCGCGGCACGGCCTCGCCCAGCCGGCCAAGCTCCCGCAGGGCCGCGAAGATCTGCGGCTGGTCCGCATCGGCCTGTGTGATGAGGACCGGTACGTCCGGGTGAGCAATGTCGAGCAATGCTTCAAGCAGCCGCCTTCCGCGCGGGCCCATTTCCGCCGCGCCCATGATGGCATCGGCGCGCGGCGTGGCAGTCAGCCGCGGTGCGACGAGGCGGATGGGCTGAAAGCCGGCAGCGATCAGCCGCGCGCGCGGCGCGTCATAGCCCAGCGTCCGGATGGGCCTGCGACCCTCGGCCAGCGCCCGCGCCACTTCGGCGTCGGGATTGTCATAAGCGTGTCGAAACCGCTCAAGCATCAGATTGCGCCGACTGCCTTCAGCGCGGCGATGCGGTCTTCGTCATAGCCGAGCATATCGCGATAAATCGTCTCGTTATGCTCGCCGATGGAAACAGGAAGCGCCTCGTCAAAGCCGGTTGTCGCGCCGGAAAACTGGATCGGAATGCCCGCCGTGCGCAGGTCGATGTTCGATCGGTAGAGCGGATGCTTGACCGCCATCGTTTCCTGCCGGGCGACAACGCGCGGATCGACCAGCGCGTCTTCTGGATGGCGGACCGGGGCGACCGGCACACCCTGCGCCTCCAGCGCGCGCACGACTTCGACCAGTGGCAACTGGCGCGACCATTCATTGATCGTGGCCTCAAGCTCTGTGGCGTTGGCCACGCGCGCATCCCGGCTGCAAAAGCGCGGGTCTTCACCCAGTTCCGGATGGCCCATCGCGGCGAACAGCCCGCGCGCCAGCGGTTCGTGAACCGCCACCACCGCGACATAGCCATCGGCACATTCGAACACGCCAAAGGGAGAGAGGCGCTGCACGGTCAGCCCGGTGCGCGCCGGCATTCCGGCGGCGGCCATGGCGGACCAGTTCTCGATGGCAACGAAAGATGTCAGCGCGCCCAGCATGGACACGTCGACATGCTGCCCCGTGCCGGTCTTGTGACGCTGCTCGATCGCGGCAAGAATGCCGATCACCGTGAACACCGGGGCAAGCATGTCTGCCATGGGAATGCCGATGCGCACCGGGGGGTGGCCGGGTTCGCCGCTGGTGAACATGGCACCCGACAGGGCCTGGATGATCACGTCCATCGCCTTGCCATCGCGGTCTGTCGCGCCAAAGCCCGAGAGCGAAGCGTAGATGACGCGAGGATTGATCGCTTTGCAGGGCTGGTAGCCGACCCCCAGCCGGTCAGCGGTGCCGGCGGTGAAATTTTCCACCACGATATCCGCCTTGGCGACAAGGTCGAAGAACACCGCTCGCCCCTCTGCCGTCTTGAGATCGAGCGAAACCCCGTACTTGCCGCGCGCGCGGGTCAGGTGGCTGATCGAGATGTCGTCATCGTGGCGTCGCACCACCTGGATGCCGTCGCGGCCGACATAGGGACTGTTCTCGCGCGCAAGGTCACCGCCCTTGGGCTCTTCCACCTTGATCACCTTTGCGCCCAGGCCGGCCAGCAGCATGGTCGCATAGGGGCCGGCCAGCGCGCGGGTCAGGTCGAGGACGACCAGACCCTCCAGCGGGCGGTGCATGAGGTCGCTGCCGTTGCTCACTTCTGTACTCCGGATGTTGGTGCCGCGCAGGACTTTGCCCCGGCGGCAATGAGGCGCTGCGCCTCTTCGAATACGGGCATGCCGTCGATGCCGAACGCCGAAAGGCGCTTCGCCTGATCGATGGCATAACGATTGTAGAGCGTGTCGAGCTTGACCTGCTCTTCGTGCGGGAAAGGGATGATCTCGACCCCGTGCGATGTGGCGAATTCAAGCCCCGCCTTGTCCGCGCGGCTGATCTGGCCGTTAAGCGCCTTCTCCCATACCGGCTTTGAGCTGAGCAGCAGGGACTGCAGGTCGGGCGGCAGCCGGTCAAAGGCGCGTCTGGACATGGCACGGGCGGGATAGGCACCGCGGCTGAAGCGCAGCGCGGTGAAATGGTGCGCGACTTCGGAGAAGTGCAGGCTCTTGATCGTATCCGCGGGGGCGACGACCCCGTCGATAACTCCCTTGGCCAATGCGGAATATACCTCGCCCATCGGCATGTTCACCGGGTCCGCACCCAGAGCGCGCAGCACATCGATGGCGTCGGTCTGGGCGCGCAGGCGAAGGCCCTTGATATCGGCCAAGGTCCGCACCGGCTTGTTGCGGGTCAGCACGCCCGGGAAGTTTCCTCCCTGTGCGGCGAGGACCACCAGGCCATCCAGCTCACGCCCGAATTGCGGGAACTTCGCATTGAGGCAATCGTAGACAGCGACCTGGTCCTCGATCGTCTTGATCCCGCCATAGAAGCCAGATTGCGCGCGCAGCAGGTGGACGCCGCCGCGGGTATAGATCGGGGTGATGAGGCCGACATCGGCAAGGCCGTGGCGGATCTCGGTCATGCTCATGTCCGAGCTGAGCAGGGCGCCCGACCAATAGGGCTTGATCGCGATGCGACCGCCGCTCGCCGCTTCGACGTGCTTCATCCACTCGATGTCCGCCTTGCTGAAGGGATGGCCCGGCGGATAGGGCGAGGCAAAGGTCAGCACGTGCTCGGCCTTGGGAGCCGGCTTGCCGCAGGCTGCCAGCAGGGCGCAGAGGAACAGGACAAGGATCTGGCGCATCGGGTTCATCCTGCAACGATGCCCGGCAGCCACAGGGTCAGCGCGGGTACGGCGATGATTACGCCAAGGTGGAGGAAATCGGCGACGAGGAAGGGTACCACGCCCCGGAAGATCGTGCCGAGCGACAGGTCCTTCGCGATGCCACTGGATGACATAGATGTTCAGGCCAAGCGGCGGGTGGACGAAGCCGATCTCCATGGTGCGGACCAGAAAGATGCCAAACCAGATCGGGCTGTAGCCAAGCTGCTCGGCAATGGGCAGGAAGATCGGAGTCGTCAGCAGCATCAGCGCGACGCCATCGAGGAACGAGCCCAGCAGGAGCAGGACGAGGGCCATGACTGCAATGGCGATCACCGGGCTGGCGTGGAGGTCGGTAACAAGGCCGGAGAGCGCCTCCGTGATTCCGGTTACCCCGACAAAACCGGCAAAGATCAGCGCTCCGATGATGACGACATAGATCATCCCCGTAGTGCGCAGGGTATCCTTGAGCGAGGTTATAATCGCCGCCCGCGTGAAGCCGCCGCGAATGGCGAGCAGGACCAGCGACACGACCACGCCCACCGACGCGGCTTCGGTCGGGGTGAACCAGCCGATCATCATGCCGCCGATAACGAAGAAGATCAGCGCGAAGATGTCGATTACCTTGCGCAGGGCGGGCAGGCGCTCTCGCCAGGGCACGCGCTCAGTGGCTGGACCCAGCTCCGGCCTGAAGGCGCAGAGGATCATGATGGTGATCATGTAGAACACCGCTTGGCTGAGGCCCGGGACGACCGCCGCAGCAAACAGCTTGCCGATCGACTGTTCGGCAATGATGCCAAAAACGATCAGGGCGCCCGATGGCGGGATCAGCGAACCCAGCGTGCCGCCAGCGGCCAGCGCTCCGGCCGCGAAGCCAGGGTGGTAATTGGCCTTGCGCATCTCGGGCAGCGCGACCGAACTGATCGTGGCGACGGTCGCCAGGCTCGACCCGCTGATTGCGCCAAAGCCGGCGCAGCCACCGATCGAGGCGAGGGCGAGGCCGCCCCGGCGGTGACCGACGAACTTGGCGGCAACGTCGAAGAAGTCACGGCTCGCTCCGGCAGCAAAGCAAATGTGCGCCATCAGCAGGAAAAGCGGCAGGACGCCCAGTTCGTATTTCGATATCACCTCGAACGAGACCACGCCCCCCTTGATCAGCGCCGCCTCAGGCGAGATCATCACGGCAAGGCCGCCGAGCCCGACCACGAGCAGGCCCACGCCGATGGGAACGCCGCCTGCCAGCAGGGCCAGCAGGATGATGATGCCGAACAGGCCTATCAGTTCGGGCGTGATCATGCCTTGCCCCCGCTGCCGGCGAAGGCGCGCTTGAAGAACTGCCAGGCGATCAGCAGCGCCGCGACCAGCCAGAGGAAGCGTAGCCAGCGGAACGGGATGTGCAGCAGTTCGGACTGTTCATGCGCGTTCCACAGCTCGGTCGAAATCCAGAGCGAACCGGCGAACAGCGCGAGGAATGTCAGTCCGCTGACGAAGGCGGCAACGCGCGCCATCATGCGCGCGCGTTCGGTCGACAGGCGGCTGGTGAGCATGTGGACCGAGGCGTGGTTATTGGTGATCGTGGCAATCAGCATCGCCGATGTGGCCAGCAAGACAACAGCTGCCTGGACCAGCTCGATCGAACCGAGCAGGTTGAAGCCGGCATGGCGACCGGTAACCGCGATGGCATCTGAGAGGGTCGCGCCGATCAGGCCCACGCCGCCAACCGCGTAGGCGCCTCGAGCAAGCCTGCTGTCTGGCTTTGAGGCTTCGTGCGCGGCAAGGTCGCTGGGGCCGCCGTCCGCCGCATCGCTGAGGTCCATTGTTGTCCAACTCCCAAGCCTGCTTTCCGCCTCTTTATCGCAGCGGTTGACAGCAGTCCGTCCGAATCGTCTATTAGGACGAATGTCGAGACGGTAGATTATTTCAATCATCTGCGCTGTCAACTAATTGGGTGAAACGCATATGAAGACTACGC
Source organism: Novosphingobium sp. MW5 (assembly GCA_025938935.1). Taxonomy (GTDB): domain Bacteria; phylum Pseudomonadota; class Alphaproteobacteria; order Sphingomonadales; family Sphingomonadaceae; genus Novosphingobium. The sequence goes on along the minus strand of JAPCWB010000001.1, from coordinate 2,927,132 downwards.
CTCCCGCCGACCGCGCATCGCTGCCCCGCCATTCGCAGATCACGTCACGGGTGAGTCTGGGCCGGCTTGGCGACTTCGTCGGCTTTCGGCTTCGCCGCGTGCAAAACCAGCTTTCGCGCGACTTCGCGGCCGCCACGGCAGCAAAGGGGCTGCGCTCGGGACTGTTCTCCTCGCTCGGCATCATCGAAGCCAACCCCGGCATTTCCCAAAGCGAACTGTCGCGCGAGGTGGGTCTGGACAAGTCGGTAACGGTCACGATCGTCGATGAACTGGAGAAATTCGGCTGGGCAGTGCGCGAGCGATCGAAAGAAGATCGCCGCCGCTATGAGCTGTTCATTACGGATGAAGGACGCGCCCACCTGGACGAGCTTTTCGCCATTGTTGGCAAGACCGAGGATGCCGTGCTGCACCAGTTGTCGCCCGCTGAATTGCACCTGCTCAGCGAACTGCTCGACCGGATGTACGACGCCTGTGTCCGCGAAGATACCTGACGTGGAAAACGCAATCGTCCCGATAAAGAATAGTTGACTATTTCCACTAATTGCGAAATTCTTTGCAGCAAGCCGGCAAACGGTGGCTGCAAAACTCGGTCATCAAAGTCCGGACGAAAAGGGTGAGAGGATATTGGACCTGCCGGTTAATCCGGCACTTCTCCTCTCGCCAATGCACTGGGATTGCTTTCGAGCGGGAGGATGAAATGAGGGTTTCCAAGACGATCAGAACTGGTGCGTCAACGTGCATGCTGGCCTTTGCGCTGCTGGGCGCTGAGAGCGCTTTCGCGCAGTCGGCGGACGAAGCGGATGCCACCGATTCGAGCGAAATTGTCGTGACCGGCAGCCGCGTTCGCGGCGAACCGCCTGTTGGTTCCACCGTCACCGCACTGGGACGGGCGGAACTTGAAGCCTCCTCGGCGGTCACGGTCGACCGCATCATCAAGGAAATCCCGCAGAACTTCGACCTTGGCGTCTCCGAAAACTCGCGCGGCCAGTCGGGGGGCAGCGGTAACATCGTTTACGGCAACACGGTCAACCTGCGCGGCATCGGGCCCTATGCGACGCTGGTGCTGGTCGACGGACATCGCGTCACCAATAACAGCCGCTCGATCGATCCCTCGGTCCTCCCGTCGCTTGGCGTGGAGCGGGTCGAGGTCGTCGCTGACGGCGCCTCGGCCATTTACGGTTCGGACGCCGTGGCTGGCGTGGTCAACCTGATCCCCCGCCGCAGCCTTGATGGCGGTGAAGTCTTCGCGCGTTATGGCATTGCCGATGAGGGCGATTTCCACGAATTCACCGTGGGGGCCGCGCTTGGCAAGGTGTTTGATCGCGGCCAGGTGATGGTCGCCTACGAACATGTCGAGCGTTCGAACCTGTCGGGTGACGACCGTGCATTCTTCACCAGCAACCAGACGGCGTTCGGCGGACCCGACGGCCGGACCAACCGTTGCTCCCCGGGCACGATCCAGATCGGGACGACAACCTATGCCATCCCGCAGGGCGGCGTAACCCAGGCAACCGCAGGATCGCTTGTGGCCGGCACGGCCAACCGCTGCGACATCCAGACGCGGCAGGACCTTTTCCCGCAGCAGACCTACGATTCCGTCAACGGCACCGGCCGCTATGAACTCAACGACTGGCTGACGGTCTCGATCGACGGCTTCTATTCAAAGCGCAGCTTCTATCGCAAGTCGGCCTACTCCTCGACCGCGATGACCGTACCGCAGACCAACGCCTTCTTCGTGCGTCCCGCGGGATTCACCGGCACCAGCTACACCGTGAACTACATGTTCAAGGAATTGCCGGTGAACGATTCCGAAGGCTATGCCGAAAGCTGGCAGATTACCCCGAAGGTCACGATCAAGCTGCCGCATGACTTCGAGTTCGAGGCGCTGGCCGGGTACGGCAAGACCAACGACTATTCGGCGTCCTTCTTCGGCGTGAACACGGCCGCGCTCAATGCCGCTTTGGCGAGCAGCGATCCGAACACGGCCTTCGATCCGTATGGCCTCGGCCGCACCAATCCGTCGCTCTATTCGACGCTCGCCAACCAGATCTTCCTGGCACCGACGAACGGCCGCCTTCGCACTTATGAAGCGCGGCTCAACGGTTCGCTGCTCACTCTCCCAGGCGGCTCTGTGAAGCTGGCAACCGGTTACGAGCGCCAGGAATTCAAGGTGGCGCTGGGTTCCGCACGCGGCGGGCCAACCACTCCGCTGACGTTCCGCAACTTCGGCCGCAACGTCGACTCGGTCTATGGCGAGCTCTACATTCCGATCTTCGGCGCGGACAATGCCATGCCGGGCTTCCAGCGGCTCGAACTCAATGCCGCGGTACGTCATGACAAGTACAGCGACGTCGGTTCCACGACTAATCCCAAGTTCGGCATCAACTGGGTTCCGGTCGACGGGCTGAAGCTGCGCGCCAGCTATGGCACGTCGTTCCGCGCGCCGACGATCCCCGAAATCTACGGCAACTCGAACAACCTGTTCATCCAGAACTATTCGAACCCAGCCGGCGGATCGATCACCGGCGTGGCGCTCTCAGGCCAAAACCTGAACCTGCGGCCTGAGACGGCAACGACCTGGTCGATCGGTGCGGACATCGATCCGATGCCGAACCTGCATCTTGGCGTCACCTACTGGGACGTGAACTACAAGAATCAGGTGCTCGCCAACCTGTCGAACCTCGCCATCCTCGGACAGGCGTCGTTCTATGCCGGAACGAACATCCTCTACACCGGCACCGACGCGGCAACGCAGGTACAGAATTACCTGAACGCCGGCATCACCACGGTCGGCACCCTGCCGACCGGCTTCCCGGGCTCGATCACGGTCTTCGTCGATGGCCGCGGCCAGAACCTGGGCGTGTCGATCACGCGCGGCATCGACTTCGTGGCGAGCTACAAGGCAGAGCTTTCGGCTGAGGACAGCCTGACCCTCGCGGCGAGCGGCACCTACCTGACCACCTACAAGGTTGCCGTCACGCCAAATGCTCCGCTGACCAACCAGCTCAACACGATCTTCAACCCGCTGAAGTTCAAGATGCGCGCCAGCCTGACGTGGGATCACGGTCCGCTGACCGCCCGCGCGCAGCTGACGCATGTGAACGGTTATCGCAACACGGTGGCCAATCCGGTCCAGAACGTCAGCAGCTTCAACCCGGTCGATCTGTCGCTGACCTGGCGGATCGGTGACAAGAGCGCTTCCGGCTTCTTCGAAAAGGGCATGACCTTCGCCGTCGAAGTCCGCAACCTGTTCGACGAAGCGCCGCCCTATGTGAACATTGCGCCGAGCGGCAATGGCAGCGGCGGTTATGACGCCACGGCCGCCGATCCTATCGGCCGCGTGTTTGCCGTGAGCGTGCGGAAATCCTTCTGATGCGTCCTGCGCTGCTTGCCCTGCTTCTCGCCACGGTCCCGGCAGGAGCAACGGCGAGAGCGCAAACGGAGGGGCCGGCACCAGCCTTGGTGTCGGCCCCTGCCGATTCTGCTTTCGGACGCTACGCTCCGAAGCCCCAGTTCACCGAGCAGGTGAAACAGAGCTTTTACCTGCCCATGCGCGATGGCACGCGGCTGGCCGTGCTGGTCGCGCGTCCTGCCGTTAACGGCAATGCGGCGGAGGGCCGCTTCCCCGTCATCTGGCACCATTCGCTCAGCGCCACTCAGCAGGAAGGGGATGGTGTCGGCCCGCGCAAAGGCGGTTTCGGCTCGATGCCGCGGTTGACCGATCATGGCTATGTCGTCGTCCAGGTTGCGCGCCGTGGTAACGGCCAGTCGTTCGGCACCATGCGCGGCTATCATGACCGAAACGAGGCGCACGATGCCTATGAGCTGATCGAATGGCTCGCCGCGCAGCCGTGGTCGACGGGCAAGGTCGGGCAATACGGTTGCTCCAACACAGGCGATGCGGCGATGCAGGCGATGACGGTCAACGCGCCGCACCTTTCCGCCGTGTTCGCCGGGTGCTTTTCCTGGAACAAGTACGACGCCATGCGGCGCGGCGGAATCTTCGCACAATGGGGCACCGGCCCGACGCGCACGATAGAGCAGGACATGGCGATCCCCCCGGTTGATGGCGATGAAGCCAAGCTCCTGCTGCGCAAGGCGGCCGAGGAACACCAGCGCGGCGTGCGCCTGTTCGACGTGTGGAAGGCGCTGCCCTATCGCGACAGTTTCTCTCCGCAATTGCAAAGCACCTTCTGGTCCGAGGGCAGCGCATCCAGCTACAAGCCGCAGATCCTGCAAGGCAAGGTGCCGCTCTACATCGTCGGCGGCTGGCGCGACGAGTTGCGTGATCAGGGACTGATCGCGCAAATGAACGTGCCCGGCGCGCGCATTGTCATCGGGGATTGGCTGCACTGTGAGAATGACGATTTCGCGTTGGCACAGGAGGCGCACCGTTTCTTCGACCGGCACCTGAAGGGCATCGATACCGGGATCGATCGCGATCCGCCGATCCACTATTTCGTGGTCGGTGCGAACGGCACCAAGGGCGAGTGGCGATCTGCGCAAAGCTGGCCGCTGGCAGAGGTGAAGCCGGTGCAGTTTGCCCTGACGGCATCAGGACTGAAGGAGGGTTCGGCTGTCGATCGCGGCTTCACTCGCCCGTTCGCGGTCGATTACGGCGTGAACTGCAAGGACGGCGGTGTCGGCCCAGTTATGCAGCCTTGTCACATCGCGGGGCAGGGCACTTCGGTGACGGGAAAACCGCTGCCAGCCGCAACCGAATTTACCGGACACGGCGTGGCGGACATCTGGATTTCCGCACCCACTCCAGATGCCAACCTGTTTCTCTATGTCGAGGATGTCGCCCCGGACGGCTCGGTCCGCGTGGTAACCGAGGGCCGCCTTAAGGCCAGCCTGCGCAAGCTGGCGCAGGCACCGTGGGCCTTGCCGGGCATCCCTTGGCACCGTGCTTTCGCAGAGGATGCCCAACCGCTCACGCCGGGTGAGCCGGTGCGGCTGCAATTCGACATCATGCCGGCAAGCTGGACCTTCGCCAAAGGCCACCGAGATCCAGTTCACGGTGACCGGCTCCGACTGGCGCGAGCGTGCGCGCGATCCGCAGGCGCAGCCAGCGACGATAACGCTGATCAGCGACCGCGAGCGGCCCTCTTCGGTGAGCCTGCCGCTCATCCGCCGGTGAGGCGCGGGCTGGCCCATGCCTGCGCGGCGGTCCTTTTCGGGCTGGCCGCGCCGAACGCGCAGGCAGCTTCCTGTGATGGACTTCGGGGCCTTCGCATTCCTGCCCTTCGGATCGATAGCGCCACGCCGGTCGCCAGTCCTGTTCCCTATTGCCGCGTCGAAGCCACGATCGAAAAGGAGATCGGGGTCGAACTCTGGCTGCCCGAGCCCAAGGCTTGGAACGGCCGAATGCTGACCGGCGGTGTGGGCGGGCAGGCCGGCGCATTCAACATGCTCGATCTCGCGCGCGGTGTTCGGCGTGGCTATGCCAGCGCCAGCACCGATACCGGCCACAAGGCATCGGAGAAGCACTGGCTGCTGAAGCGGCCCGATCGCGCCGCCAACTACGCCCACCGGGCGCATCACCTTCTGGCGGTGAAGGCCAAGGCGGTTATCCGGCATTTCTATGGTCGCCGTCCCGACCATGCATTCTTCGTGGGTTGTTCGGGTGGCGGTCGGCAGGCTCTGACCGAAGTGCAGCGCTATCCCGGGGACTATGATGGTGTGATCGCTGGCGCGCCCGGGGTGAACACGCCCGCCATGAGCGCGCGGCGGATGTGGGAGATGCAGCGTCATTCGCAAAGGGGCGGAGCGGTGCCGTCCTCCGTTTGGTCGCTGGTGACAAAACGTGCGATTGCCCTGTGCGATGGGATGGACGGCGTGCTTGACGGGGTAGTGGCCGATCCCCGTACTTGCCGCTTCGATCCTGCTTCGCTGCTATGCGCGCCGGGGCAGAGCGGTTCTCAGTGCCTCAGCCCGATGCAGGTCGATGCGGTGCGGACGATCTATTCTCCCTTGCACGACGAAAACGGCAAGCGGATCGACAGCGGACTGCTGTGGACTGCCTTCGTTTCTCCCGCACCGCTCCCGGAGCCATTCACGCCCGGGCCGAGCTATCTCGCCACCGTCCTCTTTGCCGACGGCGTACATGGCGATCCGGCCTGGGATGCCCGCCAGTTCAGCATCGCGCGGGACCTTCCGGCCATCGACCGGGTGATGAACTTGCACGCCGATGATCCTGCGATCGAACGCTTCACCCGGCGCGGCGGCAAGCTGATCCTCTATCACGGCTGGGACGACGCTTTGGTCCCGGCGCTTTCGACGCTCGGTTATTGGGATGCGCTGTCCGCAAGATTCGGGCCGCAGCTCGACAGCTCTGTGCGCCTGTTCATGGCCCCCGGCGTCGATCATTGCCGCGGCGGTCCGGGTGCGGACCTGTTCGGCGGGGCGGGGGCGATGCTCCCCGCGTCGATCCAGAGCATGACCTGCTGAGCGCGCTTGAGGAATGGGTTCTGCGGGGGAAGGCTCCTGACAGGGTCATCGCAACGAAGCTCGCTCCCGGCGGAAGCCCCGAACGAACCCAGCCGCTCTGCGCCTGGCCGGCCCGGGCCGTGTGGAACGGTACCGGAGACACGCGCCTCGCCGCAAGTTACACTTGCCGAAAGGATTGATCGCCGGTGCTGGCCAATCCCATGCTTGTCACCCGGCTACTGAAGCGATATTGCTATATACAATAGCCAAATCACGTGGAGAGAATCGCCATGGAATTCACCCGTCTCAACCCGCTTACCGGCGAGGTGGCCAGCTCCGCCCGGGCCATGAAAGCGTCGGACATTCCGGCGATCGCGGCCAAGGCGCAGGAAGGGTTTGCCGTCTGGTCGAAGATGGGCCCTAACGCCCGCCGCGCGGTGCTGATGAAGGCGGCCGACGCGCTGGTGGCGCGCAAGGATGACTTTGTCGCCGCCATGATGGGCGAGATCGGTGCCACGGCGGGCTGGTCGATGTTCAACCTGATGCTCGCTGCCGGAATGGTGCGCGAGGCTGCCGCCCTGACGACCCAGATCGCCGGTGAGGTGATCCCTTCCGATCACGACGGCACCGTGGCACTGGCGCTCAAGGAACCGGTCGGTGTGCTGCTGGGTATCGCTCCGTGGAACGCGCCAATCATCTTGGGTGTCCGCGCGATTGCCGTGCCGCTTGCCTGCGGCAACTCGGTCATCCTCAAGGCCAGCGAAACCTGCCCGCGCACCCACGCTTTGATCGTCGAGGCTTTTGCCGAAGCAGGCTTCCCGGAAGGCGTAGTCAACGTCGTGACCAACTCGCCGGTCGATGCGCCCGAGGTCGTCGGGGCACTGATCGACGCACCGCAGGTCAAGCGCATCAACTTCACCGGATCGACTGCCGTTGGCCGCATCATCGCCAAGCGAGCGGCCGAGCATCTGAAGCCCTGCCTGCTCGAACTCGGCGGCAAGGCTCCCATGCTGGTGCTAGAGGACGCTGACCTTGACGAAGCGGTCAAGGCCGCGGGTTTCGGCGCCTATATGAACCAGGGCCAGATTTGCATGTCGACCGAGCGGATCATCGTGGTCGAGGCAGTTGCTGACGAATTTGCCCGCAAGTTCGCCGAAAAGGTTCGCTCGATGCCGGCCGGCGACCCCTCTGCCGGCAATACGCCGCTGGGCGCGGTGGTCGATCGCAAGACGGTGGATCACTGCTACAGCCTTGTCGAGGATGCGGTGGGCAAGGGAGCCGAACTGCTGGTCGGCGGCGAGACCACGATGAACGTGGTGATGCCGGCGCATCTCGTGGACAAGGTCACGCCGGATATGAAGCTCTTCCGTGACGAGAGTTTTGGTCCTGTCGTTGGCATCATCCGTGCGCGTGACGAGGCCCATGCCATCGAACTGGCGAATGACACTGAATACGGCCTGTCTTCTGCCGTCTTCACCCGCGACACCGCGCGCGGGCTCAAGGTTGCGAAGCAGATCCAGGCAGGCATCTGCCACATCAACGCATCGACCGTGTCGGACGAGCCGCAGATGCCGTTCGGCGGGATGAAGGGATCGGGCTATGGCCGTTTTGGTGGCCGCCAGGGCATCGATGCCTTTACCGAAACGCGCTGGATCACCTTCGAAACCGAACCCGGCCACTACCCGATCTGAGGCGTAGAGATGAAATTGCTGACCCGATCGATCGCACTTGCAGCGGCATTTTCCGCTTCCACCGTGGACGCAGAACCTTCAGCCCCGAAGCCCGAACTTGAATATGCCTTTACCGTGAAGGTCGATGTCGCCCCGCCGGTCGAAATGGGACCGGCGGATGGCGGCCGCAAGCGCTTCATCGCCATCACCGGGGGCACGTTCACGGGTCCGGCATTGTCCGGAACCGTCCTGCCGGGCGGTGGAGACTGGCAAGTGATCGAGGACGGCGGCCTTACCCGGCTTGAGGCGCGCTATTTCCTGAAGGCGGCAGACGGCACAGTGATCGAGGTCACCAATATCGGCGTGCGTGTCGCCACAGCCGAGGTCACGGAGAAGCTTGCGAAGGGAGAGGCTGTCGATCCATCAGCCTACTATTTCCGCACGACGCCGATCTTCAACGTCACTGCGGGCAAGCTGGACTGGATGCGCCGCTCCACTTTTGTTGCACGCGGGATCCGCAAGCCTGGTGAAGTGCTGGTTGACGTTTACCGGGTGAAGTAGTTTCGACTGCTACCAAAAGCCCTGTTTTCTGCCAAAAAATCGCTTCTAACACGCGATTTCCGGCTAGGCGGGCTGCCACTGGCCGCTTATGGCAGCTCGCATGGTAACCTTGGCAAGCGAACGTGTCCTCATCGCCGGCGGCGGCATTGGCGGGTTGATGATGGCCCTCACGCTGCACGAAATCGGCGTGCCGTGCACCGTGTTTGAAAGCGTGACCGAATTGCAGCCGCTGGGCGTAGGCATCAACCTCCAGCCCAATGCCGTGCGCGAACTTGAAGACCTTGGCATCGGCGAGGCCGAGCTGGACGAGGCGGGGCTTCCAGCGCGTGAATGGGCCTTGGTCGGCCTGAATGGCAAGGACATCTACAGCGAGCCGCGCGGCAAGCTGGCTGGCTACAAATGGCACCAGTACGCCGTCCATCGCGGCAAGTTTCATCTCCTGCTTTATCGCCATGTCGTCGAGCGTTTGGGCAGGGATGCGGTTCGGCTCGGCCAGAAGGTGACGGGTTACTCTAAACAGTCCGACGGCAGCGTGCTTGCCCGCATTTCCACCAGTGATGGCCGGCAGATCGAGGAGGCGGGCGCGCTATTGATTGGGGCTGATGGCATCCACTCCGCCATCCGGGCGCAAATGCACCCCGGCCAGCCGCCGATCCGTTGGGGCGGAACGATCATGTGGCGGGGAACCAGCCCCGGCGTTCCCATCCGCAGCGGCTCCTCGTTTGTCGGACTTGGCACCGACCGTCACCGCGTGGTCATCTACCCGATTTCGGCCCCCGATGAGAACGGCCTCGCCGAGATCAACTGGATCGCCGAACAGACTTATGATGCCGATCATGACTGGACGAAAACCGGCTGGTTTCGCCCGGTCCCGCTTGGTGAATTCGCATCGGAGTTCAGCTCCTTCGTCTATGACTGGCTGGACCTGCCCGCGCTGCTTGCCAAGAGCGAAGTGGCCTATGAAAACCCCATGATCGATCGCGATCCCTTGCCTTTCTGGGTCGATGGTCCGGTTGCGCTGATGGGCGATGCGGCTCATCCGATGTATCCAACTGGCTCCAACGGCGCGTCGCAGGCAATCATGGACGCGCGTATCCTGGGCCGGATCTTTACCCAGACGGGCGTGACAGCTGATAGCCTCGCGGCCTACAACGCCGAGCTGTGCGAACCAGTTGGCAAGCTGGTGCTTCGCAACCGCGGGGCCGGCCCCTTTGGCCTGCTCAACATGGTCAGCGAGCGTTGCGGCGGGCAGTTCGAGAATATTGACGACGTGATTTCGCCCGCGGAGCGCGATCAGTTCATGCAGGCCTACAAGGCGGCCGCCGGCTTTGCCCGCGATGCCTTGAACGAAGCTCCGCGAACCATCCCGCAGGGGGCGCGGGCGGCAAGGAGGCAGGCCGATGTCGCTCCAGCTTGAACTCGTCTGCGAACTTACGGTCGAGCTCACACCGCCGCACGAGGTTGGCACTGGCGGGCCGGGGGCGCGGCGGATCATCCCGATTGTCGGTGGCACCGCGCGGGGAAAGCGGCTGTCGGGCACGATCCTGCCGGTCGGTGCCGATTGGCAGACCGTCAATGCGGACGGCGTGGCTCAGCTCGATGCGCGCTACGCCATCCAGACCGAAGATGGCGCGGTGATCGAAGTTCTGAGCCAGGGCATCCGACACGCCCCGGCAGAGGTCGCTGCCCGCATGGCAAAGGGCGAGGCGGTTCCCCCATCCGAATATTACATGCGCAGCGCCATCCGCCTCAGCACCGGCCATTCCGCCTATGACTGGGTCAACCGGGCCATCTTCGTCGCAACCGGCGGAAAGGTCGGCTCCACGGTCAGCCTTGCGGTCTATCAGGTGCTCTGATCTCTGATCAGCTGGAACCGCGCACTATCAGTTCGAATCCGACGTCAATCGAGCGGGAATTGCCGTCTCGCTTGCCACTGCGCTCACCCAAAAGCGTAGCCAGTTCACGCCCGACGCGGGTTCCGTCAATGGCAACTGAAGTGATCGGCGGTATTGCGTCTTGGGAGAGGCGAGCATTGCCGAAGCCCGTTATGGCCAGTTCTCCCGGCACCTGAAGCCCGCGCGCCCGCGCTTCGCCCTCTACACCGAAAGCCAGCAGGTCCGAGCCGCAAACGACCACATCAGGCCGGGCCGAATTTGCCAGCATGGCATCGACAAAGGCATGGGCATCGCCCAACGTGCCGGCGGTTCCAACTTCAGTGAAGGCAGGCTCTGCTCCGCCGAGCGCCCGCCAGCTATCAAGGAAGCCCTGCCGCCGTAGCCCCGCGCGTGAGGCGGCGCTCATCAGCAGGTGCGGCGCGCGGTATCCGCGTTCATGGACATGACGGGCAAGTGCCTCTCCCACCCCATAGTGCGAAAAACCGATGGCGACGTCGACCGGCGCTTCGGGCAGATCCCAGAGTTCGATCACACTGGCACCCGACTTGCGAAGCAGGCCGCGCGTCGCCTCGTCGAGAGCGCCTGTCACCACCACGGCTTCCGGCCGGCGGCCCAGCGCGGCGCGGACGAGGGCGGCCGGGGTTTCCAGCTTGAGACCGGTGACCAGAAGCATGACGACATAGCCGTGCCGGGAAAGCTCCTCGACCATGGCCTCGATCATGTCGACGAAAATCGAACCGGACAGGGCTGGGATCATTACCGCCACGAGCCGCGACCTGCTGGAGGCAAGCCCGCCGGCAAGCAGGTTGGGGATATAGCCAAGGCTCTCAACGGCCTCCCGAATACGCTCCGCGGTTTCCGGGGCGACAACACCGGGGGTGTTGAGGAAGCGCGAGACTGTGGCGGGAGATACCTTTGCCGCGGCGGCGACCTGATCGAGCGTGACGGTCCCCTTGTTGGCTATCACTTTTGCCATCCTGTCGCCTGTTCTGCGGTTCAATTGGCATGCCTTCTTGCCAAGGGCAAGCGCCCGCGCCAAAGTGATGCAAACGCTTTCATGGGAGGAGGACTTGCTTAAAGCCACCATTTCATTGTTTGCCCTGGTGTCGGCATTCGCGGTCGGTTCCGCCTCGGGGCAGGAGGCACCCAAGGCACCTGCAAAGCCTTTCGGCATCGTTGGCGCGCCCGGTGGCTCGGGTCCCATGCCTGCCGTTGCCGAATATCTCTCGGCCATGCCGGACCATACCTTCTACCATCCCGCCGTCATGCCAAGGCAGCGTCTTCCGATCGTGCTGTGGGGCAATGGCGGCTGCGCCGATAACAGCCTCTCGGCCGCCCAGTTCCTTCGCGAGATTTCCAGCCACGGCTATTTCATCGTGGTTCCAGGTCCGCCGCGCAGCGAGCGTGAACTCTCGGCGCCGGTGCGCATGACGGAGCCGCCAGCTTTCAATCCTGAGCGCAGTGCCCAAATTGCCAAGCGCGGGCCCGACGCGACGACCCCGGCGCAAATCCTTTCCGGGCTCGATTGGGTGACCCAGCAAAACGCCGATCCAAAGAGCCCGTGGTATCGAAAACTCGACCCTTCGCGTGTCGCGATGATGGGCCATTCCTGCGGCGGCCTCCAGGCGATCCGCGTATCCGCCGATCCGCGCATCAAGGCGACGATCCTGTTCAACAGCGGCGTGTTCAACAATCCGATGGAAGGCCGCAGCGCGCTGTCCATCGCCAAGAGCGAACTGCTGAAACTGCACGCTCCGATTGCCTACATCATTGGCGGCCCGGCCGATATTGCCTGGCCGCAGGCGATCGATGACGGTGCGCGGATCGTCCATGTTCCGGTGTTCTTCGCGCACTCTCCCGTGGGCCACAGCGGGACCTTTTGGACCGCCCCGAATGGCGGAGATTATGGTGTCATCGCCCGCAAGTGGCTGAACTATCACCTGAAGGGCAGCGCGAGGGACGGGCGCTATTTCCGCGGGCCAAAGTGCGGGCTCTGCGTCACGGCGGACTGGTCGGTCCCGCGGCCTCTCTGGTGAGGCAGCGGCAATGACTCACGTGTTTCTCGCTACCGGCGACCTCGCCATGGACCGCGACAACTATGACGAAAGCTTCGTCGCAACGCGTGACCTTCTGCATTCGGCAGACATCGTATTTGGCCAGCTTGAGACCAGTTTCGCCAGCAAGGGAAGCCGGATGCCGCAAGCGCGGCATGCCGTGCTCGCCCGGCCGGACGGGGCGGCGGCGCTCGCCCGGGCGGGGTTCGATGTTATCTCGATGGCCGGCAACCACTGCATGGACTGGGGGCAGGAAGCGTTCTTTGAGACCAAGAGCCACCTGGAGGCCGCAGGCATCGCAGTTGTCGGTGCAGGTGCGAACATCGACGAGGCCCGCTCGCCCGTCATTCGTACCTTGGGCGATGGAACGAAGGTGGCCATGCTCGCCTATTCCTCGATCCTGCCGCAGGATTACTGGGCAACCGAACGGCGTCCGGGCTGTGCCCCCATGCGCGCGCATACCGTTTACGAGCAGGTCGAGCATGACCAGCCGGGCACCCCGGCGCGAGTCCATACCTTCGCCCATCGCGAAGACCTCGCGGCCATGTGCGAGGATATTCGCCAGGCCAAGGCGCGGGCTGACGTCGTCATCGTCTCGCAGCACTGGGGCATCCACTTCGTGCGCGCCTCAATCGCCGACTATCAGCGCGAGGTGGCCCGTGCCGCCGTGCTCGCCGGGGCCGACGCGGTGATCGGCGGACATGCCCATATCATCAAGGGCTGCGAACTGATCGAGGGAAAGCCGGTGTTCCACTCCCTGTGCAACTTCGCCACTGACCTGCGGATGGATGAGCATCATGCAAAGTCCAAAAGCTTCAATGAAATCCGTGTGCTGGCGGAAGAGTGGGAGCCCGATTTTGGCAGCCTCTACAACTTCCCCAAGGCGAGCCGTCTCGCCCTCATCGCGCGGCTTGAGATCGCAGGCGGCAGGGTCATCCGCTCGGGCGTAGTGCCCCTCGTCATCGGCCGCGATGCCGTGCCGCGCATCGCCGATAAGGGCACCACCGACCATGCGGAAGTGCTCGACTACCTGACTGCCGTGACCGGGGAGGCCGGTCTCAACGCCCGCTACCGCATTGGCGAGACGATGATCGAACTGGAGGGCGCTATATGACCGCCGGTCGCAAGCTGTCGCTCGAGGCGATCGTCTTCTTCTATTTCCTGTCGTACCTTCCCAACGTGATGATCACCCGCTGGGTGGCGACCAATCCCGAGCCGACGCTGGGCCGCCCGCTGACGGGCCTTGAAACGCTGCCGGTCTCGCTGATCGTCAACCTCATCCTGACTTACCTCTTCATCTGGCTTTCTGGCTGGCACCGCGATGCGAACAAGGTGCAGGTGGGCAAGTGGCGCATTCCCTGCCCGGACAAGTACACCCTGCTCTCGGGCTTCGGCACTTCGCTCGTGCTGTTCACAGTGCCGCTGTCCTACACCTTCCAGGGGGTGAGCATCCCGTTCATCCAGCTGATCATGCGCGGTGATATCCTCGTCATCGCGCCGCTCGTCGACATTGCCTTTGGACGGCGGGTGAGCTGGTTCAGCTGGACCGCGCTCGGCATGGTGCTGCTGGCGCTGGTCATTACCTTGACTGATCGCGGAGGCCTGAAGCTGCCGCCGCTCGCGATCCTGACCGTGGTGCTCTACACGATCGGCTATTTCCTGCGGCTCGCGGTAATGACCCGCATCGCCAAGAACGGCGATGAAGCGATGGTGCGGCGCTATTTCGTCGAGGAAAAAATGGTCGCCCTGCCGCTGTCGATCCTCATCCTCGCGCTTATTTCGGCTTCCGGAATTGGCGGTCAGGCGGGCGAACTCGAATGGGGATTTGTCGGTGCATGGAGCAGTTCGGCGGTATGGGCGCTGGTCGCCATCGGCACGACGCTGACGGTCATTTCGGTAATTGCGATCATCATCCTGCTTGACCCTCGCGAGAACGCCTATTGCGTTCCATTGGAGCGGGCGGCCAGCCTTGTTGCCGGTGTGGGCGGCACGATCCTGCTGGCGTGGTTCTTCGGCGGTACCATGCCGCGCAGCGCGGAACTGGTCGGCGCGGCGATCCTGATCGGGGCTATCGTTCTGCTCTCGGTCGCTCCAAGATTGTCGCGGAAGAAGTAGCCGGATGACGCTTAGCGAGCAGGTTTGCGACAGCATCGCACGGCTGCAATGGGAAGACCTGCCGCCGTCGACGCGCAAGGCGGCCTGCCAAGTCCTGCTCGATGCGAGCGGCGTGATCCTGGCTGCCAGCGGCCTGTCTGAAGAAGTGCGTCCGTTCCTGGCGCTTGCCAAGGCATCGGGAAGCGGACCGAGTGCGGTGCTTGGAACGGATACGCTGGTGCCTCCGGCAGCAGCGGCATTCGCCAACGGGGCAATGGCCCACGCGCTCGATTACGAGGACGCGTTCGACATCCGGCCCGGACATCCCAATGCCAGTCTCGTTCCCGCGCTGATCGCACTCGCGCAATCCGATGGGCCGGTAGACGGGCCGCGCTTCCTGACCGCGCTCGTCGTGGGCTGCGATTTTGCCTGCCGGCTGGGGGTGGCGCAGCGGCAGGCAATGGAAGTCGGCGGCTGGTATCCGCCGCCTATCCTTGCCGGACTGGGCGCGGCGGTCGGCGCGGCGAAGCTGCTGGGGCTGGACGGCAACGGCATCCGCGATGCCTTGTCTCTGGCATTATGCCAGGTCACCATGCCCGGAGAGATCAAGCACAGCCCAGGCACCGTGATCCGCGCCGTGCGGGAGAGTTTTCCGGCACAGGCCGCCGTTACTTCCGCGTTTCTCGCCCGCGAAGGCGTGGCCGGCTTCGAACAGCCGCTGGAAGGAAAGGACGGCTTTTTCGCGCTCTATTCAGGCGGCAGGTTTGAACCGGCGGATCTGACTGATGACCTGGGCGCACGCTTCTGGATCGACCACCTGACCTTCAAGGCATGGCCCAGCTGCCGCGGGACCCATCCCTTCATTGAAATGGCGCTCAATCTGCGAGAGCGGCCTGGCTTCGATCTGCACCGCATTGCCAGCATCAGTGTGACAGGTGACGAAATCCAGCGAATGCTTTTCGAACCGGGAGATCGCAAGCGCGCGCCCGAAGTGCTGATCGATGCCAAGTTTTCGGCCCAGTTTTGCACCGCGCTGGCTTTGGTGCGGGGCAGGGTGGACCTCGATTCCTTCACGCCAGCATCATTGGCCGATTCCGCGATCCTCGGCGTGGCGGCGAAGACCCAAGCCTTTGTGGATCCTGAATCTGCGTGGCATCCGGGATCGGGCGGGGCGATGGAAATCAAGCTCGATGACGGAACGGCGCTCAGTGCCGAAGTCCACAATGCGCGCGGCTGCCCTGAGCGGCCGCTGAGCGAAAACGAGCTGGTCGCAAAGTTCGTCGACTGTGCAAGCCGCGCACAGGTGCCGCCCTCTGACCCATGCCAGATGGCTCAGGCCATCCTGTCGCTGGCGGATTGCGAGGACGTTGGCGCGCTGTTCGCCTAAAACTCTGCGCGGATTTCGGCGCGGCGCTGTGATTGGCCGGGAAGGCCATCGGCATCGGGCAGGTCGACCGGCTTTGAAGCCAACTGCGTACGCGTTTCTAACGTCAGGCCGGGGATCAAGCGGCGGAGCGATTCTGCCACGATCTCTGCTCTTTCGCTGGCAACCTCGGGTCGCTCTGCCAAGATGCTGCCGGAAACGTCCTCTGGTTCCGTCGCGGCATAGCCGGTCACCACGACCTTCCTCGGCTTGGCGGATATGAGCCAATGTGCGGCGTTATCGAGCAGGAAGTCGCTGTACTGGTAGACCACAAAGGCGCGGTCGAATTCGAAGAACACGGGGAAGGTGCGCGCCGTGAAGGGCCCCTCGGCGGGTTTACGCGGAACAGACAGCGGAGTCAGGTTGCGCGCGGGCAGGACGAACTTGCGGCCGGGATAGCCTTCTGCCGGCAGCATGTGCCGCTGGCATTGCTCGTTCAGGATCGAGGTGCGTACCGGATTTAGAACCGTCGATCCGCAGGGCGAGCTGCTCTCGGCGGAGACCCGCCCTTCGACCAGTACCGCGCGGTTCCAGTCCGGCTTGTGCGGCGATTGGCTGACATCGTAGCGCTGACCCTTGGCGCGGTCGTCGGCCAGCCAGCAACCGCTTTTCTTGCCGCTGTCTGCATCGCGATACACTGGACAGGATACGAAGCGTACGTAGTCGCCGGTCTCTGCAGCAAAGGCGGATACGGGTGCGGCCAGCGCGATCAGGGTGGCAAGTGTTTTCACAAAACGCTCATCAGGTTGACCAGGTCCTGCTTCTCTTGGCTTGTGTAACCGATGTTGTAGCGACGCTCATAGTAGTCGACGATGCCGCGCAGGTCTTTCGCAAGTCCGTTGGAAAAATAGGGCGCGCGAGCAGCCAGGCCGCGCATCGATTGCAGGGTAATCTTGCCAACGTCGGCGCAGCGCCCGGTGGTCAGCGCGAAGCCCGGATCATAGGTGTAGAAGGTGCGGCCATAGAAGGGGTGCGGCGCTTTCAGACATGTGATCCGGAACAGTGGCAGGTCATCGAAGGGATCGGCATAGGGCAGGGTCGTGGTGCCAAGATCGACCTGGCCGGGGGCAACGTCGTTCCCCATCTGCGCCATGTTGTGGCAGAAAACGCAGGAATTCCGCACCGGATTGCCAAAGCCGGTGGGCGAATTGATGCCCGTGCTGTCGGTGATGAGGAAAGTCTTGTTGCGGAATGTCAGGGCGCCCCGGGCAACCGACTGGCGGAAAGCGAGTTGTTGCGGCGTCAGCTTCGCGGCTTCTTCGGGCGAGATCTTTTCCCACGCGGCAAATTCGCTCCACACCGGTGTGCCGATCGAACCGAGCGCGCCGGGCTCGCTGTCGCGCAGCTTGGCCGGACCGCCGCTCGCTCCGCCGCTGTCGAGCGCGCCGCCTTGCTTGCTCACCTGCTGCGCGGTGTAGAGCCGCATTTCGAAGTCGGTGATCCGGGCAATCTGCTCCGGCGTCAGGCGCTTGGCGAATTCCGGGTGGGTGCCGGAGGCATCTTCCATCTGCTCGCGCAGGTTGCGGGCACGATTGTCGGCCATCAGGTTGCCCGATTGCATGGCACCGCTGTCCGGATCTCGGGGGAGGGCGATGCCCTGCTTGGGATCATAGGCAAAGCCCACGGCGAGCAGGTACTTGAAGTTCGAGACAGGGCGGGGGCGGCGGTAAACCGAGATATTCCCAGCCTTTGGCCCATATTTGGGCCCGCTGTTGCAGCCATTCGGATCGCGCACGACGTCAATCGAGAAGTCCGGCGCGACCGGCTTCCCCTGCCATTCGCGGACCGGCCACGGGCGCTGGATGCGGATCAGCCCGCGATCGAGAAGGAGAGAGTGCGAGGCCTTTTCTGCCTGCGGCAAGGTGGGGCAGTTGGATCCGTCCGAGGCGGCGAACAGCGGATCCCGGCCCTTCGTTTCGTCCCAGCGCTGGCGGGCCGTGGCCGCAGAGAGGCTCATGCCATCGGCGGGCTGGTGGCATGTAACGCAGGCGCGGCCGTTGGGACCGAGAGGTTCGAAAAAGGGATGGCCTTTGGTCGCCAAAGGTCCTCCGACGAGCAGGCTGCGCTGGGTGCCGTGCTCGTTCTGGTAGTCCAGAACCGCAGGAAAAGTGCGGCCTTCGCCCGGTGACCACCAGCGCGGCGGCGGAACCTTTTGCGCCGCGGCGAGGCCGAGGAGGAGGACGGCTCCGACAATCGGACGGAAGGGCGAAACGTTCATCGGCTCTGCATCCGTACCTTGCTGGCAGCGATGGCCGCGCCGAGCGAAAGAAGCGTCATCGTCGAAAGGACCATGCCCAGCCGCAGCGTATCAGCCGCACCGATCAGGCTGCTTGCAACGGCGCTGCTTCCCATCTGCACCGCGCCCGCAAGGCTGGTGGCTGTTCCTTCCAGCCCCGGTCGCGCCTGCATGATCTCGCTGATGGTCGAGGGGCCGAGTACACCGGTGCCAAAACCCATCAGGATCATGGGCAACAGGAAAGCAAGCAGGCTCTTGGCTCCAGCTAGCGCTCCGACAAACAGCAGGCCCGCTCCGCTGGCGACAAGAGCTGCTCCCGCGATGTTACCGCGGGTGCGCCGGTTGATCGCGCCGACGCATTTTGTGCCTGCGATGCCGGCGGCAGCGACAACCAGCAGGAATAACCCGGTGTCTCGCGGGCCGATGCCGTGCTCGCGGGCGAGGATGAAGGGCGTCGCGGCGAGGAAGGCATAAAGCGACGAGCTTGCCAGCATCATGGCGGCGGCATTGCCGGTGAAACGCGGGGTAGCGAGCAGCATGGCCCAGGCATGGGCGAGGTTCCGCGCAGGCGTCGCGGATCGGCCGCTGGTTTCTGCCAGCCGAAACCTCACGAAAAGCGCGGCGCCAAGGCCGGTCAGGACCAGCAGGCCGAAGATCGAACGCCAGCCTGCCAGTTCGGTCAGCATGCCGCCAACCACCGGGGCGACGGCGGGAGACAGTAGCACGACCGACATCAGTGTCGCCTGCCGGGTAGCGGCTTCTTCGGGCGGGAACAGGTCATTGACCATGACGCGGGCAGTGACAATGCCGGTGGCCCCGCCGAGTGCCTGAACGAGGCGCGCGGCGAGCAGCCAGCCGAGACTTGGCGCAGTGGCAGCGGCTATGCTTCCGAGGATGAACAGAACCAGCCCTGAAAGCATGACCGGGCGGCGTCCGATGCGGTCCACCAGAGGCCCAGCGACCAATTGTCCGGCGGCAAGGCCGAGCAGGTAAACGCCTATGACCTTTTGCGCGGCAAGGGTCGATGCGCCGAACTCTGCGGCAATCGGGGGCAGGGCTGGAACGACTAGCTGAGTGGCCAGCGAACCCAGCGCCGCGATGGCCGCCAGCGTCAGGATGATTGCGCCTCCGCCGCTTGCCGGGGCCGCCCTTGCACTCATGCCGGGCCTACCTTGCCGCGCATCCGGGCGCGGGTGACGAGGCAAAGGGCCACGTTGATCACGGCGATGCCGGTGAGCAGCAGGGTGGGCGGCAGGAAGGAACCGGTGCTTTCCTTCAGGAAGCCCATCAGCGGCGGCACGGTCGCGCCTGCGAAGGAGCCGAGCATGTTGATCATCACCACGCCCATCGCCATCGCCTGCGGGCTCAGCATCTTCGTCGGGATGGCCCAGAAGGCGGCGACCGTACAACCGGTGCAGGCCCCGCCCAGCACCAGCATGGCCAGACCGGGCAGCCCCGCGCCCAGCAGGTAGGCGGCCAGCAGCCCCAGTCCTCCGACCATGGCCGGAATGGCGATATGGAGGAAACGCTCGCCCGTCTTGTCCGAATGGCGCGCGTTGAGCAGCAGGCCGATCGCGCTGGCAAGGTTCGGCAGGGCCACGATGAAGCCGGTCTGAGTGGCAGTCAGGCCGGACATGCCCTTCACGATGGTCGGCAGCCAGAACATCACGCCGTAATTGCTGGCAAGGATGCAGAACCAGATCAGCGAGCACAGCCAGCCATCGGCGCTCTTCAGCGCGTCCCAGCGGCCTTCGCGAGATGCGCCGGGCGCGGCCCTGCTTTCGGCATGGACATTGGCCGCGAGCCAGCCGCGTTCCTCGTCATTCAGCCAGCGGGCCTGTGCCGGCCGGTCCGGATAATAGAACCAGGCAAAGATGGCGAGCGCGACAGCGGGCAGGGCCTCCACCAGGAACATGAAACGCCAGCCGGCAATGCCTAGCGGGTTTTGCACATCAAGCAGCCAGCCCGAAACCGGCGCCCCGATCACTTGCGCCACGTTGATCGACATGATCGGCAGCGCAAGGATCGTCGCCCGGTAACGCTCGGGCGCCCAGTGTGCCAGATAGAGCATCATGCCCGATGAAAGGCCGCCCTCGGCAAAGCCGATCAGCACCCGCAGCAGGTAAAGCTCAAGATGGTTGTCGATCGCGGCAAGGCTGCACGCCGCAATGCCCCAGGCAAAGGTGATGACCGCCAGCCAGCGGCGAAAACCGATCTTTTCGTAAAGCAGCACGCTGGGATACTTGGCGAGGACATAGCCGACGAACAAAACGCCCGCGCCAAAGCCGTACTGGGTTCCGGACAGCCCAAGGTCCGTGTTCATCTGGAGCGCGGCAAAGCCGACATTGGTCCGGTCAATCGCACCGATGAGCGTGAAAAGCGCCCCCGGCAGGACGAGCCTCTGCACCACCTTGCGACCGATCCGCTGTTCCAAATGGTCGCTCAAACCTGCCCTCCCGGCCCATCGATACTGCGATGATAGCGCTTGCATAGCGCATCGTCGAGACCTATGCGATTGCTATGTCACATAGCCCGAACGATTTCGATCCGGAAGTCATCGAGGACTTCGACAGCGGCCATGCCGAGTTCGCGCGGCTGCGGCGCGAATGCCCGGTGGCGCATACCGAAGGGCTCGGCGGGTTCTGGGCGCTCACGCGTTATGACGACGTCCGTCGCGCGGCGAGTGACCCTGCAACCTTCATTACCTCGGTGCAGAATGTCGTGCCCAAGGTGGCCTTCACCGGCCGCCGCCCACCGCTGCATCTCGATCCTCCTGAGCATACGCCCTACAGGCGCACGCTCAATCCGCTGTTGTCACAGGAGCGTGCCCTCCGCTTCGAACCTTATGCGCGGGATTGCGCGCGCAAGCTGCTCGCCCCAATGATCGCGCGCGGGCATGGCGATATCTGCGGGGACTTTGCCAGCTTCCTGCCCGTTCAGGTTTTCGGCGAATGGATGAACGTGCCGGCGCATTGGGTAAGGCCGCTGCACCAGTCAGGCCGGGCATTCATTCTCGCAGTCAACCTCAACCAGCCGGAGCAGATGAAGGCCACGAGCCTCAAGCTTTACGAAATGGCCCGCGAACTGCTGGAACTGCGCAAGGCCGAGCCGCTGGATCCGGCCGAGGACATCACCTCGGCCCTGCTGGCGGCGCTCGAGCGCGGCGAGGACATGACCGAGGACCTGATCGTCGGCATGGTGCGGCAAGTCCTGGTCGTCGGTATCGTCGCGCCGACGGTGTTCATGGGCTCGGTGGCGGTACACCTGTCACGCCATCCTGACCTGCAGGCGCAGCTGCGCTCCGACCGCAGCCTTGTGCCTGCGGCGGTCGAGGAATTCCTGCGGCTCTATACGCCCTACCGCGGCTTCGCCCGCACGGCCAAGTGCCCGGTCGAATTCGGCGGACGGACCATCCAGCCGGGCGAGGGGATCGCGCTGGTCTATGCCTCGGCCAACCGCGACGAGGCGGTATTCGAGCGGTCGGAAGAGTTCTTGCTGGACCGGGACAACATCGGCGAGCACCTGGCCTTTGGCCGCGGGCCGCACAATTGCCCAGGCATACACCTCGGCCGGATGCAGGTGCGGGTGATGCTCGACGAGTTGCTCGACATGACGTCGCATTTCGAAATCGACGGTCCGGTCGCCCCGGCGCGCTGGCCAGAGATTGGCGCGATTTCCGTCCCGTTGAAGTTCGTCCCGGCTTAACGCCAGAGCGCATTGAGCGCGGGGACGAAGTGGGCGCGGTGCGCGGCCGGTATGCGGCGTAGCAGGTCGCTTTCGAACGCTTCGGTGATAGCCTTGACCTCGGCCAGCTTGGCGCGGCCCTTCTCGCTCAGCACGATCGCCATCGACTTGCCGTCGAGCGGCACTTTCTCGATCAGGCCCTGATGGGACAGCCGGTTGAGCAGCGGCACCATGTTGGCCGAGCGGATATCGAGCACATTGCCGATCGCGCTGGAGGTCAGGTCCTCGCGCCCGTCGATCAGCAGCAGGATCGAAGCCTCGGAAATGCGCAGGTCAACCGCGTCGAGCAGGCTGCCGAGTTCTGCCATCATGGCATTGGCCGCCCTGCGCAGTGCATAGCCGGGAAGCCTGGAGAGCGGATCGTCGACCGCTGCTGCCGCGTTGTGGTTCCTGCTGTCAGTCCGTGCCACGCATCGCTCCAAGATTGCTATTGCACATAGCTAAATATTGGCTATGGACGATAGCCATATCCAAGGTTCAAATACAGCATAGCCGGAGAATTGCCATGTCTGAACGCGCTGAAGCCGATACCGTATCCTTTGTGGTGGAGAACCGCGTGGCCTGGGTATCGTTCAATCGACCCGAAAAGCGCAATTGCATGAGCCCCTCGCTTAATCGCCGAATGCTGGAAGTGCTGGAATCGCTCGAATTCCGCGATGATGTGGGCGTTGTTGTGCTGACGGGTGAGGGCACCGCCTGGTCCGCCGGCATGGACCTCAAGGAATACTTCCGCGAAAACGAGGAAAAGGGCCTCGGTGCGATCCGCAAGGCGCAGCGCGAGGCCTATGGCTGGTGGGAACGCCTGCGCTGGTTCGAAAAGCCGACAATCGCCATGATCAACGGCTGGTGCTTCGGCGGCGCTTACGGTCCGCTGTTCGGCTGCGATCTTGCCGTGGCGGCAGAGGACGCGCAGTTCGGCCTTTCCGAAATCAACTGGGGAATCCTGCCCGGCGGCGGCGCGAGCAAGATCATCGTCGAGCTGACCGGTTTCCGCAACGCCATGTACCACGCGATGATGGGTGAAAATATCGACGGAAAGAAGGCCGCTGAATGGGGCCTGGTCAACGAGGCCGTGCCGGCTGACCGGCTGAAGGCGCGGGTCGAGGAAATTGCCTCTGTCCTGCTGGGCAAGAACGCCCATGCTCTGCGCGCCACCAAGTGGGCGATCCGCCGCGTGGGTGAAATGACCTTCGACAATTCGATGGACTACCTTGTCCGCGCGCAGGAAGCTGCGAATTTCTTTGACGGTGAAGGCCGCAAGGAAGCGACCAAGCAGTTCATCGATGACAAGACTTTCAAGCCAGGCCTGGGTGCTTACGATCTGAACAAGTCCCGCTGAAGCGCGACCAGGGAGAGGACCAGATGACCGAAGCCAGCATGCCGCGCGATGCCATTACCCGTTTCCTGCGGCCGCGTTCGGTGGCCGTGGTCGGGGCGAGCGACACGCCCGGGGCGCTGGGCGCTTCGGTGCTCGGCAACCTCGATCGCAATGGCTTTGACGGTGAAATCTATCCGATCAACCCCAAGCGCGAGGCGATTGGCGGGCGCAAGTGCCTCGCTTCGGTCGATGACCTGCCTGAGGGCGTGGACGTAGCCGTACTCGCTATCCCGCAAGTCGCCGTGCTCGATGCCGTGCGCGGCCTTGCCCGGCGCGGCGCGGGCGGGGCGGTGATCTTCTCCGCCGGATTCGCCGAGGGCGGGGAAGAAGGCAAGGCGCAGCAGGCCGAGATCGGCCGAATCGCTGCCGAGCACGGCATGGTGATCGAGGGGCCGAACTGCCTCGGCTTCGTCAATCACGTGGCCGGCATTCCACTGACCTTTGTCGAGACCGAGACGCAGCCTCCGGAAGGCAGGCGCGCCATCGGCATCGTTTCGCAGTCAGGTGCCATGGCGGCGGTGCTTGCCACCACGTTCCAGTCGCGCGACCTGCCGGTCAGCTATTCGGTGTCGACCGGGAACGAGGCGGGCAGCGGGGTGGAGGACTACGTCGACTGGCTCGTCGATGACGAGGCGACTCATGTGATCGCCATGATCGTCGAACAGTTCCGCAAGCCGAAGCGCTTCCTCGCCGCCGCCCGCCGCGCGCGGGATGCGGGCAAGCCGGTCGTCCTGCTGCACCCCGGCAAGTCGAGTGCAGCGCGCGAATCCGCCGCCACTCACACCGGGGCCATGGCGGGCGACTACAAGCTAATGCGGCGAAAAGTGGAGCGCGAGGGCGTGATCTTTGCCGAGACGCTCGAGGAACTGGGCGACATCACCGAGATCCTGATCCGCTGCGTGCAGATGGCTAGGCCAGAGCTGGCGGTTCTGGGTGAATCCGGTGCATTCAAGGCTTTGATGCTCGACCTGACCGAAGAGCTTGAAGTTCCGCTTTCGGCGCTGGACGATGAAAACGCCCCCGAACTGCGCGCCGCGCTCCCGCCCTTCGTGCCAGTGAGCAACCCGCTCGACATCACGGCGCAGGGGCTCAGCCAGCCACAGATCTACACGCAGACACTATCTGCCCTGCTGGTGGACGACCGCGTCGGGGCCGTGGTGGCCGGGATTATCCAGACCGACCCGGTGACGTGCAAGATCAAGATTCCCGCCATCCTCGCCGCGCTGGAAGGTCGCGAGATTTCCAAGCCGCTGATCTACGCGGGGCTGGACGAGGGCGCTCCGGTGCCCGCCGAATATATCCGGGAACTGCGCGCCCATGGAGTGCCATGCTTCCCGAGCACCGAACGGGTGTTCCGCGCGCTCGCAAGGCTGGGCAAGCATGCCGTGCTCGACCTTGAACAGGCAGAGGCCGAGGCAACACCGCTTCCGCGCCTTGGCGAGTTCAGCGGCGTGGTCGCGGAATACCAGGCCAAAGACCTGCTCGCTCCGCTGGGCTTCCCATTCCCGCAGGGCAAATTCGCCGCCAGTGCGGATGAGGCCGCCACCGCCGCCGATGCAGTTGGCTATCCGGTCGCGATGAAGGCGCAGGCGCAGCGGCTGGGCCACAAGAGCGACGCCGGAGGAGTCCTGCTGAACCTAGGCGATGCCAATGCCGTCCGCGCGGCATGGACGCAGATCCATGCCAGTGTCGCTGCCTACGATGCCTCGATCACGCTCGACGGCGTACTGATCGAAAAGATGGGCGCGCGCGGCATGGAAATGATCGTCGGCGGCCGCAATGACCCTGAATGGGGCACGGTCGTGCTGGCCGGATTCGGCGGGGTGACGGCGGAGATCCTGCAAGACGTCTGCCTGTTCACGCCCGACATGACCGAGGCTCAGGTCATCGACGGACTGATGGGCCTGAAGAGCGCCGCGCTGCTTGCCGGATATCGTGGTTCGCCAGCGCTCGACGTTTCGGCACTTGCTAAGGTCATAGCGCAAGTCGGCGCGCTGCTGGCTTCTGAGCCGTCGATTGCAGAGATCGATCTGAACCCGGTTATCCTCTATCCGCAAGGCCAGGGGGTTGTCGCGCTCGACGCTTTGATGCTTGTTGAATAGGGTCGGTCCGGGACGGGGAATAAGCCCGGCCGGACGACTGATTGAGGCCGCTTCGCCGGCAAACGGGAGAACAGGATGTCTACTGCCGCTCAAGCAGCCGCCGATCCGCGGCAGGCCATTGCCAGCGAACCGCTGCGTTGGCGGCAGGTGCTGCTGATTGCCATATGCGTCGTGCTGAACGGCCTCGACGGGTTTGATGTGCTGTCGATCAGCTTTGCCTCACCCGGCATCGCCAAGGATTGGGGCATTGAGCGCGGCGCGCTGGGCATTGTGCTTTCGGCCGAACTGCTCGGCATGGCCGTCGGCTCGTTCATCCTTGGGAATGTCGCCGACAAGATCGGTCGCCGCCCGACTGCGCTGGGCTGCCTTGCAGTCATGTCGCTCGGCATGTTCGGTGCGGCGCACGTCACGTCGATCGAGATGCTAAGCCTGCTGCGCCTGTTCACCGGGCTCGGTATTGGCGGAATGCTCGCCTGCACCAATGCCATGGTGGCAGAATTCTCGAACGATCGGTCGCGCGCGGCGGCGATCGGCATCATGGCGGCAGGCTATCCCATGGGCGCAATTCTGGGCGGGGCGTTCGCCAGCTCGCTGCTGGTCGATGGTACCTGGCGCGATGTGTTCACCTTCGGCGGCTACATTAGCGCCGCCATGCTGCCGGTCCTCTTTTTCCTAGTACCGGAAACCGTAGGCCATATCGTCCAGCGCAATCCCGATGACGCGCTCGCCCGGGTAAACCGGTCACTCGCAGCGATGGGCCACGCGCCCGTGGCAGAACTTCCGGTCGATAGCGGACAGGAGCGTCCGCGCATTGCGCTGAGCCGCCTGATGGCCCCCGACCTGCGCAGCCGCACCCTGCTGCTGCTGCTTGCCTATTTCTTCCATGTGATGACGTTCTACTATGTCCTCAAGTGGATACCCAAGATCGTCGTCGACATGGGCTATGCACCCTCTGCGGCTGGCGGCGTGCTGGTCTGGGCCAATGTCGGCGGGCTTGCCGGATCGCTGTTGCTCAGTGTGCTGACGCTGCGGATTGGCCTGCGCTATCTGATGATTGGCACGCTCGTCATGTCCACGGTCATGGTGGTCTGGTTCGGACGGGGACAGGCCGACCTCCAAGGTCTGGCGATCGCTGCCGCCAGCGCCGGTTTCTTCACGAATGCAGCTATCGCCGGCTTCTATCCGCTGATGGCAATGTCATTCCCGACCGAGGCGCGGGCGGGCGGTACCGGCTTTGTCATCGGGCTGGGCCGGGGCGGGGCAGTGCTGGGGCCGGTGGCGGCAGGCTTCCTGTTCCAGTTTGGCGCGGGCCTGCAGGGCGTGTCCATCGCCATGGGCGTCGGATCACTGCTGGCGGCATTTGCGCTAGTGGCGATGTACCGCTCGATTCGAACTGCCTGATCCGGCATCGCTAGGGCGGATGTTCCGCCCGAGGCAGTGACTTATCCCGCACGGCTTGGCAAAGCCTGCTCCGAGATCGATGAATCGGGCCGGAACCCGCGCGCCCGCGCGGCGCGTGCCGGTACCGGATATGAGGAGCAGAGCGAATGTCGAACGGCAACCTGGGGATCGAACCCGAAGTCCTGAAGGCGATCTACGGGCAGATGACCCGCATCCGCGCCGTGGACAAGGCGATCCAGGCCGGGCTGTCGGCCGGCAAGTTCATGTTCACCTACTGGCCGATGACGGGCCAGGAATGCATTCCCGCCACGATCTCGCAGCTCACCAGCGAGCGGGATTACATGGTCACCACCTATCGCGGCATTCACGATCAGGTCGCCAAGGGTGTCGACCTGTTCGGCATGTTCGCCGAGGCACTTGGCCGCCAGGACGGTGTCAACAAGGGCAAGGGCGGTTCGCCGCACATCTCGGACCCCTCGTCAGGCTCGATGGTCACTACGGCCATCGTCGGTGCCGGTGCGCCGATCGCCAACGGCCTCGCCATTTCGGCGAAGGAGCGCGGCGAGGACCGCGTGACCATCGTCAACTTCGGTGACGGCGCGACCTCGATCGGTGCAGTCCACGAAGCGATGAACCTGGCCGGCGCACTGGAAGCTGCCGGTGATCTTCATGTGCCAGAACAACCAGTGGGGCGAATACACGCCGATCCCGGACTATACGGCCAGCCCCAACTTCCATGGCCGCGCAGAAGCACTTGGTTTCCGCGGTGTGCAACTGGACGGCAACGATCCGGCAGCCTTCTATGCCGGCATGAAGGACGTCATCGACTACGTTCGTGCAGGCAATGGACCGGTCTTCGTCGAGGCCCAGACCTATCGCATGGGCCCGCACGCTGGCGTCGGTGAAAACTACAACGCCGACAAGGAAGTCCTGGCCGCCGCAAAGGAGCGCGCGCCGCTCGAAAAGACGCGCGCCTTGCTGATCGAAGCTGGCATCAGCACCGAAGAAGAGCTCTCCGCGCTCGAAGCCGCTGCCGCTGCCGAGGTCGAGGACGCGATCACCCGCGCACTCGCCAGTCCGGTCACCCCGGCGACCGAGACTGTCACCGACGTCTTCGCCGATGTCGACTGCGTACCCCAGCGCGGCAAGTATCCGGTCCGCACTGACGAGGGCGCGCTTCCGGCCGAAACCAAGTCGATGTCGATGGTCGAGGCTATCCGCGACGCACAGCACATCGCCATGACCGCTAACCCCGAGGTCTTCATCCTGGGCGAGGACGTTGGCGATCCGCAGGGCGGCGTGTTCGGCACCAACAAGGGCCTGCAGACCGAATTCGGCAAGAACCGCGTCCGTCCCACCCCGATTGCCGAACAGGCGATCATCGGTGCGGCCATCGGCTCGTCGATTGCCGGCATGAACCCGATTGCCGAAATCATGTTCACCGACTTCTTCGGCGTCTGCATGGACCAAGTCTACAACCACGCTGCCAAGCAGCGCTACATGTCGGGCTCGACCACGCACGCGCCGATGACCATCCGCGTCCAGGCGGGTGGCGGCATGGGCGGTTTCGGTGCGCAGCATTCGCAGTCGATGGAAGCATGGCTGCTGCACTCGCCGGGTATCAAGGTGGTCTACCCCTCGAACCCGATTGACGCCAAGGGCCTGCTCGCCTCGTGCATCGCCGACCCTGATCCCTGCGTAATGATCGAATCGATGATGCTGCTGTTCACCCAGAAGGCTGATGTGCCGACCGGCGACTATCGCATCCCGCTCGGCGTCGCCAAGGTGAAGCGCGAAGGTACCGACGTGACGCTGATCTCCTATGGCTGGGAGATGCTGAACTGCATGGCCGCTGCCGAGGAACTGGCCAAGGAAGGCATCAGCGCCGAGGTGATCGACCTGCGTTCGCTCATGCCGATCGACTATCACCGCGTGCTCGAATCGGTGAAGAAAACCGGCCGCGCGCTGGTTGTTCATGCCGCCGTTGAATTCTGCGGGCTGGGCAGCGAAATTTGCGCCACGATCAACGAGGAGCTGTGGGGCCAGCTCAAGGCCCCGGCCAGCCGCCTCGGTGCCGAATATGCGCCGATCGCCTATTCGCAAGCCATCGAATTCAGCCAGGTCCCCGGTGCCGCGCATATTGTCGCGCGCGCTCGCGGCCTTGTGAAATCGTAAAACGCGACATCCTGATCAAGAGAGAGACCAAGTCATGTCGACCATCCTGACCATTCCGAAGCTCGAAATGTCCATGAGCGAGGGCACCCTCGCCGAATGGATGGTGGAGAGCGGCACCGAGGTCCAGCAGGGTGAGGTGATCTACCTGCTCGAAACCAACAAGGCGGCGCGCGAGATCGAAGCGCCGGTTTCGGGCAAGCTGATCATCAAGGTTGCCGATGGTGAGACCTATCCCTGCGGCACCGAGATCGGCGAGATCGTCTGATCCTGGCCTGACGGGAATACAAAAAGGGCCGCCGGTCGATCTGACCGGCGGCCCTTTTTCTATCTGGCGGGGGCGTTAGCCGCGGGTGCGCGGCAAGCCGAGATACCGCTCCGCCACCATCGAACGGTGCACCTCGCTCGTTCCGCCATAGATCGTCGTGCCGTGGGCATGGCGGAAGCACTGGTTGATCATGGCTGCCGCACCGGGGCGTTTTGACAGCGACAGCGGGGAGGTCAGGTCGAGCAGGTCACGCGAGTCCACCAGGAACTTTTCGGACGACCACATCTTCGCCATGGGGCCGAAGCCGCCACTGGGTTTCTTCTCGACGCTCGCCCACTGGGCGCGATAGGTCATCATTTCGGAGATCCACAGGTGCGCCACGGCCTTGGTCAGACGGCGCTGGGCGTGGGGCTGGTCGATCAGCTTGCCAGCCGGGGTCTGGATTTCTCCGCAGAGATCTTCCGCAGCTTCGACCATGGCCCGCATGACCTTGCCGAAGCCGCCGCCGTGTTCCAGTTCGAGCGCGGCGGACATGGTTTTTGTCCCCCCGTCGACATCGCCGAGACGCCGGAGATCGGGGATGCGCACACCGTCATAGAAGGTGATGTTGGTCCGCTCGTTCATGAAGGTATGGACCGCCTGAACGGTCACGCCTTCGGCCTTCAGCGGCACGATGAACATGGTCAGGCCCTTGTGCTTGGGCACTTCGGTGTTGGTCCGGCAGAGCATCAGGACATAGTGGGCAAGGTTCGCGCCGGAGGTCCACATCTTGGTGCCGTCGATGCGCCAGCCGTTGCCATCGGGCGTCGCCTTGCACTGCGCGGCAAAGACGTCGGAACCGCAGCTTGGCTCCGAATAGCCCAGGCTGACCAGAACGTCGCCGTTGATGATCTTCGGCAGGACATCGCGCTTCAGTTCGTCGCTGCCGTACTTGTGGATCATCATCGAGACCATAGCGGCAACGTTGGCGCCCGGAGTGTTGTAACCCTGCTTCTCCAGCTCGCCCATCGCGGCTATCTTGGCATAGGGCGTGATGTTGCGGCCCGAAAGCTCCTCGGGAAGGCCGGGGAACAGAAGCTTGTTGTCGGCTAGCATCTTGTGGACTTCGGGGACGTAGCCTTCCCACGAATAGTGGAAACGGGCGCGCATTTCGGGCGTCACCTTCTCCTCGAACAGGCGGGCGATTTCGGCGCAGACCTCGCGGGCCTCGTCGCCCAGGTCGAAGTCGATCGGCACCTCGCCGGCATCGGGCAGGCTGGCCGTTTCGCCGGCGTAGCGGCGGCGGGCGGCTTCATCGAGCAGCAGGTCGGTATCACCGAAGACCAGCGGCCATGCCTTGGCGCGCAGGACGTAAAGGTGGACGTCGTACTCGGTGGAAAGGCCGTATCCGCCAAAGGTGTGCAGCGCCTGGCTGGCGGCATCGACGCAGTACTTGCTTGCCCAGTGCAGCGCGAGGCTGATGCCGGCGGCGGCGTCGTCCGAGCCGTCATAGATGTCGCGGATCGCCTTCCAGACGAGGAACTTTGCCCCGTCGACCTCGCAAAGCCGGTCCGCAAGCGGGTGCGAGATGCCCTGGAACGTGCCGATGAGCTGGCCGAATGCCATGCGTTCGTTGGCATAGGCAGAAGCGAGCTTCAGCGCCTCGCGGCCGACACCGGAGAGGCCAGCGGCGATCAGCAGCTTCCATTCTTCAACAGCCGCCGCGTAGGTGTCGAGCGCTACTGCGCCGCTGCCGATCACGGTCACTTCCAGCGCGCCGATATCGATTTCGGCAATCGGCGTGGAGGCCAGGTTTTCCTCGGCAGTGCGGGCAGCCTCGGGCACGGTGACCAGCACCACGTCATCGCCGCGACGGGCGATGACCGCCTCGGCCACCAGGCCTCCGGCAACCCACTGCTTTGGCTGGGCAGAAATGTCATGAAACGCAAGGGTAACCACGGTCTCGCCGGCGATCGCGCGGCCGAGCAGGTCGGCCTGCGCATCTCCGGCAAGCTGCGCCAGCAAGCGCGTCGATACGAGCGTTTCCGCCAGCGGGCCGGAGACCAGGGTGCGTCCGGCCTCTTCCATCAGCACGGCTGCGTCGAGCAGGCCAAGGCCAAGTCCGCCGGCCTCTTCCGGTACGCGCATGGCGAAGGCGCCCAGTTCGCCAAGGCCCTGCCACAGCGCCGGATCAAAGCCCGAAGGATGTGCGGCACGCACGCGCAGGCAGGAGCTATGCTCGTCAAGGAAGCGCGCGAAGGTGTCGCGCACCATTTCCTGTTCGTCGGTAAGGTCGAAATTCATGTCTATCCCCGGGGATGGCCTGTTACGGCATTGCCCGGGGACGGTATCGGATTGCGCCGCTGCGCGCCAATGGCGCGGGTGCCATCATCGTCCGCGCGATTGTCGGCCTGCGCTCAGGCCCGCGCGGCCTTTTTCTCCAAGCGGAACTTGTGGAGCAGCGGCTCGGTATAGCCGTTGGGCTGGACCAGCCCTTCGAACACCAGAGCTCGCGCGGCCTTCAGCGCGATGCTTTCACCTTCCAGCTTTTCATAAAGCGGATCGCCGGCGTTCTGCGCATCGACCTTGGCCGCCATCTTGGCAAAGGCGGCATCGACCTGATCTCTGGTGCAAACGCCGTGATGCAGCCAGTTGGCCATGTGCTGGCTGGAAATACGCAGCGTCGCGCGATCTTCCATTAGGCCAATGTCGTGAATGTCGGGCACCTTGGAGCAGCCGATACCCTGATCGATCCAGCGCACGACATAGCCTAGCATGCCCTGCGCGTTGTTTTCCAGTTCCTCGCGCACTTCCTCGTCCGACCAGTTGTGGCCCTTTGGCGCGGCGGGGATCGTCAGCAGCGCGTCAAGACCCGGCGTTGGCTGGCTGGCGAGGCTCTTTTGCACGTCGAAAACGTCGACCTTATGGTAATGCATCGCGTGAAGCGTCGCGGCGGTGGGTGAGGGGACCCATGCCGTGTTCGCCCCCGACTTCGGATGGCCGATCTTCTGCGCCATCATGTCCGCCATCATGTCCGGCGCGGCCCACATGCCCTTGCCGATCTGCGCCTTGCCCGAAAGCCCGCAGGCGAGGCCGATCTGGACGTTGCGCGCTTCATAAGCCCGGATCCACGCGCTCGATTTCATCGCCGCCTTGCGGATCATCGGGCCGGCCTGCATCGCGGTGTGCATCTCGTCGCCCGTGCGGTCGAGGAAGCCGGTGTTGATGAAGACGATACGGTCCTTCACCGCATGTATGCAGGCGGCAAGGTTGGCGCTGGTGCGGCGCTCCTCGTCCATCACGCCGACTTTAACCGTGTGGCGCGGCAGGCCCAGCACGTCCTCTACCGCGTCGAACAGGTCGTTGGTGAAGGCGCATTCCTCAGGCCCGTGCTGCTTGGGCTTGACGATATAGATCGAGCCCTTGCGGCTGTTGCGGTACTTGCCGAGTCCCTTGAGGTCGTGAACGCCGCACAGCGACGTCACCAGCGCGTCGAGAATACCTTCCGGGATTTCCGAACCGTCGGCAAGCAGAACCGCCGGGTTGGTCATCAGGTGGCCGACATTGCGCACGAACAGCAGAGAGCGACCGTGGAGCGTGAACTGCGAACCATCGGCGGCGGTCCATTCCCGGTCGCCTTCCGCCGCGCGGGTCATGGTCTGGCCGCCCTTCTGGAAGCTGGCGGTCAGATCGCCGCGCATCAGGCCAAGCCAGTTGGTATAGCCAAGTACCTTGTCCTCGGCATCGACGGCGGCAACCGAATCCTCAAGGTCGATGATGGCGGTGAGGGCGGCTTCCAGCACGACATCGGCGATGCCGAGCGGATCGTCCTTGCCGATCGGGTGGTCGCGGTCGATCACCAGTTCGATGTGCAGGCCATTGTGCGTGAACAGCACGCCGCCGTCCTTCGTGGCAACATCGTAAGGACAATCGCCGCCGGTCAGTGCGGCTTCCCAGCCCGGGATGGTCGCATCGAGGAATTCGCGCGCGGCCCTGATCACTGCCGCCCCGCGCACCTTGTCGTAACCGCCGCCCTGCGCCGGTGCGGCATCGAGCGCGTCTGTGCCGTAGAAGGCATCGTAGAGGCTGCCCCAGCGCGCATTCGCGGCGTTCAGGACAAACCGGTTATTAAGTGCGGGCACGACAAGCTGCGGACCGGCCATCGTGGCGATCTCGTCATCCACGTTCTGCGTGCCGATGGAGAAGGGCTCCGGTTCGGGTACGAGGTAGCCGATCTCGCGCAGGAAGGCCTGATAGGCTGCCATGTCGGCAATCGGGCCGGGGTTGGCCTTGTGCCAGGCATCAAGCTGCGCCTGGATCGCATTGCGCTTTGCCAAAAGCTCCCGATTGCGGGGTGCGAAGCCTTCGGTGATCGAGGCAAGTCCGCTCCAGAATGCTTCGGCGGATACACCGGTGCCGGGGAGAGCCTTGCCTTCGATGAACTGGGCAAGCTCGGCTGCAACCTGCAGGCCGGCGCGGTTCTGGTACGTCATGACGGGACCTTCCTCACTCGATTGGCGGAGCGTCGGCACGGGGCCGCACTCTCGTTACATTGCCGAACCGGGGAGGAACGGCGCGCCTATGCCTCAATCTGCGGGCAATTTCCAGAGACTATTCGCCGGTAAAATTGCCCGGCCGTTTGTTCAGGAAGGCGTCAACGGCCTCATGGTGGTCGGCGGTGTGGTGCGACAGGGCCTGGAATGCCGATGCCATCTGCTGCAGCGTGTCGAGCTTCACGTCCGCCCCTTCGCGCATCAGTCGCTTGGCGAGGCGGGTGGCATGGCCGGGGTTCGCGGCGATTTTCTGCGCCAGTTCCACTGCGCGGGAGCGCAGATCGGCAGCGGGGACGACCTCCGCTACCAGTCCATATTCCAGCGCCTTCGCGGCATCGATGGGATCGCCGGTCAGCGTCATCAGCGCCGCGCGCTGCGGGCCGATCAGGCGAGGGAGCAGCCATGCGCCGCCGCCGCCAGGGATGATGCCGAGCTTCACGTAGCTTTCCGCGACCACCGCCGTATCGGCCATCAGGCGAATGTCGGCCATGCAGGCAATGTCGAGGCCAAGGCCGATGGCAGGGCCGTTGATCGCGGCGATAATCGGCACCTCAAGCTCGGTCAGGGCCGGGCCGACCATCTGGAAGCTGGTGCGATAGGAATTGCGGATCTGATAGGGCGAACCAGCAAATTGGCCAGCGCGATCGGCCATGTCCTTGATGTTTCCGCCAGCGCAAAAGGCCTTGCCCGCACCCGTCAGGACAATCGCGCGGACCGAAGGATCGCGGGTCATGGCATGGGCGAAGGCGACCACTTCCTCGGCCTGTTCGGGGCGGGAAATGGCATTGCGCTCATCGGGCCGGTTGAACGTCGCGATAACGACCGGGCCATCGCGTTCGATCAGCAGAAAGGGGTCCATGCGGCTGTGCTTTCGTTGATTCTGTATCAGCCTTGGTCGATAGGCTATCGGCAGCTTGCCGCAAGGGGCGCTCTTTGCTTTGCAAGGCACTTGCGCCATGGATGCGCCATGTCTGCGCCGCGCCTGCTCGTAACCCGTCCCATGCCGCCGCTCGTCGAGGAACGCCTGCGCTCAATGCCGGTCGAAATGACGATCGCATCGGGCAAGGTTCTCCCTGAGGAACTGGCCGAGGCAATGCGGGATTTTGACCTGCTGCTGCCGACTATAACCGACAAGCTTTCTGCCGATCTGCTGCGGCCCGACGCGCGGGTTCGGCTGATTGCCAATTTCGGGGCCGGGATCGAACACATCGATCTTGCCGCCGCGTCTGCCGCCGGCATTGCCGTAACCAACACGCCGGATGCCCTGACCGGAGCAACCGCCGAACTCGCTATCACCCTGATGCTCATGGCCATGCGGCGCGCGGGCGAGGGCGAGCGGCAGGTGCGCGCGGGCGGCTGGAAGGGCTGGGGGCCAACGGCCATGCTGGGGCAGACGCTATCCGGCAAGCTGCTCGGCCTGGTCGGATATGGACGCATTGCCAAGGCGACGGCGGAACTGGCGCGGGCTTTCGGGATGCGGATTGCCTGTTATGCGCGCACGCCGGTGAGCGAGGAGGGCGTGCAGTATTTCGCCTCACTCGAAGGCCTGTTGGCCGAGGCCGATGTCGTGTCGCTCCATGTTCCCGGAGGCCACGCCACCAGACACCTGATCAACGCCGAGCGGCTGACAGTCATGAAGCCGAGCGCGGTGCTGGTGAACACCGCGCGCGGTTCCGTAGTGGATGAGGCTGCACTGGCAGAGGCACTTCGCGAACGCCGCATTTATGCAGCCGGTCTCGACGTTTTCGAACAGGAGCCGAAGGTCCATCCGGACTTGCTGCCATGCGAAAACGCTGTCCTGCTGCCCCACCTCGGCTCGGCGACGATCGAGACGCGGACGGCCATGGGCATGCAGGCGCTCGACAATATCGAGGCATGGCTGGCCGGGCAGGACCTGCCGAACCGTGTCGCCTGACCCAGATCTTCTTGCCGCAGTTGCAGCGCTGGTCGAGCGGCGGTTGGAGGGCCACCACGGACTGTTCGTGTTGGGCATCAGCGGCTCGCAGGGATCGGGCAAATCTACCTTGGCGAGGGGATTGCTGAGCTTGCTGCGGGATCGGGGAGTGGCGGCGGAAGTTCTTTCTATCGACGATCTCTACCTGTCCCAGGCGGAGCGCCAGCGGCTGGCCGCTGAGGTCCACCCCCTCCTCGCCACGCGCGGGGTGCCGGGGACGCATGATGTCGAGCTTGGCCTAGCGGTCCTCGCGGCACTCGATGCCGGTCAGGCTGTCCGTCTCCCCCGCTTCGACAAGGCGAGCGATGACCCTGTCGACCGCGCCGACTGGCCGGAAGTGTCAGGCCTTCGCGCCCTTATCTTCGAAGGCTGGTGCATCGGGGCGAGGGCGCAACCGGAAGCGTCACTCGCTGATCCGGTCAATAGGCTCGAAGCGGAAGAGGATGCGGCGGGCGTCTGGCGGCGCTGGGTCAACACCCAGCTTGCCGGACCTTACCAGCGGCTGTTCGGCCGAATCGACGCACAGGTGTTTCTGGCCGCGCCGGGCTTCGAAATTGTCCGCGACTGGCGGGTGCAGCAGGAACGCGACATTGCCGGGCAGGGCAGCGCGGTGATGGACGAGGCCGGGATTGCCCGGTTCATCCAGTTCTATCAGCGCATTACGCAATGGATGATCGAAGACCTGCCAACCCGCGCCGATCTGGTGGCGCGGCTGGATGAAGGGCGGCAGGTGCTCAGGATCGATTAGTCCGGCTTGGCGTGCAGCCAATCCGCATGGCGCGGCGCCTTCTTGGTCTGGCTCCATTCCTCCAGCATCGGCCGCGCGACCTTTTCGAGTTCGGCGTATTGCTCGGCCGTGCCGATATCGGCGGCAAGCTCGATGCGGTGGCCATTGGGATCAAAGAAATAGATCGACTGGAAAATGCCGTGCCAGGTGGGGCCGAGGACATCGATCCCCTGCGCCTCGATATGGTGCTTGGCTTCCAGCAGGGCTTCAAGGCTCGGCACCTTGAAGGCGAGGTGTTGGACCCATGCCGGGGTATTGGGGTCGCTGCCCATCGCCGGCTGGTTCGGCAGTTCGAAAAAGGCCAGAACGTTGCCGTTTCCGGCATCAAGGAACACGTGCATGTAGGGATCGTAGGCGCCGGTAGAGGGTACGTGATCCTCAGCAAAGGCGGTGACGTATTTCATGCCCAGCACGCGTTCGTACCATTCGACCGTCTCGGCCGCGTCCTTGCAGCGGTAGGCGACGTGGTGGATGCCGTCGAGGGTTACCGGATGGGCGCTCACGATGCCTGCTCCTCTTCCACCTTCAGCGTGCCGCGGCGCAGCTGGTCGGCTTCCATCGACTTGAACAGCGCGGTGAAATTGCCCTCGCCAAACCCTTCATCCTTCTTGCGTTGGATGAATTCGAAGAAGACCGGACCAATCGCGGGCTGGCCGAAGATCTGCAGCAGCAGGCGCGGATCACCGGCTTCGGTCGAGCCATCGACAAGGATGCCGCGCGACTGGAGCTCGTCCACCGGCTCGCCATGACCGGGCAGACGGTCCGCCAGCATCTCGTAATAGGTCGCGGGCGGGGCGGGGACGAACTTGTTGCCGCTCGCCTTCAGGCGGTCCCAGGTGTCGTAAAGGTCGTCGCAGGAAAAGGCGATGTGCTGGATGCCTTCGCCGTTGTAGGCGCGCAGGTATTCCTCGATCTGGCCGCCGCCGCCGGCGCCTTCCTCGTTGAGCGGGATCTCGGATGAGGCCATCGGGGGCGGTCATCGCCTTGCTGGTGAGGCCGGTATATTCGCCCTTGATGTCGAAATAGCGGATCTCGCGGAAGTTGAACACGCGCTCGTAGAAGGCGGCCCAATGCGCCATGCGCCCGCCATAGACGTTGTGGGTCAGGTGATCGATCACCTTCAGCCCCGCGCCGACCGGGTGGCGATCGACGCCGGGAAGATAGACGAAATCGATGTCGTAGATCGAAAGGTCGCCGGCTTCCTGGCCTTCGAAACGGTCGATCAGATAAATGATCGAGCCGCCGATGCCGCGGATTGCCGGGAGGCGGAGCTCCATCGGGCCAGTGCGCATTTCCACTGGTTCTGCGCCGCGTTCGATGGCGCGGGCATAGGCGAGCGCGGCATCCTTGACCCGCCAGCCCATGCCGCAGGCCGATGCGCCGTGCTCGGCGGCGAAATAGGCTGCGGGGCTGCGCGGTTCGTAGTTGGCGATCAGGTTGATGCCGCCCTGCCGCCACAGCTGCACGTCCTTCGAACGGTGCTGCGCGATCATGGTGAAGCCCATCGCGGCGAAGACCGGTTCGAGCACGCCTTTTTCCGGAGCACAGAATTCGACGAATTCGAAACCGGCGAGGCCGATGGGATTGTCGAACAGATCAGGCATGGCGGAACTTCCGATATGGTTTCTAGTGAAACTATATCAGTGCAACGACGTCCAAGTCAAGGTCTCGTGGTCAGATAGGCTTGCCGGTTGCCGCAGTCAGGAAGGGTTCTGCCGCGCTGCGAAGCTGGTCCGCCGCCTCGTTCCCGGGCAGGATGTTGCGCAGCAGGTTGGTGTCCTTGGCGAGAAGCGGCGCACCGTGGGCAAAAGCAACGGGCGAGGGCAGGCGGGCGAGCACTTCGAAGCCGAAGCTGCGCCCGCTGGAGGCTTTGATCAGGTCGGCGAGCGCCTTGCGGTCAATACCCAGCGCCTCGCCTGCATCGAGCGCAGCAAGGCCTAGCCCCATGTTCGCCGCCATCAGCGTGTTGTTGACGATCTTTGCACGCTGGCCCGAGCCTGCCGGGCCAAGGTGGACGTTGAGGCCCGCGAAGGTTGCAAAGACAGGTCGTGCCTGCTCGAACGCATCGGCGCTGCCTCCGCACATGACCGTCAGTGTTCCAGCTTCCGCAGCCGGGCCACCGCCGCTGACCGGGGCATCGAGGAAAGCGATGCCTCGCTCCATGCAGCGCGCTTCGAGTGCAATGCAGCTATCGGGCAAAATGGTCGAGTGGATCGCCAACAAGCTTCCCGGACGCATAGCGGGGATGAGCTGGTCGCAGATTTCCGCAACACCTGCATCGTCCACAACGCAGACCCCGACATGGGCGCAGACGGCACCGAGCTGCGCGACGGATGCGGCGCCTTCGGCTCCCTTCGCGGTGTAAGGCTCCAGCGCTTCCGGACGGCGCGCCCATACAGTCAGCGCAAAGCAGCCATCCAGCATCTTGTGTGCCATTGGGCCGCCCTGGCTGCCGAGGCCGATGAAGCCCGTGCGAATGGTCATCCCGCCGTGATCCCCGCGTCGATATTGATGCATGCCCCGTGGAACCCGCGCCCGGCGTCGGAGGCGAGCAGGGCGATCATGTCGGCCACATCGTCCACTTCCACCACGCCGCGCAGGCCGGAGAAGCGCTTGATAAGTTCGAAGTCGCAGCCTTCTGGCGGGACGAAATTGGCGGCAATGTTGGTCACCATGCCGCCTGGAGCGACCGCGTTGATGCGGATCGGCTTCTTGGAATATTCCATCGCCATGGCCTTCGTCATGCCGACTACGCCCCACTTGCTGGCGCAATAGGCTGCCGCATAGGCCTCGCCGATGAAGGCAGCCGATGAGGCTACGTTGACGATGGCACCGTTCACCTCGAGCAAGTGCGGGATTGCCGCTGCCGAAAGGTGGAATACGGCGTTGAGGTTGACGTTGATGGTCCGCTCGAACTGGTCGAGCGGCATTTCCGGCGTATTGGCGAGGTAGATCAGGCCCGCCACATTGCACAGCGCATCGAGCCTGCCGAAGCGCGCCTTGGCCGCTTCGACTGCGGCGCGGCACGCCCCCGCATCGGAGAGGTCGACCGGGCGGATCTCGACTTCGACGCCGGAAATCAGCCCCGCCGTCTCGGCCAGCCCTTCGGCATTCACATCGACGAGGAACAGGTTCGCGCCAGCCTTTGCCAGGCGGAGCGCCGTGGCGCGTCCCAGCCCCGATGCCGCGCCGGTCACCAGCGCAGCTTTGCCTGTCATGTCTATTTCGGCCATCAGGTCACCCGTTCCAACCCAGTCCCATTTCGAAATTGCGCGTCATGCCGAAGACCGCGCTCTGGATGACCGAGGCCTTGGGCCAACCGGCGTGGATTCCGTATGCGAGCACGAATTCCTGCATCTCAGCCGGTTTGCAATTGCCGCTCGCCATGGCGGCGTAGATGTGGCTCTTGATTGGCGTTTCGGCGCAGCTTTCACAGACGCCGACCAGCGTCAGCCAGCGGCGCGAGCGTTCGTCGAGCGCGCGGCGGTTCCACATCTCGCCGAAGACGAAGTTGCGGATGGCTTCGAGGTAGGGGGTCTCACCCCCGCCGCCCGAGAACGTCATGACCTTCATGAACTCGCTGCCGCCGATATCGCCGCGCGACCTTTGGTCCCACGGCTCGGAGCGGATCGGCGCACAGGGTTCTTCGGCCAGCTTGAGCGCCTTGACCGCCTTGGTCGTGGCCGCATCGACGAATTCACCGCGCGACCAGCCGCCGTAGACGGACAGGTGCAGGGCCGCTTCGCGCATTTCGACAACCGACAAGGCCTTAGATTTAAGCGCGCCATGCACATAGCCGTAGAGGTGGTTGCTCTCGCCGCCACTGAGCGCCGCCCCCGCAATGGCGATCAAGTAGCGCGAGCGTCGATCGAGCCCTTCGCGTGACCAGACTTCTGCGAAGATGAAATCGCGCCAACTTTGCTGGTAAGGCGTCAGCGCCTTGTCCGGCTTCAGCCCGGTGATTTCCTGATGCAAGGCTTCACCGCGCGCAGAGCGCTCGGCCGGATCGAGCAGGT
Source organism: Novosphingobium sp. MW5 (assembly GCA_025938935.1). Classification (GTDB taxonomy): domain Bacteria; phylum Pseudomonadota; class Alphaproteobacteria; order Sphingomonadales; family Sphingomonadaceae; genus Novosphingobium. The sequence goes on along the minus strand of JAPCWB010000001.1, from coordinate 2,886,416 downwards.
TTGCTCCCTGGTACATGCTATTTTCCCCCGAAGGACGTGGCGATGGGGATAGCGTGACGGCGAATGGTGAAGCAAAGGCAAATGCGCGCGCCTCTGCGATGTAAATCTGTGCCTAGAATAGGCTCAATATTTGCCTTCGAGCTTCGAATGGTCCCAGGAAATGAAGCGGTACGGCGTCAGCCGCAGGACGACGCGCTTGGCATAGCTCGCCCTGATCTGTTTCTGCGCCTCTTCGGTATGCGGACGCGGGTTGGCGCTGCGGATATGTTGCATGGCGGCGCGCATCGGTTCGAAATCGCGGATGATTTCGACATTGCACTGGGCCATCACGGACTTGATCTCGTGATAGGTATCGCCGCTCTCAACCGTGATCGTTGCGCGCGGATCTCGTTCGCAGTTCACCACCTTCTGCGCCTTGGCGAAGGAGGAGATGACGATGCGCCCTTCCGGATCGACGCCATAATAGAGCGTCACCATATGCGGCATCCCGTCCTTGTCGATCGTGCCGAGGACTGTCTTGCACTGGCCGCGCAGGTATTCGAGCGATTCCGCGTCGCTCATCCGGATGAGGTCGCGGCGGCTGGGCATCAGGCCCCTTGCGGAGTGGGTTTAAGCAGCACGGTGCGCGTCATCGACAACGCCGTCTCGCCGCGCTGGTTGGTCAGAGTGTGCTGGAACACGACGATCCCCTGTCCGGGGCGTGACTTGCTCTCGCGCTTCTCCAGCACTTCGGTGTGGCAGGTGAGCGTATCGCCGATGAAGGTCGGCTTGGGCGTCACCACCTTGTCGAAGCCGAGGTTGGCGACGAGCGTACCGACCGTGGTGTCGGCAATCGACAGCCCGACGGCGAGGCTGAAGGTGAAGGTCGAATTGACCAGGATCTGGCCGAATTCGCTCGCCTTGGCATATTCCGCATCAAGGTGGAGCGGCTGCATGTTGTGCGTCATGGCGCTGAACATCAGGTTGTCGGTCTCGGTGACCGTGCGGCTGGGCTGGTGCGTGATCTTGTCGCCTACCTGCCATTGATCGAAGTAACGTCCAGGCATCCTACTCCTCCACCGCTTCAATCCGCGCGAGCAGGGCTTCCACCTGAACCTGCGCGCCGGCTACGGCCTTCAGTTCCGCCACTGTGCCATCGAACGGCGCAGTTAGGCTGTGTTCCATCTTCATCGCCTCAAGCGTGAGCAGCTTTTGCCCCTTGGTCACGGTCTGGCCTTCGGTGACATCCACTGCGATAATCTTGCCAGGCATGGGCGAGAGGATGTCGCCGTCGTGGGCGCCGTGGTGGCCGGAGCCATCGACGCGCCAAGGCAGCATCTGCCAGACCTTGCCGCTCTCCGCGATGAGGACCGAGTCTTCGCCGCCGCCTTGTGCTTCGCCGTCCAGTTCAATGTCGATTGGCTCGCCATCTAGCAGGAACGAGGCCACACGGCGCGGCGGGGCATTGAGCCGAAGGCCGGGCGCGAAGCTGGCGGGAGTCAGCGACATTGCGGCTTCGAGCAGCATTTCGTCAGAAGGGTCGGGATCGGCTGCCATGGCATCGCCGTCCCGGCCGATCAGGCCGGTATCAACCTTGCCTGCGGCGAAATCGTCCTGACCCAGCGCGTTAATCAGGAATGCAGCATTGGTCTTGACCGGCCAAACGGCGCTGTCGTGCAGCATGTCAGAGAGCCGGTCCATCGCCTCGTCGCGGGTCTCACCATGGGCGATCAGCTTGGCGATCATCGGGTCGTAGAACGGGGTGACCTCACCGCCTTCATAGACGCCGGTATCGATGCGCCCGCCTTCCACTTCGCCGAGTTCAAACAGTTCGAGCGTACCGATTGATGGCAGGAACCCCTTGGCCGGATCCTCGGCATAAAGCCGCGCTTCCATGGCCCAGCCGTTGATGCTGAGCTCGTCCTGCTTCAGCGGGATCGGCTCGCCGCTGGCGACGCGGAGCTGCCATTCGACAAGGTCGACGCCGGTGATTTCCTCGGTCACCGGGTGTTCCACCTGCAGGCGCGTGTTCATTTCCATGAACCACACCCGGTCGGCGCGCAGGCCTTCGGAGCCGTCGGCGATGAACTCGATGGTGCCAGCCCCTTCATAGTTCACCGCCTTGGCCGCGCGCACGGCGGCGGCACAGACAGCCTCGCGGGTGGCTTCGTCCATGCCGGGGGCAGGGGCCTCCTCGATCACCTTCTGGTGGCGGCGCTGGAGCGAGCAGTCACGCTCGAACAGGTGCACGACATTGCCGTGGCTGTCGCCGAACACCTGAACCTCGATGTGGCGGGGCGAGAGGATGTACTTCTCGATCAGCACATGGGCATTGCCGAACGAGCTTGCCGCCTCGCGCTGGCACGAAGTGAGCGCATCGGCGAAGTCTTCCGCCTTCTCGACCAGCCGCATCCCCTTGCCGCCGCCGCCGGCGACTGCCTTGATCAGCACAGGATAGCCGATCTTGTCCGCTTCGGCGGCGAGGTGTGCCGGGTCCTGGTTCTCGCCGAGATAGCCCGGAGTGCAGGGGACTCCCGCAGCAATCATCAGTTTCTTGGCCGCGTCCTTCAGGCCCATCGCGGTGATGCTGGCTGGCTTGGGGCCGACCCAGACGAGGCCCGCATCCATTACCGCCTGCGCGAACTCGGCGTTCTCCGAGAGGAAGCCATAGCCGGGATGGATGGCTTCAGCGCCAGTCGCCTTGGCAGCGGCGATGATCTTCTCGCCAACAAGGTAGCTTTCACGCGCCGGGGAGGGGCCAATATGCACCGCCTCGTCCGCCGAACGGACGTGAAGCGCCTTGGCGTCGGCATCGGAATAGACCGCAACCGTGCGGATACCCATGGCCCGCGCCGTGCGGATCACGCGGCAGGCAATTTCGCCGCGATTAGCGATGAGGAGGGATTTGATCATGCGGCTGCGCGCCTCTTCTGGATGATGGTGACGGCCAGCAGGGCCGCAATTGCAATGCCGGAAACGGCCAAGATCGCGGAGTACCCTTGGGGCTGGCGGTTGGTTATGATGATGGCGACCAAGGCCCAGATCTGCGCCATGATCGAGAACAATTCCGCACTCGACCGGACTGCCATTGCGATTGCGGCAAGCGCGGCAAGAGCAACGATGCCCAGCGCCAGTATCAGACCATCACCGGCCAGTTCAGGGAGATAGCGGAAGATCAGGTCGCCGCAATTGACGAAGCTTGCTGCGCCGACCCAGCCGGTGAACAGCCCGAGTGGCGCGATGACTCCGTAGGCGACCAAAGTTGAAGACCGCTGCTTGCTTTCGATGCTGCGCAGGAGCCCCGTCCACAAGGCTCCATACATCACAAGGATGATCGGTGCCGTCAGGACGAACTGGTAACGCGCCGCGAAAATCCAAACGGAGCAGGCGATGCACCCGAATATCACCGCAGGCCTTGCCCGGGCCAGCGCCGGATCGTCACGAAGCCTGGGCTTGAGCTGCAAAAGCGCAGAAATCACGGCGCCGAGATAGATCGGGCCCCAGATGGCAAAAGCATAGGGGGCCGGTGTCGCGAGGTTGGGTACCAGCGCCTTTGGAGCCGATCCCTCCGTCGCGGCGCTGAAACCGCTTGAGAAGATGAGCCCGGAAACAAGGACTTGCGCGACTGTTGCCGCCAGCAGGATCACGGATGATGTGCGGGGTGCCATCAGCGGGATCACATCCTGAACACGCCGAACTGCGGCCTTTCGGGAATCGGCGCTTCGAGCGTTGCCGCCAGAGCCAGCCCCAGAACATCGCGAGTCTGCGCCGGATCGATCACCCCGTCATCCCACAGCCGCGCCGTGGCATAATAGGGGTTTCCTTCATCCTCGTACTTCTGCCGGACGGGGGCCTTGAAGGCCTCGGCCTCCTCAGGCGTCCATTTGGCTGCATCGCGGTGGACGGTCGCCAGCACGGAGGCAGCCTGTTCGCCGCCCATCACGGAAATCCGCGCGTTGGGCCAGGTGAACAGGAAGCGCGGCTGGTAAGCCCTGCCGCACATGCCGTAGTTGCCCGCGCCAAAGCTGCCGCCGATCAGGACGGTAAGCTTGGGAACATTGGCCGTGGCGACGGCTGTCACCAGCTTTGCGCCGTGCTTGGCAATACCTTCGGCCTCATACTTGCCGCCGACCATGAAGCCAGAAATGTTCTGCAGGAACAGCAGCGGAATGCCGCGCTGGCAGGCCAGTTCGATGAAATGCGCGCCTTTTTGCGCGGACTCGGAGAACAGGATGCCGTTGTTGGCAAGGATCGCCACCGGCATGCCCCAGATATGCGCGAAGCCGCAGACCAGCGTGGTGCCGTATAGCGCCTTGAATTCATGGAACTCGCTGCCATCGACGATGCGGGCGATGACTTCCTTGACGTCATAGGGCTCGCGAACGTCCTGCGGGATGATCGAGTACAGCTCCTCCGCGTCGTACTTCGGCGGGCGCGGCTCCTTCAGTGGCACCGTATGCTGGTGGACCGATCCGAGGTGGCTGACGATGTCGCGCACGATGGTCAGCGCGTGTTCGTCGTTCTCTGCCAGATGGTCGGTCACGCCGGACTTGCGGCTGTGCAGATCACCGCCGCCAAGATCCTCGGCAGAGATGACTTCGCCCGTCGCAGCCTGAACCAGCGGCGGACCGGCAAGGAAGATCGTGCCCTGTTCGCGCACGATCACGCTCTCGTCGCTCATCGCCGGGACATAGGCGCCGCCCGCCGTGCACGATCCCATGACGCTGGCGATCTGCGGGATGCCGAGCGCGGACATGTTGGCCTGATTGTAGAAGAACCGGCCGAAGTGGTCGCGGTCGGGGAAGACTTCGGCCTGATTGGGCAGGTTCGCGCCGCCGCTGTCGACTAGGTAGATGCAGGGCAGGCGGTTCTCCTGCGCGATTTCCTGCGCGCGCAGGTGCTTCTTGACCGTCAGTGGGAAATAGGTCCCACCTTTGACCGTCGCGTCATTGGCAAAGATCATGCACTGGCGGCCCGAAACGCGGCCTATGCCGGTGATGATCCCCGCGCCGGGCACCTCGTCATTGTAGCAGCCATTTGCGGCGAGTTGGCCGACCTCGAGGAAAGGCGAGCCGGGATCGAGCAGGCGCTCGACACGGTCACGTGGAAGCAGCTTGCCCCGGCCGGTGTGACGGTCGCGGCTACGCTCGTCCCCGCCAAGCGCGGCCTTTGCCACTTTTTCGCGCAGTTCGGCAGCCAATGCCCGGTTATGCGCCGCTCGGGCCTGTGCTTCGGGAGAGGCAAGATCGATCGAGGTCTGGAGTACGGGGGCGCTCATTTGGCGTCCTTTTTCTTGCGGATCAGGTATTGGTACACGCCGATGCAGTTGATGATCAGCATCAGCACATTCTGTACGCCGATGCCCGCGCTGTCAGGCGTGAGGAACCCCCAGGCAATCAGGGCAATCGACGAGGTGACAAAAAGGACGAAGGCCCAGCCGGTCGGACGGCGGCCGAGATCCAGCGAGATCACGGCGGCGGCGATCACGCTCGCTGCAGCACCATACCACTGCAGAATGGTGGTGAAGGTGTCCATCAGGCGCCGATCAGCTCGCGGCCGATCAGCATGCGGCGGATTTCATTGGTGCCCGCGCCGATGTCGAGCAGCTTGGCATCGCGCAGGTAACGTTCCACCGGCCAGTCCTTCGTATAACCTGCGCCGCCCAATGCCTGAACTGCCTCTCCCGCGACACGGAAAGCCGACTCGCTGGCGAGCAAGATCGCTCCGGCGGCATCGAAGCGGGTGGTCTGCCCGCCGTCGCAGGCCTTGGCCACGGCATAGACATAGGCCCGCGCCGATTGCAGCGCGACGTACATGTCCGCGACCTTGGCCTGCATCAGCTGGAATGTGCCGATCGCGACACCGAACTGCTTGCGTTCGCGCACGAAGGGAATGACCGTATCGAGGCAGGCCTGCATGATGCCTAGCTGGAGCCCGGCGAGGACGACGCGCTCGTAATCGAGGCCTGACATCAGCACCCCGACGCCGCCGTTGAGCGGACCCATGATGCGGTCTTCGGGGACGAAGCAATCGTCGAACACCAGCTCTGCCGTGGGTGAGCCGCGCATGCCCATCTTGTCGATCTTCTGGCCGATCGAAAATCCGGCGTCGTCCTTTTCGATCAGGAAAGCGGTAATCCCGCGCGAACCTTCGCCGGTCTTGGCATAGACAACCAGCGTATCGGCATAGGTGCCGTTGGTGATCCAGAACTTGGTGCCGTTGAGCCGGAACCCGCCATCCACCGCAACCGCCTTGAGCTTCATCGAAACAACGTCCGAGCCTGCTCCGGTTTCCGACATGGCGAGGCTGCCGACGTGCTCTCCGGAAATCAGGCCTGGCAGATACTTTGCTTTCTGCTCAGGCGTGCCCCAGCGGCGGATCTGGTTCACGCAGAGGTTGCTGTGCGCGCCGTACGACAGCCCGACCGAAGCCGAGGCGCGGCTGACTTCCTCGACCGCGATCACGTGTTCGAGATAGCCGAGTCCGAGCCCGCCGGATTCCTCTTCAACGGTGATGCCATGCAGCCCCAGTTCGCCCATGGCTGGCCACAGTTCGCGGGGGAACCAGTCGTCCGCGTCAACCTTCGCGGCGAGGGGGGCGATCTGTTCGTCTGCGAAGCGGGCGGTGGCTTCGCGGATCATGTCGGCGCTTTCGCCAAGGCCGAAATCAAAGTGCGGGGTCGCGCGCATGGAAAAATCCTCTCTGGCAGCAGGCTAGCACTGACCAACTACAGATCAAAATTGATTGATGGCGAGAGTTGCGATAGGCTGAGCCTATGATGAAGCGCGCGCACCTTCGCCAGTTCCTTGCCGTCGTGGATACCGGCAACTTCACCCGCGCGGCAGAGCGTGTCGGCGTGGCGCAGCCCGGCTTGTCGGCTGGGATTGCCGAATTGGAACGGCTGGTGGGGGCCAAGCTGTTCCTGCGCGATCGGCGGCGCATCCGCCTGACCGACGCCGGCAACCGCCTGCTCGCCCACGCCCGCGCCATCGAACGCGAGTTCCGAGAGGCCGAGGCGAGCCTTGCCGCCTCCGCGCCGGTTGCCTCGCCGCTCGTGATTGGCGTGCTGCCTTCGCTGGCCACCGATACGCTGTCAGGCTGGATGTCAGCATGGCGCGGCGACAGGTCGCTGGTGCTGACCGAGGGCACCGACGCGGAACTGCGCAAGCGCTTGTCGGACGGCCAGGTCGACGCTGCCATCACGCTGCTGCGCCCCGAGGACGGCGAGCGGCCTTCGCTGGAGCTTTTCGAGGAACCCTATGTCCTTATGCTGGCACAGGGCCATCCGCTGGCTGGGGCCGAAACGATCGAAGCGGCGCAGGTCGCGGGTGAAACGATGATCGCGCGCCGCTCGTGCGAAATCCTTGCCGAGACCAGCCGCTGGTTCACCCAGCGCGGTGTGCGTCCGCCGTTTTTCATGCGCTCGGCAAATGACGACCGTTGCATGGAAATGGTGCGGATCGGCATGGGGGTGACGACCGCGCCTGCCTCACTGGCAAGGCCGGGCATCAGCGCAGTGCCGCTCTCAGGCTATGACTTCCGCCGCCATATCGGCCTGCTGCTGCCGCGTGATCATGCCGGAGAGGCAAGCGATCACCCGCTCGCCCAGGCCCTGCTCGCCTAGATCGCGCCAGCCTCGCGGAACTGCGCCACGCGCTCTGCGTCAAAGCCCAGTTCACTCAGCACTTCGTCGGTATGTTCGCCAATCAGCGGCGGGGGGCGGCGGATCGTTGCCGGGCTGTCCGACATGCGCGCGAGTGGGCTGGCAATCAGGTCGACATAGCCCGCTTCGGCATGGGGATGCGGGGTGCGGGCGCGCAATTCGCGGTGTTTGACCTGCTCGTCCTCCCACACCTCGGGCAGTTCGTTGTACTTCGCCGCAGGGATGCCAACGCCATCGAGCATGTCGAGGATCTGGGCGGCGGTGAACTGGCGGCTCCACTGGTTGATGATGTCGATCAGCTCGGCCCGGTTGGTCTTGCCGCGCTTGAGATTGCTGTCGAAGCGCTCGTCGGTGAACAGTTCGGGCTGCTCCATCAGCACGGTCAGGCGGCGGTAATGTTCGTCAGTGCCAGCGGTCAGGTAGATGATGCCGTCGCTGCCATGGATCAGGTCCGCCGGCCCGCCGCCGTTGCCACCATTGCCAAGCCGGGGAGGGCCTCGCCGCTCAGCAGGTAGTCCTGCATGATGTGACTGACCATGGCGACCGAGGTGTCGAGCAGGGCGATGTCGATGTACTGGCCCTCTCCGGTTACGTTACGCCGCATCAGCGCGCCCAGGATGGCAATGGCCGTGTTGTGGCCGGTAACGAAGTCGACGAGGCTCGGCCCCGCCTTGAGCGGACCAGCGCCCGGCTGGCCAGCGGGTACACCGGTGACTGCCATCATGCCGCCGGTCGCCTGGAACAGACCGTCATAGCCCGGCTTCGGCGCCATCGGGCCGTCCTGTCCGTAGCCAGTGACCGAGCAATAGATCAGGCGCGGGTTGATCGCCTTCAGGCTCTCGTAATCGAGCCCGAAGCGCTTGAGATCGCCCACCTTGTAATTCTCGATCAGCACGTCGGCCGTCTTGACCAGTTCGCGCAGCACTTCCTGCCCTTCGGGCTTCGAGTGGTTCAGCGTGATCGAGCGCTTGTTGCGGTTGGCGACGGTAAAGAAGCTCGACTGCCGTGCATCGAGGCCATCCTTGCCCTGAAGGAAGGCAAGGCCATAGCCGCGCCCGTCATCGCCCACGCCGGGACGTTCGATCTTGATCACGTCCGCGCCAAGATCGCCAAGGATTTGCGCGCCCACCGGGGCGGCGAAGACGCGGGACATATCGATGACGCGGATACCCGCGAGTGCGCTGTTGTCGGTCATGCAGGCTATCTAGCCAGACGCCTTGCCCCCGCCAAGCGAGCCGCGGGCAGGGGCGGCAATACCGCTCGGGCGTTCTCGACGCGGGGCGGGGCCGGGGCTATCCGAAGGCTCTGACAGAATACCGAAAGGGCAGAGGCGTGAAAGTTGCGATCATCACCGGGGCGGGCAGCGGCATCGGCCTCGAAACCGCGAAAATGCTGGCAGCAGCAGGCACGGCAGTGGTCGGCGTTGGTCGTGACACTGGCAAGCTGGCCACGCTTGAGGCGGCGATCGGCAACCCTGATCTGGTCGCAACCATCTCGGTCGATGTGACGGCGGACGATGCACCGGCGCGGATCATCGGACTGGCGCTCGAGCGCTTCGGCCGCATCGACTACTTGGTCAACAATGCCGGTGTCGGCAGCCCCAAGCCGGTTCACGAGGCCAGTGACGACGATTTCGACAGCTTCATCGACATCATGCTGAAGGCCCCGTTTCGCCTGATCCGCGAATGCCTTGGCCACATGGGCGAGGGCGGATCGATCGTAAACGTCACTTCAACTTTCGCCCACATCGGCGGACGGCGCGGCGGGGCTTACTCTGCGGCCAAGGGCGGGCTCAAGTCGCTCACCGAACATATGGCCTGCGAATATGGCCCGCGCGGCATCCGCTCGAACTGCGTCGCGCCGGGCGTAACCATGACCGAAATGGTCGCGCACCGTTTCGATGACGAGGTGTTCAAGCGCGCCAACGTGGAAACCACGCCGTACCCCCGCCTTGCCAATCCGGAAGACATCGCCAGCGTCATCGCTTTCCTCTGCTCGCCGGGCAGCGAGATGATCAACGGTCAGTCGATCGTCGTTGACGGCGGCTGGACCAACACCAAGTATCTCAGCCCCCGCGCCACAAGCACGAAGTGGGTCGAACAATGAGCAGCGAGATCGTCAAGATCATCATTAGTCTCAAGCGGCGCCCGGGAATGACCGTTGATGAGTTCCGCGACTATTACGAGAACGTCCATATCAAGGTGGCGAGCAAGTACCTGCAGCCGGGAATGGTCCATTACGCGCGGCGCTACCTCGATCCCATGCCGCACCTCGACACGCGAGAGATTCACGAGCCCGAGTTCGATGTGATCACCGAGCTGTGGTACGAGGATGCCAAGGCTGCCGCCGGGCTGATCTGGATGGTCAGCGAGGGCAAGCTGCCGGCTGACGTGTTCGAGGACGAACACAATGTCTTCGACCGGCCGAAAACGCGTTACTTCATGACCAAGGAATGCGTCACCGACTTGAGCGGCATCAACGCCCAGACATAACGCCGCGCCCATTTGTCCGTTTGGCGATAGACGGACTACCCGCACTGGACGAATTGCCCAATCACGCCCACATGCCGCCCGACTTTGCTTTCAAGAGGTTTCCATGAGCTACACCCGTTTCCTGAAGCAGCAGTGCTACATCGATGGCCAGTGGGTCGATGCCGACAGCGGCGGCACGCTCGATGTCACCGATCCGGGTAACGGAAATAAGCTCGGCACCGTGCCGAACATGGGCGCGGCAGAGACGGAACGTGCCATTGCGGCGGCTGACGCAGCCCTTCCGGCTTGGCGGGCGAAAACCGCCGGCGAGCGCGCGAAAATCATGCGCAAGTTCTTTGACCTGATGATCGCCAACCAGGACGCACTGGGCGAACTGCTCAGCCGCGAACAGGGCAAGCCTTTCGCCGAGGCCAAGGGCGAGATCGCCTATTCCGCGAGCTTCATCGAGTGGTTCGCCGAAGAGGGCAAGCGCGCCTATGGCGAGGTCGTGCCAAGTCATGCGGCCGACCGCCGGATCATCACGCTCAAGCAGGGTATCGGCGTTGTCGGGGCAATCACCCCTTGGAATTTCCCCTCAGCCATGATCGGGCGCAAGCTTGGCCCGGCGCTGGCGGCAGGCTGCACCATGGTGCTCAAGCCTGCTTCCGCCACGCCTTACTCGGCGCTGGCTCTGGCGGTTCTGGCCGAGGAAGCCGGCATTCCGGCGGGCGTGTTCAACGTCGTCACCGGTTCGGCCCGAGCCATCGGCGGCGAGCTGACTCGCAACCCGATTGTCCGCAAGATCACCTTCACCGGATCGACCGAAATCGGCATCGAACTGATGCGCCAGAGCGCTGACACGATGAAGAAGCTGTCGATGGAACTGGGCGGCAACGCGCCGTTCATCGTGTTCGACGATGCCGATGTCGACGCGGCGATCGAAGGCGCGATGGTCTCGAAATTCCGCAACAACGGCCAGACCTGTGTCTGCACCAACCGGTTCTACGTGCAGGACGCGGTCTATGACGAATTCGTCCAGAAGCTCGCCAAACGGGCATCGGAAATGAAGATCGGCTACGGCATGGACGAAGGCGTGGTCGTCGGTCCGTTGATTGACGAGGCGGCGGTGGAAAAGGTGGAGGAGCACCTCGAAGACGCCCTGGCTGGCGGGGCGACGCTCCTGGCCGGTGGCAAGCGTCTCCAAGGAACCTATTTCCAGCCGACGGTCGTCGCCAATGTGAAGGCGGACATGAAGCTGGCGCGCGAGGAAACTTTTGGCCCGCTTGCAGGGGTGATCCGGTTCAAAGATGAGGCTGAGGCAATTGCGCTGGCCAACGAGAGTGAATTCGGCCTCGCTTCCTATTTCTACGCCCGCGACCTTGGCCGTGTGTGGCGTGTGGCGGAAGCTCTGGAGTCCGGCATTGTCGGCATCAACACCGGCTTGATCTCGACCGAGGTTGCGCCGTTCGGCGGCGTGAAGATGTCCGGCCTCGGCCGCGAAGGATCGCGCCACGGCCTCGATGACTTCATGGAGATCAAGTACCTCTGCATGGGGATCTGATCCCCGGCAGAGGTCAGGGGGCCGGTTTGGCTGGCTCCGTCCACCCGCCAGCAGTTGCAAGGTACAGCCGCGCGACGTCGATATATTGCTTCGAGCGGGCATCAAGCATCGCGAGCTTCGCCTGTTGTGCGACACGGCTGGCGTCGAGCACTTGCAGCACGCCCGAATTGCCGACCTGGAACGATCGACGTGAGAGGTGGAGCGAGCGCTCGGCGATGCCCAGCGTCTCTCCGCGCAGGGTAACCGTGCGTGAATCGTTGGCCAGCGCCGCCAGAAGGTCGGACGTTTGCCCAAAAGCTTCCAGCACCGTCTGACGGTAACGCGCCGCCGCCGCCCGTGCCTCTGCCTCGGCCGCGCGCTTGTCCGCTTTGAGCGAGCCACCATGGAAGATGGGTGCGGTCAGCCCGCCGAGCAGGCTGAAGCCCGTATTCGAGGTTCTGAACAGGTCATCGGGGCTCTTCGCCGATTGCATGAACGACGCACCAAGCGTGACGTTGGGATATAGCTTGGCAGTTGCAACGCCTATGGCTGCGGTTGCGGCATGAAGCCGCGCTTCGCTGGCGAGGATATCGGGCCGCTTGTGAACCAATTCGGAAGGCAGGGTGACCGGCACTTCCTTGGGCAATGTCAGCGCGGACAGCGAAAAGTCGGTCGGACCAAGGTCCGAGGGCGCAATCCCCAGCAGGACGGCCAGCAGGTTGCGCGCTTCGGAGCGGGCCTGTTCGAGTTGCGGGAGGGCAGCCTGGTCGGCGGCCAGTTCACCCTGTGCACTCAGGACCTCCACCATGGTGCCGTCGCCGCCGCGCCGCTTTGCGTCGGTCAGTTTGACGTTGCGCTGGTCTTCTTCGATCAGCTCCTTTTGCACCGCGATGCGATCATTGAGTGCGGCGATGGTGAGGGCCTGCAAGACAACGCGGCCTGCGATCGTCAGATGCGCGGCCTCGGTTTCGCGGAGCTGTGTTTCCGCCTCGGCCAGCGCCTTCTCTTCAGCGCGCTTCTGGCCGCCGAACAGGTCGAGATCGTAGCTGATGCCTCCGCCAACCGAGAACAGCGTGAATTCCGGATTGCCGAAGCCCAGCGCGCCGCCGTTCAGGCCGAAGGAGTTGAGGTTGATCTGCTGGTGATTGACCTGTGCCTGCGCGTTCACCTGCGGCTTGCTGCGTCCTTCGATGACGCGTGCGGCCTCAAGGCTGCGCTTGAGCGTCTCGCGGCTTGCCTCCAGCGTCTGGTTACCGGCCAGAGCCTGGTCGACAAGGGCGTTCAGTTCGCTTGAGCCAAACGCCTCCCACCAGCGCGCCTGCGGGCCCTGGCCAGGAATTGCGACAGGCGCCTTGCCGCTCTGGATGGTCCCGGCATAGGAACCGGCGGGCGCTTGCGGGGCCGCAAAATCCGGGCCCACCGTCTTGCAGCCGGCCAGTGCCGCCAGCGGCAGTGCGGCGATAAAGAACTTGCGCTTCATCGGCTTCACTGGCCCGACTTCGCTGCCAGCGGAGCGTTGGGCGGGGTGTCTTTCCCGAACAGGCGGCGCTGGTGTCCCGTATCGACTGTGACCTCAACACTTAGACCGGCGTGGAGCGGCAGGTCCTTGGGCAGGCGATCAACCGACACTTCGACCGGCAGGCGCTGCGTCACCTTGACCCAGTTGCCTGTCGCGTTTTCTGCGGGAAGGACCGAGAAGCTGTTGCCCGTCCCGGGGCTGAAACTGGCGATCTTCCCGGTCAGTTCCTCATCCGGAAATGCATCGATGTGAATCTTCACCGGCTGTCCTAGGCGCATATATCGCAGCTGGTTTTCCTTGAAGTTTGCCTCGACCCAGAAGCGCGTCCCCGTCAGCACGAAGAGCGGCTTTCCGGCGGTGACATAGCTGCCGACCTGGATCTGATTTACCTTGGTAACGACGCCGTCCTGCGGCGCGCGGACGACGGTATTCTCAAGCGCAATCCGGGCAGTCTGGACCGCAGCCGAGGCGCGGCGCGCAGCCGGCTGCGCAGCAGGTGCACCAGCCGGCATCTTGGCCGCGATGGCCGCCGCGTGTGCCTTGGCCGCCGCGATCGAGTCGCTGGCCTGACGCACGGCGAGGACTGCTTGATCGACCTGCGACTGCGACGAAATTCCTTCCTGCTGCAGCGACTGCTGCCGCGCCGCCTGCTGGCGGGCGAAAGCAAGCTGTGCCTCGAGGCGGCTGACCTCGGACAAGGCCTGCTGGTAATCGGCGCGGGTGGCGCCGACATCGGCAATGGCGCTGGAAAGCTGGGCCTCTGCCGAGGCGACCCCTGCTTCGTAATCCGACGGATTAATGCGGAACAGCACGTCGCCGGCATGAACGAACTGGTTTTCCTTCACTTCGACCGAGACGATCTTGCCGCTGACGTTGGCCGCGACCATGACTTTCCCTGCCTGAAGCTGGGCATTGTCGGTTTCTACATAGCGCCCGCCCGAAAGGTAGAACCACAGCCCGACCAGCGCGGCAACGGCCAGCCCGCCCAGCATGAGTGGGCGCCTGAGCCGGGAACGGGAAATTTCAGCTTCGACTTGGGGGGCACTATCGCTCACGAGAATCTCCAATACGCAGCCTCGACCGCGTTGACCCATCGCAGATACTAAGCAATGCTATAATCAGCAAGAGGGATAACAGCATGGCTAATGACCGCACTGTCAATTTGATGGGGGTCCACAACTTCCGCGATTATGGTGGCTATGCGGTCGCCGGCGGGGGGCGCATCCGGCGCGCGCTGCTCTGGAGGTCGGGCCAGCATTTCGAGGCGAGCGACGAAGACTTGCAGCGGATCGAGTTGCTAAGGCTGGCCAATGTCTTTGACCTGCGCAGTGCCCATGAACGTGCCAGCCATCCCTGCCGCCGGCCGGTCGGCTTCGGCGCGCAGGTGCATACCATTGCGGATCACTCGGCCATTCAGGCGCCGCACATCGCGTCGGCGCAGCGGACCGCTGAATCGACGCGTCTGAGCATGATGCGCTCCTATGTCGGCATGCCCTACCGGCCGCTGCTGGTGGAAATGGTCGGTACGATGCTGCGACGTCTTGCGGACGGCGAAGGGCCAAGCTTGGTCAATTGCATGGCAGGCAAGGACCGCACCGGCTTTGCTGTCGCCATGGTCCATCACGCGCTGGGCGTGCATCTTGACGATATCGTCGCGGACTACCTTCTGACCAACACGGCCGGTAACCCTGAGGAACGCATTGCGGCCGGCCAGAGGGCTGCCCGCCACCTGATTGGCGAGATCGAACCTGAATCCCTGCGCGTGCTGATGGGCGTAGAGCCGGAATATCTCGCCACCGCATGGCAGGCCATGCAGGACAGCCACGGATCGGTCGATGCTTACCAGGCGGAAATGCTGGGGGTCGACGATGCGTTGCGAGAACAGCTGCGGGCGGTGCTTGTCGAAAGCTAGGCTCGCGCGCACCCCGCGTGCCTGATCGCCCATGTGGAATTGCCGGGGCGGGGACTCGCAATCCACCGCAGGGGCAACTATCTGGCCGCAACACCTCTGCTTCAAGGAATCGCCGCATGGCCACTCACAAGACCCGCATGCTGATCGTCGGCTCCGGCCCCGCGGGCCTTTCCGCCGCCATCTACGGTGCGCGGGCAGGGATGGAGCCGATCGTCGTGCAGGGGCTGCAGCCGGGTGGCCAGCTGACCATCACCACCGATGTCGAGAACTATCCTGGTTTCCGTGACGTGATCCAGGGACCTTGGCTGATGCAGGAAATGCAGGCCCAGGCCGAGCATGTCGGCACGCGCATGATGTGGGACACGATCGTCGAAGTGCAGATGGACGGCTCGCCCTTCCGCGCCATTGGCGACAGTGGCGATATCTATGAAGGCGACACGCTGGTCATCGCCACCGGTGCCCAGGCCAAATGGCTCGGCGTCGAAGGGGAGCAGGAACTGGGCGGCAAGGGCGTTTCCGCTTGCGCTACCTGCGACGGGTTCTTCTATCGCGGCAAGAAGGTCGTTGTGATCGGCGGCGGCAATACGGCGGTGGAAGAGGCGCTTTACCTCACCAACCATTCGCCAGACGTGACCGTAATTCACCGCCGCGATTCGTTCCGTGCGGAAAAGATCCTGCAGGATCGCCTCGCCGCGAACGAAAAGATCACCGTTGCCTGGAACAAGGCGGTCAAGCGCTTCGTCGGTGATCCGGCCAGCGGCGGGCTGACCGGTGTTGAAGTCGTCGACACGGTCACCGGCGAAACCTCTATCATCCCGGCGGACGGTGCTTTTGTCGCTATCGGCCATGCGCCAGCTACCGAACTGTTCAAGGGTAAGCTGGAACTGGACAGCTCGGGCTACATCGTCGTCGAGCCCGGCACGCCCAAAACGGCGATTCCCGGCGTCTTTGCCTGCGGTGACGTGATGGATCACACCTATCGCCAGGCCGTGACGGCTGCGGGCACAGGCTGCATGGCTGCCCTAGACGCCGAGCGATTCCTGGGCGCGCAGGAATTCATCGGGACCTATTGATCAACCGCGCAGGGCTTCGAGCACCTGCGTTTCAAGCCAGTCCTGCGATTCCACATAGGAATGCGTCGCCTCCGCGCAGCGGCGCAGGCGCGGGTCGGACTTGTCCCAGCCGGCCTCGAACACCTGCGCGGTGCGGTCGCGCCCTGCCAGCAGGATCGTGGCCGGTCCCTTGAAGGCCTTGAGCTGGACCGCGAAGCTCTGGGCCAGCGTGCTCGGCGGCGGGGCGGGGCGTAGGGCCGACCTCAGCGAGGCGAACAGCTGGCCAAAGGCCACCCCGCCCTTCAGCAGGCGCAGAATGGCGCGTGGGTCGCGAAGGCGGCGCAGGTAATGCGCGCGAACGGCGGCGGGCGGGGCAGGGGCGGCCTCCTCTTCGCCGTCCCCCTCGATCACCCACGGATTGGATAGCACCAGCCCGTCGCAATTCGCGCCGCCTGCAAGGACCAGCGCCGTCGCGCCGTCGCAATTGCCCATGCCGATCACGCGGGTGACCTGCGGCGCCGCCTCGCGAAGAGCGGTGATGGCGGCGGCAATATCGGCGGCAGAGCCGGTGAATGTGGCGTTCACCCCCTCGCTGTCCCCCACGCCGCGCCGGTCGAAGCGCAGCACCGGATAGCCTGCCGCGGCAATGCGCGCGGCAAACTGGGCCTGTCCGTTCCATGCACCCGCGCGGACTTCGTTGCCGCCCGTGACGATCAACAGGGCCGTGGTTTCGCTGCCTTCATCCAGTGTGCCGACAAGCGCCGCGCCTTCACAGTCGAACAGGATGTGCCGCCTGCTCATGCCTTCATCCCCACGGTCAGGATCGCTGCGAGGGCATCGGCCTGCGCGGGCGCCTCGCCGGGTTCAGCCCGCAGCCACAATGCCGCGCCGCCCACCATGTCCTGTCCGATGATGGTCTGCTCAGTCTCTTCTGGCGGCATGGCGGCCTGAAGGTCGGCCAGCATGGCGGGCGAAAGGCGGTAGCCGCCCAGTTCCAGCCCCTCGGTCAAGCCCTGCTCCAGCAGCCCGCCCTGTGTCTCTTCGCGCCCCGCCTCGCGTGACGAGAGGATGCGCATGCGCAGCATTTGCCGCAGGATCGTGGCGCCGCCGGTCGGAGCATAACGCCAGCCGGGAAGCGAGCGCGGCACCACCAGCGCGCCGCCACGAATTGCCAGCACTCGGGTGGCACGAAACTCGCGGGCGGCGGCGACCATAGCGCGCTGCCATGCGGCAATGTCCTGCGCGCCGAGCGGTTGCAGGCTCTCATTGCAGCCCGGCAAGTCCGGCAGGAAGCTGTCTATATCAGCGTGATCGAGCCGCCGCATGACTTCCATCGTCAGGCGGCGGAGGCGGTTGGCCTCGTCGAACAGAGCAGGGACGACCAGCAGCCGGTGGGCGCGGCCCTTGTCAAAGCTGAGCGCGAATTCGGCGGCGCTGTCGCCGCTGGCTGTCACGACCGGATAGGTCGCCGGCGTCATTCCGCGCGTTTCGCCTCAGCAAAAGCGAGAAGGGAGCCATAGGTTTCGAGCAGCTCCCCGTCGATCTCGTCATCGTCGATGATGAAGCCAAGGCGATCTTCCATCTCGGTCAGCAAGCCGGCGACCGACATCGAATCGAGTTCGGGCAGGTGGCCGAACAGGCCGGTATCGGCATCGAACGCTTCGACCTGCTCAGGCTTCCGGCCCAGCACATCGGCGAGGATGCGGCGCAGTTCCCGGTCGGTATTGGTGCTCATGTCTTCCCCGAACATAGCGTGCCGTGTGGCCGTGGCGGGGCCTCTAACCATGCTTTGCCCCTCCTGCAAGGCGGCGCAGCGCAATGCGGGCGATTGCGGGCCAGTTTTGCGGCCAGGCGGGGCGGAACATAGTGAGGCGATAGCGCGGGCGAACGTCTTCCATCCAGTCACGCTTGTAGCCATCGTTACCAGTGCCGAAATCGATCAGGGTCACCTTGTCGCGGTCGATAACCCATTCAAAAAGCGCTGCACTCAGCGTGGTTCCGGGTGAAAGCGACTTTGACGCTTCGGTATGGGCAAGCTTGTGGATGAAGGCGGTGCCGCCCTCCACGGTCCAGAACTGCGCGGCCACCGGTTCGCCATCGTGTCGGGCAATGGCCATGCGCAGGCGCCCTGCCGCGCCTTCTTCCTCGACAAAACGCCGGAGGAATTTGGGTGAGCCTTCCTCCGGCTTCCAGCTTTGCGCATAAACCGCCTCGTAGGCCGCCCATGCATCGGCATCGAAACGGTCAAGCAACTGCACTGCAACCTTGCCGGACTTGCGTTTCAGAGTGGTGCGCAGCGGGCCCGGCCGTCCGGCAAGATATTCGGCGAAGGAGCGGCCCCTCACATGGAGGACGTGATTGACGTCGCTCTGTTCACGGAAGACCAGCCAGCCGGACTTGCGGAAGCAGGCGGCGGTGAGGTCGGTCTCGCCATGCTCGTTAGGCAGAGGCTCCAGTACGATGTGGGGTGCCTGCCCGGCCAGATCGGCGGCGAGTTCGGTCAAAAGCTCGGCTTGGCTTGCACCCTTGGTGAACAGCGGCTTCACCCTGAACGAATACCAGTTGGCCAGCGCAAAGATCGAACGCTTGCGGCGCATCAGGGCAAGCACGGCGCGCTGGTCGGCGCTGCGGGCGACAGCGATCAGAGGGAGGATGTCGCAGCTTTCCGTGAGGTTACGCCACCAGGCGAGCCTGTCGAACGGCGCCAGCGCTTCGCCATCGCCCAGCAGGCCAGCCAGCGGTCCATCCGCTTGGACTTCTTTAAGGTCATCGTGATAGGTAACCCTGATCAATGAATGCTTGCCCCCGGAGCCAATCCAAAAGTGTCTTCCGCGCCGACTTCACCGATCCTACCGCTCGATCACCTTGCCTTGCGGGGCAAAGATGATGCGGCGGCGCTGGTGCTGCGCGGGGAGACGCTTAGCTACAAGGACTTAAGATCGCGTATCTCCCGCCTTGCGGCATGGCTGGCGGCGCAGGTACCCGAAAAGGGCGCGCGCGTGGCGACATGGGCGGCGAAGGGAGAGCTAACTTGCCTGATGCCGCTGGCGGCAGCGCGGGCCGGTCTGGTCCATGTACCGGTCAATCCGCTGCTGAAGCGCGCGCAGGTGGCGCATATCCTTGAGGACAGCGGCACCAAACTGCTAATCGGCTCACCCGCCCGGCTCCAGACGTTGGAAGATGGCGATGCCACCGGGGCAGTGCTCGTGGGAGAAGCCGAAGCGCTGGAGCGAGCCGCCGAATTTGCTGGTTACCTTGGTCTTTCGCAGTCCGATCCTGATGAATTGGCAGCGATTCTCTACACGTCCGGCTCTACCGGGCGTCCCAAGGGCGTGATGCTCAGCCATGCCAACATGTGGCTGGGGGCGGAAAGTGTGGCCTCATATCTCGGTCTTGCGGCGGACGATGTGACCCTGGCTGTCCTGCCGCTGTCGTTCGACTACGGGCAGAACCAGCTGCTTTCGACCTGGTACGCAGGCGGTTCGGTTGTTCCCCTTGATTACCTGACGCCGCGCGATGTAGTGAAATCGATCGAGAGGCACGGCGTCACTACGCTTGCCGCTGTCCCGCCGCTCTGGGTTCAGCTGGCCGAGCTCGACTGGCCCGGCGAAACCGCCGCGAAACTGCGCCGCCTGACCAATTCGGGCGGCGCGCTCACCGAAGACCTTGTCCGCCGCCTGCGCGCGCAGTTCCCGCAGGCGCGGCTGTTTGCCATGTATGGCCTGACCGAGGCCTTCCGCTCCACCTTCCTCGATCCGGCGCTGATTGACAGCCATCCGACATCGATGGGCAAGGCGATCCCGCACGCGGAAATCCTCGTCATCGGGGACGATGGGGAGTTAACCGCGGACGGTGAGGAGGGCGAGTTGGTTCACTGCGGCCCACTGGTGGCGCAAGGGTACTGGCAGGATGCAGAGCGCACTGCCGAACGCTACAAACCCGCACCCGCCGCCTCGCGCTATGGCGGCATGGCAGTCTGGTCGGGCGACCGGGTCAGGCGCGATGCCGATGGCCTGCTCTATTTCGTCGGCCGCCGCGATGCGATGATCAAGAGCGCCGGCAACCGCATCAGCCCGCAGGAAGTGGAAGAGGCGGCGATTGCCACCGGACTGGTGGCCGAGGCCGTGGCGCTTGGCGTGAAGGATGTCCGGCTGGGTCAGGCAGTCCATCTCGTCGTGCGAGCCTCTCCCGGCGCTTCAGATTTCAGGGAAGAACTTCCCCGTAAACTCATGCAGGATTTGCCGAATTTCATGCAGCCGAAAGTCATTCATTGGCGCGATGCCATGCCGATTGGTCCCAACGGCAAGATCGATCGGGCAGGTCTTGCCCAGGAACTCGATCAGGCGGTGGCGGCATGAAGGCGCTAGGTCCGATCCCGGCCGGATTTGCGGCTATCGAAGGCGAACTGGCCATCGATGGACACAAGGCAAGCGAGCTTGTTGCCCGCGCGGGTGAAACACCGCTGTTCGTCTATTCTCGCAGAATGCTGGAGGCGAAATTTGCCCGCTTACGCGCGGCAATGCCTGACAGACTGGCAATCCATTTTGCGTTGAAAGCCAATCCTTTCGCCCCGGTTCTTGAAGTCATGTCGAATCTCGTCGATGGCTTCGACGTCGCGTCGGCTGGCGAAATGACCATGGCCTTCAAGGCCGGTGTCTCACCCCAGAAAATCAGCTTTGCCGGCCCCGGAAAGCGCGATGCGGAGCTGATGGCGGCGATTCACCATGGCGTCACGCTCAACCTGGAATCCGAAGGCGAGGCCGAGCGCGCCTTGGCAATCGCCAAGCGTGAGGGCCTGACCCCGCGGCTCGCCATTCGCGTGAACCCCGATTTCGATCTCAAGGGTTCAGGTATGAAGATGGGCGGCGGGGCCAAGCCCTTTGGCGTCGATGCCGAGCGCGTACCTGCCCTGGCACGGCGGATTATCGAGGAAGGCGCGGAATGGCACGGGCTGCACATCTTCGCCGGCAGTCAGGCGCTTTCGGCAGACGCGATCATTGAGACGCAGGGCCAGACAATTGACCTTGCGGCCCGGCTCGCCGGCGAGATCGGCGCGCCGCTGCCGCACTGCAATCTGGGCGGCGGCATGGGCATTCCCTATTTCCCGGGTGACGAGCCGGTAGATGTTGAGGCAGTGGGGACGGCGCTTGCTGCGCGCCTTGCGGACCTGCCGGAACTGCTCCGCGATACCCATTTCAACATCGAACTGGGCCGCTATCTTGTTGGCGAGGCGGGAGTTTATCTGACTCGCATCGTCGATCGCAAGGTCAGCCATGGCGAGGTTTTCCTCGTTACTGACGGCGGCCTCCACCACCAGCTCGCCGCATCGGGCAATTTCGGCACGGTTGTTCGGCGCAATTATCCGGTCGCCATTGCCAGCCGGTTCGATGCTCCGGTCGAAGAAGAAGCCTCCATTGTGGGCTGCCTCTGCACGCCGATGGACAAGCTGGCGGACAAGGCTGGCTTCCCGCGCGCCGATGTGGGCGATCTCGTCGCCATATTCTGCGCCGGTGCCTATGGCGCGAGTGCTAGTCCGGCCATGTTCCTGGGCCATGGTCCGGCGCACGAAATGCTCGTTTAGGGTTAAGGATTGAACCGTCCCGATTCGGGATCGCTCCCTAAAAAACCGCCTGAAAACCGGAATGTCCGCTCAAGGATAACGGTATGTTCACCCTTTTTGGCGATAGCCGCTGCTGAACTGGCGGCTTGCCATGTGCACGAATGGGACGGGCCCGTCCTCTCGGCACACGAAAAGCCGCCACAACTGAGGGTGTGCTTTTATGCCGACCAACCGTTTCTCCCGGCTGCTTGCCGGTACAGCTGTCGCCAGCATGATGCTGACTGGCTGCGCCGGATCGTCGAGCGGTCCGCAGCTTCCTGCGGCGAGCTTTGTCGCCATGCAGGAAGGCCCGGGCGAGGAATATGTGATCGGCCCGCTCGACGAGCTCACCGTCTTCGTCTGGCGCAATCCCGAGCTCGGCGCGAATGTGCAGGTGCGCCCCGATGGCCGCATCACCACGCCGCTGATCACCGACATGCCGGCCGTGGGCAAGACGCCCTCGATGCTGTCGGAAGACATCAAGCTGCAGCTTTCGCAATATATCCAGGACCCGCTGGTTTCGGTCATCGTCAACAAGTTTGCCGGCACCTTCAGCCAGCAGGTCCGCGTGATCGGCGCGACCGAAAAGCCGGCCTCGCTGCCTTACCGCGCCAACATGACTCTGCTCGACGCGATGATCGCGGTGGGCGGCCTGTCCGAATTCGCCGCCGGCAACCGGGCCAAGCTGATCCGTTTCGACAAGTCGACCGGCACGCAGAAGGAATTCGCGCTGCGCCTGGGGGATCTGCTCAAGAAGGGTGAAAGCAAGGCCAACGTCATGCTGATGCCCGGTGACGTGATCATCATCCCTGAAAGCGCGTTCTGAGAGCGCGGGGGGCAGGGGAACACATGAACTCGGTCTTCGACGAACTCCGCTCTGCGGTCTACAGCGTCTGGCATCGCCGCTGGGTGGTGCTGGCCGTGGCACTGGGCGGTTTGCATGCTGGGCTGGCTGGTCGTGGCGATGATCCCGAACAGCTATGAATCGAAGGCGCGCATCTTCGTACATCTCGACGATCCGCTGGCCGAACAGATCGGCGTGGGCGTCAATGACCGCAAGCGCGACATCGAGCGCGTCCGCCAGACGCTGACCGGTGCGGTGAACCTCGAAAAGGTCGTCCGCTCCACGCGCCTTGGCGAAGGCGTGACCACGCCGAAGCAGATGGAATCGGTGATCCAGTCGCTCGCCAAGAAAATCAAGGTTGAGAGCGAGCAGGACAACCTGTTCAAGATCAGCGCGGTGGCCAGTGATGGTTCGCTGTCCGACGCCGAAACCGCCAAGCTGGCGCAGGACATCGTCCAGAAGCTGATCGATATCTTCCGCGAGGAAAACCTCACCGGCGCGGGCGGGGCCATGGGTTCGAACATCGAATTCCTCGATCAGCAGCTCGCCTCGCGCCAGAAGGCGCTGGAAGAAGCCGAGAAGAAGCGCACCGAATTCGAAGCGCGTTTCCCTGAACTCGCGCAGGGCGGGGCTTCGGTCCTTCAGCGCATGGAAGCCAGCCGCAGCGAACTGCGCGGAATCGATGCAGACCTCGCCGCCGCCCAGAGCGCGCTGGCAGCAATCAACGGTCAGCTTGCCGGTACGCCGCAGACGATCCAAGGCCTTGCCCCCACCGGCGGTGCAAAGGGTGCCCTTGCCGATGCGCAGGGCCAGCTTGCGGGCATGCGCGCGCGCGGCCTGACGGACAATCATCCGGACGTCATCACGATCAAGAACCAGATCGCCTCGCTGCGCGCTGCCGCTGCGAACGAGGGAGGTCCCTCGGGCCAACCGAACCCGGCTTATTCCTCGCTCGTGTCGATCCGCGCCGAACGCCAGGCCAATGTCCAGGCGCTCCAGGCGCGCCGTGCCGCCGTGCAGAGCGAAATGTCGCAGGTCATGGCCAAGCAGATCCAGAACCCCGAAGTCGCAGCCGAGGCCCAACGCATCAGCCGTGACTACGACGTACTCAAGACCCAGTACGACAAGCTGCTGGCCGACCGAGAGGCACTGCGCCTGCGCGGGCAGGTTGAGACCGAACAGGGCACGGCCAAGTTCCAGATCATCGATCCGCCGACCAGCCCGCGCGGTCCTTCGGCGCCGAACCGGCCACTGCTGCTGTTTGGTGTGCTGGTCGTGGGCATTGGTGCCGGTATCGGCGCTGCCTTTGCCGTCGGCCAGTTGCGCTCGACCTTTGCCACCACGGCAAAGCTGGAACGCTCGCTCGGCCTGCCGGTGCTCGGCTCGATCAGCCAGACGCTGAACGAAGCCGGACGCGCGCTGCGCCGCAAGCGGATGAAGCAGTTCTACGCGGGCTGCGTCGCCTTGGTGGGCGTCTTCGTCCTGCTGCTGGTGTCCGAGATGATCCAGGTCGGCATGGTGGCGTGAGGGGGAAACGATGACCGAACATACCAAGATCCCCCTGCCTGACGAAGCCTTGCCGGTGCGCCGCAAGTCCTCGCTCGAACGCGCGAGCGAAGGGCTCGACCTCGCCTCGCTGGGCGGCATGCCGATCCCGGCTGAGCTGATCCCGCCGCGCCGCCAGATGCGCAAGGTTCGCCGCATGGAAGAGCAGCCGGAAGGTGTTGCTCCGGTGGCACCGGCGGCACCGGTTGCGCCGGTTGCTGCTGCCGCTCCAGAGCCTGCTCCGGTGCGGCTTGAACGTATCGATGAGGCGTCCAGGGCAGAAGTCGCCCCGGCTGCTCCCGCGATTGCTGTCGAGCCGGTCCAGTTCAACGGCCCGCGCCACAAGATCGATCGGACTCTGCTGCGCCAGCAAGGCATGATCCAGCCCGAAGGCGGCGTGTCCGGCCTTCTCGAGGAATTCCGCATCGTCAAGCGGCAGCTCCTGCTCCAGGCCAAGGAACTGGCGCGCGGCGGCATGGGCTATGCGGCGCAGCGCATTCTTGTCTGCTCGCCTCTGCCGGGTGAGGGAAAGACCTACACCTCGGTCAATCTGGCCCTGTCGATCGCGGCGGAGAAGGAAAGCGAAGTCCTGCTGGTGGACGCGGACTTTGCCAAGCCTTCGGTGCTCTCCACGCTCGGCCTGCCGGGCGGCAAGGGGCTGATGGACGCGCTGACCGATCCCTCGATCGATGTGGCGGACTGCGTGATCGGCACAGATGTCGGCGGGCTTTATGTCCTGCCGGCCGGCACGATGACCAACAGCGATACCGAGCAGCTCGCGTCCTCGCACACCGCCGAAGTGCTCGACCGGCTGGTGCAGGGCGCGCCGAACCGGATCGTCATTTTCGATTCCCCCCGGCTCTGGCGGCATCGCCCGCAGCCGAACTTGCCAAGTATGCCGGTCAGGCCGTTCTGGTCGCCCGGTGCGACAAGACCGGGCAAGGCGCCCTGGAAGACGCGATTTCGCTGCTTTCGGCCTGCCCGAACATCCAGCTGCTGCTCAACGGGGTGCATTTCAGCCCCTCGGGCCGCCGTTTCGGTTCCTATTACGGATACAGGGGGTAGTGCGATGAACAGGCACTCCAGCAAATTCGTCCTTCTTTCACTCGGCCTGGCGTTCGCCTTGCCGCATCATGCCCATGCTCAGTCGATGTCCTACGACGGATCGAGCAAGGTCAGCGGCGCGGACAGCGATGACGACGATGGCGATGACGGCAATTCGCGCGGTAAGCGCGGTCGTTCGGGTAAGCGCGTCTCTGTCACGCCGTACCTAGAGGCATCGCAGGTTGCCACGGCAGAGCTCTCGCCGGGCAGCGATTTCCTCACCTATACGGCGCTTGCTGCAGGGGTGGACGCCTCTATCGAAGGCCGCAATACCAAGGGCGCGGCCTCGGTCCGCTACGAGCGCCGCATCGGCTACGGCAAGGCGGCGGACGGCGACACGATCAGCGGCATTGCCCGCGTCGGCGTGGCTCTGGTTCCCAATGCGCTGAACTTCGAGGCCGGTGCACTTGCTTCGCGTTCAAAGGTTGAGCCCAACGGCGCGATCACGCCCGGCGGGCGCTTTGTCGGCGGCGGTTCGACGCAGGTCTGGTCGGTCTATGGCGGCCCGACGATCAAGTCGCGCATGGGCGATGTCGCCATCGATGGCGGCTATCGCATCGGTTACACCAAGGTCGGCACGGACAGCTCGATTGCCACCGCAGCGGGCGGCGCACCGGTCGACGTGTTCGACCATTCGACCGCGCACAATGCCGAACTCCATGCCGGTGTGAAGCCGGGCGCTGTCCTGCCGGTCGGTGTCGGCGCTGGCGCTGGCTACTATCAGGAAGACATTTCCAACCTCGACCAGCGGGTCAAGGACCTCCATGCCCGCGTCGACGTGACCCTGCCGGTGTCACGCGATCTCGCGCTGGTCGGCGGCGTCGGTTACGAAGATGTCGAGATCTCGGCACGCGATGTTCAGCGCGATGCGCTCGGCGATCCTGTGCGCGGACCGAACGGCCGCTACGTCACCGACAAGTCCAGTCCGCGCGTACTTGCCTATGACACCAGCGGCCTGATCTGGGACGCCGGCGTCATGTGGCGCCCGTCAAAGCGCACGGCGCTCGAGGCCCATGTCGGCAAGCGCTATGGCACGACCAGCTACTACGGCACCTTCGCCTATGCGCCCAACCGCCGCATGAGCCTGAACGTCGCCGTCTATGACAACATTGCCGGCTTCGGCGGCCAGATGAACAAGGCGCTGGCCAACCTGCCGACCAACTTCCGAGGCTAACCGCAACCCGCTGACCGGCGATCTCAACACCTGCCTGTCGAGCCTTGAGGGCGGCAACTGCCTTGGCGGCGCGCTGGGTTCGGTGCGTTCGTCGACCTTCCGCTCGCGCGGCGTGGCGGCGAGCCTTGGTTATGACCTCGGCAACCTGCAGGCGGGTGTCGGCCTTGGCTATGACCGCCGCAAGTTCATCGCCGCCCCAGGCACAATACTCGCCTCGGCGAACGGCGTGGTGGACGAGAATTACTGGATGTCGGCCTATCTCAACGGTCGCATTGATGCCAATTCGCGCTTTGCCACCAACGTCTATGCGACCTGGTTCAACTCGGGCTTCGTCACCGCCGAGGACGGCACCACGCTGGGCGCAAGCGCCGCCTATTACCGCAACATCACCGATCACCTGACCGCGAATGTTGCTGTCGGCGTCGATGGACTGAACCGCGAAACCCTGCCCGACCTGTGGAGCGCATCTGCTCTCGTCGGCGTGCGGTATTCGTTCTGAATTTGATGGGGAAGCTAGACCATGTTCGATGATTTCTATGGCCTGAAGGGCAAGCCGTTCCAGCTGACGCCCGACGCGACGTTCTATTTCGAGAGCGGCACCCATCGCAAGGCGCTGTCCTACTTGTCCTATGGCCTCGCCCAAGGCGAAGGCTTCGTGGTCATCACTGGTGAGGTCGGCGCGGGCAAATCCACGCTGGTCGCGCACCTGATGGCGACGATCGACCCGGCGCGCCTGACGGCGGCGCAGGTCGTCACCTCGTCGCTCGATGGTGAGGAGATCATCCACGTCATCGCCCAGGCATTCGGCCTGCTGATCGAAGGGCATGACAAGGCCACCGCTCTGGGCGCGATCGAGGGCTTCCTGCATGAAGAAGCCCGCGCCGGCCGTCGCTGCCTGCTGGTGGTGGACGAGGTGCAGAACCTTTCGATCAGCGCGCTGGAAGAGCTGCGCATGCTGTCCAACTTCCAGCTGGGCGCCCATCCCCTGCTGCAGACGCTGCTGCTCGGCCAGCCGGAATTCCGCGACCTGATCCAGCACTCGCCGCAGCTTGAGCAGCTGCGCCAGCGCGTGATTGCCGCTCATCACCTCGATGCGATGGAACCCGCCGAAGTACAGCCCTATGTCGAGCACCGCCTGTCCAAGGTGGGCTGGCAGGGCAACCCCAGCTTCGACCAGCGCGTCTTTGCCGAGCTCTACGAAGCTTCAGGCGGCGTGCCGCGCCGGATCAACCAGATCTTCAACCGTCTGATGCTGCTCGGCGCGGTCGAGGAGCGTACCCGCATTGACGCCGCGATGCTCCAGCAGGTGCTCGCCGAACTGGCGGACGATACCGCGCTGCCGCTTTCGACGCGCCGTCCGAAGGTTGCGCCGATGCCTGCGCCGGGACCAATTTCGCGTCCGGCTCCCGCTCCGGTGCCTGCCTATCAGGCAGTCGCCGTCGCCGAAGCTGCGCCCAGCAATGCTGACTTCGAGGCCGCTCTTGCCGCCCGCGACGCGCAGATTGCCGAACTGCAGCAGGCCGTGCTCGAACTTGCCAACGGTTCGGAAAACGCCGCGCCGGTTGCTTCCGTGGCCAGCGCCGAGGTCGATGCGCTGCACGCGCGGATCGAAGAGCTCGAAGCCCGCCTTGTCGAGCAGGAGCAGACCGTGCGCCATACGCTTGCCATGCTGGTCGAATGGCTTGAGGCCGACGAACAGATCGCAGCCTGAAGAAAGGCTGGGAGGTCGCGCTCTTGAGCAGCCAGCCGATCATCAATGGCCTGTCGGTAGACGTCGAGGAATGGTTCCAGGTCGGCGCCTTCGAGCGTACGATCGATCGTGCCGATTGGGATGGCCATGCCAGCCGGGTTGAGCGCAATTCCGACCTGATCCTCGGTCTGTTCGACGATGCCGGCGTGAAGGGCACGTTCTTTACCCTTGGCTGGGTGGCAGAGCGCCATCCCGCCATGATGCGCCGCATCGCCGATGCCGGACATGAAATCGCCAGCCATGGCTGGGACCATGCGCGCGTCTTCACACTGGGGGCGGATGCCTTTGCCGCTGACCTGACCCGCGCCCGCGATGCGATTGAGCAGGCGAGCGGGCAGAAGGTAACCGGCTACCGCGCGCCTAGCTTTTCCATTGATCAGCGCACCCCGTGGGCTTTCGAGGTGCTGGCGGACCAGGGCTATACCTATTCCTCAAGCGTCGCGCCGATTGCCCACGATCACTACGGCTGGCGCGCCGCGCCGCGATTTGCCTTTCAGCCGCTGGCAGGTTCGGACCTTGTCGAAGTCCCGGTGACGACGGCGGAATTCGCGGGCCGCCGGCTGGCAGCGGGGGCGGGGGCTTCTTCCGCGTCCTGCCCTACGCCTTTTCGCGCTGGGCGATTCGGCAGGTGAACCTGCGCGATCAGCGCCCGGCGGTGTTCTATTTTCACCCGTGGGAAGTCGATCCCGACCAGCCGCGCATGAAGAACGCGCCACTGCGCTCGCAATTCCGGCACTATACCAACCTCGATGTGATGGCTGCCAAGCTGCGGCAATTGCTCGGCGATTTCGCCTGGGGCCGGATGGATGAGGTAGTCACGCGCGAAGCTCCGCGCGCTGCGCCGCTCAGGTTGGCGGCATGAACGCGCCGTTCCGCCCTGAAGCACTGTCGCTGCGCCTGATCGATCCTGCTGACGCGGGCGAGGCGGCGCGGATTGAGGCCTTCCTTGCCGACCACCCCGGCGCAACGCCGTTTCACCGGCCCGCATGGCTCTGCGCCGTGGCTGAGGGGACCCGCAACCGCGCGCTCGGGCTGGTGGGCGAACTGGGCGGAGCGGTCTCCGCCTGGCTGCCGCTCAACGAAATTCACTCGCCGATTTTCGGCCGGATGCTGGCCTCGAGCGGCTTCGCAGTTGGCGGCGGTTTGCTGACGGCCGGCTGCGACGGCGATGCCCTGCTGGCTGAGGCCGAGCGGCAGGCCGGCTTGCGCTCCTGCCCCTCTATCGAACTTCGCGGCGGCGACTTGCCGACGGGGCGCGCAGGCTGGACGATCAAGACCGAGTCCCATTGCGGCTTTGTCCGCCCGCTTGCTGCTCACGACGAGGCTGAACTGCTCGCCATCCCGCGCAAGCAGCGCGCAGAGGTGCGCAAGGGGCTGGAAAAGGACTTGCGCGTGGTGATCGGCAGCAGCGAGGCGGATCGCCGCGCGCACTATGCCGTCTATGCGGAATCGGTGCGCAATCTCGGCACGCCGGTTTTCCCGCGCAGCCTGTTCGATGCGGTGCTCGACCGCTTCGGCGACGATGCCGATATCCTGACGGTGTACGAAGGCGAGAGCCCGGTCGCCTCGGTCCTGTCGCTTTACCACCGCGGCGCGGTCATGCCCTATTGGGGCGGCGGCACTTGGGACGCGCGGCGGCTGCGCGCCAATGACCGGATGTATTATGAGCTGATGCTCCACGCCCGGCGGCGCGGCTGCACAGCGTTCGATTTCGGCCGCTCCAAGACGAACAGCGGCGCCTATCACTTCAAGCGCAACTGGGGTTTCGAGCCCGAACCGCTCGCCTATGCCAGTTGGACTGCGCCCGGCCAGCCAGTGCGCGATGCCGATCCTACCAGCGCCAAGCATGCCCTCCAGATCGCGGTGTGGCAGCGCCTGCCGCTCGCTATCGCCAACCGCATCGGACCGCTGATCGCCAAGGGACTCGGCTGATGGGCGAGATCCTGTTCCTGGCGCACCGCATCCCGTTCCCGCCCGACCGGGGCGACAAGATCCGCTCGCACCATGTGCTGAAGGCGCTGGCGAAACTTGCGCCGGTCCACGTCGCCACCTTTGCCGACGACGAGAACGATGCCAAGGCGCAGCGCGACCTTGAGGCGCTTGCTCGCACCAGCCTGGTCGCACAGCGCTCCAAACCGATGTGGCGCGCCGGGGCGGAAGCCCTGCTTCGCGGCCAGCCCGTAAGCCTGACGGCGTTTCACGATCCCGCTATCCAGCGCTTCGTCGACGAAACCCTGCGCAGCCGTGTCATTTCCGCGATCTACGTCTTTTCCGGCCAGATGGGGCAATATGTCCCGGAAAACTGGCGCGGGCGACTGGTGATCGATTTCGTCGATGTCGATTCCGCTAAGTTCGAAGCCTATGCCGGGGCGGGCAATCCTGCGATGCGCTGGGTGAACGGGCGGGAAGGGCGGCTGCTCAAGGCCGAGGAGCGCCATCTGGCGGCGCGCGCCGATGCCAGCCTGCTGGTTTCGGACGAGGAGGCGGCGCTGTTCGCCAGTCGCTTGGCTGCGCCTGCGCATGTGGAGGCCCTGCACAACGGCATCGATTCTGCCACATTCGATCCCTTCTCGACCCTGCCCGAGCCTTCTTTTGCCGCGCTTCCCGGCCAGAAGATCGTCTTCACCGGCCAGATGGACTACGCGCCCAACGTGGCTGCCGTGCGCCGCGCGGCGAAAAGCCTGATGCCGCGCATCCGTTCGGTTGTGCCGGATGCCCAGCTCCACATCATCGGCCGCAATCCCACCGCCGAGGTCAAGGCGCTCGACGGCATCGATGGCTGCCGGGTCTGGGGCAGGGTGAGTTCGATGCCCGCTTTCCTTCGCGCGGCCGACCTCGCGCTGGTGCCGCTCGAAATCGCGCGCGGGGTACAGAACAAGGTGCTTGAGGCGATGGCAATGGCTCTGCCCGTGGTCACCTCGACCGGCGCGGCCACCGGCATCGGCGCCGAGCACGGGCGCGAGATTATGATCGGCGAGGATGACGACGCGCTCGTCCGCCACGCTGTGGCACTCCTGCGCGATCGCCAGCGCGCGAAGACCATGGGCCTTGCCGCGCGCCGCTTCCTTCAGGACCGGCGTTCATGGGAGGCCGTGCTCGAGCCGCTCCCAGCGCTGGTCGGCTTTAGCGGGCGGGGCGAAAGCCATGCCGCCTGAAGCCCGAGCGCCAGGCCTGCGCGCCACTCTTGTCGAGCGGATCCCGGCTCATTGGCGTGAACCGATCGCCGCGCTGGCGCTCGCTTGGGCGCTTTTGATCGCCTGCTTTGCGCGCGACTGGGCGGCGATGTTCGACCAGTGGTGGAACATCTCGACCTACACTCACGTCCTGCTCGTGCCGCCGATCATCGGTTGGCTGGTCTGGCAGCGCTGGCCGGAACTGCGCGACATGGAGCCCACAGGCTGGCGGCCCGGCCTTTGGCTGTTCGCCGGTGCTGGTATCGTCTGGGTGCTGGGGGCTTTCTCGGGCTTCGACCTCGCGCGGCAGGGGGCTGCGGTTGCCCTGCTTGGGGCCAGCGCACTGACAATTCTGGGGCCGAAAGTCGGCCGAGCGCTGGCGTTTCCGCTCGCCTACATGGTTTTTCTAGTGCCGTTCGGCGATGAACTGGTGCCGCCATTGCAGCTGGTGACGGCCAAACTGACGATATTCCTGACGCACGCCAGCGCCATTCCTGCCGTCATCGATGGCGTATTCATCGACACGCCCGCCGGCCTGTTCGAAGTGGCGGAGGCCTGTTCGGGCGTAAAGTTCCTCATCGCCATGATCGCGTTCGGCGTCCTCGCGGCGAATGTATGCTTTGTCAGCTGGAAGCGGCGGATCGCCTTCGTTGCCCTGTCGATCGCCGCGCCCATCCTGGCCAACGGCGTGCGCGCCTGGGGGACGATCTATGTCGCCCAGTTCAAGGGCGCGGAATATGCCACGGGCTTCGATCACATCGTCTATGGCTGGTTCTTCTTCGCGCTGGTGATCGCACTGGTAATCGCCATCGGCTGGAAGTTCTTCGACCGCCCGCCGGGTGCTCCGCTTATCGATCACGAAGCGATCGAGGCTTCGCGAATTCTTTCTCGCTGGTCGGCGAACTCGGTCAACCTGCGCCGTGCGCTGATGGCCATGGGTCTTGTCGTCCTGGCCGCTGCCTCGTGGGCCATGGCAGCGGAGCGGCTGACCGCAAGGCTCCCGGTGCAGGTCTTCCTGCCCGAAGTGCCGGGTTGGAAGCGCGTGGACTATGTCCCGCAAGCCTGGTGGGAGCCGCGCGCGTCAGGCGCGGAGCACCGCCTGCTGGGCCGTTACATCGATAGCAAGGGCGATACGGTGGACGTTTTCTATGCGCTCTATTCGGGCCAATCCGATGGACGCGAGGCTGGGGGATTTGGCGAAGGCGCCCTGATGCCGCAGAGCGAATGGGCTTGGCTGTCCCCCGGACCCGACCTCGCTGGAGCCAAGGCGGACCGACTGCTGGCGCGCGGACAGATCGAGCGGGTGGCCTATACCTGGTACCGCACCGGAGGAACTTTGACCGGCAGCAATGCGAGGCTAAAGGCGGCCAATACGGCTGACCGGCTGCTGCTTCGCGCCCGCCCCACGGCAGTGCTGATCCTTTCGTCTGAAAAGACTGGCACCGCTCGTCCTGAAGTCTCCGTCCAGCGCTTTCAGTCCGCCATCGGCCCGGTCGATGTGTGGATGGACCGCATCGGAGCGGTCCGGTAGGGCGGGGCCATGTGCGGAATTGCCGGAATCTTTCACCTTGAAACGCCCAAGCCGGTCGATCCCGCGCGGGTCGAGCGGATGTGCGATGCCATCGCGCATCGCGGGCCGGACGGTTCGGGTGTCTGGACCTCGCCTGGCGTAGGCCTGGGTCATCGCCGCCTGTCGATCATCGACCTTGCCGGTTCGCCGCAGCCCATGGCCTCGACCGATGGCCGCGCGATGCTGGTGTTCAATGGGGAGATCTACAACTACCGCGAACTGCGCGCGGAACTCGCGGCGCAGGGGACCGTCTTCCACACCGACGGTGATAGCGAGGTCATCCTCGCCGCCTGGCAGAAATGGGGCGCGGATTGCCTGCCGCGCCTGCACGGCATGTTTGCCTTTGCCATCTACGATCTGCCCAGTCGTCAACTCTTCTTGGCGCGTGATCGCTTCGGGGTGAAGCCGCTGTTTTATGCGCCGTTGAGCGACGGCAGTGTTATCTTCGGCTCGGAGCTGAAGGCGCTGATCGCTCACCCGCTGCTGCGGCGTGATATCGACCCTCTGGCGGTCGAGGATTACCTCGCCTGGGGCTATGTCCCGGACACGCGCTCGTTCATCAAGGGCGTGCGTAAACTGCCCGCTGGCCATTCCCTGCTTCTGGCTCACGGCAAGCCGCTGCCCGAACCAAGCCGCTGGTGGGACATTTCCTTTGCTGACCGGCACAAGGGCAAGGAAGCCGATCTTGAAGCGGAACTGCTCCACCTTCTGCGCGATGCAGTGACTTCGCGCATGGCGGCGGACGTCCCACTGGGCGCATTTCTTTCAGGCGGCGTAGACAGCTCCAGCGTGGTTGCCCTGATGGCTGAGGCAAGCGGCCAGCCGGTGAAAACCTGCTCGATCGGCTTCGATGCCAAGGGTCTGGACGAGAGCGACTACGCAGCGCAGGTGGCCGCGCGCTTTGCCACCGATCACCGCTCGCGCACTGTCTCGGCCGACGATTTCGAGGCGATCGACACGCTGGTCGGCATGTTCGACGAGCCTTTCGCCGATGCCTCGGCCCTGCCGACATGGCGTGTCTGCCAGCTTGCGCGGGAGTCGGTGACTGTCGCCCTATCTGGAGACGGGGCAGACGAAGCGCTGGGCGGCTATCGCCGGCAGCGGTTCCAGTTCCATGAGGACAGGCTGCGCGGGATGCTTCCTCAGGGGCTTCGTTCGGCGATCTTTGGGCCGCTGGCACGGGCTTGGCCCAAGGCCGACTGGGCGCCGCGCCCGCTGCGGGCAAAATCGACGTTCGAGGCGCTCGCAAGTTCGAGCGAGGCGGCCTACGCCAAGGCGCTCGGGGTGATGAGCCCTGGAATTCGCGATAGTCTCTACAGTCCGGATTACCTTGCTCTGCGCGGGGAATACCGCGCAGAGCAGCCGATGCTTGATCTGATGCGCGGTGCGCCGGCGCGGTCGGGCCTCGACCGTGCGCAATATGCCGATCTTGCCTTCTGGCTGCCGGGCGACATCCTTACCAAGGTGGATCGCGCCAGTATGGCGGTCAGCCTTGAGGCGCGGGAACCCTTGCTCGATCACCGGCTCGTCGAATTCGCCGCCCGCCTCCCTGAATCCATGCGAATCCGGGGCATGGAAGGCAAATGGCTGATGAAGAAGACCATGACGCGCTATCTGCCCGACGACATCCTCTACCGCCCCAAGCAGGGCTTCGTCACACCGATTGCCGATTGGTTTCGCGGTCCCCTGGCCGGTGAGGCGAGGGGGATTGCAAAGAGTGCGGCTCTGGCGCGGACAGGGTGGCTGGTTCCGGAACGGATCAGCCAATTGACAGAGGCACACATTGGCGGCCGGAGCGATCACTCACGTGTGCTTTGGCAGCTCCTGATGCTCGAAAAATCGCTCGCAAAACTTGGTCTTTGTTAATTGGACATCTTGGTTGCTGCGGAATTGCGGTGCCTACGATGGTAAGCAGATTTTAAACCAATTTTCCTACAGTCCTGTCGTTATGGATCCAAAATTGGGCAGCAAATGCGGGCGTTTCTGAAAAAACCCCTTGTTATTGCAACACTTGTTGCCTGCCTGTTCGGGCTGCTCAAGCTTGGGCAGCCGATTGATCACATGTATTGGAACACCCGATTCCGCGCTGCTCGCGTAGAGGCGCCGCAATCAATCATCGTTGTCTCAACCAAGCGTGTCGATGGCCAATCTGCACTGTCCGACGGTGCCGTGGCTAATCTTCTGGATGGGATCGAAAGCCAGGCACCGAAGGCAATCTATTTCGACAGGCCAGTGAATTTCGGCGCCGAAAGCGCAACGGCCGCCAAGATCCGCGAGCTTGGCAGCAAGGTCGCTGTGGTGGCCAGTGCCCGCGAACATTGAGCAATTCAGTTCCAAGCAGATTCAAATTCCGGCCCGCGAGACGATCGGCAATGCCCGTGTGGTGTTCTCCGGCTGGTTCGTGAACTTCCTACATTACGCCCAAGGCTCGCCAAGCGCCCTGTCCGTGAATGGCAAGAGCTATCCTGCGCTGGCAGTTGACCTTGCTTCGGGAACCGGTGACCCGGACAGCTATTTCATTCCGAATTTTTCGGTCGATCCGGATTCGATCCGGACAATTTCGGCCGATCAGCTCCTGTCGGGGCAACTTGAGAGTGGTTTGCTTACAGGGCGGTCGGTCATCGTCACGGGCGACAACTTGTCTTCCGAAGCGGACATCGGCTATTTTGGCCATGGATTGGTAAAGCCGCTGGCGCTCGACATCGCCGGTGCCGCCAGTGTGAGCGCCGGCCGCAGCGCGAATGTCGGAAGCTTGCCCTTGCTGGCTGCCTTCGTGCTCTTTTTCTGGCTTTGTTCGCGCATCCGGCGCCCTGGCGGCCGCAGGCTCGCCTATTCGGCGGTTGCCATCACCTTGCTGCTGTCTCCAGCACTTTTGCAGACCGTCGGCATTTATGCGCCTCCTTCGACGGCGCTCGTCGCAACTGGCGTTTATGCAGCCGTGAGGCTGTGGAGCAAATGGCGCCGCCAAGTGCTTCAGACGAGCGCGTCGGGTCTTCCCAATTTCGTCGCCCTCAGTGACGCTTCGCTCCCCGCCAACCATGACATCATTGTGGCCGTGATCGGACGATACGAAGAGTTCCTGGCCACCCTGCCGGCGAACCTTCACGCCGAATGTGCGGCCCAGGTGGCCCGGCGCTTTGCCGTAGGAAGCGGTGTCGAACAAATCTTCCACGGCGAAAACGGCCACTTCGCATGGATCGAACGTTCATGGCCAATCGACCAGCAGACTGAGCACTTCGAAGGGATGCGGGCCCTGTTTTCGGCTCCGCTGTTGGTCGGCGGACACATGTTCGACACGAACGTGCACTTCGGGCTGGATCGCAATTACCATCTGGACGTGGTCACGCGCCTGAACACTGCCCTTGCCAGTGCCAATGAAGCGTTGAAGGCGGGCCGGACGATTGCGCAATTCGAAGCCTCCGGGCTTGCCGATGCGCCGTGGGAACTTTCACTCCTCGCCCGTATCGACGAGGGCATGAAGAACGGCGACATCTGGCTCGCCTATCAGCCGCAGTGGGATTACCGCGCCGGCAGGATCAGCGGGGCCGAAGCCCTTGTCCGCTGGAACGATCCGGTTCGCGGACCGATCCGTCCCGATGCCTTTATTGTCCAGGCGGAAAAGGCGGGTCGTATCGATGCCCTTACATACTGGGTCATCGAAGAAGCGATTACCGCGACGCAGGCCATGGCATCGATCCTGCCCGGCTTCCAGATGAGCATCAATCTTTCGGCCCAGCTGGTCGACAAGCCCTCGCTGTTGTCATCGATTTCCGAGATCGTGCGTCGCCGGGGGATCGACTGCCGCCAGTTCACCATCGAGGTTACTGAAACCGCCGCCGTCTACAACCGGCCGGCCGCCGTCCAGAATCTCCAGCAATTGCGCGCCATGGGCTTCCGTTTGGCTATCGATGACTTCGGAACTGGCGAATCCAGCCTTCTCTACCTGGCCGAGCTGCCGAGCGACGAACTCAAGATCGACCAGCATTTCGTTTCGCGCATCCTGAGCGGCGAGCGTGAGCGCGAGATCGTAAAAAGCACGATCAGCCTTGCCCATGCTCTAAGGCAGAGCGTGGTCGCGGAAGGCAT
The DNA here is from genome assembly GCA_025938935.1 of Novosphingobium sp. MW5. Taxonomy (GTDB): domain Bacteria; phylum Pseudomonadota; class Alphaproteobacteria; order Sphingomonadales; family Sphingomonadaceae; genus Novosphingobium. The sequence goes on along the minus strand of JAPCWB010000001.1, from coordinate 2,849,435 downwards.
CGAGGATCGAGCCACTTTCGACCTCCTTTCGCGCATGGGCTGCGATACGGGGCAAGGCTATTTCATCGGAAGGCCGGAGGGTTTCGAACAATTCCGGGAGACCTGCATGGGATCCCGGCTGCGCGAGGTGGGAAGTTAACTTCTTGTTAACTGCATAAATTAGGGATATGAACCGAGTGTCCAATATGTTTGGAGACTCGCAATGGACTTTGGTTGGTCGATCTGGAAGTGGCTCTTCAACTGAGCTAAATCTCTGAAACAGTCGGCTTTTTTGGCTCGACTGTGAGGGGTCGAATAGGAGATTGGCTTGGCGAATCACCAAGGGTGTGAGTCGTTGAGTTAGTTAACGGTTCGGGGCTGCGTTAAGCATTCCCGGTCATTAAACACCCCGGCCAAGGCTGGGGTGTTTGCTTTTGGGACGGCCGTTGGACAGGCAGTCCGTGTGACCAGCAGCCGATCGAGGCAGAGCTGGCGGTCCTCTCGAACCGCCAGCGCGTTGCCCCTAGCGAGCGTCCACCATCACGATCTCGGCATCGTCGACAGCCTCGACCACGATCTTTATTTCGCCGGTCACGGCGATTCCGTCGCGCGGCTGCGCGGTCACGCCATTAACTTTCACCTGTCCGACGGGAGCGACCAGGTATTGGTGCCGCGACGGATCGGCTTCGTAAGTAACGGTCGAACCAGCGGGCAGGGTAGCAGCCATCACGCGGGCATTGGCGCGGATCGGAAGGGCATCGTCGCCCTCCGGATCGCCGCTCGCGAGGATGACCCACTTGCCGGAACGTTCTCCCCGGGGGAACTCGCGCTGGCCCCAATGCGGCTGCCCGCCGCGGCCATCAGGAATCACCCAGATCTGGAACAGGGTCGTAGCCTCGTCCTCAAGGTTATATTCCGCGTGGACGACGCCGTTGCCAGCGCTCATCACCTGGACATCGCCGGCGCCAGTGCGTCCCTGGTTGCCAAACGAATCGCGGTGCGTGATCGCACCGGTCCGAACGAAGGTGATGATCTCCATGTCTTTGTGCGGGTGCGGGTCAAAGCCCTTGCGAGCGGCAATCGTATCGTCGTTCCACACGCGAATTGCGCCCCAGCCCATGCGGGCCGGATCGTGGTATGAGGCAAAGCTGAAGTGGTGGCGCGCGTCGAGCCAGCCGTGGTCGGCATGACCAAGGCCATCGAAAGGTCGGATATCAATCATGGGAAAATCCACCTCGGCGGGGTGTTATCGCCGGAATGACCGCCATATGGGGCGGCCGGACCGGATTTCAAGTCACTCCTCGCCGTGACCCAGGGCGAGATATTCGGCGCTCTGCATTTCCATTAGGCGGCTGATCGTGCGATCGAATTCGAAGCGGCCATCGCCCGCTTCGTAAAGTTCATCCGGCTCGGCCGCAGCGGTGGCGAGAAGCTTGACCTTGTGTTCATAGAGCGCGTCGATCAGCGTCACGAACCGTGCGGCCTCATTGCGGTTCTCCGGGCCCATCCCGGGGATGCCGACGAGGATGACCGTGTGAAAGGTCTGCGCAATCGACAGGTAATCCGGGGCGCCGCGCGCCTCTGCGCAGAGCTTCTTGAAGCTGAACACGGCGACGCCCTTGAGCGCCTTGGGAACGTGGAGCATACGCCCGCCGCCGACATCGAGATCGCAGGACGGCACATGGACTGCGTCTTCGGGAGGATAGTCGGTCAGCCGGAAAAAGGCCTCGCGGACCTGGTCCGTCGCAGCTTCACCGAGTGGCGTGTGCCGGGTCGGCATGCCGCCGAGCCGCTCGAGCCGGTAATCGACTGGCCCGTTCAGCGCCAGCACGTCGAGTTCGCGTTCAATCAGCGCGATGAAAGGCAGGAAATGCTCGCGGTTGAGCCCGTCCTTGTAAAGCTGTGACGGGGCGCGGTTGGAGGTTGTCACGACCGTCACACCTTCATCGCGGATCAGCGCGGTAAACAGCCGGCTCATGATCATCGCATCGGCCGAATTGTTGACCACCATCTCGTCGAAGGCGAGGCAGCGGATGTGCTCGCCCAGTGCCTTGGCGACCGGCGGGATCGGGTCGCCTTCTTCCTTCTTGCGTTCCTCTCGGAGGAGCGCGTGGACTTCCTGCATGAAGGCGTGGAAGTGGACGCGGCGCTTGCGGCGGATGTTCAGGTTTTCATGGAACAGGTCCATCAGCATCGACTTGCCGCGCCCGACACCGCCCCACAGGTAAATGCCGCGCGGGGCAGGGGGCTTCTTGGTGAACAGCTTGCCGAGCAGGCCACGCGGCGCTGCGGTCGATTCCAGCTCGCGCTGCAATTGGGCGAGGCGTTCGGCGGCGGCGGCCTGTTCCGGATCGGGCCGAAGCTCGCCCGTGGCGACCAGCGCCTCGTATCGTTCGATCAGGCCGCTCATGGCACGTCAAACGTGCCGTTCGGCCTGCATCTTCTTGATTTCAGCGATGGCTTTGGCGGGGCTGAGGCCCTTGGGACAGACGTTCGCGCAGTTCATGATCGTGTGGCAGCGATAGAGGCGAAACGGATCTTCCAGCTCGTCAAGCCGCTCGCCGGTCATTTCGTCGCGGCTGTCAGCCAGCCAGCGATAGGCTTGGAGCAGGATCGCCGGGCCGAGGAACTTGTCCGAATTCCACCAGTAGCTCGGGCACGAGGTGGAGCAGCAGGCGCAGAGGATGCACTCATAAAGGCCGTCCAGCTTCTCGCGCTGTTCAGGCGACTGCAGGCGCTCCTTGCCCGAAGGCGTGGTCGATACGGCCTGAAGCCGGGGACGGATCGAGGAATACTGCGCGTAGAAGTGGGTGAAATCTGGGACCAGGTCCTTGATCACTTCCATGTGCGGCAGCGGGGTGATGCGGATGTCACCCGAAAGGTCCTCGATCGCGGTGGTGCAGGCGAGGCCGTTGCGGCCGTTGATGTTCATCGAGCACGAACCGCAGATGCCCTCGCGGCAGGAGCGGCGGAAGGTTAGCGTCGGATCGATCTCGTTCTTGATCTTGATGATCGCGTCGAGAACCATCGGGCCGCACTTTTCAAGGTCGATCTCGAACGTGTCATAGCGCGGGTTCTGGCCGGAATCGGGGTCGTAGCGGTACACGGTGAACTTCTTCACCTTGGCCGCGCCTTCGGCCTTGTGCACGTTGCCCTTGCCGCTGATCTTGCTTTTCGCGTCGAGGAAAAATTCGGCCATGAATCCGGTTCCATCCTAAGCTTTGCGGACCCCTCTAGCGATTCAGCGCGCGGGGGCAAGGGGGAGGGAACGTCGGGGCGAAAAGCTGGCGCGACGAACGGTTGCGCGGTGTGCAAGTTGATGAAGTACATACGCAGCGCATCTCTCACGCGCGCGGGGGCCAGATGCGGAGAAAGCCGCGCTGGCGGGCGCGGCTTTCATGGGAGGCGGGTTCACGGAATCAAAGAGCGGCAGGCACTTTGTCACATTGTTTTCGTGTAGGAAAACGAAAGTGCCTGCCGTCCGGACCGGCTCAATCCACGTCCGCGCCTAGTCCGCCGCTCGGCCCGGTAAAGCCCGCAGCGCCGCCTTCGGCTTCCCACCAGTAGGCAGGGCGCTTGCGGTTGCCGGTGACTTCCTCGTTCAGCGTGGCCGCGTCATAGAGGCGGCCGCCGAGCATCACCTTGCTCACCTTGTCCGAATTGCGGATGTCCTTGGTCGGATCGGCATCGAGCACCACGAGGTCGGCCAGCTTGCCCGGCGCCAGCGAGCCGACGTCCGCATCGAATCCCAGGCTGCGTGCCGATTCGATTGTTCCCGCTCGCAGCGCTTCCACCGGCGTCATGCCGCCGCGCACAAAGGACCACAGTTCCCAGTGGGCGGCGATACCGGCTTCCTGCCCGTGCGCGCCGATCGAGACCGGCACGCCGAGCCGGGCCAGCTTGGCCGCCTCGCGCGCGTTGTCGTCGTCGGCATAGTCTTCTTCCGGTGCGATTTCGCGGCGCGCGCCGGCGGCGGCGAGGGCTGAGGCCGGTTCGTGCTTTTGCAGCAGCGGGTGCTTCCAGATCTCGGTGTGTGAACGCCAATAGGGATCACCCGCCGGACCGCCATAGGTCACCACCAGCGTCGGCGTGTAGCCAACCTTCGAGCGGCTGAAATACTGCTGCACGTCCTGGTACATCACATCGACCGGGATGTTGTGCTCGATGGTCGTGTTGCCATCGGCAATCAGGCTCATGTCAAAGCCGAACAGCGATCCGCCCTCGGCCACCGAGCGCATGTTCTCGGCAATCGCGGCACGCATCACCTGCTGGCGCTGCTCGCGGCGCGGCTGGTTGTAGTTCTTGATCGAGAAGGCCCCCTGCGCCTTCAGGCGGCGAACGTGCGAAAGCGCATCCTCATAGGAATTGATCTCGGCATAAACGTCCGGGCTCTTTGCGCCATAGACCACTTCGCCTGTCGAGAAGCTGCGCGGGCCAAGGACGAGGCCGGCGCGCTGCATTTCGAGCTGCGGGAAGACCAGCGCCGAACGGCTCGACGGATCGTGCCGCGTGGTAACGCCCAGCGCGAGGTTGGTCATTTCCGACCAGTTCGCCTGCAGCGTCATCTCGTCCACGCCGTAGGGGCCATGGGCATGGGCATCGACCAGGCCGGGGATGATCGTCTTGCCGCTGGCATCGACCGTCGGCACGCCCGAGGGCACGGAGACCGATGCGCGCGGGCCGATGGCCTTTATGCGGTCGCCCTCGATCAGGATCGTGCCGTCCTCGATCACGCCGCCATCCGCGCCGTTCATCGTGACAATCCGCGCGCCGGTGATGGCGACCGCGCCCTTGGGCTTGTCGAGCGTGACCGGCATCGAGAGCGAGACGCCGCTGGCGGGCGGGGTGTACTTCGCGGTGCGCGGGCCCGGCGCATTGGCAAACATGGAGGCGCGGTCTGCCGTGTAGAGCGTCGGCCCCATCGACCAGTGCAGCTTGCTGCCGCTGTTCGACCAATGGATCCAGTCCGCGCCGTCGCCGCTGGCCTTCGTTACAGGGAACGGAGTACCGCTGGGCTGGGCGGCCAGCGTCTGCGTGCCGGGCAGCATCGGCATGACGAAGGCCTGATAGTTCTGGCGGAAGGCGAAGAACTTGCCATCGGGCGAAACGGCATAGTCATTGACCAGTTCGCCTTCGGCATGGACCCGCTTCGCCTCGCCGTTAAGGTCGGTGCTGACCAGCTTGCCCTTGCCGCCTTCATAGACAAAGGCGAACACGCGGTCGCTGCTGGAGCCGAATTGCGGGTGGCCGCCATCGCGCAGCACGCGGGTGACCTCACCGCCGCTCGCCGCGACCTTGTAGAGGCCCGGTTCGGACGAGTTGCGCGGGGAAACGAGGCCGCCGCCCTGCTGCTTCTCGAACACGATAGTGCGGCCATCGGGCGAGAAGGCGGGGCGGGCATAGTGGCCCGCGGTCTTGGTGACGCTCACCGCGCCCGAACCATCGGTGCCGACCGTGCGGACTTCGCCAAGGCCGGTGTCGGTCCAGCGCACGAAAGCGACGCGGCGGCTATCCGGCGACCATGCCGGATAGGCTTCCATCGCCTCGCCCTCTCCCGTCAGGCGGCGCGCGGCGCCCCCGGCGGCGGGCTTGATCCACAGCTTGCCGAGTGTCTCGAACACGATCTGGCTGCCATCGGGGAAACCGTCGCTCCGCGCGGCATCGAAGTGTTGAAGGTGGCAGGGGCGACCGGGATCGCCGGACGCGGCGGATCGACAACGAGGCGCGTATCGTTGACGCGGAACGGAATGGCATTCGCCTTGCCCGAGGCGAGGTCGAGCCGCTGGAGCTTGCCGCCTGCCCAGAAGACCAGGCTCTTGCTGTCGGGCGTCCAGGCCATGTTCGGATAGACCCCGGTGACCGCCCAGGTTTCCTGCACGTCCTGATCGAGCGCGTCATAGACCTTGCGGTCGGTGCCGGTGGCCATGTCGCGGACATAGAGCTTCGACCGCGTCCGTTCGCGCCGGACATAGGCCATCTTGGTGCCGTCGGGGGATGGCGTGGGCCGAACCGCGCCGCCTTCACCGCCGATTTCCTCGTCGGTCTCACCGGTTTCAAGGTCATAGCGCTGGATGGCGAAGAGCTGGGTGTTCGAATTCTGCGCGTAGATGAAGGTGCCGCCCGGCGTGGTGTTGCGGGTGAAATAGATGTGCTTGCCATCGGGGGCGAAGATCGGCTCGCCCAGTTCCTTCTGGTGCGTCTCGTTCGGCCGCTTGACCAGCGGAACGCCGGCGCCGCCCGAAACATGATACATCCAGACCTCGCCCGTGCCGAGCGAGCGCTGGGTGGTGAAGTGCTTTTTCGCGACGATGTACTGGCCGTCCGGGCTCCAGCTCGGCTGGTTGAGCAGGCGGAAGTTTTCGGTGGTCAGCTGGCGCTTGTCGCTGCCATCGGCGTTCATGATCCAGATGTTGTCACCGCCGCCCCGGTCGGAGGTGAAGGCGATGCGCTTGCCATCGGGTGAGAAGCGCGGCTGCGTTTCATAGGCGAGCCCCTCGGCAATCCGCGTCGGCGTGCCGCCCTCGATCGGCAGGGTGTAGATATCGCCCAATAGGTCGAAGGCGATCCGCTTGCCATCGGGCGAAACGTCAAGGTTCATCCAGGTGCCCTCGGTGGTGTCGATGGCAATAGGCCGGGTCTTCATCCCCGGCGGGGCGTTGACGTCCCACTTGGCGTCCTTGGCCGGTTCGGCAGCAAGCGCGGGTGCGGAAATGGCGATGGCGAGAGTCGAAACGGCAGCAATTGTGCGAAACATGCGAGCGGTGTCCCCGGTGCGTTGAATGGCGCGCAGCATCGGGGCCAATTCCGCTTTGTCAACGCCCGTCCGATGAACGTGCATGGCGGCTTGTCGAAGGGCTTTGGCTGTGGTCCCTAGTGATCCAAGGGAGACTGAATTTTGACGAAGACAGCAGTGATCACCGGCGGCGGCCGCGGCTTTGGCAAGGCGTTCGGGCATGCGCTGGCGGCAGAAGGATACCACGCCGTGCTGGTCGATATCGACGGTGCCGAGGCCGAAGCCGCCGCCGCCGAAATCCGCGCGCTCGGCCATTCGGCGGAGGGGCTTGCCGGCGACGTGACGGACGAGGCGCGCATGGCAGCTGTCATGGAACAGGCCGCTGCACCACATGGCGGCATCGACGTTCTGGTAAACAACGCCGGGCTTCACTCCGACGAATATGGCAAGCCGATCACCACGCTCGGCATGGCCAAGATGCGGCGGCTGTTCGATGTCAACGTGATGGGGGTCGTTGGCTGCACCTTGGCCGCCTTGCCGCACATGAAGGGGCGGGCGGGTGCCTCGATCGTCAACATATCCTCCAGCGCGGCGCACATGGGCGGCTCGCCCTATGGCGACAGCAAGCTCGCCGTGGCGGCGCTGGGCATCACCTTCGCGCGGGAACTGGCGCCTGATGGGATTCGCGTCAACGCGATCTCGCCGGGGCTGATCCTTACCGAAACGATCCGCAACGAACTGCCCGAGGCAACTAAGGCCCGCGTCAAGGCCATGCAGATGCTGCAAGGCGATGGGGAAGAGCGACACATCGTCGATGCGCTGCTGTTCCTCGTGTCGGACAAGGCCGCCTTCATCACGGGTGAGACGCTGCGGGTGACCGGCGGCATGGCTGCGGGGGTCTGAGACCCTTGCGCGCCTGTATCTTCGGTGCCTCGGGCGGGATCGGCGCTGCGCTCGTGGCGCAGCTGGCCGCGCGGGAGGACGTGGCGGAGGTTTTCGCTCTCTCCCGGCGGCCGACCGCGGGCGGGGGCAAGGTCGTGCCGCTGGCCTTCGACCTGACCGACGAGGCGTCCATCGCCAGTGCTGCCGCGCGGATGGGCGAGGGCGGGGGGATCGACCTTGCCATCGTTGCCACCGGCATCCTGACCACGCCCGGCGGCAAGGGGCCGGAAAAGGGTTGGGCGCAGGTGGACGGCGCGGTGATGGCGGAGGTTTTCGCGCTCAACACGATCGGTCCGGCGCTGATCGCCAAGCACGTCCTGCCGCTCCTGCCGCGGGCCGAGCGGTCCGTGTTCGCCGTGCTCTCCGCCCGGGTCGGGTCAATTGGCGACAACCGGCTCGGCGGCTGGCATTCCTACCGCGCGTCGAAGGCGGCGCTCAACATGCTGGTGCGCAACTGGGCGATCGAGCTGGTGCGCGTGCGGCCGGGGGCGATTGCCGTGGCGCTCCATCCGGGTACGGTCGACACCGATCTCTCTCAGCCATTCCAGCGCGGCGTGCCGCAGGACAGGCTGTTCACGCCTGAGCGGTCTGCCGGGCACCTGCTGGATGTGATCGACGGGCTGACCCAAAAGGACAGCGGCGGGCTTTTTGCCCGGGATGGCAGCCGGATCGACTATTAGCTAAGCTGGCACGACAACATACCGGAGAGACCCCTTGAGCGAACACTTCGTCCGTCCCGACGTCCAGGCCTTCCTCGACATGATGAAAGCCAACCCGCGCCCGCCGATGAGCGACGAGCTGGTGGCTTTCATGCGCAGCCTGCCGCCGGGCTCGATCCCCTCGCTCGATGTGCCGGTGGGTGATCTGGCGGTGATCCGCGATGCCGTCATGCCGGGGCCCGGCGGGGACATCCCGCTGCGCCTGTTCGATGCGCGTACGGAGCGCGGGGCCGGGCCGGTGGTGGTCTATTACCACGGTGGTGGCTTTGCGGCCGGTTCGATCGACACCCACGCCGCCGTCTGCGCCGACATGGCCCGCGCGCTCGACCTGCCGGTGGTCTCGGTCGAATACCGGCTCGCACCCGAAAACCCTCGGCCCGCCGCGCCTGACGATGCCGAGGCGGCGGCGCGTTGGGTGGCGGCGAATGGCGCGGGGCTCGGGATCGAACCGACCGCGCTGGTGCTCGCGGGAGACAGCGCCGGGGGCAACCTCGCCGCCGTAACCACGATCGCCCTGCGCGATGAACCGGCGGCGCTGCCGGTGCTGTTCCAGTTCCTGATCTACCCGGTCACCGATTCGCACGAGCGCCACACCTCGCGCGATACCTTCGCCGATGGCTTCTTCCTGTCGAGCAACGACATGGCCTTCTTCGACCGCGCCTATGCCAGCGATGTCTCGCACTGGCGCGCCTCGCCGGCGCGGGCCGACCTGTCAGGCCTGCCGCCCGCGCTGGTCGTCACCGCAGGGTTGGACCCGCTGCGGGACGAGGGCCGCGCCTATGCCCAGCTGCTGGAAGCAGCAGGGGTGCGCACAATGCTTTTGGAGGCCGACGGCACCATCCACGGGTTCTGCACTTACCGCCTGCACATCCCCTCGGCGCGTGACGACTATTCGCAGGCGCTCGAGCTGGCCAACGCCATGCTGCTGGAGGCGGGCGAGGCCTGACCCTGTCGGCGGTTTCGCTTGATTGCGGGCCGCCGCGCCCTTGCGGTGCAGGCCGGCGCGGTTAGCCTCTCCCCTATGGAGAGGCGCACGGCGAAAACCTTCTGCCGCAATTGCAGCGCGCACTGCGCGATGGAAGTCGACGTGGTCGATGGCCGGCTGGAGGGCGCGCGGCCCGATGGCGCGCTGTCGCCTTACGGAGCCTATCTTTGCCCCAAGGGGCTCGCCTCGGTCGAGTTCCACAACGGCGCGGAAGGTCGGCTGCTCGCCAGCCTGAAACGGGGGGAGATGATCCCGACTACACAGGCCATGGCGGAAATCGGCGACCGACTTGCTGCTATCGTCGCGGAACACGGCCCGCGCGCGGTGGCTGTCTATCACGGCACCGGGGCCTATCGTTCGGTGCTGGGCAACATCATGGAGCGCGCTTGGGTAGCAGAGCTGGGCACGCCCAACTTCTTCTCAACCATGACTATCGACCAGTCGGGCAAATGGGTCTCCGCCGCGCGGATCGGCATCATGGCAAGCGGCAAGCACGCCATCCGCGATGCCGATCTGGCGGTGCTCAGCGGCGGCAATCCGGTCGTGACGCATCAGGGCGCGCCTTATGCCGTGGCCGAAAGCGGCGCGCCGGGGCGCTCGTTCGAACGGCTGAAGGAGCGCGGCGGCAAGGTCGTGCTGATCGACCCGCGCCGCAGCGAAACCGCGCGCTATGCCGATCTTCATATCCAGCCAAAGCCCGGTCAGGACGCGGCGATCTTTGCCGCAGTTTCCCACGCCATGCTGCGCGACGGCACGTGGGACCGGGACTTCGTGGCCCGCCATTGCAATGGGCTGGAGGACCTGCGCGCGGCGGTTGCGCCGTTCACGCCCGAACTGGCCGCCGCACGCGCCGATGTGCCGGTGGAGCAGATCGAAACCCTCGCCCGCTGGCTTGGCGAGGCCAAACGCCCGGTTGTCGGCAGCGGTACTGGCCCGTCTATGAGCGACCATTCCAACCTTGCCGAAACAATGATCGACATCGTCGGCCTGCTGGCAGGCGGATATCGGCGGGCTGGTGACCTCGTCCGCAATCCCGGCACGCTCAAGTCCAAAGTGGTGCGCGAGATGGCGCTCGCGCCCAGCCGCAGTTTCGAAAAGGCGCCCTTCTGCCTGTCAGAGCCGGTCGGGCCGCTGATGCACGAAATGCCTTCCGCGCTGATCCCGCGTGAAATCCTGATCGACCACCCCGACCGCATCCGCGCCCTGATCGTCTTCGGCGGGGATCCGCTGATGGCACTGGGCGATCCGGCCGTGGCGAAACCGGCCTTCGAGGCGCTCGACCTGCTCGTCTCGCTCGATTGCCGCATGACCGAAACCGGCAAGCTGGCCGACTATGTCATTGCCGCGAGCCAGCCGTTCGAGCGGCACGAACTCACATTTGCTGCCGATGCGCTTTTTCCCGAACCCTTCGCGCAATATTCGCCGCCGCTGGTGCCAAAGCCCGGCGATGTCGTCGATGATTGGGAGTTTTTCTGGACGGTTGCGGCGAGGATGGGGCTCGACCTCACCTTCAAGTACTGGGGCTATGGGCTCGATTACGCATCCATCCCGGGCGGGCTGAAGCTGTCACACGAAACGCCGCCTGATCCGGAGGACCTGTGCCGCTTCCTGTGCAGCGACGGCGCGGTGACTTTCGAGGAACTGGCGGCCAATCCCGGTGGCGTACGGCCCCGGCGCGATCCGGAATATGTTCTGCCCGCGCCGGAAGGCTGGGAGCAGAAGCTGGAACTCTGCCCGCCTGATGTAGCCGCAGAGCTGGCACTCGTTGCCGAAGAGGGACCCGATCGCGCGCGCCTTCGCCTGACCTGCCGCCGCGTGCTTCACGCACTGAACGGGGCTTTCCGCGAATCCCGGGGCAACCGCCGGCGGCACCCCGTGAACCATGCCTACATGAACCCGGATGACATGACCGAACTGGGGCTGGAGGACGGGGCGGCGATCGAGATTGCCTCTGCCCACGGCGCGATCCGGGCTTTCGTGAAAGGCGAGGACCGGCTGCGGCGCGGCGTTGTTTCGATGACGCACATGTTCGGCACACTGGAAGGCACGAGCGATGCGCGCGCCGAGGGCGGCAGCAATGTCGGGCGACTGACTTCGCTGACCGAGCAGGTCCAGCCGATCAACTTCATGCCGCGCTTTTCGGCCCTGCCGGTGGAAGTACGGAAAGCCTGACGCGCAAAGAAAAACCCCTCCCGGCCTGGTAGCTGGGAGGGGTCTTTTCTTTTGGCTTCAGCGATTACTCGCCGAAAGTGCGCTGCCACCAGCCACGGCGGGCGGGGCCAGAGGGGGCCTCCGCTTCTGAAGTCTCGCCGACCATGTCAGCGGCGGGGCGAGGTTCGGCCTCGGCATCCGCTTCAGGGGCGACTTCGGCGGCGGCCTCAACCTTTTTCTTGCGAGTGCGCTTGGGCTTTTCAGCCGGGGCTTCCTCGGCCGCGGGCGTCTCGGCCACAGGGGCCTCTACGGGCGCTTCGGCTTCGGTCTCGACCTTCTTCTTGCGCGTCCGCTTCGGCTTTTCGGCCGGGGCTTCTTCCGCAGCCGGTGCTTCGGCAGGAGCCTCGACCGGAGCCTCTACAGCCTCCGCCTCGACATCGGCCTTCTTGCGGCGGGTGCGCTTCTTCGGAGCAGGCTCCTCAGTGGGAGCTTCCTCGGCCACCGGAGCTTCGGCAGGGGCATCCGCCGGTTCGCCGGCTTCGCCTTCATCGGCGCCAGCTTCCTCGCTGCCGCTTTCGCTGCCATCCTCGTTGCGGCCACGGCCACCACGCCGGCGGCGGCCACGGCGGCGGCGCTTGCGCGGACCTTCACCGTCATTATCGCCTTCGGCCCGGTCTTCGGCGCCTTCTGTCTCAGTGTCGTCGGCTTCTTCGCCGTCTTCACCTTCGGAGCGTTCTTCCTCGCGGTCACCGCCATCGCGCTCACCGTCGCGGTTGCGGCCCTTGCCGCCACGGCGGCGGCGGCGGCGCTTGTTGCGGTCGCCGCGATCCTCACGGTCGCCGCGCTCACCACGCTCTTCGCGTTCTTCCTCTTCTTCCTCGTCGCCGTAATCCTCGTCGACCAGATCGTCCTCTTCAGGTTCGAGGATCGGCTCGAAGCGCGGCATGACGCTGGGCCGCGGGCCCGACGAGGCCACGCGCATCTTCGCGCCTTCGTTCTCACCCTCTGGGATGACCTGGACCTCGGACGCCGTAGCGATCCTCGATCTCGTGCAGGTCGGCGCGCTTGGCGTTGAGCAGGTAGATCGACGCCTCGGTCGAGGCGTAGAGCGTGATCACCGTGCCGCGGCCCTTGGCGGCTTCGTCCTCGATCAGACGCAGCGCGGCGAGGCCGGAGCTGCTCGCCGTGCGGACGAGGCCGACACCGTCGCAGTGCGGGCAGGGGCGGGTCGAGGCTTCGAGCACACCGGTGCGCAGGCGCTGGCGGCTCATTTCCATCAGGCCGAAGCTGGAAATGCGGCCCACCTGGATGCGGGCGCGATCGTTCTTCAGCGCGTCCTTCATGGCCTTCTCGACCTTGCGGACGTTCGAGCCGTATTCCATGTCGATGAAGTCGATCACGACCAGGCCGGCCATGTCGCGCAGGCGCAGCTGGCGGGCAATCTCGCGCGCGGCTTCAAGGTTGGTGCTGAGCGCCGTCGCCTCGATGCCGTGCTCCTTGGTGGAGCGGCCCGAGTTGATGTCGATCGAAACCAGCGCCTCGGTCGGGTTGATGACCAGGTAGCCGCCGCTCTTCAGCTGGACCACGGGTTCGAACATCGCGGTCAACTGATCTTCCGCGCCATAGCGCTGGTAGAGCGGCACCGGATCCGAATAGGCCTTCACGCGCTTGGCGTGGCTGGGCATCAGCAGCTTCATGAAGTCACGCGCGGCTCGGTAGCCGTGCTCGCCCTCGACGATGACTTCCTCGATATCCTTGTTGTAGATGTCGCGGATGGCCCGCTTGATCAGGTCGCTGTCCGAATGGATCGCGGCCGGGGCGCTGGACTTCAGCGTATTCTCGCGGATCTCGTCCCACAGGCGGGCAAGATAGTCGAAGTCGCGCTTGATCTCGGTCTTGGTGCGCTGCAGGCCGGCGGTGCGGACGATGCAGCCCATCGACTTGGGCAGGTCGAGTTCGGCAATGATGCCCTTGAGCCGCTTGCGGTCTGCCGCCGAGTTGATCTTGCGGCTGATTCCGCCGCCATGGCTCGAATTGGGCATGAGGACGCAGTAACGGCCGGCAAGGCTGAGGTACGTGGTCAGCGCCGCACCCTTGTTGCCGCGCTCTTCCTTGACGACCTGGACCAGCAGGACCTGGCGGCGCTGGATGACGTCCTGGATCTTGTAGCGGCGGCGCAGCGCCATGCGCTTGGCGCGCAGTTCGTCGGCTTCCTTGGCGTGGCCACGGTTGCCGCCACCACGGCGGCGGCGCCCACGGCCGCGGCTGCGGCGCTCCTCACCGTTCTCGGCTTCCTCGGCTTCTTCGTCCTCGTGGCTGAAGGCGCCTTCGACGTGGCCGTCCTCGATGGTGGCGACCTCGTCCTTTTCGGCGGTGTCGACTTCCATCACGCCGCCGAAGTCATCACTGTCGTGATGATGTTCGTGGCTGGTGCCGGCCATGTCATCGGCCAGGGTTTCGCCCAGCTCGTCGTCGCCAACGAAGTCTTCCTCACCCTCGGCCTTGGCGCGCAGGGCGGCCTCTTCCTCGGCATGGGCGGCTTCTTCCGCCAGCAGGGCCTCGCGGTCCTCCTTGGGGATCTGGTAGTAGTCCGGGTGAATTTCGCTGAACGCCAGGAAGCCGTGACGGTTTCCGCCGAAATCGACGAAAGCGGCCTGCAGCGACGGCTCTACACGTGTAACCTTGGCGAGGTAGATGTTGCCCTTGATCTGCTTGTGTTCAGCAGATTCAAAGTCGAACTCCTCAATCCTGTTCCCCTTCAGCACCGCCACCCGGGTCTCTTCCTGGTGGCGCGCATCGATCAGCATGCGCGTTGTCATTATGAATTCTCCATGCGCGCCGCCGCACTTCCATCGGGAGAAGGGCGGCGCGTCCATATGCAAACAGGCCATGGCCGGTCGGGCAGGGTGAACCTGCCGAACGAGTCATGGCGATGTGGATGTTTCCGCGAGGCCGAAGGGCCTGCACGGGCTGGCCAGATGGCCGTGTTGCGACTGCGGGAAGGACAAGGCGCGGCGAAAAGTTGCGCGCATCGCTATGCGATTCCGGTACCGCCAGCATGACCCGCGCCGTAGGGCGCAGGGCTTTGCAGTGCGGTGAAAGGCTTGTCATTCCAGCATCAACCTGTTCGAATCCGGAACTCTTTCGGTCCGGCTTGGCGGAGCCATGATGCTCCGGCTCGGGTCTGCTAGCATTGCTGGCCGCCCCCGCAAGGATTGAGGATGAATAGCCGCCCAGACATTGCCGCAAGCCTAACAAGCGCTTAACGGAAAGTGCCATGCGTCGCCCGTCACCCGTTCTCCTGCTGGTGTTGATCCCCGTCGTGGTGCTGGCAGGGCTTGTCTGGCTGGACCGCACGTTCGGCTTCGCCGGGCGCGGGCGGGACTATGTGATCCGGCTGGACCTGCCGCCGCCTGCGGGAGAGGTGGGACTGCCGCCGGTTGAAGGCCCGCTCGATCCCAGCCGCCCGCTGGTGGTGATCGATGCCGGGCATGGCGGTTTCGATCCCGGTGCGGGCAGCGGCCCGGTGCGGGAAAAGGACGTAACCACTGGCGCTCGCCCGCGCACTGCGGGACAAGCTGATCGAGGGCGGCGGGGTGCGCGTGGCGCTGACGCGCGGCGATGACCGGTTCCTCGTGCTGGAGGAACGTGCGGGCATTGCCCGGCGGCTCAAGGCGGACCTTTTCATCTCAATCCACGCCGATGCCGCGCCGAATGAGGAGGCACGGGGCGGGACCGTCTATGTCCTGTCGGAAAGGGGCTCGAACCAGACCGCGGCCCGGCTCGCGGAAAAGGAGAACCGCGCCAACGTGGTCAACGGGGTGCAACTGGGAGGACAGTCGGACGACGTCTCCTCGATCCTCGTCGACCTTGCCCAGCGCGAAACGCTGGCCCTGTCGGAAGACTTCGCTGCGCTGATCCTGCGCGAAGGCCGGGGCGACATGCGGTTCCGTGAAAGCGCGATCCAGTCCGCCGCCTTCATCGTGCTGAAAAGCGCGGACCTGCCATCGGTGCTGTTCGAGGCAGGCTACATCACCTCGCCCGAGGATGCCGCCTGGCTCAAGTCCGGTGAGGGGCGCGATGCCTTTTCCCGATCGGTCGCCAGTGCGATCCGCGTCTATTTCGCCCGCCACCAGCCCGGCTGATAAAACCCGGTGGCAACAGGACATATCGCCATGCTAGGAGCCGGCCATGGCCGAAGAGACCGCACCTGAATCGACCCGCCTGCGCATCAAGCGCGAAGCCAGTGGCTGGGCGGAATGGTTCCGGTCGAACTGGCGGGAAAGCAAGCGTTTCCGCCTGGGCGGCTACCTGCTCGGCGCACTGCTCGCCTTCTATGCGATCATCTGGCTGACGGTGCTGCGCGCCCTTCCTTCGGCGGAGAGCCTGCTCACTTACCAGCCGCCACTGCCCACCATGGTGCGCGGGGTGGATGGCCAGATTGTCTATTCCTATGCCCGCGAACGCCGCGTGCAGCTGCGCTATGTCGATTTCCCCAAGCCGGTGATCAACGCCTTCCTCTCGGCCGAAGACAAGACCTTCTGGACCCACGGCGGTGTCGACTACACCGGACTTGTCGGAGCGGTAATCGATTATGCGACGAAATTCGGCTCAGGCGAGCGCGCCCGCGGCGGTTCCACCATTACCCAGCAGGTGGCGAAGAACATCCTGATCGGCGACGAATATTCGATCACCCGCAAGTTCAAGGAAATGGTCGTCGCGCGGCGCATCGAATCGGTGCTCAACAAGCAGCAGATCCTTGAGCTCTACCTCAACGAAATCCCGCTCGGCCGGCAGAGCTTCGGCGTTGAGGCAGCGGCGCTGGCCTATTTCGGCAAGGACGTGGACCAGCTCTCGCTCAGCGAAGCGGCCTTCCTTGCCATCCTGCCCAAGGCGCCTGAACGCTATGGCCGCGCCAAATATGCCGAAGCGGCGATCGAGCGCCGCAACTGGGTGCTCGACCAGATGCTCAGCAATGGCTGGGCCACGCAGGAACAGGTCAACGAGGCCAAGGCCCAGCCGCTCGGCCTGATTGCCCGCCGCGTCGAAAGCTATGATCCCTCGAACGGCTATTTCGTAGAGGAAGTGCGTCGCCGCCTTGCCGAAAAGTACGGCGAAACGGCCGACAAGGGACCGAACTCGGTCTATTCGGGCGGCCTTTGGGTGCGCACCTCGCTCGACCCGGCTTTGCAGAAGGCGACCGAGGAAGCACTGCGCACCGCGCTGCTGCGCTATCACGGCGGGCGCGGCTGGGTGGGGCCGATCGACGAGCTGGACATCACGGCTGACAAGTGGCTCGGGCCCCTCGTCGCCGCCAACCATACGATCCACTATCAGGATTGGCGGATCGGCGTGGTCATCCAGCGTGATGGCCCCCGCGCGACGATCGGTTTCAGCGACGGCTCCACCGCGCCGCTGGTTGGCTTGCCTGACAAGATCAAGGCCGGCGACGTTACCGCCGCCTCGCCTGCCGGAAATGTCTGGACCGTGCGCGCGATTCCCGAAGTTTCGGGCGGCATGCTGTTCGAGGATGTCGCCTCGGGCCGGGTTCTCGCCATGCAGGGCGGCTTTGACGCTGGCCTTGGCGATTTCAACCGCGCAACGCAGGCACAGCGCCAGCCGGGATCGACGATCAAGCCCTTCGTCTATGGCACCGGCACTGGATTACGGCATGACCCCGGCCACCATGGTCCCCGATCAGGCCTTTTGCGTCTATCAGGGCGCGAAGCTGGGGCAGAAATGCTTCCGCAACTTCGACATGCGCGGCGCGGGCGGAGTGCACACCATGCGCTGGGGTCTGGAACAGTCACGCAACCTGATGACGGTCCACATTGCCAACGAAACCGGCATGGACCGCGTGGTCAAGACAATCGACCGGGTCGGCATCGGCAAGTACGAGCCTTACCTCAGCTATGCGCTGGGCGCGGGTGACACGACCGTGGCGCAGATGGTCAACGCCTATGCCGCGCTCGCCAACAACGGCGTGCAGTTCAACCAGTCGATGATCGACTATGTGCAGGACCGCAGCGGCAAGGTCATCTGGCGCGCGGACGAGCGGAGGTGCGAGGGCTGCAACATGGCCGAGTGGGACGGCAAGGCCATGCCCCGCTTTGCCCCGCGCGGGCGCGAGGTGATGGACCCGCGCACCGCCTACCAGGTTGTCCACATGCTCGAAGGCGTGGTGACGCGCGGCACGGCCATCGCACTGGCTGATCTCGGCCTGCCGCTGTTCGGCAAGACCGGCACCACCTCTGGCCCGACCAACGTGTGGTTCGTCGGCGGCAACCAGGACGTTGTCGGCGGCGTCTACATCGGGTTTGACAAGCCGCGCTCGCTCGGCGGCTATGCCCAGGGCGGCACGATGGCCGCGCCGATCTTCAAACAGGTGGTCATGGCCACCAAGCCGCGCTGGTCACGTCTGCCGTTTACCGCGCCGCGCGACATTCACATGGTCAAGATCGACCGCGTCACGGGCAAGCAGGTTTTCGGCGGGGTTGCGATCAACGAAGGCAAGTCTGCCATCATCTGGGAAGCCTTCAAGGCCGAGGCTGAACTGCGCGAGGCGACGCGCGAGGACAAGCTCAAGGAACAGCGCGACGCCCTCGTTTCGGCCGTACGCCGGGTGCGCAAGGCGGCCGAGCCCGAAGCCGTGGAAGCCGCGCCCAAGGAAGACATTCCGGTGGAAGACGGCGGCGGCCCGGTCGGGCTTTACTGATCGCCGCTCCTCGCGCATACCTTCGCGCCATGGATCGTCGCCGCTTCACCCCCATCGCCCCGCTGGCCGCGCTTGCCGCCATGCTCGTCTCCGCGCCCGCTTCGGCCGAACTCGCCGTAGGCGCCAAGGCTCCCGATTTCAGCGCCAAGGGCGCGCTGGCGGGCAATCCCATCGACGTGTCATTGAAGCAGCGGCTCAAGAAGGGGCCGGTGGTGCTCTATTTCTATCCCAAGGCCTTCACTCAGGGCTGTACGCTTGAGGCGCACGCCTTTGCCGAAGCGACCGACGATTTTGCCAAGGCCGGGGCGAGCGTCGTCGGCATGTCGAACGATGACGTGCCGACCTTGCAGAAATTTTCGAAGGAAGCCTGCCGCGACAAGTTCGCCGTTGCCGCCGCCACGCCGCAGATCGTGGCCGCCTATGACGTCGCGCTCAGCCGTCCCGGCGTACCCGCGGGCATGACTAAGCGCACCTCCTATGTCATCGGCAAGAACGGCCGCGTGGCCTTTGTCCATTCAGACCTCGATTGGCGCGACCATGTGAAGCTTACCACGGAAGCCGTGCGCAAGATGAAGGCCGGCAAGAAGGGCTGAGCCTTTACATTCAGATGCCTTTCGCTAAGCGGGGCGGCGCAGGTGCCGCCCTGTTTTTTTGTGTTCTTGGAGTGACCCTATCATGCGTGCCGAAGGGCAGGCCCATATTGACCGGATCGAAGCCGCGCTGGCGCTGGTCCGCAAGTTCCTGGACTGGGAGCGCGCGCTGCGCCGCCTCGATGAACTGAACGCCCGGGTCGAGGATCCCAAGCTCTGGGACAATCCCAAGGATGCCGAAGCGGTGATGAAGGAACGTCGCCGGCTTGAAGCCTCGATCGGCGCGGTGAAGGAAATCTCGCAGGAGATGGCCGACGCCATCGAATACGTCGAACTGGGCGAGATGGAAGGTGACGAGGGCACCGTGCAGGAAGGGCTCGATGCCCTGGCCGCGCTGGCCGAGCGTGCCGACCGGGACAAGGTCCAGGCGCTGCTCGCCGGGGAAGCGGACGGCAACGATACCTATATCGAAATCCACGCGGGCGCTGGCGGCACCGAAAGCCAGGACTGGGCGGAAATGCTGTTCCGCATGTACACCCGCTGGGCCGACAAGCGCGGTTTCAAGACCGAGACGATCGAATACCAGGCGGGTGACCAGGCCGGCATCAAGTCCGCGACGATCCTCGTCAAGGGCGACAACGCCTATGGCTATGCCAAGACGGAAAGCGGCGTCCACCGCCTCGTCCGCATCAGCCCTTATGACTCGTCGGCGCGCCGCCACACTTCGTTCAGCTCGGTCTGGGTCTTCCCGGTGATCGACGACAATTTCCAGATCGAGATCAATCCGGCCGACCTCAAGATCGATACCTACCGCGCGTCGGGCGCGGGCGGGCAGCACGTCAACACAACCGACTCCGCCGTGCGCATGACTCACGTGCCCTCGGGCATCATCGTCGCCAGCCAGCAGGATCGCAGCCAGCACAAGAACCGCGAAATCTGTATGAGCATGCTCAAGTCCCGGCTTTACGAGGCCGAGATGCAGAAGCGCGAAGAGGCCGCCAATGCCGAGCACTCGGCCAAGAGCGACATTGGCTGGGGACACCAGATCCGTTCCTACGTCCTCCAGCCGTACCAGATGGTGAAGGACCTGCGCACCGGCGTGACCAGCCCGACGCCGTCGGACGTGCTCGACGGCGATCTCGACCAGTTCATGGCCGCCGCGCTTTCGCAGCGCGTGACCGGTGAAAAGGTAGAGGTGGAGGACGTCGATTGAGGGGCATCGCCGCCTCGCTCCTGACGATCACCCTGCTGGCCGCCTGTTCGAAGCAGCCGGCGCAAAGCCCCGCATTTCCCAAGCCCGACCGGCCGGTTTCCGCTGCGGGGGCGACCGAATTCTCCAACGAAGTCCAGCGTGACAAGCTGGGCGAGGCCAAGGCCGTGATGGACCTCGCAAAGATTGGCGCGGGTACCACTGTGGCCGACCTTGGCGCGGGCGAGGGCTATTACACCGTCCGCCTGGCCGAACGCGTCGGTGCAAAGGGCAGGGTGCTCGCCGTGGACATCGATCCCGGCGCGATCCAGCGGCTTGGCCAGCGTGTCGAGCGCGAGCGGCTCGACAATGTCTCGATCAAGACGGGCTTGCCGGAAAATCCGCGCCTGCCCGAGGCTTCGTTCGACCGGGTGTTCATGGTTCACATGTATCACGAGGTCGGCGATCCCTATGCCTTCCTGTGGAACATGCGCCCCGGCCTGAAGCAGGGCGGGCAGGTGATCGTGGTGGATGTCGACCGCCCAACCGACAAGCACGGCATCCCGCCGGCGCTTTTGTTTTGCGAAATGGGCGCGGTGGGCTTTCGCTTGGTGCAATTTGTCCGTAAACCGGAACTGACCGGCTATTACGCGCAGTTCGAGGCTGTGGGCACCCGCCCCGAGCCTGCGGCGATCAAGCCGTGCAAGTTGGGCGCAGATGGCACTGCAGTGCAGCGCTGACAGAGGAAAGATAATGAGTTTCAAGGGTTTACAGCCGATTTCCTACGGCGGGCGCGAAGTCTGGCCGTTGGTGGAAGGCGGCAAGGGCGTGTCGGCCACCAATCACATGAGCTCCGGCGCACGGGCCGCGGCCGGCGGCATCGGCACGGTCAGCGCGGTGAATGCCGACAGCTATGACCCCGAAGGCAAGATCATTCCGCAGGTCTATCACGCACTCACCCGCCGCGAACGGCATGAAGAGCTGATCAAGTACGGCATCGACGGCGCCGTTGAACAGGTGAAGCGCGCCTATGACATTGCCAGCGGCAAGGGCGCGATCAACATCAACGTCCTGTGGGAAATGGGCGGCGCGCAGCAGATCCTCGAGGGCGTTCTCGAACGCACCCGCGGTCTGGTCACCGGCGTCACCTGCGGCGCGGGTATGCCCTACAAGCTCTCGGAAATCGCCGCGCGTTATAACGTCAATTACCTGCCGATCGTCAGCTCTGCCCGCGCATTCCGCCTGCTGTGGAAGCGTGCTTATCACAAGGTGGCGGAACTGCTGGGCGCGGTGGTCTATGAAGACCCCGGCTGGCGGGCGGCCACAACGGCCTGTCCAACGCAGAGGACCCCCGCAAGCCTGAAGATCCGTACCCCCGCGTCAAGGCGCTGCGCGAAACCATGCGCGCCGAGGGTGTGGCGGAATCGGTGCCCATCATCATGGCCGGCGGCGTCTGGTACCTGCGCGAGTGGGAAAACTGGATCGACAATCCCGAGCTTGGCCTGATCGCCTTCCAGTACGGCACGCGGCCCCTGCTGACCCAGGAAAGCCCGATTCCGCAGGGCTGGAAGGACGCTCTGCGCGAAATCGAGCCGGGCGGCGTGCTGCTGCACAAGTTCAGCCCGACCGGCTTCTACTCCTCCGCCGTGCGCAACCCCTTCCTCCGCGCGCTCGAGGCGCGCAGCGAGCGTCAGGTGCCCTATTCGAAGGTCTCCGCCGGTGAGCATACCGTGCAGCTGGACGTTGGCGTGAAGGGCAAGAACTTCTGGGTGACGCCCGCCGATCTCGAACGAGCCCGCATCTGGAGCCGCGCCGGCTTTACCGAGGGCCTGCGCACGCCGGACGACACGATCATCTTCGTCAGCCCCGAAGAGCGCGAGGTCATCAAGACCGACCAGCGTGACTGCATGGGCTGCCTCTCGCACTGCGGGTTCTCGTCGTGGAAGGACCATGACGATTACACCACCGGCCGCCTCGCCGATCCGCGCAGCTTCTGCATCCAGAAGACCCTGCAGGACATCGCCCACGGCGGTCCGGTAGACGAGAACCTGATGTTCGCCGGCCACGCGGCCTATCGCTTCAAGCAGGACCCGTTCTATTCGAACAACTTCACCCCCACGGTGAAGGAACTGGTCGACCGCATCCTTACCGGAGATTGATGCTGATGGCTGAGACAGTTCGCAAGCCCGCCCTTTCCCGGCTGCTGCGCGAACTGCTCGACGTGCCGAAGGTGATTGCTGCGCCCCTGCGCGGGGCGGCGAGCGTGCCGCACACGGGGAAGGGGGAGCCGGTACTGGTGATCCCCGGCTTCCTGGCGGATGACGCGGCGACCTCGGTCCTGCGCAAGTCGCTCAAGTCCGCCGGTTACCGCGCCTTTGGCTGGAGGCTCGGCTTCAACCTCGGTTTCCGGGATAATCTCGTCGACCGGATGGTGGCGAGGCTTGAGGCGGTCCATGCCGAATGCGGGCAAAAGGTCGTGCTGATCGGCTGGAGCCTGGTGGGCTCTATGCGCGCGAACTGGCGCGGCTGCGGCCTGACCTCGTCCGGCTGGTGATGACCATGGGCAGCCCGTTTTCGGGCGATATCCACGCCAACCACGCCTGGCGCATCTACGAGGCGATCAACAGCCACAAGGTCACCGAGATACCCGGCGGAATCGATTTTCACACCAAGCCGCCGGTGCGCACGCTGGCGCTTTGGTCGCCGCTTGACGGGGTGGTCCTGCCTTCGACCTCGGCGGGCAGCGGCAATGATGCCGACGAACGGATCGAAATGCCGGTGACTCACATGGCATTCGCCGCGAGCAAGAGTGCGGTGAAGCAGGTGGTGGCCGTTCTGGCGCGCGAACTGGCAGCAGGCTGAGGCCGCTCCCGAAAGCGCGGCCCGTTTCAGATCAATCCATTTCCCACGCACGCTCGCCATGGCTGGCGAGGTCGAGGCCTTCGCGCTCGTCGTCCTCGCTGACGCGCATCGGGAAGGCGAGGCCAACCGCGACCGCAAGGATGGCGCTGGCGATGGCGGACCAGATGGCGGTGATGCCGACGCCCGCAACCTGCGCGATAAGCTGGCCGCCGAGCGAGTAAGTCGCCGGGTCAGCCGTGCCGCCGAGGGCGGGGTTGTAGAACACTGCCAGCAGGATCGAGCCGGTCATGCCGCCCACACCGTGGACGGCGAAGACGTCGAGTGAATCGTCGATGTGGAAGCGGTTCTTGACCACGGCGATCATCGGGAAGCAGACGAGTGCGGCCGCAAGACCAAGAATGAAGGCCGCGCCGGGCGAGATAAAGCCCGCCGCCGGGGTGACTGTGGCGAGGCCAGCAATTGCACCCGTGGCAAAACCGACGCTGGTGGGCTTGCCCACCTTGATGCGTTCGATCAGCAGCCACATCATCGCCGCCGCGCAGGCGGCGACATGGGTATTGATGATCGCCGAGGCAGCGTCGTCATTGGCAGCAAGCGCCGAGCCGCCGTTGAAGCCGAACCAGCCGACCCACAGCATGGCCGCGCCGGCCATGGTCAGCGAGGGGCTGTGCGGCAGCATCAGCGTCTTAGGGAAGCCGGTGCGCTTGCCGAGCAGCGCGGCAGTCACCAGCGCCGAAACGCCCGCCGTGGTGTGGACGACGATGCCTCCGGCAAAGTCCAGCGTGCCGAGCTTGCTGGCCATCCAGCCGCCGCCCCAGACCCAGTGGGCAACCGGGACGTAAACGATCAGGCTCCACAGCGCCGAAAACAGCACGACCCAGCCGAAGCGGGCGCGGTCCACCCAGGCACCGACCATCAGCGCAGGGGTGATTGCCGCGAAGGTGAGCTGGAACAGGGCAAAGGCGCTTTCGGGAATGGCAAGTTCGTTGCCGGACAGGTCAACACCTGCGCGCACGTTGCCGATGCCGTTGAGCATCCAGTTGCTGCCCGCGCCGAGCCAGCCATTGGTCACTGGCCCGAAGGCGAAGGTATATCCGACAAAGATCCACAGCAGCGATACCACCGCGGCGATGGCGCCGGTTTGCAGGCAGACCGACAGGAAATTCTTCGACCGGACAAGGCCGCCATAGAACAGGGTCAGGCCCGGCATCGTCATCATCAGGACAAAGGCAGAGGATACCGGGATCCACGCCGTATCGCCGCTGTCAGCCGCATCGACCAGGGCTTCCTGCGCCTGCGCCGCAACCGGGGCAAGCAGCATGCCCAGCGCGGCCGAGCGCGCGATCCACTTGTTCATGGGTGTAAGTCCCTCCAAAAGCGCCGCCTCTCCCGGCGCGTTTCCTCAGTTGCGCCTCTAGGGCAAGCATATGCCAGCTTCAAGGGGCGCGGCGCAGCATTGTTGCGGAAACCGGCAGGAGCAGACGAGCTGCCTTGATACGGGACAGCGCCAGGCGCTAAGGTTGATCCATGTCACGGATTCCCATGTTTGCCGTCCTGCTGGCCGCCACCTTTGCCAGCCCTGTCTCTGCCGAAGATCCCGAGCCGCCGTTCTGGGCCTCGACCAAGGCGGGCACGGTCAACATGCGCGTTGGCCCGGGCGAGGATTACCGCGTGCTGTGGGTCTACAAGCGGGTCGGCCTGCCGATGAAGGTCGTGCGCACCAAGGAGGGCTGGTGGCGCGTCGAGGATCCGGACGGCGCGACCGGCTGGGTGCTCGGCAGCCTCATGTCCCAGCGCCACACCGGCATGGTGCGCGGTGCGGGCCTCGCCGACATGCGCGAGCAGCCGGATTCGGCATCCAAGCTTAAATGGCGGCTCGAACCGGGCGTGACCGGCAAGATTGGTGAGTGCAGCGCAGGATGGTGCGATTTCAGCCTGCCGACCGGGCACCAGGGCTTTGTTTCGCAGGATCGGCTTTGGGGCGCCCAGAACCCCTGACATGAAAAGGGCGGCCCCGCAGAGCCGCCCCTTCCAGACTTACTTGGCCTTGGTGACCGTGACCGTCATCTTGCCGTCAGGCGTGGTTGCCTTGAACGATCCGTCTGCGGCGGGCGGTTCGACCGTCCAGCACATTTCGGGTTCGTCGCCGTCTGGATCGAAGCAGTCCTTGCCGTCCTTCTGTGCAAACTTGCCCTTGACCACGGCGCCCTTGGCATCCGTATCGGTATAAGTGCCATCGGCGTTGATCACCGTCTTGCCCATGGTGCCATCGGCCATCTTCACGTCATAGCTTCCGACTGCGGAATCGGCCGCAGCCGCCGCCGAGGCTGCCGGGGTCTCTGCCGCTGCGGGAACGGCTTCGTCGCTCTTCTTGGAACAGGCCGAAAGGGCCGCAAGCGCGGCCAGCAATACGATCTTCTTCATGTCAGGCTCTCCCCCTCTCGTTGTGGGAGGGGGAGGTTACGCCTGTAACTTGTTTCCGGCAATAGAGGCCGTCAGACGAGCTCGATCGCCACGGCCGTAGCCTCGCCGCCGCCGATGCAGAGGCTGGCGACGCCCTTCTTCAGGCCCTTGTGCTTCAGCGCGCCAATCAGCGTAGTGATGATGCGCGTGCCCGAAGCGCCGATCGGGTGGCCCAGCGCGGTCGCGCCGCCGTGGACGTTGACCTTGTCATGCGGAATGCCGAGGTCGTGCATGGCGAACATGGCGACGCAGGCGAAGGCCTCGTTGATCTCGAACAGGTCGACATCAGCGAGATTCCAGCCAGCCTTGTCCATCAGCTTGGTGATCGCGCCGACCGGGGCCGTGGTGAACTTCGAAGGTTCCTGAGCATGACCGGCAACCGCGACGACGCGCGCCACCGGGGTCAGGCCCTTGGCATCGGCGACCGACTGGCGGGTCAGCACCATGGCGGCAGCACCGTCCGAGATCGAAGAGGAGCTTGCGGCGGTGATCGTGCCGTCCTTCGCAAAGGCGGGCTTCAGGGTCGGGATCTTGTCCGGGCGGCCCTTGCCGGGCTGCTCGTCGGTATCGACGACGACTTCACCGGCGCGGGTCTTGACCGTTACCGGCACGACTTCGCTGGCGAAGGCGCCAGTGGCGATGGCTTCCTGCGCGCGGCGCAGCGATTCGATCGAATAGGCGTCCTGCCCTTCGCGGGTGAGCTGGTATTCATCAGCCGAAACCTGCGCGAAGGAACCCATCGAGCCGCCTTCGTAAGCATCTTCGAGGCCATCGAGGAACATGTGGTCATAAGCCGTGTCATGGCCCGCACGCGCGCCCGCGCGGTGCTTCTTGAGCAGGTAGGGGGCGTTGGTCATGCTTTCCATTCCGCCCGCGATCACCAGATCGAGCGAACCGGCGGCAAGCGCTTCGGCGCCCATGATCACCGTCTGCATGCCCGATCCGCAGACCTTGTTCACGGTTGTCGCCTGAACCGACTTGGGCAGGCCGGCCTTGATCGCGACCTCGGCGGGCAGGGGCCTGACCGAGACCGGCGGGGAGCACGCAGCCCATGTAGATGCGTTCTATATCTTCACCGGCAACGCCCGCGCGTTCGACCGCGGCCTTCACCGCCGTCGCTCCGAGTTCGGGGGCCGAAACGTCGGCAAATGCCCCGGCAAGGCCGCCCATCGGGGTGCGGGCATAGGATAGGACGACGATGGGATCGGATGCGGAAATCTGGGCCATGGGATGCGAGCCTTCTGCAATCGTGGATATGAGAGTCCCGGGGACTCCTAATGCTGCACTGCGGCAATGGCAATGTTTGCAGTGCAGCGCGGGCAGGGCCTTGCCAAGCGGCGCGGGGGCGCTGAAAACACGGGCCAAAGTCGCCCGGGAGCCAAGCCATGTCCAACATCGCCGAGGGAATGAACGCGGCCCTGCGCGCGCAAAAAGCCGCATTTGCCAGCGCCAGCCCCGAATCGCTCGACCTGCGGGAAGACCGGCTGAAGCGGGCGATTGCCCTGCTGGTGGAGAACAAGGAGCACCTCGCCACGGCTGTCTCCGCCGATTTCGGCAGCCGCAGCCGCGAACAGACCCTGCTAACCGACATCCTGCCCGCCGTCAGCGCGCTCCGCCATGCGCGCAAGCATTTCCGGCATTGGGCGCGGGGGAGAAGCGCCGCCCGCTGTTCCCGCTAGGTCTGCTGGGGGCGAGGGCGGAAGTGCGTTACCAGCCCAAGGGCGTGGTCGGCATCATGGCGCCGTGGAACTTCCCCGTTGGCATGGTGATGACGCCGCTGGCCTGCGTGCTCGCCGCCGGGAACCGGGCCATGTGCAAGCCTTCGGAGTTCACCGAACGCACCTCTGACCTGCTGGCGGACCTGATCGCGCGCTACTTCGCGCCTGAGGAGGTGACGGTGGTGACTGGTGGGGTCGAGGTAGGGCAAGCCTTTGCCGCGCTGCCTTTCGACCACCTGATGTTCACCGGGGCGACCTCGATCGGCCGGCACGTGATGCGCGCGGCGGCGGATAACCTTGTGCCGGTGACACTCGAGCTGGGCGGCAAGTCGCCGACGATCCTTGGCCGCAGCGCCGATGTGGAGAAGGCGGCGGGGCGCATCGCGCTCGGCAAGATGATGAATGCCGGGCAGATCTGCCTCGCGCCCGATTACCTTTTGGTGCCGAAGGAAGCGGAGCCGGCGGTGGTATCGGCGCTCGTCTCGCAGGCTTCGGCCATGTACCCGAGGCTGCTTTCCAACGACGACTATGCCAGCGTGATCAACGCCCGCCACCGGGACCGTCTCTCCGCCCATGTCGAGGACGCCCGTGCCAAGGGGGCAGAGGTGATTGAGGTCAACCCGGCGGGCGAGGACTTTGCCAGCTCCAACGGCAACAAGATGCCGCTGACGATCCTGCGCGGAGTGAATGACGGCATGACCGTGATGCAGGAGGAGATCTTCGGCCCCGTCCTGCCGATCATGACCTATGGCGCGATCGACGAGGCGATCGACTACGTGAACGCACATGACCGCCCGCTGGGGCTCTATTACTTCGGCCGCGACCGGGCCGAGGAGGAGCGGGTGCTTTCGCGCACCATATCGGGCGGGGTGACGGTCAATGATGTGATCATGCACATCTCCAACGATGACCTGCCCTTCGGCGGGATCGGTCCTTCCGGCATGGGCCATTACCACGGCATCGAAGGCTTCCGCGAATTCAGCCACGCCCGCGCGGTGTTCCGCCAGACCGGGATCGACGTGGCGGGTCTCGCCGGCCTGCGCCCGCCTTACGGCAAGGCCACGGCGGCGCAGCTCAGGCGGGAGTTGGGGAAGTAGGCGTCGTCCCGGACTTGATCCGGGACCGCTGGCACTAACAGGCGGCGCCAGCGTGTACAGGCCAGCGGTCCCGGGTCGAGCCCGGGACGATGTTGCCCCCACCCGGCGTGGAATATGGACCTAACCCCACTTGCGCCCGCCGCAGGGCAGGACTAGGGGCCGGTCAAAGCCTTAACTCGGCGATTCCGCCGCGCGTACAGGGACATTATGGTCGATCTGTCACAATACCTGCCGATCCTCATTTTCCTGGTCATCGCGCTGGGGCTGTCGACGGCTTTCGTCTTCCTGCCGATGGGCGTTTCGTACCTGACCGGCACGCATAACCCGAACGCTGAGAAGAACAGCGAATACGAATGCGGCTTCCCCGCTTTCGAAGATCCGCGCAGCCAGTTCGATGTCCGCTTCTACCTTGTCGCCATCCTGTTCATCGTCTTCGATCTTGAAGCAGCCTTCCTGTTCCCCTGGGCGGTCAGCCTGGACCTGACCGGATGGCCGGGCTGGATCACGATGATGGTTTTCCTCGGCGAACTGCTCGTGGGCCTTGCCTACGCGTGGAAGATCGGCGCGCTGGATTGGGAATGATCTGATGAATGCACTCGTCCCCCCCGCCGCTCCGGGCCCGGTAACCGCGCCCGATCAGTCGTTTTTCGACGGCCTCAATGCCGAGGTGTCGGACAAGGGCTTCCTCGTCACCTCGACCGAGGAACTGTTCCAGTGGGCCCGCACCGGCTCGCTGTGGTGGATGACCTTCGGCCTCGCCTGCTGCGCGGTCGAGATGATCCACGTGAACATGCCGCGCTATGACATGGAGCGCTTTGGCGTCGCCCCGCGCGCAAGCCCGCGCCAGTCGGACGTGATGATCGTCGCCGGAACGCTGTGCAACAAGATGGCCCCGGCGCTCCGCAAGGTCTATGACCAGATGTCGGACCCGAAGTACGTCATCTCGATGGGCTCCTGCGCCAATGGCGGTGGCTATTACCATTACAGCTACAGCGTCGTGCGCGGCTGTGACCGGATCGTCCCCGTGGACATCTACGTCCCGGGCTGCCCGCCGACTGCCGAAGCGCTGCTCTATGCCGTGATGCAGTTGCAGCGGAAAATCCGCCGCGTGGGAACGCTGGAGCGGTGATCGTGCGCAGGGCTCTTGGCATGGCATTGGCGCTGGCGGCTGTCCCGCAGGCGGCTCAGGCTGCCGAATGGACTCGCGCCATCGCGCCAAACGGCAAGTTTTCCGCCGAAACGATTTGCTCGCCGTCCGAACTCGCTGCGCTCAGGACCGCGCCGAACACGGTCATTCCTGACGTGATGCTGATGCCCGAGTCGCGGCTGATCTGCATGAAGGACGGCGCGCTGATGGTCGCTGGTGTCCTCGAGGAGCCGAACTTGCCGGCCGGTAGCAAGGCGCTGTTCGATCTCGTCTCCGACCAGGTTCTGGCTGACAAGACGGCCGAGGGCGATCCCAAGCTCGGTACGCTTGGCGGGCACCGCTCGCTCTATAACCGTCAGGAAAAGGACGGCACCGTGGCACTGACCGGATTCGTCGAACTCAGCCCCACGCAGATCGTCATGGTCATCGTCGGCAAGGACCCCAAGGCAGCCATGACCGTCGCCGAACAGGACGCGATCATCACCCGCTTTTCGCAATCAATCGAGGTGCGCGGCAAATGACCGTCCTCCACTCCGCCCCGAAATTCGCCAGCAACGATGGCGTGCTAGATACGCTGACCAAGGCGCTGGGTTCCGCCGTCGTCACCGCGCGTGAGGAATATGGCGAGATCGTCATTACCGTCGCGCGCGACCAGATCGAAAATGCGCTGCGCACCCTGCGCGACGATCACCAGTACCAGCAGCTGATGGAGATCGCCGGCGTTGACTATCCCTCGCGCGCCGAACGCTTTGACGTCGTCTACATGCTGCTTTCGGTGACGAAGAACCACCGCGTGATGGTCAAGGTGACCGCTGCGGAGAGCACCCCGGTGCCCACCGTCACCACGCTGTGGCCGGTCGCCGGCTGGCTGGAACGCGAAGTCTACGACATGTACGGCGTGATCTTCGCCGGCAACGAAGACCTGCGCCGCATCCTCACCGACTACGGCTTCGAAGGCCATCCGTTCCGCAAGGACTTCCCGCTGACGGGCTACCAAGAACTGCGCTATTCCGAAGAGGACAAGCGCGTGGTCTATGAACCGGTCAAGCTGGCGCAGGACCTGCGCTCGTTCGATTTCATGAGCCCGTGGGAAGGCGCGGATTACGTGCTGCCGGGTGACGAGAAGGCCGTGCAATCGCCGCCTCCGCCGCCGCCCGCCGCGCCGCCGACTCCCAAGACGACGGACAGCAAGGCCGATACCGGCGCTGGCGAACCGGCAAACACCGAAGCCGCCAAGAAGGTCGCCAAGGCCAAGGCCGCGCCGAAGAAGACCGCCAAGGCCGAACCCGGCGCGCCCGCTCCGACCGAGAGCCGCCCGGCTCGCAAACCCCGCGCCAAAGGCGCCTCGGCCAAGCCGTCGTCCGTGCCGGAGGGTAGCTGATCATGTCGCTTAGTCTCGAACAGTCGCCCACCACCGGCGATGAAGTCATCACCAACTACACGATCAACTTCGGGCCCCAGCACCCCGCGGCGCACGGCGTGCTGCGCATGGTCATGGAGCTGGACGGCGAAATCATCGAGCGGATCGATCCGCACGTCGGCCTGCTCCATCGCGGCACCGAAAAGCTGATCGAGCACAAGACCTACCTGCAGGCGCTGCCCTATTTTGACCGGCTCGACTATTGCTCGCCGCTCGGCATGGAGCATTCCTACGTTCTGGCGGTCGAAAAGCTGCTGAACGTCGAAGTGCCGATCCGCGCCCAGTACCTGCGCGTGCTGTTTGCCGAGCTGACCCGCATCTGCAACCACATGCTCAACCTCGGCAGCCACGTCATGGACGTCGGCGCGATGACGCCGAACCTGTGGATGTTCGAAATCCGCGAGGACTGCCTCAACTTCTTCGAACGCGCGAGCGGAGCCCGCATGCACTCGGCATGGTTCCGCCCCGGCGGCGTCCATCAGGACGTGCCGGAGAAGCTGCTGGTCGATATCGGCGTCTGGCTCGACAGCCGCCTGCCGCAGCTGTTCGAGGACGCGATGAGCCTCGTGGTCGACAACCGCATCTTCAAGCAGCGCAACGTCGATATCGCCGTGGTGAGCAAGGAAGACGCGCTGAAGTGGGGCTTCTCAGGCCCGATGATCCGCGGCAGCGG
This sequence comes from Novosphingobium sp. MW5, assembly GCA_025938935.1. Lineage (GTDB taxonomy): Bacteria > Pseudomonadota > Alphaproteobacteria > Sphingomonadales > Sphingomonadaceae > Novosphingobium. The sequence continues at coordinate 2,818,052 of JAPCWB010000001.1, read as the reverse complement.
CATCCCGTGGGACCTGCGCAAGAGCCAGCCCTACGATGTCTATGCCAAGATGGACTTCGAAATTCCCGTCGGCACCCGCGGCGATTGCTATGACCGGTTCATGGTGCGCGTCGAGGAAGTGCGCCAGTCGGCCCGCATCATGAAGCAGTGCCTGGCGGAAATGCCCTCCGGCCCCGTCGCCTCGGACGACCGCAAGGTCAGCCCGCCGAAGCGCGCCGAGATGAAGCAGTCGATGGAAGCGCTGATCCATCACTTCAAGCTCTACACCGAAGGCTTTCACGTGCCGGCCGGCGAAGTCTATGTCGCCACCGAAAGCCCCAAGGGCGAATTCGGCGTCTATCTGGTCGCGGACGGCTCGAACAAGCCCTACCGCTGCAAGATCCGCCCGACCGCGTTTTCGCACCTGCAAGCCATGGACTTCATGTGCAAGGGCCACATGCTGCCCGACGTCACCGCCATCATCGGCGCCATCGACGTGGTGTTCGGGGAGTGTGACCGGTGAGCAACCTCGAAACCGCCAAGGCCATGATCGCCGCCTACAACGCGCAGGACGTGGACACCTATGTGTCTTTCATGACCGATGACGCCTGCGAGGCGAACTATCGCGGCGCGGTCGTGCGTGAGGGCAAGGAAGGCACGCGTTCGGGCCTTGCCGCTGCGTTTGCCAAGTGGCCGCAGAACCATGCTGAGATCCTCGATGCCCAGCAGCTTGGCGATTACGTGCTGCTGCGCGAACACGTGGTGCGCGGCCCGGCTTCGGACGGCTCCGAACTGGTTGAGCCCTTCGATGTCGTTTCGATCTATTCTTTCGAGGGCGACAAGTGCTCTCGCGTGGAGTTTGTCCGGTGAATTTCACTCCAGTTGAACAATTGCGCGTTCTCGCTGCCGTTACCGGCATCGTGCTTGCGCTCGCGGCCATTACGCTCGGCCTGTCGGGCAGTGCGGACTTCGAGATGATCTCGTCGCTCGCCGCCGCCATCGCCGGGTTCGAGGTGTTCTTCTTCGGCCAGCAGTTCGCCCAGCGCCGCAGGAACCGCAGCCGTGGCTGATCGCCGTCTCGCCCCCGATACGCCCGAGCTGCGCGAGCGCTGGGGCAATTTCGCCTTCAATGAGGCGTGGGACGTCAAGGCCCGCACCGCCATCGCGCGCTATCCCGCCGGCCGCCAGCGCTCGGCCGTGATGGCGCTGCTCGACTATGCCCAGCGCCAGGTGGGTGAGGAAACCGGCACGCAGGGCTGGCTGCCGATCCCGGTGATGGAATATGTCGCCAAATACCTCGACATGCCGGTGATCCGCGTGGTCGAGGTTGCGACCTTCTATTTCATGTACAACCTCGTGCCGGTGGGCAAATTCCACGTCGAGGTCTGCGGCACCACGCCGTGCATGCTGCGCGGCTCGGACGACCTGTTCACCGCCTGCGCCAAGCGCGGGATGGAGATCGGCCACACCACCGATGACGGTCTGTGGACGCTGACCGAGGTCGAATGCATGGGCAACTGCGCCTCGGCCCCGATGGTGCAGATCAACGACGACAATTACGAGGACCTCACCGCCGAGCGTCTCGACGCCGTGCTCGATGCGCTCGCCGCAGGCAAGCAGCCCAAGGCCGGTACGCAGGAGCCAGGACGCCACACGGTTGAACCGGCTGGCGCACTCTCGACGCTGAAGGCGATGGTGGGCGAAAACCACGATTACCGGGGGGAATGGTGATGCGCATCAATCGCGGCACCCTTTTCATGCTCGTCGCGGTGGTCTTCATGATCATCGCCGTGAGCAAGGCGACCGATGGCAGTGGCGGCAGCGCCGTTTGGATCGCGCTGGGCGCGGCGTTCATCGCGCTCGGGGCGGCACAGCGCAAGAAGGACAAGGGTGGCGATGATGCTCGCTGACAAGGACCGCATCTTCACCAACGTCTACGGCTACCAGCCGTGGACCCTGTCGGCCGCGCGCAAGCGGGGTGACTGGGACAACACGAAGAAGCTGCTCGCTCTCGGGCGTGACCGGATCGTGCAGGAAATCAAGGATTCCGGCCTGCGTGGACGCGGCGGGGCGGGGTTCCCGACCGGCCTCAAGTGGTCGTTCATGCCCAAGGAATACCGGCCGGACCGTCCGGGCTTCCTCGTCATCAACGCCGACGAGTCCGAACCCGGTTCGTGCAAGGACCGCGAGATCATCCGCCACGATCCGCACAAGCTCATCGAAGGCGCGCTGGTCGCCGGTTTCGCCATGGGCGCGCGTGCGGCCTACATCTACATCCGCGGCGAATATATCCGCGAGGCCGAGACGCTGTTCGCCGCCGTGCAGGAGGCCTATGACGCCGGCCTGATCGGCAAGAACGCGTGCAAGAGCGGCTACGATTTCGACGTCTTCGTCCACCGCGGCGCCGGCGCCTACATCTGCGGCGAAGAAACCGCGATGATCGAAAGCCTTGAAGGCAAGAAGGGCCAGCCGCGCCTGAAGCCGCCGTTCCCGGCCGGCGCGGGCCTCTATGGCTGCCCGACGACGGTGAACAACGTCGAGTCGATTGCCGTTGCGCCCACCATCCTGCGGCGCGGTGCTGCCTGGTTCTCCTCGTTCGGCCGCGAAGGCAACAAGGGCACCAAGCTCTTCCAGATCAGCGGCCACGTGAACAAGCCGTGCGTCGTCGAAGAGGAAATGAGCATCCCCTTCAGCGAACTGATTGAAAAGCATTGCGGCGGCATTCGCGGCGGGCGGGACAACCTGCTCGCGGTGATCCCCGGCGGTTCCTCGGTTCCGCTCGTCCCCGCCGACCAGATCTGGGACGCGCCGATGGACTTCGACGGCCTCAAGGCGGTCGGCTCAGGGCTAGGCACCGCGGCGGTCATCGTCATGGACAAGTCGACCGACATCGTCCGCGCCATCAGCCGCCTCTCGTACTTCTACAAGCACGAAAGCTGCGGCCAGTGCACGCCGTGCCGCGAAGGCACCGGCTGGATGTGGCGCATGATGGAACGCCTGCGCACCGGCGATGCAGCTATCGAGGAAATCGACATGCTGCAGCAGGTGACCAAGCAGGTCGAAGGCCACACCATCTGCGCGCTCGGCGACGCGGCGGCTTGGCCGATCCAGGGCCTCATCCGCCACTTCCGCCCCGAGCTGGAGCGCCGGATTGCGGAAAACGTGCGGGAGGCTGCGGAGTGAAGCTGCGCGCAGTCCTTCTCGGCTTCTGCGCCGCTGCCATCGCCCTCCCGGCTCACGCCGCGGAGCCGCCTTCGATTGGCCAAATCCGCAAGTTCCTCGCCGATTATGGCCAATGCGTCGCCAAGCGCGAGCCTGAGCTGGCGAAGAAAGCGATCGTTTCGGGCGCCAATTTCCACCGCGAAAGCCCCGAGGGCAAGCGCCTGATGCAGCGCGAATGCATGGACGAGGACATCCTCGCCAATGCCTCCAGCGGCTTCCGGGGTCGCCTGCGCATGCGGATGGACGATGACACCTATCGCGGCGTCATTGCCGAGGCGCTGGTGGTGAAGGGCAGTGCCGCACTGACGGCCGAGGGCCTGAAGGCGGTCCCGCTGCTCACGTACGATGAGCCGCGCCCGCTTCGCCTGACCTATCCTGACGGCAAGCCCGTTCCCGAGGAAAAGCTCGCCCGCCAGCGCGCCGCCATCGCCCGCAAGACCGAAGCGACGCTGATGGGGAAGCTGGGCGAATGCGTTGTCCGCAACGCGCCCGAACAGTCGCGTGCCGTGCTTTCCACCGCGCTCGAAACGCCGGGTGAACTGCAGGCGATCAACGCGCTCGGGCCGACGCTCGGCCAGTGCATCAAGGCGGGTGAAACCGTCAGCCTCGACCGCATGAGCGTGCGCGGCGCGCTCGCCATCGCATATTACCGCCTGTCTCAGGCCCAAGGTTCCGGAGCCTCCCTGTAATGCCAAAGGTTACCGTCGACGGCATCGAACTCGAAGTTCCGCAGGGCGCCACCGTCCTGCAGGCCTGCGAGCTGGCCGGCAAGGAAATCCCGCGCTTCTGCTATCATGAGCGTCTCAGCATCGCCGGCAATTGCCGCATGTGCCTGGTCGAGGTGGCCCCCGGGCCGCCGAAGCCGCAGGCGTCCTGCGCGCTGCCTGCCGCCGATGGCCAGACCATCCGCACCGACAGTGAAATGGTGAAGAAGGCGCGCGAGGGGGTGATGGAGTTTCTCCTCATCAACCACCCGCTCGATTGCCCGATTTGCGATCAGGGCGGTGAGTGCGACCTGCAGGACCAGTCGGTCGCTTATGGCCGCGGCGCCTCGCGCTATGACGAGAACAAGCGCGCGGTCACCGAAAAGTACATGGGCCCGCTGATCAAGACGGCGATGACCCGCTGCATCCACTGCACCCGCTGCGTGCGCTTCTCCGAAGAGATCGCCGGCGTGGACGAGATCGGCGCGCTCTATCGCGGCGAATCGATGCAGATCACGACCTACCTCGAACGCGCGGCGACTCACGAAATGAGCGCAAACGTGATCGACCTCTGCCCGGTCGGCGCGCTGACCTCGCGGCCCTATGCTTTTGAAGCGCGCCCGTGGGAGCTCAAGAAGACGCTGTCGGTCGACGTGTCCGATGCCTGCGGTGCCAATATCCGGCTCGACAGCCGCGGCCGCGAAGTGCTGCGCATCCTGCCGCGCGTCAACGATGACGTGAATGAGGAATGGCTGTCCGACAAGGGCCGCTTCGAGGTCGATGGCCTCACCGCCCGCCGACTCGACAAGCCGTGGCTGCGCAAGAACGGCAAGCTGGTTTCGGCGAGCTGGGAAGAGGCTTTTGCCGCCATTGCCAAGGTCAAGCCGGGCAAGGAGTTGGCCGTGATCGCGGGTGATCTCGTCGATTGCGAGACGATGTTCGCGGCCAAGGCGCTGGCCGGTGCGCTCGGTTCGACGATGCTTGAGGGCCGCCAGACCGGCCTCGATTATGACTGCACCAATCTTGCAGCGGTGAACTTCAACTCGACCTTCTCGGGCATCGAGACGGCGGACGCGGTCCTGATCGTCGGCAGCCACGTGCGCTGGGAAGCGCCGCTGGTGATGACCCGCCTGCGCAAGGCGGCGAAGGCAGGCGCGAAGCTCTTCGTCGTCGGGCCGGAGTGGGAAACCACCGTGCCGACGACTTTCCTCGGCAATGACATCGCGGTGCTGGACAAGCTTCCCGCCGAAGTGGCCGATGCCTTCAAGGGCGCAGAGCGTCCGGCGGTGATCCTCGGCGGAGCGGGTCTGGGGCAGGGTGCCCTGGGTGCCTGCCTCGCCTTTGCGGACAAGTTCAAGCTCGTCCGTGACGGCTGGAACGGCTTCAACGTGCTCCACATGGCGGCAAGCCGCATGGGCGGGCTGATGCTCGGCTATGCGCAGAAGGGCGGCATCGCGGATGTCGTTGCTGCCAAGCCCAAGATGCTGATTTCGCTTGGTGCGGATGAAGTCGACTATGCGAAGTTTTCGGACTCGATCATCGTCTATATCGGACACCACGGTGACAAGGGTGCCCATGCCGCCGACGTGATCCTGCCCGGATCGGCGTTCAGCGAGAAGGCCGGCACCTACGTCAACACCGAGGGCCGCGTGCAGTTCGCCGACAAGGCCGTCTTCGCCCCCGGCGACGCGCGTGAGGACTGGACGATCCTGCGCGCCATGGCCGATGCGCTCGGCGTTTCGGTCGGCTTCGACAGCTTCGACCAGCTTCGCGCCGCGATGATCGCGGCCGTGCCGGCGCTGGGCGTCGAGGGTCTCGCCAACTACGGCGCGCTGCCCAAGGCGGCAAAGGCCAAGGCAAGCGGGACACTCGCGGGCTACCCGATCAAGGACTTTTACCTGACCAACCCAATCGCCCGCGCCAGCTTGACGATGCAGCGCTGCTCGGCCGAGCTGCTGCACGGCGAAGAGTTCGCGGAGGCCGCGGAATGACCGTGGTATTGTCCATCGTCGCCGTATTGGCAGGCCTGTGCTTAGTGGTCTGGTTTTCCTTCCGGAGCCGCCGTCCGTTGTCTGGACCGGAGAACAATTGGCGGAACGCAAATCACCTCACTCGCGATGAGTCAGGCGCCTGGGCTGATGGTCCTGCGGGTTCGTCGTCAAATTGCCCTGAAACCCCTGGAGTGCGCTCGCTGCTATGACCGAGTTTTTCCAATCCTTCGGGCTGTCCTACGAATGGTCGTGGTTCATCGCCACGATCGCCGGGATCCTGCTCATCGCCCTGCCGCTGATGCTTGGCGTCGCGATGATCATCTATGCCGACCGCAAGATCTGGGCGGCGATGGCGCTGCGCCGCGGGCCGAACGTGGTCGGGCCGTGGGGTCTGCTCCAGTCCTTCGCGGACGGACTCAAGGTCTTCCTGCAGGAAACCATCATCCCGAGCGCCGCGAACAAGGGCCTGTTCCTGATCGCGCCGATCATCACCTTCACAGTCGCGCTGATGGCCTGGGCGGTGCTGCCGTTCAACTCGGGCGCGATCCTGGCGGACATCAACGTCGGCCTGCTCTACATCCTCGCGATCTCCTCGCTCGGCGTTTACGGCACGATCATCGCGGGCTGGTCGTCGAACTCGAAGTATCCGTTCTTCTCGGCCATGCGCGCTTCGGCGCAGATGATCTCCTATGAAGTGTCGATCGGTTTCATCCTGATCTGCGTGGTCCTCTGGGCGGACAGCTTCAACCTGAAGACCATTGTCGAGGCGCAGAAAGACCAGGTGTGGCTGTTCAACGGCTTCGTCTTCAACCCGCTGCTGTTCCCGATGTGGGTGATGTTCCTCATCTCCGGCATGGCCGAGACCCAGCGCGCCCCGTTCGACCTGACCGAGGCGGAATCGGAACTCGTCGCCGGGTACCAGACCGAATATTCGTCGATGAGCTTCGCGCTCTACTGGCTGGGCGAATATGCCAACGTGCTGCTGATGTGCGCGCTCAACGCCACGCTGTTCTGGGGCGGTTACCTGCCGCCGATGAACATTGACCTGATCCCCTGGTTCGACATTCCGGGCGTGGTCTGGGTGCTGCTCAAGATCCTGTTCTTCTTCTTCGTCTTCTCCTGGGTGAAGGCGACTGTTCCCCGCTACCGCTATGACCAGCTGATGCGTCTGGGCTGGAAGGTCTTCCTGCCGGTGTCGCTGCTGTTCGTCGTGCTGGTCAGCGGCTTCCTTATGTTCACGAGGTATGGCGCATGACCGCCGCGCAGCTCATAAAGTCGTTCACGCTTTGGGAATTCCTCAAGGCGCACTGGCTGACCCTGAAGTACTTCTTCAAGCCCAAGGCGACGATCAACTATCCGTTCGAGAAGAACCCGCTGTCGCCCCGCTTCCGCGGTGAGCATGCGCTGCGTCGCTATCCTAACGGCGAAGAGCGCTGCATCGCCTGCAAGCTGTGCGAAGCGGTCTGCCCGGCGCAGGCAATCACCATCGAGGCGGAACCGCGCGAGGACGGAAGCCGCCGCACCACGCGTTACGACATCGACATGACCAAGTGCATCTACTGCGGCTTCTGCCAGGAAGCCTGCCCGGTCGATGCCATTGTCGAAGGGCCGAACTTCGAATTCGCGACCGAAACGCGCGAAGAACTGCTTTACGACAAGGCCAAGCTGCTGGCGAACGGGGACAAGTGGGAGCGGGCGATTGCCGCGAACCTTGAAGCCGACGCGCCGTATCGATAGGGGGCGCGCGCAATGACGATCCAGCTCTTCGCCTTCTATCTGTTCGCCACCCTGACCTGCGTGTCGGGTGCTGTGACGATCCTGGCGCGCAATCCGGTGCACTCGGTGCTCTGGCTGATCCTCGCCTTCTTTAACGCGGCGGGCCTGATGGTGCTGGTCGGCGCCGAATTCATCGCCATGCTGCTGGTGATCGTTTACGTCGGCGCGGTCGCGGTGCTGTTCCTGTTCGTGGTCATGATGCTCGACATCGACTTCGCCGAACTGCGCGCGGGCTTTATCCGCAACTTCCCGCTGGGGTTGCTGCTCGCGATAATCCTTGCAGGTGAGCTGCTGATCGGCATTGGCGCCTACCGCATCGGCGCGCTCAAGCTTGGCACGCCTTCGGGCGAGGGCGCCGCTCCGCTCGGCACCAGCAATACCGAGGCGATCGGCGCGCTGCTTTACAGCAAGTACCTGTTCCTGTTCGAAGCCGCCGGCATGATCCTGCTGGTCGCCATGGTCGGCGCGATTGTGCTGACCCACCGCAAGCGCGGCGACGTGCGCGGACAGAACATCTCGAAGCAGATCGCCCGCCGTCCGCAGGACGCGACGGTCAACGTGAAGCCCGAAGTGGGCGGGGGTCTCGCTGTGATCGGCATCGAACACTATGTCGCGGTGAGCGCGATCCTCTTCACGCTCGGCGTGCTGGGGATCTTCCTCAATCGCAAGAACGTGATCGTCATCCTGATGGCGATCGAACTGATCCTGCTTGCGGTGAACCTGAACCTGGTGGCCTTCTCCAGCTTCCTCGGTGACCTGACCGGCCAGATCTTCGCGATGTTCGTGCTGACCGTGGCCGCTGGTGAAGCTGCCGTGGGCCTCGCGATCCTTGTGATCTACTTCCGCCGCCGCGGCACCATCGCCGTTGACGACGTCAACCGGATGAAGGGGTGATCCCGGTGAATTCGATCCTCGCAATCGTCTTCCTGCCCTTGCTCGCGGCCATTGTCGCCGGGCTTGGCAACCGGATGCTCGGCAACACCGTCGCCAAGTCGATCACGACTGGCGCGCTGTTCCTGTCCTGCGCGCTGTCATGGCCGGTGTTCCTGTCGTTCGTCTCGGGCACGGCGCATGAGCATGTCACGCCTGTCCTGCTGTGGATGCAGTCGGGTTCGCTGACGATCGACTGGGCCCTGCGCGTCGACACGCTGACCGCGATCATGCTGGTGGTGATCACCACGGTCTCGGCGCTCGTCCACCTCTATTCGTGGGGCTACATGGAGGAAGACCCGGACCAGCCGCGGTTCTTCGCCTATCTCAGCCTGTTCACCTTCGCCATGTTGATGCTGGTGACGGCGGACAACCTCGTCCAGATGTTCTTCGGCTGGGAAGGCGTGGGGCTTGCCTCCTACCTCCTGATCGGCTTCTGGTTCCGCAAGCCGAGCGCCAGCGCCGCCGCGATCAAGGCCTTCGTGGTCAACCGCGTGGGCGACCTTGGCTTCATGCTCGGCATTTTCGGCACCTATCTGGTGTTCGGCACCGTATCGATCCCCGAGATCCTTCAGGCCGCACCTTCGATGGCCGGCACGACCATTGGCTTCCTCGGCAGCCGCTGGGACGTGATGACGATCCTGTGCATCCTGCTGTTCATTGGCGCGATGGGCAAATCGGCGCAGCTTGGCCTGCACACCTGGCTTCCCGACGCGATGGAAGGCCCGACCCCGGTCTCCGCGCTGATCCACGCGGCGACCATGGTCACCGCCGGCGTCTTCATGGTCTGCCGCCTCTCGCCGATGTTCGCGACCAGCGAAACCGCGATGACCGTGGTGACCTATGTGGGCGCGGCGACCTGCTTCTTCGCCGCTACCATCGGCACGACGCAGTGGGACATCAAGCGCGTGATCGCCTATTCGACTTGCTCGCAGCTCGGCTACATGTTCGTGGCGGCAGGCGTCGGCGCGCCGGGTGCGGCGATGTTCCACCTGTTCACCCACGCGTTCTTCAAGGCACTGCTGTTCCTCGGTGCGGGCTCGGTCATCCATGCCATGCACCACGAACAGGACATGCGGTATTACGGCGGCCTGCGTAAGCACATCCCGCTCACCTACTGGGCGATGATGGCGGGCACGCTGGCGATCACCGGCGTCGGCATTGTCGACGTGTTCGGCTTTGCGGGCTTCTATTCAAAGGATTCGATCCTCGAGGCGGCCTATGCCAGCGGCACCAGCGCGGGCATGTTCGGCTTCTGGGCCGGCATCACCGCCGCGCTGCTCACCAGCTTCTATTCGTGGCGCCTGGTCTTCCTGACCTTCCACGGCAAGCCGCGCTGGGACCAGTCGGAGCATATCCAGCACGCGGTGCACGATGTGCACGGCCATGGCGATCATGACGCGCCTGCGCACGAAGGCCATGACGATCACGATCATGCCCATCACGATGCGCATGGTGACGGCACCGCGGGCTACCACCCGCATGAAAGCCCGCTGCCGATGCTCGTGCCGTTGGGCGTACTGACGCTGGGGGCGATCTTTACCGGTTTCGTGTTCCACCACTCGTTTATCAGCGAGGGTGAGGGCCACTTCTGGCAGAATGCGATCGCCTTCAGCGAACACACCCTGCACGCGATGCACGAAGTGCCGCTGTGGGTGAAATGGGCGCCATTCGCCGTGATGATCACCGGCTTGCTGATCGCCTGGAACAATTACCTGCGCAATCCGAAGGCACCGGCGGCATTCGTCGAGCAGTTCTCGGTCGTGCACAAGTTCGTGTTCAACAAGTGGTACTTCGACGAGCTGTACAACTTCCTCTTCGTCCGCCCCGCCTTCTGGCTGGGCAAGGTGTTCTGGAAGCAGGGCGATGTCGGCCTGATCGACCGCTTCGGCCCGAACGGCGCGGCATGGCTGGTCGCTCGCACCGCCGGCGTCGCGCAAAAGGTGCAGACCGGTTACCTTTATTCGTACGCATTGATCATGCTGCTCGGCCTTGTCGCGGCAATCAGCTGGGTGATGGTGGGATAAGACGATGAACCAATTTCCCATCCTTTCGCTGATGCTGCTGGTTCCGCTTGCCGGGGCCGTGGCCTGCCTGTTCTCGGGCGAAAAGAACGCACGCCAGATCGCGCTGGCAACCACGCTGTTCAACCTTGCGCTGGGCGCATGGCTCTGGAGCCAGTTCCAGGTCGGCGGTGACCGCTGGCAGTTCCAGGAGAACGTCCCCCTCTTCGCCGGCTTCTCGTGGAAGCTCGGCATCGACGGCATCGCGCTGCTTCTGATCGAGCTTTCGGTCTTCCTGATGCCGATCTGCATCCTCGCCAGCAAGGCGATCGACAAGCGCGTCGGCGAGTACATGGCCGCTTTCCTGCTGATGGAAACGCTGATGATCGGCGTCTTCGCGGCGCAGGACCTGTTCCTGTTCTACATCATGTTCGAAGCCGGCCTCATCCCGATGTACCTGATCATCGGCGTATGGGGCGGGGCGGACCGCATCTACGCCAGCTACAAGTTCTTCCTCTACACCTTGCTCGGCTCGGTGCTGATGCTGATTGCGATGATGTGGATGGTGAACGAGGCCGGGACGACCGACATCCCGACGCTGATGGAATACAATTTCGCACCGGAAGCACAGACCTGGCTGTGGCTCGCCTTCTTCGCCAGCTTTGCGGTGAAGATGCCGATGTGGCCGGTCCACACCTGGCTGCCCGACGCGCACGTGCAGGCACCGACCGCGGGGTCGATCATCCTCGCCGGCGTGCTGCTGAAGATGGGCGGCTACGGCTTCATCCGCTTCTCGCTGCCGATGTTCCCCGAAGCCTCTGCGCAGTTCGCGCCGCTGATCTTCGCCCTGTCGATGGCGGCGGTGGTGATTACCTCGCTGATCGCGCTGGTGCAGAACGACATGAAGAAGCTGATCGCCTATTCCTCGGTCGCGCACATGGCGATCGTGACGATCGGCCTGTTCGCCTTCAACCAGCAAGGCCTGGAAGGCGCGATGATCGTTATGCTCAGCCACGGCCTCGTCTCGGGCGCGCTGTTCCTCTGCGTCGGCATCATTTACGACCGCCTGCACACGCGCGAGATTGACCGTTACGGCGGCCTGTCGATCAACATGCCGAAATATGCGCTGTTCTTCATGCTGTTCACCATGGCTTCGGTCGGCCTGCCCGGCACTTCCGGCTTCGTCGGTGAATTCCTGTCGCTGGCCGGTATCTACCAGGTGTCAAGCTGGGTGGCGCTGATTTGCGGCACCGGCGTTATCCTTGGCGCCGCCTACATGCTCTATCTCTACCGCCGCGTAGCTTTCGGTGATCAGAAGAACGCTGATGCCGCCGCCATGCCCGATCTCGACAAGCGCGAGCTGGCCATGGTCGTTGCGCTGGCCCTGCCGGTGCTGTGGATGGGCGTCTATCCGGAAAGCTTCCTTGCCCCGATGAGGAATGACATCGCCATGCTCGATGCCCGCGTTGCCCGCGCCAAGCCGCAGGGCGATGCCCAGCTCAAGGCCGGCGCGCCTGCCAAGCCTGCCGCCGGTCATGGCGAGCACAATACCCAAGCGCATGAGGGGGCGCACTGATGGATTGGTCCCATTCGTTCCGCCTCGCGGCTCCTGAAGAGCTGCTGACGATTGCGGCACTCGTGCTGCTGCTCATGTCCGCGTGGATGCGCGGTGAAGGCGCCGCGCGCCTCGTCACCTGGCTTGCTGCGGGTGCCATTGCCGCCGCTGGTGTCATCTCCGCGATGGATCTCTGCGCCGGTGCAGCCGGGCCGGGTACGCTCGCCTTCTCGGGCCTGTTTACCGCGAACGCGCTGGCCGGTTTCGCCAAGGTGCTGATTGCCTTCGCCGCGATCTCCACGCTTCTGGTCGCGCCGCAGTATTTCGGCCGCTACGCCGCCTACCGCGCCGAATATCCGGTGCTGGTGGTACTCGCGGTACTGGGCATGGGCATGATGGTTTCGGCGACGAACTTCATGACGCTCTACATCGGGCTCGAGCTGAACTCGCTCGCCTCCTATGTACTGGCCGCCTTCCTGAAGAACGATGACCGTTCGGCCGAAGCGGGCCTGAAGTATTTCGTTCTGGGTTCGCTGGCGAGCGGCATGCTGCTGTTCGGCATCAGCCTGGTTTACGGCTTTACCGGCGGCATCGATTTCGTCGCAGTCGGTCAGGCGCTGAAGGGCGGCATCCCGACCGGTGCGGTCTTCGGCCTTGTGTTCGTGCTCGCGGGCCTTGCCTTCAAGATCAGCGCCGCGCCGTTCCACATGTGGACGCCCGACGTTTACGAAGGCGCGCCGACCCCGGTCACCGCCTTCTTCGCCTCTGCCCCCAAGGTCGCGGCCATGGTGCTGACGATGATCGTCGCGCTGCAGGCTTTCGGCACGCAGGTCGAGGCATGGCGCCCGATCGTCATCTTCGCCGCGCTCACCTCAATCATCTGGGGCGCGGTCGGCGCGATCGGCCAGCGCAGCATCAAGCGCCTGCTGGCCTATTCCTCGATCAACAACGTCGGCTTCATCTTGATCGGCCTTGCCGCCGGGACGGCTGCAGGTGCTGCGGGCATGCTGACCTATCTCGCCATTTACGTGCCGATGACCGTCGGCGGCTTCGTTGCCGTGCTGATGCTCAAGGATGAGAACGGTAATCCGATCGATGACATTGCTGACATCGCCGGCCTCTCGCGCCACCGCAAGGTGCTCGCCGCCTGCCTGATGATGGTCATGTTCAGCCTTGCCGGCATCCCGCCGCTGTTTGGCTTCTGGGGCAAGTTCGTGGTGTTCCAGGCCGCCGTCCAGGCCGGGTTCTTCGCGCTCGCCGCAGTTGGTATCGCCGCCAGCGTCATCGGTGCCTTCTATTACCTCAAGGTCGTCAAGGTCATGTACTTCGACGAACCGGTGATGAAGGCCACGGGCAAGAGCGACTGGATCCATCAGGCCGTTCTGGCGATCTGCGCGCTGGCGATCTCACCGCTCGGCTATCTCGCCACCAAGCCGCTAGCGGCATGGTCTGCGGCTGCCATCGCCTCTCTGCTGCCGGGCGTTTGATCGAGCGGATTTCCCTCGTCGGCTCCACCAACGCCGCGCTTCTTGCGCGGCTTGCCGCCGCCGAGCCGGTGCCCGAAGGCCACTGGCTGGTCACCGATCGTCAGTCTGAAGGGCGTGGCCGGCGCGGGCGCGAGTGGTTCGACGGCCTCGGCAATTTCATGGGTTCGACGGTCGTCCACGTCCGCGCGGGTGACCCGCCCATAGCTACGCTGGCGTTGGTTGCGGGACTTGCGGTCCATGAGGTGGTCAGCGCCATGGTGCCGCCGCCAAACCTGGCCCTGCTCAAATGGCCCAATGACGTGTTGATCGGGTCGGCCAAGCTTTCGGGCATCCTGCTTGAGCGGCAAGGGGATGCAGTGGTTATCGGCATTGGCGTGAACCTTGCCGCCGCGCCGGACCTGCCGGACCGGCCAACAATCGCGCTCACCGCCTTCGGCCCTGCGCCGGACCGTGACCACTTCGCCGACTGCCTCGCCGCCGCTTTTGCCCGCGATCTTGATCGCTGGCGGACCTACGGCCTCGCGCCGATCATCGCGCGCTGGTGCGCCGCTGCGCATCCGGCGGGCACGCCGCTTGCGGTGGGAGAACCGGGTGAGCCGCCTCTCCATGGCACTTTCGCCGGCCTGGATGACGAAGGGGCCTTGATCCTCGCCCTGCCAGACGGCACCACACGCACGATCCACGCCGGCGAAGTCCGCGTGGCGCACTGAAGGACACGGCCATGCTGCTCGCCATCGATGTCGGGAACACCAACGTCGTCTTCGCGCTGATCGATCCCCAAGCCGAGGGCGGCAGCCGGATCAAAGCGCGCTGGCGCATCGCCACCGATCCACGCCGGACGGGCGACGAATATGCCGTCTGGCTGATGCAACTGCTGCAAATTCGCGGAGTCGACCGCAAGGCGATCGACCAGATCATCGTTTCCACCGTCGTCCCCCGCGCGCTGCACAACATCGAGGTGTTGGCGCGGCATTACTTCGACCTCGACCTGATCGTCGCGGGCCAGGGGGCAGCCGCTTATGGCTTCGATGCCGATGTTGATAACCCGAGCTCACTGGGCGCGGACCGTGCGGTCAATGCCGTGGCGGCCCATGCCAAGCATCCGGGAGATCTGATCATCGTCGATTTCGGCACGGCGACGACCTTCGACGTCATCGATTTCAACGGCGCCTACAAGGGCGGCATCATCGCACCCGGCATCAATCTCTCGCTCGATGCACTGGTCGGCAATACCGCGTTGCTGCCGCGCATCGCCATCCGGGCGCCGGACAGCGACAGCGTCATTGGCACCAATACCGAGGATCAGATGCTGATCGGCGTCTTCTGGGGCTATGTCTCGATGATGGAGGGCCTGATTGCCCGGATGCGCGCGGAAATCGGACGCCCTGCTAAGGTCGTCGCCACTGGCGGGCTCGCCGTGCTGTTCGATGAGCACACCGATATCTTCGACGCGGTGGATCCCGATCTGATGCTGGAAGGACTCGCTATCCTCGCGCAGAGGGCTAAGGCAGCGGCGTGAAACCGCAAGATGAACTGATTTTCTGCGCGCTCGGCGGGTCGGGCGAGATTGGCATGAACGTCAATCTCTATGGCTGCCGGGGCAAGTGGCTGATGGTCGATCTCGGCATGACCTTCGGGGCGGCCGAGTATCCCGGCACCGAGCTGGTCTTCGCCGACCTCGAATTCATCGAGGACCGGCGCGAGGACCTGCTCGGCATTGTGCTCACCCACGCGCATGAAGACCACATTGGCGCGGTTCCCTATTTCGCCGAGGAACTGGGCGTGCCGCTCTATGCGACGCCGTTCACCGCGCGGCTTGTCCATTCCAAGCTCGAGGAAGCCGGACTGGTCGGCAAGGTGGAGCTCAGGGTCATCGATCACCTCGACAGCTTCGAGATTGGCCCCTTTGGCATCCGCTACGTGCCCCTCGCGCACTCGATTGCCGAGGGCAATGCTCTGGTTATCGAAACGCCCTTCGGCCGCGTGTTCCATACCGGTGACTGGAAGCTCGACGAGGAGCCGCTGATCGGCACGCCCGCGACCGAGGCGGAGCTGCGGGCCATTGGGGACGAAGGCGTGCTCGCGATGGTCTGCGATTCGACCAACGTGTTCAATCCTGAAAGTTCCGGCTCCGAAGGCGAGGTCAAGCGCGGCCTTCTGGAGGAGGTGGCGAAGCACAAGGGGCGGCGCGTACTGGTCACCACCTTTGCCTCCAACGTGGCACGCCTGCAAACGCTGGGCGAAGTGGCCGTGGCGAGCGGGCGCAAGCTCTGCGTGGCGGGACGCTCGCTGGACCGGATCATCGAGGCTTCACAGGCCAGCGGTTACCTCAAGGATTTCCCGGACGTGGTCGATCCGCAAACCGCCATGCGCCTGCCGCGCGGCGAGGTCCTGTTCCTCGCCACCGGCGGGCAGGGCGAGCCCCGCGCCGCTCTCTCACGCATATCGGAGGGCAACCACGACATCGCGCTCGATTCGGGCGATGTGGTGCTGTTTTCCAGCCGCCAGATCCCCGGCAACGAGATCGCCATCGGCCGAATCCAGAACCGGCTGGCCGAAAAGGGCGTGAAGATCGTCACCGACCGCCAGTCCTATATCCACGTGTCCGGCCACCCCGGACGGCCCGAACTGATGGCGCTCTATTTCTGGCTGCGCCCCGAAATCCTTGTTCCCGTTCACGGCGAGCTGCGGCACATGCTCGAACAGGCGCGACTTGGGGCGGAGTGTGGCATTCCATCGCAGGTCTTCCAGAAGAATGGCGACCTCGTCCGCCTCGCCCCCGGCAAGCCCGGCAAGTTCGGGCTGGTGCGCGCCGGACGGCTGGTGCTCGATGGTGACATCATCACTCCCGCCAACGGGCAGGCCATGGTCATGCGCCGCCGCCTCGCTCACAACGGCGTGCTGATGGTTGTCGTCGGTCCGGGCAAGCGGGCGCAGGTTGCGGGTCTGGGGCTGCCGCTTGAGGAAGACTACGACGACTTCCGCGAAGAGGCCGAGGAGGACGTCATCGCCGCGCTCGGCAAGCTCAAGGGCGCCAAGGCAAAGGACCGGGACGAGATCATCGAGGCCGCCCGCCTCGCCGCCCGCCGCGCGGCCCAGCGATGGAGCGGCAAGAAGCCGCAAGTCCAAGTGATGGTGGTGGACTGATGAAGATTACCTCGATCATCGCGATCTATTGCCTGTTCTGGGTGATGAGCGCTTTCATCGTCCTGCCCTTCGGCGTGCGTACCCACGCGGACGAGGGGTCCACGCCCGAGAAGGGCCACGCGCATTCAGCGCCTATCAACTTCTCGCCGCGGCTCATCGCCAAGCGCGCGACCGTCCTCGGGCTGGTGCTCTTCGTGCTGTTCTACCTGAACTACACCTATGGCTGGATCACGACCGACGACCTCGACCTCGTCCAGCGCTTCCGCCCGCCGCCGCGTTAATCCCGCAGGCGTTCGATCGCCTGGGCCAGCGCGACATAAAGCTTGCCCATGTCCGAAGACAGCAGCGTCACACTCAGCGCATGGCCATCGCGGGTTGCGAGTAGCTGGCGCAGCATGGCTTCGAAATCGTGGATGTAGCGTGACACGTGCTCACGGAACTCGTCGTCGTTGCGATAGATCGCAGCGACCGAGCGCGCTTCCGCACTGTCGAGCAGGCGCACGGCGCGGCGGGTGAAGACCCCGCGGTCCCCGCGCAGATAGCTTGCCCATGCCGTATCGGTGACTTCGCTCGACATGGCCTTGGCAATGTCGATGGCGTTGGAATTGAGGCTTTCGGTAATCAGCGCCACGCGGCGGGCAAAGTCGTTGTCGACCTGTTCCTCGGCGCGTTCGCGGGCTTGGGCTACGCGCTGCTCGAGGTTTTCGGCAAGCTCGGCAATGCGGGCAAATTGGTCGCGCAGGCGCTTGGCGGCGGCCTGGCTCGAATCGGATGCGCGCTTGCTGGCGGCATCGAGCTCGCCGATGGCTTCTTCCATGCGGCGCTGAAGCGCCTCGTCGAACGCACGGGTGCCTTCACTGGCCAGGCGTTCGGCCAAGGTGCCTATCGAGCGCTGTCCTGCTTCCTCAAGCGCGGCGGCTGCATCGCGGGTCGCCGCGCTCAATTTGGCAAGCGCACCGGCCATTTCCTCGCGGCTGTATTCAGCAATCCGCGCGCTGTCGGCATCGAGCGCCTCGACTGCGCCGCGCAAGTCCGCCAGCGTGGCGGAGTGCTGGGCGGCGCGGGTTTCCAGCCCGTCATGCAACAGGCCGATTTCCTCAAGCGAGCCGCTGATTGCCCCGCGCGTGATGCTGACCTGAGAGGACATTTGTTCGGCGCGGTCGGCGGCGCGGGAAATGCTTTCTTCCAGTTCGTGGATGCGGCCTTCGATCTCGGACAGGCGCTGCGCCCCCTTGGCGATGGCCTCGGGCAGGTCTTCGCTGGTTTGCTTGTTGCTTGCCTGCAGAAGCTCCAGCAGGCGCACGCTATCATCGGTCAGGCGGGCGACCGATCCGCTCATGGTCGACATGGCCAGTTCGCTGTTGGCGAGATGGTTGCCCAAAGCCTGAACGTGCGAGCCAAGGCTTGCTTCGCTCTCACCGGCGCGGGTTGCGAGGGCATCGATCTGCTTGCCGGCTTCCTTCAAACGGCTGACAATCTTGGTCGAAGTGGCGGCGATGTCTTCGCTGCGCTGCTCATGCGCGGCAAGCCGCTCGGCGAGGAGATCGTCCATCTCGGCAAGCTGTTCGCGCACGCGTTCGATCGCCGCGGTTTCGCGCTCGGCGGCCTCTTCGGCGCGTTTCTGGCTTTCCTCGTCGAACAGGCGATTGCGCTCGGCAATGCGCTCGTCAAAGGCTTGGGCTTCGGTGGAAAGCGCAGCGATGCGCTCGCGCGACGCCTGCATGGCACGTTGGTCAAGCGCGTCGAGACGCTCGAGCGTTTCGCGCACCGATGCTTCGAGCCGTTCGCGGGCGGCGGTGGCGGACTGGATCGCGCTCACCTCGCTGTCGCGCAGCGTCTTGCCGAGCTGTCCGGCTTCATCACGCAGGGCACCGAGGCGCGCGCGCAGCGAGGCGAGGCTATCGGTCTCCTGGCTATCAAGAGAGCTGCGCAGCTCCCCAAGTTCCTCGGCCAGTGCCGCCGAACGGCTGCGGATCGCGGCGAGGGCATCGACCTCGTGCAGGTCGAGCGTTTCGCGCAGGGTCCGGCCGTGCTCCTCGATTGCAGCGAAGCGGGTCTGGGTCGCTTCATGCAGCGAATCGATCCGCGCTTCTGCCTCTCCCATGGTCTCGTCCATGCGGGTGCGCATCGATTCGACATGGCGTTCGCTGGCAACGCCGAATTCGTTGAGCCTTTGGAAGGCCTTGATCATCTCTGCCAACTGGCCCTGTGCAGTGCGGCCGGCATTGGCGATATTGTTGGCCATGTCCTTCGCCGAGCTGGCGATGACAGGCAGCTGGCCGCGCAGCTTTTCCATGTTGTCGAGCGCATTGGTGCTGACAGAGGCTATGGCATCGATCCGCTCGCCATTGCCCGAGATCAGCGTTTCAAGCCTCTCGGCATGGGTCGAGAGCTTCTCGGTCGCCACGCGGCCCAGCGAATCGAGATCGCGGGATTGCGAGGCGAGGAACTCGCGAGCCAGGCTCAGCTCGCGGTTTATGACGATAAGGCGGGCTTCAAGCTGCGCCGATTCATCTGACAACAGGCGTGCCGTCTGGCCGAAGCGAAGCGCTTCCTCGCGGCTGTTGCGCGTGGCGAGGATCCATAGGGCGACTACCAGCAGGACCGGAACGGCCCATTGGGTCACCAGCGAGATCGCCTGTTGCGGCGTAGTTCCGCCCAGTGCCCAGAGGTTTGCCCAGACGAAGAAGGCCGTCCAGCCCAGCATGGCAGCGCTGGCTAATGCTGGCACCTGCCAGCGGCGGCGCGGGGCGGGGGCGGGTTCCTCCTCCCAACCGGCATATTCCGTGTGTTCAGCAGCATATTCCGCTGCCGAATCGAGCAGAAGCTCTTCGGATTGCTCTGCAGGTGCGGCGGCCTTTTCAGCCCCGGACCCGATGGCGACAATGCGTGATCCCCCGGTCATGGTGCGCAAGCTATCACGTTTTCCGCCTGTGGATAAACCCCGGTTTAACCACAAGGCCGGTATGGCGCACGGCATGGCTTATGAAGCAGGTGAACTCGACGCCACACTGGCAGCCGCCGCGGGCGATGACGCAGGGCTCTTTGCGGAGCTCAAGGCGGCCTTTACCGACAGCGTGCTGCGGCAGATCGATCTTATGCGGCGCTCGCGCTGCGACGGCAATTGGCAGGTCGCGGCTCTGCGGCTGAAGGGCGTTGCGGCCAGCTTCCATGCTTCGCCGCTCTGCGATCTGGCCGAAGAGGCGATCGAGGGCGCGCCCGGCGATCCTTCTGTCCTGCGCCGCATCCAGGCCTATATCGACGACTTCGCCGCCGCCTGATCGTCCCTTGGCAGGGACGGGGCGAGGGAGTATCAACCGGCTCCGCCTGCTAGGAGAACGGGGCTGCGGGTCGCATTACTTTCGATGATGGAGCCGGCCGGTGCCGGTCACGACAGCCCTCGCGCCTACCTGCGCCTTGGCGGGGCAACGCTTGCGCATCACCAGCTGGCCCTGGCGCTGGCGGCCGGATGCGAGCGGATTGCCTGCCTCGCCCGCGCGCTCGATCCTGAACTCGCCGCGCTCCAGCATGAAGCGGAGCGGGCCGGGGCGCGGTTCCACATGATCTCGGGCGGACGGGCGCTGTCCGGACTGGTCACTGCCAGTGACGAACTGCTGGTGCTGGGCGAGGGCGTGATCGTTTCGCCTTCTGATGCGCTGGAATTGGTCTCGCAAGCGCCGGGCGTGCTGGTCCTCCCAGCCGAAACCGCGGTGCCGCAAGGATTTGAGCGGATCGATCTCAATCACGCCGGGGCAGGCCTCATGCTGCTTCCCGGCCGATTGGTCGAGCGGTTGAACGACCTTCCTCCCGATGTAGATCCGGCCTCTGCCCTGCTACGGATCGCGCTTCAGGCTGGCCTGGTGCAGCGTCCGGTGCCTCAGACGCTGGTAGCTGACGGACGCTGGCTTCTGGTGCGTGACGAGGCGCAGGCCCATGCTGCGGAAGATGCCTGGATGGACCGGCAGACCGCGGGCCTGGGTCATACGCCGGGGCTGGGGCTCGCCGCTTGGCTTGCCCGCCGCTTCGGCGCGGCGATGCTCCATGCCGGAAGCGGGGCCAGCGCGCCGGCGCTCGGGGCGCTCGCCTTGGTGGCAATGGCCGGCGGTTCGGCCTGGCTCGGCTGGCCATCGCTTGGCCTGGGGCTGCTGGGCCTAGGCTGGCTGGCGCGGAGGGTGAGCGGGATCATTTCCGGCGCCCAGGCCGATCTCGCTGGGTCTTGCTCGAGGAATTCTTGCGCGGAATGAGCCATTTGGCCTTGTTCTCGATACCGTGCTCGTGGGCGTGCTGCTGGCCGCACCGCCGCTGGTTCCGGCTGAACCGCTGTGGTCACAGGCCTTTGCGCCCGTGGTGCTTGTCGGCCTGCTGCGGCTGCTGGCGCGGATCGTCCCCGGGCGCATTGCCGCCTGGTTCGAGGACCGGCTGCTGCTCACTGCCGCGCTTGCGGCTGCGGGGGCAGCGGGGCTGCTGGCCTATGCCGTCCCGGCTGCCGGAATCGCCCTGATCGCGGCGGGAATTGGCCTTTCGTGGCGGCGCGGTGAGATAACGTCAGCTTAACCATGCGGCGCTATGGCTTTCTGTCATGACTGACGCGCCCAATTCACCTGCCTCCGGGGAGCCGATCGAGTCCGTGCTGCGGACCGAGCTTTCGCACGGCGATGCCATGATCGGCACGATCATCCCGATCATGCGCCATCTGCTGGCGAGCGACGATCATTCGGTGTTTTCGGAAGAGATCGTGGCCCGTACCCGGGCCATGCTGGAAGATGTTGCCGGGCAGCTTCTCGTGGCGCGCGGCGAGGCAGTTGATGCCGCCAATGCGCACGATCTCGATGCTGCGGAAGTGCAGGCGCTGGTCACGGCCCTGTGCGGTGATGCGGCACTGCTGGCTCACGTCCATGCGCTCGCCATCGAATCGCAGCTGACCGAGCGGCTTCACGCCCGCCTTGGGCTCGATCCGGTCCTGTCGCCGCTGCTGCAATCGCTGATCGCTTCGAGCGAGCCTGCTGTTTCGAGCGCCGGCATGAGCCTGCTGGCGGCGCAGACGCGCTTCAACCAGGCCCAGCGCCGCATGAAGCTGGCCCTGTTCGAACTTCCCGCCGATCAGCTCTACGCCGCCATCGTCGCGCTGCGCCAGCACGCCGGCCCCGGCGATGAAGGCGCGCGCATCGCCGAGCAGCGCCTGTGCGAAGGTTATGACGAAGGCCGCAGCCGGCTTGGTCTGATGGCGCGGCTTATCCTGGGCCTTGGCGGTCAGGCGCACTCAGCGCTGTCGATCGAGCATGCCGGGGTCAGTCTGTTCCTTACCGCCCTGTCGATCGCCACCGGGCAGGACCGCGCGCTCGCCACCCTCACCACCAATGAAGGACAGGTCGCCCGGCTCGCGCTCACGCTGTCTTCCTCGGGTCTCAAGCCGGGTGCAGTCGAGCAGCAGTTCGTGGCGCTCCATCCGGAAATTTCGCTGCCTGAAGGCTTCGACACACTCGGCCCCGACCGCGCGGCGGCGATCCTTGCCTCGGGCGCAGGGTATCCGCGCTGACCATGCCTGAAAGCCTATCCGGAGTGACGACAGGGCGCACCGACGCGGAGGACCGGCTGGTTTCCGCAGACGAGGCGCTGCACTCGCTGCAATTGCGCTGCGGCGGGGACGTTCCCGGCGTGCTCGCGGTTCCCTCGCTGCTCGACCTTGTCCGCAAGTGCCGCCGTTTCGGCATGAAGCTGGTTCGCCCGATCACCGCCAACGACGGCGCCCACGCCATTTCCGCGTTGGCCGAAGTGGAGCCCAACAGCGACGGCGGTTGCAACTTGCGCCTGCGCCACTGGCAATCGAAGGCCTTGCCGGCTGAGGACCAGGTGGCGCTCGGCGGCCGTGTTGCGAGGATCGAACGCCAGTCCGCCGAATTCGAGGCGCTGCTCGATGCCGACCAGCGTGTGCTCAGTGCCAAGGCGGCGAACGACGAACTGCGTCCCCTCGCCATTGCCATGAGCGCCATGCCGGGCAAGGCCTGGACCGGCTATGTCGAGGTGGAAGGTATCGCCGCAGGGCAGGACATGCATTGGCGGCTGCTCGACGGGGTTAACGTCAAGGTCGCGGGCTCGCGCCGCCCATGGCGTGCGCTGGTCAGTCCGCAGGGCGGCACCTTGTCGAAGCCGGCGGGATTCACCCTGTCGCTGACGTCGGATATTGCTCCGCCGGAACCTGCGCCCTCGCTTCATCCCGGTGTGCGCACTTCGGACACCCGGCTGATCGGCCGCGACGTGGCACCCGTGCTTCGCCAGCCGATCTCGCGGATCATCGCCAATGCAGAGACGATCCGCACGCGCCTTTCCGGGCCCTTGGCAGAGGAATATTCGAACTACGCGGCCGACATTGCCGCGGCAGGGCAGCACCTGCTTGCGCTGATCGATGACCTGACCGACCTTGAAGTTGTCGAATCGGACGAATTCTCGACCGCTCCCGACAATATCGACCTAGCGGACATCGCCCGCCGCGCCGCCGGCATCCTGGGCGTGCGCGCGCGTGAGCAGGGAGTGATCGTCGATGCGCCGCGTGCGGGCGAGACCCTGCCGGCGATCGCCGAATTCCGCCGCGTGCTGCAGGTGCTGCTCAACCTCTTGGGCAATGCGATCCGCTATTCGCCGCCCAATTCGCAGGTGTGGGTCAGGCTGGAGCAGGACGGGCGCATGGCGAAAGTCATCGTCGCCGACCAGGGGCCGGGGCTCGGCCTCGACGAGCAGGTCAAGGTTTTCGAGAAGTTCGAACGGCTGGGCCGAAGCGGCGATGGCGGCTCGGGCCTGGGCCTTTACATCTCGCGCAAGCTGGCGCGGGCAATGGGCGGGGACCTGACCGTGGAAAGCGCGCCGGGCCACGGCGCGCGCTTCATCCTGTCCGTCCCCGCTGCCGAGCCGGCCTAAAGCCAGCTAAGATCAGGCTTTCGAGCCTGCCCGGCGCCCGATCAGGATCACCGCAGCCCCGGCAAGCGCGATCATCAGACCCTTGGATACCCATGCGCGATCGGCCAGCATGAAGCTGTCAGCCGGCCACATGATCACGCCTGCGCCTTGCAGGGTGAAGAACAGACCCATGACAAAAAGTACGGCGCCGACGAGCGTGAGAGCTGTGCGAAGCATTTCGTTTCCCCCTTGTGTTCGGAGCCGCACGGGCTCCGAAACACATGTAACGGGAAAAATCAGCGCTTGTCGACAGTTACGTGCAAATACGTAACGGCGCGTTTCTTTAGCGCTTGTCGAGCGGCACGTAGTCGCGCGCTGCCTGGCCGGTGTAGAGCTGGCGCGGCCAACCGGTTTCTCTCGAGAAACCGGCACTCAAAAGTGACCGCGCTTCCCTGCCTCAGCGCTTGTCGAGCGGCACGTAGTCGCGCGCTGCCGGGCCGGTGTAAAGCTGGCGCGGACGCCCGATCTTCTGGCCGGGATCGCTGATCATTTCGTTCCACTGCGCTACCCAGCCGACGGTGCGGGCAAGGGCGAAGAGCACGGTGAACATCGTGGTCGGGAAGCCGATCGCGTTGAGGATGATGCCCGAATAGAAGTCGACATTGGGGAACAGCTTCTTTTCGACGAAATAGGGATCGTTAAGCGCAATTTCCTCAAGCCGAAGCGCGGTTTCGAACAGCGGATCGTTGACCTTCAGCGCGTCGAACACTTCGCGCACGGTCGACTGCATGACAGTCGCGCGCGGGTCGTAGTTCTTGTAGACGCGGTGGCCGAAGCCCATCAGGCGGAACGGATCGTTCTTGTCCTTGGCGCGCTCGATGTAGTGCGGGATCTTGTCGGGCGTGCCGATTTCCTTGAGCATGTTGAGCGCGGCTTCGTTCGCGCCGCCATGCGCCGGGCCCCACAGGCAGGCGATGCCCGCCGCGATGCAAGCGAACGGGTTGGCGCCCGACGAACCGGCGAGACGCACGGTCGAGGTCGAGGCGTTTTGCTCGTGGTCGGCATGAAGGATGAAAATGCGGTCCATTGCTTTTTCGACCGCCGGGATCACCTCGTACTCCTCCGCCGGCACGCCAAAAGTCATGCGCAGGAAGTTGCCGGTGTAGCTCAGCTTGTTGTCCGGGTAGAGGAACGGCTGGCCGACCGAATACTTGTAAGCCATGGCAGCAATCGTCGGCATCTTGGCGATCAGGCGGTGGCTGGCGATCTTGCGCTGCTCCGGATCGGCGATGTCGGTGCTGTCATGGTAGAACGCCGAGAGCGCGCCGACCACGCCGCACATGATCGCCATCGGGTGCGCATCGCGGCGGAATCCGCGGTAGAAGGTGGAAAGCTGCTCGTGCACCATGGTGTGGCGGCTGATCGTGTAGGTGAACTGGTCCAGCTCAGCCTTGCTCGGCAGCTCGCCGTTGAGCAGCAGGTAGCTGACTTCCATGAAGCTCGAGCTTTCGGCGAGCTGGCCAATGGGATAGCCACGGTGCAGCAGGATACCTTCTTCACCGTCGATGTAGGTCAGGCCGCTTTCGCACGATGCGGTCGAGGTAAAGCCCGGGTCATAGGTGAACATGCCCGTCTGGCCATAAAGCTTGCGGATATCGACCACATCGGGTCCGATCGATCCGCTCAGTACCGGGAATTCGACTTCCTGACCGCCTGCATTCAGCTTTGCGTTGCCCACCATCTATCTCCTTAATTCACACCGGAAGCGGCCGGAACGGCCTGCGCGTCGATCCGCGCCAGGCTTTCCTCCCGCCCCAGAAGTACCAGAACGTCAAAAATTCCCGGGGATGTCGTCTGCCCGGTCAAGGCGGCGCGCAGCGGCTGCGCCAGCTTGCCCAGGCCCAGTCCCCATTCCTCGGCCAGTGCCTTGACCCTGACTTCCAGGGCCTCAGTTGTCCAGTCCGCACAATCCCGCAGCGCATCGGCGATGCGGGCGAGCAGGCCGCGGGCATCGTCTGTCAGCAGCGCAGCTGCCTTTTCCTCGATCGCCAGCGGGCGCTGGGCGAAGAGGAAGGCGGCGCCGGCCGCCAGCTCGTTGAGGTCCTTTGCGCGGACCTTGAGCACCGGCATGGCCTGGGCCAGCAGGGCCTGATCGACATCACCCGCCATGCGCGGGGCGACCAGTGCAGCGAGGCGCGTATCGTCTGCCTCGCGGAGGTAATGCCCGTTGAGGTTCAGCAGCTTGGCCAAGTCAAACCGCGAGGGGCTCTTGCCGACATGGGCAATGTCGAACCATTCGACTGCCTGTTCGCGGCTGATGAACTCGTCATCGCCGTGCCCCCAACCGAGCCGCAGCAGGTAGTTGAACAGCGCCTCGGGCAGCACGCCCATCTCGTCGCGATAGGCATCCACGCCCAGCGCGCCGTGCCGCTTGGAAAGCTTGGCGCCGTCGCTGCCGTGGATCAAAGGCACGTGGGCGTAAACCGGCTCAGGCCAGCCCATGCCGCGGATGATGCAGAGCTGACGAAAAGCGTTGTTGAGGTGATCGTCGCCGCGGATCACGTGGGTCACGCCCATGTCATGGTCGTCGACCACCACTGCCAGCATGTAGGTCGGCGTGCCATCGCTGCGCAGGATGACGAAATCGTCGATCTCGGCATTGGCGACACGGACGGTGCCCTGGACCTGGTCCTCGATCACCGTCTCGCCATCGCGCGGCGCCTTGATGCGCACGACATAGGGCGCGCCTTCGGGCCAGGTCGAGGCATCGGCATCGCGCCATTCGCTCTCGATGCGGAAGGGACGGCGTTCCGCCTGCGCCTGTTCGCGGCGGGCAGTCAGCTCCTCCGGCGTCAGGTAGCAGCGATAGGCGTGGCCAGCCTCAAGCAAGGCTGCCGCGACCTCGGCATGGCGCGGCGTGCGGGCGAACTGGAAAACCGGCTCAGCATCGCCCAACAGGTCGAGCCAGCCGAGGCCATCGAAAATGGCGTCAATCGCCGGTTCGGTAGAGCGCGCGCGGTCCGTATCCTCGATGCGGACGAGGTATTTGCCGCCGTGGTGGCGGGCATAGAGCCAGTTGAACAGTGCGGTGCGCGCGCCGCCGATGTGCAGGTAGCCGGTGGGCGAGGGCGCGAAACGCGTGACGACAGGCGTGCGACCGTCAGTCGCTGCTGTGCCGCTTTCGCTGCCGCTTGCCATTAACTTCGCCTTCCTGTCCAATGCGTTCCATGATGCAGCCCGCCGAGGTCCCGGCCATTGCAAGCGAACCCGCGTCCGATAGGGCGAGGCGCGCTGCACTGCAACATCGCCTTTGCCGCGTAGTATCGCGCTTGTCCAGCGGACTTGATGCCGTCGAACGCTTTCTTTGCAGGGCCGGTTTTGACCGCGCACCTTGGCTGGCCGTAGCTTTTGCCGGCGGCATCGGCGCATGGTTCCTGCTTCTTTACCGGTGGCAATGGATCGCCTTGATCGCCGCCTGCGCGTTTAGCGCGATTGGCCTGCTGGCCTTGATGCGCGAGGACGGCCGGTTTCCCTATGTTCGGCAGGCATTTGCCTCGCTTTTGCTGGTCGCTGCGGCAGGCTGCGCACTGGTCTGGACGAAGTCCGCGCTGGTCGGTGCGCCGCCGGTCGAGCGAGCCGGAGTGTCCGAGATCTACGGACTGGTGCTCGAAAGGACCGAGCAGCCGGCGCAGGAACGGGTGCGCCTGGTCATCGCTGCACGCGATGGCGCGAGCGGACGTCCGATGCGCATCAGGGTGAATGTGGCATCTGACAAGGATGCGGTGGGGGCGGCGGAAGGGGCGAAAGTGCGTGTCCGCGCGCGCCTTGTCCCGCCTGCTCCGCCGATGCTGCCGGGCGGCTATGACTTTGCCCGGACGGCGTGGTTCGATGGGCTTTCGGCGACCGGATCGGCGCTGGGCCCGGTGGACGTGGTGGTGCCCGCGGCGGGGGCTAACTCACCGGTCGCGCGGTTGCAGAGGAAGATTTCCGACCATGTCCGCGACTCGGTACCGGGCTCGGCGGGCGGGATCGCCGCCGCCTTTGCCAGCGGTGACCGGGGCGGTATCGACCTCGCCAACGAAGAAGCGATGCGCAATTCGGGCCTGACCCACCTGCTGTCGATCAGCGGACTGCACGTGAGCGCCGTGATCGCCGCGACCTGGTTTATTGCCCTGCGCCTGTTCGGGCTGTGGCCCTGGCTGGTGCTGCGGGTGCGCTTGCCCCTGTTGGCGGCAGGGACGGCGGCACTGGCGGGGATCGGATATACCCTGCTGACCGGCGCGGAAGTACCCACGGTCAGGAGCTGCATCGGCGCGCTGCTGGTGCTTGCCGCTCTGGCTATCGGGCGGGAGCCGCTCAGCCTGCGAATGGTCGCCGTCGCGGCCTTCATTGTCATGGTCTTCTGGCCAGAGGCCGTGGTTGGGCCGAGTTTCCAGATGAGCTTTGCCGCCGTAATCGCGATTGTCGTGCTCCACGACTGCGCACCGGTGCGGGCGTTCCTCACGCCGAGGGAAGAGCCGTGGTGGCAGAACATGCTGCGCCGTCTCGCCATGCTGGTGCTGACCGGGGTGGTGATCGAACTGGCGCTGATGCCAATCGGCCTCTTCCATTTCCACCGCGCCGGGGTTTACGGGGCGCTGGCGAATGTCATTGCCATCCCGCTGACGACCTTCGTCTCCATGCCGCTGATAGCGCTCGCCCTGCTGTTTGACGCAGTAGGAGCGGGCGCGCCGTTCTGGTGGGGTGCGGGGGCCTCGCTCGACCTTTTGCTGGCACTGGCGCGCTGGGTTTCAGCCCAGCCCGGTTCGGTGACCTTCCTGCCAGCCATGGGGGAAGGAACCTTTGCCCTGTTCGTTGCCGGAGGGCTGTGGCTGGCGCTGTGGAAAGGGCAACAGAGGCTCTATGGGCTGGTCCCGGTTGCCATCGGCATGGTTTCGGTTGCCACCCTGTCACCGCCAGACCTGCTGGTCTCTGGTGATGGGCGCCATGTCGGCATCACCGGGCTGGCGGAAGGCGAACTGGTCGTCCTGCGCGAGAGCCGAAGTGACTACACCAAGCAGAACCTCAACGAACTTGCTGGCATGAACGGTGAGGTCCGCACGGTCGAGAGCCTGCCTGAAGCACGCTGTACGCCTGAATTCTGCGCGCTCCCAATAGAGCGTGGGGGGCGAACCTGGCAGCTTTTGATGGCGCGCGGGACGGAATGGGTGGAGAAAGGTGAGCTTGCCAAGGCCTGCGGAGAGAGCGACATCGTCATTGCCGACCGCTGGCTGCCACGGTCCTGTCGGCCGCGCTATCTCAAGGCGGACCGCGCCCTGCTGAGCCGAACCGGCGGATTGACCATCGACCTCAGTGGCCCAGCGATCCGCACGGTTGCCGAAGGGCAGGGCCAGCACGGATGGTGGTCCAAGCCAGATCCTGCCCCAAGACAGCGCCGCGCTTCAGCGCAGGTGCCGTCTGGCAAGGGCTCCGCGACCGGAGCCGCGCAGTCTCAGTGATAGCGGCGCAGCAGGCCCGCAAGCTTGCCCTGAACCTCGACCTCGCCCGCGGCATAGTGCTGCGGATCATAAGCCGAATTGGCCGGATCGAGCCGCACGCCGCCCTGTTCGCGGTGCAGGTACTTGAGCGTCGCTTCCTCGCCATGGACGAGGGCGACGACGATCTCGCCGTCGCGGGCGGTGTTGGTCTTGCGGATCAGCGCGAAATCACCGTCAAGGATGCCAGCCTCGATCATCGAGATCGCCCGAAACCTCGAGCGCGAAGTGTTCACCCGGGCCAAGCAGCGCGGCGGGGACCGGCAGACTCGACTGGCCTTCCAGAGCCTCGATCGGCATGCCTGCGGCAATCTTGCCGTGCAGAGGGATCTCGATCACGTCGTTCGCCGGCTCGGGGCGCGCGGCAGGCGCGCGCAGTGGCGGAGCGACGGTGTTGGTGTTCGCGGCCTTGGGGGCAGTCTGTCCGACATTGTCAGGCTGGCGCAGCACCTCAAGCGCGCGGGCGCGGTTGGGCAGGCGGCGGATGAAGCCGCGTTCCTCCAGCGCGGAGATCAGGCGGTGGACGCCCGACTTCGACTTGAGGTCGAGCGCTTCCTTCATTTCCTCGAAACTCGGGGAAATGCCGGTTTCCTCCAGCCTTGCCTGGATGAAGCGGATCAATTCGTGCTGCTTGCGGGTCAGCATCTTGCGTCACTCCTCAACCGGAACGCGCGCCGGATGTTCTGCGCCGTTCAGTGAACGAATGCGGAACAATTAAGCAACGATTCGGACCAAGTCAAGAACATCTCAGGCAATACCGCCATTTCCGATCAAGAGGATCCGGGCCATGGCTCCCGGAGCGACAACCGGAGAATTTGCGGGCCGGTCGATCAGCACCTGTGCCGCTGCCATGGCCGCGAGCGCGCCGCTGTCCTGCTGGGTGAGCACTTCAACGCCGCCGGAAACCAGCCGCCCGCGCAGGAACTCGCGGCGGTCTCCGCCCGCCGGCAGGGGCGCAGCCAATGGCAGCTCGACGGCTAGCGGGAGCGGCTTCGCAGCCCCCAGCGCCGTGCGCAGCAAAGGCAGGAGGAAGAGCAGTGCCGTAACATGGCTGGACACCGGATTGCCAGGCAGCCCGACCACCACCTGTTTGCCCTTTGTGGCGACGAGCAGCGGCTTGCCCGGCTTGATCGCCACCTTCCAGAAATCAATCGCGCCGCCCCAAGTCTCGATCGCCGGACGGATCAGGTCATGATCGCCCACCGACGCGCCGCCGGTTGTTACGATCACGTCGGCATCGTGGGCCATGTGGAAGGCATTGGTGAGCAGGGTCAGGTCGTCCGGAACCGGCCCGATGCGGTCGACGTCGCACGGCAGCGAGGCCAGCAGTGCAGCCAGCATCGCTCCGTTGCTAGCGGGCACCTGATGGACGGCACAGGCTTCGGGATCGCCCGCGAGTTCATCGCCGCTGTCGATGATGGTCACCCGCGGCTTGCGGCGCACTGCAATGTGCCTGTGTCCAGCTGCAATGGCGAGCGCGAGCTGCGCAGGCCCGATTCGCGTGCCTGAGGGCAACAGCTCTGTGTCGATGCCGAAGTCCGAACCACAAAGCCGGATGTGCTTGCCGGGGGGGAGGGCGGCGTGCCAGTTAGGGTGAGGCTATCCCCCTCACGCGCCACGTCTTCCTGCACGATCACCGCGTCCGCACCATCCGGCACCAGAGCGCCGGTCGATATGCGAACCGCTTGTCCGGCGCCGACTGAGCCCGAGCAGGGATGCCCTGCCGCGCTTTCCCCGATCACATTCCACGGCCCGCCGAGGTCTGGCCCGCGTACGGCATAGCCATCCATCGCAGAAACATGGGCGGCAGGTTGGGTGCGTCGCGCCTTGAGAGGCTCGGCGAGGTAGCGGCCGAGCGTTCCCGGCACGTCGACATGTTCCACCGGCAGCACCGGGGCTAGGGCAAGCAGCCGCGCCTGCGCCTCTTCCAGCGTCAGCATGGCACTCATTCGGGCGCCTTCCAGTCGCCAGACTTGCCGCCGCTCTTGGACAGCAGGCGGACCTCACTGATCACCATCGCCTTGTCGATAGCCTTGGCCATGTCGTAGATTGTCAGAAGTGCGATGGATGTGGCTGTCATCGCTTCCATTTCCACGCCCGTCCGCCCACTAAGCGAGGCGCTGGCGGTGACGCGAACGCCGGTCTCTTCCAAGGCAAAATCTACCGTCACCGAATCGAGCGCCAAGGGGTGGCAGAGCGGGATCAGCTCTGCGCACTTCTTGGCCGCCATGATCCCGGCAATGCGCGCGGTGGCGAGCACGTCGCCCTTGGGCACCTCGCCATCGCGTATCGCGGCGAGAGCGGCGGCGGACATGGCGATGAAACCGCTGGCTACGGCCACCCGGCGCGTCTCCGCCTTGCCGCCGATGTCGACCATGCGGGCCTTGCCGTCCTTGTCGAGGTGGGTCAGTTCGCTCATCGTTTCACCTCGCAGTCTGGACCGGCTTCAGCCCTGCAGCAATGCCCGTGTCGCAGCCTCGACATCGGCCTGCCGCATCAGGCTTTCGCCCACCAGGAAAGTCCGCACGCCTGCGCGGGCAAGCCGTTCGATATCGGCGTGGCTGTTGATGCCGCTCTCGCCGACCAGAAGCGTGCCTTCGGGCGCCAGCGGGGCGAGGCGTTCGGTGTTTCCAAGGTCGGTGACAAAGCGCTTGAGATCGCGGTTGTTGACCCCGATCAGGCGAGACTTGAGCGTCGCCGCGCGCTCCATTTCGGCTTCGTCGTGGACTTCGACCAGCACGTCCATGCCGCGCTCCGTAGCGGCCGCTTCTATCTCGGCCATCTGTGCGTCTGACAGGGCGGCGACGATGATCAGGATGGCGTCGGCCCCCATCGCGCGCGCTTCGGCACATTGCCACGGATCGACCATGAAATCCTTGCGGATCACAGGTAGTGTGCAGGCGGCGCGGGCCGCAATGAGGTAGTCCTCGTGCCCTTGGAAATAGGGAGCGTCGGTCAGCACCGACAGGCAGGCCGCACCGCCAGCCTCATAGGCGCGAGCATGTGCTGGGGGATCGAAATCGGCGCGGATCAGGCCCTTGGAGGGGCTGGCCTTCTTGATCTCGGCGATCAGGGCGTAGCCAGCGGCGGCCTTGGCGCGCAGGGCGGCCTCGAACCCACGCGGGGCGGTCTGCTGCTGCGCGGCAGCGTCGAGGTCAGCGAGCGAGCGCAAGGGTTTGCGGCGGGCAACCTCCGCGCGGGTGGTGTCGCAGATTTCGGTCAGTTTGTCGGTCATTTGACGCTCGCAATCCAGCAATCGAGCAGGCCCTTGGCGAGCCCCTTGTCTATGGCTTCCGCCGCTTCCTCGACGCCAGAGCGCCAGTCTGAGGCCTCGCCCGCCACCATCAGCGCGGCGGCGGCGTTGAACAGCACGGCGTCGCGGTAGGGGCCAGTCTCCCCCAGAAGCAGGCGCGAGAGGGCGGCGGCGTTGTAGGCCGCGTCGCCGCCGCGGATGGTCTCGATCGGTGCGAGGGAGAGCCCCGCCTCTTCCGCCGCGATGCGGCGCATCGAGACATTCTCGCCCGTCACGATGGCGAGTTCGTTGCCGCCCGCAAGGCTCAATTCGTCCAGCCCCTCGTCCCCGCAGACGACGAATGTTTGGTCAGTGCCGAGCCGGGCAATGGCATCGGCGTAGATCGGCACATAGGCCGGGCGGGCAATACCGACGAGCTGGCGCTTGACCCGGGCCGGATTGGCGAGCGGGCCCAACAGGTTGAAGATCGTCCGGCGGCCGATAGCGCGGCGGATCGGCATGATCCGGCCCATGGCGGGGTGATGGGCGCCAGCGAAGAGGAAGCAGATGCCGATATCGCCCAGTGTCGCCTCGGCGGTCTCAGCGGCGCGGGACAGGTCGAGGCCGAGGGCTTCGAGCGTGTCTGCTGCGCCCGACTTGCTCGATGCCGCGCGATTGCCGTGCTTGGCCACCGGCACGCCGCAGGCCGCGACGACGATAGCGACCGCGGTCGAAACGTTGAGCGTGTGCTGCCCGTCGCCGCCCGTACCGCAAACGTCGATGGCATTGTCCGGCGCATCGACCGTGATCATCCGCGCGCGCATGGCGGCGGCGGCCCCGGCGATTTCTTCCGAGGTCTCTCCCCGCTCGGTCATGGCGACAAGGATGCGCGCAACTTCCTCATCGGCCAGGTCACCGTCGAGCATCTGCCCGAACAGGGCTTCGGCCTCGTCAAAGGTCATGGGAGCGGCAGGATTGGTCATTTCCCGGGCTCCTTGGAAACATTCGTCACGACAATCAAGGGGCCGAGCGGGAATCGTACATCCATGCGCCCGCCCGCCGGGTACCACAGCGACGAGACCGTGCCGTCAAGAAACAGCGCGTTGGCATCCCCGCAGGCGCGCTTCATCAGGCGGGCGATCTGGCCGAAGGAGACCGGCTCGTCCGAAATGGCGAAGTGCGCAGCGCCCTTGCCATCGACGCAGACGGAGTTGCGAAGCTTCAGCGAGGCGCCGTTCTCGGCAAGGCTGGGGTGCAGCTTGCCGCCGACCAGCAGCATCGGCCCGGACTGGGTGCCGAAAAGCGGGCGCTTGTTTACCTGCTGGGCAAATTCTTCGCTGGTCAGCACACGCCAGCCGCCGTCCGCCTCGCCGAAGAACACTCCGTTGGGCTTGAGGTAGAAATTGCCCTCAGCATCGGCCTTGTTGATCTGGCGCAGGCGCTCACGACCTTCGACATAGTAGCCAATCGGTCGGCTCGCGGTGTCGTACATGCCGCCATTGACCGCGAAGGCCACGGTCTTGCTGTCTAATTCCTGCGCCAGCGTGGGAAAGCCGCGGAAGATCACGCCTTCCTTACCTTTGAGGCGCAGCGAAATCTGGTGCTTTCCGGGAACGGCAACGCATTCGGTGAAAGCGGCGTTCTCGAAAGTGGTGGGAGTGCAATCGCCCGCTTTAGTCGGGGTGGGGGCCTTGCCGACATTGCGGAACAGGAGAATGCCGACCAACAACGCGAGTGCAATAATCAGCACGCGGCGCCAGTTCATCGCCAACATGCCGGTTCGCCGGTCAGGCCGGCAGGCGCGCGTCGACGCCGCAGATTTTCAGGAAGTTCGCCAGCATCTCATGTCCATGCTCGGTAGCGATGGACTCGGGATGGAACTGCACTCCGTGGATCGGCAGGCTTGCATGGCGGAAGCCCATGACGTGGCCGTCATCGCTGCGCGCGTTGACCACGAGGCTGTCCGGAATGTCCTCGACGATCAGCGAGTGATAGCGCGTGGCAGTGAAGGGCGAAGGCAGGCCTTCGAACAGCCCGGTGCCGTCATGGGTGACGGGCGAGGTCTTGCCGTGCATCAGCCCGCCGCGCACCACCTTGCCGCCGAAATACTGGCCGATCGACTGGTGGCCGAGGCACACGCCCAGCAGCGGCTTGCCCGCTTCGGCAGTCGCGCCGACCAGGTCAAGGCTGATACCCGCCTCGTTTGGGGTGCAGGGGCCGGGCGAGATCAGGAAACCCTGCGCGCCCGAGCTGATCGCCTGACCGGCCGAAATCGCGTCATTGCGAACGACCTCAACCTCGGCCCCCATTTCCATCAGGTAATGGACGAGGTTCCAGGTGAAGCTGTCGTAATTGTCGATAACGAGGATCATGGTGGGTCGCGCTTTAGGCGGGGAGCGGCGCGGCGGGCAACAGATTTCGCGCCTCTTCACCAAGCGCCCGCTTGGGCAGGGCGATCGGAGCGAGGTCGCCGGAGAGGAGGACGATGTGTGCCGGCCCCTCGATCACGCGGCGCAGGTTGCTCCAGTCGAGGCGGAGCGTGCCCTCGAAAGTGATGCCTTCCTGATCGATCACGCCTTCGACGGCGCGCCCGGTCCAGCCTAGGCTCTCTATCGATCGCTGAGTTGTGTTCAGCGCGATGCGGAGAAGCAGCAGGTACTGGAAGCCGAGGAACAGCGCGGTGGCGGCCGCGCCCAGTCCGAAGGCACGGCGCGCGTCGCCGTCCGGGGAAAGCCGGGCGGTCGCCAAGGCCAGCAGTCCGCCTAAGATCAATGATAACGCCACGATCAGCAACGGCCCCACGCGGCGCAGCGGATGGCGCCCGGCAATCAGCGCGGCGGCCTGCGCATTGTCTTTCGCGGTCATTTCGAAAATGAAGGAAGAGGCGCCCTCCGCAGCGCTCATTGCCCGAAGCCGGGCTCCGAGGCGACGCGCACGGCCTCCCGCGCGGCGGCGAACAGCGCGCCGGCCTTGGCCTCGCACTCGCGCTGTTCGTATTCCGGCTGGCTGTCCGAGACGATGCCTGCACCGGCCTGTACGTGCAGGGTGCCGTCCTTGACGATGCCGGTGCGCAGCACGATGCAGCTGTCGACCGAGCCATCGGGCGCGAAATAGCCGACACCGCCGGCATAGGCTCCGCGCGTTTCGGCTTCGAGTTCGGCAATGATCTCGCAGGCGCGAACCTTGGGCGCGCCCGAGACAGTGCCTGCCGGGAAGCCCGCGAACAGCGCGTCGATAGCGTCGTGGTTCCTGGTGTCGAGCCGACCGACGACATTGCTGACGATGTGCATGACGTGGCTGTAGCGTTCGATCGTGTAGCTCTCGGTCACGCGCACCGATCCCGCTTCAGCCACCCGGCCGACGTCGTTGCGACCGAGGTCGAGCAACATGAGGTGCTCGGCGCGTTCCTTGGGATCGGCGAGAAGGCTGGCCTCGTTCTCGCGGTCCTGTTCCGGCGTGGCACCGCGCGGACGGGTTCCGGCGATCGGGCGGATGGTCACCTCGCCATCGCGCACGCGGACGAGGATTTCCGGGCTTGAACCTACGGCGGCAAAGCCGGGCAGGTCGAGGAAATAGAGGAACGGCGAGGGGTTCACCCGGCGCAGCGCGCGGTAGAGGTGGAACGCGGGAAGCGCGAAAGGCGTGGTGAAGCGCTGGGCCAGCACGA
The DNA here is from genome assembly GCA_025938935.1 of Novosphingobium sp. MW5. Taxonomy (GTDB): domain Bacteria; phylum Pseudomonadota; class Alphaproteobacteria; order Sphingomonadales; family Sphingomonadaceae; genus Novosphingobium. The sequence continues at coordinate 2,781,934 of JAPCWB010000001.1, read as the reverse complement.
CCTGGAAGATGTCGCCGGCGGTGATGTAGTCCTTCGCCTTCAGCACCATCTCGCGATAGCGGCCTTCGGGCAGGACGGGCGTAAGCGCCGGTTCTGGCAGGTCGGCAAGGGCAGGGGTGGCGTGCGCGGGAGCGGCCACGCGGCGCAGGGCTTCGTCGATCCGCTCGGCAGCGGCATCGAGCTGGCCTTCGGCCGTGCCTTCCGGCCAGACGGGGGCGACACACCACAGATCGTCGGTCAGCCGGTCGAACACCAGCACCAGCGTGGGCCGAACGAAGAGCATGTCCGGCAGCTCAAGCGCCGATTGCGGCGCGCGGGGCAGGTTTTCGACCAGCCCGATCGTCTCATAACCGAAATAGCCGACAAAAGTGGCCAGTGCCTTGGGCAGAACATCGGGGACTTCGATCCGGCAAGCCGTGACCAGCGCGCGAAGTTCGCTCAGCGCGTCACCGGGCAAGGCCTCGAAGTGCTCGCGATCCGTCTGCCACTTCCGGTTGACCTCGGCCGCATGGCCCGTCGCCCGGAACACGAGGTCGGGATTGATGCCAAGCATCGAATAACGCCCGCGAACTTCGCCGCCCTGGACCGATTCGAGCAGGAAATCGCCGCGCCCCGGCTCGATCAGCTTGATCGCCGCGCCGACCGGGGTTTCGGTATCGGCAACCAGCCTGCGCCAGACGAGAGCCGGCAGGCCGGCAGCAAGCTGGGCATGGGCCTTGTCCCAGTTCTCAGGGTGAGCGCCGGCCATCTGCCTGGTCCCGGTGCCTCAGTTGCCGCCGAGGAGCTGACGCTTCAGCGCGTCGATCGCGGAGGTATTCTTCTTCACGCCAACCTCGGCCTTGATCGCGGCCCGCAGTTGTTCGGCATATTCGCGGCCGGCAAGGGTGCCGAAATCGCGGCGGGCGCGGACGAGTTCGGGATCCTTGGGATCAACCTTGCCCGGCGTGATCGACTTGACCGAGACGACATAGAAACCCCGGTTGCGCGGCGCAGGCAGGATTTTCACCGATCCGCGCGCAAGGCCGAACATCAATGCAACCGGCGGCGGGATCTGGCCGCCCATCTGGGCCAGCTGCTGGCGCGGCATATTGACGCGGTCGACCGGTGGCAGCGGCTTGCCGAGCGCGGACATGGCGGCCTGCATGTCGGTGCCCTTTTTCGTTGCGGCCATGACCTGTTCGGCGGCCTTCCCGGCGGCAGCCGAACCCTTCTGCAGCATCAGGTCGGCTGCGACCTGCGCGCGGATTTCGGCGATGGGGGCAGGGGCGGCGGGCTGGATGCCGGTCACGTCAAAGACGATGAATGACTTGCCCGGATCGACTTCGGCCAGCTGGGGCTGGTTCTCGCCTTCCATGAAGAAGGCGGCCTGCAGCACGCGGGCGATCTCGGCCGGAGCCTTCTGGTCAGCACTGCCATAGACCGCGCCGTTCGAGAGCAGCGGCGGCGACAGCTTCAGCGTCAGGCCAAGGTCCTTGGCGATGTCGGTCAACGAACCGCCATTGTCGAAACCGTCCTCGACCTTGGCCGAGAATTCGGCGAGCGCGTGGCGCTTGTTCTCTTCATTCAGCTCGGCGACCAGCTCGGGACGGGCCTGTTCAAGCGTCTTGCCAGCCTTGCTGGTGTCGGCCTCAACACGCACGACAAACCAGCCGAGCGCGCCCTTAAGCGGGCCGACAATTGCACCCGGCTTGGCCGCAAAGACCGCATCGGCCAGCGCCGAAGAGCTCTGCAGCTGGTAATCGGCCTTTTCGATCGAGGCGAGTGAGGCAGCCGAAAGGCCTTTCGACCGAGCCGAGGCATCGAGCGTCATACCCTTGCCGAGGTCGGCGACGATAACCTTGGCCGCAGCCTCCGTCGGTACGATCACCTGGGTCAGCTTGCGCGCCTCGGTGGCGGCGAACTTTTCGCCCTCGGCCTTGTAGCGGTCGGCGATCTGCGCCTCGGTCGGCGCAGGAACGTTCTTGATCACGCTGTCATCGAAGGTCGCATAACGGATCACGCGGCGTTCGGGACGCATGTAATTGGACTGGTTTGCCTTGTAATAGGCTGCCAGTTCCTGCGCACTCGGCTCGCCCGCCGGGGCAAAGGCCGCTGACGGGATCAGCGCGATCGCGCCTTCGCGCGTTTCGCTGAGCAGCCCGGCATAGCGCAGCATCGGGTCCAGGCCCATGCGTGCGCCGAAGGCCGCGGGAATCTGCACTTGCTTGGCAATCAGGTCATCGGCGACCTGCTGGCGGAAATCCGCCTCATTGAGCCCGGCCTGTGCCAGCGCGCCGCGATAGTTCGCTTCGCTGAAATTGCCGTCGGTGCCGCGGAACGACGGGATCTTGAGCAGTTCGCTGTCCACCAGGCGCTTGCCCGCGACCATTCCGTTGTCATCGCCCCAGACGGCAATCGCGGCGACGTCGATCAGCTGGTCGAGCAGCTCGTTCAGGCCGTTTGAGTCGACGAACTGCTTCATGGTGGCCGTCGGGTTCTGCTTGCGGGTGCGGTCAACCGTGCTGGTCGCCGCCGACGAAAGCGTCTGGGCGGTAACCGAGCGGTTGCCCACTGTGGCCACCTTGCTGCCGGCGCTCACGCCGCCAAGGCTGGAAACGCCGTCAGCGAGGACAAAGGCTAGTGCCATCAGGCCGACAAAGCCCAGGGTCAAGGCCAGACCGACCTTGGATTTCATGAACTTGCGAAAGAACTCGAGCATCGTGACAGCTTCACCTGGGACTGGAACCGAGGCGCGGCTTTACGGCGGTTGTTGGCCTAGGGCAATGGCCTAGCCAAGAGCTTGCGGCGGGACATGAAAGGCACACTCTGCGCGCATTCAGGACCGCAATGAACTCGATTCATCGCAGGCGGTTTTGACAACTTGGCTCCTCGCCCCTAGCTGCCCCCGCAAGTGGCCGCACCCTTGATCCATCGGAATCGGGCGCGCCGTCTGCAAAAACAGGGAGTTAGTTTTTAGCCATGTCCTCTGCCCCCTATGTCGTCGGCAATTGGAAAATGAACGGCACGCGTGCGATGCTGTCCGAAGCCCGCGCGATTGACCGCGCGGCGGCGCGCTATCCCGGCGTGCAGGTTGCGCTTGCGCCGCCGTTCACGCTTATCAACGCGTTTGCCGAGGCCGCTCAGGCCATCGGCGTCGGCGGGCAGGACTGCCATGTCGCCGCCAAGGGTGCGCACACGGGTGATATTTCCGCCCCCATGCTCGCGGATTGCGGTGCCAGCTTCGCCATCGTCGGGCACAGCGAGCGCCGCAAGGACCACGGCGAAAGCGATGCGCTGGTCAAGGCCAAGGCCGAAGCCGCCATCGAGGCCGGTCTCGGCGTGATCGTCTGCGTTGGCGAAACGCTGGAAGAGCGCGATGCCGGCAAGGCGGAGGCCGTCGTTTCGGTGCAGGTCGACAATTCGCTGCCCTCGGCGGAAGTGATTGCCGAGCTGGCCCCGGGCAAGGTCTCGGTGGCTTACGAACCCGTCTGGGCGATTGGCACAGGCCGCGTTGCCGAGGTCGAGGACGTGATCGCCATGCACAAGGCCATCCGTGACCGCATCACCGCCGCCTATGGTGACAAGGGTGACGGCGTGCGCATTCTGTACGGCGGTTCGGTCAATGCAGAGAATGCGGGCGCGCTGCTGGCTGCCGAAGGCGTGGGCGGGGCGCTGGTCGGCGGGGCCAGCCTTGCCGCGGAAAGCTTTGCCGCAATCATCGCATCGGCCGGTACCGAACCGGTCGACTGACAGTGATGCACGGGTGCGGCGGGCTTGCGAAAACGCCCGCCTGCGCCTAGATGCGGCGCAACTCAGGTCAAAGGCCCCGGATTAATGCTTCTCTTCCTCACCGTCCTCCAGGCTATCGTAGGCGCGCTGCTTGTCGGCGTGATCCTCATGCAAAAGTCCGAAGGCGGCGGCCTTGGCGTGGGCGGCAGCCCGGCTGGCCTGATGTCGGCGCGCGGCGCGGCAGACTTCCTGACCCGGGCGACGACCATCCTGGCGACGATTTTCGTCGGCCTCTCGATCGTTCTGGCAGCGCTCGCTGCCGGTCACTCGAGCGGGCAGAAGATCGATACCTCGCTGCAGCGCTCGGCCCCCGCGCCGGTCCAGCAGGTTCCGGTAACGCCGAACCCCGGTGCCCCGGGCGCCAATCCGGCGGCTCCGGCCCGGGGACCGGCAGGCAACCCTGCGGCGCCCAACCCGGCGGCCCCCGCCACCAAGTAACCCAGACGGGCAGGGCTGGCTCCCATCCGCCGATTGCGGCGGGCGGGAGCGAATTGCCGTGCGCAACTGTGGATTTCACCGCAGGACGCTTGCCCAAACCCCAACCTCTCGCTTAAGGCCCGACTCCCATGGCGCGGTTCATTTTCATTACCGGCGGCGTGGTCTCCTCGCTCGGCAAAGGTCTCATGGCGGCAAGCCTCGCAGCGCTGCTGCAGGCGCGCGGATTCAAGGTCCGCATCCGCAAGTTCGATCCCTACCTGAATGTCGACCCCGGCACGATGAGCCCCTACCAGCACGGCGAAGTCTATGTGACTGACGACGGCGCAGAAACCGACCTCGACCTCGGCCACTACGAGCGCTTCACCGGCGTTTCGGCGCACCAGGGCGATAACATCACCTCGGGCCGGATCTATCGCGACATCATCACCAAGGAGCGTCGCGGCGACTATCTCGGCGCGACCGTGCAGGTGATTCCGCACGTTACCGACGCGATCAAACACTTCGCCCGCGCCGACCTCGACGACCTCGACTTCGTGCTCTGCGAAATCGGCGGCACGGTCGGAGACATTGAGAGCCTTCCCTTCATCGAGGCGATCCGCCAGCTGCGCAACGAGCTGGGGCGCGAGGAAACCTGCTCGATCCACGTCACGCTGGTGCCCTATGTCTCGGCCGCGGGCGAGCTCAAGACCAAGCCGACGCAGCACTCTGTACGTGAGCTCACCAGCCTGGGCGTCCAGCCTGACGTGCTCCTGTGCCGCTGCGAACATCCGCTGCCCGACAACGAACGCGCCAAAATCGCGCAGTTCTGCAACGTGCGGAAGGAAGCGGTGATCCCGGCTCTCGATGCAAAGTCGATTTATGCCGTGCCGCTGCAATACCACGCAGAGGGACTCGACGCGGAAGTGCTGCGCCACTTTGGCATCGACAGCTCCGCCGCGCCGGACCTTTCCCGCTGGATCGACATCGTCGACCGCTACCAGAATCCAGAAGGCGAAGTGAACATCGGCGTTGTCGGCAAGTATGTCGGCCTGCCGGATGCCTACAAGAGCCTCAACGAGGCGCTGGTCCACGGCGGCATGGCGCACCGGGTGAAGGTCAACATCAAGTGGATCGACGCCGAAATATTCGAAGGCGACGACAGCGAGATCGCCGCGCGGCTTGAGCCGTTGCACGGCATCCTTGTCCCCGGCGGCTTCGGCGTGCGCGGGACGGAAGGCAAGATCGCCTCGGTCCGCTTCGCGCGCGAACGCAAGGTGCCGTTTTTCGGCATCTGCCTCGGTATGCAGATGGCCTGCGTCGAAGGCGCTCGCAACACCGCTGGAATCGCCGGTGCAGGCTCGACCGAGTTCGGCGAACCGAGCGAGCCGGTGGTGGGCATCATCACCGAATGGATGAGCCCCGAAGGCCTGCAGCAGCGCGGCGCTGAATCGGACCTAGGCGGCACGATGCGGCTCGGTGCCTATGAGGCGAAGCTGGCGGGCAATAGCCACGTTTCGGCGATCTACGGTGCGACGACGATTTCCGAACGCCACCGCCACCGCTACGAAGTGAACGGCGCATACCGTGAACGGCTGGAGCAGGGCGGACTGGTCTTTTCCGGCATGTCGCCCGATGGCCTGCTGCCTGAAATCGTCGAGCGGCCCGACCATCCGTGGTTCGTCGGCGTTCAGTTCCACCCGGAGCTGAAGAGCAAGCCGTTCGATCCGCACCCGCTGTTCGCCGGTTTCATTGGCGCGGCGCTGGCACAATCGCGACTGGTCTGACGCGCGGCATCAGCATGGTTCCTTAGATCTTTCCGCAAAGGTCTTAAGGAATTAACCTTTTTGAAAACATTCCGGCAGGTCATTGCCCCCCACAGTGGTTTCGGGCAATAGTAGAGTCGCGCTCTTGAATACCGCCGGGGCATGGCGGTTTTGGGCCAACAGGGTTTACAGCTTGTACCGGAACTGATCGTCTTCTGCGACCCGGACGATCAGCAAGGACAGGACGGCGCGCAAGCGCCGTGGGGGCGGGCCTTCCCGGGCTCGCCCCCGAACTTTAACGATCTGGCTGTGGCGTCATGCCGCCGGATCAGGCAGCCTTGCCTTCATCCTTGTCGCTCTCGACCAGGGTAAGCGTCTTCTGCCCGGCGATCGGCACCTTCTTGGGCTTCATCGCCTCGGGCACTTCGCGCACCAGGTCGATCAGCAGCAGCCCGTCTTCAAGGTTGGCGTTATCGACGCGGACGAAGTCTGCCAGCTCGAAGCGGCGCTCAAACCCGCGCTGGGCAATGCCAACATGGAGGAACTGCGCGCCATCCTGCGCTTCGGGCGCCTTGCGGCCCGAAACCACCAGCAGGTTCTGCTGGGCAGTGATGTCGAGCTCGTCGGGCTTGAAGCCGGCAACTGCCAGAGTGATGCGATAGGCATCCTCACCGCGGCGCTCGATATTGAAGGGCGGGTAATTGTCTCCGCTGTTGCGGCCGGCGTTTTCGAGCAGGTCGAACAGGCGGTCAAAGCCCACGGTGCTGCGGCGATAGGGGGAGAAATCAAAACGGTTCATGGCAAAAATCCTCTATTGAGCAATCTTCGGTTCTGCGCGGGACCCCAAAAGGGCATCCCGCTGGTCCTGTGCCATGCCCTTTGGGGCGCATGACACAGTTCGGAAGATATGTTAGCCCCGCAGTCTTTCAAGTCCTCAAGTCGGGATCATCATGGCACAGGTCGAAATCTACACCCAATGGGGCTGCCCCTACTGCGTGCGCGCCAAGGCGCTGCTCGATTCCAAGGGCGTCCAGTACACTGAATATGATGTGACAATGGACTCGAAGAAACGCGCGGAAATGGTTGAACGCAAACCGGATGCCCGCACCGTGCCGCAGATCTTCATCGATGGCGTAGCCTATGGCGGTTCGGACGATATCCACGCGCTGGACCGGGCGGGCAAGCTGGACCCGGTGCTGGGCCTCTGATGACACGCATCGCGCTGCTGCAGATGTGTTCGGGCATCGATCCCGATGCCAATGCGCGGACAATCGTCGATGCGCTGGCAGAGGCGAAGGCGGGCGGCGCGGCGATGATGTTCACACCTGAAATGTCGAACATCATCGATCGGGACCGCAAGCGCGCAGCCAGCAGGATTGTCGCAGAGGAAGATGACCGCTTGCTCGAGGACTGCCGGGAATCAGCGGCACGCCATGGCATGTGGCTCGCGCTCGGTTCCATTGCAGTGCTGCGCGAGGATGGCCGCTTTGCCAACCGTGCACTGGTGATCGATCCCATGGGGCAGATCGCGGGCCGCTATGACAAGATCCACATGTTTGACGTCGATCTGGCGACGGGTGAGAGCTGGCGCGAGTCCAATGCCTATGCCCCCGGCGAAGCGCTTGGCATTGTCGAGGGTACGCCGGTCGGCAGGCTGGGCCTGGCGATCTGCTACGACATCCGCTTTCCCGCCTTGTTCGAGGCGCTTGGGCGGCGCAGGTGCGACTCTATCGCGATACCGGCTGCCTTCACGGTGCCCACCGGGCGCGATCACTGGCACGTGCTCCAGCGCGCCCGCGCCATCGAGGCAAGCGCCTTTGTCATCAGTGCGGCGCAGGTCGGGCGGCATGAGGACGGGCGCGAGACCTATGGCCACAGCGTCGTGTTCGATCCGTGGGGCGGCAGCCTGCTGGACATGGGCGGCGAAACCCCCGGCCTTGGCTTTGCCGAAGTGGACCCGGCGCGCATTGCCGAAGTGCGCGCACAGCTGCCAAGTCTTGCCAATCGGCGGGAAATTCCCAATTAGCGCGCATCATGATCGTCTATGATCTTCAGTGCCAGCCGGGAGTGCACCGTTTCGAGGGGTGGTTTGCCTCATCGGACGATTTCTCGCGTCAGCAGGGCAGGGGGCTGATTTCCTGCCCGATCTGCGATTCGACCGATGTCATCAAGGCGGTCCAGGCACCCAACGTTGCGCGCAAGGGCAACCAGCTTCCGGAACTCCCGCGCGCGCAGACGCCGGCGCCGGCGGCTAACGTCCCGGCACAGGCAACCAACACCGGCCCGGCCATTCCGCCCGAAGCAGTCGAAATGTTTCGCGCCATTGCGGCGGCGCAGGCCGAGGCGCTTAAGAGTTCGACCTATGTCGGTGACAAATTCGCCGACACCGCCCGTGCCATCCATTACGGAGAGCGTGACGCCGAGCCGATCCACGGCCAGGCAACGACTCAGCAGGCGCTCGAGCTTTACGAGGAAGGCGTCGAGATCGCGCCGGTGCTGTTCCCTGTGGTGCCGCCAAGCGAAGCGAACTGATTGCATCGCTGCGAGCCCCTGCCTAAGGAGGCCGGGAGTGCGCCCGTAGCTCAGCCGGATAGAGCACCAGATTCCTAATCTGGGGGCCATGGGTTCGAATCCCGTCGGGCGCACCACTTTCATACCTCAGCATTTGTGACGCCGCATACACTTCCGCGGGGCGCCTATCACTGTGCCCGGCAATATGCTCACGGGCGAAAGTCATTATTCTGCGAGCATGAACAATTCTCGCGCTCGAATTCTAACACCAATGACCAATTTACTGGTGAAATGCTTAATGACCCATTTTGAGACGCCCATTTGTTAACCATAGAAACGGCGTGACAGCGCAGAATTGGGACTGCATCTCTGCATTCGGTCGGTCGCGAAGTTAACGAATGCAACAGGAGCTGGACGATGCGTGATCTCAATCTGAACGAACTCGAAATGGTCTATGGCGCAGGCAGCAAGGGCCGCACCTGCGGTGACTCGCCGACCCCGCCGAGCAGCTGGTGCGGCAGCAAGGGCACCAAGAAGTCCAACAAGTGCAAGTCGAAGAAGACCAAGAAGTCGAAGAAGTCCAAGCACAGCAAGTGCTAAGACCCGACTGCATGTCGAATTAGGAGGGGCAGGAGCAATCCTGCCCCTTTCTATTTGCGCGTCATCGGCCAATACGGCCTTGCGCCCTTTGCGGTTTGGTAAGAGCTATGCACTAAGATTGCGCCATGAAGCACATCCTGGAACCCCTGAAAGCTGACCAGACTGGCCAGGAAGCACCGGGCACTGGCCTTAGGCCGGACGAGCGCGAGATGGTCTGGATCCTCGGCCAGCCGCAGCTTCAGGACTATCTCGACTTCCAGACGGCCAAGGTCATCCGGGAAGGGGACTGCGACCTTCGCAGCCACGCTGCCGATTGGCGCGAGGCCAACGATATCTATTACGATCTCGAACAGACCGAAGCCGGGCTTGCCGACACCATCGAATGCCGGCCTCTGCCCGAGCACTTGCAAGGCCTTGCGCGTGAGGTCGAGGATCACCGCTGGTTCAAGGCATCATTCGCCGACCTCCCTTACAGCTTCGAACTTGTCGAGCTGGACAAGCTGGTCATCTCGCAGATCCAGGTGGAAGCTGGCTATTCGCGGCGCATCGCTGATGAATTGGGCGCAAATCCATCAGACGAAGCCCTGTTCCGCTTCTGCCTTTCGCTTAATCGTCAGTTTCCGCCGTACCGGGTGCGCCGCATGAGCTCATCGCGCTTCCAGTTCGTTTCCTATTCCAGCGATTTCAGGGAGCACAGGCCGATCCTGATGCAGGGCGCTGACCTTGCTGCACTGGCGCTAGATCACCCGGCGACGGCCATGATTGGCGTGCCGATCGGTTTCGGTTCGAACTTGCTGAGCGGCATTCGGAGCAATTCGCGCGTGCTGCTGCAGAATGGCTATCACCGCGCCTATGCTTTGCGCAGTGCGGGTTTCACCCACGCCTGGTGCGTTGTCGAAACCGTGACGCGCAAGGACGAATTGCGGCTCAGCGCCGACGAGGACGTCATGACGGACCCGGAGTTCTATTTCGCTTCGCGGCGGCCCCCGATGCTCAAGGACTTTTTCGATCCGCGACTTGCTCGCCATTTCAAGGCACGGCGCAGCGAATTTGTCATCGACGTGGAAATAACCGTCCGCAGCTCTGGCGCGATGGACGTCACCTCAGGCTGAGGCGGCGTCGCCCTACCTTCGAGAGAGCCAGCCAGTAATCGAATAGCGCTGCCGGGGGGCCGCAGGCGTCACGTAGGATACGCTGTGGTGCTTGGGCACGGCGAACAGGTCTAGCGTGTTGAATTGCGGGATCATTCCCCAGAAGGGTACCTCGCCAAGATCGTGGAAGGTCAGCAGGCCGCCCCATTCGAGCCGCCATTGCGGCGTCAACCCAAGCACGAAAGCGGCGGCGCGTCCCGATCCAGCAAGATCATCATCGTGCCCGGTCAGGAAGTCGCCGCTGCCATAGGCCGTAACCTGGCCGTCAGTGAACACCGGATTGTCGATTCCGGTGATTGCCGCCAGCATCGAGGTAATCTGCGGATCGGAGAGCATCTTGCCGATTTTGTTCAGCACCGGATCGGCGCAGCTTTCCCCTTCGGCGGGGATGCGCAGGGCTGCGTAGCTGTACTGGAAGCCATGGCAGGCGTTTTCGTTGGCTTCGCGCAGGATGCGGGCCTTGCCCGGCAGCTTTTCGTCACGCCACTGTGAAAGCGGGATTTCATGCGCGCCGCCGCCCGGCTTGTTAAGCAGCTGGATCCAGTCCTCGCCAGTTTCGAGGTATCGGTAAAGTTCGGGCGCGCCGCTCTGCAGGATGTGCGGGATACGCACGTGGCTGTTCGAACGGAACTGATCCGCGAGCATGTCCACATCGAGATCGACGTTGAATTCGAGAGGGGCCGCCACGGTTGTGTGGATGTTCATGCAACACCTTCCTTCGAATAGCCCGCAACAGGATGGGGTTGGGCGCGGGGCGCCGCAAAACCGGCTTCGGCGCGCGTCTTCACAGTGACATGCCCGCCATCGACTTCGAGGATGATGTCCGCCAGCCTGACCAGGGCGGGGCGGTGCGATATGGCGATGCGCGTGATAGGCCAGCCGGAAATGGACCGGGCGAGCACTTCCTCGGTCTGCGTGTCCAGATTGGCCGTGCCCTCATCAAGGATCAGGACATCGGGTTGGCGGTAAACCGCACGGGCAAGCAGGATGCGCTGCCGCTGGCCCGAGGACAGAGCAACGCCCATGTCGCTCACCAGCGAATGGTATCCCATGGCCATCTTGGCAATGTCGTCATGGATCCGGGCAAAGCGAGCCGCCCGTTCGATGCGCTCCTGGTTGGGGTGCGGATCGAAGAAAGAGATGTTGTCCGCCAGTGATCCGGAAAGCAGGTAATCGTCCTGCATGACCGCGCCGACCCGGGCACGCCACGACGCGAGGTTAGCCGAACCCAGCGGCGCTTCGTCCACCTCGAGCGTTCCGCCCTGCGGTGTAAGCAGGCCGAGAAGGAGCCGCATCAGGGTCGTCTTGCCGGCACCCGACGGCCCGACCACAGCGACCAGCGATCCCGCCGGGATCTCGAAACTGGCGTTCGCAAGAACGGGTTCGGCTTGCGCCGAATAGGCGAAGGTCAGGTTTTGGGCCCGGATCGATGGCGGCCTGATGGCCGTGCGGCGGACCGTGTTGGGCGAAATCTGTTCACGAGGCTCGCCGACAATGTCTGAAAGGCGCTGGAGATAGACCGACAGCAGGCGCCATTTCTGCCATTGCTTGACCAGCGCGCGGGCGCTGGCGGAAAAGGTGCTGCGATAGGACAGGAAGGCGAGCAGGGCGCCGACCGTCAGGCTCTGGTTGATCACCGCGAGTGCGCCAAAATAGACGGTAAGCAGGAAGGCGAGGTTCGAGGAAATGTCCTCGAAGAAATCGACCTTCTGGTTCGCCATCTGCGATTTGTAGCCGGCTGAAATGACCTCGGCATAGTGGTTGCGCCAGCCGCTTTCACGGGTCGCCTCGAAGCCGTGCAGCTTTATCGCTCGCATGGCGCGGATGCTTTCGAGGACGTAGCTTTCTTCCTGCGCCTGCGCGATGATCTGCTCTTCCGTCAGCCGCCGAAGGGCAGGGTGGGTAAGCTGCGTGACGAGAAGGTAGAGGAGCGTTGCCCCGATACCGATCAGGGCGAGCGGCACACTGATGAAGAACATGACGAACAGCGTGGCCAGGATCAGCGTCGTGTCGATGACCGTGTCGACCAGTCCGTGCGTCAACAGCGACTGGATCGGTCCGACCGCGCCCAGGCGTGACATGATGTCGCCCACATGGCGCCGCTCGAAGTACGAGGCGGGAAGCCGTAACAAGTGTCGCATCAGGTTGCCGGCAAGCTGGAATGTCAGTGACTGACCAAGGCAGACGGTAACCCACGTGCGCAGGAACCGCGTGACTGATTGCAACAGGTAAATGAACCCGAAACCCAGGAGGAGCACGGTCAACAGACTGCTGTCATTCTGGTTCACCGCCTCATCGACAACCATCTGCATGAAAAGCGGGCTGGCAAGCGATGCAAGCTGCACCAGCAGCGACAGGAAGAGCACCTGCGTGATGGCAGAGCGGAAATTGGTTAGCTGGCTCCACAGGTCGGTAAGCCGGGTCTGGACGCGCGCCTCAACCGGCTTGAAGTCCGGGGTCGGTGTCAGTTCCAGCGCTACGCCGGTGAAATGACGGCCGATCGCACTGCGCGAAATCCGGACCCGGCCGCGAGCGGGATCAAGAAGATAGGCGTATTTCGGAGTGACCCGTTCGAGCACTACGAAATGGTTGAGGTCCCAGTGCAGTATCGCGGGGAGGGCCAATTGCCCGATTTCGTCCACTTCGAGCCGAACGGCGCGCGGAGCGAGATCGAGCGCAGAGGCCGCGGCCATGATCTGGCGAAGGTTCAGGCCGTCGAGCGAGGTCGGAAAGCGGCGGCGCAGGCCGGCAAGGTCAACCTTATGACCGAAATGGCGCGCAACCATGGCCAGCGAGGCAAGGCCGCACTCGGCCGCTTCGGACTGGACAATTGGCGTCAACCGCCGGGACCAAGGCCAATCGAAGTCGCTCAAGCCGGCCCCCCGCTGCCCCAGCCGAAGAGCGAGGCCCAAAGGCTTCGCCGCTCGAGCAGGACCCTGCCTTCCACTGTCATGCCAGGCCGCAGCATCTGCACGCCGCCCGGGGCTCTGGGTGCGAAGGATCTCGAGGCTGGTCCGGATCTTGAACACCGGCTCGGTAATCTTGAGACCCGGATCGAGCGTGCTCGCCTCTGTCGGGACGCCGGAGACCGACGCGATGCGGCCGGTGCCGGCGCCATATGTCCGATAGGGAAACGCATCGAATTGCAGTCGCACTTCCTGGCCCGGGCGTGCCTGGCCGATAGCTCTGGTAGGAGCATAGAGCCAGATCTCGAGCTTGCTGCCCTGAGGCACAATGGTGGCCACCGCTGCATCAGGGCGGACCTGCTGACCGATCTCGCCGGTCATGTCGCTCACCGTGCCTGAGACAGGCGCCACAAGGACCAGGCGATCGGAGCGTTCGAGGGCCTTGAGCTCACCCGCGAGCGCGGCGCGTTGGCCTTCGATGAGCGAGGCTGATTTCTCCCCGCCTGCTGTCAACAAGGCGCGCTCGGCAGATGCCGCCATCCTTGCGGCCTTCTGCGCCGCGATCTGTTCGTTGATGGCTTCCGCCTCCGCGCGGCGAGCAAGCACGGACGAACGGGCATCTTCGACCTGCCGCTGCGTCGCGGCCTGATCTTTCGCCAGCGATTCCGCGCGCCGGGCCGCAGATTCCGCAAGCCTGACCTGCTCACGCGCCAGAACGAGCTGGCGCTGCAACGAGGCTATGGTCGTCTCGATCCCCGCAGCGCGCTGGGTGAGCGCCGCCAACTGGGAGATCGTCTCGATGCCTGCCAGTTGAGTTTGGCGCTCGAGTTCCGCATCCTGGCGGGCAAGGTCCTTGAGCTGCGGCGCAAGGCCTTGGGCGCCTTGGGCAACCGTCAATTCCACAAGCGGATCGCCGGCATTTACCTGCTGCCCGGGCTTGACGAAAATGCGCGCCACTTCGGCTGTTGCGCGGGGATAAACCCGCGCCACCCCTTGGTCGTAGGCCACCACGCCGCGCACGCTGGTGGTCGAGGAATAGCTGCCAAAAGTGGCGATCAGAACGGCCACGACAAATGCCGCCACTGCAAGGCTCGTGTAAAGCCAAGAGCTCGGCGGCGTCGCCGCGATGACGCGACCGGACAGGCGCGTACGGCCCGCCTCGATCACCTCGTTCCGAAAAAGCTGCTGTGCCATATCCCCCGGATGAAGCTTCACTCCGTATCGCGGATAGCTGCCAATCGAGAAAATCTGGTTAACCTGTCGCTCGCTGCCCGGCTTACGTTGTGGCAGCCCGTGCTAAGCCGATGTTTACTCCCTAGGGTTAATAGGCTCCTGATGTCCGCGAGAACTCTCAGGTCAGGCTTCTTGGCCCTTCTTGTGCTGCCAGCCGGTTGCGCCGGTCCGGTTGCGCCGGCCATGCGGTACGAAACGGGCGATCTTGCCTGGTCCGATCGGCCGGCGGTTTCAGCGGGTGCACCAACTCAAAGGCTGGACACCCTGCTTGGTGATTCCAGACTTGGGAAACTGATCGATCAGGCTCTTGCCAACAACCCCGACATTGGCGTGGCAAGTGCGCGGCTGGACCGAGCGAGAGCGGAGCTCGCAGGCATCCGTGGCCAATCCAGTCCGCAAATCTCTGCCGAAGCGGGAATTGGCCGCGAGTTCAGCCGGGCCTCGGGGAAAAGCCTACAATTGGGAGCGAAGTCGCTGCGGCTTGATGCCTCTTGGGAGCCCGACCTTTTCGGTCGCATTCGCGCACGCGGCAATGCGGGACTGGCCAGGTCGAACGCGGCACAGTGGGAATTGCAGGCCGTGCGCCAGTCGGTTGCTGCCGAAGTGGCGCGCGCCTGGGTCCAGCGCGCAACTCTGGGTCGGCGCCTGCAGATCTACGATGCCGTGATCGCCCGTTCGGAAGAGCTGGAGCGGATCGTCCGTGTTCGCCAGCAGGCCGGCGCGGCGACGCGGGTCGAACTCGGTTTGCAGACCATTCGAGTTCTCGAATTGAGAGAACGCCGGAAGTTGCTCGAGCAAAGCCTTGATCGTACGCGCACAGTACTCGCCCGGCTGACCGGTGAGCCTGCGCCGGGATACGTTGCCGTCGACCCTTCGCCATCCGAGCTTCAGATGCCTGACATCGCGCCGCCGGCGCCAAAGGTGATGTTGGCATCGCGCCCCGATATTGCCGCGGCCGAAGAGCTGATCAAAGCGGCCGACGGCGATGCTTTCGCAGCGCGGGCGGCATTCTTTCCCAACCTCAGCCTTTCGTTTGTCGGTATGGTTGAAGCCTTGACCGGGCAGCCCACAACCCAATCGGTCTCGATCGGATCATCGCTGCTTGCGCCGATTTTCGGTCGCAGTGGGCTAAAGCGCGACCTGGCCGTAGCCAGAGCCGATCAGGCAGAGGCGGCTGAGCTGTTTCGAAAGGCTGTGCTGGGCGCGCTGGGCGATGTCGAAGATCTCCTCCGCGAGCGGGCTCTGAGCCGCGAGCGCCGTGAAATAATCGACAAGATTGCCGGCGAAGCCAAACTGACGGCAAAGCTGGGCAGGGCGCAGTATCTGGAAGGTGAGGAGGACCTGCGGACGCTGATCGACGCCGAGGAACTTCTGAGCGATGCCGAGGAGTCGCAGGTTCTGATCTGGCAGGACGAAATGCTGCTTCAGATTGCCCTGTATCAAGCGAGCGGGATTGCGGGGCCTCGGCCCGATTGAGGCGCTCTGCCGCGCAATTCGCCAACAAACCTGTGGATTGCGGCGAGTGCTGTTCAGGCAGGCCTGTAACAAAAGTAACATATTTCAGTGGCTTGTGAGGGCCACATGTTTGTTGTGCGTTTGGCTGAAGCAAAATGCATGGAATCCCTCACATTTTCCTCTTGCTTCATTGAATCGAATATGATTCTTGAGTGCATGGCAAGAATGCGGAGCGAACCCCGGCTGAAGAGCGAGAAGATCACCCAGTTGGGTGCCCTGTCGCTGCTCCTGCTGATGTCGGGCCTCGCAATCGCCGGGCCGAGCGGCCTTCTTGCATGGGGTGAAAACCTTCACCTGCTCGATCAGCGCAATGCCGAGCTGAAGCAGGCCATGATAGAGCGCGACCAGCTGAAGAACCGCGTTGACCGCCTCGATCCCAATGGCGCCGATCCCGATCTTGCCGGCGAACTCGTCCGCCGCGACCTCAATGTCGCGCACGAGGATGAAATGGTGATGATCATCAAGTGATCTTGCCAGCCGTGTGGCGGCCTGCGTCAGGTTCCTTCGGCTATCAGAATTTCGCATCACGGTAATAAAAGTGCACGGTCCCGGTTCCCCTTCGCGACATCGGCCTCTATAGCGGGGGCGAGTTCTTTCCCCAGGGGACCATCATTGGCCAAAGCCGCTAAAAAGTCCGCCGCCGTAACGGATGGCGAAACGTTCGATCTGCGCTCGCTCCAGGAAGCCTTTGAAGCTGACAAGCTTTACAAGGCCAGCGACGAGGAACTGCTGACCTTCTACGAGCAGATGCTGCTGATCCGCCGCTTTGAGGAGCGCGCCGGGCAGTTGTACGGGCTCGGCCTGATTGGCGGCTTCTGCCACCTCTACATCGGCCAGGAGGCCGTGGCGGTGGGCATGCTTTCCGCGCTTGATGGTGACAAGGACAGCGTCATCACCGGCTACCGCGATCACGGCCACATGCTTGCTTATGGCATTGAGCCCAAGGTGATCATGGCCGAATTGACGGGCCGCGCTGCCGGGATTTCCAAGGGCAAGGGCGGCTCGATGCACATGTTCAGCACCGAGCACCGCTTCTATGGCGGCCACGGCATCGTCGGCGCGCAGGTGCCGCTGGGTGCGGGCCTCGCCTTTGCCAGCCAGTACCGCGGCGATGGCGGGGTATGTCTTTCATACTTCGGCGACGGCGCGGCCAACCAGGGCCAGGTCTATGAAAGCTTCAACATGGCGGCGCTGTGGAAGCTGCCGGTGATCTTCGTGGTGGAGAACAACGGCTATGCCATGGGCACGGCGGTGACGCGCGGGTCGGCAGAAACGCATTTCTACCGCCGCGGCACCGGTTTCCGCATTCCGGGCATGAGCGTCAACGGCATGGACGTGCTCGAGGTGCGTAAGGCAACCGACGTCGCACTCGAATATGTCCGCGCTGGCAATGGGCCGGTGCTGATGGAACTGCACACCTACCGCTACCGCGGCCACTCGATGTCGGATCCGGCCAAGTACCGCAGCCGCGACGAAGTGCAGGAAATGCGCGAAAAGCATGACCCGATCGAAAGCGCGAAGGCCGAACTGATCAAGCGTGGCACTTCGGAAGACAAGCTGAAGGATATCGACAAGGCCATTCGCACCCGCGTGTCCGAAGCGGCCGACTTTGCCGAAAGCTCCCCCGAACCGGAGGCGGGCGAATTGTACACTGACGTGCTGGTGGAGCGTTACTGATGGCCGTCGAACTCAAGATGCCCGCGCTCTCGCCCACGATGGAAGAGGGCAAGCTCGCCCGCTGGCTCGTCAAGGAAGGCGACGAGGTCAAGTCCGGCGACATCCTCGCCGAGATCGAGACTGACAAGGCGACGATGGAATTCGAAGCGGTCGACGAAGGCACGATCGGCAAGATTCTCGTGGCCGAAGGCACCGAAGGCGTGAAGGTTGGCACGGTGATCGCCGTCATTGGTGATGATGCGGGCGTCGTCTCGGCGAACGCCGGGACCGCTGGCCTTGTCGACACGGCCTCGAGTGGTAGCGCCCAGCCGCCAGCGGTCCCGGATCAAGTCCGGGACGACGTTCCTCCGGAACCCAAGTCGAACATGAAGACGATCACCGTGCGCGAAGCGCTGCGCGATGCCATGGCCGAGGAAATGCGCCGCGACGAGCGCGTATTCGTCATGGGTGAGGAAGTTGCCCAGTACCAGGGGGCCTACAAGGTCACCCAGGGCCTGCTCGACGAATTCGGTCCCAAGCGCGTGATCGATACGCCGATCACCGAATACGGTTTTGCCGGCATCGGCACCGGTGCGGCGATGGGCGGCCTGCGTCCGATTGTCGAATTCATGACTTTCAACTTCGCCATGCAGGCGATTGACCATGTCATCAATTCGGCCGCCAAGACGAACTACATGTCCGGCGGCCAGATGCGCTGCCCGATCGTGTTCCGCGGTCCCAATGGCGCCGCCAGCCGGGTCGGCGCGCAGCACAGCCAGAATTATGGCCCGTGGTATGCGTCGGTACCCGGCCTGATCGTGATCGCGCCTTATGATGCATCGGATGCCAAGGGCCTGCTAAAGGCAGCGATCCGCTGCGAGGACCCGGTCGTCTTCCTCGAAAACGAGCTGGTTTATGGCCGCAATTTCGAGATTGCCGAGGAAGACGATCACGTCCTCCCCATCGGCAAGGCCCGCGTCATGCGCGAAGGCAAGGACGTGACGATCGTGTCCTACTCGATCGCGGTCGGCTGGGCGCTCGAAGCCGCCGAGACGCTGGCGGGTGAAGGGATAGACGCCGAAGTTCTTGACCTGCGCACCCTGCGTCCGCTTGACCGGGAAGCCGTGCTGAAGAGCCTCGCCAAGACCAACCGCCTCGTCATTGCCGAGGAAGGCTGGCCGGTTTGCGGCATTGCGTCCGAAATCATGGCGATCTGCATGGAAGACGGCTTCGATCACCTCGACGCACCGGTCCTGCGCGTCTGCAACGAGGACGTGCCGCTGCCCTATGCGGCCAACCTCGAAAAGGCGGCGATCATCGATCCATCGCGGATCGCGGCGGCCGTGCGGAAGGTTTGCTACAAGTAATCAGGTTGCCGAGAAGGTCGAGCAACTTGCGACAGTCCCGGCCGGCGAGGTCTGATAGACCTGCGTCAGGTCGCGGCTGTCGCGCACATTGAACGCGGCGGTCGACTTGATCGTCTTGTTGGAGATCAGCGCGCCTGAGATCAGCGGCTTGTAGTCGTACTGTACTTCAACGAAAATGACCGCATCGCCCACCGGAGCTGTGACCTCTTGCCCTGTGGGGCCCAGTCCTGTTGGTTTCAGTTCGCCCTGTACCCCATACGATGATGCAACGTTTTTGGCCCCCTTACAGCGCTGCCACTGAATGACCTGACGGCCGCTCGAATCCACCTGCAGGCTGGACACGATGATACGGCCGTTGGCGAGCAGGTTAAGCACTTTGCCGCCGCTGAGGTCGGCACCGAGCATGACATCGTTGACATCGCCTTCGTAGATCTTCCGGTTGGTAAGGGTCGAGGAATCGCCGATGCGCGAAGCATTGTCCGCGATTTGCAGGGTTGCCTGGCTGACGCGAAGTTGCACCATCATGTACCATGCCATCTCGCTGCCATAGAGCAGGGCGGTCAGGAGGAAGGGCAGGATGAGGGCGAATTCGACCGCGGCCACGCCCCGTTCCGACAGCCCCAGGCGGCGCAAGATTGTGCGGAGCCGCTTCATGAGCAGTTCTTCACCAGCTTGGTGGTGTCCTGCGTTCCGTACGGCTGATTGCGCAGGACCGTCTCGGTCTTGAGCGTAATGTTCTTCGACATGCCCAGCATCGGCGCAACCGCGAGAGGGCGCGGATAGGTCACCGTGACTGAATAGAGGACTGCGTCCTTGGCTCCGCCCTGTCCGTTTTTCCCGCGATCGGTATCCCAGGTGCCATTGCCGTTGGCATCTTCATAGACTTCGCCGAAGTCGCAGGTCCCGTTGTTGTTCTGATCGGTGAAATCCTCGGGCTTCGCGACATTTCCGAAATTTGTGTAGGATTTGCGGGAGAAGGTGAAAGTCGCGTTGGGGACAACGTAGCGAACAGTATCGGCGACCTTCTGATCGATTGTGGCTGCCGACGCAGAGGCACCTTCGATTGTCGAATCCCGGCCGGCCTTCTGGATCGCCCCTTGCAGGATCGAACTTGCATAAAGCTGATAGGCCGCGTCGTAGGTTCCCATCAGCAAAACCAGCAGCACCGGCGAAATGAGCGCGAATTCCACCACGGTAACGCCAGACTGATCCGCAAAGAGAGTCTTGAGCGTCCTCATTTCGAGATCCTCAGATCGCCCATGCCGCCGATGATCTGGTCAAAAGCGGTGTAGAGTGACGCGGCGTTCGAAGCCTCGAAGTAATGGCCCTTGCCCGCGCAATCGGTGAGCACCGGATTGAGGGCGACGCCGAACCCGATGACCCAAACCGTGATGTTCTTCTTCTTGACCTCCTTGCAGGCCACGGCGAGCCGGTTTTCGACCACCTTGGTCAAGGTGTATTTCGAAGAGGGTGACCAGCGCCGGCGCGAGAGGCTTTCGATGCCATAGGCACCGTAATTGATTTCGTTCGGCTGGGTCAGGCCGTCAGTCAGAAAGATGAGGTGGCGATTGGTCGCCACGCCGCCGATATCCGCGTTTTCCGAGGCGAACAGCCCTGTCGGCGAAAGCAGGCGCTCACCCCAGATCATGCCGATGTCATGATATGTGCTGCCGGCCGCGTTCAGCGAATCCAGGTAAGTAGAAACTTCTCCGCTGGACATTTCCGCCAGCTTGAGCGCAGCGCGCGGGCAAGAAGCAAAGCCGCTGGACCCCGCGTTGATGAAATCCTCGGTCGAGTAGTCGCCGCCGGGAGTCCAGTTCCACATCCAGTAGTTGGACCAAGTAAGGCTCCGTTCCCAGGAAATCTCTGGCAGTTGGGGCTTCCACTGGGTGTCAGGGTCGGTGTCACTGGGAATCATGTCGATGTCGAGGTCTAGCGCCTTGCTCAGGTCGACATTGGCATAGTCGTCGATTTCGTAGGTCTTGCGTTCCTCGATGCAGCCATTGAACTTGGCGTCCATAAAGGCCGGAGCGGACGGAGTGCCGCCCATCTTGACTTTGATCTTTCCGCCGACCGGCGGCATGTCCGGGAAGTTCGACTTGAACGTGCTCACATCAAGGCTGATGGGCTGGTAATACCAGTCGTAAAGCTTCTCCTTGACGGTGCCCAAGGCCTTTTGGGAATAGACATAGGTATAGGCGTTGTAGGTGAACGGCGTGATCGTCGTGTCACCTTCTGCGGTGGTTTCGCAGTTGTAATCGGTCCCATCGATCCGCACGCGCCAGTTCTCTGTACCATCGGGATCGGTCCAGTAATTCACCACAACCCATGTCAGGCCGCCGACAGGACAAGAAGGCGCGGCATAGGTCGAACCATAAGCAAACGTCCCGCTCTCGTACGACGTGTTCGTCTGGTATTTCTGATTGTCGACCATGACCCCCGTGTCGTGGGCTTCGCGGCCTTCGTAGGTCCACTTGTCGACCAGCCAGCCTGATTTCAGCAGGTAACCTACGTTGACGTTCGACGCGTAGGGAACGAAGCCATACCGCATCCGCGCGCCGGAACTCTTGGCTTTTTCAAGCTGGGCGTGGAACGACTTCACCACATCGCGAAGCACCTTGATGCGGGATTTGGAATCGCCCGGGTTGGTTTCGTTCATCGAACCCGTGACGTCGAGCACCATCATGACGTCGGTATTCGAGAAGTTGACCTTCGCCTCGCAGCTCACATCGATGCTGAGTTCCTTGTATCCGAACAGGGCCATCAGCGTGGTCGGCACCTTTACATTCGCCTTGCCCGATACGGACTTGTCCTTTTCGATCGCCATGGTGAAGGTGCGCGTGCCGGTACCATAGGATCCGGTCTTGAAATTGGCCGTGAAGAACTTGTCGCCTTCGGTCTTCACGTTTGCCGGCGGGGTGGTGCCGGTCACATTGTCGTTTGCCAGCTTCTTGCGCGCGGCGAGCACGCCGGCGTCGCAGGCCTGTTGCAGGCGGCTTTGCGAAAGATAACCGCGGCCCATGTCGATGCCGCCCCCGACCATCGCCAGGATGGGAACCAGCGCAAAGGCTACAATCATGAGGGTATTGCCGGCCTGGTCGCGCGAAAGGCGCGCGGCAAAGCGAGCCGCAGCCTTCACCCAATTCCTGCCTGCGAAACAGCGCATGCGCCCCACTCGAAATTACCGGTAGGCTGCGGCTTAGCGGCAACCCCGTAACATCTTCGTTAATCGCGAGGGTTAATTCGTTGACCGAATGTCTTTTTGCATTTGCAAACCGGCCATCAGGCCGGCCACGCAGACGTCAGGGCAAAAGAAAGATCGGCCGCGAGAATGACATGGGGATAGTCCCCACACCGGCAACGGAAAGCAGTGTCGGTACGTTGTAGTTCACCGTCAGGGTGAGCTCGGTCGCGCCGCTGACGCGCTGGGTGTTGGCTGTTGTTACCGTGATCGTCAGGTTTTCCAGCGCCATGCCATAAGGGGCCTGGGTGGCGACCGCCTCGGTATAGTCACGCAACTGGCTGTTCGTCAGCTTGTTGTTCGACTGGTAATTGATGACAGCATAACGGGCGACATCGGATGCGATGCCGCGCAAGCTATTGTAATTCCACATGGCGATGCCGAATTGCAGGACGCCCATCATCATGGTGATCATGATCGGGCCCAGCAGCGCGAACTCGACCGTGGCCGCGCCTTGGCTATTCCGCCGAAGATGGAAGAACTTTCGCATCAGCCGATCTGTACATATCGCGTGACAGAATAGTTCATCCGCGAACCCATTCCGTAATTCTGCCAGATCGGGGTATAGCTGTCGGTCATGACGAGCTTGATGTAGACCGTTGCATTGGTCGAACCGCCACTTCCGCAGGAGTTTTGGTTATCGGAATAATTGCCGGCGGTACTGCAGCGATAGACCAAACCGATCGTCACCTTGTCAGAAGTGAGGCCGGTGCTCGACATGATGACGGACTTGATCGTGGCGCGCTTCGATTCCGTGTCGGGCAGCGCGGCGCGCACGATGTCGCTGGCCTCGTTGGCAGCCTTTTGCAGATCTGCCTGCCGGGCAATAATCCGGCTCATTTCGAACGAGCCGATACTGAGCGCCAGCAAGGGAGGCAGCACCAGCGCCGTTTCGATCACCGTCGATCCGGCATTGTCGAATCGCAGTGCGTTAAAAAGGCGGCGGACCAACCTCATGCGACGAGCTTCACTTCGGGCGTGCCGTTCGAGATGAAATCATCAGGATTTACCCCTGCCGGGCAGAAGGTCGACATGTCGGCGGTGCCTTCGATGATGATGTTCTTGGCGGCGATCATCAGACACTGGCTGGTAACCGTGGCGGTACCGGCGAAATTGACCGCGCTCGCCGGAAAATAGACAACGCCGTTAAGGACGGTGGACGCATTGCCATTGATGCGCGTCTTGTTGGAGCCGGGTGAATTGCGATCCTCGAATACCAACATGCCCGAGAGCAGGGCAGCCTGGCTGCTGGAAACGCCCCAGGATTGCAGCTGAGCGGCTGTAGGCGCCGTCAGCGACACGTTGCTGCCACCGTTGATCTTCAGGTAGGCGCCGTTCTTGAGCACGAACATCACGCCCGCGCCGGTCACCTGATATCGCCCGTCAATGTCGAGCCCACCTCCGTCGATCACGTAGATGCCCGGGGAAAAACGGTGCGGCATTTGACCTTGATGCCTGAATAGGTGCCCGGCTGTTGCGAGCCTTGGCCGGTGTCGGATTCAACTACGTTGGTGTAGGTATAGGTGCTGACCGTAGTCGCTTTTTCATAAACCTTGGAATTGCCGCTACCGGCAACCTGGCTGCCCCATGCCGAGATGCCGGGGTCATTCGTGCTGGTGCTGCCTTCCGCGGTGCCAACGGGAACCGCCTGATTGTCCATTACGGAGGAACCCGATCTGCTCGGCTTCGCACCGCTATAGGTGACCTGCGTCGTCGCTTGGTTGGTATTGGGACCAGACCAGTATGTGTAAGTCTTGACCCATTGAGTTGCGACCGTCGCGGTTGCCGATCCGACACCACCAACGCAGCTGTATGTGCGGGCGGTGGTGTTCGTCGGCGGGGTCAGGCTGGCAAAAGGATCATAGAGGTTGTTCATGTATTCATGAACGGAATCGTTGGTGTGCAGGTTGAACCAGTCGTCGATGCCGCCTGCTGACACAACCCAGCCGGCGTTGACGGTGGGATTGCCGTTAACGACGATCGAGCTGGCTGAGTTTGACAGCGAAGCAATACCGCAAGCGGCGGTCAAACTGGAGTTACCGCCGATGGTAATGGCGCCGGAGTCGTCGTTATCCGTCGCGATCAGGCACGAGGTGTAGGCGAGACCCTCACGGAAACTGGCTTGCGCCGTGACGCGGATGGTCACCCCGCGAGACATGAGAATGCCGGTGAAGGGCAACGAACGGGTCGCCGTGGTGGTTACCATGACCGAGTTGCTGACGCCCGAGGCATAGTTCGCCAGCGAAACGCTGGGCGTTGCCGCGATTCCAGTGGTTGTCTGCTGGTTTGACGTGAATTCGGCCCGGGCGCGATCGACATAGGCGTCGCGCGTATCGTTATCGGTGCGGGCCCAGGCACCGGCAAGTGCGGCTTGGTCGACTGCATACTGCAGTTCGTTCTTCCACATGTACCACTGCGCCACGTCGACAGCGAGGCCGGCAGAGCCGATCAATGTGGGAAGGCCGATCGCTACCAGCAGCGCAGCATTGCCGCCGGTATCGTTCTTCAGTTTTTGAAGCCATGCGCGAAGCGGTCGCACGTCTGTTCCCCTGCTTGGATGCGTGGCGTATCGGCCCAATTACCTAGGTGCTGGTAAACGCTTCATTGCAAAGGATCGGTTAACGCTGCGGAAACTGCGTTAGTCCCACCAAGCCCGGCGTGGGCCTTGACAGGCCGGGGCCGAGGCGTGAACGCGGCCACCATGGACGTTTCCCTGATCGACGGACTTTCCCCGCTCTACCGGCTGGCGCTGGCCTATGCCCCCGCGCGGGCCAAGGCGGACTGGCTTACCTTCCTTTCCCTCGACACGCGGCTGGCCGGACTGCTGAGGCAGGCGCGCGATCCGGTGCTGGCCCAGATCCGTCTTGCCTGGTGGCGCGAGAAGTTGGCGCAGGCTCCGTCCGAGCGGCCGCGCGGTGAGCCCTTGCTGGCGCGGCTGGCCGATTGGCCGGAGGGCGGGGCGGCCCTTGGGGTTCTGGTCGATGGCTGGGAAGCCTTGCTGGGCGAACCGCCACTGGCCGCCGATGCGCTGGCTGCCTTCGGGCAGGGGAGGGCTGGGGCCATTGCTGCGCTGGCTGCCAGATTGCGCCTCGCCGCGCCCGAACCCGGCCTCGCCATGGCTTGGTCCATGGCCGATCTCGCCTGCCATCTCGGCGATCCACGCGAACAGGCGGTGGCCGCAGGACTGTTGCAGCCGGCCTTGGCAAATAGCGTACCGCGCGAACTGCGTCCGCTGCTCGTTCTTGAACGCGTGTCGGTGCGCGCCGCGCGAAAGGGTGGGGCAGCCCAGCTGACCTCGCCCGGGGCACTCTTCACGGCGATGCGGGCGGGCTTGCTAGGCCGCTAAGCAACTGGCACTAAGGTGTTTCACGGAGGGAAACCGATGAACCGCACTGTCCTCGGCGCCTTTGCCGCCCTGCTGCTGGTCGCTACCGGCCTGTTCTGGTGGCAGGGCCGCGCCGCGCTCGACATCGGGGAGGCGCCGCCGCCTGCCGCCGGGCCAATGCCGGATGAAGGGCTGCCGGACGAGACCGGACAGGGCCTGCGCGGGGCCATGCCGCCCGCCGCGAGCGAAGTGACGAAGGAACAGCGCCGCTTTGACCGGCTCGACCGCAACCGCGATGGCAAGATCACCCGCGTCGAAATGCTCACCCCGCGCGTCGCCGCCTTCCGCAAGCTTGATGCCGATGGGAACAACCTGCTGAGTTTCGAGGAATGGGCGGTAAAGACCTCGAACCGCTTCAAGGGCGCGGACGGCAACGGCGACGGCAACCTTGACCGTGCCGAGTTCGCCAAGACCAAGCCGAAGGTCAAGGCACGTCCTAGCTGTGACTGCGGACCGAAAAAGCCGACCAACAGCCGCCAGAAGGGCCGGGTGGCCGATGACTCCGCCGACGAGGCCGAAGACGGCGAGTGAGACAGCGTCGTCCCGGGTCAGACCCGGTACCGCTGGCAAGCTTGCGTGCCCCTCCACCGGTCCCGGATCAAGTCCGGGACGACGTCAGATCGCGGCGGCGCTCTTCCAATCTGCCATGTCCGCCTTGGCACGGTCGGTATAGGCAGACTTGCGGGCCTTCTTCTTCACCTCATGCAGCGGAGGGAAAAGGCCGAAGTTGACGTTCATCGGCTGGAAGCTCTCCGCCTCGGCATCGCCGGTTATGTGTGAGAGCAGCGCGCCGAGCGCCGTGGTGCGCGGCGGTGACTGCCATTCCCGCCCGGCGAGTTCCGCTGCGGTCATCAATCCGGCGATCAGGCCCACGGCAGAGCTCTCGACATAGCCCTCGCAGCCGGTGATCTGCCCGGCAAACCGTACGTGGGGGCTGACTTCAGCCGCAGTTGCCGGTCAAGCAGCGTCGGCGAATTCAGGAAAGTGTTGCGATGCAGCCCGCCGAGCCTCGCGAATTCGGCGTTTTCGAGGCCGGGGATGGTGCGGAACAGGCGTACCTGTTCGGCGTGCTTCAGCTTGGTCTGGAAACCGACCATGTTCCACAGCGTGCCCAGCTTGTTGTCCTGCCGAAGCTGGACCACGGCATAGGGCCAGCGGCCGTTGGGATGCTCCGGCGTTGCCCAGTGGGGATTGTCGAGGCCAACCGGCTTCATCGGGCCGAAGCGCAGCGTTTCCACCCCGCGCGATGCCATGACCTCGATCGGCATGCAGCCGTCAAAGTACGGTGTGTTCGCCTCCCATTCCTTGAACTCGGTCTTCTCGCCCGCCATCAGCCCGGCGTGGAATTCCTCGTACTGTTCGCGGGTCATCGGGCAGTTGATGTAGTCGCGCCCGTCGCCGCCCATGGCGAGGCTGGCCTCTGCTCCCTTGTCCCAGCGGCTCGCCATCCAGGCGACGTCCATGTTGATCGAATCGCGGTAGACGATCGGCGCGATGGCATCGAAGAAGGCAAGGCTGTCCGCGCCCGTCGCTGCGCCGATCGAGCCGGCGAGCGCCTCTGCGGTGAGCGGACCTGTGGCAACTATAGTCAGCCCTGCCTCGGGCAGCGTGTCGATCCGTTCGCGCACGATGGTGAGGTTGGGAAGGGCGGCCAGCGCCGCCTCGACCTCGGCGGAAAACACCTCGCGGTCCACAGCCAGCGCCGATCCGGCCGGTACCCGCGCCTTGGCGGCAGCGGCCATGACCAGCGAGTCGAGCTCGCGCATTTCATGGTGCAGCAGGCCGACCGCGTTCGAAGTGTCGTCGTCAGAGCGAAACGAGTTGGAGCAGACCAGCTCGGCAAGCCCCTCGGTCTGGTGAGCGGGCGTCATGTCGCCCGCACCGCGCATTTCCGAAAGGCGAACCTTCAGCCCGCGCCGCGCGAGCTGCCACGCCGCTTCGCTCCCGGCGAGCCCGCCGCCGATGATGTGCACGTCATATTGCATGGGGAGCGCCTCTAGCCCTTGCGGCGGCGATTGGACAGGGGTTAGCTAAGCGAATGGACGGTCACCGTTATCGCTCGATCCTGCTGGCCAGTGTGGTGGCGGCGCTGGGCTTCTACCTGTTGCGCGTGCCGGACCCGATGCCGGCGCAGCTGGTCGTGCTCAAAGGTACCGGCGTTGGCTTGCTGGCCGTGCTCGCTTGGATCTACGGACCGGGGCGCGGCGGCACGATGCTTGCTGGCGTCATGGCGCTTGGTGCGATGGGCGACGTACTGATTGAGTACAACCTGATTGCCGGGGCGGCTGCCTTCCTGATCGGGCACCTGCTGTCGGTCGCGCTCTATCTCCGGCACCGCCGAAACCAGCTCACCACCAGCCAGCTCATGCTTGCGCTGGTGATCCTCGTCACTGTGCCTTTCGCGGGTTGGGGCCTGCCGATCGACCGGGCCATGGCGCCCGTAACGTTGCTCTACGCCGTGCCATTGGCCCTGATGGCCGCTACGGCCTGGGCCAGCCGCTTTCCGCGCTACCGCGTTGGCCTGGGCGCGGTGCTGTTCGTTCTGTCAGACCTGCTGATCTTCGCGAGGGGAGGACCTCTGGTGCAGGAGGCATTGCCGAACCTGCTGATCTGGCCGCTTTATTATTTGGGGCAGTTGATGATCTGCACCGGCGTGCTGAAGGTGCTGCGACAGGAAGCTAGCCTGCGATAGGCAAGCGGACCGTCCCATCGTCCTCGCGGTGCAGGGGGCTATAGGCCACCGCCGCCGAAAGCGGCAATTCGCCATAGATATGCGGGAATAGCTGGCCGCCGCGTGAAGGCTCCCACTTCACCGCCGCGCCCAGCGCCTCGAGATCGACTGCCACGACATGCAGGTCCGACTGGCCCGCGAAATGCTTGTCGACCGTCTCGGTCAGCTGGGCTTCGGTGGAGAGGTGGATATAGCCGTCCGCCAGATCGACCGGCGCGCCCTTGAATGTGCCGGCCGCCTCCAGCTCTTCCATCTGCGGCCCCGTCAGGACCTTGTAGGCGAGCTGGGGCTGGTCGGTCATTCCTCGGGCGCCTCCGGTGCGGCCTCCGTTGCGGGTGCCGTATCCTCTTCCTCACCGGCATCGTCATCGCCGCCGGTATCGGCCAAACGCACGGCGGAAACGACATGTTCCTCGCCCGCAACGTTGAACAGGCGGACGCCAGCCGAACCGCGCCCGATCACGCGCAGCGATTCGAGCGGCAGGCGGATCAGCTTGGCCTGGTCGGTCACCAGCATCAGCTGGTCGGCCTCGGACGGCGGGGAAGCTCGCCACCACCGGCCCGTTGCGGCCGATGTTGTCGATATTGGTGATGCCCTGGCCGCCGCGGCCGGTGCGGCGGTATTCATAGGCCGAGCTGAGCTTGCCATAGCCGTTGGCGCAGACGGTGAGGATGAACTGCTCGCGCTCCTGCATCTCGGCATAGCGTTCGGGCGAAAGCGAGGGTTCGCCTTCCTTCTCACCCTTCCACGGCGCATACTTGACGTATTCCTCGCGCTCCTCGCTCGTCGTGCCGACGCGGTGCAGGATCGAAAGGCTGATCACCTCGTCGCCATCGGCCAGCTTCATCGCGCGCACGCCGGTGGAGGCGCGGCTCTGGAATTCACGAATATCATCGGCAGCAAAGCGGATCGCCTTGCCGTTCCGGCTGGCGAGGAGGACGTCATCGCCGGCGCTGAGCAGTTCGACGCCGATCAGCTTGTCATCGGCGTCCTCGCCCTCGAACTTCATCGCGATCTTGCCGTTCGACGGCACGTTGGCGAAGGCGTCCATCGAGTTGCGGCGCGCGTAACCCTTGGCCGTGGCGAAGACGACGCTGAGGCCGCCCCATTCCGCCTCGTCCTCGGGCAGGGCAAGCACGGTCTGGATCGTCTCGTCCTTGTCGAGCGCGGGGAGCAGGTTGACGATCGGCCGCCCGCGCGTGGCCGGGCCGCCCTCGGGCAGCTTCCAGACCTTGAGGCGGTAGACTTTGCCCACGGTGGAGAAGAACAGCACCGGGTTGTGGGTGGAGCAGACGAACATGGTCTGCACCACGTCCTCGTCCTTGGTCGCCATGCCGGCGCGGCCCTTGCCGCCGCGGTTCTGCGCACGGAAGGTGGCGAGCGGCGTGCGCTTGATATAGCCGTCCATGGTCACAGTAACGACCATTTCCTCGCGCTCGATCAGGTCTTCGTCCTCGATCCCGTCCCAGGCGGGGGCAATCTCGGACTTGCGCGGCGTGGCATAGGCAGCGCGGATTTCGGTCAGCTCCTGAACCATGACGGCGTAGAGTTTCTTCCGGTCGCCAAGGATCGCCAGGTATTCCTCAATGGCGATGGCCAGTTCCTTGAGCTCGTCGCCGATCTCGTCGCGGCCCAGCGCGGTGAGGCGGTGCAGGCGCAGGTCGAGGATCGCCTTTACCTGTGCTTCCGACAGGCGATAGGTGCCGCCGCTCTGCTCGGCGTCAGGCTCGATGGCTTCGACAAGACGGATGTACTGAGCGATGTCGCCAATTGGCCATTCGCGCGTCAGCAGGGCTGCGCGCGCTGCCGCCGGGTTGTTCGCAGCCCGGATGATGCGCACGACCTCATCAAGGTTGGTCACCGCGATGACCAGGCCGAGCAAGATGTGCGCCCGGTCACGCGCCTTGTTCAGCTCAAACTTGGTGCGGCGGGTGATAACCTCTTCACGGAAGGTGACGAAGGCGCTGATGAATTCACGCAGGGTTAGCACTTCGGGGCGGCCGCCGCGAATGGCGAGCATGTTCGCTGGGAAGCTGGACTGCGCCGGCGTGTGCCGCCAGAGCTGGTTGAGCACGACTTCCGGGGTGGCATCGCGCTTCAGGTCGATGACCACGCGCACGCCCATGCGGCTCGATTCGTCGCGGATGTCGGAAACACCCTCGATCCGCTTGTCTTTGGCAGCTTCGGCGATCTTCTCGACCAGGCCGGACTTGCCGACCTGATAGGGGATCGAGGTGAGCACGATCGAGCGCCGGTCGCCCCGGCCTTCCTCGATCTCGTAGCGGCAGCGCTGAAGCACCGATCCGCGGCCGGTGGTGTAGGCCGAACGCGCGCCCGCACTGGCCAAGGATCATCGGCGCGGTCGGGAAGTCCGGCCCGGGGATTATCTCGATCAGTTCCTCGGTCGTGATCGCCGGGTTCTCGATATAGGCGAAACAGCCGTCGATCACTTCGCCCAGGTTGTGCGGCGGAATGTTGGTCGCCATGCCCACCGCGATGCCGCCCGCGCCGTTTACCAGCAGGTTGGGGAAGCGGGCAGGCAGGACCGACGGTTCCTGGCGGGAGCCGTCGTAGTTGTCGATGAAGTTGACCGTATCCTTGTCGAGATCGTCAAGCAGCGCGTTGGCCACGCGGGCAAGGCGCGCTTCGGTGTAGCGCATCGAGGCTGGCGGATCCGGGTCCATCGAGCCGAAGTTGCCCTGACCGTCGATCAGCGGCAGGCGCATCGACCAGTCCTGCGTCATGCGGGCCAGCGCGTCGTAGATCGCGCTATCGCCGTGCGGGTGGTAGTTGCCCATCACGTCGCCGACGATCTTGGCGCTCTTGCGATAGGGCCGACCGGCGACCATGCCGCCTTCCTGCGCGGCGAACAGGATGCGGCGGTGAACCGGCTTCAGACCATCGCGCACATCGGGCAGGGCGCGCGACACGATCACGCTCATCGCGTAATCGAGGTAGCTGGTCTTCATCTCGTCGACGATGTCGACGCGGGTGAATTCCTCGCCAGACTGCGGGGTCTCGGGGGTTTCGATCTCGTCGCTCACTGCTGCGGTAATCTTTGGTTTGTTATTGGTCCAAAGGCCCTAGGCCAACGCGCCGCAAAGGGCCAGCGCGGCGTGGCCTTACGAGCCGGGATTTGGCCATTTTTCCACACATTGCAGTCTGGTTGCTGCACGAGCCATTCAATCGGCGTTCACCGGGCAAATTCTAGGGACGCCAGCATTGCAAAAGGCGGAATTCCGGGCCATTGCTCGGAACGAAGTCTTGCAGTCCGCCACGGTGTTCGCGGCGGGCCATTTGGAGGAGAATACTGCCAATGTCCGCCATTTCCCGGCGCTCGGGCCTGCTTTCGCGCGGTGCCATTGCCATCGCGATCGCCGCTGCTTCGGCTACGCTGGCCATGCCGGCCCATGCCGCGAAGAAGGAAAAGGAGGCCGCTGCGCCTGCCGCTTCCAAGATCCAGATGTCCAAGGCTTTCCAGCCGCTTGCCATCGCCGCTCAGAAGAGCCTGGACGATGCGAAGAAGCGGCCTGACGTTATTGCCGCGCAGCAGGCCGTGACCACGGCCACCAACGCTTACAACTCGGCGCAGGGTTCTGCCGCACGCAAGGCCGCCATGGCCCAGCGCGAAGCGGCGCTTGCCAGCCTGCTTGCGGCTTTCGCCAATGAGAAGACCCAGATCGACGCTCTCAAGGGCGCGGCGACCACGCCTGACGACAATTTCGTGGCAGGTCAGCTGCTTTCGGGCCTTGGCCTCGCGGCGCAGGACATGAAGATCGTCCGCGCCGGTTACGAAGGCATGCTGGTTTCGGGCAAGTACCCGGCTGCCGACACGCCGAAGCTGCAGAACGCCATCGGCTCCATCTGCTATGACCTCAAGGACTTCACCTGCGCCGTCACCCAGCTCGATGCCGCGCTGAAGGGCGGTTACAAGGGCGATAACACCGAAGTGCTGCTGGCTGATTCGTTCATCCAGCAGGGCCAGGTGCAGGTTGGTCTCGACCGACTGATGGCCGGTATCAAGGCGCGCAGCGCCGCTGGCACCGTGGCCCCGCAGGAATGGTACCGCCGCGGGCTTTCCGCCGCCTACAAGGCCAAGATGCTCGACCAGGCCAGTGCTTTCTCGAACGCGCTGGTGGAAGCCTATCCGACCACGGAAAACTGGGCCGGCGCGATCTCGATCCTGCGCCTTGTCGCCAAGTATGAAGTGCAGGAACGGCTTGACCTGATGCGCCTGATGCAGCGCACGAACAGCTTCAGCGACACCACCGACTACTTCGAATTCATCCAGGCCGCTGACCCGCGCCGCCTGCCGCAGGAAGTGCTGACGGTGATGAATGCCGGCATCGCTGCAGGCAAGCTGCAGACGAGCGACATCTCGGTGAGCGAGGCGCTGGCCCAGGCCAACGAGCGCGTGAAGGCTGAAAAGCCGACGCTCGGCAGCCTTGAAAAGACCGCAACGGCCCCCACGGCCACGGGCAATTCGATTGCCGCTACGGCCGATGCGCTGCAGTCCTATGGTGAGGCGGCCAAGGCCGAAGCACTCTTCCGCGCGGCCCTCGCCAAGGGCGGTGTCGACGTCCAGCGCGTCAATACCCGCATCGGCATCGCGCTGTTCGATCAGGGCAAGTACGCCGAAGCCAAGGCCGTGTTTGACCAGATCACCGGTATCCGCCAGCCGATGGCGCGCCTGTGGTCGGTCTATGCCGCGCAGAAGATGAAACCCGCGGCCTGATCCAGACCGGCAAGTAAAAAGAGAAGGGCGACGGGCAACCGCCGCCCTTTTCGTTTGCCCAAATGGTCCGTTCAGTCGACCGGGTGGAAGTGTCCGTCCGCCTCGTCGAGCACGTGCAGCACGCCGTCCGAGATGGCGAAGAAGGCACCTCGCAGCCGGATGGTGCCCTTTGCCTCCTTCTGCTGGATGCAGGGGAAGGTGCGCAGGTTCTCCAGGCTGACCTTGACGCCGGCCTGCTCCATCGCGCGTTCGGCCACGCGGCCTTCGGTGCCGTGCTCGGCAGCCACTTCGTCACGGGCTTCGTCGAGCAGGGCGATCCAGTCGGCCACGAAGCCGCCTTCACCCATCTCCGTGCCGCGCAGTTCCTGCGTCAGCGCCGCCTTGCAGCCGCCGCACATGCCGTGGCCCATGACCACGATTTCCTTCACCTTGAGAACCTGAACCGCGAATTCCAGCGCGGCGGAAACGCCGTGGTGACCGGGCGTCGTCTCGAACGGGGGCACCATCGCCGCCACGTTTCTGACCACAAACACCTCACCGGGGTCCACATCGAAGATCTGCGAAGGGTCAACGCGGCTGTCGGAACAGGCGATAACCATGATCTCGGGGCTCTGCCCTTCGCGCAGTTCGGACCACCGCTCCCGATTCGGAGTCCAGCCATTCTCCCGGAAACGGCGATATCCGGCGATCAGGCGATCGAGTTGGGGGGTGTTTACATCGGCCATACGGTGACCCATGCAAAAGCCGATTGCCTCTGGCAAGGGGGCGCAAGGCGGACTATGGGCCGGGCACGATGAACGACATGTCCTCGACTCCGCCGCCCGAGCGCCAGCGCAAGCCTGACTGGATCCGCGTCAAGGCGCCTACCAGCCGTGAATATGCGGCGACGCGCGATCTGATGCGCGGCCTCTCGCTCAATACCGTGTGCGAGGAAGCGGCCTGCCCGAACATTGGCGAGTGCTGGTCGAAGAAGCACGCCACGGTGATGATTCTGGGCGACGTCTGCACGCGCGCTTGCGCTTTCTGCAACGTGAAGACCGGTCTGCCGCGCAAGGTTGATCCGCTGGAGCCCGAACACGTTGCCGAAGCGGCGGCCAAGCTGGGGCTGGAACACATCGTCATCACCTCGGTCGATCGCGATGACCTCGCCGATGGCGGGGCAGGGCAGTTCGTCAAGGTCATCGAGGCACTGCGCCGGATGACGCCGACGACGACAATTGAGATCCTGACCCCCGATTTCCGCGGCAAGATGCGCGAGGCGGTGGAAGCCATCGTCGCGGCCGGGCCCGACGTCTACAATCACAACCTCGAGACGGTTCCGAGGCTCTACCCGACGATCCGCCCGGGCGCGCGCTACTACGCCTCGCTGCGCCTGCTGGAGGAAGTGAAGCGCCACAATCCGATGGTCTTCACCAAGAGCGGCATCATGCTCGGCCTTGGTGAGCAGCGGCTCGAAGTCCATCAGGTGATGGACGATATGCGCAGCGCCGGCATCGATTTCCTCACCATGGGCCAGTACCTGCGCCCGACGCCCAAGCACACGGCGGTAATGGAATTCGTCACCCCGCAGGCGTTCAATGCTTATGGCGCGATTGCCCGGGCCAAGGGTTTCCTGCAGGTCGCCTCAAGCCCGCTGACGCGCTCGTCGTACCACGCAGGCGACGATTTCAAGGCCATGCGGGCGGCGCGTGAGGCAAAGCTGGCCAAGGAAATGGCCAAGGCCTGATGCCCGGTATCGCCGAAATCCGGCGCCTGCCGTGGAGCGCCGAGCAGATGTTCGACCTCGTCGCCGATGTCGGGCGTTATGGAGAGTTCCTGCCCTGGGTAATCGCCACGCGCGTGCGCTCGGACAGTGACGAGGAAATGATCGCCGACATGCTCGTCGGCTTTTCCGCCATCCGCGAAAAGTTCACGTCGCGCGTGCTGAAGCATCGGCCTGACCGCATCGAGGTGATCTACCAGGACGGCCCGCTCAAGGACCTCGACAACCGCTGGCAATTCCGCAACCTGCCTGAGGGCGGCTGCGAGGTTGATTTCTCGGTCCAGTTCAGCTTCCGGAACGCCCTGTTTGAGAAGATTGCAGGGCAATATTTCGACAAGGCTTTCAGGAAGATGGTAGCCGCTTTTGAGAAGCGGGCTGAACAGCTTTACGGCAACAGTAGTTCGAGCGCGACCAGCGCCGCCTGAAGCCTCACTTCCGCCCGCGTGCCGGGTTCGAAGTGCTTTTCCTCGGACGTCGAATCCTCCTCGCCGCGTACCGCCTTGGCGAAGACTACGGTCCCCACGGGCTTCTCACGGCTTCCGCCGCCCGGACCGGCAATCCCGCTGATCGCTACCGAAACGTCGGCCTGGCTATGCTTGAGTGCACCTTGTGCCATGGCCCAGACGCAGGCGATGGAAACCGCGCCGAAAGTGTCGATGATGTCGGGCGATACGCCAAGCAATTCCTGCTTTGCTTCGTTCGAATAGGTGACGAACCCCCGGTCCAGAACATCGGATGACCCGGCAATCTCGGTAAGGGCAGCCGCGACCAGGCCGCCCGTGCAACTCTCCGCGACAGTCACCTTGCGCCCGGCGGCGGCATTCTCCTCGATTACTCGGCGGGCGAGGGCGGTGAGTTCATCAGGGAGGAGGGATTCACGCGGGTCCATGTCAATCGTCCTGGCAGATGTCCGCGCCGGCCTTGCCCCTGCCGCGGACCGCCACAATAATGAGTTCGGCGGCCAGGGCGACGGTCTGGTCCGGAGAAAGCGGTGCAAGTTTCGCCGCTATAGCGCTGATATCCTTACATGCGCGGGGCTTTAACTTGCCGCTGATTTCCTGCGAGACCTTGGTTGCGAGGCTGACCTGAAGCGCTTCGTCGGGCATGTCGAGCATCTTGCCACCGCCCCAGACGCGGGTGACAGCCGCCTTGGCGTCTTTCCAGTAATCGGCCTTCTTTGCCGCAAGGCTATCCGCCATCTGGCGTCCGCCCACCAAAAGGTAGGCATCGGGCGCGAGGTGCTGTTTGCAGGTCGTCATAACCGGTTCGAGCGCCACAGGGAGGGCGTAGGCGATCACGCTATTGACCTCGGCGCGGGTCATGCAGACGGGTTCAGCCGCCTGTGCCGTAGTTGAAACCAAAGCGGCAAGTGCGGCCGCTGCGTGGAATGCGCCTTTCATCGTGAAGCCCCCTGTTTCCCGTCCAATCAGCTTTTGCAGATGGCGATCTTGCCGATCCGCGGATTCTTGCCCTGTGCCATGAGGCCCAACGACAGGGCAATGAGTTCGGCTGTGTTTTCCGGCGGCAAGGGTGACAATAGCCAGAGCGCACGGTCCACCGGGCTGCAACGGTCCGTGGGCATCTGCTCGACCACAAGTCCGGTGACCAGGCTGTCTACCAGCGGTTGTACGGTCGCATCGGGCAGTTTGCGCACTGCCTCGGTCATTTCCCCTGCGCCGCCGACCTTGAGAAGGGCGGCCTTGGCTTCGGGCCAGACGGCGGCCTTGCGCGCGCTGTAGCGGGCGGCCAGCTTCGCGCCTTCTTTCGTCAGGTACGCATCCTTGCCAAGCACAGGCCCGCAGCGCTGGCTGGTGCCGGAGATAACTGCGGGAAGTGCATAGGACGCCACCGCAGTGGCCTCACGCGGGGTCAGGCAGGTTTCAGCTGCTGCGGCCACCTGCGAGCCAGTGAGAGATAACAGGGCAAGGGTGTATGTGACTGCGCGCATCGGAGCGATTTTCCATCAATTGCGGACCACGCAGGCGACGGCCTGGGCAGCAATGCCCTCACGCCGACCCGTGGCATCAAGTCCTTCGGTAGTCGTCGCCTTGACGCTGACGAGGCCTATGTCAACGCCCATGATCTCGGCCAGCCGCGCGCGCATGGCTTCGCGGTGAGGGCCGATTTTCGGCGCTTCGCAGACGATTGTGACGTCGACATTGCCAATCGCATAACCCGCCTCTGCGACAAGCTGCACTGCATGCGCGAGGAACTGGTCGGAGCTTGCGCCCTTCCATTGCGGATCGCTCGGCGGAAAGTGCTGACCGATATCACCCGCTGATATCGCGCCAAGCAGGGCGTCGACCAGCGCGTGAATGGCTACATCCGCGTCGCTGTGCCCGGCAAGGCCGTGCGTGTGATCGATCTTCACCCCGCAAAGCCACAGGTCCTCGCCTTCGCTCAGGCGGTGAACGTCATATCCGGTGCCCACTCGCATGGCCGGCAGCGTGGCGAAGTCATCGGCATAGGTCAGCTTGTGCAAGACTTCGTCTCCTTCCACCAGCGCGACGGAAATCCCTGCCGCCTGCGCGACTTGCGCATCGTCTCCGGCGGTTGGTTCGCCCGTCCAGGCGCGATGCGCGGCGAGAATGGCGGCAAATTCGAACGCTTGCGGGGTCTGCACCCGCCGCAGCGCCTCGCGCCGGGCAGGAGCACCCATGTAACCGCCCTCCGCATGGGCGAGGCTATCGACCACCGGCAGGACCGGAATAGCCGCCTTCGCGCCGTCCAGTGCCGCATCGAGGCGATCCAGCACCCCGTCCGGGATCAGGGGCCGCGCTGCGTCATGGATCAACACACGCCGGGGCGCATGCGCGGCCAAAGCCTCCAGTCCCGCGCGAACCGAGGCTTGCCGGGTTGCTCCGCCGGTGACGAACAGGGCGTCCAGCCCAGCCAGCGCCTTTGCCGCCAGTTCCTCGCCGCCCTCCGGAATGCACACGACAACCGGCGCAATCCCGCGCCGCGTAAGCCGCTCGACCGAGTGTCGCACCACCGGCTTTCCGCGCCACTTGGCAAACTGCTTGGGCAGCGGTTGCCCAGCGCGCAGGCCGGCGCCGGCGGCGACAACCACGGCGGCGGTGCCGTGCAGGGGGAGGATCGTCACTCATGCGGCAACGCGGGTAGTATCTTGCGGTTGCCGGGGCAATCCACTATGCGCTGCCCAAATTTTAGGCACGCTTTCGATGACCGCTCTTCCTTCTCCGCCGCAAGTCAAGCCGATCGCCGTTGGGCCGGTTGGCATCGACTGCCCCGTGATCCTCGCACCGATGACCGGTGTGAGCGACTTGCCGTTCCGCAAGCTGGTGCGCCGCTTTGGCTCGGGCCTCAACGTCACCGAGATGATCGCCAGCCCCGCCGCGATCCGCGAAACGCGCCAGTCGTTGCAGAAGGCGATGTGGGACCGGATCGAAGAGCCGGTGTCGATGCAGCTTGTCGGCTGCGAACCTGACCAGATGGCTGAGGCTGCAAAACTGGTCGAGGATCAGGGCGCGGCAATCATTGATATCAACATGGGTTGCCCCGTAAAGAAGGTCGTCAATGGCGATGCCGGTTCGGCGCTGATGCGCGACATTCCGCTCGCCACCCGGCTGATCGAGGCGACCGTGAAGGCCGTGAAGGTCCCGGTCACAGTCAAGATGCGGATGGGCTGGTGCCATGACAGCCTCAACGCTCCCGAACTCGCGCGCATCGCCGAGGATCTGGGTGCAAAGATGGTTACCGTCCATGGGCGCACGCGCAACCAGATGTACAAGGGCGAGGCCGACTGGCGCTTCGTCCGCAGCGTCAAGGAGGCCGTCTCGATCCCGGTGATCGTCAACGGCGACATCTGCACGATCGAGGACGTTGCCACGGCGCTTGACCAGTCCGGCGCGGACGGCGTGATGATCGGCCGCGGGGCCTATGGCAAGCCGTGGTTGCTAGGACAGGTCATGCACTGGCTGCGCACCGGCACGGCGATAGCAGAGCCTGATATCGACACCCAGTACGCCACCATGATGGAGCATTACGACATGATGCTCGAACTCTATGGCCGCGACACCGGCGTGAAGATGGCCCGCAAGCACCTCGGTTGGTACACCAAGGGGCTGCACGGATCGGCCGAGTTCCGCAACAAGGTCAACTTTGTCGATAATCCCGACGAGGTCATCCGCCTGCTGGGTGAATTCTACGCGCCCTTCCTGAAGCGCCAGGCCGCCTGATCGCTCCGATGGCCGATTTTCCGGACGCCCAGCGCCAGCTCTCCTCGATCGGGCTGGCGCTCGTGCTGCTGGGTCCGGGGCAAAAGGTGGTGCAGGCAAATCCGGCGGCGGAGCAGTTCTTCGGCCAGAGCCTGCGGCGCATGCGCGGCTTCAAGCTGACCGAGCTGATCCATTTCAAGGACAACCGGCTGATCGCGCGGCTCCAGGATAGCGAAACACCGATATCGGCGCGTGATATCAGTGTGACAATCGCGGGACTCGGTGCGAAGCGGCTCGACATAACCGTGGCTCCCATCATCGACGAAGCAGGTTGGCAAATGGTCACCCTGCAGGACGCCAGCGGTGCCGAGGCGCTGGGTAGCGACGGTGGCTCTAGCGAGGACGTCGTGCTGCGCGCCCCGGAAATCCTCGCGCACGAGATCAAGAACCCGCTCTCCGGCATCAAGGGCGCGGCGCAATTGCTCGCCCGCAAGCTGGGGGAAAAGGACCGCGCACTCACGGGCCTGATTTCGGACGAGGTCGACCGCGTGGCCCGCCTGATCGACGAGATGCAGGCGCTTTCCAGCCGCACAGTGGCGCCGGTGGATGCCTGCAATCTGCATGAGGCCGTGCGCCGGGCGCGTGCCGTGCTAGATGCCGCAGGGAAGGGATCGATGATAATCGAGGAGTTCGATCCTTCCATTCCGCCGGTCCTCGCCAGCCGGGATGGATTGCTCCAGGTGCTGATCAACCTGCTGTCGAACGCGGTCGAGGCATGCCAGAACGCCGAAAAGCCCGAGGTCATCGTCCGCACCCGCTTTTCCAGCGGCATCCAGCTTTCCGCCGCAACGCCGGGGGCCAAGCCCGTGCGCCTGCCGATCGAATTGCGCGTGAGTGACAACGGCCCCGGCATCGATCCGGCCATGGTCGATCACATTTTCGAACCTTTCGTCACCACCAAGAAGACCGGGCAGGGCCTTGGCCTCGCGCTGGTGCGCAAGCTGGTGCGCGACATGAACGGACGCATTGTCCATGAGCGCGACGAGGCGGGGGGCTGGACTCACTTTCGCCTGCACTTGCCGCTCGCCCCCGAAGAAGGAAAAAACCGCGATGAGCGTGCTCCTCGTCGAAGACGACATGTCGATCGCCATCGTCATTACCGCCGCGTTGGAAGCGGAGGGCTTCAACGTAACCCATTGCGATTCGGTGGCGATGCGCGACCGGTTGCTGGCAGACGGGCCGTTCAGCGTCCTTGTGACCGACGTTATGCTGACCGACGGCGACGGTATCGAGGGACTGCCGGCAATCCGCGACCAGTTCCCCCAGATGCCGATCATCGTGCTTTCGGCTCAAAACACGCTCGATACGGCCGTGCGAGCGACCGACACGGGCGCATTCGAGTACTTTCCCAAGCCCTTCGACATCGACGAATTGGCCCGCACCGTGCGGCAGGCAGCAGTTTCCTCCGGAGGCACCATCGACGCCTTGGAAGAAGCGCCAACGCCCGGCCTGCCGCTGGTCGGCCGGTCAGCCCCGATGCAGGCGGTCTATCGCATGATTACGCGCGTGCTGCGCAATGACCTGACCGTGCTGGTGCTCGGCGAATCCGGCACGGGCAAGGAGCTGGTTGCCGAGGCGATACATCAGCTTGGCCACCGCAGCTCTGGTCCATTTGTGGCCGTCAATACGGCCGCCATCCCGGCGGAACTGATCGAGAGCGAGCTTTTCGGCCATGAAAAGGGCGCCTTCACTGGTGCCGTGGCCCGACACATCGGCAAGTTCGAACAGGCTAACGGCGGCACTCTGTTCCTGGACGAGATCGGCGACATGCCGATGCAGGCGCAAACCCGCCTGCTGCGCGCTCTTCAATCGGGCACGGTGCGGCGTGTCGGCGGGCGCGACGAGGTGAAGGTTGACGTCCGCATCATTGCCGCGACCAACAAGGACCTTGAACCGATGATCGCCGCGGGGACATTCCGCGAAGACCTCTATTACCGGCTCAACGTGGTTCCGATCCAGATGCCGCCCCTGCGCGAAAGGGCGGACGATATCGAGGCCTTGGCACGCCATTTCCTCCAGCTTGCCGCCGGGGAAGGGCTGCCCCGCCACCAGCTATCGGCCGACGCCGCTGCGTTCCTTGGGCGTCAGCCATGGCGCGGAAACGTGCGTGAACTGCGTAACTTCATCTACCGGGCCGCCCTGCTGGCCCGCGATGATGTCATCGATGCGGCGACGCTGGAGACGCTGCTGGTCAACCAGCCGCGCGAAGGAGGGCAGGGCGCTCAGGTCAGTCTGGACGACAGCGTCGTGCTTTGGCTTGCAGACGCAGCCCCGGCACCCGGTCAGGTCTATGACGAAGCGCTCGCCGCTTTCGAACGGCCGCTGTTTGCCGAGGTGCTGCGCTCAACCGGCGGAAACCAACTTCGCGCAGCGCAAGTGCTGGGCATCAACCGCAATACGTTGCGCAAGCGCATCAGCGAGCTGGGCATCGATCCTGACAGTTTTGCGCGGCGCAGCTGACCAAGGACGACAAACCGCTTGCATTCCTGCAACAGTCGCGTTGTAACGTTGCAACGATGGAAGAGGCCCACATCCGCAAACGCAGTGGCTTGCAGCGCTTCTGGCGAAGGCTGCAGGTAACCGCGCGCAGGGCCAATTTCTTCGCCCTGATGGCGGTCGGCTCGGCGATCGCCTTTGTGATCATGTCGCTGATCACCGTCTATACGGTGACCCGGCCTGACGAAAAGGGCGAGCTTCTTTCCACCAATGTCACCGCCTCTCTGCTGATCGGCACGCTAGTCCCGGCGATGGCGCTGCTCGTGCTGCTTGGGCGAAAGCTTGCCCTGCAACGCGCGGCCGAGACTTTGGGCGGCACCGGGAGGCTGCACACGCAGCTGGTGTTCCTGTTTTCGATGATCGCCGCGATTCCGACGCTACTTGTCGTGATCTTCGCGTCCTACCTGTTCCAGTCGGGTGTCGAGTTCTGGTTCTCTGACAAGTCACGCGGCCTGCTGGAGAACGCGAACAAGCTTGCGGTCGGCTATTACGAACAGAACGTGCGCGACGTCGGCAATGAATCGATCATGATGGCGAGCGACCTGCACCAGTACCTGACCCAAGTGCCCATCGTGAGTCCGGCGTTCCGCGAAGGTTATTCCTATCAGGTTCTCAACCGCCGCCTGAACGAAAGCGCGATCCTGCAGAAGGCTCCTGACGGCAAGCTGCTTACCGTCGCGATCGTCGATCCCGAAGGCAATGCCAGCCGCCAGCGCGTCCAGCCGGAAACGCTTGCCCGTCTCGAAAAGGGCGAACCGCTGGTGGTGACGGTCAACGCCAACCGTGTCGAAGCGGTCACCCCGATCGACAAACAGGCGGGTATCTATCTTTACGCCGCAAGGTCCTCGGACCTGCTCGCCTACAGCCAGGGCCAGCGCGCTGAGAACATTGTGCGCGATTACGAGGTTTTGACGGCGCGAGCGCGGCAGTTGCAATTGCGCTTCAACATCGCGCTGTTTGCGGCCTCTTTGGCCATTGTCGGCCTGTCGGTGTGGTTCGCCCTGCGGTTTGCCGACCGGCAGGTAAAGCCGCTCTACGACCTCGTGTCCGCGGCGCGACAGGTGGGTTCGGGGAATTTCTCGATGCGCGTCGAAGGGCGCACGGGCGCGGACGAGGTTGGCCTGCTCAACCGCGCATTCAACCGCATGACCGCTCAACTCGAGCGGCAAACGCAGGCCCTGGTCAGCGCCAACCAGCAGTTGCATGAGCGCCGCGCCTTTATCGAGGCCGTGCTGGAATCTGTTTCCGCCGGGGTTATCTCGATCGATGGCAAGGGCGTGATCCAGCTGATCAACAGCCCGGCCATGCGCCTGCTTTACGACGCTAGCGATGCCGATCCGGTAGACAAGAAGCTTGCCGATGCCGCCCCGCAATTCGCAGCCCTGATCGAGACCGGGCGCGACCAGGCGGTGATCCAGTATGGCAAGGGCGGTGACCTGCTAACCTTCGCCGTCAAGATATCAAAGGACCGCGCGGGACACGTGATATCATTTGAAGATATCACCCGTCAGGTGCTCGATCAGCGACAGGCGGCCTGGTCCGACGTGGCCCGCCGTATCGCGCATGAAATCAAGAACCCGCTCACGCCGATCCAACTCGCGACCGAGCGGCTCAACCGGCGCTACAAGAAGCAGATCGTCAACGATCCGGAACTGTTCGGCGAACTGACCAGCACCATCATCCGGCAAGTCGGCGACCTCAAGAAGATGGTCGACGAGTTTTCCAGCTTCGCCCGCCTGCCAAAACCGGTGTTCCGCAACGAGGATCCGGTCGATCTCGCGCGGCAGGCGCTGTTCCTGCAGGAAGTCGCGCGGCCGGATATCGATTTCAGCTTCAGCGTCGAGGATGACGTTCCCGACCGCATCCTCTGTGACCGGCACCAGTACGGCCAGGCGATGACCAACGTGATCAAGAACGCGACCGAGGCGGTCGAGGCGAGGGCACGTAGCGCTCCGGCGGATTACCGCGGCAGGATATCGGTCGAAATGTGCGCCGAGGACGATCAGGTCGTCATCGCCGTGACCGACAACGGCATCGGCCTGCCGCAAGACCGTGAGCGGATTGCCGAACCCTATGTCACGACGCGCGAAAAGGGCACCGGCCTGGGCCTCGCCATCGTCAAAAAGATCATCGAGGAACATGG
The DNA here is from genome assembly GCA_025938935.1 of Novosphingobium sp. MW5. Taxonomy (GTDB): domain Bacteria; phylum Pseudomonadota; class Alphaproteobacteria; order Sphingomonadales; family Sphingomonadaceae; genus Novosphingobium. The sequence continues at coordinate 2,738,316 of JAPCWB010000001.1, read as the reverse complement.
CGGAGACATGACCTTCGCCTCGGTGGAAGGCGGGGGAACCATGGTGACGATGCGCTTTGCGCGCGATCCACTGGCGCGGGGCACCGCGTCGGAAGCAGCAGAATAAAGGCAAGAGGAACTCTATGGCTCTCGAAATCCTGATCGTCGACGACGAGCGCGACATCCGCGACCTGGTCGCCGGGGTGCTGAGCGACGAAGGGTACGAATGCCGTACCGCCGGTGATAGCGGTGCCGCGCTGGCCGCGATTGACGAGCGCCGGCCAAGCCTCGTCCTGCTAGACGTCTGGCTTCACGGCAGCCCGATGGACGGGCTCGAAGTGCTCGATGCGATCAAGGCGCGCGAGCCGGAACTGCCGGTCGTCATCTTCTCGGGCCATGGCAATATCGACACGGCCGTTTCCGCCATCAGCCGCGGGGCAATGGACTTTATCGAGAAGCCGTTCGAGGCTGAGCGGCTACTGCTACTCGTCGGCCGCGCAACGGAAACCGAGCGCTTGCGCCGCGAGAATGCGCGCCTTAAGCAAGACCGGGCACCGGAATACGAGTTCACTGGAAATTCCAGCGCTATCAATCAGGTGCGCGCCACTCTTAAACGCGTTGCGAACACCGGAAGCCGCCTGCTGATTACTGGGCCTGCCGGATCGGGAAAGGAAATTGCGGCGCGCCTGCTGCATGACTGGAGCCCTCGTTCTGCGAACCCCTTCGTCAGCGTCAATTCCGCCCGCATCACACCCGAGCGTTTCGAGCACGAGCTGTTCGGCGAGGAGCAGGACGGCAATCTCGTCCGTCCCGGGCTGCTTGAAATGGCTGATGGCGGTACCCTCTACTTCGATGAAGTGGCAGACATGCCGCTTTCCACCCAGGCCCGCATCCTGCGCGTTTTGACTGAGCAGGCCTTCGTCCGCGTCGGCGGCAACCGGCAGGTGAGGGTGGACGTGCGCGTCATCTCCTCCACCTCGAAGGACCTCGAGCGCGAGATTGCGGAGCGCCGCTTCCGCGAGGACCTGTTCTACCGGCTCAACGTGGTGCCGGTGCACGTTCCGGCGCTGTCCGAACGGCGTGACGACATCCCCTCGCTGGTTGACCATTTCTTCGCCCGCTATGCCGCCGACCAGGGACTTGCCCCGCCGGAGGTTTCGTCCGAGGCCATGGCCGCCCTGCAGAGCTATGAATGGCCCGGGAATGTCCGACAGCTCCGCAATGTCGTCGAGCGGACGGTCATCCTGACCCCGCGTGACAAGCTGGGCCGGGTAGAGGCCGACATGCTGCCGGCAGAGATCCTTTCAGGCCGGATCGCCGGCGAATCGGGCATGTCGGCGCTGATGGGCGTGCTGCTGCGCGAGGCGCGCGAGAACTTCGAGCGCGAGTACCTGCGCGTCCAGATACGACGATTTTCCGGAAACATTTCCAAGACGGCAACTTTCATCGGCATGGAGCGTTCAGCGCTCCACAGGAAGCTGAAACTGTTGGGAATGGTGGGCAAGGAGCACGAGGAAGAGGCGGAAGCCTGACGGGATTTGTGTAATAATCCCGCTATTTTCCGGATTTACCTTCAGCATTCAGGATAGTAGAATTCTCCAACCAAACGGCTGTCCTACCCGCTTCGCAGGCGGATGTTCGGCCAGATCGCGGACCGTCAAAGCGGCCGCCAAAATAGAAGGAAATGATGAATGCCCGGAACGACCAAGACGCTCACGGCGCGCCCCAAGGCGGCTGCCCCGGAAGCCGAGCATGACCTGCCTGCCACTTCGGGAGGGAAAGGCAGCCCCAATCTTCAGGACCAGTTTCTCAACCTGCTGCGCAAGAACAAGACCCCGGTGACGATGTTCCTCGTCAAGGGTGTCAAGCTGCAGGGCATCGTCACCTGGTTCGATAACTTTTCGATCCTGCTGCGCCGTGATGGTGCCTCGCAGCTGGTCTACAAGCACGCAATCAGCACGATCATGCCGAGCAGCCCGGTCGATGCGCGGCAGTTCTCCAGCGCCGAGGGCAACCGCAAGCAGCGCCTGCTGCAGGACGTCTTCCTGGCCTCGATCCGCGCGGCAGGCGTGCAGGTGACGATGTTCCTCGTCAACGGCGTGATGCTGCAGGGCCGCGTCGCCGCTTATGACCTGTTCTGCATGCTGCTTGAACGCGAAGGCTATGTGCAGCTTGCCTACAAGCATGCGGTGTCCACGATCCAGCCTGTGACGCCGGTCGACCTCCATGGCGAGGAAGACGAGGACGACGCCTGAACCAGGATGACGATCTCGTCGGCGAAGTAGCCCGCGGGGCGCGGGCTGTCGTCGTATGTCCGGTGATCCGGGGGAAGGGCGGTGATGGCGACCCTCGGCTAGAAGAAGCCAAGGGGCTGGCGCTTGCGATTGGCCTCGAGGTGGTCGAAGGAGTCATCATCCCGGTGCGCGAGCCGAAGGCGGGTACGCTCTTCGGTGAAGGCCAGATCCAGAACATTGCCACGGCCTGCACCTTGGGTGAGGCCGAGCTCGTCGTCGTCGACGGCGCGCTGACCGCCATTCAGCAGCGCAACCTTGAGGAAAAGCTCAAGCGCAAGGTGATCGACCGCACCGGCTTGATCCTCGAAATCTTTGGCGAACGCGCACGGACGGCCGAAGGGCGCCTGCAGGTCGAACTGGCGCACCTCGATTACCAGGCGGGCCGGCTGGTGCGCAGTTGGACTCACCTTGAGCGTCAGCGCGGCGGCTTCGGCTTCCTCGGCGGACCAGGTGAAACGCAGATCGAATCCGACCGACGCATGATCCGTGACCGGATGGCACGCCTCCGCCGTGAACTGGAGCAAGTGCGCCGGACCCGCGGCTTGCATCGGTCTCGGCGAGGGAAGGCGCCCTGGCCGGTCGTGGCGCTGGTCGGCTATACCAACGCCGGCAAGTCCACACTGTTCAACCGGCTGACCGGGGCCGACGTCATGGCGGAAGACCTGCTCTTCGCCACGCTCGACCCAACCATGCGCGCGATCCGATTGCCGGGGGTGGAAAAGGCCATTCTTTCGGACACGGTCGGCTTCATTTCCGACCTGCCCACCCAGCTGGTCGCGGCTTTCCGCGCGACACTGGAAGAAGTGACGGCGGCGGACGTGATCGTCCATGTGCGCGACATCGCCAATCCGGACACCAGCGCGCAGAAGGCGCAGGTGCTGCAAGTGCTCGCCGACCTTGGCCTCATCGATGCCGAAGAGGACCATGTGCGCCGGGTCCCCATGGTCGAAGTGTGGAACAAGTGGGACTTGCTCGATCCTGACCAGATGGCCGATCTCGACGAAGAACGTGCGCGGCGCAAGGATGAGAAAATCGTTACATTATCAGCGCTTACTGGCCATAATTGCGATGAACTTTTAAGCGTACTCGGACACATGCTCACAGCCGAAGCGCAGAGCTATTCGTTCCTGCTTCCTGCCGGTGACGGCCAGCGTATCGCCCGGTTGCACGCGCATGGCGAAGTCGTGTCCGATGAGGAAGCAGGGGAAGGGGAGCAGGGGCCGCAGCGGCGGCTCACCGTGCGCCTGACCCCGCGCGAATTCGGGCGCTATTCACGCCTCTGAGGCTTTTGCCGCCTGCCAGAGCTCTTCCTGCTCGTCGAGGCTGAGCGCGGCGAAATCCTGTCCACGCTCTGCGGCAAGGGCTTCCATCTGGCGGAAACGGCGTTCGAACTTGATGTTGGCCGAGCGAAGCGCGTCTTCGGGTGCAATGCCGTGCTTGCGGACAAGGTTCACCGCCGCGAACAGCAGGTCGCCGGCTTCCTCTGCCACATGTTCCGCATCGCGCGCTTCGGCGAGCTCGGCCATTTCCTCGCGCACCTTTTCTGCCGGAATTGACGCATCTGGCCAGTCAAAGCCGACACGGGCAGCGCGCTTCTGCAATTTTTCCGCGCGCATCAGCGCTGGCAGCGCGATTGCAACGCCATCGAGCGCAGAGCTTGCGCCCTTGGCGGCACGCTCCTCAGCCTTCAGTGTCTCCCAGCGGACTTCGCGCGATTGGCCGAGATCTGGCTGGTCGCCGAACACATGCGGATGGCGCGCGTGCATTTTGTCGCTTATTGCATGGGCCACGTCGGTGAAACCGAAATGTCCTGCTTCTTCTGCGATGCGGGCGTGGAAGACGACCTGGAGCAAGAGATCGCCAAGTTCGTCTTTCAGCGCGTCCATATCGTCGCGCTGGATCGCATCAGCGACCTCGTAGGCTTCCTCGATGGTATAGGGCGCGATCGTGGCAAACGTTTGTGCAACGTCCCATTCACAGCCGTCCTGCGGGTCGCGCAGGCGCGCCATGATCGAGAGGAGGCGGTTCAATGCGTCGGACATATTAGATTGATAATATATATTATGTTAAATGGTGGAGCGGAGCTATTGCTCATTCCCCCGTTCCCAAGGCATTGAGCAGGAGCGCCAGCGTGACGAAAATGCCCACCCACGCTGCCGCCATGATGGCGGTCTCGCGCCCGGACTTTCCGTAGCTGCGATATGATCGCCACGCCAGGAAAGCACATGCCGTCAATGCGGCCAGCATGACCAGAATATCGATGGTCACGCCACAACCTCCATGCCGTCATATCCGACCAACACATGCTCCGGAACCTCGCGGCTAAGCGTCGCATAATCCATCGACTTGTCCAGATGTGTCAGGACGGCCTTTTTCGCGCGCGTCGCATTCGCCAGTTCGATCGCCATCTCGAGATGGCAATGTGTCGGATGCGGCTCACGGCGCAGGCAATCGACGATCAGCACGTCGCAGCCGTAGAACAGATCGAGCATTTCCTTCGTAATTGCACTGAAGTCTGTTGCGTAAACGATTGTCTTGCCGTCACTATCAAAGCGAAATCCCGTAGTCTCACCGGGCCCGTGCGGCATCTGGACACTGGCCACACCGATCCCGGCGCAGATCCGCAGCCGGTCGAGACTGTCGAGCGAGATGATGGTGGGATAGCCGTGCTGCCCGGCAAAGGCATAGCCGAAACGCTGGCGCAATATGCGGACGACATCGCTGTGCGCATAGCCCAGCAGCGGTCCGCCGCGGCCGTAGCGCAGGACCCGCAGGTCATCGATGCCGTGGCAGTGATCGGCGTGCTCGTGGGTCCAGAACACGCCGTCAATGCGGTCGATATCGTTGGCGAGGAGCTGGGCGCGCAGGTCTGTCGATGTATCGACCAGCAGCCGCGAGCCGTCGTCGCTTTCGACCAGGATCGAGGCGCGCAGGCGGCGGTTGCGCGGCTCCTCCGGATCGCAATCGCCCCAGTCGTTGCCGACACGCGGCACTCCTGTTGAGGTGCCCGAACCGAGGATTACCGCCTTCACGCCGCTGCTTTCGTGAACAGCCTGAAGAAGTTGCGGCTTGTCACGGCGTGCAGATCTTCTTCCGAAACGCCGCGCAATCCAGCAACAAAACGCGCCGTATCGGCCACAAAGGCTGGCTCGCAGGTCTTTCCGCGATGCGGCACCGGCGCGAGGAAGGGCGCATCGGTTTCCACCAGCAAGCGGTCCTCCGGCACCTCAGCGGCCACGGCTTGCAGGTCCTGCGCATTCTTGAAGGTGACGATACCAGAGAGCGATATCGTCAGGCCCAGATCGACCATTTTCCGTCCGAAATCGGCCGAAGCGGTGAAGCAATGGATCAGTGCGGGGAAGGCCCCCTTCCCCATTTCTTCGGACAGGATCGCGGCGGTATCCTCCTCAGCATCGCGGGTATGAACGATGAGGGGCAATCCAGTCGCACGTGACACGGCGATGTGCGTGCGGAACAGCGCTTGCTGGGTCTGCCGGTCGGAATGATCGTAATAGTAGTCGAGCCCGGTCTCGCCGATGGCGATCACACGCGGATGAGCGGCCGCTTCGAGCAGTGCCGCTTCGCCGAGATCGGCATGAGCATCCGCTTCGTGCGGGTGGATGCCGACGCTGGCCCAGACGTCGCTCTCACGCTCGGCAAGGCCGATGATGTCCGCCCATTCGCGCTGCCGCGTCGAGATGTTGAGGAATCCGGTAACCCCGGCCGCGCGCGCGCGCGCCAGCACCGCCCGCTGCTCCTCGACGAGGCCCTTGTAATTGAGATGGCAGTGCGAATCGATCAGCATCAGGCGTCTTCAGTCGGCATTTCGAGGCGTGGGAACACGCCCACAGGCTGCTCGAGCGTGAAGCCGCTTTCCACTAGGCGGTCGAACCAGCCGGCATCGGACAGCGCCGCGTAGTCCCGCTCTCCGGCGGGAATGCCCATCTGGTCGAGCAGTCGGTCGGCGGACGCAGGCACCAGCGAGCGCACGGCAATGGCCAGTGCTGCGTACCGCGACGAACAGCGTCTGCAGCACTTGGGCCATCCGCTCGGGATCGGTCTTCTTGAGGGTCCAGGGAGCCTGTTCATCGACATACTGGTTGCAGGCGAAAACTGCGCGCATCCACGCGTCGAGACCGGCGGTGAAATCGAGCCTGTCGAATGCGTCCGGCAATTCGCTGCGACAGGCTGCGGCAACGGTCGCGAGCAAGGTCGCATCGGCATCGGTTGTCTTGAATGCCGCCAGCTTGCCGTCGAGGTTCTTGAAGATCATCGACAGGCTGCGCTGCGCCAGATTGCCGAAGGAATTTGCCAACTCCGCATTACAGCGGGTGACGATGGCCTCGGTCGAGTAGGATCCGTCCTGCCCGAAGGCCACTTCGCGCATCAGGAAATAGCGCAAGGCATCGACGCCGAACTTCTCCGCCAGTTCCACCGGATCGGTGACATTGCCGAGCGACTTCGATTCCTTCTGCCCGCGGTTAAGCAGGAATCCGTGGCCGAAAACCTGCTTGGGAAGCGGCAATTTCGCGCTCATCAGGAAGGCGGGCCAGTACACGGTATGGAAGCGGACGATGTCCTTGCCGATCAGGTGCAAGTCCGCTGGCCACCATCTGGCGAACTCAGGCGTCTCTTCCGGAAAACCTAGGCCGGTCAGATAGTTGGTCAGGGCATCGACCCAGACGTACATGACATGGTTGTCGCTGCCGGGCACCTTGACGCCCCAATCGAAACTGGTGCGCGAGACGGAGAGATCGCGCAGGCCGCCCTCGACGAAGCGGAGAACTTCGTTGCGGCGGCTGTCAGGCTGCAGGAATTCCGGATGGTCGCGGTAGAGCGCCAGAAGCGGCTCGGCGTATTTCGACAGGCGGAAGAACCAGCTTTCCTCGACCGTCCATTCCACCGGTGTACCCTGTGGCGAGAGCTTCTGCCCCCCTTCCCCAGCGGTCAGCTCGCTCTCGTCGTAGTAGGCCTCGTCGCGGATCGAGTACCAGCCTTCGTAGCGGTCGAGGTAGAGGTCGCCGTTGGCCTCCATCCGGCGCCACAGTTCCTGGCTGGCCGTGTGATGGCGCGGTTCGGTGGTGCGCATAAAGACGTCATAACTGACATTCAGAGCGCCGCACATATCGATGAAATACTGTGACATTTCATCGCAGAGCGCTTGCGGCGTCGTGTCCAGTTCGCGCGCCTTCTGTGCCATCTTCAGGCCGTGTTCGTCGGTCCCCGTCTGAAAACGCACGTCGCGGCCCCGCAGCCGCTGGTGGCGGGCGATGACGTCGGCAGCGATGGCCTCATAGGCATGGCCGATATGCGGCTTGCCGTTGGGATAGGAAATCGCGGTGGTAATGTAGAAGGGTTCGGCCATGGCCGGTGGGACACTTTCGCTGCCAGAGGTCAGGCAGCCTCTCTAGGCATGGCCGCCGAGGCCAGCAACCCGCCAATTTCCATGGCGAGCAGGCCGGGGTCGAAATTGTGGGTCGGAACCTGGGCGGTGAGGCGCGAAAGCTCGCTATGTGCATCGATCACGCGCGCCTGCTGCATCGGGCTTGCTCCGCGCAGAACGCCGGTAAGCACGGCGCGGGCAAGGTCGAGCGTGGCAATTTGCCGCTCGCGATCCGGCCCGGCTCCCAGCACGGCGGAGAATTCCCCACGCAGGGCAAAGTGCTCATCGCCTTCCTGCACCAGCCGCCCCATGATCTCGGTGCAGCGGGGCGAGGTCCTGGTCAACGAAGCCAAGTGCCGCTCCCGGCGAGCCCTGCGCGGCGGCGATGGCGGCGCCGCGGGTGGCAGCATCAGCCTCGGGCGCTTCTGCCGCGAGTATTCGCTCCATGTCAGCGTCACCCAGCGCCGGGAAACGCAAGATGCGGCACCGTGAGCGGATTGTCGGCAAGAGGCGCGCAGGGCGGTGAGTCACAAGAAGGAAAAAGTCCCCGCTGGAGGCTCTTCCAAGCTCTTGAGCAGGGCGTTCGAGGCGGCGCGTTCGAGATCGTCCGCCGGATCGAAAATCACCGCGCGGCGACTGCCGAGCGTCGGGCGCGTGGTCAGTCGGCGTTGGAGGTTGCGCACTTCCTCAACCGGGATCGAGCGCTTGCGCTTGACGTCGGGATCGCCCGCCTCGGCCTTCTTTTCCTCGCCCTTTTCCGGGGGATGCTCGGGAATCAAGATATCCGGGTGATGCTCGGCATCAGGTTGCGGCACGCCGGGTTCCGCCACCAGTTCTGCCGCCGCGGCGCGGGCGAAGAGGCCCTTGCCGGTGCCCTTGGGGCCGACGAGCATCCACGCGTGATGCATACGGTCCCCCGCCATGGCCTGCCGCCACTCGCGCCAGGCCTCGTCATGGCCGATAAGGGTCATGCCAGCGCCTCGATGGCGGAAAGGATCGCACGATGCGTTTTTTCGGCATCGCCATTTCCGTCGATGCGGGCGAAGCGTTCCGGCTGCTCATCGGCAAAGCGCGCGAAGGCGGCGGCGACGCGGGCGTGAAAGTCTGCCGGGCGGCCGCCGATCCGGTCGGACATGTCTCCATCGCGCGCGGAAAGGCGCTCGGCGGCGACTTCGGGGCTGACCTCGATCAGCAGGGTCAGGATCAGGGAGCAGGCCCCGGCTGCCGATGCGGTGAAGTTCCATCACATCCGCGTCCGAGAGTCCCCCGCCGCCGCCCTGATAGGCGCGGCTCGAATCGACAAAGCGGTCACAGATCACCCATGCACCGCGCTCCACGGCTGGCAGGATCAGGCGTTCGACATGGTCGGACCGGGCGGCGGCGAACAGCAGCGCCTCGGCGCGCGGGTGCCAGCCTTCGCCGTCCAGTCCTAAAAGGAGCGCGCGGATGGCCTCCGCGCCCGCGGTCCCGCCGGGTTCGCGGGTGGTAACAACCTCAATTCCGCGTGCCCGCAGCGCCTCGGCCAATAGCCGGGCCTGGGTGCTCTTGCCCGCCCCTTCCCCGCCTTCCAGCGCGATGAAGCGGCCGCGTGTCACAGGAAGGGACTCACCACGCCGTTGCGCAGGCGGGCGAGCCAGCCTGCCGGGGCCACGTCCGCACCCGCGAACAGCGGCACGCGGTGCGGCTCACCCTTGCCGGTATCGATTTCGAGCGCGGCGATCATGCTTCCCTTTGCCACCGGAGCCTGGACCGGGCCTTCATAGACGATCCGCACCTTCACGTCGCTACCTGCGTCGCGCGGAATGGTGATGCCAAAGGCCGCCGGGGCGACCACCGGAACATGAAGCGCCTCGCCGCCCTGCACCCGCACTTCCCCGACTTGCGCTCCGGGGGCGAAGATCGGACGGTTCGAGAAGGCCGAGAAGCCCCATTCCATCAGCGCGGCGGCGGCCTTGTCGCGTTCCTTGCCGCGATCGACCCCGGCCACGACCATGACCAGCCGCCGCCCGTCACGCTCGGCCGAGCCAAGATAGCCATAGCCGGCCCGGTTGGTGAACCCGGTCTTGATTCCGTCCGCGCCGCGCAGCTTGCCGATCAGCGGATCGTGGTTGCGCTTGCTGCGATCATCCCATTGCAGCGAGGCGTGGCCGACATAGTGCTTGTAGAGGTCTGGATAGGCCGAGACCATGGCCGTTGCCAGCGTGACAAGATCCCGCGCGGTGACATAGGTCTCGCCCTCGTCCATCCAGCCGTTGGGCGTGCCGAAATGGCTGCCCGTCATGCCCAGCTTGCGGGCATTGGCGTTCATCAGCGTGATCCAGTTGTCGACGGTGCCTGCCGCGCCCTCACCCAACACCACCGATGCATCGTTGGCCGAGACATTGGCGATGGCGAGGACAAGCGTTTCCACCGTCGCCTGCTTGGTCAGGTCCAGCTCGAGCGAAGTGCCGACATTGTGCCACTTGCGGTAGGCCTCGGGGCTCATCACCATGGGCTGTTCGGGCTTGAGGTGGCCGGTCTTCAGCAAGTCGAACGCGGTGTAGAGCGTCATCACCTTGGTGATCGAGGCGGGCAGGAAGCGGCGGTCCGGCTCCTTCGAATAGAGCACCTGCCCGGACCCGACATCGACAAGGAAGGCGATCGGTATGGTGTCCAGCTCAACAGGGGGATGCTGGCGGTCGCCCACCACCACGGGTGTCGTCGTGACTTCCGGCGCGTCGGTGACTCTGACGATGACCGGTGTCGGTTCGGAGAGCAGCGGCGTGGCGGCTAGAGGCAGCGAGGCCAGTGCCAACAAGGTAAGGAATTTGGTCTTCAAACAGGCACCCGCACGTTAGCGCGGGGCCTGCATGAAAGGGTCAGGACGCGCTCTGGATTCGTGCGTCGCTATAGCCAGCGGCCCGCGCCTTGGCGAGTGCGGCTTCGGCTTGTCCACGGCTGGCGAATGGCCCCATGCGTACACGGAAAACCTTGCCTGCGGGGGAGACCGTGGCGCCCAGCTTGCTCGCGATCTCCTGCGATTTGGCCTGGCTTGAAAAAGCGCCGATCTGGACCACGAGCGCGCCCGCCGGAATGGCCTTGGGCGAGGCCGTAACGGCAGGCACCGGCTTTGGCGGCGGCGCGGCCTTTACCGACGGCGCGGCGGGGGCGGTTGGCGCAGGAGGGGGAGTGGCAGCGCCAAGGACCTTGGGAAGCGGCAGGAGCGCGGGCGCGCCGCCTTCAAGCTTGCGGCGCAGCACGGTCACCAGCGACATCGGCGTGTCCATCCGCAGCGGCGCAGAACGACCCTCGCGCAGGGCGGCGCGCTCGGGCTCGGGCGGATTGACGCGGCGGATCCGGATCGGTGTCCGATCGCTCGACACGCCCAGCTGGGTCGCGGCGGCGGGAGACAGTTCGACAATGTCGCCGCCCGTCATCGGACCGCGCCGCGTCACGCGGACAAGGATCGTGCGGCCGGTATCGAGCGAAGTCACTTCGGCATAGCTCGGCAGCGGCAGGGTGCGATGGGCAATAGAGATCCCTTGCCCCGTGCCAACATGGGCATGGCCGACCTGGTCGAAATTCAGCTTGTCCTGCGGGGTATAGGTCACCCCGTCGACCACGAAGGGATCGCCCAGCACCATCGGGTAATCGGCGGCCGGGCCGGTGACCGGGGTCAGCACGGCGGCGTCCTTGTCACGCGCACCGGCGGGGCCGGTGGCGATCAGCAATGTAGTCAAAGTCAGTGCCGCAAAGCGGTTAACGGGCAATCTCATCTGCAAGCAACCCCACGGAAAGAGCGTAGAAGTTCGAGCAGTTGTAATGGAGGATAACCCGATAATTCCCGGTTAACAGGTAAGCTGGCGAGCCCGGCCCGTCCGGTTCGAACAGCGATGCCATGACCGAGATCGCCGATCGGGGCGAGCGGCTGAACTCCCTCGCCTTCCATTCGGACACGGTCATCCAGCGCGAATGGCGGGCATGGACGCGCGGGCATGACGGCGAAGTGGTCTTGCCTGCAACAGACGTCCGGTCGAAGTCCGAGGGCACGGAGGCCTGCACGCCCCACGGCTGGCCCGGTCGCCATCCGGCATCCCGAAAATAATTGGCGATCGAGGCGAGCGTATCGACCTGCGAGTGCCAGATATCGCGGTCACCATCGCCGTCACCATCCACCGCGAGGCGCAGGTACATCGAAGGCAGGAACTGCGGATTGCCAAAGGCCCCGGCCCATGATCCCTTGAGCCGGTCCCGCGGCACGCCGCGGTCGGCCATCTTGAGCACGGCGACGAATTCATCGGCGAAGAGCTCGCGGCGGCGGCCTTCGTAGGCCAGCGTGGCCAGCGAGCGGGCAAGGTCGAAGTCGCCCTTGTAGCTACCGTAATTGCTCTCATGACCAAAGATGGCGAGCAGGATCGGCGCGGGCACGCCGTACTTCGCCTCGATCGACGGAGCGAAGCCCGAAACCTGCTGAAACACGCGGCGGCCGCCGTTTATCCGCGCTGCATCGACATGGGTGCGGCGATAGGGCTCGAAACGCGGAATCGCACTGGTGGTGCTCGATCCCGGCTGCGATCGGTCAAGCGCCACGACCCGCGGGTTTTCGGTTAGTCCCTGCGTATAGGCGCTGATCGTCCGCTCGCTCACCCCCTCTGCCCGCGCGCGAGCGGCGAGGAGCTGGACATAGCCCTGAAAGGCCGAATCGTTGACGCCCTGCGGTTCGGCGTCGGAATTGGAAGGTAAAGGCTGGACCACCGGCACAGAAACCGTGCCGGACGATTGCGCCGCCATTTGCTGCGGCCCCATCAGGGTTGCGGCAGCGGCAACGCCGCCCAAACGAAAGATCTGGAGAATCCCGGGCATCGACCAGACAATTGCACATGCATGAAGCAAAGGGAATTGCGCTCGTCGCAGACTGCCGCTAGCCGCGTCCATCTGGACAGGTGGCCGAGTGGTTTAAGGCAGCGGTCTTGAAAACCGCCGTGGGTGCAAGCTCACCGTGGGTTCGAATCCCACCCTGTCCGCCAGATTTCACTGATTTTTAAGAAGAATTTGTCGGTTCGGGCCATGGTTCCCATAACCGCTCCCCAATAGCGCTGCCGCTGTCCGCGCACGATTGCGGACGATCAAGGATGCTTCGGGCTAGGCGGTCAAACTTCTCCAATACATCGAGAATAGGTCCCGGCATTTGCCAGAACACAACTCAGTTCGGTTGTTCGGCGCCTCTCCAAACAAGATCGATATCTGGCTTTTGATGACCTCGCAGTCAGGCGGGGAGACTTTATAAGCCGTCGCATACGTGCGCCGATCTTTGAGGACATACGAGCCGGCGTTCAGCAAATTCATATTTTGCTCGTGGAACGCGAAACCCAAGAAAACGGCAGTATCGGCTTCATCGAGAGCCTTGCGCATGGCATCGATGATTGCGGGATCCTCGACGCTTTCCGAATAAGTCTTAATTCGCTCTGCAATTTGCAGAAGGTCCGCGGCTTCTGAGGCAAACGGGAGATGGTCCGGCTGGCGCGGAAAGTAGGAGCCTAAGCTTCCATAGGGATGAACGATCGTGACTCCAGAAAGGATCTCGACGGCTTTGTCCATGCTGATCAGAAAGTTCCTACTTAATGCATGTGCCAAAAAGGTTTGGAGACATCGATCGTAGTTGAAGACGATGAAACTCACGTTTTCGAAAGCCTTTTCAGGGCTTTCGACCGGGATGCCCGTGAATAACTGCCGCGCCAGGCTAACGTACCACGTGGGCCCGAGTTGCTTCATTTCGAACGGTTTGCCCTGCTGCCTTGGGGCCAATTTGCTATTCTGCTCGGCCAGTATGATTGCGCGTGCGATACCTAGTTTCCCTAGAAGTACGATTTCACGATTTGATGCGTGCGTTTCCAAAAAGGTATCGATCGAGGGCGCAATGTCCATCGCATCAGCCGTAGAGTGCGCCGTAGCGATAAAGGCATTTCCCCTCCAACTGTCATCGTTTTGGACGAGTGATTTGAGGACAGTGTAAATCTGCACGTCGCCCTTGTTCGGGTAACTCTGTCCGTAGTCGATATGAAGCCTTAGAAGGTCCGCAATAACGTCGGTCAGCTCGCTACCGATGGGTAGACCCGCCTCCTCGCTGGCGCCAGCTCCGATAATGAAAACCGTCTTTGATTTGAACATTCTTGGAGCGTTTCAGCCTAGGTCGATTCGCGCAACTGGGCTTGCAAATTCTTTCACTATTTCGCGGGTCCTACCTGCGAAATCGACCGAAGCAACGCGCTACGGGACCGCTTTTCAAGCACCACACACCTGTCGAAATCTTAGGAACAGTTTTCAGTTGCAGTTAAACAGTTCCGCGATCTCGGAAAGCCTGCGGATACCCGCCCGTTCACTGAATTGGCAGATTTGGCGACAACTATGCCATTAGAACCTGAGGACTTTCGGGAACGACGGATCCGAATGCGGACCGCAAAAAATACGATCGATTTTAAGTGCAAATGTGGCAGGCTGGCGCGCAATGAGAACCGAAGACAGCCTAGAACCAGTCACCGCCGATATTACCCTCCGCCCAATCCGGCTCGGGTTTCTGGTCGATCCCCGCGACATTGTGTCACTCCGGCGCGTAATGCGCATAGCGACGACACTTTGGGGCGGCGTCATGTGTCCTATCATTCCCGTCATGAAACGGCTCCCAATCGCTTGGTCGAGGGATCAACCTTTGACGCGGCCTCAGCAAGTTAGCCGGGGATACATTCGTTTTTTCGAACCGGATTTGCTAGTGAAGACCAAATCTGGGCAACTCGATTTGATTGGGATCGCTGAGGAGTCGAGTTGGCTCACGCGGCAGTATCTATATGATTTCGATGACCTTATTCGTGAGGATCATGGGATGGTAGCCGACCTTAATGTCGGTACCAACATATCCCATATCTACCGCCACCTTTTTACTGACGAATTCCAATTCAAGAAACGGTTTGAACCCCAAATCTTGCACTTCACTAAAGGATCAGCGAAAGACACTGTGTTTTTTGAAGCAGCGTTTGGCTTTTTTCCCTCCGATAAACGGCTTGGCTATATTGAGGAACATTACCGGCAGGCATTCGTCGCTCAACTGAAACCGCCATCGTTTGAAACTTGGTTGGAAATTGCTGAGGGGAGAGCGGGCTATCCGCTATACTACACAGTGCGAGGTGCCGAATTCCGTCACGCGCACAGGTCTGATCCGTCGCTTTTCATCTTCGATCCAGCAAGCGGGACTGATCTCATCGATTTCTGGAATTTTCGCCTCTTCAATGGCAATGTGATTCCAGTAAATGTGCATTGGCTAGAGCGGTCTCGCGATTTTATCCTGCGATATATTCAGGATAATCATCGCCTGCTGCCGACAAATCCGAACGGCGTGATGATTCACACCGCAATCCAAGTTGCGCGGTCGCTAGACATGGAGGCTGTTCTCACGCGCCTCGACCTACCCACTGCCGGCTTAGCAGAACGCAGCGTCACAGTTCAGGGCTGGTATCCCGCTATCTGGCGGGAACCTGAGGCGGATGAACGGAACTGGCGTCCAGGCGCAAGCACCATGTCACTTAAATCGCGCCAAGTGCAGCTCACGCCCAACGGCAGTGACCCGATCAGCCTGCGGTTTCCGGTCCAAGCGCCGGATTTCGAGGTGAATTCTAGGGGGCACGGTGCAAGTTTTGTCAATGTCGTCAAAATTCGTCAATATAACGCGGGAAAGCCGATTGCCGAAGCAATGCCAGCTGCAACCTTTAATAGCCGGGACAGCTATCCGGTGCGAGGCATGGGCGATCAGTTCGTTTCTCGAGAAGGATATGTCACCTTCCATCGCTATGCTCACGATGATTCATACCTTCAACTTGCCTCTCCCAAACAGGCAATTCAATCGTGGCTCAAAGCACGCGACATCGTCGCTGTTCCGTCTGACGCCGGACGTGTCGCCGAGCAGATAATTGCCTCAGTCGGCGGATTAAACGGGACTCGCATTTTCGGCGAAAGGACTATCATTGAACTGTTAAACAGCATGGCGCGCAGCCGCACGGAATGGAAAGATGGCTCTTCCGATGAGTATTCGGACAAGACCGCCTCGGTACATGATTGGGTCAAAGCGCTTGGGCCTGTCCATAAGAAGGTCAATGGCAAGTGGAAAACGCTTGATCGCCTTGTCGAGGATGGCCTGCTCCAGCTCGGCTTGGCGCCTCGCTGTCCGCATTGCACGCAAGAAAACTGGTACAGCCTAGATGATGTGGGAGTGCAACTTTCATGCGCACGCTGCATTAAACCATTTCGTTTTCCCCAAGGTAGTCCTGACCGAAAACTATTCAAATATAGGGTTGTGGGTCCGTTTGCGACGCCCGGATATGCTAGGGGGGTACGCGGTAGCACTAACCTTGAGGTTTATTGAACAAGAGTTGGGAGGTATGAACGAATTTACCTACGTCACAGGACTGGAACTGACCCACGCAGGGGAAAAAAGCGAAACCGACTTTTTCGGTTGGTATGGAAAAGATCGCATTGGAAGGGCAGCGCGAGATCCTATTACCATCCTCGGTGAATGCAAAAGTTTCGCGAGCGAGATCGTTTAGACCTAAGGACATGGCGCGGCTTCGCGAACTGGCGACGATGCTGCCCGGTTCATACTTGGTGGCGGCATGCCTCAAGAACGAGCTTTCTACAGCGGAGATCAAAGGACTTCGATCTGTGGCAAAATGGGGATGGACGCAGGTTCCACCTAGTCCGCTTATCGTGCTTACAGGTATTGACCTTTTTGGCGACGGACCGCTCTCATATCAATGGGAAAAGGCGGGTGGCGCACGCGCTGCATACGTTAAAGGGAACGGGCATATTTTTGACTTCGCCACCCTGGCCGATGCCACTCAGCAGGCGACCTTAGGGATGAGATCAGACGAGATAGCTGCCGTACGCTACAAGCGATCCCGCGCGCTGGCGGTGAAACGCACACGCGCTCAAAAGGAAATCTAGACTAGGCGCGATGATTTGCAGAATACATCAAGGCTGGCAGCTATGACCGGACGGTCGCTTATCGCGTGCCGCTAGTGTTGATGGAGAGGCAATCCAATGAGCGGTCCACGAGAGATGGCAATCGGACTTGCCAAAATGGTCCTAATTGGGCCCAATCCGCTCGACATTGAATTTCGGGGTATGCCAGCCGCACATGCTGGAGAGATGATTGCTCTGTTGGCCCAGGAGCTGAAGAATGCCGAAATCATTGTCGGCAGCGTCAAATTGCCCGCCGAGTGGCTTGAGCAAGCGCTTCTCAGGATTTCGGATCCAGACTTTCGGGCAAAGCTTGCACTGGGAGACAAGGAAGGGACCGTTCGGATATACCGAGAAGATTAGAGTTCCGAAGTCAATCGAAGAACCCTTCATCGATTTCTTTGATTTCCACTGCTGACCGGACCAGCACGCCCACCTTATGCCGCAACATCAAATCCGCCAGTTGGGCACCATCAATCAGAACTACCTGCATCGTGGCCCCTTGGGCTGCCGTCCTAGCATCGGCTGTAAACTGCGAAGCGGTCACAAAGACACCTTTGGTCGCCCGATGAATGTTGAGCGCACCTATGAAATTTCGAAGATCGGGCGAACTGATGTTGTTCCCTTCTTTGTATCGCTTGGCCTGAATGTAGATGCGATCGACGCCAAGGGGATCTTGGTGGATCACCCCATCAACGCCGCCGTCTCCTGTGCCGCCTAGTGCCTCAGCCATTTCCTCGAGCCCTTGGCCGTAGCCCATCGCCAGCAAGAGTTTGACGATCAAGGCTTCGAAGTCGGCCGGCGTCATTTGCCTGACGCGATCCAGCAGTTCGGCTTTTAGGGTTTGTTCCAGCTCATTAATCGCCGCGCCAATCCGCTCGTGCGGAGTTGATGCAGTTCGATCGGAGGCTTGAGTTAGGCCAAGCTCTGCGAGAAGTCCTTCGGTCATCGCGGAGTTGTCGACCTTTTCGGCCCTTTTGATCCGCGGCGAGCTCCGTGAAGCCTCAAGCCAAGCGTTGTACTCGGGGAATCGCGATAAAGTGGTGTTGTCGATCCGATCGAGACCCTCAGCTAGCAAGGCCTTCCCCGCATCAGTTATCGTAACCAATCCCCTTTTTGGGGCAGCAACCAGGCCGGCTTTTACCATGTAGGTCCGGGCCCACTGTAAGCGATTCAGGAGCAAGTTATCCGATCCGCTCGGAATCCGCTCCGTGCGTTCCTCTTCCGTGAGGCCGAATTCATCAGCGACAGAATTCGACCATGCTGCGCACAGATAGAGGAGCAGTAGCAGCGCCAATCCTGCGCAACAGGGGAAGCATAAGGGTTTGATAGTCTGGAATCGCCATAGGCATGATCCTAGCGCTGAATCTG
This sequence comes from Novosphingobium sp. MW5, assembly GCA_025938935.1. Lineage (GTDB taxonomy): Bacteria > Pseudomonadota > Alphaproteobacteria > Sphingomonadales > Sphingomonadaceae > Novosphingobium. Next base: position 2,720,307 of record JAPCWB010000001.1, on the reverse strand, counting down.
AAACCCTCAACAAATCAGGTAGTGGGTCAGTTTGGAATTTAGCCACGCAATCCCTGAATCACGCCCATGCAGTTGCGCCGCACATGATGTATTACAACTTTGTTCGCATCCATAAGGCGCTGCGTGTCACCCCTGCGATGGCTGCTGGCGTGACTGGCCGGCTTGAGAGATTGCAGACATTGCGAACCTGGTGGAAGTAGCGGAAGGGAAGCCGGGTAAGCGCGGACCATACAGGACGCGCCCGAATGCATAGGGGGCACGCGATGATGAAAATTCAGGAGATCGCAAAGGGCGTCAGATTCGAAAATGGCACGGGCGTCGCGGAAGCGTTGGAGCAGGTGCGGGCAGTACCCGAGCATGAATTACACTACTACTTGGTGTGCCGTGATACGCTGCAATCGACAGCGCTTGAGACGAGGCAGATTATCGCATTGGCCCAAGTCGAATGGGAGCGGAGGAAATCAAAGAGAGCCAGGGCCTCGCGTATCGAACAACGGTTCTTTCTAGCCTGCTCGCGCTCGCGGGCGTAGCCTTGGGTGCTTACCTCACGTATTATCTGGCGCTACCAGCCTCCTGATTTTCAAATTAACGCACTACCGATTATTTTGCCCCGCTGACATAACAATCTGTTTTGTCTTGAGAAGTTTGACCAGCGGGCTCCTTCTCGCGAGGGCGGCGAATTCTCGGTGAAATTTGACAGACCGGGCTTCCATTCCGTTCAACAGGTGGGCGGCCAGGTCGAAGAGGAAACCTGACCGCCCAGCTTTGTCCCGTCGCGCTTCCTGCGACGCGACGGGACGGAGCGGGGGAAGATGACGGGAACCCCCGCTATTCGGTTACGGCGCCGGAATGCTAGCAATTAAGCGAGCCGGCAGCGCAGCGCCCTTGCCCTCTAGCTTGGCCAGCAGACCAGCGACCTCGCGCGGTACCTCGAATTGATTTCTAGCGGGTAGCAGGGCGTCGAAGCCGGCCAGCCGCTCGACAGCGCGCCGCATCGGGTAGTGTGCGCCCTGTCCCGCTCGTGTCGCAAGGCTGATTGCGGACAGGGCGGCGAAGGTGCCGACGATCGTTTCTGCGGCGTTTCGCGCATCGGCAAGGATTTCGTCAACGAGCGGCGCAACGGCCTCCGCTGCCTGCCTGAGCGCTAATTCCCTGTGCGCCTCGATACTGTCTCGGCAGGACTGAGCGCGTTTGCCCAGTTCGGCGATAGCGAGACGGAGAGCCGCGCGCTCAGCTTTCAGGCCTTCCTCGCTCGGGCCGGCCTTGGCGGCCTCAGCTGGGCCCGTACCGGACAGCAAGGCATTGGCGACGGCCCGCGCATCGGGGCCCATCCAGTTGGCCAGATCGTTGCTGATCGCGGTGCAGCGCGCCTCGGCTTCGGCGATCGAAGTTGCCAGCCGCGCTAGCTCCGCTTCGATTTCGGCGATGGCCACATTCTCGGTGCTGAAGTTTAGCCCGTCGATTGCGTGCGCGACTGTAGCAAGGATTTTGCTGTCCATAATCCGTCCCATCAGTTCGAAGCCGGCGCGAAGCGCGCGCGCATATTGTCGACCAGGGTGTTTGCATTGGCGAAGGCCCGCGCCATGCCGGCCTTTGCCTGCTCGGCATGGTAAGTCTCGGTGCGCCGGGCAAGTTCGGCGTCGGAGCAGCGACGGCCCAGCTCGACGATGATGGCCGCTGAGGTCTTGTGCACGGCGCTCCGCTCGCAGCTTGCCATGAGCAGTTCGCGCGCCTGCTTTTCGCGGCCCTTGGCGACCGGGCTTGCCAGAACGGCATCAGCGCGGGCCTTCACCGATTCGGGCTCGTTAGGTTTCGCAATCGGTGCGCGGGCGGCTGGCCGGGGCTTGACGGCCGGAGTGGATTTCGCGGCGGGGCTCGCGCCGCTGCGTCCCGCCTTACGTTCATAGAATGCCGCGAGGCGACTGCTTCCGTATTTCATGGGTTTTCCTTTCGTGAAGTGGTCAAAGGTCTGAAACATCGTCATCGAGTTCGCCGGGCTGCATCGCCCTTTTCGGGCGGCTCGGTTGACGTTTGCGGGGAGTGAACGGCGACCGGCTTGCATTGCTCTGCGCGCCATCGCCCGACGGCTTCGGGGCGGGCGTGGACAGGAAGACGTTCCACACCTCGCCGTCCGCCTCGCGATCGAGGAAGGCGACGACGCTGGCCTTGCCGAGCCATCCGCTCAGGTAGCGATTGCCTGCCGCGCTAGTGCGTTCGCTCAGGTCAAAGAGGTGGACGCGCTCAGACATCGGGGCCGGCCTTCGTCGGAGTAATGTTCTTCAGCGCGTCACCGAATTGAATACTGCCATTGCGGCGCGGGCTCCTGCGGCCGATGATTTGATGCCCAGCGCGCTCAAGGGCGTCGTCCATTTCTGTGTTGCCATAGCCTCCGTTGGCTGCCGCACTGCGATCGATGGCATCCGTGAAGCCGCATCCGCTCTTTCTAGCTGCCGTAGTGCCGTTGTAATGGCCCTCCAGTACCTTCACGAAGTTGTCGGGCTTGATCAGCCAATCGACGGTGAAGCCCTGAAATGTCGGAAGCCATGTGGATTGCCTTGCGTTCCAAAAAGCTCGCTTCAGTTGATCGATCGAATAATCTTTGATCAGCGACGCGATCGCCGCCGAACGTTTTTTGGTTGTGACCTCTGCGAGAGGACGCTTCAGTTGGAGAGCAAGGTCGTTCCACTCTTCGATGAAATGTGAAACGGTCACTTCTTCGCCGCCCTCCCCTTGGGGGGTAGGGGGGATGACGGTTCATTGCGGTTAGATTCCGGTTCTATGACGGTTAGGGTGTCACTGTGACCGGGGGTGGCGTCACCGTGTCGGGGGCTTCATGACTGTCTGACTGGGGTGTCACGTCATCGCTACCGGGCGTCACTGTGACAGGGGTGTCACTGTGACGGGGGTGTATGGTGTAGGTCGTTCCCTTGCCTGCGGTCACGGTTCTCAAGAGATGGCCCTGCGATTCCAGGACCTCGATTTGTCGCTGGACCGTGCGATATGAGGCCCCTGTCTTCGTCGAGATCGCATTGAGGCCCGGCCAGCATTTGCCATCGGAGTTGGCATAATCCGCGAGCGCGAGCAGGACGAGCTTTGTCATCGGCTCAAGGTCCGTTCGCCATGCCTGTTCGATCAGGCGAATGCTCACTCGCTGCCTGCCGGGTCTGTGAGGTTGAATAGCCCGATGCCTAAGCTGTCCGCCTGCCCAGCCGCCCAGGCCAGCGCATCGGTTTCCAGCGGGAAGAAGCGGCGCCTCACACGATCGGTTCGGACGGTTACGGCGCTGATTGGCGCGCCCGCAAGTTCGGCCCGCTCGACGAATACGCCAGGCCAATCGCCCGCGGTAAGAGTGGGGATTGCGACGGGGCGCATGGCTCAGGCGGCCTTTTCGAAGTCAGGCAGCGACTCGAAATATTCGTCGGCGGCAGCGAAATCCCAGAGCGTGGACTTGCCGCACTTTTTTGCGCGCAGCTTCTTTTCGGCGAGCAGCCTGTACGCCAGGCTGCGACCTACAGGATAACGCTCAAGAAACTCATGGGTTCGGCCCCAGCGCTTCGTATCCGTGTGCATTTCTATCCTCCGGGTCAATGAGAAACGGAGGTGTACAAATGCTCGCGAAATCGAACGCAGTCACAAGGCCGGATTCGATTTTTTGTTGTCGCCGAATCGCACCTTAGATTTTCACTATCGAGATCCGGGTAGCGAATTGGATTGGCCATGTGCCGCCTGCGAGCCTCTTTCAGCACCTCGCGAAGGCTCGCAACGGGCTCTAGCGTGGCGACCTCAGCAACCAGCAAAAAGAAGGTCGCCCATGGTCCTAAATCATTGGCGCCGGGGCGATCGTTGACCGTTGCACTTCGTCCAAATGCTGCCTCGAAAATGGGCGATAGGTAGTGCGCTTGGCGGACACGCAATTCCCGTGCAGCGGACGATTTCCACTTGCCCTGCGGAACCTTCAACGCGCCCGCAATGATTTCAAGGCTCTCGCCCAGAAAGGTGACGTGCGGAATGGTCGTCGCCATGATCGCCCGTGCCTCTTCGTTGAACACATTATCGATGATGCGGCGTTCTTCGTCGCTCAAAACTTCCAGATCCTTCGCCAGTTCGACAGCACGCTTCCCCAGGCCCAAAAACTTATCTCTGATCGGCGCGTTTCCGTGGTGATCATCGTTTAGGGCTGAATACGGCGTTGAGCAGGTGAACGCGATTTTTACAGCGCGCGCGAGCCATTCCCAACCTTTGCCTTTTGCGGGATCGATGGAATACTCAGAGAGCGCTAGACGCAGGGCGTCGGCGGTAACATGAGCATATGTTGCATCGCTAAGGATTGCGTCGGCTGGCAGGGCCTGCATTCCCCCTGCGCTCAATATCTTCCGGTCGATATGCTCCTGAACGTGGATCGGAAATAGTTCCGCTGCTTTGGAATGTTTCAAAGCCCGCCTCCGCGCGGCTCCGAAAGGCGAAGCGGGGCAGCGGGTCGGAGTTCCCGCGTTCGGCTGGCCGGCCTAGCCCCGCAATAGAATATTATGCCGCGATCGATGCGCCGGACAAGGCCCGCGCGGCTGGCCCGGCGTTATCCACAATCAGCCTGCCAACCCTTCGTGCCGAAGTGACTCAAGTCCGAGATGATCATCTCGAAAGCTGCTTTGCCTATTCGCCAGTCCTCCATCCCTTCGTCGCAGTAGATCCTTAGTTTCGTCGCGACATGAAAGGGGGAATCCGCCGGCTCAAACATCATTCGCGTGAGAGCGTCACTAAAGGGCCCTTAGAGTTCCTGAAACCGCTTGTCGTCCTCGGCCTCCCCCGTTTTGCAAGCGTGCATGAGCGCGGCCTTCGCTGCCCGATATCCCTCATAGGATACCTCCCACTTGCTGCGCTCTTGGTTCCCCGTATTGGTCTGCTTAGCCATATCGAATCCTTCTCGGTTATGGGTTAGGTCCGGCAGGGTGGTGATGCGCTCTGCCGGGCCGCTTTCGACGGGCCCCATGTCCGCTGAAACTCTATCCAGCCTTTGCCTTCCTGATCGGCGTGACCTTCTCTCCAGCCGCAGCATTGCTGGCGCAATATCCCGCCCATGCCTCCATAAGCTTACGGCGCTTGTCGAAGAGGTCGCCGCGTCGATAAGCGGCTTCGGACTTGTTGCCGATCACATGGGCCAGTGCCATTTCGCAGACCTCGTGCGCATAGCCGGTGCATTCGGCCGCCCAATCGCGGAAGGCTGAGCGGAATCCGTGCACGGTGCATTCGAGACCCATCCGGCGAAGAAGCATGGACATAGCCATGGTGGACAGCTTGCCGCCCTTAGGCGTGGGAAAAAGCTCTTCCTGCCCCATGGGCTGCACCGCTTCCAAGATCGCGACAGCGCGCGTTGACAGCGGAATGCGATGCTCTTTGCCAGCTTTCATGCGGGATGCGGGCACGGTCCACACCTTCTTTTCCAAGTCGATTTCGGCCCATGTTGCGCCGAGCGCTTCGCTTGTGCGGGTCGCAGTGAGAATCACGAATTCCAGCGCATAAGCCGCCATGGCATCTCGTTCGCGCAGCTTAGCCATGAATGCCGCGATATCGGCATATGGCATGGCCTTATGGTGGCCGCGCGAAAGCCGAGAGCGGGGCGGCAGAATTTGCGAGATATGGCCGCGCCAGCGAGCGGGGTTTTCCCCTTCCCTGTATCCGCGCGCCCTCGCAGCATCGAGAACAGTTTCAATGCGGCCACGAATGCGGCTGGCCGTCTCGGGCTTGCCCTGCCAGATTGGCTCAAGTATTTGCAGAACGTGCGAGGTCGTAATGTCCGCGACCGGCAATTCGCCCATGACCGGGTAGACGTATGTCGCGAGCGTGTTGCGCCATTGCTGCCGGTGCTTGTCATTGCGCCAGCTTGCCTCATTGGCGCCGATGTAGGTTTCGGCGACTGACTTGAATGTCACGCCTGCGATCAGAGCTGCCTGAGCGTCGGCGGCGGCCTGAGCGGCCTCTTGCTGCCGTTCCTCCAAGGGATCGATGCCAGCCTTGACCTTGAGGCGTAGCACCGCTGCTTGGTCACGCGCATCAGCAAGTGAGATGCCACCTGGCCCAGCCGCTCCCAAGCCGATGTCGCGTGACCGGCCCTTTAGCATGAAGCGATAGACCCATGATCGGGCCCCCGATTCCTTAACCAGTAAGTGCAGCCCTCCCCCATCGGCATGGCGACCGGGTTTCGCGTTCTTCACTGCCAAGGGAGTTAGGGCATTGCTGAGTTTGCGTGGCACTGGTCCGGGCCTCCGTTCCCAAATCCGTTCCCCGATAATACCGTGGGTTTATGGGAACGCAAGAGAACGGATATGGACAAATGAGAGCCGATGCCACGAAGAATGCGAGGGAACCAGCGGCATTGCAGCTTTACAATGCACAATGGCGGACAGTAGTTTCGGGGACACCCTGTCCGCCAAGGTGGGACTCTCGAACCTCAGACAACCCCGACTAGGTCTGCAGAACCCGCATTTCGGCGGGGGGCAGTCCTTCCGACTTGGCGACCTTCATCAGCTCCTGCTTGCGCATCATCAGTTGGTCACGGAGCGCGGTCAGGTCCACACCGGCTTCGCGCGCCCGGGCGAACATGCCTTCCTGCCTCGCTTCCTCTTCCTTTACGTGGTGCTTGATCTCCTCGGAGAGCACCTTGACCTTGGCGTCCAGCATTTCGTCGTCGCCGCTCGCCATGATGTCGTTGATCAGCAGCTTGGCGCCGTCATGTTCGACATAGGCCTCGTTCAGGGTGTCGTCCTCGATCTTGCCGCTGAGCGAGGGATAGAAGATTTCCTCTTCGATCGTCGCATGGACCTTGAGCTCGTTGCAGATTTGCTCCGCCAGCGCGCGCTTGGTTCCGCTGCGGGCGGATCTCGAATTTCTCGAACAAGGCTTCAACCGTGCGGTGATCGTTCTTGAGGAGCGCAATGGCATCGGTAAATTCGGTCTGGGGCATGGGAACCTCCGGCTGGATCGTGGATAAAGAGAAACCTCCCCCAAATCGAATTGGGGGAGGCTTGGGGTGGCTTTGTCAGCCCATCTGGCCGCCGCTGCCGCCTCGGTCATCGCCCTTGTTGCCGGACTTGTCAGACTGGCCAGGGTTGCGGCGTTCGTTATCCTGCTGCTGGTTCTGCTGGCCTTGGCCTGACTGACCGCCCTGCTGGCGGCCGCCCTGGTCCTGGTTCTGGTTCTGCTGGTTGTTAGCCATTATCCGTCTCCTGGTTTGCGCTTGAAGCGTGAAGAGGAGAACCGCGAGATGCGGGAATGTATCCCGGCGCCAAGCCAAGCGGTTGCTGGCCGGCGACGAATCCAAAAAGGCCCGGCGCGCTGGTGCGGCCGGGCCTTCCTGGGGGTGTCTGAAAGATGCCCTTACTTGAGCAGCGACAGCACGTTCTGCTGGGCCTGATTGGCCTGGCTGATCATCGCAGTCGATGCCTGGCTGAGGATCTGCGCCTTGGCCAGAGTGGTCGTTTCGGCCGAATAGTCGGCATCCATGATGCGGCTGCGGGCGTCCGACAGGTTGGTCGAGTTCGACGTCAGGTTGTTGATTGCCGACTGCAGCTGGCTTTCCCCGCCACCGAAGGCCGCGTTGGTATTGGCCACTTCCGCCAGCGCCGCATCGACATTGGCCATGGTTGTTACTGAAAGCGCCGCCGTCGTCACGTCGAGCGCGGCCGGGGTGATGTTGGTGCCGTCAATGGCAAGGCTGGTAACGGTGATCACGTCGGCTGCGTTGGCGCCTGCCTGGATATCGAAGGTCAGGTCGGTGCCGGCAGTCGTGCTGAACAGCGGCACACCGTTGAACTTGGTGTTAGCGAGGACCGAATCGACCTGCAGCTGCAGCGAAGAGACTTCCTGCTGCATGTTGGTGCGGTCGGCAGCCTGATAGGTGCCTGACGCTGACTGCACGGCCAGTTCGCGGACGCGCTGGAGCATGTTGGTCACTTCATTGAGCGCGCCTTCTGCCGTCTGGGCCAGGCTGATCCCATCGTTCGCGTTGCGGACACCCTGCTGCATGCCGGTGATCTGCGACGTCATCGAGGTCGAGATGGCGAGGCCCGCCGCGTCGTCCTTGGCGGAGTTGATACGCTTGCCAGTAGACAGGCGCTGCATGGCTGTGCCTTGCATGATGGCGGCGGAATTCGAAGCATTGGCGGCGCGCATGGCGCTGATGTTGGTATTGATGACGGTCATGGTAAAAACCCCCAGAAATGTCACCCTTCACAACCTGTCCGGACCATCCGGTCAGGCCGTTGCCACAAAGACCGGTCGATGGCGGCAGAAGTTAAGGGCTCTTCATATTCGCCATCGGAATTTGCGGCCTCACGCTGCGCGGCGCTGGAATTAATGCTACGCTTGAGGTAGCATTAATTCGAAACCAGATCGGGAGAGATTCGTTGCTCAACAACCAGCCCGCGCAGTGGGACATGGAGGCGGACTTCGTCTCGATCGGATCGGGCGCTGGCGGACTTGCCGGAGCCATTGCCGCGCATGACGCGGGCGGAAGCGCAATCGTGCTCGAACGAACGGACAAGGTAGGCGGCGTCACAGCCCTGTCGATGGGCGAGGTCTGGGTACCCGGTAACCGCTACGCCGCTGAGCTGGGCGTCGAGGATTCGGTGGACAAGGGCGTCGAGTACCTGCGCCGCCTGTCCATGGGCCACGCCGATGAGCGCGCGATCCTGAACTTCGTGCTGCACGCGCGCGAGGCCCTGACCTGGTTCGAGGAACATGCCGGCGTCAGGATGAAGGCCATCCGCGATTGCCCGGACTATTTTTACGGCGTTGACCCCGATGGCGTGCCGCGCGGCCGCCTGCTCGAGGTTGAGCCCTTCCCCGCTGCCACACTGGGCGACTGGGCAGAGCGCACGCGAATATCCCCGCAGATGCCCTTCGGCCTGACCCATGACGACATGTACGAATTCGGCGGCACAGCGCATCTCGCCAAGTGGGACTTCATGCGCATGGCCGAGCGGATGGAGCGGGACGAACGCTGCCTTGGTCCCGGCTTGGCCGCAGCTTTCGTCAAGGCCGCGCTCGATCGCGGCATTCCGCTGATGACCGGCGCGGAGGCAGTCGAGCTCTATGGCGACGGCCAGCGTGTCACCGGCGTGCGTGTGCGGCATGAGGGACGCGAACTCGCCATTCGCGCGCGACGCGGCGTGTTGATCGCAGTGAGCAGCTACGAACGGCGCGAAGACTATAACCGGAGCCTGAGCCAGCAGGTGAATGCCGGGTCGCTGGTGTTCTCGGCTATCGACGGCGCGAACTTCCGCCTCGCCGGGCCGTTCAACGCCCGCATTGCCCGCGTCCCCGACATCTCGCTGCTCGGTGTCAGCCTGCCGAACGAGGAGGACGAGGAAGGTGCGCCCATGTTCCGCAGCGCCATGGCGGTGATCGGCCTGCCGCATGTGATCGTGGTCAACCGCGCGGGACGGCGCTTCGCCAATGAATCGTTCTACCGGGATTACGGCTTCAAGCTCGACATGGTGGACGGCAACACCCAGACCCAGCCGAACTACCCCTGCTGGGCGATCATGGACAGCCAGGCGCGCGAGAAATACCCCTTTGCTGGCTTGATGCCGGGTCAGGAAGTGCCCGAAGGTGTTGGCCATACCGCAGACACGCTGGAGGAGCTGGCGGCGCTGGCCGGGATCGATGCCGGGGGACTGGCTGCCACGGTCGAACGTTTCAACCCGCTCGCCGACCAGGGCGTGGACCCCGACCACCAGCGCGGTACTCATCCGTGGTCTGCATGGATGGCGGGGGATCGTTTCCACCAGCCAAACCCCAACCTCGGCTCACTCGTCAAGGCACCGTTCCATGCCATCGAGCTGAAGCGCATGGCCGGCTCCGCCATACCCGCGACCGGGCTGCTGGCGGACGAGCATTGCCGGATCATGTCGTGGGCCGACACGCCGATCGAGGGGCTTTACGGCGCGGGCAACTCGCTTGCCCGGCAGGAAACCGGCGGCATGATGCAGAGCGGCATTTCCAATGCGCGCGGCATCACCACGGGCTGGCTCGCAGCGAAACACGCGATGGGCCAGCCGAGCACATTGCTAGCGGAAGAACTGGCGCGCCGGGCATGATCGAAACGACGCAGGGTACTGGAATCGCAGCCCCCATCAGCGCGGTGTGGGACCATGTCTCCGACATCTCCCGCTGGGCTCCCCTGATGCCGGGGATGCAATCGGTGGAGATGATCGATGCCGATCGCTCGCGCTGGGTGCTCAAGGTTGGTGTAGGCGGACTCGTGCGAACGGTGAAAGTCGAAGTCACGGTCGACCGCTGGGCCGGACCGGACGAGGTCGATTTCACCTATGTCCTCACCAGCGACCCCGTGAAAGGCAGCGGAACGTATCGGGCCAACACTCAGGGTGCTGGCGAGACTGCAATCGAACTGCACGTGAAGGTCGAAGGCAGCGGCCCGATGGCGCCGATGTGGGAAGCGATGGGAAAACCTGTCCTGCCCCAGCTTGCCAAGGCCTTCGCGGGTGCGCTCAAAGGACAGATCGAGGCTGCTGGTACGGTCGGGCTGCGGCACGACATCAAGCCTCACTCGATACTGGACCGCCTGCTGTTCTGGCTCCGTCGGCGGCTGGGCCTGTCCTGAGCAAAAATGTGCTATTGCCCCACCACAGATCCGGTGGGGGGTTATCGTGCAAGCACAAGGTTTTCGCGGAAAAATGGGCCTCGCGGCGCTGGCTGCGCTCATGGCCGGGGCTCCGCTTCCAGCCTACGCGGCGGGCGACGATACATTAGTTTACACCGTGAAGCGGTCGGACACGCTTTACACCCTGTCGCGTGATTACCTGACCGAGCCGCAGGCCTGGCGGCAGTTGCAGGCGGTCAACCGGGTGCGCATTCCCCAGAGGATGCCGGTCGGGTACAAGCTGGCCATTCCCCGCCGCCTGCTGAAATTTACGCCGGTGCCCCTGCGGATCCAGACCTTTTCCGGGCCCGTTACCGTTTCCGGAACGGAACCACGCAAGGGGCAGGAACTTGCCGAAGGCGCATTGGTCACCACCGGTGCAAATGGCTTTGTTGTCATCTCCGGAGCAGAAGGGTCGCGTGTCGCCCTGCCCTCGAACACCCGGGTCCGCATCGGACAGGCTCGGCGCTACCTGCTGCTTCAGGCCACCGATATCGAGCTCGATGTCGAGCGCGGCAAGGCTGAGATCCAGGCGGCGAAGCAGGCGCCGGACAGCCGGTTTCGCGTGCGTACGCCCGTTGCCGTCACGGCAGTTCGCGGCACCGTGTTCCGCGCGGGCTATTCCGAAGAGTCTGCCGCTTCGGCCAGCGAAACGATCGAGGGCGAAGTTGCCGTAACATCTCCCAAGGCCGAATTGGCATTGCCGGCCGGCTTCGGCGCGGCGGCCGGCGCCGATGGCAGGCTGTCGAAGGAAGCCCTGCTGCCCGCCCCTGCGCTCGCCGATCCAGCCAAGGTGCAGACCGAACTGCGCGTGAGCTTCGATTTCACCCCCGTCGCCCTGGCGCGCGCCTATCGCGTGCAGGTGGCGCGTGATGCCGGCTTCCTCGACGTAATAAGTCAGGCCGAGGGGGCCGCACCCCGCGCCGAATTCGAAGGATTGAAGAACGGCACCTATTTCGTCCGCGCCGCCGCATTCTCCGCAGCGGGATTGCAAGGGCTGGAGGAGGCCTATTCCTTCCGCCGCCAGCGCGTTGGCCTTGCCGCCGATGCCGGTCAGTCGGGCCTGCCGAATGGCTTCCGCTTCGCCTGGCAGGCCGAAGGCGAAGGTACTTCGCTGTTCCGCTTCCAGTTGTTCGGTGCCGGCGAAGGTGATTTGCCGCTGGTTGACGAACCCGCGCTCACCAAGCCCGAATTGACTGTGACCGCACTTCGACCCGGGACATACCGCTGGCGCGTGGGCGTGATCCAGACCACGCCAGATGGTTCGGCAGAGGTATGGATGCCCTTCCAGAAGCTCACGGTCGGCGGCTGATCCTTGCCGCGGGTCCGGCTCTTTGCGGAATGGCTGGCGATCCTTGCGCTGACGCTGGCCCTATCTGCATGGGCTGCCGCGGCCGGCCTGACGCAGAGGATCGACAATGCCATCCTTGACCGGGCGCTGGTATCGGGCGCATCGCCGTCGAGCCCGGATATCGTCATCGTAGCGATCGACGAGCGCAGCCTCGCGAGCGAGGGGCAATGGCCTTGGCCAAGGAGCAAAATCGCCAAGCTGGTCGATCGGATCGGCGAAAGCAGCCCGCGCGCGATCCTGCTCGACGTCCTGTTCATCGAGCCCTCCGGTGCGGAGGGCGACGCTGCCCTTGCCGCCAGCCTGGCTCGGTCCGGCAAGGTTGCGCTGCCTATCGGCCACGCGCCTGCACGTGACGCGAGTTCGGGAACCTCTGCCCTGCCGCCCCTGCCCGAATTCGCCGAGCCGGCGCTCGCTGTTGGCCATGTCGGGATCCAGCCCGATGACGATGGAATCGTCCGGCGCATCCTGCCCAGCCTGCCGGTTGCCGGCGGCGATCCCGTTCCGCATCTGGTGCTGGCATTGCAGGCCAGGCTTGACGGACTTGTGCAGGATCGTGCTGCGACCGAAGGCGCCCTGCAATTGCGGACGGCGGGGAGCTATCGGACGGTCCCGGCATCTTCGGTGCTGGCGGGTGAACTTCCGGCCCAATTCCTTGCAGGCAAGGTCGTGATCGTCGGCGCAACGGCGCAGGGACTGGGCGACAATTTCTCCGTTTCTTCGTCCGCTGGCTCGATGATGAGCGGATCGGAGCTGCTCGCCAACGCGTTGCAGGATTTGCAGGAGGGGGGATTTGTGCGCCCCGTTTCGCCGGGAGTTGCACTGGCTCTTCTTGCCGGGTTTATCGGCCTGCTCTTCGCTGCATTCTGGATGCTGCGGCCGATCTGGTGCCTGTGGACCGCGCTGGCCTGCGCTGGCGCCAGTCTGCTGCTTGCCTGGCTGCTGGCGGTCCATGGCGGACAATGGTTTGCGCCTGGGCCAGTGCTGCTTGGGCTGCTCATCGCCTATCCACTCTGGGGATGGAGGCGCCTTGCCGCGATCAATGCCTATCTGATGACCAAGGCAGACCGCCTGTCAGGCGAGCAGGCGACCAGCCCCCGTGCGGCGGACGGCTTCGATTCCGTGGCCCGGGCGGTGAACCGGCTCGATTTCCTGGTCGACGAACTGAGCGAGCGCCGGGCTTTCCTTGGGCGCGTTGTTGAATCGACACCGGATGCCTTGTTCGTCTTCGATGACGATGGAAAGCTGTTGACGCTGAACCGTCGTGCCGCGGCGATCATGGGATCGGCGCTTGCCGAGCTTGAGGGAAGCTCCGTCAGCGACCTGCTTGCGCGCGTCGCGGGCGAACTGGCCCATGAGGGTAGCGAACTCCACCTCGGCGACGGGCGCATATTCGTGATCACGCGGAGCATGGGCGTGCCGCAGGCGCAGTGGAACGACATTCACCTCGCCATGCTGACTGACGTAACCGAACAGCGCCGTGCCGAGGCGGAGCGCCGCCATGCACTGGAATTCCTGTCGCATGACATGCGCTCGCCGCAGGTCGCGATCCTTGGCCTGACGAGCGGTCACGAGGGGGACGAGACGCCAGAGGCCCGCTTTTCCCGTATTCGCCGCCATGCCCGCCGCACCCTGGAACTGGCTGACAATTTCGTCGAACTCGCGCGGCTTGGGGACGCTCCGCTCGATATGACGGAGTTCGATCTGGGCGCTCTGGCGGACGAGGCGGCGGACCGGGTCTTTGTTCTGGCACGCGATCATGGTGCGGCGGTAAAGACTGCTTACCCCGATGAACCAGTGTTCGCTCGCTGCGATGGCGCGGTTCTTTCACGCGTGCTCGACAATCTCGTGGGCAATGCAGTGAAGTACGGGGCGCGGCACGTGACGCTGACGGTTGCCTCCGGCCAAGGCGCGACTTCAATCGAGATCGCGGACGATGGCCCCGGGCTCCCGCCGGAGCGTGCCGCTGACCCCTTCCTCCGCTTTGGCGCGCGCTCGGGTGAAGGCAAGGGCGGCGCAGGCCTGGGCCTCGCTTTCGTGGCGGCGGCCATTGCGCGGCATGATGGCATCATCTCCTGCCGCAGCGAGGCCGGCAAAGGCACCTGTTTCCGGATCGAGCTGCCGATTAACGGCGGGTGATCGCGCTAGCCAGTGCGGCAGCCAGCCTCTCGACCTCGGCGGATCTGTCCTTGCAGCTATCGAGTTCGGCCTTGGCAACCAGCGGCGGGCGGGCATCGAGGCCCCGGCTGCCCACGACGACTGCGCGCAGGCGCTCGGCCCGGCAGTTTTCGAACAGGCCCTTGTGCCGGGGTGCGGCTTGCCAGTTAATGGCTTTCGGATCCTTGCCCTGATCAGAGGTCAGGCCCGACTGCGAAGGCAGCACGGACAGCGCGAGGGTCAAGCGGAACGGCGCGCCGGCCTGTACTGTGACACCGCCCTTCTCCAGCTCGCGGCCAAAGCTTGAGGCGAAGGCGGTAAGCGTAGGGCCCGCCTTTTCACCGAGGTCCAGCGAGACAGCATCTGGCAACGGCGATTGCTGTGGCACAGCCACCCGAACCGGAGTTGAAACGGCGCAGGCCTGAAGCGCCGCTACAGCAATAAGGCAGCTCGTCCTGCTGAAAAACCCCATGAACCCGCCCCTAGCCTGCTTCGGCAATCAATCGCGCGATTGGCCGGCGCTGTCCAGTCGATAGCCGAATCCGAAGATCGTCTGCAGCGCAAAACCGCGTTCCGGGCGCAGCTTCAACTTGGCCCGCAGCCGCGAGATGTGAACGTCTAGCGTGCGTGTCTCGATATCCGGGCTGCTCTGCCAAACTTTTTGCAGGATGTAGCTGCGCGACAGTGGCCGGTTGAGGTTTTCGAACAGCAACCGGGCGAGCGCGTATTCCTTCTGCCGCAGTTCGATTACTTCGTCCTCGAAGCGCACCGAACGCGTGATGGCATCAAAGGCGAAGCCGCCGAAGGCATCCGAAGGTTCAGGCAGTTCCTTGCGCCGGTCGCGCAGGGCTGCGCGGATGCGGGCGCGGACGATCTCGGGTTCTTCGGGCTTGCGGATATAGTCGGCAGCGCCGGCATCGAGCGCGAATACTATGTCCTCCTTCCGGTCGCGATTGGTCAACATGATGACCGGCGGCGGAGGATCGAGGTTTTCGCGCGCCCAGGCCAGTACCTTCATGCCCGACATGCCCATCATGTTCCAGTCGAGCAGCAGCAGGTCGAACGTCTCGCGGCGCAGGGCGGCGAGCAATTCCTCGCCACTGGAATAGAGCGAACAGTCGATCCCCGTCGCTCTCAATGTTGCGGCGATATCTGCAATCTCGTCCGGATCATCATCAACCAGTGCTATGCGCATCTTGTGCAACCCCACAAACCGGCTCCCCTAGGCGGGAAATCACGGCACCCCAGTCCCATGTATTCGCTTGTAGCGCTCTCCCTCCCAAGGGTTCGCCGCCCGGGCGGATGTAGCGGAAATACATCACGAAAATATCAGGAGACTCCACTAGAGCCTCGCTGCCCTATCCTCGCGCAACAACCAAGTTAACTGATGTAAAATTTAAATGTTTGTTCCTGTATGCTGCACGCACGAACCCCGGATTTGCAACAGTTCCGTGCCTAACCGCTTGTTAAGGAATTAACGCGAAAAAGGGCATCTGACGGAGATCAATGTGACCTACCAACCTTACGGCGAAGATCGCGGCGACCTCAACGCACGGGCGCGACGGGCGGAAGTTTCGCTTACTTGCGACGTCCGGCAGGGTGCGAAGCCGTGGATGCGCATCAAGCTGCACGACATCTCGGGATCGGGCTTTTGCATGGATTGGCGGCCCGGCCTGACCGAGCACCAGCAGCTTTACATCCGGATCCCAGGCCTTGAACTTCTCGGCGCGCACCTGCGCTGGAAGCGCGAAAGCATGATCGGCTGCGAGTTCACCACGCGGCTGTATCCGCCGGTGTTCGAGCATATCGTCCGGCAGTCGCTGCTCGAAGGCTGAGCGAAAGGCCGGAGGCTTCAAGCTCCGGCCCTTGAATAATCAAATGTGCAGAGCGCGTCCGTATGCGGCGAGCGTAGATTCGTGCAGCATTTCCGACAGAGTCGGATGCGGGAACACGGTCTGCATCAGTTCCGCCTCGGTCGTCTCCAGCGTCTTGCCGACGACATAGCCCTGGATCAGCTCGGTCACTTCGGCGCCGATCATGTGCGCGCCCAGCAGTTCGCCGGTCTTGGCGTCGAACACAGTCTTGATGAAACCTTCGGCCTCACCCAGCGCGATGGCCTTGCCGTTGCCGATGAACGGGAACGTGCCGGCCTTGACGCTATAGCCAGCTTCCTTGGCCTTGGCTTCGGTCAGGCCGACAGAGGCAACCTGCGGGTGGCAATAGGTGCAGCCCGGGATATTGCGCTTGTCCATCGCGTGCGGATGCACGTCCTTGTTGCCCAGCGCCTGCGCAATTGCCTCGGCAGCCGTGACGCCTTCATGGCTGGCCTTGTGAGCAAGCCACGGTCCGGGGGTAACATCGCCGATGGCCCAGACGCCGGGGACATTGGTCTTGCCGTAACCGTCGATGGCGATGATCCCGCGTTCGGCTTTCACGCCCAGTGTTTCGAGCCCGATGTTTTCGGTGTTCGGCACGATGCCGACCGCGACGATGACGTGGCTGAATTCGCTTTGGCTGACCGCGCCGTCCTTGGCTTTGATCTTCGCTTTCACCCCGCCCGCGCCGACGTTCAGGCTTTCGACCCCTGCCCCGGTCATGATCTTCATGCCCTGCTTGGTGAGCGCCTTTTCGAGGAAGGCGGAGACGTCGGCGTCCTCGACCGGCACGACGCGGTCCATCATTTCGACGACCGTCACTTCGCTGCCCATATCATTGTAGAAGCTGGCGAATTCGATGCCGATCGCGCCCGATCCGATGACGAGCAGTTTGCTGGGGAGCTCAGTTGGCGTCATGGCATGACGATAGGTCCACACACGTTTGCCATCCGCAGGGGCGAAAAGCAGATCGCGGGCGCGGGCACCGGTGGCGACCACGATGTGCTTGGCCTCAAGGACTTCCTTGCCCTTTTCGCCGGTCACTTCCAGCTTGCCGGAGCCGATCAGCTTGCCATCTCCCATATGGACCGTGATCTTGTTCTTCTTCATCAGGTGCGTGACACCCTGATTGAGCTGCTTGGCGACGCCGCGGCTGCGCTTGACCACGGCATCGAGATCGGCGCGGATATTGTCCGCCGCCAGGCCATAGCTCGCCGCGTGCTTCATGTTGTGCAGCACCTCAGCCGAACGCAGCAGCGCCTTGGTCGGGATGCAGCCCCAGTTGAGGCAGATGCCGCCCAGGTTCTCGCGCTCGACAATCGCAGTCTTCAGGCCGAGCTGCGCGCAGCGGATAGCGCAGACATAGCCGCCGGGGCCCGAACCGAGGATGATGACGTCATATGCTTCTGCCACTGGGGATTACTCCTGATTTACGGGCCTGGGCCGTCCGGCATCGTCGATGGCGACGAAGGTGAACACGGCCTCGGTAACCTTGGATTGTTCTTCCTCGAAGCGGTGGCGGCGCCACGCCTCGGTTGCGATGGTGATCGATGTGCGGCCGACCTTGGTGACCTCGCAGTAAACGGACACTTCATCGCCGACATTGACGGGGAGGTGAAACTGCATCCCGTCCATCGCCACCGTTGCAACGCGGCCGTGCGCCAGCCGCGCGGCGACAAGTCCGGCGCCCATGTCCATCTGGCCCATCAGCCATCCGCCGAAAATGTCGCCATTGGCGTTGGTGTCCGCCGGCATGGCGGTGACGCGGATCGCGGGCTGGCCGTCGGGTGCCATGTCAGGTCTCCGCCATGACAGACGCGGCGGGTAGCGGCTTATCGTCCGCGCCCAATGTCACAAATGTGAAGGTGCCATTTGCCACCTCGACCTGATCCTCGCTGGCGCGCGCCCGGCCAAATCCGCGCGTGCGCACCGTGATCGAGGTGCGCCCGGTGCGCATGACTTCGGCATAGACGTTGAGCTCGTCGCCCACCTGCATCACCCCGGGAAAGGCAAAGTCTGTCGCGCCGACAACCACCGCCTTAAGCCCCGTGCGGCGCGTGACAAGGGAACTTGCGCCTAGCGCCAGCTGGCACATCAGCCAGCCCCCGAAGACGCCCCCATAAGGATTGAGGTCAGTCGGCATCGCGGTCACCCGGATGACGAGATCGCCCGCGCCCTCGGTCATATCAGACGACCAGACCGAGCGGGCTCTCCACCAGTTCGCGGAAGGCGGACATCAGGCGCGCGCCGTCTGCCCCGTCGACCGCGCGGTGATCGAAGCTGCCGGTGACGGTCATGACATTGGCGACGCCCAGCGAGCCGTCCGGCATCACCCGGGGCCGCTTTTCCCCCGCGCCGACCGCAAGGATGGTCGACTGCGGCGGGTTGATCACGGCGGTGAAGTGCTTGATGCCCATCATGCCCATGTTGGAAATGCTGGCCGTGCCGCCCTGATACTCGCCGGGCTGGAGCTTGCCTTCCTTGGCGCGCGCACCGAGGTCCTTCATGGCCGTGGCGATCGAGGCAAGGCTGCGGCCATTCGCGTCCTGCACGATCGGCGTGATCAGCCCGCCCGGGATCGAAACGGCGACCGAAACGTCGGCGCGGGAATAGCGGATCATCTCGTTGCCGGCGAAGGTCACGTTGCATTCCGGCACGGCAATCAGCGCCTTGCCGAGAGCCTTGACCAGCATGTCATTGACCGAGAGCTTGACCCCATCCTTTTCGAGCACGGCATTGAGCTCGCCGCGCAGCTTCAGCAGCTTGTCGAGCTGGACATCGACCGTGAGGTAGATGTGCGGCGCCTCGTTCATCGACTGGGCAAGGCGGCGCGCGATGGTCTTGCGCATGCCCGAAAGCTTTTCGACCGAGTGCGGGATGCGATCATCAAGCAGGGCGCGGGTTTCGGCGGCCATGTCCACGGTCGGCACAGCGGCGGCGGCAGCCGGGGCGGTGCTGGCGGGTGAGGCTACGCCGACCGGGGCGCCTTCCACGTCCGCGCGCACGATCCGGCCATTCGGGCCAGAGCCCTTGACGCTGGCAAGGTTGACCCCGCGCTCGGCCGCAATGCGCTTGGCGAGCGGGCTGGCGATTACGCGCGCACCATCGCTGGCGGCAGGAGCGGCGTCCGGTGCAGGAGCAGCAGCAGGAGCGGGAGCAGGCGCAGCCTTCGGCGCGCTACCCTTCGCTGCCTCAACGTCCGATTGAACGATGCGGCCGCCCGGGCCGGTTCCCTTGATGGCATTGATGTCGAGGCCAAGCTCCTCGGCCAGCTTCTTCGCCTTGGGGCTGATCAGCACGCCGGACGGTGCGGCGGGAGCGGCGGCAGGTTGCTCCGCCGCCGGAGCCGCTGCGGGAGTCGATGCTGCCGGCGCGCTTGCGGGAGCTGCTGCCTCACCCTCTTCACCAAGCTGGGCGATGACCGTACCGACCTTCACGCCCTCGGTGCCCTCGGCAATGTCGATCGACAGGATCGTGCCTTCGTCCACCGCCTCGAATTCCATCGTTGCCTTGTCGGTCTCGATCTCGGCCATGATGTCACCGGAGGAGACGGTGTCGCCCACCTTGACCAGCCAGCGGGCCAGCTTGCCCTCCTCCATGGTCGGCGAAAGGGCGGGCATCTTGATGGCGATGGGCATGGGTCTGAACGGCTCCACTGCTGGGCTTTGCTTTGCATAGCCTTTGGCCAAAATGCGCCGCTACGGCAAGCCGCCTTGCAGCGAAATCGAATGTGCCTGATAAGAACTGATGGCGGGAGGGCCTTTAGAGCCGGTCCTGTGTAGGTGGAAGCTTCGGCACGGAGCCAAATTTGGCTCAGCGCGAGGAGAGAGGAGGGAGCCATGCCATTGCATAGTGACCGACGATCGACGCTGCGATGGGCCAAACTTGGCCCGCCCCTTCGGGGTCGCATCAGGGAGGTCGCTGACTGCGTCGCGTCGATTGCAGGGGCAGCCAGCCCCTGCTTCACGCCGCTCCTATCCAGCGACCTCCCTGATGCGATGACGATGTTTCCACCTACACAGGACAGGCTCAAATGCGCGTTTATTTGGTGATCATGGACGAAACCGAGGAAGCGAGCGTGGCGCTGCGATCTCGCCTCGCGCCGTGCCGCGCGGACCGGCGGTCAGGTCCATTTGCTGGCTATCGTCCCGCAGCAGGAATTCATCGCTTTTGGCGGTCTGCAAGCCACCATCGAGGACGAAGCCCGCACCCGTGCGGAGGTTCTGGTTACTAGCGCAGCCGGCAGCCTCGCTTCCGAAAGCGGCGTGATGCCGGTGATCGCAGTGAAGCAGGGTGAGGCGATCAAGGTGGTGACCGACTATCTTGCCGAACACCCGGAAATCGCCGCGCTGGTCCTGGGTTCCGCGGCAAACGGCGCGCCGGGGCCACTGGTAGCCTATTTCTCCAGCGCGGGCGTGGGGGCGCTCCCCTGCCCGCTGTACATCGTTCCGGGCGGCCTGGGCGAGGAAGCCATCGACCGCCTGAGCTGATCTACTTTCGCCGCCCCTGATGGCGGATGTTGCCCGGCCGTCCGCGCGGGCCGACCATGTGCTTGCCCTTGTGCTTCAATGGCAGCGGTTTTCCGCGCCGCTCGATCGGCGCACTGCCGCCCTCGGGCAGTTCGAACTTGAGCGCTCCTGTCAGCGGATTGGCCTCGGCCAGTCGCAGGTCGAGGATCTGGCCCTGCGCATAGCGTTCACCGCTTTGCGCGCCTTCCAGCGCCTGCGCTTTTTCATCGAAGTCGAACCGCTCGTATCCCAGCGTTGAAACCGGGACCAAGCCGTCGCCGCCAAGACCTATAATCGTGGCGAAAAAGCCGAAGGAGCGGACGCCCGTGATGCGGGTCTTGAACACCTCACCCACCCGGGCTGACAGCCAAGCGGCTACGTAGCGGTCGATGGTCTCGCGCTCAGCCTCCATCGCGCGGCGCTCGGCCTGGCTGATGGCATCGGACACGCGCGAGAGGTCAGCTTTGTCGCGATCTGACAGGCCGCTGTGGCTAGGCAAGTCCTTTGGCGCAGGCTGTTCCAGCCCATAGGCATCGACCAGTGCACGGTGCACCAGCAAGTCCGAATAGCGACGGATCGGCGAGGTAAAGTGCGCATAGGAACCCAGCGCCAGCCCGAAGTGCCCGGCATTGCGCGGACCGTAATAGGCCTGGGTCTGGCTGCGCAGCACAGCCTCCATGATCAGCGCCTTCTCGGCCTCGTCGGCAACGTCCTTGAGCATGCGGTTGAACAGGCCGGGGGTGATGACTTGCCCCAGTGCCAGCTTTCGGTCGAAAGTCGCGAGGTAATCCTTGAGCGCGACCAGCTTCTCGCGCCCCGGCGGTTCGTGGATGCGATAGACCACCGGCGCGACCTTGGCCTCGAGCGCCTTTGCCGCGGCGACGTTGGCGGCGATCATGAAGTCCTCTACCACCCGGTGCGCGTCGAGCCGTTCGCGGATGGCGATCTCCGTGATCCGGCCGAATTCGTCGAGCTTTACGCGCCGCTCGGGCAGGTCCAGTTCGAGCGGATCGCGGGCATGGCGCGCCTTTTCGAGCAGCTTCCAGCAATTCCACAGGTTGATAAGATGCGGCTCAGCGCGCTCCTCATCGATCCGGGCCTGCGCTTCTTCGTACGCAATGACCTCGTGGATCCGCACCAGCGCGCGGGTGAAGCGCCATTCAGTCACGCGGCCCTGTGCGTCGATCTTCATGTGGCAGGCCATGGCCGCGCGGTCCTCTCCCGAGCGCAGTGAACAGACGTCTGCGGAGAGAACTTCGGGCAGCATCGGCACGACGCGGTCCGGGAAATAGACCGAATTACCGCGCTTCCGCGCCTCGCGGTCGAGCGCTCCTCCGGGGCGGACGTAGAACGAGACGTCGGCAATGGCGACGAGGGCATTGAAGCCCCCGCTCCGTCCGGCTCGGCCCATATCGCGTCGTCATGGTCGCGCGCGTCGGCGGGATCGATGGCAACGATGGGGAGCGCGCGTAGGTCCTCGCGGCGGTCTTCGCTGAGAGGCAGCTTCGCGGCGCGTTCGGCCTCCTCCACCGCCTCCTCGGGCCAGTGAAAGGGGATGCCGTGCTTGTGGATGGCAATCAGGCTGAAGGCGCGCGGCGCGAGCGGATCGCCCAGCACCGCGGTGACCTTCACGCCCGAACGCGGCGACTTGCCCGCTGGTTCGGCAAGCACGAGCTGGCCGACTTCGGCATCGGCGACATCGGCGACGGGGAGCGAATTGCGCACGCGCTTGTCTACCGGGGCGAGCCAGAACTTGCCGCCGCCGTCGCGCTCGATCACGCCGAGCATGGCGTCAGCTGCCGCAGGCAGCTTCTTCATCGGATGGGCAACCCATCCCGTGCCCGCTTCCTCCGTACGGGCGAGAACGCGATCACCGACCTTGAGCGCCGCCATGGGAGCGCGCGGCCCCTTCGGCTTGCCGCGCGGTTCGATAATGCGCAGGCGCGGCGGCGGGGTGGCATCATCCGGCTGCCACGTGTCAGGAATGGCGAGCACCTCGCCCTCCTCGATCGCCATCACGCGCAGCACGGTCACCTTGGGCACGCCGCCCATGCGGTGGAAGGCGGTGCGGTTGCCGTCGATCAGCCCTTCATCGGCCATGTCGCGCAAAAGTGCCTTCAGCGCGATCTTCTCCTGGCCTTTGAGGCCGAAAGCCTTGGCAATCTCGCGCTTGCCGGCAGGCGTCGGGCTCGACTGGATGAAATCGAGGACCTGCTTCTTGGTGGGAAGACCCTGCTGATGGGGAACCTTGGCCATTACTTGAGCGGCGCGAACTGGCCGCCGGGGACGGCGGAGGACACGGGGCCTTCGGCGCCAGTACTGCTGATGGCGCTGACGCCGAAGATCCAGTCGTCGCCGCGTACGCCCTTGAGCGTGCGGCTTTCGTCATTGCCAGTCGTGCAGGCGAATGGTTTGCCCCAGGCCGATGCATTCGTCGCACGGCGGTAGATGCAATAGCGCGCCGCACCCGCGACCCGCGTCCAGCTTACCTTGGTGTCGGTGGAAACCGCGGCATCGGCCTTGGCTGCGGGCGGCAGGGGTGCCTTGGCTATGGCTGCCAGCATCCGCACGTTCAGCTGCGTGACCTTGGCGAGATAGGGGAAGTCCATGAAGTCTATCGTATCCCCGTAAAACTTGCCCGCTTCGGTGCGCAGGTCCTGATGCTGGTGATCGTAGTTTTCGACCCCGACCGAGAAACGGATCGCGGGTATGCCGGCATCAAGGAAAGGAATGTGGTCCCCGCCCCGGCCCATGCGGTCGGTCCGCCAGATCTGCCGCACGGCCAGCTCGGGCGCGGCAAGGCCCGCGGCATAGCGGGATAGGTTGCGGCTCGGGTTGTCATTCTCACCGCCAAACCGGCGGGCGGCGGCGCGCAGCTTGTCATCGCCGTCAGAACGTGGACCCTCGGAGAAAACGCGCACGGTCTTGTCATCGACCAACCCGTCCGAGCCGCGCGTATTACCGACGATATCATTGTTCAGTACCGCCTTTACGGTCCAGCCCTGCTCCTTCGCATAGTCGGCGAGCAGCTTGCCGCCCAGCAGGCCCTGCTCTTCTCCCGAGAGCACTGCATAGACAATCGTGGTCGGATACTTGCTCCGCGAAAGGACGCGCGCGGCTTCCAGAACCAGCGCCGTGCCCGAACCATCGTCATTGGCCCCGGGGGCGTCGGCGGTGGCGTTCATCACGTCGCTCACGCGGCTGTCGATATGGCCCTGAACAATGACAACCTCGTTTGGCCGTTCGGTGCCGCGCTGGATGGCCACGACATTGACCAGCCGGGTCGGCACTGGAACGCGGTCGCCCGTGACCATGCGCTCGGGCAGAACGATTTCGAGGCAATTTCCGCAGGCGGCGGAGGTCTTGCGGAACTCGCTTTCCGCCCAGCGTCGCGCCGCGCCGATGCCGCGCTTCGGGTCGTCCTGCACCGACATGGTGTGCCGCGTGCCGAAGCTGACGAGCTTCTCCACGTCCGCGCGCAGCCTTGCCTCGCTCACCGGGCTTGGTGCCGGTGCCTTGGCGCTCGCCGCGACAGTCGCGCCGGCAAGCGCGAGGAAAATTACAGGCTTAATAGGCGCGCGCCACATAGATCGTCTCCACTGCCGGCTTGCCGGTAAAGAGACATTGCCCGCTAGGAGTTCCCGCGTCCATGGGCGTGTTGCGGATTGTCAGCTTCAGCGTTTTCAGCTTGGCAACCACCGCGTCGAGTTCATCACCCGTGGGGCGCGACCAGCCGAGTTCGACCCAGCCGGGATACTTGTTGCCATCAGCAAAATGGGCAGCAAGTTCGTCCATCGAGGTGACGCCGCGCACGATATTGGCATCGCGCCGTGCGGCGGCTTCGCTGTGCAGCGAGTTCTGGATGTCTTCGAGCAGTGCGGCCACCGAACCGGCGAATTCATCCCTGTCAGTCGGCGTGAAGTTGACCTTCGCGGCATCGTTCCACAGGCGGTCGCGGCGGATGACGCTGACCTTGTTTTCCGCCATGTCACGCCCGCCAACCTCCAGGATGACCGGCGCACCCTTCTTGACCCAGGCCCAGCGCTTTTGCGTCGCCTTGCCGGGGCGTTTGTCGAGCAGCACGCGCACCGGTTCGCCGAGTGCATTTAGCTGGGCAACCTTGGCGCGGATTTCCTCGCAATAGGTGAGCAGGGCCTCGTCGCCATCGTCGTCGCGCAGCATGGGCAGGATGATAACCTGCTGCGGTGCGATGCGCGGCGGCACGCGCAGGCCGTCGTCATCCCCATGCGTCATGATCACGCCGCCAATCAGGCGGGTGGAAACACCCCAGGACGTCGTGTGGCAGTGGACCTGCTGGCCTTCCTTGTTCTGGTACTGGATACCCGCCGCCTCGGCGAAACCGGTGCCGAGGTAGTGGCTGGTGCCCGCCTGCAGCGCCTTGCCATCCTGCATCATGGCTTCGATCGAATAGGTCGCGACGGCACCGGGGAAGCGTTCGTTCTCAGGCTTTTCACCGGCGATCACCGGCATGGCGAGCACGTCCTCGGAGAAGCTGCGGTACATTTCCAGCGCGCGCAGCGTTTCGCTCATCGCGTCGGCGCGGTCGGCGTGGGCAGTGTGGCCTTCCTGCCAGAGGAACTCGCTGGTGCGCAGGAACATGCGTGTGCGCATTTCCCAGCGAACCACGTTGGCCCACTGGTTGGTGAGCAGCGGCAGGTCTCGCCACGATTGCACCCAGCGCGCCATGGCTGCGCCGATCACGGTTTCCGAGGTAGGACGCACGATCAGCGGCTCTTCCAGCTTCGCCTCGGGATCGGGGACCAGACCGCCCTTGCCGTCGCCGATCAGGCGGTGATGCGTGACGACCGCCATCTCCTTGGCAAAGCCGTCAACGTGCTCGGCCTCCTTGGCGAAGTAAGACAGCGGGATGAACAGCGGGAAATAGCAGTTCTGCACGCCTGCGGCCTTGATCCGCGCGTCCATCACCTGCTGGATGCGTTCCCAGATGCCATAGCCCCACGGCTTGATCACCATGCAGCCGCGCACGCCCGATTCCTCGGCCATGTCGGCTTCGGAGATCACCTCCTGATACCAGGCGGCGAAGTCCGCTTCGCGTTTGACGGTAAGGGCGTGCTTGATGGCGGGCTGATTCATGGCCGCGCTGTTAGCGGCACTTTGGCCGCAGTTCAAACCGCCAGTTCAGCCAGGAGCCTTACTTGCCCAGCGAATCGAGCTTCTTCTGCATCGCCGCCATCTGGGCGCGCAGGGTGGAAAGTTCGTCTTCCGCTTCGGGAGCGGCGCCGCTTGCGGTTGCCTGCTCGTTCTGCGCTTCCTGCTGCATCGCGCCGGGCATGAAGGCGGCGGCGGCGGCCTTGAACATTTCAAGGTTCTGCTGCGCGATCTTGGCCAGCGGATTGTTGCCGAAGCTTTCCTCGAAAGCGGAACGCAGCTTCTGCTGGTTTTCGCGGAAGTGATCCATCGATGCCTCGAGATAATGCGGCAGCAGCCCCTGCATCGAATTGCCATACATGGAGATCAGCTGGCGCAGGAACTTCACAGGCAGCATTTGCTCCCCGCTGGCTTCCTCTTCCATGATGATCTGCGTCAGGATCTGGTGCGTGATGTCATCGCCGGTTTTCGCGTCGACGACTTTGAAGTCGACATTTTCGCGGACCATGTGCGCCAGGTGATCGAGCGTGATGTAGCTGGAAGACTGCGTATTGTAGAGCCGCCGGTTCGCGTACTTCTTGATGATGACGCAGTCACCGTCTTTCACTTTGGCCATTATCGCCGCCCTTATCCTGCCGCCCCTGCCATCGCCTTAGCACTTGCACCTAGTGCAGTGCAACATGACTTATGCTGCGCAGCGGAAAGCGTCAGCGGGTGAAGCGCCGGCCCAGCAGGGTGAGCAATTCGTATTGCGACAGGCCGCTTGCCTGCGAAGCCTCGGGGAGGCTGTAATCCGCCTCCACCCAGTCGCCCTCCCGCAGCTCCGGTGCGGCAGTGAGGTCGATCACCGTCATGTCCATCGATACGCGGCCCAGTACCGGCAGTTCGCGGCCATTGCTGCGCAGCATTCCATTACCGGACCAGCAGCGCAAGTAACCATCGGCATAGCCGAGCGCGACGACTGCCACGCGCAGTGGGCCCGCGGCGGTGTAGGTGGCATTGTAGCCGACAGTGTCACCGGCCTGCAGATCTCGCACCTGCATGATTGCAGCCTGCGGACGGACAACCTGGCGAATCTCGCCCGCCAATTCGGCGCGCGGGATGCCGCCGTAGAGCGCCAACCCGGGGCGGGTCAGGTGTCCGTGATAGCTGGAGCCGAGCATGATCCCTGCCGAATTGGCCAAGCTGCTCTCGCACTTGCCGATGTGGAGTACGGCATCGGTCCACAACGCCCGCTGACAGTCATTCATCGGGCTGTCCTCGTCCGCACAGGCGAGGTGCGAGAGGACGGTCTGCACATCAAGGCGACCGATGGTCGGGTCGGCCAGATCATCCATCGAAAAGCCGATACGGTTGATCCCGGTATCGACCATCACGTCACAGCGCGCGCTGCTCGCGTCGAGCCAGAGGGCGGCCTGATGCGGTGAATTGATCACGGGGCGATAGCCGCGCGCCGCGATGAATGAGGCGTCGTTCGCGTCTTGCGGGCCGTGCAGTATCGAGATCGAGGACGGATCGACCAGCCCGTCCAACTCCGCAGCCTCGCCCGAATAGGCGACGAAGAAGTCGCGGCAACCGGCACGCGCCAGGGCCTTCGTAACCCTCCGCGCACCGACACCGTAGGCGTTGGCCTTTACCGCCGCCCCTGCCCGCGCCGAGCCGGACAGCCGGTCGAGCGTGCGCCAGTTATGGACCAGCGCTTCTTCATCGAGTGCCAGCCGAAGCGGCGGTTCAGGCGTCATCTTCAAAGTCGCGCGGCGGTCCGCCCTTCAGGCCCCACATGGCGATCAGGAAGGCCACGGCGACAATGATCCAGGTATACCACAGGCCCGAGAACGGACTGCCGTTCAGCGCCACGATCATGCTTGCGATCAGCGGCAGGAAGCCGCCGAAATACCCGGTGCCGATGTGATAGGGGATCGACATCGAGCTGTAACGGATCTTCGGCGGGAACATCTCGGACAGGAGCGCCGCCACCGGACCATAGGTCATGCCGGAGAGGAACATCAGGCCGAGCAGGCACAGGAAAATGATGACGAGGCTGCCGGCCGAGGGCTGGATCTTCTTGAGGTCATAGCCGGCTTCACCCAACCACGCCTGCAACTGCTTGCCCCGCGCCGCCTTGTCAGTGAAGGGATAGCTCTCAAGCGGGAGCGCCTTGCCGCCAACGGTCAGTTGCAGCGACGAGCTTTCAACGCGCTGGTAGGCGACGCCCACCCCGGCCAGGTCGCTCAGCAGCTTGCCGCAGTCGGTCTTCTGCTCGGCATCGAACAGGTTGTACGAACAGTCCGGCCCGCCGACCACGACCGGCGCGTTCTGCGCGGCGGCGGCAAGCCCCGGGTTGGCGGCATTGCCGATTGTCCAGAAGGCCGGGAACAGCAGCAGCAGGGTCAGGACATAGCCGACAACAATTGGCTTCTTGCGTCCGATCCGGTCTGACAGTTTGCCGAAGATCACGAAGAATACCATGCCGCACAGCGCGGAAAAGCCGACGACCAGTTCAGCCGTAGTATCATCCACGCGCATCGGGCCCTTGAGGAAGCTCAATGCCGAGAACATCGCGGTGTACCAGATCACCGTCAGGCCGGCGGCGATGCCGAACAGGGCGATGAAGATGCGTTTCTTGTTGCCGGGATAGGTGAAGCTTTCGACGAAGGGATTGCCGGCGATCTCGCCCTCTTCCTGCATGGCGCGGAAGACCGGGCTTTCCGAAAGCATCATGCGCATCCACAGCGATATGCCGAGCAGGATGATCGAGAGCAGGAACGGCACGCGCCAGCCCCAGTCGGCCCATGTTTCGGGGCTCATCAGGGCCTTGCATGCGAGGACGACGACGAGGCTGAGCACGAAGCCGCCAACGACGCTGGCCTGGATGAAGCCGGTGAAGAAGCCGCGGCGCTCTGGCGGGGCATGCTCGGCAACATAGATCGCCGCACCGCCGTATTCACCGCCGAGCGCAAGGCCTTGCAGTACGCGGAGCAGGATGATGATGATCGGGGCGGCAATGCCGATCGAGGCGGCGGAGGGAATGAAGCCCACGCCGGCCGTGGCAATGCCCATCAGAGTGACAGTGACGAGGAACGTGTACTTGCGCCCCAGCTTGTCACCCAGAAAGCCGAACAGGATCGCGCCTAGCGGGCGGAAGCCGAAGCCGACCGCGAAACCGGCCCAGACGAGCAGCGTTTCCAGTGTGGCATTTCCCGATGGAAAAAAGGTCTTGCCGATGATCGCGGCCAGCGTGCCGTAGATGAAGAAATCGTACCATTCGAAGATGGTGCCCATGGAACTGGCCGCGATGACGAGCCTGATTTCCTTGTCACTCGGTTTGACGTCCGGATGGCGTGCTGGTTCGGTCATTCTCTAGGTCCCCGCCCTATGATTGCGCGTTTCTCTAGCGGGAGGAGCGAACTTAGGGAAGCGCATCAAGCGCGGATTTCCATGGTAAAAGTACCGCGCCGTGACGGGCGGGATAGTCCTTGGCGGCCGCGATTGACTCCAGCCCGGGCCAATCGGGAATTGCACCGTCACCGCGCAGCCACGCTTCGAGAGAGGCGAGGCTGATGGAAAGCGTATCGCGTCTCTGGCCGATAGCTGCCTCTGCAAAGATTGCGGCAGAGGCCTGTCCGATGGCGCAGGCCTGGGCGGAAAGGCCGATGGCAGCGATCGCGCCGCATTCGTCGGGCTCGATCGAGATGGAGAGCACCGAGCCGCAGCTTTGCGAGCGGGCGCGCCCCTGTAGCGGCATGGCCGGGTCTAGCGGCCACCGCGCCAGCTGCGTCGCCAGCGCCAGTACCTCGGGCGTGTAGAGCTTGATCGGGCTGCCGGTCACTTTTGGTTGAGGCGCTTGCGCTCTTCCTTTGCGGCCTCGGCGCGGCGCTCGGCGATGATCTTGACCAGGGCCTCGCTGCCCGAATTCACGAAGGGATAGGTGCGCGCCATGGTCATCCAGGGCGGGCGACCACCCGCTCCGCGCAGGGTATCGAAGCCGAGGACAAGGATCGAGAAGCCCATGACGATGATCAGCAGGCCCTTGATGCCGCCGAACCCGAAGCCGATCACGCGGTCGATTGGGCCGATCAGCGAATCGCGGCTCATGTCGCCCATGCGTTTCGCGAGCATCTTGATGATGAAATAGGGGATCAGCAGCAGCAGCGCGAAGGCGAGGACTGCAGCCGAGCCGAACTTGTCGCTGGTAAAGGGGATCAGCTTTTCGGTGAGCGGGGTGTGCAGGTAATGAATGGCGAGCACCGCCACAACCCAAGCCGCGAGCGACAGGATTTCGTGGATGAACCCCCGCATGAAACCGCTGGCCGCCGTAACGCCGACCACGATCAGTACCCCGATGTCAAACCCTGTCATTAAGGCGAAAGTTACCCTTCGCCCAGCACCCGGTCAACGATTTGCCGCAAGTGCGAAACTGCGTGCTGGCGCATATCGGGAACGGACTGTCCGCTATCTGACGCCATGACGGCAGCCTTGAAGCCCAGCTTGGCTGCCTCTCGCTGGCGGATGCCGGCGTGCGCGACGGGGCGCACCTCTCCTGCCAGAGACACCTCGCCGAACCAGACGTGCCCCGCAGGCAGCGGTTTGTCGCTGAGCGCGGATACCAGCGCCGCAGCGACGGCAAGGTCCGCTGCCGGATCGGAGAGGCGGTAGCCGCCCGCGACATTGAGATAGACCTCCGCGCTCGAGAAATTGAGCCCGCAGCGCGCTTCCAGAACGGCGAGCAGCATGGCAAGGCGCCCGCTGTCCCAGCCAACCACCGCGCGGCGCGGCGTGGCGCCGCTTTGCAGGCGTACTATCAGCGCCTGGATCTCGACGAGGACCGGCCGCGTGCCTTCCATTGCGGGGAAGACCGCGCTGCCCGGGACAGCGTCCTCCCGCCCCGAAAGGAACAGTGCCGAGGGGTTGCCCACTTCCTCCAGCCCCGCCCCAGCCATGGCAAAGACGCCGATCTCGTCGACCGGCCCAAAGCGGTTCTTGATCGAACGGAGGATGCGGTACTGGTGGCTGCGCTCGCCTTCAAAGCTCATCACGACATCGACCATATGCTCAAGCACGCGCGGCCCGGCGATTGAACCGTCCTTGGTGACGTGGCCGACGAGGACCACCGCCGATCCTGCCTCCTTGGCAAAGCGGATCAGTTCAAAGGCTGAGGCGCGGACCTGGCTGACTGTACCCGGCGCGCCCTCGATCATGTCGGAGTGCATGGTCTGGATCGAGATCGATCACGACCAGAGCGGGGGCCTCCATGCCGCCGAGCGTGGTGAGAATGTCCCGCACCGATGTGGCCGAGGCGAGCAGGACTGGCGCGCCCGCAAGGCCGAGCCGTTCCGCGCGCAACCGAACCTGCCCCGCGGCCTCCTCGCCGCTGACGTAGACGACATTGCCGCCGCCCTGCGCGATCCTCGCCGCAGCCTGAAGCAACAGAGTAGACTTGCCTATGCCAGGATCGCCGCCCATCAGGACCGCCGATCCGGGGACCAGCCCCCCGCCCAGCGCGCGGTCGAATTCCGGCAGGCCGGTGGAGCGGCGCACGGGCATATCGCCCTTGGCATCCAGCGCCTCGAACGATAGCGGGCGGCCACCGCTGGAAAGGTCATGCTTGGCGGAAAACGCAGTCTCGGGCGCTTCCTCGCTCAGCGTGTTCCACTCGCCGCAATCGGCGCACTGGCCCTGCCAGCGGAACGAGACGGAGCCGCAGGCGGCGCAGACATATCGGCGTTTGGGCTTGGCCATGGCTGCTGGC
This sequence comes from Novosphingobium sp. MW5, assembly GCA_025938935.1. Taxonomy (GTDB): domain Bacteria; phylum Pseudomonadota; class Alphaproteobacteria; order Sphingomonadales; family Sphingomonadaceae; genus Novosphingobium. Next base: position 2,688,884 of record JAPCWB010000001.1, on the reverse strand, counting down.
TAGCAAGAACATAGATGGAACGCAATGCGCGAACGCGTTGTTAATCGCGCCTTTGCACCTTTCCGTTAGAGACGCGGGGATGGTCGCGTCACCTTCCAGATCACGCCTCGGCGAACTCGATGCCCTGCGCGGGCTCGCGGCGGTCATGGTGCTGCTGTTCCACTACACCCATCAGGCCCCGCGCGTGCTGAAGGGCGTGGTCACCGTACCGTGGCATGCCGACTGGGGTTCCTACGGTGTCGAACTGTTCTTCGCCATTTCCGGCTTCGTCATACTGATGACGCTGGAGCGAACACGGCGGCCAGCGGACTTCGTAGTCTCGCGGTTTGCACGGCTGTTCCCGGCCTACTGGACTGCGATTGCGCTGACCTCGGTCGGCGTTCTGCTGTTGGGAGCACCTTCGCTCGCTCAGCCGGGCGGCATCATCGCGGTTAACCTGACGATGACACAGGCTTTCTTCTACTTGCCTTCGGTCGATGGGGTGTACTGGTCACTGGCGGTGGAGCTTTGCTTCTACGCCTGCATGCTGGCCGTGTGTGGCCTGCGCTGGCTCGACCGGATCGAGCGGGTGCTGGTTCCGTGGCTGGTGCTTGGCGTGCTGTGGTGGGCGGCCCCAGCCCTGCCGAGCCGCATCGGGCTCCTGCTGGTGGTTGAGTACATGCCGTTCTTCGCGGTCGGCATGCTTGCCTACCGCGTGCACACCGGAGCGCGCCGCTGGCTGCAGCAAGTGCCCTTGCTGGCCCTCGCTTTTGGCGTATTGCTGCTCACCAGCACCAATGGCGGCCTGATAACCTTCTCCCTCTCTCTCGCCGCCTTCGCGTTGATGGTAGAGCAGCGGCTTACCTTAATCGATCAGGCCCCGCTGGTCTGGCTCGGGACGATCTCCTACTCGGTTTACCTGATCCACCAGAATCTGGGATACGCGCTAATTGCGCGGATGGAGGGGCTGGGATTCAGTCCAGTAGTGGCCACGCTTTGTACCATTGCTGCGGTCATTGCGGTAGCCGCCGCCATGCAGCGCTGGGTGGAAAAGCCGGCACTCGATGCCATCCGGGGCTGGTGGTCCGACCGCCGCGAGGCCAAAGCCCTCCCCGCCGCTTGACGCAAGCCTCTGGATAGCGGGGCAAAGCTCTGCCATCACATCATCATGCGCCAAAAGGAACTCCGCATTGCGCTTGTCTGCTACGGCGGGGTGAGCCTCACCGTTTATATGCACGGCGTGACGAAGGAACTGTGGAAGCTGGCCCGCGCCAGCCGCAATTTCCACGGAAACCGGCCCTGCACCGAAGGCAGCCAGACCGTCTATCGCAGGATGCTGGAACGGGTTGAGCAGGTCCATGGCCTGCGCCTGCGCGTCCTCATCGACATCATAGCCGGGGCCAGCGCGGGTGGGATCAACGGAGTGTTCCTTGCCCAGGCCATACACTCGGGCCAGAGCCTCGAGCCGCTGACGAAGCTGTGGCTGGAGAATACCGACAGCGACGTGATGCTCGATCCAGATGCTCGGCTTTGGACCCGCTTCGTGAAGTTCTGGGCCGTGCCCGTCGTCCATTTCCTGCTGACCCGTCCGGGGAACATGGTGACGGTCAGCGTGGCGCAGGAGACGCGACGCGAAATCCGCGCCAAGCTTTCGCGCCTCGTCCGCTCGCGCTGGTTCGAACCGCCGTTTGGCGGACTGGGTTTCTCCCGCGTGCTCGCAGGCGCACTCGATTCGATGGCTGCCGCCCCACCTTCAGACCCTTTGCTGCCACAGGGCCATCCGCTCGACCTGTTCGTTACGGCGACTGACTTCAAGGGCCATCGGCAGAGCCTGCGCCTGCACTCGCCGCCGCTGGTGACGGAAAGCGAGCACCGCGTTTCGATCGGCTTCCGTTCGACCGTGCCGGGCCTCGGCGGCATCGGCCTCGCCGACCCGCTCGAACTGGTTTTCGCCGCGCGGGCAACGGCGAGTTTTCCCGGCGCCTTCCCGCCACTCCAGACGCACGAGATCGACCGGCTGGCACAGGAGCGCGGGCTCGACTGGACCGGCCGCGACGCTTTCCTCCGCCGCGTCCTGCCCGATCATGCCGAAAAGGGCGAAGCGCAGGACGTGGCGCTGATCGATGGCTCGGTGCTGGTGAACGCGCCCTTTTCCGAGGCAATCAGCGTGCTGCATGATCGCCCTGCCCAGCGCGAAGTCGATCGGCGCTTCGTCTATATCGACCCCAAGCCGGACGAGGTTGGCGGGCTTGGCCATGATGATCCGCGCGCGCCGGGGTTCTTTTCGGTGATCTTCGGCTCGCTCTCCTCAATCCCGCGCGAACAGCCGGTGCGCGACAATCTGGAAGAGCTGGAGCGCCAAAGCCGTGAGATGGAACGGCTGCGCGGAATTGTCGAAGCCCTGCGGCCCGAGGTGGAAGAGGCGGTGCAGCAGACTTTCGGCCGCACGCTGTTCCTTGATCGCCCGACCGTGAAGCGGCTCACCGCATGGCGGGCCAAGGCGCAGGACGCGGCAGTGCGGCGGGCGGACTATGCCTATCACGGCTACGCCCAGGCCAAGTTCGTCTCGATCATCGATGACCTTGCCGAGTCGATCCATGAGTTCGTGCCAATGGTCGAGCCTGACATCCTCTCCCGCACGCTGCTGCGGCACTTGCGCATGCAGGGACTGGATCACTTGTCAGCCCTGCGTGGCGGGGCATCGGAAGATGCCATCACGTTTTTCCGCAGCCATGACCTGCAGCACCGCATCCGCCGGCTGCGCCTCCTCGCGCGGCGGCTGACACAGGACTGGGACGGCGATCCGGACGTCTCGCATGAAGATCGCGATTTCGCTCGAGATGCCGTGTACCGGGCACTGGCGGTCTATTTCGATGCCGATAGCCCGGAACGGCTCGGCGCGAAGTTTACCGAAATGGCGGCAGGCGTGCTGTCAGATCCCGGCGCCGTACTCGATCACATCGCCGAAATGCGCGACCTGCGCGGCGCGGACCTCGTCGCCGATACGATCCTTGCCGAGGCCATGGCCCGCATGCCGCGCGCGCTGCGCCGCAAGGTGCTGCTCGCCTACCTCGGCTTCCCGTTTTACGATGTGGTCACCTTCCCGCTGATGCACGGCGAAGGCCTCAACGAATTCGATCCCGTGAAGATCGACCGCATTTCGCCCGACGATGCCAATTCGATCCGCACCGGCGGCGCGGCGAAGTGCCTGCGCGGGGTGGAGTTCTTCAACTTCGGCGCCTTCTTCAGCCGCGCCTATCGCGAGAACGACTACCTGTGGGGCCGGCTCCATGGGGCGGAGCGGATGATCGACCTGATCGCCAGCGCCTTGCCCGAGGGTCAGATCTTCGACGCGCGCGAATTGGCGAAGTTCAAGACGGAGGCTTTTCTCGCCATTCTTGACGAGGAAGAGGAGCGGCTAACTGCGGACAAGGGGCTGGTGCCGGGGATCAGGGCGGAGGTTGAGACCAAAGCGAATTGATCGCCGTCAATTCATGACATTGATCGGCCGGCTAGTCCGCATTCCGGGAAGGGGTATCGCAAGGATATCCCATGAAGGCTATTCGTTTCTATCACCTGCTCTTCGCTGCCGGGTGCCTGCTCGCCTGGTTCACTGCCGAGGAGCTTGGACTGGTCCACGCCTGGACAGGCTATGTCGTGGCAGGATTAGTTGCCATCCGTTTGATGCTTGGGCTCGCTGGAAATTCCGGCTTTCAGATGCGCCGTCTGATGCCAACCGGAGGTGTCCGCAATGCAGGCAGTCCGGCCGTTTCGTCGGCGCTGGCGCTGGCGCTTTTTGTTGCGGTCGCGGGCACGGCGGGGACCGGCATCGCCATGGACCAGGGCGGCACGCTGGTGGGCACGTCCATTCGCGCCGATGACGGGAAAGAGCGCCATGGCGAGGGTCGCGGCGAACATGGGGAGGACGAGAAGGAAGCGCTCGCCCCTTCCTCGATGCTCGGACTGGCACCCGCGGCGCGGGCCGAAGAAGGTGAAGGCGGCGAGCGGGAGGAGGGGCTGCTCGGCGAAGTGCATGAGACGCTCGGCAACCTGATCCTGCCCTTGGCAATCCTGCACGCGCTTTACCTGCTGGTCTTCCGACTCAATATGGCGCGCTTCATGCTGTTCCTGAACCGGCGTTCTGCCAAGGCGTGAAGCGGCGGCGTGCGGAAGGGCTTATTCGGTAAGTCCTTCCCACACCTCCTTGATCCGGTCGAAGAAACCCTTCGACTGCGGACACTCATCCCCCGTTTCGGTCGCCTGAAGCTCGCGCAGCAGTTCCTTCTGCTTTGCCGAGAGCTTTGTCGGGGTCTCGACCTGGATTTCCACGACGAGGTCACCCCTGCCCCGGCCTTGCAGCACGGGCATGCCCGCGCCTCGCTGGCGGAGTTGCTTGCCGGACTGGATGCCGGCGGGAATGGTGATGGTGTGGCGTGTGCCGTCAAGTCCGGGAAGCTCGATCTCACCGCCCAGAGCCGCCTTGGTAAAGGTGATCGGCGCGCGCGTTAGGAGGGTGGTGCCGTCGCGTTCGAACACGGAGTGGCGCTTCACGTGGACGAAAATGTAGAGATCGCCCGCAGGCGCGCCGAAGGGGCCGGCCTCGCCCTTGCCGGTGAGGCGGATGCGGGTGCCGGTGTCGACGCCGGCGGGAATGTTGACGTCGAGCGTCTGGCGCTGATCCACGCGGCCTTCGCCGCCGCAGGATCGGCAGGGGCTTTCGATCACTTCGCCGCGGCCGTGGCAGGTTGGGCAGGTGCGCTCGACCATGAAGAAGCCCTGCTGCGCGCGGACCTTGCCGTGGCCGCCGCACAGGTTGCAGCGCCGCGTGCCGGTGCCGGGCGTCGCGCCCGAACCGTCGCATGGCTCGCACTGAACCGAAACGTCGATCTCGATCTGCTCTGACTTGCCGTGGAACGCCTCGTCCAGGCTGATCTCGAGGTCATAGCGCAGGTCTGCACCGCGCCGTGCCTGCTGGCGTCCGCCACCTCCGCCGAAACCGCCGAAGATCGATTCGAAGATATCGCCCAAGTCGTTGAACGGATTGGCGCCGCCAAAGCCGCCGCCACCCATGCCCCCGTTTTCGAAGGCGGCGTGGCCGTACTGGTCATAGGCGGCGCGCTTCTGCGGGTCCGACAGGCAGGCATAGGCCGAGCTGATGGCCTTGAACTTGGCTTCGCTTTCCGCACAGCCCGGGTTCTTGTCCGGATGGTATTTCATCGCGAGCTTGCGGTACGACGACTTTATCGTCGCATCATCAGCGCCGCGGGAAACCTCCAGCAGTTCGTAATAGTCTATTTCGGCTGACATCGTCCCGCCCCTAACGCAACCCGCCGCCCGCGACGAAGCGCAAGCGGCGGGTCCGTTTCATTGCTCGATCAGCCCTTGTTGTCGTCGACTTCCGAGAACTCGGCGTCGACCACTTCCTCGCCCCCGGCGGGAGCTTCCGCGCCCGGAGAGGCGGCAGCGGCCTGTTCCTTCTCGTAGATCGACTGGCCCATCTTCATGGCCACTTCGGTCAGCGCCTGGGTCTTGGCGGTCATCGCGTCGGCATCGCCGCTTTCGATTGCGGTCTTGGTTTCGGCGATGGCAGCCTCGACCTCGGCCTTCAGGCTGGCGTCGATCTTGTCGCCATGCTCTTCAAGCTGGCGCTCGGTAGCATGAACCAGGCTGTCGGCGTTGTTCTTGGCTTCCGCCTCGGCACGACGCTTCTTGTCGTCTTCGGCGAACTTTTCCGCGTCCTTGACCATCTGGTCGATGTCCGCATCCGAAAGACCACCCGAAGCCTGGATCTTGATCTGCTGCTCCTTGCCGGTGCCCTTGTCCTTTGCCGTGACGTGGACGATGCCGTTGGCGTCGATGTCGAAGATCACCTCGATCTGCGGCACGCCGCGCCGCGCCGGCGGGATGCCGACGAGGTCGAACTGGCCAAGCAGCTTGTTGTCCGCCGCCATTTCGCGTTCGCCCTGGAACACGCGGATGGTCACGGCCTGCTGGTTGTCCTCGGCGGTCGAGTAGACCTGGCTCTTCTTGGTCGGGATCGTCGTGTTGCGGTCGATCATGCGGGTGAACACGCCGCCCAGCGTTTCGATGCCCAGCGACAGCGGGGTCACGTCGAGCAGCAGGACGTCCTTGACGTCGCCCTGAAGAACGCCGGCCTGAATGGCGGCACCCATGGCAACGACTTCGTCAGGGTTCACGCCGGTGTGCGGTTCCTTGCCGAAGAACTCCTTCACGACTTCGCGCACCTTGGGCATGCGGGTCATGCCGCCAACGAGCACGACGTCGTCGATGTCGCTGGCCTTGAGGCCTGCGTCAGCGAGCGCCTTGCGCATCGGTTCCTTGGTGCGCTCGATCAGGTTCGCGACCATCTTTTCGAGGTCGGCGCGGGTGATCGTTTCGACGAGGTGCAGCGGCGTGGTGGCGCCGCCTTCCATGCGCGCGGTGATGAAGGGCAGGTTGATTTCGGTCGAAGCCGTGCTCGAAAGCTCGATCTTCGCCTTTTCGGCTGCTTCCTTCAGGCGCTGCAGGGCAAGCTTGTCGGTGCGGAGGTCCATGCCCTCCTTCTTCTTGAACTGCTCTGCCAGCCATTCGACGACCTGGGTGTCGAAGTCTTCACCGCCGAGGAACGTGTCACCGTTGGTGCTCTTTACCTCGAACACGCCGTCGCCGATCTCGAGGATCGAGACGTCGAAAGTGCCGCCGCCAAGGTCATAGACCGCGATGGTCTTGCCGTCGTTCTTGTCGAGGCCATAGGCGAGCGCGGCAGCGGTCGGCTCGTTGATGATGCGCAGCACTTCAAGGCCCGCGATCTGGCCGGCGTCCTTGGTCGCCTGACGCTGCGCGTCATTGAAGTATGCGGGCACGGTGATCACCGCCTGGGTCACGGTTTCGCCCAGGTACGATTCGGCGGTTTCCTTCATCTTCTGGAGGATGAAGGCTGAGATCTGGCTGGGCGAATAGTCTTCACCGCCGGCCTTGACCCATGCGTCGCCATTCTTGCCCTTGACGATGGTATAGGGAACCAGCTCGGTGTCCTTCTTGGTCACCGGGTCGTCAAAGCGGCGGCCGATCAGGCGCTTCACCGCGAAAATCGTGTTGTCGCCGTTCGTCACCGCCTGGCGCTTGGCCGGCTGGCCGATCAGGCGTTCGCCGTCCTTGGTGAAAGCGACGATCGAAGGCGTGGTGCGCGCGCCTTCCGCGTTTTCGATCACCTTGGGCTTGCCCCCATCCATCACAGCAACGCAGCTGTTGGTGGTGCCAAGGTCGATACCGATTACCTTTGCCATTATTCCCTATTCCTCACTTCTCGCAGTTGGACACCGCTTTGGCTTCCCCCGACAATCGGCAGAGCGGCCCGGCGGCTCGTTCGAGGCGCGATATAGGTGCGCTTTTGCTTGGCACAAGGGTATCGCCCTCCTAAGTGGGCTCGCGTATCAAACTGGTCCGAAAGGTTGCTTCCCATGCGTGCTGTTCTGCTGGCCCCTGCCCTGGTTTCCGCCCTGTTCGTGGCGGGCTGTTCCGGGCAGGACGCGGAAATTCCCAAGACCACGGCAGAAGGCGTGCAAGTGCTCGAACCGCGCATGGTCCTGCCGATCGTCAAGGACAGCCCGGGAGCGGTCTATTTCAACCTGGTCAACGATTCGGACAAGGCGAAGAAGGTCATGTCGATCGACGTTGCGGGCACCGACATGGCGATGATCCACGATACCATCGAAACCGGCGGACGTTCCTCGATGCAGATGGCGCAGAACGTCGTGGTTCCGGCGCATGGATCGATGGCTTTTGCCCCGGGCGGGCGGCACGTGATGGTCACCGGCATCAAGGGCGAGATCAAGGCGGGCGTCAACACCGTGCTCAAGATCAACTTCGACGATGGTGATGTCTTTGCCGCGCCGATCCCGGTCATTCCGCCGGCCGCCGCAGCAGGCAACTGATTCCTTGGCAGAGGCCTGCCCTGCCGGTGGCACCCGGCACCTGACCGAAGGCGAACGTGCGTTGGTGCGCTCGGTCTTTGGCAGCGCGGTGGATCCCGAGCCGGTGACCATCAGGCGGCGCAAGTGGTTTCCCTTCCAGCCCGCGCGCGTGGTCATGGCGCCAATGGGGCACCTGCATTTCCACCCCGAAGGCACGCAGTACTGCGCTGACTTTTCCCAGGCGTCGCTGTCGCTGCAAGGACTGTTCATCCACGAGATGGTGCACGTCTGGCAGGCGCAAAAGCGCGGGCGCTTCTGGCTGGTGCTGATGCGGCATCCGTTTTGCCGGTACGAGTACGAGCTGAAACCCGGCAAACCGCTGGAGGCTTATGGCATCGAGCAGCAGGCCGACATCGTGCGCCATGCCTTCCTGCTGCGGCGGGGCGTGAAACTGGCTGGCAAGCCGCCATTGCAAGCCTATGATGCCATCGTCCGCTTTGCCGGAGCAGGCTAGAAGTAGGAGTTGCCACTTATGCGCATCATGCCGGTTTTCGTCGCGGCATTGCTCTTTGTCCAAGCGGCACAGGCAGAACCGGTTGCAGGTCTCGCCAAGTTCCTCCCCATCGGTTCCGAGGTTGAGGCGCGGGTCGATGCCGACTTCACTGGCGACGGCTTTGTCGATGCTGCGGCGGTCGCGGTGAAGGACGACGTGCGGGTGCTGGTCGTCGTCGCAAGCTCCTCGCGCGGGTTGGTGAAACTTGGGCAGACCGAGATGGACCCGGGACCTCTCGGCACCGCGCAATTGACCGTTGCGCGCGGGGTGCTGATTGTTGAGGACCTGACAGGTGGCACCACAGCACTCTCTTCCACCTACCGCTGGCGCTACGATCCTGCCGTGCGCAAGATGCGGCTGATCGGCGATGACGTATCTCTCTACAGCCGCACATGGGCGCATGACGGAAAGGACATCAGCACCAACCGGCTTACCGGCGTGCAGATCGTGACGCTGCAAAAGCTGAAAGGGCGCGGCGGGAATGCCAGCTATGTGCCCAGCAAACCGATCCGCAAGGTGGTTTCCCGCGATCCGATCTACATGGGTGGCGAGCCGTCACCTTCGCGGACCATGGGTTGGGGCGACTAGCGGACGGGAAAACAGGCTGCTTCAGGCTTGACCTTCCAGTTAAACCGGTAACAATGGAAACCATTCCGGGCGGCCGAACCCGCGCCCGGTCCATGAGCCAACCCATGCAGCTATCAGACTATGGCATGTCGCGCGACCGCGGCTTTCTCTCGCATTTCGAGATCGACGAAGTTGAACTTCCGAAAGATTTCGCCCCCTTTCTTCACGCCGCCGAGACGCTCTCCGGCCTGATCACATCCGGCAAGGTGCGGCACTGGCTGGACCGCCTGCCCGCCATCGATTTTGGCGAGTGGGCCGCCACCGCGCCCGAAGAGCAGGTCCGCCGCGCAATGGTGCACCTCTCGTTCCTCGTACAGGCCTATGTCTGGGGTGAGGCGGAGGCCCCTGCCCACCTGCCCGCCAATCTCGCCCGCCCGATGGTGGCGGTCGCCCAGCGCCTGGGCCAGGCACCGCTGCTGCCCTATTCGGGCTACGTGCTCGATAACTGGGCGCGCATCGACAAGTCCGCCCCGCTTGCGCTCGACAACGTGCGCATGGTGCAGAACTTCGCCGGCGGCGATGACGAGAACTGGTTTGTGCTGGTCCACATCGGTATCGAACTTGAAGCCGGCGTGCTGCTCGACAACGCGGTCAAGCTGATCGCTGCATCCGATGCCGGGGATGCCGAGGCCTGCGAAGCCCTGCTGCTTGAGAACCACGAGGCATGGGAGCGGATCTACGGTATCTTCAAGCGGATGCCGGAACGCTGCGATCCCTACGTCTATTTCCACCGCGTCCGCCCGTGGATCCACGGCTGGGCCAACAATCCGGCGCTCGGCGGCGGACTGGTTTATGAAGGGCTGTTTGACGGCGTGCCGCAGGCGCTGCGCGGCCAGACCGGCTCGCAAAGCTCGATCGTGCCCTCGATGGACGCTCTCTTCGGGGTGCGCCACAGCGACGATCCGCTGAAGGCATTTCTTGACGAGCTGCACTTCTACCGCCCGGTCCCGCACCGCCGGTTTATCGAGGACCTCGGCGCGAAATCGCACCTGCGCGAATTTGTTTCTGGGTCAAGCACGCAGAGCCTCAAGGACGCGTTCAACGCCAACCTGGAACAGGTTGTGCGCTTCCGCACACGGCACCTGGAGTACGCGGCGAGCTACATCAACAAGCAGGCCTCAAACGAGCCGGGCAATGACCCAGATGTCGGCACCGGCGGCACGCCGTTCATGAAATACCTGAAGAAGCACCGCGACGAGAACGCGGCGCAGCTGGTCTAAGCGCTGATCCGGCCACCTGCGAAATCAGGCTGCGCCGGATCGCCGAACGCCGCGTAAAGCGCATTAACCCGTGCCTTCAGGGCATCGAGGTGGTCAGGGTGCGTGATGATGTGGAGCTGGTTTTCCTCAACCGCGCGCACAACCGCGCGGCCCAGCCAGATCGGCTCCATCATCTTGCCGGCAATCGCCGCTTTGATCTCTTCTGGCAGGTCGTCCATCTGGCTTTCGGACATGCGGCTGCGGGTGAGGCCCGGATAGAGGATCGACACGCCGACACCGAATAGTGCCAGCTCTTGCCGGATCGATTCCGACAATCCTGCCACGGCAAATTTGCTCGCCGAATAGCATGCGAAAGTGCCGTGCGGCAGCTGGCCATTGACCGAACTGGTGTTGACGATGTGGCCGGAACCCCGCGCCTTCATCTCGCCCATGAACAGGTGGCAGCCGAGGAAAACCCCGCGCACGTTGATCGCCATCACCCGGTCGAACTGGTCGAGCGTGATCTCTTCCATCGGCTTGAACGGCAGCGAGATTCCCGCGTTGTTGCACAGCACGTCGACCGGTCCGAGCGCCGCTTCGACGCCTGCCTTCACTTCTGCCCAGCTTTCGGGCGAAGTGACATCATGCGAGAGAGCAATCGCGCCGCGCCCGATCCGCGCCGCCTCGGCCTGCGCCCAATCGCCGTTGATATCGGTAATCGCAACCCGCGCTCCGGCTTCGGCAAAGGCTTCGGCAATACCAGCGCCAATCCCGCCGCCACCGCCGGTGACCAATGCAACCTTGCCAGCAACATCCATGGCTAACCCTCTCGCCGAATTAATTCGACAAGACTGTTGCAAAAACTGACGCCCTTGGAAAGGGAAAGCGCAACGCCTCCCCGATGGCTCAATCCGGCTTCTTGGCCACCGCCACCATAGCGGGCCGCAGCAGGCGATCCTTGATCATGAAGCCGGCCTGCAGTTCCTGAAGCACCGTGCCCGGTTCGGCATCGGCGCTGGGCACTTCCAGCATGGCCTGATGCTGGTTCGGGTCGAGCGGCAGGCCGACGGCAGCGATGCGGCTTATTCCGTGGAGGCCGAAGACCTTGTCCAGTTCGCGCGCGGTCGCCTCGATCCCGGCAATGAAGCTTTTCGCCTTCTCATCCTCGCGCAGGTCGGCCGGGATGGCATCGAGCGCGCGGGAGAGGTTGTCCGAAACGGACAGAATATCGCGGGCAAAGCCGGTCGCGGCATAGGTTCGGGCATCAGCCACGTCCTTTTCCAGCCGGCGGCGCACGTTCTGCGTTTCGGCCTTGGCGTAGAGGATTTCCTGCTTTGCGGTCTCAAGGTCGTTCTTCAGATGCGACAGCGCGTCATCGAGCAGAATCGCTCGCCTTATCGAGGTCGATCAGATCCTCGGGTACGCCCTTCAACTCCGCTGCCACCGCGGGGTCTTCCTGCGGCTTGTTGTCATCACTCATTTCGTAAAAAACCCTGTCTAACCGATCAGTTTGCCCAGCGACTGGGCTGTGAAGTCCACCATGGGGACTAGCCTCGCATAATTCAACCGCGTGGGGCCAATAACCCCCACCACGCCAACCACCCGACCCTCGCGGTTGCGATAGGGCGAAGCAATCACCGAAGAGCCTGAAAGCGCGAACAGCCGGTTTTCCGCACCGATGAAAATCCGGGTCGCATCGGCCTCTCGCGCGGCGTCGAGCAGTTCGGCCACCGACTGCTTGTTTTCGAGGTCATCAAGCAGCTGGCGCACCCGCTCAAGGTCGGTAATCGCTGCTTCGTCGAGCAGGTTGGCCTGTCCGCGCACGATCAGTACGGGCCTGTTCAACGCATCCTCGCTCCATACCGCCATGCCCCGTTCGACAAGGTCCCGGCTTGCGGCATCGAGCGCCGTCTTGCCCGATGCAATCTCCGCCCGGATCGCCCGCACGGCTTCGCCAAGCGTACGCCCGGCGAGCTGCGCGGACAGGTAGTTCGAAGCCATCTCCAGCGCGGATGGCGGCAGGTGCGCCGGCACATCGACAACGCGGTTTTCGATGCCCCCATCTTCCCCGACCAGCACGGCGAGGGCCTTGCCGGGCGACAGCGAAACGAGCTGCAAGTGCTGCAAACGCGGCTCCCGCCGCGGCACCATGACCACCCCGGCGCAAGCCGAAAGGTCGGACAGAACCGTGGTCGCCGCCGCCAGCGCCGCCTCGATCGGCCCGGGGGCGGAAACTTGGCGTTCAATAGCAGCGCGCTCGGCCTCGCTCGGCTCCGCCACCTGCATCATGCCGTCAACGAACAGGCGCAGGCCCAAGTCGGTCGGCATCCGCCCAGCAGACGTATGCGGCGCTGCAAGCAGGCCCAGGTGCTCCAGGTCATGCAGCACTGAACGGATCGAGGCAGGCGAGAGGTTCAGCCCCGAGGAGGCAAGCGTTTTGGACCCCACCGGCTGGCCAGACGACAGGTATCCCTCCACGACAAGCCGGAAGATGTCGCGTGCGCGGGTGCTCAGTTCGGTGATCGGCGGGCCGGACATTTCGCCCCCTATGTAACCACTGGGCTTGCAGCCTCAAGCCCATTGCGCCAGAGGCAGCCCGATCAATCGACAAAGGACACCCAAATGCGACCTTCCGGCCGCGCGCCTGATGAAATGCGCGCCCTATCCTTCGAAACCAATTTCACCATCCACGCCGAGGGTTCGGTGCTGGTGAGCTTTGGCAATACCAAGGTGCTGTGCACTGCCTCGGTCGAGGAAAAGGTGCCGCCGTTCCTGCGCGGCAAGGGCGAAGGCTGGGTAACGGGCGAATATTCGATGCTCCCCCGCGCCACCCACACACGCGGCAGCCGCGAAGCGGCGAAGGGCAAGCAGTCTGGCCGCACGCAGGAAATCCAGCGCCTGATCGGCCGCTCGCTGCGTTCTGTCGTCGACATGAAGAAGCTAGGCGAACGCCAGATCGTGCTCGATTGCGACGTGATCCAGTGCCGATGGCGGCACCCGCACGGCCTCGATCTCGGGCGCCTGGGTGGCTCTGCGCCTCGCCATCGACGGGCTGATGGCCAAAGGGCTGATCACCGAAGATCCCATGCCTCGCCGCGTCGCCGCCGTATCCTGCGGCATTTGCGAAGGCGTGCCGGTGCTCGACCTCGACTATGACGAGGACTCGTCGGCCGATGCCGATGCCAACTTCGTTCTGATCGAAGGCGGTCACATCGCCGAGGTTCAGGCCACGGCTGAAGGCGCGACCTATGACGAGGAAGGCCTACTGCGCCTGCTCCGCCTCGCCCGTATCGGCTGCGACCGCATCTTTGCGGCTCAGGCGGAAGCGGTAGCGAAGTAACGTCGTCCCGGGCTTGACCCGGGACCGCTGGCCGCACCACACCAAGCTCGTGCCGGGCGGCCAGCGGTCCCGGCTTTTGCCGGGACGACGGACATGAACACACTCTCCGGAAAACTTGTCATTGCCACGCACAATGCGGGCAAGCTGAAGGAAATTTCCGCCCTGCTCGCGCCCTATGGCGTGGACTGCATTTCGGCTGGGGCACTCGGACTGCCCGAACCCGCTGAGACGGGCACGACTTTTGTCGAAAACGCGCTGATCAAGGCGCGCGCTGCGGCAGAGGCGAGCGGGATTGTAAGCCTGGCTGACGATTCCGGCCTGTCGGTCACAGCACTTGACGGAAGGCCCGGCGTTTACACTGCCGACTGGGCTGAACGACAGTGGTTTGAAGGCAAGCCCGGCCGGGACTGGTACATGGCCATGGGCAAGGTCGAGGGAATGCTGGCCGAGATGGGACCGGAGGTTGACCGCTCCTGTTGGTTCTCCTGCGTGCTAGCCATTGCCTGGCCTGACGGGGCCAGCGCCGTCTACGAAGGCCGTGCCAACGGCACCCTCACCTGGCCGCCGCGCGGGACGATGGGCTTTGGCTACGATCCGGTCTTCGTGCCGCTGGGCGATACGCGCACTTTCGCCGAGCATGACCCGGAAGAGAAGCACGCCATCAGCCACCGCGCCGATGCGTTTGCAAAGCTGGTGAAAGACCAGTTCGGCAGCTAGGCTGCGCCCATGGCCCGCGCGCTCTATATCCATTGGCCGTTCTGCCTGAAGAAGTGCCCTTATTGCGACTTCAACAGCCACGTGCGCGAGAGCGTCGACGCGGCTGAGTGGCAAGCGGCGCTGATTGCGGATATGCGGCATGAGGCCCAAGTGGCCGGCGGCGAACCTCTCGAAAGCATCTTCTTCGGCGGCGGCACCCCCAGCCTGATGCCGCCCGCTGTGGTTGCCGCCCTGCTGACGGAGGCTGAGCGGCTGTGGGGTTTTGATCCTGCAATCGAGATCACGCTGGAAGGCAATCCTTCGTCGGTCGAAGCGGCGAACTATGCTGCATTGGCGAGCGCAGGGGTCAACCGGGTGTCGCTCGGCCTGCAATCGCTGGATGACAAGGCACTGCATTTTCTTGGCCGGTTGCACTCGGCAGACGAAGGTCTTGCTGCACTTGATGTTGCGCAAAAGAACTTCGCGCGGGTCAGTTTCGACCTGATTTACGCGCTCCCCGGCCAGAGCGAAAAGGCATGGGAATCAGAGCTATGCCGCGCAATATCTTTTGGCACGGGGCACCTCTCGCTTTACCAGCTGACCATCGAACCGGGCACCAAGTTCGAGACCATGGTACGACAGAACCAGTTCGAACCGCTTGACGAGGAAACTGCAGCAAACATGTTCGCGCAGACCCGCAGCATGACCGCTGCCTTTGGCCTCCCCGCCTACGAAATCAGCAACCACGCCAAGCCGGGAGAGCGCAGCCGGCACAATCTTGCCTATTGGCATTACCGAGACACGCTGGGCATCGGACCGGGCGCGCATGGACGGCGCAATGGCGAGACGACCGTGCGGCACCGCAAGCCGGAGTACTGGCTGGATGCCATGGCGCGCACTGGTCACGGCATTGCCGAATCGCGCCTTCTGGGCCGCCGTGAGATGGCGTCTGAGGCGATGCTGATGGGGCTGCGGTTGACCGAAGGTCTTGACCTTGCCGAGCTGTCCGCACGGCTTGGCCTGCCGATGGAATCGCTGTTCGATGTTGACCGACTAGCCTTCTACGAGCGGCAAGGCCTCGCCTGGCAACGCGGGAGCCGGATAGGCGTAACCGAGAGAGGTTTCGCCCTGCTCGACGGCCTGCTGGGCGCGATCCTGCCGGATGCGCTGTTCGATGCCGAGGAGCCTGCCTGACATGCGCGCCTCTGAAATCCTTGAGGCGTGGCGCGGATACCTCAGCGATGATCGCCGCCGCTCGCCGCATACGGTGCGGGCCTATGTCAGCACGGCGGAACGATTGCTTGAGGAACTGGGCGAGATGAACTGGCCTTCCCTCGCCCTGCTCGATGCGGCGGCGCTGCGGGGTCAGCTTGCGCGGCGACGGGCGGACGGAATCGGCAATGTTTCCGCCGCGCGTGAACTGTCGGCGCTCAAGGCTTTCATCCGCTTCGCGCGCGAGCGTTCCGGCCAGCCTGACCCCTCGCCTCCCCGCCTGCGCGGGCCGCGGATCAAGAAAGGCCTGCCGCGTCCGGTCACACCCGATGAGGCTGTGAACCTTGCCGCGATGGTCGATGAGAACGCCGCCGAGGAATGGATCGGTGCGCGCGACCGGGCCGTTCTACTGCTACTATACGGCGCGGGGATGCGCATTGCCGAGGCGCTTTCGTTGACCGGCGCGGCGCTTCCGTTGGGCGACACAATCACGGTGACCGGCAAGGGCAACAAGCAGCGCGTCGTGCCGCTGCTGCCTATCGTGCGCGATGGGGTGGCGGACTATCTTGGCAAGTGTCCCTATCCGGCGGAACGCGACCAACCGCTCTTTCGCGGTGCGCGCGGCGGGCCGCTGGCACCTGGCATGGTGCAAAAGGCGATGGCAAGGGCACGCATTGCTCTTGGCCTTCCGGCAAGCGCCACGCCGCACGCATTGCGGCATTCTTTCGCCACGCATCTGCTGGGCGCCGGGGCCGATCTTCGCAGCTTGCAGGAACTGCTCGGCCACGCCAGTCTGGGGTCTACGCAGATCTATACAAAGGTGGACGCGGCGGTGCTGCTTGACGTCTATCGCAACGCCCATCCAAGGGAGCAGTCATGAAGGCCCGCATCATCCTCACCGTCCTTGGCAGCGACCGGCGTGGCCTCACCCGCGAACTGGCCGAAGCCGTCCATTCAGCAGGCGGAAACTGGCTGGAAAGCCACCTCGCTCGACTTGGCGGCAAATATGTCGGATCAGTGCTGGTCGAAGTCGATGCGGCCAACCTGCCGCTGCTGTCCGAGGAAGTGCTGGGCATCGATGCCAGCGGGCTTCAGGTGGCCATGGTGCCAGCCGGGAGCGATCCCGCGGACACCGGCAAGGCGCTGGTGATCGAGCTTATGGGGCAGGACCGCCCCGGATTCGTGCGTGAAGTAACCAAGGTGCTCGAAGCAGTCGGCGCGAACATCGATGGCTTCGAATCGGACGCGGTGCCGGGGGCCGAGACCGGCGAACTGTTGTTCAAGGCGCGGATCGAACTGACCATCCCTGCCGCCGCCACGCCCGGCGAAGTTCAGGACGCGCTTGAGGCGATTTCCGGTGAGATCATGGTGGACTTCAGCTTCGACTAACCCAGCATCGCGGCGTGCCGGAGCTCGATCGCGTCCCAGATCATCGCCGGGGTATCGGTGCCGTTGAACCGGTCGATGGCAACGATGCCGGTGGGTGAGGTCACGTTGATTTCAGTCAGCCACTTGCCGCCGATCACGTCGATGCCGACAAAGACCAGCCCGCGTGCCTTGAGCTCAGGGCCGAGAAGGGCGCAGATTTCCTCTTCGCGCGCCGTCAGAGTCGTCGCCTCGGCGTAGCCACCGACGGCCAGGTTCGAGCGGAATTCGCCTTCGCCCGGCCGGCGGTTGATGGCCCCGGCGAATACCCCATCGACCAGTACGATGCGCTTGTCCCCCTCGGAAATGTCGGGGAGGAAGGGCTGAATCATGTGCGGCTCTACCCAGGCGGCGTCGAACAACTCGCTCAGCGCCCCCATGTTGCTGCCGTCGGCCGGGATGCGGACCACGGCCTTGCCGCCGTTGCCGTGGAGCGGCTTCATAACGAGGTCGCCGGGGTGGCGGGCGTGGAAATCGCGAATATCCTCGATCCGGCGGGCGACGAGTGTCGGCGGCATGAAGCGCGCGTAATCGAGCACGAAGACCTTTTCCGGCGCGTTGCGGACGCTCGCCGGGTCGTTCACCACCAGCGTCTGCCCTGCCAGCCGTTCGAGCAGGAAGGTCGCGGTGATGTAGCCAAGGTCAAACGGCGGATCCTGCCGCATCAGGATGACATCGACATCCTTGGCCAGATCGATCTTGCGCGCCTCGCCTTTCTGGAAATGGTCGCCGGGGACGCGCTGGACGGTGACGGGGCTGGCCCATGCCGTCAGTCGGCCTTCATCGAGTGCGAGGCTCTTCACGTCATAATGCCACACCTCGTGCCCGCGCGCCTGCGCGCTCAGCATCAGCGCGAAGCTGGAATCGCCGGTGATGTTGATCGTCTCGATCGGGTCCATCTGGACGGCGACGCGAAGGGTCATTGAAAATTCCCGTTACATGGTTGCGTTGACGATGTGGCGCGGCCAGCGCCCGGGTGCAAGGAGGAGGACATCTATCCGCATATCGTCCCCCGCCTTCATCCAGCGATGCGCCACTGCCTCTACTGCCGCGCGCACGCGCCGCAAGCGCCATTCGTCTATGGCAAGATCGAGATCGGCGGCCTGCGCTCGCCATTTGACTTCGACGAAGGCGACGAGCTTGCCACGCCGGGCGATCAGGTCGATCTCGCCCCGCGGCGTCTTGATCCGGCTCGCGAGCACCCGCCAGCCCTTGAGGCGCAAGTACCAAGCGGCAAGTCTCTCGCCCTTGCGGCCGCGTCGTTCGGCTTCGGCGCGGTTCACTTCAGTTCCATGGCCCGGGCATAAAGCGCCTTGCGATCAAGGCCGGTGGCCTTGGCAACCTGGGCAGCTGCCTGGCTGGCTTTGGCATCGCCGAGAGCTGCAAGCAGGAGGGCATCGACGTCATGCTCCTCGGGTGCCTTCTCCAGCGGCGGCCCGACGACAAGCGCAATTTCTCCCTTGGGTGGATTGGCCGTGTAATGCTCGATCAGCTCACGCGCCGATCCACTGCGGCATTCCTCGAACTTCTTCGTCAGCTCGCGCGCCACAGCTACTTCGCGACCGGACAGGACATCATCGATAGCCTCAAGGGCATCGGTCAGACGCGGCGAGGTTTCGTAGAACACCAGCGTGGCCGGAACCTCCGCCAGTTCCACCAGCACCTCCCGCCGTGCCTTGTCCTTGGATGGAAGGAATCCGGCAAACAGGAAGCGGTCGCTGGGTATGCCGGAAAGCGTGATCGCCATCACCGCCGCGCTGGCGCCCGGCAGGCTGGTCACTGCAATCCCGCGGTCGCGCGCCATGCGCACCAGTTTGAATCCGGGGTCCGAAATCAGCGGCGTTCCCGCATCGCTGACCAGCGCCAGCGGTCCCTCGCCCGCCAGACGCAGCAGATATTCGCGGGTTTCCTCGCTTGCGTGATCGTCATAGCGCACCAACCGCTGCTTGATGCCAAGGTGGTGGAGCAGCTTGCCGGTAACGCGCGTATCCTCGCAGGCTATCGCTGATACGCCACGGAGCGTCTCTACCGCCCGGAGCGTAATGTCGCCCAAGTTGCCAATAGGCGTCGCGACAATGTAGAGCCCCGGGGCAAGCAACTGGTCCATCGGGAATTAATGGACCGGGCAGCGGGGAGCATCAAGTGATGATCGAAGGCGGGTTTTCCAGAAGGCGCATGATGGCAATGGCGGGCGTGGTCCTGCTCGCCGGCTGCCAGGTCGTGCCGAAGGGCGTTCCGGACAGTTCCAGCCCTGCACCGCAGGTGCCGAATGCCAATACCCTGCCCGCTGACCAGCAGCGCCATCGGATTGCCATCCTGCTGCCTTCGGGCGGTGCCAATGCCGCGGCAGCGCAGTCGCTGGTCAACGCGGCCAACATGGCCGTGCTCGATACCAATGCCACCAACCTACGCATCACCACCTATGACACGTCGAGCGGCCCGGCCGATGCCGCAGCCCGCGCGATCGCCGATGGCAACAAGCTGATCCTGGGGCCGCTGATGGCCGAGGACGTGGCCGCGGTTGCGCGCGTGGCTCGCCCGGCGCGGGTGCCGATCATTGCTTTTTCGAATGACGCCGGTGTTTCGGGCCGCGATGTCTTCATCATGGGCAGCCTGCCGAGCCAGTCGATCGAGCGCACGGTGAACTGGGCGCGGAGCAAGGGCGCGCGGCGCTTTGGCTCGCTGGTGCCCGAAGGCGACTATGGCCTGCGCGCCAATGCTGCGCTCAACACGGCGGTGATGGAGAGTGGCGGCACTGTTGTCGCGAGCGAGATTTTTGCCCGCTCCAACCCCTCGATCATCAGCGCAGCGAAGCGGCTCAAGGCAAAGGGCCAGCTCGATGCCGTGCTGATTGCCGACGGCGGTCGCTTTGCGGTGCTCGCCGCGCCGCAGCTTCGTCCGCGCGGGGTTGGGCCGCGACTGCTGGGTACAGAGCTGTGGAGCGGCGATAATGCCGCGCTGACCAACGCCTCGCTGCGCGGGGCATGGTATTCGGCGGTTTCCGACGGGCGCTTCCTCCAGTTCTCGGAAAGTTACCGCAACCGCTTTGGCGCGCAGCCGCACCGCATGGCGACCATGGGCTATGACGCGGTGCTGCTCACCCTGCGGGTGGCGCGCAACTGGAAACCGGGGACAACTTTTCCCACCGCCAAGCTCTATGACCCAGAGGGGTTCCTTGGCCTGGACGGGGTGTTCCGCTTTGGCGCGAACGGCGTGGTCGAGCGGGCGCTGGAAGTCGTGGAGATCCGGCAGGGCGGCGTGACCGTTGTCAGCCCGGCTCCTGCGCGCCTGCCCTGAACGCTTGCCTCAGCTCCGCAGCCTGAAGATAAGTCGAAGCCCCGGCTTGCGCGCGGAATCGCCGGTGTTCTAAAGACGTTCCCCTATGTCCGACGATCTTTTTGAAGCCCTGCCCAAGTCCGCCGCCGGTGAGAGCTATGACGGCTCCGCGATCGAGGTGCTTGAAGGTCTGGAGCCTGTGCGCCGCCGCCCCGGCATGTACATCGGCGGCACGGACGAGCGTGCGCTGCACCACCTCGCTGCCGAAGTGCTCGATAACGCTATGGACGAGGCGGTCGCGGGCCATGCCAACCGTATCGAGGTCACCTTGGAGGAGGCTCCCGGCGCGGCGGGCAAGTTGACGATCACCGACAACGGTCGCGGCATTCCGGTGGACGAGCATCCGAAATATCCGGGCAAGTCGGCGCTCGAAGTGATCCTCACCACGCTCCATTCGGGCGGCAAGTTTTCCGGCAAGGCCTATGCTACTTCGGGCGGCCTCCACGGCGTTGGCGTGTCCGTGGTGAATGCCCTGTCCGTGCTCACTCGCATCGAGGTTGCCCGGAACAAGGAGCTTTACGCGCAGGAGTTCTCGCGCGGGCTGCCCACGGGACCGCTGCAGCATCTTGGCGGCACACCGAACCGGCGCGGGACCTCGGTCACTTTCATCCCTGACACCGAAATCTTTGGCGAGGACGCAAAGTTCAAGGCGGCGCGGCTGTTCAAGCTGGTGCGATCGAAGGCTTACCTCTTTGCCGGCGTGGAAATCCGCTGGAAGTGCGCACCCTCGCTGGTGACGGATGAGGTTCCCGCCGAGGCCGTTTTCCAGTTCCCCGGCGGCCTCGCCGATCACCTCAAGGAACAGGTCGGCGCGCGCGAATGCGTGACCACGCAGTTCTTCTCAGGCACGCAAGACTTTCCCGGCGAGGAACAGGGCCGCGTCGAATGGGCCGTGGCTTGGCCGCTGTGGTCAGACGGGTCCTATTCCTGGTACTGCAACACCATCCCCACGCCCGATGGCGGCACGCACGAAGCGGGCTTGCGCGCCGCGCTGACCAAGGGTATCCGCGCCTTTGCCGATCTGGTTGGCCAAAAGAAGGCCAAGGACATCGCGCCCGAGGACGTGGTGACCGGCAGCGAAATCATGCTCTCGGTGTTCATCCGCGATCCCCAGTTCCAGAGCCAGACCAAGGATCGCCTGACTTCGCCCGAGGCGGCGCGGCTCGTCGAGAACGCGGTGCGCGATCACTTCGATCACTTCCTCACCGACAATATGGAGCGCGGCAAGGCGCTGCTCGGCCACGTGCTCGAACGCATGGACGAACGCCTCCGCCGCAAGGCCGAGCGCGAGGTCAAGCGCAAGACCGCGACCAATGCCCGCAAGCTACGCCTGCCCGGCAAGCTGACCGACTGCACCGGCGAGGGCGATGCCGAGACCGAGCTGTTCATCGTCGAAGGCGACAGCGCCGGCGGCTCGGCCAAGCAGGCGCGGGACCGGAAGAGCCAGGCGATCCTGCCGATCCGCGGCAAGATCCTCAACGTCGCCAGCGCCACGGCAGACAAGATCCGAGCCAACAGCGAAATCGCCGATCTTGGCCTCGCGCTCGGCTGCGGCTTCCGCAAGGACTGCAACGCCGACAACCTGCGCTATGACCGCGTTATCATCATGACCGACGCGGACGTCGACGGCGCGCATATCGCCACGCTGCTGATGACCTTTTTCTTCCAGGAAATGCCCGAGATCGTCAGGCGGGGGCACGTCTACCTCGCCCAGCCGCCGCTTTACCGCCTGACCTGCGGCAAGGAGAGCGCTTATGCCCGCGACGAGGCGCACCGCGCAGAGCTGGAAAATGGCCGCTTCAAGGGCAAGAAGGTGGAAGTCGCACGCTTCAAGGGCCTCGGCGAAATGAACCCGCAGCAGCTGCGGGAAACGACGATGGACCCGGCCAAGCGCTCGCTCCTGCGCATCACCCTGCCGCCCGAATACGAAGGCCGCGCGGCGGTGAAGGACCTCGTCGACCGCCTGATGGGCCGCGACCCGGCGCAGCGCTTCATGTTCATCCAGAACCGGGCGGGCGAGCTTGATCCCGAGATGATCGACGCTTGAGGGATCAGCAGACTGGCGGGAAAATT
This sequence comes from Novosphingobium sp. MW5, assembly GCA_025938935.1. Taxonomy (GTDB): domain Bacteria; phylum Pseudomonadota; class Alphaproteobacteria; order Sphingomonadales; family Sphingomonadaceae; genus Novosphingobium. The sequence continues at coordinate 2,666,531 of JAPCWB010000001.1, read as the reverse complement.
GCCAGCGACATGCCGATTGTCCCCAACACGAGCAGGACCCAGATAATCCAGCTTGCGCGCTGTTGCGGCTTTGGCTTGCTCTTGAAATGCTGCTCCCAGCCGAAGTCCGACTTGGCCAATTCCATTTCGAGGCGTTCCAGGTAGCTGCGAATGATGCTCATCTGGAAGGCCCAGAAGACCACCCCGGCAATTGACAGCGCGACCAGCAGGACAGGGATGAAGGTTGCCGCCTTCAGGTTCTGCGGAACGCAGGTTGCCGCATTGTCGATCCGGCTGAACAGAAAGGCATAGGTCGCGCCCAGGAAGACGAAGATATATTTGATTACGTCCCGCATGGACTTGATGATCTCGTCCATTTCCTTGTGCAACTGCTGCCACTCCATGCAGTGAAAATCGTATTCCTTCTGGGTCATGCATTTCCCCCCGTGGCCCCGACCGAAGTTAGCCCAACGCAGGGTGCGATCAAGCGTTACAGTTGCCAATCGGTTCATCGCGCACAGGCCACGATCTCGCCGCTTGCCAATCTCTACAGAAAGCATAGAGTTCAAACTCTACCGATTCGGTAGATCGAACGGCACGTGCTCCCACGCGTGCCCTATCGGGAGAGAACCCATGCGCAAGAATACCCTCATGCTTGCCACTGCCCTTGTCTCAACCACCCTCCTCGCTGGCTGCAAATCAGAAGAACCGCCCACCGCCGAAGCCACGCCCGAAGTTGAGGCACCTGCCCAAGAAAGCCGCGCGGATACCGCACCGGGCGTAACGCCGGCCATTACCCCGGGCGTCGCCCCCGGCGTTGCTTTCAACTACACCTTCGCCTTCACCCTGCCCGCCAAGTCGATATCCACCGTTCAGCAGAAACATGCCGAGGCCTGCGCGGCCCTTGGCGCCTCGAAATGCCGCGTGACCGGCGTGAGTTTCGAGCAGGAGAGCGAGGACAAGGCGGGCGGCCGCACGGACTTCATGCTTGCCCCAGACCTTGCTTACCGGTTCGGCAATGAAGGTATTGCCGCGGTAGAAAAGGCGTCCGGAAAGCTCGCCAACGCGCAGGTCAATGGCAGGGATGCCGGCAGCGAAATCAAGCTGTCGCAGGCGGACAGCGCCTCCCTTCAGGCGGAGATCGCGCGGATCGAACAGCGCCTTGCTGCAAAGGGCCTGACCGGTGACGAGCGCGCCGAACTCCAGCGCCAGATCGCCTCGCTCCGCGGCGAGGTCCGCACCAAGGCGCAGGAGCGCAAGGGCCTCGAGAGCGAGATTGCCACCACCCCCGTGTCCTTCACATATTCGAGCCAGGGCGTGCTCGATGGCGGCAATACCTTCGGCAAGGCGGCGAGCGCGAGCTGGTCGAGCGCTTCCACCATGCTGTCGATGGTTGCGCTCTTCGCCGGCGTGCTGCTGCCATGGGTCTTGCTGGCCGCGCTGATCGTCCTCCTGTTCCGCTCGCCCGACCTGCGCCGCGTGCTGCGCCGGGTCTTCGGCGGCCGAACCGCGCCTGCTCCCATAGAGTAAGGCGCCATCCCCCGCGCCGCGCCCACTCCCCCGGCGGCGCGGGGGACTCTTTACCGATGGCTAAGGGAATTGCGCTAGTCTGCTACCATGACCAAAGCCCGCACTGCCTTCGCCCTGGCCGCTTGCGCCCTCCTTGCCGCCTGCAGCAAGGGCGGAGGCGAGCCTGATGCTGCCGGCAGCGAAGAGGCCTTCGATGGCATCAATTCGGGCAAGTGGACTGTCTCCAGCCGCCTTTCCACGATGGACCAGGCCCAGTGCCGACGCGGTGGGTGGAGAGCGCGTGCAGGAGCTGATGAACGAGGAGCGCGAGGCCGAGCTGTGCCTCGACTATTCCGAACGCTCACGCCCGCCCGTGCCGATGTTCTATCCCACCAACGAGGCCTGCTCCTATGGCAGCTTCTCGATGGCCAACGGTCGAATCAGCGCCACACTCAAGTGCCAAAGTGACCACGGCGATCCGACACGGCTTTCAGGCAGCTACGACAAGAAGTCCTACACGGTAACGATCACCAAGCAGATTCCGGGCGAAAACGGCGCCGAACCGGGCGAGCGCACCTATTCGACCAGCGGCCGTTTCAAGGGCAATTGCTGAGCCCGTTCAGCCCCGCCGCGCATCGAAATGGAGATAGGACAGGCGGCTTTCCTTGATCCGCCATTGGCCGTCCGGGCAGCGGATATAGCGTTCGTGATAATGACCATAGCCGGTATGGCCCAGGTGGCCTGAAGCCTGCTGGCGTTCGGCCGCCATTTCCACGCGGTCCTGCATTGCCCAGATCACGTCTGCCGCATCATCGCCGTCAAAGACGATCTCCGGGTTATGCACCTGATGGCAGGTCTTCGCCCCTTCGATCGACCCGCGCACAGTCGCAATCGCCTTGTCGCGGCCTTCGATCCGGTAGCCACCTGCGGGTGTGGAATCGAGCACCAGGTCCTCGGTGAACACATCGGTCCACCCTTCCCAGTCCTTGGTGTCCATGCACCGGCAATACCGCGCCTTGGTTTCGCAGATCGCCTTCCAGTCCTCAAAGCCCGGCATTGCTCTCTCCCTTTCGCTCTTGCCGCGCAGGAAAGCACAACCTAACGCGAGGCCAAAGAGCCACGACAGGACTATCGCCGATGCGTTTCGAAGGTACGAGCAACTATGTCGCCACCGATGACCTGAAGGTCGCCGTCAACGCCGCGGTGCTGCTGCGCCGCCCTCTGCTGGTCAAGGGCGAGCCCGGCACCGGCAAAACAGTCCTCGCCCACGAAATCGCCAAGGCAATCGACGCGCCGCTGATCGAATGGCACATCAAGTCGACCACCAAGGCGCATCAGGGGCTCTACGAGTACGACGCGGTCGCCCGCCTGCGCGACGGCCAGCTGGGCGACGAGCGCGTCCACGACATCAACAATTACATCCGAAAGGGCAAGCTGTGGGAGGCCTTCACCTCGCCCGAGCTCCCCGTCCTTCTGATCGACGAGATCGACAAGGCCGACATCGAGTTCCCGAACGACCTGCTGCAGGAACTCGACCGGATGAGCTTCGACGTTTACGAAACTGGCGAAACGGTGGCGGCAAAGGAACGCCCGGTCGTCGTCATCACCTCGAACAATGAAAAGGAACTGCCCGACGCCTTCCTGCGCCGCTGTTTCTTCCACTTCATCAAGTTCCCGGATCGCGACACGATGCAGGCGATCATCGACGTCCACTTCCCCGGCATCCAGAAGACGCTGGTGACCAAGGCGATGGAGATCTTCTACGAGGTCCGCGAAGTGCCCGGCCTGAAGAAGAAGCCGAGCACAAGCGAACTGCTCGACTGGCTCAAGCTGCTGCTCAACGAGGATATGCCGCTTGACGTCCTGCAGAACCGCGATCCGACCAAGGCCATCCCGCCGCTGCACGGCGCGCTGCTCAAGAACGAGCAGGATGTCATGCTGTTCGAACGGCTGGCCTTCATGGCGCGGCGGAACGGCTGATGGCTGCGCCGCACAAAGGCCAGTGCTTTTGCGGAGCGGTTACATTCGAGATCGCGGCCGAACCCGAAGGTGCTCGCATGTGCTGGTGCCGCGACTGCCAGTATATTGCGAGTGGTTCGGCAACTGTGAATGTCCTGTTTCCGCATCGTGCGGTTCAGTTTTCCGGCGAAGTCGCAACGATCGGCAGGATCGCCGACAGTGGCAACGAGGTAGAGCGCGGTTTCTGTCCCAAGTGCGGGTCTCAACTTTACAGTCGCACGATCACCCCGCCCGGTATGCCCGACCGTATTCGCGCCGGCACGCTCGACAATCCTGAACTGGTCGCGCCCGAAGCTTTGATCTGGGTGGACAGCGCACCGTCCTGGGCGCCGCTCGATCCTGCGCTGCCATGGTATTCGCAGGGCCCAGGCTCTGCCATGTCCAAAAGAAAGGGAAAATCATGACCGCTCCCTACACCGGCCGCTGCGCCTGCGGCTCCGTAACCGCCACGATCAAAGGCGAGCCGCTTGCCGTTGCCCAATGCTGGTGCCGTCAATGCCAGAAACTCGCCGGCGGCGCGGCGACGGTAAATGCGCGGTTCGATGTGAATGACATCGAGGTCAGCGGCGAGCTCGCATCGTTCGGTTATACCGCCGCCAGCGGGAACGATTACACCCAGATGTTCTGTCCCAAGTGCGGCAATCCGGTAATGGCCAAGACTTCCGGCAGGCCCAATGCGCGCACCTTCCGCACTGGGATTCCTCGACGAAGGCCACGGCCTCTCGCCGAGCATCTCGATCTGGTTATCCGAGGCGCCCGACTGGGCAGTGGTCGATCCGGAGATCGACCAGCATCAGGAACAGCCGCCGATCCCGCCGCCGGCTGGCTGACCCTTGGTCGATCTGCGCCACACCCGCTTTGCCGCAATTCGGACGCGGCTGGAGGCTTTCGAGCCCAGGCCCGGCTGGCACGCGTGGATCTATGAATTCCTGCTGTTCGGTTTCAAGCAGGCATGGGCCTGCCTGTTCGGCGCATTGATGCTGGCGCTCCTGCTGGCAACGCACCTGTTCTATCCTGATGACGCGGCGCTCGCGCGCTACGATTTCCTCACCCTTGCCGCGCTGGGCATTCAGATCGCCATGCTGGCCTTCCGGCTCGAGACAATGGAGGAGGCGAAGGTCATCTTTGCATTCCATGTCGTCGGCACGGTGATGGAGCTGTTCAAGACCGCCTTCGGATCGTGGACGTACCCCGAGGCAAACCTGTTGCGGATCGGCGGCGTGCCGCTGTTCTCGGGCTTCATGTATGCGGCGGTCGGTTCCTATATCGCGCGGGTCTGGCGAGATCTTTGATTTCCGCTACTCGGCCTATCCGGAGAAGTGGCAGACGCAGGTGCTGGCCGTGGCGATCTACATCAATTTCTTCGCCCACCACTGGCTGCCGGACGTGCGACTGGCACTGTTCGCCGCCATCGGCCTGCTGTTCTGGCGGACGCGCATCCATTTCCTCAACTGGCGCAAGCACCGCTGGATGCCGCTGCTGCTCGGCTGGTTCCTCGTCGCGCTGTTCATCTGGCTGGCCGAAAACCTTGCGACTTTCTCCAACGCATGGATCTACCCGGACCAGAAACACGGCTGGCAGATGGTCTCCCCGATGAAGCTGGGCGCGTGGTATCTGCTGATGTACATTTCCTTCGTGCTGGTGGCATCGGTCCACGGCACGCGCGAACCGGATTGATCCCATGCTGCTCAACTTCCTCGACGAACTCCGCTCCGCCGGCATCCCCGCCTCGATCAAGGAGCACCTCGTGCTGCTGGAGGCGCTCGACAAGCAGATCATCGAGCAGACGCCCGAGGCGTTCTATTACCTCGCCCGCACGACATATGTGAAGGACGAGGGCCTGCTCGACCGCTTCGACCAGGTCTTTTCCAAGGTCTTCAAGGGTATTCTGACCGATTACGGCCAGCAGCCGGTCGACATCCCCGAAGACTGGCTGCGCGCCGTGGCCGAGCGGTTCTTCTCTGAAGAGGAGATGGAAAAGATCAAGGCCATGGGCTCGTGGGACGAGATCATGGACACGCTGAAGAAGCGGCTAGAAGAACAGGAAGGCCGGCACCAGGGCGGCAACAAGTGGATCGGCACCGGCGGTACCTCGCCCTTCGGCCACTCAGGCTACAACCCCGAAGGTGTGCGTATTGGGGGCGAGAGCAAGCACGGGCGCGCGCTGAAGGTCTGGGAGCAGCGAGACTTCAAGAACCTCGACAACACGAAGGAACTAGGCACCCGCAACATCAAGGTGGCACTGCGCCGCCTGCGCCGCTTCGCCCGCGAAGGCGCGGCGGAGGAGCTGGACCTTGACGAAACGATCCGCGGCACCGCGCGGCAGGGCTTCCTAGACATCCACATGCGGGCCGAGCGCCGCAATGCGGTAAAGGTCCTCTTGTTCCTCGACGTCGGCGGATCGATGGACCCCTTCATCAAGCTGGTCGAGGAGCTGTTCAGCGCAGCTACGACCGAGTTCAAGAACCTGGAGTTCTTCTACTTCCACAACTGCCTCTATGAAGGCGTGTGGAAGGATAATGCGCGCCGCCGGTCGGAGCGAATGCAGACGTGGGACATCCTCCACAAGTACGGCCATGACTACAAGGTGATCTTCGTCGGGGATGCGGCGATGAGCCCTTACGAGATCACCCATCCCGGCGGTTCGGTGGAGCATTTCAATCCCGAAGCGGGTGCAGTGTGGATGCAGCGTGTGTGCAATACCTATCCCGCAACCGTGTGGCTAAACCCGGTGCCGCAGCGTCAGTGGGAGTATTCGGGATCGACGAAGATCATGCGCGAGATCCTGTCGGACAACATGTTCCCGCTCACCCTGGAGGGGCTCGACGATGCCATGCGCGAGCTGACGAGGAAGAAGCACTAAGTGGCAGCCAAGCGATCCTTGGTTGAAGCGGGGCGAGACGGGCCCAGATGAACAACATGACAACACGCCTCCCCGCTCTGTTCCTTGGCCATGGTTCGCCCATGACCGTGATCACCGACAATCCCTATCGCGCCAGCTTCGCGGCGCTCGGCAAGGCTCTCCCTCGCCCAAAAGCCATCCTCGCGATCAGCGCGCATTGGGAGACGCAGGACGGCAGGATCCATCTGACGGCAGGCGATGCGCCCCGCACTATCCACGATTTTGGTGGATTCCCGCAGGCCCTGTTCGACATGCAGTACCCCGCCCCGGGCTCGGCCGAACTCGTCGATCGTGTCGCAGAGTTGCTGGGTGAGGACCGGGTAGTGCGGGACGAAAGCTGGGGTTTTGACCACGGTGCCTGGGGCGTGCTCCAGCCGATGTATCCGGCAACGGACATTCCGACCGTACAGCTAGGCCTCGACCGAACTCTCGATGCAGATGCTCACATCGCGATTGGCGAGGCCCTCGCCCCGCTGCGTGATGAAGGCGTGCTGATCGTCGGCAGCGGTAACGTGGTGCACAACCTGTCGCTTTGGCGGCAATCGCAGGGGACGCAGCCTGACTGGGCGCTCGACATCGGGCGGCGCGTCGTGGCGGCGGCCAAGGCGGGCGATCACGCCGCCCTCACCCGCTTCGTCCCGGATGACAGCGCGGCAGCCATGGCGATCAACTCGGCAGAGCACTATCTGCCGCTGCTATATGTGATCGGCGCAAGGCTGCCGGGCGATGAGGTCGCCGTGTTCAACGATGACGTTGACGGGGCGCTGTCGATGACCTCGTTCCTGGTCGGCAATGCGACACTGCTGGAAGGCGTGGTTCAGTAAAGCAGGTGCGGCTTGATGGCTTCGCGCCAGCTGGCCTCGTCGGCCGAAGCAATTGCCTCAAGGTCGGCTGGCGTTGACGCTGGATTGTCCACCCACTCGCGCAGGGCTGGACCGCCATTGATGACGTCGATGGCCAGCCGCTCGAACTCGTACTCGTACGGAAAATCACGCCAGATTTCGTAATCAGGATAGAGGTTGCGGATTGCCTTGAAGGCCAGCGCCTGAAGCCGCCAAGGCCGAAAGGCCTGATGATCGTAGAACGGCCCCTCGGCATGGATCATCAGCGCCGAACACAGCGTCTTCGCGTGCTTGTGGAAGGTCGGCTCGAACCAGCACTCGCGCAGGGCGCAGCCAGCAAGCCAGCCGGGAGCGAAGCGCTGCATCTCGGCGAGGACCGCCTTGGCGTCGATGTCGGGCGCGCCGAACAGGACCTCCAGCGGGCGGGTGGTGCCCCGCCCCTCGCTAAGCGTCGCGCCTTCCAGCATGACCGTGCCGGCATAGGCGCGGGCCATGTTGACGTTGGCGGCATTGGGGCTCGGGTTGATCCACACGCGGTCGAGCGGCCAGCCAAAGCCGGGGGCATCCGGCTCCCAGCCTTCCATCGCCACCACCCTGTAAGGGACGTTCAGGCCAAAATGGTCGATGAACCAATGCCCCATCTCGCCCATAGTGAGACCGTGGCGCATCGGCATCGGGCCCGCTCCAACGAAGCTTTCCTGTCCCGGTACCAGCAAAGTTCCCTCGACCGGACGACCGGCCGGATTGGGCCGATCGAGCACCCATACTTCCTTGCCGTGCTCGGCTGCTGCCTCAAGCAGGTAAAGCAGCGTCGTGACGAACGTGTAGATGCGACAGCCAAGGTCCTGCAGATCAAACAGGAACACGTCAGCCGTGCTCATCATCTGGCCAGATGGACGGCGCACTTCGCCATAGAGGCTGAAGACCGGTATGCCGTAAAGCGGATCGGTCTCGTCCGCTGTCTCGACCATGTTGTCCTGCTTGTCACCCTTCAGCCCATGCTGCGGGCCGAAAGCAGAGGTGACATTCACACCGGCCCCGATCAGCGCGTCGAGCGAATGGGTCAGGTCTTGCGTGACGCTGGCCGGATGGGCGACGAGCGCCACCCGCTTGCCAGCCAGTTCTCGAAGGAGGGCCGCGTCACCGAGCAGCCGGTCGATACCGAATTTCACAGTCATGGTTTGTCCGCTGCCGGAACTGTCGCCACGAAGCAAGCGGGATGGTGGAAGTCCGGCTTGCCGGGGGCGTGGGCCAGCGCCCAGTAGGACTTGTGGCCGCCCTCTTCCTCGATCACGGCGGTCAGGTTCATTTCCCATGGCAGCGGCGGAAGTCCGGCAAGCGGAACGGAAGCGTCAAAAAGGCCATCGCCCCGCCGCGCCGCAGCGTGCAATCGGCATCGCGCGGCATCGGCCGCTCGGCCATCCCTTCGCGCGGGCCGGTAAAGTCATAGGCCGCCCAGCGCTCGGACGGCGAGAGGTTCAGCTCGACGTAGGCCGTGCTGCCCGGTGCGCGCAGGAACACTTCGAAGCAGGTGGTCTGCCAAAGGTCGTCGGACCTTCCCCGTCCGGCGAAAGGCGGCACAATCAGTTTGCCCGTGCCTTCAAGCTTCCACCGCAGCCGCAGCCAGCCGTGGTCCAGTCCTAGCAAAGCCACCTCAACACTGCGCACCTCCAGCGGCGGGCTATCCGGATGAGCGATCAGCGGCAAAGTTCCCAAACGCGATTCCCCGTGCTAGGCGCGCGCCCGAAACGGAAGACGCCATGACAACTTACACATCCTCCCTGCTCCGCCTGCTCGACGAGCGCGGCTATATTCACCAGATGACCGATGCCCATGGGCTCGACAAGCTGGCCAGCGAGGCTGTGGTGCCCGGCTATATCGGCTTCGATGCCACCGCGCCATCGCTCCATGTCGGCAGTCTGGTCCAGATCATGATGCTGCGTCGGCTCCAGCAGACCGGACACAAGCCGATCGTCGTCATGGGCGGTGGGACGACCAAGGTGGGCGATCCTTCCGGCAAGGACGAGAGCCGCAAGATGCTGACGCCCGAAGGCATCCAGGCCAACATCGCCTCGATCCGCACCGTGTTCGAACGGCTGCTGACCTTTGGCGACGGCCCGACCGATGCCATCATGGTCGACAATGACGAGTGGCTTTCGCAGCTTGGCTATGTCGACTTGCTGCGCGACGTCGGCCCGCATTTCACGATCAACCGGATGCTCACTTTCGATTCGGTCAAACTGCGGCTTGATCGCGAGCAGCCGCTCACCTTCCTCGAATTCAACTACATGATCCTGCAGGCCTACGATTTCCGCGAGCTGGCGCTGCGCCACGGCTGCCGCCTGCAGATGGGCGGATCGGACCAGTGGGGCAACATCATCAACGGGATCGAGCTGACCCGCCGCATGGAAAGCCGCGACCTGTTCGGCCTGACCACGCCCCTGCTCACCACTGCGGATGGCTCCAAGATGGGCAAGACCGCCGCAGGCGCGGTGTGGCTCAATGAAGAGCAGCTCCCCGCTTATGATTTCTGGCAATACTGGCGCAATGTCGATGATCGTGATGTCGGCAAGTTCCTGCGCTTGTTTACTGACCTGCCCCTCGACGAGATCGCGCGCCTCGAATCGCTTGAGGGAAGCGAGATCAACGCGGCCAAGGTCGTGCTGGCCAACGAGGTGACGGCACTTTGCCGCGGAGCCGAAGCCGCCAAGGCCGCCGAATCCACCGCATCCGCAACCTTCGCAGGTGGCGGCGTGGGGCAGGACTTGCCCGTCTTCACCCTGCCGGCAGAGGGAATCGGGATCATCGATGCGCTCGTGGGAATCGGATTCGCCGCCAGCCGGGGCGAAGCGAAGCGATTAATTGCTGGCGGCGGTGCCCGCATCGAGGGCGAGCCCGTCGCGGACGAAAATCACCACATTGCAGGGGGTTGCGAGCTGCGCATCTCCTCGGGCAAGAAAAAGCACGGCGTTTTGCGGCCTGCCTGACGCGGCAAATTGTTTCCGCGTTTTACTCTTTTTTCGCCATTTTGCGGCAGAGACTTGCCGTAAGCCGCGAATAAGGAGCCGCCACGGGCAATGTCAGTCGGAGCACAACTCACAGTCACCGATATGCGCCGCGCAGCGCGTCATCCGGTGGACCACAAAGTGATCGGCGAACATCGCCGGCTCGGCGACCTGCATATGCATATCGTCAATATTTCGGCCCATGGCTTCATGGTCGAAGGCGAGATCCCGCTTACCCGCGGCGAGCGAGTGGTTATCCGTCTGCCCCATGTCGGCCGGATCGAAGCGCACCTGATTTGGGTCAACGAGGGCCGCGCCGGTTTCCAGTTCGAGCGCATTGTCCGGCCTGACGATTTCTTTGCCTTGATCGACACGCTCCAGCCGAACCCTCGCCTGCGCCGCGCGCGTTAAGCAAAGCTATCCACGCAGCAACCAAGCCTCTGCTTGGCAGGGATGATTCGTCCTGCCATTGAACGGCAGTGAGCGAACCGACCAGCCCGTTTCAGATTGCCGCGTTCCGCCGCATCTGGCTGTCCCGCTTCTGCGCGGTGATCGCCACGACCGGCATGGTCGTCATCCTCGGCTACCAGATCTACGACGTCGCCCGCAGCGCCTATGCGATGAGCATCGTCGATGCCTCGTTCCTGCTGGGGCTTTTGGGTCTGGCGCAGTTCGTGCCCTATGCACTGCTCAGCCCTGTTTCGGGGGTATATGCAGACAGGTTCGACCGGCGGCAGATCGCTTTGTTCGCCACCCTGATCGATGCCGTGATCGCTGGGGTCTTGGCCTATGCGACCGCGACAGGAACGCGCTCGCTTCCGCTACTTTTCGCATTAGCGGCTGCTCACGGAGGAACGCGCATTTTCGTGGGGCCTTCGCTCAGTGCGATGGTGCCGAATGTGGTGCCAGCTCCTCTGATCCCCCGCGCGGTCGCCATAAGTTCAACAGCATGGCAATTCGGTTCGCTTTTCGGACCGACCCTGGCCGGGCTGCTTTATGCAGTTCTCGCCTGGACGCCCTATGGCCTTTCTGCCGTGCTGCTGACTCTCTCAGCCTTGTCGCTGCTCACGATGGGGCCGGTTCCGCAGGCAGAGGTGGATCGGGAAACACACCCCATACGCCAGTACATCGAAGGTTTTCGTTTCCTGCGGCGCAACCGCTTTCTGCTCGGCTGCGTCACGCTCGACCTGTTTGCAGTCCTGCTCGGCGGCGCAACCGCCCTGCTCCCAGTGTTTGCCCGGGACATCCTGCATGTCGGTTCGGAAGGCTTGGGGTTGATGCGAGCCATGCCGGGGGCAGGTGCGGCGGTGGTGGCCCTTCTGCTCGCTTGGAAGCCCATCGAAAAGGAAGTCGGGACCAAGATGCTCCTTGGCGTTGCCGCCTTCGGTGCCGCAACAGTCGGCTTTGCACTTTCGACCAATTTCTTCCTGTCGCTTGCATTCCTTGCGGCGCTTGGCGCGGCGGATATGGTCTCGGTATTTATCCGTTCGGCCCTGGAGCAATTGAGCACGCCGGATGAAATGCGCGGACGGGTCGGCGCGATTTCCGGCCTGTTCATCTCGGCATCGAACGAATTGGGCGAAATGCAGTCGGGAACGGCCGCGGCCCTGCTGCATAGTGCCGTCGCGGCAGTTGTCTTTGGCGGCGTCGGAGCCATATTGGTCACCATCGCCTGGGCCTGGATATTCCCGGAACTAAAGAATGCGCGGACATTCGCGCCGCAATATCGCGAAAAGGAGCAAGCGCCATGAAGGTCGATTCGATCCTCGCCACCATCGGTAACACCCCGCACGTCCGTCTCTCACGGCTGTTTCCTGACCACGAGGTATGGATCAAGTGCGAGCGCGCCAATCCCGGCGGGTCGATCAAGGACCGCATCGGCCTCGCCATGATCGAGGCGGCGGAAGCCGACGGCAACCTTAAGCCCGGCGGCACGATCGTCGAGCCGACCAGCGGCAACACCGGCATCGGCCTTGCCATGGCGGCGGCGGTGAAGGGCTACAAGCTGATCCTCGTCATGCCCGAATCGATGTCGCTTGAGCGTCGACGCCTCATGCTTGCCTATGGCGCCAGCTTCGATCTTACTCCTCGGGAAAAGGGCATGAAGGGCGCGATTGCGCGCGCACAGGAATTGCTCGCTGAAATCCCGGGAAGCTGGATGCCCCAGCAGTTCGAAAACCCGGCGAACATCGACGTCCACGTCCGGACTACCGCGCAGGAAATCCTCGCCGATTTTGCCGACACACCGGTCGATGCGCTGATCACCGGCGTTGGTACCGGCGGCCACCTGACCGGCTGTGCCGAAACGCTCAAGAAGGCATGGCCGAACATGAAGGCCTATGCTGTCGAACCGACCCTGTCGCCGGTCATCTCGGGTGGCCAGCCCGCCCCTCACCCGATCCAGGGCATCGGCGCGGGCTTCATTCCCGGCAACCTTCATACCCAATCGATTGACGGTGCCATCCAGGTCGATCCCGCCGATGCCAAGGAATGGGCGCGTCAATGCGCGACCAAGGAAGGTATGCTGGTGGGAATCAGTTCGGGCGCAACCCTTGCGGCCGTTGCGCAGAAGCTGAAGGAACTGCCGGCCGGCAGCCGCGTGCTTGGATTCAATTACGATACGGGCGAGCGTTACCTGTCAGTGCCAGATTTCCTGCCCGAATGAGCAGCCTCACAGAGGTCCCATACAAGGATGGCGACACCGCGCTAACGGGCTGGCTGGCTTTGCCGACCAGTCCAGTGCGCGGTGCCATTGTAGTATGCCCGACGATCGCGAACGTAACGCCTGCCATCGAGCGCCGCGCGCTGATGCTGGCCGAGGCGGGATTTGTCGCCCTGATTGCCGATTTCTATGGCGAACCGGTCCCCAGTTTCGAGGCTTCGCGGCCACTGGCTGACAAACTCCGCGCGGACGTTGACGCCTATCGGAGGAGATTGTCTGCGGCAGTCGCAACCCTGCGCCAGATACCCGAAGCACAGGGCCTTAGACTCGGCGCCGCCGGCTATTGCATGGGTGGGCAGGCCGTGCTCGAAATGGCCCGGGCCGGAGAGGATCTGGCCCTTGTCGCCAGTTTCCACGGCATCCTCTCGACGGAACGCAAAGCCGACAAGACAATCTCGCCGCGCGTGCTGATCTGCCATGGCGATGCCGATCCCATGGTTCCGCGAGATCAGGTAATCGCGTTCTGGGAAGAAATGGATGCCGTTGGCGCGAACTGGCATTTCCACGCCTATAGCGGCGTAAAACACGGCTTCACCGATCCGGGAAGTGACGCGCGCGGGATGGCCGCGATTGCTTATGATGCGAGCGCTGACCGCCAATCTTGGGCCGCACTGATGGCATTATGCGACGAGGTTTTTGGCCCCGTCGCATAATTCTTAGAATGACAGGCAGGCCGCATAGCCTGCCCGTCTTCGTCATCAGGCAGTAGCGAAGGCTTCCAGCGGCAGGGTCATCATCGTTTCGCTGCCGGCTTCCATCTTGCGGCGCAACGCACCGGCATCGGGCGTGAAGCGTTCGCCGTAATACTTCGCGGTGACCAGCTTGGCTTCGTAGAACGCCGCGTCGCCGGTTCCCGCTGCCAGCGCCGCCGACGCTGCCTTGCCCATGCGGACCCACATCAGACCAAGCGTGACGATGCCCATGATGTGCATGTAATGATGCGCGCCCGCACCCGCGTTGTTCGGGTTGGCCATGCCGTTCTGCATCAGCCACATAGTCGCGGCCTTCAGTTCCCCATTTGCCTTTTCGACGCGGCCCGCCAGGTCGGCCAGGCGTTCGTCACTCTTGGCTTCGGCACATTCCGCATCGACCATGGCGAAGAAGGCCCGGATTGCCTTGCCGCCGTTCATCGCCAGCTTGCGGCCGACGAGGTCCATGGCCTGCACGCCGTTGGCACCTTCATAGATCATGGCAATGCGGGCATCGCGAACGAACTGGCTCATGCCATGTTCCTCGATGTAACCGTGGCCGCCGAAAACTTGCTGCATATTGACCGCCGTGTCGAAGCCCTTGTCGGTGCCGTAACCCTTGATCACCGGGGTCAACAGGCTGATCAGCGCATCGGCATCGGCGCGTTCCTCTTCGCTCGCTGACTTGTGCGCCAGATCGACGAGCAGGCCGCCCCACATGGCAAGCATGCGCATACCCTCGGTGAAGGCCTTGGCATCCATCAGCATGCGGCGGACATCCGGATGGACGAAGAGCAGGTCAGCCTTCTGCTGCGGATCGACCGGCCCGGTCAGCGCCCGGCCCTGACGGCGTTCGCCGGCATAGGCCACCGCGTTCTGATAGGCAGCTTCCGCCTGCCCCAGACCCTGGATGCCCACGCCAATGCGGGCCGCGTTCATCATGATGAACATGGCGGCAAGGCCCTTGTTTTCCTCGCCGACCATCCAGCCCTTGGCGCCGTCATAGTTGAGCACGCAGGTGGCGTTGCCGTGAATGCCCATCTTGTGCTCGATCGAGCCGCAGGAAACAGGGTTACGCTCGCCGGGGTTGCCATCGGCATCAAGCAGGAATTTCGGCACGATGAACAGCGAGATGCCCTTCACCGAATCGGGCGCGTCGGGCGTTTTTGCGAGAACGAGATGGATGATGTTCTCGGCCAAGTCATGTTCGCCGGCCGAGATGAAGATCTTGGTGCCAGTGATCGCATAGGACCCATCGCCGTTCGGCACGGCCTTGGTGCGGATCATGCCGAGGTCGGTGCCGCAGTGTGGCTCGGTCAGGTTCATGGTTCCGGTCCACTGGCCGGAGATCATCTTCGGCAGGTAGGTCTGCTGCTGCTCAGGCGATCCCTTGGCCTTCACCGCAGCCACAGCGCCGCTGGTCAGGCCCGAATACATCGCGAAGGACTGGTTCGCCGAGACGAGGTATTCCTCGAGCAGCAAGCCCAGCACGTGCGGCATGCCCTGCCCGCCCAGTTCCTCGGGCTGCGACAATGTGCCCCAGCCCGAATCGACGAAGGCTTCGTAGGCTTCCTTGAAGCCCTTCGGTGTCGTCACGGTGCCGTCGGGGTTGCGCTTGCAGCCTTCCTGGTCGCCCGAGAGATTGATCGGCGCGACCACTTCGGTGACGAACTTGCCGAGTTCCTCGACCACAGTGTCGACCACATCGGCGCTGGCATTCTCGAACCCCGGCAGGTTGCCGTAGCTTTCGAGCTTGAGCACTTCGTTGATGACGAAACGCGAATCGCGGGTCGGGGCCTTGAAGATGGGCATGGGGTGTGGACCTCTCTTGTCTTGTCAGTTTTTCTTGAGCGGCAGCTCGAGCGATTCGATCTGTTCGACGAAGGCAGACAGCTCTGCGATGGCCGCGTCGAGATCGGCGCGCTGGCGCTCCATCTGTTCGATGCGGGCGCGGCAACGTTCAGCCGTAACTCGGCGCTGTTCGACACGACCGTCGCCCAGATCATAAAGATCGATCATCTCGCGCACTTCGGTCAGGCTGAAGCCGACATTCTTGGCGCGCAGGATCCAGGCGAGCCTCGCGCGGTCGCGCTTCGAATAGATACGCGCAAGTCCCTGCCGTGTCGGTGAGATCAGCCCTTCGTCCTCGTAAAAACGAAGCGCGCGGGCCGTCACGCCGAATTCGGCGGTCAGGTCTGAAATGGTGAACTGCTCACGGTCGAGCGCATCGGGACGGTCGAGGTGAGCACCGGCATGGGGGAGCGTTGCGAGACTGGCCATGCCTCGCCTTATGACTTACCTTTACGTAAACGTCAACTAGACTCGTTGGAGCCTGTCGCCCTCCAGCCGGCGGTAGAAGCATGATGGTGCGAGCGTGTGGCATGCAGGGCCAGCGGGCGTGCATTGCAGGACGATTGCATCCTGGTCGCAGTCGACCAGAATCCCTTCGACCTTGAGCACGTGGCCCGAGCTCTCGCCCTTCATCCACAACCGGCCGCGGGACCGCGAATGAAAGTGCGCGAAACCCGTTTCACGTGTCTTGGCGAGCGCTTCCGCATCCATGTGCGCGAGCATGAGCACAGTGCCATCAGAAGCATCAACTGCAACCGCCGTCAGCAAGCCGCTTGCGTCGAACTTCGGCATGAAAGCGGTACCCTGCTCGCGGTCTGGCGTGGAGATGTCGGTCATCTGAAACTTTCTGCTGGAAAAGGCTCATTGTGCGCAATGCTTGTTGCACGATAACCACATGTGCGAGGCAAAATCCATTGCGCTGCCGCTTGCCGCTTTCCTTTCGCCGCGTTGTCGAAGAAACAGACTGCGCAGCTGGGAGGCTGCCCCGCCGTAACTGGCGGCGTCGCAAGACGCCAAGGTGCAGGGAATGGTATCGATCGCCCCACTACAGGCAGGTCGGACCAAAATGAGGGTTTAGGGCGAGACGAGCGTGGGGGCGCTTGTCGAAACCGGGCAACCGGCGCTTTAGAGTTTCGTCACGAGAACGTCCGGGACTTCGGTTCCGGACGTTTTCGTTTGTGTGGCATCCTCCGCATGCGGCAAGGCCTCGTCCAGCACACGCGCAAAGCAGGATATGCGCACCCGCTCCGCCCCGGCACGGCGCAGAACGGAGACGCAGGCCGAACTGGTTGCGCCGCTGGTGAAGACGTCGTCCACCAAGACAACCTTTGCGCCCTTCATGCTCGCGGCATGTCGCGGGTTGATTCGGATGGCACCGCTCAGAGCACGGGCGCGAGCCTTGCGGCCAAGGCCTCCAAGACTCGGCGTCTGGCGGTGTCGCTCAAGCCCATCGACCAGCAGCCGCGCGCCTCGGGCATGCGCGATTTCCCGCGCCAGGATTGCCGCCTGATTAAACCCGCGCCGCCAGAGCCGCCAGCGATGCAGAGGCACCGGCACTATGATCCAGTCTGACCCAATATCGCCGAGCCGCGCGGCCATGATGCGGGACAGGAAGGGGGCCAGGGCAATTCGATGCCCGTGCTTGAAGGCGAGCACCAGCTTGCGCGACGCATCGTTGTAGAGCGTGCCGGCCGCGATCCCGTCGTGCTTGGGAGGATCGGCAAGGCACGGCGCGCAAACCGTGCCGTCAGGCATGCCGTCGGGGAAAGGTCGCTGGCAGAGTGAGCAGCAAGGCGTCCCCGGGATCGCCAGCTCGCTCCAGCACGACATGCATAGGCCCACCTGCTCCGACAGTCCCTCGCCGCACAGCGGGCAACGCGGCGGGAAGATCAGGTCGACGATCGGGGCGATAGCGGCAGGCACCTGCATGGTTTGCCGACTATCGCTTGCGCCGGGCCGCGGCGCAAGGCAGGAGCCGCCTATGGCCGCCGCTCCTCCCGCGATCTTTTCCCCGTCACGCCGCCGACTGGCGCAAAACCGGGCTGAGCGCGCGCAGCAAGGCCCCGATCCCGCCCGATATCTTGCCGAGGACGCGGCAGATGACCTTCTGGATCGCCTCGCTTTCCTCCGCCACTCACCCGAGCGGACATTGGTGGCCGGTGACCCGACCGGAGCCGTAGCCCGCGCCTTGCCGGCCGCCTCGCATGCGATCCTCGATCCCGAACAACCCTGGCCGGTCGAGGGTTTCGACCTGATCGCCCTCCCCTTCGCTCTCGACACCGCGAACGACCTGCCAGGTGCCCTGATCCATGCCCGCCGGGCACTCGCTCCGGGCGGGCTGGCCTTTGTCACCATGCTCGGCGCCGGATCGTTGCCGGTGCTGCGCGAGGTCATGCTCGCCGCTGACGGTGACCGCCCCGCCCCGCGGCTCCACCCGCAGGTGGATGTCCGAGCCGGGGGGCAGCTGCTCCAACGGGCCGGCTTTGCCGATCCGGTTGTCGATAGCCGCAGCCTCAAAGTCCGCTACGGCAGTCTGCGCCGGCTCGTCTCGGATCTTCGCGCCCAGGGCCTCGGCAACCAGCTGACGGACCCAGGCCCGCCGCTGTCCCGCGCCGCGCTAGCCCGGGCCGAGGCTGCCTTTGCCGCACTGGCGGATAGCGAAGGCCGCGTTACTGAGACCTTCGAGATCCTCACCCTTAGCGGTTGGCGGCGTTGATTGCTGCTTGGGCCGCTGCGAGCCTGGCAATCGGCACGCGGTACGGCGAGGCTGAGACATAATCGAGCCCCTGTCCTTCGCAGAACGCGATGGACGCCGGATCGCCGCCATGTTCGCCGCAGATGCCCAGCTTGATGTCGGGCCGCGTCGCCCGGCCGCGCTCGGCGGCGAGGCCGACCAGCTGTCCGACGCCTTCGATGTCCAGACTGACAAACGGATCGCGGGCGAAGATGCCCTGCTCAACATAGGTCGACAGGAACTTCGCCGAATCGTCACGGCTGAGGCCCAGCGTGGTCTGCGTCAGGTCATTGGTCCCGAACGAGAAGAACTCGCCCACTTCGGCGATCTCGCCGGCCATTAGCGCGGCGCGGGGCAGTTCGATCATCGTGCCGACATGATACGAGAGGGTCCGGCCCTTCTCCTCGAAGACTTGCGTGGCGGTCCGGTCCACCAGCGCCTTCAGGATTTCCAGCTCCTTGCGCGTGGCAACCAGCGGGATCATCACTTCGGGAACCGGAGCTTCACCATCTGCCGCAACGTCGCAAGCCGCTTCGAACAGGGCCCGGACCTGCATTTCGTAGATCTCGGGGAAGGTAATGCCGAGGCGGCAACCGCGATGGCCGAGCATCGGGTTGAATTCGTGCAGTTCCCCGGCGCGGCGCTTCAGCGTGGGAACGCCCACGCCGATGGCCTCGGACAGCTCCTCGAACTCGGCGTCGGCGTGGGGCAGGAATTCGTGCAGCGGCGGATCGAGCAGGCGCACGGTCACCGACAGGCCGGCCATAACCTCGAAGATCGAGTGGAAATCGGTACGCTGTTCGGGCAGCAGCTTAGCCAGCGCGGCGCGGCGGCCAGCCTCGTCCTCGGCGAGGATCATCTGGCGCACGGCGGAAATGCGGCTTTCCTCGAAGAACATGTGCTCGGTGCGGCACAGACCTACGCCTTCCGCGCCGAACTGGCGCGCGGTGCGGCAATCGTCGGGCGTTTCGGCATTGGTCCGCACCTTCATGCGCCGGTGGCGGTCAGCCCATTCCATCAGCGTGCCGAAGTGGCCGACAAGCTCGGGTTCGATGGTCGGCACCTTGCCCGCCATGATCTGGCCGGTGGAGCCATCGAGCGTGATCACGTCACCCTCGGCCAGTTCGCGGCTGCCAATCTTGAGCGTCCGGCTCGCCATGTCGATCGAGACGCAGCTGGCACCCGAAACGCAGGGGCGGCCCATGCCGCGCGCCACTACGGCAGCGTGGCTGGTCATGCCGCCGCGCGCGGTCAGGATGCCGCGCGCCGCGTGCATGCCGTGAATGTCCTCGGGGCTGGTCTCGACACGGACAAGGATCACCGCATCGCCGCGCTCGGCGCGCTTTTCCGCCGTATCGGCATCGAGCACGATCGCGCCCGAAGCCGCACCGGGGCTGGCCGGAAGGCCCGAACCGAGCACATCGCGTGGCGCTTCAGGATCGAGCGTTGGGTGCAGCAACTGGTCAAGCGCCATCGGATCGATACGGCAAATCGCCGTCTTCTCGTCGATCAGGCCTTCCTCGACCATTTCCACCGCCATGCGCAGCGCTGCCTTTGCGGTGCGCTTGCCCGAACGGGTCTGGAGCATCCACAAGTGGCCGCGCTCGACGGTGAACTCGATGTCCTGCATGTCGCGGTAATGCTTTTCGAGCAGGTCGAAGACCGCGGCGAGCTCGGCGTAAGCCTCAGGCATCGCCTCTTCCATCGACAGCGGCTTGGCCCCGGCCTTCTCGCGCGCAGCCTTGGTCAGGTACTGCGGCGTGCGGATGCCGGCGACAACGTCTTCACCCTGGGCATTGACCAGCCATTCGCCGTAATAGGCGCGCTCGCCGGTGGCGGGGTCGCGAGTGAAAGCAACGCCGGTGGCGCTGGTATCGCCCATGTTGCCGAAGACCATGGCCTGCACGTTCA
Organism: Novosphingobium sp. MW5; assembly: GCA_025938935.1. Taxonomy (GTDB): domain Bacteria; phylum Pseudomonadota; class Alphaproteobacteria; order Sphingomonadales; family Sphingomonadaceae; genus Novosphingobium. Next base: position 2,646,368 of record JAPCWB010000001.1, on the reverse strand, counting down.
CCGCCGTGCCCCAGTCTCCGGGAATGTCGTTCAGCCGGCGATAGACCTTGGCGCGGTCCGAATCCCAGCTGTCGAACACGGCGCGGATCGCGCCCCACAGCTGTTCGTGGACGTCCTGGGGGAAATCACGGCCCAGTTCGGCGCTGACGATGGCCTTGTACTCGCCAACGATGGCCTGCCAGTGTTCGGCTTCCATCTCAACATCGGCATAAAAGCCGTTGTCTTCCTTGGCTATCTCAAGCGCATCCTCGAACAGGTGATGGTCAAGGCCCAGCACCACGTCGGAATACATCTGAATGAAGCGGCGGTAGCTGTCCCAGGCGAAACGCTCGTCGCCCGATGCCTTGGTAAGCCCCAACACGGTCTCGTCATTGAGGCCGAGGTTGAGAACGGTGTCCATCATGCCCGGCATCGAAACCCGCGCGCCCGATCGGACCGAGACAAGCAGGGGATCGGCCGCATCGCCGAACTTCTTGCCGACAGTGGCTTCGATATGGCCGAGCGCCGCGGCCACTTCCCCCTCAAGTCGGGCGAAAAGTCCGCTCCCGAGGCGAGGTAGCGCACACATTCCTCGGTCGTGATGGTAAAGCCGGGCGGAACCGGCAGGCCGATGCTGGCCATCTCCGCCAGGTTCGCGCCCTTTCCGCCGACAATCGTCTTGTCGCGGCTGCGCGGATCATCGCTGCGGGCCGAACCACCGAAGGGATAGACGTTAGAAGCCATGGAAAACCGCCATTTCCAGAACCGGCGGAAGGGTTGCCGGTGTGAGCGGCGCTCTAACCCGTGGACCTTGGCGAGTCAGTAAATATCTTTTTGCATCGCAGCAAAAGAACGTACCCCGGACATCGCGGTGGCGGGTGACAAAGGTGACACATCGGCAAAATGTGTCACCCTGTGTTTTCGCTGCCTTTGCAATGTCTTGAGCCGATTTGGGTGACACATTGCCTTTTTTGGCAGCCCCTTTATCCCTCGATGCGGCTGAAATCGGCAACGCCGTGCACGGCTTCGCGGAACTGCGAGAGCAGTCCGAGACGGGCAGAGCGCTTGGCGGGATCGGCATCGTTGACGGTCACCTGGTCAAAAAAGGCGTCGATCGGCGCGCGCAGGCTCGCCAAAGCAGCCATGGCCCCGGCAAAGTCCTCCGCCTCCACTGCGGCAGCGGCACGCGGTCCCGCAGCGTCGAGCGCGTCGATCAGCACCTTTTCTGCCGGATCGGGCGTGTAGGAAAGCGCTTTGTGCGCCGCCACCCGCTCACGCATGGCATAGGCGACATCGGGATCGTCGACATTGGCAAAGGGATCTTCCTCGCCATCCCGCGGAATGCGGGTGCCGGTCTCTACGCCTTCCTTCTTCAGGATGTTCGCGGCGCGCTTGTATCCAGCGAGGAGGTTCTTGCCGTCTTCAGTGCCGACAAAAGCCTGAAGCGCGTGGACGCGAGCGAGCAGACGGACGAGATCGTCCTCGCCGCCGAGGGCGAACACGGCATCGATCAGGTCGTGACGGACACCGGCTTCCTTCTGCTGGACCTTGAGGCGGTCGGCGAAGAAGGAGAGGACATCGCCCTCGGCCACGCCAAAGCGCAGGCCGTTAGTCGTTATGATCTGGATGATGCCGAGAGCGGCGCGGCGAAGTGCAAACGGATCCTTCGATCCGGTCGGTTTTTCGTCAATCGCGAAGAAGCTGCGGATGGTATCCAGCTTGTCCGCCAGCGCTACCGCCACGGTCACCGGCGCGGTTGGTACATCATCGCCCTGCCCGACTGGCTTGTAGTGATCGGCTATGGCATCGGCCACGGCATCGGGCAGCCCTTCGGCACGGGCGTAGTAGCCGCCCATCAGGCCTTGGAGTTCGGGAAATTCGCCGACCATCTCGGTGACGAGATCGGCCTTGCACAGCCGCGCGGCGAGTTCGGCCTGATCGGCGGCGGCACCCTTTACGATGCCTTCTTCAACCAGCCAGCGCGCCAGCTTGGCAACGCGTTCGACCTTGTCGGCGACCGTCCCCAGCTTCTCATGGAAGGTGATCCGCGAAAGCTTCTTGGCCTGCTCCGCCAGCGTGGTCTTGCGATCCTGCTGCCAGAAGAAACGCGCGTCGCTGAGCCTTGCGGCGAGCACCTTGCGGTTGCCCGCGACGATGCCCGCGCCGCCATCCGTCGCCTCGATATTGGCGGTGCAGACGAAGGCGTTGGCGAGCTTGCCTGCGGCGTCCTCGCAGACGAAATATTTCTGGTTGGTCCGCGCGGTGAGCTGGATGACTTCGGGCGGAACCTCGAGGTATTCCTCGTCAAACCGGCCGAGCAGCGGCACCGGCCATTCGGTAAGGCCGGCATTCTCGATCACCAGTCCTTCGTCCTCGACCAGCGTCAGGCCAGCCTCGAGCGCGCGGGCGCGGGCCATTTCGCGGATCAGGCCCTGGCGCTCTTCATGATCGACAAGGACATGACAGGCGCGCAGCTTTTCCTGATAGTCCGCCGCGCTACCGATGGTGATGTCACCCGGCGCGTGGAAGCGGTGGCCCTTGGTGGCATAGCCCGAGGCGATACCGCCGGCTTCGCAAGCGACAAGGTCTTCGCCGAAGATCGCGACAATGCCCGAGAGGGGGCGGACCCAGCGGGTGCTTTCGGTCGAGATCGAGGCGGCGCCCCAGCGCTGTGACTTGGGCCAGGGGAAAGCGCGGACGATGGCGGGGATGGCTTCGGCCAGCACTTCGCTGGTGGCGCGGCCGGGCTTCTCGCTGATGGCGAAGAGCACGCCGTCACGCTCGGTCAGTTGGTCTTCCGTCAGGCCGGTCTTGCGCAGGAAACCTTCAAGCGCTTGCGGCGGTGCGCCGACGCGGGGGCCTTTGACTTCCTCGGAAACGGCAGCGGTGGCTTCGGGCAGGTCGCGGGCGATGAGCGCGAGGCGGCGCGGGGTCGACCAGACGGTGACCTCGCCCACGGCTACACCTGCGGCGTCCATTTCCCTGCGGAACAGCTTTTCCAGATCGGCGCGCGCGCCGGCCTGCATGCGGGCGGGAATTTCTTCCGAGCGCAGTTCGAGGAGGAAATCGCTCGCGCTTATTTCCGATAGAAATCGGGTCATATGGTCCACCCCGGAAACTTCGCTTCCCACTGGGCGCGGTTCTTGTCGATCCATGCCTGGCACGATCCTTTGGCGAGATCGCGCACCCGGCCGATGTAGCTCGCGCGTTCCTGCACCGAGATGACGCCGCGCGCCTGCAGCAGGTTGAACAGGTGGCTCGCCTCGATCGCCTGGTCATAGGCGGCGAGCGGGATTTCCGCCTCGATGCAGCGCTTGGACTCGGCCTCGGCGTGCTGGAAGCCTTTGAACAGGGCCTCAGTGTCGGCAATCTCGAAGTTGTACTTCGAAAGCTGCTGCTCGTTGGCGAGGAAGACGTCGCCGTAGCTCACGCCTTCGTTGTTGAAGCGCAGGTCATAGACGTTATCGACGCCCTGAATGTACATGGCGAGGCGCTCGAGGCCGTAGGTCAGTTCGCCCGCGACCGGCTTGCAATCGAACCCGCCGACCTGCTGGAAATAGGTGAACTGGGTGACTTCCATCCCGTCGCACCAGACTTCCCAGCCCAGCCCCCACGCGCCGAGCGTCGGGCTTTCCCAGTCGTCCTCGACGAAGCGGATGTCGTGCGCCAGCGGATCAACTCCAATCTCGGAAAGGCTCTGCAGGTAGAGTTCCTGCAGGTTCTCCGGGTTCGGCTTCAGGATCACCTGATACTGGTAATAGTGCTGCAGCCGGTTCGGGTTCTCGCCATAGCGGCCATCGGTCGGACGGCGGCTCGGCTGCACATAGGCGGCTTTCCATGGCTCAGGCCCCAGCGCGCGGAGCGTGGTGGCGGGATGGAACGTCCCTGCCCCCATACGCATGTCATAGGGTTGCAGGATCAGGCAGCCCTGCGCGCTCCAGAAGGAATGGAGACGCAGGATCATGTCCTGGAATGAAAGCGGTGCGGAAACCTCGGCCATGGGCGGCCCTTTGGCCGATGGAGGGGCGCAAATCAACCTTCGGATGGAGGGATGTCAGGTTGTCTTGACACTGTCAGCGAATCGCGACATATAGTCAGGCATACCTGACATAATGGCAGGGCATGCTGACACCGGAAGGGCAAATCATGTTTGGCGATCCGCAACCTATCACGCAGAAGCAGCGCAGCATTGCCTATGGCACGATGTGGCTCGGCGCGATTGGATCGCTGCTTTTGCTCGTCTCGCACCTTGCGGGTTGGCACGTGGGCAAGTCCGGCCCCGTCATGGGTATCGCTGCCGGCGGCATGCTCTCCGTCGCATGGAATTACCGGATGGATGACTATTTCCGGTCGCTCTGCGCAAAGGGTCAGCAATTCCTCACCTTTTTCATGGGCGCTTATCTGCTCGTGCTGTGGGCTGACATCACCTTGCATGACGATGGCAAGGCCGATGGGGTCCTCACGGCATGGATGGCTGACGGGTACATGGCGGCAATCTCCGCCTCCGTGGCGTTCTACGCCGGCTATGCATACGCCTACGTTCGCGATCGGTTCTGAGGGGATAGGGGATGGAAAATCGCCTCAAAGTCCTCAGGGCCGAACGAAACTGGAGCCAGGCAGAGCTTGCCGAGCGGCTCGACGTGTCCCGCCAGGCAGTGAACGCGATCGAGACCGGCAAGCACGATCCCTCGCTTCCCCTCGCCTTCCGTATCGCCCGCCTGTTCGAACTCCAGATCGAGGAGATCTTCAATGATGCAGCAGAATGAAGACGCGCCGCGTGAGCAGTCGACACTGGCCCGCATCCTGCGCCTGTTCATCGGCGGCCTGCTGGTTGTCTTCACCATCGGCGTCGTGGCCGGCTTCGGCATGGCATCGCATGAAAAGGGCGAGGTCACGCTGAAAGGCATCGCCGTAGTGTCAGTCGTTGTCCTGCTTTGCGGATCGCTGGCCTGGTGGCTGCTGCGCAAGGGCAGCGAAGGCGAATGGCTTCCGCGCTCGCCGCGGCAAAGGACCAATCGGATCGTGCTCTATGGGACGGTGGCGCTTGGTGCGGTGGCGGGCTTCCTTTTCCAACTGGGCGATCAGCGCGCGCCGGGCGACGCCAGCTTGCTGGCCTATGACACGCCGCTCGACCCGACTGTTGCCCTGGTCTTGCTGGCCGCCATGCCGCTGCTCGGCTGGCTCTATTACCGCTGGCACCAGAGCGCCGACGAGCATGATCTGGCCGCCTACAACTTCGGCGGGATGCTGGCGCTCTATGCCTTCTTTTTCCTCAGCATCGGCTGGTGGATCGCCTGGCGCGGCGGTTTCGTGGCCGAACCGCAGGGCTACGCCATTTTCTGGGTCGTCATCATCGTCTGGTCACTCGGCTGGATGTGGCGCCGCTATCGCTAAACCGTTCAATCGCTTATAACCTGTTCAAACCCAAGGAGTCCCCCCAATGAACCTGATGTCCAAGTGCCTGTCCGGTGCAGCCTGCCTCGCACTTATGTTTTCCGGTGCGCCGGCCTTTGCCAAGGAAGCAAAGGTTTCTGCCACTGCCGCCGCAGCCCCGATTGCGGCCAAGCCGGCGCTATGGAAGCTGTCCGACCCGGACACCACCATCTACCTGTTCGGCACGATCCACGTCCTGCCCAAGGGCATCGACTGGATGCAGGGCCCGGTTGCCAAGGCCTTTGACAGCTCGGACACGCTGGTCACCGAGATTCCGGAGATCGACCCTGCCAAGATGCAGGGCCTGGTGGGCAAGATCGCCTTGCTGCCCAAGGGCCAGACCTTGAAGACGGTCCTGAGCCCGAAGGACTACACCGCGCTCAACAAGACGCTCGCCGAAAACGGGCTGCCCGCCGGTGCCTTCGATCCACTCGAGCCGTGGTTCGTGGCCGTCACGCTGTCCACCCTGCCCCTGATGAAGCACGGCTATACGGCCGAATCCGGCGTGGAATCGCAGCTGCAAAACCGCGCCAAGGCTTCGAAGACCCCGCAGGTCGGGCTTGAAACCGCGGAATTCCAGCTCGGCATCTTTGATGCCCTGCCCCAGAAGGCACAGGTCACTTACCTGCGCGACACGATCAAGGGCATGCCCAAGTTCAAGACGCAGATCGATTCCATGGTAAAGTACTGGTCCGGCGGAAACCCCGAAAAGCTCGGGCAGCTTATGAACACCGGTGAAACCGATCCCGCGCTGATGAAGGCGCTACTGACCAACCGCAACCGCAACTGGACCGGCTGGATCAAGGAACGCATGGACAAGCCCGGCACTGTGTTCATCGCGGTCGGCGCAGGTCACCTTGCCGGCAAGGACAGCGTCCAGTCGATGCTGAAGAAGCAGGGCTTCAAGCTGACGCGGGTCCAGTAATCGATGCGCCGCCTGCTCGTCGTGCTGGCCCTCGCAGCCCTTGCAGCCTGCTCCCGTCCAGATGAGGCGAAGCCGGCAATGTGGGAGCTGACCGGGCCGGGCGGCGAGCATGGCTGGCTGTTCGGGACGATCCACATGCTGCCCCGCGCGGCAGACTGGCGTTCGAAGGACATCGACCGGGCGCTCGCTAGTGCGGACATGATCGTGCTGGAGATAGCCGATATCGAGAACACCGGCGCGATGGGCACCGTGTTCAACGAACTCGCCCAGACTCCCGGCCAACCACCGCTTAGCGAGCGGGTGGATCCATCGGTAAGGCCTGCCCTGCAAAAGCTTTATGCCGAAACGAAGGCGCAGGATGCGACCTTTGCCAGTCTCGAAACCTGGGCGGCGGCGCTGACATTGGCCCAACTCGCCAACAAAACTTCCGATTCCGACCACGGCATCGACCTTGCGCTGGTCAAGGCTGCGCCGGGCAAGCCGCGCGCCGAACTGGAAGGAACGCGCAAACAGCTCGGCATATTCGATAGCCTGCCCGAAAAGGAACAGCGCGACCTGCTGAATGCGGCCCTGCGCGATAATCGGGGCGAAGCCGACGAGGTCCAGCTTGCCGAGGCATGGCGCAAGGGCGACATGGTTCTGATTGGCAAGGAAACCCGGTCCGGCATCCTTGCCGATCCGGAACTGCGCAAGGCGCTCTATTCGGATCGCAATGCGGCCTGGATCGTCCAGATCGAAGAGATGCTGCGCAAGGGGCATCGTCCCTTCGTTGCCGTTGGTGCCGCCCATCTGGCTGCTGATGATGGCATTCCCGCGCTGATGCAGAAGCGTGGCTGGACCGTCCGGCGGGTGCAATAAGCCGGCAATCCTTGCATTTGCCGCGCAATGCCGCTAACGGCGCGCCCTTCCCGTCATGGTCATCCCTGGAGGCGTGACGGAGAAGTTGTACTTTTTCTCGTTTTCGAAAGGCAAGTCATATGAGCGATACGCTGACCCTGCCGGCTGAGACGCGCGATCGGGCAGGCAAGGGAGCCTCCCGTGCACTGCGTCGTGAAGGCCGCGTCCCCGCCGTTGTTTATGGTAACAACGAAGAACCCGCCGCGATCCACGTCGAAGAGAAGGAACTGGTCCGCCAGCTTGGCACCGGCCACTTCTTCAACTCGATTGTCGAGATCACTGTTGGCGGCAAGACCGTGCGGACGCTGCCGAAGGACGTCGCCTTCCACCCCGTCAACGATCGCCCGCTCCATGCGGACTTCCTGCGCATTTCGAAGGACCACAAGGTCCACGTGAACGTGCCGGTCCACTTCATCAACGAAGCGGCCTCGCCGGGCCTGAAGCGCGGCGGCGTGCTCAACATCGTCCGTCACGAGCTTGACCTGATCTGCGATCCGGAAGGCATTCCTGACGAGGTGGCGATCGACGTCACCGGTCTCGACGTGGGCGCCTCGATCCACATCAGCCACGTGACCCTGCCGGAAGGCGCGGTTTCGGCCATCACCGATCGCGACTTCACCATCGCCACCATCGTTGCACCTTCGGGCCTGCGCAGCGAAGAAGGCGACAACAGCAAGACCGACGCGGGCGAATAAGCCTGTCAGGTTGACCGGGACGGCCAGTCTGTCCCATCAGAAGCCGGGCCGCAGCGATGTGGCCCGGTTTTCGTTTGGAGATCTGACGTGCAGCTTTGGGTCGGCCTCGGCAATCCCGGACCGCAATATGCGATGCACCGGCACAACGTCGGCTTCATGGCGCTCGACGTGATCGCAGGCATGCACAATTTCGGCCCGGTGCAGAAGAAGTTCCGGGGATGGCTGCAAGAGGGGCGCATCGGCACTGAAAAAGTGCTGCTGCTGAAACCGGCGACATTCATGAACGAGAGCGGCCGATCGGTTGGAGAAGCGCTGCGCTTCTACAAGCTCGGCACGGATGCCCTCACCGTCTTCCACGACGAGCTCGACCTCGCGCCTTTCAAGGTGAAGGTGAAGCAGGGCGGCGGCACGGCGGGGCACAATGGCCTGCGCTCGATCGACCAGCACATGGGTCCTGACTTCCGCCGGGTGCGGCTCGGTATCGGCCACCCGGGGCACAAGGACCGGGTGACCGGCTATGTGCTGGGCAACTATGCCAAGTCCGAAATGGACGACCTCGCCGGGATGCTGGGCGCAGTGGCGGCCGAGGCGGAATGGCTGACCAAGGGCGATGATGTCCGCTTCATGAGCGACGTCGCGCTGCGCCAGCAGGACTGAGTACCATGCACCGCGTGCTGGTCATCGGCTCGCCCGGCGCGGGAAAATCGACCTTGTCGCGGGCCTTGGCGGAGCGCACGGGCTTGCCGCTCTATCACATGGACCGCCTGCACTGGCTGCACTGGCTGGATCGAGCGCGACCGTGAGCAAGCGTTCGCCGAAGTTCGGCAGGTGCTGGCGCAGGATCGCTGGATCATCGACGGCAATTACGGCTCCACCTTGCCCGAACGCATCAAGCGGGCCGATACCGTAGTCTGGCTCGACTATCCTACCGTCCAGTGCCTGTGGCGCGTATTCCGCCGCTGGTGGCAGTACCGGGGAACTAACCGGCCCGACATGACCGAGGGCTGCAACGAAAACCTGAACTGGGAATTCCTGCATTTCGTGGCAACGTTCCGCCTTGGGTGGCACAAGCGCAACAGGCGGACGCTGGAGAGCTTTGGCGGCACCGTCCTGCGGTTCCGCGACCCTGCCGAAACTGCTCACTGGCTCTCCAGCCTATAGCCCCCTCGCCAAACCGGCATTCTGCCCCTATGGGCGGCCCGATCCCTGAACTGGAGTAAGAAATGGGTTTCCGCTGCGGTATCGTCGGCCTGCCGAATGTCGGCAAGTCCACCCTGTTCAACGCGCTGACCGAGACGCAGGCGGCGCAGGCGGCGAACTATCCGTTCTGCACGATCGAGCCGAACGTCGGCAATGTCGGCGTGCCCGATCCCCGGCTCGACAAGCTGGCCGCCATCGCCGGCAGCCAGAAGATCATCCCGACCCAGCTTGGATTCGTCGACATCGCCGGGCTGGTGCGCGGCGCGAGCAAGGGCGAAGGACTCGGCAACCAGTTCCTCGGCAACATCCGCGAGGTTGACGCCATCGTCCACGTGCTGCGCTGCTTCGAGAACGACGACATCCAGCACGTCGACAACAAGGTCGATCCGGTGTCCGACGCTGATACGGTCGAAACCGAACTGATGCTGTCCGACCTCGAGAGCCTCGAAAAGCGGGTTCCCGCCGCTCAGAAGAAGGCCGCGCAGGGCGACAAGGAAAACAAGCTGATTGCCGCCGTGCTCGCCCCCGCGCTCGAACTGCTGCGCGAAGGTAAGCCGGCCCGCTTGGCCCGCCCCGAAGGCGAGGACGAACTGCGCGTGTTCAATCAGGCCCAGCTGCTGACCGCCAAGCCGGTGCTCTACGTCTGCAATGTCGACGAAGAGAGCGCCGCCAACGGCAATGAATTCTCCGCCAAGGTGTTCGAAAAGGCCAAGGCGGAAGGCGCCAATGCCGTAATCGTCTCCGCCGCGATCGAGAGCGAGCTGGTCGGCATGGACCCGGAAGAGCGTATGGTCTTCCTTGAGGAAATGGGCCTCCACGAAACCGGCCTCGCCCGTGTCATCCGCTCGGGCTACGACCTGCTCCACCTGATCACCTTCTTCACCGTTGGCCCCAAGGAAGCGCGCGCCTGGACCGTGCACAAGGGTGCCAAGGCCCCGGAAGCCGCCGGCGAGATCCACTCCGACATGCAGCGCGGCTTCATCCGCGCCGAAACGATCGCCTTCGACGATTTCGTTGCGCTCGGCGGCGAAGCCGGTGCCAAGGATGCCGGGAAACTGCGTCAGGAAGGCAAGGAATACGTGGTGCAGGATGGTGACGTCATGCACTTCAAGTTCAACGTCTAGACGTCAGGTCTCGAATGCGGCGATGATCGGGCACGGCCCCGGTCCGCCGCGCGCGCATTCGCCCGCGAGTTCCCCCAGCCAGGCCCGAGCGGCCCGAAGTTCGGCGATCTGTTCATCGAGCCTGCCAATGCGTGCCTGCGCCATGTCACGTACCTCGCCGCGTGTGCGTTCGGGCGCAAGCAGGCCTGCGATCTCGTCGAGCGTGAAGCCAGCCCGCTGGGCAGATCGGATGAAACGCAGGCGGCGCACGTCATCCTCATCATAATGGCGGATTCCCGATCCAGCCCCGCGCGAAGGCCTGGGATCAAACAGCAGCCCCTTTCGTTGGTAGTACCGCACCGTCTCGACGCTGACGCCGCCGGCACGCGCCAATCCTGAAATCGTCAGCGCCATCCCTTGACTCCGTACCATGGTACGGAAGCTATAAGCCGATTCGCCATGACAGAAAACTCCCCCACCCCCCGCACCGCCATCCTTCACCGCATGGTAATGGAAAAGCACGTCTGCCCCTATGGCCTGAAGGCCCTGCACCTGCTCAGGCGCAAGGGGTTCAAGGTCGATGACCGCTGGCTCACCACCCGCGGGCAGACCGATGCCTTCAAGGCCGAACACGGCGTCAAGACGACACCGCAGGTGTTCATCGAGGGCCAGCGGATCGGCGGATATGACGATCTGCGCCGCTATTTCCGGCTCAAGGTGAATGACCCGGACCAGGTCAGCTATGTGCCGGTGCTCGCCGTCTTCGCCGCTGCGGGCGCGCTTGCCCTCGCCGCCAGCTTCATGACGCTGGGTGACGCGCTTACCGTCCGCGCGGCCGAATGGTTCGTCAGCTTCGCCATGGTCATCTTGGCCATGCTCAAGCTGCAGGACCTTGACCGGTTTGCCACCATGTTCCTCGGCTATGACCTGCTAGCCAAGCGCTGGCTGCCCTATGCCTATGCCTATCCGTTCCTCGAATTCGGCGCCGGAACGCTGATGGCCGCCCACGCGCTCGACTGGCTGTCTATCCCGGTGGCTTTGTTCATCGGCACTATCGGCGCCGTATCGGTGTTTTATGCCGTCTACGTGCAGAAGCGCGACATCAAGTGCGCCTGCGTCGGCGGAAGCAGCCGGGTGCCGCTTGGCTTCGTATCCCTGAGTGAAAACCTGGCGATGATCGGAATGGCGGCATGTATGATCTCTCGCCCGCTCCACGGCCTTTGACCATGGTCAATGGACTAGTTTCAATTGAGACGCTAGGAGACCGCCATGCTGCGCCGCCTGCTCGCCTATCTGCTGATCCTGTGCCTGGCGGCGCCCGCCTTGGCGTCCGCCCAGCATCACCAGCCGGTCCCGGCGGACATGAGCCACGCCGCGACGTCGCATCACGGCCATCAAATGCCCAAGCCTTCCGCGCCGAGCCAAGCCGAGACGCAGCACGATTGCATCGGCTGCATCGCGCCCTATTCGGACGACCTGCGGGTTGGCGGGGAAGTCGTCGTCTTTGGGGCAACGCCCGCGCCCGGCATAGCGGACCAGTTGGCCGGTTTCGCCATTCCCCCTGCCCTGCCGCCTCCGCGAGCCTGATTGCCTTGCCGCAACCTGCGGCACTTCCCGCAATCAAAACAGGATATTTCCGATGAAGTTTACCCGCATCGCGGCGCTCGCCTGCGCCGCCTCGTTAGCCGTTCCGGCATATGCCCAGAACCATGAGCATGACCATGGCGAGCACACTCCCGCACAAACACCTGCGCCCGCCCCTGCTCCCAATCCCGCTCCGGCCACCGATCCGCATGCCGGCCACGACATGTCCGGCATGGACATGTCGGGGCACCACCACTCCAGACAAAAGAAGGTTAACGAAGCAGTTCAAGCGATCTTGAATGAACCAGCAGAAATAAGGAAACCGATCCCCGCCGAAGGCTCCGGCACCGCCCGCCTCCCCGCGCTCGAAGGCGGCATGCACGGCCTGCACCTGGGCACCGGCAACTGGATGGTCATGCTCCACGGCGACGTTTCGGCCAAGTACACCAAGGCCACCGGCCCGCGCGGCGATGACAAGTTCTACTCGACCTCGATGCTGATGGCCGTTGCCCAGACCGAGCCCGAATGGGGCCGTATCCAGCTGAAGACCATGATGAGCCTTGAGCCGGCAATGGACGCCGAAGGCTATCCCAACCTGTTCGCCACCGGAGAGACTGCGGGCGGCCTGCCTCTGGTCGATCGCCAGCACCCGCATGACCTGTTCATGGAGCTGGCGGCGCGGGTGGACTTCAACATTGGCGATCAGACCCGCCTGTTCCTCTATGGCGGCCCGGTTGGCGAACCCGCGCTCGGCCCTTCGGCTTTCATGCATCGCGGCTCTGCGGCCTATAATCCCGAGCCGCCCATCGCGCACCACTGGTTCGATTCGACTCACATTACCTATGGCGTCGTCACGGCGGGTCTTGCCGGAAACACATGGCAGATCGAAGCCTCCGCCTTCCGCGGGCGTGAGCCTGATGAGCATCGCTGGAACATCGAAACGCCGAAGCTCGATTCCTGGTCCGTGCGCGGCACGCTCAATCCGACGCCCAATTGGGCAATTCAGGCGAGCTATGGCGAAATCAAGGAGCCCGAGGCCGTCCACCCCGGTGAGAACGAGCACCGCTTCACCGCCTCGGCGCACTATGCCAGCAGCGCCGTCTCGGCCATGCTCGCCTACAGCGCCAAGAAGCGCGTGCCGGGTGAAACGCTCTCGGCCTGGCTTGGCGAGGTGAACTGGAAACTCGACGCCAAGAACGTGCTGTTCGGCCGCTTCGAAAATGTCGCCAATGACGAGCTGTTCCCCGATCACCACGATCCGCTGCACGACGTGAAGTTCCGCGTCAGCAAGTTCCAGGCAGGCTACGCGCGGCGGATTCCGCTGGGTGACACGTTCCAGCTCGCACTTGGCGGAAGCGTGGCAGCCTATGTCAAGCCCTCCGCGCTCGATCCCTATTACGGGAAGTCGCCGATGGGCTATACGTTCTTCGCGAAACTCTCGCTGGGACACTAAATGCATGGAATGGTTCGAGGATCTGGAACTGGGCAAAGTCGAACGTTTCGGCTCCTACGCGGTGACGCGTGAAGAAGTGCTCGATTTCGCCCGGAAATACGATCCCCAGCCGTTCCACCTCGATGACGCCGCCGCCGCGCAGACCCATTTCGGTCGCGTGGCGGCGAGCGGTTGGCACACCTGCGGCATGACCATGGCGATGATTGTGGCCTATCAGGACGAGCGCGGGCATCAGGGCTTGGGTTCGCCGGGCATCGACGAACTGCGCTTCCTGAAGCCGGTCTATCCCGGCGACACGCTGACCTGCGAACGCGAAGTGCTGGAAAAGCGGGTCAGTGCATCAAAGCCCGACATGGGCATTTTTCGGACACGGGTGCGCACGCTGAACCAGAATGGTGAGGCGGTGCTGAGCTATGAGGCGAATGCTTTTGTGCGGGTGAGGCCGAAAGATTAATAGGCCCAACTTAGCCTCAGTAATCCTTGTATTCAGGGTGCTCGCCGAAAAGGTCTGCGAAAGGCGGCTCGTCGATTCCGATAAGTTGAATTTCACACTCGTATAGGGTCGGGAAATCCATAATAGAAATGGCATTGCAGGTGATAATCTCGCCGCCATCGGCTAACCGTGCTGTCAAAATCGAAGTTCGGTCTCCGAGATACTCGCCATCCACTACGTTCGCATGACGTTCACAATCGTACGCGGAAGTAGGCGCAAAATATGCCGTCGCGACACCCATTCCTGGATCGAGCGCATATATTTGACCGGTGCCGACAAGGTCGGACCCTTCGAAGATTTCGACCACCATATTTCATGCTCTTCTAGCTTTGGAGAGTACGGCAGTGGGGTCATTCTCGGTCGCCGCGCTTTTTCCGTACCTTACTAATAATCCAAGTCGTACAAAGCAGCATCAAACCAAACGCCAAACCAAGGTTGACCCAACGCTCCAACGCTTCGCCGCGACTTTGTCCGTCAAAGCAGATGAAACATCCCGCATCGGCCGAATAAAGCACGATAAATCCCAAGAATGGGAAAATCAGCAACGCAAGAACAGCAGCGCGGACTCTATTTTCGCCCAAACAGCTTCTCCACATCACCCAGCGCCAGCTTGACCCAAGTCGGCCGGCCATGGTTGCACTGCCCCGACCTCGGCGTGCGTTCCATCTCGCGCAGCAGCGCGTTCATTTCGGCCACGGACAGCGAGCGCCCTGCCCGCACCGATCCGTGGCAGGCCATGGTCGCCAGCACGAGGTCGAGCCTCTCGCCGAGCAGCAGGGCATCGCCGTTCTGGGCAAGGTCATCGGCAATGTCGCGGACCAGCGCGTGGACGTCGCCCTTTGCCAGCACCGAGGGCACCGAGCGGACCAGCATCGCGTCCGGGCCGAAGCGTTCGAGCGTCAGGCCAAGCCGCGCGAAGTCTTCGGCGCGGTTCTCGAGGCGGTCGCAGGCGGGTTCGTCCAGTTCCACGACTTCGGGGATCAGCAGGGCCTGCGCGTTGGTCATCGTGTCGCCCGCACCGGCGGCTTTGAGCCGTTCCAGCACCAGCCGTTCGTGCGCGGCGTGCTGGTCGACGATGATCAGGCCGTCCTCGGCCTCGGCGACGATATAGGTGCCGGCCACCTGCCCGCGCGCCACGCCGAGCGGGAACTGCTGGGCCTCGATGGGCTGGTCCTCCGCCATTTCGGCGCGGGCCATCGGCGGGGCCATGACGGCCTCCTCATAGCCGCGCCACACCTGCCCGGCATCGCTGACCCGCGTCTGCGGCGCGGAATATTCGCGGGCGAACAGCGAGCCGAGCGTCGGTTCGGGGCGCACGGGTTCGACCTGCCACTGCGCCATGGCGGAAGCAGCGGGGGCCTGTGCGCTGCGCCGGTCGCCGCTGTCGAGCGCTTGCCTTAGCCCGCCGACGATGAAGCCGCGCACGAAAGCGGGGTCGCGGAAGCGGACCTCCGTCTTGGCCGGGTGGACATTCACGTCGACATCCTGCGGCGGCAGGTCGAGGAACAGCGCCAGCACGGCATGGCGGTCCCGCGCCAGCATGTCTGAATAGGCGCCCCTCACCGCTCCGATCAGCAGCCGGTCCTTCACCGGACGGCCGTTGACGAACAGGTACTGGTGATCGGCAACGCCGCGATTGTAGGTCGGCAGGCCCGCCACCCCCGTCAGCCGCATGTCGCCGCGCTCGATCTCCACCGCGACGCCGTTGTCTGCGAGTTCGCGCGCCACGATCCGCGCCACGCGTTCGGCCAGCGCCTCGCCGGGTTGGACTGCAAGCGCGCGGCGGCCATCGTGTTCAAGGGTAAAGCCGATATCGGGCCGCGCCATGGCTAGCCGCCGCACGACATCGAGGCAGGCAGCATATTCAGAACGCGCCGAGCGCAGGAATTTCCGCCGCGCGGGCACCTGCGCAAACAGGTTTTCGACCCGGATGCGGGTTCCGGGCGGAAGTGCCGCGGGGCCTTCCTCGGCCAGCTTGCCGTGATCGACCACGCGCATCCAGCCGCTGTCCTTGCCCCGAACGCGGCTTTCGATGGTAAGCTTGGCGACCGAGGCGATCGAGGGCAAGGCCTCGCCGCGAAAGCCCAGCGTGGCGACCAGTTCGATCGCCTCGTCGGGCAGCTTCGATGTGGCATGGCGTTCGAGTGCCAGTTCCATCTCTGCCGGATCAATGCCGCAGCCGTCGTCAGTCACCTCGATCAGGTCCAGCCCGCCGCTCGACAAGCGCACGCTGATGTTGGTCGATCCCGCATCGATGGCGTTTTCGACCAGCTCTTTCAGCGCCGCCGCCGGACGTTCGACCACCTCGCCAGCGGCGATGCGGTTTACAAGATTTTCGGGCAGGCGGCGGATCACTGGCATTGCGCGGAAAGCCTAGCGGTGAAGCGACGAGATTTCGAGGCGGAGCGCGGCGGAATCTGTGGCTAGCTGAACAAAATTTTGGCCTTTCCAAATGGCATGCGCTAATGGGCGGCCTTCCCCGTCTTTCGGCCGCCTGACTGGCACCGCTGAGAATGCGGTTAACAGTCTGATAAAAAACGGATTATTCCATGGCTTCTTTGTTGTCCCGATTCTTCAAACTTGGCTCGCAGAACATGGCGATTGACTTGGGGACGGCGAACACGCTGGTTTATGTCCAGGATCGCGGAATTGTGCTTAATGAACCGTCAGTTGTGGCGATCGAGACGATCAACGGCGTCAAGAAGGTCAAGGCCGTCGGCGACGATGCCAAGATGATGATGGGCAAGACCCCGGACTCCATCGAAGCGATCCGCCCGCTGCGTGACGGCGTGATCGCCGACATCGAAGTCGCGGAAGAGATGATCAAGCACTTCATCCGCAAGGTCCACGGTGGCCGCTCGGTATTCCGCCGGCAGGAAATCGTGATCTGCGTGCCCTCGGGCTCGACCTCGGTCGAACGCCGCGCGATCCGTGACGCCGCATCGAATGCGGGCGCTTCGGAAGTATTCCTTATCCTTGAGCCGATGGCTGCCGCGATCGGCGCGGACATGCCAGTGACCGAACCGGTCGGCTCGATGGTCGTCGACATCGGCGGCGGCACCACGGAAGTCGCGGTGCTGTCGCTGCGCGGCCTCGCCTATACCACCTCGGTCCGTGTCGGCGGGGACAAGATGGACGAAGCCATCGTCTCCTATGTCCGCCGCCACCATAACCTGCTGATCGGTGAGTCGACGGCAGAGCGCATCAAGAAGGATTACGGCGTCGCCACCACCCCGCTCGACGGCGTGGGCGAAACGATCCACATCAAGGGCCGCGACCTTGTGAACGGCGTGCCCAAGGAAATCACCATCACTCAGGCAAACATTGCCGAAGCGCTTGCCGAGCCGATCGGCGCGATCATCGAAGGCGTGCGCATTGCGCTGGAAAACACCGCGCCGGAACTGGCTGCGGATATCGTCGATCAGGGCATCGTGCTCACCGGCGGCGGCGCGCTGATCAAGGGTCTGGATGATTTCCTCCGTGAGGAAACCGGCCTGCCCGTCTCGATCGCCGAAGATCCGCTTTCCTGCGTCGCGCTGGGCACTGGCCGCGCCATGGAAGAGCCGATCTATCGCGGCGTCCTGATGACCGCCTGATTTGTTGGGGAGTACGGCGACCGCAGCATCTGGAGGGGCTGGAGGCAGGGTCGCCGGGAATAGCGGAAGGAGTGGCGCATGGCGCCGCCGAGCAACCGGCGCACCGGCTTTTCCAAGCGGGCGCAGTACACGACCTTTTTCGGCTATATTGCCGCAATCGTCGGCGCGCTGCTGGGCGGTGCGCTGCTGATCGTCTCCTTCATCGATCCCACCGCTTTTTCCAGCCTGCGCGGCGTTGCCTCGGATGCAACCAAGCCGATGGCCAGCGCCACCGCAACTGCCAGGTCCGAAGGCAGCGGCTTTTTCGATACCATTGGCGGCTATTTCACCCGTGGCAGCCGTGTCGCAAGGCTCGAGCATGAAGCCGAGGTCAACCGCGTCCGCCTTGCCGAAGCTGCTGCCCTCGCCGAGGAAAACCGGCGCCTCAAGGCGCTGATGAATATTCCGCTCGAAGGCGTGACGGAAGTTGCCCGCGCGCAATTGATTTCCTCCACCGGCTCCAGCCAGCGCCGGTTTGCCACACTGTCTGCCGGTGCCTCCTCTGGGGTCAAGACCGGCATGCCGGTGCGTTCGCCGTTGGGCCTCGTCGGCCGCGTGCTCGAAGTGTCGCGCGCCACGTCGCGAGTCCTTCTGATCACGGATAGCGAGAGCGTCGTCCCGGTACGCCGCGCGACCGACGGCATCTTCGCAACCGCGCGCGGCGCGGGCGATGGCACCATGCGGCTTGAACTGGTCAACCTGGGCATCAATCCGCTGAAGCCCGGCGACGTTTTCGTCACCTCCGGCTCCGGCGGGCTTTACCGCCCCGGGATTGCGGTCGCTGTGGTCATCAAGCAGACGGCCGACGGGGCGATCGCGCGCGTACTCAGCGATCCGGCCGCCAGCGAGTTCGTGCTGGTGGAGCCGGTTTACGTCGCCGCCCTCGGCATGCCTGATGCATCAGTCAGCTCCACCCCGCCTCCAGCCCCGGCGAAGAAGTGATGGCCAGTCGCCCGCCGCTCTTCCCCCAGCGCCGGTACCGCAAGGAAATCAATCGCGCGCACTCGCCAATCCTGGCGAATGCCATGCCCTGGCTGTCGATCATGCTGGCCTCGGTCGTGCCGCAGTGGCTGTCGATCTTTTCAGCGCCGGTACTACCGCCCTTTGGCTACCTGATGCTGGTCGCATGGCGGCAGGTGCGCCCCGGAGTCCTGCCGGTCTGGGCAGGCCTGCCGCTGGGCCTGTTCGACGACCTCTACTCAGGCATGCCGCTGGGCAGCGGGATCCTGCTCTGGTCGGTCACGCTGATCGGCATGGAATTGCTCGAAGCGCGCTATCCCTGGCGCGGCGTGCTGGTTGACTGGCTTGCCGGCTCGGTAATGGTAACGGCCTATATCCTGTTCGGCTGCCTGATCCTGAAGCACGCGGAAATCACCGTCATGCCGACACCGGTCCTGTTCCAGGTGCTAGCTTCCGCGCTGCTGTTTCCGCTGGTTGGCCGTTTTGCCGCCTGGTGCGACCGCCTTCGCCTCGTGCGGTTCCGGAGCATCCAGTGATGTTCAAGCGCTTTCGCGAGCGGTTCAGCCAGCGCACCCAGAAGCACATTACCAGCGGCCAGCTGGCCAATTCGTTCGATCGCCGCGCCATGGTGATCGGCGGCTTGCAGGCAGGGGTCGGCGTACTGCTGGCCACGCGCATGACCTGGATTGCCATAGCCGAGAATGAGCATTTCAAGACGCTGGCGGAGAGTAACCGCGTCAACCTCAGCCTGATTCCGCCCCGCCGTGGCCTGATCCTTGATCGCCATAACCAGACCCTGGCTGCCAACCAGCAGTATTACCGCGTCGACCTTATTCCTGAGCGCGTTCCGGACCTGAACGCCACGCTGGGCCAGCTTGGCCAGATCCTGAGTCTGACGCCGGAAAAGCTGCAGGACCTTAAGGACAAGATCGAAGAATCGCAGGGTTTCCAGCCGGTCGAAGTCAGCGCGAAGATGGAGCGTTCGCAGTTCGACGCGATCAATGTGCGCCTTCCCGAACTGCCCGGAGTGCTGCCCCAGCGTGGCTTTACCCGGCTCTATCCGACCGGTCCTTCGGTTGCCCACCTGATCGGATACGTCGGCCCGGCAACGGCGGAAGAGTACAAGAAGGACCGCGATCCGCTGCTCATCACGCCCGGCTACAAGGTTGGCAAGGACGGGCTTGAGAAGCAGTTTGAGCAGACCCTGCGGGGTGTTCCGGGTGCAAGGCGGACCGAGGTAACGGCGAGCGGACGCGTTGTGCGCGACCTTGAAATGCGCGACGACGTGCAGGGCAATCCGATCAAGCTGACCATCGATGGCGGGCTACAGGACTTTGCCTCGCGTCGCATTGGCCTCGAATCGGCCGCGGTAACGGTGATCGATTGCGACACGGGCGAAATCCTCGCGCTTTGCTCGATGCCGGCTTTCGATCCCAACAGCTTCATCGGCGGCATTGGCCGGGTCGAATGGAAGATGCTCAACGAGGATGACCATATCCCGCTGCTCAACAAGGCCCTTCGCGGGCTTTATCCTCCCGGCTCGACGATGAAGCCAATGGCCACGCTGGCGCTGCAATTGCACGGGGTTGATCCCGCCGAGCGCGTCGGCTGCCCCGGCGGTTACCGGCTCGGCAGCCGCTTTTTCCGCTGCGACGCGGTCCACGGGTCAGTGGATATGCGGCAGGCAATTGAGCACAGCTGCAATACGTATTTCTGGTCGATGGCGCACCGCGTGGGCTACGACGCAATTGCGCCGGTGGCGAAAATGCTGGGGCTTGGCCAGAAGTTCGACCTGCCGGTGTCCTCGCAGCGCTATGGCACGATCCCCGATGCCGAATGGAAGATGCGCCGTTACAAGCAGGAATGGAGCGCTGCGGACTCGCTCAACGCGTCGATCGGGCAAGGCTACGTCTCGGTCTCACCGCTTCAACTGGCGGTGATGACGGCACGCATCGCCAGCGGCAATAATGTCCAGCCCTCGCTGATTCACGGGCAGAAATTGCAACTAGGCCCCGCCCTGCCCTTCACGCCCGAGCAGCTCGCCGTGGCTCATGACGGCATGTTCAATGTGGTCAACGGATCAGGCACGGGCGTGGGCAGCAAGCTGCCGTTCGACAATATCCAGATGGCTGGAAAGACCGGAACGGCGCAGGTCCGGGCGCTCGTCGCGCGCGGACATGTCGGAGACTGGAAATCGCGCGACCACTCGCTGTTCGTCGCCTATGCACCGGCGGACAAGCCGAAGTATGCGATTTCGGTGGTGGTCGAGCACGGTACATTTGGCGCGCGGGCGGCGGCGCCGATTGCCAAGGACGTCTTCACGTACCTGTTCGATCCGGGCAAGGCCTGGGCCACCCTGCTGGAAATGGAAAAGGGCTGGGGTGGCACGCCGAGCGAACGCATGGCCGCCAAGTACCGCGCCTACAGCGCCGCCTATGGCACCTCAGCCGCCAAGGTCGGCGGGGACAGGGCGGTAGAGGAGGCGAAGGCAAAGGCCGAAAAGGAGGCCACGCCTTCCGACAAGATCGTCAACGATGTCATTATCCCGCGCAGTGAGACGGACGCGGCCAAGGCTAAACAGCCACCCGCCCCCGCGCCGTCCCCTGCTGCCGAGACACCTGCGGAGCCGCAGCAATGATGTGGCGCAATGTCATACCCGATCCGATCGCCCGCCAGCCCTGGCGCGTGCTGATCCCGTTGTTCGCGCTGGTGATGTTCGGAGCTTCGGTGCTTTACACCGCAGCAGGCGGCTCCATGTCGCCCTGGGCGGCGAGCCACCTCATCCGGTTCTGCGTCTTCCTCGTGATGGCGCTGGTCATCGCGTCGATACCGAAAGACGTTTTCAAGTTCGGGGCCTATCCGATCTACATCGCGGTCGTCGTGCTGCTGATACTCGTCGAACTCATCGGCGGCATCGGCGGCGGCAGCCAGCGCTGGCTCAACCTGGGCTTCATGACATTGCAGCCTTCCGAGTTGATGAAACCGGTCATCGTACTCGTCATGGCGCGCTTCTACTCGGACCTGCCGCCATCGATGACGGCAGATTTCAAGGCCCTGTTCCCCGCGCTCGGCCTGCTGGCGGTCCCGGCCGTGCTGGTCATGCTCCAGCCCGACCTTGGCACCGGCCTGGCTATCAGTTTCGGCGCGATCGTCGTGGTCTTCCTGGCGGGACCGCCATTGAAATGGTTCATGGCCGGCGGAGCGGCGGCCCTGGTTGCGGCGCCCATCGCCTTTTTCTTCCTTCTCCACGATTACCAGCGCAAGCGCGTGTTCGTGTTTCTCGATCCCGAGGCGGATCCCAGCGGCACCGGTTACCACATCCTTCAGTCAAAGATCGCCATCGGTTCAGGCGGCCTGACCGGCAAAGGCTTTGGCAATGGCTCACAGTCCATGCTCGGCTACTTGCCAGAGGCGCACACCGACTTCGTTTTCGCCACCATGGCCGAGCAGTGGGGCCTGCTGGGCGGCCTGTTTGTCATCGGGGTTTTCATCCACATTCTGCGCTGGGGCATGCGCGTGTCGACCCGCGCGCCTGACCGGTTCTCGCAGCTGCTCGCCGCCGGGATGACCTGCACGGTGTTCTTCTACATGGCGATCAACCTGATGATGGTGATGGGCCTGGCGCCGGTCGTCGGCATCCCCCTGCCCTTCGTCAGCCACGGCGGTTCATCGATGATGACCAACATGATCTGCATCGGCACATTGATGGCCGTCGACCGCTGGAGCCGCACGCGGCGCAGCCTTTCGTGACAAGATAAAATTCTTCGAAAAAACCCCTTCCATCGTTCGCTTCAATCGCTATAGGGGCCTCTCCCGAGATTCGGGAGCCCGCGGAATTTACCGCCCGTGTGGACGCATAGCTCAGTTGGTAGAGCAGCTGACTCTTAATCAGCGGGTCCTAGGTTCGAGCCCTAGTGCGTCCACCACCCCCTTCACTCCCTTGTTGAACACACACCCGAACGCGGTCGTGGATTGCTGTGTCTTGTGACACTAGTGCGCAGAGCGAAACGCCCTTATGCCGCAGGTGTGACCCCGGCGACCGCACCCCGCCCGATTTCCGCCAGTGAGCGTCTTTACGGGCTCGACGCATTGCGCGGCATTGCGGCGATGGCGGTGGTGGTGATGCACGCCCACGTGCTGATGCCCGAATTCCCGGACCTGTTCCCGCGCGGCTACCTGGCGGTGGATTTCTTCTTCATGCTGTCCGGCTATGTGATGGCGCGTACCTACGAGCCGCGCCTTGCCGCTGGCCTCCCAGGCTTGAAGTTCTTCGCGGCCCGCTACCGCCGCCTGTGGCCGACCATGGCGCTGGGCGGCGTGCTGTTCATCCCCTTCCTCGCCGAAGGGACGCGGGGTCAGGACATCGTCCTGTGGCATACGGCGCTGGTCAATCTGCTGCTGCTGCCAAGTCCGTGGTCGGGCAACTACTTCGCACTCAACGTGCCGGCGTGGTCGATCTTTTTCGAACTGGTCGCCAATGCAGCCCACGGCGTGTTGTGGCGCGTGCGGACGCCGGTCCTGGCCATGCTATCGATGGTAAGTTTCGCGTGGCTGGTCGATGCAGCATGGGTGCATGGCCACCTCGACCTTGGTTCGCGCAACGGTGATTTGGGAGAAGGACTGGCCCGCGTGGCGACGACCTATACGATGGGCATCGTCATCTGGCGCTGGTGGGGAGAGCGGCGACCTTCGCCAATGTTCTCTGTCTTTGCACTGATCGCCATGCCTTTGTGGTTCGCCCTGCCTGATCGCAGCGACGGTTTGAACTGGCTTGTCGACGTGATCTTCGTCGGCCTGCTTTGCGCTCCCATCCTGATCGGCGGCATCGCCCAGCGCGGCGGCCGCTGGATATCGACCGCACTCGGTGAGCTCTCTTTCCCGCTCTATGCGATACACTATCCGCTGCTCTACTGGTTCCGGGCCGCCGGTGCGCCGCCAGCCTTGGCCATCGTGGGCTGCGTATTGGGCGCGGGCCTAGTCGTCTTGGGTTCTGCGGCGTGGAAGCACCAGAGGCAGAGGCGCAGGGCCTGATGCTGGCCGGGGTGGAACTCGGCATCGCGCTCGCGCTGCTCTCGGCCGTAGCGACCGCGTTCTCCCATGCATACCTCAAGGTCGGGCAAGACAAGCTGGCGGTCCAGGCATGGATCCGCATGATCGGACTTGCCGCCTTCCTGCCGCTCGCCATCCATTTCGGCACCCCGCCCGCCGCGCTGATGCCCTGGATCGTTGCTGCGGCGCTGGTCCACGCCACATACCAGTGGGCGCTGATCCATTCTTACCGGCTCAGCGACTTCTCGATCGCCTACCCCCTCGCCCGCGGTACGGCGCCGCTATTCACCCTGCTGTTCGGCGTCCTCATCCTGCGTGACCGCCCGGCGATCGAAGTCGTTGCGGGCGTGGCAATCCTGTGTGCAGGCATCCTGGCGCTGGTCAGACACGGATCGATCAGCCTGCGCGGAGCAGCGGTTGCGGCAGTCACAGGCCTTCTGACCACGGCGTACTCGATCATCGATGCCAAGGGAGTGCGTGCTGCGGATAGCGCCCTGCACTTCATCGCATGGTTCTATGTCGCAGATGGCTTCTCGATGCCCGCCCTGCTGATGATGCGCGACGGCGGACGGATCCTACCGGCGCTTCGCCGCGAGCCCGCCATCGGCATCAAGGCCGGCCTGCTCGCGCTCGCTTCCTTTGTGCCGGCCCTGTTCGCGTTCCGGCTTGCGCCGGTTGGTGCAGTTGCCGCCCTTCGCGAAACCAGCGTGCTGATCGGGCTTGTGCTTGGCGGCGCAATGCTCAAGGAAGCGCTCGACATGCGCCGCGCCATCGGGGCGCTGCTGATCCTCGCCGGAGGTGCCATGGTGGCATTGTTCACGGCGGGCTAGGAGTTGAAATGGCCAAGTTCCTTATCGTCGAAGCCCGCTTCTATGACCACCTCAATGATATGCTGGTCGAAGGCGCGCGCGCCGCTTTGAAGGCGGCGGGCCACAAGGTTGACGTCATCACCGTGCCCGGCGCACTCGAAGTACCGGGCGCCATCGCGTTGGCCGACCAGTCGGGCGAGTATGACGGCTATGTCGGCATCGGCGTGGTGATCCGCGGCGAGACCTATCACTTTGAAATCGTTTCGGGCGAGAGCGCGCGGGGCATCATGGCGCTCACCATGGACGGCGTTGCCATCGGCAATGGCATCCTGACGGTTGAGGACGAGGCGCAGGCGCTGGTCCGCGCAGACCCCAAGCAGAAGAACAAGGGCGGCGAAGCGGCGCAGGCGGCCATGGCGCTCCTTGCCCTGCGCGAGAAGTTCGGTGCCTGAAGGACACCCCGGCCTTGGCGGCATAAGCCTCGTCCTGGGCGGCAACCCCTTTGGCTGGACGATCAATCGCGATGCCAGCTTCGCCGTACTAGACGCGTTTTACGAGGCGGGCGGCCGCTCTATCGACACGGCGGAAATCTATTCCGCCTGGGTGCCGGGTAACAAGGGCGGGGAAAGCGAGACCATCATCGGCGAGTGGATGGAACTGCGCGGCGTCCGCGCGGACATGCGGATCGCCACCAAGACCGGCATGGGCGGCGCACCGGGCGCGCTCGCACCGGAACGGGTCGCCGCCGCCTGCGAAGGCTCACTTGCCCGGCTGCGCAGCGATTATGTGGACCTCTATTACGTCCACCGCGATGACAAGGTAACCGCGCCAGAAGACGTGATCACCGGCTATAACGCCCTAGTGAGCGCCGGAAAGGTTCGCGAACTGGGCGCATCGAACATCGAACCGGATCGCCTTGCCGCGTTCAACAGTGCAGCCGCTGCAACCGGTGCCTTGCCCTTCACCGTCCTCCAGCCCGGCTATAATCTTGTCTGGCGGAATGAATATCCGGCAGCACTGGAAGCGCTGGCGGTGGCGCAAGGCATTGCCGTGCTGCCCTACTACGGACTTGGCGCCGGGTTCCTGACCGGCAAGTATCGGTCAGAGGCAGAATTTACCGGCATGCGGGGCGAAAACGCGCGCCAGTTCGCCAGCGCTGCCGGTTGGGCGGCCCTGCCTACCCTGCGCGAGATTGCGGCCGAAACGGATGCGACGATGGGACAGGTGGCACTGGCCTGGCTTGCCTCCCGCCCAGCGGTCTGGGGGCCGATTGCCAGCGCGACCAGCCCGGCGCAGGTCGCGGAACTCTGTGGTTTCGCTCAGGTCAATCTGACAGCAGACCAGATCGCCCGGCTCGACGCTGTAAGCATCGATGCCGGAACGACTGACTGAGGGTCCTACCAGATTTTCACGCGCTTTTCGGGCGGCAGGTAGAGCTTTTCGCCCGGCTGCACGTCGAAGGCGCGGTACCAGGCGTCGATGTTGCGGACGGTCAGCGCACGGTATTGGCCGGGTGCATGGCCATCGGTTGCCACCCGGCCACGCAGGGCTTCCTCACGCATCTTGGTTGCCCATGACTGGGCATAGGCGATGAAGAAGCGCTGGTCGCCGGTATAGCCTTCGATCACCGGGGCCTGCTTGCCTTTCAAAGAGGCGTGATAGGCGTCGAGCGCGGCGGCAAGACCCGCCACGTCAGCGATGTTCTCGCCCAGCGTCAGCTTGCCGTTGATGCTGATGTCGGGGAACGGCTTGTACGTATCGTATTGATCGGCAAGCGACTTGCCGGCCTGCCCGAAGCGCGCAAGATCCTTTGGTGTCCACCAGTTACGCAGCTTGCCGGTCGCGTCGAAAGCGGCGCCGTTGTTATCGAAGCTGTGGCTGATCTCGTGCCCGATGACGGCACCGATCGCGCCGTAATTATAGGCCGCATCCGCCTTGGGATCGAAGAACGGGCGCTGCAGGATCGCCGCCGGGAAGTTCAGCGCGTTCTGCACCGGGAGGTTGACCGCATTGACGAGCTGCGCGTTCATCCACCATTCGCGGCGGTCGAGCGGCTTGCCGATCTTGGCGAGTTCCTGTGCCAGCCGGGTCTTCTCACCCGCAATGACATTGGCATAGGCCGATCCCGGCTTGGGATCATAACCGGCATAGCTGCGCCACTTGTCGGGATAGCCAACGCCAACTTCGATCGTGCGCACCTTTTCGATGGCTTCCTTGCGGGTTGAATCGGCCATCCAGTCAAGCGACTCGATGCGCTTCGCGAACGCGCCCTTGATCTCGCCGACCATGCCCTCGATCTCGGCCTTGGCGGCGGGCGGGAAGTTCTTCTCGACATAGAGCTTGCCGAGCGCATCGCCGAGGTAGAGGTTTACCGCGGCCAGGGCGCGCTTTTCACGCGCGCGCGGCACCTTGGTGCCCTGCAGCGCCTTCCCGAAGAAGTCGAAATACCAACTGTCGAACCGTTCCGGCAGGACTTCGGCGTGTGTGCTGATCTGGTGAAGTGCCAGCCAGTCCTTCCAGGCATCGATCGGCTCGCTGGCGACCAGCGCGGACAGGCGAGTGATGGCGGCGGAGTGATACGCGGAAAATCGCTTCTGCTGGGGCAGGTTCATGCCCGTTAAAAAGGCGTCCCAATCGATCCCCGGGGCTTTGCGGGCGAAGTCATCGCGCGCCCATTCGCTGGCCGAGTTCTGGAAGTCCTCGCTCTCTTCCCGGCTGGCATGGGCCTTCGCGATCTTCATCTCGAGCGCCATCACGCGATCGGCGCGGGCTGCTGGATCGCTCATCCCGGCGCGTTCAAACACGCCCTCGACATAGGCGCGGTACTTGGTGCGAAGGTCCACCATCTTGGGCGCCGAAGAGAGGTAATATTCGCGTTCAGGCATTCCGAGGCCGCCCTGCAGCAGGTAGGGCATGACCTCACTGCCGTTCAGCGCCTGGGTGACGAAGACACCGAAGAGGTTGCTCGTCTGGAAGTCGGTCGCGTTGAGCGGATCGACATCGGCGCGCACCTGCTCGCCAAGCACGCGTGACAGGCTCTTCACGTCGCTGATCGCGTCGAAGCGGGCAAGATCGGCCTTCACCGGCTCCAGTCCCGCCGCTTCGATCGCCTTTGTGTCGAGATAGGCGGAGTAGAACGACTTGATGCGGCCCGCGTCACTGTCCGGCGCCGGATTGGCGGCGAGGATCGACTGGATGAGGTCACCCAGTTGCTTTTCGGTCTCATCGCGGGCGATGGTGAAGCCGCCGATGTTCGAGCGGTCGTCGGGGATCACCGAGGTCTTCATCCAGCCGCCATTGGCATAGGCATAGAAATCGTCACCCGGCTTGACTGTCTTGTCCATGGCGGCGGTATCGATGCCCAGCGCCGTCCCTGCGGACTGCGCGCTGGCTTGCTTGTCAGCCGATGTGCAGCCGCTGACCGAAAGCGGAAGAGAGGCGACGCCGAGCATCAGGGCCACGGCAACTGCGTTTTTCTTCATTCTACAACAGTCCCAAAAGCCGGTGCGCCGGCATTTCCATAACCGACATTGATAGGGATTGTTGCGAGGCGGCGCCACAACCGTTCGTCGAGACATCTGCGGTATTGGACGATCAACTCGCCTGTGCTCATATGGGCTTGAGAACAGGCGTCTCCAGTTTTGAGGCAACCCGATGTGGCGAAATACATTCAATTTGGCTGATTTTCTCCGCGACTCGGGGATTGTCCGCCGCGAGGCGCCTCCACCCATTTCCGATCCATTGCAAATGGCCGATTTGCTGGCATCGCTGCTGGAAGTGCTGGATCGAATGGGCGCGGATGTTGCCGCGGCCCACCTTTCACAGGCCGTCGAAACCCTGCGGGAACAGTTTCACACTCCCAATTAGCTCTAAAACTGACCAATTCCCCGCACCTTGGAAATCGAAACCCTGTTACACCGGTGCCATCGTCTGGCTGCCGGCACACAGGATGGTCAGGCGGGGGCACATCGTCAGGCAGGCATTATACAATGGGCACTGCGCTTCGCCGCGTAGACTTGAAGAGCAACGGAGCGGCCGGCGATGCGCGCGGCCAGGCCGAACACCTGCTTGCCCTGGCACAGGACTTGGCCAGAATTGCTGCCGAGCTTGAAGGACTGGTCGGAAACAAGGTTGCTCCCGCGGGACCGGCAGACGACCAGCCAGAACCTGACAGTCACGCCGATCTGGCTCGCGCCGCCTATCAGGCCCGGCGCCTGCGCAGCCAGTTCTTTGCCGGCCCCGATCTTTTCGGCGAACCCGCATGGGACATCTTGCTGGACCTGTTCATCAACGCCAACGAAGGCAAGTCCGTCCCGGTTACCAGCGCGTGCATCGGGGCGGCGGTTCCGACCACGACTGCGCTGCGTTGGCTTTCAATCCTGGAAACCCGCGGCCTTGTCGAACGCGAAGCTGACGGCAGCGATGCGCGCCGCGTCTTCGTCCGGCTGACGCCCAAGGCGCGGGCCAGCATGACGGCCTATTTCAGCCGTGCCAGATCGCGCGCAAGGAACGAAGAGCCCCACCTGCCCTTCATGATGGGCTAGGCAGGGCTTAGACGAAGCTTCAGACCGAAATCCGCCCGAACGCGGAAGCACCGGCATAGCGCGATGCGCCGCCAAGCTCTTCCTCGATGCGGATCAGCTGGTTGTACTTGGCAAGACGGTCCGATCGGGCAAGCGAGCCGGTCTTGATCTGGCCGCAGTTGGTCGCAACCGCGAGGTCTGCGATCGTGGCGTCTTCCGTCTCGCCCGAACGGTGCGACATCACGGCTGTGTAACCGTTGCGATTGGCGATTGAAACGGCTTCAAGCGTCTCGGTCAGCGAGCCGATCTGGTTGACCTTGACCAGCAGCGAATTGGCAAGGCCCATGCCGATACCCATTTCGAGGCGCTTCGGGTTCGTGACGAAAAGATCGTCGCCCACCAGCTGGACCGTGCTGCCCACCTTGTCGGTCAGCGCCTTCCAGCCCTCGAAATCGTCCTCGCTCATGCCGTCTTCGATCGAGATGATCGGATAGGCAGCGCACAGGTCGGCCAGGTAATCGGCCATCTGGACAGGGCTGAGGCTGAGGCCTTCGCCCGAAATCTCGTACTTGCCGTTCTTGAAGAACTCGGTCGCCGCGCAATCGAGCGCCAGCTTGATATCCGTTCCGGCTTTGAAACCGGCCTTCTCGATCGAGGCCATGATGAAATCGAGCGCGTCTCGGGTTGAGGCGAGGTTGGGTGCGAAGCCGCCCTCGTCACCCACTGCCGTGGCGAGGCCCTTCTCGTGCAGGCCTTTCTTGAGCGTGTGGAACACTTCCGCGCCCCAGCGCACCGCCTCGGCAAGGCTGTCCGCGCCGACCGGCATGATCATGAATTCCTGGAAATCGATCGGGTTGTCCGCGTGCTCGCCGCCGTTGATGATGTTCATCATCGGCACCGGAATGACATGGGCCGAAACGCCGCCGATGTAGGAATAGAGCGGCAGGCCGCGCGCATTGGCAGCGGCCTTGGCCACGGCGAGCGAAGTGCCCAGAATGGCGTTGGCACCGAGGCGCGCCTTGTTCTCGGTACCGTCGAGTTCGATCATGGCAAGATCGACATCGCGCTGGTCTTCCGCATCAAGGCCAAGCAGGGCCTCTGCAATCTCGCCGTTCACGGCTTCGACGGCCTTGAGCACGCCCTTGCCCAGGTACCGGCTCTTGTCGCCATCGCGCAGTTCGACCGCTTCGTGCGCTCCGGTAGATGCCCCCGAAGGTACGGCGGCGCGGCCGAACGAACCGTCATCCAAGAGGACATCCACTTCCACGGTGGGGTTGCCGCGGCTGTCGAGAATTTCACGTCCGTGAATGTCAATGATGGCGGTCATTGCGTCATAATCTCCTGCATGGAAGGAAGGCTCTCTGCCCCCGTTTTGCGCACCCATTAGCACCCGCGGCCCCTCGCGCAAGTTGCATTGCAGCATAAGCGGGTCCAAGGAACTTGACTGCATCCCAAACGTTCCCATTTATCGAAGCATCGCCACCAAGGCAGAAGGATACGATTCATGGCCAAGACCCCTGCAACCGGCGCCAAGGCTGCCAGCGCAAAGAAGCCCGCCGCGAAGAAGCCGGCTGCGGCTGCCAAGACCGCTCCAAAGGCAGCTCCCAAAAAGGCTGCTGCCACCGGTGAAGCCAAGGAAAAGTTCGCCAAGGCCATCGAAGAGGCCAAGGCCGGTGCCCAGGCACTGACCCGTCAGGCGCAGGATAAGGCCGGCGAATATCGCCAGAAGGCGACCTCGCAGGGTGAAGCGCTCCTCGGCGACGCCAAGGAATACGGCGTGCAGGCCAAGGAAAAGGCAACCGAGCTGGCGCGCGAAGGCAAGACCAAAGCTTCGGAAGCGATCTCCGGCCTTGGCCAGATCGTCGCCGACAGTGCGCCGACCATCGATGAAAAGCTCGGGGCGAAGTATGGCGACTATGCCCGCACCGCTGCCCGGACCATGCAGGAAAGCGCCGCCAAGCTTGAATCCAAGGATCTGGGTGAGCTGGGCAACGACGCCAAGGAGTTCGTGAAGAAGAGCCCCGGCCTTGCCGTTGGCATCGCCGCGGTGGCAGGTTTCTTTTTCGCCCGGCTGTTCCGCGGCTCCTCGAACAGCGACAGCTGACGCCCGAACTCTTCAAAAGGGACGCCTTTCTGGACGACGCCCCATCCGATGACCCGTTCCTGATCGACGAGCTGAAGCAGCTCGGCGGTGATGCGCGCGCCTATGCCGAGGCGGAATTCGCCTACCAGCGGGTTCGCGCAGGGATCGCGGCGAAGGGCTTGAAAGACGTCGCCTTGTTCGGCCTGGTCGCGCTGATCGTGGCGGTGTTCGGGCTTGGTGCGCTGGTTGTCGGACTGCTGCTTGCCCTCGCCCCCTTGGTCACGGCCTGGGGTGCGACGGCGATCGTTGCGGGCGGACTGTTTGTCATTGCACTGATCCTTGTCCTGCTCGCCAAGTCGCGGTGGACAAAGACCCTCGCCGCGGTCTCGGACGACGAGGTTCGGCCATGAGCGATCCCGTCTCCGATGCCGAAACCGCGCGGGCTGCACGCAACTCTGCCAAAGGCCGGCTTTCGCAGCGGTTCAGCACCTTGAAAGGCGAATACGCGGAAAAGGGCATTGGCGCGCGCATCGGCGATCAGGTCTCTGGCAAGGTCAAGGACGCTGCGCAGAATGCGGTCGAGGTTGCAGGCGAATCCAAGGGCATCATTTTCGGATCGGTTAGCCTGATCGGGCTTTGGCTGGCACGCCGGCCGCTGACTTCGATGGGCCGCAAATTCTGGATGAAAGCTCGGGACCGGATAGACAAAGGATTTTGATCGTGAGTGAAGGAACCCGAACCGAAGGTACTGCCGACCGGGTCGAGCCGATCGCCGCTTCGCCCCTGGCCAAGGTGCCTGACAGCGAACCGCCTGAAACCTATACCGACCTTGCGCGCGATTATCCGTTGGCGCTCATTGCCGGAGGCATTGCCGTGGGTGTTCTGGCTGGCGCCCTTCTACCCCGCGGTATCGGTCGGAAAGTGGGCAAAGGTCTGCTCACCGGTGCGCTGATGGCGGGTGAACTGGGCCGGAACTATTCCCGCCAAGCCGGGGAGAAACTAGGCGACGTCGCCAGCGAAGGTCGGGACAAGGTGGTCGAGATCGGGTCGCGCGCGCAGACCGGCGGACGCAAGGCCATGAACAGCTCTAGGGAACTGGGTATCAAAGCTGCACGCGAAGCATTCAAACTGGTGTCGAACCTGCGCCGTTAGGCTTGGCTTTCTGCAATTTCGCTTGTAAGGGCGCCGCTTTCCTCTCCCCGGAAAGATAAATCACATGCAGAAACTCCACCTCGTGATGGGCGGCAAGGTCAGCGATCCGCAGGGCCTCGAATTCACCAATCTGGAAAACATGGACCTCGTCGGTATCTACGGAACCTATGCCGAGGCCGAGGAAGCATGGCGCGGCAAGGCACAGAAGACTGTCGACGACGCGGAAATGAAGTACGTGATCGTCCACCTCCACCGCCTGCTGCAGCCCGAACTCGACTGAGGTTCAGGCTCAGGCTGACAAACAAAAAGGGTGGCCAAGATTAACCGGCCACCCTTTTTTGTGCCCGAACGGCGCGTATCAGGGCGTCAGATGAATTCGATCTTCTGCACGAGATACGAGCGGTCACCCGCCGGAACCGTGACTTCGATCTCTTCCTCGATCCGGCGGCCGATCAGGGCCCGGCCCAACGGCGAATTGTAGCTGATGCGACCGACCTTGGCGTCGGCCTCATAGGGCCCGACGATCTGGTAGCGCACCGGCTTGTCATCATCGTCAAGCAGGGTGACCGTGGCACCGAAGATGATCTTGTCACCTGAAAGCGTGGTCGGATCGATGATTTGCGCGCGGCTGACGCGGTCCTCGAGATCGGCAATGCTTGCTTCGACCTGACCCTGTCGTTCCTTGGCGGCATGATATTCGGCATTTTCCGAAAGGTCGCCATGGGCGCGCGCTTCCTCGATCGCATCAACGATCAGGGGGCGTTCTTCGCGCAGCGCCTTCAACTCGGCGACAAGGCGTTCATAGCCATCCGCCAGCATCGGCAGCTTTTCGACACTTGCCATTACGCACTTACCTCCTGTTGCCCCGCCCCTCCCCCGGGACTGAAACCCCGCCCCGCCCCGCAAGGGACAGGCCGGTCAGTCGCGATTGTGGGGAGGAACGCGGTATTTCAGCTATAATAGTCCTGCAATGAGCGGACTTCAAGTTGCGCGCCGCGCAAGGCCTCGATTGCCTCCACCGCGGCGACCGATGCGGCGGCCGTTGTGAAGTAGGGAACCTTGCCCTTGAGTGCCGCCATGCGGATCGACTGCGAGTCCTTGAGGCTCTGCCAGCCTTCGGTGGTGTTGAAGATCAGCGCCACGTCGCCATCGACGATCCGGTCGACAATATGCGGGCGTCCTTCGGCCACCTTGTTGACCAGTTCGACGGGAAGACCAGCCTCTGCCAGGTAGCGCTGCGTGCCGCCCGTGGCGATGACGCGGAAGCCAAGCGAAATGATCTTCTGCACCGCGGGAAGGACCACCGGCTTGTCACTGTCCTTGACCGAGACGAAGACCAGACCGCCTTCAGGCAGCAGTGTGCCAGCACCGAGCTGGGCCTTGGCAAAGGCCGTGGCGAAGTCGCGATCGATCCCCATGACCTCGCCCGTCGATTTCATTTCGGGCGAAAGCACCGGATCGACGCCCGGGAAACGGGCGAAGGGGAACACCGCTTCCTTGACTGCCATGTAAGGCAGGTCGCGCTTGAACGGCGGGAAGGTTGAAAGCTTCTCACCCGCCATGACCCGGCTGGCGATCTTGGCGACCGGCTGGCCGATGGCCTTTGCGACGAAAGGCACGGTGCGCGAAGCACGCGGGTTCACCTCGATGAGGTAGACCTCGCCATTCTTGACCGCGAACTGGATGTTCATCAGACCCCGGACATTGAGGCCGCGCGCCAGCAGATCCGCCTGCCGCTCCATTTCGGACACGATGTCCGGGGCAAGGTTGTAAGGCGGCAGGGTGCAGGCGCTATCGCCCGAGTGGATTCCGGCCTCTTCGATGTGCTGCATGACGCCGGCAACGACAACCTGCTCGCCGTCGCAGAGGGCATCGACGTCGCACTCGATCGCATCGCGCAGGTACTGGTCGATCAGCACCGGGCTGTCGCCGGATACCTGCACGGCGGTGGCGATGTAATCATCGAGCTGGGCCACGGAATCGACGATTTCCATGGCGCGCCCGCCAAGCACGTAGCTGGGACGCATCAGAACGGGGAACCCGATCCGCTCGGCCACGGCCACGGCCTCGTCGCGGCTGCGGGCGATGCCGTTCGCCGGCTGCTTGAGGCCGAGATCATTGACCAGCTTGGCAAAACGCTCGCGGTCTTCGGCAAGATCGATGGCATCGGGCGAGGTGCCGAGGATCGGAATGCCCGCATCCTCAAGCGGCTGCGCCAGCTTGAGCGGCGTCTGCCCGCCGAACTGGACGATCACGCCCACCAGCGTTCCGTTCTGCTGCTCGACGCGCAGGATTTCCAGCACGTCCTCAGCGGTCAGCGGCTCGAAATAGAGGCGGTCGGAGGTGTCATAGTCGGTCGAAACCGTCTCGGGGTTGCAGTTGACCATGATCGTCTCATAGCCCGCCTCGGCCAGGGCAAAGCAGGCGTGGACGCAGCAATAGTCGAATTCGATGCCCTGGCCGATCCGGTTGGGCCCGCCGCCGAGGATGACGATCTTCTTGCGGTCGGAAGGATTGGATCTCGCACTCGGCCTCACCAAAGCTGGGGGCTTCGTAGGTGGAGTACATGTAAGGCGTCACCGCTTCGAATTCGGCGGCGCAGCTGTCGATGCGCTTGAACACCGGCAGGACGCCCAGCTTGTGGCGCAACTGGCAGACTTCCTGCGCCGTGGTGGCACCGGCCATGGCCTTCACCGCATCGTGCAGCAGGCCGCCCTTGCGCGGGGCGATGGTCTCACCCAATCCGCCCGCGATATGCACCGAGCGCACCGCCAGTGTGGCCAGCCGGTGATCGGAAAAGCCCATGGCCTTTACGCGGCGCAGGCCGGCCGCGTCGTTGGGCAGGCCGTTTTCCATGATCGCCGCTTCCTCGGCGATGATTTCCTCGATGTGGCGCAGGAACCAGGGATCGAAGTGCGTGATTGCCTGGATTTCTTCGAGGGAGAAGCCTTCGCGGAAGGCCTGT
This sequence comes from Novosphingobium sp. MW5, assembly GCA_025938935.1. GTDB lineage: Bacteria > Pseudomonadota > Alphaproteobacteria > Sphingomonadales > Sphingomonadaceae > Novosphingobium. The sequence goes on along the minus strand of JAPCWB010000001.1, from coordinate 2,611,430 downwards.
CCGACGACCAGCAGCCGGTCAGGCGTCTGACGGGAAAGCGCGGCGGTAATCTCGTCACGCCCCGCACCTTCGAGGTGCGGCATGCGGTTGAAGCCGTCGAGCCCGGTTTCAAGGCCGCGCAGGGCCTTCTGCATCGATTCCTTGAAGTTGCGGCCGATCGCCATGACCTCGCCCACCGACTTCATGGCCGTGGTGAGCAGCGGTTCCGAACCCTTGAACTTTTCGAAGGCGAAACGAGGGATCTTGGTGACGACATAGTCGATCGTCGGCTCGAACGAAGCCGGGGTCGCGCCGGTGATCTCGTTGGTAATCTCGTCGAGCGTGTAGCCGACCGCCAGTTTGGCGGCGACGCGGGCGATCGGGAAGCCGGTGGCCTTCGATGCCAGCGCCGATGACCGCGAAACACGCGGGTTCATCTCGATGACGATCAGGCGCCCGTCCTTCGGGTTTACTGCGAACTGTACGTTCGAACCACCTGTTTCAACGCCGATTTCCCGCAGTACCGCGATCGATGCATTGCGCATGATCTGGTATTCCTTGTCGGTCAGTGTCAGCGCCGGGGCAACGGTGATCGAGTCGCCCGTGTGGACGCCCATCGGATCGACGTTCTCGATCGAGCAGATGATGATGCAGTTGTCCTTGCGGTCGCGGACAACCTCCATCTCGTACTCTTTCCAGCCGAGCAGCGATTCCTCGATCAGGACTTCGGTGGTCGGGCTGGCATCAAGGCCGGAGCGGACAATCGCCTCGAACTCGGCCTTGTTATAGGCAACGCCGCCGCCCGTCCCGCCGAGCGTGAAGCTGGGGCGGATGATCGAGGGAAGGCCGGTGCGCTCCAGCACGGCAAAGGCTTCCTCGACCGTGTGGGCCACGCCCGAACGGGCCGATTCCAGCCCGATCTTGTCCATCGCCTCGCGGAACCGCTGGCGGTCTTCAGCCTTGTCGATGGCATCGGCATCGGCGCCGATCATCTTGACGCCGTACTTTTCCAGCGTGCCGTCATTGAACAGCGCCAGGGCCGTGTTCAGCGCAGTCTGCCCGCCCATGGTGGGGAGCACCGCATCGGGGCGCTCCTTCTCGATGATGCGCGCGACGATCTCTGGCGTGATCGGCTCGACATAGGTGGAGTCGGCCATGTCCGGATCGGTCATGATCGTGGCTGGGTTGGAGTTGACGAGGATGACCTCGTAGCCCTCCTCCTTCAGCGCCTTGATCGCCTGGGTGCCGGAATAGTCGAACTCGCAGGCCTGGCCGATAACGATCGGGCCAGCACCGATGACGAGGATCTTCGAGATGTCTGTGCGCTTTGGCATGATGGTTCCGTCAGGCTGTCAGTTCGGCGAACTTGTCCGCCCAATAGGTTTCGCTGCCCGCTGCCGCGGCCTGAACCACCGGGTTTGCGGCGTTGAATTCGGCCAGCGCGGCCGGGTAAGCGCCCAGCTGGAACTGGTGCATCGTGCCGCCGAAGTCGTTCTTTTGCGTCGACCAGACGCCCTTCTCGATCATCGTATCGACGAAGTGCGTGGCAGCAGCGCGCGATTCCTTTGCCGCCTTTCGACCGAACTTGCGCACGGCGACGGCAATCTTGTCATCGATGATCATGATCAGCTCGGCATGGGGATACCAGCGCTGTGTGATGGAGAGCTCCTTGCCGTGGCCGGTGGTGTAATAGGCCAGGACGTGGGCCTGAAGGTCGGTGAGGCTCATTTCAGCATCTCCACAAAGCGTTCAAACAGGTAAAAGCTGTCCATGGGACCGGGCGAGGCTTCGGGGTGGTACTGGACGCCGAAGGCCTTCTTGCCCTTTACCGCAATGCCGCAGTTCGATCCGTCGAACAGCGAAACGTGGGTTTCCTCAACCGTATCGGGCAGCGCAGTGTTGTCGACCGCGAAGCCGTGGTTCATCGAGGTGATCTCGACCACGCCGTCTTCTAGCCGCTTGACCGGATGGTTCGCGCCGCGGTGGCCCTGGTTCATCTTGGTGGTCTTCGCTCCTGCCGCGATGCCGAGCATCTGGTGGCCGAGGCAGATGCCGAATATGGGCATGTCGCGTTCCAGCAAGCCCTTGATCACCGGAACGGCATATTCGCCCGTCGCCGCCGGATCGCCCGGGCCGTTGGAAAGGAACACGCCGTCCGGGTTCTGTGCCAGGATCGTATCGAGCGAGGTCGTCGCCGGCACGATCGAGACGCGCGCGCCGGCCTTCACCAGGTTGCGGAAGATGTTGTCCTTCGCGCCGTAGTCGATGGCGACGACGTGCGGGCGGGCATCGCGAGGGCTGCGGGCATACCCGCTGCCAAGCGACCAGGTGCCGCCCTCCCATTCCTCGTTCCCGGCGCGGGTAACCAGCTTGGCGAGGTCCATGCCCTCCAGCCCCGGCCAGTCCTGCGCGCGCTTCACCAGCGCGGGAATATCGAAGCGACCTTCGGGATCATGCGCGATCACCGCATTTGGCGCGCCCGAGAGGCGGATGCGGCGGGTCAGCGCGCGGGTATCGATCCCCGAAAGGCCGATCTTGCCCTTGCTGGCCAGCCATTCGCCAAAGGTGCCGCGACTGCGGAAGTTGCTGGGCGCGGTGACATCCTCACGCACCACGCAGCCGACCGCGCCATCGACCTTGCTTTCGAGGTCGTCGTCATTGACGCCGACGTTGCCGATATGCGGGAAAGTAAAGGTGACGATCTGCGCGGCGTAGCTCGGATCGGTCATCACTTCCTGATAGCCGGTCATGGCGGTGTTGAAGCAAACCTCGCCCACGGCTTGTCCAACCGCGCCGAAGCCGTAGCCCCAAAGGACCGTTCCATCGGCGAGGACCAGGACGCCGGTTGCGCCGTCAGGTTTGGATACGTGCGAAGAGGCGGCGTCGGCCATGATGGGAGGCGCTCCGTGAGGGGTTTCCGGCGATGTGTGCTAAGGGGCGGCGGCTAGACCCCATGTTGCGGTGCGTCAAGGTTGAAAGCAGGAAAATTCCGGTTAGAGCGGTCCCTATCCCCGGTGCGAACCCGGTTATCACAGGAAACACACGAAAATGCTCCGCGACTCGATCAAGGCCGCGCAGGTCTCTGCCATGAAGGCCGGTGACAAGCCCCGCCTCGCCGCCGTCCGCCTCATCCTCGCCAAGCTGAAGGACAAGGACATCGAACTGCGCACAGCCTCCAATCTGCCGGACGATGACGCACTCGTCGTCGACGTGCTGCAGAAGATGGCCAAACAGCGCCGCGAATCGATCACCATGTACGAGCAAGGCGGCCGCCAGGAACTCGCCGACCAGGAAAAGTCGGAACTCGTGGTGATTGAGGAATTCATGCCCCAGCAGATGGGCGAGGATGAAACCAAGGCCGCGATCGCCCAGATCATTGCCGATACCGGTGCCGCTGGCATGAAGGACATGGGCAAGGTCGTCGCCGCGCTGAAGGCCGCTCACGGGACTCAACTCGACATGGGCAAGGCGAGCGGGCTCGTCAAAGCCGCTTTGAGCTAAGGTGTCGCTCAGCCCGCAATGGCTGGACGAGTTGCGCGCCCGGATCACGCTGTCGGCGGTGATCGGGCGGACGACGCGGCTCACCAAGGCGGGGCACGAATTCAAGGCCTGCTGCCCGTTCCATAATGAGAAGAGCCCCAGCTTCACGGTCAATGACCAGAAGGGGTTCTATCACTGCTTCGGCTGCGGGGCGCATGGCGATGCCATTCGCTGGATGACGGACCAGCGCGGACTTTCCTTCATGGATGCGGTCAAGGAACTGGCTTCCGAAGCCGGCTTGGAAGTCCCCGCACCCGATCCGCGTGCAGCGAAGATTGCCGAGCGGCAGAGCGGGCTGCACGATGTGATGCAGGCGGCGCAGGACTGGTACCGGGCGCAGCTGGAAACGCCAGGCGGGGCCAAGGCGCGCGAATATCTCGCCTCGCGCCGCTTCGATGCGCATACGATGGAGCGCTTCGGCTTTGGCTACGCGCCTTCAGGCCGACAGGCGCTCAAGGGCGCGCTCAGTCAGTTCGACGAGGCCATGCTGATCGAGGCGGGCATGCGCATCGCGGTCGATGACAAGGAGCCTTACGACCGCTTCCGTGACCGGCTGACCATGCCGATCCAGGACGCGCGCGGACGGGTGATCGGTTTTGCCGCGCGTATTCTTGACGCCGAGAAGAAGGACGCGCCGAAGTACCTCAATTCCCCGGACACGCCGCTGTTCGACAAGGGCCGAACGCTGTTCAACCTTCACCGGGCCGGTCCCGCGTCGCGGCAGAGCGGGCGGATCGTGGTGGTCGAAGGACAGATGGACGTGGTCGCCCTCGCCGCTGCCGGAATTGACGAGGCCGTCGCGCCGATGGGCACCGCGCTGACCGAGCGGCAGCTCGAAATGCTGTGGCGGCTCGTCGAAGCGCCGATCCTCTGCTTCGACGGTGACTCCGCCGGACAGCGCGCAGCCATGCGCGCGATTACCCGCGCCCTGCCCCTGCTCCGCCCGGCGCACACCCTGCGTATTTGCCGCCTGCCCACCGGGATGGATCCGGACGACCTGATCAAGCAGCAGGGCGTCGGCGCGCTCGAACAAGTGCTGTCAGGCGCGAAGAGCCTGGTCGAGACGCTATGGGAGAATGAGCGCGATGCCATGCCGCTCACCACGCCGGAGGACAAGGCGGGGTTGAAGGCGCGTCTGATGGCGCATGTCGATACGATTGCCGATCCCGACATAAAGGCGCTCTATCGCCGCGAACTCAGCGAACGCTTTTCGGAATACGCTTTCCCGGCGCGTCAGGCCCCGCCCATGCGGCCAAGGGGCGGTGACCGGACGGAGCGGTTCTCCCGCCAGCCCGCCGTGCAGCCCCCCGCCCCCGAAACGGCGCGCCGTTTGCAGAGAGCGACTGGATCAGGCCGGCGCGACAATCTTGGCGCGGCAGTCATCGCCGGCCTTATCCGCTATCCGCAGGCCCTGGTTCGCCACGCGGAAGCTCTTGCCCGCGCCGCTTTGCCCGACCGCGAACAGGCCCGGATGATTGATGCGCTGCTCGATCACCTTGATCACGGCGAAACGCTTGAAACTTCGGCGCTCGTCACCACATTGGCTGCCAAAGGCCTCACGCCTCCATCCGATGAGACCTTCGCCGGCATACCCTATCCGTTCGTCCGATCCGGTGCCGACCCGCAGTCAGCATTGGCTTCGCTCGATTCGGCGGTGCTCATGCTGGTCGAAGGCCCCGAACTGGAAGCTGCGATTGCCGCTGCGACCGAACGGTTCGATTTCGAGGAACAGTCCCGCCTGCGCCAGCGCAAGCAGGAGCTCGAAAACCGGTTGAAAGCGCAGCATCGCAGCTAAGGCGGTGGATGTTCGCTATGAGGCATAGAAACAGGGCTGGAAATTGCCGGAAGGAAGTGCCAAGGGGCCTTCACTCGGTATAATCCGGCTCGAGATACCCAGAACAAGGGGCGACTCGCCGGAATAGGCGGTCACCCGGCAGGAACACGGCGGGAAAATGGACGAAGACTATACCGGCGCTGAGAAAGAGGGTGGTGACGCCCCGCTCATCGACCTTAATGATGCTGCCATCAAGAAACTGATCGCGCGCGCCAAGCGTCGCGGCGTGATCACGATGGACGAACTGAACGAGGCGCTGCCGCAGGATCAGATGAGCTCCGAACAGATCGAGGACATCATGTCCGCGATCTCGGAAATGGGCGTCAACATCGTTGAGAGCGACGAGGACGCTGTCGATCCGGATGACAAGCAGGACGAAGAGGTCGACGAAGTCGATTCGGGTGGTTCCGAGCGTCCTGACCTGATCAAGAAGAAGGAAACCGTCGAGCGCACCGACGATCCGGTGCGCATGTACCTGCGCGAAATGGGCGCGGTCGAGCTGCTCAGCCGCGAGGGCGAAATCGCTATCGCCAAGCGTATCGAGAGCGGCCGTGACACGATGATTCTCGGGCTTTGCGAAAGCCCGATCACCTTCCACGCGATCATCCAGTGGTCCGAAGCGCTCAACAATGAGGAAATGCAGCTGCGCGAGATCCTCGATCTTGATGCGATGCTTTCCAAGGAACCTGCGCCTGAAAACCTGACCGAAGACGGTGAGGAAGAAGGCGACGGCGAGATTACCGAGGCCACCGCCGGCCCTTCCTACAAGGAAGAGGATGACGTCGAGGAAGAGGAATCCGCCGACGACGAGGACGAGGACGGCATCGAACGCCGCGCTCGCCGCCCTGCCGAGGAAGAGGAAGAGGACAACACCCTCTCCCTCGCCCAGATGGAAGCGGCGCTGAAGCCCGAGGCGCTCGAGAAATTCGCCGAGATTACCCGCCTGTTCAAGAAGTTCGAGAAGCTCGAGGCTGAGCGGCTCGAAGTCATGGGTGCGGGCGGCGTGCTCTCCTCCGCCAAGGAAAAGAGCTACCAGCAGCTGCGCGAGGACCTTACCGCGCAGGTTGAGAGCGTGCAGTTCCACGCGACCAAGATCGAATACCTGGTCGACAACCTTTACGCCTTCAACCGCCGGTTGACCGCGCTGGGCGGCCAGATGCTGCGCCTTGCCGAACGCCACAAGGTCAATCGCAAGGACTTCCTCGACAGCTACATCGGCCACGAGCTCGATGATGGCTGGCTGGCCGCTCAGGCCGGCAAGGACAAGAAGTGGGCGGCTTTCGCCGAAAACGAAGCCGATGCCGTAGAGCGTATCCGCGCCGAAGTGTCGGACATTGCCTCGGCCACCGGCATGGCGCTCGCCGAGTTCCGCCGCATCGTCAACATGGTCCAGAAGGGTGAGCGCGAGGCGCGCATTGCCAAGAAGGAAATGGTTGAGGCGAACCTGCGTCTGGTGATCTCGATTGCCAAGAAGTACACCAACCGCGGCCTGCAGTTCCTTGACCTGATCCAGGAAGGCAACATCGGCCTGATGAAGGCGGTCGACAAGTTCGAGTACCGCCGCGGCTACAAGTTCTCGACCTATGCCACCTGGTGGATCAGGCAGGCGATCACCCGTTCGATCGCCGATCAGGCCCGCACGATCCGCATCCCGGTCCACATGATCGAGACGATCAACAAGCTGGTCCGCACCAGCCGCCAGTTCCTTCACGAGCAGGGCCGCGAGCCTACGCCCGAGGAAATGGCCGAGCGCCTTTCGATGCCGCTCGAAAAGGTGCGCAAGGTGATGAAGATCGCCAAGGAGCCGATCTCCCTCGAAACGCCGATCGGCGACGAGGAAGACAGCCACCTCGGCGATTTCATCGAGGACAAGAACGCGATCATCCCGGTCGACGCGGCGATCCGAGGCGAACCTCAAGGAAACGGTCACCCGCGTCCTTGCCAGCCTGACCCCGCGCGAGGAACGCGTGCTGCGCATGCGCTTCGGCATCGGCATGAACACCGATCACACGCTGGAAGAAGTCGGCCAGCAGTTCTCGGTTACCCGTGAACGTATTCGCCAGATCGAGGCCAAGGCGCTGCGCAAGCTCAAGCACCCCAGCCGCAGCCGCAAGATGCGCTCGTTCCTCGATCAGTAAAAAATATTCGCGCGGCCCGGAACCATTCCGGCCTGCGCGGGTTTAGTAATCAGGATCGCGTTTCTTAGGAAACAGATCTGGAGCAGCCCCGCCGCGGTAAAACGCTGGCGGGGCTCACTCGTTTCAGGGCATAGCAGTTACGGCTTGGTAATCGGAATGGCGGGTACCGCCTTGTCGGTCGAATAGACGGCGACCGTATCGGGCAGCGGATCGAAGCGCACCCACAAAGCCACCAGCAGGCCACCAACCAGCAGACAGATTGCGGTCCGGCGCGCGGGCTTTTTCGCCATGCCCGGCCACGCAGGCAGCATCGCGGTTACTGCCAGCGCGAGCGGGAGCACGACAGCGTATGGCATGCCCGGCCCCACTCCCTGCATGACGAAATGGCCGAGGTAGAGTTCGTAGCCGAGCACCAGTGCAGCCACTATTACGGTCGCGTACTTCGCGATGCTGCCCCGCAGGTTGATCGCCAGCGTCAGCAGCAAGAGCGGTACAAGGATCACATAGGCTGCCGTGGGTGCAAAGGCACTGGGCCGCCGCTCCCAGCACCAGCAACGGCAGGGCCGCTCCCACGACCCGCGCAGTGATCTGGTTGGTGCGGAACAGCAGCAGGCTCATGCCCGCGCAGGTCAGCAGCGCCATAGCCTCCAGCTTCGGAATGGCGGCCAGCCTGTCGTAATAGTTGGCGCCCGATCCCGCCCCGGAGACAAGGTTGAAGACGAACAAGGTCACCGCCGTCCCGAAGATGAGGATCAGCATGCGCCCCAGCCCTTCGGCAACCTGCCGCCCCGGACCAGCGCGCGCGGCAAGTCCCAGGCCCAGCACAATTGCACCGAGCATAAGCCAGCCGACCCACGTGGGATAGGTCACAAGAAACAGGCCATAGGCATCAAAGAACACCACGCTGGGCGCAGGCGCCGGGAGCGCCCTCTCCCGCAGCAGCCGGTCAGTCAGCGCAAGCACCTGCCCGCCCATGTCCTGCAGCGCGCCTTGATCGAGGTTTGCAGGGGTCGCCTTGGGTGAATGGTAGAGGCCCGACCTGCCGATAAAGGCGAAGTTGTAGCCCGGCTTGTCGGCCCGGAGCGAAACCGAGAGATCTGTGTCGTTCGGCAGTACGCTGTAGATGAAGGCGGCGAGCGAGCTTGCGCCGGGATGGCTGACTGCATCGGCGTAAAGCACCATGGCATTTCCGTTGTCCGGCGATGTCTCGAACAGCGTCGTGCGCCCGCCCCCGCCGCGCGCTTCCATGTTGACGACCATGCCGATGCGGTCACGCAGCGGGTCGCTGGCAAAGAAAGCTTCCGCACCCGAAAGGCCTAGCTCCTCCGCATCGGTGATGATCACTGCCAGGTCGCGCTCGGCCATGCCTCGCGCCTTGATGGCGCGGACGGATTCAAGGATCGTGGCAACCCCCGCCGTATCGTCCGCCGCGCCGGGAGAGCCCCAGACCGTGTCGTGGTGCGCCATCAGGGCGACGGCGGGCAGTCCGCGATGCTTGCCCGGCAGCACGCCAATCACGTTGACCATGGTGGTGGGAACATGCGCGCCCTTGCTCCAGCCCCGCATCCGCTCGATCGATCGCGGTGGCAGCGGCAGGCTGACCTCTCGCACTTCCAGCCCCATGGACCTGAGCCGTTCGACCAGATAGGCCCGGACTACTGCGTTTTCCGCTGTACCGGTCGCATGAGGTGAAGCCGCAATTCGCTCGACGTCTGCCATGGCCCGCTTGGCGGAAAAGTCGGACTGCGGTGCGTTTTCAGCTACTGGCCCGGGCGGTGTGGTCGCCATGACTGCAAGGATAATGGCCATGGCCAGAGTGGCCAGAAATCCGGTCCAGCGCTTCATGCAAATCCCCTTTGGTCCCGGTCCGAAGTGATGCCCCTCGCTTCCCCTCGAGTCAATTTGTGCGATGCTGTGCAATAGGGCCGGATTGCGGGTGGCATCCTTTTGGGCTTGCCCCTATGGGGTCACCAGCGAGATCCCCAGACTTCTGCCGAGCATGAGCCGATGAGAATAGCGATTGCCTCCGACCACGCCGCTGTCGACCTGAAGACCGCCTTGCGTGAATACCTTATCGGGCTCGGCCATGAAGTGGCCGATCTTGGTCCCGAAACGGCGGACCGGGTGGACTATCCGGATTACGGCTACAAGCTCGCCTCGGTAATCGCCGATGGCACGGCGGAGCGCGGCGTCGCACTGTGCGGATCGGGCATCGGCATCTCTATTGCCGTGAACCGCAACCCGAAGCTGCGCTGCGCGCTGGTTTCCGAGCCCCTATCAGCCGCCTTGGCGCGCGAGCACAACGATGCCAACTGCATCGCCATGGGTGCGCGGCTGACCGGTGAGGACATGGCCAAGGCCTGCCTCGACGCCTTCCTTTCGACCGACTTTGGTGGCGGCCGCCACACGGGCCGCGTCGAAAAGCTCTCCAATCCAACCTGCTGAACAGGGATCTTCCGATGACCGCCGTCACCCCCAATGGCTTCTTCACCGCCAGCCTCGCCCAGACCGACCCTGACATTGCTGGCTGGATCGGCAAGGAACTCGGCCGCCAGCGCGACAAGATCGAGCTGATCGCGAGCGAAAACATCTGCTCGAAGGCCGTGCTCGAAGCGGCAGGTTCTATCCTGACCAACAAGTATGCCGAGGGTTATCCGGGCAAGCGCTATTACGGCGGCTGCGAATACGTCGACGAGATCGAGACGCTGGCCATCGAACGCGCTAAAAAGCTGTTCGGATCGAACTTCGCCAACGTCCAGCCGAACTCCGGCAGCCAGATGAACCAGGCTGTTTTCCTCGCGCTGCTGCAGCCGGGCGACACTTTCATGGGGCTCGACCTCAACGCCGGCGGTCACCTGACGCACGGTTCGCCGGTGAACATGAGCGGCAAGTGGTTCAAGCCCGTTCCCTATGGCGTGCGCGCCGATGACCACCGCATCGACATGGACAATGTCGCTGAGATCGCACGGGCCAACAAGCCGAAGCTGATCATCTGCGGCGGCACCGCCTATTCGCGCGAGTGGGACTTTGCCCGTTTCCGCGAAATCGCTGATGAAGTGGGTGCATACCTGCTGGCCGACATGAGCCATTTCTCCGGCCTCGTCGCCGGCGGCGTCCACCCCTCGCCCGTGCCGCATGCCCACGTCACCACGACCACCACGCACAAGTCGCTGCGCGGCCCGCGCTCGGGCATCATCCTGTCGAACGATGAGGACATCGCCAAGAAAATCAACACGGCGATCTTCCCCGGCCTTCAGGGCGGTCCGCTGATGCACATCATCGCCGCCAAGGCGGTTGCTTTTGCCGAGGCGATGACCCCCGAGTTCAAGGCCTATGCTGCCGCCGTGAAGGCAAACGCCAAGGCGCTTGCCGCCTCGCTCGAGGCGCAGGGCCTGTCGATCGTTTCGGGCGGCACCGACAACCACCTGATGCTGGTTGACCTGACCGCCAAGGAGATCACCGGCAAGGCCACCGAAAAGGGCCTCGACCGCGCGGCGATCACTTGCAACAAGAACGGCATTCCGAACGACACGCGTTCGCCCTTCGTCACTTCGGGCATCCGCCTTGGCACCCCCGCCGGCACCACCCGCGGGTTCGGCACGGAAGAATTCACCCAGATCGGCGGACTTATCGCAGAAGTCGTCGAAGGCCTGCGCAAGAACGGCGACGATGGCGACGCGCAGGTGGAACAATCGGTCAAGGCGCGCGTAGAAGAGCTCTGCGCCCGTTTCCCCATCTACGAAGGAATGTGACCGATGACCGAAGGCAAGAACCCCAATGGCGGTGACCTGATCGAAGACCTGAAGGTCGAAGTGGTTGGCATGGCCAAGGACGGAGCGAAGCATCCCTCGACCAAGCCGGTGCTGACCGGCATGGCGATCGGCGCGGCGGCCGGGTGGATCCTGCCGGTCGTGTCGCTGCCGCTCGGCGCGCTCGCCGGGGCGGGTTTCATGCTATACAAGCGGGTTCGCCCGTAACCGCCGATGCGTTGCCCCTTTTGCGCCCATGACGACAGCCAGGTAAAGGACTCGCGTCCGACCGAGGACAACACCGCGATCCGCCGGCGCCGCCAGTGCGAGAGCTGCGGGGCACGCTTCACCACGTTCGAACGTGTCCAGCTGCGCGAAATCATCGTGCTGAAGAGCAACGATGCGCGCGAACCGTTCGACCGGCTGAAGATCGAGCAGTCCGTCACCCTAGCCTGCCGCAAGCGCGGCATTGCACAGGAACGGATCGACCAGCTTGTCTCCGGCGTGCAGCGCCAGATCGAGACCATGGGCGAGACGGAAGTCCCCTCGCGCGCCATCGGCGAGATGGTGATGGAAGGCCTGCGCCAACTCGATTCGGTTGCGTACATCCGCTTTGCCTCGGTCTACCGCGATTTCGGCGACGCCAAGGATTTTGAAGAGTTCGCGGGAACGGTGCGCGATGTCGGCAAGGGCTGACCCCGTCATCGTCCTTGTCCGGCCGCAGCTGGGCGAGAACATCGGCAAGGCTGCCCGTGCGATGCTGAATTTCGGGCTGACCGAAATGCGGCTCGTCACCCCGCGTGATGGCTGGCCAAATCCGTCTGCCGGCCCTGCCGCTGCAGGGGCGGACGTCGTGCTCGAAAAGGCCAAGGTATTCGAGACGCTAGCCGATGCCGTGGCGGACTGCGCCAATGTCTATGCCACAACGGTGCGCAAGCGGGGTGTGACCAAGCCGGTGGTGACGCCGGAAGAGGCAGCGCAAGCTATCCACCGCGAGCCGGGGCGTTCGGCCATCGTTTTCGGCCCCGAGCGCTCGGGTCTCGAATCATCGGATGTCGCCCTTGCCCGCGCAATCCTGACCGTGCCGATCAACCCCGAGTTCGGTTCGCTCAACCTTGCCCAGGCAGTGATCCTTTGCGCTTACGAGTGGTCGAAGCAGGCGAACCTGACCCAGCCGACGGTCGAGGAACTGCTGCCTCCGGCCCCGCAGGAGGAGCTGGAAGGGATGATCCAGCACCTTGAAGGCATGCTTCAGCCTGCCGGCTATTTTCGCCCGCCAAGCCGCGCGGAGGCTACCCGGCTGACCCTGCGCAACATGCTGACCAAGCCCGGCTGGAACCACCTTGAGGTGCGGACCATGCGCGGCGTGCTCTCCGCGCTTGAGAAAGGGCCGCGAAAGCCTTGACTTTGTGCCATGGCAAGCTAAAGGCGCGCCTTCGCAATTGACCTCGCACTCCGGTGAAGCGGCGGTCGCGTCTGGCAACAGGCCAGGCGGTGCGGTTCCGGACTGGAAGCGGGACGCGTTGTCCCGCATGGCAAATTGAAGGAAATACGCATGTCGAAGCGCAAGGCTTCCAAGCATAAGATTGACCGTCGTCTTGGCGAAAACATCTGGGGCCGTCCCAAGAGCTCGGTCAACCGCCGCGCCTATGGCCCGGGCCAGCACGGCCAGCGCCGCAAGAGCAAGATCTCGGACTTCGGCATCCAGCTCCGCGCCAAGCAGAAGCTCAAGGGCTACTACGGCGACGTGACGGAAAAGCAGTTCAAGCGCACCTATCAGGAAGCGTCCAAGATGAAGGGCGATACCGGTCAGAACCTGATCGGCCTGCTCGAACAGCGCCTCGACATGGTCGTGTACCGCGCCAAGTTCGCTCCGACCATCTTCGCTGCCCGCCAGATCGTTTCGCACGGCCACATCCGCGTGAACGGCGTGCGCTGCAACATCGCCAGCCGCCGCGTTCGCCCCGGTGACGTCATCAGCCTCGGCAACAAGGCCAAGGAAATGGCGCTGATCATCGAAGCGCAGAGCTTGGCTGAGCGTGAAATCCCCGAATACGTCGCGCCCGACGGCAACGACAAGATCACTTTCGTCCGCGTACCCACGCTCGACGAAGTGCCGTATCCGGTGAAGATGGAACCGAACCTGGTCGTCGAATTCTATTCGCGCTGATCGTTTCGGCTCTCTTACCAGCAATCAAGGCGAGACCCCAGGTCTCGCCTTTTTTGTTTGTTTTCCAGGAACTTTAAGCATGGGTTCGCAGTTTCAGGATTAAGATGCCGCCCGCTGCGAAGGGGCGGCATGAACTGTCTTGGGAACGCTCATGCACATGTATCGCTTCGTCACGCCCAATCGCCGGGGCAAATGGTACCGCGACCTGCGCGAGGCGCAGGCACAGGCCAGCAATATCGGCGCCGGCTTTCTCGATGCCCGCAGCGGCAAATTCGTCGCTTACCGGGAAACCCGGCTGGAAGAACGAGCGGGTGACTAGAGCCCGAGCGCCTTCCTCAGGAAGGCGTCGCTCCTGGTGAGCATTTCTGTTCGCGCGGCGGGTTCGTAAAGGTAATGGTCGAGGCCGGGGAATTCCACGTACTCGACTGTCTTGCTTTCACCCTTCAGCTTCGAATTCATCAGCCGTGATTGTCCCACGTTGACGTTCTGATCGAGATCGCCGTGGAATAGCAGGACGGGAGCCCTGATCCGCCCCACGTTTTGCGCCGGCGATCCCTCGCGGACGTGCGGGCCGGAGCCGATGAACTTGCTGACCAGCCGGCTGGAGGTGAACTGCGACGCATCGGTGCGCAGTTGCTCGAGGTCGGTAACCGGAGCAATCGCGACAATCGCCTTGAACAGGTCCGGTTCGAGAGCAGGGCTCTGCAAGGCGGCATATCCGCCATAGGACCAGCCGACGACGGCCAGCTTGCCCGGGGCCGCAATGCCTTGGGACAGGAGCCAGCGCCCTGCATCATTGACGTCGCCAATCGCCGTTTTCCAGGACTGGAAGCCGTTCCTTTGGTAGAAATCCGCACCATAGCCGGCGGAACCGCGGAAGTTCGGCTGGAGGACGGCAAATCCCTTTGTCGCGAAGTACTGGGCGAGCCAGTCAAAGCCCCATTCGTCGCGCGCGGAAGGTCCGCCATGCGGCATGACGATCGCGGGCAGGTTCTTCCCCGTGCTGCCCGGAGGCAAGGTGAGATAGCCGGGGATCTTCGTACCATCAGCCGCGGTGTAGGTAATCGGCGCCATGGTGCCGAGCGCGACACCGGCAAGCTCCGGCCGAGCCGGCAGAAGCTCGGCCAGCTTGCGCGTCGTCTTGTCATAGACATAGATCATGCCGGGATTGGTATCGCCCGAGGCAAACAACAGAAGACGCGATTCATCCGCGCTTGAATCAAGGAAATCGATGTTGGGATTGCCCGGCAGGGCCCGCTTCAGCGCCGCGCCGAGCTTCTTCAGATCGGGATCGAAAAATTCGATCGTCCGCCGTTCGGTGGCATAGCTCGCCCCGACGACCCTGCCGTCACGGCCAATCCTTACCAGCCCGTCGATATCGACATCGCTGCGCGACAGAACCAGTTGTTTGGTTGCCGTGCCATCGAGCGAGACGCTGCTAAGTGCAGTAAATCCGTCCTTGTTCTCAAAGCCGTAAACGACATTCTTGGCCGGATCGATGGCGTAAGGATCAAAGCCCGCATCGATCCCCTGCGCGCTGCCACTGACCTTTGACAGCAGTTCCCATTCACGCGAGCCCTGCTTACGATAGTAATAGTTGGTTCGCCCGGTCAGCCGGCCATTGCCATCCACAAGCGCCGAACCCATGATGCGGACATTCCCCTTACCATCCGAGAGGAATTCGGCGGTCGTTGGCTTGGGGCGTTCAACGACCTTGCGGGACAGGCTCGTGATATCGAGTTCCTCGACGCCAATGCCATCAGCCTCTTTGGTGATGTTGGTCGCGTAATCCGACACTTCCGGCACGAATTGGCGAGTGACCAACACCTTACCCGGCTTGCCCGGCAGGTCCCAATCGATGATGCGCCCGCCGTTCTGGATATAGCCGGTGGAATTCATTCCACCGCCCTTCGAGAGGACAGTGATGCCGCTGCCGTCCTTGTTGAGCGCAATCAGCCGGGAAAATCCGATGAGCACGCCGTTATCCTTGATCACCACGCTGACAGTGCAGACCAGCCGCGTATCAGTCGCCCAGCGGCACCCGCGCAGGTTCTGCTCCTTGCCCGTTTCGGCGAGAATCGGCTTCGGCGCGCCGCCGGAGACCAGGTCGGCGATGAAAAGGCGCTGCCCGCCGCCCGGCCGCGGCGCGACGATGCTGGCCCAATTCCCGTCCGGCGACATGGCGATATCGCTGACACCCTGAAGCGCGCCGAACTTTGCGGCCGTCGCATCCGGGGACGTCTGGGCCTGGGCGGAAGCCAGTGGCAGGCCAAATGCCGAGATGAAAATTGCCGCCTTGCGCATGAATATCTCCCCTATGAGAAGATCAGGAGTCGGTGCAAAGCGCATCGAAATCAAGCCGTTATGCGGCCAGATGAAATTTTCGTCCCCACCAGGGTCAGCCGCTCCGATAGTCCTGTCGGAACTTCGCGGCAAACTGGGTGAAGCTGCCCGCAGCAATTGCGTCGCGCATCCCCTGCATCAGCGACTGGTAGAACCACAGATTGTGCTCGGTCAGCAGCATCGCGCCCAGCATCTCTCCCGACTTGATCAGGTGATGCAGGTAAGCGCGGCTGTAGTCTTTGCAGGCCGGGCAGCCGCACTTTTCGTCCAGCGGGGCCAGGTCCTCGGCATGTTTCGCATTGCGCAGGTTGAGCGGACCGTTCCAGGTGAAGGCCTGCCCGTTGCGGCCCGACCGGGTAGGCAGCACGCAGTCGAACATGTCGACCCCGCGCTCCACTGCCCCGACCAGGTCGTCGGGCTTGCCTACACCCATCAGGTAACGCGGACGGTCTTCCGGGAGCTGTCCGGGCGCAAAGTCGAGCGTCGCAAACATGGCCTCCTGCCCCTCGCCCACCGCGAGCCCACCGATGGCGTAACCGTCAAAACCGATCTCTCGCAGGGAGTCCGCGCTATGGCGTCGCAGGCCTTCGTCGAGTGCGCCCTGCTGGATGCCGAACAGGGCAGCATTCTCGGCGTGTTCGCCGCCTGCATCGAAAGCATCACGGCTCCGCTTGGCCCAGCGCATCGACATTTCCATTGACCTGGCAATGACATCGCGGGGCTGGTCAGCGCGCGGGCACTCGTCAAAACACATGACGATGTCGGAACCCAGCAGCCGCTGGATTTCCATCGAGCGTTCGGGGCTCAGCATGTGCCGAGATCCGTCGAGGTGGCTGGCGAAGGTTACACCTTCCTCGGTGATCTTGCGAAGTTCGCTCAGGCTCATCACCTGGTAACCGCCGCTGTCCGTCAGGATCGGCCGGTGCCAGTTCATGAATTTGTGCAAGCCGCCAAGCCGCGCCACCCGCTCCGCGCCTGGGCGCAGCATCAGGTGATACGTGTTGCCGAGGATGATATCCGCCCCCGCCGCGCGCACGCCCTCGGGCTTCATTCCCTTCACCGTCGCGGCGGTACCCA
Organism: Novosphingobium sp. MW5; assembly: GCA_025938935.1. GTDB lineage: Bacteria > Pseudomonadota > Alphaproteobacteria > Sphingomonadales > Sphingomonadaceae > Novosphingobium. Next base: position 2,594,600 of record JAPCWB010000001.1, on the reverse strand, counting down.
CCGGCATGAAGGCCGGCGTGCGGATTTCACCGCGCTTCATCGCGATCGTGCCCGTTCGGGCCTTGCCGTCAGTGGCGTGGATGGTGAAGGAAAACCGCGTCATGTCCGCGCCTGTGGCAGCGCAGGGCGAAAACTGCCAACATTTTCGAACGCAAAATCCCCGCTACTTGCGGTGGTGCGCGGCAATGGTTGCATCATCGAGCCGAAGGAATCGGGCGGCATTGTTGTAGAAGATGTCGCGCTTCTGCTCTTTTGACAGGAAAGGCGCTTCCTCGATTACCCGGATCGCGCGTTCCATCGTTTCCGGCCAGACCATCTGATCGGACCCGAACATGATGCGCTTACCGAATCCGGCATCGACCAAGGCCTGAAGGTAACGATAAAACGCGGGCCTGGGCTGCGTGTAAACGATCACCCCCGTGTCCAGATAGACCTGCGGGTGCGCGTAGAGCAGTGCCAAAGTATCATCGAGCATCGGGAACCCGGCGTGCATCACGTTAACCCGCAGCTTGGGATGCTTGACCAGAACGTCTTCCAGCAAGAGCGGGCTGGAAAGCCGCGCGCGATATCCCGATCCCGGCACATAGGCCATGCCCGGCGGACCCGGGCCAAAATGCACGGCAACCGGAATGTCATTGGACTCGGCCGCTGCCCACAGAGGTTCAAGAGCGGGGTCGGATACCGAAATACCATCGTACTGAAAGCCGAGTTCTCCGATCACCCCCAGCATTCCACTGGCTTTGCCTTCCTTCAGTTCCTCGGCCAGTCCGGGCTTCAGGGGGAAATCTGGCACAAGGCTAGGCATGACGCGCGACGGAGCTGCCTTTCGCCATTCGGAGACGAGCTTGAACCGTCCCGCAACGACGCCATAGACGTTGTTGCGTTCCATCACCGCAAGGGTGCGCTGCATGACTTCGGCATCGGTCATCGGCGACCAGATCGGGTCCTTGCATGTCGGTTTCTTGAAGAGATCAAGAAAGTTGCCCATCACCGGCTTGACCGTATCCCAAGTGGGCATCGGATCAATCGGCGTACACATGGCAAGCGGGGGCGGTCCCTGATCGTCCGCCGAAAGTGCGTGGACGTGGACGTCGATGATGGGCGCGGGTCTCGCAGCCGTGGCGGACGTAGCTGCCAGACTGGCAGAAACAGCCAAGCCAATGCTTATCTTTGAGAATCTGCGCATATGTCCCGCCTCTTCCTTGCCTGCATAGTCTGTAGGGCAGGCATTGCTTTGGCAAGATGCTAGGCCGTCAATTCAGTCGGGAAGTAGCAGAGATGAATCGCCGTAAGAATAGAACCGGTAACCCTGTTCGATCGCATGTCTATAGGCCCTTTGCATCCGTTCCCGCCCCATCAGGGCGCTAACCAGCATGAACAGCGTAGACTTCGGCAGGTGAAAGTTCGTCATCAGCCCGTCGATCGCGCGGAAACGGTAACCCGGGGTGATGAAGATCGAGGTGTCCCCGGCGAAGGGCTGGATGATGCCATCTTCGCCGGTTGCACTTTCCAGTAGCCTGAGACTTGTGGTGCCGACCGCGATGATCCGGCCCCCGACCGCGCGGGCGGCGTTGAGGCGAGCGGCGGTTTCGGGTTCGATGCGGCCCCATTCGGCATGCATCGCGTGATCGTCCGTATCCTCCGCCTTGACGGGGAGGAAGGTTCCGGCACCGACATGGAGGGTCAGCGTTTCGCGCGCGATCCCGGCCTCGTCGATGGCGGCGAGCAGCTCAGCCGTGAAGTGCAAGGCGGCGGTCGGAGCGGCAACGGCACCGGCTTCATTGGCAAATATCGTCTGATAGTCTTCAAGGTCGGCGGAGTCGGTTGGGCGCTTGCCGGCGATATAGGGCGGTAGCGGCATCCGCCCTGCCCGCTCCAGCAGTACCTCGACCGGTTCTTCCCCGGCAAAGGCAAGTGTCCAGCTGCCGTCATCGTGCCGCACCTCTGCCGTGGCGGAAACGTTCGCGGGAAAGGCCACCACGTCGCCCTCGCGCAGCCGCTTGGCGTTGCGGACAAAGGCCTGCCAGCGGCGCAAGTCGATGCGTTTGTGCAGGGTCGCGCCGATGCGCGCCTCGCCGCGCTGGCCCTCGAGTTGCGCCGGGATGACACGCGTATCGTTGAACACCAGCACGTCGCCCGACCGCAGCAGACGTGGCAGGTCGCGGACGGTCAGGTCTTCGAACGGACGGTCACCTTCGACCAGCAGCATACGCGCTGAATCGCGCGGCCTTGCCGGGCGCAGTGCTATGTTCTCTGGCGGAAGCTCGAAATCGAACAGGTCTACGCGCATCTCGCCCGATCCTTGCGGGAGCAGGAAAAGCCGCGGCCCTTACTTGGTGCGCGGCTTGGCCTTCGCCACAGGAGCGGCCTTGGCAGGAGGCGCGGCCGGCGCGACAGGAGCCGGCTCCGGAGCCACAACCACCGGCGGTGCGGGCGGCGGAGGCAGCATCTGCGCCTTGCCTTCGCTGGCCAGGCTGGCCTGCAGGATCTTCGTCGGGTTCAGCGGCGGCTCGCCCCGCTCGATCGCGTCGACGTATTCCATGCCGGCGATCACCTTGCCGAAGTTCGTGTAGCGTTTGTCGAGAGCGAAGCGCGGGTAGAACACGATGAAGAACTGGCTGTTCGCCGTGTTCGGCTCGTTGGTGCGCGCCATAGAGACGGTTCCGCGCATGTGCGGTACCATGTTGAATTCGGCCGTCAGGTCGGGAAGGTCGGAACCGCCCTCACCCGTGCCCTTCGGGTCGCCGGTCTGGGCCATGAAGCCGTCGATCACGCGGTGAAAGATGACGCCGTTGTAGAAACCGCGCTGGGTCAGAGTCTTGATCCGCTCAACGTGGCCAGGCGCCCAGGCCGGCATCAGGCGGATGGCAACGCGGCCGCCGTTCGACAGGTCGAGCAGCAGGATATTCTCCGGCTCGAACTTCATGTCGGCATTGACGGCGGTGTTCAGCAGGACCTGCGGTTTCTCCGCAACGATATCCTTGTTCTTTTTCTTCGCCATGGCGGGCGATGCCACCAGGGCCAGGCCCAGCATGATGGAAACGATCAGGTTACGCGGCTTCATCTGGTCAACTCTCGTGGCTGGTGCCTTGGTGGCGTGTCGATAGCGCCCGGCAACTGTCATGGCAATGAACGGGGTGCAAGGATCGTAAATCAGTCCCGTGCAAGTCGCGCCGTCTCGGTGATGCGGGCGAGAACGTCGGCGCGGACGGCGGGGCTGACGAACTTGGCAATGTCTCCGCCGTAAAGGGCAATTTCCTTTACCAAACGGCTGGCAATCGGCTGCAAGCTGACATCTGCCATCAGGAACACCGTCTCGACCTTGTTGTTGAGCTGGCGATTCATGCCGGTCAGCTGGTATTCGTATTCGAAGTCGGTCACACCGCGAATACCGCGGATCACGACCGAGGCACCCTGCGCATCGGCGAAATCCATAAGCAGCGAGTTGAAGCCGACCACCTCGACAGTGTCGATCCCCAGCCCCTCAGCCTCGCGCCGGACCATGGCAATGCGTTCGTCATCGCTGAACATGGGTGACTTGGCGATATTGGTGGTGACGCCGATGATCAGCTTGTCCACCAGCTTGGCCCCGCGCCGAATGATATCGGCATGGCCCAGCGTGATCGGATCGAAAGTGCCGGGATAGACGCCCACGCGTTCAGTCATGTCACCTGTCCCTCTCAACCACATAGCGCGCCAGGGCCCGCAGCAGGTCTGCTTCCTGCCCGTGGTGGGCGAGATGCGCAATGGCCTGGTCGACCAGCATCGTCGCCTGCTGGCGGGCGCGTTCGGGGCCCAGGAGCGAGACGAAGGTCTGCTTGCCCGCCGCCTCGTCCTTGCGCAGAGCCTTGCCTGCGGCCGTTTCATCGCCTTCATGGTCAAGCAGGTCGTCGGCGATCTGGAAGGCAAGCCCGATGTCGCGCGCATATCCGCGCAAGTGCGTGCGGCCCTCGGGCGGCAAACGGCCGAGGATCGCCCCCATCTCCACCGCCGCACCCAGCAAGGCACCGGTCTTGAGTTGCTGGAGCCGCGTAACAGTGCGGAGATCAAAGCACTCACCCTCGGCAACAATGTCCATCATCTGCCCGCCGGCCATGCCGTTCATCCCCGCAGCATTGCCAAGGGCGAGCACCAGTTCGGCGCGGGTGAAAGGATCCGGGAACAGGTCGGGATCGGCGATCACTTCGAAAGCGAAGGCGTGGAGCGCATCACCCGCCAACACTGCGGTCGCCTCGTCAAATGCCTTGTGGAGCGTCGGCTTGCCGTGGCGCATGTCGTCATCGTCCATGCAGGGCAGGTCGTCATGGATCAGCGAATAGACGTGGATCGCCTCGATCGCGACACCGGCGCGCAGGGCCGTGGAGAAATCGACGCCGTGGAGCTCGGCCGTAGCGGTCAGCAACAGCGGGCGGAGCCGCTTGCCGCCGCCGATTGCGGCATAACGCATGGCCTCGATCAGCCGCGCGCGAGCATCGTCAGGGACTGGCAGCATGGCATCGAACATCGCGTCGACATCGGCGGCGATGCGGCTAAGCGCGGCGCTGAGGATCGGACTGGCCGGCATAGCCAGCGGCTCAGGCGCCAGCAGGATCGAAAGGCGCGGTGGCGGGCTGTCCGTCAGCGCCCTTGACGATCTTCTCGATCCGCGCCGAAGCCGCATTTAGCCGGGCCTGGCACAGTTTGCGCAGCCGCTCACCCTCTTCATAGAGCGTGATCGAATCGTCGAGCGGCACTTCACCGCTTTCCAGCTTGCGCACCACGTCTTCCAGAGCGCGCAGGGCCTGTTCGAAGGTCATTTCTTGGGTCGTTTCGGACATGGCGGAACCATTGACCTTGCCGCGCGTCACGGTCAAGCTGCCATCAGGGAGAAACCGCAGATGAAATGGGTAATTGCATACGTTTCCGCCGCCATCAGCTTTGGCGTGCTGGACTTCCTGTGGCTCGGCTGGGCGGGCAAGAATTTTTACCGGCCAGCCATCGGCGAACTGCTGGCCCCGTCATTCCGGGGCGGCCCCGCGTTGGTGTTCTATGCGATCTACATCGCCGGCATGGTCTGGTTCGCGGTGCGGCCGGGCCTGACGGGCGGGACCGGCGCGGCTCTGCTCAACGGCGCGCTGCTGGGCGGGCTAGCCTATTCCACCTATGACCTGACCAATCAGGCGACAATGAAGGTGTGGCCCGTCCACGTGACGATCGTCGACATCATCTGGGGCGCATTTGCCACCGCTGTGGCGGCGACTGTGGCTACTTGGGTGACAACGCGTTTCGCGGCCTAGCCATGGCGGCCCTGCGCGGCTATGGGCGCGCGCATGACCGACATTACGCCTGATGTTGTCGCCGCCCACGGGCTGTCCGAAGACGAATACGCGCGCGTGCTCAACGCACTCGGGCGCGAGCCGAACCTTGTCGAGCTCGGCATCTTCTCGGTCATGTGGTCCGAGCATTGTTCGTACAAGTCGAGCCGCTTCCACCTGAAGAAGCTGCCGACCGAGGCTCCGTGGGTAATCTGCGGCCCGGGTGAGAACGCCGGCATCATCGACATCGGTGACAATCAGGCCGCCATCTTCAAGATGGAGTCGCACAACCACCCCAGCTACATCGAGCCTTATCAAGGCGCGGCTACCGGCGTTGGCGGTATCCTGCGCGACGTGTTCACCATGGGCGCGCGCCCGGTGGCAAACATGAACGCGCTGCGTTTCGGCCGTCCCGACCACCCGAAGATGAAGCACCTGGTGCAAGGCGTCGTCGCGGGCATTGGCGGTTATGGCAACTGCGTCGGCGTACCGACCGTGGGCGGCGAGACGAACTTCCACAAGGCCTACGACGGCAACATCCTCGTCAATGCGATGACCGTTGGCGTCGCCGAGCAGGACAGGATCTTCTATTGCGCCGCCACCGGCCTCGGCAATCCGATCGTCTATGTCGGCTCCAAGACGGGCCGCGACGGCATCCACGGCGCGACCATGGCCTCGGCCGATTTCGACGAGAAGTCCGAGGAAAAGCGCCCCACCGTGCAGGTGGGTGATCCCTTCACCGAAAAGCTGCTGATCGAGGCCTGCCTCGAACTGATGGCGACCGATGCGATCGTCGCGATCCAGGACATGGGCGCGGCAGGCCTCACCTCGAGCTCGGTCGAAATGGCGAGCAAGGGCGGCGCGGGCATCCGGCTGAACATGAACATGGTGCCGTGCCGCGAAGAGGGCATGACGCCATACGAGATGATGCTGAGCGAGAGCCAGGAGCGCATGCTCATGGTGCTCAAGCCCGGCAAGGAAGCCATGGCCGAGGCGATCTTCAAGAAGTGGGAGCTCGACTTCGCGGTTATCGGCGAAGTGACCGACACCGGCCACATGGTTCTGGAATTCAATGGCGAGGTCGTCTGCGACATTCCGCTCGGGCCCTTGGCCGACGACGCACCGGAATATGAGCGGCCCTACGTTTCGCCGGAAGAATACAAGGTGTGGGCCAATGTCGCCCCGCTGGGCGACGTGCCGGAAAGCGCCGATCTGGGTGCGGACCTGCTAAAGCTGATGGCCTGCCCCGACCTCGCCTCTCGGCGGTGGATCTGGGAGCAGTATGACTCGCAAGTGGGCGCTGACACGCTGCAGAAGAGCGGCGGCGATGCGGCTGTGGTGCGCGTTCACGGCACGCAGAAGGCGCTCGCCATGAGCACCGACTGCACACCGCGCTATTGCTATGCCGATCCTTACGAAGGCGGCAAGCAGGCCGTGGCCGAAACCTATCGCAACATCAGCGCGGTCGGCGCGACGCCGCTGGCGATCACCAACTGCCTCAACTTCGCCAACCCGCAGCGCCCGGAAATCATGGCGCAGATCGTCGGCTGCCTGAACGGCATGGGCGATGCCTGCCGCGCGCTGGACTATCCGATCGTCTCGGGCAACGTCAGCCTTTACAACGAAAGCAAGGCAACTGGCGGCGGCTCGGCCATCCTGCCCACCCCTGCCATCGGCGGCGTCGGCCTGATGGAAGATCACGAGAAGATGGCGACCATCGCTTTCAAGAGCGAAGGCGAGGACATTGTTGTCATCGGCTATAACTATGACCAGCTTGGCCAGTCGCTTTACCTGCGCGAAATCCATGGCCGCGAGGATGGCGACGCGCCGACGGTCGACCTGGCGCTGGAACGCGAGCTTGGCGAGGCCATTCGCGGACTGATCGATGCGGGCACAGTAACCGCCGTCCATGACATCAGCGACGGCGGCCTTCTCGTCGCAATTGCCGAAATGGCGCTGGCCGGGAATATCGGTGCCGAGCTCGATGGCATGAACGCCGGCTTGGCCTTTGGCGAGGCGCAGTCACGCTATGTCGTAACCCTGCCCGATGCCGATGCGCTGGAAGGGCTGGACCTTCCGCTCATGTCGATCGGCAAGACGGGTGGCTCGGCGCTTGAGGTCAACGGTAAGCCGGTGGCCCTCTCGGCGCTTCGCGAAGCCAGCGAGTCGTTCTTCCGCGACTGGATGGAAGCCTAAGCCGCCACTGCCATCGGGCCTTCGACCGGCGCGATCAGGTCATAGGGATCAACGCCCAGCGCCCGCCACTCGGCGTGGCACTGGGTGTAATTGCGCGCGGGCGTGATGTTGAGCCGGCGGCGCGCTTCCTCGATGGGGAGCGGCAGCAATTCCATGATCGGCAATTCGGCCAGGCGCGGGCAAGCCTTGCCCAGCTTCTGCCCTTCACGGATCGCGCGCAGCACCGGGGCCTTGCTTTTGATCCGCGTGCGCAGTTCCACGCCCCCGGCATAACCGAGGAACAGGTGAGCCGGAGCGGGCTGCTGGCTATAGGTAAAGGCCAGCACGCAGAGCTCGCCCAGGGCGTCGCGGCCATATCCCGTCAGCACGTGGAGGAAATCGTGCGTGTCGCGGATGCGGTCGAAATACCAGGTGAAACGGTCGTCAAAGCGCGGACGATCCGCCCAGAAGGTCTCGAACTCGTCGACCAGCCCTTGGGCGGTCAGGCCTTCGCCTTCCATGAAGTCGCAATAGGCGTGAGCAAGCGAACCGGCTGGCATCCGGCGCAGCGCCGCGTGATCGTCTAGCAGCGCTGGCAGGAAAGGTTCCGCTTCATAGAGCGCGCGCCCTTCGGGGCTTTCGAGAAACTGCACGGCGGCCGCTTCCATGCCCTTCCACGGGAGGGATTCGAAGACGTGGAAGACCTGCGTGGTGTCTTCCTTGTTACGGATAAGCGCACGGAAGTGCTTCCACGCGCGGGGCCAGTCATAGCGAAGTTTCGGACGGCCGGGGATCAGCACGGGCTTATTGGCTCGCGCCGCCTTGGTGGCCGCATCGAATGCGTCATGTGAAGCAGGCATATCCATAGTGTCGAGATGGCCATTACTGACATAGGTGTCAATAGCAAATTATCCCTAGCTTAGGTCACTAGTGAACACTATCCTTGCTGAGGGGATACATAAGGGGGGCGCCATGCGCATATTCAGCCTGATGGTCGGCACCGTCATGGCCACTGGAGCCGTGATAATCGGGTTGAGGCTGGGCGCCGATCCGGTCGAGGGGATCAAGCTGGCGGCGCGCTATACGGCTCGGGCGTCGTTCCTGCTCTTCCTTCCTGTGTTCCTTGCTTCATCACTCTATCGCCTGAGCCCCAGCCATTACACGAAGGCACTTTATCTGAGTCGGCGGCGTAACGGGCTCAGCTTCGCGCTGGTCCATACAGTTCACCTGGCGGCATTCGTCACCTATTTCATAGCCATCGGCCAGCCGGTTCCACTGCTGGGCGCCCCGGTCTATGCCGTGCTTTACGCTATGGTGCTGACGTCGAACGATGCGGCACAAAAGGCGCTCGGGCCAAACTGGAAACGGCTGCACAAGGCCGGAATCTACATCCTGTGGGGAGCATTCACCCTGGCCTACACCGGCAAGGCAATTTCCGGAGAAGAGCGGTTGGCTACCATCCCGCTAGCCCTCGCCTGCTACCTTGCGCTTGGCCTGCGATACCTGGCATGGCGCCGCAGGCAGGCGAAATTGCACACGGCCTATTCCCAGACCCACTGATCGCGCGGGATGCCGAGCAGGTTGAGCACGTTCGTCAGGTCTCCCCGGTCAACCCAGCCATCGGCAGCCGCGCGGGCCTTGGGCTTGGCGGCATAGGCAATGCCATAGGTCGCAGCTTCGATCATCGGGATGTCGTTGGCGCCATCGCCTGTGGCAAGCGTTACAGTCCCCTCACCCAGATGTGCAGCCTCCTCAAGCAGGACCGCCTTCTTGACGCTGCTGTCCGTGATCGCGCCGACTAGGCCGCCGGAGAGTTCGCCGCCCAGCACCTCGAGCCGATTGCCGACGACCATCTCGAAGCCGAGCTGCTCTGCCACCGGATCGGCAAACTGATGGAATCCGCCCGTGACCAGCACGGTCTTGCAGCCATGGGCCTTCAGCGTTTCCACCAGCACCCGCGCGCCCGGCATCGGAGCGATGCGGGTGGCCAGGCATTCGGCAATCGCGCCTTCGGACAGGCCGCGCAGCAACAATACGCGTTCGCGCAGGGCAGACTCGAAATCGAGCTCGCCCTGCATGGCGCGCTCGGTAATTGCGGCGATCTGCGGCTTGAGGCCGGCAAAATCAGCAAGTTCGTCAATGCATTCGGCCATGATCATGGTCGAATCCATGTCCGACACGAACAGGCCCGGCACGCGCGGCTCGTGATCGGTCACCAGCACGTCGCTGGGGGCGAACTGTGCGTCGAGCACTTCGCGCACCACCGCAGGATCGCCCTCGGCAATATCGAATTCCAGCACGTTGCCGCAGAAATCGGTCATGGCCGCCCCGGCCACCACGGTGCCACGCGCCTTCATTGCCGCGATGGCAGCATCGACATGTGCCGACATCTGTTCCGGTTCTGCTATTACGCGGGCGATGAGCACTGAAGATTCTCCTGAAGGACCCGGAAGGCCGCCGCTGGCGCTCATTGCAGGGCCAACGGCGAGCGGCAAGAGCGATCTGGCTGTCCGTCTGGCGCAGGCGTTGGAAAAGCGCGGGCGCAGGGGCGTGGTGATCAACGCGGACTCCGCGCAGGTCTATGCCGATCTCTGCATTTTGAGCGCTCGGCCTTTGGACGAGGAGATGAAAGGCGTCGAGCACAGCCTCTATGGCGCATGGGACGGTGCGACCGCCTGCTCGGCAGCGGACTGGGCGCAGGCGGCCAAGGCGGAAGTCGCAGCTGCCCATGCGGCTGGTGCGGTGCCGATCCTTGTCGGCGGGACGGGGCTTTATATCCGGACGCTGATCGAGGGGATCGCCCCGGTGCCAGAGATTGATCCGCAGATCCGCGCAGAGGTTCGCTCCCTGCCGGTCGCGCAAGCCTATGCGGCGCTGCAAGTGGAAGATCCCGAGCGTGCGGCCCGCCTGGATGCAGGCGACGCCACCCGCGTGGCACGGGCACTGGAAGTGGCGCGCTCGACCGGACGCCCCCTCGCCCACTGGCAGCAGCAGCTTTCCGGGGGAATTGGCGATCAGGTTGCACTCTATCCCGCCATCCTCCTTCCCGATCGCGCGTGGCTCTACGAGCGCTGTGACCGCCGCTTCCACTCCATGCTGCAGCGCGGCGCAATTGCGGAGGTCGAGGCACTGCTGGCCCGGGCCCTTCCAGGTGATCTTCCTGTCATGCGCGCGATAGGTGTGCCGGAAATTGCTGATTTCCTGCGAGGAATTAGTTCTTTGGCTGATGCAGAGACGCGCGGGAGCCAGTCAACGCGCAACTACGTCAAGCGCCAGATGACCTGGCTGCGCAACCAGCCGTCCGAAGATTGGCCGAGGGTTGAGTCAGAAGATTTTAATATAGAGGATATATTCGCATCATTATTACGTGATTAGCTATTGACACGTTATTTCCTGTCGCCTACCGCGCCGCACAACGGGCTTCATATGTGGCCCTGAGCGAGCTGGAGAGGCGACCCGGCGCAGGATACTGTGCCGGGTCTGTCTTTTAAGCGCGGCAAGTGACGAATTTGAGGAGTGCGTACAGTGAGCCAGGAGCGCAGCGGCGCAAACATTCTGGTTGAAAGCCTGGTCCAGCAGGGGGTCGAATTCGTGTTCGGCTATCCCGGCGGCGCGGTGCTGCCGATCTACGACGAACTCTTCGCCGAAGAGCGCATCCGCCATATCCTCGTCCGTCACGAAGCCGGCGCCGCCCATGCGGCTGAGGGTTATGCCCGCTCGACCGGCAAGCCCGGCGTCGTCCTGGTTACCTCAGGCCCCGGCGCGACGAACGCGGTCACCGGCATTGCCGACGCCTTCCTCGATTCCATCCCGCTGGTCGTCATCACTGGCCAGGTGCCATCGGGCCTGATCGGCTCGGACGCGTTCCAGGAAGCCGATACCATCGGCATCACCCGCCATTGCTGCAAACACAACTACCTTGTGAAGGACCCGAGCGAACTGGCCGCCGTTATTGACGAGGCGTTCCAGATTGCCACCACCGGCCGGCCCGGCCCGGTCGTGATCGATATTCCCAAGGACGTGCAGATCGCCACGGCAACTTTCAACGAAGGCAAGCCGCAGCGCCGCAACCGCTATTCGCCGCGCATGCAGGGCAGCGAAAGCGAGATTGCCAAGGCGATCGAACTGCTCGCCAATGCCAAGGCTCCGGTTTTCTACACCGGCGGCGGCGTCATCAATTCCGGCCCGCGCGCCAGCGAGTTGCTGCGCAAGCTGCAGGCGATGACTGGCGCACCGACCACATCGACACTGATGGGCCTCGGCGCCTTCCCTGCTGACCATGCCGACTGGCTGGGCATGCTGGGCATGCACGGCACCTATGAAGCCAACATGGCGATGAACCAGGCCGACCTGATCCTCTGCGTCGGCGCGCGCTTCGATGACCGCGTCACAGGCCGTCTCGATGCCTTCTCGCCCAATTCAACCAAGATCCACATCGATATCGACCGCAGCTCGATCAACAAGACAGTCCACGTCGACCTGCCGATCGTCGGCGACTGCGCCGAGGTGCTGGAGCAGCTGATCGAGGCATGGGGCAGCCGCGAGGCGCAGGACCTGACCGCGTGGAAGAAGCAGGTCGACCGCTGGCGCGACAAGAAGAGCCTCGCTTATCCCAAGCCGCGCAGCGAAATCGCGCCCCAGCTGGCGATCGAACGCCTTTACGAGCTGACCAAGGACAAGGACCCGATCATCTCGACCGAGGTCGGCCAGCACCAGATGTGGGCGGCGCAGCATTTCCACTTCTTTGGCCCGAACAAGTGGCTCACCTCGGGCGGGCTCGGCACCATGGGCTATGGCCTTCCCGCCGCGATCGGCGCGCAGCTCGGCAATCCGGACAGCCTAGTCATCGATATTGCCGGCGAAGCCTCGATCCAGATGAATATCCAGGAGCTCGGCACCGCGAGCCAGTTCCGCCTGCCGGTGAAGATCTTCATACTCAACAACGAATACATGGGCATGGTCCGCCAGTGGCAGGAACTGACCTATGAAAGCCGCTATTCGAACTCGTACTCGGACAGCCTGCCCGACTTCGTGAAGCTGGGCGAAGCCTATGGCTGGAAGGGCATCCGCATCGAGAGCGAGCACGAGCTTGACGCCGGCATCCAGGCAATGATCGACCATGACGGGCCGGTGATCGTCGATTGCCTCGTCGCCAAGCAGGCCAACTGCTTCCCGATGATCCCGTCAGGCGCGGCGCATACGGACATGATCCTGCAGGGCGATGTCGTCGCCGGGACCATGGACGATGAAGCCAAGGCGCTGGTGTAAGGGGGCCGGGATGATGAAGATCAAGCAGCAAGCCTCGGAACGCCACGTCCTTGCCATCACGGTGGACAACGAAGCGGGCATCCTCGCCAAGATCGCCGGGCTGTTCACCGCGCGCGGCTACAATATCGACAGCCTGACCGTGGCCGATATCTCGGAGAACCACGCGACGAGCCGCATCACCATCGTGACGCAGGGCCCGCCCGCGGTGATCGACCAGATCCACGCCCAGCTCGAACGGCTGGTGCCAGTGCATAAGGTCGTCGACCTGACCGAAGCCGGCCCGCACGTCGAACGCGAACTGGCGCTGATCAAGGTGTCCGGCACTGGCGAAAAGCGCGTCGAGGCACTGCGCGTCGCCGACGTGTTCCGCGCCAAGGTGGTCGACACTTCGACCTCCAGCTTCATTTTCGAACTGACCGGGACGCCCGAAAAGATCGACAGCTTCATCGCCATTATGCGCGAACTGGGGCTGGTCGAAGTGGGACGTACCGGCATCGTCGGCATGACGAGGGGGCCTGAGGGGGCCTGATACTTTCACCCGTCATCCCGGCGAAAGCCGGGATCGCTGGCCTCGTCGACGCGAGGTTGCGCCAAGCGGCCAGCGGTCCCGGGTCAAGCCCGGGAAGACGCATTGAACTACGAGGAAGAATACGATGAAGGTCTATTACGACGCCGATTGCGATATCAACCTGATCACCGGCAAGAAGATTGCCGTGCTCGGCTATGGCTCGCAGGGCCACGCCCATGCGCAGAACCTGCGCGACAGCGGCGTGAAGGAAGTCGCCATTGCGCTGCGCGAAGGTTCGGCCACGGCGAAGAAGGCCGAAGGCGCGGGCTTCAAGGTGATGTCCAACAAGGACGCCGCCGCCTGGGCTGACATCATCATGATCCTCGCCCCCGACGAGCATCAGGCCGCAATCTATGCCGAAGACCTGCACGCCAACCTGAAGCCCGGCGCGGCGCTCGCTTTTGCCCACGGCCTCAACATCCACTTCGGCCTGATCGAACCCCGCAATGACATCGACGTAATCATGATCGCGCCGAAGGGCCCCGGTCACACCGTGCGCAGCGAATACCAGCGCGGCGGCGGCGTTCCCTGCCTCGTCGCCGTCCATCAGGACAAGACCGGCAACGCGCATGACGTCGCCCTCGCCTATGCGAGCGGTGTCGGCGGTGGCCGTTCGGGCATCATCGAAACCAACTTCCGCGAGGAATGCGAAACCGATCTGTTCGGTGAGCAGGCCGTTCTTTGCGGCGGCACCACGGCGCTGGTCCAGGCTGGCTTCGAAACGCTGGTCGAGGCCGGCTACGCCCCCGAAATGGCCTATTTCGAGTGCCTTCACGAGCTCAAGCTGATCGTCGACCTGATGTATGAAGGCGGCATCGCCAACATGCGCTATTCGATCTCTAACACCGCCGAATACGGCGACATCAAGACCGGCCCGCGCATCATTACCGAAGAGACCAAGAAGGAAATGAAGCGCGTTCTGGCTGACATCCAGTCGGGCCGCTTCGTCAAGGACTTCGTGCTCGACAACCGCGCCGGCCAGCCCGAACTGAAGGCCTCGCGCATCGCCGCCAAGCGCCACCAGATCGAGGAAACCGGCTCTAAGCTGCGCGCGATGATGCCGTGGATCGGCGCCAACGCGCTGGTCGACAAGTCGAAGAACTGATCTCGGCAGCAACGCCTAAGAAGAGGCCCGTCCCGCAGCAGCGGGGCGGGCTTTTTCGTGTCAGCTGTCAGCGGATGATGTCTGCCAGAGTATAGCCGCGCAGGACGTCCATGAAGGCACCGATGCCTTTCGACAGGACGCCCGGGAGCCCGCATCCCTGCACCAGGCGGCATTCGCTGCACTTCACCAGTTCGCAATGCGGCTCCATCGCAGCGACAACCGCGCCGATGTTGATCTCTTCCGGCGGGCGGCTGAGCGATATGCCCCCCGCCCTTCCCCGCACCGCGTCAATAAAACCTGCGCGGGCAAGATCATTGGCAACCTTCATCAGGTGGCTCTGCGAAATGTCCTGTTCCTTCGCCACCGCCCCAATCGACACGCGCTGCCCGGGAAATCCGGCCAGCTGGATCAGCAGGCGCAAGGCATAGTCTGTGTGGCGGGTCAGCTGCATCGGGGCTTTCTTTCGACAAAACTCCGTGGCGTGACAAGCGTTCGGGTGAATTGATCGAGATCAAGGGAATCGGTCGCGCCCTGATTAAAGTGGTATCTGCAAGTCCACTTTATAAGGAACGACCATGTATTGCGTGCAGTGCGAACAATCGAACAAGGGCGGATGTGCCGTCAAAGTGGGCTCCTGCGGCAAGACTGCCGAGGTCGCCGATATGCAGGACGTACTTCTGCGCCTGATGATGGGCGTGTCCGTCTTTGCCCACCGCGCCGCGGAAAAAGGGCTGCAGAACGCGCAGGTCGACGCCTTTACGCCGCACGCCTGGTTCACGACGCTTACCAACGTCAATTTCGACCCTGATCGCTTCACCGGCCTGATTGCCCAGGCCCTGGAGATGCGCGAGCGGGCCAAGGCGCTCGCCATCAAGGCCGGTGCCGATCTTTCTGACCTGCCCGAACCTGCCACGTGGAACCCCGGCACGACCCCGTCGGAACTGGCCGCCGCCGCTCCGATGGCCGCGATCCAGCGCTTCATGGACCGCGATGGCCCCTCGATCGTCGGCCTGCGCAACCTCATCCTCTATGGCCTCAAGGGTACAGCCGCCTATGGCGAACATGCCCGCGTGCTGGGAGAGGAAGAGGCTGAAGTTAGCGCGGAATTCCACCGCATTTCCGCTTTCCTCGCCACTGATCCGACCGATGCCGATCAACTGCTGAGCGAATCCCTCGCGGTGGGCGCGCTGAACCTCAGGGTGATGGAGCTGCTCGATGCTGCCAACACCGGCCGCTTCGGCCATCCCGAAGTCACCATGGTGCGGATGAGCCCCAAGGCCGGCAAGGCCCTGCTCGTCTCCGGCCATGACCTGGGCGACCTCGAAACCATTCTCAAGCAGACCGAGGGCAAGGGCGTGAACGTCTATACCCACGGCGAAATGCTGCCCGCAAATGCCTATCCCGGCCTCAAGAAGTTCACACACCTCGTCGGCAATTACGGCGGGGCATGGCAGGACCAGCAGAGGGACTTCGATGCCTTCCCGGGGGCGATCGTCATGACCTCCAATTGCCTGATCAATCCCGAGATCAAGGGCTATGGCGACCGGATATTCACTGCGGGTCCCGTGGGCTGGAAAGGGCTTCCGCACATTCAGGATCACGATTTCACACCGGCCATCGAATGCGCGCTTGCCAAGCCGGGCTTTGCCGAGGACGCGCCCGAACGGACCATTCCCACCGGATTTGCCCGCAACACCGTGATGGGCGTGGCCGACACGCTGCTCGGCATGATCGACAAGGGCGACGTCAAGAACCTGTTCCTGATCGGCGGCTGCGATGGCGCTCGCCCAGGCCGCAACTACTTCCACGATCTGGCCATGGCGACGCCGCAGGACAGCCTGATTCTGACCCTGGGCTGCGGCAAGTTCCGCTTCAATGGCGAGGACCTGGGTGACATCAACGGCGTGCCCCGCGTGCTTGACGTCGGCCAGTGCAACGATGCCTTCTCGGCCATCCAGATTGCCGTTGCGGTCGCCGGTGCGCTGGGTGTCGGCGTCAACGACCTGCCGCTGCACTATGCGATCAGCTGGTTCGAGCAAAAGGCCACGGCGGTCCTGCTGACCATGCTGCACCTGGGCATTCGCCGCATTCACCTCGGCCCCACGCTGCCGCAGTTCCTCACCCCCGAGGTGCTCGGCATCCTGATCGACAAGTTCGATATCCGACCGACCGGAGAGGCAGAGGCGGATCTTGCCCGGATGCTCGAAGCCGCCTGACCATCCCTCCAGGCGTTCGGCATGGATGGGGAAGGAGCTTCGGTTCCTTCCCCATTCTGCTGCGCGCGTTCACCCTGCCCCGGCGATGAATGGAAGAAGTTCCGCAGCCGGCCGGGGCGAGCGGGCCCGGCCGACTTCCTTTTCCGCCTTTGACGTTCATACTCCACGGATAACGGGCGCGAAGGGCCCGAATTTCCGGGAGACGGCATGGAACGCTCATTCGCGGTTGGCTGGCGGCAGGTGGGAGCCTGCCTGGTGTTGCTGGCGGTAACTGCCATGATCACCTCTTCCTACAGTGTTATCGCGGTGCCGCTGGCGAAGGAATTCCACCCTTCGCGCATGTGGCTGATGTTTGCGATGACGGTGCTCTCCGGTGTCTCGGCACTTATTTCTCCCAGTGTAGGCAAGCTGCTCGACCGCGTATCGCTCCAAAAGGCGATGGCGCTTGGCGGGGTATTGCTGGCGCTCGGTTTCGTCGCGATCAGCTTTGCGCAGAGCTTCAACCATGTCCTCATCGTCTATGGCCTGCTTGTCGCGCCGGCCAATTTGCTGATCGGGCCGCTGGCCTGCACGGTCCTCTTGACGCGCTGGTTCGCAAAGCGGCGAGGCACGGCCCTTGGCGTGGCGATTGCCGGCATTTCGGTAGGCGGCGTGATCTTTCCGCCGGTCATGCAATATCTGCTTGAAAATCTCGAATGGCGGATGGGCCTGCGCGCGCTGGCGCTGATCGTTCTCGCCATCACGCTTTTGACGACCGCCTTCATCGTCAACTACCCTGCGGATCGCGGATTGAATCCGGACGGCGCGGCTGTTGATGCAGAGGCTTCACTGGCTGCGAACAAGGTCAGGACCATTCCGGCAACCACGCTGCTCCGCGATCCCACGTTCTGGATGATCGCGGTACTCGTGGCGACGGTGACTGCCGGCCTGAAGGGCATGGTGACAAACCTGGTGTCGCTAGCCACGGACGTTGGCATTGCTGCGGGGTCGGCAGCCTTCCTGATCTCGATCTATGCCAGCAGCGGTTTCGTCGCCAAGCTTGGCTTCGCGGTCATGGCAGACCGGATGAATCCGCGCCTCATGATGGCGGTCAGCCTGATCGGCTACGCCCTGGGCTGCGTGGCCATGATCTGGGCCGACGCAGGCTATACCGCGATCGCGACCGGCGTGGCACTCATGGGGTTTTTCGGCGGGATGATGATCCCGATGGAAAGCTTCCTTATCCCGCGCATCTGGGGCCGGGAAGTTGTCGGGCGAGTCGGCGGCATGCTCAACCTGCTGATCATGTCCTTCTTGCTGATCTCGCCCCCATTGTTCGGGCGCATCTATGACGTGACGGGCAGTTACGATGTGATCTTTGGCCTGTTTGCTGGGCTTGCTGTGATGATGCTGCTGCTTGTTCCGATAGTTCGGTTGGGCGCGGCCAAGCCAGCGGAGCCCGTCACTCCCGTCGCCTGAGAATTTGCGCTCGATCAAGGATGATCCCTGGCGAATTGGTCTAGACCTCGGTATGAGAACAGTGTTCTCGCGCTTTAGCCAGAGGACTAGAACTATGGATGAGATTACCAACAGCCTGCTTGCCGGATACCACTGGCAACAGTCGCTGATCGCCGCCGTCGCCATCATCGCCATCACCAAGCTGCTTCGCATTATCGGTACCGCACTCGTGCCGACCTTCAGGGCCTCTGCCAAGGCGAACCGGGCCGCCTTCGAAGAGAAGATGCAAAAGCCAACCTATGCCGCCAATCAGGCGTGGAACCGAAAGTGGGGAGCGATCTTCTGGGTGGTGATCTTTGCAGCCATAGTGCCATTCGCGATTTCCCCTGAACTCCATTCGGTCGGCCGGGTCCTGCGTGACTGCGTGATCATCCTGCTGGTCTATGATTTCTTCTACTATCTGGTGCACCGCTTCCTGTTCCACGACAGCGGCTACTTCAAGGGCCCGCTGATGTGGGTGCACGCTGTCCATCATCGCCAGCACAACCCCTGCCGCGGGGATTCGAGCTTTATCCACCCGATCGAGGTTGCCGGAGGATTGGGCCTTTATGTCGGAACGATCTTCGGCCTGTCATTCCTGCTGGGCAATTTCTCAGTGCCGACGGTCGTGATCACCTGGATCGCGTTCTCGGAAATCAACCAGCACAACCACGATCTTTGGAAGACCGACAGCTTCCCCTTCCGCTATCTCAACACGATGTCGGTAATGCACCACAACCATCACGCCTACTTCACCGGCGGCAATTTCGCGACGATCAGCCTGCTGTATGACTGGATGTTCGGTACGCTCGACTACGGCAGGGGCTATGGCAAGGTTGTCCATGCCCGGCCGAAGAAGGAACTGGCGACAGAGTGATCACCGCTACGTGAACACTATCGGCAGGGCGGGCTTATGGGCCTTTACAAGCCCACCCGCCTTGCCCATAGGCCAAAACATGACACGGAACCTCGGACTTACGCTGCGACTTACGCGCCCTTGGGCGTGAATTGCCGTGTCGGCTCTCCCGGCGCGGCTCGCGCTCAAGGGATCGATCGCCGACCGACCGTAAATCCGAATTCCGAGTAACGCCATGACCATGTTGAAAGACCCTTCGGCCAAGTACCGGCCCTTCCCGCAAATCCACCTGCCTGACCGGCAGTGGCCCTCGCGCACGATCACCAAGGCGCCGCGCTGGCTCTCAACCGACCTGCGCGATGGCAACCAGTCGCTCATCGATCCGATGGGCGCGGAAAAGAAGACGCGCTTCTTCGACCTGCTGATCAAGCTGGGCCTGAAGGAAATCGAGGTTGGCTTTCCCGCCGCCGGTGCGACCGAATACGATTTCATCCGAGGCCTGGTGGACTCTGGCCGGGTGCCGCAGGACGTGATGATCCAGGTCCTCACCCAGTCGCGCGATGACCTGATCAAGACCTCGTTCGAAAGCCTCGCCGGCGCACATGCGGCAATCGTCCACGTGTACAACGCGGTGTCGCCGCTGTGGCGGCAGGTGGTGTTCGGCATGGAAAAGGCCGACATCCGGGCCATTGCCGAAAACGGTGCCAAACAACTGCGCGATAATGCCGCCCGCTTCCCGCAGACCGACTGGCACTTCGAATATTCGCCGGAAACCTTCTCCACCGCAGAGGTCGATTTCTCGATCGAGTGCTGCGAGACGGTGATGAGCATCCTGCAGCCGACGCCGGAAAAGCCGATCATCCTCAACCTGCCCGCCACGGTCGAGGCATCGACGCCGAACATCTACGCCGATCAGATCGAGTATTTCTGTCGCAACCTGCCGAACCGCGAAAGCGCTGTGATCTCGCTCCACACGCATAACGATCGCGGCACCGGCGTGGCGGCGGCGGAGCTGGGCCTGATGGCCGGCGCAGACCGCGTCGAAGGCTGCCTGTTCGGCAATGGCGAACGGACGGGCAACTGCTGCCTCGTCACCGTGGCGCTCAACATGTACACTCAGGGCATCGATCCTGAGCTCGATTTCTCGGACATCGACGAGGTCATCCAGACGGTCGAGTACTGCAACCAGCTCAAGGTGCCGGAGCGGCATCCCTATGGCGGCGAACTGGTCTTTACCGCCTTTTCCGGCAGTCATCAGGACGCGATCAAAAAGGGCTTCGCGGCGCAGGAAACGCGCAACGATCCACTCTGGGCCGTGCCTTACCTGCCGATCGATCCGGCTGACCTTGGCCGCTCATACGAAGCGGTGATCCGGGTCAACTCGCAGTCCGGCAAGGGCGGTTTTGCCTGGGTGATCGAGCAGGACCAGGGACTGAAGCTGCCAAAGCGGATGCAGGCCCATTTCAGCCGCCATGTACAGGACCTTGCGGACGAACTCGGCCGCGAATTGCAGGCCCCCGACATCTGGGACGTATTCCGCAGGGTCTACCGTCTCGACGAGCCGCAGCATTTCCAGCTGGTCGATTACGAGGAAACCAAAGCAGCCGATGGGTCGCGAATCTTCGCTGGTAAGATCGGCGTCGATGGTCGCGAACAATCGGTCTCCGGCCGCGGCAATGGCCTGATTTCGTCGGTGTGCTCGACCCTTGAGGACGCATTCGGCGTAAAGCTCGAAGTCCGTGACTATTCGGAACACGCAATGGGCAAGGGCGCCGATGCCCGCGCCGCCGCCTATGTCGAATGCGTCACGGCAGACGGCAAGGTCGTCTGGGGCGTCGGCATCGACGAGGACGTTGCCACCGCCAGTGTCCGCGCCGTGCTCAGCGCCGCCAACGCGCTCTAGGCTGTCAAACGCACCGGCAAGCTGCGCACGCGCTTGCCGGTTGCGGCGTAGATCGCATTAGTCAGCGCCGGGATGACCGGCGGCAAGGCGGGTTCGCCCAGTCCTGTCGGCGGATAGTCCGAGCGGACGAACGAAATGGCAATGTCCGGCGTCAGGCTCATCCTGGCGGGGCTGTAACCGTCGAAATTGCGGTGGTCCGGCGCGCCGTCGGTAAAGGTCATTTCCTGGCCAAGCGCCATCTGGAGTCCTTCGATTACAGAGCTTCGCACCTGCGCCTCGGCCCCCATTGGATTGATGATCTGGCTGCCGACATCGCCGGCAACCCAGACCTTGTTGACCTTCACTGCACCGTCCGAAACGGTGGCATCCACCACCTCGGCGAAGTAGCCCTGATGCGCGAAGTAGAAGGCAAAGCCGAAGCCGCGGCCCGCCTGCTTCGGCCGGCCAGTCCAGCCGGAATCGGCTAGGACGCGCTCGATCACGCTGCGGGCGCGAGTGGTGCGGAATACGGGAGCCGGTCCATGCCCCCCGGCGTCGCCCACGGTGCGCTCACTCGCGCAGAGTTCAAGGAGCAGGGTCGGCAAGTCCTTCCCAGCTGCCTCTGCCACCTCATCAAGGAAACCCTGGATAGCGAAAGCCTGCCCGTTCGCGCCGGGGGCGCGCAGGAAACCCATGGGGATGACGGTATCGAGCACATCCTGCGAATAGGTGAGGTTGCCGACCAGCCCTGCCGGGAAGGCGGCAGGATTGAGCCGCGCCGTCGAATAGGGCTGACCACCGCTGCCATAGGTGATGAAATGGCAATTGAAGGCATCCAGCTTTCCGTCTGCTGAGATGCCGGCCTCGAATGCATGCCAGCCACCGGGGCGGAAATAGTCACGCTTCAGGTCGTCGGCACGACTCGAGATCAGCTGGATCGGCTTGCCCGGCAGTGCCTTTGCGATGGCGGCGGCCTGCATCATGAAGTCATTCGAACCGCGCCGACCGAACCCGCCGCCGCAGCGCATGATGTGGACGCGCTGCTTGTCCATTGGCACGCCAAGATGCTTGGCGATCAGGTCCATGCCCCAGTGCGGCCCCTGGGTGGGTGCCCAAAGCTCTAGCACACCGTCAGGATGCATCTGGGCCGTGCAGTTCTGCGGCTCCAGCGTGGCATGGGCAAGGAAGGGGTAGGAATAGGTCGCCGCAACGCGCTTCGCGGAGGAAGAAAGAGCGGCAGCGGCATCGCCATCCTTGCGGAACTCCTTGCCCTTGGCGGCTGTGATCGCGGCCTTGGCAAGTTCGTCATAACGCGCCGACGTGTGGTCCTTGCTGGCCGAAAGATCCCACTCCGGCTTGAGCAGCCCACGGGCCTTTTCGGCGTACCAGATGTTGGTCGCAACGATCGCAATGCCGTCAATCAGCACCTGCGCATCGCCGATGCCATTGACCGGGAACACCGCAACCACGCCAGGCGAGGCCTTGGCCGCCGCGATATCCGCCTTGACCAGCTTGCCGCCGTGGGCGGGTGCCGTTTCGTATATCGCGTAGAGTTGCCCGGGCTGGTCAACGTCGATGCCGAACAGCCGCTCACCCTTGACGATTTTCGCCGATTCGACGCCGCGCTGCCGCTTGCCAATGAGACCGAATTGCGCGGGCTGCTTGAGCGTCAGGCTCGCCGCTGCCGGCACTGGCTGACGGGCAGCCTCCGCGGCTAATTCGCCGTAAGTCCAGGCCTTGCCCGAAGAAGCGTGGAGCACCCGCCCGGACTTCGTGGTCAACTCGCCCGCTGGCAGTCCGGACAGCTTGGCCGCCGCCGAAACGAGCATCGCGCGCGCCGCCGCACCTGCCTGCCGCATGGGCATGTAGTTCATCGGCGTCGCCATCGAGCCGACCGACATCTGCGCGCCGTACTTGGCCGGGGAAGCCTCTGCCATCACGACCTTGACCTGCGACCAGTCACAGTCGAGTTCCTCGGCGATCATCATCGGCAGCGAGGTGGTTACACCCTGCCCCATTTCCGGGTTCTTGGCCGTGATGGTGATGCTGTTATCGGCCGCGATCGCCACATAGACGGTCAGCGCCGCAGCAACGGGCTTGGCCCCCTGCGCCGAGGCCGGAAGAGCGATCGCAAGCGACATGCCACCGCCCGCAAGCGCCGAAACCTTCAGGAACGAGCGCCGATCCAGTGCCTTCTCCTCAAGCATCCGCGCTCTCCTGGCCGGAAGCTATACGGATGGCCTGCCTTATGCGGGGATACGTCGCGCAGCGGCAGATGTTGCCCTCCATGGCCGCGTCGATGGCCGCCGCGTCGGGCTTTGGGTTTTCCTTCAGCAAGGCATGGGCAGCCATCAATTGGCCTGCCTGGCAATAGCCGCACTGCGGCACGTCGATCTGAAGCCACGCCTGCCGCAGCTTGTCCGCCAACGGGCCGGACAGGCCTTCGATCGTCGTGACCGAACCTTTGCCGAGTTCGCCAATCGGCATCTGGCAGGAACGGACGGGCTGGCCGTCGAGATGTACAGTACAAGCACCGCACAGCCCTGCCCCGCAACCGAACTTTACGCCGGCAAAGTCGAGTTCCTGCCGCAGGGCCCAAAGCAGCGGCATGTCCGGCGTGGCGCGCACCTTTCGCGCCTGTCCATTCACCTTGATCGAGTAATCGCGCATTTCGGCCATCGGGCGGCATCCTCCGTTGCCAGAGGTTTAGCCGTTGCCTGCCGAAGTGCAATCGGGCCGCTCAGTCCTTTTTCTTCGGCAGCCAGATTTCCGCAGTGCCCGTGCACATCTTCACGCCGCGCTGGTTCTCCATCAGGTGCTTGACGTGGACGAGGTGCCGCCCATCGGCGTCAACCGACTTCTCGGTAACCTCGGCAGTCTGGATGGTGACGTCTCCCGTCAGCGCGGGGCCGCGATAATTGGCCGTGGAGTGGACGACCATGCCATGCTCGCCAGCCCAGCCCGACAGGTAGTCCGTTACCCACGAACCCATCGACGCGCCGTACCCATAGCCGCGCGGCATGCCGATCCGGC
Organism: Novosphingobium sp. MW5; assembly: GCA_025938935.1. Classification (GTDB taxonomy): domain Bacteria; phylum Pseudomonadota; class Alphaproteobacteria; order Sphingomonadales; family Sphingomonadaceae; genus Novosphingobium. The sequence continues at coordinate 2,570,727 of JAPCWB010000001.1, read as the reverse complement.
GGGCATATTTGGGGAACAGATGCCCGCGCGACGGGCCGTAGTAGGCTCCGTCGGTCAGGAACGTGTTGTCCAGCAGCATGTCGGGATCGTTTTCGTATCCAGCCATCTCGCGGGTGAAGCCCAGCGCCTCAAGGTCATTCTTGCGCAGGTTCATCGTGCCCCAGTTGTTCACGATGTAGGCGCGCCATTCGGTGGTAAAGCTGGCGACGGAGTGCGGGCCGAACAGGCGCTCGGGGAGCTGGTCGCCCACTGCGACATCATCCCACCAGCGTTCCGCGTGACCCAGATCGCGCAGCATCTTCACCCAGGTGAAGCGGCGCGCATCAAAGGCGTCCATTTCCTCGTCGGACCACTCTGGCTCGGCGAAATCGGCCTCATTCACGCTGCCGCCGCCTGCCGAGGCAAGATAGCGGATTGCGGTCGAGCGCTGCTTGGCGATCGCTTCGCCATTCTGATTGACGTAGTTGTTGTCGCCCCGCTGAAAGCAGGTCGGCCCAAAACCCGTTTCCTTGACGACGTAATCGAACGGCACGCGCTTGTTTTCGATTGTGTCACCGGGCTGGATGCGCGGGCCGTAGAACCACCATTCATCCCCGCCGAACAGCAGGTGCGATTCCGGGATCTTGCCGACACAGGCAGGACCGGCGCCGTGGCCATCGTCGGTGGCAATGGCAATGCTCTGCGGTGCAACCAGCTTGCCGAAGCGGCTCTCGCCCGCGAACTTCGGGTCGAAGTGGAGCAGGTTCGGGTAATGCATGGCATGGACCCAGCGGCGGATGTCGTTTCCGGCGATCGGTTCGCGCAGGAACGACTGGTCCATGGGCACGCCTAGGTAGCGGTCGATGTCGGAGGTGTCGAAAGTGGTCATGGTTCAGGCAGGCCTTGCAGGAAGCTCGATTTCGGTCTTCGCTGTGGCGAGGACAGAACCCAGCTGGTTTGTCATGCGGATGTCGACCGCAACGATGTGGCGGCCCTCTTCATCGACGTATTTGCCGGTGATCTTGCCGGTCTGGATGGTGATGTCACCCGTCAGCGCCGGGCTGCGATAATTGCACACCGAGTGGCGGACCATGCCCCATTCGCTGGCCCAGCCAGCGGCATAGTCGGTCAGCCAGGCACCCATTGAGGCGCCGTAACCATAGCCGCGCGGCATGCCGATATAGCGGGCCCAGCGGGGGAACAGGTGACCGCGCGACGGGCCGATATAGGCACCGTCCGTCTGCTCCGGATTGATCCGTTCGAGGACGGGATCCTGCTCCTTGCCCGCCATCGGCCCGACGAAACCGAGCGCTTCGATATCAAGGTCGGTCCGGCGGTGCGTGGTGCCCCAGCTAGTGAACAGGTAGCTGCGCCATTCGGTGGTAAAGCTGACAATCGAGTGCGGACCGAACACGCGTTCCGGCATCTCGTCACCGACATTGACCGTCTCCCAGTAACGGGCGGAATGGCCAAGATCGTGCATCATCTGGATCCAGGTGAACTTGCGATCCTCCAGCGCTTCCAGCTCGTCATCGGTCCACACGGGATCGTCCTGGCCTTCGGTGGAATCGCTCTGGCTCGCCTCGCCAGCCGATTGCAGATAGCGGATCGAGGTCGAACGCTGTTTGGCAACCAGATCGCCGTCCTGGTTGTAATAGAAATTGTCGCCGCGCTGAAAACAGGTCGGGCCGAACGAGGAGGTGTTCTTGACCGTGTAGTCGAAGGGGATGCGTTCGTTGAACACGCGCTCACCCGCCTTGAGGACGGGCCCGTAAAACCACCATTCGTCGCCGCCGAACAACATATGAGAATTGGGGATCATACCGATGCAGGAAGGCGCCGATCCATGTGCATCGTCCATCACAACCGGGAAGCTCTGCGGTGCAACCAGCTGGCCGTGGCGGCTTTGCGCTGCGAAGTTGTGATCGTAGTGCAGCAGGTTCGGGTAATGCATCGCTTGAACCCAGCGGCGAATGTCACTGTTGGCAATCGGATCTACCATGCGGGCTGGTTGCAATGGCTTGCCGATGTAATTTTCGAGGTCCGAGCAATCGAGTTCGAGCGCGCTCATGACTTTGGTCTCCCGCAGAATTTCACCCCATGCCTTCGGGCAAGTGCCGCGCAAAGGCAATCTGGCACAGTGCGGCTGAGCAGGAGTTCAGCACAAAAGCGCCCGCGCGATCAGGCCAGCTTGCTCGACAAGTGCCAAGAAACGGGGCATTCCGCCCACCATGAACCTCCCTGCTCCGTTCGATCGCCTGCGCCTGCCCGTCATCGGCTCGCCACTGTTCATCATTTCCGGACCTGAACTGGTCATCGCGCAGTGCAAGGCCGGCATTGTCGGTAGCTTCCCCGCGCTGAATGCCCGGCCAGCCAGCCAACTCGACGAATGGCTGCACCAGATCACCGAGGAGCTGGCCGCACATAACCGCGCCAACCCCGATACGCCCGCTGCCCCCTTTGCCGTCAACCAGATCGTGCACCGCACCAATGATCGGCTTGAGAGCGATCTTGCTGCCTGCGCCAAGTGGGCCGTACCGATGCTGATCACGTCGCTGGGCGCGGTGAAGGAAGTGAACGATGCGGCGCATGGCTGGGGCGGCATTGTCCTTCACGACGTCATCGACGACCGCTTTGCGCGCAAGGCGATCGAGAAAGGCGCGGACGGCCTGATCCCTGTCGCCGCCGGGGCCGGGGGACACGCCGGCACGCTTTCGCCCTTCGCCCTGATGCAGGAAATCCGCAGCTGGTTCCACGGCCTGGTAGCCTTGTCCGGCTCGATCGCCTGCGGTCGTTCGATCCTCGCCGCTCAGGCGCTGGGTGCCGACTTTGCCTATATCGGCAGCCCGTGGATCGCCACGCATGAGGCCAATGCGGTCGAAGCCTACAAGCAGGCCATTGTTGACGGGCGGTCGGACGACATCGTCTATACCAACCTGTTCACCGGGGTTCACGGCAACTACCTGAAGCCTTCGATCATCGCCGCGGGGCTTGATCCCGATGCTTTGCCGGAAAGCGATCCCAGCAAGATGAACTTCGGTTCGGGCGGCAATTCCGCGGCCAAGGCCTGGAAGGATATCTGGGGTTCCGGGCAAGGGATCGGCGCGGTCGAAGCGATTGAATCGGTTGCAGACCGCGTTGCTCGGCTCTCTGCGCAATACGCCGAAGCCCGCCGCGAACTGGCGGAACGCACTGCCGGCCTTTCGCTTTAAAGGCCTTCGGTCGCGCCCCAAAGCATATCAGCCATCGCATCGAGATCTGAAAAATCCGGCGTGCGCAGGGCCGGATCGTTGCGGTTGAGCGGTATCGGACCACGACGCGGGTCGAGCAGGCGCCGGCGCAAGGCGCCTTGCAGCAAAGCCAACCGGAACAGCGCTTCCTCGCCGGCATCAAGGGACCGGCCGCGGTTTCGCCAGTCCTGCTCGATCCGGGCCACGCGCTCGATTGCCATCGCATTGTAGCGGTGATGTGGCCCGCGGTGCATGGGCAGCGCCATCATCGTCGCGGTTGCGTCTGAGCAGGGCAGAAGGAGGCCGTTGCGGCGAAAGTCGTCGAAACCGATGTTATCAAGGCCAATTGACTCGAAAAACCGCAAAAAGCTTCGCATCGACAGGAGCTGCAGCGGCAGGAGATGATGCCGCTGGAGGGCGCTGTTGTAATCGCTTGAACCCTGGCGATTGACTGCCCGGAACGGAAGATCGGGCCGCCTTCCACATGGCAAAACCTGCTTGGGCTTGGTCGCTGGAGTTGTGTCTGTTGTCTGTATGTGGCGCGTCGCCCGGGTCTGCCCCACCCGCATCGCTCCGCAGGCCAAGTCTATCAGAGCGACCGCCACAGACGCAGCACGCCGCCGTTCGCCGCCAAGTCCGCATGCAGCGGACGCCCCGCGCTATCGGTAACCTGGCCGATCTGGCCTGCCCCGGCATGCACGATGTGGTGCATCGCCCGCGCGGCAAGCTTTGCACGATCAGCAACTGCTTCTTCGGGAAGCGGCTCGACAACAATTTCATGGCCGGCGAACAGGGCAAAGCCTTCGCTCTCAACCCCGCCATCATCGCGGATAGTAAGCCCGGTCAGACCCAGCGCGGGAAAGGCGCCGCCTGCCAGCCAGGCGCGCACGCTGCTCATGAAATAGGACGGCGCCATTCGGGTTCCCGCAGTGCTCCATCCGATCGCCATGAGCCCCGGCAGCCTGGCAAGTTCCGCGCCCAGCCCGGCAAGCAGGCGCAAGACCGGCAGCATGGTTGAAGCCCCGGAAAGGTGCGGTCCCGGCGAAAGGCGCAAAGCATCCGGCCCCTCGACATAGTCGCTCTGGGCGAGGCCGAAATAGTGATGGCCCGGATCGATTTTTTCCGGCTTGAACGGTTCCAGCCCGTGCAGATCAAAGGTCAGCCCCATGGCAAGGAGTTCGAGCCAGCCTTCGTCCGGCTCGGGCATCAGGCTGATGGAAAAGGCGGTGCTTTCAGCCGGGCGCGCTGCCAGACGCAGGATCGCCTCCACGTTCGGCCGCATGCCACGGGCAAAATGCAGGCTGAGGGCCGGAGAGGAGGGGGCAATCCTATTGGTCACATGCGCGGCAAATTGCATTGCCCTCCTTGTCTGCACAGCTTGAATTGCCAGATTTTCCAAGCGCGTCGATCCCCCAATGCACGATATTGACTAACATAAATGTGCTGATTCAATAGATGCCAAGCCTTATACCCTCCCCGAAGGCCTTGCCCAGATCGTGGCAGCGTTCAAGGTCCTCTTTGGAAACAGATTTCTGCGCCAGTATCGTTTCGGGACGCTGCGCATCCAAATTCACGATCAATGATTCCGCCACGCGCCGCAGCCGCCAGCCGGTCACGATTCGGTCGATCTGGCGTTCGGCCCCCTCACCGTCGGACCCGGCGGCTATGGCTGTCGCATAAGCGCGGCCCTCGATCCGTCCAAGAACCGGGTAATAAGTCCGGTCGAACATGTCCTTCATGATACCGCTCATGCTGCCAAGGTTTTCCGGGCAGACGAAGACATAGCCGGACGCTGCCAACAACGTGCCCCCATCGGCTTCGTGGGCTGGGAAGAGCAGCCCGAGATCGCCTGCCCCTTCCGCCACGGCGCGCGCCATGGCTTCGCTGGCACCCGTTCGGCTGTGCCAGACGATAGTGAGCGCCCCCTGTCAGGCATCAAGTTTCGTACGGTTGATCAGCACCCGGTTCGGCCGGTCAGGACCCCGCCCATGATACCCCCGAGACCCTTGGGCCGGCAATCAGGCCTGGGTTGCGGCCGCGTTGGCGGATCATCCGACGACATGCCCCCTGGCATGCCACCCGGCATTCCCGGCATGTCCATCCAGCTTGTGGTGGAACGGTGCCGGATGCGCGCTGTCCATTGCAACGCCCAGGCCATTTTCGGATCCGCGGGTCTGGGCGGATAGGAGAAGTTTTCTTCGGGTCCGAACGCGGTCAGTGTACCCATGCGAAACTCGGTCGCCGCCTTGACCTCAGCCGGAACAATGCACGTTGTCGCCGTGGGCGGCAAAACGGTCTTGTTGGTCACCAGCGGCGCGACCTGGCTGGGGGACAGCCAGTCCTGCAACCCGCCGCCGAACTGGCGTGAGGCGCTGCTGGACCACATCACCATGTCGCCCATCTCGCCGCCCGGTCCCTGCTTCCCGCCGAACAGCGTGGCGTAATAGCCGGTCGCATCCTGCACCGCACCCCACCGCAGCATTCCCGCACCCGACGGCAGCGAACTTGTGCTGACGTTGAGCGGACCCATAAAGTCCTTTTGCAGGTTGAAGGCCATCTCCGGACTGTAGTTGCCGGCAACCCGGTGCGCACCAATCAGGGAAGCATCGGTGCGGATCGCCTTGTTCCCGCCCATCGTGTCCTCATTCGGCCAGCGCCCGAAGGTCTTGCTGTTAGCCAAGGTCGGGCCCCAGTCCCGAAGGACCGTATTGGACCACATTCCGGGCGGCACCTGCCCGGCTGCCATCTTGGCAAAGTCGATCACGACCGGCTGCCCCTTGGGTGCATGTTCGCCGCAGCCCCAGAATATCAGCAGACGGCCTTTCGGTTTTTCATTGCCCATCTGCGGCAATTCGTCGCGGGCCTCGCGCTCGGCCTGCGGTGTGGTGAGCGGCACCGATTTGCCGAGCTTGGCAACCGGCGGCATGAAGTGATCGGCCTTTGGCGCTCCCTTCGCGCTCGCCTGCGATGAACCGAGTCGCAAGTAGAGTTCATGCTGTGGCGCGCTGCTGCCGCCGCCGAACATCATGCCCATGGCAGAACCCATGCCGCGCCCCATCGCGCCGACGCCGGTGACGGTACCCGCGCGCATGTCATAGCGCGCAACCGGGCCGCTGGCCGGCTTGGTCTGCGCCAGCAAGGGCATAGCGATTCCTGCTGCAAGGAGGCCTGCCGCAGATGCAAGGAGGAGAGGCTTCGGCGAAGCGAACATGATCCAGCCCTTTCGATTCAGCGCCCGTTCGCAGTGAATACCTGCCTGCGCAAAATGTCAATTTCCGGCAGATTACCTTGCCCCCCTCTTCCCGTCCGTGCGGCCAGAGGCTAGCGCAGATGCCATGGCTACCCGCGCATCATCCGTTGCTGCTGTCGAGCAATCGCTGTCTGGAAAAGCCTGGCGGTGGCGCGCCGGCAACATGGACATGGGCGACGGCAGCCTGGGAGACGATCTGGTCGCCCAGTTGCTGATGGCGCGCGGGGTTGAACGGCACGACCTCGACCGTCACCGCAGCCCCAGTCTGCGCGGTTTCCTTCCCGACCCTTCGATTTTCCGCGACATGGAGAATGCCGCCGGGCGGCTCGCCGCAGCTGTCAAAAGCGGCGAAAAGGTGACGATTTACGGCGATTATGACGTGGATGGCGCAACCAGCGCCGCCTTGCTCATCCGCCTGTTGCGCGCCCTGGGGGCGGACCCGGCCTATTACATCCCTGACCGCCTGCTCGAAGGCTACGGCCCTTCGGGTGAGGCGCTGGTCCGCATCGCACAGGATGGTTCGACGCTGATCGTGACGGTCGATTGCGGAGCCATGGCTTACGAGGCGCTGTCCATGGCCCGGGATGCAGGCGTGGATGTGGTCGTGGTCGATCACCACAAGTGCTCGGCAGAGCTTCCCGCCGCGCTCTTCCTCGTCAATCCGAACCGGCTGGACGAGGCGGATGATGCCGCTTCGCACGGACACCTCGCCGCCGTGGGCGTGGCCTTCCTTTTGGCTGTCGCAACGGTGCGCGAACTGCGAGGTGCCGGTTACTTCGCCGATCGCAAGGAGCCGGACCTGTTCGGCCTGCTTGACCTTGTGGCGCTTGGGACCGTGGCCGATGTCGCCCAGATCAGGGGCCTGAACCGCGCATTCGTCGCCCAAGGCCTGAAGGTCATGGCACGGCGCGAGAACATCGGCATGGCCGCGTTGATCGATGCTAGCCGGCTGTCGCGGGCGCCGACCTGCAGCGACCTTGGCTTTGCCTTGGGGCCACGCGTCAATGCGGGCGGACGTGTCGGCGAATCGACGCTCGGTGTGCGCCTGCTGACCACCGAGGATCCGGACGAGGCGCGCGTCATCGCCGCCCAGCTTTCGCAGCTTAACGAAGAGCGCCGCGCCATCGAAGCCGCGGTTCAGGAGGCTGCCGAGGCGCAGATCGAGCGCCAGCACAATCGCGCCGTGATCGTATTGGCCGGGCAAGGCTGGCACCCGGGGGTCATTGGTATTGTCGCGGGGCGGGTAAAGGAAAAGACCGGCAAGCCCACCTTGGTCATTGCACTGGATGCGGACGAGGCGGGCCATGGCAAGGGCTCGGGCCGCTCCATCACGGGGGTAGACCTTGGTGCGGCCATCATCGCCGCGCGCGAGGCGGGCCTGCTGGTGGCGGGCGGTGGGCACGCCATGGCGGCGGGCCTCACGATCGCTCCGGGCAAGCTGGATGCCCTGTCGGATTGGCTGGACGAGCGGCTTGGCAATGATGTTCTTGCGGCAATGGCCGGGCAGTCGATGCTGCTCGATCTCAGCCTTTCGCCGCGCGGCCTGACGCCGCAGCTGGTAGCCGAGCTGGAAAGCGCAGGGCCTTTCGGCATGGGCTGGCCCGCGCCCCGAATCGCGGTCGGGCCGGTGCACCTGATCAAGGCGGACATTGTCGGCACCGATCACGTGCGCCTGCTGGCGGGCGGCAATGACGGGGCGAGCTTCAAGGCGATCGCCTTCCGCGCCGCGCAGAGCGACATGGGTCAGGCCCTGCTCCACGGCGCCAAGGGCCGGAAACTGTGGCTGGCAGGCCGCGCCAAGATCGATGACTGGTCCAGCCGTCCGCAGGCCGAACTGCATCTTGATGATGCCGCCCGGGCCGATTGAGCATTTGTGCAATTACAGGGGTTGACCGTTTTGGCCTCTCCCCTAATTGCGCGGCCTCGCCTCGGCGCAAGCTGGTGCGGCCCCTTCGTCTAGCGGTTAGGACGCGGCCCTTTCACGGCTGAAACACGGGTTCGATTCCCGTAGGGGTCACCAAGCTCTGTCAGGCTCGGCCGGATATTCCCGGCCCCTTCGTCTAGCGGTCAGGACGCGGCCCTCTCACGGCTGAAACACGGGTTCGATTCCCGTAGGGGTCACCAGCCTTCAGCGCCTGATACGGCCTTGCACGAAATCCTTGGCTTCCATCCGCGCACGCTCGCGTGTGCTGGGTGCGGTTTCGACGTCCCCCCGGTCGCGGGTGGCGAGCAGGACATCGGGCCCGAGCGGATCGTAGAAGCGCACTCCGCAAGTGCGCAGGCTGGCCCATACGACCATTCCGAAGGCTTCATGGCTTCCCCATTCGAGCACTACGTCCTGCCCCGGCTGCGGCGGTTCCTCGCAGGCGATGCGGGCGCCGAAGTAGGACAGGTCGAGCAGTTCGGCCGACCATCCCTGCGCCGTGGTCATCATCCTCGCGGGCAGGCGCAGCCGCAGCCGGCTGGTCACGCGCTTGCCGATGTCGGGCTGGATGCGGGGAAAGGACATGTCGCTCATGCGCGCGTGATGCCACTGCATCGGCAAACGGCTCTTTTGCGCGGGCCTAGGCACTTTCCCGTGGTTAATGGAAATCGCGTGAGGCCGGGATGATCCGGGCATCGCGGGGATGGCCATGGCTCCACCCGCAATCGCGATTTCCGGGGCCCGGGGGCTGCCAGACTTCGGGCTGGAAGCGCGATGGCAACGGGCGGCTGACATGGTCTGCGCGGGCGGCGGGGCTGTTCAGCATGTCGTCCGACAAGGCATGCAGGCTGGCGGTGGCGTCGGTAAGCCGGGTGACGATCACGTGGATCACCTCGTCGTCATATTCCACCCGCCCCTGCACCTCCATCAGCCGCGCGCTCATGATCACCTTGCGCTGTTTTTCCATGACATCGGGCCAGATGACCAGGTTGGCGACGCCGCTTTCGTCCTCGATGGTGATGAAGCAGACGCCCTTGGCGCTGCCCGGACGCTGACGGATGAGGACCACGCCGGCGACCTGCACGGACGAACGGAACTTGCGCAGGCGCAGGTCTGCCGCCCGGACAAAGCCGCGCTCGGCCAGCTGCGGCCGCAGGAAGGCCATGGGGTGGGCTTTGAGCGAAAGCCGCTGGGTCTGGTAATCGGCCACCACCTCTTCGCTGAGCGGCATGGCCGGGAGCCGCGTTGCCTTGGCCTCCGCCCCTTCGCCGCGCGCCTGCATGGCGGCGAAAAGCGGCAGCTCGGGCGCTGCAATCAGGCTGCGCGCGTCCCACAAGGCTTGCCGTCGGGTAATCTCCAGCGAATTGAAGCAATCCGCCGCGGCAAGGCGCTCAACCAGCGCGGGGGACAGCCCCGCCCGCTCCTGCAATTCGCGCACATCGGCAAAGCGCCCGCCCTCTTCGCGCGCCGAAACGATCCGCGCCGCCGCCGCCTCGGGGAAGCCATCGACCTGCCGCAGGCCGAGGCGCAGGGCGACCGCTCCCCTCTCCACTTCCAGCGTATTGTCCCAGCCCGAGCAGTTCACATCGACCGGCAGCACCGGCACGCCATGCTCCCGCGCATCGCGCACGATCTGCGCCGGGGCGTAGAAGCCCATCGGCTGCGAATTGAGCAGCGCGCAGGCGAAAGCTGCCGGGAAATGGCACTTCAGCCATGACGAGATATAGACCAGCAGGGCAAAGCTGGCCGCGTGGCTTTCGGGGAAGCCGTATTCGCCGAAGCCCTTGATCTGGTTGAAGCACCGCTCCGCAAAATCCGGATCGTAGCCGCGTTCGATCATGCGGCCGACCATCATGTCCTGCAATTCATCGACCATGCCGCGCGAACGGAATGTGGCCATGGCCTTGCGCAGGCGGTTTGCCTCGGCCCCGGTGAACTTGGCGGCATCGAGCGCGATCTTCATCGCCTGTTCCTGAAAGATCGGCACGCCAAGGGTGCGACCGAGGATCGAGGTCAACTCATCCGGCGGGCCATGCGCCGGACCGGGCGCGGGGATTTCGACTTTCTCCGCCCCGCGCCGCCGCTTGAGATAGGGGTGGACCATATCGCCCTGGATCGGCCCGGGCCGCACGATGGCGACCTCAATCACGAGATCGTAGAATTGGCGCGGGCGCAGGCGCGGCAGCATGTTCATCTGCGCGCGGCTTTCCACCCGGAACACGCCGAGCGAGATCGCCCTTGCACAGCATGTCGTAAACCGCCGGGTCCTCTTTCGGCACGGTGGCGAGGGTCAGGTCCTGCCCATGGTGCGTCCGAAGCAGGTCGAGGCACTTGCGGATGCAGGTGAGCATGCCAAGCGCCAGAACATCGACCTTGAGGATGCCCAGCGCCTCGATATCGTCCTTGTCCCATTCGATGAAACTGCGCTCGGGCATGGCGCCATTGCCGATCGGCACGGTCTCGGTCAGCGGGCCCTGCGTGAGGATGAACCCGCCAACGTGCTGCGACAGGTGGCGCGGCATGCCGATCATCTGCTCGGTCAGCGCCAGCACGCGGCGCAGGTGCGGATCGTCGAGATCGACACCCGTTTCCGTCGCGACATGGGCCTCCTTGATCGAGCGCCCGTGCCCGCCCCAGACCGTGCGGGCGAGCACACCGGTGACGTCCTCGGACAGGCCCATAGCCTTGCCCACCTCGCGGATCGCCATGCGTGGGCGGTAGTGGATCACCGTGGCGCAAAGCCCGGCGCGCTGGCGACCATAGCGGGCATAGATGTACTGGATCACCTCCTCGCGCCGCTCGTGTTCAAAATCGACGTCGATGTCGGGCGGCTCGTTGCGGTCCTCGGAGATGAACCGGTCGAACAGCAGCGAGTGGCGCGCAGGGTCCACCGCGGTGATCTCCAGCACATAGCACACCGCCGAATTGGCCGCCGATCCGCGCCCCTGGCACAGGATCGGCGGATCCTGCGACCGGGCGAAATCGACGATGTCCTTGATGGTGAGGAAATAGCGGGCGAGCTGCAATTTGCCGATCAGTTCCAGCTCCCGCTCCAATGTGGCGCGCACGTCCTCGGGCAGGCCGTGGGGATAGCGGCCTTCCGCCCCCTGCCAGGTCAGGACCTCAAGATGCTCCTGCGGGGTGCGCCCCTCGGGACAGGTCTCCTCGGGATATTCATAGCGCAGCTCGTCGAGGCTGAACCGGCAGGCATCCGCCACTTGCCGCGAGGCCGCGATCGCGTGCGGCCAGGCGGCGAACAGGCGGCACATCTCCTCCGGCGATTTCAGGTGCCGTTCGCCATTGGCCTCGAGCAGGTAGCCTGCCTTGGCCACCGTGGTCTTGTGCCGGATCGCGGTCATCACATCGTGCAGCGGGCGGCGTTCCGGCGCGTGGTAGAGCACGTCATTGGTGGCGAACAGGCCGATCCCGTTCTCCCGCGCCATGGCATCGAGCGCGGCGATGCGGCGAATATCGTCCCCGGCGTGGAGATAACTCGCCGCCAAATGCCGCAGCGTGGGAAGCTGTTGGATGAGATGCGGCAGCAGGATTTCGAGGGGGGCGGTCAAGACGTCGTCCCGGGGCCGACCCGGGACCGCTGGCCTTTCTACCGCAACCTCGCTCCCGTCCTCCAGCGGTCCCGGATCAAGTCCGGGACGACGCAAAGGGACAATATTGCCCTCCACCGCCACAGCAAATTCCGCCGCCAGGTCCCGCGGCGGCACCAGCACGAGTTGCACCCCCTCGGCATGGTCCGCCAGCATGGGAACCGTAATCTCGCAGACGCCCTTGTCCTGCCATTCACCATCCGGCCGCGCCATGCGCCCGGCGGAGATCAGGCGGCAGAGACGGCCATAGGCGGCGCGGTCCACCGGATAGGCGAGGAACACCAGCCCCTCCACCGTCTCGATCCGGCAGCCGATGACCGGCCGCATGCCCAGCGCCTTTGCCTCACCGTGCAATCGCACCACACCGGCCATCGAATTGGCGTCGGCAATCCCCAGCGCGTCATAGCCAAGCCGCCGCGCCGTCAGCGCCAGATCCACCGCATCGGAGGCCCCGCGCAGGAACGAAAAGCAGCTCGCCAGACCGAGTTCCACGAAGGGCGCGGCATCGGCAGGCGGCAGCATGGACTGCTCCACGCGGCGGCGTTCGGGAGTTAGGGCGGCTTCAGGCACGGGTGCGACAACATCGGTAAGGGGTTAAATGTTCCTTTTATGTTCTTTTTGTCGGACCGGCGAATCCTTTTGTCGACACGCCGCACTCCCCTGACCGCAAATCCCAGCACCGCCCCGGAACGCCTTTGATTCTGGGGCGTTGCACAGGCACCTATTCGGAGACCCATCATGCACATCATCGAAACCGGCGACGCCCACCTCTATTCCAAGGCATGGGGCGAAGGTCCGCCGGTCGTTCTGATTCATGGCTGGCCCCTCTCTGCCGATAGCTGGGACCCGATCAGCCATGGCCTGGCCGACGCCGGCTTCAAGGCTATCTCCTATGACCGGCGCGGCTTTGGCCGGTCGAGTCAGCCTTCGGGTGGCTATGACTACGATACCTTTGCCGATGACCTATCCGCCGTGATGAAGTTCCACGACGCTCAAGACGATGTCACCCTCGTCGGCTTCTCGATGGGCGGCGGCGAAATTGCCCGCTACATGTCGCGCCATCAGGGCAAGGGCGTGAGCCGCATTGCTCTGGTGTCCTCAGTCGTCCCATACATGCTGCAGGACGAAAGCAATCCGGACGGCGTGCCGCAGGAAACCTTCGATGAAATGACGCAAGGCATGCTCGAAGATCGGGCGAAATTCTTCACGTCCTTCTTCAAGGACTTCTACGGAGTCGGCTGGGTCAGCAAGCCGGTAAGCGACGAAGTGCTTCACCTTTCCTGGCTCACCGCCATGCAGGCCGGACTGCGCCCCACCCATGCCGCGGCAAAGGCCTTTGCCACCACCGACTTCCGCCCCGATCTGGCCCATTTCAAGGTGCCGACACTGATCATCCACGGCACTGACGACAAGACAGTGCCGATTGATCCGACGGCGCGTGAAGTCGCCAAAAAGGTACCGGGCTCACGCCTGATCGAATACGATGGCTCGGCCCATGGCGTCTTCGCGACCGACACCGAGCGACTGAAGAACGATCTGCTCTCGTTCATCGCCGGCGACGCCGCTCCGGTACCGCAGGAAGCGCTTGACGAGATGACCCGCCAAAGCTTCGCCGCTGATCCGATGTAATGCCTCAGGCCAGTTCGCGGCGGCGGGCAGCAACGGCTGCAAGATCCGCCGCGAACCTGCCGCGTTCCGCTTCGCGAGCCTCTCCGTCGAGCCGCAACAGGTAGGACGGATGCACGGTAAGCCACAACTCGCTGCCGTCAGCCAAGGCAATCGGCCTGCCCCGCACCGACTGGATCGATGTCGTCTTGCCCAATAAAGAGCGGCCCGCGCTGGCGCCCAGCCCAAGCACCAGCTTCGGCCTGACGATCGCGCGCTCGGCATCGAGCCACCAGCGGCATATGTCGATCTCCTTGGCGGTCGGGTTCTGGTGCAGACGGCGCTTGCCGCGCTGCTCGAACTTGAAGTGCTTGACCGCATTGGTCAGCCGCGCCCGCTGCCGGTCTATTCCTGCGGCGCCCATGTGTTCATCCAGAAGCTGGCCTGCAGGCCCGACGAAGGGACGCCCTTCCATCTCTTCGTGATCGCCCGGCTGCTCGCCAACGATCATCAGCGAAGCGTTACCCGGCCCTTCCCCCGGCACGGCGCGCGTGCCGTTGCAGCCTATCGGGCAGCGGCGACAATCGCGAATGCCCTTCGCCAATGCGTCGAGGTCCTCCGGCTTTGCCATCCCGGCAAAGGGATCGCCGCCAGCGGAAACCATCGCCGCCTCGCGCGCCTGGGCACCGGCGATCAGGTCCGGGATCAGCGCCGCCTCGGGCAGGTTCTTCCAGTATCGGCGCGGCATTTCCTTGACCATCGCGCCCACTTTGAGGCGCGCCGGATTAAAGATCGAGGCGTAATACTGCCGCCACAGGTCCTCAGCAGGATCGCCGCCGCGAGCATCCTCGCGCCGCGCGGACGGACCTTCCAGCAGCACCTCGCCATCCCAGTGCAGGCTGCCGCGCGGGGTCAGGATCGACCAGCGCATCGTGGTGAAGCGGTTGATGAAGAACGACGCATTGGCGCGCAGGATATGGTGCGATGGTTCGAACCAGGCGACGAAATGTTCGCGTCCCTCTTCGTCCTCCACCGCGCGAAAGCGGACGAAGGCGTGCATCTTGTGACTGTCACGCCGCACCGCGCGGGAGAGGTCATGGAGCCGCCGCACATCGGCATCGGCCTTGTCCTCCAGCAAGCCGGGCCGCCCCTGCAAGCGCCACAGCAAGCGGTACAGCAGGGCAAATCGCTGCGGATCGCTGTGCAGCGCCGCCGCCTTGGCAAGGCTTAGGAAAGCTCGCGAAACGCGGGGCTGCGGGGCAGCGGCGCGCGGCACAGGCAGGCGGCGCGAATGGCCGGGGCTTTCGGCAAACAGATCGCCATTGCCCTCACCCGGAACGATCCAGACCACCCGGTCGGGCGGCACCTCGGCCATGATCAGCCGCCGCGCCTGCTCGCGCCAGCCGTCGAAATCATCGGGCGCGGCCAGCGGCACGGCGCAGGCATCGGCAATGCGGGCATCGCGGAACGGGGTCATGCGGCGAACAGTTCGAGCTGTTCGGAGCGCTTGGGGGCGATCAGGCTTTGCAGGTCGGCGCGGTCGGTCAGCAGCACTGGCCGCCAGTCAGCCGTAACGATGAAGGGCCGCAGCTTGGCGACCGACACGCTGAGCTTGGCGACATCCTCTAGCCGCAAGGTACGGTGGCGGCGGCTGGCAAGGATCGCACCAACCGCCTTAGTGCCCAAGCCCGGAACCCGCAGCAGCATTTCACGCGGGGCGCGGTTGACGTCGACCGGGAAGCTCTCTCGGAACTTGAGCGCCCAGGCGAGCTTGGGATCGATATCGAGCGGCAGCATGCCGTCCGCCCCCGCCGCCGATTGCACTTCCTGCGGCGCGAAGCCGTAAAAGCGCATCAGCCAGTCGGACTGGTAGAGCCGGTGTTCGCGGATCAGCGGCGGGCGTTTCAGCGGCAGGACGCTGCTGGCATCGGGGATCGGGCTGAAGGCGGAATAGTACACGCGGCGCAGGCGGAACTGCCCGTAAAGCGCGCTCGCCTTGCTGACGATATCGGCGTCGCTGGCGGCGTCGGCGCCGACGATCATCTGGGTCGACTGACCGGCAGGCGCGAATTTCGGCGCGGAGCGGAAGTGTTTGCGGGCGTCCTTGTTCTCGGCAATTGCCTCCTTCACATCGGCCATGGCGCCTTCGATCACGGCTTCGCTCTTGTCGGGCGCGAGTTTTGTCAGGCCGTCACGGGTAGGCAGTTCGACGTTGATCGAGACGCGGTCGGCCCAAAGGCCCGCCTGCCGGACCAGTTCGGGGTCAGCCTCGGGAATGGTCTTGAGGTGGATATAGCCGCGGAAATCGTGCTCCTCGCGCAGGATGCGGGCAACCTCGATCAACTGCTCCATCGTGTGGCTGGAATTCTTGACGATGCCTGAGGAGAGGAACAGCCCCTCGATGTAATTGCGGCGATAGAAGCTGAGCGTCAGGTCCACCACTTCCTGTGGGGTGAACCGCGCGCGGCGGACGTTCGAGCTCTTGCGGTTGATGCAGTAATGGCAATCGAACACGCAGTGGTTGGTCAGCAGGATCTTCAGCAGCGAGATGCAGCGCCCATCCGGCGCATAAGCGTGGCAGATGCCCATGCCCTCAGTCGAGCCAATGCCCTTGCCGCCCTTGCTGGTGCGTTTCGATGTGCCGGACGAGGCGCAGGAGGCATCGTATTTGGCGGCATCGGCAAGGATGGCGAGGCGTTCGATCAGGCTGGGCTGCGACATATGTTCTTTATATGTTCTTAGATCGCGGGTGGCTAGTGGCTTTCAACCGCACAGCCCTTGCAGGAACCATTCGGGCGCACCCTCGCGCCCATCGCCGAGGATGCCGGCGCGGTAGATCCAGTAGCGGCGGCCGGCCTCGTCCTCGATCCGGTAGTAATCGCGCAGCCGCGCGGTCGAGCGTTCGCGCCACCATTCGGGCGCGATCCGCTCCGGCCCTTCGGCGCGGGCGATATCATGTACTCCCCCACGCCAGCTGAAGCGGCGCGGCAGGCCATCGGGCGTGGCATAGAGCACGGCGATACGCTCCGCCCGGTCGAGCAGCTTCAGCGGCCGGTCGTGAAAGGCGAACTCGCCCTGGCTTGCCGGCTGCGGCTCGAGCGGCGGCTGCCAGCGCTGGGCGCGCTCGGGCAAGTGGCTGGCGTGAGGCACCGGGCGGCGCACGGCCCCTTCGCCAAGGCGCACGACCAGCCGGTCGATGCAGGCGGCCAGACTGGTGCCGTGCTCTTCCGAAGCGGCATCGAAATCGCGCTGCGACAGCGCGACCGGCTCGCACCACGGCGCGCGCAGGCGGACCATCTCGATGCCGAATCCCGCCTCGACATCATCAAGCCGCGAGGCGAACAGGCGGACGATGTGCGCCCCGTCCCGGCTGGCCGAGGCGAGTTCGAGCCGGCGCACCAGCACTTCGCCATCGACGCGCCACATCCCCGCCTCAAGCCGCCGCGCGCCCTCGCCCCGCGCTTCGAGCAGGCGGGCCATGTCCTGTGCCAGGTCTTCCATCACCCGGTCGAGCAGGTCGCGGTGGCGGATCGGCTCCATCAGGCGGCGCTGGACCAGCGGCACCTCGTGCGCGATCACCGGCAGCAAGGGTTCGGGCACCCGGCCCATGAGCTGGTCGAGCCGGATCAGCGGGTTGGCGGCCGGGTTGTGGCGATTGCGGAACCGTCGGGCCAAGGCTGAACGCGCCACCCCGCCCAAGTCGCCGATGCGCTTGAGGCCAAGCCGGCGCAGCAGCAGGTTTACCGCCGGATCGAGCCGCAGCGCCGCCACGGGCAGGTCGTCGAGGCTGTCCCCCGGCTGCATGATCGCAGGCTGCGGACCAAAGTGGGCGAGCGCCCAGGCCGCCCCGGCGCTCGGCGCGATGGCGGTGCGCACCCCCAGCCCCCGCAGGCCAAGCCGCTGCGCGGCATCGGCAAGGAGCGAGGCCTCGCCGCCGAACAGGTGGGCTACCCCGGTGACATCGACGATCAGGCCATCGGGCGGGTCGATCGCCGACCACGGCCCCCAGCGCTGCGCCCACAGCGCCAGCGCTTCAAGGAAAGCGAGGTCGCCCGCCGGATCGGCCGGGCTGGTGGCGAGCGAGGGGCAGACCGCGCGGGCATCGGCGAGCAACGCGTCGCGCCGCACCCCGGCCTCTGCCGCAGCCGGATTGATGGCCGCGATACGGGGGCCGTGCGCGGTTTCGGTGATCAGCGCGTGCGGCTCGGCATCAGGCCCCTCCCCCGGCGCGCAGCCTTCACAAAGCCGCCAGCGGTCGATCGACAGGTGCGCGCACCAGATCGCCATGATGCGGCGGGAATGCATGGAGCGCTCCTCCTTCATCGCGCAGGGTCCATTCTCCGGGAGGGTGGTTGCGGGCGCGGAACAGTTCGGCCTGCCAGGCGGGCGATCCCGGCGCATAGGGGTTGCGCAGCGGCGGCTCCGACACGGCGGAACGCACCTCCCAGCGCATCCGCGCCGAACCGAGATCCCGCGCGGCATCGAGCCGTACCAGCCACAAGGGCACCCCATGCCGCTCCACCGCCAGACTGAGCCGCCGGGATGCGGTGAAATCGAGCGCGCGGGGATTGCCGGCAATTTCACCGATGACAAAGGCCAGGTCGCGGCAGCGCAGCCCCTCCTCAATGGCGAACAGCGCATCCTCGGGCTTGTTGGCGGCGACATGGATCAGCCGGTGGCGCAGTTCGCGCGGCAGGCCGGGGCGGTAGGGGCGGCCCGAAAGCCGCACCGCCGCCTTGTCCTGCACCCAGAGCCAGGCGCGCTCGTCCGGCACATCCGCCAAGGGATCGCCCGCCATGCGCAAGTGATCGCGCGCAAGGGCAATCGCCATGGCCGCCCCCGCCCCTTCCTCACCTTGCGCAAAGAGTTCGGCATGGAGCGGGGGGCGGCCAGTCCGGGCTGCCATCGCGCGGTCTGCGGGGCGGAAAGAGGTGTGGCAAAGGTCATGGTCAGCAACAGCGAATCGGCTCAATGTTCTTTTTATGTTCTCATTGTTCCGGCTTGGCAAGGGAACCGTTCTGGCGCTCGGCGGTTCTTTTCACACCCCCACCCCGCGAAGCGAGAACCGACATGAGCGACCACGACAGCAATCACGAAATCAAGGAGAAGTTCTGGCACAAGATGGAAGATTCACCGATGGTGATGCTCCAGCTCGATGCCGATCCCGACAGCGCCGCCCCGATGACCGCGCAGCTCGAAAAGGAAGGCCACGGCAACATCTGGTTCTACACCTCGCGCTCGGGCCGCTTCGCCCCGGGAGGCCCGGCCACCGCAACCTACGCGTCCAAGAATCATGACCTGTTCTGCCGCTTCCACGGCACCCTGATCGAGGAAACCAGCCGGGAACGCCTGGAAAAGCATTGGTCGAACTTTGTCGAGGCATGGTTCCCCGGCGGCAAGGACGATCCGGACCTGCTGATGCTGCGCATGGACCTGGGCGATGCGTCGATCTGGGATTCGGACCTTGGCATCAAGCCGACGATCAAGATGATGCTCGGCATGGACGTGCGCGACGATACCCAGGGTTATCACCGCGAAACCCGGCTCGACCAGGCAAACTGAAGCCAACGCGCCAAAGAGAAAGGGCCGCCCCATCGGGACGGCCCTTTTTTCGTGCACTGATCGCGGAGATCAGACGCCCGGCATCGGCGGAACCGAACTGGGCGGGATGTCATCGTCATCCTCATGCACTTCGACCACACCGCGGCCCACATGGCTGTGGTTGCGGCTGTAGGTGAAGTAGATGATCAGCCCCAGCACGGCCCAGCCCACAAACAGGCTGAGCGTGTACCAATCGAGGCTGAAGAACAGGTAGAGACAGCCCAGGATCGCAAGCGGCGCCACCACCATGACCGCAGGCGTACGGAAGGGACGCACGCGGTTCGGATCGGTCTTGCGCAGCACCATCACGGCAATGGCCACCATGGCGAAAGCAAAGAGCGTGCCCGAGTTGGAAATGTCGGCCAGCGCGCCCACCGGGAACAGCGCGGCGAACAGGGCGACGAACACGCCGGTGATGATCGTTACCACATGCGGCGTGTGATACTTCGGGTGGATGCGCGACAGCTTTTCCGGAAGCAGGCCATCGCGGCTCATGACGAAGAAGATGCGGGTCTGGCCGAACATCATCATCAGCACGACCGAAGGCAGGGCCAGGCCGGCGGCAAGACCGACAAGGTTGCCAACCTGCTGCCAGCCGATTTCACGCAGCGTCCATGCCAGCGCTTCCTTGGAGCAAACCACGGCTTCATTGGCGATGTTGGCGCAGGCAGCGGCCATGGCGGTCGAATTGCCCGGTGCAATGCCGTTACCGGCTGCATCGAACACCGGCTGGGCGCCCACCGTGCCGATGACGCCAGCGGCAACAAGCAGGTAGAAGACGGTGCAGATGGCAAGGCTGCCGATCAGGCCGATCGGCATGTTGCGCTGCGGGTTCTTGGTTTCCTCAGCCGCGGTCGAAACCGCGTCGAAGCCGACATAGGCGAAGAAGATCGAGGCAGCGGCGGCCGAAATGCCGCCGAAGCCCAGCGGTGCGAAAGGTTCGAAATTGGCCGAATTCATCACCGGCACCGCAAGCACGACGAAGGCGGTCAGCGCAGTGATCTTCACGACGACGAGCACCGCGTTGACGAAGGCGCTTTCCTTGGTGCCGATGACCAGCAGCCAGGTAACCAGCAGGGCGATGACGAAAGCCGGCAGGTTGATGTAACCGCCAACCTCCAGCGCCGTGGACAGCTCTGTCGAAGGAGTTGCGCCGAAAGCCAGCTTGATATGGGCGATCAGGGCGTTGGCATTGACGATTTCCTGCGGCAATCCGATGCCCAGGTACTCTCGCAATAGCCCGACGAAATAGCCGGACCACCCGACCGAAACCGCGCCCGCAGCCACCGCATATTCGAGCACCAGCGCCCAGCCGACCATCCAGGCCAGCAGTTCGCCCATAACGGCATAGCTGTAGGTGTAAGCGGAACCGGAAACAGGAACCATCGAAGCCATTTCGGCATAGCAAAGCGCCGCAACGGCGCAGACCAGGCCGGCAATGACGAAGCTGAGCATCATGCCCGGCCCCGCCTTCTGCGCGGCTTCGGCGGTAAGAACGAAGATGCCGGTGCCGATGATGGCCCCGACGCCCAGCATGGTCAGCTGGAACGCACCCAGAGAGCGGTGCAGGGATTTCTTTTCAGCTGTCGCCAGAATGGCGTCCAGCGGTTTAACGCGGCCGAACATGCGGTTCCCCCGATCGGTTTGATTTCTGGCGCGGAAGCTAGCGGGACTAGTTTCATTGGCAAGCAATAAACGTCCGCCATCCCCAGCCGTTTGTCGCATCCCTGTACGGAAACACTGTCCTACAGGGCCAATTTTGTGGCTTATCGAGGCCATGTCGATCCTGCCAATTCATGCCACCGCGCGCACCTCGCGATGTGTCACCCTTGCCGGCCCCTCGCCAAGCCTGAGGGAATCTGCGGAAAATGGCCATGAAATGCAGGGTGACAGGGTGTCACCTCTGTCACCCATGCACCACGGATTTCCGCCGCGCTCGGTTCTGGCGCTTTGCCGCAATCGCGCTTAAAGGAACGCCCATGTCATCCACTTTCCAGCTCGATACCGCCACCAGCCGGGCGAATCCGACTCCCGCGCCGATGAAGCGGCTGACCGTTCCCGCGATCCGCAAGCGCAAGGTGGATGGCGTGACTGCCGAACCGATCGTCATGCTCACCGCCTATACGGCGCGACAGGCGCAATTGCTCGACGCGCACTGCGACGTGCTGCTCGTGGGGGATTCGCTCGGACAGGTGATTTACGGCCTGCCCTCCAGCGTACCGGTGACGCTCGACATGATGGCCGCCCACGGCGCGGCAGTGGTGCGCGGATCGTACCATTCGGTGGTCATCGTCGATATGCCTTTCGGTTCCTATGAAGGATCACCTCAGCAGGCTTTCGAAAGCGCATCGCGCCTGCTCAAGGAAACGGGCTGCGCGGGCGTGAAGCTCGAAGGCGGCGAGGCCATGGCGCCCACGGTCGAATTCCTCGTGAAGCGCGGCATCCCGGTGATCGGCCATGTCGGGCTGACGCCGCAGGCTGTCAACGTGCTGGGCGGCTACAATGCGCGCGGCCGTAGCGATGCGGAAGCGGCAAAGATCGTATCGGATGCCAAGGCGCTTGATGCTGCCGGAGCCTTTGCCATCGTCATCGAAGGCGTAGTTGAGCCTATCGCCATCGAGGTGACCAAGGCGGTCGCCTGCCCCACCATAGGCATCGGCGCATCGGCCCAGTGCGACGGGCAGGTTCTGGTGACCGAGGACATGCTCGGCATGTTCGAACGCGTGCCCCGCTTCGTGCGCCGCTACGAGGAAATTGCCGATACCATTTCGGCCGCGGCGGAACGCTATGCAACCGATGTCCGCTCCCGTGCGTTTCCGGGCGTCGAACAGACCTACCAGCCCAAGTAACTCTCCTTTTCAGCCCCCAATCTTCGAGGCCAGCCTTGCTCCGTTTCTACAAGGGTTCGATCCTTTTCACCGCCGTTTGCCTCGCGCTGGCCGCACTTTACGGCTGGCAGTTGCACGGCACGGTCAGCGGCATGCTTTCGCTGCTGTGGATCGTTTTCGTCCTGTCGATCCTCGAAATCTCGCTTTCGTTCGACAACGCCGTGGTCAACGCGACGGTGCTGCAGGAAATGGACGACATCTGGCAGCGCCGGTTCCTGACCTGGGGCATGGTGATTGCCGTCTTCGGCATGAGGATCGTCTTCCCGCTTGCCATCGTGGCGATTGCAGCAGGTTTAGGCCCTGTAGAGGCAGTTCAACTCTCATTGAACCAACCCAAGCAGTATGAGGAAATCGTATCGAGCGCCCATGTCGGCATTGCCGGTTTCGGCGGGGCGTTCCTCGCCATGGTCGGGCTCAGCTTCTTTTTCGATCTCGGACAAGGAAGTGCACTGGATCAAGGGTCTGGAGTCGTGGCTTTCCAAGTACTCGAGCATCAAGGCGCTGGAAATCGCGCTGCTGCTGCTGGTGATCTATGGCATTTCGCTGCTCCTCGATCCGGCAGAGGCCCTGACTTTCGTTGTCGCAGGTATGCTCGGCCTGGTCAGCTTCATTGCGGTCGAGGCAATCGGCACGATCATGGAAATGCGTGAGGAAGCGCACCGGGCGGCAGGAGCAGTGGTGCGTTCAGGCCTTGGCGGTTTCCTCTATCTCAACGTACTCGATGCCTCGTTCAGCTTCGACGGCGTGATCGGGGCCTTTGCGCTGTCGAACAACATGATCGTCATCGCGCTGGGCCTGTCGATCGGCGCCATGTTCGTCCGTTCGATGACGATCATGCTGGTCAAGAAGGGTACGCTTGCGGAATACCGCTACCTTGAGCACGGCGCGTTCTGGGCAATTATTGCGCTGGGCGGGATCATGCTTGCCTCGGCGAGGTTCCACATTCCCGAAGCCGTCACCGGCCTGATCGGTGCGGCCATGATCGGGCTGTCACTGTGGTGGTCGGTCCGCTGGAACCGTCGCCACGGAGTCGAAGCGGAAGCCTGATCAGGGTCGCGCGGCGCGGGCGGCCGGGGCGTTGGCAAGGACATCGTCCTGCTTGCCCGCCTTGAGCGCCATTGCCAGCGCCTGTGCCGCAACCGGGCTTGCGGGCTGGAGATCCAGGGCGCGGCGCGCTGTATTCGTGGCTGACTTGACGTCACCAAGGCGGAGATGAGCGTAGGACAGATCGCCAAGCAGGCGAACGTCTCGCCCCCGCCCCGCGCGGCGAGGTTCTCGAGGAGTGACCTCGCCTTGCCCCAGTCGCCCATCGAGGCGGCATAGTCGGCGGCAAGACGGGCAGCAACGGGGCTCTGTGGCCGGGAACTCAGGTACCCCGCCGTGAGCTGCGCACCCGAAGCGGCCTTGCCCTGCCGCGCGGCGGTGAGCACGAGGCGGACGGCGAGGTTGTCATCAAGCCGGACCCGGGCTGCCCGGGCATAGGCAGCCGCTGCAAGGTCGAAACGACCAGCAGCGAACTGGGCATCGCCGGCGAGGAGATGGGCTGAACCCATTCCTTGCCACGCTGACTTAAGCTGTTCGGCGATGGATGCGGCATCGGCAATGCGACCGCTTGCCAGCGCGGAACGAACCTTGGCAGCGGCCGCATCACCGGGGGTCGTCGATGACGCGCCGAAGTCGAGTGCTGTCCTGAGCGAAGCGGACTGCACTGAAGCGGCCCGATCCAGCAAGGGCGCGGCAAGGTCTCGCTGGCCAAGGTCTTCGTAAGATCGGGCGACCAGCGTCAAAAGGTAAGGCGGCGCAGCATCGCTCGCCGCCAGGGAGCCATATTTCTCGATGACACTTTTCTGTCCGCCCTGGTCGTACATCGCCCGTGCCAACAGCAGGTGCGCCGCCTCATTCTGCGGTTGCATCGAGACGAGCCGCCGGAAGGACTCCTCGGCGAGCTTGGGGTTCCCGCCCTGCAGGTCAATGATGCCCGAGAGCAGGATAGCCGAGGGCATTTCCTCGCCAATCTTGCCCGCCCGGTTCAGACAGGCTCTCGCCAGCGAAAGGTTGCCGGCTCGCGCCGCCAGCACCGCCTGCAAGTAGTGGGCCTTCGGTTCTGCCACACCGAGTTCGAGCATGCGGCGCGTGACGACGAGCATCTGCCTGTACCGCCCGAGATCGCCAAGCGTCGCAGCATAGTCAGCGAGCAGAATGCCATCATTCGGCGCTTGCAGTAGGCCACGCTCGAACCATTGCAGCGCGGCTTCAGGTCCGAACTGATCGCGAACGATGAGGCCCATGAAGTCTATGGCGCGAAGATTGCCGGGCCCCGCCTTCAGCGCAGATTGCAGCGCATCGAAGGCGGCAAACTGGTTGCCGGTGCGATAGCGCAGCTGTGCGAGATCGACCCAGGCGTCGGCATCGTCCGGACTTGCCGCAATGGCTTTGGACAATGCTGCCTCGGCCGCTGCCACGTTTCCGGAAAGGCTCTCCAGACGGGAGAGCATTCGCAATCCACGCGCCCGGTCCGCCTCGGCAAATTGTGCAGGCCCAAGCCATTCGCGTGCCTTGTCAGGCTTGCCTTGAGCCAGCAAGGCCTCACCCATTCCGGCAGCCAGCGAGAGCCTGTCTGCCCCTTGCGCTTGGGCATCGCGAAGGGCGATCTCGGCAGCAACGCCGTCGCCGCGAGCCAGTGCCGCCCGCGCCTTGGCAAATGCGGCATCGCGTGCCGCGACATCGGCGGTCCCGGGAGAGGAACCTGCCGCCAGAGCGCAGGCCCCTGCCAGCGCAAGCCAAGGGCGGAGGCGCCGCCTTTCAGCCATGGAGGTCGTATTGCTTGAGCAGGTCGTACAAGGTGGGCCTGCTGATGCCGAGCAGCTTGGCGGTGCTCGAAATGTTGCCTTCGCTGCGGGCCAGCGCATGGCGGATCATCTTGCGGTCGGTGTGTTCCCGTGCCGACTTGAGGTTGAGAGCATTGCCCTCGTCGCTCACCCCGCCTGGCAGGTCGAGGTCGGCGGCTGCAACGAGCTTCCCGTCAGCCATGATAACTGCGCGCTTCACCCGGTTTTCCAGTTCGCGGACATTGCCCGGCCGGGGCCAGCCATCGATTGCCGCCAACGCATCGGGCGCGAAGCCCTTGACCTGCGGGTTCATCTCGCGGGCAAAGCGGGCAAGGAAGGCCTTTGCCAGCAGCGTCGCGTCGCCCGGTCGTTCAGCCAGGCTCGGGATCTTCACGACGATTTCGGCAAGGCGGTAGTAAAGGTCCTCACGGAAGCGGCCCTCGGCGATCATCGCATCAAGGTTTTGGTGCGTTGCGCAGACGATGCGAGTGTTGACCGGGATGGAGGTGCGACCGCCGATGCGCTCGATAACGCGTTCCTGAAGGAAGCGAAGCAGCTTCACCTGCAATGGCAAGGGAATGTCACCCACTTCATCGAGGAACAGGGTGCCGCCGTCGGCCATTTCGATCTTGCCCTCGGTCGTCTTGACCGCGCCGGTGAATGCGCCCTTTTCATGGCCGAAGAGTTCGCTCTCCAGCAGGTTTTCCGGGATCGCGGCACAGTTGATCGCGATGAACGCGCCCTTTGCTCTGTCGCTTGCCTCATGCAGACCACGCGCGAGCAGTTCCTTGCCGGTGCCGCTGGCACCGAGCAACATGACCGAGACATTGGTATTGGCGACACGCTCGATGGTCCCGGCGACCCGGACCATTTCCGGTGCAGCCGTCAGCATCCTGCCCAGCACCCGGTTCTCGTCTCCGGCGCTCGAAGCTAGGCGGCGGTTCTCGTTCTCGATCTGATGGAGATGAAATGCACGTCGGACGATGAGGCCGATCGCGTCGATGTCGAGCGGCTTTTGGTAGAAATCATAGGCGCCGCGCGCGATCGCCTGAAGGGCGGACTCCCGCGCCCCGTGGCCGCTGGCGACAATCACTTTGGTGTCCGGCTTGATCGCCATGATCTCGTCGAGCACCGCAAAGCCTTCGCTCGTGCCGTCGGGATCGGGCGGCAGGCCAAGGTCAAGCGTGACGACCGGCGGCTCTTCCGCACGGACCGCCGCAATTGCCGCTGCACGGTCGCCGACGATGACGACGTCAAAGTCGGGATAGGCCCACTTGAGCTGAGCCTGCAGGCCGGCATCATCCTCGACAATCAGCAGCTTGGGTTTGGTATCAGGCATCAGGCTGCATTCCAGTTCTTGGGTTCGTGGCTGGACAGGAGATCGGCTGTCGCGGCGAGCGGCAGGCGGACAATGAAACGGGTACCGAGCCCTTCCCGGCTTTCGACATCGAGCCGGCCCTTGGCGCTGCGGATCAGTTCGCGCGCCTCGAAGGCACCGATGCCGAAGCCGCCGGTCTTGGAAGAAACAAAGGGCTTGAACAGTTTGGTCCGGACGAATTCAGGTGACATGCCAACGCCGGAATCGACGATCTCGATACGGGCTGAGAGCCCGTCGCTGGTCTGATCGATGAAGACCGGCGTACCGCGATCGCTTGCATCGACAGCATTCTGAACCAGATGGATAAGCGCCTGTTCGACGGCTTCCCGATTGAGGAGGAGTTGGCCACCCTGCTTTTGCACTACGGTGACAGTATGGCGCCCGGCAAACTGCTCGGCCACACGTTCCACCAGTTCGGCTGCATCGCAGGTTTCGGAACGATCGACACCGCCGGCGCCATAGCGCGAAAGCCGGGCGATCAGGGCGTTCAGCTTGTCGGCCGAACTGCGCAGGGTCACCAGCATGTCGGCTCGAAATTCCGGATTGTCCGCGTGGAGCTCGGCATTGCGCGCAAGCAAGCCAAATTGGCTCGCCAGGTTCTTGATATCATGCATGACGAAGGCAATGCGGCGGTTGAACTCGTCGAAGCGTGCAGCTTCCGCCAGGGCATCCTGCCCGGCATGTTCCGCCAGGGTCGTGGCGAGCTGCTGCCCGATGACACGCAGGACATCGAAGTCTTCCCAGTCGAGCGGACGATCATGCGCGGGGCGGGCCAGCACGACGATGCCGACCAGCCTTTCATAGTGGATCAGCGGCACAAGGGCCCAGGCTCGCTGATCTTCGCGAAGCCATGCCGGGATCACATCACGCTCCCCGCGATGATCCTTTCCGCTGCGAACGGCATCCAGTTCGACAATGAAGCCCGTTTGTTCAAGCAGCCGGGCCGCTGCCGCATCTATCGCGACCGCGGGAACCTCTGCCGAGCGCCACTGCCAGCAGCTCGACAGCACGAAGTCGCCGCTTTCACCCGGTACCAGAAGCAGGCCGGCGGGGCTTTCGGTGATCTGGGCGACCGATTGAACCGCACGCTGTTCCAGCGGCAATGAAGCCTCACCGCTGCGGCCGATTGTGCCGGCAAAGCGCAGCCACTCCGCGCGGTAATCATAGCGATGACGGAACAGATGCTTGGTCAGCGTGACCTTCAGCCAAGAACGCAGGCGCTTTGACGGCACCAGCATCACGGCAATCGTGGAAGCCACGATAAACAGGCCGAACTGGAACAGGTTGGCATAATTCGGACCGACAACATGGACCAGCTCTGATGCGAGCAGCATGACCCCGAAATAGCCCGCTATCCCGAGCAGGGCGACGGACTGGAAGGTCACCATGCGAGAAGGGCTGAAATGCAGCTCCGCCTGACGCTTTGCGATGGCGGGCAGCAGCAGCAATGCGCAGGCGGCGAGCGACAGGCCGCGCAGCGATGCCAACCCTTCGGGCCAGGCATTGGTGATCGAGGCGACGGTGTAGATGTTAAGGTCGTAAGTCCACAGCACCGCCAGCGCGAGCGCCGGCCAGCGAAGGGCCAGGCGGGCATGGTTTGATGCACCGCTATAAAGATTGTGCAGCAACACAAGTGCGCCGATGGTGAACAGCAGGCGAAAGCTGACCATCATCGCGAACGCCTGGTCCTGACCGAGATACCCCTCAAGCGGGCGGTGAAGGATGACCAGCAGTGATCCTGCGATGATCTCAACAGCCGCGAGAGCGAAGACCAGCGGCCTGACGGCCTTGATCGAACTGCTGCGGCCATCTGTCCCGAACAGCTTCCACACCACGACCAGCCAGGCGATGTTGCGCAGTGATTCTGCTGAAATAGGTGCCGGCGCTCTCCGTACCGGTCGCACCTGCCGTAATGGCCCAGGAGGTGCTAACGGCGAGCGCGAGGACGGCAGCCAGTCCGACCGATCCCAGCTTGGAGCGCTGCGGCATCAGCCATACCGCCGTTCCGGCAGCCGCGCAGGCTCCAAGAACGTGGGTGACCGCCGCCAGCAGGGTCCACGGCGCAGCCATGATCAGCGCGCGCCCTCATGCCAAAGCACCACCCGCAGCGTCTGCAACAGGATCAGCAGGTCGAGGAACGGCGTATAGTTCTTCGCGTAATAGAGGTCGTATTCGAGCTTGTGACGCGAATCCTCGAGATTTGCCCCGTAGGGATAATTGATCTGCGCCCAGCCGGTGATCCCCGGCTTAACCATATGCCGTTCCGCATAGTAGGGCAGCTTTTCCTCAAGATCTGAGACAAATTCGGGACGCTCGGGGCGCGGACCGACGAAGCTCATCTCGCCCTTGAGCACGCTCCAGGTCTGGGGCAGTTCGTCGATCCGGACCTTGCGGATGAAGCGGCCGACCCGCGTGACACGAGGGTCGTTTTCCTGAGCGAACTGGGCGCCGTTCACTTCGGCATCGGTGCGCATCGAGCGCAGCTTGATGAGATCGAACGTCTCTCCATAAAGTCCGACGCGCGTTTGCCGGAAGAAGGCCGGGCCGCGGCTGTCGATCTTCACGATCAGGGCGAAAATCAGGATCAGCGGCGCGGTCAGCACCAGCAACAGCAGACTTGCGACAATGTCGAAAACCCGCTTGGCAGCGCTCGAAATCGCGCGTCCGGAGGAGAAACCGTCGGAGAAGATCAACCAGCTCGGGTTGACGGTATCCAGGTCTACCCGGCCCGTCTCGCGCTCGATGAAGCTGGAAAAGTCGTTGACGTGGACGCCAGCGGTCTTGATCCGCAGCAGATCCTGCAGAGGCAGCGCGTTTCGCCGTTCCTCAAGAGCGAGCACCACCTCGCTAACACCCAGGTTCTCCACGAAGCGCTTGAGGTTGTGGATTGCGCTGCGATTGATCGCTTCCTCAACTTGATGAGGGCCGTCGCTCATGCCGACATAGCCGACGATAACGAAGCCGCTCTGCGGCCGATCGCCCAGCTTGCGCAGCCGGTCCGCTCGGTGCCCTGCACCCAGGACGAGGACACGGCGACGAAACGCCGAGGCACCCAGGATGCCGCCGACGATCAGGCGGTTGGCGATCAGGAACAGGATCGCAAAGGCCATCGCGTAGGCCAGGACCGAGCGCCAGTAGTGCGCACCGCCGGTCAGCCAGTCGAGGAAAGACAGGGCAATGACGCCAAGCGAAATCGCCACCAGCAGCCGCGCTGCGGCGAACCGCATAGACCTGAGGCTTTCAGATCCATAGACCCCGACCGCAATCATCACCGTAAGCATGACGACCGAGAAACCGCCCAGAACGCCGACGCGATCGGCAGGCGATCCGACGGCAATGTCGATCTGGACGGCACGCAGCCGCCAGGCTGCTTCTCCGGCCAAAGCCAGCAGGACTACATCGATAAGCCCCAGCAACAGGACCGCGTGCGGTATGTAGTGCTTGAATAGCCGGATCATGCCCCCCGCTTAGCGGTAAGGCGTAAATTGTCGGTAAATCTGACAGGATCCTGTGGGCCTCAAAATGGCTGATTTTGGTAATTTATGGCAGAGGCACTTCTACGAATGTCGGATGCTTTTACAATTTGCAAAAATGCTGAACGCGCGGCCTAAATCTGGCCTTAACCATGTTGCGGCTCCAAGACTTAACCTGCCCCGACTATATCAAGCCGCCGTGAAGGAACTTCTCGCCTCGATCCCAGTGCCGGCAAAGATGTACCGGCATTTCGCCACGATCACGATCATGATCACGGCGTGCATTGCCCTATTTGCCGATGGCGAACGTCGCGAGGCGATCGGCGCGGAAATCCGCGAAGACAGGCAACGCCAGGAAATGCGTGCTCTGGATGCGCAGCGCAATGGGCCAACCAGGATTGGCTCCAAACAGGACGTACAAATCGGCAATGGCTTCAGCGAAGAAACTAATGGCGATTTTGATACGGGCTCGACGGATCCTGACAGGCCAAGCGAAGTCCGTTCGGCCGTAGCTCAATTCCATCCGGCAGGCGATGTGTCCACCAAGCCTCCGGGGTACTTCGATCCCGGCGCTGGTTTGCCCAAGGGTCCGCAGATATCGCCGGGCGCTCCCAAAAAGCTAAAAAAGGTCACGCCCGTCGACATGCAAAAGATCAACGAAGCCGGCGAAACCCGGGCAGGCGCGGCTACTCAGGCTGGCTCCTGACCGCTAGAAGCACTCCCGCGCCAGATAGGCGCGCGCATCAGCGCTGATCAGCGCGGCATGGCCATAATTCGGGTGGTCGATCACTAGCATGGCCTGCCCTTCCCCGCCTTTCCAGGCAGCAATAGCGCTTGGCGTAAAGTCGAAGTGCAGGAAATGGACGGCGCTGGCCTTGCCGTCGCTCTCGCGAGTCCGTTCGACATCGCCTTCCGGACGGGCGCGGATGACCTCGCCGCCGACCTGGATGGAAATATGGTCTTCCACGCCGCCGATGGTGCGCAGGAACGCATCACGTCGGACAGGATCGGGCACCTCAAACAGCAAGGTCGCAGTCAGCTCGCTGCCTTTGGGGACCATGGGGTCATAGGCGGCAATCTCGTCCGGCACCTGATCCGCGCCGCCCTTTTCGATGCGCAGCATTTCCTGGATCTGCAGCCACATTGAATCCCATGTCTCAAACATGGCGCTGGTATTCGGGCCAACCGCGATGCGGGTGAGCTTCTTGCGCAGGATGGCTTCCTGCTTCTTGTCGGCACGAATGGTTTCGTACTCCGGCAGGGGCATGATGTCGGCAGTGGTGATGGAGCGATTGTCACGGGGCATGGGCTTACAATCCATAGGCTTTGGCCATCACCTCGATGGGGTGGCCGATGCGTTCGGGAGGGGTTTGACCATTGGCGGCAATCACCTGTTTCAGGTGAGGTCCGGCAAGCGGACATTCGCTGACGATAATGGCGGGATCTGTCTTCATCAGATTGCGTGCCGCGGGCTTCCCAACCTTGACCGCGCGGTCGAAATTCTCGGCAAAGATACCCCACTTGCCGCCGTGGCCCGAGCAGCGCTCGGTGAGCGCGGGCGCGGCGCCCGGGATCAGTCGCAGCATCTCCATTGCCTTGGGACCCATGTTTTGAGCACGGGCATGACAGGCAAAATGAACCGAAATAGCGGCGGGCATCTCATCGATGGGAACGAGCCCGGTCTCTTTCGAGAGGGCGACGATATATTCGCTGACGTCAAACGTGTGGCGGGACAGCAGCTGGACGTTCTCGTTACCCGACTCAATTAGCGGCCATTCGAACTTGAGCATCAGGGCGCAGCTCGTGGTCAGCGGAACGATATCCCAGCCCTCGCTAGCCAGCGGCGCGAAGTGCGCGGAAATGCGTTCCGCGGCGGAAGCGACGCCCTTCATGTCACCGTTCTCGAACAGAGGCATTCCGCAGCAATCGGGGTGCTCGATCCGCACCTTAACCCCGTTATGGGCAAGCACCTTGACCAGCGCGAGGCCGGGGGTCGCATCATTGAATTCGTCGTGGCAGCCGGCATAGACAACTGCCTTCTTGCCAAATGCCGGACCATCGGGATTGGGCGGCGGCACCACAGCGGGGGCCTGGTTCGTGAGCCGGGTATCGAGGAACGGCGGGACATGGGCGCGCTTGTCGATACCCAAGGCAGCTTCCATGATTGGCCGGGTCAGCGCGTTACCCTCCTTGGTTGCCCAGTTGGCCGCGCCGGCAACCATGGAGCCAAGCCGTCCATTGCGGTCCATCTTCGCGAGTTCGCGGTCGGCGAAGGACGTGTTGCCCTTGCGGTGCTCCACCGCGCGGTGGCGCAGCATAAGGTGCGGAAAATCGAGGTCGAAGCTGTGTGGCGGCACATAGGGGCACTTCGTCATGAAGCACATGTCGCACAGGGTGCAGGCATCGACGACCGAGGCGAGCTGCTCGCGGCTCAAGTCCTCGACTTCCTCGTTGGGGCTTTCGTCGATCGCGTCGAACAGGATCGGGAAACTGTCGCACAGGTTGAAGCAGCGACGACAGCCGTGACAAATATCGAAGACGCGGCGCAGTTCGGCGTCGAGCGCGGCCTCATCGTACCAGGCTTCGTCCTGCCACGGAATTGCATGGCGGATCGGTGCCTCAAGACTGCCTTCCATCGGGTACCCCTCCCAAACCTGCGCGCTTCAGATGGAATCCGGCCGGCGAGCCCGTAAGCCGCCGGCCGGGGTTTTGGCTTAGCCTTCCAGAACCGCGTCGAGCGTCTTCTGGAACTTGCCGGCATGGCTCTTTTCCGCCTTGGCGAGCGTTTCGAACCAGTCAGCGATTTCGTCGAAGCCTTCGTCACGCGCGGTCTTGGCCATGCCCGGGTACATGTCGGTGTACTCGTGGGTTTCGCCAGCGATCGACGCCTTCAGGTTGGCGACGGTATCGCCGATCGGTTCACCCGTTGCGGGATCACCGCATTCCTCAAGATATTCGAGGTGGCCGTGAGCGTGGCCGGTTTCGCCTTCCGCAGTGGAACGGAACACGGCGGCAACGTCGTTATGACCTTCGATGTCAGCCTTCTGTGCGAAGTACAGATAACGGCGGTTGGCCTGGCTTTCGCCAGCAAACGCTGCCTTCAGGTTTTCTTCCGTCTGTGATCCCTTCAGTCCCATGTCTTGCTCCTCTTGTTAGACGGTGAATCGGTAAACTTGCGCCAAGATAGGTGCGCGCTGGGCGACGGGAAGGGAAAGCGGATTTTCCGAAATGCCTGATCGGCAAAACCGATCAATTTGTTGCGATTAATTCTCAAAAATCGATCACAGCCCGTAATGGATCACCAGCAGAACTGAAAGGGTGACAATCATGATCGCCACTAGTGGCACCCCGGTGCGGACATAGTCTTTGAAGACATAATTGCCCTCGGCCATGATTAGCATGTTGGTCTGATAGGCAACCGGGGTTGCATAGCAGAGGTTGCAGCCAAACAGGACGGCGAGCACGAGTGGCTCTGGCGGGAGCTCCAGCTGCTGAGCGATACTGAATGCGATGGGTGTGCCAACGCTGGCGGCCGTAGCGTTCGATGCGAAATTGGTTAGCAAGGTGACGAAGACCATGATTGCGGCAAGAATGCCGGCAGGCGGAAGCACCTGCAGCCCCATCGCGAGTACCGATCCCAACCAGTCTGCCGCGCCGGTTTCCAGCACTACCTTGCCGACTGCGATGCTGGCCGCGACCAGAACGATTACCTTGGCCGACAGTGCGCGGCCAATGCGATCGAACCGGACGCAACCTGTGACGAACATTGCAATCGCACCGCCCAGAGCGGCGATGGCGATTGGCAGGAAGCCAAGGCTGGCCATGCCAACCGACCCGATCATGATGCCAAGCGCCAGTAGAGCCTTGGCACGGCGGGGAACCTCCTTGATGCCATCCAACGTAAGCAAGGCATCCCCGTTGCCGAACTCTCTCAGCCGACCTGGCAGGCCATAGACGAGCAGGACATCGCCTTCGGCAAGCGGGGTGTGATCGGGGTCCTGTTCAGATGTGTCCCAACGCCGCGGAGCGAAATCTACGCCCAGCACGGCGACCCCGTAAAGATCGGCAATACCGCTAGTCGGAATTGTCCGTCCAACAAGGCGGCTGTCGGCTGTAACTGCAAGTTCTCCGACTACGAGGTCCTCCCGCAGTTGTTTCGCCTCACCTGCGATGCGAGCCATCAGCCAGGCCGGAGCAAGCTCAGCTCCAAGGCTTCGCGTGGCCTCTTCAAGTGCGGGATGCGTGCCGATCACTGCGAGCCGATCATTCACGGCAACAGGTCGATCCGCCGGATCGAGCAAGGAGAATTCGGTCGGGAGAGCCCTGCCAAAATCGCTGGTGCGCCGACCGATGAAGCCACTGCCCCCACCGATGCGCATGATCGCGCGGAACTTGCGTGGTTCATGGGTAACCACCACCGAATTGTCCCGCAGCAATCGGGGCATGACCAGCCATAGATAAGGCAAGGCAATCAGTCCTGCGGTAAGTACGAGCGGCGTGAAATGGAACACGCTCATTGGAGGCAGGCCAAGATCGCTCGCAATCGAAACGACCAGCAGGTTTGTGGAAGTCCCGATTGTAGTTGCCATGCCGCCAATAAGGACAGCCGCATTGACGGGGATCAGAGTCTTGGAACTCGCCATGCCGCCACGTGCGGCCAGTTGGACAAGGACCGGGATCAGCAGGACCAGGACCGGCGTGTCGTTGACCATAGTCGAAAGACCGAAGGCAAGAAGCAATGTTGCCAACAAGCCGAACCATCGATTGATCCGCCAGAGCTTTTCGAGAACCCTTACCAACGGTTCAAGGGCACCTGTGACCACAAGGCCGCGGCCCATGATCATAAGCGCGCAGATCGTGACTAGCGCGTAGTGGCCAAAGCCGGAGAAGGCGAGCGCAAGTCCGTCTTCCGGGCGCCGGTTCGCAAGCGGGAACAAATATAACCCGATCGCGATTGTCGCGATGGTGCAAAGGGAAACGATCTCCACCGGCATCTTGCCCCGCGCGAAAGCGACGAACATGCAAACCGTGGCGAAAATCGCCGCGACTGCGTGCAGCGATGGAATTCCAAACATCTGAGGATTGCTAGCATGACCTGGAAGGGTGTGCCAGTTACCTGGCGTCCGTCATTTTGCAGCAGGCAAAAGTTTAAGGGTCGCCGCGATCAGCGCTTCGGAGGCGGTGCTGATCACCTTGTCCGCCTCTGGCGCGAAGAACGGGCTGTGCGTTCCCGGGATATTGGCCATGTCCCCCTTGGCCAGGCGTTCTGCCGGAGTGCCGCCTACCCAGAAGATCATCGACTTGATCTTGTCCGGATCGGCCCGCCAGAATTCGCCGAAGTCCTCGCCGCCCATGCTCGCCGGGACCTGCACTGGCGCGGTCCTCGCCGAAGCGGCCCTTGAAGAAGGTCAGCATATCGCGGCTGAAGTCGGGCGAATTGAATGTAGAGCGGGTATAGGGTTCGCGGACGACCACGGTAGGTTTCAGGTCGCCGGTCAGCCCTGAAGCCATGGCCTCGCCTTCCGCCACGCGGGCAATACCGGATAGCAGGTTCTGCCGAACTTCGTCGGCATAGCTACGGACCGTGAGTTGCAGCTCGGCCTTGTCTGATATGATGTTGTGCTTGGCGCCGGCATGAAACGAACCCACGGTGACGACCGCCGGGACAGAAGGATCGTTCTCACGGCTGACAAGCGTCTGCACACGGGTAACGAATGCCGCCGCAACGACGATCGGATCCTTTGTCTGGTGCGGGCGAGATCCGTGGCCACCAACGCCTTTGAAGGTCACGTCCACGCTGTCGACATTCGCCAGCGCGTAGCACTGGGGTCACACCAATCACGCCGCTCGGCAATTCGTGCGTATCATGGAAGGCGATGGAGTAATCCGGCTTGGGGAAGCGGGTGTACATGCCGTCTGCCAGCATGGCGCGCGCGCCAAGGCCAAGCTCCTCCGCTGGCTGGCCAACCATGACAATGGTGCCCGACCAGTCCTTCTTGTTCGCCGCGAGATATCGGGCAACAGCAATCCAGGCGGTCATGTGCGTGTCATGGCCGCAGGCGTGCATCACGCCGCTTTCGACCCCCGCGGTTGAGACACCCCGAACCTTGGAGGCGAAAGGCAGGCCGGTCTGTTCGACGACGGGGAGCCCGTCCATGTCGGCACGGATCAGTACAACCGGCCCAGGGCCGTTCTTCAATACCGCGACCACGCCGGTCTTGCCGACGCCTTCGGTCACTTCAAATCCGGCCTTCTTCGCCGCCGCCGCCATGATCCCGGCAGAGCGCTTTTCCTCGAAGCTGAGTTCGGGATTGGCATGAAGATCGCGGTAGATCGTCATCAGGCCGGGCATCTCGGCCTTGATCGCGTCGCTGATCTGGTCAGCCTGTGCGGGGATGGAAACAAGCGCTGCGGCGCCGGCGAGCAAAAGGGCGATGTGCTTCATGGCCGATGAGACTAGCCTAGCCTCCGCGGCTGGCAAGTGCGGATTGGTGCCCCTGGCCCGACTCGAACGGGCACGCCTTGCGACAAACGATTTTGAGTCGTTCGCGTCTACCATTCCGCCACAGGGGCACACTTCTGCGGCCGCGTTAGACGCAGACCGCCATCTATTCAACCAGCCTTGAGTGCCTGAGTGATAGCCTTGTGCAGCTTCGAGTGAATCACGTCGTTGCCGGCAAGAACCTGCGCATCGCAAATCGGGTCCGACCGTCCGCGATAGTCGCTGACGAAGCCTCCTGCCTCGCGCACCAGAAGGCAGCCCGCCGCGGTATCCCAAGGCTTGAGGCCGGTTTCCCAGAAGCCATCGAAACGACCCGCCGCAACCCACGCGAGATCGAGCGAAGCCGCACCAAAACGGCGGATGCCGGCAATCTGCGGCGCAAGTGAGGCGTAAATCCGCATCCATTCACCCGGATCGCCGGCACCGGCAAAGGGAATGCCCGTTGCGATCAGGCACTCATCGAGGTGACGGCGTGAAGAGACACGAAGGCGGGCATCATGAAGCCATGCTCCGCGGGCCTTTTCAGCCCAGAAGCTCTGGTCGGTGATCGGCTGGTAGACGATGCCCGCCGTAACCTCGCCCCAGCCCTTGCCGTCGAGCCGCGGCTCCTGCACGGCGATGGAAATCGCGAAGTGCGGGATGCCGTGCAGGAAGTTGCTGGTGCCGTCGAGCGGATCGACGATGAAGCGCGGCTTGGTGGGATCTCCCTCGACCACGCCGGCTTCCTCGAAAACGAAGCCCCAGTCCGGCCGCGCGGCGCGCAGTTCGTCCCAGATGGTACGTTCTGCGTGCTGGTCCGCCTTCGAAACGAAGTCCGCCGGCCCCTTGCGGCTGACCTGGAGGTGCTCGACCTCACCAAAGTCGCGGCGCAGGCGGTTGCCCGCCTTGCGTGCCGCCTTTTCCATTACGCGTATGAGGCCGGATAGAACTGCCATGGATCGATCAGTTCGCCTTGCCGACGTATTCGCGGTCGTAAACGTTTACGACGATGCGCGTACCGCTTTCGATGTGCGGCGGCACCATGACGCGGACGCCATTGTCCAGAATCGCGGGCTTGTAGCTCGACGAAGCGGTCTGCCCCTTCACCACGGCGTCGGCTTCGACGATGGTGGCCTCTACCTGATCGGGAAGCTGGACCGAGATCGGGCGCTCGTCATACATTTCGAGAAGCACGGTCATGCCGTCCTGCAGGAATGCCGCGGCATCGCCCAGAAGATCGGCGGGCAGCGTAATCTGGTCGTAGGTTTCCACGTCCATAAACACCAGATCGTCACCCTCGGCATAGAGGTACTGGTAATCCTTGGTGTCGAGGCGCACGCGCTCAACGGTATCGGCGCTGCGGAAGCGCACGTTGGTCTTGCGGCCGTCGATCAGGTTCTTCATCTCGACCTGCATGAAGGCGCCGCCCTTGCCCGGCTGGGTGTGCTGCGTCTTGGCAACCTTCCAGATGCCCTTTTCGTATTCCAGAATATTGCCGGGACGGATGTCCACGCCGCTGATCTTCGCCATGGGAGATGCCTTCGAGGATGAGAAAGAACCCCGAGCCTTCGGGGAAGGCCGCGCCCTTAGCCTGTGCGGGGCCAAGGGGCAACACCTTGAATGGAA
This sequence comes from Novosphingobium sp. MW5, assembly GCA_025938935.1. Taxonomy (GTDB): domain Bacteria; phylum Pseudomonadota; class Alphaproteobacteria; order Sphingomonadales; family Sphingomonadaceae; genus Novosphingobium. The sequence goes on along the minus strand of JAPCWB010000001.1, from coordinate 2,532,859 downwards.
TCACGGCCAACTGGCGTGGCCATTCATCCGGTGCTAATCGGCTGGGCGGAACAGGACGAACCGATGAAGCGCACGATCACCTTGCTTGCCGCAACGCTAGCCACCCCTGCCCTCGCCGCACCAGGGGGCGCGCTCGGCACGATGCCGAAGGGCAGCTACGCCTGCGAACTTCCCGGCGATGCCATGGCGGCGAGCGGTGTTCGCGCACCGGCCGAAGACTTCACCGTGGTCAACGGTTCGGCCTATGTCACCGCCAGCGGCCGCGGAATCTATCTTCTTGCCGGCGACCGGCTCGTGATGACGTCAGGACCATTGCAGGGCGCAGTCTATCGCCGGCAGTCGGGCGGGTTCCTGCGGCGTTTGGCAGCGGATGGGACTGATTCCAACCTGCGCTGCGTGCTGGGCGTCTCCAACAACAGCCTTTAAGCGTTCAGCGCCTTGCGCCGGGTCCATGCGTAGCTGGCGTAAAGGATGGCCGCCACCGCGGCGAGGCCGATCCACTCTGCCGTGGGCGCGAACCCTTCTCCGACGATTGCCAGCTTCTCCGGATCGCCGGCAACAGCAACCGCACCGGCAAAGGCGAGCCCGAACAGGCTGTCACCCACGACCAGCCCGGTCGCCAGCAGCACGCCAAGCCGCGCGGTGAATTCGGGGCGCGAGGTCCGATCAGCCATCTTGTTCCAGTAATGGCCAATCACCGTGCCGATCACCGTTGGCAGCACCAGCGTTACCGGCAGGTATATGCCCATACCCACCGCGAGGGGCGGCAGCTTTCCTTTGCCCGTTTTGCGCAGCACCTCGTCCAAGATCACGACCACGACGCCGATCGCTGCCCCCAGCCCGACGAGGTCCCAGCGCAGTGTACCGCCAAGCACGCCTTGCGCGATGGCCGCAAAAAGCGAGGCCTGCGGAGCGGCGAGCGCATTCGGTCCGGCCCCTGGCGCACCGGCAAAACCGAAGCTGGTCGCCAGCAGCTGCAGCACGGGCGGCAGGACCAGCGAACCGGCAATGACACCCAGCACCAGCGCCACTTGCTGCTTCCAGGGCGTTGAACCGACAAGCTGGCCGGTTTTCAGGTCCTGAAGGTTGTCATTGGCGATAATGGCAATGCCGAAGACGAATGAGACGAGGAACAGGGCGAAGGCGATCAGCGGTGCCTTGTCCCCCTGCCCCGCTCCAAACATCGCCGTGATCAGCACCGATACGATCAACACCGAAAGTATGCCGACTCCGGACACCGGGCTGTTCGATGTGCCGACGAGACCAGCCATGTAACCGGTCACCACGGCGGTAAACACGCCCACGATCGAGATGAAGGCGACTGAAAGCAGGAACACCAGTCCAATCGAACCAGCCAGCGGTCCGCCCTGCACGAAATCCCAGACAAGGTAGAGGATCGGCCCGAACATGGCCGCGCTGATGCCCAGGACCCATCCCCCCGGCAGGTCGCGTTCGGTCAAGGCAATCGCCTCCCCGCCTCTGCGCGCGCGGGACGTGGCGGCAATCCCGGCAAGCCCGCGCAGCATGGCGCCGGAAATGCGCACCAGGGACCAGAGCGCCGCAACCGCCATGGCGCCCGCGCCAATCATGCGAACCTGCTGGCTGAGCACGGTGCCGACAACTTCCTCAGCCTCACCGGGAAGACCGGCGCTAAGCCACGGCAACAGGACAAGCTTGCCGGTGGCCATGCCGACAAACATGGCGATGCCTGTCCCCAGGCCGATGAGGTGGCCAATGGCGACAAGGCCGAGCGACATCGACCCGCCCAATGTCCCGTAACCCGCCCCAATCTTGAAAACCTTTGTGACCTCTCCCGCAGCGATGCGCAGCGTGGTCAGCAAGCCAAGCCCTGCCCCTGCCGCCGCGCCGACCATGATGGTCGCCAGCCCGGCCTTGTTCTCGCTCGCGCCTTCGGCATCGGCCATGCCGACCTTCAGGATCTCTGCACCTGCGACGCCTTCGGGATAGGGGAGGTCGGAATCAACCACCAGCGCGCGGCGCATCGGGACCGAGAGCATGACACCAAGGATGCCGCCCGTCGCGCAGACCAGCATCGTCTCCCAATAGGGAATCTCGCTCCACCAGCCGACCATGACGAAGCCCGGAAGGACGAAGACCATTGTCGCCACCGCACCCGCGGCGCTCCCGATGGTCTGGACGATGTTGTTCTCCACAATGGTTGCCCCGCCCAGTGTCCTGAGCAGCGCCATCGAAATGACCGCAGCCGGGATAGCGGTCGAAAAGGTCAAGCCGACGCGCAGCCCGAAATAGACGTTCGCCGCCGTGAAAACGACGGTCAGCAGGGCGCCGAGGATGACACTGCGCAGCGTCAGTTCGCGCGGATTCGGCGTGGCGCTCATGCCCGATAACCCCTTGTTTTTCCGTATGCGCTGGACACACTGGACATAGTCCAGAAACAAAAGTCAGAGATGGCTTGCGCACGTTCCATGTCGCCAGACATGACACAGTCTGAAAGGTTAGGAAACCGGGCGGGCCGGACCCTGTGGATGGCGCTTTCCGGCCTCAGCGGCGGGTGAGCAAGGGATAGGGGTTCACGGCCATGGCTGCGTTCCACCACTTCGCTTCAGGGGTCGTCACCATGATGGCAAAGTGAAGGTGCGGCACCGCAGGATCGGCATTCCCCGAAACACCCACGGCACCAATCACCTGCCCGGCCCTGACGCGTTGTTTTTCCGCCAATCCCGGCGCGTAGCTTTCGAGGTGGGCATAATAATAGATCACCCGGCGATCGGGTGAGCGCACGTAGATCGTGTTGCCGCCGGCCCGGGAAAGGAACAGTCTTTCAACCTCCCCATCGGCCGCGGCGAGGACCGGGGTGCCGGATGGGGCGATGATGTCGATGGCATCGTGCCTGCGCGCTCCTCCGTCGCGGGACTGCGTGAAAGTATCGCTCATCTGCCGGGCCTGCACCCCCTGAACCGGGATCTCAAGGCGCGGCATCGGCGGCATGGCATAGACCAGCGGCACTGCGGGAGCACTGCGCGCTGGCCCGTTCAAGTTCGATGCAATCTGATCGTCGGCAGCCAGCCTGGCGCTTTGCAGTTCAGGTTTCGGCGGCAATTGCGAACCTTCGGGAAGGGTTCCAATCGCATAAGCGAGCCCTGCCGCAACTGCCAGGCCGCCCAGCCCCCGCGCAAAGAGATCGCGCGCCCTCACCTCAGGCCTCGAACACCACTTGCGTCCCGGCATGGACCATCTGCGCCAGGCGGGCGACGTCCCAATTGGTCAGACGAACGCAGCCATGGCTCTCGGCGCGGCCAATCGTTTCGGGGCGCGGCGTACCATGGATGCCATAATGCGGCTTGCTGAGGTCAATCCAGGCAACACCCACCGGCCCGTTCGGTCCCGGCGGCAGCATCGCCTTGGTATCGCCCTCCTTTGCATCCCAGAACAGGTCGGGGTTGTAATGGAACTTGGGATTGTAGGAGGTGCCGTTGATCTTCCATTTGCCCAGCGGCAACGGATCGTGCTCGGAGCCCATAGTCGCAGTATAGACCGCGACCAGCTTGTCCGCCTTGTCGAACACCTTCATCGTGCCCTTGGACTTGCTGACGACAATGCGCTCAGCCTGTGGCTGCTCGCTACCGACACCCAGCATGACGAGCGTCTGCGCCCAGCCGCCATCCTTGACCTTCGCGCTATCAACCCGGTCATTGCCGACATTGGGTACTCGGATTTGCTGGCCAGCAGCGAAATAGGCGGTCGGGGTTGGCTCGCTCGATGCTGGCGCTGCACTCGGCATAGTGGATGCACCCGGCGCAATGATTTGCGGATTGAGCGCAACGAGTGTCTCCACGGTAGTGTGGAATCGCTCCGCCAGCTTTTCGTCCAGCGACTCGTAACCGAGAGCGGGGAGTTTTGCCTGATCGGCGGCCTCGTCGGGAACTTCGACGAAGGGACCGGCAGCGAAATCGGCTGGAATGGTGACGACCCGGGTAGCTGGGATCGATTGCCACTGCACCAGTGCCTTGCTCGTCTCTTCGTCCAGTTCGCCCGTAACCTTGAGCTGATTGGCCTCCTGGAAACCCGATATGGCGTTGCGGGTCGAAAGGCCCATCTTGCCGTCGACCACTCCCGGAGTGAACCCGAGCCGGTCGAGCACGACCTGCGCCTGCATGATCGGCCGCGCCTCTGTATCGGCGGGTCCGGCATCGGGCAGTCCGTCGCGCGAGTTGAGGTTCGATCCAGCCGCCTGCGACGGCGCGGGCGCGGGGGTGTCCATCTTGCACGCCGCAAGTGACAGCGATGATGTAACGAGGAGTGCGACCAGAAGGCGTTTCATTCAGGCTTCCCAAAGTTGCGACGACACTTTGGCCGCCGGGAAGCACAACAAATGAAGCGCCAAAAGCTCCTTCAGACGAGCTTGAGCGCCTCGGCAAACGCCTTCACCGCCGCAACCTCATCGCCGTTCCACACCGCGCCGGAAACAGCGATGAAATCCGCACCGGCCTCTGCCAGAGCGCCACAGGTTTCGGGCGTGATGCCGCCGATCGCGACACAGGGAAGCTCGAATATTGTCTGCCACCAAGTGAGGATTTCCGGGTCGGCATGATGTTCGACCTCCTTGGTGGTGGTCGGGAAAAATGCACCGAAAGCAACGTAATCCGCCCCGGCCTCGCCCGCTTCCATGGCAAGATCGCGGCTGCCGTGGCACGTCACGCCGATCTGCGCTTCGCGGCCCAGCCGTTCACGCGCCTCGCGCACGTCTCCGTCTTTCTGACCGAGGTGGACGCCATCGGCATCAAGGCGCTTGGCGAGGCTGATCGAATCGTTGACGATGAACGCCGTGCCCGCATCGGCGCAAATCTGCTGGAGCGGTGCCGCCAGGTCCGCGGCGGTGTGTTCGTCGATCCCCTTTACCCGGAACTGGAAAGCCGCAACTGGCGCAGCTGCCAGCGCGCGGCGCAGGCGCTCCGGGAAGTCGCCTCCCACCTCGAGCGGCGAGATCAGGTAAAGCTGGGTCGGTTCGCGAGGAATGTCTGCGGTCATGGCCGCGCTCTATAGCGCACAAAAGCCCGCGCCAAGCGTTCTGGTGGGATTAATCTCATTCCCTTCAAGGATTGCCCCGATGATTACACGCCTCCTCATACCCGCCCTGTGCATTGGCCTCTCAGCCTGCGCGTCCATGCCTGACCAGCGTCTCGATGATTGGGCGAAGTTCGGTGAGCGGGCCCAGGCAGGGCCTGTCATCGTCCGCCCCGATCGCCTCGTGGAGGACAGCCGCTGCCCAATGAATGCCCGATGCATCTGGGCCGGACGCGTGACCATCGATGCGACGGTCTGGGACGGCGGCGCGCGTAGATCCGTCCGTTTGCAGTCAGACAAACCCGCAACTCTGCGCGGCGGTGACCTCTCCATTGTCGAGATAAAGCCGGACAGTTTCATGACGAATGCCAAGCCGCGCCGCGCCGACTACACCTTCCGCTTCTCCTACGTGCCGCGCTGAAAAGACAACCGCCGGGTCAGGTTTCCCTGCCCGGCGGCCTCCTCTCCAACTCTGAAACGCGATTGAAGGATCAAGCGACCTTCTGCGTTGAACCCGTGTAGATTTCGTCAATAGCACCGCCGAGCGATGCGTCAAAGTCCTCATCGCTCATGTGCGCGCGCAGGTCTTCGAGGAGGGCGCGGCTGAAGCTGGCGATGATGCCGCGGTTCTTCGACAGTTCGACGCAGGCTTCAGGGCGCTTGTAGCCGCCCGAAAGCGCGACGACGCGCAGGACCTTCGGGTGGTCGACCAGCGCGTCGAAGGTGCCGGGCACGACCGGCAGCGACAGCTTGAGCATGACCTGCTGGCCTTCGGGCAGTTCGTCGAGGTTCTTCAGGATTTCCTCAAGCAGGATCGCGTCGCATTCGGCGCGGGTCTCGCTCTTGATGTTCACTTCGGGCTCGATGATCGGCATCATGCCGTGCGAAAGCACCTGCTTGCCGACTTCGAACTGCTGCTTGACCACGGCAGCGATGCCTTCGCGGTTGGCCGAGTTGATGACCGAGCGCTCCTTGGTGCCATAGACGCCCAGCGCCTTCGACTTTTCGAGCAGCGCGTCGAGTTCGGGCATCGGCTTCATCAGCTGGACGCCGTTGACTTCGTCCTCAAGGCCCTTGTCGATCTTGATGAAGGGCACCACGCCCTTGGCGATCAACGCGGCGGGGGTCTGCACACCGTCGACATGGCCATCCATCGTGCGTTCGAACAGGATCGCGCCGATCACCTTGTCGCCCGAGAAGGCGGCCGAGCGAATGATGCGGCTGCGCATTTCGTGGATCAGGCCGAACATTTCCTCTTCGGTGTTCCACGCATCGTCTTCGACGCCGTAGCCCTTGAGCGCCTTGGGGGTCGAGCCGCCCGACTGGTCAAGAGCGGCGATGAAGCCATCGCCCGAGGCCATTTTCGCGGTCATTGCTTCAGTGTTCATCGTCTAAGTTCCCTGGTTTCCTGCACAGTTGTATTGTCTTGCCGCGCCTGTTTTCAGGCTGCGTGCAATGCTGCCACTCCGGGCAGTTCCTTGCCTTCCATCCATTCGAGGAAGGCACCGCCCGCCGTCGAGATGTAGGAGAATTCGTCCGCCACGTGGGCAAGGTTGAGCGCCGCGACAGTGTCGCCGCCACCAGCCACCGAAACCAGCGAGCCTTCCGCCGTCAGCGCTGCTGCCACTTTGGCCAGCGAGACAGTTGCGGTGTCGAACGGCGGGGTTTCGAAGGCGCCAAGCGGGCCGTTCCAGACCAGCGTCTTGCAGGTCTTGAGCACGTCAGCCAAGGCTTCGGTCGCTTGCGGGCCAATGTCGAGGATCATCTCGTCGGCCGCAACCTCATGCACCGCACAGGTGCGCAAGGACGGCGGATTGGCGGCAAATTCCTTTGCCACGACCACGTCGTAAGGCAAATGGACCGTGCAGCCCGCCTTGTCCGCAGCTTCGAGGATTTCGAGCGCGGTGTCCTTCAGGTCATGCTCGCACAGCGACTTACCGACATCGACATCGCTCGCAGCCAGGAACGTATTGGCCATGCCGCCACCGATGATCAGGTGATCGACCTGGGTGACGAGGTGCTTGAGCACGTCGAGCTTGGACGAAACCTTCGCCCCGCCGACCACGGCTGCCACCGGACGCTCAGGGTTGCCCAGCGCCTTTTCCAGCGCCTCCAGCTCAGCCTGCATCGAACGGCCGGCATAGGCGGGAAGCACCACGGCCAGTCCCTCGGTCGTCGCATGGGCGCGATGCGCGGCGGAGAAGGCATCGTTGACGTAGAAGTCGCCGTTCGCGGCAATCGCCTTGGCGAGTTCGGGATCGTTCTTTTCCTCACCCTTCCAGAAACGGGTGTTTTCCAGCAGCGCCACGTCGCCCGGACGAAGGATGCCGACTGTCTGGGCGACGATGGGGCCGGCGATCTCGGGGCAGAACATCACTTCCTTGCCGATCGCGTCCTGCACGGCATCGATCACCATCGACAGCGACTGGGTGGAAACCCGCTCGCCCTTGGGGCGGCCGAAGTGCGCGAGAAGCAGGACCTTCGCACCCTTGGCGCAGAGGTCGAGTATGGTCGGTGCAGCGGCGCGGACGCGCGTGTCGTCAGTCACCGCACCGTCCTGCATCGGCAGGTTGAGATCGACGCGTACCAGCGCCACCTTGCCGGTGACATCGCCAAGATCGTCGAGCGTGCGGAACTTCGTCATGCCAAAATCCTTATTTCGTCACCGACCGCAATTTCGCCATCGGCAATCACTCGCCCCAGCACGCCGCCACGCCAGTCCGGCGTGAGCACGGCTTTGAGGCCGGGGGCTATTTCCTCCATGCGGCTGCATGGATCGCATTCGGTCGTCACTTCGATCTGAAGATCCGCGCCGATTGCGATGATCGCGCCGGCTTCGCGTGGGAGGCGAATGCCCTCGGTCAGCAGGTTCGCCCGGCGCACCCACCAGGGGAGCGAGGGATCGTCAGACCGGTCCAGTTCAGCCAGAGCCGCCGCCCAGCTTTCCGCCTCGATCAGCGAAACCTGCCGCCGGGGCCGCCTGCCGGGGCGAACCGCCCCGCGGAAATCGCCGTGAACGCCTTCGTTGGCAGACACGGCGACATGTTCGAGCACCTCCATGGGCCCGCGCGGACGATCGTGCCGCGCGATGCCCATGAGGCGCCCTGCCTTCATCAGGCCAGCTTGCCCATCGCGCCGGCCGTATCGACCATGCGGTTGGAAAAGCCCCATTCGTTGTCATACCAGCTGAGCACGCGGACCAGCTTGCCGTCGATCACCGCGGTTTCGAGGCTGTCGATGGTCGAGCTGTTTGAGCAGCCGTTGTAATCGATCGACACCAGCGGCTCGTCCGAGAAACCCAGCACGCCCTTGAGCGCGCCTTCGGCAGCAGCCTTGAGCAGCGCGTTGACCTCTTCCTTGGTCGTGTCGCGCTTCGGCTGGAAGGTCAGGTCGACAACCGAGACGTTCGGGGTCGGCACGCGGATGGCCGAACCGTCGAGCTTGCCCTTCAGTTCGGGCAGCACTTCACCCACGGCGCGCGCGGCACCGGTGGTGGTCGGGATCATCGACATGCCGGCAGCACGGGCGCGGCGCGGATCTTCGTGGATCTGGTCGAGGATCTTCTGGTCGTTGGTATAGGCGTGAACCGTGGTCATCAGGCCGCGTTCGATGCCGATGGCGTCGTTCAGCACCTTGGCAAACGGTGCGAGGCAGTTCGTGGTGCACGAAGCGTTCGACACGATGGTGTGGCCGGCTTCCAGCTTGTCATGGTTCACGCCGTAAACGACGGTCAGGTCCACGTTCTTGCCCGGTGCAGAGATCAGCACCTTCTTCGCGCCAGCAGCAATGTGCTTTTCGCACGAAGCGCGGTCAGTGAAGAAGCCGGTGCATTCCAGAGCGATGTCGATGCCGTTGGCGGCATGCGGCAGGTTGGCGGGATCGCGCTCCGCAGTCACCTGAATGCGCTTGCCGTTGATGATCAGGTCATTGCCATCCACTTCGACCGTGCCGTTGAAAGCGCCGTGGACGCTGTCCCGCTGGAACAGCATGGCATTGGCCTGCGCCGATGCCAGATCGTTGATCGAAACGAGTTCGAGGTCGTGGTCGGTGCGCGAGAGGATGGCACGGGCGACGTTGCGCCCAATCCGTCCGAAACCGTTGATCGCAACCTTAATCGCCATGTGAAATGCTCCTGCTAAATTATAGTTTTGCCGTGATTTTCTTCACAATCGCATCGGCAGTGAAGCCGAAGTATTCGAATAATTGTTCCGCGGGCGCTGAGGCCCCGAAGCGGTCAAGCCCGATGGTCAGGCCATCGCCGACGTACTTCTGCCAGCCAAGCGTAATGCCGGCTTCGACCGAGACCTTGAGAGCGTCGGTAGGTAGCAGGTCCGCACGGTAGGCGGCGTCCTGCTCGTCGAACAATTCCCAGCAAGGCATCGAAACAACGTCCGCGCCGATCCCCTGGGCTTCGAGCGCCTTTGCCGTTTCGACGGCAAGGGCGACTTCCGAACCGGTGGCCAACAGCACGACCTTGCGCGCAGCTTCAGCAGCCTTGAGCCGGTATGCGCCGCGAGCCGAGCGGTTTTCCGTGTCCGAACGCAGCGCCGGCAGGTTCTGGCGGGTCAGTGCCAGCACCGAGGGGCGCTTGGCCTCCTTGAGCGAAAGCGCCCAGCACTCCGCCGTTTCCAGCGCATCGGCGGGGCGGAAGACCAGCAGGTCGGGAATGGCGCGGAGGCTCATGACGTGTTCGACCGGCTGGTGAGTCGGGCCATCTTCGCCAAGACCGATCGAATCGTGAGTCAGGACGTAGATCACGCGCTGCTTCTGGATCGCCGACATGCGGATCGCGTTGCGGCAATAGTCGGAGAACACCAGGAACGTGCCGCCATAGGGGATGACGCCGCCGTGCAGCGCCATGCCGTTCATCGCGGCGGCCATTCCGAATTCGCGGATGCCGTAATAGACATAGCGGCCGCCGTAGCTGTCCGAACCGAACGGCGTGGTCGCCTTGGTCTTGGTGTTGTTCGATCCGGTGAGATCGGCGGAACCACCGACCATTTCCATGATGTCGACCGTCAGCGCCTCAAGCGCGCTCTCGCTGGCCTTGCGGGTGGCAACCTTGGGCTGGCTGGCCGCAATTTCGGCAACATAGGCGTCGAAAGCAGGAAGCTGGCGCGGCAGGACGCCGGCCATGCGGCGGCTGAATTCCGCGGCATTGGCGTCAGTTGCGAGGCGCGCTTCCCACTCGGCGCGGGCTGCGGCGCCCTTTGCCCCAAGCGAGCGCCAATCGGCCAAGATGTCTGCGGGTACCTTAAAGGGTTCTGACGTCCAACCGAGGTATTCACGGGCGGCGGCGATTTCGTCCGCGCCGAGCGGCGCGCCGTGGACATTGTGCCCGCCCTGCTTGTTGGGCGCACCCTTCCCGATGATCGTGCGGCAAGCGACGAGCGATGGGCGTGGGTCAGCGGCGGCCTCGCCTAAAGCGCGGGCAATGTCGGCAAAGTCATGGCCGTCACATTCGGTCACGTGCCAGCCGGTGGCGCGATAGCGGGCGGCGATGTCTTCGCTGGTGGAAAGGTCCGTGTCGCCATCGATGGTGATGCGGTTATCGTCCCACAGCACGTTCAGGCGGCCCAGCTTCAGGTGTCCGGCAAGCCCGATGGCTTCGTGATTGATGCCTTCCATCAGGCACCCGTCGCCAGCCACGACCCAGGTGTTGTGATTTACCAGCGAATCACCGAATCCGGCATTGAGATGGCGCTCTGCCATTGCCATGCCGACCGCCATTGCCAGTCCCTGACCCAGCGGGCCGGTGGTGCATTCGATTCCGGGCAGTTCGAAATTTTCGGGATGTCCGGCGCAGACGCTGTGGAGCTGGCGGAAGTTTCGGATGTCATCCATCGTCGGCCGGGCATAGCCGGTCAGGTGCAGCAGCGAGTAGATCAGCATTGAGCCGTGACCCGCCGAAAGCACGAAGCGATCACGGTCCGGCCAGTGCGGCGCGGCGGGGTCGAACTTCAAAAACTGGCTGAAAAGCACGGTTGCGACGTCGGCCATGCCCATTGGCATGCCGGGGTGGCCAGAGTTGGCCGCCTGGACGGCGTCCATCGAGAGGGCACGGATGGCATTGGCCATGGGGCCCAGGCGGGATGGATCGAGCGTCATGTTCAGCAGCCTCCGGAGCAGCGCTTGGCTAGGGGCGATTCGGGATGCGGCCTCTTTGCGGGAAGGCGGCGTTCCGTCAAGTTAAGCGATCCATTAAACGCCTAATCGTTACTCGGCTTTGCGTAATCACGTTTTTAGGTTAGCCATTTGCGCATGATGGGGGATCGGATTGATCAGGCGTTGAGCCGGATAGAGGCTGCTGCTGCCCGAATTGAGGCAGCCGCATCGTTGCGCGCGCCTTCGGATGACGGGCTTGCCGAAAGGCATGAGGCGCTCCGATCCGTCGTGGCGCAATCGCTGCGGGACCTTGATGCCCTGATCGGGAGCGCAAGTTCATGAGCAACGTGGACCTTTCCATTGGCGGCCGGACCTTCAAGGTAGCCTGCGCACCGGGCGAAGAGGCACACGTTGCAGGGCTCGGGCGGATGATCGACAGCAAGGTCGCCTCGGTCCCCGGTGCTTCAGGCCAGAGCGAGGGCCGCATGCTCCTGTTTGCCTCGCTGATGCTGGCTGATGAAGTGCACGAGGCGCAGCGAAATGGCGGCTCTGCAGCCCCCGCCCAGCCCGTACCCGCCGACCCGGCGCTGGCAGAGCGCCTTGAAGCCGTCGCCGCTGCACTCGAAAAGTGCGCATCCGCCCTTGAGGGTTGAGGCCGCACCCGCTAGATAGGGCGCGACGGGTACTGCCCGGTACGAACCGACAGAACATCCCTGAGGCTATAAGCAAATCCTATGGGGGCTGTCCCTGGTTGGACCCTGGTCCGGCACATATGGTTCCCACCTGACGTGAAGGCGTCAGCGGATTTCCCCGGCAACGGCCCATGGTGGTCCCGTCACCCTTTTCTCCGGAGCGTCGATTGGAAGACAAGAAGGCCCTGCGACGCGAAATGCGAGCGAGGCGGCGGCAGTTCGTGGCCGAGATTCCGGCCGGTGTGCGCGCCCTGATCCTTAATCGCCCACCAGCTGCTATTGTCGAGGCATTGAACGGCAAACGCGTGCTGGGTTTTTATCTCGCGACGGGAGATGAAGCGCCGACTCTGGGCTGGATGCGCTGGTTCCACGAGAACGGCTGGCAAGTCGCCCTGCCCCGCTTCATTGCCGGACAGGCTGAGATGGAATTCGCGATCTGGGAAAACCCCCACGACGAAGAGGCGCTGGAACCGGGAATGATGGGAATCGCGCAACCCCATAGCAATGCCCCTGCCACCGTACCCGACGCGTTGATTGTTCCGCTCGTGGCTTTCACTGCCGAAGGGCATCGCCTTGGCCAGGGCGGCGGTCACTATGATCGCTGGCTTGCGGCAAATTCGGTCGATTTCGCCATCGGGCTTGGCTGGGACGTCCAGTGCGTCGAATCCCTGCCGATCGAACCCCACGACCGCCAGCTGGATGCCGTCGTCACCCCTACCCGCGTTTACTGGAGCAAGAGCTGATGCGCACCGAGCCTTCCCTGCGGATTCCCTTCGGCATCCTCATGCTGATCGCGGCGCTGATCGTCTATGCGGTGGTTATCGCGCGTTATCTGCCCGATTTGATCGGAGGCTGGCCTGCATTGGCGCAGACGCCGGTCTACCTCGTGCTCGGAATTGTCTGGCTGCTGCCGCTGAAGCGGTTCCTCATCTGGATGGAAACCGGGCGCTGGAAAGCCTGACGGCCATCGCGCAGTTCAATCCGGTGATGTAAGGAAAATCCCAAGTGGCGCGAGTGACGGGGCTCGAACCCGCGACCTTCGGCGTGACAGGCCGACACTCTAACCAACTGAGCTACACCCGCGCAGCCACTTGGGAGCCGCGCCACTAAGGCAGGCACATGGGTGTGTCAACACGCTTTCAGGGACAATCTTGGCCTACTGGCAAAAAGTTTTGCGATAGGCGCGCGTTAACCATTTCTTGGGGCCGATTTGCGACAAGCTCCTCCATCTCGGGGGGCAATCCATCCATGGTCTCGAAGTCGTTTTCCGTCGTTATCGGCTGCATTCTTGGCGTGTCCTGCGCCGCCAGTGCGGCTGCAAGCACCGTTGCGCTCGACAGTTCGGTCTTCGTGGAGCGCACCCGCGCCGAATCCCGCATTCTTGAACCCGCCCGCCAGCTGGCGCCGGGGGACCGGGTCGTGACCGTTCTCACTTGGCGCCGCGGTGCGCCGGGCGGGCAGTTCACTGTCGCCAATGCCCTTCCCCGCGGCCTTTACTACCAAGGGAGCGCCAGCGACACGGAAGAGGTTTCGATCGACGGCGGCCGCACTTGGGGAAAGCTCGGCACCATGCGAACGGCAGGCAGGTTCGTCACTGCCGAGGACGTCACTCACGTTCGCTGGCGGGTGCAATCGAGCGATGCATCCGGACGCATTGCCTACAGCGCGATCGTGCGCTGATCAGCAGTTCTCGTACTTCCAGTTCCGCTTCTTGCCCTCACTGAGCCATTCGATGGCCTGAGCGATGCGTCGATTTCGCGTGGCTTCGGCCTTGGCTTCGGCAATCCATTGTACATATTCGCGGCGGTGAGAAGGGGCGAATGCGTCCAGAGCGGCCTTGGCTGCAGGATGGGCTTCCAGCGCGGCGCCAAAGGCCTCTGGCATGGGAATTTCAGCTTTCGGAGCCTTGGCCGCCGCAGGTTTCTTCTTTAACGCCGTCCCCTCGCTCTCGATCCGCTCGGCAGCCGCGACAATCTTCGATTTCAGTTCGTTATCACCCGGCAAGTCGGCAATCGAGGCAAGCTTGCCGAACTGCCCCATGGCGTCGCCCTGCCGTCCATCGCCGTGGATCATCATCGCGCAGTGCGCCTTGAACACGGCCATTCCAGCCAGGTTCTTACCCTTGTGCTGGAAGTGCGGCATCGACCACTTCATGGTCTCGGTGAGATCCGGCACCGCTTCGTGCACCAGCTTGCGGATGTGATGGAGGATCGGCTGAGCGAAAGGTGCGGCCTTGGCGATGTACTCGTCGAACCTTGGATCGAGTGTCGCCATGGCCGTTCCTCCGATCAGTTCGCCAGCAGCAGCACCGGCGTTTCAAGCAGCTTCTTCACCGCCTGAACAAAGCTCGCCGCATCCCATCCGTCAACCACGCGGTGGTCGCAGGAGATCGAGATGTTCATGATCTTGCGCTTCTCGATCCGCTCGCCGCCCATGCCATCAGGCACGAACATCGGGCGCTCGACGATCCGGTTCGGGCCGAGGATGGCGACTTCAGGGCGATTGATTACCGGCGTGTGCGCCACGCCGCCAAGTGGTCCGAGCGAAGTGAGCGTGAGGGTCGAACCCGAAAGTTCCTCGCTCTTCGCCGTGCCATCGCGTGCGGCTTCGGCAAGGCGGACAACTTCCTGGGCCAGCTGCCACAGGTTCCGATCCTGCGCGTTGCGGATCACCGGGACCATCAGGCCCGCAGGCGTCTGCGCCGCCATGCCAAGGTGGACGGCGGCATAGCGCGTGACAACACCGGCCTCGTCATCGAAGCGGGCGTTGATCATCGGGAAGTCTGGCACCGCCTTGCAGATCGCGGTGATCAGCAGCGGCAGCATGGTCAGCTTGGGCTTGCTGCCGCGATTGGTGTTGAGCTGGGCGCGCATTTCCTCAAGCGCGGTAACATCGCATTCCTCGACATAGGAGAAGTGCGGGATATTGCGCTTCGACGCCGCCATGTTGTCGGCAATGCGGCGGCGCAGGCCGATGACCTTGACCTGCTGGTCCTGTCCATGGAGCCCCGGCGCGCGATAGCCGCCGGTGCCGCTATAGGCGAGGAAAGCGTCAAGGTCCGAATGGCGCACGCGGCTGCCTTCGGCCGGGCGGACATCGCCCAGATCGATACCGAGTTCCGCAGCGCGGGCGCGAACGGCGGGACTGGCCTGGACCTTGGCGTGGCTGGCGGAAACCGGAACCGGCTTCGGACTGGGCACGGAAGCGGCCTTGACCGGTTCAGGCCCAGGAGGCGGCGGCGGTGCGGGAGCAGGCGGCGGAGGCGGCGCGGCCACTTCCTCGACACCGGGCGTTTCCGCTTCGATCTGGGCTTCGGCCGCAGGCGTGGCAGGAGCAGCCTCGGCCTCCCCTTCCCCTTCAACCTCAATCACGACCAATGGCGCGCCGATGGCGACGACATCGCCTTCTTCGCCCGCGACCTCGATCACGGTACCCGCGACGGGGCTTTCCATCTCGACCGTCGCCTTGTCGGTCATCATGTCGGCAAGGCGGCCGTCTTCCTCGACGCGGTCGCCAACCTTGACGTGCCAGGCGACGATTTCCGCCTCGGCAATACCTTCGCCGATGTCCGGCAGCCTGAACGTATACTTGCCCATTATTCAGCCCCCAGCAGTCGGTCGATCGCCTCGCCTATGCGCACTGGCCCTGGGAAATAGGCCCATTCAAGGCTGTGCGGATAGGGCGTGTCGAACCCGGTAACGCGCTCGATCGGCGCTTCAAGGTGGTAGAAGCAGCGCTCCTGCACCAGCGCGGAGAGTTCCGCGCCAAATCCGGAAGTGCGGGTCGCTTCGTGGACGATCATGCATCTGCCGGTTTTTTCCACCGACTTTTCAACAGCCTCGATATCGATCGGCGCAAGGGTTCTGAGGTCGATGATTTCGGCATCGACGCCCTTCTCCTCGCAGACCGCGGCGGCAACATGAACCATGGTGCCATAGGCCAGAACGGTCATCGCCTCGCCTTCGCGGACGGTGCGCGCCTTGCCCAGCGGGATCGAGTAATAGCCTTCGGGCACCTGGCTGTCCGGGTGGGTGTTCCACGGCTTTACCGGCTTGTCGTAATAGCCGTCGAATGGGCCGTTGTAGATGCGCTTCGGCTCGAAGAAGATCACCGGATCGTTGTCCTCGATCGCGGCGATCAGCAGACCCTTGGCATCGTGCGGCGTGCTCGGGATCACGACCTTGAGGCCCGCCACGTGCGTGAACAGCGCCTCGGGGCTCTGGCTGTGCGTCTGCCCGCCGAAGATGCCGCCGCCGAAAGGCGAGCGAACGGTGATCGGTGCGATGAATTCGCCGGCCGAGCGATACCGCAGCCGCGCCGCTTCCGACACGAGCTGGTCGTAACCGGGGTAGATGTAGTCAGCGAACTGAATTTCGGGCACAGGACGGAGGCCATAAGCGGCCATGCCGACTGCCGCGCCGATGATGCCGCATTCGTTGATCGGCGTATCGAACACCCGGTTCTTGCCGAACTTCTTCTGCAGGCCGGCGGTCGCGCGGAACACGCCGCCGAAATAGCCGACGTCCTCTCCCATGATCACCACATCGGGATCGCGCGCCATCATGATGTCGAGCGCGTCGTTGATCGCCTCGATCATGTTCATGCGCTTGGACGGCGCATTGGCCAGGCTCAGGGGAGCTTCCTCGAGGCTCACTTCTCGTACTCCTTCCAGCTCGGCCATTTGATGCGGCGCTCGCGGATTGCCTGTTCAGACTGTTCCTCAAGGTTCCAAGGCAGTTCCTCGTAAACGTCCTCGAACATGGTGTGGAACGGGTGGTGGAGCCCGTGACCCAGGATGCCGTTCTTTTCGGCCTCCTTGGTGGCGGCCTTCACTTCTTCCGCCAGTTCGCGGTCCATTGCTTCGTGGCGCTCGTCATCCCATTCGCCCAACGCGCAAAGGTGCTGCTTCAGCCGGTTGATGGGATCGCCCAGCGGCCATGCCTCGGCCTCGCGGGCGGAGCGGTACTGGCCGGGATCGTCCGAAGTGGAATGGCCCTCGGCACGGTAGGTGAAATGCTCGATCAGGGTCGGGCCCTGATTGGACCGAGCCCTGTTGGCGGCCCACTGAGTTGCGGCATAGACCGCCAGCGCATCGTTGCCATCCACCCGCAGCCCCGCCATGCCATAGCCAATCGCGCGTGCGGCAAAGGTCGTTCGCTCTGCCCCGGCAAAGCCCGAGAAACTCGAGATTGCCCACTGGTTGTTGACGATGTTGAGGATGACGGGCGCGTTATAGACCGTGGCAAAGGTCATCGCCGCGTGAAAATCGCCTTCGGCGCTCGATCCGTCGCCGATGAAGCTGGTGGCGATGCGGCTGTCACCCTTGGATGCGCTGGCAAGCGCCCAGCCCACCGCTTGCGGGAACTGCGTCGCCAGGTTGCCGCTGATCGTGAAGAAGCTGTAATCCCGCGCCGAATACATGATCGGCAGCTGGCGGCCCTTCAACCGGTCGGCGCGGTTCGAATAGATCTGGTTGATCATCTCGACCATCGGATAGCCGCGCGCGAGCAGGATGCCTTGCTGGCGATAGGACGGGAACACCATGTCATCGGCAGCCAGTGCAAAGGCCGAAGCAACGCTGGTCGCCTCTTCGCCGGTGCACTTCATGTAGAAGCTGGTCTTGCCCTGCCGCTGGCCGCGGTACATCCGGTCATCGAAAGCGCGGGTGCGCGCCATGACGCGCAGCATTTCACGCAGGGTGTCGGCGTCTAGCCGGGGGTTCCAGGGTCCGACAGCCTGATGCTCTTCATCCAGCACACGGACAAGATCGTAGCAGAGCGGGCTGGTTTCGATTGCCGCACAGCCTTCATCCGGGCGCGGCTGGGCACCGGCGGGCGGAATGTTCACATGGACGAAATCGACCGGATCGCCGGGCCGGAACTTCGGCTCGGGAACGTAGAACTCCAGGGGCGGCAGATTTCTCTTGCCTGCCATGCGGGAACCCTTGTCGCCAGCTCGAGAAATGGCCGTTCTCCCTTGTCGATTCACCCACGGGCCCCTTGGCCGGCAGTGTGAAATTAATTTCAACGTTGTGTTAGATTATTTCTCCATCGAAAGATCGTCAATGACAATGCACACCAGCAGGAATCGTGTGCCGACCGCCGCAACTACGCAATAATCAGACCGCGACGGGCGCTGAAATATGCGATTGCGGACTGTATTCCACCACCGAGAAATCTTCGAGGCGGTAATCGAAGATCGAATCGCGTTGGCGCGTGATCTCAAGCCGTGGGGTACCTGACGGTTCACGCTCGAGCTGGGCTTCGACCAAAGCTCGATGATTCAGATAGAGGTGAACGTCGCCGCCCATCCACACCGCCTCGCCAGCCTCAAGCCCCGTCTGCTGCGCCAGCATGCGCGTCAGCAGCGCGAGGCTCCACATATTGAAGGCGAAGCCGAGGCCGAGATCGCAGGACCGCTGATAGAGCAGGCCCGACAGGCGGCCATCCGCTACATGGAACTGATACGTCTTGTGGCACGGCGGCAACGCCATCGCGTCCAGCTCCGCCACATTCCAGCCTTCGATGATGTGGCGGCGGCTGCCGGGGGTGACCTTCAGGCTTTCAACCACCTGCGCCACCTGATTGATACCGGGACCCGCGCTGAACGTGCCATCGCCATTCGGCTCAAAGGTCGGCCAATCGACCCACTGCTTACCGTAAACCGGGCCGAGATCACCCCATTCCTCGGCGAAATCGGCGTCCTCCACGATCCGTTTCGAGAAATCGGCCCGCGAAATATCGCTGCCGGTCGCCTTTCGGTACCGATCGAGCGGCCAATCGGTCCAGATCTCGACGCCCTGTGCGCAGAGCTTGCGAATGTTGGTATCGCCGGTGAGGAACCACAGCAGCTCGCGCGTCGCGGTCTTCCAGTAAACCCGCTTAGTGGTGAGCAGAGGGATCGCGCCGCCAGACAAGTCAAAGCAGAATCTGTGCCCCGAAAATGGAGCGCGTGCCCACCCCGGTGCGGTCGATCCGTTCGTCCCCGCGCTCCCAAATTCGACGCATCAGGTCTATGTACTGCCACTCCCAATGGGTGGGATCGGCTCGCTTCTGCGGAGAATCGGTAGTGGAGAGCAATGTGGCCATCGTTCTTTCGTAGCGAGGCGATTGCCCGCTTGCCACCCCGCGATTGCCTCACTATAGGCGCGCTCCTGCCTCGCCCTTCCATGGCTTGCCAAGGACAGGGTGAACGATCGGTCGGGGAATAGCTCAGCCTGGTAGAGCACTGTCTTCGGGAGGCAGGGGCCGGAGGTTCGAATCCTCTTTCCCCGACCACATCGTTCCTAGAACATTGAAATGTTCGCCAGCCGACTAAGGTCGAGCTTGCCAGCCGGGCAGCCTTCGCGCATCATTGTGCACTGCACAAATTCCTCCCTGACCTAACCGAGTACCCCTTGATGTCTGACCCGCGCATGATTGTGATGGAAGCGATTGCCCGTCGCAAACTGCTCGCCGCCAATTACAATGGCCTTCGCATCGACCTTGCCCCCCACCTGCTGTTCGAGCGCCACGGCGACCTGTTCGTCAGTGCGCTCAACCTCGGCAAGGCATGGCGGAGCGATGAAGAGCCACGGCTTGGCCAGTTCAAGCTGGCGGGGCTTGGTGCTCCGGAAGTGATGGACGGCGAGTTCGAACCGCTCCCCGGTTATTCGCCGGAAGCCCCGCGCGAGACCGATACGGTCCTGCTCTCGGTCTAACCGCCGCGCAGAAGTTGGACGCCGTAGTCGCGTTCGAACAAATAGAGCAGCAACCGCGCCGCCTCTCCGCGATCGCCGGTCAGCCCGCCGTCGCGCTCCATCAGCAGCCTCGCGTCATCATGGGCGAGCGGTAGCAGGCGTTGGATCTGCTCAAGGCTGGCGACGCGGAACGGCGTATCGCCAGACTGGCGCGTGCCGAGCAGCTCCCCGCCGCCGCGCAGGTCGAGGTCCTCTTCGGCAATCCGAAAGCCGTCCTGCGTCTCACGCATCAGGGCAAGCCGCTTACGGCCGGTTTCGGAGAGTTCCGCGCCGCGCAGCAACAGGCAGGTGCTCTTGCCCTCGCCCCGCCCGACACGGCCGCGCAGCTGGTGAAGCTGGGCAAGGCCGAAGCGCTCCGCCGCCTCGATCACCATCAGGGTGGCATTGGGCACGTCCACGCCAACCTCGATCACCGTGGTGGCAACAAGCAGGCCTGCCTCGCCGCGCACGAAGCGCTCCATTGCGGCATCCTTGACCTCGGGGCGGAGCTGCCCGTGAACCAGCGCGACCTTGTCCCCGAAATGCTGCCTTAGCTCGGCAAATCGTGCTTCGGCGGCGGCAAGGTCATCGGTCTCGCTCTCGCGCACCATCGGGCAGACCCAATAGGCCTGCTGGCCGCTCTCCATATGCCGCGCCAGCGCCCCTATGACGTCGCCCATACGCTCTGACGCGACGACGCGGGTGTCGATCGGCTGGCGCCCGGGGGGCATTTCATCGAGCTTGCTGACGTCCATCTCGCCATATTGCGCGAGGGTCAGCGTGCGCGGGATCGGCGTTGCCGTCATGGCCAGGCAGTGCGGCGTGCGCTTGCCCTTCTGCGCGAGCATGAGTCGCTGGCCGACGCCAAAGCGGTGCTGCTCGTCGATCACCACGAGCGCGAGGTGCTTGTAGGCCACCGCCTCCTGAAAGATCGCGTGAGTGCCGACGACAATGTCGATCGAGCCATCGAGCAGCCCCATCAGTATCGATTCGCGCGCTTTGCCCTTGTCGCGCCCGGTGAACAGGGCGATGTTCACCCCGGTCGGCGCGGCCATGCGTCGCAGCGTTTCGAAGTGCTGGCGGGCAAGAATCTCGGTCGGCGCGAGCAAGGCGGCCTGCGCCCCGCCCTCTACGGCGATGAGCATCGATTCAAGCGCAACCACGGTCTTGCCCGAGCCAACATCGCCTTGAAGCAAGCGCAGCATCGGCGCGGCCTGTGCCATGTCGCCCTCGATCTCGCTGATCGAACGCCGCTGTGCGCCCGTCAGCGCGAAAGGCAGGTGCAGTTTCGTACGCAGCCGCCCGTCGCCATGCAGCGGCGTGCCAGACTTAGCCCGGTTGGCATTGCGCACGAGCATCAGCGCCAGGCTGTTGGCCAGCAATTCGTCATAGGCCAGGCGGTCCCGCGCAGAGGGATGGTCGCCCTTGTGGGCAAGCAGCAGCGCATCGCGCCAGATTGGCCACTTCATCCGGTCCAGCAGGCCCGGCTCGATCCATTCGGGCAGGTCCTCGACATGGCCCAGCGCCTGCTGCACCAGTGCCCCCGCCCGGCCCTGCGTCAGCCCGTCAGACAGGGCATAGATCGGCTCGCACAGCGCCCCCAGCAAAGCGCCGCTTTCATCGCTGATATGGTCGGGATGGACCATCTGTAACTGCTGGCCATACTGGTCGAGCCGCCCCGCGATCCATTTCTTTGCGCCCAGCGGAAGCGCCTTTTTCGCCCAGCCGGTGTTGCGCCCGAAATAGGTGATGGCGAGCGTGTTACCCGGCTCGTCGACTGCTAGAACCCGGAAAGGTCCACGCCCCGGGGAACTGCGATATTCGATCGGCGTAACCGCGACGACGACGTTCTCCCCCACCGTCGCCTCATCCAGATCGGCCACCGCGCGGCGCTGCACGAACCGTTCGGGCAAGTGGTAGGCAAGGTCCCTCACCCGCGTCAGCCCGAGCTTTTCCAGCGGGCGCGCAAGATTAGGCCCGACGCCCTTCAGGCTGGTCGTTTCGACAAAGAGCGGGTTCAGCCGTTCGGGGCGCATGGCAGTGTCATAGCGAGGGAATGCCCTTGCCTCAAAGCCCCTCCCGCACTAGCGCCCCGGAAATGGATCAGGATCGACTGAAACGCCTGCGCTTTCGCGCCTGGCACCGCGGCACGCGCGAGGCTGACTACATGATCGGCTGCTATTTCGACCGCTTCCACGGCGAGTGGGACGCGGCGCAGATCGAATGGTTCGAGACGCTGATCGAGGAAGAAGACGTAGACATCATGGGATGGGCGCTGGGAACGATTTCGGTGCCCGAGGAATATGCCGGGCCGATGATGGAGCGGATGAAGCTGCTCGATTACGTCGAGATCCCGCGCTGAGCCTCACCCTGCATCGACAATGTCGTAAACCAGTACCCGCTCCCACAGGTCACCGCATTCTGCGATGAAGGCCTGGTGGATGGGATGAACCTGATAGTCCGCCTGATCAGCATAGCTGGCAAAGGTCATCGATTCGGATACCGACCAAGAATTGTCGACCACTTCGCGGGCCTCGGTATATCCCGGTACGCCGATGTGGAGAGTGAGAACCTGCGGGATGCCGCGCAAGGTTTCCAGCCCGGCTATCAGCCGCGCGCGGTCTTCATCAGATTGGGGACGCTTCAGCCAGAACAGCGCCATGTGCCTGAGAAACGGTGTTTCGGTCATTTGCTCGCTCCCTTAACCGTCGCCATGGCGCGCCTTGTCCGACCGCGCAACGCCACGAGGGGAGACAATCGACGATTGTCTGGCTAGTTGCGATTTTTCCTACCCCCGCATGCCCAGATCGGCACGCGGGGCATTTGCTGTTGCGTGCCTGAGAACCGACCATGCCTGACCTGAACAAGATCTTTTCCGCGCGCAGCCCGCTGACGCTGTCCTCGGTCTCCCGCGGCGCGCAGCCGCTGGTGCTGGCCGACCTCGCCCGTGCGGCAAAAGGCCGGGCGGTGTTCATTGCGCCAGATGAAGCCGCGATGCGCGCGATTGCAGATGCCGCGCAGTTCTTCGCGCCGGAACTGGACGTGGTCGAATTTCCGGCGTGGGACTGCCTGCCCTATGACCGTGCCAGCCCCGCGCTGTCAGTCAGCGCCCGCCGCCTCGCCGCGCTCCACCGCTTGCAGGGCAAGGCCGCCGGACCGCAATTGCTGGTTACCACGATCAATGCCGCACTCCAGCGCGTGCTCACGCCGTTCCGCATCCGCGAATCTGTCCGTCTGCTCAAGCCGGGGATGGAGATCGGACGCGAAAGCCTGATCGCCCTGCTCCAGCGCCAGGGGTATTCTCGCACCGACACCGTGGTCGACGCGGGCGAGTTCGCGGTGCGCGGATCGATTTTCGACATATTTCCCAGTGGGCTGGATGTTGGACTGCGGCTCGATTTCTTTGGTGACGAACTCGAAACGCTGCGCCTGTTCGATCCCAATACCCAGCGCTCGACCGGGGTTGTCGAACAACACCTGCTGCTCCCCGCCAGCGAAGCGCTGGTCGATGAGGAAAGCGTCAAGCGCTTCCGCACGCGTTACCGCGAGATGTTCGGGGCCAATGCAACCTCGGATCCGCTCTACCAAGCGGTCAGCGACGGCCGGCGACTGGCCGGGATGGAACACTGGCTGCCGCTTTTCGAAGAGCGGATGGATACGCTGTTCGATCACCTTGATGGTGATGACCTCATCCTGATCGACAGCGCGGCCCAGGGAGCGGCTGAGGAGCGGCTGGCGGATATTGCGGACTATTTCGCTGCACGCACGGATACCTCAGGCAAGGCACCGGGGTCCTATCGCCCGCTCAAGCCCGACGCGCTTTACCTGAGCCGCGGCGAGTTCGACGGGCAGATCGCCGCCCTGCCGATTCACCGCACCGACATTTTTGCCCAGCCCGAAAGCGCCTCTGTCATCGATTTCGGCTTTTCCTCAGGCCGAGACTTCGCCCCGGAACGCGCTCGGGGGGACAATGTTTACGAGGCGGCTGGCAAGTTCCTGACCGGACAGGCCGCGCAAAAGCGCAAGGCCATTATCGCCTGCTACTCCGCCGGCAGCCGCGCGCGAATTGCAGCGATCATCGGTGAAGCCGTGCGCCCCGCCCCGGTCTGGGCGGATAGCTGGCAGGAGGCGCTCGGCCTTGCCGCCAAGGGCGCGCCGGTAGCGCTCGTCCTGCCGCTCGACACCGGCTTTTCGGGCCGCGAGATCGAATTGGTCACCGAACAGGACCTGCTGGGTGACCGCCTCGTCCGTCGCAAGAAGCGCCGCAAGAGCGCCGATGCCTTCCTTGCCGAACTGGCCGCGCTGACGCCGGGCGATCTCGTCGTCCACATGGAGCACGGCATCGGCCGCTACGAGGGCCTGCAATCGATCCCGGTCGGAAAGAGTCCGCACGACTGCGTGATGCTGGTCTATCACGGCGGCGACAAGCTCTACGTGCCGGTCGAGAACATCGACGTCCTCTCACGCTATGGCAGCGAGAGCGAGGGTGTGGCGCTTGACCGGCTTGGCGGCGAGGCATGGCAGAAGCGCCGCAGCCGCCTGAAGGAGCGCATCCGCGAGATCGCGCACGAACTGCTGCGCACCGCCGCCCAGCGCGCGCTGCGGCAGGCGCCGGTCCTGCTCCCCGAACAAGCTGCCTATGACCAGTTTGCCGAACGCTTCCCTTGGCAGGAAACCGAGGACCAGGAGGCCGCCATCGACGACGTGCTTGGCGACCTGGCCGAGGGCAAGCCGATGGACCGCCTCGTCTGCGGCGACGTCGGCTTTGGCAAGACCGAGGTTGCCCTGCGCGCGGCCTTCGTTGCAGCCATGGCTGGCCAGCAGGTCGCTTTGATCGCGCCCACCACATTGCTTGCCCGCCAGCACTACAGCGGCTTTGTCGAGCGATTTGCCGGCTTCCCGCTCAATATCGGGCGCCTCTCACGACTGGTCGGTGAGAAGGAAGCGGCAGCCACCAAGGCCGGGCTGGCGGATGGCACAGTCGATATCGTCGTGGGCACCCATGCCCTGCTGTCCAAGGGCCTGAACTTCAAGCGGCTTGGCCTTGTCATTGTCGATGAAGAACAGCGCTTTGGCGTCAACCACAAGGAACGGCTGAAGACCCTGCGGACCAACGTCCACGTCCTCACGCTCACCGCCACGCCGATCCCGCGCACATTGCAAATGGCCATGTCCGGCCTGCGCGAGCTGTCCACCATCCAGACCCCGCCGGTCGACCGACTGGCCGTGCGGACCTATGTGATGGAATGGGACGACATGGTGATGCGCGAGGCCCTGTTGCGCGAACACCATCGCGGCGGGCAGAGCTTCATCGTTGTGCCGCGCATCGCCGACATGGCCGATGTCGAGGAATGGCTGCGCAACACCGTGCCCGAAGTCCGCTTCGTTTCCGCCCACGGCCAGATGGGCGCGGGCGAAGTGGAAGAGCGGATGAGCGCCTTCTACGAGAAGAAGTACGAAGTCCTGCTCTCCACCACCATCGTCGAAAGCGGGCTCGACATCCCCAGCGCCAACACGATCATCATCCACCGCGCGGACCGTTTCGGCCTTGCCCAGCTGTATCAGCTGCGCGGACGCGTCGGGCGGTCTAAGCTGCGCGCCTATGCCTATCTGACAACGCCGGCGGACATGCAGCTTTCCGAAGTGGCGGAGAAGCGGCTCAAGGTGCTGGGCGATCTCGACAGTCTGGGCGCCGGCTTCCAGCTGGCCAGCCACGACCTCGACATTCGCGGCGCTGGCAACCTGCTCGGCGACGAGCAGAGCGGCCACATCCGCGAAGTGGGCTTCGAACTTTACCAGTCGATGCTGGAAGACGCGATCCTCGAAGCAAAGGCAGGAGTGGCCGGCATCAAGCGCGAATCCGCCGGCCCCAGTCCGCAGATCACGGTCGATGCCCCGATCATGATCCCCGAGGACTACGTACCCGATCTCGCCGTCCGCATGGCGCTCTACCGGCGCCTCAACGATGCCGAGAGCGGAGACGAGGTGGAGGCGCTCTCCGCCGAAATGATCGACCGCTTCGGCCCGCTGCCTGCGCCCACCGAAAATCTCATCCAGCTCATCGGCATCAAGCGCCAGGCGATCGAGGCCAACATCGCCAAGATCGATGTCGGCGCGAAGGGTTCACTGGTCAGCTTCCACGAGGATACCTTCCCCGACCCTGCCGGCCTGATCGCCTATTGCCAGCGTCTGGAAGGCACGGTGAAGCTGCGGCCGGACAACAAGCTGGTCATCACCCGCACCTGGGGCGATCCGCGTTCGCGGCTCAACGGGCTGTTCCAGCTCACCAAGGGCCTCAGTACAATCGCCCGCAAGGCCCGGAAATAGCACGCGTTCACACTTCCTTTGCCACCCGGTGCTAATCCCGCCCGGACAGCGGTTCATCCGCGCAGCGCAAGGGTTAACGCGTGGCATCGGTTGCCATCACGCTCGAACGGAGCAGCGAAGCGGCGGTGCTTGTCGAAGCACGGCCCGGCGAGCCGTGCCCGCTGCTGCTCGACTGGCGCGATCTTGGCGCCGCGGAGGTTGCCGAATGGCGCAACCTTGCCCGGGCAACATCTGAACCCAATCCCTTTTTCGAGGACTGGTATCTTCTCCCGGCGCTGAAGGCCCATGACACCTCGCACGAAGTCCGACTGTTCGTTCTCGAACGCGAAGGCCGCTGGCTGGGGGTGATGCCGGTCGTTAAGAGGAACCGATATTACGGCAAGCCGATCCCTCACCTTGCAGGCTGGATGCACGCCAATTGCTTTCTCGGTGCGCCGCTGGTTGCCAAGGGGCATGAGCGGGCCTTCTGGCAAGCGCTCCTGCGATGGGCCGATCGCAGCCCTGGACGCGCGCTCTTTCTTCACCTGGCGCAAATTCCCCTGCAGGGAGAGCTCTTTGGCGCGCTCCGCCAGCTTGGCCGGACTGGCGGGATTGTCCAGTCCGAAGAACGCGCCCTGCTCGCATCGGACCTGACTCCCGAAGCCTATCTCGAAGCGTCGATGACCGGCAAGAAGCGCAAGGAACTGCGCCGGCAGGCCAACCGCCTATCCAAACTGGGCGAACTTACCTTCGAACGGCGCGATGATGACGAAGGCGTGGAAGCATGGGCCAAGGGCTTCCTCGAACTCGAAAAGGCGGGCTGGAAAGGCAAGGCCGGTTCCGCCCTCGCCTGCTCCCCGGCCACCGAAACACTGTTTCAACAGGCACTTGCGGGTGGCGCCAAGGCAGGTCGCCTCGAACGGCTGGCGCTGTATCTCGATGGCCAACCCATCGCCATGCTGGCAAACTTCCTCACCGCGCCGGGCGCTTTCTCCTACAAAACCGCCTTCGATGAGGGCTTTGCCCGCTTCTCTCCCGGCGTGCTCCTCCAGCGCGAAAACCTGACCTTGCTGGAGCGTGCGGGCATCGAATGGTGCGATTCCTGCGCCGCAGCTGACCACCCGATGATCGACCACATCTGGCGCGAACGCCGCGCGGTGGGAGCGGTCTCTATCGCCATAGGCGGGCCGCTGCGCCGCGCCTTTTTCCGCCCCCTCCTTAAAGCCGAACTGGGTCGCCGCCCTGACGGAGCCAGACTATGACCGTGTTTTCGCCCGATGCGCGCCGTACCTTTGCGGCGAGCTATCCCGAAGTTCCGCACAAGTTGCCGCACGCGCTGGGCAGGCATCCCCTGCTCGAACTCGATGCACTCGCCGCGCTGGCGGAAAAGCTGCCGGAAAGCAGCATCGAATACAACTTTGCCGACCTGCCGATCGGCGTCGACGGCAAGCCAGACCCGACCGGAATTCCGATTGGCGAAACGATCCGCAAGATCGAGGAAACGGGCTCGTGGGCCGTTCTCAAGAACGTTGAGCAGGTTCCCGAATATGCCCAGCTGCTGAACGACCTCCTCGCCGAAATCCGCCCGGAAATCGAAGCCAGGACGGGCGCGATGATGAAGCTGCAGAGCTTCATCTTTATCACCAGCCCGAACGGCGTCACGCCGTATCATTTCGATCCGGAGCACAATATCCTGCTCCAGATCCGCGGCTCCAAGGTGATGACGCAGTTTCCCGCCGGTGACGCCCGCTTCGCGCCCGATGAAGTCCACGAAGGCTACCACACTGGCGGCGCGCGTGAACTCAAATGGAGTGACGAACTGCTCGCTGGTGGCACCGAATTCCCGCTCTCCCCCGGCGAAGCGCTGTTCGTGCCGGTCATGGCCCCGCACTTCGTAAAGACGGGGCCGGAAAGCTCGGTCTCGCTGTCGATCACATGGCGCTCTGACTGGTCCTTCGCCGAGGCCGACGCCCGCGCCTTCAACGGCGTATTGCGCCGCATGGGCTTCCGCCCGCGCAGCACCGGGCGCTGGCCGGCGACCAACAAGGCCAAGGCGATTGGCTGGCGCGTCCTGCGGAAGTTCCGGCGGCCACCGGCGGGTTGACCTGCCGCTCGCGACGGGCAATGGCCGGGGGATGAGCGATGATATTTCCCCCGAAGACCGCGTTGCGGGCCTGTTGCGCCTCCTCGACGTCGAACGTGTCGGTGACGACGCCTTTCGAGGGCGGCGCAAGCCCGGCGGCATCGGCCGCGTTTATGGCGGGCAAGTGATCGCGCAGGCCCTCGCCTCGGCCGAGCGCACCGTCGATCCTGACCGTGAAGTTCACTCGCTCCACGCCTATTTCCTGCGCGGCGGTAGCGAGGATCACGAGATCGACTTCACCATCGCGCGCGACTTCGACGGTGGCAGCTTTTCCAACCGCCGTGTCGTCGCCAGCCAGCAGGGCACGCCGATCCTCAATCTGACTGCGTCGTTTCACAAGCGGGAGTCTGGCGTCGGCCACGCGATGGCAATGCCCGAAGTTGCTCAGCCCGAAGACCTGCTCAACGAAACGCAACTGCGCGACAAGTATATCGATCTCGTGCCGCAGGAAATGCGTTCACTGGTCGCATCAGCTCGCCTTCTAGAAGTGAAACCAACCAACCCTGCGGCCTGGGCGGGCTTGAGTGGGGGAGAGCCGGCGCTGGCGACATGGTTTCGCGCGCCTGCCGCTTTGCCCGACGATCCACGCGTCCACCGCGCGGTCCTCGCCTATGCTACGGACTACTCGCTGCTGGGAACCAGTACCGTGCCGCACAAACTGAGCTGGATGAAGGGCGACATCCAAGGGGCTAGCCTTGATCATGCAGTCTGGTTCCATGACGATTTCCGCGTCGATGACTGGTTGCTCTACGTTACCGACAGTCCATGGGCCGGGCGGGCGCGCGGCTTCAACCGCGGCCGAATCTACACGCGCGACAGGCGCCTGATTGCCGAATCGGCGCAGGAAGGCCTGATCAGGGTGAAGAAGAAAGTGGGCTAGCCCTTCTTTGTCTCAGCCTTGATCTGCGCGCCGCGGACCTGGGTCACCATATCCCAGACCGCAATGAACAGCGCCGCGATGATCGGTCCGATGATGAAGCCGGTCAGGCCGAACAGCTCGAGCCCGGCTACCGTGGCAATGAGCACGACGAAGTCCGGCAGCTTGGTGTCCTTGCCGACAAGGATCGGGCGCAGCAGGTTGTCGATCAGGCCAATGACAAAGAGGCCGCAGAACACCAGCACCGCGCCTTGCCACAGTGCGCCTGTCGCGATCAGGTAAAGTGCCACTGGCACCCAGACGATGCCCGTTCCGACCGCAGGGATCAGCGAGAAGAAACCCATCAGCAGGCCCCACAGCAGCGCGCCTTCGACCCCCAGCATCCAGAAGATCAGCCCGCCGACGATGCCCTGCATCACGGCTACAGCAACTGTGCCCTTCATCGTGGCGCGTACGACGGTGAGGAACTTGTCGATCAACTCGTCGCGAAGGGCCGGATCGAGCGGCAGCGCGGTACGGAAGCGTTCCCCCAGCCTTTCGCTGTCACGCAGCAGAAAGAAGGTCAGATACAGCATGATGCCCAGCGCCGCGATAAACGACAGCGCGCCCTGCCCCACGGACAGCGCCTGTCCCGCCACCGTCTTCAGGCCGGTCGAAAGGCTCGGCGCGATGCGCGCGCGCAGGCGATCCGGGTCGGTAAGCCCGTACTCCCGTGCCCAGCCTTCGAGAGGTCCAGTGCAGCGCGTGACTGGCTTTGGCCAGCATCGCCCCCAAATCGAGTTCACCGTTCTGTACGCGGGCGTAAAGTGAACTCGCTTCGCTAACGAGGCTTGCGCCGAGCAGGGCCGCCGGAACGATCACTACCGCCACGATCAGCACGAGGGTTATTCCGGCCGCGAGCCCCTGCCGGCCGCCCAGACGCACCGCCAGCCAAAGGTAAAGCGGCCGGAACACGATCGCCGCTACCAGACCCCACAGGATCGCTCCGAAGTAGGGCGTAAGCATCCATGCGAAAAGCAAGGTCACCGCCACGACCAGCGCGGCAAAACCGATGTTCTCCAGCGACCAACCGCTCACCTGCTTTGCCTTCATCGGTTTCCCCTGTTCGTGTCATCCGCGCGGATGGTAAAAGTCATAGACGGTTTGCGCCACTGCCGCACTAACGCCCGGCGCGCGTTTCAGATCCTCCAGCGCGGCGGCGCGCACCTTGCTGGCCGTACCAAAGTGCAGCAGCAGAGCCCGCTTGCGTGCAGGGCCGATGCCCGGAATCTCGTCGAGCGGACTCGCTGTGATGGCCCTGCTGCGTTTCTCTCGGTGGGCGCCAATGGCGAAGCGATGAACCTCGTCGCGCAGGCGCTGGAGATGGAACAACAGCGGTGAATTGACCGGCAGCATCTTTTCGCGGCCATCGGGGAAGTGAAACACCTCGCGCCCCTCGCGCCCGTGGTGCGGCCCCTTGGCGATGGCGATCAGGGGCACGTCCTCGATGCCCATCTCCTCCAGGGTATCGCGCGCCGCGCTCATCTGGCCCTTGCCGCCGTCGATCAGGACGAGGTCGGGCCGGGTACCGCCGTCGCGATCAGGGTCCTCGTCCGCCGCGCGGGCGAAGCGGCGCTGAAAAACTTCGCGCATCATGGCAAAGTCATCGTTGGTCTGGGCCGACTTGATGTTCCACTTGCGGTACTGGCCCTTGATGAAACCTTCGGGACCGGAAACGATCATCGCGCCCAGCGCCTGCGCGCCCTGGATATGGCTGTTGTCGTAAACCTCGATCCGCTGCGGCGGTTCGGCCAGTTCGAGGAATTCCGCCAGTTCGGCATTGAGCCGCGCCTTGGTGCCGCTTTCGGCCAGGCGTCGATCCAGCGCCTCAACCGCATTGCGCCGCGCCTGTTCGATCAGGCGTCGGCGGTCGCCGCGCTGCGGGACGGATATTTCGACCTTGCCACCCGCGCCTTCGCGGAAGGCTTCGGCCAGCAACTCGGCTTCGGGCAAGGCGCGATCGACGAGGATGAGGCGCGGCGGCGGAACTTCCTCGTAGAATTGGGCAAGGAAGCTCTCCATCACCTCCTCTTCGCTCAGACCTTCGGTGTGACTGGGGAAGAAGGCACGGTGGCCCCAGTTCTGTCCGCCACGGATGAAGAAAGCCTGCACGCCCACCTGCCCGTTCTTCGTCGCCATGGCGAAGATGTCGGCATTGCCGACGCCTTCGGCGTTGATCGCCTGGCTGCCCTGAATGAAGGTGGCAGCCCGCAGGCGGTCACGCAGCATGGCGGCGCGCTCGAAGTCGAGGCTTTCCGCCGCTTCCTGCATCTGGCTCTCGATCTTCTTCTGCACCGCGCCGGACTTGCCGCCAAGGAAGTCCTTCGCCTCGGAGATCAGCTCGCCATATCCCGCCTCGTCGATCCGGCCGACGCACGGGGCTGAGCAGCGCTTGATCTGATACAGCAGGCAGGGCCGGTCGCGGCGGGAGAAGAAGCTGTCGGTGCAAGACCGCAGCAGGAACAGCTTCTGCAGCGCGTTGATCGTGGTGTTGACCGACCCGGCGCTGGCGAATGGGCCATAATAGTTCCCCGCCGCCCGCCTTGCTCCGCGGTGCTTGGTGATGCGCGGAAAGGCGTGATCGGCGCGAAGGAGGATGAAGGGGAAGCTTTTGTCATCACGCAGCAGCACGTTGTAGGGCGGGCGGTAGCGCTTGATCAGTTGCGCTTCGAGCAGCAGCGCCTCTGCCTCGCTGTTGGTCGTCACGATGGTCATCGAGCGAGTCCGCGATACCATGCGCTGCAGCCGCAGCGGCAACCGGTCTACCTGCGTGTAATTCGCAACGCGGTTCTTCAGCGCCCGCGCCTTGCCCACATAAAGCACGTCCCCGCGCGCATCCTGCATCCGGTAAACACCAGGACGCGGCGGCAGAGTGGCGAGAACCTCGCGGATCGCGGCGACGCCTGCCTCAAGATCGGGCCGGCTGCCTTTGATCGTGTAAGTGGCGCGTTCCTCGTTGAAGCGCTCGGGAGCGTCACGTTCCGAGGGGGCAGTTTTGCGGGCCATGGCAGACAGATAGGCCCGCCATGGCCGCAGGCAAAGGGGGTCAGAACCTCTTCGAGATATCTATCCCGATAAATCGACCGGTGGGATCGAGCAGGTCCGGCTGGTAGCTGATCGGCACCGAGCCCGCGCCATCAGTCACCCGCTGGCGCAGAATCGAGCAGGTTGTTGGCCACAAGCGAGACGCGGACGCCCTTCAGCCATGGATTGCCCTTGGTCAGCTTCTTCATCTGGTCGAGATTGGCGAACAGGCGCAGGTTGAGCTTGGTCAGGCTGCCAAAGCGCAGGTTCGTCGTGCCGTCGATCCGCGTCGGCGCCGTATAGCTGCCATTCAGGCGGGCACCGAAGCCGCGGTAGAAAAACCCGGCATCTGCCTCGATCGAATGCCGCGCCACGCCGCCGCCAGTCAGCGCGTCGCCGTCAAGCAGATCAAGCACCGGCCCGGCGCGCGAAACGGTAACGGTATTCTCGAACTGGACGGTGTGGAACAGCGCGATGTTCCAGCGCCCCTGCCCATTACCGCCGCCCATCGGACCCATCATCATCGGCGGGCCGCCACCACCGCCCATGCGGCCCCCACCAGCGCGGCCGCCGCCGCCGGGCCCACGTCCGCCGCCGCCCATCATGGCACCGGCCCCGCCCTCGGGTGCCTTGCCTATGGGGCCGTTGACATTGAAGCCCCAGCGCAGGCGTGAAGCGTTTTCGGCGAAGAAGGTCACCGGACGGCGATCAATGGCGATCAGCCTGCCGCTGGCGTCGCGAGTCACCCGGCCCGGGAAGGCAGCCTCTATCGCCGGTGTGAGGACCGGGAACGATTCGGCGACATCCGACGACCGATTACGGAAGTATTCCGCGATCAGCATCGTGTTCTTGATCGGCGTCTGCCAGTTCACCCCGAACTTGAGGTCGCGGTCGGTCTCTTTCAGCAGGGCCCTGTTGCCGCCTCCGGTAACGGTAACGAGCACGGTTTCCCCGCGGGAGAAATCGAACACCGGCACGTTGAAAGTGACCACCTGCGGGTTGCCCAGTTCAGCCAGCGATGGCGCCTTTTCGTTGACGAGGTAGCTCGCCTGCAAATTGAGTTTGTCAGTCAGACCCCAGGTCAGTCCCGCGCTCCAGTCCTTCAGCGTGCCGAAATCGGAAAGGTCATTGATGCCGGCACTGAGGTTGAGCGACAGATTACCTACCGCCTCAAGAAAACCCTCGCGCCGGCTGGTAATCGGAATGCCGAGATTCACGCCTGCGGACAGGTCATTGCGGCTGAGCGAAGTACGCCCCACCGCACTGCGTGTGTCCTCGCTGGTGATGCCGGTATAGGCGTAGCCGCCCTTAACCGTCATGGTCACGTCGCCGCCCGGCAGGTGCAGCGGGCGGCCAATCAAGGTCACCAAGCTCGAAACACTGTCACTCGCCGTCCATGCCCTGTCGGACCCCAGAGAGGCCTGAGGCGGGATCGGTCCGGTGATCGGAAGCGCGCCAGAAAGTGCGGCCGCCGTCAGCGCGCCGGTATTGGCGCGGCGATCGATACGGGTATCACTCTCGGTCCGGCCCGCATCCACCGTGGCCGAAAATTGCCACGAACCGAGCGGCCGATTGTATCCCGCACCGCCCTGGTAGCTCGTCGTCTGGTTCGAGCGTCGCAGCGGATCACCGAAAGTGCGCAGCGTGCTTGCTCCGCCCGGGGCCGTCAGGGTGACGGTATTCAGGCCGGACATCTGGTTAGTCGTGGTCAGCGAGATCGTGCCGTTGAGCGTCAGCGAGCCCGCGAGACCGTTCTTGCCCAGCCCCTTCGCCCAGGTCGCGTTGATCGAGGAGTTGGTGCGGTCAGCAATCAAGGTGCGGGCAAAGGCCGGGTCGGGATCGGTGACGATGCTGGAGACCGACCCCGGCGACTGGATCACCCCGCGCTCCGCCTCGGTCAGCTCGGTCGTACGCTCACGCGTGGCCGTGATGTTTGTGCGGCCGCCCTTGGCGACTGAAAACAGCGATGCCTGCAATTCGCTGGTTGCCGAGCCGCCGCGATCCGGCATGCCATATTCGACATCGACCCGGCGCTGGGAAAAGTCGTCCTTCAGAATTAGGTTCACGACGCGCGCGTTGGCCGGATAACCGAACCGCAGCGCAACCTCCTCAGGCAGGATTTCCATGCGGCGGATCGCCTCGGGTGGCATGTCGCGCATTTCGCGGAACGAGCTGATCCGTTGCCCGTTGATCAGCATGATCGGCATGCCGCCACCGCCGCGCCCGCGGCCCGAGCCGGTTTGCGGCGACAAAGCGTTTAGCAGGTCGGTGATCGAATTGGCCCCGTAAGAGGCTATGTCCTTCTCATCGAGCACCTCGATCGGCTTTTGCGGGACGTCGAGCTGACCCTTGATGCGTTCGGCAATCACGACGATTTCCCCCGCCAGTGGCAAGGTATCATCTTCTTCAGCTGGGGCGTCTGCGGCGACAGTCGGTTCCGACTGGGCCAGGGCGGGCAGTGACCAGGCAAGGGCAAGGACCGACAGGCAGACTGCTGGGGGCGCAGTTTCATCACGGCCAAGTGGGTGCCAAACGCGCCAATTTCAAGCAAGTAACGCAAGGTAATAAATTGTCGTCCAAGCTATGGTTGCGGGCATCACCTGCACTCTTCCCTTTTGCGCCTCGCCCCGCTATGGCGCGCGCAATTCAAGCTCAACAGGACGGAACATATCGCCGATGGCGAAAGAAGAACTTCTCGAAATGCGCGGCATGGTGGTCGAACTCCTGCCGAATGCGATGTTCCGCGTCCGGCTTGAAAACGATCATGAAATCCTCGGCCACACTGCCGGCAAGATGCGCAAGAACCGCATCCGCGTGCTGGTGGGCGATGAAGTGCTTGTCGAACTGACCCCCTATGACCTGACCAAGGGCCGCATCACCTACCGCTTCATGCCCGGTCGCGGCGGCCCCGGGCCGTCCTGATCCAGCCGATCCCGGATCGAAGGGTGCACAGCCCCGCCCTTATCCTAGCCTCCGCCTCTCCCCGTCGCCGCGAGCTTCTCGCCCGCATCGGGATCGAACCGCAGGCCATCATTGCCGCCGACATTGACGAGACGCCCGCCAAGGGCGAGCTGCCGCGCGCCTACGCCATTCGCATGGCCCGCGAAAAGGCGGTCGCAGCCGCATCACCGGATGCCTTTGTGCTGGCGGGAGACACCGTGGTCGCCTGCGGTCAGCGTATCCTTCCGAAGGCTGAAGACGAGCCGACTGCGCGCAATTGCCTCGCGCTCCTCTCTGGTCGGCGTCACCGGGTTCTCTCGGCCATCGCCCTGCGCGCGCCGGACGGCTCTTTGCGCGAACGCCTGTCGGAAACCATCGTCCGCTTCAAGCAGCTCTCCCCCGCTGAGATCGACCGCTACATCGCGGGCGGTGAATGGTCGGGCAAGGCGGGTGGCTATGCGATCCAGGGCAGCGCCGAAGGGCTGATCACGTGGATCAGCGGCAGCCATTCCGGCGTGATGGGCCTGCCCCTGTTTGAAACGCGAAGCCTGCTCGCCGCTGCCGGATTCGACCTTGCCTGAGTGGCTGGTCGAGGAAGGGATCGGCGAACACCGTGCGGTCCTTGTTGATCGAGGCAGGATCATCGGTGCGCGGGTCGATTGGCTCGAGGCCGTAAGGCCGGGGCTGATCGCAGAGGCCCAGCTTGTTTCCCGGCCTCGCGGCAGCTCGCGCGGCGTCGTCCGCCTTGCCGATGGCAGCGAAGTACTGGTTGACCGCCTGCCAGCGGGAGCAACCGAGGGAACGAGCCTGCTGGTCGAAATCACGCGCGCCGCCATCGCCGAGCGCGGTCGCAACAAGATGCCACTCGCGCGGCCGGCCATTTCCGGAGCCTCAAAGCGGGCCGGCCCCTCGCTCTTCGACGAGCTGAAGGCCGGCGAGTTGCACGTCACCCGCTGCCGCCCGGCGGACGGTGCCTTCAATGACCTCGGCTGGGACGAGCTGGTCGAGGAGGCCCTGTCCGGCGCTGTCGCTTTCGCAGGCGGAAGCCTGACGATCGACCCTACCCCGGCCATGACCGTGATCGATATCGATGGCCACCTCCCCCGCTTGGATTGGCATTGGCGGCCATTCCAGCCATCGCGGAAACCCTTGCACGGCTCGACATCGCCGGTTCAGTCGCCATCGACTTTCCCTCGATTGAATCGCGCAAGGATCGGCAGGTCGCGGATCAGGCGCTTGCGGAAGCGCTCAACGCCTGGCGCGGGGAACGGACCGCGATGAACGGCTTCGGCCTCATCCAGCTCGTTTCCCGGCTCGAACGACCTTCGATCGTGGCGCGCTATCGCCGGTCGCCTGGACGGCTTGGCATGGTCACCCTCGCCCGCCGCGCGGAAAGCTCACCGGGATTTGGTCCGCTCTTGCTCTGCGCGAATCCGGCCTTGCGGCAATTCATTCCGAATGGGTTCGACGAAGCCGTCAGCGAGCGAACTGGCCGATCGCTCTCGTGGCAGTGGAGCGAATCCATTGCGCTCGAAGCGCCTTATGTGCAGGCGGTAAATCCATGACTCGCCCTGTCCGTAAATGCCCGATCTGTGCCAAGCCGCGTTCGGAAGAGCATGCACCCTTCTGCTCCACCCGGTGCCGTGACCGCGACCTCGTGAAGTGGCTCGACGATGGCTATGCCCTGCCCGGCCCGCCGGCAATCGGGGATCCGGACGAAGAAGGCTGATTTCGCACTTGCCAAGGCGCAGCCTCTTCGCCATAGGCGCGCTTCAAATCGCTGGCCGGCCCTCTGAAGGGGCCGTTGCAGCAGCGCCCGGATAGCTCAGTTGGTAGAGCAGCGGATTGAAAATCCGCGTGTCGGTGGTTCGAATCCGCCTCCGGGCACCACTCCTTCACCGAAGCAGTGGCGTGCCAGATTCATGGCATTGTTCCAAAACCAATGTTTGACGATAGCCCCGATGTAACACTAGGTAACGCGCTTTGTGCGAACTTACCGGGGGCATCTGAAATGGCGACGAAAACCAAGGACGCAGGCGATCTTGAAGCGATCATCGCACGCACTGCATTAAAGTACGACCTGCTGCCCTATGAATCGAAGCCCTTCCCGATGAGCCAGCCGGCGCGCCTCGGCGCCATGGCGCAGCTGTTCGGCCTCGAAGCCGCACCGCTAGAAACGGCACGTGTGCTTGAGCTCGGCTGTGCGGCAGGCGGCAACATCATTCCGCACGCGGCGCGCTATCCCAAGGCGCAGTTCGTCGGCGTCGATCTTGCCCGCACTCAAGTCGCTGCTGGCCGCGCCCGCATCAAGGCCATGGAACTCGAGAATATCGAGATCCTGTGCAAGAGCTTCACCGAGATTGGCGAAGAGCTGGGTGCCTTCGATTACATCATCTGCCACGGCGTCTATTCATGGGTGCCGCCGCAGGTGCAGGACGCGATCATGAAGGTGATCCGTGCCCGCCTCTCCCCAGTCGGTATCGCCTGCGTCAGCTACAACGTCCTTCCCGGCTGGCGCATGATGCAGCCGCTGCGCGATGCCTTCCTGCTGGCCGTGCCGGACAGCGTCGATAGCCTGGGCCGCGTCGCCATGGCGCGCGAGATGCTGCAATTCATGGCCAAGTCCTCGCCCGACAAGGGGCCATACGGCGAAACGATCCGCAACTGGTCGCAGCGCCTTGCCAGCCTGCCCGATGACTATATCGCGCACGAATTCCTCGAGGAATGCAATGAGCCCTGCCTGGTCCGGGACTTCGCCAATGCCGCCGGCGTCCATGGCCTCGGCTACCTCGGTGAATGCGAATTCTCTTCGATGATCGCCGAGAACTACGGCAGCGAGCTTGCCGAAGGCCTGCGCGCACGGGGCGGCACAGACCTCATTGCGTCGGAGCAGTGGCTCGACATCCTCACCGGCCGCACCTTCCGCCAGTCCCTGCTGATCGCGGGCGAGCGCATGTCCGGGGTCAACCGGGCGCTCACACCGGAATCGATCGAACGGCTTCACTTCGTGCTGCCTGCTATCGGAACGCTGAAGCGCGATGGCGACATCACGACCTTCTCGCTCGCCGATGGACGCTCGATCACCTCCACCTTCACCAACGTCGGCACCATGTTCGACAAGATGGTCGCGCGCCACCCTGGCTCCAGTTCGCTGGACGAGCTTTGCAAGGACACGGACGACCAGGCTCGCGCGGAAATGCGCGATGCGCTTTACCGCATGGCCATGTCTGGCATGCTATTCCTGCAATGCGAGCCGGTCAGCTGCGCCACAAAGGCGAGCGACAAGCCCGTCGCCAGCCCCATCGCACGTGCGGATGCGGAAGCCGGCGCGGCCTATACCACCAATGCCCGACATGAATCCGTGGCGCTCGATGCCGGTGCGCAAGTGCTCCTCCCGCTGATGGATGGCACCCGCGACGTCAAGGCCCTCGAAGCCGCGCTGCTGGAAGCCGCGCAGCAGGGTCGGCTGACTTTTGCCCGCGATGGTGCGCCGGTGACGGAAACCAAGGCTCTCAAGGCCTTGGTTTCGGAACATCTGCCAAATTCGATCTCGGGGATAACCGGAGCAGGACTTCTGCTCAAGTGAACGCATTGATTGACTCGGCTGGGGTATCGCCCTAGCCATTCTACGTCGCTCTAGCCGGGGAAGCCGGGGCGATTCTAACTATAAAATACTGGTCGCACACTGTTTTTGGCCTGCCTTATGGGAGCAGAACTGATGCTGCGCGCGCGATTCGAACGTAATGATTCTGTCCACCTTTGCAACGAAGGCTCGTCGCCTTTTCGAAAGCGGGGCAAGCCATCAGGCTATGAAGCTGACCTTGGGGGCCGTTGCGGCGTCCTCAGGCGTATTCATGATCGCCACGCCCGCGCAGGCAGATTGTACCCTGACGGTCGGGGCTACCATCCTCTATCCGTGTGACGGGAACACAGGACCAGTCGACTCCGTAACCTACCAAGGGTTGTTCGGATCGGGATCCGGCACGGAGGTTGCACAGATCGGTTACTTCAATGGTGAGACAAACACCTCGAAATGGACGATCAACGTCAACAACACGGCCCAGATCAACATGTCGATGGACTCGACGTCGTCGATCGTCAGCACCACAGGTAATGCCTTGGGTGTCACGCTGGGAGCGACGGGCGGCAGCTTCACCAGCAACACCATTTACGGTTCCGGGCTGAATGGCATCCTTTCATCGACGGTCGGAGACGGCTTCGAACTCAATCTGAATCAGTCGAATGCGATTGTTGACGTCGATTTTGGCGCAACTTCGATTGTCAGCGGCAAGACAGGCGGCATTGACATTAATGCCGCAACCTCTGGTACGATCGACGTCACTGCCTTGGGAACCGTTGCCTCAACAGCGGGTAACGCTGTCGACATCAACAACACCGGTATGGGCGCGATCACGCTTTCAACAGGCGGCCCCGTCACCGGCATCAATGCCATCAGGGCAGTTTCTGGCGGCAATGTGTCGGTCTCAACTTCGGGCGTAGTGTCCGGACAGACCGGTACCTATGCGGAGACGACAAACGGCGGCAACCTCAGCCTGACTGTTGGCAACACCAATGCCTCCGTTGGCGATGCCATTACCGCAATCAATTCGAGCGGCGCGGCCAATACGGGCACGATTAACGTAACCCAGTCGCTAGCCACCACGATCAATGCCGCCGGAGATGGCATTGTCACAGACAGCGGCAATTCGACTGGCGCCACGACGGTCAATGTAAAGGGCGAAATCATCGCAACGGGCACCGGCGTCAGTGGCACGTCGACCGTTGGTGACATCACGGTAAACGTAGCAAGCAGCGGCAAGATCGATCCCACGATAGGCATCGATCTCAATACCGTCAGCGGCACATTGTCGGTCAACAACGCCGGGCTCGTTGAAGGCGACGATCATGGCGTGCGTCTGACCGCAACTGGCGCTGGCGATCTCAACATCGACTCTACCGGCACCATCAATGGCTTGGTTGGCAATGGCGTCACCGCTACAACGGTTGGCGGTAACATTGACTTCAAGCTGGCCGACGTTTCGGGCGCCGTCAGCTATGGCGTCTACGCCCACACCTCGGGTGCGGGTACCATCGATATCACGGCCAACGGATCGCTTTCGGGTGGCGGTATCGGCATCGATGCCCAAAATGTCGCCGGGAATCTGTCTATCACAAACAACAGTGATATCACGGGCGGCGTGCATGGCATTTATGCACAGTCGAACACCGGCACGATTACAATCGACGGCACCGGAACTTATGAAGGTACGGCTGGCACGGCCATCCGCACCCTCAATCCGTTTGGTGACACAAATATCTTGAACGTCAGCTCAGCCGTTGGCGGGGCTGACGGCATCAACGCAAATTCAAGCGCAGGCGACATCACAATTTCCGCGACCAATGTTAGCGGTGGGACCAGCTACGGCATCTTTGCCCACACCAAGGGCACAGGCGTGGTCGACGTCACGGTCGACGGCAAGGTTTATGGCGGTGGCATTGGTGTCGACGCCCAGAATGTTGGCGGTTCAGGCCCGGTCACGGTAACCAACACTGGTGACATCCAGGGCGGAGTTCATGGCGTCCTCGCAATTTCGAACACGGGCACCGTTACGGTTACCGGATCGGGCACCTACGAAGGCATCGCCGGCACTGGCATCATTGCCAATTCCGGCACCAGCAATATCGACATCAACGGCGTCGGTGCGGTGAAGGGTGCGCTGAGCGGCATCATTGCAAGCTCGGGTTCTGGCAATATCACCATCGATTCTGCGTCAACTGTTGCCGGCGGCACGGGTGATGGCATCAACGCAAACACGAACAGCAATGGCACGATCTCGATCACGTCGAATGGCGCCGTTTCGGGCGGCGCAGAAGGTATCGACGCCACGACTGTGTTCGGCGACCTCACGATCAACGCGAAGGCTGACGTAACCGGCGGCACAACCGGCATCAATGGCATCTCGAACGGCGGCGCCATCGATGTAACCGCTGCAGGCAATGTGACCGGCACGACCGGCAATGGCATCTTCCTGCTGCAGAACGGCGCGACCGGCGGAATTGACGTGACCGGCACAGGCTCGGGCACCATCACCGCTGGTGGATTCGGCGTCGTTGCGAACATCCTGAACTCGTCAAACGCCAACAACGTGAATGTCGACATCCAGCAGGACATCAAGTCCGGTTCGACCGGCATCAACGTCGAAACCCAGGGCGGCGGCAATCTGACCGTCAAGGCGGATGGGAACATCACGAACGGTGCCGGTAGTGGCATCAATGCAGTCAACAGCACCGTGGCGGCGAACACCGGCACGATCGATATCTCGCTTCTTGCAGGCAACACCATCAAGAGCGCTGATGCTGGCATTTTTGTCAGCTCGAACGCCAGCACTGGGCTCGCGACTGTCAACGTTGATGGCAGCATCAGCGCGGCTGGTGCGGGCGTAGGTGTGTTCAACACTGTTGGCGGCATCACCGTCAACCAGGGCGCAGGATCAACCATCAGCGGCAACGGCATTGAGGGCATGATCCTCAAGGCTGGCGGCGACATCAAGGTTGACGCTCAGGGTACTGTCAACGGCGCTACTTCCGGTATCAGCGCCACGTCTACCGGCGGCGGCGTCAACATTGCCGCAGCGGGCAGCGTATCCGGCAATTCGGACCGCGGCATTTCTGCTGTGGTAACCGGTGCAACCGGTGCAGTTGATATCACTGCAACCGG
The DNA here is from genome assembly GCA_025938935.1 of Novosphingobium sp. MW5. Classification (GTDB taxonomy): domain Bacteria; phylum Pseudomonadota; class Alphaproteobacteria; order Sphingomonadales; family Sphingomonadaceae; genus Novosphingobium. Next base: position 2,491,252 of record JAPCWB010000001.1, on the reverse strand, counting down.
TGCAGGCACGATTAAGGCCGGCACAATTGGCGTCGGCGGTGAAATCCTGAACGCAGCCAACAACAGCAATATCAACATCAAGGTTGAGCAGGACGTAACCTCGGGCAGCACCGGCGTTGGCGCTTCGACCAGCGGCGGCGGCAATATCTCGATCACTGTTGATGGCAACATCACGAACGCGGCTGATACGAGCATTGCCGCGCGCAACATCGGTCCGGCTGGCAACACCGGCAATATCGATATCTCTTTCCTGACCGGTAACACCATCAAGAGCGGCGGTGACGGCATTTCCGCCACTCTGAATGACTCGGCAGGTACAGCCACGGTCAACATCGACGGCAACGTGACTGCCGCCGGCGAAGGTGTGGTCGTTGAATCGAACAAGGGTGCGATCGATATCAATCAGTCGGCCGGCTCGACCATCAGCGGCGGGATCGATGGCATTGTCGCACTGAACTATCAGGGCGGCGCCCCCATCACCGTAGATGCTCTTGGGACCGTGTCTGGTGCAAGCGGCAACGGCATTTTTGCGCGTGTCCAGGGCAACACTGGCACGGCAGCGCAGAACACCGTCACGATCAACGCGAACGACGTTAGCGCAAGCAGCCTGAGCAACGGCCAGTGGGGCGTTGTGGGCGTCAGCCTCGGTGCTAACGGCGGCGATGTTAACGTTACTGTAAATGGTGACATTACCAGTGCGGTTGGCGCGAATACCATGCCGAATGGCGCTGGCGCGTTCATTCAGGGCAACAATGCCAACGGTACAGTAACGGTGAACGGCAACGTTGGCTCGGCAACTGACCGTGCGCGTTTCCTTGGTATTTTGTCGCTCACGGTAGGCGGCAATGCGGAGGTCAATTCGACCGGTAGCGTCTATTCGAGTGGGCATGGCCTGGTTGGACAGACCACAACGGGCGCGATCAAGATCACCGGCACGGGCACGGGCACTATTTCGAGCTCGGCGGGCACGGGTGTTGTTGCATTCACCAGCGGCAACGCGGCCACAGGCGCTGTTGACATTAATGTGTCGCAGAACATCGAAGGCTTGATCGGCATCAAGTCGAACAATGCCGGCACGGGCAACACGACGATCACCGCGTCCAACATCACGACTTCGAACGGCGCGGGCATCATTGCCAACAATAATCACGCTGGCGCAAACGCGGCCAACATCGACGTCACCCAGGTCGCTGGAACGACGATCACCACCACCGGTGGCAATGGCATCCAGACCAACCTTGGTGCCTCCACCGGAACCGCGACGGTCAACGTCAACGGCGAGATCATCGCGGCGGCTGGTTTCACCGGTGTCAAGCAGACCTCGCAGGGCGGCGCGAACATTGTCAACGTCAGCGCAACCGGCTCAATCGATCCGCTGATCGGCGTTGACCAGTCAACCACCTCGGGTTCGAACACCGTCAACAATTTCGGCCTGATCGAAGGTGACAACATCGGCGTGCGTCAAACCGCCACGACGACAGGCACCAACACCGTCACCAATGACGGCACGATCACCGGCAAGGCAGCTGAAGGCGTGCTTTCGACTGTAGTCGACGGCAATGCCCTCGTCACCGGCACTGGTAAGATCAACGGAGGCACTGACGCCGTCAGCCTGACGACCACCGGCCTTGGCAACGTTACCCTCACCGGCAGCCAGACCATCTCCGGCGGCAGCGGCGCGGGCGTACTGATCCGCCAGACCGGCGGCAGCACCGGCCTCGTCACCGTGAACACCACGGGCGGCTCGATCTCGGGCGCAACGGGCATCAACGCCTCGTCCAACGGCACCGGCACCGTCTCGATTACCACGGTGGGCGACATCACCGGCACGGCGGGTACTGGTCTCCAGGCAGCCCAGACCGGAACCGGGGACGTCTTGCTGGCCAACACCAGCGGCACGATCAAGGGAACCGTCGACGGCATCAACGCCACTGCCCTGAACGGCAACATCAAGTCGACCGGTGACGTGACCATCGATGCCGGCGCAACCGGCGTATCGGTCAGCGCTTCGGGCAACATTGACCTGCTCGGCACCGGAACCGTCACCGCTGGCGTCACCGGCATCAATGCCAATTCGACCGGCGCGGGCAATGTAACCGTTTCGGGCACCGGCGCCGTAGACGCCGGCGCAGGCGGCATCATCGCCACCTCCAACGGCGGCAACGTCGTCGTAGCCCCGGCTTCGACCGTCCTTGGCAAGGGTGGCAACGGCATCTTCGCCCAGACGAATGGCGCAGGCAGCGTTTCCGTCACCACGCTTGACACCGTCACCGGCGGCGCCGGCAACGGCATCGATGCCCTCGCAGGCACCGGCGGCAGCTCGGTCAAGGCAAGCGGGGCTGTTTCGGGAACCAACACCGGCATTCAGGCAACCGCAACGGGCGGCCTCGTCGATGTGGCCGCTTCGGGCGACGTCACCGGCACTGGCGGCAATGGCATCATCGCGCAGAACACCGGCACCGGTAATGTTCAGGTTGCGGCAAATGGCACGACTGTGACTGCGGGCCTGAGTGGCATCATCGCTCAGGCAAGTGACGGTACCGTCAAGGTATCCGGAACGGCCAACATCGTTGCCAATGGCGGAATCGGCGTACTCGCACAGGGCAATAGCACGGTCGATGTGCTCGGCACGGGAACTGTCACTGCTACCAGCAACGGTATTACCGCCAATTCCAGCGGCGCAGGCAATGTAACCGTTTCGGGAACCGGCACGGTCGACGCAGGCGCAACCGGTATCTTTGCAACCTCGAATGGCGGCAATGTAGTTGTTTCGCCGCTCTCGTCGGTTCTCGGCAAGAATGGCAGCGGCATCTTCGCTGCGACTGGCGGAACGGGCAGCGTTGCAGTCACTACCGTTGGCGCTGTGACTGGCGGCAACGGCGATGGCATTGACGCTTTCGCGGGCTCCGGCGGCGCATCCGTCAACGCGAGCGCTTCCGTCACCGGATCGAGCAGCGGCATCTTTGCTACCGCATCGGGCGGCTTGGTCGATGTAAAGGCCTCTGGCGATGTCACCGGCACGGCCGGCTTCGGCATCTTTGCCCAGAACAGCGGTACTGGAAACGTCCAGGTATCAGCCACGGGATCCAAGGTTTCGGGCGGCGGCATGGGTGTGCTTGCCATAGCCAACGACGGCACCGTCAATGTTTCGGGCAGCGCCAATATTATCGCGAATGGTGGCCCTGGCATTTTCGCGATCAGTGGCACCGACACGGTTGATGTTCTCGGCACTGGAACGGTAACTGCGACCGGCGACGGCATTTTCGCGCTTTCCAATGCCGCGAAGAATGTAACGGTCTCCGGCGCGGGCGCGATTGATGCGGGCGGCAACGGTATCTTTGCCATCTCGAATGGCGGAAACGTGGTCGTTTCACCGCTTTCGACGGTGCTCGGCAAGGGCGGAACCGGCATCTTTGCCGCCACAAACGGCACGGGCAGCGTTGCAGTCACCACCATTGGCACTGTGACAGGCGGCAACGGTGATGGCATCGATGCGTTCGCCGGCACCGGCGGTTCCTCGGTCAATGCGGCTGCAGCCGTTTCGGGCACGAACACCGGCATCAACGCTTCGGCAAACGGCGGTCTGGTCGATGTCAAGGCGGCTGGCGATGTTACGGGCACTGCCGGCCAGGGCATTATCGCCCAGAACTTTGGCACCGGTAACGTGCAGGTCGACGTTACGGGTACGACCGTAACCGGCGGCCAGAATGGCATCATCGCCACGGCCAACGACGGCACTGTAAAGGTAACCGGCGGAGCAAACGTAGTTGCAAACAACGGCACTGGCGTCCTTGCTCAGGGCAACAGCACCGTCGACGTCCTGGGCACCGGGACGGTCACCGCATCTGGTGACGGTATCGTTGCCACTTCGACCGGCGCAGGCAATGTCACCGTTTCGGGCACCGGCACGGTGCTCGGCACGTTCGGCAGCGGCATCCTTGCCACCAGCAATGGCGGCAACGTGGTTGTCACGCCGGCTTCGACAGTTACCGGTAACGGCAGCTACGGCATCTTCGCGCACACCAACGGCACCGGCACAGTCACCGTGACGACGGCTGGCCTCGTGTCGGGCGGCGGTATCGGCGTTGACGCCCAGGCGTTTGACGGCGCGGTGACGGTCACCAACAACAACGGCATTATCGGCGGCGTGCACGGCGTCTACGCCCAGTCCAACACGGCGACCGTGACGATCACAGGACCTGGTACGACTACGGGCACCGTTGGCACCGGCATCATTGCCAACTCGGGCACCGGCAACATCGACATTCTCGGCGTTGGCGCGGTCCTTGGCGGCACGAACGGTATCACCGCGACTTCGGGCACCGGTAACATCACGATGACCCCTGCCTCGACCGTTACCGGCACGACCGGTCACGGCATTTCGGCCAACACCAACTCGGGCGGTTCGATCTCGATCACGACGGCTGACCTGGTCACTGGTGGGCTTGAAGGCATCAAGGCTTCGACCTTTGCCGGCAACATCAATATCGTGAACAATGGCGGCGTGTCCGCCGGCACGCAGGGCATCCTTGCCACTGCCGGCACCGGCAACATCACGATCAGCGGCACGGGCGCCGTAACGGCAGTCGGCGGCACGGGCATCACTGCCCAAGTCACGGTGGCCAACGGCAACGTTGACATCAATCACCCGAACGACGTTTCGGGCACGATCGGTATCGATGCGAGCACTCTGACCACTGGCACAGTCACTGTTGTCAGCGGCAAGGTGACCGGCACGGCCGGAAACGGCATCCAGACGGCAGCTGTCGATGGTGACACCAATGTCACCGCCAATGGCGCGGTCTCGGGGGCCACCAACGGCATCGTCAGCAACAGCTCGGGCCTTGGCAACATCGCGATCACGGCCAATAACAACGTCTCTTCAGGCGCTGGAGTTGGTATCCTCGCGACGAACACCAATGCGGGCGCCAATGCGGCGAACATCACTGTGACGCAGAAGGCCGGCACCCTGCTGGTCGCCACCGGCGGCAATGGCATTGAGACCAACCTCGGTGTCTCCACCGGCACCGCCACGGTCAACGTCAACGGCGAAGTGACCGCAGCTGGCTTCACTGGCGTCAAGCAGACCTCGGTGGGTGGCAGCAACGTCCTCAACGTCAGCGCCACCGGCAAGATCGACCCGATCATCGGCGCCGATCAACTGACGGCTTCGGGCTCGAACACCGTCACCAACCTTGGCCTGATCGAAGGTGACAACATCGGCGTGCGCCAGGTTGCCACCACCACCGGTACCAACACCGTCACCAATGACGGAACGATCACCGGCAAGGCCGCTGAAGGCGTGCTGTCCACCGTGGTTGACGGCAATGCGCTCGTCACCGGCACCGGCGCGATCAACGGCGGCACCGACGGCGTCAGCCTGACCACCACCGGCCTTGGCAACGTCACCCTCACCGGCAATCAGACCATCACTGGCGGCACCGGCGCCGGCGTGCTCATCCGCCAGACCGGCGGCAGCACCGGCCTGGTAACGGTGAACACCACCGGCGGCTCGATCTCGGGCGCAACGGGCATCAATGCCTCGTCGAACGGTACCGGCAACGTTTCGGTTACCACCGTCGGCAACATCACCGGCACCGCTGGCTCGGGCATCATTGCCTCGCAGACCGGCACTGGCGACGTTCTGCTTGCCAATACCGGCGGCACGATCAAGGCGACGGCTGATGGCATCAATGCCACCGCGCTGAACGGCAACATCAAGTCCACCGGTGACATGACCATCGACGCAGGCGCAACCGGCGTCCTGGCGAGCGCTTCGGGCAATGTCGATATCCTCGGCACCGGCACGGTCACCGCGGGCGTGACGGGCGTCAACGCCAGCTCGACTGGCGCGGGCAATGTCACAGTTTCGGGCACCGGCACTGTTCTGGGCAACACCGGCAGCGGCATCATTGCGACAAGCAATGGCGGCAACGTTGTGGTCGCTCCGGCCTCGAGCGTCACCGGCAAGGGTGGTGATGGCATCTTCGCCAGCACCAATGGCGCAGGCAGCACCAATGTCACCACGGTTGGCGCTGTCACGGGCGGCGCAGGCACCGGCATCACGGCAAACAGCGGTTCGGGCGGCACGACCGTCCTCGCCGGCAGCGACGTGACCGGCTCGACCACTGGCATCGCTACGGCTTCGACCACCGGAAACATCGGCGTCACGGCAAATGGCGTGGTTACCGGCACCACCGGATCGGGCATCACGGCAGTGACTGGCGGTGGCAACATCACCATCACCTCGGCCAAGGCGGTGACTGGCGGCGGCGGCGACGGCATCTCGGCGACCACTTCTGGCGCCGGCGACGTTGTCATCACCTCGGCAGCCCTCGTCACCGGCGGAGCGGGTTCGGGCATCATTGCCACGGGCAATGACGTCACGATCACCAACAACGGCGGTGCAACCGGCTCGACCTATGGCATCAAGGGCACCGCTTCGGGCGCCCTGACGATCGACAGCAATGCCAACGTCAATGGTGTCAACGGCGGCATCTATGGTGAGACTTCGGGCACCGCCCCGATGAACATCAATGCCAACACCGGCGCGATTGTCGCTACCAATGGCAACGGCATTGAAGGCTTTGCCACGGGTGATGGCGATGTGTTCGTCAACGGCGCGGCCACGATCACGGCAAGCGGCTTTGGCAATGCAAGCGGCAATCTGCTCACGAATGGCAGCTTCAGCGCCGGCAACTTCTCAGGCTGGACCCGCGCCGGAAATACCGGCTTTACGGGAGTTAGCGCCGGATCCATCGGCGTTGATGCTGGCTTTTATTACTTTGCAGGCCCAATCGGTTCGACGGGCACGCTCAGCCAGACCGTAACCACTGTCGTCGGCACGCCTGTTGACTTCTCGGGCTGGCTGCAGATGGGCGGTTCGGGCGCGACGAGCTCCGAATTCCTGTGGAACGGCGTCGCCTTCCACAGCAACTTCGGCACGGCGCTCCCGCTGACCAACGTTGTTGCATCGCTGGTGGCAACCGGCAGCGATACGTTCACCATCCGCTATCAGAACAACCCTGATTTCAACAGTTACGACGGCTTCTCGATCTCGCAGTCCACCCCGAGCCATGGCATCTATGTCCATACGCTGGGCAATGGTAACCTGACGGTTGGCAACCTCGGCGGCGGCTACGCTGGCGCGATTGACCCGACTTCGGGCGGCACCGGCATCTTTGCAGAGATCCTGAACGCTACGCAGACGGGCAACATTGCAATCACCACGGCTGCAGGCGGCACGATCAGCGGCAATGCCGGCTACGGCATCCGTGCAGCGCAGGGCGGCCAGGGCTCGATCACGATCACCCAGGGCGGTGCGATCGGCGGCGGCCTCGGCGGCAATGTCGGTCTCGATGGTATCTCGGCGGTCATCTCGAACGCTGCCAACACCTCTGCGATCAAGGTCACCTCGAATGCGGCAATCGCGGCCGATGGCGACGGCATCCACGCAACGACTGCCGGCAATGGCAATGTCACCGTGGCAGCCAATGCGGCGATCGCGGCCGGACTTGACGGCATCGAAACCAGCTCGGCGGGCGGCAACGTTCTCGTCACGGCGGCTTCGACCGTTACAGGCACCGGCGGTGCAGGCATCAAGGCGGCAACCAGCGGCGCAGGCACCGTTGACATCACGTCGGCGGCTCTCGTCACTGGCGGCGCAGGCAACGGCATCGAAGCCGTCTCCGGCGCGGGCGCGATCACGATCGCTGAAGCTGGCGGCGTGAGCGGTTCGACCAACGGCATCAGCGCCGCCTCGACCAGCGGTAACATCGCCATCTCCGGCGCAGGCAATGTCAGCGGCACGGCGCTGCGCGGCATCACCGCCGGCACCTCGGGCAAAGTCGACGTCACCGTCACCGGCACCGTCACTGGCGGCACGGACGGCATCAGCGCGGTTTCGACCGGCGCTGGCACGGTCAATGTCACCGATACCGGCGCAGTGCTCGGCAACAACGGCAGCGGCATCATTGCAGCCAGCAACGGCGGCAACGTCGTTGTGACCCCGGCTTCGACGGTCACCGGCACCAACGGCGATGGCATCAATGCCTCGACCAACGGCGCAGGCACGGTCAACGTCACCACCGTGGCGCTGGTTACCGGCGGCAACGGCAACGGCATCGATGCAACGACCGACACCGGCGACATCACAGTCACCCAGACGGGCGGCGTGAACGGCTCCGGTACGGGTATCGAAGCCCTGTCGAACAGCGGCAACATCCTCGTCACCGGCACCGGCAATGTCTCGGGCACCAACGGAACCGGCGTCACCGCGCAGACCGCTGGCAATGTCGACGTTACCGGCACCGGCACTGTCTCCGGCAACACCTATGGCGTCTTTGCCTTCTCGACGGGCGCAGGCAACGTGAACGTGCTCGGCACCGGAGCGGTTACCTCAAGCAACGGTACCGGCGTGGTTGCGGCTTCGAACGGCGGCAATGTCGTGGTTTCGACCGCATCGACCGTTACCGGCTCAGGCGGCCTGGGCATCCAGGCCCAGACGATCGGCGCAGGCACAGTCCTGGTGAACACGGCTGGCGCCGTCGTCGGCGGTGCCTCGACGGGCATCCAGACGACCACGGTCACCGGTTCGAACACCGTCAATGCCAACTTCGACGTTTCGGGCGCGACCAACGGCATCGTTTCGCAGTCTCAGGGCGGTGACATCACTGTCAACGCTGCGGGCAATGTCACGGCCGGCAATGGTGTCGGCATCTATGCCGCCAACAATGCGGCTGGTGCCAACACCGGAAGCATCCTGGTCAACACGGCCGTTGGCAAGCTGATCAGCGCCACGGGTGGCAACGGCATCGAGACCAACCTCGGCGTCTCCACCGGCACGGCTACGGTCAACGTCAATGGCGAAGTGACCGCCCCGGGCTTCACCGGCGTCAAGCAGACCTCGGTGGGTGGTGCCAACATCACCAACGTCAGCGCCACGGGCAAGATCGATCCGGTTATCGGTATCGACCAGCTCACCGCCAGCGGCAGCAACACCGTGACCAACGCGGGCTATGTCGAAGGTGACAACGTGGGCGTCCAGCAGGTCGCCACCACGACCGGCACCAACTACACGCTCAACAACGGCACGATCGTCGGCAAGGCGCTTCAGGGCCTCGTCTCGACCGTGGTTGACGGAAATGCGACGGTCACCGGCGCTGGCAGCATCAACGGCGGCACTGCCGGCGTCCAGATGGCCAGCACCGGCGCAGGCAACCTGCTCTACACCGGCAGCATGAATGTGTTCGGCGGCTCGGATGACGGTCTCACCCTGCTCTCCTCGGGCGGCGGTGCAGCCAGCATCACGGTCAACACCACGGGTGGCAGCATTTCGGGCCTTACCGGTATCGACGCCCAGTCGAACACCAGCGGCCTGATCGCGATCAATACCATCGGCCCGGTCTATGGCCGCGTTCTGGATGCGATCGATGCGGTCAACACCGGCACTGGCAGCATCGAGATCAGCTCCAACAACGGTGACATCTCGGGCAACGCCAACGGCATCGTAGCCAATGCGATGGGCGGCAGCGTTTCCACCACCGGCAACTCGCAGGTCACTGCGAGCGGCGGCATCGGCATCAATGCCAATGCGGGCAACGGCAACGTGGCGGTTTACAACACCGGCAACGTCGTCGGCACCACGGGCGGTATCCGCGCTACGGCAACCGGCAATGTCATCGTCTCCGGTTCGGTGGGCGTCCGCGGCTCGGTCGGCTTCGGCATCTTCGGTGCCTCGTCGATGGGCGGCAACGTCACGATCACTCCGGCTGGCTCGGTCCACGCTGGCGCCGGCATCGGCGTCCATGCCCAGACCAACGGCGCTGGCCAGGTGCTGATCGTTACGCCAGCTCTGGTGCAGGCCAGCAGCCATGGCATTCTTGCCACGACGGACGCCGGCAAGATCGCGATCAATGCCATCGGCAACATCGATGCGGCGGCAACGGGCATCTATGCGATCTCGACGAGCGGCAACATCGACATCACCGGTAGCGGCAACGTGATCGGCGGTTCGCTGGGCATCGACGCCCTCACCTCCGGCAATATCGGCATCACCAACACTGGCACAGTCACTTCGCTGAGCGTCGGTGTCCGCGGTGTGTCGACCGGCGGCGGCAACGTGACGATCACGGGCACCGGCGCAGTCGGCAGCGGTGTTGCCACGGGTATCGAAGCCTACTCGAACGGCGGAAATATCCCGGTTGCTCCGGCCTCGACTGTCACCGGCGGTGGCGGCCATGGCATCGATGCGCAGACCATCGGCGCAGGCTCGGTCCAGATTGCGACCAAGGGCCTGATCACCGGTGCTGCCAAGAACGGCATCAACGCCACCACGGTCGCCGGTCCGATCACCATCGCCAATGGCGGCGGCGTGATCGGCAACAAGACCGGTATCTCGGCAGTCTCGACCAGCGGCAACATCAAGATCACCGGCGCTGGAAACACGACGGGCAACAACGGCGACGGCATCTTTGCCAAGACCGCAAGCTCGATCGAAGTGCTGACCACCGGCAAGGTGACCTCGACTGCGGTCGGTTCGGGCATCGTCGCCCAGTCGACCGGTCTCGGCAACGTGACGGTTTCCGGCACGGGTGCGGTCAGCGGTGCCATCAACGGCATCGTTGCCACCTCCAACGGCGGCAACATCAGCGTGGCACCGGCCTCGACGGTGACGGGCAACGGCGGAACCGGCATCATTGCCGCAACCAACGGCACCGGCACTGTCTCGGTCACCACGGTGGCGGCTGTTTCGGGCCTGAAGGGTGACGGCATCAACGCCCAGACTGCTGCAGGCAAGAACACGGTCACCCTTGGCGCGGCCGTTAGCGGCTTGAACAACGGCGTTGTACAGACGAGCGACACCGGCGCGATCAAGCTGAGCGGTTCCGGTAACATCACCGGCACCAACGGCTCGGGTGTGCTGGCCCTGTCGAACAAGGGCACCGTCGACATCCTCGGCACGGGCACCGTCACTGGCAAGACGACTGGCGTCTGGGCCCAGAGCGGAACCGGCAACGTAACGGTTTCCGGAACCGGCGTGGTCAATGCAACCGCAGGTACCGGCATCGTGGCGATCAGCGGCGGTGGCAATGTGGTTGTCGCACCGGCATCGACGGTAACCGGCACTGGCGGCACGGGCATCTACGCCCAAACCTCCGGCACCGGCACCTCGTCGATCACGACCGTTGCAAAGGTCACCGGCACCAATGGCGATGGCATCACCGCCCTCACCACTGCGGGCAACAACACCATTGCGATCGGTGCAGACGTCCAGGGCTCGGCCCAGGGCATCTACGCTCAGTCGACTTCGGGTGCGGTCAAGGTCACCGGCGCTGGCAACATCACCGGAACCAACGGCGTCGGCCTCTATGCTGTGTCGTCCACCGGTAATATCGACCTGCTCGGCACCGGCACGGTTACCGGCAAGACCGACGGCATCTTTGCCATCGCGACTTCGACCGGCAATGTGACGGTAACCGGCACCGGCGCTGTCAATGCCACTGCTGGCACGGGCCTCTCGGCCTTCAGCAGCGGCGGCAACGTCTCTGTCGCGACGGCTTCGACCGTCACCGGCACGGGCGGAAGCGGCATCGTTACCGGAACCTCGGGCACGGGCACCAGCTCGGTCGTTACGATCGCCAAGGTCACTGGTACGAACGGCGACGGTATCCGCACGGCTACCGCTGCCGGTTCGAACACCGTGGTGGTGGGTGCAGCAGTTGAAGGCAGCGAGGACGGTGTCGACATGACCTCGACCTCGGGTGCGATCAAGCTGACCGGCGCTGGCGCCATCTCGGGCACCAACCTGTGGGGCATCCGCGCCAACTCTACCACTGGCAACATCGACCTGCTTGGCACGGGCACTGTCACCGGCAAGACCGGCGGCATTCTGGCCCAGGCCAGCTCCACCGGTAACGTGACGGTGACCAACGCTTCGGTGGTCACGGGCACCAACGGTTCGGGCATCGTAGCCTCGTCGGGTGGCGGTAACGTCACGATCAACGGCTCGGCAGCGGTCAATGGCAACAACGGCTCCGGCATCGTCGCTTCGTCGACCGGCGGAAACGTGGTTGTCGCCCAGACTGCGGCAGTCACCGGCACCGGCGGCAGCGGCATCGTTGCCTCGACCAACGGCACCGGCACTGTCTCTGTCACGACGGTTGCAAAGGTCACCGGCACGGCTGGTGACGGCATCAACACGGCCTCGGCCGATGGTGCCAACACCGTGGTGCTCGGCGCCGATGTCAGCGGCAGCCAGGACGGCGTCGACATGACCTCGACCAACGGCGCGATCAAGCTGACCGGTGCCGGCAACGTCACCGGAGGCGCTCTGGGCATCCGTGCCCAGTCGACCGGCGGCACGATCGACCTGCTTGGCACCGGCACTGTCAAGGGCGGCACCGGCGGCATCCAGGCCACCAGCGGCTCGGGCAACATCAACGTGCTGAATGCTGGCGCGGTAACGACGACGGCTGGAACGGGCATCTTCGCCCAGTCCACCAGCGGCAACATCGTGATCACCCCGGGTTCGACGGTTACCGGCGGCACCACGGGTGACGGCATCGCTGCCGTGACTGGCGGATCGGGTACCATTGCTGTCACCACCAACTTCGCGGTTTCGGCCCCGAGCGTCGGTGCGGGCATCAACACCCAGTCAACCAACGGCAACATCACCATCGTCAACAATGCGACGGTGACCGGTGTCTCGGCAGGTATAATCGGCAATGCTACCGGCAACGGCAGCACGTCGATCACCACCAACGCCAACGTCACTGCTGGCAGCGGCGGCACGGGTGTCTTCGCGGCTTCGCAGGGCGCAGGTGCTGGCACTGTGACGGTCACCCAGAAGGCGGGCACGCTGATCACCGCTCCCAGCGGCATCGGCATCCGCACCATCACCGGCGGCACGGGCGCTACCGTGATCAACGTGAATGGTGAGGTGACCGCGGCTTCGGGTACGGGCGTGAAGGCTACTTCGGCGGCCGGCGCGATCACGCTCAACGTCTCTTCGACGGGCAAGATCGATCCGATCATCGGCGCTGACCTCAACACCGCGACCGGCGCGATGACGGTGAACAACTCTGGCCTGATCCAGGGCGATGTCACCGCCGTGAAGATGACGGCCACGGGAACCGGCACCGGCACGGTAACGAACAGCGCAACCATCACGGGTGGCACCAATGCCGTGCTGGCTTCGATGGCTGGCGGTTCGTTCACCCTGACCAACAATGCCGGCGCCACGCTGAACGGTGCGGTCAACGTCACCGGCTCGGCAGCGGGCACCTCGGTCTTCACCAACGCGGGAACCTGGAACACCTTCGGCACGAGCACCTTCAGCGGCTCGTGGACGAACTCGGGCCAGTCCAACATCGCCAATGGTTCGTCGATCACGGTGACCAACGGTTCCACCAACACGGCAACCGGTGTCCTGAACTTCGCCGGAAACGCCACGCTGGTGACCAACCTCACCAACCTTGGCCTGATGGAAGCGCGCAATGGTACGGCCGGCAACAATGCCATCACCGTCACCGGCAACTACGTCGGCGGTGGCCGCCTCGGGGTCGATACCAAGATCTCGAGCGCCCTCACCGACACGCTGACGATCAGCGGCACGGGCAGCGCCGTCACCAATGTCCAGCTCAACCTGATCGGGCCCCAGGCAATCCTGCCGGGCGGCTTCCTGACGGTTGTCACGGTCAACGGCGGCGCCCCGGCGGGTACCTTCACCAGCACCTCGCTGCCCACCACGGGCACTGGTGCTTGAGAAGTTCACCCAGAACCCGGCGAACTCGAAGCAGTTCGGCATCCTGCAGACGTTCGATCCGGGCGCCACGCAGGTCATGGGTCTCCAGACCCTTGCCGGCTCGATCTCGTCGCAGCTGGATGATCCGCTGAGCGCCTACATCACCGAACGCAAGGAAGGCGACCACCAGCTTGGTCTCTGGATCCGCGGCGGTGGCGGTAACTTCGACCAGAACCTGTCGACCGCCTTCTCGGCGACCGGCTTCACGGGTTCGGCGAACGAGCGTGTCTCGACGAGCTTCCACACCGTTCAGGGTGGTCTCGACTACGGCATCCTCGGCCTCGGTACCGGCAACTTCAACCTGCACTTCGGTATCACCGGCGGCACCTTTGGCGGCACTGCCAAGGGCGTTAACGGCCAGACCGAAATCGATGGTGACTTCCTCGGCGGCTATGTGGCCCTCACCGGTGGCGGCCTCACCTTCGACGCCACGATCCGAAAGGAATGGCGCGACTACAAGATGATCAACCCGATCATCTTCGCGGCAGGGTCGGCAACGACCAAGGGCGATGCATGGGCCGGATCGGTCAGCGGTTCGTACAAGATCGGTCTGGGCACGAGCGGCTTCTCGCTCACGCCGAGCGCCTCGCTCAGCTGGGGTTCGTCGAGCGTCGATCCGTTCGTGGTCGATACGCTCAGCACGGTCACCCTTGCCGACGACAAGCAGACCGTGGGCCGCTTCGGTGCGAAGATCGCCTGGACCAGCCCGGACAACGGAGGCTTTGTGGTCGAGCCCTATGCTGGGGCCTACTCGATCAACAACTTCTCGCGGACCGAAGCTGGCAGCGCCACCTACGGCATCTCGACGCTCAGCTCGCTTACCTCGGGCTTCGACAACGGGGTGCAGTACTCGGCAGGCATCAGCGGCCACGATGCCAGCGGCAAGATCAACGTCTACGTACAGGGCAACCTGTTCCGTGGCGGTGGCCTTGGCGGCGGATCGGTCACGGGTGGCATCAGGATCAACTTCTGAGGCCATCCGGCGCCAGCCGGAAGCTGTTACGAGAGCAAAGGCGCGGGCTTCGGTCCGCGCCTTTTCTTTTTCTGAAGCTCACTTGATTGTCCGCTTCCGTCCCGTTTGATGGTTGCAAGTGAAACGGCACCGCGCCACGATGTGCGCACTGATTCAGGAGAAAGTCCCCATGAAATTCCGCGCCCTGGCAGTGTTGCCCGCCCTGCTCTGCTCCACCGCTGTCCTTGCCCAGGAAAGCCCTTCCGCGCCGGTCGCGGCGAAGCCTGCGGCTCTCGTCGCCGATGGCATCCCAGCCGTTCCGCAGGATCTGGTGGACATCACCCGCCCCTACATGGAATTCCGCACGGCTTCTTTCGCCGACTGGAACCCGAAGACGCGCTCGATGCTGATCTCCACGCGCTTTGGCAACGTCGCACAGCTCCACACCGTTGCCGGCCCGGGTATGGACCGTCGCCAGATCTCGTTCGAAGCAGAGCCCCTGAGCGGGCGCTACATTCCCGGGACCGACACCGTGCTGGTGCGCAAGGACCGCGGCGGTGACGAATTCTTCCAGATTTACACGCTGAAAGACGGCCGCCTCACCCTGCTGACCGATGGCAAGAGCCGCAACGAGATCAACGCGGTCAGCAAGGATGGCAAGCTGGTCGGCTATAGCTCGACCCGGCGCAACGGCACCGATTCCGACCTCTATGTCATGGACCCGATGAATCCCGGCAGTTCGCGCATGGTCGCCCAGGTCAAGGGCGGCGGCTGGGGCATCAGCGACTTCGCACCCGGCAACACGATGGCTGTGGTGGGCAATTACCAGTCAGTCGAAAAAACCAATCTCTTCTCGCTCGATCTCGCCAGCGGCGTCATGACGCCAATTGGCGACCATTCGAAAAAGATCGCATTTGGCGGTGCGAAGTTCGCGCCTGGCGGTGCGCTCTGGGTTACCAGCGACGAAGGCTCGGACTTCCAGCGGCTCGGAACGATCGACACCCGCACTGGCAAGTTCACCCCGCGCAGCCCTGAAACGCGGTGGGACGTAGATGGATTCGACATTGCCGATGACGGCTCGTTCATTGCCTATACTGTCAACGAGGCCGGCGTTTCCCGGCTTAAGCTACTCAATCCGAAGACCGGCAAGGTCCGCGTCGTCGAGGGCCTGCCCAAAGGGGTGATCGGCGGCTTTAGCATCGCCCCCTGGGGCACGATCGGCGTCACCGTATCCTCGGCGCGCGTGCCGACGGACGCTTTCTCGGTCGATCCCAAGACGCTGAAAGTGACGCGCTGGACCAACAGCGAAACCGGCGGCCTGGACCCGGCGCGCAATTCGGAGCCGGAGTTCGTCGAGGTGAAGAGCTTTGACGGTGAGCCGGTGTCAGGCTTCCTGTTCCGCCCCGATCCCGCGAAATTCCCGGGCAAGCGGCCGCTCATCGTCAATATCCACGGCGGACCGGAAGGCCAGTCCACCCCGTCGTTCCGCGGGCGCGCGAACTATCTCCTCAACGAGCTCGGCGTCGCCATCTTCTACCCAAATGTGCGCGGCTCGACCGGCTTCGGCAAGCGCTTCGTCAGCCTCGATAACGGTCCCTTCAAGCGCGAAGATTCGGTCAAGGACATCGGTGCATTCCTTGATCGCTTGCAGGCTGACCCCGCGATCGACGCGGGCCGCATGGCAGTCCAGGGCGGCTCCTATGGGGGCTATATGTGTTATGCCACGGCCATCCGTTACGGCGACCGCTTCAAGGCGGCAGACTGCATCGTCGCGATCAGCAACTTCGTGACGTTCCTGGAGAATACGCAGTCCTACCGCCGCGACCTGCGCCGCGTGGAATACGGCGACGAGCGCGATCCGGCACAGCGTGCAAAGCTGCAGGAAATCTCTCCGCTGACCTCCGTCGACAAACTGCGCATCCCGCTGCTCGTGGTCACCGGCGCGAATGATCCGCGCGTTCCGCAAAGCGAGGCCGACCAGATCGTCGCCGCGGTTCGTGCCAAGGGCCGCCCCGCCTGGCACCTCATCGGCAAAAACGAAGGCCACGGCTTCGCGAAGAAGGAAAACATCGATTACCAGTTCTGGACCGAAGTCCAGTTCTGGAAGCAGAACCTGCTGAAATAGTCGAAATCCTGCCGGTTCCGCCGCCTGAGAGGCGATTGCGGAACCGGCAGCTTTGGCCTATGGGCGGTCAGGTCTGCCCCGGTGCTTTCCGCCGGGGCTCGTTCTTTTTCAAGGAAGCGCGAATGTCACGTCGCCGCCAGATCTACGAAGGCAAGGCCAAGATCCTTTACGAGGGTCCGGAGCCGGGCACGCTCATCCAGTACTTCAAGGATGATGCCACCGCGTTCAACGCGCAGAAGCGCGGGACGATCCAAGGCAAAGGCGTGATCAACAACCGCATCAGCGAGTATGTGTTCACCCGCCTTTCGCATATCGGCATCCCCACGCACTTCATCCGCCGCCTGAACATGCGTGAGCAACTTGTTCGCCAGGCTGAGATTATTCCTATCGAAGTTGTTGTGCGCAATGTCGCTGCCGGCTCGATCAGCACCCGCCTGGGCATTCCTGAAGGTGAGTTGCTGCCGCACACCCTGATCGAATACTACTACAAGGACGATGCCCTTGGTGATCCGCTGATCGCCGAGGAACACATCGCCTGCTTCGGTTGGGCGTCGAACGAGGAAATGCAGGACATTTCTTCGATGGCGATCCGCGTGAATGATTTCCTCTGCGGCATGTTCGCGGCGATCGGCATTCGCCTTGTCGATTTCAAGCTGGAATTCGGCCGCATCTGGGATGGCGATTACAGCCGCGTGATTCTGGCAGACGAAATCAGCCCCGATGGCTGCCGCCTGTGGGACATCCTGACCGGCGAAAAGCTCGACAAGGATCGCTTCCGCCGCGACCTCGGCGGTGAAGAAGAGGCCTATCAGGAAGTCGCCCGCCGCCTTGGCCTGCTGCAGGACGAAGGCATTACCAGCGAAGTCTTCGACCTGTCCAAGCACCGCAAGCTGCGCGGCAAGTAATTCGCAGGAAGCCGCTTGCCAGAGGGGTGCCGCTCGGCCAACCCTCTGGCGATGCGCCGAATCCTGCTATCAATTGCCGCCCTCACATCATTGACGCTTGCCGCTTGCGCTCCGTCGCAAGTGTCGGTTGAGGGCTTAAAGTCTCCTCCTCCTCCGCCGCATCGGCCTCGATCCGAATGGGCGATGCAGTGGAGCGACGTCCCGGTCGACCCGGCTTACAAGTTCGGCCGCCTTGCCAATGGCATGCGCTTCGCCATCCGCCAGAACGCGACCCCCAAAGGGACTGCGTCGGTCCGCATGGAAGTCAACGCGGGCTCGCTTGATGAGCTCGATAGCGAACGCGGCTTCGCCCATTTTGTCGAACACATGTCGTTCAACGGCTCGACCAACGTGCCCGAAGGGGAAATGGTCAAGCTGCTGGAGCGCGAGGGCCTGGCCTTTGGTGCGGACACCAATGCTTCGACGAATTATTCCGAAACCAATTACATGCTCGAACTGCCGCGCAATGACCCGAGGCTGCTTGGCACGGCACTGATGCTGATGCGCGAAACGGCGAGCGAGCTGAAATTCGATCCAGGGGCCGTCGATCGGGAACGCGGCGTGATCCTGTCTGAAATGCGCGACCGCAATTCGTGGCAGCTGAGGAATTACAATGCCCAGGCCGCGTTTACCTATCCCAAGGCGCATTACGTCAATCGCCTGCCCATCGGCACGACCGAGTCGCTGACAGGCGCCACCGCCGCCGCGCTCAAGGCATTCTGGGCGCGCGAATATGTGCCGGCGCAGACGACGATCATCGTCGTGGGCGACTTTGACCCGGCGCTGGTAGAGGCAGAGATCCGCAAGCGCTTCGACGACTGGCGCCCCGCCCCCAAGCCGCCCGAATGGCAGCCCGATGCCGGTCCGATCGACGTCAGGGACAAGGGCCGAACGACGATCTACCTCGACCAGGCCCTGAGCGAGCGGGTGGTGGCATCGCGTTCAGGCAAGTGGCGCAACGAAGCGGATTCGCTTGCTGAACGCCAGGCCCGCCTCTTGCGGTCGATAGCCTACAGCATCGTGGACCGGAGGCTTGTCCGTGTTTCGAGGCAGGCCAATCCGCCCTTTCGGGGCGCAAGTTTCGGCACCGGCGCGGTGTTCCGCAATGCGCGGACAACAAACCTTGCGATCGATACGGTGGATGGCAAATGGCGCGCCGGTATGATGGCGGCCGTCGCAGAATACCGCCGCGCGCTGGCACATGGCTTCACCAAGCAGGAAGTGGCCGAACAGGTCGCCAACCTGCTCAACGCCAATCGAAATGCCGTGGCATCAGCCGACACGCGCGACAACCGGACGTTCGTGGGCGCGATTCTTGGCCTCATTCGCGACGAGCGGGTGCCCACGACGCCGCAAAGCGGGCTGGAGCGGCTCGAACAGTTCATCCCGGAAATCACACCCGAGAGAGTACTGGCGGCGCTCCGCGACGATGCCGTTGAATTAAAAGACCCGCTCCTTCGCTTCGCAGGGCGCAAGGAACCGCTTGGTGGCGCCAAGGCCATCCGCGAAGCGTGGAACGAGGCCATGCGAGCGCCGATTGCTGCGGGCGGCGCGGCGCAGGAACTCGCCTGGGCCTATACCGATTTCGGTGCGCCCGGTACGGTAGTAAGCGATGCGGTGGAGCCGCTGTTCGGTATTCGCACGCTGAAATTCGCCAATGGCGTGCGGCTGAACCTCAAGCCGACCGACCTGGAGAAAGACCGTATCCTGCTCCAGGTCTCGGTCGATGGCGGCGACATGCTGAATACGAAACAGAACCCCTTGGCGACGGAAATGTCGGTGCGCCTGATCGACGGCGGGCTTGGCAAGCATTCGCGCGATGACCTCCAGACCATCCTTGCCGGCAAGTCGGTATCGGGCACCTTTACCAGCACGCCCGAAACTTTTGTCATGACCGGCTCGACCAACCGCGCGGACCTTTCGCTGCAGTTGCAGATGCTCACCGCCTACCTGACTGACCCGGGATACCGGCCGGAGGCGCAGACGCTGTACTTCAACACGATGAACACCTTTTTCGCGCGGCTGAGGTCCACGCCAAGGGACGTTCTGGTCAATACGGCGGGCGGCATCCTTTCCGACAAGGACCCGCGCTTCACCCTTCAGCCGATCGAATCCTACCGCACGCTGAGCTTCAAGAAGCTGAAGGCCGACATTGCCGACCGCTTGACCAAGGGCGCGATCGAAATCGGCGTCGTCGGCGACTTCGAGGCCGCCACGGCGATCGACGCGGTTGCCCGGACATTCGGCGCCCTGCCGCCGCGCGAGACGGAGTTCCGGCCCTACACCGAACAGCGCCAGCGCCCCTTCACGGTGGACCGATCGACCCGGTTCATCACGCATGACGGGCCCAAGGATCAGGCCCTTGTCCGCCTGACCTGGCCGACGCGCGACGGCGAGGACCCTGTCGAAACGCTCAAATTCGCGCTGCTCGACCAGGTGCTGCAGAACGTCCTGACCGAGACCCTGCGCGAAGAACTGGGCAAGGCCTATTCGCCCGGCGTTTCCAGTGACATGTCGCGCGTATGGCGCGGCTATGGCACCTTCTCTCTTTCGGCCTCAGCCAATGTTGCCGACTTGCCTGCCGTGCGCCGCGCGTTGCAACAGGCAGTGGCGATTGTGCGGAATTCGCCGATTACTGCCGACCAGCTTCAGCGCGCCCGCGCACCAATGCTGGAGGCCTATGAGAACGCGCTGAAACGCAATGGTGGCTGGATGTCCCTCGTCGACCGGGCGCAGACCGAGCCAGACCGGCTGGAACGTCACACCAAGGCGCGCGAGCGGCTCGCGGCGATCACGGCGGCGGACTTGCAGGCCATAGTGAAGCGCTACCTGGGCGAAAAGGACGGCTTGGAAATTGTGGTCCTGCCCGAAGGTGTGACGGCGCCGGCAGGCTGAGGTCAGGCGATCGTATCCTGGTATCTCCGCACCGCGACGAAACCGAGCACGAAGAGCATGACCAGCAGGACCAGCGACGGCTGGAGCGCCAGCGTCCAGTCCCAGCCTTTGAGCATGATGCCGCGCACAAGCCGCAGGTAATGCGTCGCCGGCAGGATTTCCGCCGCGATCTGCACTGGCTGAGGCATGCCGCGATAGGGGAAGGCAAAGCCGGACAGCAGGATGCTGGGCAGCATGAAGAAGAAGCTCAGCTGCATGGCCTGCACCTGGCTGGTCGATACGGTCGAAAAGGTGAAGCCGACCGCCAGGTTTACCGCCATGAACAGCACGGTCACGAAGGCCAGCAAGGTAACCGATCCGGCAAAGGGAACCTTGAAGATCAGCGCCGCGAAGATCAGAACGATCACCATCTGCACCGTGCCGATGATCAGGTTGGGCACGATCTTGCCGATCATCACCTCAAACGGGCGCAGCGGCGTGGCGAGCAGGTTCTCCATCGTCCCCTGCTCCACCTCCCGCGTCACGGTCATCGCGGTTTGCATCACCATGGTCATCGTCAGGATGATGGCGAGTAGGCCGGGCACGGTGTTGTGGCTGGTGATGCCTTCCGGGTTGTAGCTGCGGTGGACGATAACCTCGACCGGCGGCTTGCCCGAAGGAACCGCCTTTGCCCCGATCAAGTCATGGGACAGCGCGGTCTGCACCGCCTCGTTGATCGCGCTGATGGCAGGGCCGGTGGCAGAGGGATCGGTGGCATCGGCATTGACCAGCAGTTGCGGTCGCTTCCCCCGCGCTAGATCGCGGCTGAAATCGGGCGGGATGGTAACGAGAAACTGGACGTCGCCATTGGCGATCAGCCGCTCACCCTCACCCTTGCGGCTCACCACATGGCGGACCTGGAAATAGGTCGTATTGCTGAGCGCCGCGGTGATCGAGCGGGAATAGACCGAATTGTCGTTTGATTCGATCGCGAGCGGCAGATGGCGCGGATCGGTGTTGATCGCATAGCCGAAGATCAGCAGCTGCATCAGCGGCATGGCGAACATCATCGCTACCGTGCCCGGGTCGCGCGCAGCCTGCCGCATTTCCTTGAAGATCATCGCCAGGATGCGCTGCCAGTGGCGGACATATCCCTGCATCATTTCGTCACCACCGAGTTGTCCTCAGACTGGCGCATGAGGTGGATGAACACGTCCTCCAGCGTCGGTTCGGCAGGCGTCCAGCGCACCTTTTCGGCCCATGGCGACACGGCGGACTGGAGCGCCGCCATGTCCGTCCCGCAAACGTGGATTGCCGCGCCGAAGGGAGCTGCCTGAGCCACGCCGGGTCGCTGCTCTATCTCCGCCGCCAGCATATCCGCGCCGGGACCTTCGCCCTGGAGTGCAACGAGGCCGGAGGCACCGATAACCTCGGCCATCGTTCCGCGCGCCAGCATCACGCCATAGGCGATATAGGCGATCTCATGGCACCGCTCGGCCTCGTCCATGTAGTGGGTAGAGACCAGTACGGTCAGTCCATCCCGGGCGAGCGCGTGGATCTGGTCCCAGAACTCGCGGCGCGCTTGCGGATCGACACCGGCGGTGGGCTCATCGAGCAGCAGGATGCGCGGTTCATGGAGCACGGCCGCCGCGAGCGCGAGGCGCTGTTTCCATCCACCTGAGAGCTTGCCGGCAAGCTGGTCCGCGCGGCTGGCGAGGCCTAGCCGTTCGAGCGCTTCATCCACCCGCTGCTGCCGATCGTCGAGGCAATAGACGCGGGCGATAAATTCCAGATTCTCGCGGATCGTCAGGTCGCCGAACAGGCCGAACTTCTGGGTCATGTAGCCGATCTGGGCCTTGATCGCGTTGCGGCGGGTGCGCAGGTCAAGCCCCAGCACTTCGCCCTCGCCCTCATCCGGGATGATCAGGCCGCAAATCATGCGCAGGGTCGTCGTCTTGCCCGAGCCATTCGGGCCGAGGAAACCGCAGATGCGCCCCGGCTGGACCGTCAGATCGACGTGATCGACCACAGTCCGGCCCGAAAAGCGCTTGGTAAGTCCCCTGACCGATATGGCAGGCGCGGTTTCGCTCACTGCGGCACGACCTCTACCGGCAGACCCAGCGGCAACGGCTTGTCCGAAGGGGCAAGCTTCGCCTCGACCATGAAGACCAGCTTGGCGCGGGCGCGTTCGCTGTAGATCACGGGCGGCGTGTACTCGCTACGGGGAGAGATAAAGCTGACCGTCGCATTGTGCGCATCGCCGCAGCCGTCGCAGGTGAAACGGATGGCTGAGCCGAGCTTGACCGAAGCGATGCGATCTTCCGGCACGAAAAAACGCAGCTTGCGCTTGTCATCGGGCAGGACTGCGACGACCGGACTGTTGGCCGGAACCCACTCGCCGGGATTGTAGAATGTCTGCTCGATCACGCCCTTGGCCGGAGCAGTGGGGGCAATTTCGCGCCGCAGCTTCTGCTGGCCACGCAAGGCCGCCTGCGCGCCGGCTACCCCGGCCTGCGCCGCCGCGATCTGTTCATTGCGGCCGGCGGTGAGCTGCGAAGAACGGATCTGCGCCTGCGCCTGGGCAAGCTGGGCAGCAGCGCCGTCGCGTGCGGCGCGGGCAGCATCGAGCTGGGACTTGCTGGCGAACCCTTTCGCCGCGAGCGCCGCCATGCGGTTGTAATCGTTGGTCGTCTTGACCAGCGAAGCCTGCGCCTGCGCGGCGTTGGCGCGGAAGACGTCAATTTCGGCTTCGCGCCTGCTGGCCTCGGTCAGGTCCTGCGCCTGCGCCGCACTGGCCGCGACCTGCGCCTGGGCCTGGCTGACGGCGGCATCGACGCTTTCGGGATCGAGTGCAAACAGTGCAGCCCCGGCATTCACGCTGGCCCCGCGGTCGACTGAACGCTCTGCCAGGCGGCCGGACACCGGCGCGGCGACATAAAGCGTCTCGCCCTCGACATAGCCGAGCCAGCGATCCTCCCGCGCCGGTTCGCGCAGGAACCACCACGCCGCGACAGCAACAAGCAGCACGATCGCCAGGATCAGCGGCTTGGGAACCTGTTTCATCAAGCAATTGCCCCGTTCAGTAGCCCCGTCCCTGCTTCAGCGTGCGCTGTTCGGACGGCTCGGCCTGCCGGTCTTTACAGCCCAATCCTCGATCAGGCCATCATAGAACGTCTGTTCGATAAGCTCATATTTTTCCGGGAAATTGAAGTTGGCGCTCTGTACGGTGCCGGTTTCCATCACCTCGCGCGCCATCTTGAGGTGGTTGGCAGCTGCCGTCACCCAGCCCCCGGTCATCATGTTGAAGCCAGTGCCGGGAATGGTGAAGCCCATGGTGGCAATCGGGATCTTCGAACCGAATTCCTTCACCAGATCGGGCACGGCGTCGGGCCGCGGCGGATAGAACAGTACGTCTGCCCCTGCCTCGGCATAGGCATGGCCGCGCTTGATCGCTTCTGCCATCGATCCGGTGCCGCCGCCGCCGGCCTCACTCGGGTACAGTTCATCGCAGCGGGCAATGATCACAAGGTCCTGCCCCATGTCCCGCCGCGCGCGGACCACGGCGTCGATCCGCGCCTGCTGATCCGCAATCGAGCATAGGCCATTCACGTGACGCGAGTGCTTCGGGTTGACCTCGTCCTCGACATGGATTCCCCCAATGCCTTGCTGGATGTAGCGGCGGGTGAAGTGATAGGCATCGGCCACAGTCTCTCCCAGCGTATCGGCGTCCGCGATCAGCGGGATCGACATGACCTGCGCAATGCGCGCCGCCTGCTCGATCTGCTCGACCTGGCTGTAGATGCCGTTGTCAGGCACCGCATAATGAAAGGCGGAGCAGGCATGGCCGCCCAGGTAGGCTGCCGGAAAGCCGACATGCTCGACAATGCGGCCGGTCAGCGCGGAAAAGCAGTCCCCCGCGATGAAGTGCTCACCCTTGTCGATCAATGCGCGCAGCCTTGCGCCGGGTCCGGTCATGTCACTCTCCTTCAACCGCTTTTGCCGGGAACCCTTGCACGGCCCATGACAGGCGGCAAGGCACCGCCCGGCAATGAGATGCGACATTCGCTGCGGCGGTGTGGACGCGCGGGGACTCAGCACTTGCCCCTCGCGCCGTCTGGCGGCATAGGCGCGGCCATAGATTCCCCGATTTCCCGCCACGAAAGGCCAGTCGATGAAGGTCCGCGTTTCCGTCAGCCTGAAGAACGGCGTGCTCGATCCGCAGGGTCGCGCCATCCACCATTCGCTGGAGGGCCTGGGCTTTGCCGGGGTCAAGGATGTCCGCGCCGGCCGCCTGATTGAACTGGAAGTCGATGACAGCGTGACCGACGAAGCGCTTGACGAGATGTGCCGCAAGCTGCTCGCCAACATGGTCATCGAAAACTACCGCATCGAACGGGTCGCGGCATGAGCAGCTTCCGCTCCGCCGTCATCACCTTCCCCGGCTCCAACTGTGACCGGGACATGGCTGTCGCGCTGGAGCAGGTCTGCGGCGGCGAGGTGTTCCGCGTCTGGCACGGCGATGCTGCCCTGCCCGGCCGGCTCGATTTCATCGCCCTGCCCGGCGGGTTCTCCTACGGCGATTACCTTCGCAGCGGCGCGATGGCGGCCCGCAGCCCGGTGATGCAGGCGGTGATCGAGGCTGCGAATCGCGGCGTGCCCGTACTTGGCGTGTGCAACGGCTTTCAGGTGCTGACTGAAAGCGGCCTCCTTCCCGGCGCGCTGATGCGCAATGCCGGCATCCGCTTTGTCTGCCGCGATGTGGCTTTGACGGTGGAGAACAACCAGTCACTGTTCACGTCCGGCTACGAGGCTGGTCAGCGGATCATCATCCCGGTCGCACACCACGACGGCAACTTTTTCGCCGATGACGCCACGCTTGACCGGCTCGAAGGCGAAGGCCGCGTGGCCTTCCGCTATGCCGAAGAGGTCAACGGCTCCGCCCGCAACATTGCCGGGGTACTGAACGATGCCGGCAATGTACTGGGCATGATGCCGCACCCCGAACGCATGATCGAGCCGGCACAGGGCGGCAGCGATGGCCGCGCACTGTTCGAATCGGTGGTGAAGGGTCTCGTCCGCGCCTGATCAGGCTACGGCCGCTCCGCGCGCAACGCCGGGCTGGTAGAACAGGCGGTTGGCCTCGCTCGCCACCATCGGGCGGCCGAAGTAATAGCCCTGAACCTTGTTGGCACCCAGGTTGCGGACCATGTTGAGCTCGGCCTCGGTCTCAACACCTTCTGCGGTGGTCGTCATCTCAAGGCTCTGCGCCATGGCGACGACGGCGCGGATAATGGCGAGGCTCTCCGGATTGCCCGTCGCCGCACCACGGACGAAGCTGCGGTCCACCTTGATCGTCGAGAACCGCAGCTTGCGCAGGTAGCCGAGCGATGAATAGCCAGTGCCAAAGTCATCGAGCGCCACCGAGCAGCCGAGCGCCATGATCTGTTCGAGCGTGTTACGCGCCGTGGTGGCATCGCGGACGAAGATCGACTCGGTAACCTCGATCTCAAGCCGAGCGGGCGGCAGGCCGGACGCGGAAAGCGCTGCGACCACAGTCGAGGAAAAGTGCGGATCGAGCAGCTGTTCGCCCGAGACGTTGACCGCCACCTTGACGTGCCCCGGCCAGCGGGTCGCCTCGCGGCAGGCCTCGCGCAGCACCCATTCGCCGATCGGCACGATCAGGCGGGTGTCCTCGGCCATAGGAATGAACTTGGCCGGGCTGACCGAGCCGTGCTCGGGGCTGTTCCAGCGCAGCAGGGCTTCGAAGCTGACGACCTGTTCGGTCTGGGCATCAACCACCGGCTGGTAATTGAGCACCATCTCATTGTTTTCGAGCGCACGGCGCATCGAGAACTCAAGCTTGCGGCGCTCTTCTGCGTCCGCGTGCAATGTCGGCTCGTAAGTGCAGTGCACCCCGCCGCCCGCATCCTTCGAACGATAGAGCGCAAGGTCGGCATTGCGCATCAGCGTTTCGACCGTGGAGCCGTCACGCGGGCCGACAGCGGAGCCAACCGAGGCACCGACATACAGCGTAT
The DNA here is from genome assembly GCA_025938935.1 of Novosphingobium sp. MW5. Lineage (GTDB taxonomy): Bacteria > Pseudomonadota > Alphaproteobacteria > Sphingomonadales > Sphingomonadaceae > Novosphingobium. Next base: position 2,464,518 of record JAPCWB010000001.1, on the reverse strand, counting down.
GGTGATCGACCTCGTAAGGCTGCGACAGGCGCTCGATCACCGCCTTGGCAACGTGTTCCACACGTCCGAGATCCGATGCGTCGCGAATCACGATGGCAAACTCGTCGCCCCCGAGGCGCCCGCAGATTTCGTTCTCGGTCATGATCTCCTTCAGCCGTGCCGAAACGCGGGCGAGGAGTTGGTCGCCAACCACGTGGCCGAGCGTATCGTTGACCGCCTTGAACCGGTCGAGGTCAATCATCAGGAAGGCGCACTTGGTCCGCCACTGTTCGGCAAAGCGCATGGCATCGCCCATCGATTCGGTGAGCATCAGGCGGTTCGGCAGGCCGGTCAGCGTGTCGTAACGCGCCAGGTGGGCGATCTTGTCAGCACTCTCGCGCTGCTCGGTAACGTCCGAACCGACGCCACGGAAGCCGTCGAAATTGCCCTTATCGTCAAGCTTCGGTGTGCCTGAAAGCTCCCACCAGCGCGCCTCCCCGCGGATTGTGACGCGGACCAGCAGGTTCGAGAAGCTCTCGCGCTGCTTCAGCCGTTCGGCAAGGTCATGCAGGCTGGACGGGAACTGGCCGGTATCCCAGGCATCGCCAGCGATCAGCTGGATGAACGGTTTTCCGTCGATTTCCTCAGGATCCATGCCCAGCGCGAAGGCAAAGCGCGGGCTGATCGAGCGGACGCGCCGCGCCGGGTCGATCTGCCACAGCCAGTCGGCTTCGCCCTCTTCGAACTCGCGCAGGAGCAGCGAAACGACCTCGTTCTTTTCGAGCATGGCCGATTCGGCGACGCGCGAGGTGAGGAAATTTCGCGCTCCCTCAAGCGCGCCTAGCGAAACGAAAATGACCAGCGCGCCCGCTGCCGCGGCGGAATCGATCATGCCTGAAAGCAGGAACTGCGCGATCGAGGCCGTGCCTGCGAGTGTGCCGAAGATGATTGTGCCAAGCGGAATCGCGGGGCAAATCACGGCCTGGGCTGCGAGCAGCATGGCGAGTATCGTCCACAGTTCCAGCTTGATCAGCGGCGTTCCGCCAAAGGCAAGGAGGACCATGGGTACCGACCAGGCCAGCGAAACGAACAGGTAGGCCAGCGTCTGGCCGGTCATTTCGCCCCGGGTGACGATGCGCTGGTCAGCGTCTGACAGATGGCGATCAACCTTGGCTGTATAAGCGAGCGCGGCCATCAGACCGATCATCCAGCCTGCCACGGTGACCAGGCCAAAGCTGTCGAGCAGGACATGGCCAGCTGCGAGGGCGGCAATGCTGTGAGCAATCAGGCGGTGAACGGTGGTGCGAGCAAGGCTGGCATACTGCATGCCGCGCAGGCGCACCCAATCATCGTCCTGTGGGACGGTGATCCCAAGGATCTGGCTGGCCGGCAGGCTACGCGGCAGGGCGGCAGGTTCTTGCGTCTTCGAGTTCACGCGGTTCGGACTAACGCAAATATCTTAGCGCCGCGTAAACCGCCTGTTGTCCAAGAAATTAAGTGCGCGCACGAACTAATCTGTCAGGCGCGCTTTCGCCTTTTCCCAGTTGCGACCGTCAAACGTTTCGAAACGGGCTTCAATTCCATGCCCCGGATCGAGGCAGCGCAGGTTCACGCTCCACGCATCGGGATGCGAGCGCGGCTGGTAGAAGCTTTTGATACCGCAGGTCCTACAGAACAGGTGCTCCGCCGCGCCAGTCCCGAAACGATAGGATTGCAGCGCGTCATCCGAGGCTGTCAGTTCGAACTTTTCGTGCGGGATCAACAGGTGAAGGAAACCCGTCGCGCTGCAGATCGAGCAATTGCAATCGAGCACCTGCGGCCGCGGCTCCACCTCACATGTGAAACGCACCGCACCGCAATGGCACCCGCCGGTGACCCTCACTCGACCGTCACCGACTTCGCTAGATTGCGCGGCTGATCCACGTCCGTGCCCTTGGCGCAGGCAACGTGATAGGCGAGCAGCTGCACGGGGACGGCATAGACTAGCGGCGCGATCAGCGGGTGGACCTTGGGCATCTCGATCGTCGCAAGGCAGCCCTCGCCCGCTTCATCCAAGCCTTCGCGGTCCGAGATCAGGACGATCTTTCCGCCACGGGCGCGGACTTCCTGCATGTTCGAGACAGTCTTCTCGAACAGCGGACCGGAGGGTGCGAGAACAATGACGGGAACCGCCTCGTCGATCAGCGCGATTGGCCCGTGCTTCATTTCACCTGAAGCATAACCTTCGGCATGAATGTAGCTGATTTCCTTTAGTTTTAGCGCACCCTCAAGCGCCAACGGATAGTCCTGCCCGCGACCCGGGTAGAGCACATCGCGCGCCGGCGCGATGAGGTGTGCCATGGCCGCAATTTCGCTGTCATGCGCCAGCGCGGCGTTGAGGCAAGCTGGCACTTCGAGCAGTTGCTCAACGATATCCGCCTCCTCCGCCCTGTCCATGCGCCCGCGCTTGACCGCGAGGTGCGCGGCGAGCGCGGCAAGGACCGCCAACTGACAAGTGAATGCCTTGGTCGAAGCTACGCCGATTTCCGGACCGGCGTGCGTCGGCAGCAGCAGGTCCGCCTCGCGCGCCATCGAGCTGGTCGGCACGTTGACCACCACGGCGATGGTCTGGCCGGCCTCCTTGCAGTGGCGCAGCGCGGCGAGGGTATCAGCGGTTTCACCGCTCTGGCTGATGAACAGGGCGAGACCGCCGGGTTCGAGCACCGGATCACGGTAGCGGAACTCGCTCGCCACATCGATATCCACCGGCAGGCGCGCGAACTGTTCGAACCAGTACTTGGCCACCATCCCCGCATAATAGCTCGTCCCGCAGGCGACGATGGTGACGCGGTTGATCGTTGAAAGGTCGAAATCGAACTGGGGCAGTGCCACCGTCTGGTCGACCTGGCGGAGGTAGGAGCGCAAGGTCTGTGCAACGACGGTCGGCTGCTCGAAGATCTCCTTCTGCATGAAGTGGCGGTAATTGCCCTTCTCGATCGCGGCGGCGGAGGCCCCCGATGCGACGATCTCGCGCTCTACGGGATTGTTATCCTTGTCATAAATCCGCGCACCATCGCGGGTGATAACCACCCAGTCACCCTCGTCGAGGTACGTAATCCGCTGGGTCAGCGGCGCTAGCGCCAGCGCATCGGACCCAAGGAACATCTCGCCGTCTCCGTAGCCGACAACCAGCGGCGAACCGAGCCGCGCACCGATCAGCATGTCGGGATGTTCGCGGAAGGCTATAGCCAGTGCGAAAGCGCCGCGAAGCTGCGGGATTGCGGCCTTGACGGCATCTTCAGGCGAAAGGCCCTTGGCGACCTGCTCGGAGACGAGATGGGCGACGACTTCGGTATCGGTGTCGCTCTCGAACTTGCTGCCGCGCGCGGTGAGTGCTTCGCGCAGGGGGCGGAAGTTCTCGATGATGCCGTTGTGGACCAGCGCGAGGTGGTCAGTGGCGTGCGGGTGAGCATTGGCCGCGGTTGGCGCGCCGTGAGTGGCCCAGCGGGTATGCGCAATGCCGGTGTTGCCCGGTGCCGGGGAGCGCTCGAGCTCCAAGACAAGGTTCGACAGCTTGCCCGGAGCACGGCGGCGGATCAGCTGTCCCCCGTCCATCGTGCAGACGCCGGCGCTGTCATAGCCGCGATATTCCATCCGGCGCAGGCCATCGACCAGACGGTCCGCGACGCCGGTCTTGCCGACGATACCGATGATGCCGCACATGCTTCTGCTGCCTTTCGAAGTAAGGGTTTGGTCGAATTCAGGTGTAGGGAACGCGGATTCCCGGGATATTTGCCGGAAAATCCTTGATATTTCTTGTCACGAGGATCGCGCCATGGTCCTGCGCGGCGGCAAAGACAAGCGCGGCGGGAAGGCTCAGCCCCGGCCGGTCGACGCGCATCATGGCGGCGCGCCGGGCAATCTCAGGACTGATCTCTCGCGTGGAGAAGTTGGCAAGGAAGCTCTCGGTTTCATCGCGCGCGGGGGCCGGCACCGCCGCCATGACCTCAAGCCAGGTGACCCGGCTGATCCATGGGCGGGAGACCCGGCGAAATTCGGCCATAGCGAGGTGATGGCCGGAAAGCATGTCGATGACGATGGAGGTATCGAAATAGGTCTCGGTCACGCGAGGTCACCCGTGTCCCAGGCCTTGCGGATTTCCGCTTCGTACTCCGCCCCGTCAGCGCCTTGGCCATAACGGGTCCAGAGGCCGAAGCCCTGCTCTAGCCAGTCACGATGCTTCGATCTGTAGGCTGTAATGGCATCGCAGATCACCGCCGCGCGCGACTTGCCCTGCTCGGCCGCATAAGCGTCGAGCCAGGCGATATCTTCATCGGGAAGGTCAGCAAGGATGCGCATGATGTCTAGATATCATATCACGATATCATGTCAACGCTCACTCGGCCCACTTCGGATCATTTCTTGGCCTTGGCGTCCGCCTTCTTCTTTTTCATCGCGTCGTGGAAGCGGTCCGCCCAGCCCGGCTTGACCAACTGTTCGCCGCGTACGATGCGCAGCTCTCCGGCCGAAACATCACGCGTAACCGCACTGCCGGCTGCTACGATGGCATCCGCGCCGATCTTCACCGGGGCAACAAGCGCCGAGTTCGAACCGATGAAGGCGCGCTCGCCGATTACCGTCTTGTACTTGAAATAGCCGTCGTAATTGCAGGTGATTGTGCCCGCGCCGATGTTGGCCCCTGCCCCGACCTCGGCATCGCCGATGTAGGACAGGTGGTTTGCCTTGGCCCCCTCGCCAAGCGTGGCCTTCTTTACCTCGACGAAGTTGCCAACCTTGGATTTCTCTTCAAGCACCGCGCCGGGACGCAGGCGGGCGTAAGGTCCGACCTCTACGCCGGAAGCGAGGGTTGCGCCTTCGAGATGGCAGAACGCGCGGATCTTCGCGCCATCGGCCACGGTCACGCCGGGACCGAAGACCACGTTCGGCTCCACTAGCACATCGCGGCCAAGTACCGTGTCCCACGAGAACCACACGGTATGCGGCGCGACGAGGCTGGCCCCGTCCGCCATGGCTTGCACCCGCCGGCGCTGCTGCCAGCGTTCCTCGGCCTCGGCCAATTCGCCGCGGCTATTGATGCCCGCCACTTCATCCGCGTCGGCCGTGATGACCACCGCGCAGGTCCGCCCATCGGCATTGGCGATGTTGACGATATCGACGAGGTAGTACTCGCCCTGCGAATTCTGGTTGTCGACGCGGGCGAGCAGGCCAAACAGGTCCGCCGCGCGAACCGCCATCAGGCCGGAATTGCACAGGCGGCAAGCACGTTCGGCGTCGCTGGCGTCCTTGTGCTCGACCATCTTCACAACGCGGTCGCCCTCGACGATCACGCGGCCATATTGCAGCGTCTGCTCGGGCTCGAAGCCGAGCACGACGACGGCGGGCGCATCCTCGCCGTGCAGCCGGTTGATCATCGCCTGCATGGTACCAGAACTGACGAAGGGGACGTCGCCGTAGAGAATCAGCACATCCCCATCGAAGCCAGCGAGCGCGTCCTCCGCCTGCTGGACCGCATGGCCCGTGCCATGCTGCGGCTCCTGCACCGCGATTGTCGCGCGGTCACCCATTGCCGCTTCAAGCTGCTCACGGCCTGCCCCGACCACGACGACCTGCTTGGCAGGCGAAAGCTCGGCCGCGCTGGCCATCAGGTGTTCGATCATCGCGCGGCCTGCTATGGGGTGGAGAACCTTGTGCAGGTCGCTCTTCATGCGGGTGCCCTTACCGGCGGCGAGAATCACTACCGCGAGGGGTCTTGCGTGGTTAACGGTGCTCATGGGCGATGCACTTGCCACCAAATGCTTGCCGTTTCCACAACCGCGCGCCATCGGGAGCTCCGATGACCGATTTTCCCTTTCAGATCGTCGGGTTCGACCTCGACGGTACGCTGCTCGATACCCATGCCGACCTGGGCCACGCGCTGAACCACGCGCTGGGTGTGGCTGGACGCGATTCTGTGCCGCTGGACCTTGCGCGCAACTATATCGGGGGCGGCGCGCGGCAGATGCTCGACCGTGCTCTGAAGGAGAGTGGCGGACCGGGGGATCTCGACCTGCGCGCCTTGCACGCGGCTTTCATCGAATTCTACAGCGCCAACATCGCCGTTCACACTCGCCTGTTCCCGGGCGGCGAGGCGATGCTCGATGCGCTCGATCACCATGGCGTAAAGATCGCGCTGGTAACCAACAAGCTCGAATCACTTGCCCGCAGCCTGCTGGGCGAACTCGGCCTGACTGACCGCTTCGCCACAATCATCGGCGGCGATACCCTGGGTCCCGGACGTGCGAAGCCGCAGCCGGACCTGCTGCACCTGATGATCGAGCGGCTCGGCGGTGGGCCTGCCGCCTATGTCGGCGATACCACCTTCGATACCGGCGCGGCGCGCGCGGCTGGGCTGCCCTGCGTTGCCGTCAGCTTCGGCTTCAATGACCTGCCGCCGCACGAGCTTGGCGCGGACACCGTCATCGACCACTTCGATGAACTGGTGCCCGCGCTGGCCCGTCTTCAGAAATCGAACTGAGCGCGCATGCCGATCGAGATCGGCCGAGTAATTGCGGACCGCTCCTGCCGGCACCGCTGCATTGTTCAGCCAGATATGGCCGTAATTGGCGATGAAGCGCACATAGTCGGTGGGCATCCAGATCGCCGAGATGCCGGCAATTTCCTGCTTGCCGCCCACGATCGCGCCGCTGTTCAGGTTTAGCCATTCGTAGCGAGTATTGATCTGGATCGCGCCAATGCCGCCCTTGCCCACCGGGCTCTTCGGACGAATGCGGTCATAGGCACCGGCCTTGTAAGCGGTCGTATCGTCGGTCAGCAGATAGCCGACCTCGGCATAGCCGCCGTTGAAGGTCGGGTCTGTCAGCGCCGGACGCAGCGCCGTCATCCAGTGGCTTTCCGCCGTCGCGTGGAAGCGGCCGTTGATATAGGCAAGTTCCGCACCGATCGAGCGCTCGCCGGTTGAGGCAATCGCCCCGGTATCGACGAGGCGCACGTCCGTGGTGTGAAGGAAGGGACGCGCGCGATAGCGGGTGCTGGTCTGCGCGTCGTTGAAATCACGGTAGTGGTACGAACCGCCCAGGTGCAACTGGCCGTCGCCCAGCTTGGGCATGAAGACTACCCGCGCATCAAGGCTGTAGCTGTTGTTGCGATCGTTGTTCAGGTCGGCAGCATTGTCGGAGAAAGCGCCAGCCTGAACCAGGAACGACTTATCCAGATAGGTCGCACTGACGCCCACGCGGCGTTCGAAGCCAAAGGCGCTGTTGAAGGCAGCACGCTCCATCATGCTGGTGAACAGGTCGGAGGTCATGTCCTCCATCGAGCTGAACGGCTTGTGCTGGCCAACCGTAAGCGTCAGCTTCGGGTTCGCCTTGTAGGTGAGGTAGACGTCTGTGAGATCGACAGAGCTGTTGGCCAGGTCGGCCTCCACGCGATAGCCGAAGCCGCCGGGCATCGTGCCATCGAAGCCGAGGTAGACGCGGCGGAATTCGGCTGCCCAGCCCAGGCTCTGCGCCGAAGCAATGCCGGCAGGCGCGTTCACGCCGCCCGCATCCAGCTGCATCCGGCCGCGCGGCTTGAAGCTCCAGCCGTCCTTGGTAGCCAGCTTGGGAGCGCCGTCCCAGGTGATGTCGGTGGCGGGCTTCGCCGTGGCGGTCGCGGCCGGTGCCTTGGCCAGCGCTGCGGTGGCCGCATTGGCCTGCGTCTCGGCATTCACCGCTCGCGTTTCGGCGGCAGAGGCGCGGGCGTTGGCCTGCCCCAGTTGCAATTGCAGCGAATTGATCTGCTGTTGCATGCCTTCCATCTGGCTCTGCATCTGCGCAATCTGCTGCTGGATGGCCTTGAGGTCTGCGTCCTTCGCCTGGGCGGGCATGGCCCAGCCGGAAGCGCAGGCGAGCGCGATGACAGAAATGCGGGCATTGATGGACATGGTGGGCCTCCCTCCGGCCGTTATGACGATTCGTTGGCACTATTAGGACAGGCCCGTGACAGATTTTTGACGGCATGTCATACAAGCCCCTGCCCGGTGACGTTACGGCGCGGCGGCTTGCTGCGAAAGCCATTGAAGCGCCCGGATTCCCGTGTCATTTGCCGCCAAGGAGATTTGGCGCCACGCGGCGCGATGAGGAGGTTTGCATGACCATTTCGTTCAAGGACAAGGTCGCCATAGTCACGGGCGCCGGCGGCGGGCTCGGCAAGGCTTACGCGCTGGAACTGGCGCGCCGGGGCGCAAAGGTCGTGGTCAACGACCTCGGCGGATCGCGCGACGGCACCGGCCATTCGGACGCGGCGCTGTCCGTGGTCGAGGAAATCAAGGCGGCCGGCGGCGAAGCCATGTCGAACGGCGGCTCGGTCACCGAATATGCCCAGATGGTCGAAATGGTCGCCAAGGCCAAGGAAGCTTGGGGCGGCGTTCACATCCTGATCAACAACGCCGGCATCCTGCGGGACAAGACCTTCGCCAAGATGGAGCCCGAGGATTTCGAGCTCGTGGTCAAGGTCCACCTGCTCGGCTCGGCCTATGCCACCAAGGCCTGCTGGGAAACCATGCGCGAGCAGAACTATGGCCGCATCCTGATGACCACCTCGTCCAGCGGCACTGGGCGGCAATTTCGGCCAGACGAATTACGGCGCGGCCAAGCTGGGCATCGTGGGCTTGGCCAAGACGCTCTACCTTGAAGGCGCGAAGAACAACATCCGCGTCAACTCGCTCGCCCCCACGGCCGGCACGCGCATGACGCAGGATATCTTCCCCGAGGAAGCGTTCAAGGCCTTCAGCCCGGAAAACGTGGTTCCGGCGGCGCTCTACCTCGTCTCCGAGGATGCGCCGACCAATGCCATCGTCGGTGCCGGTGCAGGCGTGTTCCAGAGCGCATTTGTCACCATGAACGAGGGCGTTTACCTGCCGCAGGGCTCCTGCACGGTCGAAGGCTTTGCCGATGCCTGGGGCGACATTTCGCGCCAGACCGGTGACAAGGTCATCAGCAATGGCATGGAGCAGTCGATGCACGCGATGACCATGCTGCAGAAGGCGAAGGGCTGACCTGCCGGGCGTTGCCGTTATAGTGTATTGACGCAATAACACACATCAGGCATTCTTACCTTATCACAGGGGAGGATGCCTGATGTATTCCGAAGCAGAATTGCAGTCCGCCGTCGCGGCAGGGGCCTTGAGCCACGAAGCCGCCGAGGCGCTTCGCCTCCACGTTACCGGCATGCGCAGCGCGCCGTCGGTGGACGAAGAACATTTCCGGCTGATCACCGGCTTCAACGACATCTTCGTGACGATTGCCGCCGTGCTGCTGATCGCGGCAGTCGCGTCCATCGGGCAGGCCATGACTCCGGGCCTCGCCGGGGCATTCGTTGCCGCGGCGTCCTGGGGCATGGCGGAATACTTCACCCGCCAGCGCCGCATGGCCCTGCCCTCGATCGTCCTGCTGCTGGCCTTTGCCGGCGGTCTTGCGGCCATGCCGATCGAGTTCATCGCCGAGAATGAGATCGAACCTTCGCAGACCGCCGGTTCGCTGATGGCTGCGGGCATCGCGCTGTTCGTTGCGGCTGGAACCTGGCTGCACTGGCGGCGCTTCATGGTGCCGATCACCATCGCTGCAGGCGCTGCCGCAATCGCCGCCACGGCCATCGCGCTTGCCGCTGCGGCGATCATCCCCACCGGTACAGAGAACGGCGAACGTTACCTGCTGCCGCTGGTCTTCATCGCAGGACTTGGTGTCTTCGCTTTCGCGATGCGCTGGGACATGTCGGATCGTGCCCGCGAAACGCGCCGCAGCGACGTCGCCTTCTGGCTGCACCTGCTTGCCGCACCGATGATTTGCCACCCGCTCTTCCACTGGATCGGCGTGAACGACGGAGAGAACATCGCCCCGGCCTCGGCCATCGCGGTGGTGGCGATCTACGTGATCATGGGCCTGATCGCCCTCGCCATCGACCGCCGCGCGCTGCTGGTTTCAGCGCTGGTCTATGTGCTGGTCGCGCTTACCTTCCTGTTTCGTCAGTTCGGCGTGGTCGAGCTCAACGTGGCGATCACCGGCCTTGTCATCGGCTCGGCACTGCTGACGCTCTCGGCCTTCTGGAGCCCGATCCGCCGCTCGGTAGTGGCGCAGCTGCCCGGAGACCTGCGCGAGCGGCTGCCGGTTACCGGAATGGCTGCCGCCTGACAACAACACCTTGATTTCAAATCGATACCCCTAAGCTCGCGGCAGAGCTTGGGGGTATCTTCATGAACGATATGGACGAGCAACTGCGCGGTCTTGGCGCAAGGGCGAAGTTCTCATATCTACTTATCTGGATTTTCGTCGCGGCGAACGGGGCTTGCTTAGCAGCAGAGGCGATCTACCTCACTGCTCCGGGTGCTAGGGTTTCTTTCGGGGCCATGATCGACACGCTTACGGTGGTCGGGTCAGTAGCCTACCTGGCCTCAGCAGTCGCGATCGGGATGTGGATACACCGCGCGCACAAGAACCTCTATACTGCGGGATACGAAGGGCTTGAGTTCACCCCGGGCTGGTCAGTTGGCTGGTTCTTTGTGCCTTTCGCCAATCTTGTGATGCCCTTCCGCGCCATGAAGGAATTGATAGAAGTTTCGTGCCCTGACGATACAAGGCAAGGTGTCCGAGCTTGGTGGGGATGTTTCACTATTGGCAACATCATCACCAATCTCTCCATGCAATTCATGGTTGAAGGTGACTTGTCCGAAACCGCAGTAGGCATGGATATTGTTGCCAACGCGATCACGATTGCTTCGGCAATCTTCCTTTATCGAATCATCGGCAAAGTCACCACCAGCCAGCAGTCCGGGGTCTTCGTGGCGCAAGCTTTCGCATAAGTTCAATCCTCGACGATCTTGAGCAGCCGCCGCTCTATGGGGGAGAGCAGGCCGGGCAATTCATGCCCGCGCTTCAGCACCTGTCCCGCCTCGCCGAACAGGGTCCACATGCCCTGCTTGCCGCGCAGCGCGGGGCGCTTTTCGATGCGCACCTGCGGGCGCTCGGCGGCGCGGCGGAAGGCTGAGAAGGAGGCCGCATCGCGAGTGAAGTCGATCGCGTAGTCCTTCCACTGCCCGGCGGCGACCATACGGCCGTAGAGGTCCAGGATGCGCTGCAGTTCTTCGCGTTCAAAGCCGACCTGTTGAGGCCCGCGACCCGGAAACGGGGTGATGACCGCGGTCAAGCCGACTTCTTGCCCTTCTTGCGCGCTGGAGCAGTTTCCTTCGCCGCCTCCGCGTCGCGTTCCTTAAGCAGGGCAGCAAGGCGCTTTTGCAGGGTCTCCATCTCGCACTGCAGCAGTTCAAGTTTCTGCGTCGCGGGATCGAAACGGTCCGAACAGGGCGTGCCGTAAGGAACGAAGTCCTTCTGCCATGCTTCCACGGGGACCAGAGTCGAGCGCGCCTTCATGCCAACCATGGTCGCGCCCTCGGGCACGTCCTCGGTCACCACGGCATTGGCGCCGACACGCGCGCGGGTGCCGACGATGATCGGGCCGAGGATCTGCGCACCCGAACCGACAATCACGTTGTCCTGCAAGGTTGGATGGCGCTTGCCGCCAATGCCGTTGGCAGGATTGGTCCCGCCCAGCGTCACGCATTGGTAGATCGTGACGTTATCGCCAATCTCGGCCGTTTCGCCGATAACGGTAAAGCCGTGGTCGATGAACAAGTGACGGCCGATCGTAGCGCCCGGATGGATGTCGATGGCCGTGAAAAAGCGGGACAGGTGATTGATCAGGCGCGCCAGGAAGAACAGCCGCGCTTCGAACAGCCAATGTGCCACGCGGTGCCAGCCGAGCGCCCAGACGCCCGGATAAAGCAGCACTTCCCAGCGCGAACGCGGCGCGGGATCGCGCGCGACAATCGAGTCCAGGTATTCGATCAGGCTCTTGAACATGACGCGCAATTGTCCCCCATTCACGCGATCAAAGCAAGCGCGGTTGGCTTGCCCCGAGGGTTTCATCCAGCGCATCGCGCCACACCGCTAGCGTCGGTGCCTGCTTGCGCTCAAGGCTGAGGCGGTCGATCGCCGCCACCAGCCGTTCGACGCCCAGATGGGAACGCTCTGCCCGCGGGACAAGGTAGGCGGCCGCATCGGGCCCGAGTGCGAGGCCGCGCATCTCGGCATGGATAGCGATTAGCTCAGCCATCATGGCGTCGTCCGGCTCCCCGATTTCAAGGTGCAGCGCGGCCCCCATGCGCGAGGCAAGGTCTGGCAGGGCGATCTGCCACCCGCCTTCGCCCGCGTTGACCACGATCAGGAGAGCGCGCCCTTGTTCCTGCGCGCGGTTCCAGCGGTGGAACAGGTCGGCTTCGTCCATCGACTCGGCATCGTCGATCACGTCACCCAGTCCGGAATCGGCGAACCAGCGCGCCAGCAGGCTCTTGCCTGAACGCGGCGGGCCGAACAGGACGGCGGTGCGAAACGGCCAGTCGTGGACCTGCGAAAATGCCTCGATCGCCTGGGTATTCGCCGCGCCCACCACGATGCGCGAAGGGCCGGCCCCGGTGCCGAGCGGGAGCGGGATCTGGCGCAAGGGTCAGCGCCTGATGCTGAGCGCGTTGGCGCCGGCGGAAACCGACCACCCGCGCGCGCGCAAGGCATCGCGCAGTTCGTCGATCGATCCGGCAAAGGTCACCCGCATCACCGAGGTACCGCCCATGGCAAGGCTGGTCGTCGATGCTCCCTTCACGCCAGGCACGCTACGAACCGAGGAGAGCACGGCATCGAGCGCCTTGGCATCGGGCGACGCGAACTGGATGGTGATCGCCGAAATCTTTGCTTCCGGCGTCGGCGTGGCGCTCGGCGTGGGCGTTGGTGTTGCGGCAGGATCGGCGGAAGCGGCAGGCGCATTGGCCGCCTCCATCCGGGCCGCAGCCTCAATTATGGCAGCAAGCGCAGGATCAAGCTCGTTCTGCTGGCGCAGGGTGGCGTCGGGCTTCAGGTCGCCGCGGGCCAGGGCCTCGTTGTACATGGCATCGATGCGCTTGACCGCATTTGCCAGCATGGCTGGCAGGTCAGCTTCCTTGTTGGCAGTCAGGGTAAAACTGCCGAGCGAAATGCTGTCCGGGCCATAACGCGCCGTGAAAGTGCCGCGCACGGGTCCGCCGGGCCATTGCCGCTCCAGCCGCGCCACGGGCACGAGGATGTCGCTGGCACCAAACTGGCTGACTATATTGCCCCACCATGCGCGGCTGCGGCGCGTCGTCTGTCCGGCGGTGAGGAGCAGCGAATCGCCGCCGCTGCCGGAAGGACGCACATAGTCGATGCCGCTGGTGGGTGCCTTGAACTGCGCCCATGCCAACTGCCATGGCCCACGCACTTCATAGACCTGCGCGACACCGCCCGAGTAGAGCACTGGCAGCGTGAGCATCGGCGCGGAGTGCCGCGCGGCGACGCCTTCTGCCGCGCTCAGGAACTGGCCGGCGCGGGCGCGGTCAAAAATCACGCCCAGCGTGGCGATGTAGCGCCGTGGGCCGATCTGTTCGCGTTCGACCACGATCGATGCGACGAAGGATTCGATCTGGGCGTCTGGAATGGAGGGGCCGCCCGCCTTGGCCCATGCCTTTCGCCGGGCTTCTTCCCAGCCCGCCTGCCGCGCTTCCTCGGCAGTCTTGCCCGTGGTGTTGACCTCGATCCCGCCGATTTCAATGTCGTGCGAAGTGGCGACCGGGTTGATGCCGCGATCCCCTTCCACCTGTGCAATCAGCCGCGCAATCCCGGCCACGGCGAGCGCCAGCGCGCAGGCAGTGGCGATCCCCTTCCAGAGCGAGACCTTGCCTGCACGGTGAGGTGCCAACGGGGCGGGAAGAGCGTGTGCGACTGCCATCGGGGAAAACCGCTGGCCTTTTGCCCAATCATTCGTGGAAATCCAAGCGGGAAACGGTTAGTGGCCACCGCGATGACAGATAATAACTCTCCGAAGAGCTATTCCTACGAGCAGGCCGGCGTCTCGATCGCGGCGGGCAATGCACTGGTCAAGGCCATCGGCCCGCTGGCAAAAGCCACGGCCCGCCCCGGCGCGGACGCGGAACTTGGCGGCTTTGGCGGGTTCTTTGACCTGAAGGCCGCAGGCTATACCGACCCGCTGCTGGTCGCGGCGAACGATGGTGTCGGCACCAAGGTAAAACTCGCCATCGACCATGACCGGCACGACCGTATAGGCATCGACCTTGTCGCCATGTGCGTGAATGATCTGATCGTGCAGGGCGCGGAGCCGCTGCTGTTCCTTGACTACTTCGCCACCGGCAAGCTGGACAATGGCGTGGCCGAACGCGTGGTTGCCGGGATTGCTGATGGCTGCAAGCTGGCCGGATGCGCGCTGATCGGCGGCGAAACGGCGGAAATGCCGGGGATGTACGCGGCCGGCGACTATGACCTCGCCGGTTTCTGCGTCGGCGCGGTTGAGCGCGGTGAGCAACTTACCGGCAGCGCAGTTGCGGCTGGCGACGTGCTGCTGGGCCTTGCCAGCTCAGGCGTGCACTCGAACGGATACTCGCTCGTCCGCCGCCTGGCCGAGGACAAGGGCTGGAAGCTGGACCGCCCTGCCCTGTTCGATGCCGACCGCCTGCTTATCGACCACCTGATCGAGCCGACCCGCATCTATGTGAAGAGCCTGCTGCCGGTGATCCGCTCAGGCCGCGTGCATGCGCTTGCCCACATCACCGGCGGCGGCCTGCTGGAGAATGTGCCCCGCGTCCTTCCCAAGGGACTGCATGCACGCATCGATGCCGGCGCATGGGAACAGCCGCGACTGATGGCTTTCCTTCAGGCGCAAGGGAATATCGAGCCCGAGGAAATGGCCCGGACCTTCAATTGCGGCGTGGGCATGGTCCTGGCTGTTGCGGCTGACGAGGCCGCAGCGGTGAAGGCCGACCTCGAAGCGGCTGGCGAGACCGTTTTCGTCATCGGCGCCATTGAGGAAGGCGCCTGCGGCTGCACTGTGCAGGGCGCGGACGAAGTCTGGTCGGCCCGTGGCAGCTGGGAAGCGATCCACCTTGCCTGAACGGGCGAAAGTTGCCGTCCTGATTTCAGGCAGCGGCACCAATATGGCCGCGCTTCTCTATGCGAGCCGGGCCGAGGACTGCCCCTACGAAGTCGTGTTGGTCGCGGCAAACGATCCCGATGCCGGGGGCCTGAAACTGGCTGCGGCAGAGGGCGTTTCCACCTTCGCCCTGTCGCACAAGGGGATGGCCCGCGCCGATCACGACCGTGCGATGGATGCGGCCATCCGGGCCTCGGGCGCGGAATATGTCGCGCTTGCTGGTTATATGCGCATCTTGACGCCCGAATTCGTTGCCGGATGGCAGGGACGGATGCTCAACATCCATCCTTCGCTGCTGCCGAAATATCCCGGCCTTCATACCCACGAACGCGCGATCGAGGCGGGCGACAGCCACGGCGGCTGCACCGTCCATCTGGTGACGGCCGAACTCGATGACGGCCCCATGCTCGGCCAGACGGCGGTGGCGATCGTGCCGGGCGATACGGCGGGCAGCCTTGCCGCACGCGTTCTCATTGCCGAGCACCAGCTCTATTCGCGCTGCCTCGCCGCTCTGGTTTCGCGCGAAAGCAGCGCCGACTGGTTGCTGGAACAGGTCCGCCAGCGCGCGCTTGCCCTGGCGGAGACCGAAGAGCGCGAATCGCATGGAGCACCCGGCTGGCGGGTGGGCGGCAAGTATTTCGCCCATTTCAACGACCAGCACCACGGCACGCCGCACATCGCCCTGCTGGTCAAGACCAGCGGCCCCGACGAGATGGACGGCCTGATCGAGAGCAATCCCGAAGCCTACTTCCGCCCCGCCTATTACGGCGCATCGGGCTGGGTCGGCGTGATCCTCAACCGACCCGGGCTGGACTGGGACACGGTCGACGAATGGCTGGCGCGCAGCTGGCGTGCGGTGGCGCCGAAGCGGCTGACGGCCCTGATGAACGCGGCCGACTCGTTCTAGTTCGAACAGTCACCGGTCCGCTCGGCGCGGAACGGGATTGGCACCTTTGACAGCAGCGCCGCGGCAGCGCCCGCCTGCGGATCCTCGGACGAGGTGATCTGCATGTCGATCTTCATCGTGCCGCTGAGCGAAGTCTCGGCAATCGTGCCATCGAAGGTCACCACCGCCTTGCCCTTGGCCCGATCCTCATCGAGCGGGCAGGTGACCGAGCCGGTCAATTGATTGCCCTTCCGCTCGAACTTCGCCGTGGCGCATTCTGGCGCGAGGGCGATGTAGGAGCGCACCAGCTTGGTCGGGACATATTCCGGATCGCCGGTGATGCAGCGTTTGGCCTCGGTCGTCTTCTTGATGTCCGCACCGAACATCGGCGTCTTGAAATCGACCAGATAGGCGCCCGGTTGCATGTCGACCGGCACGTCCTCAGAGGCGTCCTTGCCGCAGCCTGATAACGAGAGCGTTGCAATCCCGATGCAGAGCGCTTGTACGCGCCGCACTCAGATTTCGCTTTCGTCCACCACCGGGCGGCTTTCGCGCGTGCCGCGATAGAGCTTTGCCGGATCGTTCGGGTCCCCGGCGATCATCACGTAGTCCTCGTGAACCTCGACCAGGGTGCCGACGAAGGGGAAGTCGGCCAGGCTGCCAGTGACCCGGTAACTCACTGAATCCCCGACCTTGAAGGTCTTTTCGTCGAAATTGAATTCAAAGGGGCAGGCCTCGCCCGTCTCACCCATGCCTTGCATCGCAGCACTCCTTTGCCGCGAGGATAGACGTTAGGCCGACGCGCGCAATAGCCTGCCCCCGTGCCGATGCTCGCTCAGGTCCGGGCAGCGGCAACAAGTCCCGAGATTTCGTCGATGAGGGAAAGCCGCTTCTTCTTGAGCGTTTCGGCGTAGTCGTCAGAGGTATTCTCGACCCCTGCCTCAATCCGGTGAATCTCGCCGTTGACCTCGTGATAGCGGTCCGAAAGCGTGACAAAGTGCGGATTTTCCAGCTTCAGCGCGTGCAGCACGGCATGATCGTTGGGGAATTCGGCGGCAAGTTCATGCGGGGTATTGGACATCGGCGATCCTTTCGCGGGTTTCGATGACCCGGTGTCGCCAATGTGAAGTGCCCCGTCATTGCGCCCGGTCAAAGCACAAAGAAAAAGGGCCGCCCAACCGGACGGCCCTCCATTTCTTGCCTGATCAGCCAGCCTTAGCCGACGATTTCTTCCGGCTTGAAGAAGAACGCGATTTCGATCGCGGCGTTCTCATCCGAGTCCGAACCGTGCACGGTGTTTTCGCCGATCGACAGGGCGTGGGTCTTGCGGATCGTGCCCTCGGCCGCATCGGCCGGGTTGGTGGCGCCCATGATGTCGCGGTTGCGGGTCACGGCGTCTTCACCTTCGAGAACCTGGACGACGACCGGTTCGCTCATCATGAATTCGCACAGTTCGCCGAAGAAGGGGCGTTCCTTGTGCACCGCGTAGAAGCCTTCGGCCTGTTCCTTGGTCATGTGGATGCGCTTCGAAGCGACGACACGCAGGCCAGCTTCTTCCAGCATCTTGGTGACCGCGCCGGTCAGGTTGCGGCGGGTGGCGTCGGGCTTGATGATCGAAAAGGTGCGGGTAACCGCCATGGTCTTGTTCCTTGCGAGACTTATGGTTTGGAGATTGTGGCGCGCCCCTAGCGGGGAAAATGCTGCGCCGCAAGGCAGGCCGTCAGCCCGCCTCTATCCAGCGGCCGCCTTCCTGCTTCCAGTAATGGCATTCCGCGCCCTCGCGCGCCTTGAGTTCGCGCCACCGCGCCCGCGCCGGTTCGATGGTGCTGCCGTCAAAGAAGAACAGCACGCGCGAGAAACCGTCGCTTTCCCGCCATTCACCATCAGCCAGTGCCAGGATCTGCGCACCATTGGCCGGTTCGACCTGTTCGGAAAGCAGCACCGGCTGGCGCTGGTCGTGAACACCACCAGCCACGCCATTGGCGAGGAACGTACCTTCCCGCGCCCAGAGCGCTTCGCCAAACCGTTCCAGCTTTGCGCGCCCTTCCGCCACCACCAGCATCCGCTGCCCGCCACCCAGCGCCTTCTGGGCAATCTGGGCAACGGCGTCCTCTGCCGAAGACTGCGTCAGGTGGTAGAAATCGACGCGCATCAGCCCTCAAGCGTGTCGCGCACGATCCGGTCGAGCAGGCGCACGCCGTACCCCGTAGCGCCCTTGTCCCAGGTCGCGCCGGGCTTGTCGGCCCATACCATGCCAGCGATGTCGAGGTGCGCCCAGGGCGTTCCCTTTTCGACGAAACGCAGCAGGAACTGCGCGGCAGTGATCGAACCGGCATACTTGGAACCCATGTTCTTCATGTCGGCAATCGGGCTGTCGATCATCTTGTCATAGGCCGGACCCATGGGAAGGCGCCACAGGCGCTCACCCACCTTGTTACCGGCGGCGAGGATCGAATCGGCCAGGCCATCGTCGTTCGAGAACAGGCCGGCATATTCATTGCCCAGCGTCGCGATGATCGCGCCGGTCAGCGTAGCGAGATCGAGGATGCGCGCGGGGGCGTGGTTCTTCTGCACCCAGGTCAGCGCGTCGCACAGCACGAGGCGGCCTTCCGCGTCGGTATTGATCACCTCGACCGTCTGGCCAGACATGGTCTTGACCACGTCACCCGGCCGCTGGGCAAGGCCGTCAGGCATGTTCTCGACGAGACCGCAGACGGCGACGACATTGGCCTTGGCCTTGCGGAGCGCCATGGCCAGCATTGCCCCGGCAACCGCACCCGCGCCGCCCATGTCCCACTTCATGTCTTCCATGCCCGCGCCGGGCTTCAGGCTGATGCCGCCGGTGTCAAAGGTTACACCCTTGCCGACGAAGGCCGTCTTCTTCGCATCGCCGCCGCCGTTCCATTCGATCACGAGCAGGCGCGCCGGACGCGCCGAACCCTGCGCCACGCCGATCAGCGCGCCCATCCCGAGCGCCTTCATCTCGGCATCGTCGAGCACCGAGACCTTGAGGCCGGTCCCTTCAAAGCGCTTCTGGCAGCGTTCGACGAAGCTTTCCGGGTAAATCACATTGCCCGGTTCGGTGACGAGTTCACGGGTGAATTCGACGCCTTCGGCAATTGCCGCTTCCACCTGCCAAGCCGCTTCGGAACCTTCGGGCGCGCCGGCAAAGACCACCTCGGCCAGGGAAGGCTTCTGGTCATCCTTCATCGTCGTGCGATAGCCGTCATGCCGCCAGGCGCGCAGGCGGGCACCGAGTGCGAGGCTGGCGACATCGGCGGCGGAAAGGTTCGCGCCTGCACAGTCTATGGTGATCGAGGTTTCGCCCGACGTCAGAAGCTTCGCGGTGAGCGCAGCGCCTGCCTTTTCAAGGTTTCCGGCGCGGCCCGCGTCGCCGGGCTCGCCTGCGCCGAGCAGGATCGTGCGCACCACTTTGCCATCTGCGCTGACAAAGCCTTCGAACAGTTGCGCCGACTTGCCGGAGAAGCGCGTGGCCTTGGCGCCTTCGATCAAGGCGGCATCAAGGCCGGAGAGCGGCGAATCCTGATTCACCGGCTTCGCGATCACGCGGGCATCGGCAGAGGGCGCGGCGGCGAAAGAAATCTTCATGGAATCTCCGGATCAAACGGTTTGCGGCAGGCCGTATCGTGCAGGCTGCCATCGCGGATTGCAGTTAGGCGCGGGCGGTGCGATAGGCAAGTGATGCTCCCCGCATTGGTCATTCCGAAATCGGTCAGGAAATCAGGTCCGCACCGCTGGCTCGCAGGCGTTGCAGCTATTGCCGTGGGTCTCATGGCTCATTCGGCGCAGGCGCAGGACGCGGCAACTTCATCGGCGCCCGTGCGTCCGATCGAACAGGCCGTTAACCCGACCGAACCCGCGCCTACCCTGCCCTTTTCCGGCGCTGCCGATGCGACCGGGCCGATCGGCTTTGAAGCCGATCAGGTGCAGTACGGCTATGAAGACGGCACCGTCACGGCATCGGGCGACGTAGTGCTGCGCCGCGCCGGCCAGTCGGTTCGGGCCGATTCGGTCACGTGGAACCAGAAAACCGGCCAGATTGTCGCGACCGGCAATATCCGGCTGGTCGATCAGGACGGCAACCAGCTTTTCACCGACCGTGTCGAGTTGACCGACGAGCTCAAGGCCGGGGCGATGGAAAACCTGCTCATTGCGCTCCGCGAAGGCGGGCGCGTGGCAGCAGAGATGGGCCGCCGGGACGAGGCCGGAAACATCATCCTGACCAAGGCCTCTTATACCGGCTGCGCGGTCGAAGATGACAAGGGATGCCCAAAAACTCCGACCTGGCGGGTAAATGCGGCCGAAGTCACATATGATCCTAACCGAAAGAACCTGAAATTCCGCGGCGCCCGGATCGAGCTGTTCGGCATCTCGCTGATGCCACTTCCTGGCCTGATGCTGGCAACCGATGGCCGCGCCATATCGGGCCTGCTGATCCCGGATGCCCGCCTTTCCGCATCGAATGGCATCGAAATCAGCGAAGGCTATTATTACCGGCTGGCTGACAACAAGGACGTCCAGATCAAGGCGCATGTCTTTACCGAGGCCGCACCGATGATCTCTGCCCAATACCGGCAGTTGGGAGACGCCGGGGCATTCCAGATCACCGGCTATGCGACTCGCAGTTCGCTGATTCCGGTCGGGACACCCGGCGGCGGCAGCAAGACCGATTTTCGCGGCTATCTTGCGGCCAATGGCCGATTCCAGTTCGATCCGAACTGGAGCCTCAGCTCTTCAATCCGGATCGCGAGCGACCGAACTTTCCTGCGCCGCTATGACATAAGCCGCGATGACCGGCTTCGCTCCAACGTCGAAGTGGAGCGGATCGGAGATAACAGTTACCTGTCCATAGCCGGCTGGGCTACCCAGACCTTGCGCGTCGGAGACAGCCAGGGCCAGGTTCCGGTCGCCTTCCCGGTCATCGACTACCGCCGCCGCATCCAGGGGATCGCCGGGGGCAAGGTCGAACTGCAGCTGAATTCGCTCGGCATGACGCGCACCAGCGGACAGGAAACGCAGCGCGCCTTCGCCGGAGCCAAGTGGGACCTCACCCGGTTGACCGGGTTGGGTCAGGTAGTGACGCTCACCGGGCTGGTGCGCGGCGACGTCTATCATTCCTCGGACAATGCCCTGACCACGACCGTCAGCTATCGCGGCAATCCGGGTTGGGAGGCGCGCGCCATCGCCACCGCTGCGATCGATGTGAAATGGCCGCTGGTGGGCAAGTTCCTCAATGGCACCCAGGTGCTGACACCTCGATTCCAGATCGTCGCCAGCCCGACGATCAAGAACCTCGCCGTGCCGAACGAGGATGCCCGCGCGATCGATCTCGAGGATTCGAACCTGTTCGCGCTCAACCGTTTCCCCGGTTACGACCGAGTCGAGGACGGCGTTCGCTTTACTTACGGCCTCGACTGGCAATGGCAGGCTCCCGGCTGGCGGATCAATTCCACCATCGGCCAGTCCTATCGCCTGACCAGCAAGCCGACGCTGTTTCCGGACGGCACCGGACTTGCCAACCGGGCATCGGACGTGGTCGGCCGCACCGAAGTGCGTTTCCGCGATTTTGTGAAGCTCACCCACCGTTTCCGTCTCGACAAGGACAGCCTGGCGATCCGGCGTAACGAATTCGACGCGACGGTCGGCAGCACCCGCACCTATGCCGAGGTCGGCTACCTGCGCCTTAACCGTGACATCACCACGGTCGAGGATCTCCAGGACCGCGAGGAACTGCGCTTTTCCGCGCGCGCCGCGATCAACAAGCACTGGTCGGTTTTCGGTGCGGGCGTGGTCAACCTGACGGACCGCAACGAGGATCCGCTAAACACCTCCGACGGATGGCAGCCGCTACGCACGCGCCTTGGCGTTGCCTATGAGGATGACTGCCTTGAGCTGGCACTGACATGGCGGCGCGACTTTGTCGCCACGGGTGACGCAAGGCGCGGCAACACGTTCCAGGTCTATTTCGCCCTGCGCAATCTCGGCATTCGCTAAGCGCAGCGAGACAGGTGTTTCCACAGGCATGCAAAGTGGCTATCGCGCCTGCGACGATGCTCAGCTAAGGTTAAGCCGCCTGGTTGCAGGAGCGCGGGCATATCTGGGGGCATCTGCATGCCTGCCGCAGACGGGAATTGAACAACGGTGACAACTGCTTCTCGCTTCGCCCATGTGGGCCGTTCCATCCTCGCCGTATCGCTTGCTACCGCAGGTGTTGCCGCCCTTGCCCAGGATGCCGGTGACTCCACGCCGCGCGGCTCGATCACGGTGCCCGAAAACGTCCAGATTTTCGGCAAGAACGATCCCAACAACCGCCGCGCCACAGCCATCGTCAATGGTGACATCATCACCGGCACCGACGTTGACCAGCGTGTCGCACTCGTCGTCGCGGCGAACCAGGGCAAGATCCAGCCCGAGGAAATGGACCGCCTGCGGCTCCAGATCCTGCGCAACCTGATCGACGAGACCCTGCAGATCCAGGAAGCCAAGGCGCAGGAGCTCGATGTCAAGGACAGCGAAGTTGAGCAGTCCTACGCCCGCCTTTCGGCCCAGAACTTTCCGCAGAATCCCAAGGGCATGGATGCCTACCTGACCCGCATCGGTTCCTCGCCCGCCTCGCTCAAGCGGCAGATCAAGGGCGAACTTTCGTGGAACAACCTGCTGCGCCGCAATGTCCATCCCTTCGTCAACGTCTCTCAGGAAGAGGTCAAGGAGACGATGGACCGCCTGAAGGCTGCGAAGGGAACCGAAGAATACCATATCGGCGAAATCTACCTCGCCTCGACCCCGGAAACACAGGCCGCGGTTTATGAGAACGCGAAGAAGATCGTCGACCAGGTAAAGCAGGGCGCGAGCTTCTCGGCCATGGCGCGCACCTATTCCGAAGCCTCGACGAAGAGTGTCGGCGGCGACCTCGGCTGGATTCGCCTTGCCCAGCTGCCCACCGAACTCAGCTCTGCTGCAGCCGGCCTCCAGCCCGGCCAGCTCGTTGGCCCGGTGCAGACGCCGGGTGGCTTCTCGATCCTTGTCCTGATCGACAAGCGCGCAGTGCTTACCGCTGATCCGCGCGATGCGCTGCTCTCGCTCAAGCAGATCTCGATCGATTTCCCGGCCGGCACGACCGATGCCGACGCGACCAAGCGCGCGAGCGACTTTGCTGCCGCGATCAAGGGCGCCAAGGGCTGCGGCGATGTCGATTCCGTCGCCAAGTCCATTGGCGCACAGGTCGTCGAAAACGACCAGGTCAAGGCGCGCGACCTGCCCGGGCCGCTGCAGGAAACCCTGCTCAAGCTCTCGCTTGGTGAAACGTCTCCCCCGTTCGGCTCGGTTCAGGAAGGCGTGCGAATGCTCATGCTTTGCGGCCGTGACGACCCGCAGGTCGATGCCGGCCCGAAGTTCGAGGAAATCATGTCGCAGCTTGAAGATGACCGCGTCAACAAGCGCGCTCAGGCCTTCCTGCGCGATCTCCGCCGCGACGCGGTGATCGAATACAACTGAGGCCATGATGAAACCGCTCGCCGTATCGCTGGGCGATCCGGCGGGCATTGGTCCCGAACTGATCGCCGAGGCCTGGGCCCGGCGCAAGGAAGCCAGCCTGCCGCCGTTCTTCGTGGTGGGCGGGTTCAACCTGCTGACGGCAGCGGCGGAATCGCGCGGCACCGAGATTTGCGCGGGACTTATCCAGGATCCGCGCGATGCCCTGCGCATGTTCGACGCCGCGCTGCCGGTCATCGGGCTAGATCAGGCGACTTACCGTCCGGGCGAACCTGATCGAGTTGGAGCCACTCTTGCCTACTCCTCGCTGAAGGATGCGACGCGCATCGTCTCCGAGGGTTATGCCGACGGTCTCGTCACGGGGCCGATCGCCAAGTCGAAGCTGGCCAAGGTCGGCTTCACGCAACCCGGCCAGACCGAATTCGTTGCCAACTATTGCGGCGTGGCGGCGGATGATGCCGTCATGATGCTCGCCGGGCCGAGCCTGCGCACCGTGCCGCTCACTATCCATATCGCCCTGTCTGAGGTGCCACGGCTGGTTACCAAGGCGCTCATCACCCGCAAGGCGCGTATCGTAGCTCAGGCCCTCACGCGAGATTTTGGCATCGATAATCCGCGCATCGCCATCGCCGCGCTCAATCCCCATGCGGGTGAAGACGGCAGGATGGGCCACGAAGATGCACAGATCATCGCCCCTGCCATTGCCGAACTGCGAGAGGGCGGACTTGACGTCACCGGCCCGCATCCCGCCGATGCCCTGTTCACGCCGCGTGCGCGCCAAACTTATGACGTGGCGATCTGCATGTATCACGACCAGGCACTGATCCCGATCAAGGCGCTCGATTTCGACGAGGGCGTCAATGTCACGCTCGGCCTGCCCATTGTCCGGACCTCACCCGATCATGGCACGGCATTCGACATAGCCGGCAAGGGCATCGCCGATCCCGGCGCGATGATCGCGGCGATCCGCATGGCGGGCGAGATGGCGCAGCGGCGGGCAGCGGCATGAACCTTCCCCGCTCCGCGACGTTATCAACCGACACGGCCTGATCGCCTCGAAGGCGCTGGGCCAGAACTTCCTCTTCGATGAGCAGTTGCTTGACCGGATCGCCGCCATTCCCGGCAAGCTGCAGGGCCAGCAGGTGCTGGAAATCGGCCCCGGACCGGGTGGCCTGACCCGCGCCCTGCTCCGCGCAGGCGCGCAGGTTACCGCGATCGAAATGGACAAGCGCTGCCTGCCAGCGCTTGCCGAACTGTCCGAAGCTTTTCCCGGAAAGCTCCGCGTGATCGAGGGCGATGCCACAAAGGTCGACCATGGCATTGAGGGGCCTTACCACATCGTCGCCAACCTGCCTTACAACGTCGGCACCGCACTTTTCGTCGGCTGGCTTTCGGGTGAGGCATGGCCGCCGCGCTGGTCATCGCTCACGCTGATGTTCCAGCAGGAAGTGGCGCAGCGCATTGTCGCCGAAACGGGCAGCGATGCCTTCGGCCGACTTGCAGTGCTGGCGCAGTGGCGTGCCAAGGCCCGAATTGCGATGAAGGTCCATCGCAGCGCCTTCACTCCGCCGCCCAAGGTAATGTCCGCTGTCGTCCATGTCGAACCGGCAACCATGCCGGACGGCGTCTCCGCCCGAATGCTCGAGCGCGTGACCGAGGCTGCCTTTGGCCAGCGCCGCAAGATGCTGCGCCAGAGCCTGAAGGGCCTGCCCGGTGCGCTCGCGGCGCTTGAGGAACTGGGCATCGACGCCCAGCGGCGGGCTGAAACGTTGTCGGTCGATGAATTCGTGGCGGTCGCGCGCGCGCTGACCTGATCAGCGCGCGAGGAAATGCCCGATCCGGTCGAGCGATCCCATTGACCCCCGCACAAAGTCGAACAGGAACCAGCCGCCGATTGCGATCAGGCCCAGCGCAACCACGAATTGCATGCGGTTGGCCAGGAAGCGGCTCCAATCAAGCGCGATGGCAGGTGACCGCGGACGTCGACCGCCCTCCACCCGCTTCAGCGCCAGGGGGCCGGTTTCGCCGGCAATGAATGCCAGCACGTCGATGCGTTCACGAAAGCGAAGGCCCATGCGGCGGCCATGGCTCCATTCGACCTGCCCGAACAGGGTATGGCCATTCACCATGATGTCGATCATTTCGCCGCGTGCCGGCGGGGTTGCCAGCGTAAGGAGCAGGCCGCGGGAGGATGCATCGAGCACACAGACATCGCGGGCAAAGCCGCTGCCATGCAGCTTCCCGCGCATCAGCACCTTGTGCCGTGGCTCGATCCTGTCCTTCATTCCGGGTCCCCTAACCCGCGACCGCGGCGCTTTTAGCCTCTCAGGGGCAAACATTGGGTAAACAGGGGGTCTTGTTATGCAGGAGTTTGAACCCTGGCGCACAAGTGGCTAGGGTGGTTTCATATGCAACATCTTTCCCCCGCCGAATCCCGCATGCTGGCAGCAATAAACGGTGCCGCGATGCTCGCGCGCGTCGAGCGCTGGTGCGCGATCAATACGGGAACAGGCAACCTCACCGGCCTTTCGCGGCTGGCGGACGAGCTGGCACCGGCGCTGGCCTTGCTGCCGGGGCAGGTCCGGCGCGTTAACGGGGCCGCTTTTTCGCAAGTCGATGAGGCTGGCCGCGAAATTGACCGGCAGTTTGGCCAGCACCTTTTCCTCTCGGTGCGTCCCGGCGCAAACCGGCGCGTCTTGCTCACCGGCCATATGGACACGGTATTCCCTGCAAGTGACCCCTTCCAGACACTGAGATGGCTTGACGCCGGCACGCTCAATGGGCCGGGCGTGGCCGATATGAAGGGCGGAATCGCCGTCATGCTCGCCGCCTTGGAAGCATTCGAGACGCACCCGTCCGCGTCGGAAATTGGCTACGATGTCCTGCTCAATTCGGACGAGGAGGTAGGCAGCCCTTCGTCTGCCCCGTTGATTGCCGAGCTGGCGGCGGGCAAGCTGGCAGCGCTTACTTTCGAACCTGCGGCCCTGCCCGACGGCACCCTTGCCGGGGAGCGCGCCGGCAGCGGGAATTACAGCCTCGTCATACGCGGCCGCTCGGCACACGCCGGACGCAACCCAGAGGACGGTCGCAACGCCATAGTCGCTGCTGCGGCGCTTACCATTGGGCTGAAGTCACTCGAGCGAGAGGGCCTGCGGGTCAATCCGGCGCGCATCGACGGCGGCAGCGCCAACAATGTCGTGCCTGATCTCGCCATCCTGCGCTTCAACATCCGTCCTCAATCGACCGCCGAAGCCGAAGCCTTCGAAATCGCGCTGTCTCACCTGATCGAAGCCGTTTCCCGGGAACACGGCGTTTCCGTCCACAGGCACGGCGGGATCAGCCGCCCGCCCAAGCCCATCGATCCTCCGGCCCAGCGCTTGTTCGATCTTGTCCGCCAGTGCGGCGCTGACCTTGGCCAGGACATACGCTGGCAGCGATCAGGCGGCGTCTGCGATGGCAACAACATCGCCGCCTGCGGGGTTCCGGTGGTCGATACGCTCGGCGTGCGCGGCGGAGCGATCCACTCGCCCGACGAATACCTGATCGTTGCCAGCCTTGCCGAGCGCGCCGCGCTTTCCGCCCTTATCCTTTCGCGCATTGCCGATGGAGCCATGCAATGACCCACGTCATCCGCGCCGCAGTGCCCGGCGACCTGCAACACCTGTACGAGATGGCGAAGCGCACCGGTGGTGGTTTCACCAACCTGCCGCCTGACCGCAAGGCGCTCAATGCAAAGCTCGAGAGATCTGCTGCCGCATTTGCCCGGATTGAGGACGAACTGGGCGATGACCTGTTCGTTTTCGTACTGGAGAACACGGCCACCGGCGAAGTCCGCGGGACCTGCCAGATCTTCTCCGCCGTCGGGCTCAAGTGGCCGTTCTATTCCTACCGCATCGGCGCGCTGACGCAGCACAGCGAGGAACTGGGCCGGACCTTCCGCGCCGATATCCTGAACCTCTCCACGGACCTTGAGGGCGCGAGCGAGGTCGGCGGCCTGTTCCTCCACCCCGGCGAGCGCGCGGGCGGCCTCGGCCTACTGATCGCGCGCAGCCGCTACCTGTTCATGCGCGCGCATCGTGAGCGCTTTGCCGACAGGACGCTGGCCGAACTGCGCGGGGTGATCGACGAGGCAGGTGGCTCGCCCTTCTGGGATGGCGTGGCCGGCCGGTTCTTCGGCATGAATTTCCAGGATGCGGACGAATTCAACGCCAAGCACGGCAACCAGTTCATCGCTGATCTCATGCCCAAGCACCCGGTCTATATCGCCATGCTCTCCGAACACGCCCGTTCGGTGATTGGTGTGCCCCACCCTTCGGGCCGCGCCGCCATGCGGATGCTTGAGGAGGAAGGCTTTGCCTGGGAAAATTATATCGACATCTTCGATGGCGGCCCGACCATGACCGTGCGCACCGACCGCATCCGTTCGATCCGCGAGGCCGAAGACGCGCGCATCGTGGCCCTTTCGGATGAACTAGGCGAACACCTGCGCGGCGAGAAGCGGCTGCTTTCGACCGGCAGGCTGGCCGATTTCCGGACGGCTTACGGTTGGGTTGAGCACGACGGAGACGGCATCGTGGTGGATAAGACTTCCGCCCGTGCGCTCGCTGTCGAACCGGGCGATACTGTTACCCACGTGGCAAGGTGGTAGGCCGATGGCTCTGGTGGAAATCAATTTCGATGGCCTGATCGGCCCCACGCACAACTACGCGGGCCTCAGCTTTGGCAACCTTGCCGCCACGGCCCATGCCGGACAAGCCTCGCAGCCGCGCGCTGCCGCGCTGCAAGGCCTCGCCAAGATGCGTCACAACATGGCGCTGGGCTTGCCGCAGGGCTTCCTCGTCCCCCTGCCCCGACCCAATCACGCCTATCTCCGCGCCCTGAATGCCCAGCCCGAAACGGACGATGTGCTGACCGCCATGGCATGGTCCGCCAGTTCGATGTGGACTGCCAATGCCGCCACAGTCTCGCCCGCGCCCGACACGGCGGATGGCCGCTGCCACCTGACTCCGGCGAACCTCGTCTCCATGCCGCACCGGGCTCAGGAATGGCCGGACACCCTGCGCCAGTTGATGGTCGCCTTCGCCAGCAAGGATCACTTCGCCCTGCATCCCCCGGTCCCGCCCAGCTTCGGAGACGAGGGCGCCGCAAACCACATGCGGATGTGCGCTGGCCACGATCGGCCGGGCCTTGAGATATTTGTCTATGGCCGGCCGGGCGGCAAGTTCCCAGCTCGCCAGCACGAACAGGCGAGCCGGGCGATTGCACGCGGACATGGCCTCGATCCGCAGCGATCGCTGTTCGTCGAGCAGAAGCCCGAAGCCATCGCCGCGGGCGCCTTTCATAACGATGTCGTGGCAGTAGCGAACGAGAACGTGCTGTTCTGCCACGAATTTGCCTTCGCTGACCCCGAAGGTACGTACCGCCGCATCCGGCAGGCACTGCCAGAGGCTGAGATCGTGATCGTGCCGGATAGCGAGGTCAGCCTGGCCGATGCGGTAGCCTCCTACCTGTTCAACGCGCAGCTCGTTACACTCCCGACCGGCGGAATGGCGCTTATCGTGCCGTCGGAATGTGCCGAGCAACCGGCAACTCGCGGCTACATAGACCGGCTGGTCGCCAGCAATGGCCCGATCCGACAGGTCCTGCCGGTCGATGTACGTCAGTCGATGGCGAACGGCGGCGGCCCGGCCTGTTTGCGCCTGCGCGTAGTTGCAGATCCGGCGACCATCGATCCACGCTTCCTCATTGACGAGGCAAAGGCAGACGCCATCGAGCGGGTCATTTCGCAGCATTGGCCCGAAACAATCGAACCTTTCGACCTGCAGTTCGTTTCGCTCGAGGAAACGGTCGTAAAGGCGCGCCAGGCGCTTTTGGCCACGCTTGGTCTCGAGTCGCTGGCCTAATTGTTACTCTGTCGGTAAGCTTTACACCTAAGCCGTTCTTAACCACTGTGCCCCCTGCAAAAGCGGGAATGGCACGAAGGTTGCGAAGCGTAACAAGAGTGTAAGAAGGATTGCCGATGCTGCGAAAGGTTTCCCGTCTTTTTGTCATCAAGACGCGGATAGAGGCTTTCCTGATCATCTATGCGCTGGCGCTGGGCGGATGCTCGCGCGGCCTCCATTACCTCGACCAGTTCCCCGGTTACGGCGGCTGGATGCTGTTCCTCGCCTGTTCGGGCGCGGTCTTCATGGCGGGGGCAAAGATCCTCGATTGCCTGAAGTACGAACAGGCTGCGAAAGACGCAGCGGTCTTTGCCAAGGTCGAGCGAAACTAAGGAAAACGGTGGGGTGGTGCTGTTGCCCGGCCCACAAGTCTGACGTTTCGGGCGGCTCCGGGCAGCAAGGTCCAAGAGAAAACGGTGGGGTGGTTCTGTTGCCCGGCCCACCCCGGGCCGCTGGAATCCGTTCTGTTGCCCGGTCGGTCCAACCGCGTTCTAACTTTGTAACTTCAGGGCGTTAGCCCCTAGAATTACGCTGCGAGAGCAAGTGCTTCGTTGTCGTTGGCACTTATGAGTTTTGAGCCTTGAACGGGTTACTCAGCCCGGGCAAAAACGGCGCTTTTCAATACACGTCGATCCTAGTTCGGCCCCGTCATTACCTCCCCGACAAGGGATTTCCTGCGGATGCCGCAGGAGGGTAATGGTGGAGCCGCCGGGTACCGCCCCGGGTCCGCTGCATCTATTGCACGCCGCAATTTATCACCATAGCCGGTCGAAACCGGCAGAACCGATATAGGGATGCGGGGTGCAAAAGAAAAGGGGCAGCAACCGAAACGGCGCCGCCCCAAAGTCGCTCAGAAGCGAATAGACTTACTTCTTCAACGCATCGCGGATTTCCGTCAAGAGCTCAACTTCACTCGGCCCCGCAGGTGCGGCAGGCGCGGGCGGATTGATGCGGTTGGCAAATTTCACCAGCTGGAAGATCACGAAGGCGAGGATCAGGAAATTGATCACCACGCTGATCATGTCGCCCCAGGCCAGCACATTCGCGCCGGCGGCGCGCGCCGCCTCAAGCGACATGCCCTCGGTAACCTTGTCACCGCCGCCCAGGACGAGGTAATTTGCCGAGAAGTCGGTGTTGCCGACAACAGCGGCGATGACCGGCATGATGATGTCATCGGTCAATGCCGTCACGATCTTGCCAAAAGCCCCGCCGATGATGACACCGACGGCAAGGTCCATGACATTGCCCTTGTTTACGAAATCCTTGAATTCACTTATCATTCCCATGACGCGTCCCCTCTGCCGCCCCACGCGGCACCCACGGGCCATGACCCGCGCCGGAAAGCTGCCACGATGGACGCGCGAGTCAAGTAAACCTGTGTTTTCCATTATGTTCGTGTGTGCCGCTTGAACTCGCCCGCTGCCCCTCTACATTCGCTCCACCAGCGGCATGTGCCGCACAGAGAGGGAACTGACCGAATGCGCCAATCGCTCCCCCGCCGCCTCGCTCACGCTGCCATTGTCGGCGGTGCGGCATTGAGCCTCGCCGGTTGCGGCATCAATTCGGTGCCCACCGCAGAGGAAAAGGCCAAGGCCAAGTGGGCTGACGTCCAGGCCGCCTTCCAGGAACGCGCCAATCTCGTCCCCAACCTCGCGGCCGTTGCCAAGGGCGCGGCGGATCAGGAAAAGGGCATCCTTGTCGGCGTCGTCGAAGCGCGCGCCAAGGCAACCAGCATCCAGCTCAATGGTGAGGATCTCAGCGATCCGGCCAAGATGAAGCAGTTCCAGGAAGCGCAGAACCAGCTTTCGGGATCGTTGGCCGGGTTTGGCCGCCTGCTCGCCAATGTCGAAGCCTATCCCGAGCTGAAGAGCATCACCAATTACCAGATGCTGCAAAGCCAACTTGAGGGCCAAGAAAACCGCATCCGCATTACCCTTCGCGATTACAATGCGGCGGTGCAGGAATATAACACCACGATCCGCACCTTCCCGGACGCGGTGGGCGCCAAGATCTTCTACGGTGCCAAGCCGATGGTGCCTTATCAGGCCTCCACTCCGGGCGCGGAAGTCGCTCCCAGCCTTGAGGGCAAGCTCTAGGAGTGACCGCCATGCCTGGCCTTGCCGGGCGCCAGCCGACCCGCCGCCTGATCGGGCTTGCCGTGCTGCTTTTGGCGGCGCTGGCAAGCCTGCTGGCGCTGCCGGCGCAGGCGCAGACCTTTCCCAAGCTGACCGGCCGCGTGGTCGACGGGGCAAACATCATCCCCGACGATGTCGAAGCGCGGCTGGTGCAGAAGCTGGACGGGCTTGAGAAGCAGTCGCAGCGCCAGGTCGTAGTGGTCACCCTGCCCGACCTGCAAGGTTACGACATTGCAGACTACGGCTACCAGCTTGGCCGGAATTGGGGCATCGGAGACAAAGAGCGCAATGATGGCGCCCTGCTGATCGTCGCGCCGACTGAGCGAAAGGTTCGTATCGAGGTCGGTTACGGCCTTGAGCCGATCCTTACCGATGGCCTCACTTCGCTGATCGTCCAGCAGCAGATCGTTCCCGCCTTCAAGGCGGGTGACATGCCAGCCGGTATCGAGGCTGGCACGGATGCCATCATCAAGCAGTTGACCCTTCCGGCCGAGGAGGCCGCCAAGGTTGCCCAACAGGCGCAAAGCCGCCCGAAGAACAACGATGCCTCGCCCGGGTCCGTGATCTTCTTCATATTCCTGTTCTTCCTGATTTTCATCCTGCCTGCCATGATCCGCTCGCGCAGGGGCGGCCGGCGTTACCGGGATGACAGCGGGCTTGGCACCGTGATCATGTGGTCCGTGCTCGAAGGGCTGGCCAGCGGCCGTTCGCATGGCGGCGGCGGCGGATTTTCCGGTGGCGGCGGCTTCGGCGGTGGTGGCGGATTTTCTGGCGGCGGCGGCAGCTTCGGCGGCGGCGGCTCCTCGGGCAGCTGGTAGGGGGATCGCATGGCAAATACCATCCAGATGACCGAGGCCGACCGTACCCGCGTCGCCGAAGCCGTGCGCGCGGCGGAAGGCGGTACGGCGGGCGAGATCGTCACAATCGTCACCGAGCAGTCCGACACCTATCACGACGTCGCGCTGGTCTGGTCGGCCCTCGCCGCGCTTCTTGCCTTGTCGGCACTCGCCATTGTCCCGGATTTTTACCTGGGCATCTGGGACCGCGTGCTTGGCGGCTGGACAGTTGAGTGGACACCGCGGCATCTGTTCGAGCTGGCCGCAATAGTCGCCGCGCTGAAGTTCGGCGGCTCATGGCTCATTCTCCTATGGAAGCCATTGCGCCTGTGGCTAACACCCCGCCCGATCCGCAACGCCCGTGTCCGTGCCCGCGCGATCACCTGCTTCAAGGTCGGGGCAGAGCGGCGAACACATGGCCGCACTGGCATCCTGATCTACCTCTCCATGGCCGAACACCGCGCAGAGATCGTCGCGGACGAAGCAATCTCTAAGCAGGTTGCCCCGGAGGTCTGGGGGCACGCGATGGCATCCATGATCGCGGAACTCGCCAAGGGACGCGTAGCAGACGGTATGATTGCCGCAGTAGGCGAAGTTGGTGCGGTACTCGCCGAGCACTTCCCGCGACACGAAAATGACGTCAACGAGCTGCCCGACCGGCTGATCGAGGTCTGATGTCCGAAGAAATCGTCTGGCAGGGCAAGTTCATCACCGCCAAGGTCAATGGCCGCTGGGAATATGTCAGCCGCGCGCGGGGCATCCGGGCGGCGGTGATCCTCGCCGTGGAGGACGGTCACGTCATCCTCGTCGAGCAGTTCCGTGTGCCGCTCGGCCGCAACTGCATCGAACTCCCCGCGGGTCTGATCGGCGACGGCGATGACGCCGAGGAAGAAGACCTGATCGCCGCAGCACGCGAGCTCGAAGAGGAAACCGGATACCGCGCCGGCCGCTTGGAATCGTTTGGCGAGTTCTGGTCCTCGCCCGGCATGGTCACGGAAAGCTATTCGCTGATCCGCGCCTATGACCTCGAAAAGGTCAGCGAGGGCGGCGGAACGGAGAGCGAGAACATCACCGTCCACCGCGTCGCGCTTGACCGGCTGGAAGTCTTTATCGCCGAGCGCCGGGCCAAGGGCGACGCGATCGACGGCAAGTTACTGATGCTGATGGGGCCCAAGCTGCTCGGTTAGAGCGTCTTGATGATCCCCGAGAAGTCCACCCCGCCATTCCCGGCATCGACCCACGCCTGATAAAGTTCCTTGGCGCGCTTGCCCATTTCGGCATCGACGCCCGCCGTCCCAGCGGCTTCCATCGCCAGCGTCAGGTCCTTGAGCATCAAAGCGGCGGCAAAGCCGGGCTTGTAGTCATTGTCCGCCGGGCTCTGCGGACCAGCTCCCGGGACCGGGCAATAGCTCGTCATGGACCAGCACTGGCCTGAGGAGACCGAGGCGATGTCGTAAAAGGTCTGCGGATCGAGCCCCAGCTTCTGCGCCATGGCAAAGGCTTCGCAGGTGCCGATCATGTGGATGCCGAGCAGCATGTTGTTGCAGATCTTCGCAGCCTGCCCCGCCCCGCTGCCGCCAGCGTGGATCACCGCCTTGCCCATCTTGGCAAGGATTGGCTCGGCGCGGGAGAAGCCTTCATCGCTGCCGCCGACCATGAAGGTCAGCGTACCGGCATTGGCCGCCGCGATTCCGCCGGAGACGGGCGCATCGACCATTTCGTAACCGGCAGCCTTGGCAGCTTCGGCGACCTTCTTGGCGGTCGCCACGTCGATGGTCGAGCAATCGAGGAGGATCGCGGCCTGCGGTGCCACTCCGATCACGTCCGAGGCATAGACGCTGTCCACGATCTTGCCGTTGGGCAGCATCGAGACAACCGCCTCCACTCCCTCAACCGCTTCGCGCGCCGTGGTGACGGTTGTGCAACCGTTTTCGCGCGCATGTTCCAGCGCGGCTTCCGAAAGGTCGAAAGCGCGAACCTCATGCCCCGCCTTGACCAGATTTGCGGCCATGCCGCCGCCCATGTTGCCGAGGCCGATGAAGGCGATTTTCATCTCAGCGACCCTGCCACACGCCGGGACGCTTCTCGACAAAGGCGCTCATGCCTTCGGCCTTGTCAGCCGTGGCGACGGTGATCTGGAAAACGCGGCGTTCGTGCAGCAGGCCGTGCTCCAGCGTGGTTTCGAAGGCTGCGTTGACCAGTTCCTTGTTGGCGATCGCGGCCAGCGGGGGCATCGCGGCGATTTCGGCAGCGGCCTTGAGCGCGGCATCGAGCAGTTCCTCATGCGGCACAACGCGGCTGACGAGGCCTGAACGCTCGGCCTCGGCGGCGTCCATCATGCGGCCCGTCAGGCACATGTCCATCGCCTTGGACTTGCCTACCGCCTTGGTCAGTCGCTGCGACCCGCCCATGCCGGGAACGACACCCAGCTTGATCTCCGGCTGGCCGAAGCGCGCCTTTTCGGAGGCGATGATGAAGTCCGCCATCATGGCGACCTCGCAGCCGCCGCCCAGCGCGAAACCGTTCACCGCCGCGATCCACGGCTTGCGCACGGCGTGGACGATGTGACTGGTCCACTTAGAGAAGAAGTCGTGCTTGTAGAAGTCGACCGCGTCCTTCTCGACCATTTCCTTGATGTCCGCGCCCGCGACGAAGGCCTTGTCGCCCGAGCCAGTCAGCACGGCGCAGA
Source organism: Novosphingobium sp. MW5 (assembly GCA_025938935.1). Classification (GTDB taxonomy): domain Bacteria; phylum Pseudomonadota; class Alphaproteobacteria; order Sphingomonadales; family Sphingomonadaceae; genus Novosphingobium. Next base: position 2,429,500 of record JAPCWB010000001.1, on the reverse strand, counting down.
GCTGCGTCTCATCAGCTTCGAACTTGGCGAAGGCATCGATCAGCTCGTCCAGCACCTGGGTATTGAGCGCGTTCAGCGCCTGCGGGCGGTTGATCGTGATCAGGGTAACGGGCCCACGCTGTTCGGTGAGGATGGTTTCGTAGCTCATAATCTCTCCATTCGTCATCCCGGCGAAAGCCGGGATCGCTGGCCTGAATTCCCTGCCGCCGATAGAACCGGCCAGCGGTCCCGGGTCAAGCCCGGGACGACGGTCATGACAGGGGTTTCCATTCCTTCTCGGGGGTAAGCGGCGCGAAGATCGAATCGATCAGTTCGTCGCTCACTTCCTCCGGCGTTGCAGGGTCCCACTTGGGGTCGTTGGTCTTGTCGACGATGAGCGCGCGAACGCCCTCGGCAAAGTCAGGCCGGGTCAGCACCCGCGCGGCGATGCGGTATTCCATCGCCATGTTTTCGGCGAAGTCGGCGCAGGCCAGGCTATCGCGGAGCTGGCGGAGGGCTACCTTGCAGGTCTGCGGGCTCTTGGTGCGCAGGGCAGCCAGTTCCTTGGCGGCCCATTCGCTGTCATCGGCTTCGAGGCTGGCGAGGATGTCCTCGTAGCAGTCCGAGGAGAAGTGTTTGGCGATCTGCGCGGCGTGTGCCTCGATCTTCGCGGGCGGCGGGGTTACCGATAGCGCGGCAAGCACCTGCCCCGGCTCATGCCCCTGCTCGATCCGCGCCTTGGCTTCAGGCAGCGCCTCGGCGGGCAGGTAATGCGTAGCGAGGCCGGCCCACAGGCACTCGGCCCCATCGAGCCGCGCGCCGGTGAGTGCGAGGTACTGCCCCAGTCTGCCCGAAAGCCGCGACAGGTGCCAACCGCCGCCCACATCGGGAAACAGACCGATGCCGGTCTCCGGCATGGCAAAGCGCGTGTTCTCAGTCGCCACGCGGAAGCGCGCCGGCTGCGATATACCTACGCCTCCGCCCATGGTGATGCCATCCATGAAAGCGATAACCGGCTTTGGGTATGTCATCAGCAGGTGGTTGAGCTGGTATTCCTCGTAGAAGAACTGCAGCCCCGAAACGCCGCCATCATTCAGCGCGGAATTGCGCAGAAGGTTGATGTCGCCGCCGGAGCAGAAGCCCCTGCCCTCGCTGTGGTCGATGATCACCGCGTGTACGGCGTCATCACCGCGCCAGGCCAGCAGAGCATCAGTCATCGCGTGATCCATCGCCTGCGTCAGGGCATGGATCGCCTTGGGCCGGTTGAGCGTGAGATAACCGGCAACGCCTTCGCGCCGGACGATCAGCTCGTCAGTGGTCACTTCAGCAGATCCCGCCCGATGATCATGCGCATCACCTCGTTGGTGCCTTCAAGGATGCGGTGGACGCGCAGATCGCGCCAGAAGCGCTCGATCGGATAGTCGCGCAGGTAGCCATAGCCGCCGAACATCTGCAGCGCCTTGTCGACAATCTCGCTGCCGCTGTCCGAGGCGAGCTTCTTCGCCATGGCCGAGAAACGCGACTTGTCAGGCGCACCCGCCGTTACCTTGGTCGCAGCGAGGTAAAGCAGCGCGCGGGCCGCTTCGAGATCGGTCGCCATGTCGGCAAGCTGGAACTGGGTGTTCTGGAATTCGGCGATAGCCTTGCCGAACTGGCTGCGGTCCTTGACGTACTGCACCGCCTCATCAAGGCAGCGCTGCGCCCCTCCGAGCGAGCAGGCGCCGATGTTGATGCGACCGCCATCAAGACCCGCCATTGCGAACTTGAAGCCGTCGCCTTCGTTGCCGACGCGGTTGGCAACCGGCACGCGCACGTTGTCGAAGATTACCTGCGCCGTGGGCGAGGCGTTCCAGCCCAGCTTCTTTTCAGGAGCGCCGAACGACAGGCCGGGCGTGTCCTTATCGACGACAAGACACGAAATGCCCTTGGGGCCATCAACACCCGTGCGGACCATCACAACGTAAACGTCATTGACGCCGCCGCCCGAGATGAACTGCTTGGTGCCGTTGACGACGTAGTGATCGCCTTCCAGCTTTGCAGTCGTCTTCAAAGCCGCCGCATCTGAACCCGAACCCGGCTCAGTCAGGCAGTAGCTCGCGATCTTTTCCATGCCGACCAGCTGCGGAAGGTAACGCGCCTTAAGTTCGTCACCGCCGAAGGTGTCGATCATCCACGCAGCCATGTTGTGGATCGAAATGTAAGCCGAAGTCGCCGGGCAGCCATAGGCCATGGCCTCCATGATCAGCGCCGCTTCGAGCCGCCCGAGGCCGATGCCGCCCATTTCCTCGGACACATAGATCGCGCCGAAGCCCAGTTCGCCCGCCGCCTTCCACACGTCGACGGGATAGTGGTGATCTTCATCCCATTTGGCAGCGAACGGAGTAATCCGATCGGCAGTGAACTTGCGCGCCATGTCCTGGATGGCGAGCTGGTCTTCGGTGAGGTCGAATTGTCCGCTCATGGCTCAGCCGATCAGCTCGATGATGTCCTTGCCGAACAGCGCTTCGTCGCTCGGCAGCTCCTTGGTCTTGGCCAGAGGCTTGGACACCCAGGTGATGTTGACCAGGTCCTGCCAGGTGATGTTGTTGTTCGTCGCATTGCCGCCCCACGAACCGCAACCCAGGCTGAAGGTCTGGCGCATGCCGTTCCACAGGTTGCCCGAGTTCGAGGCCGACTGCGGCTGGTTGACCATGACGCGGCTGGTCTTGGTGCCCATCGCGAGCTTCAGGATGTTCTCGTCCGACCGCGAATAGATGCCGCAGGAGTGACCCTGCCCCTGATAGGCCTGGATTGCGTTGGTGAGCGCAATCGCCTCGTCCAGGTCCTTGGCGCGATAGAGCGCCATGGTGACGGTCATCTTCTCACCCGAGAAAGGATAGTCCGGGCCGGCACCGGTTTCAGGGACGATAAAGAAGACCTTGCCTTCGGGCAGGCCGAAGCCAGCCATGCCAGCGATTTTTTCGGCCGGCTGGGCGACGGCATTGGCGTTGATCGCGCCGTTATTCCAGATCACGCCCTGCAGCTTGGCCTTTTCATCCTCGTTGACGATATAGCCGCCCTGGTGAACCAGCTTTTCCAGCATCTGGTCATAGATCGCATCGAGCAGGATCACCGCGTTGTCCGACGAGCACGAGGCAGCGAGGTCGAGTGTCTTGGAAATGCGGATCTTTTCTGCCGCGTCATCGAGGTCGGCGGTGTCGTCCACGGTGATCACCGCATTGCCGACGCCGACGCCCAGCGCCGGAGTGCCGCTCGAATAAGCGGCCTTCACCATCGGCGTACCGCCGGTGGCAAGGATGCGGTCGCACTGCTTCATCACTTCGTTGGTCTTTTCGACCGACGGCGTTTCAATCGGAATCACCAGATCGGCTGGGGCGCCCATCTTGACAAGCGCATCGCGCATCAGGTCGCAGATGATCTTGTTGGTGATCTTCGCGCGCGGGTGCGGGCAGATGATGATCGAGTTGCGGCCCTTCACTGCCGAGATCGCCTTGATCACCGGGGTCGCCTCAGGGTTGGTCGAAGGCGAGAGCGCGCCGATCACGCCGACCGGCTTGGCGATCTTGATCAGGTTGCGCGCCTTGTCTTCCTCGATCACGCCGACCGACTTGTCGTCGATGATATCCATCAAGGTCGCGCGGGTCTTGCGGAAAATCTTCAGGTACTTGCCGTCATAGTTGCCCAACTGTGTCTCATCGACGGTGTGCTGGGCGATCATTTCTGCGGTCGATTCCTTGGCCACGGCCCAGACCATGCCCTTGATCCAGCGATCGACCTGCTCCTGAGTCGCGTTCTCGATCTGCTGCTGGGCGGCGCGGCTGCGGGCGATGAGGTCGGCGACTTCCTTGGCTTCGGGGGTGTCGGCGATCTGGGGGGCAAGTGCCATTGTCTGTTCCTCGGGTTATCAGCGGCGCGCGCGGCACCGTTTAATCGATCGATTAAGCCCCTGCCGATTCTCCCCGGCAAAGGCAAGAATTTTTGCGCCGCCGATCAGGCGAGCATCGAACCGAGACGCTGCCGCACGATGGCTTCGGCATCGCCGATGATCCGGTCGATCAGTTCCTGGCAGGTCGGGATGTCGTGGATCAGGGCCTGGATCATGCCGGCCCAGAAAATGCCGCCTTCGGTATCGCCGGACTTCAACATTTCCGCACCCTTGCGGCCAGCCACGAGCTCACGAACATCCTCGAACTTGGCGTCGGGCTGCTTGAGCCGCTGGACGACCTCGTCCGAAACGCCATTCTTCCCGACGCGCGCCGTGTTGTGCAGCGAGCGGAAGATCAGGTTGGTGCCGCGCTCGTCGTTCTCGACGTACTTCTGCTTGATGTTGGGATGGATCGGCGCTTCCTGAGTCGCGCAGAAGCGCGTGCCCATGTTGATACCGTCGGCGCCCAAAGCAAGCGCCGCAACGAGCCCACGGCCGTCGCCGATACCGCCCGAGGCGAGCATCGGAATTTTCACCTTGTCGGCCGCAGCCGGGATCAGGATCAGGCCGGGAATGTCATCTTCACCGGGATGGCCCGCGCATTCGAAACCGTCGATCGAGATGATGTCACAGCCGTTGCGCTCGGCCGAGAGCGCGTGGCGGACAGCGGTGCACTTGTGCAGGATGGTGATGCCGTGCGGCTTCATCATGGCCCACAGCTCGCGCACTTCGGCCGTGCCGGCGGTTTCGACGATCTTCACGCCGGAATCGATCACCGCTTGGGCAAAGGACTTATAGTCCGGCGGCGTGATCGAGGGCAGGACGGTGATGTTCACACCGAACGGCTTGTCGGTCATCGACCGGCAGCGCTCGATCTCGTCGCGCAAGGCTTCGGCACTCGGCTGGGTAAGCGCGGTCAGGATACCCAGCCCACCCGCATTCGACACCGCGCTCGCCAGTTCGGCATAGCCGACGTGCATCATGCCGCCCTGGACGATGGGATGCTCGATGCCGAGCATTTCGGTGACGCGGGTCTTGAAGGCCATGGGAACTCCCCTGCTGATTGCTTTGCCCGCCGATACGCCGGGCTGCACAGGAATCCAATCGCCCCGCCGAAATCGGCCTTACCTGCGCGCGCAATATCTACGCGCCATGACGGCGCAAACGATCAGCTGGATCTGGTGGTAAAGCAGCAGCGGGATGAGGATCAGGCTGAGCGCGGGCGAAGCTCCGAAGATGACCTTGCCGATAGGCGCACCATTGGCGAGGCTCTTTTTGGAGCCGCAGAACACCGCGGCGATCTCGTCTTCAGTGCTCAGGCCAAGAGCGCGAGCGAAAATTGTGGTGAGCACGAGTGCGAGCGCGAGCAAAGCCGAGCAGACAACCGCCATGACCAAAATCGAAATCGCGTGCTGCGCGCTCCACAGGCCGGCAAGGGCGGCATCGCAGAAGGCAACATAAACGATCAGGACAATGACGGCGCGGTCCGCCTTGCCGACGATTGGCTTATTGCGGTCAAGGAAGCCCTTGATCAGGCCGCGGCACAACTGACCCAAGACAAAAGGCAGCAGCAGCTTGGCGAATATGCCGCCGATCTGCGAGGCTACCGGCGCGACATTGCCCCCGCCCTCAACCACCAGTGCCAGCAGCAAGGGCGTTAGAACCATTCCCAGCAGGCCCGAAAGCGTCGCGTTGAAGATCGCTGCCGCCACGTTGCCCCGGGCGAGCGCCGTCATGGCCACGGATGAGGAAATGGTTGAGGACGTCGCGCAGAGGAAGAAGAACCCAAGCCGCAGTTCCGCGACTATCAGCCCTTCCGCTCCGTACCAAAAAGCCAGTCCGGCAAGCGGGAACAGGACGTAGGTGCAGGCTTGGACGAGGGCATGGAGCCGCCAGTTCGCCGCCGCAGACCGCATCGAGGCAGGCGACACTGCCGCACCGTGAAGGAAAAAGACCAGTGCCACGCCAAGGTTGGTGACCGTGCCCATCGCCAGCGGACCATCCGAGGCCCCAATCCACGGCGCGGCAAAGGCAAGTGCCACGGCAGCGGCAATCGCGACCAGGAAACCATCGATCTTCATGCCGCCATTCCTCGCACCGTCCAAATGCAAAAGGCCACCCTGATGGATGGCCCTTTGGGAAAATGGCGCGCCCGGAACGATTCGAACGTCCGACCCTCAGATTCGTAGTTGTCTCGAAACCATTCCCAGAATGCGTCATATCTTCCTAAGTACATTGATTTTTCTGGTATTGCCATTCTCATAAGTTCTCCATATGTTCCATATTATGTCAGGGCAAAAGCTACCTAAGGTAGCGCCTGTTGGAGCCGTGGAAACCAATGGCAAAGAGCACCAATAAAGTGGGTCTTACCGACGCCAAGATCCGCTCCTTGGCCCCACCGGTCAAGGGACAGCAGGAGTGGCCCGACAGCATCGTTCCGGGCCTGCGCGTCCGCGTGGGATGCTCGGGGACAAAGACATTCATCCTGCGCAAGCGGGTCGGCGATCGCTGGCGCAACATTACGGTCGGGCCGTTCAGGGAGTACTTTGGCCTTGCCGATGCGCGGAAGAAAGCGCGCTCGATCCTGCTCGATATAGAAAACGGTCGCGGTGCGCCAAAGCCGGCCAAGGAAGATGGCACCACCCTCACGGGCCGCCTCATGTTCAAGTTCCTCTGGGACCAGTACATCGAGCGCGCCGTGCGCGGACGCAAGCGCAGCGCCTCGGAAGTCGAGCGGATCGGGAATAAGTTTTTGATTCCGCGCTTCGGAGATCGAATGGCCGATACAATCACGCGAGGCGAGATCACTGCGCTGGTCGAAGACGTCTGCTACCGCAATCCCGAAAAGCCTACCCTTCGAGAAGGGCGCATGGTTCACGCCCGGCTCAGTGCGTTCTATAGCTGGGCCATGCCCAAGCTGGAGCGGCTCCAGGCCAATCCCTGCCAGTATGCCTGGCACCCTCCCCTTGGTAAGCCACGCGACCGCTTCCTGAATGACGACGAGATCAAGCTGTTCTGGCAGGCCTGCGACAAGATGGGCTGGCCGTTTGGTCCGGGGTTCAAGCTTCTCCTGGTCACCGGACAGCGGCGCAATGAAGTGTTCGGCGCCTCACGCAAGGAGATCAAGGAAGGAATCTGGACCATTCCGGGCGAGCGGGCCAAGAACGGCCTCGCCCACATCGTCCCCCTTCCCCAGCTCGCGCTCGACATCATCGCAGCGATCCCTAAGGTCGAAGGTTCTGACAAACTGTTCGCTGTTCCTGACAACCTCGAAGCGGTCAGCAGCGGTTTCAGCAAGGGACACCCTCGCCTGCTTCGGCTCATGAGCGAACTCCAGGACGGCGAACCGGTTGAGCACTTCGTCCTCCACGACCTTCGGCGAACCGCGGCAACAGGCATGCAAAGGCTAGGCGCCCCGATGCCGGTTACCGAGGCCGTGCTGAACCACATCAGTGGATCGCGCGGGGGCATCGCCCGGGTCTATCAGAGGCACGATTACTTCGAGGAAAAGCGCGACGCGCTTTGCAAGTGGGCCTCACTTCTTAGCACCATCAACACGTAAGTGATCTGTTGGCCACTTACGACCATCCGTCCTGCGTTTCGAGGCTCGCCGCAAGCTCGCCGATCACCCGGTAGCAATCGAGCACCTGCGCGACCGAGCTTTTCGGCTCGCGCCCTTCGCGGATCGCGGCGACGAACTCGCGGTCCTGCAGCTCGATCCCGTTCATGCTGACGTCGACTTTCGAAACGTCGATCGGCTCTTCCTTGCCGTTCACCAGATCGTCGTAGCGGGCGATGTAGGTGCCGGTATCGCCGATGTAGCGGAAGAAGGTGCCCAGCGGGCCATCGTTGTTGAACGAGAGCGACAGCGTGCAGATCGCACCGCTTTCGCTCTTGAGCTGGATCGACATGTCCATCGCGATGCCCAGTTCAGGGTGCTTCGGTCCCTGAATGGCATTGGCCTTGACGATCTTGCCCGCCTGATAGGCAAACAGGTCGATCGTGTGCGCGGCGTGGTGCCACAGCAAGTGATCGGTCCAGGACCGCGGCTCGCCCTTGGCGTTCATGTTCTTGCGCCGGAAGAAATAGGTCTGAACATCCATCTGCTGGATATTCAGTTCGCCCGCCGTGATCTTGTTGTGCACGTACTGGTGTGAAGGATTGAAGCGCCGGGTATGGCCGACCATGCAGGTAAGGCCGGTTTCCTGCTGCTTCCTGAGCACGGCCTCGGCATCCTCCCGGGTGTCGCACAGCGGGATTTCGACCTGAACGTTCTTGCCCGCGTTCATGCAGGCGATGGCCTGTTCGGCGTGCATCTGGGTGGGGGTGCACAGGATCACCGCATCGACATCGTCGCGGGCCAGCGCATCGGCCAGTTCGGTCGATGAATGCTTCGCGCCGTACTTCGCAGCAACGGCTGCGGCCTGTTCGGCGGTGCGGCTGATGATCGAAACAATCTCGACGCCGTCGATGTTCTTCAGGCCATCGAGGTGCTTTTCGCCAAAAGCGCCAGCACCGGCCAGCGCGATACGGATGGGTTGGGTCATTCTAAAGGCTCCAGGACAAGGTGGCCGATGGCCGTATTGCTGCAAGGGATGTGATAGTGGCGGTGGAGACAGCGGGTCTTCGGGCCAAGCGCGCCGCGCATGATCAGCCACATCACCATTTCGATCCCTTCGCTGCCGGTTTCGCGCAGGTATTCGATGTGCGGGATGGTCCGCGCCTCTTGGCTGTCACCGATCAGCAGGTCCATGAACCTGTTGTCCCACTCACGGTTGAGCAGGCCGGCGCGCGGGCCCTGGAGCTGATGGCTCATGCCGCCGGTGCCCCAGACCTGCACGTTGAGATCCTCCGGAAAGCTCTCCACCGCACGCCTGATCGCCTCGCCCAGCACCCAGCAGCGGTTGCCCGAGGGAACCGGATAGGTGACGACGTTGACCGCGAGCGGGATCACCTTGACCGGCCACTTCTCCGGCTGCCCAAACATCATGCTGAGCGGCACGGTGAGGCCATGATCGACCGTCATCTCGTTGATGATGGTCATGTCGAAATCGTCGAGGATCAGGCTCTGGGCGATGTGCCAGGCGAGGTCGGCATGACCTTCGACATCGGGTACCGGGCGCGGGCCCCAGCCCTCGTCGGCCGGCTTGTAGCGTTCGCCGCAGCCGATCGCGAAGGTGGGGATGATGTTGGCGTCAAAAGCGCTGGCGTGGTCATTGTAGACCAGCACGACAACGTCGGGCTTTTGCTCGGCCTCCCAGGCCTTGGTCCATTCATAGCCCTTGAAGATCGGACCGAAGTAATCGTCCCCGGTCTTGCCCTGATCGACCGCGACACCCAGCAAGGGCACATGGCTGGAACCGACACCGGCGGTGATCCGCGCCATGTCAGTACCCCCCTTGAGGCTGCGATTGCCCTCGGGCGAGCGACCGCCTTCAAGCATCATCTGACGATATTCGGGGAAGGTCATGTCGGTCATGGTCGAGCAGGCTTCGGCGAAGGGAATCCCGTCGGTCGAGAAGATCTTGGACAGGAAATAGATATTCCCGCCCAGCTCGAGCATGCGGTTGTAGTCGCGATCAAGCACCGCCTGCTTTTGCGCTTCGGAGAGCTGCCATTGATCGAGGTAGGCGCGCTCGCCGGCCTTCCAGCGTTCGCGGTTCTCGGGCTTCATCAGGCTCATCGCGAACTGGTTGAGCCAGTAACCCTGGCGGGCCCGCGCGGCCGTAAAGACGCGCGTGCCGGGGATATCGTCGAACTCGGCCAGATAGGCATGGATGTCCTGCTTCACAGACCACGTTCCTTCAATTGGCAATCCAGCCGCGGGAAGACACGGCGGGCATTGCCTTCGAAAATGGCGTGACGCTCGACATCGCTGATATCGAGTGCGTCGATGTAGCGTTTAGTGTCGTCGAAATAGAACCCGGTGGTCGGATCGATCCCGCGCACCGCACCGACCATCTCGCTGCCGAACAGGATGTTCTTGTTGTCGATCACATCGGCCAGCAGGTTGATCCCCGGCTGGTGATAGACGCAGGTATCGAAGAACACGTTGTTCATCAGGTGGGTCTGAAGGTCCGGCTTCTTGAGCATGTCGGCCAGACCACGATAGCGCCCCCAGTGATAGGGCACCGCCCCGCCCCCGTGCGGGATGATGAAACGCAGCGTCGGGAAGCGGGAGAACAGGTCCCCTTCCAGCAATTGCATGAAGGCAATGGTATCGGCCGCGATGTAGTAGCCGCCGGTTGCATGCATAGCCGGATTGCAGGATCCCGAAACGTGGAGCATCGCTGGCACGTCGAGCTCGCACATGGCTTCGTAGAACGGAAACCAGAACGGGTCGGTCAGCGGGGGTGCCGGAAATGCCCTCCACCAGGATCGGGATTGAGATTGCACCCGATGAAGCCCAACTGCTCGACGCAGCGCCTAAGTTCGGCAATCGAGCTGGTCATGTCCGCTTCGGGGGACTGCGGCAGCATGCAGACGCCGGCAAAGACATCGGGATAGAGCCCGACTACGCGGCCGATCAGGTCATTGCAGACCTGAGCCCATTTCACGGCGAGAGACTGGTCCCCTACGTGCGGCGCCATGGCACTGGCCCGCGGCGAGAAGATCGTCATGTCCGCCCCGCGCTCCCTGATCAGGCGGAGCTGGTTCGATTCGATCGTCTCGCGGATCTCGTCATCGGTGATCGCAGGATAGGGCAGGCATTCGGTCCCCGCCTTGAACGACGCCTTCTGTTCCTCACGCCAGGCATCGTGCGCCTTGGGAAGAACCGTGTAGTGCCCGTGGCAATCGATGATCATGCTGCCTCCCCCGCTTGCCGCTGGCGGACAATCGTACCGCGCGTCATCACGGGATCGACCCCGAGCGAAGCCAGCGTCTTGGCCGATTCTTCCATCTCGGCCGCACGACGCATACCGTGACTTGCCATGCGCTCGAGGTTGTAGGCCGCACGATCAGGCCACGGCTGCATGCGCTCGCTGGCATCAAGCGATGCGAGCACTTCGTCCGCCACCCCGGCAGCCGTCGCAGCGGCCATCATCTCGTCAGTCAGCGCCTCGATCCCCTTGATCATGACCGAGCGGATCATCTTGATCGCACTGGCCTGACCCACCTCCGGGCCAACGATGCGAACATTGGAGAAGCCCGCTTCCCGCAGCGCCGCCTCTGCCAGTGCCGCCGCGGGGCCCGACACCAGCAGCGGAACTGCCAGCCCGGCCGGATCGACCGGGGCAAGCACCGCAACATCTACGTAGCGCCCGCCGCCAGCCTCGACCGCTTGCGCCGCAGCGCGCTTGGTGTCCGGCGCGACCGAGTTCATGTCGCACCAGATCGCCCCGGCACAGAGCAACGGCGCATAGTCAGTCGCGGCTCGCAAGGCCTGGTCCGCCGTCACCAGCGACAGAACCAGCGACGCCTGCGCCAGTGTTTCGGCAGCGTCTGCCGATCCGGCCAGGCCAGCATCACGCATCGCCGGTCGCCGGGTAGGCTCGATATCCCAGCCACAAGCCGCCAGACCCCACTTGGCCAGTCTGGCAAAGGTGGACCCGGCTTCGCCAAAACCGATCAGGGCAAGCTTGTTCGACATCACCCCGCTCCATGCGCGCGGCGACTAGACGGGACAAATCGAATGAACTGCCTACCTATTCGAAAGTGCGAATTATTCTTTGTCCGTCTTTCCGGCGATACGCAGCAGTTCCAGAAATTGCGTCTGATCTCCGGTAGGTCTCCAGCCCGCGCGGGTCGTGATCCCGATCGTTCGCTCGACCGGTACCGGCGTGGGCAGCGCGGCCAGGATTCCGGCCTCCAGCTCGACCGCAACCTGATCGGGCGAAAGCAGGGTTAGGCCATCGCCCGCCAGCAGCAGCTGGCGGATCATCAGAACCGATCCACATTCGATGCGAATGTGCGGCACCGGCAATCCGAGCCGGGCCAGCATTGCCTCCCAGTACCGCCGTAACGGCGTCGCCCGCCCTGGCAGAAGCCAAGGATAGGATAGCAATTCGCCGGCAATATCGGGGCTGGACAAGAGCGGATGGCCGGACCGCATGATCAAAGAAGGATTGTCCAAGAAGATGGCTTCCTGACAAAGATCGACTGGGGGATCGTCGCGCAGCGCACCCAGCAGCAGGTCGATTTCACCATCACGGAGGGGCCCGGCCAGTTCACCGTAGCTGCCTTCAAGGACTATGATATCAACGTTTGGAAATGCCGCCGTGAACCGGGCGATCGTCTCCGGCAGCCAACGCGCCCGCGACAAGGGCATGGCGCCGATCACGATCCGCCCGCCAGCCTTGCCTTGCCAGACAGCAACTTCGGACAGACCGGCGCGCAGTTCCGCCATCGCCAGGCCGAAACCCCTTGCGCGTCGCACTCCGGCCGGGGTCAACAGCAGGCTGCGGCCGCGCCGCTCAAGCAGGCGTTGGCCGAGCGCGACCGACAGGTCGGCGACCGCCCGGTGCAGCGACGCGGGCGAGAGCCCCGTCGTCTCGGCTGCCGCTGCATAGGAACCGCCGCGCGCAACAGCCAGAAAAGCGCGCACCTGGGTGCCGGTCACGCGCGAACTGCCGATGTGGGCGATCGCCGCATCGGCACGCGGCGCGAGCAAAAGTGCCGGCTCGGTCGGCGTCATGCCGCTGGACCCCCGCTCGAACAGGGTTACGCCCAGACTGGCTTCAAGCCCGGCAATGGCCTGCGTCAGCGCGGGCTGTGACAGGTTGACCGCGCGGGCAGCCCGGCTGAGGCTGCCGTGGCGGACAGTCGCGGCGAGTGCTGCAAAGTGGCGGACGTTGACTTGCCGATCAGTCATCCCCCGATAATTAGCAAATATTTATGGGGAAAGCCAACTTCGCATTACGCGTTGGACGGGCTCTGGCCGCATGGCAGGTTCAGCCCGAAGTCTGGAGCAAGCGATGAGCGGAGTGGTCGTACAGAATATCGAACGGGCCGACGCAGCCGTGATCGACGGCCTGGCATCCTGCGGGGTCGCCACTGTGCATGAAGCGCAGGGCCGCACCGGGCTGCTCGCCAGCTACATGCGGCCGATCTATGCCGGTGCGCGGATTGCGGGTTCGGCGGTGACGATCAGCGCCCCCCGGGCGACAACTGGATGGTCCACGTCGCGATCGAGCAGTTGAAGGCCGGCGACGTCCTGCTGCTTGCCCCGACCAGCCCGTGCGAAGACGGCTATTTCGGCGATCTGCTCGCCACCAGCGCCCAGGCCCGCGGCTGCCGGGGGCTGATCATCGATGCCGGGGTGCGCGATGTGCGCGACCTGACCGAAATGCAGTTCCCGGTCTGGTCCAAGGCGATCTACGCGCAAGGCACAGTGAAGAACACGCTGGGATCGGTGAATGTGCCGGTGGTCTGCGCCAACGCGCTGGTCAATCCCGGCGACGTTATCGTGGCCGACGATGATGGCGTTTGCGTCGTCCCGCGGATCAATGCCGAAGCCGTCCTGCAAGCCTCGCTCGAACGGGTCGCCAATGAAGAGGCCAAGCGCGAACGCCTGGCCAAGGGGGAACTGGGCTTAGACATGTACGCCATGCGTGAGCGCCTGGCCCAGGCCGGACTGCGCTATGTCTAACCTGCCCAGGCTCCAGCAGCTGACCTGCGTGGAAGGCATTTCGGGAGACCATGATGACCACCTATGGTTTCGTTGATCGCTTCAATCACTGGCTCGCGGCCTTGTTCTTCGTGGCGATCGCCTGCGCCGGCTGGGCGCTCTATTTTGACAGCTTCGACCGGGCGACCGCCGGAACGGTCCGCGATCTGCACAAGGCGTTCGGCACATTGATCGGGGTCTTCGCGATCTGGCGGGTCGGAGCCCGCATGGAACGAGGCTTTCCGCCGTCGGTCGAAGGCGCATCAACTGCTCTCGCCGGACTGGCCCGCACGATCCACTATACCCTGCTAGCCGGTATCCTGATCATGCCGGCCTCTGGCCTGGCAAAAAGTCTGTTTGCCGGACGTCCGGTCGACCTGTTTGGGCTGGTTACGCTGGGCTCTCCGGACAGCAAGAATGAAGCCTTTGCCGAACTGGCTTCGACAGTTCATTTCACTGCCGGGATTGTGGTCTCCCTGGCCGTCGCCCTGCACATCCTGGCCGCCCTTAAGCACCATTTCCTGGATCGCGACCAGACCCTGGTCCGCATGTTGCGCGGATGACACGAACCGGCCCGGCCTCCGTACCCTGCATGTGGATGCGGGGCGGCACGTCAAAGGGCGGCTATTTCCTGAAGGACGACCTGCCGGCTGACACTGCCGCACGCGATGCTTTTCTGCTGCAGGTCATGGGCAGCCCCGACCCGCGCCAGATCGACGGAATGGGCGGCGGCGATCCGCTGACCAGCAAGGTTGCGGTGGTGAGCAAGTCGGCCCGCGCAGGAATCGATGTCGACTATCTGTTCCTGCAAGTCTTCGTCGACCAGGCGATCGTCACCGACGCACAGAACTGCGGCAATATCCTGGCCGGCGTCGGCCCCTTTGCGATCGAGCGCGGGCTGGTCAATGCGAATGGCAACGAAACCAGTGTCACGATATTCATGGAGAACACCGGGCAAGTCGCGGTAGCGACAGTACAGACCCCGGGCGGTGTCGTTACCTATGAAGGTGACGCGGCAATCGACGGCGTACCCGGCACCCACGCCCCGGTCCCGACCCTGTTTCGCGATACCGCAGGTTCATCGTGCGGGGCGCTCCTGCCCAGCGGGAACGCGGTCGATGTGGTGAACGGCGTGCCCGTTACCCTGATCGACAACGGCATGCCCTGCGTGGTGATGAAAGCGAGTGATCTTGGCATCACCGGCTATGAGGACCGCGACTGGCTCGACGCCAATACCGAGCTCAAGGCGCGGATCGAGGCGATCCGTCTGGCGGTGGGCTCTGCCATGAACCTGGGCGACGTGACCCAAAAGAGCGTCCCCAAGATGATGCTGGTCGCCCCGCCCCGCGCCGGCGGCTCGGTTTGCGTCCGCAGCTTCATCCCGCACCGCGCCCATGCCACGATCGGCGTGCTCGGCGCAGTGAGCGTTGCAACTGCCTGCCTGATTCCCGGTTCCCCTGCCGCCGAAGTCGCGGTGGTGCCCGATGGACCGCGCAAAACGCTTTCGGTCGAGCATCCGACCGGAGAGATGTCCTGCGTGCTCGAGGTCAACGAGCTTGGCGAGGTCGTCAGCGCCGCGTTGCTGCGGACCGCGCGCAAACTGATGGAGGGAGTAGTGTTCGGATGAACCAAGATCGGATCGTCAGCTGGCACCCCAGCCCTTCGAAGCCGCGCTATGTCCCACCGCTGGGCGCGATCGATGCGCACTGCCATGTGTTCGGTCCGATGGCGCAGTTCCCGTTTAGCGCCAAGGCCAAGTATCTGCCCGAGGATGCCGGGCCGGACATGCTGTTCGCGCTGCGCGATCACCTGGGCTTCGATCGCAACGTCATCGTCGAGGCCAGCTGCCACGGTACCGACAACGCCGCGACGCTGGATGCCATCGCCCGCTCGAATGGCCGGGCGCGCGGGGTCGCAGTGGTCGATCCGGCGATCCATGACGCCGAGCTGGAGGCGCTCCATGACGGCGGCATCCGCGGGATCCGTTTCAACTTTCTCAAGCGGCTGGTCGATGATGCGCCCAAGGACAGATTCCTCGAAGTCGCCCGGCGCCTACCACAAGGCTGGCACGTGGTGATCTATTTCGAGGCCGACATCCTGGAAGAGCTGCGCCCGTTCATGGATGCGATCCCGGTGCCCCTGGTGATCGACCACATGGGTCGCCCCGACGTGACCCAGGGTCCTGACGGACCGGACATGAAGGCCTTTCGCCGCCTGCTCGATTCGCGCCACGACATCTGGTTCAAGGCCACCTGTCCAGACCGGCTCGATCCCAATGGCGATCCGTGGGACATGTTCGCTGAAAGCGTCGCGCCACTGGTGGCGGACTATCCCACCCGGGCGCTGTGGGGCACCGACTGGCCGCACCCGAACATGCAGGATGCGGTGCCCGACGATGGCCACCTGGTCGACATGATTCCGCGCATCGCACCTACCATTGACCTTCAAATCAAGATGCTAATTAACAACCCGGCCAAGCTCTACTGGAGCGACTGATCGTCGCTGACTGATCTGAACCCCGAAAACTGGATCGTTTGGAGTTAGAGTTTCTCGCCGTAATCTCCCCTGGCTGGGAGGAGCGAAGGACCATGAAGGCATCCAGATTCTCAGACGCGCATAAGGCGTTCATTCTGAAGCAGGGCGCGGATGGCGTTCCCGTTGCGGACATCTGCCGTGGGGCCGGAATTAGCCAGGCGACCTACTTCAACTGGAAGAAGAAGTACGACGGCATGCTGCCACCGGACATGCGCCGGCTGGAGCAGCTCGAGGACGAGAATTCGAAGTTGCGCAAGCTCGTGGCGGATCTGTCGCTCGACAAGGAGATGCTGCAGGACGTCATCCGCCGAAAGTTGTGAGGCCTGCTCGTAAACGCAAGCTGGTGAACGGGGTTCGCAGTGACTGGGGCGTGTCGATCCGCCGGGCTTGCCGGGTTTTGGAGATGGACACCTCGACGTACCACTACAAATCCCGCCGCCGCGAGCAGGCCGGCATTGAAGCCCGCATCCGTGAGATCTGCGAGACGCGCGTTCGCTACGGCTATCGCCGCGTCCACGTTCTTCTTCGCCGCGAAGGCTGGGAGATCAACATGAAGAGAACGCACAGGATTTACAACGAGTTGGGCCTGAAGCTCCGCAACATGACGCCCAAGCGCAGGGTGAAGGCAAAGTTGAGGGAAGACCGTTGCGCGGCGTCCCGCGTGAATGATGTTTGGGCCATGGACTTCGTCCATGACCAGTAGGCAACGGGTCGGAAGATCCGCGTGCTGACAGTGGTCGACATGTTCTCGCGGTTCTCACCGGTGCTGGATCCACGCTTAAGCTACCGGGGTGAAGACGTCGTCCAGACCCTCGAGGTGACCTGCGGCGTGGTCGGCTATCCAAGGACGATCCGGGTCGACCAGGGCTCCGAGTTTATCAGCCGGGACCTGGACCTATGGGCCTACACCAACGGCGTGACGCTAGACTTCTCGCGGCCCGGCAAGCCGACGGACAACGCCTACATCGAAGCGTTCAATGGGCGCTTCCGGGCGGAGTGCCTGAACACCCACTGGTTCCTGACGCTTGCAGATGCCCGCGAAAAGTTGGAGGAGTGGCGCAGATATTACAACGAGGATCGGCCGCACGGTGCCATCGGCAACAAGCCCCCGATCTCGCTGATGAATCCCGGTGACGCACCCAGCCCGTCACCGTGACCCTGGCCGGGAAACTCTAACCCGGGTTGGTCCAGAGAATGGTGTCGGATCAAAAACCGGCAGACTCTCGTTATGACCGCGGGATCAGCGGGAGGCAGGTCACCTGGCGGGATGATCTTCGGCACGCGCGATGGCTCCAAGGCTGGCCGCTGTCGCACCGCATTCCGCCGCGTGAACTTCGCGATGGTCGACGAAGTCGTGCCCTATCCCTCGCCCGCGAAACTCCGGAAGCAGCACGCTCTCACCGAAATAGAACAGGTGCCGGGTGTCGATGCCCCGTTCCTCGAACAGCGCACGGAATTCCGCTTTATGGTCGTTCTTGGGGGCCACTGTCGCTGCTCCCACGTTGTTGCGCGATCACAAGCACCGAACCCGTCGCCTCGGCATATTCCCGGAGATACGTGGCTTCGCAATCCGGATCTGCGTCCAAAAGAAAAGGAAATCCGCGGAAAACCGAATTTCGTAGGCGCGGAGGTTCACCTAGCACAGGTCCAATCTCGGCCCCGGTCAGTCTGGACACGTCAACTGTCATGTAGCCCGGACTTGGCGAGTCCAGTCTTGAAGATTGTAGCACATGGTATGGCGGGTGATTTTGCCTCCCTCGACCGCAATGAAGGCACCGGCTCGCAGCTCATATATCTGCCCATGCGCGTCGGGAAGCCCTTCGTCGGTCACAAGGTATTCGCCATGAACAACAAATTCCGCTGCAGCGCGCTTGCCGGTAGCATCGACCGTCAGGACAATGTCTTCGAGGCGCTCGCGGTAGCATCGCCCCATGTGCGCAAGGAAAGCCCGAAAGCGGAATTTTCCGACTTGCCGTTCACCTTGATTGATATCGTGGGCGACATCATCGGCGAGGGAATCGAGCATCGCATCTCAATCGCCGTGATTGAACGCAACGTAGTACCGAGAAAGTAGCTTTAGAGTCTCTTCTTGGCACATTAAATTATGCCTTCAGTTCTATGAGCTAGCGCAATTTGAAGGGCGCCAGCAGTCAAATCAGAAGCTTTCCTCGTAGATCCGGGTGAGGTCGCCGCCCCATTCGCCGTGATATTTGTCGAGCAGGACCTGCGCGGGGGCCTTTCCCGTGCGCACGATCTCGTCGAGCGGTTCGAGGAAACCGCTCTCGTTGTCTCCGGCGGAGTTCAATTTGCCGCGCGCGTTCAGGCCGCTGCGGCTGATCGCCAGCACTTCGGCGGCAATGTCCTTTAGCTTGCCGCCACCAGGCAGCGGGGCGTCAAGGCCAAGCTTGGGCACTTCGGCGCGCAGCCGTTCGCGGCCTTCCATGTCCCAGTCCTTGACCAGGTCCCAGGCCGCGTCGAGCGCAGTCTGATCATAGAGCAGGCCGACCCAGAAGGCGGGCAGCGCGCAGATCTTGTTCCACGGCCCGCCATCGGCCCCGCGCATTTCGAGGAACGATTTCAGCCGCACTTCGGGGAAGGCGGTGGAGAGGTGATCGACCCAGTCACTCGCCAGCGGCCGCTCACCCGGCAGGACCGACAGCTTGCCGTCCAGGAAATCGCGGAACGAAAGGCCGGCGGCATCGATGTACTTCCCGTCGCGGAACACGAAGTACATCGGCACGTCGAGCATGTATTCGACATAGCGATCATAGCCGAAGCCATCCTCGAACACGAAGCTGGCCATGCCGGTGCGGGCCGGATCGGTATCGGTCCAGATGTGGCTGCGGTAAGAGAGGAAGCCGTTGGGCTTGCCCTCGGTAAAGGGTGAATTGGCGAACAGCGCCGTGGCGAGCGGTTGCAGCGCCAGGCTGGTGCGGAACTTCTGCACCATGTCGGCCTCGCTCGAATAGTCGAGGTTGACCTGGATCGTGCAGGTTCGCAGCATCATGTCGAGGCCAAGGTTGCCGACGCGCGGCATGTGCCGCAGCATGATCGCATAGCGCCCCTTGGGCATGATCGGCAGTTCGGCGCGGGTCTTGTCGGGCCACATGCCGAGGCCCAGGAAGCCCTTGCCGGTCTTGCTGCCGATCGCCTTGACCTGATCGAGATGGCGCCCGGTTTCGGCGCAGGTCTGGTGCAAGGTTTCCAGCGGCGCGCCCGACAGTTCAAGCTGGCCGGCCGGCTCCAGGCTGACCGCGCCGTCGCTGCCGGACAGGGCGATGATGTTGCCGCCCTCGATTACCGGCTCCCAGCCATAGTCCTGCATCGCGACCAGCAGATCGCGGATTCCGCCGGGCTCGTCATAGGACGGGGCGTGATGATCCTTGGTGCAATAGACCAGCTTCTCGTGCTCGGTGCCGATGCGCCAGCGCTCGCGCGGCTTCTCGCCCTTGGCCATTTGCACCATGAGCATGTCGCGGCTCTCGATGATCTGATCGTGCTTGTCGGAGGGTTGCCGGGTGCTCATGCGATCACCGCTCACTCAAAATGTTGATCGCAGCACGCGCAATATCTGAGAGCTTGAGAGGATTGGCCGAAAGGACCGCTTCCCGCATGGATGGATCCCAATAATCTAACAAATGCTGCGCCGTTTCCTTGGCAGCCCGCTCGTCGCCAAGGGCCGCAAGGTTGGCGGCGATCTGGTTGACCATCTGGATCAGCCGGTCGTCCAGCCCCGCGCTCATTCGGTTCGCTCCGGAATGATGCGGCGGCTCTTGGCCGACCACGAGGCATACGTTTCCTGCCACTCGGTTGGGCCGTTGCTGGGAAGCACCTGCACCGCTGTGACCTTGTACTCGGGGCAGTTAGTGGCCCAATCGGAATACTCGGTGGTAACGACGTTGGCCTGGGTCGCGGGGTGGTGGAAGGTCGTGTAGACTACCCCCGGCGCAACCCGGTCGGTCACTTCGGCGCGTAGGGTGGTCTCACCGGTGCGACTGGCGAGGCGCACCCAGTCACCCGACTTGATCCCACGGTTCTCGGCATCGGCGGGATGGATCTCGAGCAAGTCTTCCTTGTGCCAGAGGTTGTTGCCCGTGCGCCGGGTCTGTGCACCCACATTATACTGCGAAAGGATACGTCCGGTGGTAAGTAGAAGCGGATAGCGGGGACCCGTCTTTTCATCAGTCGGGACATAGTCCGTAACGATAAACTTGCCCTTGCCCCGTACGAAGCCATCGACGTGCATGATCGAGCTACCGTCGGGATGCGCATCGTTGACTGGCCACTGGAGCGAGCCTTCCCGGTCGAGGCGGGCATGAGACACGCCAGCGAACGTGGGGGTCAGGCGAGCGACCTCGTCCATGATCTGGGCGCTGTCGGTATAGTCCCAGCCCAGCCCCATAGCCTTGGCCAGTTCTTGCGTAACCTGCCAGTCTTCAAGCCCGTTGGCCGGTTCCATCACCTTGCGCACCATCTGGATGCGACGCTCGGCATTGGTGAAGGTGCCGTTCTTCTCCAGAAAGGTCGAACCAGGGAGGAACACCTGGGCGTAGTTAGCAGTCTCGTTTAGGAAAAGGTCGTGGACGATGACCAGGTCCATCGCCTTTAGCCCGGCGGCCACGTGATGCGTGTTGGGATCGCTCTGCAGGATGTCCTCGCCCTGAATATAGATAGCCCGGAACGAGCCATCGAGCGCGGCGTCGAGCATGTTGGGGATACGCAGTCCAGGTTCGGGATCGAGACTCACGCCCCAGTCCGCCTCGAAACTCTCGCGCACCGCCGCGCCGGAGATGTGTCGATAGCCTGGGAGTTCGTGCGGGAATGAGCCCATGTCACACGAACCCTGGACGTTGTTCTGCCCCCGCAGCGGGTTCACGCCTACGCCGCGGCGACCGATATTGCCGGTTGCCATGGCGAGGTTGGCAATGGCCATTACGGTCGACGAGCCCTGGCTGTGCTCGGTGACCCCCAAGCCGTAGTAAATGGCACCGTTTCCACCAATGGCATAGAGCCGGGCTGCGGCGCGCAATTCGGCGGCGGGGACGCGGGTCACCGGCTCAAGCGTTTCGGGCGAATGGCGGGCTTCAGATACGAAGCGCGCCCAGTCCTGATACTCGTCAAACTCGCAGCGTTCGCGGATGAAGGCCTCGTCCACGAGGCCCTCTGTGACGATGACGTGCGCCAACGCCGTCAGCACAGCGACATTGGTTCCTGGCTGCAAGGCAAGGTGGTGCGCCGCCTCGATGTGCGGCGAGCGGACGAGGTCGATCTTGCGCGGATCGATGACGATCAGCTTGGCGCCCTGCCGCAGACGGCGCTTCAGCCGGCTTGCAAAGACCGGGTGAGCGTCGGTCGGGTTGGCGCCGATCACCACGACGACGTCGGCATCCATCACGCTGTCGAAGTCCTGAGTGCCCGCGCTTGTACCGAACGTCTTGGAGAGGCCGTAACCGGTGGGCGAATGGCACACCCGCGCACAGGTATCGACGTTGTTGCTTCCGAAACCCGAACGGACCAGCTTCTGGACAAGCCAGACTTCTTCGTTGGTGCAGCGGCTCGAGGTGATCCCGCCAAGCGCTCGCGGGCCGTGCTGCGCCTTGATGGCGTTCAGCTTGCCGGCGGTATAAGCCAGCGCCTCGTCCCAGCTTACCTCGCGCCACGGCTGGTCCACGCTTTCGCGGATCATCGGGCGGGTCACGCGGTCCTTGTGGTTGGCATAGCCCCAGGCGAAGCGGCCCTTGACGCAGGAGTGGCCGCGATTGGCCTTGCCGTCCTTCCACGGCACCATGCGCACGAGTTGCTCGCCCCGCATCTCGGCGCGGAACGTGCAGCCGACACCGCAATAGGCGCAGGTGGTGACTACCGCGCGCTCGGGCTTGCCAATCTCCTTGACCGCCTTCTCCTGCAGCGTCGCAGTCGGGCAGGCCTCGACGCAGGCACCGCACGAAACACACTCGCTCGAGAGAAAGTCGTCGCCCTTCTGCCCCGCGCTGATGGTCGAAGCGAAGCCGCGCCCATCCACAGTCAGCGCGAAGGTTCCCTGAACCTCGTCGCAGGCGCGAACACAGCGCGAACAGGCGATGCACTTGCTTGGGTCGAAATCGAAATAGGGGTTCGAGCCATCGGTCGGCAGGCCGAGGTGGTTTGCACCGGAATAGCCGTAACGTACGTCGCGCAGACCGACTTGAGCGGCAGTATCCTGCAGTTCGCAGTCATTGTTCGCACTGCATGTAAGACAGTCGAGCGGGTGGTCGGAGATGTAAAGTTCCATCACGCCCTTGCGCAGGCGGGCGAGGCGCTCGCTTTGAGTGCTGACGACCATGCCCTGTTCGGCAGGCGTGGTGCAGCTCGCCGGAGTACCTCGGCGCCCCTCGATCTCGACGAGGCACATGCGGCACGAACCAAAGGCCTTGAGACTGTCGGTGGCGCAAAGGCTGGGGATCGAGCCGCCGCACAGCGCCGCCGCGCGCATAAGGCTCGTGCCCGCGGGGACCGATACTTGGCGGCCGTCGATGGTCAAACTGACCGTCGTGTCAGAGCTGACTTCCGGGGTACCGAAATCGGCCTGCAATTCATATCCCATCGGCGGTCTCCGGTTGCAGCTGAGTGACCCACGTCAGGGTATCGTCACGGGCTATGGCGGCAAGGGCAAGGCCGGCCGCTTCGGCACGGCGCACGGCAAGGTCGGTCGGCGCTGAAATGGCGACGAGCAGACCGCAGCCTGCGCGTACAGCTTTCTCGACCAGTTCGTAAGAGCAGCGCGAGGTGACAATGAGGAAGCCATTGGCCGGGTCTTCGCCGCCGCGAGCCAACCTGCCGATCACTTTGTCGAGCGCATTGTGGCGGCCGACATCTTCGCGCAGCGTGACGATCGTGCCGTCATTGCGTGCGAAAGCAGCGGCGTGGGTCGCGGCGGTTTCAATACCGAGCACTTGCAGGGCGCGGGCTGCCTTCAGCGCCTCGCGGATCGCCTCGGCCTGCGCGCGCGGTCCTGGCTCGACCACTGGAAGCGGACGCAACGCCAGCTCCGCGCTCTCTATCCCGCAGATCCCGCAGGAGCTGTCTCCCAGTCGGCGTCGAGCTCGTTCGAGAACGGGGCCGGCGCGGTGCGGCGGCAGGCTGACGCGGGCGACTTGGCCTTCACCGCCTACCAATTCATGCAGTGCGATGGTCCCGATCTCGCACGCATCGGCGAGACCTTCGGAAAGCAGGAACCCGGTGACGAAGTCCTCCAGATCGCACGGGGTCACCATCATCACCGCATAGGCGACACCGTTGATCTCGATCGCGAGCGGCGCCTCAACCGGGATGCGGCGGGAGCCCGCCTCGCTGGAGGCACAGTAGGCGCTGGTTCGCACTGGGATCGAGACCGATCCCTTGCTCATGACTTGGGTCCGAAGTCTTCCGGCCAGTGCTTAAACGCCGAGCGCACCGGAAAAGGCGCGAACCCGCCCAACGCGCAGAGCGAGCCGAACTGCATGGTCTCGCAAAGATCCTCGAGCAGCTGCAGGTCTTCCTCGCGGCTGCGCTCGTCCTTGCGGGCGTTGTGCATCTGCGGAAGCGTGGCCACGACGTCTGCAGCAGCAGGCGCGGCAGCGCGGATCCGGTCGATCAGCTCGACCCCCGGGTTGAACCGATCCGGCACGGCGTACATTTGCCGCAACTTTCAGCTGCACAAAACTGCATGGCAAACCGCGCCATCGTGCCCATGTCGGCACTGTCGTCGTACACCACGATCCCTCCGTGGCCTATGAGCGCGTCGGCTCCGGCATAGGCTTCGTAATCGAACGGGAGGTGGAACTGGCTCGGAGGTATATAGGCGCCGAGCGGCCCGCCGACCTGCACCGCCTTTACCGGTCGGCCCGTTGCGGTGCCACCGCCGATCTGGTTCACCAGTTCGCCGAGAGTGATCCCGAAGGCGATCTCGTAGAGCCCGCCGTGCCTGATGTTGCCTGCGAGCTGGATCGGCATGGTGCCCTTGGAACGATCGATCCCAAGCTTGGCATAGAGGCTGCCCCCCCTCAGCCATGATGTGTGGGACAGCGGCGAGGGTGAGGACGTTGTTGACCACGGTCGGGCAACCGAAAAGCCCCTGCAGCGCCGGCAAGGGCGGCTTGGCGCGAACCTCGCCGCGCTTGCCCTCGATCGAGTTGAGGAGCGAGGTCTCCTCACCGCAGACATATGCCCCGGCGCCGACGCGCACTTCGATCTCGAGCGGCGCGAGCCCGGCCGAGGCCAGTTCGATCGCTGCATTCAATTTCGCGATGGCGTGGGGATACTCGCTGCGCACGTAGACATACCCGCGCTCCGCACCCACAGCATGGGCTGCGATCGCCATGCCTTCGAGCAGCTGGAACGGATCGCCTTCCATCAACATGCGGTCTGCGAAGGTGCCGCTGTCGCCCTCGTCGGCATTGCAGACCACGTACTTGCGTGGGGACGCGGCCCCGGCGACGGTCTGCCATTTGATCCCGGCAGGGAAACCGGCGCCGCCCCGGCCGCGCAGGCCTGACGCGGTGACCTCGGCCACGACCTGTTCGGGCGGCAGACTCCGCGCGCGATCCAGACCGAACCAACCACCGGTCGCAGCGTAATCCTCGAGGCTAAGAGGGCGGGTGCGGCCGGCACGTGCAAAGGTCAGCCGCTGCTGGCGTACTAGGAAAGGATGCGTGGCGATCGGGCCGATGGCTTTGGCACTGGTACCGGCGAGAATGTCGGCCACATCGGCAGACGTAGCAGGACCGTAGCCCTGGCCGGCAATCTCGACCAGTGGTTCAAGCCAGTGCATGCCCCAGCTTGAGACGCGCTCGACCGTGCAGCCGGCAGCGACAAACTCAGCGGCCAGGGCATCGGCTCCACATGCGAGGGCAAGAGCATCGTCGCTGATTCGCACAAGGGCGGGCGCGGGGGTCATCGCGCCGCCTCGATCAGCTGGACCAGGCTGGCTTCGTTCAGCCGAGCGTGAACGGTATTCTTTACCCGGGCAGCTGGCCCAACGCTGCAAAGGCCGAGGCAGTATACTGTGGCGAGGCGCACCCGCTCGCCCGCCGCCGCTTCTGCCGCGACGACCAGCGCCTCGACTCCGCGCGACTGACAGGCCTCGGCCCGGCATAGCTGAACGCAGGGGCGCGCATCAGGCTCTGCGGTAAAATCGTGATAGAAGCTCACGACTCCATGGACCTCGGCGCGCGACAGGTTCAGCGCCTGAGCGATTGCCTGCTCGGCCTCGGGCGAGACGCAGCCGAACGCCTCCTGCACTTCTTGCAGCAACGGGAGCAGCACCCCCTCCTCTCCGTCCCGCGCGGATAGGAAATCATCGACCAGTTCAGAGAGGGTCATTTTAGCTTCCGAACGGATCAGTCTTGCGCTGCAATACGGACGACGATGCCCGCGGCCTTGGAGTCGAGGATCAACTGGCAAGAAAGTCTCGATCCTGGTGCACGGTGATCCGAACTATCCAGCAGGTCATCCTCGTCCGCGCCGCTGACGCTGCGCAGATTTTCGGCACCCTCCTCAATGATCACGTGGCAGGTAGCGCAAGAGCTGCAGCCGCCGCAAAGCGCGAGCAGGTCATCGTAACCTGCGTCACGCAAGGCCTCCATGAGACTGATACCAGGTGCAGCAGCGAGTGCGCCCTTCGAACCATCCCGAGCAATCACAGTGAATTCAATCGTATCCATTGCGTCAGTCCTAGAGCCGCGCAGCATGCCAGCCGACATGTTCGGCCATGAAGCTGGAAATGAAATAGTAGGAGTGGTCATAGCCGGGCTGCATGCGGACCGTCGCTGGTTGACCGGCAGCCACACAAGCCTTGATCAGGAGTTCCGTCTTGAGCTGCTCGGCAAGGAAGCCATCGGCCTCGCCCTGATCGACCAGCAGATCGGGCAAGCGTGCACCGTCCTCAATCAGCGCGCAGGCGTCGTATTCGCGCCAAGCTGCCTTGTCGCTGCCAAGGTAACCGCCCAGCGCCTTCTCGCCCCAGGGGCAATCGAGCGGGCTGACGATCGGGGCAAAGGCGCTGACCGACTTGAACCGGCTGGGATTTCGCAGCGCAATGGTCAGCGCGCCATGGCCGCCCATCGAATGGCCAGTGATGCCTTGCCGGTCCATGTCGGCCATCGGGAACTGTTCGGCCACCAATTCGGGCAGTTCCTGCTCTATGTAGCTGCGCATGCGGAAGTTCGCGGCCCAAGGCTCTTGGGTCGCATCGACATAGAAACCCGCGCCCTTGCCGAAATCATAGCCCTCGTCATCGGGCACGTCATCGCCGCGCGGGCTGGTATCGGGGGCTATGAAGATCACCCCGGCTTCCGCGCAGGCGGCACGGTATTCGCCCTTTTCGGTGACGTTGGCATGGGTACAGGTCAGCCCCGAGAGATACCACAGCACCGGCAGTCTAGCGCCCGGGGCATGATCGGGCACGAAGACCGAGAAGGTCATCGCGGTCAGGGTTTCTGCCGACTGATGCGTCCAAACGGTCTGTGTCCCGCCGTGACTCCTATTCGCGCTGACCTGTTCCATGGCTATTGTCTCAGACAAATGTGTAGGAGCAGACCTTGTTGCCGGCCGGATCCCGCAAGTAGGCGGCGTAGGCACCCGGCAGGTGACCACGTGCGCCCGGCGCGCCTTCGTCAGTCCCGCCGGCGGCGAGGCCCGCAGCGTGGAAAGCGTCAACTTCGGCCGGCGACGTTGCGGCAAAGCCAAGCGTGACGCCGTTGCCCGACGGTGCCTCGCCGTTGCCCGGCTTTAGCACCAGCAGCGCTGGCTTGGTCTTGCCATAGAGTGTGCAGGCATCACCGAACGGTCCCATATTCTTGATACCGAGCGGCGCTAGGGCGGCGTCATAGAATGCGGTCGAGGCGGCAAGGTCACTTGCGCCGAGGCAAGCGTGCGAGAAGACGTCGTCGCCCGAGATAACCGGATCAGCCATAATGATTTCCCTCTGTCTCAATTGAAGATCAGAACACCACGACACTGCGGATCGACTTGCCCGCGTGCATCAGGTCGAAGGCGGTGTTGATCTCTTCCAGACCCATGACGTGGGTGATCATCGGGTCGATCTCGATCTTGCCGGTCATGTACATGTCGACGATCTTCGGCACGTCGGTCCGGCCCTTGGCCCCGCCGAACGCGGTGCCGCGCCAGTTGCGTCCGGTGACCAGCTGGAACGGGCGCGTGCTGATTTCCTTGCCCGCCTCGGCCACGCCGATGATGATCGAGGTACCCCAGCCGCGGTGGCAGGCTTCCAGCGCGGTGCGCATCACTTCGGTGTTGCCGGTCGCGTCGAAGGTGTAGTCGGCCCCGCCGTCGGTCATCGCGACGATCTTCGCGACCGTATCCTCGCGGCTCATGCCTTTCGAGTTGAGGAACGCGGTCATCCCGAACTTGCGGCCCCACTCCTCGCGGTCGGGGTTGATGTCGACGCCTATTATCTTGCCCGCGCCTGCCAGCCGCGCGCCACTGGATCACGTTAAGGCCAATGCCGCCAAGGCCGAAGACCACGACATTATCGCCCACCTGCACCTTCGCCGTGTTGATCACCGCGCCGACGCCCGTGGTCACCCCGCAGCCGATGTAGCAGCTCGACTGGAACGGCGCGTCCTCGCGGATCTTGGCGACCGCGATCTCGGGCAGCACGGTGAAGTTCGAGAAGGTCGAACAGCCCATGTAATGGAATATCTGCTGGCCCTTGTAGCTGAACCGCGAAGTGCCATCGGGCATCAGCCCCTTGCCCTGGGTGGCGCGGATCGCGGTGCACAGATTGGTCTTGCCCGAAAGGCACGACTTACACTGCCGGCATTCGGGGGTGTACAGCGGGATCACGTGGTCACCGGGCTTGACCGAGGTCACCCCGGTACCAACCTCGCGCACGATCCCGGCGCCTTCGTGGCCGAGGACCGAGGGGAAGATCCCTTCCGAATCGAACCCGTCGAGGGTGTAGGCATCAGTGTGGCACACCCCGGTAGCCATGATCTCGACCAGCACCTCGCCCGGCTTGGGGCCTTCCAGATCAAGTTCGACGATTTCAAGCGGTTGCTTGGGGGCGAACGCAACGGCGGCGCGGGTCTTCATGACTTAAGTCTCCTCATCTGCGCAGGCTACATAGTAGGATCACACCCCCAATTTTAGTCGCTATCTTAAGACCAACAGCTTTGCGGTCAGCGTCCCTAGTTTGAGACCGGTTCCAGCACCATCCCTAGGATGCTCGTGAAATTGTACCCGGACTCGTGATTTGGTCTTCATTCTCAGTACAAATCAACAGCCGCTAACGGTGGGTTTGTTCCGAAGCTAAAGGACATGACGTTTCGTCAGGCTGACCAGCTGAAACTCGGATCCCGCTATGATCGAGTCTTGACGCAAAGTTCCCTTGCAAAGTTACCAGTTGGCAAGGCTCTGCGAATGGCTTGCAAGTCTAATCGGCAGATGCGCTCCCCTTAATTCAAAGCTTGGCCAGCGGCAAAATTTTGCCGATACTGTTTGCGTGATGACAACAACCGAGCCCGAACGAATTGCTGTTCTGTTACTTGCCGGAGGGCGCGCGACGAGGTTTGGTGGAGGCAAGCTCCTGCAAGATCTTGGCGGCAAGCCTCTTGGATTTCACGCCGCGGAAAATCTTGCTGCGCTTGACCTTCCGATTCGGATAGCGGTGCACGGAACAGATACACCCGATCTCGCAGCTCTGGGTTTCTCGCCTTTGCCTCTTGACCCTGCAGACGCACCGCTGTCCCGTTCCATAGGAATAGGCATTGGAGCGGCGGAGAAAGCCGGTGCGGATGCAGTACTAATTGCGCTGGCAGATATGCCACTCGTTCCAACCAGGCATTTCCGCGCGCTGATCGACGCTTTCAACGGAGACTGCACGGCGACGCAAGTGAACATGCGCGCTATGGTGCCGGCAATCATGGGCAAGCGATACTTCTCTGCATTGGTCCAGCTTTCCGGGGACCGAGGTGCACAGTCATTGCTGTCGGGCAAATCAGTTGTTGTCTTGAGTCAGGAACTGGCCATCGATATCGACACGCCCGACGACCTTTTAGC
Organism: Novosphingobium sp. MW5; assembly: GCA_025938935.1. GTDB lineage: Bacteria > Pseudomonadota > Alphaproteobacteria > Sphingomonadales > Sphingomonadaceae > Novosphingobium. The sequence continues at coordinate 2,400,416 of JAPCWB010000001.1, read as the reverse complement.
AGCGAGACGTCATTTGCTCTAGATGCCGGTTGCAAAGCCTCGCCTGTTCGCTTCGTTCCACGCCGCACCGACCTGCGCCAGAACCGACAAAGCTAGCATTTCGGGATCGCGGGTGGAGGGGATGAGACCGACCGGACCGACAATGCGCGCCATCGCCGCCGCGTCCGCGCCAGCATCGCGTAGGGCTTTGAGTCTCGTCGAATGCGTCTGCGGGCTTCCCATCGCGCCGATGAGGAAGCAGGGCTTCGCCAGCAGCCGCATTAGCGGCTCAACCTCCCAGTCGTGATCATGGAACAGGACGATAGCGGCCGAAAAAAGATCAGGACTTAATATCGAGCAATCACCCGGTGTCTTCATCAATGCGACTTCACAGCCCAGTGCGCGACAACATTCTAATAGTCTTACGTCGGGTGTGTGCACGAAAACCTCTGCGCCGTGCGCGATAGCCAACCTGGCTAGGGCGGAGGTCTCGTCACCGTGTCCGACAATGTGCAAGCGCAAGGAAGGATTGCAGCGTACAACCAGTTCCTCTCCATCCCAAATGGCTATGGCTTGGCAGTCGGCTTGAGCGCAGGTCACCCCGCCATTTCTGGTCAAATGCAACATGACCGCTTGCCGGCGAAGCAGGCTTGCGACAGCAAGAGAGATTGCTCTTGAATCCGGCTCTGGCACAATTAGGAGGTCCAATCCGCCTCCACAGGGCAGACGCAGATCGATCAGCGGGGAACCCTGCCCGATCCGCAATATCTCCGTTGTTCCGCTGGCTATGACACGCCTAGCTTCTCCGACAAGTGCCGCCTCAAGGCAGCCACTTGACAATGAACCGCACCACTCGCCAGTTTCAGTGACTGCCATCAGCGAACCACGCGCACGTGAAGCGCTTCCTATCAAATCGGCAATGGCGACAAGTGCGCATCGTTCTCCCCTGCCGATCGCATCATTGAGGAATGTTAAGACGTTCAGCGTGCGAGACATCGACCATTCTTTCAAGCCAGGAGATGCCTCTATATCGGTGTTGCAGATGCACTGTTATTACCAATTTGAGTCTTTGAGTGAGCGATCAGGCTACGTTAATCCTCTCGAAGCAAGGAAATAACCTTCGGCCTCGGCGCCGAATGGATGAGGACACCAAGATGCGCTTTATGCCCGGTTTGACGTTGGCTTCCGCTTCAGCGGTGCTCCTGCTCGTCGCGATATCGCCCACTGATGGTGCCAAAGCGCAGACTCAAATTAGCGACCGGTTGTTCAAGCAGCGTTGCGCTGTGTGCCACAGCAACGTTGCAGGTAAGTCGTCGGTGGGACCGAAGTCTCTTCGGCGTGATCGGTCGCAGGGCAGGTTCTGCCAGCTATCCCTATACCTCAGCGATTAAGAGAAGCGGCTTGGTATGGAATACCAATAATCTGGATAGGTTTCTGACGAATCCAAATATGGTTGTGCCGGGAACGCGTATGACGATAGCAACGACCAGTCCCGCCGAACGCGCGGAGCTCATCCGTTACCTCGGCACACTGCGTTGATAAGCGTGCTTCGATATGCGCAAGAGATCATAGGTTAGAAGCATAGATAATGTTGAATTTTAGCATTATCTCCATTTGGCGCCTATGCCTTCCGCTGATCAAGGCCGGCCGCATGTGTCCGCAAGGAGACATGCACGAGTATCTGACAAATGTCTTGTCGCGTCTGTTATTACGGCTGCAACGTCGTTGGTATATGGCTGAACTAGAGCACTTTAAGCCCAAGCTTCGACAGCAGCTGGGTTGCTTGATCTCGGGAGATAATTGCACCGGCAAACAATCCGGCGTTCACGAGTTGAACACCCCCTAGATCAGCGCCTCGCAAGTCTGCGCCTTCGAACCGCGATCCATCCAGCGCGGCATCGCGCAGGCTGCTGCTATCGAATCGAGCCCCGCGAAAATCGCAACTGCGAAGGTCCGCGCCGGAAAAATCGATTCTGGTGAGCGTTTCCTTCCTGAACGAGAACCCCGGTAGTCTTGCGCTGACCAAAAGGACTTCCTCCATCGTGAGGCCCATCGTGCGAGCACCAGATAGATCGGCGCCGGAAAGCTTGCATCCCCGCAAAGTAACGCTGTCCATCTGCGCTCCGCGCAGGATACTGTTGTTGAAATCCCCGCCTTGGATCGCACCTTCGGAAAAGCTTGCGCCGGAAAAGTTGGCAAAGGCTCCGCGGCACCCGCGAAAGACTGTCTGGTAAAGCTTAGCACTGCAGAAGCGGGTACGACGCACATCGCAGCGCTCGAAGCGCCAACCCGAGAGGTCGAGATCGGACAAGTCCTCATCGGCCATTTCGCACTCTCGCAAAACCATGTCACCCCGTGAGCGGTGCGCTGCAAAAAATGCGCGATCGAGTGCCAAGCCAGTGAAATCGGGATCAGATTTTTCAGTTATGGACGTTGCTTTCGGATCGGCCGACAGCCTCGCGGCGGACCATTTCGTCAGTTGGAGAAGGTACGCCTGTGGCGGTTGGTTCTCAGCAGCCGGGCAAGGATGATGAGAGCAGCCAGCAGCACGCCGCAAATGGCCAAGACCTCGCCCGAGCCGGGTGCTGCGTTGCCGGTGGTCGTTCCGTTGGAAAGGAACCGATATACCTTAACAAAGGCAGCCAGCGGATTGAAGGCGAGGATATCTGGCCAGAGACCAGGCATCTCGGCGATGTCGATGAAGGTCCCGCCCATAAAGACCAGCGGCATGATGACGAAAGCCGGGAAGATCGGGATCTGCTCGAACTCGCGCGCAAGAATCCCGACTATGAGGCCCACCATACCGAAAATCAGGGTTGAGACGACTACGGCAAGAAAAAGGCCCAAGGGATGGACAATGCCAAGACCAAAGCACATGCATGAAACAAGTAGGAACCCCCCGGCGATCGCGACAACTCTGGTAAGCGCGGCAAGCAGAAAACCTGACATGACCTCGCCAATGCTCGCTGGTGAGGAGACGATCTCGTAGATCGCACCGCTAAAGCGCGGGAGGAAAATTCCGTAGGACGTGCTGTTAAAAGCTTCGGACGCGGTCAAGAGGAAGAGAATGCCAGGGAAGACGAAAGCGGCACCGTGCCCCTTCGCTGATGTCTCGGCCCAGCCGAAGACAAGTTCGTAGAGCAAGGCTATGACGATCGGTGCGACGACGGATTCTGAGCAGGTTTCTTCTGTAGCGCAGCAGCTCGGAGAAATAGACAGCACTGGCATGGATAAGCATCAATTGCCGCCTTCCGTCAGCGCGCGGAATGCCCGTTCAAAGCTCGGCGGATTGGCTGAGATCGCTGTCAGCCTGATCCCAGAGTCATTCAGCGTCTGTGCAACCCATGCCAGGACTTCTGCATGATGGACGCCTGCAGCGCTCACACATGAGATCTTCTTTCTGTCCTCATCAAGGAAGAACCCAAGCTCCAGCAGCGATTGGGGTAGCGAAGACTGGCGCTCTTGTGCATGGGCCTCGACGCAAACGCCGCCGACTACTTCGAGAAACTCCGAATTGCGTTTCGGTCCGAGCAAAGCGCCTTCGTGCAGTACCGCGACCCGGTCCGCTAAGGCCTCAGCCTCTTCAAGATAATGTGTGGTCAGGATGATGGTCTTGCCTTCATCCCGCAAGGTCGTGATCGTGCTCCACATGTCCTCACGCAAGGCGAGGTCGACCCCGGCCGTCGGCTCATCAAGGAAGAGGATCTCAGGCTCATGGTAGAGCGCCTTTGCGATCAGCAAGCGCCGCTTCATCCCGCCAGACAGCTCGCCGACGATCGCGCTACGCTTGTTCTGAAGTGCTAGCGTGGTCAGCAGACTGCTGCACAGGGCCGGATCGGGGCGCTTCCCGAACAGGCGCCGCGTGAACTGCATGGATTGTTCTACGGTTTCAAATTGCTCCAGCGCCAGTTCCTGTGGCACCAAGCCGATGCTGGCGCGAAGGGAACGTTCATTGCCCGAGAGCGTCTGGCCAAGGACCGTGATGGCCCCGCTATCCGCTTCCTTCAAGCCAGTGATGCATTCGATCAGGGTTGTCTTCCCGGCTCCATTCTCGCCGAGCAGCGCAAAGATCTCTCCAGGCATTACATCGAGGTCAATCGACTTGAGTACCCGTCTTCCAGCGTAGGTCTTGGATAGTCCGCGCACGGACAGGACAGGGGTCCTGTCTGCCCCGGACATGGCTGGCCGCTCTTTCTGATGACTGAGGTCTGTCAATGCTTCCTCGCGCCCCAGCGTCTCATTATGCCTGGATCCACCCCTTCAACTTGATGCGCCGCAGCCAACCTTGCAAGCCGCGCCAAAGTCACAACTCTTGTTGACCGCACGGCGGCCGCAAATCGAAAAACTCCGATGCTGCCGGTCTATCGGGAAGTCAAACAGTCGGCGTGAGGTGCAGGTGACGACCGCCGTGGTCGTGAGCTGGACTGTCGTGCTTGTCACCAACTTCAACCCTGATCGAGGAGAACGATGGCAGGCAGACACCCCGCTCAGCGCGGATCCTGTCAGCAAAGGCAACCACACGTTCTCTGGCGCCCTTGAGTACGAGCGTTTCGAGGACGTTGAAGTGGTCAAGCCGCAATACCATCGAGGACACGATCAGGTCATGAGCCTCATGCTGGATATCCGCAATGCGCTGCGGCAAATCGCGAATTTCGCGGTCGTAGACATAACAGAAATTGGCAACGCATTGGCCTCTGACATCGCTTTCCTCACGCCAATGTTCAATACTCTCTCTCACCAGGTCCCGTACGGCCTCGCTGCGGCTTTGGTATGAACGTGCGGTCGCCATCTCATCGAGCGCTTCAGCCAGCGCCGTGTCGATCGAGATCGTTATACGCTGCACGTGTCATTCCCGTCATTATGCTGCGGACTGAGTTGCGACTTGGGATCGTTGCCTAAGGTGCAACCGGAAGGTAAGAACAATCAGCTAAAAGCTCTTACACAAAGGTTTTGCCGTGGATTTCCAATTAGCAGGCCCGCGGCACCTCGTCAAAACCGCTGCACTGGCCGCTCCTCCTAACGGGCCTGCCTCATTCTCCAGATGGTTCAAGACTGTCGTTGCATTGACCGCGCGAGAATGCGTGGCATGATTGACCTCGCTGTCAACACTGCTGAAATGCTCTTTCTCACCGCAGCGGCGCTCGGAGCCCGCCACGCATTTGATGCAGATCACCTGAGCGTTATCGACGGGATCGCGCGCCAGAACTTTTCGCGAAATCCGCTGATCGCAAGGCTTAGCGGAATACTCTTCTCGACAGGCCATATCGTCGTGGTGACCCTTGTCGGTGTGCTTGGTGCCTTCTTATACCCGGACCTCGCCGCATCACCGAAATGGCTTGAACCGATCGGGTTGGCTGGTTCCGGTACCATTCTCATACTGCTTGGAGTGCTCAATCTGAAGGGTGCCTTCGCCCAAGGGTTATCAGAGCCGAGGCTAGCGGGTGTCCGCTCAAGGTTGTTCAGTGTTCGCTATGGCTGGTTCAATTCGATTCTGGTCGGGGCCATTTTTGCAATCTCTCTCGATACGGTCGGTATTGCTCTAGGCCTCAGCATGGCCGGACGCGCGATTGGCGGCTCCGAAATCGCCCTTGTGGGGATCCTGGGCTTTGGAGCCGGCATGCTCGTCATCGGCGGCCTTAACGGTCTAATCGTCACCCATCTAATAAGGAGTAGCAGCGAGCGCTCGGTGAAACTGTTGCGAATGTTCTCCGGCGCGGTTGGCGCTGGCAACATTCTGATTGGCAGCATCGCGCTTTTCGCCCTGGCTGGTCTGGATCTTGCCGACGCGCTCAAACTCGACGGACTGGTCCTGACAGGTATTGTTCTCGTGCCGGTCTTCGCGACCGCGGCATTGGTGGCTTGGTCATCCAGAGCGCTACATACTGCAAAGTAGCCAAGGGGCCGAGCGCGCTGACGAATGCGCGCAGCAAGTATCCCCCGCAGAAAGTCCAGTGTCCCTTTGGTGCAGATTACATGCGGCACATGCGAAAGTGTCCAGCGCTCTCTTGCCCTTGGGAAAATGGCGCGTCATCCCGATGTTATGCTGCAGTGCACAAAGGAGACCTTATGCCTTTTCTCAAGAACACCTGGTACGCTGCCCTGTGGCTGCAAGACCTCCCAGAGGACAAGCCGTTTGGCCGCGTGATTGCCGGCGAGTCCATCGTCTTCTGGCGCACGGTAGACGGCACGGTGGCAGCGAACGAAGATGTCTGCCCTCACCGCCGAGCCAAGCTCAGCGTTGGCGGCGTGCGCGACGGCAAGCTGACCTGCCTCTATCACGGCCTCGGCTTCGGCGGAGATGGCAAGTGCGCCGTGAATCCGCATGGCCCCGTCGTGGACAGCCTCAACATCCGCTCTTACCCGGTCGAAGTTCAGGACGATATGATCTGGGTCTGGACTGGCGCTGCGGAGCTCGCAGACGTTGCCCTGATTCCGCAGGTTCTCGCCTTCACGCGGACGCTGCCCGAAACAGGCTTCGTGCGCGGATCCACATACGCCAAAGCCAGCCACAAGCTGTTCGAGGACAACATTCTCGATCCGGGCCATGCGGACTTCCTCCATCCCTATCTCGGCAGCGGCGCGCTCAGCCGCAGCAAGCGCATGATCGAAGAAGGCGAGAACAGCCTTAAGCTCAACATGTTCCAGGCCAACTGGCGTACGCCCGCCGTCATGGTCGGTGAGTTTCCGTCACCTGACATCATGACGGATCAATGGGCCGAGGTGGACTGGAATCCGAACGGTGCCATGCTGATCCGCACAGGCGCCACCCCGACCGGCCGTCCGGAATCCGAAGGCATAGATACCTGGACCGCTCACATCTTCACGGCGGAGACCGAGACCACCACCCATTACCTCTATGCCAGCGGCCAGACCTACAAGACCGATGACGCAAGCTTCAACGAAGGTATGCGCCAGGGTCTGCGCTATGCATTCGAGGCAGAAGATCTGCCCATGGTCGAAAGCCAGCAGGCAAACCTCGGGGATCGCGACCTTATGGAAAGCAGGCCAGCCCTGTTCGCGATCGATACGGCTTCGGTTCGTGCACGCCGCCTGTTCGACAGGCTCGTCGCAGCCGAGAATGCCGAGAAGGTGCCCGAAAGCGCATGACACTGTGCCCACCGGTTCCTGGCACGGGACAGGTTAGCCAATGAAACCCTGGAGGGGGCCCGCAACGCCTTGCAGGCCCCCTCTTCTGTTTCAGCTTCCCGATACTTGTACGAAGTGCAGGCGGGAGCGATCAAAGCCGTTGATGACTTCCGGTTGGCGGTATACTTCGGTGGCAAGGCTTGCCTCGACGAGGCCATTGGCCAGATCAAGCAAAGTGGCAGCCTCGTCATCGAGGCCGTGCGCCGGCTGTCCGGCGAGCCAACCCAGGATCTCCTCCATGCGTGGCAACATCGCCGCATAGAAAGCATCTGCTTCTGCGATCGTGCTGTTCTCGCGCTCGGCATGACGCTCGGCTTCCGAAGCCTTCGCCCACTTGGCAACGAAAGGCTGCAAGTCTTCGAACCCTGCCGGCAGGGCGCGTTCGCAAATCATTGTCATCAAGCGTGCTCCCGTGCCTGGGCGATCAGATCCTCCACCGTACGGTGAAAGTGCCTGATCTGGATTTCCTCGTCCTGAAGCAGGATCCCGCTCTTGGCGCCCGAGGCCAGACCGACCTGGACGGCTTCATGGCTGCCAGCATCTTCGTCGAGAATGGCCCTGAAGCGTGTAGCCGACATTTCCTGGGCGACCCGCTCCGCCGCATTGCGCGCGGGACTGGCGTATACGTGAACCTCCCAGCTCGTGCGGTCGACAGCTTCGGGCCAGTAGTTGTAGGTGACAAAGCTGTCACCTGCAGGGCCCCGCATGACGATAAGATGGAAATTGGGAAAGAGGAGATACGTATCGACCATTCCCCCGTGCATTGGAATCCGCAGGCCTTCGTCACCGCCGATCACTGCACCCATCAGCATACCGGCCAGAGGAGAAGGCGCGTAGTCGGGATTGAGCTCCGCGGAGACGCGGCTGTGGGGGCCGAAAAAACCAACGTCCTGCAGTCTTGTCATCCCCTTGGAGTTGGATGCGATCATGTCCTTCATCAGATATCGATGCTGGAACGGGATGTGGTAGCTCTCGTTCTGGGCATCCAGTGCGACTTTCCAGTTGGAATGATCGTCGAAGACGTAGCTATTGGTTCGCTCGAAGCGATCAAATGCCGCCTCTTTTAGGCTGGTGGCGATCTCGCCGAGTGATTCCACAAGGGACTGTTCAGGGTCCTTCGCAAGGTTCACGAACACTAAGCCCTCGAATACCTCGGTGGACACAGGAGTGAGCCCGAGCTCGGTTTTGTCGATGTCGTAGAAGTTCTCCTCGTCAGGTACCGCGCGGAGTTTGCCCTCGGCGTCATAAGACCAGCAATGGAGTTGGCATACGAACATGCCCCTGAGCTTTCCCTTGCGCTCCCAGACAACCTTGTTGCCCCGGTGCGAACAGACATTGTGAAAGCCGCGGATGATGCCGTCCTTCCCATGCACAAGAAGGATCGACGCCCCGACCACCTTGATGTCCCTCACAAAAAAATCGCCCGGCTCGGGCAGATCGATGAGGGAGCAAACATTGAGCCAATGCTGACGGAAGATGACCTGGCGTTCCTTCTCAAAGAATTCTGGCGATATGGCGGGGATCGGTGAGATCGGGCCCTGCCCGAGCTCAGGGTAACGGGCTGCCCACTTCCGGTTCGAGAAATCTGTTTTCATGAACGATGGTCCTGTTTGGAGAAGCTCAGAGTTTGGTCAGCCCGCCAGAGATCATGAGCGTCTGTCCGGTTACGAAGGCAGCACGATCGCTTGCAAGAAACGATACGGCACTGGCAATCTCACGTGGGTCGGCTTCTCGCGGGATCGGTGCACGGGAGTATACTTGCCGCTTCATGTCTTCCGGCACCACCTGAGTGGCCGGGGTGGTGGTAATTGAGGGCGCGATCGCGTTAGCGGTAATCCCATGCCTGCCCAGATCATTTGCCAGGCCTCGGGTCAGTCCGACCACGGCACTCTTGCTGGCCAGGTACGCAGACAAGCCAAACTGCTCTGTAGCGATGGAAGCGGATGCGAGATTAATGATCCGCCCCCACCCTTTCGCCACCATGCCGGGCACGAGGGTTCTTGCGCCAAGAAATGCCGTATCGACATTGATCTGCATCGTTGATCGCCAACCGATGTAGTCCTGATCGAGAAAAGGGACAAAAGGGCAAAGACCGACATTGTTGACGAGGATGTCCGGGGTCCCGAATTCGGCTTCGACCTCGGCCCGCAAGTTATCCCAAGATGCTTCTGATGACGCGTCGAGCTGGACTGACATTGCACGGCCCGCACCAACTTCCATCTGCGCCCCGTCCATGGCCGCAGAGCTGTCCGCCAAGTCGGCGAACACAACATGTGCCCCCTCCGCATGGAGCAGCAGAGCTATGGCGCGCCCGATGCCGCTCGCTGAACCTGTCACCACGGCGACCTTACCTCGATGGATGCAGGACTGCCCTGGCGTTTCCGCCAACTCAAGGCTCTCACGCATGGCATTTCCTTTTTGGCCACTTGAGTATGTTTTTAAAACAGCGTGGCTATAATCAGTTGTCAAGTGGGTAGTCCGCTCGTGACGTGCCGCACAGCCCGTTAGCTGATCAACGTTACCTGCGACCGCCGAATGCGAATTCCCGATGAATGGTGGCAGAGTTCGGCATCCGCGTGACAAGGGTAAGCGAAGCTGGCAGAGCCTTGGGGCAATGGCTGCGGACCGAGCGAAGAACAAATCAGCGATTCTGGATGAGCGCCGCAAGGCCGTCATTCTCGAAGCGACACGCCTCATAAATTCGCGGGGGGTGTCAGCCATCCGGCTGTCAGATTTGGCAGCACGTCTCAAGATGCCTAGGAAGTCGCTGTATTACTACGCTCAGAACCGCGAGGCGGTCGTGGCTGCATGCTTCACCATGACCTGCGATCTGCTCGAAGAGGGCTTGGACCTAGCGTATGGGCCGGCCGACTTGGCCCTGACGGGCTTCATCCGCCACCAGTTCTCAGACGAGACGCGCTCGGCTGTCGCTCTGGTTGACGTGGACTGGCTTCCCCCAGGGGCTGGTCACACCATACACGAGCGGATGAAACGCATCACACAACGCCTGGCTGCGCTCATTGAACGAGGCTCGCGTGAAGCGCTTTTTGTTTCGCACCCTCCTATGATCGCAGCCCATATTCTGCTGAGCATGCTGAGCTGGGCGCGAACTTCCCAACAATGGACCGACGACCTCACGCTTAATCCTAACAGGGTAGCTGCTGCCCTTTGCGACATCATTCTGAATGGAATTGCGACAGATGCAAAAGCGGCTCCCGACCCCATGCTGGATCTTTCGCTGATCTCGTCGCCGACCCCCGATATTTTCGATCGCGAGCAACTTCACCGCGCAAGAATCGAGCGGCTAGCGCAGGCTGCATCAGGTCTTTTCAACCGGAACGGCATCGAGGCGACATCGATTGACGACATTGCAATGGCGATCGGAATCACCAAAGGGTCGATCTACCATCATTTTCCCAGCAAGGCCGCACTGGTCGCCTCTTGCTATGAGCGCGCCTATCAAATCCAGTCGCAGATTCTGGAGGTCGCGCGCAGCAACGCTGCCAATGGAGCTCATTGGCTGCGCAATGCGGTTTATCTTAACTCCCTCGCACACGTGGAAGGCATAGCCCCACTCGCCACTCTCCCCGGCATACAGTCATTGCCTGATGATTTGCGCGAACGTGTCATGTCTGGGATCGGCGGGTTGTTTGCGACTGTATCGCGGATCTATGAACTCGGTATCTCCGACGGATCGATCCGTGAACTCGATTATGTGATCGCGGACTCCGTTGTCGGAGGTGCAATGGCATGGGTACCGCAATGGCTCGGTGACTTCAAAAGTGTCGCGAAGCGCGAACTGGCGGAACAGATCAACGCAATCCTCTTTACGGGACTGCGAAAGCGGCAAGAGGCAGCAAGGCGCGGTTAGGTTTGCCTGCTGCACAACAGCTTTTCACAACGCGCGTTTGTTGCACTGAGCGCTCATGTCATACCCTTGGCACGATTGATCCGGAGTATTCCATGAAGCTTTACTTTGTCCCAGGCGCATGCAGTCTCGCAGTCGATATTGCACTGCGCGAAGCCGGGATCGCCTTCGAGGGCATCAAGGTGGATCTCGAGAACCGGACTTGCGCGGACGGCAAAGCATTCGCGGATGTGTCTGCCAAAGGCTATGTACCGGTCCTGATCGACGCTGATGGCCAAAAGATTACCGAAATGGTCGCTGTCCTCTACGCAGTAGCCGAGAAATCTGGCGAACTGGCTGCGGTCAGCCCAATTCGGCTCATCGAGATGCTAGCGTTCATTTCGACGGAATTGCACCGCAATTTCCGTTCCTTTTATCGCGGCGCCGAAGCCCCAGAACTGGAGCGACAAAAGAAGGAAATCGCCAACCGTCTCGCCATGATTGATGACCTTCACACCGGTGACTACCTGCTGGGCGCGGAAAAGCCCGGCGTCGCTGATGCGTATCTCTTTACGATTCTGTTCTGGTGCGATTTCTTGCAGCTTCCAAAGCCCCCGAGGCTTGCCGAGTATCAGGCAAGCATGGCTAAGCGGACTGCGGTTGCCGAGGCTCTTGCCTTTGAGGGCCTCGGTGCTCGCTAGGAGCCAGACCGTAGCCCCTGATGTCGGGCCGACAACGCGTTCTGCGGCTTGACGCCGTCCCCATACAACACACCCTACCAAACTGAGTCATGAGAAGGATCTGCAATGGCGAACAAATCTACCAAACGGGTGGCTGTCATCACCGGCAGCGCCCAGGGTATCGGTCAGGCGGCTGCCGTTGCGCTGGCAAAGCGCGGCGAGAATATCGCCCTGCTAGATCTTGATGAGGCAACGGAAACGGCCGAGCTCGTGCGCGAGGCGGGTGGCGAGGCTGCCATCGTCAAGGCGGACGTGACATCCGAGCAGGACTGGAACCGGGCGCGCGATGCGGTGAGCGAGCAGTTCGGGAGAGCCGACATCCTTATCAACGGTGCGGGTATCTATCCCTTCGTCCCGTTTGATGCGCTCGACTATGCGACGTGGTCCGTCGTGCACCGGGTCAACCTGGACGGCGTGTTCCTTGGCTGCCGCACATTCGCTCCCTTGATGGCAGAAAACGGCTGGGGCCGCATCCTCAACTTTGCCACCGCGTCAATGCTCTCGGAAGTGCCGGGCTTTTCGCACTATGTCTCGAGCAAAATGGCGGTCATCGGCCTGAGCCGGACCATGGCGAACGAGCTTGGCGGACGCGGGATCAACGTCAACGTTCTTGCACCGAGCGTGACCGAGACACCCGGTACGGCCATGGCGCCTGATGAACTCAAGCGCGCAACCTGGAGCCGGCAGCCGATCTCGCGAATGCTCACGACCGCTGATATCGTGGGGCCGATCCTGTTCTTCACCGGCGACGATTGCGCGATGGTCACCGGCCAGACGCTGCTGGTCGATGGCGGCGGTGCGAAACTGTGATGTTTTGGTTTGCCTCCATCTCGCGTGAAGCTGTTTCCCCCTAGAATAGCGGTGGTTCAACGCATTCAAGGTGACCTAGAACGTCTCTGCGAAACCCATCTGCGCCGAAGGGCGCGACGGGATTTCACCTGACTATGGAGACTTTCCCGATGAACCTACTCGATGGCGCCCGGCATCGCCGCGACTGGAGAGCTGCGGAGCAGCAGGATGGCCTGTTCTACCTTGATCGCTCGCCCGTGCTTTCACCGGCAGCCGCAGCACAGGACAGTGCGAACCAGAGCCGGACGCTGCGCCGCTGGGGAGTCATGTGGCAGCCATGGGAGTACTCCGGCTGGATCAAGGAAGGCCGGTCCTTCCATGATGCCGCCTACCTCGGAGACTGGACGGCTCTCGACAAGGTTCGGGTTACCGGACCTGATGCCCTGAGGTTCTTTGACGAGATCGGGACAAACGATCTTTCCAAGTTCGGCGTCAACCGGATGAAGCATCACGTCGAAGTGAACGAGGAAGGCTTCATTGCATCTCAGGGCGTCTTGTACCGCCTTGCCGAACACGAGTTCATCTACACAGGTGTAACCTCTCCGCGCGCCTACTACCTCGCCAAGGAAGGCAAGTGGGACGTGGAAGCGGAATTTGTATCTGCTGACGTGTTCCTGTTCTCGATCCAGGGGCCCAAGTCGCTGGAGATCGTCGAGGATGCCTTCGGTGGTGACTGGCGGGAGATCAAGTTCAACCAGTTCACCACATTCACCTGGGAAGGAGCACAGTTCAGGCTTCTTCGCACAGGTGTTTCCGGTACGCTCGGCTACGAGATCCACGGACCTTCAAGCCATGGCAACGCTGTCTGGACCAAGCTTGTTGAGATCGGCAATCAACGCGGACTGCGTGAGCTGGGCCTGCGCGCCCAGCTGCTGTCGCATATCGAGGCCGGGATCGCGACCAATGGTCTCGATTTCCTGACCGTTCCGACAACGTTCGCCGGCAAACCCCAATTTGTCGGCATGGGGCCCTCGAACCTCACGCCGATCGGCAGCCATCGCATTGCTTCGGACCGCGAACTCTACCGGACACCCGCCGAACTGAATTGGGTCGCGCAAGTCTCGCTCGACAGCCATGACTTCATCGGCCGCGATGCCTTGATCCGGCAGCGCGACGCTGGCGGCCCGGAACGCCGGCTTCTGGGACTTGTCTGGAATGAAGATGATGTCGTCTCGGTCTTTCGCTCGCTGTTCGGTGAGGCGCCGCTCATGCCCATGGAGATGCCTCGTTTTGTCGGGATCGAGATAAACACGGTTTTCGCCGGCGGCCGCGAAGTCGGGACTACGACGTCGCGGATATACAGCCCGTTCATGCGCAAGATGATATCGCTTGGCCACGTCGACCGCAGTGTCGAAGCTGGCCAGTCCGTCACGGTGCTGTGGGGCGAACACGGCGGCAATCAGGTTGAGGTCCGGGCCGATGTCGTCGCCTTGCCCTTCCAGCGCGATGGGCGACGGGACGCGATCTGATCGCAGCCCGGCTCAGGAGCCAGATGCAGGCAGCAACTTCTGACCGGCATCTGGCTTCAGCTTCGCGAACATTGGCAGCGAGGTCAGAAGCAGCCCGGCCAGGACGAGCGCGCATGCCCTACCTGCTGCCTGCATGTCCCATGCCAGGGATTGGTGAAAGAGGACGAGGACAAACGAGCACAGCGTCGTCGCAACGGAGTTCGTCGCTTGCTGGAAAATGTTCCAGGCAGAGGAAGCCGGCCCGATCTGTTCGCGGGGAACATCGACAAGAGCCAAAGCGCTCATGAGCATGAAAAGAACGGCACGGGCGAACCCGGCACAAAAAAGAATGCTTGCGACTAGAACCAGTGAAGCCCCAGATCCCGGAATAACCAGCACCGCCATCGACAAGGCAGCCAGAGGGACCAGAGCAATCAGCGCCTTACGAACCCCGGCGATTGCGAGGATTGGCTGTATGAAGGGTCTGGAAGCAACGTCGCCAATGCTCAGTCCCGCCATGGCGAGACCCGTATCCCTAAGGCTCATTCCAAGGCCCAGTTGCAGATGCAGCGGCAACAGGATCGGCAATGCTCTCAGCGGAATTCGTGCAGCGAAGCCAGCAGCCCCCAACATTGTCGCAAAGGTCGGATAGGCAAAACAGCGCCGCGCGAGAATGCTCGCATCGGGTGCAACCACCATCTCCCGCTTCCACGCCGTGAGAAGACAGCCAGCGCCGACGGCGAATAGGAGGGCGCCGGTCATTTGTGCAGGCAACGATTGTCCGAGCAAGAGCCGGTCAAAGCCGACGAGAGCACCCACAAGACCAACTGATCCGAACCCGGCAAGAGCCCAGGGGAATCCATTCGTGATGCGACTCGAATCGTCCTTGGGGAGGCTGGTATATGCAACGATCCAGCAGAGCCCTGCGCTCGCGGCGGTCAAGAAGAATGCCGAGCGCCAACCCCACTGCGCTGCCACAAGCGCTCCCAGCGGCGGTGCTATGGCCGGTGCAAGGAGCATCGGTCCGGTGAGATAGTTCAGCGCCCTGACGAGGTCCTGGCCACTGGTCCGCTTAAGCACCAACGCTCGTGCGACGGGCCCCACAAGCGCACCGGCCACACCACCGCCAATCCTGAACAGAAAGAGCTCAACGTAGGTTGAGACGAATGCGCATCCTATCGCGCAGACGGCGAATGCGGCGAGCGCCCAAAGCAGCGTTCTCCTGGTACCAAAACGATCGCTGGGCCAGTTGCTGAGAGGCAGGACCATTGTCTGGAGAACAAAGCCCAGACTGGCAAGAGATGCGAGCTCGATCGCGGGACGATGAAGATCGCCAGCCATCGCAGGAAGCAACAACAGGAGGACCGCAAGGTCAAACTGAACAACGAAGAGAGCCAGCCCGGCGGCCAAAGCGACGACCGGGATACGCGTCATCGATTGGCCCGGTCTTCGCGCCAGAGCCCGAATGTCTGCTGGACTGGCCGGTCCGATGCGCTGAAAAGGACAGCGTCGTCAGAACCCAGCACTTCGTGACGATGCCAAGACCACGCCGGGACAACGAAAATATCCTTCGGGCCCCAGGTCATGACCACGTCCACGCCGTCAGTGCCCGACACTACAGTCTGGCCCGAGCCTTCAATGACGGAGAAGACAGTCGCGTCCGTGCTGCGATATCGCTCCCCAGCAAATCCTTTCGGTAGCAACTGCATGAAAGTGCCAATCGTCGCCATGGCAAATTGGCCATTCGTCGGATTGACGAACTGTAACTTGAGGCCGTGCGAGGGATCCCACTCCTCAACCCGCCGCATGGTCTCAAGGGCATCCCTGGTACGGGCGTAGGGATAATTGAAAATCGGCGAGGTTACAGCCGAGCCGGAGTAGTTGACCGGCAGCAGGCCAGAGCCGTAGCGCGCAAGAGAATCTCCGCTTGGCCGCTGCACGAACTGACGATCCTCGGGATAGCTCTCGGTAAAGGCCGCATCGAGTAGCGAGACAAGTGGCACATCAAGGACATCAAGCCAGATCACTGGCTTGTCGGTCTCGTTGCCATGATCATGCCAGTTCCAGCACGGAGTGATAACAAAGTCACCCGGCCGCATCTCAGTCTTCTCGCCATTGACCGCGGTATATGCGCCTTCGCTTTCGATGACGAAACGCAGAGCCGATGCCGTGTGACGGTGCGCCGGGGCGATCTCGCCAGGCAGGACGAGCTGGAGACCGCCCATCAGAGAGTTGGTGATCTGGGGCCGCGGCAGCAATCCCGGGTTGGCAAGATTGAGCACGCGCCGCTCTGCTTCCTCGACAGAGATGAGCGGTACGGCCTCCATAAGCAACGCACGCGCCTCTTCATATCGCCAGACGACAGGTTTAGTTGCGGGGACCGGCTCAGGTTTGGACAGGTTCGCCAAATTGGTCCAGAGGGGGCGCAGATTGTTGGACGAGATGCGCGCGTAATAAGCCTCGCGCTCGGGACTCGTAGCCGGAGCCTGATGGAGGGCGTTCAGTTGGGACATCGCAAATCCAATATTGGCTCTGGCCAAGGTCTACAAATGCCGATCCTTTGTAGGACCGGTGTCGCTATGTCTGTCTAACCCGACCTCCATGGAATGCCGAGGGAAACCTCGCGCACAAACCGGTGAAAGTGTTTATCGCCCTTCGTCCATAGGCGGCCGCAAACTGCGAAGATAGCGTTGCAGCATATTATCTGCTTCAATCTTGCGCGAAGTGGAAGCGGGAACGAAAGGATAGCACCGTGTGCCTTCTTGATGAAATTGCAGAACTTCATGCCGGGAGTCGCCAGTCCCCCGTCTACCTCAAGAAGGGCGAAGGCGATGTGGCGATCTACCCGGGGCGAGCCAAAACCACGTTCAAATACACTTCGAAAGAGAGTGAAGGACACTACGGCCTCTATGAGACCGAAGTCGCGCCAGGCAGTGTGACGCCGCCGCATATCCACTACGAACTGAACGAGCAGTTCTATGTGCTCGAGGGCGAGTTGGAAATGCTGGCGGGTGACGAGCGCGTCACCGCAACTCCCGGTACATTTGTCGCAGTACCGCGTGGCATGGTCCATGCCTTCGCCAATCTGACCGAAAAGCCGGTCACCTTTCTGCTCGCGTTCTGCCCTGATGTGAACCGCGAACGCTGGTTCAAGCGCGTGGCAGAATTGATGACCAGCGGCCTTGAGAACTGGAAGGACATCCGCGAAGGACTGGACATCGAGTTCGATTCCTATGACCCTGAGCCCCGCGTCAAGTTCCCTTGACGCTCGCATTTTGCTCACTGTTCTGATGAATGCCCGTGTGCAGTGGTTTGCGCCGACTACTCGCTTGATATTGAGTAAGCAGCCGTCGAGGTTGACATATCGCCTCCCTCGACGGCCAAGGAACACGACCCACGCTGCGTTTTACCCCCACTTGCGCAGCCAGGTATGCCCCCAGTGGCTCCCCGGATCATATACCTTCGCGGACCAGTTCTCTTCATCATCAACTCGGATGGCTCCGCTGCCGAACTCAATGTCGAATCCGCTCGGCGTTTCGATGTAGAACGAGACCATCTTCTCGACGTTGTGACGTCCTAGCGTGCAGGCAATCTTGATACCTTGCTTTTCCGCACGATCATAAGCCCTTCCGACATCATCAAGTGTCTCAACCTGCAGCATAAGATGCTGGAAGGAAGCAGGCCCCCTTCCCTGCATTAGCCCGAGGCTGTGATGCCGGGGAT
This sequence comes from Novosphingobium sp. MW5, assembly GCA_025938935.1. GTDB lineage: Bacteria > Pseudomonadota > Alphaproteobacteria > Sphingomonadales > Sphingomonadaceae > Novosphingobium. The sequence continues at coordinate 2,382,684 of JAPCWB010000001.1, read as the reverse complement.
TACAGCGGAGGAAGTCGATCGTAAGCCATGGCCCCCGCGTCATATCCGTGAGACGGAAATCCAGAGCATCGATGTAGAAGTCACGTGTTTTTGCAAGATCAGGCACTGCGTAGACCACATGTCCCATGCCCTCGTCCGCGGTCACGAAATGACCTTCAACTGGCTCGAGATGGTGCATGGGATCGTTGTGGACCATGGCCCCGTAATAGAACTCGGTACGGAAGCCGTTGATGTCATGGAAGCTGGCCAATTCGCACACACCGCGCTCTGCCGCCAGTTCTTCGCTCTCAACCACGACGTCAATTCCAGCTGCCTTGATGGCAGCTATGCGGGCCCTGAGCACTTGCGGCGAGCCGCAATCCCAGCCAACATAGGCAAATCCTTCCTGATCGGATTGGTGGATAGCGATCCGGTTGCGATACTCGTCGAGGCGGAAATAGAGCACGTCATCGGTAGTCTCGTTCGCCAGACCGAGGCCCAATGCGTGACCAATTTTGAGCCATTCCTCGCGTTGCGCGGAGTTAACGCCCAAATACCCCAGCTTCAAGTTTGTCATGCTTCACTCCAAGAGAAGAGGCCAATTGAGTCAGTCGTGTATGATATCAATGGCCTTGACCGGACATGCCCTTGCCGCACGTTCGATCGATCTGCGATTTTCAGGAGTCACGTCGCCGTTCTCAACGTATCCGAAACCCCACTCGTCGATCTCGAACACCGAAGGGGCAAGGTTGCCGCAGACCGAGTAGGCCTTGCATTTCGTCGGGTCGACCCTGACGTAAACGCGGCGCGACACTCCTGCCTCTTCGTTGGCCATGCGGTCAGTCCTTGTACTTCTCGACCACTTCCAGCCAGCGGCGCGCGTTCTCGAGCGCATCGGCAGCAAAGTTGTCAGGCATGATGTCATAGGGAGGGCGGCCAGGACCGCACTTGATGTATCCCGTCGCTTCGAAGCGCAGCTTCTCGAACTGGATATTGTAGTACGGGAACTCGCCCGAAGGGATGATGCCATCAGGCTTCATGATTGGCTCACCGGCCCATTTGATGTCTGCCGCGATCTGCTCATAGCGCTCCATGTCGCGCTTCTCCCATGCCTCGAGAAGCTTGATGATCGGCCTCGGCCCCATGGATGCTGACGTGGCCCAGAGAGCGGTGACGGCCTCCGGCTCCTGCTCAGTATAATCGCGAACGACCTCAGGGAAAGGAAGGAAGTTGATCTTGCCTTCAACGGCCTTGACGCAGTCCTTGTAGATGCGCGGGTTCATGAACTTAACCGAGGTCACCGTCGGCGCAACCTTGGCGACCTTTGCCCAGAACGAGGCAGGAAAATCGAAGCGGAACGCATGTGGATTGGCATAAGCCTGAATCATGAAGTCCGGCAGCGCTTCGGAAATATCCTTGTAGAAGTTGACCGCGATATCCTCGGTGCAGGGCTGCCACATCGGTATCCCAAGCAGCGAGCCGTCAGCCCCAACATCCCGTGCGTAGCGCAGCCAGTCCACTGTCTCATGCGTGCCCATGCGGGTACCGCCAATCAGTACCGGAACGCGCTTGGCAGCCGCGTCGACTACGGTCTGGGTAAAGGCCTTGAACTCATTCCAGTTGATCGTCGAGCCTTCGCCGGTCGTACCGAGCGCCATGATTGCAGCCGAGCCGTCCTTGATCAGCTGATCGACGCTGCGCGCAGCTTCATCGAGATCGATGCTGACCTGGCCCCTGTACTCGGAAATGGGAATGGGCGTGTAGGGAGTTGGCAGAATCGAATAGCAGCCGCGAATCTCGTTTGCCTGCAAAAGCATGTCATTGTCTCCAGATCATAGGAAGATGGCCAGGTTTGGCGTGTTGAGTGTCGCCTGGTCGAAGAGAATGATCCTCCTCGCAAGGCGAAACGAGCCGCCCTCGGCGCGACGGAGTGAGTCGGTCCGTTGACAGGAAATGATATCAAAGTGGGTGTCGTCGCCGCGATTGCGGAAGACCACCAGATTGGTGATGGCACCAATCTCGCCATCAGCGAGTTCGAACGCACGCAAATTGCTGATCATCCGGCGGGTACGCGAACCCGGATTCTCCGACCAGGCCATCGGATCGAGCAGGCGCTTTACCTTGAACGCCAACGAGCCGTACGTTTCGTCGAAATGGCTGTAGCCAGAGGCAACGCCTTCACCATCAACGTTGAGGCGCGTCTCGCGAACCGGTGCAAGATAGACGAGCGACGGATCAAGATAGCCGAGCCATGAATTGAGATCCCGCTGATCGAGCACAGCGGCCTCATCGATCAGGAAATCGAGCACCTCGCCATAGCGCTGATCTGCGCTGCTGATCCGCTTTGCGCTCGCGGGAAAGTCGAGAGATACGGTCATCGTCAGGATCCTCTCACTGGTCGAGCATGTCGCGCCAGCGCGAATAGAAGTGCCACTGATTGTCGTCGGAAATCTGGTGCTTGTAGGTGTCGCCCGGCAGTTCGTTGTCAGGATCGAGCGTGCCCTCAGCATTGTACATCAGCTTGCGCTTGCGACCCTGAACACCGCTCGTGGCGCGCTGGATGTTGATCCAGACTTCTGCGTCGTCCTGCTCGAAGTTGCCGGAACTCCCGAACGAGCGGGCCATCGCTCGGCTCGCTGCAACTTTGACTTCCTCAGGTGCATCCTTGTGGACCAGTGTCCATGAGAAGGCTTCCATCTTGTCCGGACCCTTGGGCTGCCAATAGCGGATGGAGACTGCAGGCTGCATCGGCTCGTCTTCAGCACAGATGAAGCCCGAGCGGATCCAGCTCAGATTTGGCCAGACGTTCCCGGCACCCGCAGAGGTGCGGATCAGCATCTCCACGGCTTCAGGCGGCATCTTCGTACGCAGTTCCTCAACGATGTTCTGCGGAATGCCGCCGATCTGACCTGCAATGTCGAGCCAGGCAAAGGAGGGCATGTCCGGACCAGGATCGATGAAGCCCGCCACGCTGTGGCCGCGAACAGGATCGGTGAAGTTGTGAACGCGCGATGTGGTCGACGCGACGTCCATTTTGATGCCGGGAACGGCGTCCGCCATCGTCGCGTGGACGACCGAGGTATGGTAGTTGTCGGTCGAAAAGTTGTCAGCGCCGAGCTTCCAGTTCGCGGGGATGATCCAGCGCTGCGGCGGTCCGGCGACGACCATACCATTCACCGAATAGCCAAAGACAGCCTCGAGCCAGGCTCGCATGGGACCGAGATGGTCTTCGAGCGATGGAGCTTCTTCATTCCAGGTCGCAAAGACAAGGCCCTGAAAGATTCCGACACGAGCCTTCTGAAGACCGAAGCGGCTCTTCTCAAGACCATTGCGATAGATGAGTTTCTCGCCGAGCACCCCCACTAACTCGCCGGTATTTTCATAGACCCAGCCATGATAGGGGCAAGTAAACGTGGCTGCATTGCCGCGATCTGCGAGGCACACCTTCGGTCCGCGGTGCGAGCAGCTGTTGAGCATGACCGAGACCCCGCCATCGAGGTCGCGCACCACAATGACAGGGTCCTCGCCGATGTGCCTTGTCACGAAGTCGCCATCGTCGGGAATCTCGCTCTCGTGCGCGACAAAGATCCAGGTCCGGTCGAAGATCTTCTCGAGCTCGAGCCGATAGATCTCCGGATCGCTCATGACGCGGGCGGCTACAAGACGCTCGCCCTTTCGCGGAACAAGATCGCTGATCGCGGTACCGTCCGACAAAGTCGCACCCGTCTCTTTCACAGCACTCATTGGTGGCTCCAGTTATGATTTGGAAACGTAGGTTTGGCTTGCGGACTACTCACCAGAACATCGACTCTGCATTGCCGTTGAGGCGCGAGATGCCACGAATATCGAGACCGCCATCCGGTCGCAGCACTTGACCGGTCATCGCTACCGTGAAAGCAGGCGATGCGAGAGCGACATAGATCGGCGCGTGAATGTCCGGGATCGGATTGTAGGGCAGTGGGGGATTGAGGAAGGTCATTTCAGCGCAAGTGCGCGTTTCAGCCTGTCCGAGGGCAGCGGGTCCGCGGAGGTCGCTGATCGTGCCGCCTGGGGCGACCCCGTTGACCCGGACGACCGGCGCAAGTTCGTGTGCCAGTTCCATCAGCAGGCCGCGCGCCGCGAACTTGGAAGCGGTATAGAGCGGACCGCCACCTCCAACGATATAGCCCGAGGAGGAGATCGTAAAAATGATCCGGCCCTTGCTGGCAATGAGCGCCTGTAACGCTGCCTTGGCAGAGAAGAGATTGGCTTTGACATTGATCGAGAACATCTCATCGAACGCGGCGCCCATCGTGGCAGGATCAAGGTCAACCAGGCCGGCGCCCATGTCCCAGACACCCACGAAGCAGGCGAGCGTGTCGATCTTGCCGAACGTTTCAATCGCCAGGGCCACGGCCTTTTGGTTGGCATCAAACGTCGTGGCATCCCCGGCCACACCGATGACCTTGTCGCCATGGACAGATTTCAGCGCCGCAATCTTGTCCTCGAACTTCTCCAGAACGACGATCCGTGCACCCTCGGCAACAAACGCATCAAGCGCGGCCCGTCCTATACCGGAGCCGCCACCCGTTACCAGGATGACCTGGCCGTCTAAAATTCCTGTCATCACGAAGTCCTGCCGCACTGTGTAAGAGAAACGCCGGCAACGCCGAACGTGCGTTGTCGCTGGCAGGTTAAGCGCAAGTTCGCCCCTTTTGACAGATCACCCAGATGCACATTCTCTTTCTCTCTTTATGTAAGCAATCGCCAAAAAATAGCGGATTTCTGCGGTTATGAACCTCTCCAAAGACCCCATTCCCTACGGAATCATAAAAGCCGGTATTGACGATAGCATGAAAAATAGACCTGATTGCATCCATAGAGCGACGGCCAATAGTTGCACGCTGCGAGCGAAGTTCCCCGGCGTTGCCCAACCGGACAAGGAGTGAAGGCATGGATCGATTCCGCCAGATGGATACCTTCCTGCGCGTATCGCGCAGCGGCAGCTTCACCGCAGTTGCAAACCAGATCGGTCATTCGCCTGCTGCAATCGCCAGGCATATCAACTCTTTGGAATCTTATCTGGGGGTTCGTCTGCTCAACAGATCGACACGATCAATCACGCTGACGCCCGCCGGCATCACCTATTCGGAGCTCTGCCAACGGGTTGTCGATGACATCCAGCAATGCGAAAGTCTGCTCTCAAGCACCGAGAAGTCATCGAGCGGCATGATCAAGATGATAGCACCCAAGAGCTTTGGCTCAATGCAACTGGGCGATGCAATCGTCGAGTTCTGTAACAAGAATACCGATATTTCAATCTCGATCACTCTTGAAGATTTCAGTTCCCGACCGCTCGATTTTGTGGAGCGCGGCTATGACCTCGCACTACGCTGGGGCATAGACCTGAAAGACAGTACTCTTGTCGCCTCCAAACTGGGCTCAGTCGTGCGCAAGCTGGTCGCTTCGCCAGGATATCTCGCGAAGTACGGAACACCAAGCGAACTGGCTGACATCGCACGTCACAACTGCCTGCTGCACGTGAACGCTTACGCAGACAAGACCTGGCGCTTTGTGAAGGATGAACAAGAGGTGGGAATCAAGATATCGGGTGATTTTGCCTCCGATTCAGCTCTCATGCTGCGTAAGGCGGCTCTAGCTGGTCGCGGTCTTGCCGTCCTTCGCAAGTACTGTGTCGGCGAAGATCTCGAGTCCGGTGCCTTGGTCGAGGTTTTGCCGGAATACACGTGCCCCGCGACACCGCTTCTCCTGCTTTACCGCGAAAAACGTCTACTTCCTTCCCGTGTGCGCCTGCTGATCGAATTCCTGCGAGTCTGGTTTGAAGAGAACGCCCAGCTCCTGCGCTAGTGGGTGGGCCGGTCATTCCCGACCCGCAGCTAGGCGAGCTCCGCCAAACAACCTATTGCCTTTCCTCTTCCCGAAGCGCCTTCAGCCTGCGCCGGGCGCGGACTGCTCCGGAGTCGGCCGGCAGCAGCACCGGATTTAGATCCCATAGGTCGGCTTCGCCCATGTTGGCCTGGATTGCCTCGAGCATCGGCTTGTCCTCGATCTCGAAAGCCGTGCGAAGGGTATCGTGGAGCACCTCATCCGGGATCGGAACACCAGCGGGCACGGCACCGGCCCAGAAATAGTGCGTCGACCGTTCGGTTTCGGGCGTAAGCAGATGGCATGAAATGACATAGAACGGGGTGGCCGTCGCGCTTCTCGGGGTATGTTCGATGGACAGCACATGGGTGGAAGGCGCGGTCCAGTAAAGGTTGTCTTCAACCTGGACACGCTTTTCGTTGTCACCGAGGACGCCCATCTCCTCAACCAGGTAGTTGCAGTGAATCCGGCCATCATCAAGTTCGCGTATCCGTGTCTTCGGCTTCCACTCAGGCCCGCCAATCACGCCGTGGAGGAATGTCGCATGGGTGAGATCGAGCAGATTGTCATTGTACAACTCGTAGCCAGCCTTGGCGTTCGTCGTGCCGAACTGGATGCGCCAGCCCTCTTCGGTAAGGAAAGGGATCTCAGGGATCGCGACCTTTTCGCTGAGCTCCACATCTCCCATCCAGATCCAGACAAGCTTTTGCTCCTCCCGGATCGGAAAGGACTGCACCTGCGCCGAGGACGGGGCCACACCATGGTAGTTGTGGGTACACTTGCCTGTGCCGTCGAACTCAAGCCCATGGTAGACGCAGCGCACGCCATCACCGACCTTTTCCCCTTTAGAAAGCGGGGCGAAGCGGTGCGGACACATATCGGCCAGCGCCACGACCTCTCCCGAACTCTTGCGCCAAGCGATGACGGGTTTCCCGAGAACCTTGCGCGCGAGCAATATGTCAGCGCCGATTTCGTGGCTCCAGCTCAGAGCATACCAGGCGTTTCTGACAAAACCCATCTCAAGTCCTTTCCTCTTGGGAGCTGCTGTTTAACCCGCAAACACCACTGTCCGCGAGCCATTTAGCAAGATTCGGTCGGCAAGATGGAGCCTCACCGCTTCTGCCAGCACACGCCGTTCGATGTCGCGGCCCTTTCTGACCAACTCATCCGGGGTATCAGCGTGGCTGATCGCTTCAACGTCCTGATGGATGATCGGGCCTTCATCCAGATCCTCGGTCACGTAATGCGCGGTTGCACCTATCATCTTCACACCGCGCGCGTGGGCCTGATGATAGGGCTTCGCGCCCTTGAAGCCCGGCAGGAAGGAGTGATGGATGTTGATGCACCGCCCCGAGAGCCAAGCCGATAGGTCATCAGACAGTATCTGCATGTACCGAGCAAGCACCACGAGGTCGGCGCCGGTTTGTTCGACGACAGCCTTGATCTGCGCTTCCTGAGCAGGCTTGGTTTCTTTGGTCACGGGCAGGTGATGGAAAGGGATATCGCCGATTAACGTCACGCCGAGGGCTTCACGCGGGTGATTGCAGATGATGCCAACGATATCCATCGCCAACTCCCCAATCCGGTGACGATAGAGCAGATCGCCAAGGCAGTGATCGAATTTGCTGACGAGGATCAGAACCTTTTGGCGCCTCCCAGCATTGCGAAGCGTCCACTCGATGCTTTCGCGTTGTGCCATCAAGGCGAATTCTCTGGCGAAATCGTCAGCTTGGTTTTCCAGCACCGCGAAGCTGATTCGCATGAAGAAGCGATCGGTTAGCTGATCATTGTACTGAGCTGCCTCAAGTATATTGCCCCCTTGCCGCGCGATAAGTCCTGTCACATCCGCAGTAAGCCCTGGCCGGTCCGGACAGGAAAGCTTGAGAACCATTTCTGAGCGATTCATGCTCCAATTTCCTCCATCGGCGAACGACTGATATAATTGTCCATCCACGCGGCACTCTCCGTGAGACCGCCAAACGGATAGACATGAAAAGCAACGGCAGGATCTGCGGGGCCAACCCGTCGCTCGATATCGGCAACAAACCCGTCAGGACTTACCCGGGCGAAGAGCCTGGTGAGCGAGAGGCCATACTTTTTCAGTACGGACTTGGAGGCGCCAACACCGCACCGGGCGGCGAACTTGATCAGGGTTGTCGCATCAGCGGGTCCCGGGATCCCGACCCGAACCAGCACGGAACGGTTAATCGCGCGAACTTTTTCAAGCCAGCACTCCACCAGATCCGGGTCAAAGCAGAACTGCGTCACAATTTCGGTGGCAAGACCAGCGTCGCTCGCAAATTTCAGCTTTGCCCGCAGCGCTTCAAGGAGAATCGTCTCGCCAACATCTGGATGTCCTTCTGGATGTCCGGCAAAACCGACGCTCCGGTACCCGAGGCGGGTCAAAGCTCCATCCTTGAGAATATCCAGTGACTGAGTGAAAGCACCAGCAGGCTTTGCCGGATCTCCCGCGATGACGAAAAGGTCCCTGACGCCTGCTTCACCGGCCAATCTCGCCAGGAAGTCCTGCAAGGCTGCCGCTGAAGGGATGCGACGAGCAGGAATATGGGGAACCGGCAGAAAACCTGCCTCGGCAACCGCCCTGGCAGCATCAATCACTCTGAGCGGCTCGTCCTTGGGCAAGTAAGCGATCGACACCCTTGTCATGGGTTGCAGGCGGTCGCGCACCCGCGCCAGACCCTCTACATCCCGGGTCGTAATCTCGATTGACGGAGCAGCAACTGGGGAAGCCATACAAATCCTGAGCGCAGGTCATCTATTCCGGGCCGCCTTAGGCCGCAGCGCATGGCGGTGAAATCACCGCCCGAGTGAAACTGTCGTGCGCATAGTATCAGTAGCCCGGCGACGACGAAGCCACCTGCCAGCACCATTGCCCACGCTGCCTGGCAATACTGTTGCAATTCCTATCGCGATTTTCGGTGGCTGACAGTGGCGCTAGGGGCATCTTTTGCTTGCCTTGCCAAGGCGCCACGGAGGATAGTCGTTTGACCGCCCGGACGATCAATGGACTTGCGGTTTCAAAGCGTCTCAGGGGTGACTATGCCCTGAAGATCAAAGAACTCGAGAAGCAGTGGGGCAAGCGCCCGGGGCTGGCGGTGATCTTGGTCGGTGATGATGCCGCTTCGGCTGTCTATGTCCGTAACAAGGAGCGGGCTTGTGAAAGTGTGGGGATAAATTCGTTCCATCATGCTCTGCCATCAAGCATCACCAATGCGGAGCTCCTAGGTTTGATCGTCGAGCTCAATGCCAATCCGGATGTGCATGGAATCCTTGTCCAGCTTCCGCTTCCGCCGCAGATTGATGTGCGGGCCGTCTTGGCTACAATTTCAGCGGAGAAGGACGTCGATGGCTTTCATCTCTACAACGTCGGCGGCCTGATCACCGGCTCCACAGTGTTTTCTCCCTGCACTCCGTTTGGCGTGATGAAGCTCCTCGAGAGCGAGAACATATCGGTCGAAGGTCAGAATGTGGTCGTGGTCGGCGCCAGCAACATTGTCGGCAAGCCCATGGCGCTCATGCTGATGCAGCAGGAAGCGACGGTTGCAGTTTGCCATGCCAGAACCAGGGACCTCGCTCAATTCACCATCCTCGCCGACATTCTGATCGTCGCAGCAGGCGTTCCTAACCTTATCCTGCCGCAGATGGTTAAACGAGGGGCAGTGGTAATCGATGTCGGAATCAACCGCCTGCCGGATGGCAGGATTGTCGGCGATGTTGATTTCACAGGAGTGGTGGAAAAGGCATCGTTCATCACACCTGTCCCCGGCGGGGTTGGACCAATGACCGTCACGATGCTGCTTCACAACACCATCCAGGCTTTCGAGCGCGCGCAGACGCTAAGACAGGCCCCACTGGCTTTTTCCGCATTCACGACCCAGAACTGAGACAGGACCCGAACATGCTCCCCAAGGCTCCCTATGCGCCCTTCCCCTATTCGGCGATCATCGACCGGCCTCCCTTGCGCTGGCCAAACGGCGCGAGGATCGCATTCTGGGTCGGTCCCAATATCGAATTCTTCCCGCTCGACGGAAAACTTGCCGGCATGCCCGCTCCCAATGTGCCTGGCTGGGCCGAACGGGACTATGGCAATCGCGTCGGGGTCTGGCGAATGATGGACCTTCTCGATCGCTACAACATTCGCGCAACCGTTTGCCTCAATAGCGATATCTGCATCCAGCACCCCCGCATCATCGAAGAAGGTGAAAAGCGTGGATGGGAGTGGATGGGCCACTCGACCACCAATGCGATCCATTTCACCGATCTCACAGAGGAAGCGCAAAAAGAAGCGATCGAGCGATCGATGGAGATTATCACGCGCTCCACAGGACGAAAGCCGCGGGGCTGGCTGTCTCCGGCGCTTAAGGAAACCTGGTCCACCCTGGGATATCTCGCGGATGCCGGGATCGACTACATCTGCGACTGGTGCAACGATGACCAGCCTCTGACCATGACCCTCGAGGATGGCCGCGAGATGACGGTAGTCCAGTACGCACATGAGCTTAACGATCTGCCGGTCTTTTCGCGTCAGATGAAGAGCCCGGAACAGTTTCGCGACATGATCGTACGGAGCTTCGATGTCCTCTATCGCGAAGCCGAACGCGATGACACCGGCAAGGTGATGGCCATCGCGCTGCACCCCTATCTCACTGGTTTGCCTCACCGCATCGACATGCTCGAGGAGGCGATCGCGCACATCTGCGGCCATGACAAGGTCTGGCTCGCCACAGGTAGCGAGATTGTCGACGCCTACCGCAGCCAGCGCTCATCCTTACCTTGAGCGGGCGCAGGCCCCGACAGAACGCAGGCATGGCAGGTCTGACCAAGGGACAAACAGAGAGGCTTGCGGCTGCTGTACGAACCCTGGGGGCTCACTATCCGGAAGCGCATTGCGCCTTGCGAGGAGCCGACAGCGAATTCACCTTGCTGATGGGTCTTCTTCTGACCCAGCGAACACGGACTGAAGTCGCTGAACAGGCCCTCGCAAGCCTAGCCTCCATTGCTCGCACGCCAGACCAGCTCGCGACGATCGGAGTCGAGCGGATCATCACGGCGATCAGCGGTGTTGCCTATCCCGTGTCGAAGGCGAGCAGACTCGTGCAATTGAGCTTCGCTCTGAATGATCGGCATGGCGGCATCGTACCGGAAGACCAGAAGGAACTCGAAGATCTGCCGGGAATAGGGCCCAAGATCGCTCGCCTGTTTCTCAACCTGGCTCATAACGAACCAACGATTGCCTTCGACAGCCACGTGCTGCGCCTTTGCCGGAGACTAACCGGGAGTTCATGCTCCAGGGCAGCCGATTTCGAACATGCACTCTCAGCTAGGTTGAACGCCGAGGAAAGTGTCCGCGCTCACCACTGGATGATCGAGCACGCGCGAACAGTCTGCCAAACACGCAAGCCAAAGTGCGGGGCGTGTCAGGTTGCAAACCAATGCACGGGGATCGTAAAACGGGCGCCGGACAAACGCTCGGCTCAGTGATCAGCGAACTTTTTGCGTTCTTCGATCAGACCGCCCAGAACACGAGTGGCACATGCCAGCTCTCCGTCATCCTGCGCAAGCGCAAGATCAAGCAAGGCGATCTCGTGGCGTACGAGAAATTCGATGCGGCCGAAATCGTGCTCGTCGCAAGCCTCGAGCATCTGCTTGAACGTTTCCACAATCGGCGGAAGAGCCTCCCTGAAAAAGGCTGTCAGTTCGGTCCAGCTGGCCGTGCTCTGTGCCACGAATACACCTTCCTGGCGGATCAGCTCGGTATCCGGGTCAACAAGATTATGGCGCAGTATGAGAGGTTTCAGCACTTCGGCCGTCGCCTTCTCCAATTGGGCCATTTGGCGCATGATTTCTTGATTCGGCCAGGACGGGCCAGATTTTTGGAGAAGTGCCTCGGCAATCGCATGGCCTACGAGCTCATCGCGATAGGCTTTCTCAAGTTCCTGAAGATAGGTCTGCCTGTCCATCCATACGCCCCTGACTTCAATTGACTGCTGTTCAGGCGAGCAACTGCTCGACGTCGCCAATTGCAAAGCCACCAGCAAAATCGAGCGGTCGCTCTGCACACTTTGGGCAGCTCACTCCGAGATGCGCTTCCAGTTCCGGAAGAAAGTGCTCGATCGCGCGCGCGGCCACCATCGCTGCGGCATCGAGCATGCTGCAGGCTCCCCGTCGCATCAGGACGCGGCCAAGATGAGCAAGCCGCTCAATGTTCTGCTGACTACCCTTGCCCTCCCGCAGAGCGACAGCAGCCTTGAGCATATCCTGCGTCCCATTGACGCAAACGCCGCACTGGCCTGCACTTTCTCGCGAGAAAAAGGCGAGAAGGTCAGCGATAACCGAAACCGGACAACGGGTCTTCGCCACGACGGAGAAGGTTCCATTGCCAACCGCAAATCCGAGCGGTTTGAGAGCTTCGTCGCAGGCCGGCTGATCAAGCAGTGCTTCGGGCATGAAGCCGGAGAAGTATCCGCCCATCAGCACGCCATGAATGGAACCGCGGTCTACACAGGCGTGGCGCAGAATGTCCGGAAGAGGCGTTCCATAAGAGACTTCCAGGAGCCTGGGTTCCGCCACATCACCACCGATACAGGCGAGGAAAGTTCCCGGCGACGCCTGGGTTCCTTCCTCACGAAACCACTCGGCACCATACCTGGCCACGAGCGCTGCATTGGCGAAGGTCTCTACGTTGTTGACAAGGGTTGGCTGCCCGTTGACCCCTTTGTCCGAAGGCCGCGGCGGCTTCATGAAGGGGAGTGCTTTGCCTCCGCTGATGAAACTCACCGCAGAGCTCTCGTCGCCTGCCACATAGGCGCCCGGTACCAGACTAACCCTGATGACGACACCGGGGGAACCGCCGGCACTGTCTGCAACAAGTTTCTCAAGCAGTGCCGCAGTAGGCGCATCCGAGACATAGAACCATACGGTTTCAGCACCGATAGACTGAGCTGCACAAAGTGCGCCCTCAAGAACGAGATGCGGCCGGTGGCGAAGCAGCCAGCGATCCTTCCAGGAGGCTGGTTCACCTTCCTCGCCGTTGATCACAACATGACGAGGTCCAGGCTGGCGGGCGACCGCATTCCACTTCATCGATGCCGGGAAGGCGCCGCCTCCCCTGCCCCGCAAGCCTGATGCAGCAAGCTGGCCAAGATACCAGTCCGCCCCCAGCGAACGCACCTGCTCAAGTCCAGAGTACCCGTCTGCGGGCATACTCGTCCCGCCAAAGGCTGGATCGAGCAGGCGCTTGCTTTCAATGGACATGGCGTTCTTTCGTTTTCGCCTTCGCGTGGCGCTGGAACTGGATCAAAGGTTCATCTGCGTCACGAGCTTGTTGTCGAGGTACTCGCGCAGCCCTTCAGCACCGCTTTCCCGCCCGATACCCGATTCCTTGATTCCACCGAAAGGAGCATCGTATCCGCCGACATGGGCCATGTTGATGGCGATCATACCGGTCTCGATCTCTTCCGTCATGATCTGGGCATTCTTCTGTGACCGCGTGAATGCGTAGGCGCCAAGAGCGAACGGCAACCGGTTCGCCTCTGCGATGACATTCTCAAGGTTGTCCCAACGGTTGATCATGGCGATTGGACCAAACGGCTCGTCCCACATCGGCCGCGCTTCATTCGGGACATCGCTAAGCACGGTCGGCTCAAAGAAGAAGCCCGTATTGCCGATGCGCTTGCCGCCTGTCCTGAGCTTAGCGCCGCGGTCCAGGGCATCGGCAATCATGGCCTCGGTGCCATCGACCCGGCGGGCATTGGCAAGAGGCCCCATCTGCGTTTCCTTGTCGAGCCCGTTCCCGACCTTGAGTGCAGCAGAGGCGGCCGTAAAGCGTTCGGCGAACGCGTCGGCAATACGGTCATGAACGTAGAAGCGCGTCGGCGCGATGCACATCTGCCCCGCGTTGCTGAACTTTGACTGGACTGTCTTTGCCACGACAGCATCAACGTCGACATCGTCAAACACGATCACCGGTGCGTGACCGCCAAGTTCCATGGTCATCTTCTTCATGCCATCAGCGCATTGACGATAAAGCAACTTACCGACTGCCAGAGGTCCGGTGAAAGATACCTTGCGGATGACAGGTGACTCGATGAGCCGGGTCGAAACCTCGGCTGGAGCACCGTAGACAAGATTGATCACATTAGCCGGAACGCCCGCATCAACAAAGCAGCGCACCAGCTCGACGCCGGTGCCAGGCGTTTCTTCGGACGGCTTCACGATCACGGAACATCCGGCGGCAAGCGCGCATGCAATCTTGCTGCCCGGCATCATGATCGGAAGGTTCCAGGGCGACATCGCGAGAACGGGGCCAACCGGCTCGGGAACCAGGCGGCGTTCATCCCCGAAAAAACCCTTGGGCAGAACTGTTCCCGTCAGTCGCTTGGCTTCCTCACCTAGCCATTCGATGCGATCTGCGGTGAAATTGATTTCCCACATCGCCTCGCCGATGGTCTTGCCTTCCTCCAGCGCGCAAATTCGTGCGATCTTGGCCCCCCTTTCGCGCAGCAATGCCGCCGCAGCGCCCAGGACTTTGCAACGCTGTTGCGGGCTTGACTTGCGCCAGACAGCGAAACCGCGGTCGGCTGACGCCAGCGCAGCATCGAGTTCAACTGATGTGGCATGGGGAAGCCAGCCGATTTCTGAACCAAGGGCAGGATCGAGTACGGCTTCGCCGCCCGTTCCCGAACCTTGGGTCCATTCACCAGCAATGTACAATGCCAGTGGGGTATAACCCTCAACGGTTTGAGGCTTCATCGAAGAATCTCCTTGAAGTGCTTGGCTGCCGATAGGCTGCAAAGGCGATAGTTCCACTCTAGCATCTCGAGCGCTGTCCATTTGGTGGATTTTGCACCGCCTCTGAGCAAAACAGCTTCACAGATTTCCTCGGTGAAAAGGCACAATTTCCGGAGCAAATGGTCTTTCGAAGGTTTTGTCGTTCGAACCCAAAACGGCCAGCTCTGTCGGCATCAGCTACCGATAGGTCGCGCAAGCATCAGATGCGGAACAGCCTCGAATAGCCACCGGAGGCCCACTGTTCGCCAACGGCATCACGATCAGGCCACCTGCCGCGATCAGTTGGCTCCATCAATCCGTAGCCGCCGCGCAGACCGATGCCGCCAATGCGCAATTGCCCGATTGCTTCACCGTGAATGAGGGTCAACGTCGCCGGCGGCAGATCGAACCGCGTTGCCGCGGCAAACGGAATGCCGGTCACGATTGCAATCACTGCGCGGATGAGACCAGGGTCAAGCACGGCAACCAGAAGCCCGCCTGCCTCAGCCTGGGCGAAGAGGGATGCGACGGCCCTTTCGCCAGCCTTGGCCAAGTTTTCGCCGCCTGGAAACTGGAATGTGTCGGGTTCTGCTTGCCATGCCGACCATTCCGGCTTGGCGCGTAGTGCTTCCAAGGTAAGCCCGGCCCATTCCCCCGTGTTGATATCCGCGAGCGTCGCCAACTCGGTTGGCTCAAGTCCGTCATGGACATAGGCAAGAATTCGCGCGGTCTCGGCCGCGCGCGCTGACGGTCCGTGCACCAATCCGGCGATATCCAGCGCATTGAGGGAAGCGGACACAACATGGAGTCGCGCGCGGCCCCGCGGCAGCAACTCAGCCTCCGGCAAGAGCGAGAAGACCTCGCCGCGGCTCTTGCAATCTCCCGGTGTGACGAGCGCTATTGTTACAGACATGGGTTGATCCCTTCCGGTCAGATCTTGAAGGTTTCAAGCGTCGCCGGATGGAACAGATCCTCCGGAGAAAGGCGCTTCTTGCTCAGGCCCTGACGATGATGATGTTCGAGGAAAGTCTCGAGTACATGCCGGTTCTGGGCAAAGCCGTATGACCAGAGCTCCGGTCCGAGCAAGGCCCTCGCACTGCGCGCCGACTCCTCGACAAATGGGAGACTGATGCGGCTGGCTGCAGTCTCGAAAAGAGCTTCCACCGCAATGTCACGCGACTGATTGAACGCCTTCACAACGGCAGACGGAAGCCAGGGATGCTGCTCCACCAGCGTCTTACGGATGCCCAGGACATGCATGATCGGGAAGATCCCGGTCTTCTCATACCATGCCTTGGCCGCGACAACCGGATCCGGGAAAAGCCAGCGCACATGGTCTTCACCCGCTTCGAAAGCTCGGGGCGCGCGAGGACCGAGGATCGCATCGATCTCACCGGTATCGAGCATTCCAGACAAAGTCTTGTCAGCAGGTGCATTCTCAAGCCTGACGCCAGCAGGAAGGTCGAGAGAAATCTTCTCGATCCGGCCAGCCTCTTCCATGCCACCGCGCACCCAGGTTACATCTTCAGGACGCACACCATATTCGTCGAGAATGATACGAGCCCAAACACAAGCCGTAAGCTGATACTCGGGCAAGCCAATCCGCTTGCCACGCAGGTCCTCAGGCCTGGCGATGCCGGCGTTGATGTTCACATAGAAGGCATTGTGCCTGAACATCCGCGACGGAAAGACGGGAACCCCAACGTAGGGATTGGTGCCAGCTGCCTGCTTGACCGAGAAGCTCGAAAGCGAAAGCTCGCAGATATCGAAGTCAACACTGCGAAATGCCCGAAAGAAAATCTCCTCCGGCTCGAGCAGCATGAAGACAGGGTCTACACCGTCGATGCGGACCTGTCCGTCGCGAATAGGCCGGATACGATCATAGTTGCCAATCGCAATCGAGAGGGGAAGGCCGCCGGCATTAGACATGAAAATGTTCTTTCAAGAAGATCTCGACACCGGGATGGAGGGGGACATCGCGCGGCGCTTCCTCACACTCATGAAAAACCTGGCTGATCGTCTTGTAGTCGCCGGCCGTCCAGGGGATCTGCTTCTCGCGTGCCACAACCGCCTTGCACACATCGATGACGTGTTTCTCGTCGAGATCCGCGCGGCAATAAAGCGGCCAACCGCTGAAATCGAGGCAGTCGTAGGGACGAGCCAACTGCTGGTACTGTCCTGGCTGGATCGTCATCTTCCTCCAACCGACGTCGACCATGGCATCCAGTGAGCCCGGGGTGAACTCCAGCAGTTGGTAGCCGTGCTCAAGCGCGAAATCGAACCATGCCACAAGCGCTTCATCGAACAAGGCATCGACGGTCCCGTCAGCAATACCATGCATGCGGCTGGTGCCATAAGGCGAGCCCGTCGGCACGATTTCACCACCCCAGGAGAGTACGTCCTCGATCGAGAAACCATCATAGCGGAACAGTTGGTCAATCAGCACGAGCGTCGAGTGGGTCGGATCCTCGCGGACTGACATGCGCAGCGGGATCTTTCGCTCGGCGATGTCACGCACGCATCGGACCTGATGGCGAGGATGGATCACCATCGCGAAGCTGTCCCACGAGGGATAAACCCACAGGACCCTGAGGTCCAGCGAGCGATCGAAAAGTCCTGTCCCACGATAAGCCTGCGTAAGCAGCGCAGACGGATTCACGAACGCTACATCGACGTTCCCGGCCGCCACATCGTGCGCCATAATGGCGGAGCCCGTCGCGAAACTCAGCGCGGGCTTCCAACTGGCTCCACCGCCAGATCCGACCGAAACGCGAACATCTCGGTCGCCGCCGTAAGGGATTGATGGATCACCAGCGATGTCGAGGGCCAGCTCCCAAAGTGCCTTTGCCCTTATGAAGTTCGCGCCTCTGGGGAGAGGCTCGATGGCGGGATTGGCAAGCTTGATGGAGCCGTCAGGAATGTGCAGCATGGTACTATTCCCCCCGGCGCCCAGTGCGGGCTTTTGCAAAGTATCCAGATTGTATTGCATCTATCCAAATCGATCCAAAAACCTTTACATGGTCGGCGCATATTGAATGATGCAGACCAGTTAAGAGAAGTTGCTGATATTTACGGCAGTGAGGTGCTGTTACAGAAGCAGCTACCTCTATGACATGAGGTGGATGAATCTCATCTTTTGTACCTGACAATTCAAGCACAGCGAGTTCAGACAGTGCAGAGTCGGGGAAGGAAAGTTCGATGTTCCTCCGCACGAGGTCGGCAAACCCTCTGGCTCGCACATCATCGGGAAGAAATGGCTCGTTCCAGAGGCGGGTCAGGCTTTCGGTGAGTGCACCGACATTGAAGAACATGAAGGTATCTTCAAACGACTTAAAGCGCGCAGAGCGTAGTGCCCGTCCCCATTCCGCCCGCCGCTCCTCTTCGGTATGGTCGGGGCTAAAAAAGGCAAAATCAGTGTAGTTGCGCTCGCGAACCCGCAAAGCCGAGTGATCGTACAGCCAGCGATAGTCGCCGTTGAAACCTCGGGTCGCAAAATACGAAATCGCAAAATGCGCCATACCGAAACTGGCGATGCCATCCGGCCGGTAGATCTTTGCCAGCGGCCAGAGAAATGCACCGCCCGTACTGAACCCCCAGTAGAGCAAGAGGATTTCGTCGCGGCGCCGCTTGACTCCGCAGCCCTCCAAGACGCGCTGGAACCCCTCGATCATGACCTCAGGCGTCAAAGCCAGCATTGATTGCTCAAGTTCGCTCCCGGCAACCGGGAAGCGAACCGATGCACTCCCGGTGGGGCTTGAGACGCCAGTTGCGTCCCGTGTCTCGTAAGACTCGGCTGGCCAGGGATTGGGCTGGTCGCGATTGAAAACAGGCATCCGCTGTTCCAACGGCACCCCTTCCCAAGATCCGAGTGCATCGTATGTCTGGAAATTCCATCGCCCAAGACGCGCAGTGGCAATGACCGTAATTCCGCGCCGAGCCAGCCAAGGCCCCGGCCCCTCAAGGCCCTGATCATCTTCCGCAAACTCGCGCGCGCTGTCGTGGCCTGCTTCCGAAGTGAAAATGACGACATCCTTGCCGTCAATCTTCATTGGCACTTCGGGCGTAAACACGATCGCGACTTGCGAGAACGCCTTGCCATTGGCGGCAAAGTCGAACACGCGCACCTCGCGCGAGTAACCGCCAGTCACCGCTTGTTCGCCTCGCTGGACAACAGCCTCGAGACGCTCACGCGGAACTTCACTACCAAAGGGAAACTCAAGCCAATCTGTCACGTGGATTCCTGTCGAGGGCACTTGGCACTGGCGGTCGAACGTTAGATCACCACACAAACGCTTACACTGTGCTTATCTGCATTCCTTGGAGATCAAGAAAGCAGGCAGGTTGTTCAGTCTGTTTAAACCCCCACGCTGCTAATTGGCCCCAACGCCTCACAGCCTCGGGCCGGACACGACCGGCCCGAGGCCCGTTCTCAAGCTGACGGTTTCTCGCCAAGGGATTCGCAGACGCGCTCGGTAAGGCCGGCAACCGCGTCCAGCTTCCATTCATTGCGCGCGAGAGGATGCGCGGAGCGGTCGAGTTCCCGGTCAAGAAGCTCACGAAGATTGGCGATATCCAGCCTGCGCCCGATCAACGCTGCCTCTGTCTTGCGTGCACGCCAGGGAACAGGCGCGACGGCGCCGAGGACCACTCGGGCTTCCTTGACGTGACCCTGTGCATCGAGCGCAAGCGAAACGGCAGAAGACGCTATCGCAAAGTCACCCTGCCAGAGGTTGAGCTTACGCCAGCCGGTCTGTCGCTTGAGGGCCGCGGCTGGAATGATCGCCCTGACAATCAGTTCGTCCTCCTTGATCCCGTCCATTTCGCCCGGACCGGTGTAGAGATCGATGAGAGCTGCACGCCTGCTGCCGCGCGGACTTGCGATCTCAAGCTCCGCATCAAGCGCCGAGAGGATGGTCGAGAGGTCGGACGGGGTGACGGCCTGGCAACGATGTCCGTCAATCACCGCGTGATAGAACCGGTGGTCGCCCTCGATCGCGTAGCACGGGGCCAGCCCTCCCCGACGCTTGTAACAGTTAAAGCCGTTTCGGTAAAACCAGCAGCGCTTGGCCTGCCGCAGGTTGCCGGCCAGTGTCGCCACGTTTCGAATCTGGGGTGACGCGATTGCTTCGACTGCTTCATGAAGCGCTGGAAGCACATCACGGGCAAACCCGGAAAGCTCGGCCAAAGTCGTCGCCGCGCCGATCGAAAGGCCGCCATCATCCGTGCGACCAATACCCTTGAGGTTCGCAATGCCTGTTGTGGCAACAAGAGCTTCCGGAACCCTAATGTTCTGCCGCCGCAGCAATTGAAGATCGGTATTTCCACCAACGGGAACTGCAGCTTGGGACAAAACCCGAGTAGCTGCATCGAGCGTCGCTGGCAGATCGACCGTGCGGAGCGGTGCGGGCGGCGCAACAGCCTGATCATGCAGTGCCATTTGCCGCTTATGCAGACGCTTAAGCAGTCCTCGCGAATAAAGCGCCCTGACGAACCCGATCCACCAGCGATCAGGCCTGCTGATGATGCTGATTGAACGTGATCGCCCTTGCTTGCGCGCCAAGGCGGTGAGCACCTTGTCCGGGGTGATCGGCAAGGACGTAATTCTGACGCCAACCGCATCCTCGACGGCGTTAGCGATGACCGGCCCTGGCGGCAGGATCGAGTTCTCACCCACAGCCTTGGCCCCGTAAGGACCAGCCTCGTCAGGAGCCGGAGCAGTGATGGTCCGAATGCGGGGAACATCAGCCGCTCTTGGCATGGCATAGTGAAGCAAAGCCGGATTCACCAGCTTGCCCTGCTCGAAGATCAATTCTTCGCCCAGAGCACCTCCCAGTCCCTGAACAACGCCGCCACGGACTTGGCCATCAAAAAGCAGCGGATTGAGAACTGTTCCTGAATCGGTCACGGCGACATAGTCGACGACGCGGACTTGTCCGGTCTTGGTATCGACATCGACCTTGGCTGCATGGGCTCCAAAGTTGTGGGTCGCAGTGAACTTGCCAGTACCGTCAGGCTTCAGCGCCTCGACACGAAACTCGAAATAAGTGGACTTGTGCGCGAGGTATCCCTGCGTAAGCGCCGGATGCGAGGCGACCAATTCAAAAATTCCCGCCTCACCCTTGGGCGAGCTGGCCTTGCCATCAACGAGGACGACATCGTCACCGAGCCGGCTCGCTGCGTGATCCTTGATCTGCGCGGCCAACTCGATCGCGGTCTGGCGAATTGCGTGAACGGTATAGTGCGTACCTCGCGAACTCCATGGGCCAAGATCGTGAGGCGTCGCGTCAGTGTCCATCGAGATGACCGAGACACAATCGAGCGGGATGCCGAGTTCCTGCGCCGCAGTCTGCGCCAGAATGGTCCTCTGCCCAGTGCCGGCATCGCAACCGCCGAAGCGGACCACACAGCGGCCTTCCGGATGAAGCTCGATCTCCCCTTCACAGACATTCGAGCCTGGGGGACCAAATGCGCCGCTGACTTCTTCGGCGCCGGCAATGCCCAACCCTATGCCCGGCACCTTCGCTGCACGTTGCGTGTGCCAGTCGATCGCGTCGCGAGCTATCGAGAAGCAATCCGCAAGGCCGACTGAACCCAAGCTGGAACCCAGCGCCTGGTCGCCTGAACGATAAGCGTTCATCACCCGCAGCTCTACCGGATCGATCCCAAGGGACTTCGCCAGGTCGTCCATCAGGCTTTCGAGCGCGAATGTGGTCTGCGGTGCACCATATCCACGATAGGCACCTGCAGGGAGCATGGCGGTATCGATCAGCAGCGCATCAATGGCAGCCCCTTCGAACCGGTACATTGTGATGAGCGGGCCAACCGAAGCCCCCATCACCGAAGCGCCGTTGTGCAAGAACGCACCGCTTTCAACCCGCATGCGGGCTTCCAGCGATTTCACCTTACCAGAACGGTCTGCCCCGATGGTCAGATCGATCTCGAAGGGATGACGGCTCTTTGTGGTCGAAAACTCCTCTTCGCGGGTCAGTGCGATGAGAACAGGTGCGTTGGCCTTCCTAGCCAGCTGGGCAGCGATCACCTCATGATCGGTGATCGTAATCTTCGAGCCAAAGCTGCCCCCGACCGCGACTTCGTGTACCGCGACGTTCTGCGGCGGCATGCCGAAAATCCCGGCTGACTCAAACATCACGTAGCGGGGCACAGCAGTCGAGGACCAGTAGTGGAGCCGCCCATCTTCGGCCCATTTCGCGAGCGTGCGGTTGGTCTCCATGCAGACATGCGTCTGGCGCCCGAAGCGGTAGGTGCCGGAGACTTTGACCTCGGCAGACGCGCAGGCCTCCTCGAAGGCACCAAGCCGCGTGTGGATGCCCCTGCGCACGTTCGGAAAGGACGGCATAGGCGGATGTTCGGGAGCGCCTCCACCATGATCGCCAGCGGCATCTGCCGGAGGTCCGTCCCCCTCGGCATGTCCTGCTGACGCTTCGTGGGCAGCGTCGGCGCCCTCCTCGGGTGGCGGACCACCGGCACCGTCATGCGGCGGCGCCATGCCAGGCGGCGGGCCCGGCTGATGCAGCAAGGTCGCGCCCGGGGCGAGCGCCGCATCCGGGGTCATAGGCGCATCCATCGGTTCATAGTCAACCGTGATGGCTGCAAGTGCCTCTAGCGCAGCCTGGCGACTTGTCGCGGCGACGGCCGCGACCTCCTGCCCGACAAACCGAACGAAATCATCGGCCAAGGGTGTCCGGTCGAAGCACATCTCATGGAAGTACCGGGCACCTGGCCGGAAATCGGCTGCAGTCACAACCGCCTTTACGCCGGGCATCTCCTCTGCCCGCGACACGTCAACCGAGCGGATCCTCGCGTAAGGATAGGGCGAGCGGAGGATGACACCGAACAACGTGCCTTCCGGAAGGACATCGGTGAGATAGGCCGTTTGACCGCTGGTCTTGTCTTCCCAGTCGATCGGCCAAGCCGGCTTGCCAATCTGGTTCATGCGGCAGCTCCTGCATTGGCCGCTTCGGTGCGGCGGCGATAAGTAGCGATGATGGCATCGACGATGCCGACATAACCGGTGCACCGGCAAAGGTTCCCGCTCATCCGGTGCCGGACGAAGGCTTCAAGGTCAGCCGGCTCAGGCTGTGATTGCAATTCCCGGACCAGCGACGCGGCGTGCACGATCTGGCCTGAAGTGCAAAATCCGCACTGAAATCCACCGAACTCGGCAAAAGCCTCACGCAGGTCGCGATCAGATTCTGCAAGCGCCTCAACTGTAGTGACTTCGCCTTGCGTGAGGCAAGCCAGCTGAATGCAAGCCGCAACCGGTCGACCGTCGACGAGCACCGTGCATGAGCCGCACTCCCCACGCTCGCAGGCGGCCTTGGTGCCCTTCAGCCCCAGTGTTTCACGAATCAGTTCGAGAAGCGTGACATCAGCGCCAACCGCACCAACTTCATTTCCGTTGACCCTCAATCCCACTATCCGAGCCCTCATCGTTTGCAAGCAGGTCACGATAGCTCAAACGCCGCACAGCGCGTCCCACGATTTGCCCTTGCCAGACGATCAACTGTTTAGACATTCGTGAGATGATCATCATCTCGCCCGAGGCCAAGTCCTGCCTTAATCGCCGTTGTGGTCGGCTGCATGACTGCTTGCCATTGAACTGCGTAAGGACGTAAAACCATGACCAGAGCCAAAATTCTCGGTATTTCCGGAAGTCTGCGCCAAGCTTCATTCAGTACGGCAGTGCTGCGGGGACTGGCAGACCACATTGCTGACATAGCTGACCTGACGATCCACTGCCTGGGGGATATCCCACTCTATAATCAGGATCTAGACACCGATACGCCGCCAGCGAGCATAGCCGCCCTCCGGGATGCGATCGCCAAGGCAGACGGGGTCGTCATCGTTTCACCCGAATACAATCAGGGCATGCCCGGGATGCTAAAGAATGCGCTCGACTGGGCTTCGCGACCCTACAACCGATCGGCATTCATCGACAAGCCAGTGATCACAGCGACCTGCTCGCCAAGCCCCTCGGGGGTGTCCGCGCACAACTGGAGCTCGGGGTATTCCTGCGGGCGATGCCAACGCGGC
The DNA here is from genome assembly GCA_025938935.1 of Novosphingobium sp. MW5. GTDB lineage: Bacteria > Pseudomonadota > Alphaproteobacteria > Sphingomonadales > Sphingomonadaceae > Novosphingobium. The sequence continues at coordinate 2,358,996 of JAPCWB010000001.1, read as the reverse complement.
CTGTCCTCGTGCCACAGGCTGTGATCGGACAGGTCGGACAGAAGATCGAGAATGGCAAGCTGATCGACGAAGCAGCGCTGACATTTCTGCGCAGCAATGTGATCCGTATGATTGCGGCGATGGGTGCGAGCTAGGATCGACGCTCGCTTACCGGAAGAAGAGGTGGCCGGAGGGATCGCCCGGCCACCTCAAGTCACGCAGCTGACAGGTTTATACAGCCGCAGTCTTCAACTTCCGCACGGCACTTGCATAGGGAGCAGGCGCAATCTTGGCGCGAACCTTGAACTGCTGATGGCGTTCGACACGCGGCTTGCGTGACCCACCATCAGGCTCACCCCATACCACCAGAACGTCATCACCAATCTTCGCATCCGCCTGGTCGATCATGGCAAGCGAGAGGATATCCCGCTCGTTCACCGTATAGCCCGCGAGAGTCGAGAGGCCGATCATACGCTTGCCGTCAGCCGAAAGGACGACGTCGCGCGGGGGGAAGCCATAGTCAGCAACAGGCAGATCCATGAACTTGTAGGGCGTACCTTCCTCGAGCATGGAACGGAAGATCGTCGTCACATCATCCTTGTTCCAGACGAGAGTAACCTTGTCGCGGTGCGGTTCATTGATCATGCGCTCAAGCGCTTCGCGGCCGATGAAGTCATGGTCGAACTTGATGATCTTGCCATAACCGACATTGAGCGGATTGACGTAGTAGTCCTCGATCCGCTCGGCCCTGAAGCTCCCGGCAAGCTGGAAGCGGGTCTCCCATTCGTCCGCCGGCAGCCATTCGCGATAGGCTCGCATGGCTTCACCCGTATAGATCGCGGGCAACGGGTGCGGGATCCACCCGCTTTCATACTGCGCACTGAAATAGGCTTTCGACCCGCCCCGCTTAACACCGAAGGGAGCACCGGCTGCAAGCAACGCATTCAGAACGGTTTCACGGTCATCATAGGGACCCGACAGTTCGACCCCCGCGTGGCCTGCCATGCCATGGCGCAGTGCCATGCATTCGACGCCGGCAATACGCACCTTGGCGGTACGGAAGAACTTCAGTTCGGGTGCCCCACCTTCACATACAGCGTTGAAAATCTGACCTGCGTTCGGACCGTCCATGCCGAAGCGGAAATTAATCCGGCGCCCGCTTGGATTGTCAGGGGTCGCTTCGTCAACTTCTGCCGTGACATCGAGGCCACTGGTCGCGACGTTGAAACGAACCCAGCTCTGCAATGGCCGCCCGCTGATGAGCTGGAAGGTGTCATCGCCCAAATCGTGCAGAACGCACTCGCCGATCATGTAACCGTCCGGGTTGCAGCAGATATACTGCTTGGCAACGCCCGGCGCGAGGTTCGCAAGACTGTTCACGCCAAGTCGGGTCAGCAGCGCCCGCGCATCCTTGCCGCGAAGATAGAGCTCAGGCATGTGGTGGGACTGGTCGAAGATCACAGCGCTCTCGCGCCACGCCCGCTGCTCATCGCGCCAGTTCGTGACTTCGGGCGGCACGTCAGACCGGCGGGTGCGGCTGTAAGGTCCAGGCGTGTCGTTGTAGAAGTACTCGACCAGATCCGGAGTACCGTCGACGAACTCCTGCAGAGTCCGGAATGGGGTGTCCGACATTGCAATCTCCAGAAAGCGACACGGACAGCTTCCGTATCCTTGGTTTGTTCCAAAATGGCAACCTTGACCGGCTGCTTGAAGGGCTGAGGACACGCGCCGCAGCGCTTTATCCGAGTTCCCGGTTACGCTCTTCGTCCGGCTGGATTAAGCCGAACGAGCGAACGGACAGTTTTACTCATAGTGGTGGCTATCAGTGGAACATTGCTATCCCCCTGCTCGCCGTTTGCCCTATTGTTGCTCCCTCGGACCAGGATCGGATGGACATTATGCAGGAAACCAGCGCCGTTGCAGCGGCAGATGAGGGTCGGGCTGCACACGATGGGTTGGCGGGGGCTTTGGCCTTCCTCGTCCCTGGCTTGCTCAGCCTTGCAATCCTAGTCGACGGGCTTGACACGAAAGTCCTAGCTTACGCCACGCCGCTGGTGCTCAAAGAATTTGCCATGAGCAAGACGGCCTTCGGTCCCGTTTTGGCCGCCGCAGCGGTGGGAATGGTCGTCGGCACCCCCATCGGTGGGTGGACCGGCGACCGCTTCGGACGGAAGCGGTCGATTGTTGTCAGCCTTCTGCTGTTCGGCCTTACAACGATGCTGCTTGCATTTGTGCGAACGCCCCTTGAGATGGGCATCTTGCGGTTTGTGAGCGGCTTGGGGTTTGGATCGCTTACCCCGCCGGTGTTTGCGCTCATGACCGAATTGGTCCGCAGCCGCGGAAGAGCATTTGCAACAGGTCTCCTCACCATGGGCTTCCCGTCTGGCGCAATGTTGGGTGCAGCCTTCATGCTCGGCATGCTCTCGATTACAGGCTGGCGGGAATCCTTTGCTGTTGCAGGCTTGCTCACCCTGCTCCTCGGGTTCGTGATCTGGAAAGTCGTGCCTGAAAGCCCGGAATTTCGCAAAGAATCGGTAATCAGACATCCGCAGACTGAGGACGCCATGTCTTCTGCCGGCAAGGAAGGCATCTTTGGGCCAACCTATCTATGGACCAGCCTATCGTGCGCCTTCGCCTATGTTTTCATCCAATTCGTGAGCTATTGCGTCACCAACTGGGGCGCAGTTGTGTTTACCGATGCTGGCTATCCGCTTGCGCTCGGCATAACAGCTGGTTTCGTCTACAATTTTCTGGCGATCGGAACCACGTTCGCCGTGGCCCTGCTCATGCGACGGGCCACTGTACGCACGACTATCCTGCTGTGCGGCACATTCACCGTTGCAGCCATTGCGGCCTTCTCGCTCCTGATGCTCGATCAGACGGATACTGCCAGTGTGCCTCACCAGATCCTGCTGGTCGCCACTTTCGGGCTCATTGGCGCAGGCACTGGTGCCATGTTTCAGGTTTTCAATTTTCTGTCGACGATTGCCTATCCGGCACACTTGCGTTCAACTGGCGTCGGATTCATCGCTTCCGGCGGGCGCGTTGGCGGAATCATCGCACTGATGGGGGGGGCATCCTGCTTGATCTGGGCAAGGATGACCCCAGCTTTCTCTTCCTCGCGCTGGGCGGCCTTGCCGCAATGATCATTCCAAGCGCCATGTTGCTACGCGGCACAGTCGCCAATTTCCGTCTGGCACGGGGTGGCTGAACTATCAGGCAATGTCGTGGACGGACTTACCCATCGGAAAACGCCGCAGCCGCGGAAAAGACCGATTCAGCTCCGAACATGACGTTGCCGACCGGTACGGTTCCACCGGTCGCCTCAAGCACCCGGGCGGTGCCTGAAACGCCGAAATAGCCGCACAGTTCAATCGATCTGACACCATCCTCCGAGACGAGGTGTTTGGCAGCAAGTGCGGCACTATCCAGGTCCGCAGCCGGGACAAGCAGGATCCGGAAACCGCCTGCAATCTTCTCACTGCGATCCTCATTCCAGTCCAGACCAGGACAGTGATAGATGTAAGCCCATGTGAACATTGCGTTCTCTCCCTGACAAAATCGCAGCCTCTTCTCCAAGATCAGTTCACTTACCCATCAGGGCAAGGACTTCACGCCGACTTGCCGCATCCTCCAGAAAACAGCCAAGCACGGCACTTGTGGTCATGCCTACGCCAGGCGTCCGGACGCCTCGTCCGGTCATGCAACCGTGCTGCGCCTCGATCACCACGACAACACCCCGCGGCTCGATACCCTTCCATATGGCTTCAGCCACCTCGGCGGTCAGGCGTTCCTGGATCTGCAGGCGCCTTGCGTAACCGTGGAGAACTCTCGCGAGCTTCGAAATGCCGACAACTGCCTTGCCGGGCAGGTAGGCGATCGATGCTTTACCGGTGATCGGAGCCAAGTGATGTTCGCAATGGGAATGGAATGGAATGTCGCGCAGTATCACGATTTCGTCATAACCGCCCAGTTCATGGAATTGACGCCCCAGATGCTTGCGTGGATCTTCATCATAGCCCGCGCAATACTCCTTCCAAGCGCGAGCCACCCGGCCAGGCGTATCCAACAGCCCTTCCCGTTCCGGATCATCGCCGGCCCAGGCAATGAGAGTGCGGACGGCGTCAAGGACCGACTGCGGGATCGCGCGATCGCGCGGATTCGCTTCTGAAGACGGGGCTAGGCTTTGCTGCAGCATCGATCGAACACCTTTACACGAAATGCCGCCGCTACGGCTGACATCGTTGTGCCGATGTAGGCACTCCGCAAAAGAGGATTAGAACCATAAATGTAGGCACGGTTGTGCTCGGCAGGCTTTCAATAGTGAGGTGTTTGGCCCTCATGGACAGGTTGACGTCCGATCAGGGCGCATGCCGCCATCAGCCTGACTCTGCAAATCCTACCAAATTGCAATAGCCAAGCCTTGCAAGACTGTTTGTAGGAGCTGGGGGGTTTGGCCGCTCAATCCATGGCATCTAGAAATAGGCTGAAGCGCGGGTCTGCAGTTCGTCCGCGTATATTCGAAGGGAACGTGATGACGCGCCATCTTGTCGACGAGGAAACCGCGCTGGTTTTCGAAATCTTCCCGCCTCACGATCTCACCGAAGAGACCCTCCCCCATCTCAGGACTGTGACGCCATTGCCCGATGGCGTCTTACCGCCCCTCGAGCCGGAGGTGCTAGTAGCCTCCCGCGCAGGACAGGCAGAAGTTGCGGTGAGGGTGTTTCGCACCCCGGACCCGGATGGTCCGCGCCCATTGATCTTGCACATTCATGGCGGCGGCTATGTGGCAGGATCAGCAGAGATGATGGATATGTCAAATGCAGCCCGCGCCTTGCAGCACGGTGTCGTCGTGGCGTCTGTCGAGTACCGGCTCGCTCCTGAACACCCCTATCCCGCTGCAGTCGAAGATTGCTACACTGCCCTGAGTTGGCTAGTCGCGCGATCCAAGGATCTCGACATCGATCTCGCCAAGGTCGTGATCATGGGCGAAAGCGCAGGTGGAGGTCTCGCGGCCGCACTGGCGCTGCTTTGTCGGGACAGGGGTGGCCCTGTCGTCTCCGCACAGTTCCTAATCTATCCCATGCTGGATTACCGGGTGGGGACTGACGCAGACCCCTACAAGAATCCGACCTGCGGCGAGTTCATCTGGACGAGAGCCAGCAACAGGTTCGGCTGGGCTTCACTGGCCGGGAGCGGCAGCATCCCCGAACAGGACCTGCCCTATTTTTCGCCGGCGCTCGCTCAAAGTCTTGCAGGCCTTCCCAAGACCTACATGGCCACAGGATCGCTCGACTTGTTCTTCGACGAGAACCTCAACTATGCGAGCCGTCTGTCCCATGCGGGCGTTCCGGTCGAACTCCACGCCTACGCAGGGGCTGTCCATGCCTTCGATTTGATCCCCACGGCACGCGTTTCACAATGCTTTGCCGCTGATCTCGACAGCGCACTTGGACGCTGGCTTTAGGAAAATAAACCTGCTCCAAACAGGCTGCTAGTGCCTGAAGGAACGGCCTATGCATTGGGCAACAGCCCTCGTTTCAGCGACCGCGGTTCTACAGGCTCTTGAAGCTGGGATCGCGATGGCCTTCTGGGGGTTCGTCATGCCCGGTCTGGCGAACGTCCCGGACTATGTGGGGCTTCAGGCCATGAATGCGGTCAATCGGGCTTTCGTGAAAGGCTGGATGCTTCCGCTCTTTTTGCTGAGTACAATTGCCGCTTTGGCGGTTGTCGTCGCGGCCAGGTTCACCTCGATCCCTCCAGCCGCAGTGGCAGGTTCGGCGATCTACCTCGTGGGCATGGCGGGCGGTACGCTCACCTTCAATGTGCCGTTGAACAATGCACTGCTCAAACACGAGGACGACACGCCGACCGCGGCTTCGGCCTGGCAGGCATACCAGCCGAAATGGAATCGGTGGAACGTCGTGCGCTCCATAGCCGGCACTGTCGCCGCGTGCCTGTCAGTCTACTCGCTCGCTGCTGGCTGAAACGGAGCCAGCATTCTCGGCCTCGCGCGACCATTCTACCCAATCGACAAGCCCCAGCAGTACCGGGCCCAGCGCATAGGCCTTGCGCGTAATCGAATACTCAACTCTCGGCGGAACCTCGGGGTAGACCTGGCGCAAAATCATGCCGTCGGCCTCGAGCGCGCGCAGCTGCGACGAGAGCATGTGCTGGGTTATGCCGGGAAGCTTGCGCCGCAGAACCCCGAAACGGGTAGGCTCGCCCGTCAGCAGGGCAAAGATGATATCCATTTTCCATTTGCCCGAAATGATATCCATCGCCTGCTTGAACGCTTCGCGCTGCGATTGTGTCGGCGTGCAGGCTTCAAACGGCACTGATCCGAACTCGATAGTCATTTTTTGCAGACCAACTCTAAAAAATCACCCTACTTGAGAAAACGATACATCACCGGCATCCCATTCCACAAGCAGGTCTTCTCCGAAGAAGAGCCCTGAGGGGCCCGCATGCCCCTGGGCTGACGCGGCCTGCTCCGTCCAATCCTGCATCGGGAGTATCGCATGAAAGATCCGTATCGCGTCATCATATGGGGACCAGGGTCCGTTGGCACGGCCGTGCTGAAGTGCCTCCATGGCAGGCCCGACTTCACCATTGCTGGTGTTCTGTGTCACAGTGACCACAAGGTAGGGATTGACGTCGGCACCTACATCGGACGCGATCCGATCGGTGTTGCGCTCAGCAATGATCGCGAGGCGGTGTTCGCTCTCGATGCTGACGTGGTGATCTATACCGGCATGGTCCCCATCGACCATGAGCAGATGGACCGCGATATCTTGCAGCTGCTTGCATCAGGCAAGAACGTGATCTCGGCGTCGGCCTACTGGTACCCTCATCTCAAGGGGCCGGACTACGTTGCCAGGATCGAAGAGGCCTGCCGCAAGGGTCGCAGCAGCCTGCATGGCTCTGGCGAGCTTCCCGGCGTATTCCTCGACCGCGTCGCAATGGCGATGACGGGCGTCTGCATGAACGTCGAAAGCCTGCGCCTTGAGGAATGGTTCGATGTTTCATCGCTGCCCGTTCCGCTGATGAACATGTTCGGCCTTGGTGTTCCCGAAGCTGCCGCAAGCCAGGCCGTCCCCATGGTCGAGCCTATGCTCCTGCGGGCCTACCATGAAGAGATATCACTGATCGCCCACACCCTCTTCGAAGCACCGACTGATGTGAGGATCGCAACGACATTTGAAGTCAGCGACGGTCCGATCGCACTGCCAGGCGGTACAACGCTGCCCCCTGGGCTGGTCTCCATGTTACGCTTTGGTTTTATCGGTACGGTCGGCAGTGAAGACCGTTTCGAGATCGTGCTCAACTGGTCGCTCGGCAAACCCGAACGTTGGCAGATTGAGATCGAAGGCGATCCCGTGTCACTGCGCGCTGATATCCATGCCTTTGCTACGCTCAAGGGCGACCAGCGCTTCCGTGCGGGCGACACGACCTGCCCAGGCCACTACGCAACCGCCGTGCCGCTCGTTCAGGCCATACCCCAGGTGGTCGCAGCTCAACCGGGCATCGTCTATCCGACGATCTTTACCTCCGCCAAGAAGGACTATCGCACGCTCTGACCCAATATCCACTTGCCCGCTGCAATGGTCCAAAACAGGCAATGCAGCGGGCAGGCAATCCCTCTGGCCGCCAGCAAGCTATCACGCCAGCTTGCTGGCGACCACCTGGAACAGCCCAATCGACCCTGCCGTGCAGAGCGCGACCGCAGTCATGGCTCCGCCAATGCCGGCGCTCGATGCGATGACCGAAAACAGATAGGGCCCGAAGGCGCCCATCAGAAGCGCAATCGCACTCACATAGGCAGGCCCGACACCGGTCGCATCGAGCTCGGCTGCGGCGCCAAGAACAAGCGGGAACAGGAGATAGAAGCAGCCGAGCGCGAGGCAGCACGCAACGTAAAAGGCGATCGGGGAAACTCCCGTCATCAGCGCCATCACAGATAGGCCAATCGCTGACGCTGCGAGCGTTGCCGAAAACCGGAACCCGAGTGCCTTCGTGAGGGCAGCAGAGAGCATGCTGCCTGCCATGGCCGCAAGGATGGAAAGCGAGCTGACAAACGAGGCACCCGAGGCATCCACCCCGGACTTTTCAGCGTATCTTACAAGAAAGGCCCAAAACCCGAAGAAGCCGACAGCAAGCAAGGATAGCGCCATCGCCAGAGCAAGAATGTGCGCACCGATCGCTTTGCCGACAGTTCTTGGCCGGTCGGGACCACCTGCGCCGGCGTTTCCAGTTCCGGTCCTCAATGTCAGAATGCCCAAGCAGCCCGCAGCAACCGGCACCAGCACGAAGGCCGCAGCGTAGGGCAATCGGGTCTGAACAAGCGGCAAGACAGCCAGAGTCACTGATGCGCCGAGCAGACTGACCATATACATCTTGCCAAACGTGGCCTGAGCGTCACGCATTCTCCCGATTGCAACGTTTGCGCAAAGCAAGAGCAGTCCAAAGCCGACTGCGGCAAAGGTACGTACGCCGGCGAGGACAAACCAGTTTGAAAGCGGGATCGATGCGATGCTGCCCAGTGCAGCCAGGATCGACCCTGCCACCGCCAGAGCCCTCAGAGAGACGGCAAGCGAAAATCGCGGCGCAACGAGCATAGTGGCCGAGACGACGACCATCTCGACGGTGGCCAGCAACCCTGCATCCGCATCTGACAGCCGCTGGCGGCCGATAAAGTCGGCAACCACAGAAGGCTGCAACCACAACTGCAGGGAGCCAAGGAAGTAGCAGGCGTAAGCAGCCAGCCGGGCGGACTTTGCCGGAACGGCAGGAATATCGGTCTCAACCATGGGAAATCCCTTCAAGGCAGAAGTGTCCTGCTATCCAGGTTCGCCCAGGTGCGGCCAGACCTGCATCCTCCCGGCGTTGTTCCCGCAAGGCCCTTTCTGCCTTGGCGCTTCCAAGGACCCTGCGATCGATATCATCCAGGCTTGAGCGCCTTACATCAAACCTCGATCGAAGCGACCTTCTCCCGAAGTGCCTTCCAGTAGGTCGCCCGGCGACGGAACAACGCATCGACTTCAGGCGGGATATGGACATAGGGCCGGCGTAGCGGACCCGGGTCGATATAGCCGCAATAGCGCTGGACCACCTTGTGCCCGGTCTCGCGCCAGCGAAGATCGTCACAGTAATCATTCTCGACGAAAAACACATCATGTGCGAGCTGGCGTGCTTCCTCCATGCGCCCAGCCTTCACGAGTGCGACAAGCTTCACGAACGGCTCAGGCCCGTTCCAGGCATCGATGGCCCAAACGCCCGCAGCACCCTTTTCCGCATACTCGACGTACTGGTGCGGGAGCACGAACGTGCTGATCTTCCCGCGAATGATCGACATGAGCTCATCAAACTCCTCCGGCGAGCGGTGGGAATCCTTCATGCCGACAAAGTTCGGCAGCTTGACGATCTCATGGAATGCCGAGACAGGGATGCGGGTCTTATGAATGATCGGATTATGATACATGAACATACCCAAGTCTGGGAATGTCTCTGCAATATCCTTGTAATACTGCACGACGTTTTCAATAGTCTGCTCATAGTAGTATGGCACTGAGCACATCACAGCATCAGCACCGGCATCCTTGGCGACCTTCACGTACTCCAAGGCTTTGCGCGTATTTGTCGTAATGACGCCGACAATGACCGGGACACGCTTGTCGACCGCCTTGACGACCTCATTGACGTGAAGCTCGAACTCGTGATCGAGAAGATTGATCGGCTCGCCGAAGCTCCCGGTCGTTGCAATCGCGGTCGCACCATCACGCAGGATCTTGGCGACACCGTCATGGATACCCGCCACGTTGATGGTATCCCGGACATGCAGTTCGCCACCATCGGGGGTGGTGAAAGTCGGGATCATGGCCATCAGGCCACCAATCTCGGATGCACTAATCATTCGCCGGTCTCCAATTCAGGTCGTCGATGATGCCGCTGGTCAGACATCTACATTTGCTGCCCTATAGCCTGGCTGGCTTGGGCAAAACGCTACGCCACGCGAAACAGACTTCACCCGATTGTGCTCAAACACGGATCGGAGCCTGCTCGCGTTTCCTCGCTCAGTCTCGCTGCAATAGACCCTGGAGCAACTGACGAGCCACAATGCGCGATTTTGCGAGTGCATCGCTCCGGTCATTGGGTTGATGTGAAGGCAGCCATGATATTGCGCCGGCTGCGGCCGAGCTAAGCAGGAGAGCATCTACGCCGTGGGCGGTACCATCAGCCATGGCATTCTCGTAGAACTGAGCTGATCGCGCGACCACGTCGCGGTGGCGTGACATGATGTCATTCTTGCCATGTACACGAAGCCCTTCAACACCCGACTGACCGCGCATTGTCGTCCAGGGCCCGATCTGGCTGTAGGCATGGCACAGCAGCAAGTTATAGACTTGCCCAATACCGGAGAATCCCCTCGCTTCTACAAACTCTATGAATGTCGAATAGATATCGTACGACCGTGCGTAGCAGGCATGTACCAGATCAGGCTTGCCCGGATAGGCGTGATAGATTGCACCGATGGTAACGCCCAATATTTTCGCGATGTCTTCGACCGTCGTTGCGCTGATGCCGCGCTCATTGAACATGGTGGTTGCGACGCGGCAGATCTCCTCGCGTCTCGCCCGAGCACGCGCTTCGGCATCAAATGCGCTTTTCCAGAACATCGAATCTGGGACCACACCGGCTATGGGGGCCTCTTCAAGCCCGCGGGGGCTAATACCCGCTGCAATCCCCCGCAGGGCGAGACCAACAAGCGCGTCGATCGCTATCTGCCAGACGGACTCCGCATCGGCAAATGATCCCCAGATCGCCGCAACTTTGGTCCAGTTGATTGCGCCAAGAACGAGGTCGGCCGCAATCTGTGGATTGCAGGCAGCAAATTCACCAGAGGCAATACCACTCTCGACAATATCCCGAAGGGAATCGCGCACAGCGTTCGCACGCTGAGAGAGCGGCTGAGACCTCTCAGGCCCAAGAAACCCAAAGTCGGAGAGTGCGCACGTGTATCGACCGCTTTTATCCAGACTCCGGCGGACAAAATCCTCGATTGTATTGGCAGCACTTGCATTCTGCCGCGCCTGCTGCGCTGCCCACTCGATGTGACCAAGGGCCTTATCGAGGCAATCCTCGACGAGATCGCTGCGATCCTTCACATAATGGTAGAGTGTGCTGCGGGACAATCCACAGTCGGATGCAATGCGGCGCAGGTCTATATCGGCTGGGCCGAAGCGATTGATATGTAACGAAGCGACCTCGATGATCCGCTGTCTGCGGTCAGACCACCGCTGCTTTGGTTGCCGCGGGGATCCCCCTGCGCAGTTCTCGGGAGCGAAAGCGGCGGTCGCCAAGTGGAAACAATCCTCGCCGAAATCATGCCGATGCATCATCGAGATCTGGCCCCGCACGGGCAAACTGCCGGTCTCAGGGACAACCAGAGACCGGCGTTCTTGTCAACGGAAGAACAGGAAGAAGCGGGTCTCGATGCTCTCGCGCGGATTGCGGCCTGCTGGATCGCCCGGTGTGGTGATCGCCTGATGCGGCACGTCGCGGATCAAGGACAGATCAGTGTCATAGCCCTTGAACAGGAGCATCTCGTCCCGGGTCAGATTGCTCCAGTAGTACCAGGAATGGTCGGGACTGTACTTCATCACGCGGGATTCAAAGGTCTGGCGGTCATCATCACTGATGATTGAGTCGAACACGACATCGCCGCCTGGCTTGACTGTACGCGCATCGCACAGGGCCAGAGTCTCCTGCTGAGGCCCCGGCGCAAACATGCGCCAGGTTTGATAGACAGCCATGCGCTTATATTCGCCAGGATCGACGCCTTCCATTTCGGCACAGACCCTGACCCACATGTCCATCGAATTGTCGGTGTAATCAAGGTGAGCGATCCGGGTGCCCTTCATCTGGTCCCGGTAGAAGCCGTCTTCCTTAGGCGGCTTGCGGATGAGCAGACCGATCCGGAAGGGGATGACAAGGTATGCGCCAAAGCGTTCCTTGAGCATCGAGCCAACTTCTTCGTGGTAGATCCTGTCGATCGTCTCGCGATCATCGCTCATCGAGACCGACGTCTTGTGATTGACGAGTTCGAAACCCTCGCGTTCAATCTGCGGAGCATCGGCAAGCGTGCGCGCATCCGTGATCGACAGTTCGAACTGACGGCAGCGCAGCGTTGTGCGCGCACCTGTATGGAAGTCAAAAGCCGGCCGGGTGTCCGGCCCATCGAAGTAATCGAATTGGGTGGTCTGCTCGAGAATGTCCATGGCATGCTTCCCTGACGTTTTCCTGGCCATCCCCAGCGGGAAATGCTGGACGGCGACAGATATGTGCATGTGAGCCTTGCCAGCGGTCAAAGACTTTTTCGACACAATCCTATGTCTTCATATGATTATGTCGCAACTTGGAAAGTTTGCCTAGGTCAACAGGGTGATAAATAGCTGTTTATCAATAATTAAACGCGATTGTATCCGTTAGTCGAACAGTAGATGACAGCGGAATGCGTGTAATGTCAGTCACGTCCCGGTGCCATGCTCTCCGAATACCGTCGAACACCATGCCGGAAGCGAAGCACTCTACGCGGGTTAAGTTGGCTTTGTTCGTCGGGCTGAATTTGGAGCATCGCGGTTGCACTCGAACGGCACCCGCACTCGAAACAACGCTGATGGTACGGCATGCGACCGGCCAAAGACACACCAGATGCGATGGAGGAATGCGTGAACCTGCCAATCCGTTACACCAAGATTCTGCTGGTCTTCTTGACAGGGCTATGGGCTGCAACGAGCCTGTTCACCAACCTTGGCGCCCTCGAGAAGACATATGGCGCTCTCGAGATGGTTAGCTCCATGCGCGAATTAGGCGAAAATTCCCCGCCTTGGAAGACTTCGGCGCCCGGTGTCATCTGGCTCGGCGTCGCGTGCCTCCTCGGCGGCAAGCTCGTCACCGCATTACTTTCTTGGACCGGGGTCCGCAGAATGTGGAAGGCACGTGACGCAGACTCAGCCGCGTTTCAAGCATCCAAGACGCTGGCGCTGCTGGGCGGCTGGTCGGCAGTGGTGTGGCTGTTCGTCGGCTTTGCCTACTTCGGCGAGGTCATCTTTTTCATGTACCTCGGGGAGACCGGCTTCAACGTCGCGGAAACCGCATTCCGGTATGCCGGTTACATCGGCCTGATGACCCTGTTCGTTGGCCAGAAGGACGATTGAACCACCCTATTGCAAACACGGGCCGATATCGTTGCATACTGGCTGCAGCTCGATTGCATTCAAATTGCTACATGCATTTTAAAGCGGAATGGGCGCGATGAGGGGCACAAGGGCCTTGCCAGCCGGACCTTGGACCAACCATTCTGCCGGCTAAGCAGTAACTCCGGGAGCGCGGAATGTCAGAGGTAGAAGCGTCCAGTCCGGCTAAGGCAAAAGGAAGCTTTCGCGCCGCGCGCTGATCGGTACCGCACTTCGCTATGGATCTGCGGCGGTCGTTGGGGGCGCGACCATCAAGGGGGCAGGCTGGCTTGCTGATGGGGCTGGCGTGAAGCCGAAGGGTTTTTCGCGGGCCCGGCCCATCCTGACGGATACGGATCTACCAGGCAATGTTGATGTTGCCATAATCGGCGGTGGATTCATCGGCACGGCAACAGCGCTCGAACTAGCGCGGCGAGGGATTTCCGTGGCCCTTTTTGAAAAGGGCGTAATCGCAGGTGAATCGTCCGGACGATCCGGTGGCCTTATTGAGGCCATGCTATCGGACCCGACAAAGATGGACCTGATCGAGCTCTCCAAACAACGCTGGTCGGAACTGTCCAGCATTACGGGTGAGGATATCGGCTTCCTGAGGCGGGGGAGCACGATGCTCTTTGGCAAGAACAAGGCTGACATGCTTGGCCTGTGCGAAGGTTGGGTGGAGAGCGTGAAGGGTTTGCCAAATGGCGGCGCCCGGATGGTAAGTGCGGCAGAAGCCGCCAGAATGGCTCCTGGCAGCACGAGCCCGCTTGCTGGCGGCCTGACCTGTCCGGATGATGCGAGTGCGGAACCTGTTTACAGTGCACCGGCGATGGCAATCGGCGCACGCAAGTTGGGCGCGAAGATTTATCAGTTCTGCGCTGTGCGCGGCCTTGAGCGGACCGGTGGGCGTATTTCGGGAGTCGTAACTGAGAAGGGGACGGTGAAATGCTCATCGGTAGTGCTCGCGGGAGGAGTCTGGTCGCAGGTTCTGGCGCATGATCTCGGGCTCGATCTCCGTACCCTCCAGTGTTTCGCAAAGGGTGCCAGCCTTCACCCCTTCGAGGGTCCAGACTATGGCACGCTCTCAATCGTTGCCGACCACGAGGTCGGCTGGCGCAAACAATCTGACGGCGGATATATCGTCTGGGAATTCACGGGCATTGCCCCCTCCTTCCGGTCGTACTGCAGCACCCCTTTCAGCTCATGCCGGCCTTCGAAGCCAATGCCGCTGCACTGAGACCGCGATTCTCGCCTTCGACGTTCTGGCGCTGGGTGCCGTCTGCAGGGAAAGTCCCTCTCGATCGTCCGGGCATCTTCGAGCAGACCCGAATTTATGAGCCTGAACTCGCCGTCAGGGCCATCGACGAGGGGATCACCCATCTGCAGCAGACCATGCCGATCTTCGAACGGGGGTCCGTCCGGGAGCGCTGGTCAGGCGCCATGCAGATGGCGATCGACAATATGCCGATCATCTCCGGTGTGGATTCCATCCCGGGGCTCTATGTTGGTACGGGCTTCTACTATGGTCTCACCATGGGGCCAGGCGCGGGCATCCTCCTGGCCGATCTGGTGACCGGGGCCAGACCATCGGTCGATCCGAAGAACTATCGTCTCAGCCGCTTCTCCGACGGATCCGATTTCGCGTACCGGATGTAACCGCACCGTGACCTGCACTGCCCGCGACAAAAGTGCGTTCCCGACAATACTTTCCCAATTCCGATACCAGATGCTGGCGCGATCGGACTAGCCTGAGACGCGGCGTAGCCCAAGGAAGAACCTCCCTCACATGGCGACAAGCGCCACCCACTTCAGGCGAGTTGACAGCATGAACGATGACGCAAGGCAGAAGCAGGACGCGACAACCCAGGATAACTCGCCGCCGTGTGAAATGCAGGCAGGTGTAGAGCGCCGGACATTCCTCAAAGCATCAGGTGTGAGCCTTACAGGCGCTCTCGCCACATCGCTTGCGCCGTCTGCTCTGGCCGCCGCAAAAGCAGAGCCCCGGCCTGTCGGCATGACGGATGTGGGCCCGGAATGGACCGGCCCCGGGGGTGTCGGCGACTACAGCAGCGCCAATGGTAACACCCATGTCGACGTGAAGCGCGGCCATGGCATGATCCGCAACCATGAACAGGATCAGAAGATCGCCAGCGCGCGTCTGAGCGGCGAAGAGTACGATCTGATCGTGGTCGGTGCTGGCATTGCCGGCCTCACCGCTGCCTACACCTATCGGAAAGCCAAGCCCTCTGCTCGCATCCTGGTGCTCGAAGCTGCAGACATCATCGGCGGCGTGGCGCGTGCCAACGAATTCGACGTTGGCGGCTATAGACTGATCGGCAAGCAAGGTTCTTCGGCCTGCGGAAGCATCCTGCCTGACGGTTCCTTCATGCCATGGCATCCTTTTTATCACGAACTGGGTCTGCCGTCGGCCTTCACCCACCAAAAGCCGGAAGGTCTGACCAACGACATCATCTTCCCCGCCGATGACTGGCTCCCAATGTTCCCGAACTACAAGGGGGCGGACGTCGGCTACTACTTCGAAGGCAAGGGCTTCATCCGCAATCCGTGGAGCAACGGCTTTGAGGACGCGCCAATCTCCGACGGTCTCAAGAAGGACCTCATGAAGATGGCTGCCTTCTGGCGTGTTCCCTATCGAGAGGACTGGCGCCAGAAACTGGACTCAATGCCCTATGAACAGTGGTGGCACGAAATGGCAGGCGTCAGCCCCGATGCGGTCTACTTCGCGGAAGGCCCCATGCGTGCTTCGCTTCAGGGGCTCGGCACCGACGTGATCTCGGGCATGGACGTCGCGAATGTCTACTACGAACACCGAGAACAGTTCTTCAAACCAGTCATTCCCAGCCCATTTGCAATTGCCGGCCCCGTCTCGCGCAATGTGGAACTGCCCGGCGGGAATGCGACCATCGCTCGCAAACTGCTCCAGCACCTTGTCCCTGATGCCTATGGTGACACACCGACGTTTGCATCGTTCGTGAGAGCATCTCTTCGCCGAGAAACGCTTGACCGACCGGGTCAAGCGGTGCGGGTGCGTCTGGATTCCGTTGCTGTCTCGGTGCAGCACGTCGGCAAGGTCGACAAGGCGGTTGCCGTCGACGTTGTCTACAACAACGCCGGCAAGGACATGGTCCGGGTCCGCGGCAGGAATGTGATCATGGGCGGGCAGCAGCATGTGAACAAGAATGTCTGCCGGGACATCACGCCTGCGATCAAGGCCGCGATGAATGAATTCAACCATGCGCCGATTCTGTCCGTCAATATCGCGCTCAACAACTGGCGCTTCTTTGACAAGGCAGGCATCTCGCACGCGCGTTGGTTCGAGGGGTTTGGCTGGTTCGGCGGGCTCGTTCCCGAAGTGGTGATTGAGGGCGCTGAGCAGCCGCCCTTTCATCCCGACAAACCCGCAGTCATGACATGGTTTATCCCGTTTCTCGACGGACGCGGCATGCCCGCTCCGGAACAGTCCACGCTCGCCCGCCACGCCATGTACGCCTTGTCTTACGCAGACATTGAAGCCGGCGTTAGCGAGCAGCTTGAGCGCATGTTCAAACCCTACGGTTTTGACTCCAAGCGCGACATTGCGGGCATTGTCGCCAACCGCATGGGTCATGCCTACGTTGTGACGCCGCCGGGCTTCTACTTTGGCAAGAACGGCGGACCACCCCCAAGTGCAATCCTGCGCCAGGGACACGGCCGGATCGGATTTGCACATACAGAGCTGATGGGCTCCCAACTCTGGTTTTTCGCGGCAATCGAGGGCATGCGGGCTGCCGGCGCGGCCGTTGCCAAATCCTGAAGGGCTTGTTCTGGTTCAGCTCGGGCCACTCTGATTGGTTGCCCGGCTGACCCAGACAGGAGTTACTACTGATACCGGCGGCGGGTTTCGCTTGGTCGCTCACCGAAGTGCTTGCGATAATCCATGGAAAATTGCGCAGGGCTTTCAAAGCCGTGCTCAAAGGCGATGTCCGCAATCGAGCTCGAGTGCGGGCCACTGCTGGGAAGCTGGCACATGACATTGCGCAAGGCCATGCTCTTGATCAGTTTCTTGGGCGCAATCCCGAGCCGGCTGGAAGCATAGTAATGCAGGTTGCGGCGAGTCATGGCGAGACATCGCGCGATCTCGTCGACGTTAGCGAAGGCATCACGCTTCGCGAGCGAATAGAATTGGCCAAGCACCACGTCGCGACGATCCATACTGCAAGTCTCATGCACGGAAAGAGATGATCGAAACCCTTCGAGTATAGGCACGATCATGTGCGCCGGAACCACAAGGCGATCGTCGACGTCGAACCTGGTGTAGTTTCTGGAAAGAACCTGCACAGCCTGATCAACGCCGCGCCAGAACGCGGCTTCTGGCAGCGAAGTTTTATCCTGCATACCCGCTCGTGGCGCCTGCCGTTTGAGCCTATTGTCAGCTGTCTTGCACAGAACATAAACTGCCTGGCTGTTGGCGGGACGAGCGATCAAGCCGCGCTCACCAGGAAGGTGCACTCGAAGACCTTGCTCCTCCCGATAGAGGCACGCCCCGACCAGACGTTGATCATCCTCGAATACAAGATCCTGATTGCAGGATTCATACATGACCTCGACGGAGCCGAGATCGATTCTAAGGACTATGCCTGACAGGCGTCCAGGTGAAACTTGTACCGGGGGGTATGGCCTCCGAGACCGCGACTAAAACTGATGAGATCGGTTGGCGCGACAAGAGTCACACCGACAGGAATATCGCACTCGCGCGAGAGAGATGCACATAGATCGGTCAAAGCGCTGAGCAGCAGCTCGACGTGAGCCTCCAAGGTATCCTTGCGATGTGCCCATACTTCGTAACGAACGCCCACAGCACCACCCTGCAAATTCAAGCCCTTCTCATTGAGCCTTCCGATAAGCCGCCGAAAAGCGCTCCATTTCCGCTTATCGATACCACCTTTGGCCGCTCACCGCATAACCTTTCGCCCCCACGGCGCCTTCTCGCGAGACTGCATCAGCCACCCAAGACGCAAAACACTTGTGCCGTGACAAGCCGATAAGGACCAACTCAAGATGTTGACACAGATCCTTTACCCCGCCGCCACGCTGATCGCCTGGTCGCTCTTCATGCTTGTGTGGATGGAATTCGTCCGTTTCCAGTCCATAATCCGCCAGAAAATACCTGCTGGAGGGCCAGGGACAAGAGGGGATTCGCTCGAAGGCATTCTGCCGGATAAAGTAAACTGGAAGGCACATAACTATAATCACCTGATGGAGCAGCCAACTATTTACTATCCGTTGGTTATAATGATTTCCACCCTGAGTTATGGCGTTATTGACGTGAAATTGGCTTGGACCTATACCATACTGCGTATTATTCACTCATTATGGCAATCTTTTGTAAATACGCTTCAGGTTCGATTTATTTTGTTCATTGCCTACACGATTGTCCTGATCATTATGGTGGTCCGACTTTTATTCGTGTTGGCGTGATTGGGGGGCTGCCGCAGCACTCCATCCTAGCCCTTGGCCGGATATCCGAATTGCGATGCGCCAATCGGAGGACTCCCGAGTTCGGTTAAATTGTATGCCAAAAATGGTGAAACAGCTTTGACCCCAGCATGATTTCGCTTCGTCCCTTTCGAAGTCTAGCTTGGCTCTGGTCATAACGGAAGCGGTAGGGAGCCGCATCCGGATCAACGCGGTGGACGAGGGCATGCTGGGCGCACACGGGCGCGCACCTCCGCGAAACAAAAAGGGGAGTTTGTGAAAATGCCATTCGATTCAAACCAAAAGTCAAACCGCAATGTTATTTCAACCTTTCGGTTTTGCGCTTCGGCGTCGCTGGCCGGCCTTACCTTTGCACTCGCCGCCCAACCTGCCTTGGCTCAGGAAACTGATGACCAGGGTAACCTCTCGGAAATTGTCGTAACCGCACAGAAGCGCTCTGAGAACCTTCAGAGGGTGCCGGTCGCAATTACGGCTGTCTCCTCGTCTGAGTTGCAGGCGAGCGGCGTAACCTCGCCTTTTGATCTCGGGAACGCCGCAGCCGGCATCCAGATCAACAACACGGTGCAGACTTTTTCTCCGCACATTCGCGGCGTTGGCACGACATCGTTTGGTCCTGGCGTCGAGAGCCCTGTCGCCCTCTATGTCGACAACATCTACTACGGCTCGACCCTGATGGCGCCGTCCGATCTAGGCGACCTTGAGCAGCTCGCTGTACTTAAAGGACCACAGGGCACCCTGTTCGGCCGCAATGCGACAGGCGGCGTTCTCCAGGTTACGACGCTTGAGCCGGGCAAGGTTCTTAAGGTCGATCTGCGTACCGAGATCGACAACTACGGGACGAGCCGTTCCATGGCCCATGTCAGCGGGCCGTTGTCAGAACGGCTCGCTGCTGGCCTCACCGTGAAATACGCTACCCAGGCTGAAGGCTGGGGTCAGAACCTTCTTACCGGGAACGACGTGCACAAGATCGATGATGATTTTGCCGTGCGTGGCAAGATCAACTGGTCGCCCACAGACACGACTACAATCAAGCTCAGCGGCGACTACGGCTACCGGAAGAACAGCCTTGGCGCCAATATCGTTGCCGCCGGCCCCGCCGGGATCCCCGACGTAATAACCTTCGGACCGTCAACGCCGATCGTCACAGCGCAGGATAATCCGGCTTACAACAGTGACTATGACGTAGCGACATCGTTCGATAACAAGAACCACTGGGAGGGCGGTGGCGGCTCGCTCCAGATCGATCAGGATGTGGGCTTCGCGCACATTGTGAGCATTACTGGCTACCGCCAGTACAAGTTTGATTCGATTTTCGATACCGATCCCAGCCCGATCCCGCTTGAGCGCTTCGAAATCTATCAGAAGGGCAAGCAGTTCACCCAGGAATTGCAGCTGGTATCCAATTCGAACCAGAAGCTCACCTGGACACTCGGTGCATTCTATTTCTGGAACCAGGAAGAAGCTGTTCCACTGCGCGGCGAGTTTACCCTCCCCTCCATCGGTGTGTTCCTGCCGTCGCTCACTGGCGTCAACACGCTCGACACGTTCTCGGATGTGCGCAGCGAGTCAATCGCGGTATTCGGGCAGGCGACCTACAAGATTACCGATAGCACGCGGATAACGGCAGGCTTGAGGTACACCCACGAGAAGCGCTCGAGCTCTGGCTTCATCCTTGCATATGTCGACAATGACCCCTCGACGAGCTTTCCGCTGGTCCCGACTGTGACATCTGAGGACAAGACCGATCAGGCAACGTGGAGAGTATCGATCGACCAGGACATTGGTCCTGATGCCATGGTCTACGCCTCCTACAACCGAGGCTTCAAGAGTGGCGGCTTCAATGGCTTCAACCCCACCAACCCGCCCTATCAGCCCGAGAAAATCGATGCTTATGAAATCGGTTTGAAGAGTGAACTGGCCAATCGGACCATTCGATTCAATCCCTCGGCGTTCTATTACAAGTATTCCCAGATCCAGATCACTAGTCTTATCCCGCCACCGTTGCCGATCATTCTCAATGCAGCCAAGGCGGAGATTTACGGTCTCGATCTGGAAACCCAATGGGCACCGACACCGGATCTGACTTTCAACCTCAGCGCGGAGTGGTTAAGCGCCAAGTTCACCGACTATCCGGACGGAAACGTCACTGTACCCCTGCCAGGGGGTGGGAACGTGATTGTCTTAGGGGACCTCAGCGGGAAGCGTCTGCCATTTGCTGCCAAGTTCACCCTCAATGCAGGGGTCAACTACACCCATGATTTCGCCGGCGGCAAGATCACGCTCAATGCCAACGATGCCTACAACAGTGGGTACAGCACTGAGACCGACGGTCGCCTGAAGATCGGTTCCTTCCACATGGTCAATGCGAGTATCTCCTGGACAGACAAGTCAGATCGCTTCACGGTTGGAGTGTTTGGTCGCAACCTGGCGGACGAACACATCCCGGCGCAGCTTTCGACGACCTACTACGGCGACGAAGCCGATTTCTCCTTGGCCCCGAGAACCTTTGGCATCAGCCTGGCCTACAAGTTTGGCTCGTAAGTTCACCGTTACTGCTAGGATAAGGTCATATTGGGGTCGGTTCTTTGCGAACCGGCCCCGTTCTTTTTGCGCCCAAGCCGCGACATTATTTGCAAAACAGTACGCATATGTTTGGAACTTCACCTAAGTGATGGCTCTCGAATAGTGTTTCGTGTCCAGTAACCTAATGACCGAGGCATCAAAATCTTCATGGAAGTGCCTTTCAAACACGCCCCTCATTATGCCTTGGATGAACATGACCTGCGTCGGCCGCTGGTCAAGGAAATGCACTTGCGTTCATGGCCGCCGTTCGACGCACCGTGCCATGTCGTACAACTAGTGAGGTTGGTGGATCGAGACTATGAATTCGCAAGCGACGCTCGACTCAACAAGGTAGTCAGCGGCCCACTCCAATTGGGCGCGCGCCATACGAATGGCGAATTGACTGGTGGTGTCCACTTTACCTGCGAACGCCACAATGAGGCGACTACCACTACGCTCTTTTCACTCTCCGGTACGGACGAACTTGAGTGGGACATCCACCGCGTCACATCCCTTCGGGAACCGCTTCAATGGGCTTGCTCGCTGCCGGGCAAAGTGATGCGCGCGACCCACATCCTCATTTGCCGAGACGAAGCTGAGGCTGAGGCGCTGCTTCCGTCGATCGGCTTCTCTAGGCAGGAACTCGTCAGCTGCTATATCGGAGGCAGCGAAAAGACCCGCGGAGCGCGGATTTGGTCCGACTTCCGTATCCACGAGAATGATTTTGGGCTGACCTTGATGGCCGCCAACGACCTTCCGCGCGAAGAACTTTCGAGATGGGCGCAGCGGCTGCAGGAGCTTGGCAACTATCGCAACCTGGCACTACTCGGCCTACCTCTGGCACGGGAAGGTTGGGACAGGCTGGATGCCACCGAAGAGGGCCTCGCCTCTCTTGCCCGCAACGTGCTGGAAGCGTCAGCAGATGACACCGTTATTCTTGATGAGATTACGACCCTGACCATGCGCCTTGCTCGCGACTCTGCGAGCATCGACTATCGGATGGATGCCACTGAGGCGTACGGAGCCATCGTTCTTGATCGACTGGCTGATCTAAACGTTGGGAAGGTATCGGGATTCCAGTCTCTGGTCGACTTTACTCAGAGGCGGCTTCTTCCTGCCTTGCGGACATGCCAAGCTCACCGACGTCGAAGCGCCCAGTTGGAACAGCGCCTGCAGGAGTTTGCTGCGCTCTTGCGGACCAGAGTCGAGACCCGCATTGAGCGCCAGAATGCGATGGTCTTGGTCTCAATGGAGCGCAACTCTGAGCGACAATTGCGGCTCCAGCAGCTCGTTGAAGGACTATCGGTCGTTGCAATCAGCTACTACGCCATCGGAATTCTTGAGCACTTTGCGACGAGTATCAGGAACGTTTTTGACCTTGATCTCCACTATGGCGTTTCCGCGAGTGCTCCCCTTGTATTTGTGATTGTCTGGATGTTGATCCGGCGTGCAAAATCGCGACTTGAGACGTAGGCAAGGAGGTCGCAGCGCACTTCGCGGGCAACCGCGACAGCGTGGCAGCCTCCGGGCACGATCCGCACAATCGGCCGGATCTGTTCATTGTGGCAATCGAGCAGCAGGTCACGCCACCCTATTCGCGGAAATAGCGCTGGTAAGTAGCGCTTGGTCGCTCACCAAATAGCATGCGATAATCAGCTGAAAATCGAGAAAAACTTTCAAATCCATTCTCGAAAGCTATGTCTCCAATAGCCTTTCCTGTCTTACTGCAGCTCGTTATGGAAATCATGGCATCACGCAGGGCCGCGCTTTTGATGAGCTTCTTAGGTGACATACCGAGTTCCTTTACCGAACGGTAGTTGAGGTTCCTCGTCGTCATTCTCATTTTCTGTGCAACAAAATCAACTCTACTGCATTCGTATTGCTTCGATATTCTTAGCGCCTCAATCATGCTCTCCGGGGCCAGGCTCTGTTCCTGACTGCCGGATGTCCGCAGAGCACAACGGAATGCCGAAAGTATCGTCACGATCTCCGATGAATCGATGACTACATCGCGAAGACCGCGAGACCCATTGGTGGCGGGATGATGGTGATCCGGCGAAAAATCTTGTCCACGGACGCCCACAGATCTTCGACGGATCGGTGCAGATTGGGCCAGTCGGAACGGACCTCGTCCGCCAGCGCAAAGTCGTCATGGAAGATCAGGCAGACCGAAGGACGGCCGGCCGGGCGAACCTGCAAGCTCGGCCTATCCATCACGTTCAAGTCAAAGCTGTTGTAATCCGTATGCAGGCATAACGTCGGGCCAACATCCTTTTGTTCGAACACGAGGTCTCGATTTGCAAGGCTGTATCCCAGACTGAAGCCTTCGAAACAGAGCAATCCGACATGCGCGCGGAGTGGTCCGGGGGATACCTGCAGGGGTATGTCATCGCAGCCGGTGGCGCATCCAAGCTCGAAGAGATCGCTCGCAGATCCGAACATTACTCTGGCATTACAGCGCTTTCCTGAGCCGCTCACCGCAAGGGCATGGTCAATCTGGTGCAAAAATTTCGCAGTCTCACCCATACCTGATACCCCGTCGACATGCGCGCCGTCAGCTTGCCAGCGCGGATTGTGGCCCAGCGGTGCTCCCCGTCAATCCCCGCCGACAAGTTGCGACCGGGACATCATCTGACTCCCATATTTCCGATTGCGGCTAACGGCACACGCCACAGGATTGCTATCCCTTATTCAACGCTTGGGAGAGCGACGTGGATCCGGAGAATTGCCCTGCTGAACTGGCGAATGCCCCTTGCGGCGAGCTGTTTGGGCATGTGATCCGTTTTAACCCCATGGACAAATTGCGCGATGCATGGCCGCAGCGTGGCATGATGCTTTGCCTAGCAGTTCTTGAGGATGGCTCGGTCGAGGTCATTGAGCCCCTGGTCCCGCATTTTGATCGCCCGATGCCTGAACATGAACTCAGCCTTCAGGAGGGCGGCGAGACTGCCGAAAGCTGGGACGCGATGAAAGCCTCCCTCAAGGCCACCTCATCCTTGTTCATCGCGATCTTCGAGCAGAGGCATGGCGCCTGCCATGAGGCGGACCGCATCAGAATGAACTTCCCACTGCGGGATCAAAAGTCCTGTTCAATGTGGCCCTCGATCAATCTTGGAAAATCATATCGACGCAATATTCCTATTGATTGGCTGAAATTAAAGCATTTATTGACAGGAATATTAGAATTATATTTCAGCATTTGGAGCAAAAAAATGGACTTTTTTTTAAAAAAACGATATCCTTCATACGTTAGGAGCCGGATTCTAATTACATCTGCATTTTTGGGTGTATCACTTCCGTCTGCCGCACATTGCGAGACTGCGGATGACAACGCCACCGCTCAGCTGGAAGAAATCACGGTGATCGCGCAGCGGACGCGGGAAAACCTTCAGTCCGTTCCGATCTCCGTTTCAACTGTCTCGGATGAGAGACTGGAGACCGTCGGAATCGTCAGCGTCAGTAGCTTGTCTACGGTTGTGTCTGGCCTGTCGATCAACGCGACAGCCCAAAGCTTCTCCCCCACATAAGAGGCATCGGTACGACCGCATTTGGCCCGGGCGTCGAGAACCCTGTCGCGCTTGTCGTGGACGATGTCTACTATGCTTCTGCCCTGTTCGGGCTGACCGATCTTGCCGATATCGAACAGGTTGCTGTGCTCAAGGGGCCTCAGGGCACCCTGTTTGGACGAAACGCTACCGGTGGCGTGATCCAGCTGACTACGCGAGAGCCGAATGGCGAAGTCGGTGGTGAACTTCGGACAAGCCTTGACAACTATCTGACAAGTCGAAGCTTTGCTTATCTGACAGGCCGGGTTGCGGACAATCTCAACGCCAACCTTTCGGTCAAGTTTACGACGCAAGGCAACGGCTGGGGCACAAATATCCGGACCGGTGAGGATATCCGCAAGATCGACCATGACCTCGCGCTACGCACGAAATTGGCGTGGGCACCGGGCAGCGAGACCAAGATCAACCTCGCGCTCGACTACACGAGCCGGAAGAACAGTCTCGGTGCCAATCTACGCCCGGTACCCGGTTACAGCACTTTCTTCTCCAGTCTCGATGACCCTGGCGTCGAAAGTGACCTTCAGGATGTCGACACCAACATCACAAACCGCAATAGATTCAAGGGTGGAGGTGCGAGCCTGACGGTCAACCAGGGTCTGGGTTTTGCAACTCTTTCAAGTATCAGCGCGTATCGAGAGTACTCGAACTCTATCGCCTTCTCGGCGGCAGGAACGAATTTCCCAGTCGTCGAGGTCATGCCAGGCAGTCACTGGTACGGTAAGCAATTCACCCAGGAGGTGCGCCTCATCTCACCCTCAAGCAGCAAGCTAAAGTGGCAGATCGGCGGCTTCTATTTTTGGTCCAATGAGGGTTTCGATCCTCTATCCGAGACGATCTTTACAAATCCAGCGGCGCCATATTCGCTCAAACTCGACAACAGCTTCAAGGCTTCATCCTATGCCCTGTTTGGCCAGGCTACATTGCCTATGGGAGATGCAACGAACTTCACGGCCGGCATTCGTTATACGCATGAGGAGCGAAGTGCGTCTGGACGCCTCGACTATACTGCGCTTGGTGCCGGTCCGCCGCCGCCTAACTCGGTCGTCAATGCCAGCTTCGATGAATCAAGAGTGACCTTCCGCCTTGCTCTCGATCACCGGATTGCGGACGATGTCATGGCATATGCTTCATTCAACCGGGGCTTCAAGAGCGGCGGTTTCGATCCCTTCCTCACGCAGACGGTGCCCTACAGGTCCGAAGCGCTGGATGCCTATGAAGTCGGTCTCAAAGCCGAACTCCTCGGCAAATCCCTCCGGATAAATCCAAGCCTGTTCCTGAACAAATACAATGACATCCAGGTCAGCTATATCGTCGGAGCCAACGCCTTTATCGACAATGCCGCTAAGGCTGAACTCTATGGTATCGATCTAGATGTCGAGTGGCAGGTAACCAATCGGCTCAAGTTGGGTGGTAGTCTTTCCTACGTTCACAACGAATTTACCGACTATCCCAACGCGCCAACAACGTTCCCGGACCCGGTGTTCATCCTGCTACCCGGCACCATAGCTAACGCCCGCGGCAACAACCTCCCGTACGCACCCGAGTTCACTTATAACCTGAGTCTGGATTACTCTATTCCGCTACAAAAAGGTGACCTCGCTTTTAACTTCACCGATTCGTACAGCTCAAGTTACGCTAGCGAGCCAGACAACAGGCTAAAGCAGAAGGCGTTCCACTATCTGAACGCTGCACTAACCTATACCAATGACAGCGGGGATCTTTCGCTTTCAATCTGGGGTCGAAACCTCCTTGATGAGATTGTCGTTTCCCAGCTTGCGTCCTATGCGTTTCTCGGGGACATCGCTGACTACGGCAACCCCCGCGAACGTTTGGCGCGACCTTGACCTACCGGTTCGGACAGTAGCTGAGTGCACGTTTGCCGTGCCGCATGAAGCGTCCTTGCGCGTCTCTGGAGGCGCTGCGCTGCGGGCGATGACCATAAGTGGCCATTTGGCTCCGAAGGCTCGCCTGCAGTGCAAGGTGCAGGGCATCACTGCGTCTGCAAGCTCTCCGCAGTATGCGCCAAACAAAATATCGACCCGAATACACTCCTCTTGGAGTGACTATTCCGTGTCGTAGGTGCCGATGCAACCACCATGGGAACTCAGAGGCCAAACTAGACAACCTCAAGCCGTTCCTTGGACGCACATGCGACTGCGACATAGGCCTTCATTGGGATGGTTATCGGTTCTTCCTGACGACATCAATGAGGCTTCGGCATTCGCTTTGGCGCATGTAGGGACCGTTTGAGGATGCGTCAGGTGGCGTTCTTGACCCGATTGTCGATGATGGTGCGGTTGGCGGCGAAGGGCAGAAGGATGAACGGGCTGCGCCACTTCTTTTTGAAGCCGGACTGAAGCCGTACAGGGCTTCCGAGTAAGCCATGATCTTGTCGAAACTGCGAATTTACCGTGTGTGCATTCTTCGTCGCCCAAGCCGGTCACGATGTCGCAGCAGACCAGGTCAGTAGTAAGTTTGGCGATCTCGTAGGCGACGACTTCACTCATCTCATCGAGGGAAACAGCGTCGGTCGCCTTGGTCCCAACGATCGCAAAGCCGTTGTCAGTGGCGAAGATCTTTGGTTCTGGTTTCGGCACGCTGCTTGGTCTCATCGGTATCTCAGAAATGCCGCTTTCGGCATGAGCGATCACAGCATCGAACGGCGACAATGTTGGGAGGAGTAGCCCCAACCAGCACCCTCCTCCGCCAATTCAAAGCGGAATCTATAATCAGAGCGCAACTGACATCAATGTGCAGTTGTGTTCGAGAAGGCATTCATCACAACGACGCCGCCAACTATCATGCCCATTCCGAGCAAAGCAGGCGGGTCCAGCTTCTGTCCATGAAACAACCAAGCAACCGCCGAAACCAATACGATCCCGAGGCCGGACCAGATGGCATAAGCTACGCCCGTGGGAATAGATTTCAAAGTCTGCGAGAGACAGTAGAATGCGAAGACATATCCGACGACGGTAATCAAGCTGGGCACCAGCCTGGTGAATCCTTCACTTTCTTTCATGAAGCTGGTGGCGACAACCTCGGATACGATTGCACCAGTGAGATACAGATAACTCATATACGCTCCTTAATTTCGGGAGCGACGGCCCCTTGTGAGAGTTCGCGTCCCAACGTCGTTGCATCTACGCCACGGCAGGAAAGCGTCCGCATCGCGGGTGCAGGGGCCACAAGCCTGCAATTCTATTCTCGGCAGCTTTCTGGTATGCGAAAGTCCCTTGGTTGTCACCGGGAAAGCATGAGCGACGGACTTTGCGGTCGATGCAAATAGGATGCCTTACGGCGGCTTGCCCCCGGGATTCAGGCTGCTCGCATCTAGGATTTTTGCCCGACCCGCCTTACGCGATTGGTTCGCCAATTTAGCGCTCAATGGCGGCCTTGATCCAAGCTTCAACTTCTGCTTCCGACCATGCAGCTATAAAGCCTAGGGATCGAGATCGGGGAAACTTCCCGGCCTTCATCCAGCGATAGATAGTCGAAGTCGACATGCCAGTCCGGCGCTTGACCTCAGCAAGACGAATGAGCCGAAGCGGTTGTGATTCAACGGCGTTCCTCGCGGCTTCGCTGCGCATGGTTTTCCTCCAAGTTATCTGGCGAGCCGCTCGGCGATTAGTTCGCTGCGGCTGTTAAGGTCAGCGATGTGCTGCTCAAGTGTGCGTGCCAGAAACTTTGCAGTTCCGTTGGCCCAGCGAGGACGAAGCTCATCGAGATTGTCACCCAGTCTTGCAATAATTTCCGATGGGGCTTGCCTGAACAACTCGCCAAGGAAGCGAGCCGGTGCTGTGCCGACTTGCTCGAGAGCAAAATCCTCACCTGCCAGCAGGAACAGCAAAAGGGTGTCTTCCCCCGCATGGTCAGTTGCATCGAGAATTGCCATAGCTTCGCCGAGCGTGACGGGACGATCGCCGGAAAGCGAACGCCGAAGGCTGTCACGCTTCATCCCTGACAGTCGTGCAATTTCGGAGTTTGATTTGCCACTCGCATCGACTGCGCGTCCAAGCAACCGTGCGACGCGGGTCGGTAGGTCAAGAAGTGACTGGTCCATGTTTGGTCGACTCGAACAGTTGAGCCTTGAGCTATCCCTGCAGAACGTCTGTAGGAAAGCAAAAAGAACACATGCGGAACATCTAGGATTTCCATAATGGAACACAGCCGAGGTCCGGCGCAAAAATGCGCATGATTCGCGCACCAATGCGCAGGCACCACGCACCAGATATCCAAGTCGGCGCAAACGCGTCGGTTTCTCGCGCAGAACGCCGATTGCTCCGCCTTCGGCTTCACTTTTGAACCTGCGAATCGCCAGAGGAAATGGTTCTCGATTTCCTACAGCCGAACTTCTCCGCACCAAGAACGTACAGCGAACATCCGCTGTGCCACCAGACGGAGAATAGTCCCCATGAATGCCACTGCCCTCCCCTCGATCCGCCGCGGCACCCGCCTCGGCAAGCTTGCGAGCATTGCCCTGCCGGTCGCGATCGGGGCCCTGGCTGCCAGCGCCGCCTATGCCGGTGCCGACACGACCTTCGCCCCCGCCCTGCAGAAGTTCACCGATTTCCTCGAAGGCTCGGGCGGCAAGATCATCACCGTACTCAGCCTCGCCGGCGGCCTGATCGGGCTCGCTTCGGGCCGCTTCACCCTCGCGCAGATCGCGGTCCCGGTCGGGGTCGGAATCGGCGTCGGGACCGGCGTGCCGATCGTCACCTCGGTGGTCACCGCGATCATTTGATCGGCAAAGCCGGGGAGGGCGGAACACATGAGCGACCGGTACATCATTCCCCGGCGGCTCGACGATCCGGAGCTGATCGGCTTCTGGACCGTCGACGAGTTCGCCGGGATGATCGTCCCCTTCACCTGGGGGATCCTCGCACAGCACGTCTTTGTCGGCATCGCCCTTGCCGCTGCTTCCTGGTTTGCGCTCCGCAAGGCCAAGGCAGGCCGCAGTTGGGCCTGGGTGATCCATGCCGCCTATTGGCACCTGCCCGCAGGTCTCACCGGTCTCAAAGTGACCCCGCCCTCCCATTGCCGGCTGCTCGCCGGCTGAGGGGAGACACACCATGCTCGTCCAGATTTCCCATGAACGCAGCCAGGCGCTGCTCAGGCAGCGCAACCTGTTCGCGCTGACCAGTGCCGGGCTCGCGGTTGCCCTCATCGTCGCCGGCGGTTTCGCCGCGACCCGCGACCGCGAGGTCGTGCTGGTCCCGACTGTCCGTGCGCCGCTCACCGTGTCGAGCGCGGGGGTTTCCGCGCAGTACATGGAGTTCATCACCCGCGATGCCGCGCTGATGCTGCTCAACCGCAGCCCCGAAGGGTTGGACTACTGGATGAGCCAGATCCTCGAGCTCGCCGATCCCGCTGCAAACGGCACGCTCAAGGGCGAGCTGATGAAGATCGTTGAAGAGCAGCGCGGCTCGGACGTGACGCAGGCCTTCGTGATCAGGGAGATCAAGGTCGATCCCACCGCCCTCACCTCCGAGGTCAAGGGGACGCTCAAGACCTTCGTCGGTGCGACCGTGATCGGCAGCGACGAACGGCGGTTTCGGTTCAGCTGGACCTACCAGGGCCTGCGCCTCGGCCTTTCCGGGTTCGTCCAACTTCCCAGTGACGACACAGCCAAGGAGTCCAAGTGATGTCGCCTCATTCGACCCGGCGCGCGCCCATGATCGCGCTCGCTGCCTCGCTGCTCGCGCTGGCCAGCCCGGCGCTGGCCGACCAGTTCAAAGAAAGCGCCGACGGCGGCACGGTTGCCTGCTCGGTCTCGGCGCGCGAGCTCACCCGCTTCGCGCTGACCGGCGACCAGTTCGCGAGCGTATCGAAGATCTCGAGCGGTTTTCCCTACAACGATTTCGCGGTGACCCACGAGCCCGTGCGCGGCGACATCTATGTATCGGTGCCCGAGACTTTCGCCGCCAATCGGATCAGCTTCTTCGCCACCACCAAGGCGGGCTACGTCTACAAGTTCTCGTGCTCGATCGACAAGATCGAAGCCGCCCAGGTGTTTATCACCAACCCCGCACTCGACAAGGGCGACGCGGGCCGCTGGGAGAGCCAGACCGGCCAGGACGAAGCCGCTGTGCGCCTCGTTCAGGCTATGGCCGGCCAGAAGACGATCGAAGGCTTCGAGATCAGCCAGCCTGCCGCGCTGCCGAGCCGCATCGGCGCGCTCGAAGTCCAGCTGATCGCCGAATATCGCGGCGCGGCGCTTGCAGGGAAAGTCATCCGTCTCGCCAACCGCGGAACCAAGCCGCTGACGGTGGCCGAAAAGGATCTCGCCGGCGCAGGTGCGCTCGCGGTGTCGATCGCCCGGCCCACGCTCGAACCCGGCGCTGCCACCACGGCTTATCTCGTCGGTCCGAACGGGGAGCAGGGTCATGACTGATCAGGCATCACAGCAGGCAGAGGGCGGTAAGACCGCTGCCGGGACGCGGCCCGAGGGCCACGAGCCGAGCAGTGTCGGCCAGCTCAACGAGCGCACCGCCAAGCGCCAGCGGATGCTGCTTGCAGGAATCGCGACGGTGATCCTTGCAGGCACCAGCTGGATCATCTTCGGCAGCGATCACGCGAAGAAGGTGCATCAGGAAGGCGACGCCGAGACGATCGAGACCGCCAGCCTGGTCAATCGCAACCTGTCACAGCGCGAATTCACGACTGTCTACGGCAATCAGTTGGGTGCGGTTGCCCGCGAGCAGAAGGCGCTGAAGGACAGCGCGGTGATGCGTCCCGAGATGGAAGCCGAACTGGCTGCACTCAAGGCCGAGAACCAGGCCATGCGCACCGATGGTCAGGCGGCGATCGATGCGATCTCGGCCGAAAACGTGGCGCTCAAGAACCAGCTGCAGACGCAGGCCGCCACGCCCGCTCCCAATGCCGCAGCTATGCCCGCCTACGGTCCCCGCGCTGGCGGCTACGATGCCCGAGGGGCCGCTGGCACGCCGCCGAGTGCTGGCACCCCGGCTCCGGGAAACCCTGGTGCCGATGGCGCTCCGCCGCCCGCCGAGGTCAAGCTGATGACCTTCAGCGGTGACAAGGGTGCAGGCGCCGGGGTCAAACTGGCCCGCGCCGATGTCCCGCCGCTGGTGGTCGAGGATTCGCCCGATTACCTGCCGCCCAATTCCTACGCGCGGGCGCGGGTGATCGTCGGGGTCGATGCCTCGGCCGGGGTTGCCAGCCAGACCGACCCGCTGCCCGTGGTGCTGCGCATTACCGGCCCGGCCCGCTCGGTGCTGCAGAACGGCCGCGTGCTGACCACCCGGCTTGAGGGCTGCGTGATCAACGGCGCGGCGCGCGGCGATCTCTCGAGCGAGAAGGTCTATGTGAAGCTCGCCCGGATGACCTGCGACCAGCCCGGCGGGCGCGTCGCTGTCAGCGAGGTCAAGGGCTTCATCTCGTTTGCCGGCAAGTCCGGAGTGCGCGGCCGCGTTGTCAGCCGCGAGGGCAACCTGGTCTCCCAGGCGCTGCTGGCAGGGATCGTCGGCGGGTTCGGACGCGGCTTCTCGGCCAATGCCAATTCGGTGTTCTCTAGCACCCGCACCAATCCCGATGGTTCCAAGGCCAAGCTTTCTGCCGGCGACATTCTCGGCGGCGGGCTCGGCCAGGGCGCTGCCGATGCGGCCGATACGGTGAGCAAGTACCTCATCGAGCGCGCCGAACAATACCAGCCCGTTGTCGAGATGCCGACCGGCATCGAGGTCGAGGTCGTTTTCCTCGACGGCGTTTACGTGAGGAATTCCAAATGATCGAAGGACTGCATTCGCGGGCTCAGCGCCGCTGGCCAAAACTCGCCCTCGGCGTGGCCGCACTGGCCCTGCTCTCTGGCGCCACCGGATGGGGCGCTGCCCATTTCGCGGCCAGTAGCATCGGTTCGCCCGATCTCGCCAAGGTCAAGGCGGCGCTCAAGCTGCGCCTCCCCAAGACCCCGATCGATGCGATCAACTGCGAGGGGCTTGGCGGCCTGTGCGAAGTGGCCTCGAAGACCACGCTGTTCTATGTCGATGCCCGCGCCAAGTACCTGGTGATCGGCCGGGTCTATGACATGGAGGCGCGGCAGGATCTGACCGCGGCGCGGCTGCTGGCGCTCAATCCCGACCTGCTCGCTGCCGGGGCCGCCCGGCGCGGCGGCGGTGACGGTGAGGACGCGCAGCCCCAGACCAAGAGTGCGCCGAAACAGGTGTCGCTGGCCGGGCTCCCCGCCAATGGCGCGGTCACCTGGGGACCTGCGAATGGCCCCGGGGTCACGGTCTTCTCCGATTTCCACTGCGGCTACTGCAAGAAGCTCTCGGCGCAGCTCAAGGCAATCGGCGCGCGGGTCGAGGAACGCCCGATTTCGATCTTCGGGGCTGAGGCACGCAAAGATGCCGAGCGCGTGCTGTGCTCGGCGAACCAGGAGGCGAGCCTTCATGTCGCCTATTCCGGGCTCGCGCTCTCCAATCCAGCTCCTTGCGACACGCGCGGGCTCGATGCCAACGAGGCCTTTGCCAAGGCCCACGGCTTCAATGGCACGCCGGTGATCGTCCGCCCGTCCGATGGAGCGGTGATCGAGGGCTACCGCGACGCCGCCGCGCTGCGCGCCTTCCTCTCCCCTACTCAGCCCCAAGGATAATGCTCATGCACCGCTCAATCCCGCTCACCTTCGCCAACATCAGTCTTGCGCTCAGCCTCGCTGGCTGCACCCATCTCGGCACCAATATCGCGGGCGATTTCTCGTGCCGCGTACCGAAGGCTGGCTGCCAGCCCCTCAGCGAAGTTGATGCCAAGGCCATCCGCGAACTGGTCAAGGCCGAAAGCAATGATCTCGCGGCAGTCCGCCAGCGCGTGGCTGTGGCCGCGGCCGATAATGCCCGGACCGGCGAGCGCACCTTGAAGGTCGTGTTCCCGGCGCACGTCGACGCCTCGGGCACGCTGCACGACGAAGCTACGGTCTGGACGGTGGTCGAGGCGGCACGCTGGGCGGGCGAACTCAGCGCCGACAAAGTGACCGAGTCCAAAGGCACGATGCGCGCGCTGCGTCAGGCACTCAAGGACCAGGCCCGCCGCGCCGCTGATGCTTCGCACAAGACCGACGTCGACGCTAATGCGAACCCCGCGCCCCTGTCTCCCGAAGTCAGTGCTCCCGCAGCCTCCAATCCCTTCATCCCTTCCTCGCCGCTTGTCCTCCCCTCCCCGGGCGGCGAGGCCCAAGCCGACGTTGCCGATCCTGTTCAGGCTTCGTCGGCCGCCGGGGAGCCCACCATGTCCCCCACTCGGCATGAGCGGGCTCCCCGGTCCTCGGAGGAAGTTCAGCGCGTCTGGCCGAGCGCGGCAGCGATCGAAGCCGCCAAGGCGCTGAAGGCCCAAGCTGAGGCCAAGGCCCTTCCGAAGAAGGATCCCAACTGATGGCGCTTTCGTTCGGAACCTTGCGCGACCGCCTGCTTGCAGGCCTGCTCGGCGATGCCGAGCAGATCGAGGCAGGCCGGCCAGCGCTGATGCTCGACATGCTCTCGGATTGGCTCCCATACCGGGTCTACGATCCCACGAGCCGGCTCTACGTCAACGCCCGCTCGAAAGGTTTCGTGCTCGGCGTGACCCCGCTGATCGGCGCCGACGAACGCACCGGCGAAATCCTGGGCGCGTTCTTCTCCGAAGGCCTGCCGGCCGGCTCCTGTCTGCAGATCCTCCATCTCGCCAGCCCCCGGATCAGCCGGATCGTCGCGCCGTGGTTCGCGCCCCGCTACGAACAGGGCGGGGTCTACGAGGCGATCGCGCGCCACCGCGCGAAGAAGCTCTATTCGATGGTCTGGAAATCGGGCGCCAGCGATGCCCCCTTCCACGCCCGTGCGCACCAGGTGGTGATCTCGCTCGGCGTACCTGCAGCGAAGGCGGTGAGCAACGAAGAGCTCACCCACGCCCGCGAGGGGCTGATCGCGATGCTGAAGTCGCTCAATCTAGGCGTGGTCGAATACGAGCCGCACGATCTGATCGCGCTGCTCGACGATCTGACCTCGCCGACCACCGCGCCGCAGGACGATGCGGTGCCCTACAATCCCAATGACCCGATCGCCAATCAGGCGATCCGCCGCGACATCGAGCTCCTGGTGCGCGAAGACCGGATCGAACTCGGCACCGAGCGATTCCGTGCCACCGGCGTCCACAACCAGGGCGTGCCCGAGATCGGCGCGGTCTATCCCGACCGTTTCGACGTAAGGCATTTTGCGGTGCGCAACATGCCGCCGCGCTGGGCGCCGCACGAATGCGCGCGGCTGATCGGCGATCTCTTCACCGACAAGCTGCGGTTTCCCTGCCCTGCGGCGACCATGCTGTGCCTCGTCTACCCCGACCAGGAAGCCGCCGCCGCCAAGGCCGGATTCAAATTCATGCGCACCACCAGCCTGTCGCAGACCCGCAGCGCGCGGTTCCTGCCGCGGATCGCCGAGCAATCGGCTGAATGGCAGCACGTCCAGGCCGAACTCCGGGAGGGCCGCCGCCTGGTCCGGGTGTTCTACGGGATCACCACCTGGTCACCGCTCGGCCAGGGCGACCGCCACGAGCGGGCGGTCAAGTCGATCTACAAGGCGGCAGGCTGGGATCTCTCGGACGAGCGCTATCTCCAGATTCAGGGGCTGCTCGCCGCCATGCCGCTTACTCTCGCCGACGGACTCGGCAGCGACATGGAGCGCCTCAAACGCTTCAAGACGCTGCTCTCGACCACGGCCGCCAACATCGCGCCGCTGCAGGGCGAGTATCTCGGCGGCCCGGTGCCGCACCTGCTGTTCGTCGGGCGGCGCGGCCAACCGTTCTACTGGTCGCCGTTCGAGAACGAGGCAGGCAACCACAACGTCGCGATCTGCGGCAAGTCGGGCTCGGGCAAATCGGTACTCCTCCAGGAAATGTGCGCGGCGCTGCGCGGAGCGGGTGCGAAGGTCGTGGTGATCGACGACGGCCGCAGCTTCGAACATTCGGTCAAGCTTCAGGGCGGGCGATTCATCGAATTCACCCTCGCCTCGGGGTTCTGCCTCAATCCATTCTCGATGATCGACGCCGCGCGCGCGGCTGATGACGAAGACTACCGCCTCGACTGCTTCGCGATGGTCAAAGCCATCGTCGGCCAGATGGCGCGCCATGTCGCAAGGCTCACCGATACCGAGCGCGGCCTGATCGACCGCGCGGTCAACCTGGTTTGGTCCGAGCATGGGCCCAGCGCCAGTGTCACCAAGGTCGGCCTCTGCCTCGCTGCGATGGACAACGAAACCGCCGCAGACCTCGCCACATCATTGGGGCCGTTCACCGCCGGAGGCACTTACGCGCAGTTCTTCGAGGGCCAGGCGAGCCTCGATCTCGAAGCCGATTTCACCGTGTTCGAGATGTCCGACCTCGCGACCCGCGAGGAGCTGCGCTCGGTGGTGCTTTCGGCGATCATGTTCATGACCAGCCAGGCGATGACCCGCAGCCCGCGCTCGGTTCGCAAGCTGCTGCTGATCGACGAGGCCTGGTCGATGCTCAAGGGCGGCTCGATGGGCGAGTTCGTCGAGACCTATGCCCGCACCTGCCGCAAGTACGGCGGCGCGCTCGCGACCGCGACCCAGAGCCTCAACGACTACTACAAGTCCGACGGGGCGACGGCTGCGCTCGAGAACAGCGACTGGATGCTCATCCTCCAGCAGAAGCCCGAGACCATCGCCGACTTCAAGGCGAGCAAACGCCTCGACATGGACGAGCGCACCGAAACGCTGATCCGCAGCCTCAAGCGGTCGGGTTCGGCCTACTCCGAGGTGTTCATCAAGGGCCCGGAGACCGAGGCGATCGGCCGGCTCGTGCTCGACGACTATTCCGCAACGCTGTTCTCGAGTTCGCCCGCAACGTTCGCGGCGATCGATGCCGAGATCGCCCGCGGCCACCAGCTCGCCGATGCGATCGAACGCATCGCCTTCCCCGAAATCCAATGAAACCCCACGCAAACAGGAGGACCAGAAGTCCCATGCCGCACCAAATGAATTACCCGTTCGACCGCGAGGTCGACGTGCACCCCGAGCCCGATTGGCGGCCGCACGCGCCGTTCATCGCCGCCGTCGAGAACGGCGACGACCTGCCCCGCCCGCCGCGCAAGTCGGCCCCGCCCGCGCGGCGCCACTGGTGGGGGCTTGGTGCCGACTGCTGCTACATCGTGATTAAGTCGGGCCTTTACCTGATGGCCTGCTGGATCATCGCGATGGGGCTGCCGCTGATGTTCCTGCTGCTGCTGACCGGCGGGCATATGGACAAGAGCCTGGTCTTCCTGGGCTCGCTGTTCGGGGCCTAC
The DNA here is from genome assembly GCA_025938935.1 of Novosphingobium sp. MW5. Taxonomy (GTDB): domain Bacteria; phylum Pseudomonadota; class Alphaproteobacteria; order Sphingomonadales; family Sphingomonadaceae; genus Novosphingobium. Next base: position 2,321,875 of record JAPCWB010000001.1, on the reverse strand, counting down.
GCCGATGCCACCCCCGACCGCCAATATGCCTTCGCTGCCCAAGCAAGCTGGGTGCTTGTTGCGCTCGCCACCGCGGTCGCCGCCTGGCGGCTGCCACGCTTCCTCGATGAAGTCAGCGATGGCCTCAAGACGGCAAGGAAAGTCTCATGAAGAACATTATGGCAACATCGAGCCTCTCGCGCCGCTTCGCCGGACTTTCGCCGACCGCCTTGGTCCTCGCCGGCTCGATGCTCACCTCGGTGCTATGGGGTGCCTGGGCGACCCGCGAGATCGTAACCCTGCAGCACCGCGAAGTGGTCACGGTCCAGCTCTCACGCGTCATGGGCGACTTCGTCGAAGCCGAGGCCCGTTCGGGCCGCCCCGCCGAGGAGACCCAGGCCCGCGTCGCCGCCTACCTCAAGGCGGTCGAGGCCTCGGTCGAGGCGCTGGGCAAGGATGGCCGCACCGTGCTCGTCGCCGAGGCCGTGGTCTCGGGCGGCGTCCCGGATCTCACCGAGCAGGTCCGCGCCGACGTTGCGCGCCGGCTCACAGCACCAGGAGCAGCGAGCCATGACGCACGCTGATGCGCCCCGCCATTCGTCCCGGATCGGCAGACTGCTGACCCGGACGCCGCGGCTTGTGCTGCTCGCGGGGCTTGGCGCTGGCGCGCTTGTGCTCGCGGCGACGAGCCGGTTTGCCGAGAGCCACGCGCTGATGATCAACGCCAGCCCATCGCTGCCCTATTGGGCGATCTGGCTCGACCGCACCGGCACGCCCACGCGCGGTGACCTGATCGTGTTCATGCCGCCGCGCTCCAGCCTCGTCATGCGCCACTTCGGCGCAAAGCCCGAACCGTTCGGCAAGCGCGTGCTGGGTGTCGCCGGCGACCAGGTCACCGAACGGAACCGCGAATTCTACGTCAATGGCAATCCGGTTGCCCTCGCCAAGCTCACGAGCCGGCTTGGCGAACCGCTGGCGCTCGGACCGACCGGCACAATCCCCAAGGGCTGCTACTTCGTCGGCTCCGAGCACAAGGACGGGTTCGACAGCCGCTACGCCGCGATCGGATGGATCTGCAAGCCGCAGGTCGTCGGGGTCGGGAGGCCGATCCTATGACACCCGCTGTGAAGAGCTTGTCCTTCCCGCTCTGCGCCACCGCGCTGTGCACTGGTTGTGGCCTCCTCGGCCGAGGCGCGCGACTACGGCCAGCATGGCACCGTCTGGCCGGTGGTCGAGCCCGACCTCCTCGCCCAGATCCATGCGCGCCTCGTCCACCTCGAGCAGACCGGCGAGACTGCCGGGCTCAATGAGGAACTGAAGCGCCGCACGATCGCGCGGGTGAACCGCCCAGCTCCGGTCGCCGGGATCGGAAACGCGAGCGCCGTGCGCCGCTGGAGCTTTGATCCGACGATCACGGTCGATGCCGACATCAAGGACGACAAGGGCCGGACGATCATCGCCCGGGGTACCCGCGTCAATCCGCTCGACACTGTGCCGCTGCGCGCTCCCTCGTGTTTCTTGACGGCGACGACCAGACACAGATCGACTGGGCACTCGCCCGCTTCGGCCGATCGCCCGCCAAGTTCATCCTGGTCGGCGGCGCGCCGCTCGAACTGATGAAGGCGAAGCAGCGCCGGTTCTACTTCGACCAGGGCGGCAAGCTCACCGCGCACTTCGCCATCCGCGCAGTTCCGGCGGTGGTCGAGCAGCAGGGCCGCCAGCTTCTGGTCACCGAGCAGCCCCCCAAACTCACGCCAGCGAGGCCGTCATGAGCCGCAAAAGATCATCGTTCGCAAAGCGTTGTCTGGCATTGCTCGCGTCGAGCCTGATGGTTCTTGGAACGACTGCACCTGCCCATGCCGGAACGCCGGGCAAGTGCACCGGGCATTTCGTCAACCCGATCACCGACATTTGCTGGTCGTGCCTGTTCCCGATCTCGATCGGGGGCTCAAGATCTGGCCCTCCAACCGCCCCGATCCCGACAATCCCGATCTGCCGGTATGCCTGTGCGGGCTGCGTCCCGGAATCGCGATTGGGTTCTGGGAGCCGGTGCGGCTTGCCGACGTCTCGATGAAGCCGTGGTGCTTCGTCAACCTCGGCGGACTCAAGCTCGATCCGGGGTTCGACATCGGGTTCAAGACCATGGCCGGGCCCTCGGCGGTCGGCGGCAACGCTCAGTACAACTCGCAGTGGAATATCCATTGGTACGCCTATCCGCTGATCTACTGGATGGAGCTCGTCGCCGACTTCCTCTGCCTTGAGTCCGGCTCGGTCGACATCCTCTACATCACCGAGATCGATCCGCTGTGGCAGGACAGCGAGCTCACCGCGATCATCAACCCCGAAGCGGTGCTGTTCGCCAACCCGCTGGCGCTTGCCGCCTGCGCCGCCGATTGCGTGCTCGCAACCACCAAGCTGCCCTCGGACAGCCTGTTCTGGTGCGCGGGCTGCGAGGGCTCAATGTATCCCTTGAACGGCAACGTCTCGGCGACGATCGGCCACGTCCAAGCCTCGCGCCTCGCGCTTTCGCGCTTTGCCTACAAGCTCCACCGCGAACTCGTCGCCTGGGGCACGATGGGCGGCAAGGGACTTTGCGGCAAATACCTGATGCCGGTGATGCGCAAGCAGCAATACCGCTTCCAGGCCACCAACCCCAACCCGCAAACCAAAGGTCGCTACGCCTGCGCGCCGATCGGCGCATCCACCACCTTCATGTCGGCCGGCCAGGTCTACCCCGCGATCGGGGAAGACATGGGCTACCTGGTCTGGCGCAAACGGAACTGCTGCGCGCTATGAAAAGTCATCTTCAAGCCCTTGCTTTAGCAGCCCTTGCCGCCAGCTCTGCTTTTGGCGGTGCGCTGGCGCAGTCCAGCGACCCGAACATCGATCTTGCATCGATCCGCACGCGCGCCGCCGACCAGACCGCCGAAGCCGAAGCACTTGCAGCGAGCGCGCGCGAGCGCGCGAAGCAGGTCACCGGGGACGCGAGCGAGAGCGCCGAAGCGGGCAAGGCCAATGGCCGCCGCTATGCCGGTGCCGTTCCCCGCCCCGCGCCGGGCGATGCAACGTTCGACTTCGACCGGATGGTCGCCGACGCCGGGGATATGGCCAAGGACGGGCTCGGCGAAGCGCCGCGGTTCATCGCCTTTGCCTCGCTGTCGATGCCGCCCCAGGCACTGCGCCAGATGATGGACGATGTCACCCGTGCCGGCGGCGTCGTGGTGTTTCGCGGGCTTACCCAAGGCTCGGCCAAGGTCATGACGGAGGCGCTCGGCAAGGTGTTGAAGCCCGGCGAGCGCATGGACGGGGTCGGGATCGACCCGCGGCTGTTCCGCGCGTTCAGCGTTAGCGAGGTCCCAGCCTACGTCGTCACCGCCAGCGATTTCGATCTCTGCTCGGGGTTCGACTGCACCAGTGCAGTGCCGCCCTACGACCGGATGAACGGCAACGTCACCGCCGAATACGCGCTGCGCACATTTGCTGAAGGAGGCGGGCCCGGTGCGCGGATTGCCGCGCAGCATCTCGCCCGCCTCCAGGGAGACCAGCTATGAACCGTCTCACCCTCGCGCTCGTATTGGCGCTCGCTCTGCCTTGTGTTGCGCAGGCCCAAACCACCACAGATGCGGCCAAGGCCGATGGCAAGGCCTTTGGCAAGGATATAGGCGCTGCTGCACAGGCTGCAGCGACCACCCAGCCCAGTGCCGACCGGGTGCCCGGGTTCAATGGAACTCCGAGCCAATCGGGCTACTTTGACGATCCCAAGGCGATGGAACGTGCCGCGGCGAGCCAGGCGAGCGCGAACACTGGCTACCAGACGATGCGGGATTCGATTGATCGCCGGGCGACATTCAGCAAGGTCGATCTCGACGCAGCGATCGCCCGGTCGAAGACGATCAGCGAAGACCCACTCTCCTACACCAGCGGGATGGCGGTCGGCGGCACGCAGGGCCGTTGCGTGCCGCTTCCGCCCACAAGCGGCACCGCCGCACGCTACAAGGCTACCTGCAACACGGGCTACACGGTCGACAGCAGTACCCAAAGCTGCACGGTGACACTGCAAGCCAGTGTCTCGACAGTCACTGACTACCTCTATTACTGCCCGCGGCTCGACCCCGAATGCACGGCCTACGATCTGCCGACTTGCCGGCTGACTGGGAGCCATCCCGGCCCTTGCCTGCAGGGCTACCGTGACGGGACCCGGTTCATCTGCACCGAACCTGGCGATCCCATCGCGGAATATACCTGTTCGGCTCTGGTTGCCGGACAATCGCCGATCAGTGTCACAACCCGCAATGTGGTCACCACCAGCAAGGATGAGAGCCAGTGCGCCAGCCTCGCGGCCGACAGCAACTGCTCCAGTCCAACCGAGACCTGCACCGACAGCGATCCAACAACCCGGATCGTGGACGGTGTGGCAATTACCCAACCCTGCTGGGCCTGGCGCCGCGATTACCAGTGCAACCGCTACAGCCCGGCACAGGACTGCGACACCCTCGCCTCCACGCCTGGCTGCTCCTTGGAGCAGGAATACTGCATCACCGACGAAGTGCCCTGCCGGACATTCGAGCGGGTCTACGACTGCCCGGTCCCGGATCAGCCACAGAACCCGAACCAGTACATCTGCGACGGCGATGTCTACTGCATCGACGGCTCGTGCGAGACGATCGAGCGCACCCCCAACGACGAGTTCAAGGACGCGGTCGTTGCCCTCAATGCAATGGATCAGGCCCGCCGCGAGTTCGATCCCGATAGCCTGACCTTGTTCAAGGGCACCCGCGAGACCTGCTCGTCCAAGGTATTCGGGATCCTCAACTGCTGCAAGGGCAAGGGCTTCCCGCTGATCCCGGGGATCCAGCTGCTGGTGGCGCTGGGCTGCAGCCGCGAGGAGATGCTGCTCCACCAGAAGGACGTCCAGGGCCTCTGCGCCTATGTCGGGACCTACTGCTCGTCCTCGTTCCTCGGGGTCTGCCTGACCAAGCGCAAGGTCTACTGCTGCTTTGAATCCAAGCTCAGCCGGATCCTCCAGGAGCAAGGCCGCCTCCAGCTGAACAAGCCACTGGGGCAAGCCCAAGACCGAGCAGTGCCTCGGCTTCACGATCGACGAATTCGCCCGGCTCGACCTCTCCCGGATGGATTTCAGCGAGGTCTACGCCGAGTTCACCGATGCCGCTCGGCTCCCCGACGAGCTCCAGGCCGCCACCCAGATCCAGCAGAAGATCGAGGACTACTATGCCAACGCCCGCAATTAGCCGCACCCGGCGGCTCACTGCTGCCTGCCTGCTTGCCGCCAGCCTCCTCTCAGCTCCGCTTCCCGCTGCAGCTGAGGACCAGCCAAACGGACAGACCATCGACGGACAGGACCCGTTCTACTGCGCAGAGCGGCGCCTCGGCTACTGGTTCTACTGCACCCGGCCCAAGCCGCCGGAAAGACAAGAGCCGCTCCCTGAAAGCCAACCGAGCGCGACGAGCCGCCTCGATGCGATCACCGCCGAGCTGCGTGAACTCAAGGCCAGGGCGATCCTTGAGCCCAGCCCGGAAAACGTCACTGCCTATATCCGCTTCCAGCGCCGCCAACTCGACCAGGCCTCGCTGTTCAGCGATGTCTGGCAGCGCGCGATCTGGCAGGAGCCTGAGCTCGACTACACGCTTCAGCGTCCGGTCTCGACGCTTGGCAAGCGCGCCTGGCAGGACACCCGCAAAGCCGAACGCGACGGCGTGATGGCGCATCTCTCCGAGCGCTATGGGCTGTTCTACTTCTTCGCCCAGTCCTGCGGCGCCTGCGAAGTCATGTCGCCGATCGTCCAGAGCGTCGCACAGACCTGGCACATCACCGTGCGCGCCATCTCGACCGACGGCGGACCCTCGCGGCACTTCCCGCGCTACACCGTCGAGACAAACCAGCGCACCAGGATGGGGCTCGATCCCGGGATCACGCCCGCGGTGGTGCTGTGGGATGCTGCAACGGGGCGCGCGATCCCGATCGGCTACGGCGTGATGAGCGCCGACGAACTCCGAGGACCGCATCTACCTCCTGACGACAAAGGACGCCGGACGTGACTACTAGGTTCAAACGCATCGTCGCCGCACTCTTGGCGGCCGCTCTCCCCCTAACCTCGCTTCACGCCGATGTCGGCTCGTCGATGGACTCGTTCCTGAGCGACGTCGGCGGCGCGGCTAACGTCAACGGGCCGACCGCCTTCCGGGGCCAGTCGGCGGGCTACTACAGCCTCGGCAACGTCTGGACCCGCTTCCCGCAGAAGACCACCAACCTCGCCAACCTGCAGCTCCCGCGCGCGCGGGCCGGCTGCGGCGGGATCGACATCTTTGCGGGCTCCTTCAGCTTCATCAACGCGAGCGAGATCGTCGCGATGCTCAAAGCCGTCGCCAACAATGCAGTCGGGTTTGCGTTCTCCCTCGCAATCGACACAGTCTGCCCCGAGTGCTCGAAGATCATGCAGGAGTTCAGCCAGAAGGCTCAGCTCATGAACAACCTCAACATCAACTCGTGCGAGCTTGCCCAGGGCCTGGTCGGCGGGATCTGGCCCAAGGGCGATCTCGCCGACAAGGCGATCTGCGAGGCGATCGGCAATTCGGAAGGGATCTTCACCGATTACGCCGCCGCCAAGCACGGCTGCGGTACGCGCGGCCAGCGCTCGAGCACCACGGCGGCGGGCGCGGGCAAGTACGACGACGTCAATCCCGGCGTCGCGCGCAACTATACCTGGACGATCCTCAAGAAGTCCGCGTTTTTCTCGCCGAACGGCAGCCTCGACCAAGAGCTCGCCGAATATGCGATGACCCTGCTCGGCACGATCATCTACGTACCGCCCAAGGACGACGAGCCGGGCAAGTTCGTGCCCATCGTTGGCGAAAGCTCCTCGACCCTGGTCACATCACTTCTCGACGGCACGACGAGCGGCAATGTCCTGATCTTCCACTGCGACGAAACTGGCAAATGCCTCGATCCGGGCTTCCGTTCCTTGAACCTGCCCGTCTCGAAGTCGCTGCGCCACCGGGTTTCGTCGCTGATTGACGGGATGGTCCAGGCGATCCGTGATGACACCCCGATCACTGCGGCGCAGAAAGAGCTGCTCCAGGTCTCCTCGGTCCCGCTCTACAAGATCCTGACTGTCCAGGCCGCTTACGGGCGCGGCATGCCAACCGATGACCGCGAGACGCTTGCCGAGCTCGCCTCGGTCGACTTGCTGTTCGCGGTGCTCGACCGGATCGTCAGCGAAGCCGGGCGCTCGATGTCGAGCTTCATCGGCGCCGACGAAGCCAAGATCTCGATGTGGCAGGGGCAAGTGAACACTGTCCGCCAGGCGCTCGCCGACCGGCAGGCCAACACGCATTTGAAGGTCAATGCGGTCCTCCAGATCATCGAGAAGACTGCGTTCATCGAGAACGTGCTGGCAACGCAGATGTCGCCAGGCATGGCCGCCGCGCTCGACTGGTCGCGGGGCGTGCAAGCCCGCGGCCTCACCCACTGACATTCCCTCCAGGCCCCAGAAGGCAATCCATCCCATGCTCGAGATCTTCACGGTTGGCGGCGGCGACTATCTGGTCAATGTGTTCCAGGCGGTCGCCGCCTGGACCGGCAATGGCGGCTACAAGAGCTTGCTCCAGGTCGTGATGGTCATGGGGCTGGCGCTCTCGGCGATCACGCTGGCGTTCAATCAGGACTGGCGCGCCTGGATCAACTGGTTCCTTGGCGCAACGCTGATGTACACCTGCCTGATGGTGCCGCGCACCGACGTGCACATCACCGACCGGCTCAATCCCAGCCTCGCGCCTGCCAATGTCAGCAACGTTCCGCTTGGGCTCGCGCTGATGGCGAGCTTCACCAGCCAGGTCGGCGACTACCTGACCGGCTCGGCCGAGGTGGTTTTTGGCCTCCCCGGAGATCTCAACTACTCGAAGAACGGGATGATTTACGGCGCGCGGCTTTACGATGCCACGCGGTCCCTGCGCATTTCCGACCCCGAATTTGCCGCCAATCTCGACGAGCATTTTCGTCAATGCGTGTTCTACGACGTCCTGCTCGGCCGCTACTCGATGAAGCAGCTCGCCGAGAGCAGCGACATCTGGACCACGATCGCGCCCGGCAGCCAGGCCCGCGCGCAGCGCTTCCTCAGCCGGGACGCTACCACCGGCCAGGTCACCTCGACGATCATCACCTGCCGCGAAGCCTATGACAGTCTCAATGGGCAGTGGCAGGGCCTGATAGACTACATGGGCAAGGTCTTCGGGATGCAGCTCTACCCGGGCAAGACCGCCGCCCTCGCCCGTGCAAAGCTGTTCTCCGATTTGCCGGTTGCCTACCAGTACCTCACCGGCGTTTCGGCGAGCGCCACCGACCTGTTCAAGCAGACGCTCACCATCAACGCGATGAGCCAGGCAATGCATGGGTTCAGTGGCGCGAGCGGTGCAGGCAATGTCGATGTCTACGCCCAGACCCGCGCCGACATCCAGACCGAGCGGACCTACTCCTCGATCGCGAATTCCGCGATGAAATGGGTGCCGCTTCTTAACGTGGTGCTGACCGTGCTGTTCTACGCGCTGTTCCCGGTGCTGTTCCCGCTGTTCCTGCTGCCCAAGACCGGACCGCTCGCACTGAAGGGCTATGTCACCGGGTTCTTCTACCTTGCCGCTTGGGGACCGCTGTTCGTGATCCTCCACATGATGCTGATGGTCAAGGGCGCGGCCGACATGACCGCGGTCGCCGGCACCAATGGGCTCAGCCTCGCGACATTCACCGGCATGGCCGACGTCAACTCAGACATTGGCCTCCTCGCCGGTTACCTGATTGCCTCGGTGCCGTTTCTCGCGGGCGGCGTCGCAAAAGGCGCGATGGCAATCTCGCATCAGGCCACCTCCTATCTCAATCCGAGCCAGAACGCCGCAGAGGAAGCCGCCCGCGAGGCGAGTACCGGCAATGTCGCGCTCGGCAACACCAGCCTTGAGAACTCAACCGTGATGACCCGTCAGTTCGCCCAAGGGACCGTCGCGCCGAGCTTTACTTATGGCGCAGCGCAGACCCGCACGATCAGTGGCAGCGGCAGCCAGACGACCAGCTATCCCGAGGCAGCTTACGACCAGCTCCCGAACTCTAGCTACCCGTTCACCCCGACGCTCGGCCGCGACTTCTCCTCGCGGCTTTCGACCATGGCGAGCAGATACCATGCCAATAGCCAGTCCAAGGCCGCGCTGGCCCAGCAATCGACCGTCAGCTCGATTTCACAGTTCCGTGAGCTCCGCGATCAGACCAACAGCGGCCAGAGCATCGAGACCGCCACGGGCACCTCAAGCTCCGACAGCGTACAGACTGCCTACGGCGAGGTTGATCAGGCTTCACTTGGCTTGCAACGCCAGTTCGGGCTGTCGCGCCGTGCGGCGGATGACATTTCAACGGCGTGGTTCTTGGGAGGTGAAGCGAGCGCTGACGCTGGAATTAACGCAGGCGTTGCTTCGGCAAAGGTCGGCGTGAAGGGTGGCGGAACCAGAACCTGGACTGACAGCGACATCGGCATTGCCTCTGAGGACCGCTCCAAAATCTACGGTTCGTTGAGCCAAAGCGCAGAGAGCCGCAATTGGAATAGCACGCGCGACGGGTTCCTTCGAACGGTCAGCACCTCGACCAATAGCCGCGTACATTCGACTGCCAGCGGGCTCAATGCCTCACTTACCGAGACCAAGACCAGCACTCTTGAGGCACGCCGGTCCGAAGAGACCGGCAACCGGCTCGAAGAGCAGGCTTCGTTCTTTTCAGGGAGCAATGCGGCCGGAAATCTCAATCTCAGCCAGGCTTACCGCGAATGGGGAATGGCCGAGATCGACAGCAATCGCGACTATTATGGCAATGTGCGGTTCGACGATACGGCATTCCAGCTCAGCCCAAAGGGCCAAGCGCTTCAACGCAAGTTTGTTGAATCTTATGCAGGAAGCATCAAGTCCCAGGTTGAAAGCGACCTCGTCTTGCCTCCTGTTGCGCCGATCGGAAGCCCGTCTGTCAGCAGCCCCGCCAGCGTTCGCGCCTCAAGCCAGCTCGGGGTCATTCCTGCGCCGGGTGGTCTGCCACAAGGGCCGGATCCAACAGCCATCCATGACGAGGTCAGTCGACAACAAGGCGCAGGCCATCAGCGGATCTCGAGACAGCGATCGGATCTCCAAAGAGTTACCGATCCCGCCAAGGGCGCCAGTGCTGAAGCTGCCGACGATGTGAAAGAATGGTAGGCGATTTATTGATCACCAAAGGCCGAATGTGCCGCCGGCAAGAAACGCGAGAACACATGCGATCAAAGTGAGCACGCCAATCGTAATGCGGCGGCTCCAAGGATCAGCCCATGCCTTCCGAGCTCGGTATTCGGTCAGACGGTTTTCAGCGAGCGCACGATCAAGCTCGGCAAGGCCCTCCCATTTCTCGGGGACTGGTTCGCTACCGCGCTTGAAGTCGAAATCGGTCATGATGGCGGTCATTGGTCTGATCCTTGGAACATAGCAGAAACTTAGCTGCCGAGAAGACCAAATTACTCGGGAATGGTCGCATTCCTCGGCATCATTCCCAAGCCCCCTCCCCTCATTCATCGGTCGGTATTGACCAACGATTTAGACGTCTCTGAAGAGCGGTGCGTCAGGCTCGCTCCGTGAGCCAACAAGAAACGGCACCCTTGCAGGGCTCGACGCAGCCAAACGCCAGGCGCGCGGGACTGGGCGCCAGCCGGAGTTCGGCCAGGAGAGCCGCAAGAGTGCCTGCGGGTCAGCGACAAGAACGCCGCACCCTGGTCCGAGCCAGCGAGGCCAGAGTGCGACAACGGAGAATTCCCGCTCCGCATTCATGCCCGGGATGTTGGACACCGCGTAATTGATTTAGCCACCCCCTGGATGGTACGAAGTCGCCTTGGCGCTTCAATGCAGGAGGGTGACCGATGTCGATCTTTGCTGGTTTGGATGTGAGTGACAAGACCACCCACCTTTGCGTGGTCGATGCCGACGGAGCGGTTCTGAAGAGGGATGTCGCAGCTAGCGATCCCGAGGTACTTGCCAAGTGGTTCGCCAAGCACTGCCCTGGACTGACCCGAGTGGTGCTGGAGACCGGCCCGCTATCAACGTTCCTGTATCACGGCCTGGTCGAGCGCGGCATCCCGATCGAGTGCATCTGTGCCCGCCATGCCAAGGGCGTGTTGGCGGCACGCGTAAACAAGAGCGATGTGCACGATGCCGAAGGGCTGGCGCAGCTGGCCCGCACGGGCTGGTTCAAGCGGGTGCATATGAAGGCCTCTGCAACGCACATTGATCGGGCAGCGCTGCGCATCCGTGCACAACTGATCACCGCGCGGGTCGCAATGGGGAACCAGTTGCGAGGATTGCTGAAGTTGTTCGGGTTGCGCCTGGGCGCCGCCCACACACCCGGCAAACGCCGCGAGCGGTTGGTTGCCTTGTACCAGCAGCGGCCAGATCTCGAGCCGCTGTTTGCACCTCTGGTGGCATCCATCGAGGTCATCGAAGACCAGCTGCGTGCTTCCAACCGGCTGCTGGAAAGCCGGGCGGCTGACGATCCGGTATGCAGCCGGCTCATGACTGTTCCTGGCGTTGGACCGATCACTGCACTGACGTTCACCGCCACCATCGAAGATCCTCGCCGCTTCTCCCGTAGTGAGGATGTCGGAGCCTATTCCGGCCTAGCCCCGCGGCGAAGCCAATCCGGGGAACGCGATGTGCGCGGCAACATCTCCAAAGCAGGTGATCCGATGTTGCGCCGATCACTTTATGAGGCAGCCAACATCATGCTGTGCCGTGTGCAGCGACCGTTTGCTTTGCAGCAGTGGGGTCAGCGGATCGCTGAATCCAAGGGCAACAAACGAGCGAGGATCGCGGTCGCACGCAAGCTCGCCGTTCTGCTTCATTCGCTATGGCTGAACGAGACGGAGTTTCGCTGGGCATGACGCCAGCGGCCTTCTTCCCGGTCAGCCATGCCAGGGTGATCTCGCCCGGACTGTAGAGGCAATGACCTCGAGTTGGACCCAGAGACACCCAACCCTTTTCGCCCGGCCGCGATCATGAAGGCTCGGACGCAACGCCACCAAACGCTGTCCGATGACCTCGAAGACAACCATTGGCACCGGGAGAAGGAACGCCCGTGAGAAAATCAATTAGACAACAATCCGGAATGGCAGCTTTCAAAGACGAAAATTCAAATGGCGGTCGTTGATCGCCTCTAACTGACGACCTAGGTCTACTGGCTAGTTTTCCCGATATGGCAAAGCGCGCGATCATCAATCAGGTCTGCCGTGACACCATTCGTCCAGCCAAACCCGATTTGCGCGGTATACTCACCGCCGGCTCCGATCTCGCATGCTTCAATGTCGTACTTCTCGAAGATCAGGCCGGTGCGCGCAAAGACGGCTTCGACCGTTGCGATCCAGCGGCTTGAAATCTCCTGCGCAAGCGAATCATGACCATAGCGACGCAATCCGGAAACACCGATCCATTGTAGCGGCGCCCAGCCATTTGGCCGGTCCCACTGTTCGCCGCCTTCCACCAAGGTCGTCCGCAAGCCTCCCGGTGCCAGCAGTTGGTCGGTCACGAATTCGGCTGTCGCTTCGGCCTGGTCCTGGCGCGCCACACCCGCCAACAACGGAGCAAGCGCAGCCGCTGTCGGTTGCGACAGCACCTGGCTGGTCGCAAGATCGTAGTCGCAAAAGAGGCCAAGCTCTGCATTCCACATGTGCCGTTGCATCGCCGCCAGGCGTGCTTCGGCTTGTTCGGCAAACAGGGGGGCCGCGGCATCGCCGGCCGCTGCGATCGACACCTCCAGCCCGTAGAGAAAGGCATTGAGATCGACCGGAGCGATGGTTGTTGTGCGGATTGTCGAAAGGGATGGTCCTTCGAGCCAGCGGGATGAGAAATCCCAGCCGCTTTCGGCGCCCGCTCGCAGCTCACGATAGACTTCGGCGGCTGGCCGGCTGCTCGCCCGTGCAGTTTCGACATCCTCACGCCAGCTTTCGTCGCGAGGGGTGCAGCGCGGATCCCAATAACGATTGAGCACGCTGCCGTCGGCCAGCATCGCCACGCGATTGGTCTGGACGCCAGGCACGAGCGCTGATGCGCCTTCCATCCACCAGCTGTGCTCGCGCTTCATAGCCGCCAGCCGCCGTTTGGCCACTTCAGGCGGCTGGTTTCCAAGCAGTGAGGCCATCATATGGAACAATGGCGGCTGTGACCGACCAACGAAATAGGTGCGAGCGCCGTTCGGCACGTGGCCATGTTCTTCGATCAGGTCCGTCATCGCATCGACGATGCCTTCCGCCAACCCGATCTCACCATCGCGGACCAACCCCAGCATGGTGAAGAAACTGTCCCAGTAGTATATTTCGCGAAACCGGCCGCCGGGCACAACGTGGCGATGCCGTACGGCCAAGGCGGACGAATCCCGCTCCCGTGGGTCCCGCGCCAGCGCGGGCCACATGGCCCGAATGTGTTGGCGCAGGGGCACAGCGGCCGTCGTTGCGGTGATCGATTCAGCTTCGGGCGGCAGTTCGAAATTGGCCGTTATGAAGCGCAGCAAAGCCGCCTCGTCGCCGGTAAGCTGCCCATAATCGGCCATGATCTCGGCGACGGGCCGTCGCGGAACGGCATCGACAAAGGCCTTGCCGTCCCCCAGAATTCCGCTTTCCTGCACGGCGCTGAACAGCGGGCCGAACAATTCGGCCGGTGTTAGCTCGGTGCGGTTCAACCGGCTCACGACTCTAGGTGCTTGGCAAAGAATTCTGCCTGGGCGGCCAAGGCGATTTCGCTTTCCGGGCAGTCGATCCAGCCCCAGAAAGCATGCGCCAGGCCTTCGTAGACACGCAGGTCGACCAAAATCCCCGCTTGTCGCAGCGCCAGATCGGTCAGGATCGTGTGGCTCAGCAACTGATCGCGCGTGCTGGTCATCAGCAAGACCGGCGGAAACCCAGTCAGGTCGCCAAACGTCGGTGACAGCATCGGATCATTGCGCGGTGTATCACCGCAATACTCGTTCAGCGTTTCGGATGCCGTGCGCGTACCCATGATCGGCGGCAGGAAGGCCTCGCAATCGCCGATCATGCTCAAGTCGCCAGCTCCGGAAAACACCCCCGCCGCCGCCGGCATTGGCAGCCCTTCGACCTTGATCCGCGCCAGCAATTGCAAGGTCAGCACAGCTCCGGCCGAAGTCCCGAACACGCCGATTGCGGTGGGCGGACGATCCGCCAACGCCGCGCGGTAGACGGCAATCGCATCATCAACCGCAGCGGGGAACGGATGCTCGGGTGCCATGCGATAAAGCACTGTGATCGCCGGAATCCCGGTTAGCCCGGCGAGCGGAATCGTCTCGTTAAGCGACCCACCGTCGAACAGGAACCCGCCGCCGTGAAAGTTGATCAACAAGCGGCGGTCGGCTGCCGCATCGGTGGCCTGCTTGCGCACATGCTTGACGGGTACGCCGCCCATTCGGCTCCTACTGACTGCGACCCCGAACCGCTTGGCGCGCGCTTTGGCGATCGGCTTCCACTGCTGGGTGACAGCCAGACGAACACCCGCCCGGGTCACCGGATTGCGCAGCAAGGTTACTGCCATTTCCGGCCCGCCTTCGCCGCTCAGCAGCTGTGCCATCGCCGCCTGGGCCTCGGCACTGACAGTGGCGGCGAAGGGAGGCTGCTGACGGGTCATGGCCTAGTTTCCGAAGCGATAGCCGATGCGGATACCGTACATGCGCGGTTCGTTGAAGGTCAGGCCGACCACCCCGGCGCTCGATGCATAGAAATCCGCCACCCCGACCGGCCGGGTCACGTCAGCGAGGTTGGTTGCGAACACGCCGACATCGAGACCGCTGCCGCCAGCGTTTCGCAGATCGATGCTCGCATTTAGCACGCCATAGGCAGGCAGGAACCGATAGAAAGATGCATTGGTCTGTGCGGTCGAAACCTGGCTCTGCCTGCTGTAGTTGACTGCCAGGCCGAGGTCGCCAAGCCTGCCAAGCGGGGTTTCGTAGGTCGCGCCGAGCGAGAATTTGTGCTTGGGCGTGTAAGGGAACGGCGCGCCGGCAAGGATCGCACTGGCGCTGGCGCTGGCGACCTTGGTATAACTGGAATCGATATACGAATAGCTGCCGGTCAGCGTCAGCCCACGGGCAGGGACAATGGCACCATTGAATTCGAGCCCCTGGATCTTGCCCTCGGCCGCGCTGCGCGTGACATTAAGCAGTAGCGTGCCGCTCGGCGTTTGCACGGGCTCAGCAGTAGTCCGCTGAATATTCTTGTAGATGCCGCGATAGGCGGCGAGATTGGCGCGAACTTCAACAGTGCCAACCGCAAACTGCGACTTTAAGCCGACCTCGATGTCGGAGAGCTTCTCCGGCGCGAAGGTCCGGAATTCCGAACTTGCCGGCACCGGGCCATTCACGCCGCCCGACTTATAAGCATTGCGTGCCGTGATGTAGGTGTGGACACCGGCCGTAACGTCATAGTCCAGCGTTACCGTATAGCTGGGGTAGCGGCTGTCGACCGAGCCAGTGACTGCAATGGGGCTGCCGATGATCTGCGAGCTGAAGCTGTTTTCCCAGGTATAGCGCAGGCCGCCCGTCAGGCTCAGTCCGGTGAGACCCGTCGAGAGCTTGCCGAGATCGACAGTCGCCTGGCCAAAGACAGCTTCACTATGGTTGCGGCTGTCGAACAGGCCGGAAATCGCCGGGACCAGTGCTCCGAGCGGGAAGAAGGTATAGGCCTCGATGCCCGCCGGGTTCTTGGTGGTCTGGCGATCGAGATACCCACCGACCGAGAATTGTACCGCGCCGTCGAGGGCCGATCCTTGTAGCTGCAGTTCTTCGGTAAAGGTGTTGGGCGCGAGGACATTGATCGTTCGGGAGGATTGGCCTGCTACCGGGAAAACGGTGGCATCATAATCATAAGCGTACTTGTTGCGGAACTGCGAGTAGCTGATGATGTTGCGCAGCTTGAGCGTATCGCTCAGATCCAGCGTCGCCTGATTGATGATCTGCCAGTAGTCGGTCTGTGAAAACTGATCGAGATCGTATCCAACCTGACGCGGACCACGAGCCTGCTGAGCCGATACTGCAGTGGCCAGCCCAGGGAAAATCGCTGCGGTCGGGATGAAGCCCAGGCCGAAGGCGGTACCGTCGAAGCCAGCGGCAAGATTGTAGGCGCCCAGCACGGTACCGCCGCCATTGTTCTTCGAATGATAATAGCGGCCAACGGTGTAGATCTCGAAGCCGTCGGCCGGGCGCAGGGTCAAGCCAACGCGAAAGCTTTCATAACCAAGGTCATCGTAATCCTTGCCGCTGAACAGTGTCCCGACGTCAGTCGTGTAGCCATCGCGGCGCCCGATCGAGCCGGCGACCCGCAGCAGGACCTTGTCGGTAACGACAGGCAGGTTGACGGCCCCCTCGGCGCGCCGGTTGTTGTAATTGCCGTATTCGCCCCGGAGATATCCGCCGACGTCATTACCGGGCTTGGCCGGTTCAAACAGGATGTTGCCCCCAGTAGCGTTCTTGCCAAACAGCGTCCCTTGCGGGCCGGCAAGTACCTGAACATTGGCGAGGTCGTAGTAGGTGCCGACGCGGCCATCGATGTTCGTGGTGTTGGGCACTTCGGCGAAATAGTTCACGACACCTGGGGTCGACCCGAAGGCAGGCCCCTGGCCGCGCAGGGCGAAAAATGCGAACTCACGAGGATAGCCGCCGTTGATCGTGAAGAGCGAGGGAGTGTTATCGGCCAGCGATGTGCGATCGGTGATACCCTTATCCGCAAGAGACTCAGAGGTGAATGCAGTGACCGCGATCGGCACCTCCTGCAGGTTCTCCTGGCGGCGGCGAGCCGTAACGACGATATCGCCAAGGCCATCGGAGGCACCCGGCTGCTCGCCACCAGCAGCCTCAACTGTATCTTGGGCAAGGGCGGCAGACGGTAGCAGGCTGGCCCCGGCAAGCAGCGCCAAGACAAAGGCAGATCGGGTAGACTTCATCGTTCCTCTCCTGAATCACCGGCTTTAGCCGATCGCACGCTTTATGAGATCAAATGATATCGATGTCAATACGCCTTGCGTAAAGGTCTATTTTGTGAGTTATTGTGCTAGATTACCCCGGTGGTATCGGTATCAGTAGGAGCGGAACTATGATCGACCCCGCAGCATTCGCATCGTGGGTGAGTCCACAGGCCCAGGCAATGTTTCGGATCGAGGCAGATGCAATGACGCGGCCGGATTCCGACATCGCGAGACTGCGAGAGCACTACGATGCATACAACCGTCGCCACCTTGCGACGGCGTTGGATCATTATCAGGTTGAGATCACTCGCAGCTCACTCGGCAGCGTTGCAGTCGATATTGTCCGGCCCAAAGGCGGCGCGACCAACGGCAACGCTTTGTTGTGCCTGCACGGCGGCGCGTTCATGTGGGGCCGTGGGGCTGGTGCCCTACTTGAGGCAGTGCCGGTAGCTGCCACCTCGGGCAGCGCGGTGATCGCTGTTGCGTACGCCTTGGCACCCGAGGCCGTTTTTCCTGCTGCAGTCGAAGACGTGCTCGCGGTTTACAACGCGCTCCGCGAAACCATGCCAGCCAACCGGATTGGCATCTATGGCTGCTCGGCCGGGGGTGCTTACCGCGCAGACTGTCGCGCGGCTGATTACCGAGAACCAGTCCCTGCCCGGCGCCATTGCCATGTTCTGCGGAACCGGTCTCGAGATGGCAGGAGACTCGGCTGCCACAGTTGGAGTGCTGACAGGGCAGGTTGATGCAGCAGCGCCTGACCTGGCCGCACTGCCCTATTTTTCGGGCGTTCGTCCCAACGATCCATTGGTGTTTCCGGGCCACCACACTGATGTCCTGGCCGCCTTCCCACCAAGTCTGCTGATCACCGGCACCCGCGATTTTGCAGCCAGTTCTGTTATGACCATGCACCGACGGCTGCTCGTCGCCGGTGTCGATACCGGTTTGCTGTGTTTCGATGGCATGTGGCACGCATTCCACATGGCAACGACTTTGCCCGAAGCGCGCGAGGCGTTTGCAGCGGTTTCACACTTCTTCGGCCGGCACTTGGGCTAAATTCAGCAACTACTCTCCCGGACCACCAGTTCGACCGGCAGCGGCGGTGTAAAAGGTGCCTTGGTCGGGTCGTCAATAACGGACAGGATAGCCTTACCCAAGGCGCGGCCAGCGGCATTGGCATCCTGGCGGATCGAGGTGATCGAGGGGCGGTGCGTGCTTGCGATCGGAGTATCGTCGAAACCCACAACAGCGATCGCTTCGGGTACAGCTAAACCGCGAGCGATCAGGGTGTCGCAGGCTCCGGCCGCAATGAAGTCGCTGACCGCGATGATTGCGTCGAACTGCAAGCCTGCAGCTAACGCCTCGTCAATGGCCTTGGCTCCGGCTTCAGTGGCAAACGCACAGGGGAGCACTCCCGCAAGCACAGCCTCGCTGGCGGCCAGCACTTCGCGTACACCTTCCAGTCGCCCCGCAACTTCGGGGTGTCGGGCATCGCCGAGGAACAGCAATCGCTTCCGCCCACCTGCGATAAGGTGCTCGGCGGCAAGTCTGCCGCCCAATCGGTTGTCGCTGCCGATAACCGGTATTGTCAGCCCCGGTACGGGCTCGCCCCAAGCGACGACAGGCAGACCGAAGCTTCCTACTTTCTCCAAGCCGCGTCCACCTTCGCCCTGTCCCAGCACCACCACACCATCCGCACCGATGGCATTGGACCCAAGGAAATGATCGTGCGTGGTAAGCAGCATCGCGTGATCCGCGGGGGTCAACACCTCTAGCAGCCCGCCAATCATGGCAAGCAGCAGCGGGTCGGTGATTGGCCGATCGTCGCGCTGCAACTGTTCGATGACCACCGCGAT
Source organism: Novosphingobium sp. MW5 (assembly GCA_025938935.1). Classification (GTDB taxonomy): domain Bacteria; phylum Pseudomonadota; class Alphaproteobacteria; order Sphingomonadales; family Sphingomonadaceae; genus Novosphingobium. Next base: position 2,303,021 of record JAPCWB010000001.1, on the reverse strand, counting down.
GGTCTGCGTGCGGCGCGTGCGCAGGCTTCGAGCCGCCAAGTTCATCCGGTAGCCCGCCTCGGCCGCAATCCGGACGATCCGCTCGCGCAATTCGGGACGGACAAGATCGCTGCCACGCAGGGCTCGCGATACCGTGATCTTTGAGACACCGGCCAGTTCGGCCACCTTTTCCATGGTCGGTCGCTCGCCAGTATTGGCGGGATGCTTCATTTTCTCATCGCCTCCACTGGACCCTAGCCTTGATCGAAGTAGCGACGGACCAGCCGCGCGATCAAGTCAAACGAGTGCGAAACCGCCGGAATAGTCGCTGGGAGGAACATGAACCCGTGAGGCAGGCCCGGCAGCCGGCATCCTAGAACCTCAACCCCTGCCCGCGCCAGAGCCGCAGCATAGGCTTCTCCGTCGTCGCGAAGCGGGTCCTCGCTCGCGGTTAGCACGATCGCTTGCGCTAGTCCATCGTGCCGCGAGGCGCGGAGCGGCGAGATCGCCGCATTGCGGAAATCGGCTTGGCCAACGTATAGCTCGCGAACGCCTTGAAGATAATCGCGCGACAGGCCAGGCACCTGCACCTCATCCATGGCAGGAAAGCTAAGTGCCAGGTCGGTAACAGGATGGATCAGCAGCTGAAATTCCGGCTGATCTTGGCCTGCCTCACGCAGCCTGAGCGTCAACGCCGCGGCAAGATTTCCACCTGCGCTCTCGCCGCCGAGGGCAATGCTTGAACGTTGGCAGCCCAGGACTGCGGCATGCCGTCTCGCCCAGGCGAAGGCTGTCGCGCAGTCGTCAATTGCGGCTGGATAGGGATATTCAGGGGCCAACCGGTAGCCCACCGCCAGTACGGCGCAGCCGCTGCGCTTCGCTAGGATCCGGTGCATCGCGTCATGCGTTTGAAGGTCGCCGAACAGCCAGCCTCCCCCATGCAAGAACACCAGCAGAGGCAATGGCGCCTCCATCGTCGGGCGGTAAAGTCGCACCGGAACGCCGTCGGCATCAAAGTCGCGAACTTCAGCCATATCGACGCCAGGTAAGGCTCCGCCGGCCGCGGCCATGCCCTCACGCATAGCCTGAATGGTAGCAGCGGTCAGTGCGGGCATCGATTGCGGCTCCCCCATCAGCGCCGCGATGTCCGGATTGAGCATGGTCCTTCACTCCTTTGATGACATCGATATCATTGTTCGTTACGAGGTGGCAAGAGAATGAGGACACGGTATGTCGGTCACTACAGAAATTGTACTTCCAGTCGAACCATCGGCAGCTTCGCCTGATCCCAAGACGCGCCAGCTGACGGTTGGCGTTTCCGGCCTCTACCTGGCGCTCTACCTACACTACGGCTTCTTCGCATTCATTCCGCTGTGGCTGAAAGCTACCGGCGCCACACCTGCAGAGATTGGTTTTCTGCTCGCCATTCCGCTGGTGCTGCGCATTTTGACCGTGGCACCGTTCTCGGCGTGGGCAGGGCGAAACGGATGGGTTCGCAACGCCATCTCGATCACCGCCGTTCTCTCGGCGGCACTGATCCTGCTCCTTTTGGGCAAGCCCGATTATGCCGGCCGGATCGTCATCGTGCTGGCCTTCTCGATCGCCTGGGACCAGTTGCCAGTCCTCGCCGATGCTTACGCGGTCATGACTGTAAGAAGCCATGCGGTTGATTTTGGCAGGGTCCGAGTGTGGGGGTCGATCGCAGCAGTCGCGTCCTCCGCTGCAGCAGGCTGGGTAATCGGCGTTACTGGCATCGAGCTGCTCCCAGCACTCGTGGCTGGTCTGCTCTTGCTCCCGGCACTGACTGCGCCGCTGCTGCCTTCGGACCGTTCAATGGCGGCATTGGAAAACAAGACAGAGGGCAGCTGGCGCGATTTGGTCGGTGACCGCCAGTTGATGTCTGCACTTGTTGCTGGCGCACTCGTGATCGCCAGTCATGGCGTAATTGCCAACTTCATTGCCATCCAGTTGAGCGCCCAGGGCATCTCCACAGGGATGATTGGGACCATTCAAGCGGTTGCGATCTCCTTCGAGATTTTCGCTTTCTGGTTCGGGGCCAAATTGTTGGGACAACGCGACCCGATGATACTGATCCGCATCGCCGCGGCAGCCGCATTTGCTCGCTGGTGCATCATGGCGTTGAACCCGGGTCTGCCGGTGGTGTTAGCCGTGCAGGTGCTGCAGGGCGTGACATCGACCGGAGCAATCCTTGGTGTCATGCTCGTGATTGCGCATCGTGTTCCGGTTCGGCTGAGCGCCGCCGCGCAGGGCTTCAATGCTGTGCTGCTTGGAATAGCCCTGGCCGTTGTAACGTTCGGGTCTGGCTTGCTTTGGTCGCAGGGAATTGCGGCATCTTACTCGGCCATGGCGATCCTCGCCCTGATCGGGCTGCTCGTCGCTTGGCCTTGGACGCCCGCGAAGCACCGCCCAAAAGTCCAAGAATGACAATGTGTCGTTATTGGCGGTGAAGCGTGAATGAAGCGCAGCTTTTAGTAACATTCTTGTGAGGGCGTGCGTCTGCTTTGTTCGCGGATTTACCCTTCCATGCGCGCGGCCAACCGGTTCAGTCGTATGGGAATTGCATCGCCACGGCTTAGAAATCGCAGGACTCGAGCAACAGGAATACGATGCGCGCCTACCCCTCGAACTCCGCTCGCGGCGCGCACTAATATTTCGTATCAACCAGATACCCGACTGTTCCTTGGCAAGGCCAACCCATATCGTTTTTGTGAGCGTTGAGGTGACTGTCCATGCGGTTGCGCCGGAACTTCTTATTACAAATTGGGCATTCGTAGACGTAGGTGACCTGTCCATATGGGCGGACTGCTGCGCGCTTTGCCCGCGACGCTGGGCGCATCTGCCGCATTCTCGCTTGAGGCGTTGCCGCCGATCGGGTTGCTGACGGCGCAATGCTCACAGGCCCCTGTGGGGCGAGTTCGATTTCGTAGCGTGGCGCGAACGTCTGATTGGTCACGCGAGCCGCGATCATGCGATCGACGCGGTAGCTGCGATGCTCCCCTTTATCGGTATTGAATGCATGGAGCAGTATATTGCCATCCTGCGTTCGGCGAAGGGAATAAGGTTCGATGCGACGCGTCGATCCCTGATAATCGAGTTCGACTAGCAGACGATTGCCAGCGGCAAAACGTATCACTTCGATGATGGATTGCGCCGCAGCTGGAAGGCGAAGATTCAAGTGGCGGGCGCGTAGGACAGTTTCTCCAGCGCCCAGGGCGTAGGCGGCAGGGATGACCGGCGCGGCCCCGCCAGTCAGCCATTCGAAGAAGGCGGGCAGTTCATCCCAAAACGCCTCGTAGGGCGGCAGCGACGGAAGCTGGTGGTTGAGCATGTTCTCCCAAAGGCCCTGCAACTCGCCCCGGTGCGGTTCGAGATCGGCAAGCACGGGAATTCCGATGCCCTTGAATGCGCATTTCTGACCAAGCACATCGAGCATGACTGCTGCCGACGGGAGAGCTTCCACGTTACGGAAGAGATTGATTACATCGTAGAGATCGCGCGGGCGGGTTCGCTCTGCCAGCGCACGCACCTTCTCTCCAAAGACTTCTTCATAGGCATAAGCGTAGGCAAAGATGCCTTCTTCGGGCGCATCTGAGTATGGGTGAAATACCGGGACGCGCACCGGGGCCAGGACCAGCCGCTCGTCGGCGGTAAGGTCGAGCTTGATGCGCGGCATGTCGCGCGGGGAAACAGGGCCGCGATAACTGATCTTGCCCTGGCAGGAAATCGCGCCGCGCGGATTCTGATAAAGGTCGAACAACTGCCGGTCAGCTGGCACCTCGATGCCTGTGCGCTCATATATCCAGTCCCCGATTTCGGCGAAGGTCTGTCGCAGGAATCCATCGTCGAGATGCGCTGCGTCGGTTAGCGTGAAGTCGAGATCCTCGGAAAACCGATAGGTCTCGAAGAAACATTTCTTGAGGCACGTTCCCCCTTTGAACACCCAGCTTTCCCGCAACGCGGGATGCGCGTTGATGCCTGCGAGCATCCAGCCGAGCACATAGTCCTTCTCAACGACATGCGGGTTCAGCGACATGCGCGTCGCCATGTCCAATATCTCGCGGCGGTCGATCATGGACGGGCCCTTGCGATCCAGAAGTCAGGGACCCACAGATTCCAGCGCGAAACGAGGCGAGAGCAATCCAGTGCCGGATCCAGTTTCGCGTTTCCCTTGGTCAAATGGGCAAAGCAGACCGCAGAGAGGCGCTCGGCATTGGGCTGGGCTTCGCTCAGGAATCCGAGGCGCTTGAATACTGCCCCGTTCCCCAGCTTTGTCGCGTAATCGATGAGCGTGTCGTCATCGCGGTCGCTACGACGCAGATATTCCGCAAAGCAATCGGCCACCTGCTGGATGCCGCCGCCGATCACGGGATCGTCCAGCATGTCGATCACCGTTCGGTGCACATCGGACACTTGAACCTTGCTGTGGCCGCGCCATACCGTTTTCATGCCGAACAGCTTGCCCGGCTTGATATGTTTGAGCGTGAAGACGGCACCGTGACGGATTTCCGTCTTGGCGCGAATAGCTCGCGTTGTTAGCACAACAATGTCGTTGAAGAGTTGCTCGGTTAGATCCCAATGCACCGCAGCACTTCGGCCACCTACGTAGGCTGGCGCGAAGAGCGCTGGGACTAGGACCCATGGATCATCGAGCACGTGTTCGCTTGTTAGCGAGTCCAGGGAAACCGGGACATAATGGCCATGGCTTACCCGGCGTAGCCACCCCTGTTTGGTCCATCGAGCCAAGGTTTTTGCGGCCAGGCTACGGTCCGTTTCCAGTATCCTGACAGCATCATCAATCGCGATCACATCTCCCGCTCCACGTACGAGGGTGGCGAGTTGCTTTCGCCCTTCAGGCAGGAAGGTGCTATTTTTCATCATTGGCAGTTCATCAAAACCGTGAATTTCTTCGGTCTCCATATAGCATCTAAGCCTAGAAGGAAACTACAATATGACTGTTGAAATTCTTCAAATTTGGGAATTTTGCATGTCCTAAGGATTTGTCGATCTGAAGCAATTCCAGAAATAGACCGAGCAGCATTCTTCACATCGAGCGTCGGGGATGTGAGGACCCGAATTCCTCCGCCAAGGCCCGTGAGCTGGGGTTAGGCGTTAATAAGCGCTTGCTCAGACACAGTGTCTTTCGCGGCGCACGCCACACCTTCTAAATCTGAACGGGCTGTTTTGAGGCGAGCGGATGCGGACCTCGGATGTCAGCTTGGTTGGCGGGATCTGTCGAACTTACGAATTGACTAAGACATTGCAAAGCGTAGCAATCAAGAAATGCCTTCCAATCGACGAAATTGGTCAATTATTGCCGCTGCGATCTCTGCATTAGGCGTGTGCCAAACTAGCTATGCGCAATCGTTGTCGGGAGAGGCTTCAGCTGCTGATGGCGACTCACTGGTTGTGGGTGGCAAGCGGGTGAGACTATTTGGAATTGACGCCCCGGAACTCGCTCAAACCTGTCGCGCAAATAGCACTCCGTGGAACTGCGGCGAGCAAGCCAGGGGCAATCTCGCCGAACTAATCAAAGGACAGACCGTCCACTGTGAAGGCCAGGGTGTAGACCAACATGCCCGGTTGATTGCCGTCTGCTTAGCGGGAGGGTTGGAACTCAACGAGACGATGGTCGCGTATGGCTGGGCATTAGCCTACCGGGAATTTAGCGATGCATATGTTCCCGCCGAAGCGCGGGCGAAAGCCAGTCGGCTTGGAATTTGGTCATCGCAGTTCCAGAACCCTTCCGATTACCGAATGAGCTTGCTGCCACCTGCCGTTGTTGCTGCACCACGAACGGTGCAGCCGCCACCAAGGCGCTCAGCGACAGTTGCACCGACCGGGTGCGTCATCAAAGGCAATCGCAATCGCCGGGGCCAGTGGATTTATCACCTGCCGGGTATGCCCTACTACGATCAAACGCGAGCAGAAGAGATGTTCTGCACAGAAGCTGAAGCCCAGGCCGCCGGTTATCGCCGCGCGATCGTGAGAAATTGAAAGCGCATGGCGAAGAAGAGTGATGCCGGTTGCGCACCGCTCCTTGTTGACGGTGTCCTTCTGTTCGTTTTGAGCAAGTGCGTGGGAGGAAGTGAGCCGACCACCCAAGCCCCGCAAAGCCTCTACGCCGAAGCCGCGCCTGAGCCCGCCCAAACTTCGACAGCGCTCTATGTGCAAACCCGTTCGTTGAGATGCAGGGCCGAGCCTTCTAAAAAGTCGACGATCGTCGCCAAATTCGCGCGCGGAGATCAGGTTAACATAACGAGGTATTCGGGTGATTGGGCATTGGTGCCGGATGGCGCGCCAAGCCAATGCTGGGTAGCCCGTCAGAACCTTGGCGAAAGCGCACCGATCGCCGAGGCCGCGGCTGCAGTTGCGCCGATCGCAGCATCAACCCGCAATCTGCGTGACCGGTCCAACGAAGGACCAAGCTGCGGTATCAAATGGAAGTGCGGGCAAATGGATAGCTGTGAGGAAGCCTATCACTACCTCAACCAATGCGGGCTTGGACGCCTCGATGGCGATGGTGACGGGGTTCCCTGCGAGAGCATTTGCTGATCACCATGCCTTATGTCGCCCAGCAACATGCCTTATGTCGCCCAGCAAATAGTTTCGAACCCGTTCGCAGGTCTTTGCCCGGGGCAATCGCCCTCCTCTGAGATCATCGACGAACCTAGGATCACCCACAGCAAGCCGTCCGAACTTGCTGGGCGGCATCCGGTGCTGCGCAAGGTAGGTCTCGATCTGGTCCGGGAGCTCCATTGGCATCGACTCACTTAGGGCTTGTGTTCTTGTTATGTTCCGTATAGGACGCCAATCCTAGAGTCTAGGATATTTTCCTATGCAGGCAGTTTTGGAAGCCCCAGAGATGGACGAAGCCCGGGTCGCGCTGGACCGGTTGATCCTTGAGCGCAAATGCACCTATTCGGGGATTTCGCGGCTGCTCGGCCGCAATGTCTCTTACATCCAGCAGTTCATGCGCAAGGGTAGCCCGCGCCATCTCGACGAGCGGGATCGCGGCATTCTTGCGCGGTTCTTCGGCGTGGACGAAGCGGTGCTCGGTGGTCCGGCACGGCGCTCAGGTCCGGTAATCGATCTCGTCCAGGTCCCGATCCTCGATGTCGAGGCTTCGGCCGGTTACGGCGCTCTTGCCGAAATGGAGGCCAAGAGTGCGCAATTCGGGTTCGACCCCAACTGGCTGCGCAAGCTCACCGCAAGCAAGAGTCCAAGCCTTTCGATCATCGGTGTGCGCGGGGACTCGATGGAGCCGACGCTGAGCGATGGTGACGATGTGCTGGTCGACCTTGGCGACAACCAGACGCGGCTGCGCGACGGAATTTATGTCCTGCGGATGGACGATACCCTCGCGGTGAAACGCGTTGCGATTGAGCCGCAGGGCCGCAAGGTTTCGGTGGTGAGCGACAATCCCGCTTACCCGACCTGGAGCGGGCTCGATCGCCGGACGGTGAACATCGTCGGACGGGTGCTTTGGTTCGGGCGCAAGTTGCAGTAGCTACCGGCGCATGAGCTTGCTTGCCCTCGCCGCTGCTGTCGTCAGCGCCGGCCAGACCTTCACCTGCACCCCGACCCACGTTTACGACGGCGACGGCCCGATCTGGTGCGCCGAAGGCCCGCATGTCCGCATCGCCGGGATTGCGGCGCGCGAGATGGATGGAACCTGCCGCGACAATCAGCCCTGCCCGGCCGCGAGCGCAATCGAGGCCCGCGATGCGCTCGTGGATCTGTTTGGCGGGGCGCGCGGCACGATCGGCACCGGACACGTCGCCGTGCGCGGGCCGACCATGACGTGCCTATCCGAAGGCTCGGCCGGCGGCACGCGCACGGCCGCCTGGTGCACCCTTCCCACGGGTGAAGATCTTTCCTGCGCGATGGTAGCGAGCGGCACCGTGCTCAGGTGGGATCGCTACTGGCGCGGCCACCGGTGCCGCTGAGCGACTGGGAGCTGTGGGCCTGCGCCAACACGGTGCTGGAAGCTCACGGAACCCAGGCGCCAGTCCACGTCGCCGAGCAGATTGGCGCGCTCGCGCTTAAAGGTGATGACGAAGGTATCCGCACCTGGCAGGAAATCGCCAGGCGGATTGTCGAACTTGAGGCAGGCGCCAAAACGCCGCGCAACTAAGCGAGCATCGCTCAAATCCCTATCTCGAACGACCTGACAATCGAACGGTCCTTTTCGGGGGTTGCTTCTCAGGAGCAGGAGGCTGCACTTGGCCTTTGGCCTGCCCCGTGGCGGCAGCATCGCGGAGCAAGCCGATAGTCTCGAGGGCGGAGCGCTTCATGCCGGTATTTCGTTCGACCGCTGCCTCGAGCCGCGCGACATTGTTGACGTAAAGCGTCAGGCCGTCGCGCAGGCGGGTAATCGTGACCAGGAAGGTCTGCTGGTTCGATAGGTTGCGCTCACGGCTGTCCATGACAGCAATGCCGCGATCGGAAGTCAGGCCCTGGGCCATGTGGGCATTGAGCGCATATGCCAGATCGAGCCGCTTAAGCATAGGATCGTCCTTGCCAAGCTGATGCTCGATCCCGGTCGAGGTCACGAGCCGGACACCGCCGCGCTCGACCGACGTAATCCGCGCCTGATCGGCATTGAGCAGTCCGCGCTTGTGGTCGGTATGCGTCCAGCGAATGCGGTCGCCGCCGTGCAGCGCGAGATCCTTGAGTTCATGGAGCCGCAAGGCGTCATGCTCACCTTGCGGTCGCAGCTTGTCGGGACGAAAGTCGAAACGCCTGCCGCGCTCGTTTTCAAGTTCGACGCGCTCGCGCCTCGGATCGACCCCGACCACCCGGTACATGCCGCGGCTGATGCCCTGGGCGCGCTTGTCGCGCTCGACCTCGACCACCATTCCCACCTGATAGGTTCCGGCATGACGCAGCTCTTCCTGCGTGGTGTTGATCCGGGCAAGGACCCGGAGCTTCAGCGACGGCTCGCCAATTTCACCATTGGCCTTGAGCCCGGTCTGAACAGCCTCGTTGACCTGCCCGCGTAAAGTCCGGCCCGATGCGTAAATGGCCGTGCGCTCACGGTCGGCGGGTGACAGCGACAGCCAGGCCGCCGCCGCTTCGATCGCCGCGCCCTCCCGAACCTCGACAACATCCTTGCCAAGATGGCGCAGCGCTTCGTCGATCTTGCCGCCTTGTGCTGCGTATTGCGCGGCGCGCAGCGCCTTGTCGCGGGCGCGGATGTTGAGGTTCATGGTGGCGGTTTCGGCGCCGGCCTGCTGCATCACGTCGAAAGGCTTGCCCGCATCGACCGCGCCCAGCTGCTTCTTGTCGCCGATTGCGGCGAAGCGATCGAGTTCGAGCAGGTTGGCAAGCCGCACCAGCTTGTCCTTGTCGGAATTGCCGACCATCGAGGCTTCGTCGAGCAGCACCACGGTGCCGCGCATTTCCGCCCGGGTCTTGGCGAGCGCAGCCTTGTCGCCACCTTCCAGGAGTGCGGCATGGCGCTTCAGGAACCGGGCCACGGTCATCGAGGGAATGCCGGTTTCACGCTCGAGCATCTGTACCAGCGTGTTCTGGACCGCGAGCCCGAGTACCGCCTTGCCTTCCTCGCGAAGGATGTCGGCGACAGGTCTCAGCATCGTGCTTTTGCCTGCACCGGCTATCCCCTGAACAGCCACGATCCGGTTGCTGGAGCCAAGCAGCAGCCGTCCGGCAGCTTCCTGTCCCTGATTGAGCGTCATGCCGTATTTGAGCTGGGAAAGCGCCTGGAGACGGCTGCCAGCATCCCCAGGTTGCACGATTGCCGGGGCCATTCCCCGGCCCGCTTCGACGGCCGCAACGATCCGCTGCTCGGTCGCGGTCGCGCCCGCGGTCGTGACCAGGCCGCGCTCCGCACCCTTCCCGCGCTGGAGCTGCCCCTGGCGTTCGAGCTGGGCGACCCGGCGCTCGATCGCGGCCATGCCCGCAGGCAAGCCGAAACCGAGCGCGGTCCTGTAGATGTCGGTGCGCGCAAAGGCCGCTTCCCGCTCCGCGAGGTGCCGAATGGCCGACGCAACTGCGTGGATCGCGGCAACCTCTTCGGGTTGGCGGCGCGCCAGATCGGCCGGGATCAAGGGGTCACCTTCCCGCAGTCCGAAACGCTCGGCGAGCGCGGTGATCGTCTCCTTGCCGCGTGCCGCGAGGTCACGCGCGGCCGTCGCGAAACCGCCAGCGTAGCCGATGTCATTTGCAGCACGGGCGTTGGCCTTGGCGATCACCGCCTTGGGGTCGAACCCGACGGCAGAGGCCTTGTCAGACCATTGCCTTGTCAGAGCCGCCCGATCCTTGATCGTCTGCTTTTCAGCCCGGGTCATCAAGGTAGCGGCATCGGTCGCCGATGGCCCCTTGTGGGTCATTCGTTCGACCTGAGCGAGGACCTCTGCCCGGCGTGTGCTGAATGCCTCGATCACATCACGGGGAACGCCCTCCGCCTCGAAGTTGCCGTGTTTAGCGATCTCGCCGATCTCGTATCCGAGCCGTTCGACCGACAGACGAAAGCGCGCCATGGTCATGGCGCCCAGCAGCGTGTTGTGCTCCCAGAGCTTGTCGTTTCGGAGTGCCCGCCATTTCCCGTCCGGTCCCCGGGTCGCGTTGACGACCACCGCGTGGATGTGGGCATTGGGTTCCTGATTGCGGTTGGTATCGTGGCTGAACAGCGCGACCAGGAGGTTGCCGGTGGCGACCGGTCTTTGTTTGCCGTTCACCTCGATCCGCGTCTCGGCAAGGTGATTCTCGGCCCAGGCGAGGGTCTCCTTGACCGCCTCGGCATAGGCTTCGAGGATCCGCTTGTCCCCGCCGACCAGCGCCAGCAGCGACCAGCTCTTGGGCATCGAGAAAGTGAGATCGGTTCCCGCACGGTGATCCTTGCCATCGCTGCCGATGCGGCTGCCATCGGGCAGAAATCCCTTGAGCACCGCTTCGAATATCTTGGGATCGACCTCGCCCGACAGCCCGAGTTTATCGGCACCCTTGCCGAACCAGGCACCCGAGCGATCGGCATCGGCGCGGGTGTAGTAATTGTCAGCGGCGAAGTATTTTGCAGTGCCGCCGGCAGTGCGGACATTGGCAACGGACAACATGCCTTATGCTCCCGGCGGACGCCTGATCTGCTTCAGATTTCCATGTCGGATTCGCCGAGCCCGCGCTCATCACGGGCGAACTCGTCGGGTTCGCTGAGGCCATCTTCGAGCATCAGCTTGCGCCCCTGGTCGGCAGGGGCCTGCGGCCTTTGCTTCGCATCCGGCTTGGCTTCCTGGGTTTGAGGCGCGGCTTTGGATGGCTCGCCGTCCTTGCCCTTGTCGTGGCCATCGCCGCTTGCGATCCGCAGCACAGCATCCTTGGGCAGAGCAAGTGCCGGCTTGTCACCAGCTGGCGCTTCGGTTGCACTCTTGCCCAGTTGCAGCTCGGCAGCACGAGCGGGTTCTGCTTCCGCGCGGCGGGCATCGCGAAGTACCTCGACTTGCCGGTCACGCGGGCGCGCATCGCCCTCACCATGGGGTGCCCTCTGCCCCGCCGCAAGCGCAAGCTCGCCCCGGCGAGGAACGATCCGCTGCCCTGCCCCGTCGTCGTTCGCTGCGGGTGGATCGGCAGCGTCGCTCCCGCCGCCTGAGGCGTCGGGCGGCGTTTTGGATGACCCGGAGGGCGAGCCTGATGATGGCCCGGACGGCGGCGATTGAGGCGGGACCGTCCCGGTCTCAGGACCGTGATCCTCGGCCCTGCGAATGAAGGGTTCGGCCCGCTTCTTGCGATTGACCGGGACCAGCTTGATCGGCGCAGCGGGGAACCCGTCGGGGAACTTCAGGTACCCCGAAAGCCGCGGCAGGTTCATCAGCTGATCGGGCAGCAACAACGGTTCAATATGCACGCGCGAAGTCAGACTGACCGCATCGCGGGCGTTGTTATAACCATAGGTGTAGCCCTCTTCCTTCTCGCGAACCTGGCGGTGGCCGATGAAGTCCGAGCACCAGGTCGCTGAGTCCCGATCGCCCGTGCCGAGGATCAGTTTGGTCCGCGCGAGCGAAGACAGGGTCTGAGCCATTTCATCGCCATAGACCTGCTTGAGCTTGGCATAGGCGTGGATCCCGGTGACAATCGCGCCGCCGAAGTTGCGGGCCGTCTGGAGGCCCTTTTCGAGCGCTGGCAGACGGTGGAGCGCGCCGAGCTCGTCGACGAAGAACCACATCCTTACCTCACGGGTGCGGTCCATCGCCATGAGGGTATTCATGGCAAGATCGAGCCAGACGGTGAGGAGCTGCGAGCAGACGCTCATGTCGACATAGCGCGCCGAGATGAACACCATCGACCCGTCGCGCTGGTCATCCTCGATCCAATCCCGGACCGAGAAGCGCCTCCCCTCACGGGGCAGCAGCTTGAGCGATTTGGCATTGGCATTGAACACAGCGCGGATCGATTCCGCCATGCGCGCGGCTTCGGGTGCTGTCAGCGGATCGGCGATCGTGCCGCGCATCAGCCGGTGCACAGCGGCCAGGTCGGCGGTCATCAATTCTGCGGCAAGCGCATCGTTTGTTGCCTGGCCGCGGGCGCGTAGCTTGAGGCACATCTCGACGAACAGCAGGCGCGCCGCGAGAACCCAGAACTGCTCGGCCCCGCCCCCATCGTGGGGTACGAGCGCTTCGGCAGCGGCAGTGAACTCGGCTTCGTCGCGGCACTCGTCGAACACGCTCCATTGCGGGCAGCGGGCGTCGAGCGGGTTCAGGATCACGTCACGGCTGGCGTCATAAAAGTGCTCGATGAAGGCCCCAGTCAGATCGAAGATCACCGCGCGCTGGCCGCGCGCCCTCGCCTCTTCAATCATCTCGGATAGCGCGACGGTCTTGCCCATGCCGGTGGTGCCGATCAGCATCGCGTGGCTCTGCTCGAGCCGCCAGGGATAGGTCACCTGCGCGAGGCGCGAAGGCTTATAGGGAAAGACTTCGCCTAGCTCCTTGCTGCTGCATAGCCGATAGCGCCAACCAAGCGCGGCACTGAGTTCCTTGGCCCTTTCGTCTCTATTATGAACGCGGATCTCCTCGACCAGTTCGGGCAAGGTGGACAGCTCGGCACCGCGCTCATGTTTGCGCTCCTTCGATCTGGCGCCGAACCGCGAGGCGAACCAGTAGAACAGGGCGAAAGCGGGAATGAGCAGCAGCGCCGAATAGAGCAATGCGTGCTCGAGGATCGAGACCATGTGGTCCCACGCGCGCACCACCGGCGGAAACGCTTCAAGCATGGAAATGGGAAACTTGACCGTGCCCCCGAAGGCGGTTTCGAGCGCGACTTCCTTGTGCGGATCAAACTCCATGAAGCCATAAACGGCGGCGTAGACCTTCATCCAGGCGAGGTAGCTTTCGTGGTCTGTCAGGCCGGTGGAGAGCATCCACCAGGACATCCACGAGATGATGATCGCGGCGATGATCAGCGGACCTTTGAGCCCCGCGGCGAACATGAAGCTGAAGTGGCCAAGCAGCTGGCTGCCGCGGGTGAAATCGACGAGATTCTTTTTCACTTTGCGCCTCCCTTGGTCGGGGTGGCCGCCATTCCTGCTTCCTTGCAGCGCGCCTTCCAGGCACTGTGGGCGCGCTCGCGCAGGGTGTGATCTGGATGCCCCGAAAGCAGCGCGTCGAGCCCGACGAATGCGAACAGCGACTGGCGGTAGAGCTTGCCGAGAAGCGCCTGATCGCTTGCCCCAATGGGGCCGCTTGCGAGCACCTTCTTGAGCTGCGAGCGCAGCCATTCGCTCACCGCCAGGCCATCGGCTTCGGCGGCGCTGCGAACCTGCTCGGCAAGCTCGGGTGAGACATAGACTTGGAGGGAAATGGGTCGTGGCATCGTCAGGATCCTTCGATCTTGGATCCTGGTTTGCGCCCGCAAGGCTGATTTGCGCGCTACATCAGACTGAAGAACATGTCAAGAACATAGGGCGACGCATTGCTGCCACCTTCACGTCCACAGCAATCAATGTGATTTGGATTTATCGCTTTAAATCAATGTGATTGAGAAGTGACAGAATACCATTTCGAGCTCGAAAGTGGCTGAAATCTGCCGCGCACGAACTAGCTTCAAGAAGCGTAGGGTGTGCCCCCTGTTCCCTACTTTGAAGTGCAGTACCAGTGTTTGTGGTTGAACCGGGTAGCTCGAAATCGAACCGGCCACCGGTGGGATGAGCGCGTCGCGAAATCGAGCCCGTTCCCCTGCCCAGTTCAGACCTGGGATCCAAGCAAAACGAAAGGGGAAGCCCGGATGACCGGACTCCCCCTTCGGTGGTAATTGACCTCGTAGCCGCGGCCTAGTCTTCGTCGCAGAGCTTGCTCGGCACGGTCTCGACGATCCGGTCGTAAAGGCGCGGTGCCAGTGCTCCGTAATCACCTTCGTCGATGGCGATGAACCCCGCCTCGTCGTCGGTCAGGACGTACTGGTTGAAGTAGCTGTGGTAGGACCGCGCATGGGCCCGATCCAGCGCGGCAAGGTACGCGGCCTGGTCAAAGTGCAGCGGCGTGGCGGTAAGGACAGCAGATACGATCATGGCAAACCTCCTGATGTTCGATGCTTCGCATCAGGGGCGTCAGAGATGGGGGCGACGGGACGGGTCAGGGACCGCGTGGAACACGCGGCCGCGTAGCGGCGATGGGGGTCACGATTTTGTGGAAGGGCCTTGGCCCCGGAGCAAAATGGTGGGGCCCCGTCGTCCTTGACGCGGCCCCAAAGCCTCCATCAAGCTCGGACTTCTCGCGAGAGAGCCCTCCTCCCTCTCGACCGCGGACTGCCCTCTCGACAAAGCGTTTTCCTACAAGCCCTCGACCTGTCACAGACCCAAGCAGGAGGGGACCAACGGCCAGCGAAAGGATGATCCATGGCCAGGTCCAAAGTGAGCGCCCGCGATGCACTCTTGAAAGTGCAACGCCAGCGCGAGGAACTCGCTGCAGAGGAAGCAAAGCTGCGCGAAGGCGCTGCAGCGGAACTCGGCAAGGTGCTGCTCGAATGCGGCGCTGAAGCGCTTGAGCCGGCGCAGATGCGGCAGCTACTCCGTCAGTCGATGGCGCTCGGAATCGAGGAGAGCCTCAAGCGCCTCGCCTCCACGCCAAAGTCCGCCTGATGCTTGCCTGATATCTGCCGATCCGGCTGCGCGCGGGTTCGATGCCCGCGCGCAGCCGCTTCTAAGCACACGCAAAACGAAGGCCCCGGTGGCTTGCGCCGCCGGGGCCTTCTGGAGCTCGGGACCGGTCACTCCTCGTCGATGTCGGGTGCCCCTTCGTTGCCGCCGGCCTTGCCCTTCGAGAGGAAATCGACCTTGTCGGCGATGATCTCGCAGCCGTAGCGCTTGGCGCCGCTCTGGTCTTCCCACTGGGTGTAGTGGATGCGCCCTTCGACGGTCACCAGCTGGCCCTTGGTGCAGAACTTTGCGACGTTCTCGCCGAGGCCGTTGAAGCAGGTCACGCGGTGGAATTCGCTGTCCTTCACCGTGTAGCCGTTTTCGTCCTTGAAGGTCTTCCCTTCCTTGCGGGCCGGGCGGTCGGTCGCGACGGACACCTGGGTGATCTTGGTGCCGCTCTGGGTCGTGCGGGTTTCGGGATCGCGGGCAATACGGCCGACGAGGATAACGAGATTGGTCATGGGTCTTCTCCTGAACGAGCATCCGGGACCATCCCGGCTGCGAACCCAAGTGCAGAAGCGGCCAGCGACGAGACGCACCGAAGGGGAACCCCGGGCCAGGCCGGGTGGTGCGGGCAGCCGCCCAAAGGGCGGCAACACGGCCGGACAGCGCCCGCGGGTTGCGTCTGGGCGAAGGGCGATTCAAGGGACGGTTCGCGAAGAAGCCCGGTGGTCCGGGATGTTTGCTCCGGTGACTTTGGCCTCGATCATTCGACCCTCGTGGGGTTGTCCCGGCACCTATCCGCCAGCCCCAAGGGCGCATCACTAAGCACCCGTCCGTGCGCTGCAGCCATCGGGCAATGAGCAAGACCTGGAACGAAACGATATCGTGGACAGCACAAAACCGACCGTGAAATCTGCCTGGACCGAGGTCGTCGTTTGGTGCGTCACACGCCTCTGCAACCTGGTGCGAAGGGCCTTCCCTTGCCTCGATCGCGACCTATGCTGCGGCCCATGAGCGAGATGCGATCAGGTCTGCCGATCCTGCTGTTCGAGAACGCGCAAGGGTTCGATGACTGGCTCAGTGCTCAGCCTGATGATGCGACCGGGGCCTGGCTCCGGTTGGCCCGTAAAGGCGCGGGGATCACGAGCCTGAGCAAGGCCGAAGCGATCGATCTCGCGCTGTGCCACGGCTGGATCGACGGGCAGCTCGACAAGTACGATGCACAAAGCTGGCTGATCCGGTTCACCCCGCGCAAGGCGCGCAGCAAATGGTCCGAGGTCAATCGGACCCGGGCGCTGGAACTGATGGCTGATGGGCGGATGACAGCCCGCGGCCAGGCCGAGATCGGCAGGGCCAAGGCGGACGGCCGCTGGGACGCTGCCTATGCCCCGGCCAGCAGGATCGAGGTCCCCGCAGACCTCAGAGCAGCCCTCGATCAAAACCCCAGCGCGGCAGAGTTCTTCGCCACGTTAACCGGGGCCAATCGCTATGCGGTGCTCTACCGGATCGGCGCCGTGAAACGTCCCGAAACGCGCGCACGCAAGATCGCCGAGTTCGTGGCGATGCTGGAACGCAGAGAGACTGTTCACGGCTGATCACAACGGTAACGAACGCCTGCCCGGCTGTGCCAATTCGGAAGCGTTCGCAACATGACGAAATCATACAAAGACAGTATCGGCTGCAGGATTTATCAACGTCTTGCGACCCGAAGGACTCGAAAGAGATCCTGACTTTCAAAGCGGCGGCATCGGGCGATGCCGCCGTTCTTTTAGGTGCCCGTCAGGCTGGCTGTGCCTTGGGATTGGTCCCCAGCGGACCGCGCCGATCGACGACGGTGATCCGGCGCGACTTGGCTTCGATCACGAGGCGTTCCAGGACGCCATTGCCGGGGAATGCGACGACATAGCGCGGATCGAGCGAGAGCATCCTTTCGTTGCGCTTGAACCCGGCACGGGCTCCAAGCCGCATGTCGAGCGAGAAAGTCACCTGCGGAATATTGCGGCGCTCGGCCCAACTCGAGGCCAGGCGGTCGACGCCCTTGGTGTCGCCGCCGTGGATCAACACCATATCCGGAACGCGCTCTCGAACCTTGTCGAGGGTCGCCCAGACATTGTTGGCAAAGGTGAGTGCGTCGGCCTCATCTGGATGGCGAGTGCGCCCGCCGGCGAATACCACCGGCGTGCCTTCGGGCATCGCCGCGCGGCGCTTGGATTCAGCCCGGGCTCGGAGAAAGTCGCGGCCTTCGACAAGCGCGGATGTGAGCATCGCGCCGTGGTTGAACCGCGAACTGGAGACCGGCTTCCAGGATGAACCGAACTCGTTGAGGTAGAGGCCAGCCGCGATCTCGCGCATCTCTTCGAGCGCCAACATCGAGGCTTCGGCGCACTGCGCCCGCTCGACCTGCGTTTCGAGCTCGGAGGTGTGGATTTCGCTGCCGTCAGCGGTCGCGACCAGCGCGCGGACTTCGTCGGTAGCGCGGTCGAGCGCGCTTGACTTCCGCTCGGCGGAACGATGGAAGAGATTGACGAAAGCCCAGCCCAGGTCCTCCGCGTCGGCTTCGAGCGTAGTCCCGGAAACCAGCGCGAAGAGATCGGACCAGACGGCTTCGAGCGTCTGGACGACGGCCTCGCGAACCGGAAAATCGGTTGTCGATACCGGGGCGGGACCGATCGAAAATCCGGCGAGATCGAGACCGGCGAGCTGGCCGGCAAATGTGATGGGCATGGGCGTGTCCTCCTGACTGGTGTGAGGCTGACGCACCTGCTTGTTGGCTGCGCCAGCGAGAGCCCGTCAGGGCCAGTCACGGGCGGCATCGCGCACCGAAGGGGAACCCGCTTGGCCAGGCTGGCGCGGACAGGCCGAGGCCCATCGGGACCGGCCAACACGGGCCTGGCTAAGCCGGGTTGCGCGGGGACCGACGGCTGGCCCAGGGCCTCTCTCGCTTGTGGCGCTGCCCCCTGCCGGTTCGCTGCCACCAGTTCGAAGCGACCATTGTCGGAAATTGCCCGGCCTCGCAGGCTCGGCGCGTCAGGCGATACCGAAATCGGCCCCGGTGTAGACGAAGCGGTCCCGGGAAGGGAAAGCAGCCAGTGCGGTGAGGCGGCCGCCCTCATAGCGCAGGTGCCAGGTCCGCCTGATCGTCGGTGCGGCAGTGGCAAAGGCTTGCGGTGCGAGAACGACGATGTTGCAGCCCTGTTTCGGATCGCGCACCGACCGGGTACGGATAACTTCGACCCCGGCTTCGCGGGCAGCGACACCGAGATCCTGGCAAGGTGCGTAGTTGATCGGGTCGATCCATTGCGCGGCATCGCGGTCGAAAGGCGCGCGTGTCAGGTCGATGGCCCGATCGGCCGCAACATCGACAGTAAAACTGGTGTGTTCAGTCGTCGCCGACGGCGGAATGAAACCCGGCGAGCGCAGATAGAAGCGCAGGCGCCAATAGGCGGTCTCGGCGATCGCAGTGCCTTCGGCTTCGCTCGCGTAGAAGACCCCTGGCCGCTCATTGGCGCGGCGAAAGCGGCTGGCGGTGCCGTGACCATAGCGAAACGGGGAAGCGAGCAAGTAGTGGAGACCCTGGGCTGCCTTGGGGAGATCGGGCTTTGCGGCCTCGGCGAGTGCTTCGAGCCGGGCTTGGTCGTCCAGGCTGTCTGCAAGCCGGTTTGTCGAGATCCGGTGCTGGGCCTCTACCACGCGCCAGACTTTGCCGTGATAGGAGCCAAGCTCAGACGCGAGCGCGGTGGGCGTCCACATAATCGCACACGGAGATCAGGCCCTTGAAGCTGTCGATGAGATCGAGCGGGCGTGCGTCAAGATCGAGGTTGGGCGTCTCGAGCCAGCGGCGCGAGGCGGCATCGTCGCTCCCCATAAGCGCATCGAGACCGCGGAACAGGCGCAGTAGGAACTGCCCGGCTTCGAAAGACTTCGAAGCGGGATCGAGCAGGGTCTTGCCGCCCTTGAGTCGCGAGACCGTTGCCGGAGACAGGCCAAGCACCTGACCGAGCTTGGGGTTGGAAAAACCCCAGAAATCGGCAATCCTCGCCACTGCCGAGGTCAGCACCTCGCCATCGGAACGCTGGGGCCTGGGCGCAAGTGTTGCCATCGCACGTCCTTTCAAATGATGGGCATACACATAAATCGTTCATTTGAACAGATGCTGAATCACGCGACCACGCGTTTCCGGTAGACGCCCTCCCCGTTCGACATGTGCCCGAGGCAGTCGTAGTCGCCAAACAGCGCATCGAAACGCGCCGCGATCTGGCGAAGCCAGCGCTGCGCCCTTGGGCTTCGCGCGGTGCGCCAT
The DNA here is from genome assembly GCA_025938935.1 of Novosphingobium sp. MW5. Lineage (GTDB taxonomy): Bacteria > Pseudomonadota > Alphaproteobacteria > Sphingomonadales > Sphingomonadaceae > Novosphingobium. Next base: position 2,283,633 of record JAPCWB010000001.1, on the reverse strand, counting down.
TCGAGGTCCCAATAGGCACCGTCATCACGCTCGGCGATCCAGACCGCGACAAGGCCGCCGTAGACCGAAACCCCGAAGTCCGCGAACGCGTTGCGCATCAGTATCCGGTCTTCGCGCCCGCGCCAGCCATCGTAGGGGGCGAGAGACGGAAAGGCAGCGGCGGCGCGCTCGGCTAGATCGCCGCGCAGCCATTCGTATTCGAAGTCCCAGTCTTCCTCGTCTTCGACCTCAAGCACGGTGAAAGCGACCAGAGCGCCGCTGGGATAGCTGACCGATCGGCCCATGATGTCCTCCTTCAGGCTGCGAGTGCGACGGCGTCGGGCTCGGCCGCCTCGTCCATTAGAGCCCTCCCACCCAGCTTAAGCAGCAGGCTTGCGGCTTCCTCGGCCTTGGCGGCGGCGGTGAGGATCGCGCGGTCGTCATCGCGCAGCAGCTTCAGCCATTGCTCGATATAGCTTGCGTGGCTGTCGAGGTGCGTGACCGGAAGTCCGAGTTGGGCCCCGAGCATCGCACTCGAAAGCTCGGCGACGAGTTCCTCGGCGGCATAGGCCGCGGTGCCGAACCGGTTCTTCAGGTCGCGGTCAAGTCGGCTGGAATGTCCGGTCCAGTGCGACAGCTCATGGGCCAGCGTCGCATAGTAATGGTCGAAGCCCCGGAACAGATGCGAAGGCGGCATGGTCACCCGGTCTGGCGTGGGCTCGTAATAGGCTTCGCCGCCCTGGTGGCGCAGATTGACCGGGATCGCGGCAAAGAACGCGTCGAGTGTCGCCTCGCGGCCTTCTGGCTCGACCAGATCGTGCGCGGCGGCCGGATGAAACCGTTCGGGCAGACCCTCGACCTGGTCGGCGTTGAACACCGGATAGGCTTTCAGGACCCGGCGGGCTTCGTCGTTCTTCTCACCAGTGTCCGGAGCCTCGACCTCTTTGGTATAGCTTTTGTAGAAGATCGCGATCGTTGCCTTTTCGCCCTTGCGAACCTGCGCCCCTAGACCGTGGGCCTGGTTGTAGGTCATCCAGTAGGGCGAGGCGTAGCCGCACATGTCGGCGACCATCCACAGCCAGAACACATTCATGCCGCGGTAGGGGATGCCGCAAGCGCGCAAGGGGCGCGACACCGGCACTCCGCGCCACGGCTGGATCCACGGCTTGGTCCCGGCCTCGAGCCGAGCGATGATTTCCTGGGTGATACGATGTGCGGGCGACAGCCCGGGCGAAGTGGAGTTGCGATAAGCCATGAGGGGTCTCCTGATCCAACCCGCCAGCGCCATCGCCGGTCAGGTCCGTTCAGGCCCGCGCCCACTCTCCTCTTCGAACATCAGAGGTCCGACATAGTTCGGAAGCACAAGATGGCCCGCATCGCCAGATCACCGGCGATGCGGGCCGCAGCAGCATCAGCCGTTGAGGCGATCCTTAACCGCCTTGGCAGGTGCGAAAGTCAGCTTCTTCGAAGCGGCGATCTTGATCGTCGCGCCGGTCGAAGGATTGCGGCCATCGCGCTCGAGGGTGGCCTTGACCTTGAACTTGCCGAAGCCATTGATCGCGATTTCGTCGCCCTTGGCGGCGGCATCCGCGATCGCGGCGAAAACGCCGTCGACGACCTTGCGAGCGTCGGCCTTGGTCAGGCCATTGGCTTCGGCGATGGTTTCGGCGAGGTCAGCATTGTTCATGGGTCTTGGTATCCTTTGCGAATTTGGGAGACGCGCGGGTAATGCCGATTGGCGCTGCAGACCAAGGCACGAAGCTTCTTTTCCACATCCATTACTAGTTAACACGGTTGGCTGCTGGCCACTCGCATATGCCTTTTCAGATAGTGCGGCGATTTTTCACTCCGCTCAATAGGATTACAGGAGGCCAATCTCGTGGAATGAGCCTCGTTTCGGTGAGTCAATCGTAGCACCGAATTTCGCTTATCAGCTTGCTTGCCGAAAACAGTCCAGACTTCGGCAGGCACAAGCCATCAGACCCTCCATTTGACTTCCTCCTACAACGCTAGCCGAAGTGAAATTCTCACCTGCCGCGGCTCCACTGGATGGATGTGCCGGTCCTCAACCCCATCGACCGGCTCACAAGGAAGGCGTGAGGCATACCAGTAGGATATGTCGGGATCCTTGGCGTCGAAAAGGTTCAGCACGTCGAGTCCGATGCGAACCCGGCCTGTCTCCCAGTAGCCGCCGAGATTGAACAGCGTCGTCGCTTGCGAGCGCTGCGAAGCGTCCTCGATCAGCGGCGCGGAGGCGAAGTGGCGGATGCGCGCGGTCGCGGTGATCGAGGGCGTCACCTTGGCGCTTATCCCGCCGCCCAGCACGAAAGGGGTCGCTCCTGGAATGAAGTCCTGCCCCGCAGGGACCCCGCGAAACCTCGCCTTTGTCCACGAGGCGGTCCCATCTATCGTCACGCCCGGAAGCGGACGCCAGAAGAGCGCGGCTTCGGCACCGTAGCGGCGCGAAGCGTCATTCGGCTCCGTTGTGCCCGCATCGCCGACGAAGACCAGTTCGGAGTCGAGATCGAGCCAGAAGCCGACAAGGGAAAAATTGAGGCTGCCCCGTTCGAACCGCGCACCGAGCTCCGCTCCGCGCGAGCGCGCGAATACAGAGACGCGCCTGACCGGTGAAAGGTCACCGGGATCAAACGTGATTGTTGCTCCTCGCACGTCGTTGGAGTGATAGCCCTCTCCGTAGTTCGCATAGAACTCGACGCCCTTGCGAGGCTGCCAGGCCAGCGCGACCTTAGGCGTCAGGATCGCAGCCGAGCCGCTCCCAGAATTGGCGGCCAGATCCGAGCGGACAGTGTAGCCGATCGCGTCGCCACGCAGGCCAGCGACCAGACGCACCTTTGGCCCAATCTGCACTTCGGCCTCGCCAAACAGACCGCCGCTGTATTCATCGACACTGTCCTCGCGCACCGTGCTGACGACGGTCCCTGCCACGGTGTGATAGAGCCCGACCCTGCCAATGTGATCCCAGCGTGTATCCGCTCCGAACCGCCAGGTAATCCCGTCTCCCTTGATGACATGGCGCAGCGATCCGCCGAATATCCCGCGCCGGTCAACCTGGCGAAATTCGTCGCCATTCACCGGGTCGTCGAGGAAGTAGGTGAAATTCGAGGTGAGCTGGAGCCGCGAGCCAATGGCGTAGGCGGATACCTGCGTATCGCCGAACTCGCCATTGAAGGTCAGCGCAATCCGGCCCGCACGGCCACCGAGATTGGGATCGATGAAGCCATTGCGCGGGATGAGTCCCGAATTGATGGCACGTTCGGGCACCTGATCGGTCGAGACCCAGCTGTTGGTGTAACCCGACAGCCCGAGCGACCAATTGGCGGCACTGTATTTGATTAGGCCAATGAGTTTGCGCTCGTGTTCGTCGAGTACCCACGGACCATTCGAAGCAGTGCCATCGAGTGCGCCCAACAAGGTGCCATCGCCAAGATTGGTGCTTCCTGCGACAAGTCCGCGCCAGAAGCCGAACGAACCGCCGGTGACTTCGGCGAAAGGCCGGGCCAACCTCGACTTGGTTGTGTAGCGCATGGTCCCTGCCGACGAGAAATCGCCCTCGGCGGCATGGTACGGCCCTTTGGTGTAATCGATCCGCTCGACCATTTCGGGGATCAGGAAATTGAGGTCGAGATAGCCTTGGCCATGCCCGTGGCTGCGCATGTTGATCGGTGCGCCATCGATGTAGCCTGCCAGATCGGTCCCATGATCGAGATTGAACCCGCGCAGGAAATACTGGTTGGCCTTGCCCGATCCCGAATGCTGGGTGGCGATCAGGCCTGGTACGTTCTCGGCCAGTTCACCGACGCGGCCGATCGGGCGATCCTCGAAGTCTGAATAGCCGACCACGCCTTCTGAGCCGCTTGTCGCAACGCCGACCTGGTCGATCGCACGACCGTAGACGACAATCTCGCTGTTGTCCTTGGCAGGTGCGTCTTCGGCGAATGCAGTGGCTGGGGCGCAGACAGCACTCAGCAGCAGGAGGTAGCGCAGGTTCATGCTGCTACCTCCCGGTCCCTTGCCGTCCCGTCAAGACCAAGCCACAGCGCCAAGGCTGGGAAGCGAGGCAACACCAAGCGCTCCAGCAGCAAGACGGCGATGAGCGAAGCCGCGAGCAGTGGCAGGAACGCTGCAAGGGCCAGGACCACTAACGCGAGGCCGCGCAGCTTTGCCGGAGTTGCTGGTGTAGGCGGCGCACCAAGCCGATCCGCAGGCTTACGTCTGCGCCACATCACGAAGCCACTGACCGGAAGTGTCACCAGCATCAGCGCGGTTGCGACGCCGAGCAGCTGGTTAACCCAACCGAATAGCTGCCCTTCATGCCAGGCAACACCGTAGCCGACCACGCGGTCGATCACATGTTTGTCGGCAAAGGTCTCACGGCTGAGCTGCTTGCCAGTCATCGGATCGTAGGTGAGCGAGACCCGCAAAGGCCGGTTCTGCGTATCCGATTTGACCGACCAGGAGCTGACCGCCCTGGCCCCGAAACGCTGCGGCATGCCGGGCGGGGTTACGATCACCGGAAACGGCAAGTGCTGGCTCTTGGCCTCCGCCACTATCTGGCTTAGCGAGACCGGGGTCATCGACATGGTCATCACGCTGCCATCTGGCATGACGTGTGACATTGTCGGCATGGCGCCTTGGCCGGCCATCATGGCGGTGTGGTTGTGTTCGGCGTGCTCGTCCGCATCTGCCGCCCGTCCCCCAATGGTCCAGTCCTGTGTGCCTTTGACCCAGCCCATTTCGGTGCGCACCGCCTTGAACGCACTGCCCCAGACATCGGCCCACGGCAGACCCGTGAGCAGCAGGACCATGGCAAGCCCCGCCACCCAGAAGCCGGTCACGGCATGGAGATCGCGCCAGAACACGCGGGAGCCCGAGGCAAGGCGTGGCCAAATCACGCCCGCCATGCCGCGCCCGCTTGGCCACCACAGGTAAAGCCCGGTAATGATCATCACGATCGCCCAGCTTGCCGCGAGTTCGACCAGCCAACTTCCCCTGGAGCCGAGCAGCAGTTGTCCGTGAATGTCATGAGCCACCTGCATGATGCGCCATTCGGGATCGAGCACGCCCACGACCTTCCCCTGCGGCGAGACGAACACATCGCGCATTGCCCTTTGCTTGCCAGGCAGCGCGACATGAACCAGCACGGCATCGCTCTCTGCCTCAGGCAGTCGGTAGGAGTGCAGTCGCGCACCAGCAAAGGCGGCGAGCACCGCCTCAACCTGATCGTCGGGCGATACGGATCCCGCCGTGGATAAATCGCGGAAATGCCTTTCCTCCCAGCGGTCGACCTGCGGTTTGAACAGGTAGGCTGCACCGGTCAGCGCCAGGATCAGGACCATCGGCACAACGAACAGCCCGGCATAGAAGTGCCATCGCCAGATCGTGCGATAGAGCGCGGTGCGGTCCATCGCTTAAAACTTCCAGCCCACCTGCGCGGTGAAATGTCGCTGCGGGAAGGGATGGAACAGGAAGTATTTGTTGTTGTTGATGTTATCGACCCCAATGGCAAAATCGAAGTGATCGTTGACCCTGAAGGTCGCCCGGGCATCGACAACAAAGTACTTGTAGAACCCCTGGTAGGTGTTGCCGACCGTGTCGTCGTTGGCGAGGTTGGCATAGTTGCGGCTGGTAAACCGTGCCGCTGTGGTCAGCGTGACCTGCGGCGTGGGCCGCCAGCTCAGCACCAGGTTGCCCTTCCAGTGCGGAACGCTGGGCAGCAACTTGCCGACCGCTGCCGGGAAGACTGTGTCCTTGCTGGTGATCGCGTCGGCATAGGTTAGGCTGGCCGAAAGGTCGAAGTCGGGCAGGACATCGCGGCGATCAACAGCCAGCTCGACACCGAGCGCTCGGGTGCGATCGACATTCTGGACGAAGGTCGAGTTGGTCGCGGCGTTGAGCTGTGAGATCAGCGCGTTGTCGATCACCTCGTTGAACAGCGATACACGGAACGTGCCCTTTGCATCTTGCTTGACCAACGCCAGTTCCAGCGACCGCGCCCGTTCGGGCAGCAGGCCGGGATTGGGATTTGTCAGCAAGGTGCCAACGGCCGTCGTCTGGTAGAGTTCGCCAACGGTCGGCGTGCGCCAGGCCTGACCGGCGGAGAGCCGCACGCTGAAGCCATTAGCGCCCTTCCATTCGAGCGAGGCCTTGGGGCTGAACCCGTCAAACTGCCGTTCGCCCTGAAGGATCGTCGAATTGACGGTCGTTGACAGTGCTGTGTTGAACCCGCCGTAGGCTCGCCACCATTCATAGCGCCCGCCAAGCGTAAGGGTCAGCGCGGGCGTAAGCTTCACTTCATCCTGCGCCCACAGCGCAACCGTCCGGGTGTTGCCATGCGAGGCAGAGCGAAGCTGTCCCAAGGCAGAATCGCTGTCGAGCCAATTGGCCAGGGTAAAGGTGCGCGCATTGAGCGTTTCGCGATCGAAGTGCGCACCGAAACTGAGGAAGTGTTCATCGCCCTGTCCAAGCTTCAGGGCCGCCTTGCCGTCCAGCGTTGCCCAACCGGTGCCATCCTGCTTCTGGATTGTGCCGACACCTCCAGCAAAGGCGGCAGGCAAATCGTTGCGGGTGCCGATGAAGCCGGTTGCAACAGTGGTGCCCGTGGCGGTGTCGGGTGAAGGATTGTTCTGCCAGTCATGGGTGTAACGGTAGAGTGTTCCCACCACCTGCCAGTCGAGCTTCGGGGTGTTGCCGCTCAGGCTCAGGGCGTGGCTCAAATGCAGCGCATCGCGGGTATAGACCGCCGAATTGAACCCGGTCGTCGCTCCGCTTGCGGCAGTCTTGTAGCTGGCCGTCCCGCTGGTGCTCTGAAGATAGCTATCGACATCACCTTGGGTGTCGTCGGTCCAGATCCCCAGCACATAAGTGGCGCGGATATTCGGCGTCAGATCGAGCGCCACTTTGAGCTTGTAGGTATCCTGCACATGGTGTTCGAGCCCGCCCGCGCCGAGCACGCGGATCGGTTGACCCAGCTTGTTGAGATCGGCGAAGCCGCCTGACGTTCCGGCGGGGTTCGCAGTGCCCGTTATCGTGGTGAAACTGATCGGCTGCGAATGGGCCTCGGTCCGGGTGACACTCGCGAACAGCGCAAGCGGGCCAAAGCGATTGCCGATCGAGCTGGAGAACTGTGAGGTCGGCAATGTGCGCTGCGTGCCGTAGAGCGAGAAGTCCTGCAGGTTGACCAGCGCGGTTGCGCGGGCTTCGAACTTGTCGGGCAGGCGGGTGGTGATGTTGACCACCGTGCCGATCGAATTTCCTGAATAGGCGGCGGAGAACGGCCCGTAGAGCACATCGGCCCACTCGATCTCCTCAGGGGTGACCAGCGTCCAGCGCGGGGAGCCATTGCCGTTGTTGTTGCCGATCAGTGCCGAGAGCAGCGCTCCGTCGGCGTAAATCAGGCTTCGCGCGCTCGCGCCAAGGCCCGAGGTGCGCGTGGCAATCGGTGCGAAATTGTCGCCGATGTGCCGCTTGCGGATCACCAGGCTCGGGAGATACTTGAGCGTGTCCTCGGTGCTTACCGCATTGACGGTCGTCGCGATGGTATCGGCAGTGACCTGCGCCCGTGTGGACGGGGCATTTTCAATCGTATCACTCTGTTTCTGGCCAATGACCAGAATCGAGTTGTCGGGATTTTCTGCGGCATCTGCAGCTTCATCCGCGAACGCAGGGGTGGCGAGGCACAGCACAAGGCTAAGCGCAATCAGCGAGGTCTTCATGGGAATTGATGTCCGGTTTTGTGCGCCGCAACGCGCAATAAGCGCTGCGACAGCCTGTCAAAGAAGGCCGTGCCGGGGCTCGGCCTCGGTCACTTTGTCAGGCGAAAGCCGGTGGACCGCGCAGCGGCGGGCGAAGGTAGTCCGGCCGCTCGCGCATTGGCAGAACCAACGGTGCGAACGCGAGCAGTAGGATGAACGCAATTGCGACCAGCAGCAGCGCGGGATCGGCACCGCCAACCGCGCCCATCGCCAGCGAGGCGAACGGGCAGGTTCCGTCAGCCTTGGCGTGATCGGTCTGGCCTTCGTGGGACTTGCCGTCCGTCGGAATGACGATCTGCTTGGTCAAATGACCGCCCGACGCATCGGAACAAATCTCGACTGTCAGCACCCGCCCTTCAGTACCCAGCATGTATCCAGCCGGGACCAGCGCCTTCATGAACAACGCAATGCCGACCATAAGGGCAGCAAAATTGCGATGATCAAGAAAAAGGGCGCGGAGCGAGGTCATTCGGCGCGGCTCCTAGCCGACGTGAGGCAGTATGTCACCAAGCGCAGCACGGAAAGTAGGAAGAAAAGATCGCCAATCTTTCTGGCAAAGCAGAAGGTGCTAGTCCGGCTAGCACGCCCGAAACGGCCAATCCAACTAGTCGGCCTTCTTAGAGACGGCACGGCTTCTCAACGGACGTCCGGCCAAAACAAGGAAGCGGCCCCCCGGCGCAAAGCCAGGGGACCGCTTCAGGTTTACGAGTGGCCTGCCTGTCAGGAGGAGGTCAGGCAGCCAGCTCGCGGGGGGTGTGGTCGTCGTCGTTGGCACCGTCGTTCGCCGCAGCGGCGGCAGCAGCGTCCGTCGCCGTCTCGTCGAGCTCGGTATCGGGCGCATCCGCGGCGGCAAAGCGCATGACCTCGGGCACCCAGGCCAGCGCCCGGTCGCGCACCTCGACCTCGGTGATGTAGGTTCCGGCGAAGACGCGCTCGGCGCTCATCGCGAGGTCGCCCTTCTTGACTGCGGCGAACCGGCTTGCGAGGTCTGCGCCGCCGACTGCCGAGAGCGCGTCGAGGGTCACCGCCTTCGAGACCCGGTCGAAATAGTTGGCCGCGGTCGGACGCCACCATGCCGCCATGTCGATGCCGATCAGGCGGCCGAGGTGATCGTGGAACTGGATCCGGCGTTCCCCGGCCATGTTGAGACTGGCTTCGAGCGAGCGGCCGACGACATGGCCGAGCCAGGCAGCGCGGGTTTCATCGGAGAGAGCGCGGAAGCGATCGAACCTCTCCGAAACGCTTGCCCCAGCGCGCCAGCTCTCGTCGAGCCCCGTGCGCAGCTCGGCGAGCGAGGCACTCGCCGCCGCATCCTTCGCCTCGAACCCGATGATCGGCCCCGATGGCACGCCGCCGCGCAGGGTGCTCGCCGAGCGCGCGCGGTAGTCGAAGGCATCAGCGTCGGCGAGCGTGAATACCATCAGGTCGAGCGCGAGCGCCGGATCGGACGCGACATGAAGCGCGAGAACGTCGCGACGCTGCATCGCGAGTTCATCGACGAGGCGCTTTGACAATGCCGAACGGCGCTGACCCGCGCCCTCATCGCCGGGTATCACCTCGACCGCGTCGTCACCCTCACCCGTGACGGTTTGGCGCTCACCGTAGAACACCGGCTGGAGCACCGGGGTGCCGTCGCGCGACAGGACCAGGATCATTCCAGCCTCTGCCTTCAGTTCGGGTGCAAGCACCGGCGGCCGTGCCCGGATGTCCTGACATTCCCGTTCGATCGCCTCGATTGCGGCTTCGGCAGCCGCGACGGCGTCCTCGGCGCTGTCCTCGTCCTCAAGAACGGCGGCGTTCTCGTCGTAGGAGGTGTCGAGCTCGTCGAGCCGAGCGAGTTCGGCCTCGGTCAGCGGCGCGGGTTCGGCCGGAAGCCGGACCAGACCCTCTACGAGGTCATGGCTGGCATAGGGATCGAGCGTCGGCTTGACCCGGGCAAGGCCTTGCTCGGCGGCGAGCGCCTTGGCCTGCTGCTCCATCTTCGCGGCCGCGAGTTCCTCGAGCAGCGCATCGTCGGCCCAGGCTTCGCTGTCCTCGTCATCGAACAGTTCGCGTTCGATCCGGCCGCCGGCCGCGAGGTAGGCGTCGCGCCCGACAAGCCGGGCGCGCGGGTCGCTGCCTCGCACCGTGCCCGAAAGCACCATGCGGCGGATCGAATCCGGATTGGGGGCGTAGTAGCCCGTCGAGACCTGCTCGAAGACCCGGGTCTGGATCGCCTGATCCGAGGTCGCGCCGTAGGCCTTGGCGAGATCGAGAGTGATCGCGCCCGATGCCAGGGCCTCGAAGACGACCGGGGCGAGCCCGGCCAGACGCAGCCGACCCTCGACGAAGCGGACGGTAAGCCCGAAGCGGCGCGCGACTTCCTCGCTCGAGGCTCCCGCTTCGATCAGCGCGGCGAAGGCCTGGGCTTCGTCGGCGGGGTTCATCGCGAGGCGGTGGAAGTTTTCGGCAAGGCTCGTTTCGACGGCATGTTCGGCGCTGTCTTCGAGCACCAGGCAGGTGACCTCGTGGTCCTTGGCGAGGACCTTGTCTTCAGCAAGACTCAACATGGCCTTGCGGCGGCGCTCGCCGGCTTCGACCTCGAACTTGCCCTTGGCTGCCGGCCGGACGATGAGGTTCTGCAGCAGACCACGCGCGGCAATGCTCGCCTTGAGCTCGGCATCGGCTTGCGGTTCCGAATGACGGCGAACATTGCGCGGCGAAGCGATGAGCTTGCTCAGCGGTATCGACTTGATCATGGCACTAACTCCTGACTGACGAGCCCAGGCGATCGACCATCGACGCCCATCGGCTCATCGAGGTAAAAGCCCCCTCCCCTCTGCCGTTCTGGTCCGGGAGGGGCCGAGCGTTCCTGATGAGACGACAGGGCGCGCAATGACCTCACCGACCGATCCCAGGTGTGCAGACTGCCGGTTCTGGCTGCCTATTCCAGACGAGGACGGACACGAACTCGGACAATGCCGCCGATTGCCGCCAAGCTATGAAGGCTGGGGGATGTCCTTCGGGCACGACTGGTGCGGCGAGTTCGCGGGAAACACCGCGCTCGCCGCGACCTGATCGGCACACGACGATCAAATGCTCAGCCGGGCAAGCACCGATGCAGCTCCCTCGGTCGGCACGAACAGCCGGGTCTGGTAGCGGATGATCTCGGTGAAACAGCCTGCCGCCTTGTACCAGTCGAGCCGTGCCGCCGACCATCCGGTCAGCTCGAGCCTCTGCGCGCCGCCCACCAGGCTGCGCTTCAGTGTAAGCGCCTCGCGCGCCTTGACCGACATCGGCCGTCCCGAGCCAAGGACCGCTTCGGCGAGCTGTTCGGCCGAGAAGGTCTGATCGCTCTCGAGCCCGAGGGCCTGGCAGAGTTCGGGAAGGCAGTGCAGCGGCACTTCGCGCCCCAGCAGCGAGCGTCCATCGCGCGCCGAGATTCGGCTGACTCGCACGAAATCGGAAGGGAGCTTGTCCCACACCGGGAGCAGGAGCCCGGTCGCAAGGTGCAGCCGTTCGCGCTTGTGGCTCGTCGCCGCTTCGTCGACCTCGGCCTGCCAGAGTGCGCGGAAGGTAGCGGGATCGACTGGCTCCCAATGGCTGTCAGCCAGCTGCTCGGCGGTCAGATGCCCGCGCCCCAGCGGTCGGATCAGTTCGAACCGGGCAACCCGGGTGCCGTCGTCAGCGAGCAGGCTGCGGGCAGGCACGACGAGGCCAATCCGGCCCGATCGGCCGTTGCGCAGGAATTGATGGCGGTTCCCGCTCAGACCATAGAGTTCCTCAAGTCGGGTTAAGGACAGCGGCTTCAGCGCGCGGGCGATCTCCAGTTCGAGGAGGTGCGTGGTTGCGCCTGATAGCGCATCGGTGCGCAGCAAGGTGTCCGATAGCACCTCGAAGTGCTCGACCGCGATCGTTTCGACCCCGAGATCGAGCGTGCCCGCAGCCCGCGCCGCATCGATCCGCGCTTCGACCAGGCCGAGAAATTCATCGAAAATGCCGTTCTGCAGCGCGATCGGCAGCGCGAGGATGCGGTTAAGCCAGCGCTGGATGGTCGGAAGGTCATCGGTCATGCCCCCATCGGGCCCTTCGATGCTGAGACCGGTCAGTTCCTCGAACTGGGCCAGGGTGACCGCTTCGAGCTTCCCGGTGAACAGCAGGCCGAACCAGCGATTGAGCGCCTCCTTCGCATAGGTGCTTTCGAGATTATCGGCGGGATCGAACAGGTTCTGCCCGCCGGTCTGACGCTGGCCGCGGGTCAGCGCGCCAAGGCTGTCGAGCCGCCTGGCGATCGTCGAGATGAACCGCCGCTCGCCGCGCACATCGGTTGTCACCGGACGGAACAGCGGCGCCGAGGCCTGGTTGGTGCGATTGGTCCGCCCCAGGCCCTGGATCGCGGCATCGGCGCGCCAGCCCGGTTCCAGCAGGAAATGGACCCGTCGTGCCTGGTTCATGGCGGCAAGATCGGCGTGATAACTGCGCCCCGTGCCCCCCGCATCGGAGAAGACCAGGATGCGTTTGGCGCCGTCCATGAATTTCTGGGTCTCGGCGAGGTTGGCGCGCGGGCTGCGCGACTGGAGCTTCTGACATCCGTCGCGCCCGACGATCAGGCGGCGGGTGCGTCCGGTGACTTCGGCGACCGCATCGACCCCGAACCGTTCGATGATCGCATCGAGCGCAGTCGCGATTGGCGGCAGTGCGCAGAGCTGCTCGATCATCCGATCCCGCGCGGCTAGCGCCGAGCGGCACAGCACTGGCGCGCCGAACTCGTCGCTCATCGGTTCGGAGCGGGCATTGCCGTTTTCGTCGGTGAAGACCACCATCAACCGAACCGGGAAGCTCTTGCTGAGATAGTCGATCACGTATTCGCGCGGACTGAGGTCGATCTCGAGCGCCTCGCGCTCTGCGTCGGAGAGGTCGGCAAGTCTGCGACTCAGCATGGCTTCCGCGGTCGAAACAAGCTGCACCACCACCGCGTTGCCTTCGGCAAGCGCGCGCTCGATCGCGGGGAGCAGGCTTGGCAGCTTCATCGACAACAGCAACTGCGCGAAGAAGCGCTGCTTGGTGCCCTCGAAAATTGAGAGCGCGGCAGCCTTGGCGCCCGAGTTCAGCGTGCTGCCGCTGTCCTCATCGACGATCCGGGTTGCCTCGAGCGCTTGCCGCAGGTTGGCGTGGATGATCGCCCAGGCATCGGCATAGGCGTCGTAGACCGCGATCTGGTCGCTGGTCAGCGCATGCTCAAGGATCTCGTATTCGACCCCGGCGAACGAGAGAGCCCGCGCGGTGTAGAGACCGAGCGACTTGAGATCGCGGGCGACGAGTTCCATCGCCGCGATCCCGCCATCGCGAATGTCGGCAACGAAAGCCTCGCGGTTGGCGAAGGCTGTTTCCGGGCCCCAGAGGCCAAGCCGGGTCGCGTAAGCGAGATTGTTGACGTCGGACGCGCCAGTAGCCGAAGCGTAGAGCACGCGGGCGCGCGGCAGCAGGTTCTGCAGCCTGACCCCGGCCACGCCCTGCTCCGACCCTTTGACCTTGCCGCGGCTGCCTTCGCCGCCGGCAGCATTGGCCATGGCATGGGCTTCGTCGAAGACGATCACCCCGTCGAAGTCGTCACCCGCCCATTCGAGCAGCTGCTCGAGCCGGGTCGCGTCGCTGCGGCCTGAGCGCAGGGTCGGATAGGTAACAAAAAGGATGCCATCGCGCATCCCGACCGGAACACCCAGTTTCCATTGCCCGAGCGGCTGGATGTCGATCGGCAGCCCGCCAAGCGCGGCCCAATCGCGGCGGGCATCTTCAAGCAGCGCCTCGTTCTTCGAAATCCAGATGTGGCGGCGCTCGCCCCGCACCCAGCGATCGAGGATCACCGAAGCGACCTGGCGGCCCTTTCCCGCGCCGGTGCCGTCGCCAAGGAAGTAGCCCATCCGATAGAACTGGCCTTCAGCGCTCACCTTGAGGCCGCAGCCCTTATCTTCGGGTTCGAACCGGCCGGGGAGATCGCGAGCGTGCGCGCTCGCAGCATAGATCAGCGTCTCGGCCTGCGCGGCCGAGAGCACACCCTTGGCGATCAGATCCGCCGGGAGTTGCGGAACGGCTTCGGGCACCGGTGCGGTGATCGAGCCCATAGCGACGGATTCAACCAGCGGGGTAGGATGGTCCGCCGCACCCTCAATCGCGATCCGGCTTGGGCGGTAAGGCAGATAGTGCCCGACCTGTTCGGCGATCGGCGCCGGCACTGTCAGAGCTTCATAGGCCAGCGGCTGGATCACGGGTGCGTCGGCCACGCAGCGCGGGGCGATCGGCACGGGCTTGCGCCCCGCAGCGACAAGGCGCAGCGGCGTGAAGGGCTTCGGGAGAAGCACTTGCCCGTCGGTCGGCACCTTCCGCGCGGGCAGGTGATCGACGAGGAAGCAGAGTTCGGCGAAGCTGGTCGGCCGGGCGATCACAGGGCTGTCGCCGCCATCGGCCTTGTCGAGTACCAGCAGGCGGGTGGTGATCGAGGTTCCCTGTTTGACGAAGGCCCGCTCGATCGCGGCGTTGAGCCGAAGCGCCACAGGGCCGGAAATTGCACCCAGGAACCGCGGGAGGTCGAACCACTCGGGCATGACCGCGACAAGGCGCCCGCCGGGAAGCAGGCGCTTCCAGGCCGAACGCAGATGCCGCGCGCCGGTGCGCCCATCGTGCCCGCGTTCGAGCCCATACGAATAGGGCGGGTTCATCAGCACGGCGCTGGGGGCGACATTGGCACCGAGCAGTTCGTCGATCAGTTCGCCATCGTGGGCTGTTACCGAAGCATCTGGAAACAGCGCGCCGAGGCATTCGCGGCGCAAGGGCGAGATCTCGTTGAGCGCGAGCCGTGCCTTCGCCTTGTCCGCCCAGACCGCGAGCATCCCGGTTCCGGCCGAGGGCTCAAGCACCTGTTCGCCGCTCGCAATCGCGCAGGCCCGCGCGGCGATCCAAGCAAGACGCGGCGGGGTGGCGAACTGCTGCAACTCGATCTGCTCATCGCTGCGATTGTTCTGCGACGGCACCAACGCTTCGAGGCGCGAGAATGCCTCATCGGCCAGATCTGGCTCCAGCGCGCAGGTCAGCGCCCGGTTCTGCTGGAGAGTGAGCACCTGGCCCAGTTCGAGCGCGGCGTGGGCATCGCGCACGGACAAGCGGCCGGCTGCGTCGCTGCCACCGAAATTTTCGCTCAGGATTGCGGTCAGCTCAGGACGCGAGATGCTTTCACCGGCGCCGAGCCGGGAAGCAAGCGCGCGCGCTGCGCCAAGCACCAGCGGTTCGGCAGGAACGGGAAAGGCAAAGGCGGGAGAAGCAAGCGACATCGGGAACCTCCTGACGAGGCCATGTCGGTTTCGGTGGGATCCGTCCGAGGGCCTCACAAGGTCCCAAGCTTCCTTTCCTCTTGAGCCTCGCTCAGGCGGACACCGCCAAACGGCGCATCAGGACGTCGTTCCAGTCCTCGCCGGGTCGTTCTGGCCGCCGGGTGACGATCCGGCGGCCCTCACGCTCGTAGGCTTCGCGCGCGCGCTCCTCGGCAAGCGCGCCGCCGGCGTCATGGTCGATGAACAGGTGCAGTTCGCGCACCGATTCCGGGATCGTGACAAGACCGAACCGCTCGTTCCCGAGAGTTGCCCAGCAGGGAATGCCGAACAGCTGCATTGCCGAGAGCGCGGACTCGATTCCTTCAGCAAGACCGAGCCGACCGCCGCGTGGGAAAGCAAGCCTTACCGCGCCGGAGCCTGGACTACCGAGCGAGCGTTTGGGTTGCTCGAAGTCGGCAAGCCGACCTGTCTCAGGATCAAGGAAGATGCGCCCCACCGCCAGGATGCAGGCATCGTTGCGTACCGCCGCAACCAGCGCCGGCAGGAACCGCACCGCTCCCTTTGGTCCGAGCGGCATGCGCGGATGGAACCGTAAATCCGGCGAGGAGATGGTGATACCCCGTCCCGCGAGATAGCGCTCACCCGGCGTACCAGCCAGGGCTGAGGCTTCGAGCCACAGCCGAAACGCATTGCGGTTGGCGGTGTCCACGCGCGGTTCGTTTGTGATCGGGCCGCCTGGTCCATCGAACAAGTCAGCAATCCGCACCCCAAGCCGCGCCATGGCCTGGATGACCGCTTCGTTGGCGCAGCCGGCGAAGCAATGGACCAGGATCGCCCGCTTGCCGAGCGTAATGCTGAGAGATGGCGTGCGATCGGGGTGAGCCGGGCAACAGCACATGCCCCTGGTGCGCGACCAGGTCCCGCCAAGCGCCTCGACGATCTTCCTCGCGCGCGCCTCGAGCGCATCGGAATGCTGAACCTTCGACATGGGGCATCTCCATCGTGACATGCCTCCACCCGCGCAGCCTCCGCTCTGCGCCGCTGACAATGCGTTTTCCTACAAGCCATGTTCTATATATGTTCTTATGCGATTCGACCAGAAAGGAAACGCCAGATGATCCGAAAACCGACGATTATGTTGCTTGCCGCAGCGGGCTTGCTCATTGCCCTGCCCGCGCACTCTCAGGAAGTGGAGAGCGTTTCGCCGTCCCCTTCGAATGTCGCTGCCGGTTACCGTCTTGATAGCTTGGATGGCGGATTTGCGCTCGTCACCCATGGCGTCTGGGTGCAGCCTCAAGCAGTTCAACCGGCCGTCGCCGCAATCGCCACGCCGCAGATGCCCACAAAGCCGAGTAAGCCCAGGTCACGTTCGGTGGAACCGAGTTTCCGGCGCGCGGCCTATCTTCCCCACGTCTATGCGGCAGAAGCCCAATACCAGTTACCCACCGGCTTGCTCGATGCATTGATCTGGACCGAGTCCCGCTACAATCCTTTCGCAGTTAGTGGTGCCGGTGCGGCAGGCCTCGGACAGTTGATGCCGAAGACGGCGCGCGAGCTTGGTGTTGCCAACCGATTCGATCCGCGCGCGAACCTGTGGGCAGCAGCGCGCTACCTGCGTCAGATGCTGGACAAGTTTGGAGTCGTCCATCTAGCGGTCGCGGCGTACAATGCCGGTCCTCGCGCCGTCGAGCGCGCCGGTGGAATTCCGCTTAACGGCGAAACCCCGTCTTACGTGCGGAATGTGTTGGAGTTCTGGGGGACTAGATGAGTTCGGTATTCGAACAGAGGAACAGTCGGCGGAAACGCGTAAGCGGTGTACTCAGCCACGGCGGTCGGGGGTTGAACATTCTGACTGACGCGGGCGATCTCTGGGTCATTGATAGAGAAGATGTTGATCCGGACCTGTTGGGGCGGCGCGTTACGGCAGAAGGCGTTCAGGCCGGCTACGACCGTCTTGTGATTGAATGGATCGGTGAGACGGGGAACTGAGCGAACGATCACCAGACCCGAACCAGAACACTTTTTCAACAGGCTAACATCGGTCTCGCGACGATCAGATCCGAGTTTCGCTGCGGCTGATTCGCAGCCTCGCTTGCATCCAGCATTCGTCTCTTCATTGCGTCGAGAAAACCGCTCGACCGAAAGCGATGCTACCTAGAGAGCTACCTAGGTTTCTATGGCCAAAGCAGCCATTCTTCTAAGCTATTGAAAAAATGGCGCGCCCGGAACGATTCGAACGTCCGACCCTCAGATTCGTAGTCTGATGCTCTATCCAGCTGAGCTACGGGCGCGTTGGAGTGGCGCACATAGGGGGGTCATTCTGACTTGGCAATGCCCTATTTTGCTTCTTGTCCCATGAATGCGAGCAATTGCCGCGCGAGCGGGTAATCGAGCGGCGGCATGGGCAACTGGAGCAGGCCTTCGGACGCAACCCAGGCAATTTCTTCTCCGTCCAGGCACTGCGGCTGACCGTGCCACAAACGGCAGGCGAAGAGCACGATGTTTACGGGCAATGCCTCGGCCTGCGGTAAATCATGCGAGTCGGCGCGGGCTATCTCGACAAGATTGTCCACAAGGATGCTGATTCCGAGCTCTTCGTCGATTTCCCTGACAAGCGCAGCAAGGTGCGTCTCGCCCTGCTCCACCTTGCCTCCGGGAAACTCCCAAAGCCCTCCATGCATTGAAGATTTACGCCTCCGCTGCATCAGCACCGAACCGGCCCCGTCTAAAAGGGCAAGGGCCACCACTGGTATCGATGTCGGGAAATCTTCCAACTTCACTCTTCCTCGTAACCTCTTTTTAACCGGTGCGGCACCAAATGGGGCCATCGCTGATTTGGACGGCTAGATAATCGATGCACACCAAGTCCTTCTTCAACCGCCTTATGGCAGACACCCGCGGAGCAACGGCCATTGAATATGGTCTGCTCGTCGGAATGATTGCCATGGCCGCGGTCCTGGGGATGGATGGCTTTGCCGGTGAAGTCGATAAGTTGTGGCATAAGATCGAAACCGGACTTCGGTAATTCGACTTAACCTTTCTTCAATATCTACCTTCTAGACCAGTGATTGCGCTCTACCGGTGGGACGGGACGAGCTGGGTTAAACAAGACTGCTACTGGAGACCAATCATGAAGTTCATCAACAAGCTGTTCCGTGACGAAGCTGGTGCGACCGCTATCGAATACGGCCTGATCGCTGCCCTCATCGCCGTCGCCATCATGTCGACGATCGGTGGCCTCGGCACCGAACTGAACAAGACCTTCTCGAAGACTTCTTCGGCCATGAGCTCGACCAACGCCTAATAGCGGGTCGAACTACTGACAGAATTGGGGCGGCAGGTTTACCTGCCGCCCTTTTTCTTTGTCCTCAGCGCAGGCCAAATTGTTAATTAATGCGCAATTCCGTTAGGGACATAACTTTAGGGCGCTTTTAACCTTAAGGCGCATTACGGTCTTATCCATTCGGAACTCCCGGATGGGTACCGTCCCAATATCCCACAGGGGGAGACCGAAAAATGTCGTTCGTCACCAAGATCCTTCGCGATGAAGCCGGCGCAACCGCCATCGAATATGGCCTGATCGCAGCGCTGATTGCCGTTGCCATCATGACCACCATCGGCGGCCTGGGCGAAGAACTGAACAAGACCTTCTCGAAGACTTCCTCGGCGATGTCCTCGACCAACGCCTGATCCCATCTGGGTTCGCGATGAAAAAGGGCGCGGAGCAATCCGCGCCCTTTTCTTTTGGCTCCGGCGATCAATAAACGACCAGCTTGACCTTCTGGCCCGGGACCAGCTTCGATGTCGCCGTAAGGCCATTCAGCACCAGGAACCGGTCGAGCTGGAAATCGGTATAGGCCATCTTCCCGGCCAGCGACTGGACCGTATCGCCTGAACGGATCGTCACGACCGAGATCCGGCGAGGCTTGATCGCGGCAGCCTCGTTGGCGGTGATGCGCCGCATCGAACCGAACATCGGATCGAAAGTGCGTGCCGATCCGGCTTTTGCCAGCGCAACGAAGTGGAAGGCCTGGTTCTTCGAGAACTCGTAGGCGAAGACTACGGCATCGACCTGCCCGCTCGACGAATTCACCCGCGCCGCAGCATAGGCGGCGGGCAAGCTGTTGATCGTCGTGCGCTGCACATTGTCGACCTGGATTGTCTGTCCTTGTCCCGCAAGGCCGTTGAATACGGTGCGCACATAGGTGTCGAGATTGCCGTCGTACGCTGCACTGCTCAGTTCCGCCTTGCCGGATTGGCCGCTGATCGACACGGCGCGCGTGCCGTTGGTCATGTAAAAGCCTTGCGGCACGTCGAAAGCGAAACGGAAGTCAGGGTGCGTGAAGCGGCGCCCCTCGATCACGCCCTGCTTCGGATCATCATCCATCATCAGGCCGTTGATGCCGGCGAGGAACCGGTCGCGGTTGGTCTTGCCTGTCGCCGCGCCGGCCCGCGTCAAGGCTGCCTTGATTCGCGGGGCATCGGACGGGTGGGTAGATGCCCATTCCGGCACCTGCGTTGCATTGCGTCCCTGAATCCGGGCTTCGAGGGCGTTCTCATTGGCCAGCGACTGCAGGACCGTGCCCATGGCATGCGGATCATATCCACCGCGCTTCAGGTATTCGATGCCGAGGTTGTCGGCCTCGGTTTCCTGCCCGCGCGAATACTTGAGCGTCAGCAACTGCGATCCCTGCAACAGCCCCTGCTGGATGGCGCTGCCAAAGCCGCTGTTTCCAAGCACCGCGCCAGCCAGCACCGATCCGATTGCGCCGAAGATGGTGTTACGGGTCGCCGCGCTCTGGCGCTTCGCCGAATGGCGGGCAACAACGTGACCGACTTCGTGGCTGAGGACGCCGGCAAGCTCAGCCTCGTTGTTCATCAGCCCGACGAGGTCGCGCGTGACGTAGATATAGCCACCGGGGATAGCGAAGGCGTTATTCACCGGCGAGTTGAGCAGCGTGACGGTAAATTCGGAACGCGCATTGCCGAGGCCCGAAAGGATCGCGACGTCCTTGCCGATGCTTTCGACGTAGGTTGCCTGTGGGCCAGTCACTGCGCCGCCGAATTCCTCAAGCAGCTGCGGATGGGCCTTGGCCCCCTGCTCCTTGTCGGACTGGCTGATCGACTGGGTGGTCTGGGCGCTCGCAACGCCCGGCAGGAACGCAAGCGCACCGGCGCTCGCCATCAGGAAAAGTGTCTTGCGGACGGTCATTCATTCCTCCTTCGCAAGTCGGCAAAACGCGGAAACCCGTCAAAGGTTTCGCTCTGCCGGTGCACCTTCCCCTGCCAAGGAGAAGATCTCAGGAACGACCAATACGCAGGAATCGCTCCTCGCGCAGCCGGATACGCTCGGCCGACGGTATTTTTGCAAGTGTTTCCAGCTCTTCGTCGATCGCGGAGGCTAGTCGCTCCGCCATAAGCGCCGGATCGCGGTGTGCGCCGCCGACCGGTTCGGGCACGATCCGGTCAATGACGCCCAGTTTTTCGAGGTGCTGCGCGGTGACCTTCATCGCCTCGGCCGCGTCCGCCGCCTTTTCCGGCGTGCGCCACAGGATCGAGCTCGCGCCTTCGGGCGAGATAACCGAATAGACCGAGTGTTCGAGCATCAGCACGCGTTCGGCGCTCGCCAGCGCTACTGCGCCGCCAGAGCCGCCCTCACCCACGACCACCGATACCATTGGGGTAGCCAGCCCGAGACAGGCTTCGGTGGAGCGGGCGATGGCCTCTGCCTGCCCGCGCTCCTCCGCCTCGACGCCCGGGAACGCGCCCGAGGTATCGACCAGCGTCACCACCGGCAGGCCGAAACGCCCGGCGAGTTCCATCAGGCGAATCGCCTTGCGGTAGCCTTCGGGCTTGCCCATGCCGAAATTGTGCTTGATCCGGCTCGCGGTATCATGGCCCTTCTCATGGCCGATTAGCATCACGCGGCGGCCATTGAGCCGGGCAAAGCCGCCAAGGATTGCCTCGTCATTGCCGAAATAGCGGTCACCGCCGAGCGGCATGAAATCGGTGAAGGCCAGGTTAACGTAATCGACGAAGTGCGGCCGCATCGGATGACGGGCGACCTGCGTCTTCTGCCAGGGCGTCAGCGCGCCATAAGTGCTGGACAACAGGGCTGCGCTCTTCTTTTCGAGCCGACTGATCTCTCCGGCCAGATCGATGTCGCCATCAGCCGCTGTTGCGCGCAGTTCGCCGATGCGGGCTTCAAGTGCCGCCAGCGGCTTTTCGAACTCAAGATAGGAAACCATGGCCAGCCTCTAATCGCGCGTGCGATGCGCGGCAAGGGGATGGCGCGCATTGACCAGTGCAACAAGCCGCGCGGCATCGACATGGGTATATATCTGCGTGGTCGAAATGTCCGCATGGCCCAGCAGGGTCTGCAGCACACGCAGGTCCGCCCCGCCCTCCAGCAAGTGCGTGGCGAAGGCATGGCGCAGCACGTGGGGGGACACCTTTTCCGGGGATAGACCGGCGCGCAGGGCCAGGTCCTTGAGCATCTGGTAAAGTCGGATGCGCGTGAGATGCCCCGATTTGCCGCGCGAGGGAAACAGGTGCTTGCTGCCTTCCGGGCGAAGCGGCAGCCACCGCGCCAGGGCATCCTTTGCCCGCCCGCTGACCGGGACGAGCCGCTGCTGCCCGCCCTTGCCCGTCACATGCAGGAACGGCGCATCGCGCGGAACGGCAGTCGCGGGAAGCGAAACCAGCTCTGTGGCGCGCAGGCCGGAACCGTAGAGAAGTTCAAGAAGGGCCAGCATTCGCACCGCTTCCGGCTTGTCGCCCGCCGCCTCGGCCTCAGCGAGGGCAAACAGCGCATCGACCTCGCCATGGCCAAGCAACTTGGGCAGCGGCCTGCGCGCACGGGGTCGCGGAAGCGCGGGAGAGGGATCGTCATCGCGCAGGCCCTCGTCCTGCAGGAAGGCATAGAACTGGCGCAGCGCCGAGCATTTCCGCGCAAGGCTGGACGGCGCAAGGCTGCTCCACGCAGCGCCCAGTCGCCCGAGGTCCTCCGCACTGGCCACAGCTACGTCGCCGACCACTTCTTCCGCCCCTTCAAGGTCCCGGCGGTAGGCAGCAATGGTGTTGGCAGCCGCGCCGCGCTCTGCAGCGAGCATGGCTAGGAAGGAGGAAACCGCGTCGGTCGTGATCAGGCCCTCGCCACGGCTTCGGCCGCGATCATCCGCGCTTCAGCCTTCAGGCCCACCCGGTCGAGCGCCGAAACGATGTGGTAGAGGTGGCGAGGCGTCATCTTCTTCCAGTTGCCGCCCTGCATGCCAACTCCGGCAAGTAGCGCCACCATGCCCTGGTTGTTGACCGATGCCGCCTGGTCGATCGCCTGTGCCCAACGGCTGTTGGAGGCGAGCGAAAAGCCCATGTCCGAAGCAAGGTCATTGCCGGTCTGGAGCGAAAGTCGGCGGAGGCCCGCAAGCCCCGCCACGAGCATGCGCGTCTTGGCCTGTTCCTCGCTTTCGTCGGCATCGCGGAAGGTATCGATCTGGTCGCGGGAGACTTCCGCCGTGCGGTTCGCACTGGGCGAGCGCAAGCAAGGCCCAGCCCTCGCTGCCGTTGGGGACTAACGATCCCCATTTTACCGCATTGGCATCAAGTCCCGCCGCCAGCATCGATGCGATCAGCCCCGGCGCTTCCTCAAGGAAATCGGACGAAACCGGCAATCGCGCCGCTGCATAGGCGGTAAGGACCTGGCGCGAATAGTACTGCAACTCATTGGAGCGATCACCCCAGAGAGCCGTGATGGCACTGACCTTTTCGCTATCGGACGAGGCAAGGTAGGCCGCCTGCAACTGTTCGGCGCGGGCGGTCCAATCGCCTGAGCCGCCAACGGCGAATACCTGGCTGTAGAGATCGACCATGGCGGCGCTCGACAGAACGCCCTGCCCCGCGGCGTAATCTGCCGCAGCGGCGCGCAGTTGCAACGAGGCGGAAGGCGAGCTGGCGGGATAGGCGCGCAGCGATGCGGGTGCGTCCTCAGTCAGGCTGGCGGGAGGCTCGAGCCCCACTGCAAGCGCGAGGTTGTAGCGCAGTGGGGTCATGCCTTCGACGCCGTCCCACTCGATCTTCACCGCGCGCTGGCCGCGGCTGGCGGCGCCGGCATATTTCTGGGCGAGCAGCACGTCGATCTTCTCAAGACCATCGCCGAGGGCCAGCCGGTCGATCAGGCGCCCGGCGCGGCTTGCTTCACCGGCGTAGGCGCTGCAGATCGCCTGGAACATCTTCCACTGGTTGTCCTTGCGCGCGCCGCCCTGCCACGAGACGACCGGGCAGGCACCGGTGAAATCGCCGGTCTGGACATAGGCATCGAGCGCGGCCTGGGTCAGCGCGGGGGTATAGTTGGCGGCGTCGATATCCTGCACCAGCTCGCGCGCGGCCGCACCTTCGCCCATGCGGACGAGAAGGCCGGCCCGCAACGCAGCGAACTCCGCAGGAGCCATCCCGCTCGGCGCATCGAGGCGTGAGGCGAGCGCCCGGCGCAGCAGGATATGCCCCCAGCGCGAGACCAGCTGGCCATCGTTGCCCGCGAGGATCGCCCGCACCGGGGATGCGTTCTGGCCGGCAAAGGTCCACGAGGGCAGGCCGCCCTCACCCTCATCGACAACGCCGACGAGCTTGACCGCGCGGCGGGCACCAGCGGGAACGTCGAACTTGTTCTTGTTACCAAGGAGCGCCGAAAGCTCCTCGGGAGTCATTTTCTCGATCCGGTCGAGCGACGGGATATTCGCCGGCAGGGTCACGCTGCCCGGCGCGGCCGAACTGCGCCCCGGAATAGCCTGAACCACCGGCGAGGAGATCGAGGTGGGACCGCCAGCACTTGCCGGGGGCGATTGGGGCGCCGCCTTGGGCTGCGGCCTGTCAAACCCCGGCGGCAGGAGCGATTCCGGCCCCGATTGAGCCACGGCTATCGCCGAGGTGACGAGCAGCGCACTTGCAAGGGCGATGTAACGTGTTTTCACTTGGCCTGCTCCGGCACGGTGACGTCCTGCGACATCGGGCGAAGCTGGCGCTTGCCGCCATCGGCCCAGGCCCAGACCAGCAGACCCAGCACGACAACAACGATCACAGCAACCACTTGAAACCTGCCAACCCGCATCGCCACGCCGAACCACTCCCGGAAAGCTTGCGCCTGTCCCTATCGCAACTATAGGCGGCCCTGCAATGGAACATGACGCGATCATGCCCGGAAGTGCTGAAATCGAGGCACTGGCCAAGCGGATTGACCGCCCCATCGTGCTGGTCGGCATGATGGGCGTGGGCAAGTCGACCATCGGCCGCAAGCTTGCCAACCTGCTGCATTTCCCCTTCATTGATGCGGATGAGGCAATCGAGGAAGCGGCGCACATGTCGATCAGCGACATGTTCGAACTGCATGGAGAGGCCAGCTTCCGCGACGGCGAACGCCGCGTGATTGCGCGCCTTATCGGCGAAGCGGGGGACAAACCTAAGGTTATCGCCACTGGCGGCGGCGCCTTCGTCAATCCCGAAACCCGCGCCCTGATCCTCGCCCGCGCCATTACAGTCTGGCTCGACAGCGAGGTTGAAGTCCTGCTCGACCGTGTCGGCCGCAAGGACAGCCGCCCTCTGCTCAGGCAGGGCGATCCGCGCGAGATCCTCACGCGCCTCCGTACCGAGCGCGAGAAATTCTATGCCGAAGCCCCGATCCGGGTGCTGAGCGGCAATGTCCCGCACAGCCACGCGCTGGCACAGGTCGTCAGGGAGATCGACGCATGGCTGTAATCTCGGTTTCGCTGGCCGGGCGGCCTTATGACGTGCGTGTGGAGCGCGGCCTTCTGAGTGACATTGCGGGCGCCTGCGGAGCAAGGCTGCGCAAGGCCGTGGTGCCGATCGTCACCGATGCCAATGTCCACGCGGCGTGGGGCGCGGCGGTGGAGGCCTCGCTGGTGGCTGCCGGAAAGCAGCCGGCATGGCGCATCCTGCCCCCGGGCGAGAAGACCAAATCTTGGGACTCGCTCTCTGCGCTCGTCGACTGGCTCCTTGAACTGGAAGTCGAGCGCGGTGACCACATCATTGCCCTGGGCGGCGGGGTGATTGGTGATCTCACGGGCTTTGCCGCCGCCATCCTCAAGCGCGGCTGCAACTTTATCCAAGTGCCGACGACCCTGCTGGCGCAGGTCGATTCAAGCGTTGGCGGCAAGACGGCGATCAATACGGCCGCGGGCAAGAACCTGGTCGGCGCGTTCCACCAGCCCTCGCTGGTGCTGGCCGATCCGGATGCGCTCGATACCCTACCAGCACGTGAAGTCGGTGCCGGTTACGCCGAGGTGGTGAAGTACGGCCTGCTGGGCGACGCGGCGTTCTTCGAATGGTGCGAGGCCCATGGCGCGGCCTTGCTCGCTGGCGATCCCGTAGCCCGCGAAACAGCCATCGCCAGTTCCGTAGAGGCCAAGGCGCGCGTCGTGGCCGAGGACGAGCGCGAGACGACCGGCGCGCGCGCCCTGCTCAACCTTGGCCACACCTTCGGCCATGCGCTGGAAGCTCAGACCGGCTTTTCCGACCGCCTGCTCCACGGTGAGGGTGTCGCCATGGGCATGGTCCTTGCCGCCCGTTATTCGGCGAGGCGCGGTCTGATGAGCGCGGCGGAGGCGGATCGAATTTCCGCTCACTTCGCCGCGACAGGCCTGCCCCACCAGCTCTCTACACTCGGCCTCAACTGCGACGGCGCTGCGCTGGTCCAGCACATGCTGCACGACAAGAAGATGGACGCAGGCACCCTTCCTTTTGTGCTGATGCGCGGGATTGGCGAGGCGTTCCTGGCGAAAGACGTTGAACTGGCCGATGTGGCGAGCTTCCTCGACGGCGAACTTGCCGCCTGATCAGCCGAACAGGGCGACTGACTGCATTCCCGCCAGCACGGGCTCGCCTGCGTTGTTCCAGATCGCCATGCGCTGACTGGAGCAGCCTTTTTCGGCATAGTCGCCGACTGAGCGCAGCAGCCACCAGCCGTCTTGCGTGACCGGCTGCGGTGTCAGCAGGTTCACCTGCCAGTGCATCGTGCTCACCGGCACCCAGGCCGTCATCAGGGGCATCACGCCCGGAGGCAGGGCATCGGCGAGCAAGATTAGCGCGACCATCGGCTCAAGTCCCTCGGCGCTCTTCAACCGCACCCAGCGGCACATGTCCGCCTGTTTGCCATCCTTCGGTGGCAGGGCGTGGAGCGTCTCGAAATGGTTGCGCAGGAAGGCCGGCGTGTGCTCGGAGTAGCTTACGGAGCGGGCATCGCTGCGGGCAACCAGGTCTTCCGGCACCGGGCGGTCATTGATGTGAAGGCTGCTCTCCACCGGCCCCATGAAGACGAAGCTGGCGGTAAAGGCCAATGCGCCGTTGCAATGAAGCTCTGCGGAGGCCCAGGTTGCGTTTCGGCCCCTGCGAATGATCGTGGCCCGCGCCTCCACCTCACCCGCGACCGGCGCGATCATTGCCACCTGCGCCGAACGGAGCGGCGGCAGGCCCTCCCCGCCTTCGCGCATCGCCGCATCGAGACACAGCGCGGTCGAAAACCCGCCATAGGCCGTGCGCCCCTGATGCCAGGTTTCTGGCACGGTAAAAATCTGCCCTTGGTCAGAAGGCTGCGCGCCTGCGAGAATTTCAGCGAATGTCATGGCATCAGGTCCGTGCAGTCGAATTCGGGAAGCATCGCCTCGCGCAGCAGGGTGCGGTGGCAGCAGCCGGGCTCACGTTCGTAGCACAGCAGGGCCACCCGCTTTTCGCCCGCCAGATCGGCCAGCGCCGCGCCTTGCGCCATGGCTTCGGGCAGTTCGAGCTGGCCCGAATAGATCCGCTCCAGTTCGGCATGCTTTCCTGCCCGAGCGGCGGCGCGGCCATCCGCCGGCGTGCCGAGCGCACGGAAGTGCTGGTAGCCGATACCTGCCTCGGCAAGATTGGCGGCGAGCGCAGTCTTGGAAAAACCCGGACGGCGCGAGGCTGCGATGGCCCTTACGTCCGCCACCACCTCAACACCTGCACCTTTCAGAGCGGCGAGGAAGTCCGCCATCGTCGTCTGTTCGTACCCGATGGTCCAGACGCGCGGCACGCGCCTATTCCAGCTCGAGGATCACCGCATCGACCGCAAGGCTTTCGCCCGCAGCTGCATTGACCTTCTTGACCGTTGCCGACTTTTCCGCGCGCAGGATGTTTTCCATCTTCATGGCTTCGACCACGGCAAGCGGTTGCCCGGCCTCCACCTTGTCGCCTTCCTTGACGTTGAGCGAGACCAGCAGACCCGGCATCGGGCAGATCAGGAACTTGGAAAGATCCGGCGGCACCTTTTCGATCATGTGATCGGCCAGGTGCGCGATGCGGGCGGGCAGGATCTCCACCGAATGGATCGCCCCGCGCGTCGTCATCTTCAGGCCGGTGCGGGTGGGCGCGATCTTGATGGCGATCGCCTCGTCCCCGATCTCGGCTTCGACCAGGCGGTCGCCGGGGGTGTATTCCATGGCGAGGTCAACGGCCTCGCCGTCCACGGTGATGTCCTCGCCCTCAAGGCTGACGAGATGGCGCTTGCCGCCGATCTTGACCGACCATTCCGCCGGCGCGTCAAGCGTATCGCCCAACTGGCCGTCCACCTGCCGTGCGCGGTCGGCGCGGGCGGTGGCGATGAAGCCGGCAACGGCGGCAAGCTTGCCCTTGAGCTCGTCCGAGGTTGCCGCCCCGGTGAAGCCGTCCGGATATTCCTCGGCAATGAAGCCGGTGGTGAGCTCGCCCGAGCGGAAGCGCGGGTGCTGCATGATGGCAGAGACGAAATCGATGTTGTGGCCCAGCCCTTCGATCTCGAAAGCATCGAGCGCGGCAATCTGCTTGTCCGCCGCCTCGTCGCGGGTTTCGCCCCAGGTGATCAGCTTGGCGATCATCGGGTCGTAGAACATCGAGACTTCGCCGCCTTCATAGACGCCGTCGTCCACGCGAATGCCATCAACGCCGCGGCGGCCATTTTCGGCGCCGTCATCGGTCCAGCCATCGACCGGCGGATTGTAGCGGACAAGCCGGCCCGTCGAGGGCAGGAAGCCGCGGTAGGGGTCTTCGGCATAGACGCGGTTTTCGATCGCCCAGCCATCGATCTTCACATCGTCCTGCGTCATCGCCAGCTTCTCGCCAGCGGCGACGCGGATCATCTGCTCGACTAGGTCAACGCCGGTGATCGCTTCGGTGACCGGATGTTCCACCTGCAGGCGGGTGTTCATTTCGAGGAAGTAGAAGCTCTCGCCCGTCGGGTCCGCCCCCGAGACGATCAGCTCCACCGTACCGGCGCTGTAATAACCGACGGCCTTGGACAGCGCGACGCACTGTTCGCCCATGGCCTTGCGCATCTTCGGCGTGACGAAGGGCGAAGGCGCTTCTTCGACCACCTTCTGGTGGCGGCGCTGGATGCTGCATTCGCGCTCGTTGAGGTAAAGAACGTTGCCGTGCTTGTCGCCGAGGATCTGGATTTCGATGTGGCGCGGGTTGAGGATGAACTTCTCGATGAACACGCGGTCATCGCCGAAGGAGTTCAGGCCCTCGCGCTTGGTGGCTTCGAAGCCTTCGCGCACGTCCTTTTCGTTGTAGGCAAGGCGCATGCCCTTGCCACCGCCGCCAGCGCTGGCCTTCATCATCACCGGATAGCCGATCTCGTTCGAGATGCGCACCGCGTGCTCGGTATCCTCGATCTCGCCGACGAAGCCGGGGACGACATTGACACCCGCTTCCTTGGCGAGCTTCTTGGACTCGATCTTGTCTCCCATGGCAGCGATGGCGTTGACCGGGGGCCCGATGAATTCGATGCCTTCCTTGGCCAGCGCCTCGGCAAACGAGGTGCGTTCGGAGAGGAAACCATAGCCCGGGTGGACGGCATCCGCGCCGGTGGCCTTGCAAGCCTCGATGATCTTGTCCGCAATCAGGTAGGACTGCGCGGCGGGAGCCGGGCCGATATGCACGGCCTCGTCCGCCATCTGCACGAACGGCGCGCGGGCATCGGCATCTGAATAGACCGCGACGGTCTGGATACCCATGCGGCGGGCTGTCTTGATCACCCGGCAAGCGATTTCGCCGCGATTGGCGATGAGGATTTTCTTGAACATTAGTTGCCTCGTAACTTGGCTAGCTTAGCCTTTAACTCGGATTCGAGCTGCTCCCAGCTCTCACCAAAGTGTGCTTCGCGGTGATGGTTTGGGCAGAGCGCAATCACGTTATCGAGGGTATCTGGCCCCTGCTCAGCCAAGCTGATGATATGGTGAGCCTCAACAAAATGAGAACCGTCAGGCCGCTTGAAGCCTAGTTCACCACAATGCTCGCAACGTCCCTGCGCCCTCTTAAGGACCGATTTTCTAACCCGGTCATCTCGAACTATGAAATTCGCCGAATACGAGCCTCGCTTGGGCTTTGTGTTTCCGATATCGGGTTGATCCAGATCGTTGATAGCGTCGCCAATCTGAGTGCCTTCAAATCCGTCGTTGTCGACGTTCAGCCTATCAAATGAATCAATGTAGTTGGTCATGCCTTGGACAAATTCCTCGGTGGCATCGTCAGCATACCAAATGCTGGATTGCCCATAACCAAACCCTAACTCACGACCCTCTATTGATCTTTTGTGCGGAACTCGGACTGTTCGCTGGTGCTCTGGCACCAAAGTCGCATCTGTGTGCTTGCACGAAACACGATAACCATAAGGTCCGCCAGATCGAGACTGTCGATAGACGCGAGCATTGCGATACCAGCCAACGACATACGCTTTCTTGCTCTCGATTGGCTTGTTCGCAAACCAAATGACTGTCACGTCATCGACAAATTTATCAGCCTTTGCTGCGCCCAATCTCTCAATTTTGATCTCACCAGGATCGCCACCGTGTGGTCTTTGCACAACCGGAACATAGCCATAGGTTTGACCATTGACTGCTTTGAAATTGGATCGTTCACCGGCTTCGTTGTTCTCTACAACCCAGCCATGAGTCGAGAAAATCGTTTCCGACGATTTGCCTGAATATTCCGGCATCCAGCTGATGTGTGCGAAAAGCAGTTTCATGCTCACTCCCCAACTGGCGGCATGTTATGCCCCAGCAGCACCAGCATGTCCGCCGCGCATTCGACCACGTTCGAGCCTGGGCCATAAATGCCCTGCACCCCTGCCTCGCGCAGGTAGTCGTAGTCCTGCGGCGGGATCACGCCGCCTGCGACAACCTTGATGTCGGGGCGGCCGGCGGCCTTCAGGTGGCCGATCAGTTCGGGGATCAGCGTCTTGTGACCAGCGGCGAGGCTGCTGGCGCCCACGGCGTCAACATCATTGTCCAGGGCCAGCTTGCAGGCCTCTTCCGGGGTCTGGAACAGCGGGCCGGAGGTGACGTCAAAGCCCATGTCGGTGAAGGCCGAGGCGATCACGTTCGCGCCGCGGTCGTGGCCGTCCTGGCCCATCTTGGCGACGAGCAGGCGCGGCTTGCGGCCAAGGCGGCGGGTGACGGCTTCGACGCCCTCGATCACCTGGGCATAGCGCTTGTCCTCGGCATAGGCGGCGCCGTAGATGCCGGTGACGGGGACCGGCTGCGTGCCATAGCGGCCAAAGGCCACTTCCATCGCGTCCGAAATCTCGCCAAGCGAGGCGCGGTGGCGGGCGGCTTCGACCGCAAGTTCGAGCAGGTTGCCCCCGCCCTTCGCGCCTTCGGTCAGCGCGGTCAGAGCGGCGCGGCACGCGGCCTCGTCGCGGGTGGCGCGCATCTTCTGCAGGCGGGCGATCTGCGCGTCGCGGACGGCGTGGTTGTCGATGTCGAGCGTGTCGAGATGGTCCTCGCTCGCCAGGCGGTACTTGTTGACGCCGACGATCACGTCCTCGCCCTTGTCGATCCGCGCCTGCTTGGCGGCGGCGGCCTGTTCGATCAGCTGCTTGGGCATGCCCGAGCCGACCGCCTTGGTCATGCCGCCAAGGCCGTCCACTTCCTCGATCAGCTTCCAGGCATCGTCGACCAGCTGCGAAGTCAGCGCCTCGATATAGTAGGAGCCGCCGAGCGGATCGACGACCTTGGTGATGCCGGTCTCTTCCGCCAGCACGATCTGCGTGTTGCGGGCGATGCGGGCCGAGAAGTCGGTCGGCAAGGCAATTGCTTCATCCAGCGCATTGGTGTGGAGCGACTGGGTGCCGCCCAGCACCGCAGCCATGGCTTCCACCGTGGTGCGGATGACGTTGTTGTACGGGTCCTGCTCCTGAAGCGAGACGCCCGATGTCTGGCAGTGGGTGCGCAGCATCTTCGAGCGTTCGCTCTTCGCGCCGAGACCGTCCATCACGCGGTGCCACAGGGTGCGTGCGGCGCGCAGCTTCGCGACTTCCATGAAGAAGTTCATGCCGATGCCGAAGAAGAACGAGAGGCGGCCGGCGAAGGCATCGATGTCGAGGCCCGCGGCCATCGCCCGCTTCACGTATTCCTTGCCGTCGGCAATGGTGAAGGCCAGTTCCTGCACCGCGGTCGCCCCCGCTTCGTGCATGTGGTATCCGGAGATCGAAATGCTGTTGAATTTCGGCATCTTGGCGCTGGTGTAGGCGATGATGTCCGAAATGATCCGCATCGATGGTTCGGGCGGATAGATGTAGGTGTTGCGGACCATGAACTCCTTCAGGATGTCGTTCTGGATGGTCCCGTCGAGCTGCTCGGTGGCAACGCCCTGTTCCTGACCGGCAACGATGAAGAAGGCCATGATCGGGATCACCGCGCCGTTCATCGTCATCGAGACCGACATCTGATCGAGCGGGATGCCGTCGAACAGGATCTTCATGTCCTCAACCGAGTCGATCGCCACGCCGGCCTTGCCGACATCGCCGACGACGCGCGGGTGATCCGAGTCATAACCACGGTGCGTCGCAAGATCGAAGGCGACCGAGAGGCCCTTCTGGCCCGCCGCTAGGTTGCGGCGGTAGAAGGCGTTGGATTCCTCTGCAGTCGAGAAACCGGCGTACTGGCGGATCGTCCAGGGGCGGCCGGCATACATCGAAGCGCGCACGCCGCGGGTGAACGGAGCGAAGCCCGGAAGGCCCGGATCGCCGGCGTCTTCCGCCGTATAGAGCGGCTTGATGGCAAAGCCTTCGGGCGTGTTCCAGGTCAGGTCCTTGCCCTTGACCTCCTTCGCGGCGGCTGCCTGCCAGTCTTCGATATTCGCCATGATAGTCCTCATTCGCCCCGGAACACCGGGGGCCTCTTTTCCAGGAAAGCCTGCACGGCCTCCGCACAATCCTTTGCATTGCCCGAGGTGCGCTGGGCGTCTTCCTCGATCAGCAGCGCGTTCTCGTAAGTCGAGCTGGCGGCGGCATGGAGCGCCTGCCGGATCGCGCCGTAGGACACGGTCGGCCCGGCCGCGAGGCGGGTGGCGAGCGCCATGGCCTCGGCCAGCAGGGCATCGTCCGCCGCAACCTTGTAGATCATGCCCCATTCAAGCGCCTTGGCCGCCGGGATGCGTTCGACCAGCATCAGCGCCTCGGTCGCGCGGGCGAGGCCTACCATGCGCGGCAAGATCCAGCTTGCGCCCGCATCGAGCGCGAGGCCGACATTGGCGAAGGCGAAATAGAAGAACGCGGACTCACCCGCGATCACGAAGTCAGCGTGCAGCGCCAGCGGAGCCCCTGCCCCAGCCGCCGCGCCGTTGACCGCCGCGACCACCGGGATCTTCAGCGCGGCCAGCTTGCGCAGCATCGGGTTGACGGCATCCTCAAGCCCCTTGGCGATCATGTCGCCAAATCCCATGCCCTCTGGCGTTTCGGAGGCCATGTTGCCGCCCGAGCAGAACCCCTTGCCCGCCCCCGTGATCACCGGGGCCCGCGCATCGCCCAGCTGGTCGAGCGCCTCGCCCATTTCCTGACACAGGTCCCAAGACAGCGAATTGCGCGTCGCGGGATCGTTGAGCGTCAGCACGGCAACCGCGCCCTGCCGTTCGAGGGTGATCTTGGTGAAGGCCATCAGTGTGCTTCCTTCGGGGTTTCCATGATCTCGGTCAGGATGCCGCCCATGTCCTTGGGGTGGACGAAGAAGATCATCGTGCCATGCGCGCCGATGCGCGGTTCGCCCAGCACGCGCTTGCCCTGTGCCTCGAACTCGGCCTTGGCGGCGTGAATGTCGGGCACTTCGAAGCAGAGGTGATGCTGGCCGCCGAGCGGGTTCTTCTCAAGCCACTTGCCGACCGCTGAGTCCGGCGAGGTCGGTTGGAGCAGCTCAACCTGCGTGCCGTTCATGCCGCTATCCGTTGGCGTGTTGACGAAGCAGACGCGGACCTGCTGGCTTTCCAGCACGAAAGGCTCGGTAATGTCCGTCGCGCCCATGACGTCGCGATAGAACGCGATCGAGGCGTCGAGATCGGGCGTGGCGACGCCGATGTGGTTCATGCGGCCAAGCTTCATGCGGCGACCCTTTCGATCACGAGAGCAATGCCCTGCCCGCCGCCGATGCACATGGTGATCAGGCCGTACTTGCCGCCGATGCGCTTCAGTTCGTAAGCGCACTTGATCGTCAGGATGCAGCCCGTCGCGCCCACGGGGTGGCCAAGGCCGACGCCCGAGCCGTTGGGGTTCACCTTTTCCGGATCGAAGCCGAGCACCTTGGCCACGGCAGCGGCCTGCGCAGCGAAGGCCTCGTTGCTCTCGATCACGTCCATCTGGTCAAGGGTCAGGCCCGCGCGTTCCAGAGCGATCGGCACAGCCTTCATCGGGCCTTCGCCCATGTGGTCGGGCTCGACGCCGGCGTGGCCCCAGGCGACGATCTTCGCCAGCGGAGCAAGGCCGCGCTTTTCGACTTCCGCGCCGGTCGCCAGCACTACAGCCGCCGCGCCGTCATTGATGCCGCTGGCGTTGGCGGCAGTAATGGTGCCGTCCTTCTTGAACGCCGGGCGCATGGCGGAAAGCGTTTCCAAGTTGGTATCGGCCTTCACGTGTTCGTCGGTGTCGAACTGGATCACGCCCTTGCGGGTCTTGATCTCGACCGGGACGATCTGTTCCTTGAAGCGGCCCTCGGCCTGAGCGCGGGCAGCCCTCTGGTGGCTGGTGACGGCAACGGCGTCCATGTCCTCGCGGCTGATGCAGTGACGGGCGGCGACGTTCTCCGCCGTGATGCCCATGTGATAGCCGCCGAGCGCATCCTGCAGGCCGACGGTGAGCGCGTCCTCGACCGGGTTGTCACCCATCTTGCGACCCCAGCGCACGCCGTGATCGTGGTAAGGGACGTTCGACATCGATTCCGCGCCGCCGGCGACGGTGATCGAAGCCTCACCCGTCATCATCAGGCGCGCGGCGTTGACGATGGCCTCGACACCAGAACCGCAGAGTCGGTTGAGCGTGAGCGCCGGAACGTGATGCGGAATGTCCGCCTTGAGCGCGATGGCGCGGCTGAGCATCTCGTCACGCGCCGATGAGGGCATGACCTGGCCGATGACAACGTGCTGGACGTCCGCCGGCTTGACATTGGCGCGCTTGAGCGCCTCGGTGACAACGATGGCGCCGAGTTCATTCGGCATGAAGCCCTTGAGCGTGCCGCCAAAGTCCCCGATCGCGGTGCGCGCGCCGCTGACGATATAGATGTCTTCCATGATCGTATCTTTCGCTTAGAGCGGAATATTATCGTGCTTCTTCCAAGGGTTCTCGAGGTGCTTGTTCTTCAGCTTCCTCAGGCCCAGAGCAATCCGCCGCCGCGTCGAGTGCGGGTAGATCACCTCGTCGATGAAGCCCTTACTTGCTGCCACGAAGGGGTTGGCGAAGCGGTCTTCGTATTCCCTGGTCTTCTCGGCGATGCCGTCGGCATCGAGGCCGCGGAAGATGATTTCCACCGCGCCCTTCGCGCCCATCACGGCGATTTCGGCGGTCGGCCAGGCGTAGTTGAGATCGCCGCGCAGGTGCTTTGACGCCATCACGTCATAAGCACCGCCATAGGCCTTGCGGGTGATCACGGTGATCTTCGGCACCGTCGCCTCGGCATAGGCGAAGAGCAACTTGGCGCCGTGCTTGATGATGCCGCCCATCTCCTGCGAAGTGCCGGGGAGGAAGCCCGGAACATCGACGAAAGTGACGATCGGGATGTTGAAGGCATCGCAGAAACGCACGAACCGCGCGGCCTTCTTGGAGCTGTTGATATCGAGGCACCCCGCCAGCACCATCGGCTGGTTGGCGACCACGCCCACCGTCTTGCCCTCGATTCGCCCGAACCCGCAGAGGATATTGCCCGCATGCATCGGCTGGATTTCGAAGAAATCGCCCTCGTCGAGCGTTTTGCGGACAACTTCGTGCATGTCGTAAGGCTGATTGGCATTGGCTGGGATCAGCGTGTCGAGGCTGTCCTCGCGGCGGTCCCACGGATCGGCATTGGGCCGCTCGGGCACGTCCTCACGGTTGTTGAGCGGCAGGTAATCGAAGAAATCGCGCGCGGCGAGCAACGCCTCGACATCGTTTTCGAGCGCAAGGTCGGCCACCGAGGTCTTGGTCGTATGCGTGACCGCACCGCCCAGTTCCTCCTGTGTGACGATTTCGTTGGTCACGGTCTTCACCACGTCCGGCCCGGTGACGAACATGTACGACGAATCCTTCACCATGAAGATGAAGTCGGTCATGGCGGGGGAATAGACCGCACCGCCAGCGCAGGGCCCCATGATCAGGCTGAGCTGCGGCACGACGCCGCTGGCGGTCACGTTACGCTGGAAGATTTCGGCATAGCCGCCGAGCGAAGCCACGCCTTCCTGAATACGCGCGCCGCCTGAGTCGTTGAGGCCGATCACCGGCGCGCCGACCTTCATCGCGTTGTCCATCACCTTGCAGATCTTCATTGCATGGCGCTCGGAAACCGCGCCGCCGAACACGGTGAAGTCCTGGCTGAAGACATAGACCAGGCGGCCGTTGATCGTGCCGCTGCCGGTGACAACGCCGTCGCCCGGAATGACATTGTCCGGCATGCCGAAATCGACGCAGTTATGCTCGACATACATGTCCAGCTCTTCGAACGAGCCTTCGTCGAGCAGGATCAGCAGCCTTTCGCGCGCGGTCAGCTTGCCCTTGGCGTGCTGAGCGTCGATGCGGCGCTGGCCGCCTCCCATACGTGCCGCTTCGCGGCGCTTTTCCATTTCGGCGATATTCGCGGACATGCGCTTTCAAGACCCCTTCGCAAATGCGGAATCGGTCTGGTCGCTAAGACACTTTGAAAGCGCGCCGTCAACAAATTTAAGCGACCGGTTAAAACATATCGCGGAGAAGTTTGTTGCGCGCAGCCTAGCGCATCAGGACAAGTTCTTCCGCCATCGAGGGGTGCAGAGCAACGGTTGCGTCGAAATCGGCCTTGGTCAGCCCGGCCTTCACCGCGATGGCGGCGGCCTGCAGAACTTCGGGCGCTTCGGGGGCGATCATGTGGACGCCGACCACCTTGTCGGTCGCTGCATCGACAACGAGCTTGTAAAGTCCGCGTTCGGGCGTGGCGGAGAACATGTTCTTCATCGGGCGGAAGTCCGATGTGAAGACCTTGACCTCGGCCAGCTGCTCGCGCGCCTGTTCCTCGGTGAGCCCCACGCCCGCGAGCGGCGGCTGCGAGAACACGGCATTGGGGATGCAGTCATAGGCCGTGGTGCGGGGCGTATTGCCGAACACGGTATCGGCAAAAGCATGGCCCTCGCGGATGGCCACCGGCGTCAGCTGCACGCGGTTGGTCACGTCGCCCACCGCATAGATTGAGGGTACCGAGGTCTGGTTATAGTCGTCAACCAGCACTTCGCCGAGCGGCCCGGTCTTCACGCCTGCCTCCTCGAGGCCGAGCCCCTCGGTCTTGGGCTTGCGGCCGGTGGCGACCAGCACGGCGTCGGCGGCAATCGCTTCGTGTCCGGCGGTGTGGACGCACAAGGTGCCGTTCGCTTCCTTGACGATTTTCTCGATCGGGCTGGAAAAACGGAACTTGATGTGGCGCGCCTGCATGATCTGCAGCAGGCGTTCGCGCAGCGACAGGTCATAACCGCGCAGGATCTGGTCG
This sequence comes from Novosphingobium sp. MW5, assembly GCA_025938935.1. GTDB lineage: Bacteria > Pseudomonadota > Alphaproteobacteria > Sphingomonadales > Sphingomonadaceae > Novosphingobium. Next base: position 2,246,607 of record JAPCWB010000001.1, on the reverse strand, counting down.
GAACGGTTGACCACGGTCACCTCCGCGCCGAGCGAGTTGAAGATGCCCGCGAATTCCAGCGCGATGTAGCCCGCGCCACTGGATCACCACGCGGCGCGGAAATTCCGGCAGGCTGAACACTTCGTTTGAGGTGATTGCGTGCTCATTGCCTTCGAAGTCAGGCATGACCGGCCAAGCGCCGACGGCAATCAGGATGATCTTCGCGCCGATCTCCCGCCCGGATGCGAGACGCACGGTGTTCGGCCCCGCAACGGTTGCGCGTTCGTGGAAGTGATCGACCTTGTTGTTGTCGAGCGTGGAGGTGTAGGCCTTTTCCAGCCGGTCGACATCGCGGGCGACGAAATCGCGCAGCGTCGCCCAGTCGAATGTCGGCTCTCCGATGTTCCAGCCATAAGCCGCCGCTTCATGCAGACCGTGGGCGAAATCGGAGCCGTAGACCATCAGCTTCTTGGGCACGCAGCCACGGATGACGCAGGTGCCGCCGACGCGGTGTTCCTCGGCCACGGCAACACGGGCGCCGTGGCTCGCGGCGATGCGGCTGGCGCGGACGCCGCCCGAACCGGCGCCGATGACAAATAGGTCGTAGTCGAAGTCTGACATTGGGTGCTCCTGTGCGGTGCGCGATATGGGGCGGGCAGGTGCGCCTTGCCAACCGCTTTTCGCGATCAGAGTTATCGGCCGGGAGTTAGCGCCATTTTCGAGGTAACTGGGGCCTCGGCGGATTGTGGCGGCGCGGAGCGGAACGTATCACGAACTCAGGACATTCCCTGATGGAGATGACGCGATGTTCAAGACCGGTCTTGCCGCCCTCGCCCTGCTGGCTGCCACCCCTGCACTGGCCGCCCCGGCCAATGCCGACACCTGCCCTGCCGGAAAGCTTCAGCGCGTTCGGGTGAGCGAGATCGTGCCGGGTGGCTCGCTCGCCGGCTTTCGCGAAGCATTTGCCGATCATGCGCGCTGGTACGCCTCGCATGGCTACAAGGGTGACCGGCTGAGCCTGTCCCCGGTTCTTCGCGACAGCGCGAACCGGCGCGGCGGCCAGCGGGTCGTCACCATCCACACTGGTGCCAGCAACGTGCCGCGCGAAAAGCAGGACGCTGCACTGGAAGGCTTTCGCCGCCAAGTACAAGGCAAACAGCCGCATCGTCACGACCACGCTGACCTGCATGGCCTGATCGCGACTGGTTCAGGACAGGCCCGCGGCCTCCAGCAGCGCGCTGGTGCTGGCATCAAAGCTCGCGCCGCCCGCCTCGATCGACTTGGCGATTTCCTTGCCCAGCTCGACGCCGAACTGGTCGAACGAATTGATGCCCATCAGCACGCCCGCGGCGAAGGTCCGATGCTCATGAAAGGCGATGAGCGCGCCGAGCGTGGCGGCGTTGATTTCCTCGCAGAGGATCGTCGCGCTGGGCCGGTCGCCGGGATAGGCGCGCGCCGGATCGGCATTGTCACGCCCCGCCATCAATGCCGCGCCTTGGGCGAAGCAGTTGGTCAGCAGGATCTTGTGATGTGCGGGATCAAGCGTGTCACCCGGCTGGATCGCGGCGATGAAATCGACCGGGGTGATGACCGTGCCCTGATGGAGCAGCTGGAACACCGCATGCTGCGCGTCCGTGCCAACGCCGCCCCAGGTGATCGGAGCGGTCGGGCCGTTAACCGGCGTGCCATCGCTGCGCACGCGCTTGCCGTTGGATTCCATCTCAAGCTGCTGGAGATAGCTTGGGAACAGGCGCAGGCGCTCGTCATAGGCGAAGACCGCGCGGGCCTGGCAGCCGCGCTGGCGAGTGTAGAGCAGGTCGGCATAGGCCGCGCGCAGCGGCAGGTTGGCCGCGCCTTCGCTGGTCAGGAAATGCCGGTCCATCTCCGCCGCGCCGGCCAGCAGGGCGGAGAACTCGTCCCAGCCGAGCGCCAGCGCCACCGGAAAGCCGATCGACGACCACAGCGAATAGCGCCCACCCACGCTTTCCGAGAAAGGCAGAACGCGGGTTTCATCGACGCCCCATTCCACCGCCTTGTCCGGCGCGGCGGTCAGCGCAACGACCCGGCCATAGGCATCGCTGACGCCGTTCTCGCCCAGCCATGCCAGCGCCGAGGCGGCATTGGTCATCGTCTCGATCGTGGTGAAGGTCTTGGACGCTACCGCGATCATCGTTGTCGCCGGATCGCACTTGGCAAAGGCTGCCTCGAGCGCGCAGCCATCGATGTTTGACACGACGTGCACGTCGACCAGGGAAATATCGCGCGCCAGGGCGTCGATCGCCAGCGCCGGGCCGAGCGCCGAACCGCCGATGCCGATGTGGATCAGGTGCTTGACCTCACCAAGCAAGCCGCCGTGGATTGCTTCGACCAGAGCGCGCATCCGGGCGTGAAAAGCGCCGGCCTCATCCACCGCGCCCTCGTCGCCCACGCCGCGCTGGGCCGTGTGCTGCACTGCGCGGCCTTCGGTGACGTTGATCTTTTCGCCGCTGAACAGCGCCATGCGCTTGGCCGGGAAGTCGGTCGCCGCCGCCAGATCGTCGAACACGGCGATTGCCGCGTCATCGAGATGCGTCTTCGACCAGTCGAACCGGATCGCTCCGCCATCCAGGTCAAGCGTGGTCGAATAGCGTTCCACGCGGCCCGCATCGGCAAACAGGTCAGCAAGCCGGGGCTTAGGCAGCTCTTCCAATGCTTTCCACGCCCGGGTTTCCGCTTCGTTCATTACTGGCCCTTTTCACTTTGCACGCCCTGCCCTATGCCGACCCAAGCGCGCCGTGCCAAGCCGGAGAGCCGCTTTTGCGGCTTCATTCATCTCCGATACAGGCAGAATCATCGCATAGCGTGTTATCGAAGTAATACAGTGACGAACGGGGAACCATGACCACCGAACCTATCGACAGCGCCGACACACCGGTTGCCGATGCCGCTCCGGCCAAGAGGGCGAAGAAGGAAGACAGCTATCCAGTCTTCCTGCTGAAGCTGTTCGTCATCGTCATCGTGTTCCGCAGCTTCATCCTCTCGCCGTTCAACATCCCCAGCGAGATCGATGCTGCCGCGTCTGGAAAAGGGCGATTACCTGCTCGCCAGCAAGTGGTCCTATGGCTATTCCAAGTACTCGCTGCCGCTCAGCCTGCCGCTGATCCCCGGCCGCCTTTTCGCCAGCCAGCCCGAACGCGGCGATGTCGCCATTTTCAAGGCGCCGCCCAGCAATGACGTCGATTACATCAAGCGGGTGATCGGCCTGCCGGGCGACCAGATCCAGATGATCGGCGGCGTGCTGCACATCAATGGCGTCGCCGTTCCCAAGGAACGCGTGGCCGACGCGGAGTACGAACTCTCGCCCTACAACCAGTGCAATTCGGTGTTCCAGGCCCAGCGCGCCGATGGGAAGACCGTTTGCCGCTATCCGCGCTTCAAGGAAACGCTGCCGAACGGCGTGAGCTATTACGTGCTCGACATGGGAACCTTTGCGGCAGACGATACGCCGGTGTTCCTTGTCCCCGAAGGCCACCTGTTCATGATGGGCGACAACCGTGACAATTCGGAAGACAGCCGTTTCGAGGCTGAGCCAGGCGGCGGCGTCGGTTTTGTCCCGCAGGAAAACCTCGTCGGCAAGGCGCAGGTCATGATGTTCTCGACCGACGGCTCGTCGAACTGGTTCCTGCCATGGACCTGGTTCACCGCCGCGCGCTGGGACCGCATCGGGGGCCGGATTTGAGCGAACCCCGCCTTTCCCCTGAAGCACGCGCCTTCCTGAATGACCTGATCGGCGCGCCGCTGGGTGATGAACAGCTTTGGCTGGAGGCGCTGACTCACGGCAGCACCGGGGAAACGCGGCATTACCAGCGGCTCGAATTCCTGGGCGACCGGGTGCTGGGCCTTGCCATTGCCGAGTGGCTGTTCGAACTTGGCACGGGGGATGAGGGCCGCCTTTCGCAGCGGCTCAATGCGCTCGTCAGCCGGGATACCAATGCCCAGGTGGCGCGCGCCATCGGCCTTGGCGATCACATCCGCCTCGGCAAGCAGGCCAGCGACGATGGCGGGCGGGACAGCTCGAACATCCTCGGCGACGTCATGGAGGCGATCCTTGGTGCGGGCTTTGTAACGCAGGGTTTTCCCGCCATGTGCGCGCTGGTACGCCGCCTGTGGAACGATCAGGTGCTCGGCAAGGTAGGCCGAGGCCAAGCACCCCAAGTCCGCCCTGCAGGAATGGGCCGCCGGCAACCGGCGCAAGATGCCCGAATATGCGCTGATCGACCGCGCCGGCCCGGATCACGCCGCGCGCTTTACTGTCGAGGTCAGCGTTCACAATGTCGGAAGCGCTCAGGCGACGGCCAACAGCAAGCAGGCGGCGGAAAAGCTGGCCGCCGCAGAATTCTTGAGGAAATTCGGATGACCCAACACTGCGGCCTCGTTGCCGTCCTCGGCGCGCCCAATGCGGGCAAGTCCACGCTGGTCAACGCGCTGGTCGGCCAGAAAGTCGCGATCGTCTCGGCCAAGGCGCAGACGACGCGCGCGCGCCTGATGGGCATTGCGCTCGAAGGCGAAACCCAGATCATCCTGGCTGATACGCCCGGCCTGTTCGCCCCGCGCCGCCGGCTCGACCGCGCCATGGTCTCCGCCGCATGGGAAGGCGCGCAGGAAGCGGATGCGATCCTGCTGGTGGTCGATGGCCGCAAGAAGAAGCTCGATTACCTCGAATCGATCCTTGAAAGCCTTGCCGCCCGCCCGGAACGAAAGATCCTCGTGCTCAACAAGGTGGACGAGACTGCCAAGGAACCGATGCTGGTCTCGGCGCAGGCGCTGGCCGGCGAAGGCCAGTTCGACGAGGTGTTCTTCATCTCGGCCCTGACCGGGGACGGCGTTCCCGAACTGAAGTCCCGCCTCGCCGCGCTGATGCCGGAGGGGCCGTGGCATTACCCTGAGGACCAGGTTTCCGACGCCAGCGAACGCCTGCTGGCCTGCGAAATCACCCGCGAACAGCTCTACCGCCAGCTCCACGACGAACTGCCCTATGATTCCATCGTGCGGCCCGAAAGCTACACCGAGCGCAAGGACGGTTCGGTTGAAATCCACCAGCAGATCGTCATCGCCCGTGACAGCCAGAAGGGCATCGTGCTCGGCAAGGGCGGCTCGAAACTCAAGGCCATTGGCGAGGCGGCGCGCAAGGAGCTGTCGAACCTGCTGGGCCAGAAGGTCCACCTCTTCCTCCACGTCAAGGTCGACGAGCGCTGGGGGGACGACAAGGAAATCTACGAGGAAATGGGACTGGAGTGGGTCAAGTGAGGCCGCTGGCAACGGCCGCGCTGGCCTTCGCGCTGACCGGTTGCGCTACCCTGCATCCGGCCCTTCCCCACAATGCCCGATACGTTGCCATGGGCAGTTCCTACGCCGCCGGTACCGGGATTAACGGGATCAAGCCCGGCACGCCGCAACGCTGCGGGCGGAGTGCGTCGAACTATGCGACACTGCTCGCCGGCAAGCTTGGCCTTGCGCTGGACGACCAGACCTGCGGCGGGGCGACGACTGCGCATATACTCGGCCCCTGGAACGAGCTTCCCGCTCAGGTCGAGGCCGTGAATGCGGAAACCCGGCTGGTAACCGTGACCATCGGCGGCAATGACGTGAACTATGTCGGCAACCTCTACGCTGCCTCATGCAGCGGCGAAGGCTTCATGGTGCAAGGTGTGAAGCGCCCCTGCCCGGCCATGCGGCCGCCCAAGGCTGAGGACTATGCCAAGCTGGAGGCAAACCTTCGCGCCGTCGCCCGCGAAGTCCATCGCCGGGCCCCCAAGGCGACGCTGGTTTTCGTTCAATACGTGAAGCTGGTGCCGGACAATCCCTGTGCGGAAAGCCAGCTTTCGGCAGAAGGCGCGCTGATCAACCGTGACATCGGCGAGCAGCTCGCCAAGGTAACCGCCCGCGCGGCAGAGGCGGAAGGTGCACTGGTTCTCCCCGCCAACGAACTGTCCCGCGGCCACACCCTCTGCGATGCCGACCGCTGGAGCGTGGGGATCAAGCCGGGCGGGCCGGAAGCCCCAGCTTCATGGCACCCCACCGCGGCAGGTCATGCCGCGATTGCCAATGCGTTGGCGAGCATGCTGGGCAGGAACTGACCGGGGCCCACGATCGACGAGTTGCGTGCCAATTTGCGCCGTGTTAGCCTTGCCCCGTCGCGTCCGGTTCCAGGGGGATTCCGCCGATGGGCACCTATCATTACATCGCCTTGGGCATGTTCGTCGTGCTTGCGATCCTCGACCATTTCGGGCGCGGGCACCGGCTTGACGACGTGCCGCACTGGCGGCTGCTCGGGGTTGTTTCGGCCCTCAGCTATTTCGCGATCCTGACCTATGCCCCGTTCCTGTGGGATAGCTGGCTGGGCCAGTACCGGCTTATACCGGCGGACACCTTTCCGTTGTGGGTTCAGGTCGTCGGCGGGTTCTTCGTCTTCGAACTCGGCGTCTATCTCTGGCACCGGACGATGCACAGCGTGGACTGGCTGTGGCGGCTTACCCACCAGATGCATCACAGCGCCGAGCGAGTGGATATCTGGGGCGCTTTCTGGTTCCACCCGTTCGATTCGCTGGGCTGGGCGCTGCTCGGCTCGCTGTCGCTGGTGCTGGTAATGGGCGTTTCAGCCGAGGCGGCGCTGATCATCAACGTAGCGGCCACGTTTCCGGCCATGTTCCAGCACGTCAATCTGCGCACGCCGCGCTGGCTGGGCTATATCGTACAGCGACCCGAGAGCCATTCGATCCACCACCAGCGCGGGGTCCATGCCTATAACTACGGTGACATTCCGCTGTTCGACATGATCTTCGGCACCTTCCGCAACCCCGAAAAATGGGAGGAAAGCGCCGGTTTTCACAAAGGGTCGACCCGGCAAATCGGCGAGATGCTGGCGTTTCGCAAGATCAGCTAGCGCAGCTTGGCAATCCCGATCCCGTCCGCCTTTGCGCGGTCCTTGGTCGATTCTTCGCTGCGACCCAGGGCCTTGGCGATCTCCTTCAGCCCCTTGCCCTTGCCAGCAAGTGTATGGAGCTTCTGGATCTCGTCCGCCTTCCAGGGCTGGCGGTGGCGTTCGAACTTTTCAGCCATGTTCAGCCCGCGCCTTCAACGGTGAAACGGACATTCGCTGTGGTCACGTAATTGGTCGGCTTGCCGTTCGGTGCCGCACGTTCGCGGAACTTCTGACCAAGCAGCGCCTCGCAGGCGGCGTCCGCATAGGCTTTCTCGGCAAAGGCATCGCCGTTGCACTGCTCGATCGCGCCCGCGCCGTTGATCAGCAGGACCGTGGTCAGTTCGACCGGGCCCTTGCGGCCATCGGGAAGCGAGGCGACCTTGAGCGTCAGGTCGGTTCGCGGTGAGGAAGTTGCCGCCCGTTCCTGAGAGCCGTTCCAGCGCAGGATATCGCGGTAGACAGCAGTCACGCCCGTACCGTTGCGCAGCCGCGCGGGCCGCCAGGTCTTGCGCATCAGCGCGGCGCAGGTCGCCTCCCCAGCGCCATCGTCGCCCGAAAGGACGGTCTTGGCGCAGGACAGCGGCTTGCCCGACTTGTCCACCTGGACTTCCACGGCAACGGAAGCGGGCTGCCCCGGGTTGTCAGCCGAGGTCAGCGGTGTCGGCGCTGCCATCGTCAGCGCATTGGCAATCAGTGCGAGTGTAAGCATGGAAGGTCTGCCTTCATGACGGGATCATGGGAGGCAGGATCGCCCCTTCCGTGCCGATTTCAAGCCTTTTTCTTGGCCGGGGCCTTCTTGGCCGCCGCCTTCTTGGCCGGTGCCTTCTTCGCCGGGGCCTTCTTTTTCCCCTTCTTGGCGGGCCCCTTCGCGGCCTTTTCGGTGATCAGCGTCACCGCCTCTTCCTCGGTCAGGTCCTCGGGCTTCTTGTCGCGCGGCAGGGTGGCATTGGTGGTGCCGTCCGTCACATAGGGGCCATAGCGCCCCGCCATCAGCTTGATCTCGCCGCCGCTTTCCGGGTGCGCGCCAAAGACCTTGAGCGGTTCCGCCGCCGCCCTTGCGCCGCGCCCGCCGCCTGCTGCCGCTTCGGCCAGCTTGGCAACGGCAGAGTTCATGCCGGTTTCGAACACTTCCGCCGTGCTGCGCAGCTTGGCGTACTTGCCGCTGTGCGCCAGGTAGGGGCCATAGCGCCCGATGCTCGCCGTGATCGGCTCGCCGGTTTCCGGGTGGTTGCCGATGGTGCGCGGCAGGCTGAGCAGCTTGACCGCCCAATCGAGATCGAGCTCGCCGATATCCTTGGGGATCGAACTTCGCGCCGCTTCCTTGCCCTCACCCATCTGGATGTAAGGGCCGAAGCGGCCGGCCTTGCGGGTGATGACCTCGCCGGTTTCGGGGTGCTTGCCGATCTCGCCATCCTCGGCCCCGTCCGCGCCGCCCGGCTGGGCGAACTTGCGAGTGTACTTGCAGTCCGGATAGTTAGAGCAGGCGACAAAGGCCCCGAAGCGGCCGCCGCGGAGCGAGAGCCGCCCCACGCCGCACTGGGGGCACTGGCGCGGATCGTGGCCGTCACCTTTGTCGGGGAACAGGTAGTCGGACAGGAACTCGTCCAGCGCTTCGGTGACTTCGGAGGGCTTGCGCTCCATCACCTCGTCGGACTTGGGCTTGAAGTCCTTCCAGAACTTGGCGAGCAGGTCCTTCCAGTCCTCGCGCCCGCCGGAGACGTCGTCGAGCTCGTCCTCCATCCCTGCGGTGAAGTCATAGGCGACATAACGCGGGAAGAAACGTTCTAGAAATGCTGTGAGAAGTCTGCCCGATTCCTCTGCGAAGAAACGGTTTTTCTCGGTACGAACGTAATTGCGATCCTTCAGTACCTGCAAGGTGGCGGCATAGGTCGATGGACGCCCGATGCCGAGCTCCTCGAGCCGCTTGACCAGCGTCGCTTCCGAATAGCGCGGCGGCGGCTGGGTGAAGTGCTGGGTCGCATCGACGCCATGCTTGGCCGGCATGTCGCCCTTGTTGAGCACGGGCAGCGTGGCGCTGTCGTCCTCGTCATCGCTTGGCTTGTTGTCGAGCGACTCGTCATAGACCGCGAGGAAGCCGGGGAACTTTATCACTTGACCCGTGGCGCGCAGCTCGTGCCGGCCGGTCGCTTCGCGCAGGGTGACCGAAGTGCGCTCGATCGAGGCAGAGGCCATCTGGCTGGCAATCGCGCGCTTCCACACCAGTTCGTAGAGCCGCGCCTCGTCACCGCTGCCAAAGTGATCGCGGCCGAAATCGGTGGGACGGATCGCTTCATGTGCTTCCTGAGCATTCTTTGCCTTCGTCTCGTAATGACGCGGTTTTTCGGGGAGGTAATGCCCCTTGAACCGGTCATTGATAGCCACGCGGGCTGCACTGGATGGCGCTCGGGTCCATCTGCACGCCGTCGGTACGCATGTAGGTGATGGCGCCCGCTTCATAGAGCGTCTGCGCCACCCGCATCGTGTGGCTGGCGGAGAACCCCAGCTTGCGCGCGGCCTCCATCTGCAAGGTGGAAGTCGTGAACGGCGGGTACGGATTGCGGCGCGTCGGCCGCACGTCGACTTCCTCGACGCGGAAAGCCCCCGCCTCGACCGCGGCCTTGGCGCGTTCGGCCGCTCCGGCATCGCCAAGGGTCAGCTTGTCGAGCTTTTCGCCATCAAAGCGCACCAGCCGCGCCGGGAATTTGGTCCCGTCGTGCTCCATCTGGGCGATGACCGACCAGTATTCCTGCGGATTGAACACCTCGATCTCGCGTTCGCGCTCGCAGATCAGTCGCAGGGCGACCGACTGGACGCGGCCCGCGGACTTCGCCCCCGGCAGCTTGCGCCACAGCACGGGCGAAAGCGTGAAGCCGAACAGGTAATCGAGCGCCCGGCGGGCAAGGTAGGCATCGATCAGGTCCTGATCGAGCTCGCGCGGCTGGGTCATCGCCTTGGTCACCGTATCCTTGGTGATGGCGTTGAAGGTGACGCGCTGGACGTCCTTGGGCAGCGCCTTGCGCTTGGCCAGCAGTTCGCGAACGTGCCACGAAATCGCCTCGCCCTCGCGATCAGGGTCGGTGGCGAGGATCAGGCGGTCAGCCGTCTTGGCGGCATCGGTGATCGCCTTCACCTGCCGCGCCTTGTCGCCGTAAAGCTCCCAGTCCATCGCGAAGTCCTCGTCCGGGCGCACCGAGCCGTCCTTGGGCGGCAGGTCGCGGACGTGGCCGTAGGAAGCGAGGACCTTGTAATCCTTGCCCAGGTACTTCTCGATCGTCTTGGCTTTGGCGGGGGATTCTACGATGACAAGTTGCATGGCCGAAAGGGTATTCCTTCACGTGTATGTACACGCGCGAGGGTGGAAGGGTTCGAGCACCCTCGTCAAGCGGGGGTTCTGGAATTGCCCCGCAGGCTCTGGCATAGGCCCGCATGATGAGCGGCAACCCTCCCGAACTTGATCAGGCCTTGCAGATGTTCTCCGCCGGGCAGCGCCAGCAGGCCGTGGCCCTGATCGAGGGCATGGTGCTGCGCGGCATGCCCCAGGCGATGCTGCTGCTCGGCCATATGAAGTGGGGCGGCCATATTGCTCAGGACCCGGTGGCGGCGCGCGGGCTTTATGAGCGCGCCGGTGCGGCCGGATCGCACGACGGGGCAATTGCGGCGACGAACCTGCTGGCGAGCGGCATTGCCGGACCGCGGGGCTGGCTGGCGGCGATCGAGCGGCTGCGTCACGAAGCGGCACGCGATCCCCGGCGCAAGGCGGCGTTGGAGCGGGTGGCCGCCATGAAGCTCGACGCCAGTGGCGATCCGCTAGAGGTGCCGGAAGCCGAGATGCTGAGCGAGCAGCCATGGGTGCGGATCTACCGCGGGCTCTTTACCGCGGCGGAAGTGGATTACATCCTCAAGGTAGCGGAACCCGGCTACCAGCCCTCAATGGTCTACAATGCCGCGCGGCAACTGGTGCGCGACCCGATCCGTTCGTCCGATGGCTCGGCCCTGCACTGGCTGATCGAGGATCCGGCAATCCACGCGCTCAACCGCCGCATCGCGGCCGTGGCAGAGCCTGCCGGCCGAGAATGGCGAGGCGGCGCAAGTGCTGCGCTACAAGCCGGGGCAGGAATACAAGCCGCACTACGACTTTGTCCGCGCAGCCGACAACCAGCGGACGGTCACTGCGCTGGTCTGGCTGAACGAAGGCTATGACGGGGGCGAGACGGCCTTCCTGAAGACCGGATTAAAGGTGAAGGGCCGCAAGGGCGATTGCCTTGTGTTCCACAACACCCTGCCCGACCGCAGCCTCGACCCGCTCACGGAGCACGCCGGGCTGCCGGTGAAGCGCGGGACCAAGCTGCTTTACAATCGCTGGATCCGCGAAGCGCGCTGGCAGCCTTGAGCCGAATTCGGATCAGGCGAACACGTGACGCAGTTCATTCCGGCCCCTGTGTGTTGCGCAATAGGTCGCCGCACCAAAAAGCCAGACAAGCAAAGTGCCGGTCGCAACCAATACATTGCTAACAATGATCAGAACGGCCTCATCCAGGCCCAATATGCCATAGGCTTCGGCCACCATCAGGATGAGAAACCCCAGCGTGGGCAGGATCGACAGGACGGCAGCTGCGACATGCGCGAATTGGCTCGGTTCGCTCTGCTCCCAGCTGGAGCCAAGTGCTTCGAAGGCGGATTTCCCCTCTGCGACGACATAGGCGCTCGACGAGATCCATCGGCCTGCCAGATAGACACCGGGCAGAACCAGCATGAGCAGGCCGAGCATGATGCCAAGGCCCGATAGAACACCCGAGCCGAACAGCGACCAGTAACGCCGCTTCTCCCCACGGTCGGGGTGCAACCGGTCGCCCAAAAGCCGTTCCATCACTGCGAATTGGACAAAGACGGTCACCGTGATGCCCGCAAACGTGTTGCTGGTTGTGGCCCCCATGAGGTCCATGACCGAATAACCGATTGCGATGGCACTACCGACAAGTGCCAGGAACACCTGATGTCTGCCCGCGAGCCGCCTGACTTCCGCGAGTATGTCAGCAAGCGTTACCGTTTCCGCGACCTGCGTCGTATTCATCCAATTCCCCCTATCCTGCCAAACTCACCCGCCCAGCCGCGTGGCGCACCAGCTTGCCCGCCAGTTCCAGTTCGAGCAGCGCCATCTGCACTTCGGCGGGCGAGGCGCCCGACTGGCGGATCAGTTCGTCCACGGCGATCGGTGCGAGGGTGAGCAGGCCAGAAATGTCCGCAGGCTCGGCATCAGCGTCCGACAGGTCGAACCCTGCGCCCTGCACCCCTTCGCGCAGAAAGCTGCGCGGCGCGCCGGTAAAGCCTTCGATAAGTTCGAGCACATCTTCCGGCCGCTGGACCAACACTGCCCCGTCGCGGATCAACTGGTTGCAGCCGTGGCTGCGGCTGTCGAGCGGGGAACCGGGGATCGCCATGACGTCGCGCCCGAACTCCCCCGCAAGGCGCGCGGTGATCAACGACCCGGACTTGGGCGCGGCCTCCACTACCAATGTCCCCGCCGCCAGCCCGGCGATGATGCGATTGCGCGCAGGGAAATGGCGGGCGAGCGGTTCGGTGCCGCAAGGCTGCTCAGCGATGAGCAGGCCGTTGGTGGCGACTTCTTCCTGCAAGTCCGCGTGCTCCGGCGGATAGGCAATGTCGATGCCACTGGCGATCACGCCGATGGTGCCGCCGCCGTTCGCCGCCCCGGCAAGCGCGCCGCGATGGGCCGCGCCGTCAATCCCGCGGGCTAGGCCGGAGACGACCGTTACCCCATGCCCGGCCAGTTCGGCCGAAAAGTCGCGCGCCAGCTTGACCGCCGCTGCCGAGGCATTGCGCGCGCCCACCACCGCAACACATGGCCGCGCGGCCAGCGACAGGTCGCCCCGAACCGTCAGGATCGGCGGCGCGCTATCACAGGCGCTGAGCAGCACCGGATAGTCCGGCGCATCATGGAACAGATAGCGCGCGCCGGCACGGCGGACGGCGGCAATCTCCGCCTCGATGCGGTCCGTCGGCGCAGCGCGATAGGCCCCGCCCGCGCGCTTTCCGGCCAGGTCGGGCAGTGCCTCCAGCGCCGCTGCTGCGGTCCCAAAGCGGCGCAGCAGCTGCGCATAGCTCACCGGCCCGACATTGGGGGAGCGCAGCAGCCGGATGCGGGCAAAAGCCTCGTCGCGGGAAAGCTCCAGCACGGCGGCCTCGCTCACTTCTTGCTGCCCACCTTTGGTTCGGTGCCCGCGCTCAGCCGGGCGATGTTGGCGCGGTGGAGCCAGATGACCAGCACGGCAAGGATCGCTAGCACCGGCACAAAGGCGGGATAGCCCAGCAGCCATGCCGCCACCGGTGCGGAAACCGCCGCGCTCATGCCAGAGAGCGAAGAAATGCGCGTGATCGCCAGTATGCCCAGCCAAACGGCCGCATAGACCCCGCCGATGGCCCAGCCGAGGCCGAGCGAAACGCCCATCAGCGTCGCGACACCCTTGCCGCCCCGGAATTTGAGCCAGATGGGGAAACAGTGCCCGATCACCGCCGCAAGGCCGCCGATCGCCGGGTCTCCCCCCAGCACATCGCGCGCCAGCCAGACGGCCGCGAAGCCCTTTGCCAGGTCAAGCAGCAGCGTTGCCGCCGCCAGCCCCTTGCGCCCGGTGCGCAGAACGTTGGTAGCGCCGATATTGCCCGACCCGATCGAACGCAGGTCCCCCGCCCCCGTGAGTCGTGTCAGCAGCAGGCCAAACGGGATCGAGCCCAGCAGGTATCCCGCAATCACCACCGGCACCAAGGCAGCCAATTCCATTTCAATCCCCCGATCCTGTCATAAACCCTTAGCGCGGCATGCCCCTTTCCCGGAACGGAAAAATGGCTATTCCCCCGAAATGGCCGAAGTTCCCAATGCCTCTGCACCGCTGCTGTTGTTCGATTCGGGGGTCGGCGGGCTGTCTGTCCTTTCGGAAATCCGCGCATTGCTGCCCGATGCGCCGGTGATCTACGTCGCCGATCACGCCGGCCTGCCCTATGGCGAGAAAACCGAGGCCGAGATTGCGGCGCGGGTCTGCGGGCTGCTGGGGCGCCTGTCGGAACGCTATCAGCCGCGCCTGGTCTGCATTGCCTGCAACACGGCATCCACCATCGCGCTGGCCATGGTCCGCGACGTGCTCGAGGTACCGATCGTGGGGACCGTGCCGGCGATCAAGCCCGCGGCCGAAATGACGCGGACCGGCGTGATCGGCCTGCTGGGCACGGCGGCAACGGTGCGCCAGCCCTATGTCGATCGGCTGGAGGCGGAGTTCGCCCAGGGCAAGTCGCTCTTGCGCCATGCGGCACCAGAACTCGTCGCCGCGGCCGAAGCCAAGCTGAAGGGCCAACACATCGATCCGGACGTCTTCGCCCGGGCCGCAGCGGGGCTGACCGGGCAGCCGGGTGGGCAGGACATCGATACAGTCGTCCTGGCTTGCACGCATTTCCCGCTGGTCGAGCAAGAGCTGGACAAGGCCTTTGGCGGCAAGGTCCGCTTCGTCCATGGCGGCAGCGGCATCGCGCGCCGGGTGAAGGTTCTGGTCGGCGATCAGCCGTTCGAGCGGAAGGAACCGGACATGGCGCTCTTCACCGGCCGCGATGAAGGCGTAGCACGAGAACTCGCCTCCCGGCTCGCGGATTTCGGACTCAGCCAGATCGCTATGCTATAGGTCCAAAAGGTATGACGCGCCGCATCAACTTTTTCCTGCTGGCCCTGCTGGTCCTCGTCGGCGGACCGGTGTGGTACCTGCTGATCGACAGCTCGCCGTGGAACGTCCCGCCGGGCAAGCTGGACATCGCCAGGGCGCGAAGCCTTGTTGCCTCTGCATCTGGCCAGAAGCCGGTTAGCGTGGCCTTTGAGATGGTTGCCTTCCGCAACGTCACCGGCAATTTCCTCGCCGCGGGATCAGGCTTCCGGCCGCAACCGATCGGGGTCCTTGCCTATCGGCTCGAAGTGCCCGGCAGGCCGCCGATCATGATCGAAACGGGCACGACGCGCGCCCAAGCCCTGGAACTCGGCATGGAAAACTTCGACTCCGCCGCCCAGCGCCGGATCGACGCGTCGCTGCGGTCGGCCAGCGCGATCCTGGTGACACACGAACATGCCGACCATCTCGGCGGCCTCGTTGCCGCAACTGCCGCTCCTGACGGCAGCGCCGTGATCGCCAAGGCCCGGCTCAACCGGTTCCAGATTCCCGGCGGGCAAACCATGCAGGTGCTGCCTTGGGCGGCTGGGCTGAAAGTTACTGCGAGCCTGAGCCAGGATGGCCCCCAGCTGATCGCTCCCGGAGTCGTCGTCCTGCCGACCCCGGGCCATACGCCGGGGTCGCAGATGATTTACGTCCAGCTCGCCAATGGCACCGAGCTGCTGTTCGCGGGCGACACCGCCCCGCGCGAAACCAGCTGGCAGGAGCGCCGCCCGCCTTCGCGCCTGTTTACCGATTACACCCAGCCGCAGGACCGCAAGGCGCTGGTCGGCTGGCTGGCCGCACTGCAGCAGCTTCACAAGGCCAGCCCGAAGCTGCTGATCATTCCGGGCCATGATGTCGCCTGGCTGATCGACCCGAACAACAAGGTGCCGATGGTCAGGATGCGCGACGAACCGATACAGAAAGACGCTGGAAACTGACGGACTGATCGTCTAATGGCCGCCAATCGAGGAGGCAGCCAAAGGCTGCGGGGAATTGTTCTACCCATGAACTACGACAAGATTTTCGACGCCGCGATCGACCGCCTGCATTCTGAAGGCCGGTACCGGGTGTTCATCGACATCCTGCGCAACAAGGGCGCCTACCCCAACGCGCGCTGCTTTGCCGGGCATAACGGGCCAAAGCCGATCACGGTCTGGTGCTCGAACGATTACCTCGCGATGGGCCAGCACCCCAAGGTCATCGAGGCGATGGAAGAGGCGCTGCACAATGTCGGCGCGGGTTCGGGCGGCACGCGCAACATCGGCGGCAACACGCATTACCACATCGAGCTTGAGGCCGAACTCGCCGATCTCCACGGCAAGGACGGCGCATTGCTGTTCACCAGCGGCTACGTCTCGAACGATGCGACGCTCTCGACGCTGGCCAAGATCCTGCCCGGCTGCGTGATCTTCTCGGACGAGCTCAACCATGCCAGCATGATCGCCGGCATCCGCAATTCGGGCGCGGAAAAGCAGGTCTGGCGGCACAACGACCTTGAGCACCTTGAGGAATTGCTGGCCGCGGCCAATCCCGACGTGCCCAAGCTGATCGCTTTCGAATCGGTCTATTCGATGGACGGCGACGTCGCCCCGATCCACGAGATTTGCGACCTTGCGGAAAAGTACAACGCGCTGACCTACATTGACGAGGTCCACGCCGTCGGCATGTACGGCCCTCGCGGCGGCGGCATCACCGACCGTGACGAAGCGGCGCACCGCATCGACATCATCGAAGGCACGCTCGGCAAGGCATTCGGCGTGATGGGCGGCTATATCGCAGCGGACAAGAAGATCATCGACGTGATCCGCTCCTACGCGCCCGGCTTCATCTTCACCACCTCGCTCAGCCCCGTGCTGGTCGCGGGCGTGCTCGCCTCGGTCAAGCACCTCAAGGCTTCCAGCGTGGAGCGCGAAGGCCAGCAGGCCGCCGCCGCTTTCCTGAAGAAGAGCTTTGCCGACGCCGGCCTTCCCGTCATGCCCAGCACCACGCATATCGTGCCGCTGATGGTGGGCGATCCGGTGCGCGCCAAGCAGATCAGCGACATCCTGCTCGCCGAATACGGCGTCTATGTGCAGCCGATCAACTTCCCCACCGTGCCGCGCGGAACGGAGCGCCTGCGCTTCACGCCCGGCCCGTCGCACACCGAGGCGATGATGGAAGAGCTTACCGCCGCCCTCGTCGAGATCTGGGACCGGCTGGAGCTGCGCAAGGCCGCATAAGCCCTCAGTCCCGGCAAGGGACTGATTTTGCCATGGACCTTACGGGAAAATCCGATAGGCTCCGCATTTCGGGGGCGTAAAGCTGCGCCTGCCGGATCGTGTCGCAATCGGATACTGGAGGGGTTTATGGCCGATAACTGGGCGGCTGACGTCAAGAAATATGCGCCGGACGCCGATGATGGCGTGATCGCCGGCATCGTGCGCTATTGCGGTATTGCCCTGCGCAACCGCGATTCCGCACTCGTCAGCTTTTCCGACAAGGAAGAAGTCGCCCGGGTAAAGGCGAACTTCCTGCGCAAGAAACTGGGCCTGAAGCTGGATGACGCCGCGCTTGATGCCGCAATCGCATCGGTCAAGACGCAGATGAAGTCCGACCGCACGAAGAACCGCGTGACGGTCTATTACCTGCTGGCGAAGGAAACTGGCTCGCTGACCACCTTTGCGCCCAAGGCAGCAGCAAAAGCTCCGGCAGCGAAGGCTCCTGCGGCGAAGGCTCCGGCGGCGAAGGCTGCAAAGCCCGCCGCAACCAAGGCTCCGGCCAAGGCCGCGAAGGCGCCGGCAAAGGCTGCTCCCGCCGCGAAGGCAGGTGCCACCAAGGCAGCCGCAGCCAAGCCGGCCGCGAAGACTGCTGAAAAACCCGCCGCGAAAAAGACTGCCGCAACCAAGGCCCCTGCCGCGAAGGCGGCACCGGCACCGAAGGCTGCACCGGCACCGAAGGCTACCGCAACAAAGCCGGCTCCGGCAAAGTCTTCGGCAACAAAGTCTGCCGCTGCAAAGCCCGCCGCCAAGAAAGTCGCTGCAAAGACTGAGGCGGCTCCCGCACCGGTGGCCAGCCTGGCCAGCATGGATGCCAAGCCAAAGGCTGCGAAAACCGGCAAGACCAAGGCCGCAACCACTGCTCCGGCAAAAGCCGCACCGGCAAAGACAGCCAAGGCTTCCGCAGCCAAAACCGCGGCTCCTGCAAAGGCTTCTGCTAAGGCTGCTCCGGTCAAGGCAGCTCCAAGCCCGGCTCCTGCCGCCCCAGCGCCTGCTCCGGCTCCTGCTCCTGCTCCTGCTCCTGCGCCCGCCCCGGCGGCACCTGCAGAGCCTGCTGCAGCGAGCAAGTCCGCCAACGCCGATGCGGTGAAGAACCTCGTCAGCGATGCGAAGCCGGCAGAGGGCGGCTCGTCCGGGCTGTGGTGGCTGGTGGCCATTCTGGTCCTGCTCATCGCTGTCTGGTGGTTCCTGATCCGCTGAACTGGGGTCATAACAAGTTTGAAGGGGCGGGCGGCGATGGCTTCCCGCCCCTTTCTTATTCAACGCCCATTGCCTAGGCTCTCAACATGAAGCTGAACCCGATTTACACGCAGATGGGCGTGACGATCTTTGAGAAGATGTCCGCGCTCTGCCGCGAAGGCGACCGGATCAACCTGGGTCAGGGCTTTCCCGACGATACCGGCCCTCCGCAGCTGATCGAGGCCGCCGCGCGGGCACTTCGGGAAAGGTCGAACCAATACCCGCCCAGCGCTGGCGTGCCGGAACTGCGCGGCGCCGTGGCAGACTATTACGCGCGCACCCAGTCGCTCGATTTCACCAGCGACAACGTGATCGTGACCTCGGGCGCGACCGAGGCGCTTGCCGCTGCAATCCTTGCGGTGGTCAATCCCGGTGACGAAGTGATCCTGTTTGCGCCAACCTATGACGCCTATGCGCCGCTCGTCCGCCGCGCGGGCGGCGTGCCGATGTTCGTGCCGCTGCACCCGCCGCACTGGCACTATGGGCGCGAAGCGATCGAGGCGGCCATGTCATCCCGCACCCGCGCGATTGTTTTCAATGACCCGCTTAACCCTACTGGCACCTGCGCCTCGGCAGAGGAACTGGCCATGCTGGCGGACCTCTGTGTCACGCACGACCTGATCGCCATTTGCGACGAGGTGTGGGAGGCCGTGCGCTTCGATGGCAGGCCCCATACCTCGCTGGTTGCTCAGCGCGGTATGGCAGAGCGCGCGGTCAAGATCGGTTCGGCTGGCAAGATTTTCGGCGTCACCGGCTGGAAGATCGGCTGGATGTGCGCCGCGCCGGAAATGGCGGCAGTGCTCGCCCGCGCGCATCAGTTCCTCACCTTCACCACTCCGCCCGCGCTGCAATATGCCGTGGCGGAGGGCCTTGCTGACGATGGCCTGATTGCTGAGCGGCTCGCCGGATGGTCACACACACGCGAGGCGCTGGCGATACTGCTCAATGATGCAGGCTTTGCCGCCCTGCCCAATGCCGCCACGTGGTTCACCTGTATCGACTTGCCGGCATCGGGCATCGGGATTGATGACGCGGCCTTCGCGCGCCGCGCGGTGAAGGAAGCGGGGGTCGCGACCATCCCGCTCGCTCCGTTTTACGAGGCTTGTCCCGTTACGACCGTGGTGCGGCTATGCCACTGCAAGCCGGAGCCCATGCTGGCAGAAGCCGTCCGCCGTCTCGCGGAGTTCCGTGACGGACTCTGAAAGCGCGACATTTTCCTACATCGGCGGGTTCCGCTATGTTGCGGGCTGCTCTTTGAAATTGTCGGAAGCCGTGCGAGCGCGCTTATGTGTCACCTGTCGTATCGGTGCATCAAGCGCGCCAAATCAGCATCTTACCTCGTAATTTAGAGGGTGACAGGGT
This sequence comes from Novosphingobium sp. MW5, assembly GCA_025938935.1. Taxonomy (GTDB): domain Bacteria; phylum Pseudomonadota; class Alphaproteobacteria; order Sphingomonadales; family Sphingomonadaceae; genus Novosphingobium. Next base: position 2,227,105 of record JAPCWB010000001.1, on the reverse strand, counting down.
GTCACCTCTGTCACCCTTCAACCACCGCCGATCCGCTTCTCCCAGTCCTTCGGCAGCGCAATCTTCTTCGCGACCGGGAAGCCAAGATAGCCATTGTGCGCAAAGGCATAGGCATTGGTGCGTAGCGGATCGCCCGATAACAGGACCATGAATTCATCCGGCCGCGTGACGATGGGCACCAGGCGTTTCGGATCGTCGCTCTCGGCAAAGTCCTTAGGCAGGCGGCCAAGCATGACCTGGTGTTTCAGGCTGCCGATCTTGAACTCGGTCCAGACGTTCATCATCGTTTCGACGCGGCCCGCTTCCATGCGGGCGTGGTCGAACAGGTACTGCTTGACGTCGTCCTTCGACCAGCCGGCCTTGGCGATGGTTTCAGCCAGGATCGGGCTGAGCACCAGCGCCGGGCGCAGGGTGCCGAATGTCAGTCCGCCCACGGTGAAGCTGACTTCCCAGCCCGTCTCCTTCGCCACGCCGTCCGCGAGGTAAGGCATCATCGCCTCGGGCGTCGCGCCGGTCACTGATGGCATGACATCCCCGCCGGTCATGCGTGTGATGGTGACGGTGTTGTCGCCCGTCCTGAAGCCCATGTCGTCGGCATTGGAGGGCCAGCCGATCTCTGCCAGCGCATCCTCGTTCTCGGCCAGCACAACGCGGAAGGTATTGCCGAAGCAGCCCTTGTCGGTCTTGTGCAGGCGGAAACCGGCGATGTTGCGCAGCGCAAGCCGCCAGAACCGGCCGACGCTGGTATTCGGCTTGAACCCGTCACGCAGCACGCCCTGGGTGTAGTTGAAGCCCAGCTGCTTGATGATCGGGCCGTTGAGGATGATCAGCGTTTCCGAGCCCGGCGTATTGCCCGAGTGCTCAACCCCGTAATCCGGGTCGGCCATCGCCTCGCCCAATGCGATCAGGATCGGCATGTATTCCGGGCGGCACCCGGCCATCACGCCGTTCACCGCGATGGACCAGACTGTCACCGCCCGGCTTTCGGGCAGGACGATGCCCAGAGTCTCGTCAGGGTCGCGGTCGGTAAAGCTGAGGAACTCCGCGATCTTTTCCGGAGTCGGTGGGACGATGGGCAGGCCGTCGCTCCACTCGCGCTCGTAGAAGAAGTCGTTCACTTCCTCGAAGCTGCCGGTGAACACGATGTCGCGCGCGCCGGGCTCTTCTTCCAGCACCACCTCATCGGGCTGGATCGTCAGGTTGGCGATCACTTCCGCCGCCGTCACCTCCACGGCGTTGCGGCGGATCTCCTCGATCGACTGCGCGCCGGGATGGCCGACGATCGTCGCCACCGGCATATTGGGATAGCCCAGGCCCGTCCGCGTGGCGACGGCCTGCGACATGAACCCTTCGCAAACCAGCGAAGAGGTCGGCACTCCGGCTTTTTCACATGCCTCGCTGGCCCGCAACACGGCGGGCGTGCAAGACCCTCAGCAGGCCATACTCGATATGGCCGCGTCCACCCCGAGCTCCTTGAAGCGCTGGGGAAGCGAGGCGAGGATTTCACGTTCGTTCTGGCCATGGGTCGAGCCGAACTCGCGCCAGGAAACGAACTTCACGTCGGGGTAGGTTTCGCGCAGCTTGCCTTCGAGTGCGTCATAGATCTCGTCCCCGGCGAAGAGGAAATCCCAGAGCTGCGCCACGGTCTTGCCGTTCAGCGTATCGAGCCGCCGGGCCAGCTTGCGGACCTTGAGCCGCCGCTCGCCGCAGGGCCAGACGACCGAATATTTGCCGTCACTGCTTGCCATTTTCCGTCCTCTCACTTGCCTGCCAAGAGCAGCCGGTGCGCCGCTTCAGCCGCGCTCACACCTTCTGCCATGGCCTCTATGCCGGTTCCACCAAAACCATCCCGCGCCGCGCCCACGGTGAAAATGCGGGGGTCGTCCAGCTGGAATGCGGTGCTGCGCTCGATCCCGATGAAAGGGAAAACGCCATCGCAATCGAGCGAGGATGCCGCGCCGGTTTTCACGTTGCGCAAGGCAAGGCTCGTAACTTTCGTATCGCCCTGCACTGCCGTGACTTCACTGTCCCACGCGAAGCGGACATTCTCACGCGCATCGAGCTTGTCGATATGTTCGCGCTTGGCCCTCATCGGGCTGCGGCAGACCATGGTGACCTGCCCGGCGAGCTTGGACAGGGTGAGCGCCTCGTGCACCGCGCCATCACCGCCGCCAATCACCGCGACGTGCTTGCCGCGATAGAAGCCACCGTCGCAGGTGGCACAGCGCGATACGCCCCGCCCCAGGAACTCTTCCTCACCGGGCACTCCCAGCTTGCGGAGCGATCCGCCGGTCGCGACGATCACCGCTTCGGGAGTGTATTCCCGTCCCTCAGCATCGATCAGGGACATCCGATCACCGGCATCGAGCCGCGCAACGGCCGAATCGACCAGCCGCACGCCGACCTTCTGTGCCTGTTCGAGCAGGTGCATGGCCAGGTCTTGACCCGACCAGGTTCCCGGAAAGGGAAGATCGTCGACCTCTCCAACCGTTGCGACGAGGCCGCCATACAGGCCGGACGATTCGAAGAGCGTCACCAGCCGCCCCAGCCGCGCGGCGTGGCGGGCGGCGGAGAGGCCGGCAAAACCGGCACCGATTACTGCCACTTCCTCCGGATTTTTCAGCGGCCTTGCCACATCTGCTCCCATCGTGTTTGAACAGGTGATCAGCACAGCTTGGCTGCCAACGCAAGAGTGTCCGGTGAGCGGACGAGGCAGCGTTGCCTATTTCTCCGTCATCCGGCATGGACCCGACAACGGAGAAGCGACAAGGCATGGACGAAACGGCGATTGATCCTGCGGTGTTCCGCAAGGTGCTGGGCAATTACCCTACCGGAGTGGCGGTGATCACCGCTGTCGGGGAAGGCGGCGCACCGATTGGCATGGTTGTGGGCACCTTTACCTCGGTATCACTCGATCCGCCGCTCGTGGGGTTCCTGCCGGACAAGCGATCGTCGACCTGGCTGCAGATCGAACAAGCAGGGCACTTCTGCGTCAATGTGCTAGCGCGCGATCAATTGCTGCTCTGTGCGCAGCTCGCCAAGTCGGGATCGGACAAGTTCGCTGGCGTCGACTACGTGCTTTCCGATCATGGTCTCCCGGTGCTCGAAGGCACCATGGTTTCGGTCGAATGCAGCCTTCACGCAGTCCAAGAAGCAGGCGACCACTGGTTCGTGACAGGGCTTGTGGTGAACCTTGAAACGCACCGCGATGCGGATCCGATGCTCTTTCACAAGGGCTCTTACGGCGGGTTCTCGCCCAACCCCTGATACCGCCATGGCGGCTTGACTAAGCCGCCACCCGCTGCTGTACAGCCGTTCAGCAACGCCGGATCATCTGGCACGGGAGAGCTTTTTCATGACTCGTTCGCTTGGTGGCCGCGTGGCCGTGATCACTGGTGCCGGCTCTGGAATGGGCCGTTCGATGGCCCTGCGCCTTGCCGAAGACGAGGCAAAGATCGCCATCTGGGACATCAACGGCGAAGGTGCCGAGGAAACCGCGCGCCTCGTCCGTGAGGCCGGCGGCACCGCCATTGCCGTTACGGTGGACTGTTCGGACAAGGCAGCGATCAAGGCTGCCGCCGACCGCACCCGCGCTGAACTCGGCAAGATCGCCATCCTGATCAACAATGCCGGCATCGCCCCGTTCAACGACTTCCTCGACATCAGTGAAGAGCTGCTGATGAAGGTGCTCAAGGTCAATCTCGTTGGCCCATTCCTCGTCACACAGGAATGCGTGCCCGACATGATCGAGGCGAAGTGGGGCCGCATCGTCAATATCACCTCGTCGTCGGTGCAGTCGGGCTCGGCGCTGCAGACGCATTACACCAGCTCCAAGGGCGGCCTCCTCGGCCTCACCAAGTGCCTCGCCATGGCGCTGGGAGAGCATGGCATCACGGCCAACATGATCCCGCCGGGCTCGATCGATACCCCGATGCTGCGCGGTGCCGAGATCATGCAGCAGCCCGGCGCGGTCGAGGCCTATGGCGCGGCCCTGCCGGTAAAGCGCATCGGCACGGGTGAAGACATCGCCGCCGCCGCCGCCTTCCTCTGCTCGGAAGAGGGCGGTTACATGACCGGCCAGACGATCAGCGTGAACGGCGGCCGCTACATGGGCTCGGCCTGATCCTTTAGAGAATAACCGTACATAACTCGGCGGGCGACGACCTCTCTATCATTCCATAGGTCGTCTGTCCGTCGAGGGTGAATTTCACCCCGCCCTGCTGGTTGTTGAACCCGTTCACTCCCGGGTTACCCATGTGGAATGTGGCGTTCACCGTTTCGCCGGTAATCGCGAAGGAGCCCTCTGCCGTTTCGATCACGCAGGACACGTCATCCCCGCGAGGCATCACACGGCGGAGGAACGGGGCATTGCGCACCTTTCCGGCCAGGAACTTCTCCCCAGTCCAGAAATAGGCATTGTTGTAGGTATCTTCCGGATCCTCGCCGGGTAGGGGGGATAGGTGATGAAGCCGAAGGCGCGGCCATCCGGGAACACCGCTTCCATCCAGGCGTGCCCGCGAAACGCACCCATGGGCCGAACCGACTGGCGACGGATGCGGCTGCCAAGGCAGTTGAAGGACTGACGCTCCCCGCCGACGTTCAGGTCGCCGCTGCCGCGAAAGCAGTGCTCCACCCGCCAGCCATAGCCCATTGACCCGGCGTCGGCACGCTCGCGCTCGCTCATGCCGGCGAGCTTCTCCTCGCGGTAGTCCTGCACCCAGGCGGGTGTGACCATTTCGAGGTCCACTTCCCATGAGACTGGCACACGCGCCCTGCCCTCAAGCCCCTTGGAGCGGCCCAGATCGGCGTAGGCGCCGAACTCGCCGCGGATCTGCTCTTCGACCGTCCCTTCCCATGCCTCGCCTTCATAGGAGACGGTCCAGCGGCGGAAGGGCTCGATGCAGCTGAAGGTCAGCCCGTCAGAGCCCAACGTGTCAGGCCTGCCGCTGGGCCCAATCGGGGATTGTGAGCGACCCACCGCGCTTTCACGCAGCACCCGGCCATCGGCGAAGGCGACGTTCATGTCATAACGGTGCGTATCCCACACCGCGCCCTGCGCCTCGATACCCACCCGAGGCAGGGCGAACTTCCCGTTCTCCTCGAAGATCCAGACCGAGGCACTTTCCCGCATTTCCGGGTCGGCAGGCCGAGCACGGAACATGTAGTCAATGTCGATCGGCAGGCCGCCGGTCCAGTCGGTCATGGCAATTCTCCTGCCGCGCATCGTGCCGCAAAGGCGGCGCGGAGCAAGCCGCTGCGGCGATGCCTCAGCCGAGGATCCGGCTGCGCGCGTCCATGATGTCGGCGAGGTGGTTCACCGGATCGCCCGCGGTCACCCCGGCTTCGACCGGCATCAGGATCCCGGTGATCTGCCGCGCCCGGTCGCTGGCGAGGAACAGCGCGGCCTGCGCGCAGTCCTCAGGCTCGCCCCGCCGCTTGAGGATCTGGTTGGACAGGTAAACCGCATCGATCTCCTGATCGAGCGCCGCCAGCTTGTCGCTCGCCGCGCCTTGCTGGAACGACGAAAGCTGCGTCCGGATATGGCCGGGAACGAGGCAATTCACGCGAATGCCATAGCGACCAAGATCGATCGCCGCTGACTTGCTGAACTGGTTGAGCGCCGCCTTGGACGCCCGGTAGGTCATCATCGCATGACCGGCGAGCATGCCGGCTATCGATGAATTCTGCAGGATCACGCCGCCGCCATGGTCCTTCATATGCCGCGCAGCGATCTGGGTGCCGAGCATGGGCCCCAGCACGTTGACGCGCATGACACGGTCAAAATCATCCAGCCTGTCATCGATGAAGTCGGGATAGGCGCCGCACGACATTCCGGCATTGTTGAACATGATATGCAGGCCGCCGAAGTGCGAGACGGCCAGATCGACAGCCGCCTGTACCTGATCCCGGTCCGATACATCGGTGCGGATGAACACGGCACTTTCGCCAAGGCCTTCGGCCAGTCCCTGGCCCGCTGCCTCATCCATGTCGGCAATCACCACCTTCGCACCCTCGGCAACGAAAAGCTCGACCGATGCGCGGCCGATGCCGGATGCGCCGCCCGTGATGACTGCGACCTTGCCAGTCAATTCGGCCATCAGCCTGCTCGCCTGGAAAAAGTGATCGGCAGGCTTTCGATCGTGCGCGTGGCTACGGTCGGAACATAGCGGATGTCTTCCACCGGGATCGTCAGCTTGATGCTGTCGAGGTGCCGGACAATCTCGCGCGCCATGACCTTTACCTCCATGCGCGCCAGCGCCAGCCCAACACAGCGGTGCGGACCGCCGCCGAACGCGACGTGGCGGGCGATGTTGGGCCGGTCGATATCGAACTTGCGCGGATCGGGGAACACGGTCTCGTCATCGTTGCCGGAAGCATAGACCAGCAGCAGGTGGGCGCCTTCCGGGATCGTCGTCCCCCCAACAACCACTTCCTTCGTCGTCATGCGTGAAAGCGCGCGGACCGGGGGTTCGATGCGCAGCAGCTCCTCGACGAAGCGGGTCAGCTTGCGGTCGTCTTCGACAACCTCCTTCATCAGGTCAGCAAAGCCTTCGCGCGTGGTGATCAGGTAGAACAGGTTTCCGATCGCCGTCGCCGTCGTGTCGTTCCCCGCGATCAGCGTTGCGCGGATCAGGCTGACGGCTTCCTCGAAGGTCAGCCGGTCAGTCGTGCCGTCCGGATTGGGCAATTCGGCGTGGACCATGTCAGAGATCATGTCCTCGCCCCGGTTCGCCTGACGCTCCTTCATCTTGCCGATGATGTAATGCTGAAGATCGCAAATCTGGCGGGCATTCTCCAGCATCTGCTCGCGGTTCTGCATGCGGCCGATCTGGGCGGTGACGGCCACGGACCAGCGGCTGATCTGCTCTTCCATGCCGTGATCGAGGCCGAGTTGCTCGACGATCACCCGGATCGTCAACGGAACCGCGATCTCCTTCACCGCATCGGCGCTGCCCTTGTCCGCAACGCTTTCCAGAAGGTCGCGGACGACCGCCGTTATGCGCGGTTCCAGCTCCTTCACGCGGTGCGCGGTAAAGGCGTTCTCCATCAGCTTGCGGATGCGCGTGTGATAGGGTGGGTCCGACATGATCGCATCGGGGAAATAGCCGCCACCCTCGGTTCGCAGGATTTCCTGGAACTCGGCCTGCATGCCGCGCGCCTGCTGCGTATGGTAGCCCTTGTTGACCGAGAAGCTGATCGGATCGGACTGGACGAACAGGATATCCTCGTGCCGGGTGATCAGCCAGGAATCGAGCTTCGGATCGTAGTGAACCGGATCGCCATGGCGCAGAGCCGCGTAGAATTGGTTGGGATGCGCCTGAATGGCGTGATCGGCGAGCGTGCCGCATTCGATCAGTTGCCTGTCAGAGGCTGTCAGCTCTTGCGTTTCCATCATTCTATCCTGTCCCAGGTGCTGCCGGCACAATGCCTTGGTGCCAGAGGCGCGGCCATAGCCTTGGTCGAATGTGCGCTTGCCCCTTTCGGCAAGCCCAAGGTCGCATCAGCCAGCGGGTGCGACGGTCACTTCGATTCCGTCGAGTTCAGGGGCCAACTTGATCTGGCAGGATAGCCGGCTGTTCGGCTGCGGTTCGGCCGCCATGTCGAGCATGTCCATCTCGATGTCGTCAGGCTGGCCCACCTTTTCCATCCATTCGGCCGCGACATAGACGTGGCAGGTCGCGCAGGAGCAGCCGCCGCCGCAGTCACCGAAAATCCCCTCGACGCCGTTGGCCTTGGCGACTTCCATCAGGCTCAGGCCCTCTTCGACATTGTCGAAGGTGCGCCTTTCACCCTTCACGTCGGTGATTGTAACTTTCAGGCTGCCCATTGTGCTCCACTCTCTCCCAGTGCGACGTGCCTTGAGTGGCGCAGCGCCGCGATTCAGGCAAGGACTGCCCGCCTGCTAGCCGACAAGGCAAATGGCCACTGCCCTTTCAGTCATTTGGCGCGGACGGTGCTGCGCCTATCCTTTCCTCTTGAGAAGCACGCCCGTGTGCCGAACTGAGAGGGACCGCCAGTGGCCACGACTGCCATTATCAACGCCACCATCTTCGATGCCACCGGCAGGGCGCCGTTCCAGGGCCACGTGCTGGTGGACGGCAATTCGATCAGCGCCGTCACGGAGGGCGAAGCTCCTTCAGCGGACATGGTAATCGATGCCTCGGGCAAATTCCTGATGCCAGGCATGGTCGAAGGGCACGCCCACCTCTCGTTCGGCGATGCCGCGACCACGGACCAGATCATCGCCCCCTCGCCTGAGGCCCACACGCTGATCACCATGGAAGGCGCGCGCAAGCTGCTCGATGCGGGCTTTACCAGTGCCTATGGGGCCTCGGAAGCCAAGCTGCGGCTGGGCGTCGCGATCCGCGATGCGGTCAATGCTGGCAAGATCCCGGGCCCGCGCATCCGCGCCGGCAGCCTCGAAATCACCGTCATCGGCTCGATTGGCGACGAAAGCCGCGAACACGCCCACAAGGACGGCATTTCGCAGATCATCACCGGCCCCGAGGAAATGCGCCGCGCCGTGCGGATCGCCTGCCGCGAAGGTTGCGACAACATCAAGCTCGATGTCTCGGGCGATCCTTTCTACCCCACCGCCCCTGCCGACTGCACGCCGATGAGCTTCGAGGAAGTCAAGATGGCGGTCGATACAGCGCGCGGGTTCGGCAAGAAGGTCAACGCCCACGCGCGCTCTGCGGAAAGCGTCAAGCATTGCGTCCGCGCAGGGGTGACCGGCATCCTCCACGCCGAATTCCATGACGAGGAAATGCTCGACCTTTGCGAGGAGGCAAAGGACCGCATCTTCGTCGCGCCATCGATCGGCCTGTTCCATTCGATGATTCATCATGGCGAGCCATGGCTGCCCAAGGGAACGGCGGATTACATGGGCATCCCCGCCCTCGTCGAAGCCTCGATCGCCACCCACACCGAACTGCGCAAACGCGGCATCAGGCACCTGATCGGCGGCGACTATGGGCTCGCGTGGAACCCTCAGGGGACCAATGCGCGGGACGTGCAGCTCTTCGTCGATTACTATGGCTACAGCCCGGCCGAAGCCCTGATCTGCGCCACCCGCAACGGCGGCCTTGCCATGATGGACGGTGGCTCGCTCGGCACGATCGAGGCGGGCAAGCTGGCCGACATGATCCTCGTCGATGGCGACGTTCTCGCTGACCTATCCATACTCGCAGACAATGCGCGCGTGGTCATGGTCATGAAGGACGGCGCGCTGCACAAGTCGCCCAACTGATCCGCATCCCCGGTCGCCGAACGACCCACAAAGGAACGAGCCCCATGAACGTCGAAACCGGCAAGCTCCAACCCGGCGAAGCCCGCTGCCCGGCGATCTCCACGCAGGAAATCATCGCCGCCGACAAGGTTGCCGCCCCCGAATGGGTGCGCAGCGAAAGCTACGAATACCTGGGCAGCGAGGACATTTCCAAGGATCGCTACATCAGCGCCGATTTCGCCCGGCGCGAAATGGAATCGATGTGGACCCGCACCTGGCAGTTTGCCTGCCGCGAAGAACACATTCCCGAAGCCGGCGACTATTACGTTTACGATATCGGCCCCTATTCCTTCATCGTCACCCGCACCGACGATGGCTCGATCAAGGCGCACTTCAACGCCTGCCTGCACCGCGGAACCAAGCTGAAGCCTTCGGGCACCGCGGGCTATGCCGCGGACATCAAGTGCCCGTTCCACGGTTGGACGTGGAATCTCGACGGCACCAACAAGAAGGTGCTCTGCCCCCGGGACTTCCCCCATGTCGATCAGGACAAGCTGACCCTGCCCGAAGCCCGCGTGGAAACGCTGGGCGGCTTTGTGTGGATCAACATGGATGCCGATGCCCCCGGCTTGCGCGACTATCTCGGCGCCAAGGCGGTCGAGCACATCGAGGCATGGAAGCTCGAAGACCGCTACATCTACTGCCACGTGCAGAAGAGCTATCCGGCCAACTGGAAGCTGACCGTGGAGGCCTTCATGGAAGCCTACCATGTGCTCGACACCCACCCTCAGGTCGCGCCATCGAACGCCGACGCCAATTCGCAGTACGATGTTTACGGCGAGCATGTGAACCGCTTCATCTCGTGCCTCGGCGTGCTGAGCCCGCACCTTGAAGGCAAGTTTACCGAGCAGCAAATCCTCGACCAGTTCACCATCGGCGACAGCTCGGTCCTTTCGGACGACCGCCCGATGGTCGGCGACGGCACTGCGCGGCAGGCCATGGCGGACATGTTCCGCGGCATGTTTGAGGCGGCCACAAACAGCGACCTGTCGAACGTGTCTGATTCCGAACTGCTCGACTGCTTCAGCTACACGATCTTTCCGAACACCTACCTGTTCCCGGGAATTTCGCTGCCCATGGTCTATCGCTTCCGCCCCGACCCGAAGGACCACCGCCGCTGCATCTACGAAGTGATGTTCATGCGCCCCGTGCCCAAGGACGGCCCCCGGCCCGATCCGGCCGAACCGATCATCCTGCGTGACGATCAGTCGTTTGCCGAAGCGGAGGGAATGGACCCGGGCTTTGGCAAGATCCTCGATCAGGATACCGACAACCTCTACGCGCAGCAGGAAGGGCTGGAGGCTTCGGCCAAATCCGGGCTGACACTGGGCAATTACCGGGAAATCCGCATCCGCCATTTCGAGCGCGCCATCGACAAGTACGTCGCCATGACGCCAAAGCTGCCAAGCCGCTGAGACAGGCGGATACATGACCGATCTTGCCGGACGCACGGTACTGATCGCCGGGGCCTCCGCCGGACTGGGCGCCGGCTTTGCGCTTGTGGTTGCGGCGGCGGGCGGCAAGGTCGTGCTCGGTGCGCGGCGTGTCGACCGGGTCAAGGCGCTGGCTTCAGAGATCGGCGAGCAGGCGCTGGCCGTGCCGCTCGATGTAACCGATGAAGGCAGCGTGATCGCGGCTTTCGACGCGGCAGTGGCGCATTTCGGTTCAGTAGATGGAGTTGTCTGCAATGCCGGGGTTGGCACCGGCGGACGTTCGACTGACGTGCCAGAGCAGGGCCTGCGGCAAGTGATCGATACCAACCTGCTTGGCACCTATCTGGCTGCGCGCGAAGGGGCCCGGCGGATGATCGCCGCCGGTTCTCGCGACACGGGGCGCGGACGCATCGTCCTGATCGGCTCTATCACCGCGCAGCAGAACGGCACAGGCGATGCCATGTATGCCGCGACCAAGGCGGGAATCGCTCACCTCACCCGCCAGTTCGCCCGCGAATGGGTGCGGCAGGGAATCAACGTCAATTGCCTGCAGCCCGGTTGGATGCCGAGCGAAATCAACGCCGAGTGGTTCGCCAGCGAGCGCGGCAAGGCGGACATAGAGGGGCTGCACCGCCGCCGCTTGCTGGAAAGCGATGCGCTTGACGACATGCTGGTCTATCTCCTGTCCGACCGCAGCCGGCAGGTGGCCGGCAGCACCTTTACCATCGATGACGGACAAAGCCTGTGAGCGCTCTGAAAGGCCTGGTGATCGTCGAAGTGGCGGAGCGCGTTTGCGGCGAATACTGCGGCAAGCTGATCGCCGATTTCGGTGCCGAGGTGATCAAGGTCGAACGCCCGGGCGGCGCACCGACGCGCAGAATCGGCCCTTTCAAGGACGGCGTGCCGGGTCCGGAGCGCTCGACACTGTTCGCCTATCTCAACACCAACAAGAAATCAGTGGTGCTGGATCCAGCGAAGCCCGCCGACAGAAGGAAGCTCGAACGCCTGCTGGAGCGCGCCGATGCGCTGATCGATGATCATGCCGGACCGCTCCATTCGCCGCAGGAATTGTCAGACCTGTACCCCCGCCTCGTCCATTGCCTGATCACGCCCTTCGGCCAAGGCGCGCCAGCGGATTACCAGCAGGCGCGGCCGATCAACGTCATCAATGCGGGCGGCTGGGCCTATCATTCGCCGAGCGAGACCCCGCCGGACAAGCCGCCGCTCAAGGGCGCGGGGCGGTTCCTGCCGGACTACGAAGCTGGCATCGACGCCGCGCTTTGCGTCCTCTCGTCCCTGCTTCGCCAGCGCCGCACCGGACAGGGTCAGGCGATCGACATTTCCGAGGTCGAGGTCCAGATCAATCGCGCCGATACCGTGCTCGGCCGGATGCTCGCCGGAGAGCAGGAGCCGAGCAAGGCGCGTACCGCCTATGACATGGGCGGCCCCGCCACCAGCTTCGCCTGTGCCGACGGGTTCCTCTATATATTCATGACCACCAAGGCGCACTGGAAGGGCTTGGTCAGCCTGATGGGCAATCCCGATTGGGTTGCTGATTTCCCAGAGGATTGGCTGGAATTCCACTGCACGCCCGACCGCGTGGCCCTGTTCCGTCAGCATTTCGCGGTCTGGGCCAAAGTACAGTTCAAACATCGCGTCTCAGTCGAAGGCCAGAAGCTTGGGGTAACCATCGTTCCGGTCAACAGCGCGGCCGACCTGCCAGACAACGAGCAACTTCGGCACCGCGGATTCTTCCAGAAGGTCACGCATCCCGTCCTGGGAGAGGCGATTTACCCCACGGCCAGCTACAAGCTGTCTGCAACGCCGGTACAACTGCACAGCCCCGCGCCTGCGCTTGGCGAACATGACGGGGAGGCTGCCTGATGCCCCTCCCCCAGCGCGGCGGACCGCTCTCCGGCGTCCGCGTCCTCGCCTTCACCAAAGTCTGGGCCGGACCCTACACCGGCAAATACCTCGCCCACCTCGGCGCCGAGGTCATCAAGGTCGAATCGATGACCAACCTCGATGAGATGCGGGCCTATGGCGGGGTGGACATCAATGCCGCGCCCTATTTCCAGTCGATCAACCAGGAGGTCCTCTCCGTCCAGGTCAACATGAAGACACAGGAGGGGCTGGAACTCGTCAAAAAAATGGTCGCCGAGAGCGACGTGGTGATCGACAATATCCGGCAGGGCGCGATGGCGCGGTCAGGGCTGGATTACGAGAGCCTGAAGACGATCAAGCCAGACATTATCGCCCTGTCGCTCAAGATGTGGGGCACCGAGGGGCCGCTCGCTTATCAGACAGGCTATGCCCCATGCTTTGCGGCGCTCGCGGGGCTGAACTACCTTGTCGGCCACGAAGGCGAAGTGCCGCGAGGCATGAACATCCGCTACGGCGATTCCACCGCCGGCGCCTATGCCGCGCTGGCCATTGTCGCGGCTCTGCACCACCGGGAGAGCACCGGCGAAGGTCAGTTTATCGACCTGTCTGCCGTAGAGGCCATGACCAGCCTGATCGGCGACAGCCTCGTCTCATGGAGCGTGACTGGCGAAGTGCCTGAGGCTGACGGGAACTTTCACTCCGAAATGTGCCCCCACGGCGCATACCCCTGCGCGGACGGAGAGTGGATATCCATCGCGGTTGATGGCAATTCGGAATGGGCGGCGCTGTGCAGTGAACTCGGAATCGAACCCGCGCAGGGCCATGCGACCCTCGCTGGGCGGCAGGCCGACCGCCATGTCATCGATGCGTGGATCGCTGAGAAAACCTCCACCCGCGATGCCTCCGAACTGGGCACAGCGCTGCGAGCGCTGGGCGTTCCGGCATTCCGCTCGCAAAGCTCGATCGACTTGTGCAGTGACGACCTGATGTGGTCGCGCGGCGGCTACCGCATGGTCACCGATCACCGCAACGGCAGCCGCCCGATCATCGGCCCACCATGGCGCATGACGCCCGACGAAGCGCAGATCGAACGCGGCGCGCCGCTGCTCGGCGAGCACAATGAATACGTCTATGGCGAACTGCTCGGCCTCTCCCCCGGCGATATTGCGGACCTGATCGAACGAAAGATCATCGACTAACCGTCCCAACCGCGCCAGCGTGACTTCAATGGGAGGAACTGCGATGAAACTCGCCTTTTCGATGCCACACCTGCTGGAGCTCAAGGCTTCGATGCAGCCTTGGGAACTGGCGGTGACCGGCGCGGATCAAACGCGGTTGGCGAAATGGGCGGAAAAGCTGGGCTACGAGATGATCTGCGTGCCCGAGCACCATATCATCCCGCGCCAACACGTCGGCTTGTCCGGCCCGTTCTATTTCAACGCTTTTGCGGGAATGTCCTACCTCGCCGGGGCGACCGAGACGATCAGGGTCAATTCGTGCATCGCGATCCTGCCCCTGCAAAATCCCATCGTCTCGGCCAAGGCGCTGGCGACGCTGGACTGGATGTCGAGCGGCCGCGCGACGGTGACCTTCGCGGCCGGCTGGCTTGAGGAGGAGTTCCAGATCCTCGGCGTGCCGTTCCACGAGCGCGGTGCGATCTGCGAAGAATACCTCGCCGCGATTGTCGAACTGTGGACCAGTGACAATCCCGAATTCGAAGGCAAATACGTCAGCTTCAGGGATGTCGCCTTTGAACCCAAGCCGGTGCAGAAACCGCACCTGCCGCTGTGGCTGGGAGGTGATGCCGATCCGGTCCTGCGCCGCTGCGGGCGGTACTGTTCGGGCTGGTGGCCGTTCCTGACCAAGCCCGAAACCATCCCCGACAAGATCGACTACATCAAGTCGCAGCCGGACTACGCCGGCAAGCTGGAGGACGTGTTCTACGGCTTTTCAACCAGCCGGGTGGGTGAAGGCCACGCGGTCATCGACGATCCCAAGGCCCGCGCCGGCCAGACCAAGACCGAAATCATCGACCGGCTGAACTGGTTCAGGGAACTGGGCGTGACGATGAGCGGCATTCCCATCCCGGCGGTGAGCGGGGTGGAGGAATATATGGATTACACCCAGTGGGTGGCCGAGGAGATCATGCCGGCTATCCGGTAGGAACTAACCCCAGATCGCTTCCGCCGCCGCCGCCGCATTGGCACCGCGTCCGCCAAGCTCTCCAGTGAGGAACTTCAGGCGGTAGGTCCATAGATGCAGCGGATGCTCCAGCGTCATGCCCATGGCGCCCATGAACTGGTGGAAGTCATATCCGACCCGTTTCGCCGTATCGAGCGAATGAGCCACGGCCAAGGCCGCATCACCCACATCACCAGTCCCGGCAGCCCGGAGGGCGAGCCAGTAGGCGGCATTGGTCAGCACCTGCGCCTCGGCCATACGGTGGCGCAGCGCCTGGAATGTCGCGAGCGGCCGGCCGAACTGCTTGCGTTCGGAGGTGTAAGTCTTGACGCTGTCCAGCGCGGCGGCGAGCAGGCCTGCCGCTTCGGCTGCCACGCCGACACGCCAGAGGCGGAGTGCCTCGGCAGGGTCCATATCATGGAGCCGCGCATCGGCAGGCACCTCGGTGAGGTACGCAATGGGATAGGCGTAGAGCGGTTCGTCCGTCACGGCGCGCACATGGTCTGCGCTGGCGGTGAAGGTCTTCACGCCGCCCCCGCCCAAGACGACCACGGTCGCGCCAGCTTTCAGGTAGCGCACCGGTCGGTTCAGCCGGCCTTCCTCCACCAGACACAGCGGTCGCGGCAGGTCAGGATCGAGCGCGATCCGCAGCAGGGCAGACGCCGCGGCCTCTACCGCGAAAGGCAGGCGTGCCAGCCGTTCGATCACCAGCGCCGCCGTTACCGGCCCCAGCTCTTCCATGGCAGCCACATCGAGGAACCCGCCCTCGGCCAGCTCGGCTTCCAGCCCTTCGCTCACCAGCGCGAGCGAACAATCGTGCATCGGCACACTGGCATAGGGACGCGTCAGACCGTCGAGAAAATCGAGGATCTGGCCCTGGTCTTCGTTCAGCGCGAGGTCCATCAGCGCGGTTCCCTCGGCAGTTCGAGCACATCGCCCGCAATGATGTTGAGCTGGATCTCCGCCGCGCCCGACGCAATGCCGGCGACGATCCCGCGCTGGTGATGCATTTTGAGGTACGGCGAGGCATCGGCGAGCGCTTCGGGCACGAATTCGACCACGAACTCGCAGACGGCACGTTCGGCCATGACCGTGGCGAAGCGGGCGGAGCTGGCTTCGGGCCCGACGGCAAGGCCCTCGGTACGCTTCTGGACAATGGCGTAATTGGCCGTCCGTGCGCCTTCGCACAGCGCGGCGCAGCGGCCAGCCTCGGCCTTCACGACCTCGCCCTGCCAATCACCCCGATCCTTGAGCATGGACACCGCCCGGTCGAGCGCCGTGCGCGCCAGGTGATAGCGCGGGATGCCGAGCCGTTCGTTGGTCAGCGAATAGGAAATGATCTCCCAGGCCTGCCCTTCCTCACCAAACCGCTGGCCAAGCGGCACGATCACATCGTCAAAGAACACCTCGTGAATGTCGCCCTCGCCGATAAGGCTGGGAATTTGGCGCACGGTGATGCCGGGCGTGTCCATCGGCACCAGCAGGATAGTGATGCCGCGCTTGCGATCGTCGCTGGTGCGGGTCAGCAGGAAGCAGGTGTCGGCAAGTCCGGCGTAGCTGGTCCAGATCTTCTGGCCATTGACGCGGTAATGATCGCCTTCGAGCACCGCGCGGGTGCGCAGGCTGGCCGGGTCCGATCCGCTGTCCGGCTCGGAAAAGCCCTGGCACCACAGCATCTCGCCCTTGGCGATCTGCGGCAGGTAATGCGCCTGCTGGGCCGGTGTGCCGTACTTCATCAGCGTCGGGCCGATCCAGTTGACGTTCATGTACTGACCGCCGCGCGGCTCGCCATATTCCCACATGACTTCGGCCAGAATCTGCTGGTGCCACGGGTCGAGCCCCTGCCCGCCGTGCTCCACCGGCCAGTGCGGGAACAGCATGCCGTTATCCGCCAGCTTGCGGCAGAATTCGGCGGCGAACTTCGTCAGCGCCGGACTCGCGGGACCGTGCTGGGAGAACTTCTCCCAATCGTCGGGCAGCTCCGCATCGAGGAAGGCGCACAGCTTGTCGCGAAACGCCTGCTGCTCTTCGTTCCAGGTGAATTCCATGGATCTTGGTTAGACGAGCCGAGGCCGCGGGGTCCAGAGGCGGCGCAACGCCGGGGGGATAGTGCCGTCGCGCAGTTGCGTGGGCCCACGGCTTGCCACAGAAATGCGGGAAAGGAGAGTGACCCATGGACCTCAATGTCGGCGCGCAGTGCCTGAAGCTCGAACGGCAGGGACCGATCCTGTGGTGCCAGATTGACCGTCCGAATGCCCGCAATGCCTTCACGCCCGCCATGTACTTCGGGATCAAGCGCGCGGTGCGGCTGGTCAATGACAAGAACAACGACCTGCGCGCGCTGATCATCATCGGTACGAACGATGTCTTCGCCCCCGGCGGTGACCTTGGCGGGCGCTATGAACCCGAGGACGAGAAGGTTCCGGAAGGCCTCACTTACGAAAGCCTGCCTTTCGTCGCGATCCGGGAATCGGTTGCGCCCGTAGTCAGCGCGGTCAACGGCATCTGCCAGGCTGGCGGCCTGCTCGTGGCGATGATGAGTGACATCGCTGTGGTATCCGACAAGGCGACCTTCCGCGTGCCAGAGCTGCTGCGCGGGATCGTCGACGCCACCTATGCCGCTGTGCTGCCGGCCCATGTCGGCATGGCGCAGGCGCGCGACCTGCTGCTCACCGGGCGGCCGATCGACGCGGCAGAGGCCTATCGCATCGGTCTCGTCAGCCGCATCGTGCCGCACGAAACCCTGCGCGCCGAGGCGTTGAAGGCGGCGGTCGAACTGCTCAAGATCGCTCCCGAGGCGCGTGCTCACGTAAAGCGGATGCTCAACCAGCAATATGCGCCGATCGATTATGAAACGATGTTCGCCAGCCTCGCCTACGGCACGGAAGTGCGCGAAGGCATGCGGGCCTTCATGGAGAAGCGCCAGCCGAACTGGATTCCGGACGACCTGCCGGAGGTTTAGACCTCACGAAACTAAACCACCGCCACCGGGTTGCCGTAGATCTTGCGCAACTCGTGCTTCGCCAGCTTGCCCGATGGGATGCGCGGCAGTTCCTCGACGAAATCGTAACTGCGTGGCTGGGTGACCGGCGAAATCCTGGTGGCGCACCATTCGCGCAGTTCCGCCTCAAGCTCCGGTCCGGCGTCGGCCCAGACCTTGGGTTGAACCACCGCCTTCACCCGCTCGCCATATTCCGGGTCAGGCACGCCGATCACCGCCGCGTCCATCACTTTCGGATGGACGATAAGGCAGTCCTCGATCGCCTGCGGGTAGATGTTCACCCCGCCAGAGATGATCATGAAATCCTTGCGGTCGGTGAGGAACAGGTAGCCGTCTTCATCCAACCGGCCGATGTCTCCCACGGTGAACCAGTTGGCATGATCGGGATGGGTGGAACGCCGCGCCTTTTCCGGATCGTTGAGGTAGTTGATCGTCCGCCCCTCGGGCGCCTCGAACCAGATCACCCCCACCTCGCCCGGCGGCAATTCGCGGCCTTCATCGTCGCAGATGTGGATCGGCCCCATGCTTGACCGGCCGACCGAACCGGGCTTCCTCAGCCATTCCTCCGCCGTGATCGCCGTAGCCCCGACGCCTTCGGTGCTCGAATAGTATTCGAAGATGCACAGGCCCCACCATTCGATCATGCGGCGCTTGATCTCGACCGGACACGGCGCGGCGGCGTGGATGGCGAGCTTGAGCGATGAGACGTCATACTTCGCCCGCACTTCGTCAGGCAGGGCGAGCAGGCGCACGAACATGGTCGGCACGAACTGAGCGTGATTGACCTTCCACTGCTCGATCGCGCGCAAGGTCGCCTCGGCATCGAACTTGCGCAGGGTGACGAAGGTGCCGCCAAGCCGCTGGGTGATGACCATGCCGGACAGCGGCGCCGCATGATAAAGCGGGCCGGCATTCCACGCGACCAGCGGGTCGAAGGGGCGGTACATGTCCGGCCTGCCTTCGGAGAGATTGAACTCGTCTATCGGGCCGGGAGTGAACGGCACGGCGATACCCTTGGGCCGACCGGTGGTGCCGCTGGAATAGAGCATGTGGAAGCCTGAAATCTCGTCCGCCACCGGCTCGGCAGGCATGGCCGCCATCGCCTCGCCGAGCGAGGTTGCCCCCGGGATCGGATCGTCGTCATCTGCAAAGAGGATGTCGACAACGCCCGGGATCGTCCCCCGGCCTCCCCCGCCAGCGCGCGCGGCGTTGCGCCAACCGAGGCGGAGAGCACCAGCAGCTTCGAGGCGGAATCGCCGAGGATATAGGCCGCTTCCTCTGGCTTCAGATGGGTCGAGAGCATTGTGACAAACACGCCGCACCGCGTCGCGCCCCAATAGACCACCGGCATCAGCAGCGAATTGCGCATCATCACCCCGATGCGGTCACCCGGCTTCAGTCCGCGCGCGCGGAGCAACTGGGCAAATCGGTTCGATTGCGCGTCAAGCTCGCGGTAAGTCAGCACCTCGCCTGTGTCGGCGATCACCAGCGCGGGATGGTCAGGCTTGCTGCGCGCGTGGTACGAGGGGTGATGGCCGGGCATGCAGGCTCCTCAAACTGGGAACATGCAGCCTATCGTACCCGCGCGGCGGTGCAATCGCGTGGCCTTCGTGCCGGCGATCAGTGCCCTTTGGTGCAATTACTTCTGCGCGAGCGCAGCCGCTTCGACGTCGCAGCCCGCGGGCACATGGGTACCGGCCAGCGCCTTAGCTTCCTCACGTGCCGCAGCCAGGTCAGCCAGATAGGCAGGCTCGGACTGGAGCCGCGCGAAGACCGCAGAGGCAACCACCTGACCCTGCTCGACATCGGAGAGCCAATGGACGTTGCAGATACGGCGGCTGTCCCCGAATGCCCTGCCCCGCGCTACGAGTTCGGCCGCACGGTTCGGGAAGATTTCTGCCAGGACCAGAGCCTGGCCCCAGCCGATGCCCGAGTGGCCGGACGTGTAGGACCCGTTGGTCCGCAGCAGGTTCTCCTGGGAGGGCGTGCAAGTCGGCTTGCCGTTCACCACGAAGGGCCGCTTGCGCATGTATTTCTGCTTGGTCGGGGCCGAAGCGAGACCGAAGGAACCCATCGTCCGGCGGAGCAAGGCATCGATTTTCGGCGTCGTCACCGGCCCGATCGCGATGCCGGCGGCGCAGGAAAAAGCGCTCGTGGCCTGCGGCGAAGTCAGGTCCGCATCGCGCGCGGCAAGGGCGAAGCGCGGCGTGTTCTGAAGCTTCAGGGCAGCCTTCTGCGCAGCAAGGTCGCGCGCTTCTTCCCCGGAACCCTTGGCCGGCGGCGGAGGATCGATCTTGAGGCTGTCAGGTACGTCTTCCTTCGCCAGGTATGGCTTCATACTGAAGACGCTCTGCTGCGGTGAATTCTGGCCCGAAACCTGACTTGCCGCGATCGCTGACAGCGCAAGCGCTCCCAGGACGAAAATACCCCTGCGCATCAAAGTCCCTCCACCATCAGGCAGCGATACGGCGCCGCCTTTTGCCGCAGCTTGACCTTCTCCTGATATTCCGGACTGAAATACCAGGCCTTTGCCGCATCGCGATCCGGAAACTGAAGCACGACGACGCCATCTGCCGCATCGCCTTCCAGCGTTTCAAGCTCGCCATAGACGACGAGCGGCTTCATCGCGCTGGCGGCGGCATTGGCCCCGCGATTGCCGGACTGGTAAGCTGCCATCGCCTCGTGATCGACGATGGCACCTTCGCGAATGAAGATCATGTAAGTAGCCATAGCCGATGGCTAGCCCACCCCATTCTCGTTGACCATCCAGTTTACGAAGCGGTGCAGCGGATACATGCCGTCCCACGGTGTGCCGACAGTCGAAGGCCCGGCCTCACCCAGCGGGCAGACGCGCTGCGCCCCGCCCGCACCCAACCGGTCGCGGTAATCGGCCATGCGCTCGGACGGATAGAAGCCGATAGTCTGAGTAGCGACGTTGACCCACTTCACCGCATCATCAAGGCTGTCGACGCGCACGACATTGCCGATCTTGTTGATCGGGTGAAAATCGACCGGCTCTTCCGAACGGATCACCAGCCCCTTGCCATCGGCGCGGCCCCAGGTGCCGTATTCGTCGTCCATCATCATCAAGGCCTCAACCTCTTCTCGGAGGCCCATCGAGAGCGGGCGCACATCGCCCGAAGCGGCAGCGCGTTCAGCGATGTTGCGCTGGAACTTGGCGCACCACTGATCGACCTTGTCCTGCGGGCCTTCAACGAACTGGAAGCGGCTGGCGGCGCAGGCTTCCTGATTGAGCATCATCAGGTCCGCCGCGCATTTGGCTGCGGTTTCCTCCATGATCTCCTCGCTGGCGAGCGCCTCCTTGCCAAGCATCGAGATCGAGGTCTTGGGATCGAACGAGACGAGCTGGAAGCCGGGGCCGAGGTATTTGACCACGTTGTTGATCGCGTCACCGCCGCCCCAGGCGACGATCTTGTCGAAATACTGCGGGCGATAAAGCACGTTCTCAACCGCTGCATCGCCGCCGCGCCAGTAGACCGCGCTCATCGATTTGACGATCGGGTGTTCGGGATCGATCTCGGCCATCGTCCGCAGGATCGCCACGGTATAGAACGGATCGGCGCTGCTCATCTTGAACAGGTTGACCGCCTTGACCAGCGCCCCTTGCGCGATCGACTTCACTGCCACGCCCGGCGAATTGCCCGGCAGGACGTGGATCAGGCGCGGGGCATAGGCGCGGACCATGGCCTTGCGGCCGTTGAAGTCCTCCTTCGGCACCCAGCCATCGAGCGCGCCGGGATCGCGGAAGTTCTGCTCGACCTCGGCCTGCAGGATGCGCTTGTTGAGATAGGCGACCGCGTGCTTGCCCACCGTCTCGAACACCGAACGCGGCAGGATGTGCGTCGAGGCCATGCGGTCGAAACATTCGTGGACGTACCTGTTGTCCGGAGCCACCAGCCGCTGGCCAGTTTCGACGAGGAAATCGATGATCTCTCTAACCGGCGTGTTGAGCAACGGCGGCACTTCGGTGCGCTTGGGGATCGCCTTGTCGAAGGGGATGCTCGGCGTGGCGAAGGTCACGCCAAGGTCGCGCGATTTCTGGATGACGTCGGTGCCTTCGACGAGCTCGCCGCGCAGGAAGAACGGTGCCGAGACGATGGGTTCGCCAGTCTCGGTTTCAGTCTGCGCGTTCATGCCACACCTCGTACATAAGCGTCGATGGTGCCTGCGCAGCCGATCTTATCGTCACCTTCCAGGTCAGCGTAGCGGGCGATGTTGTCGCGGATCGACGGGCCCTTGTTGCCGCAGGCGCAGGGGCTGTAATCGAGGCTGATCCTGTCACCCGAGATCACCCCGCCCCAGCGCCCGTCGAGCGACAGGTCGAAGAAGGCGGCGCGGCCTTCGATCTCGCCGCCGTTCACATCGTGTGGCTCGAGTGCATCGCCGTCCTTGTTGAGGATCATCGGCACGATCCAAGGCGGCACGTGATAACGGTTGCCTTCGCGGCACTTGGGCATCCCGGAATTCAGCTCCTGCATCGAATAGTTTTGGAAGTCCTGCTCGGGCCGAATGTTGAACGTCTCGTGGACGAATTCCTTGTAATCCGCCGGCAATTGCGCGCGCTTCAATCCGCCCCCGACATAGATGCAGTTGTCCGGGTTGAAGTCCTTGGCCGAATAGCCCTTGTCGCGCACGGCCTTGGCCACAGCATAGAGCCCGCTCCACAGGCCGGAGACCATCAGCAGCTTGTCGCGGTTCTCGATGATGTTCTGCGCGGTGAGTTCGATGGCATCGTCGAGCACTCTCTGCCGGTCCTTCGAGGTCGCCTCAAAATCGGCGACTTCCTGCGGGCTGGCCGTGCCATCGGCCATTTTCTTGCGCATGACGACCATCTTGGTGAGCGAACCGACCGTGATCGGCGGCACCGGATAGGCCCAGCGGCCCAGCGCGGGATCAGCAAATGCCGCTGTCTGAGCCTCGCCGATGGTCTGGTTCTTGGGCACCGTAGCGACCGGCGCGCAGCCGACCATGTAGCGGTTCGCCTCAGGCTTTACGCCCGATCCCCAGGAAAAGACCTGTACCGTGTCGATCTTCGACCAGTCCATGTCTTTCTGGCTGGCGATCAGCATGGCCGACTTGCCGGTGGTGCCCGACGAGCAGGAGATGAAATAGCCCTTGGCGGCGAGCCGCGCGATCCAGTCATCGATGTCAGCGATGCCTTCAATGTCGACGCCCTCGATCGGATAAGGCGAGACCGTGCCGAGCCACTTGGTCAGGCGATCCCAGCGCTCCTCCATCAGGAAGCTTTCGGGGTAAGACTTGTAGGCGGTGTGCGGGAACAGCAGCGGGACCATGTCCTCGACGGAAGTGATCTGATCGATCCCGGCTTCCTCGGCGCGGTGGCGCAGCAGCTTGATCTTGTCCTTGCGGTCCTGAAACCGCTCGTTCAGCGCCTCTACCTGAAGCGCCCGAAGTTCTGCGGCGGTGTGATCGAACCGGTCAGGCGCAGCGACATGGCTGAGCAATTTCTCGACGGCAGAAGTCACTTGCGGCATCCTTTTCCCAAGCCACTTGCCGGGACTCGACAAATGGCAACTGATGCGTATCATTATTTGGCGATTCGGAGAGCGGCGCAAGTGAAAAATGCAAAGGGCCTGTTTTGACTAAGTCTTCGCCCCTGACACGGCGCGGTGCCGGACGTCCGACCAAGGAGCAGGCAGAGGCCCGCTTCGAGGAACTGCTCGACACCGCGCTCGACATGTTCCTTGAGCACGGGTTCGAGCTGACGACGATCGAGATGATCGCCGCGCGCATGAACATGACCAAGCGCACGGTTTACGTTAAATTCGAGGACAAGGCCTCGTTGTTCCTCGCCTCAGTCCAGCGCGCGATCGAACGACAGATCGTGCCTGAGGCGGAACTGCAGGCCCTGGATCAGGGGGACCTGCGCGAGACGCTGCGCGCCCTTGCCCGCCAGCGCATACGGCTCGTCCAGACCCGCAATGGCCTGCGGCTGCAACGGATCATCAATACCGAGAGCTTCCGCTTCCCGCAGTTGCTCATGCTCAATTTCAACCAGAGCGCGCGGCCAGTAATCGATTTCATCGTCGACCTTCTGAAGCGCGAGGCGGCAGCCGGGCGGGTCCAGCCCGCCGATCCGGCACTGGCGGCCAGTGTGTTCCTTTCGATGGTGGTCAGCGGACCCGTGCGCCAGATCGTCGCAGGACAGCCGCCTTCGCCCGAACAGATCGAAACGCTGGTCGAATTCGCCGTGGACCTGTTCCTCGACGGCATGCGCCCAAGATAGGGAATGGGAAGCAGGATATGAGCCAGCAAGTTGCCCTGGTTACCGGTGCCAGCGCCGGCATCGGCAAGGCCACCGCCCGGATGCTTGTCGCACGCGGCTGGCGGGTCATCGGGACGGGGCGCGACCCTGGCCGCAGCGCGGCGGCAGTGGCCGAGATTGATGCCGCGGCGCAGGACGGTGGCGCTTTCACCATGCTGCACGCCGATTTCGACTCGATGGCCGACGTAAAGCGGCTGGCGGGCGAGGTAATGGCCCTCACCCCGCGGCTCGATGTGTTGATCAACAACGCCGGCGGCGTGCGAGACCGGATTATCCGGACGGACGAAGGAAACGAGGCGACCTTTGCCGCCAACCACCTCGCCCCCTTCCTGCTCACGCGCAAATTGCTCCCCCTGCTGAGGGCCACCGCCGCAAGCGCGCCCGCCGGGACAGTGCGCGTGATCGCGGTCGGCTCCAGCGCTCACCGCCGTCCGGAAAGCCTCGACTGGGACGACCTGCAGAGCTTGGGCAGCGATTACAACATGGCCTATTGCCGCGCGAAGCTGGCCAATAACCTGTTCACCCGCGAACTCGCGCGGCGCGTAGCGGCGGACGGGATCATCGCGCAGGCCATGCATCCCGGCGTGGTGGCGAGCAATTTCGCCAGCCACGGCGACGATAACATGCAAAAGCACATGGCCGCCGCGCCGACAGTCTCGCCCGATGAACCGGCAGAAACGCTCGTCTGGCTCGCCACCGATCCGGAAGGCGGGCGGGATGCGGGGCGCTATTTCTACCAGAAGGCCGAGGAACAGCCCGCGCCGCAGGCGCTGGACGATGCCGCCGCCGCTCGGTTGTGGCAGGAAAGCGAGGCGATACTTTCGCGCCTGGGGCTTTAGACCTCGACCCCGCGAAGTTCTGCAACGATGCGGAATTCGTCGGTGTTGTTCGCGGGCACACCATAGCCGGCGGCATGGTCATTGATTGCCACCCAGTTCGCGGCAATCGTCTCCGCATCCATCGGCGCATCTTGCGCATGGCCATGACAGACACCGATGAAAGCTCGGCCAAGCCGCCCGCCCAGCATTGAATAGATGCCATGGTGCGTGGTGCAGGCACTGCTCGCCAGGTAGGCGCCCAGGCCAGCCGTATATGCCGGGTCGAAGTACTGCGGCATGGCAGCGCTCCATGGGTTCTCTCCGAGTTCGCCCGGTTTGATCTCCATGGTCATGCGGCTCATCGCATTGGGCATGATCGCATTGCACAAGATGCCGTGCGGCGCGCCGGCCTCGGCAAGGTTGTGCATCAAGCCCATGACCCCGCCCTTCGCCGCGCCATATGCGGCGAGGCTGGCATTGCCGAGAGTCCCGCCCGAACTGGTGGTGAAGACGATCCTGCCATAGCCTTGCCGCTTCAAGTGCGGCCAGGCCGCGTGGGCGACGTTCCAGCTTCCGCCAACATGGACGGCGAGCAGCGCGTTCAGATCGTCAAAGGTCAGGTCCTCGAAATCACCAAAGCGCATATTGCCGGCATTGGCGATGACCGCATCGATCCGTCCGAAATGATCCAGTGCGCATTCGATAATCGCCCTGCCACCTTCGGGCGTGGCGACAGTATCGTAGTTGGCCACCGCCTGACCGCCCGCCGCCAAGATCTCTGCCACGACCTTGTCGGCAAAGCTGCTCGAGGTTTCGCCCTCGCCCCCGCGGGTCGATCCGCCGAGATCGTTGACCACGACCATGCCGCCGCGCCGGGCGATTTCGAGCGCATAGGCCCGGCCCAGCCCTCCGCCCGCGCCGGTTATGACCACGGCTTGTCCGGTAAAACCGATCATCATGCCACCTCCCAGACCAGGGGCAGGTATTCGACGCCGAACGTGCGCCCGGTGTGATAGCGGTACTCCTCGCCTTCCCTGATGCGGATGTTGCGAAATCGCTGAAGGAACAGCTCGATCACGATGCGCAGCTCGCGCTTGGCGAGGTGTATGCCGAGGCAGTTGTGCGTGCCGGTGCCAAAGGCGATGTGGCGGGGCTTGCGGTCTATGTCGATCACATGCGGATCGGCGAAAATCTCGGGATCGCGGTCGGCAAGCATCAGCGGCAGGTGGATTTCGTCCCCCGCCTTCATCTCGACACCATGAAAGAGATGATCGCGGGCAAGGTTGCGGTGCGTGACCACGACCGAGAACGCTCGGGCGAACTCCTCAACCGCCGGGCCGATCAGCTCCGGATCGGCGCGCAGGCGCTCTTGCAGGTCGGGATGGGTGGCAAGGTGGCGAATGATCCAGCCGAGCGTCGAATAGACCGTATCGAGCCCGCCCACATAGAGCACGTAGAACATGCCCATCGATTCAAGGTAATCGAGCTGGCGCCCATCGACCTCGCCGTGGACCATGGCATCGAGCAAGGGATTGCCCGGGCTTTCGAGCTGTTTTTCGCGGTGCGCCTTGAGATAGGCATAGACCGCGCGGGCGGCCTTTACGCGGTCCATCATATCCGGAGCGCGCATGATGCCGTCCTCCCAGGCGATAAACTGGCCCAGCATCTCGCGCGGCATGTCGAGCAGGTCGAGGAAGACATAGGAGGGATAAGGAATGGCGAAATCGGCGATGAACTCGCAGCCGCCGCTTGCGGCAAACCGGTCGATCAGTTCACTGGCCGACCTGCGCACCGCCTCTTCCAGTTCGCGCAGAGCCTTGGGTGTGAAGTGCGGGTTGAGAATGCGGCGGTAACCGTGGTGGGCCGGCGGATCGATCTCGATCGGGTTGAGCCGCACATTCTCGCCCACCAGATCGGCGATCATGCCGTGGCGTTCGGCGGTGAAGTTCTCGTAATCGATCATCGCCTCGCTGATCAGGTCATGGCGCGTGAGCAACCAGCCCGAGCGGCCATAGGCGACATTGGTGCACCAACGGATCGGCGGCCCTTCATGGAGACGACAGATCGCTGCCCATGGATCGTCGCCTTCGTTGGTGAAGGCATCGAAGTCCGCCTCCCAGACAAGGTCGGCGGGGACGTGCGGCGGAATCGCAGGCGCGGCGGCGTTTGCCATGATCACTCTCCCGGTCCAATCCGCCTATACCCATGCAGCTGAACTCTTGTTCAACAGGTCTGTGGCAATTTCGACGGGCCGTCAAGCACGGCCATTGACGCGGGGATGATCTGTGCGAATGGCAAACAAAAGCACTTCCGGAGCCAAGCCATGATCGCCCCAGACCGTCCCCGCCGTTCCGCCCTCTACCTGCCCGCGTCGAACGCACGGGCCATCGAGAAGGCGCGGACCCTGCCGGCTGACGTGATCATCCTCGACCTGGAGGATGCCGTCGCGCCCGAGGCCAAGGTGGAAGCTCGTGCCGCGGCAGTGGCTGCGGTGCGCGAGGGCGGGTTCGGCGGCCGCGAAGTGGCAATCCGCGCCAACGGGCTCGATACCGAATGGGGCGCGGATGATCTCGCCGCCATCGCTCAAAGCGGCGCTGATGCCGTGCTCGTGCCGAAGGTTTCCTCGCCCACCGACATCGCCGCCTGCGAAGCGGCGCTGCAATCCGCCCCGCCCTCAATGCAGCTCTGGGCGATGATCGAGACCTGCGCCGTGGTTGGCCAGCTCGATGCCGTGGCCGCCATGGCAAAGACGACGCGCCTCTCTTTGTGGATCATGGGAGTCAACGACCTCGCCAAGGAAATGCGCGCGAAATTGACGCCGGAGCGCACGCCGTTCCTCCCCGCCCTCACCCTCGCCGTCTGCGCGGCGCGAGCGAACGGCGTGGCCGTGCTCGACGGCGTGTGCAACGAATTCCGCGATCTGGCTGTTTTCCGCCGCGAGGCTGAACAGGGGCTGCTCTGGGGCTTTGACGGAAAGAGCCTGATCCACCCGGACCAGATTGCGCCCTGCAACGAAGTGTTCTCACCCGGCGAGGCCGAACTGGCGCAGGCCAACTCGATCATCGCTGCTTTTGCCCTGCCCGAAAATGCCGGCAAGGGCGCGATCCGGGTGGAAGGCAAGATGGCGGAACTGCTTCACCTCGAGCAGGCGAAGCGGCTGGTCGCCATCGCGCAGCAGATCGCCGCGCTCAGCTGAAGCGGGCGATCACCTGCTCCATGTCCGCCGTGGTGCGGATGCCGGGAGCAGCGGCGCAAACTGCCGGGATGGCATTGACTGCACGGTGCGCCGTGAAGCCCGGCGTGACGCTCGGATAGGTTGCCTCGTCCACCGGGAAGGAGATGTTCACCTCCATCGGCGTGCCGCCCTCGACCACGACCTTCCAGCCGCTTTCGCGCAGGTTCCAGTCCTTGTGTTCGATGTCGGTCGTGCAATACCAGTTGGCGCGGAAACGCAGGCGCGGCTTGCCGTCCTTGACGCCTTCGATGGTGATGCGCTGCGCACCTACCGTGCCTGCTTCGATGGTCCCGGCAGCGATCTGGACGGTGTTGTTCGCGCCAGAAAGCTCGCCAAAGGCGCGCCATTCGTCGATCTCGATGCCGATGGCCTTGGCCACCTGCGCGAGGCTGGCGGCGAAATCGTGCTTCACGTAGTCGACCTTTCGCTGGTCGAATTGGCCGACCGACACGCCGTATCCCATCACGTTGAATATCAGGTCGGGCGAATTGCGACTGGTCATGTCGGCATATTCATCGATCGTCACGCAATCGAGCCGGCGCGACATCGAGACGATCGGCAGCAGCATGGCCTCGGTAATGAAACCGGGGCTGGAGCCGGTGGAGTAGATCGAGCTGTTCCCCGCCGCGCAGGCTTCCTCGATCCGCGCCCGCGTCTCGACATCCATGCTGTCCGGATGATGAAAGTCCCCGCGCGTGGTGACGACATTCTTGCCCGAGGCGAGCAGCAGGCACAGTTCCCCGATATCGGTGCCCTGCCGCATGTAGAGCACGCAATCCGCCGGGGTGGCGACAATGTCGGCCACCGACTGGGTTGAGATCACGCCAGTGTCCGGGCAGGTCCCTTCGTAGCCGACATCGCGCTCGACCAGCCGCGCGGCATCTAGCCCGGCCTTGTCGGGGTTGCTCACCCAGACACCGACCAGTTCCATGTCGGGATGTTCGACCACCGCCCGCATGGCGCGGGTGCCGACATTTCCGGTCGCCCACTGGATTACGCGGATTGGTGCCATTGTCGTCTCTCCCGGAGATAAGGTGGGCGGCGGCCCGAAAGGCCCGCCGCCCCGGATTGTTCTTAGAATTTCACGCCGACTTCGACGCCATAGCTGGCCGGCTTCGACCAGTTCGCGCCAATGCCGAAGTTCGAATACTGGACCTGCGTCAGGTAGCGCTTGTTGGTCACGTTCTCACCATAGACGGCCAGGGTCAGGCTGTCGCTGGGGTCGGTCCAGGCTGCCCGCAAGGCCAGCGTGGCATAGCCATCCTGCGGGAACTGGATGCCCGAGGGACCGAAGAAGAACTTCGACGAGTAGTAGAGGTTGCCGCTGAGGTCGAGCTTGCCGCCAGCGAGATCCGCCGAATAGCGCGCGCCGACCGAGGCGGTGAATTCCGGTGTGCGCTGCATCGTGGCATTGGTCAGGTTGGTGGGAATGACGAGGAAGGTCACGCCGTTGTTCAGCACTGCCGGATCAAGGCAGTTCGCGCCGCTGCCGGCCGGGAAGACCCGGCACGGAGTATAGACCGGCGCGTTGTTGAACTGTTTATAACGGGCATGGGTCCATGCCGCGCCGGCATTCAGCGTGAAGGCATCGCTCACCTTGTAGCTGAACTGGCCGTCGAGCCCGTAAATCTCGGAATTGGCCGCATTGATGATGTTGGCGCGGCCCGCGAGGTAAACCGAGACCTGCAGGTTCTTGTAGTCGTAGTAGAACGCCGAGAGATCGGCCGAGAAGCCGTTACCGGAATACTTGTAGCCAAGCTCGAACGCGTCGATCTTTTCCGGCTTCACATTATTGCAGACATAAGGCGCGTTCTGGCACGAACCGCCAGCATCGATGATCGCCGATTTGTAGCCCTGCGTGTACGAGGCATAAATGCTCGAACGGTCATCCGGCTTGTAGCGCAACACGGCGCGCGGGGTGAAATGGTCGCTCGAAATATCGGCGAGCGGTTGCGGGAATGTGGGATTGAAAGGCGCCAGCGCGAAGGTGTTGAAATAGGCGTCAGTCACACTGTCATGCGAGAAGCGGCCGCCTGCGGTGAGGAACAGCTTGTCGCTCAGCGCGTAGGTCATGTCGGCAAAGGCGGCGATGGTCTTCGTGTTGGTGCCTGAACCGCCGATGCGCACGCGGTTGGGCTGGGCATTGTCCGAAAAGACCTTCCACACGTCCTTGTTGCCAAAGGCGAAGACACCTGCAGTCCACTGCAGCGGGCCGCCCGGCTTGGAAGTGAGGATGACTTCCTGGCTCCAGGTCTTGTTCTCCACCGGCAGGCCGATTTCGAAGATCCCGGTGCCGTTGTAGCTGAGCGTCAGGCTCATGTCCGACTTTTCGGTGCGGTACTGGGTATAGCTGGAAAGGTCGGCAAAGCCGAGGTCGGCCTTGATCGTTGCCTGGACGATATCGGTCTTGCTGCGGATGTGCTGCTTGTGGCGCGAGGCGATCTGGTCGGGATTGAAGGTCACATCGGCCGGAGCCGCAAACCACGGCGCGCCGCTGCCGAATACGGGATCGCGATAAGTCGCGGTAAGCGCGGGGGTGGGATCGTCGGTTTCGGCATGCTGGTAGCGCAGCAGCAGCGAGGCGCTGTCGGAGAAGTCGAACTTCAGGCCCGTGCGCACCGACCAGTTTTCGAACCGGCCCTGCGGGAAGCCGCTGACCACGTTGGTCAGCCAGCCGTCGCCGCGCGAATACATGCCTTCAAGGTCGAAGGCGATGTTCTCGCCAAGGCCCGTCGTGAAATAGGCCTGGGTCCGATATTCATCGAAACGGCCATAGCTCGACTTGA
This sequence comes from Novosphingobium sp. MW5, assembly GCA_025938935.1. Classification (GTDB taxonomy): domain Bacteria; phylum Pseudomonadota; class Alphaproteobacteria; order Sphingomonadales; family Sphingomonadaceae; genus Novosphingobium. Next base: position 2,196,171 of record JAPCWB010000001.1, on the reverse strand, counting down.
TCTGGCCTCCGGTTTCGGTGCTGGGATCGGCAGTGCGGACGAGGATCGCGCCGCCGGTGGTGTTGTGGCCGAACAGGGTGCCCTGCGGACCCTTGAGCACTTCGACGCCCTCCACCTTCATCAGTTGGAAGTTGGCAGCGAGCGGGTTGGGCGAATAGAAATTGTCGATGTAGATGCCGACATTGGCGCCGCCGCCCGAGGTGGCGACCGGCGTGCCGACGCCGCGAATCGTCGGCTGGAACCAGCCGCCCGCATTGTCGAAGCGCAGCGCCGGGGTCAGCTTGCTGATGTCGGCAAGGTTCTGGACATTGGCGGTTTCGAGCTGCGTCGCGTTGATCGCGGTGATCGTGATCGGCACGTCGACCGACTTTTCCGAGCGGCGCTGCGCGGTGACGACGATTTCGTCGGCATTGGCAGCATCTTCACTGTCGGTCGATTGCGCCATGGCGGGCATCGCAGCGCCGGCCATGCCGAGCGCGATAACCGATGCCACGAGTTTCAATTGAAAAGCCTTCATGAACCCCTCCTCTGTCATCCTGCGGTCCTTTTGCCGCGGCTGACTGGAAGGTTATGGGCTGGCCATTCCCATTCAAAGCACAAAGCGAAAATGAAACTTCGCCGGAGCGATCATGGCCCCATGTAGTTGATTGTGCCGACCTTCGGGTCCGGAGAATCTGCCCTCCAGCGCACTGAGCCATAGGGCCGCTCAAGCCAGCGGCGCACGCGGGTGCCGTGGCCGGACCGGTTGAAGGCATCGGCCTCCGCCTGTGTCTCGCTGTCCGCCGTGGTGTAGCGGTCGCGCATGCGCAGGTAATCGCCCCAGGTCGGGCAATGGTACCGCTCGAGCCAGATATTCGGCGCACCTATGTCGCGCGAGATGGTCCAGTTGAACCCGCCATTGCGCATCCGCACCTTCTGCACCCGGCGCATCACGTCATAGAAGTCGCGGGCCAGATCGGGATCGACATCGTATTCAATCTCGACGCAGATCGGACCGGACCGCATCGAGAGGTCGAGCGAGACGTCCATGGCGTTGGCCAGACCGATGGTATCCTGCCCCTCGCCATCGCTGTGCGGCAGGGGCGAGATCAGGCCAACCACCATCGTTGCCATGACAGCGAAGCCCGAAACGGCAAACACCGCTGGCAGTCCGTAATGCGCAACCAGTGCCCCCCAGACCGCCGAGCCGATGGCTATGCCGCCCGTCAGTGCCGAGGAATAGAGCGAGAGCGCCCGCGCCGTAACCCAGCGCGGCGCGGTCAACTGCACGCCTACATTGAGCATCGAATAGGACATGATCGAACAGGCGCCGGTAAAGAACATGGCGACCAGCACCACCGGCAGCGAAGTGCTGAAGGCGATGACCACCATGAATGCGCCCGTCGCCACGGCAAGCAGCCGCACGGCCCGCTCGGTGCCTATCGCCTTGCGTACTTGCGCGATCATCAGTGCGCCGAGCACCGCCCCGACACCGGCCGCTCCCAGCATCAGGCCATAAGTGCCGGCATTGCCCTGCAACTGGTCCTTGGCGATCAGGGGCGCCAGCGCGCTGAGCGGGGCGCTGGCGAAACCGAACAGGAAGGCGCGGGCAAGGATCGAGCGGATTTGCGGCGCGTGTAGTGCATAGCGGGCGCCGGTGACGATGGCCCTGTCAAGCCGCTCTGGTGGCAGGCGCGAAGGCGTGTGCTGGCGCGTCCAGAACAGGAAGGCAATCCATAGCGGGACATAGGCCGCCGCATTGATGGCAAAGGCCGCCTGCGCGCCCCAGGCGAGCACGATCAGGCCGCCGAGCGCCGGCCCGAACGAACGCGCGACGTTATAGCTGATCGTGCCGAGCGCAATGGCGGCCGGGAGCTGCTCGTTCGATACCTGCTCGCCAATCGAGGCTTGCCACGAGGGTGAGTAGAGCGAGACGCCCGCCCCGATCAGCACGCAGAAGGCAAGAAGGATCCACGGCGTCGTCAGGCCGGCGAACGCCAGTGCGCAGAGAATTGCCCCGGAAACGGCCGAGAACGCGAGGCCGGTCAGCGCGATCTTGCGGCGGTCGAACATGTCGGCCAGCGCGCCTGCGGGGACTGCAACGAGCATGAGCGGCAGCATCAGCGCGGTCTGCACCAGCGCGACCATGCCGGGGTCCTTGCTCAGCCGCGTCATCTCCCATGCCGCGCCAACGCCAAGGATCAGCTGGCCGAAGTTGGAAAACAGGCTGGAAGTCCAGATGCGGCGGAACGTCTTTTCGCGCAGGGGCGCAAAAGTCCCTCCGCTCGCCACTTGTCCGCTCTCTGGCACTTGCAATCACCCCTTTCCGGCTGTTCGCGCCGTGTCGCCCCAAGGCTGCCTCAGCCTCTGGCCGATGACAAGGCCGCACGGCCCAATCGCCGCGACGATGCAAGCGCACTTGCCCTATCCCGCCGCATTGCAAAACGAAGGAATGGCGCACATGTGCCAAGCCTGACTTTACCAGCATCCGGAGCCCGACATGGCCGAAGCCTATATCATCGACGCCGTCCGCACCCCCCGCTCCATCGGCAAGATGGGCAAGGGCGCGCTTTCCACCATGCATCCGGAGCACTTGTCCGCCAGCGTCCTCGCTGCGCTCAAGGAACGCAATAACCTCGAGACCGCGGACGTCGATGACGTGATCTGGGGCGTTTCGGGCCAGATCGGCCTGCAATCCGGCGACATCGGCCGCAATGCCGCGCTGGACGCTGGATATGACGTCAAGGCCGGCGGCGTCACGCTGAACCGCTTCTGCGGCTCTTCGCTGACCGCAACCAATTTCGCCGCCGGCATGATCATGGCGGGCATGCATGACCTTGCCATTTCGGGCGGCATGGACATGCTGTCCTACGTCAACATGTACGGCATGAAGATGCGCGAGGCCGGGCTCGGCGGCGGCGGCATGGGCGCGGGCAACCCGCGTCTCCGGGCCAAGCACCCGCAGTCGAACCAGGGCGTGGCCGCCGATGCCATCGCCGCGATGGAAGGCATCAGCCGCGAAGACCTCGAGAAGCTCGGCTATGAAAGCCAGCAGCGCGCCGCAAAGGCTATCGCCGAGGGCCGCTTCGACAAGTCGACCATCGTGGTCAAGGACGACGAAGGCAACGTGATCCTCGACCACGAGGAATACCCCCGCCCCGAAACCACGCTTGAAGGCCTCGCCCAGCTGAAGCCGGCATTCGAGATGTTCCTCGACATGCCTTCGGCCAAGGACGGCAAGACCTATCGCCAGCTGATCAACCAGGTCTATCCTGACGTCGACATCAAGCCGATCCACCATGTCGGTATTTCCTCTGGCGTGGTCGATGGCGCTTCGGCGATCCTGCTGGCATCCAAGGAATATGCGGAGGAACACGGCCTTAAGCCGCGTGCCCGCATCGTCGCCATGACCGAGATCGGCGATTGCCCCACGCTGATGCTCAACGCGCCGGTCCCGGCGGCGAAGAAGGTCCTCGCCAAGGCTGGCCTTACCAAGGACGATATCGACGTCTGGGAAGTCAACGAAGCCTTCGCCGTGGTGGTCGAGAAGTTCATCCGCGACCTCGATCTGGACCGCGCCAAGGTCAATCCCAACGGCGGCTCGATTGCGCTCGGCCACCCGATTGCCGGCACCGGAGCCATCCTGATCGGCACGGCTCTCGATGAGCTGGAGCGCACGGGCGGCCGCTATGGCCTGATCACCATGTGCGCCGCCGGCGGCATGGCCCCCGCCATTATCATCGAGCGGATGGACTGACGAGATCGGCAAGCTGGGGACTCGCCAAGCGTTCCCAGCCTGCTAAGGATTATCGCGGCATCTTGCCCGGGAGGATGGCGCCATCGAAAGCCAAGGCAACCATCAACGCGAAATCGGCAGGCTGATCATCCTGGTCGGCCGCATGCTGCGCAACGACTTCGATCGCAGCGTGGCCGATGTCGGCGTCACGCGCTCGCAGTGGGCGCTGATTGCTGTTGTCTCGCGTATGCCCGGAACAACGCAGCGCAAGATCGCGGAATTACTGGAAATGTCGGAGGCTTCGGCGGGCCGCCTGATCGACCGCCTCTGCGCCGATGGCTACCTCAAGCGTACCGAGGCCGATAACGACCGCCGCGCCCGCGCCGTTCACCTGACTGAAAAGTCGACGCCCATGCTGGAACGCCTCGGCGAATATGCGCGTGAGAACGAAAAACGCGTCTTCCGCGATTTTTCGGAAGGCGATCTCGCCGAATTCGCCCGCCTGCTTGAAAAGCTCCGCCGTAACCTTGCCTGACAGCTACCGCGCATAGAAAAAGGGCGGCACCTTTCGATGCCGCCCTAAATCTCGCGCATCCGCTGAATCAGCGGGTCTTGAGCAGTTCAGCCTTGGTCAGCGTGGTCACGATCTTGCCGTCAGCCTGCGACAGGGTGTCGCTGGGCACGGTGATCAGCTTGCCTTCGAGGATGATCTGCACGGCACCGGCCTGGGTAACGCGGTAAATCGCGCCGATGCGGTTGCCCTTGGCGCTGTAGAGCGCCTTGCCGGCGGTGATCGCCTGGGTCGTTTCCTCGGCATGGACGGCAACCGGGAGCACCGAGAAGCTGACAAGCGTAGCAGCCAGGACAATGGGAAGGATCTTCGACATGAAATCACGAACTCCGGACGGGCGCTTCGCAGAATCGCGGGCCCATTAGTAACCTCGGTTAGTAATTTTCAAAATTCCGGCAAGCGCAAAAATTGCACGGGCACTTGTGGGAAACGCAACTAGCGCCGCAATTGCTGGCTTAAGGCTTATCGGACGAGCGATCAGATGATCACGTTACGGACCATTCACGGCGTTGATCGTGGCAGCGATGGCGCCCCGGTTGCGCCGAGCGGGATCAACGCGCAGGACACAAGCCGATGGGATGCCGCAAGCCGGCATGAAGGATAGGGTTGATACCAGAATGACAAAGGTAATGGAGGGCATCCGGGTCCTCGAGGTGGCACAGTACACCTTCGTGCCGGCAGCAGGGGCGATTCTGGCCGATTGGGGCGCGGACGTTATCAAGATCGAGCACCCCGTGCGGGGCGATACCCAGCGCGGCTTTCTCAACATGGGCGGCGTCACCCTCGACCCGCAGCGCCACACGCTGTTCGAACACCCCAATCGCGGCAAGCGCTCGGTCGGTGTCGATATCACCACCCCCGAAGGCCGTGAGATCATTTTGGAGCTGGCCAAGCAGTCGGACGTGTTCCTGACCAATTACCTGCCGCACCAGCGCAAGAAGTTCGGCTTCGATGTCGATGACATCAAGGCCGTGAACCCCAACATCATCTACGCCCGCGGCAGCGCGTTCGGCGCCAAGGGGCCTGAAGCCGGCGTCGGCGGATTTGATGGCACGGCCTTCTGGTCACGCAGCGGCATCGCCATGGCCATGACGCCGGAAGAAATGGACGGACCGCTTGGACAGGGCATCCCGGCATTCGGCGATCTCGATCGGCGGCATGTTCATCGCCGGCGGCATTTCCGCCGCGCTGCTCCACCGCGAGCGCACGGGCGAGGCACCGGTCATGGATGTCTCGCTCCTGAGCACGGCGATCTGGGCTTCGGGCGCGCTGATCGCGCAGGTGGCGGAAACCGGCATCACGACCCGCAACAGCATGCCCGGTTCGGGCGGTGCATCGCGCAATCCGTTCCAGGGCAACTACACAACGTCGGATGGCGGGACGATCAACCTCTGCACGCTATCCCCCACCGCACACATCCGCAGCCTGTTCGAACATGTTGGCATGCCCGAACTGGCCGACGACCCGCGGTTTGCCGATGCCCGTTCGCTGTTCGAAAACGCCGGGGCCTGCTCGGACTACCTGGTCAAGGCATTCGCCGCGCAGCCGTTCGAGTACTGGCGCAACCATCTCAAGACCTACACGGGCCAGTGGGCACCGATCCAGACCTTCGCGGACCTGCTGACCGACGAGCAGGCGCTCGCCAATGACATGATCATCGAGGTCGAGGCAGCAGACGGCAGCGATAAGCCACTCAAGCTGGTTCGCGGCCCGGTCCAGTGGAACGGTGAGCCCACTGTCACCACCCGCTCGCCGATCGCGTCGGAGCATACCGAGATCGTCCTGATGGAAATGGGCATCGATTGGGACAAGATCGAGGAATACAAGGCCAAGGGCGCAATCGCCTGACGCCGCGAGGCCCGAGTGCATAACGCGCCTGCGAAGAGTGCACGCACGGGCAGGCCGCTGCCTTGCGCTGGCCCTCGATGAACGCGTAAGAGCCGGGTGTGAGCGCCTTCCCGGGCGCAATGATCGAGGATTTAAGGCATGAAACCCGGTACCCGGCTCAAGAGCGCGGCCTGCGACACCGAAGTGATGGTGATCAAGTGCGGCGAAGGCACGATCGAATGCGGCGGCGCGCCGATGGGTGAGGCCAAGCCGGCCGAACCCGCTGAGCTGAGCGCCGATCACGCAAATGGCACCCTCATGGGCAAGCGCTATGTCGATGCGGACGGCAAGTTCGAACTTCTCTGCGTCAAGCCAGGCAAGGGTTCGCTTTCCGTCGACGGCGTCGCGCTTTCCACCAAGGACGCAAAACCGCTTCCGGCCTCGGACTGACGGCCACTCGCGCCCATGAACATCTCCCTGCTCCTCGAAATGGCCGCAGAGGCCGGCGGTGACCGCGTTGCCCTCGTCTGCGATGGCAAGCGCTGGACCTATGGCGACCTGCTCGCCGCGGCGCGCGGGGCTTTCGAGCTGATCCAGGAATCGGGCGCGGAATATGTCGCGCTGCTCGATGAATCGAGCGAGGCTTCGGTCATCGCCCTGTTCGGCGCGGCTTTGGCGGGCGTGCCCTATTGCCCGCTGAATTACCGTCTCGCCGACGAAGACCTTGCCGCCCTGCTCGGACGCATTGCCCCTGCCCTAGTGGTGGGTGACGAGGAGCGCGTTGCGCGCATCGCCGGGGATCAGGGCCACACCGTCTACAGCCGAGAGGAATTCAGCCTCAAGGCGCAGGAAACCGTCCCCGCCGACGATTCCCGCGAATATGACATGGGCGAAGGCGTGGCCGTCCAGCTGTTCACCAGCGGCACCACGGCAGCGCCAAAGGCCGCCATCCTGCGTCATTCCAACCTGCTCGGATATATTCTGGGCACGGTGGAATTCGCCTCGGCCGAAGAGAGCGACGCCGCGCTGGTCGTCGTGCCGCCTTACCACATCGCCGGCATTTCGGCGCTGATGAGCTCGATCTATGCGGGTCGCAAGATCGTGATGCTCCCCGCCTTCTCGCCCGAGGGCTGGCTGGCGCTGGTCGAGGCCGAGAAGGTCACCAATGCCTTCGTCGTGCCGACCATGCTGGGCCGCATCATCGATGCATTCGACAAGGCCCCCGGAACTGATGTGTCGTCCCTGCGCGCCATTGCCTATGGCGGCGGCAAGATGCCGTTGGAGGTCATCACCCGCGCGCTGGAACGCTTCCCAGACGCCGGCTTCACCAATGCCTATGGCCTGACCGAGACGAGCAGCACCATCGCCCTTCTCGGCCCCGAAGAGCACCGCGCCGCCATCGCCTCGGACGATCCGAAGGTCCGCGCGCGCCTTTCCTCGCTCGGCCAGCCGCTGCCGACCGTGGAGATCGAGATCCGCGACGAGGACGGCAAGGTTCTTGGCCCGAACGAACCCGGCGAAATCTACGTGCGCGGGGACCAGGTCTCGGGCGAATACAAGGGCAAGTCGGCGCTGGTTGAAGGCGGCTGGTTTCCCACCCGCGACGCCGGTTACATCGACGAGGACGGCTACCTTTTCCTCTCCGGCCGCGCCGACGATGTGATTGTCCGCGGCGGGGAGAACATGAGCCCCGGCGAGATCGAGGACGTCCTGCTGACCCACCCCGCCATCGCCGATGCCTGCGCCTGCGCCGTGCCATCGGTCGAATGGGGCGAGGCCGTGGGCGCGGCGCTTGTCATCCGATCGGGCCATGAGCAGCCGGACGAAGGCGAGCTCAAGGAACTCGTTCGCGCCCGCCTGCGCTCAAGCCGCGTGCCCGAGAAAATCGCCTTCGTCTCCGAGCTGCCCTACAACGAGATGGGCAAGCTGCTGCGCCGGCAAGTGAAGGCCCTCCTTGCCGACTGATCCGCGACCCGCTGGATCTCCCACTTCGCCGGCCATTCCGCTGTCCCGCTGGGCGAGCCGGCAGCTTGCTGATCTGGCGAATATGACCGGCGCTTCCGCCATCGCTGCACTCGACGGGGCGACTCTGCTGGGCGAGCGAGCATCGAACGGCGGTTACAAGGTTCCAGGACTGGCCTCCGCTGGTCTGGGCGGCAGCCGCCTGATGCCGACGCGCGACGGCGGCTGGTTTGCGTTGACCCTGCTGCGCACCGAGGACCGGGCGTTGGTTCCGGCCATGCTTGGCATCGATTTCGATGGCCTGATTGACAACGAGCGGATCGCCGAAGAGGTGCTGAAGTGTGACTGTGCGGACCTTCTCGAACGCGCGCGTGAGTTTGGATTGCCGGCGGCATCGGCGGATGAAGCGCCTGCCAGCCCGCCATTCGAAGTTACGGTCACTGGGCCGTCTCGAACAAGGCCCGATCGCCCTCCACTGGTTATCGACCTATCCGCCATCTGGGCGGGGCCTCTCGCCGGGCACCTTTTCCACCTTGCTGGCGCGCAGGTCGTGAAGATCGAAAGCCCGACCCGACCCGACCTTATCAGGCGGGACGATCCCGCCACTTTCGACATCATCAACCAAGGCAAGGCGAGCGTCCTTGCCGACCTGCTCGACCCCGCGCAGCGCGGAGCACTGATCGAACTGATCCGCCGCGCCGACGTGGTCATTGAAAGCTCCCGCCTGCGCGCACTTGCCCAGCTCGGCGTGGATGCCGAGGCGCTGGTCCGCGAAACCCCGGGCCTCGTCTGGCTGAGCGTCACCGGCCACGGCGCGCGCGGGCCGGCGGCTCACTGGGCGGGCGTAGGCAACGATTGCTCGGTCGCGGCGGGCCTCAGCCGCGCCATGGTCGAGGCGGGCGGCGAGATGGGCTACGTCGGCGATGCCCTTACCGATCCGCTGACCGGCATCACCGCGGCTCGGCTCGGCTGGCAGGCATGGCAGCGCGGCGAGGCTTGCCGCGTCGTCTTCTCCATGGCGGCAATCGGTGCGCAGGCGCTGGCCGAAGAACGCGCCTTTGACCGCGCGGCCATCGACGCCGAACTCAAGGCATGGAGCGATGGGCGCGGACTGCCCTTCCCTGCGGTGGAGCGCCGCAAACTGGTCGATCCGGTTCGCGAAATCGGTGTAGACACACAGGCATGGCTGGCTTGCTGATCAAAAATGCCGAAGTCTGGCAGCGCGGTTCTGCGGACTTGCGCGTGGCTGGCGGGCGAATTGCGGAAATCGGCAGCTTGTCGCCCCTGGCTGGAGAGGCCGTTATCGATGCGGACGGCGGGGCATTGCTGCCCGGCCTGCACGACCACCACATCCATCTGGCCGCTACGGCGGTCCGGCGGCAGTCGATCGTTTGCGGCCCTCCCGAAGTGCGCAGTATCGAGCAGCTCGCCGAACGACTGCAAGCCGCACCCGGTTCAGGCTGGCTGCGCGGCATCCTCTATCATGAAAGCGTCGGCGGCCTGCCCGATGCGCGCGCGCTCGATGCGATTTGCGGTGAGAGGCCGCTGCGTATCCAGCACCGATCGGGCCGGATGTGGCTGTTCAATTCGGCAGGTCTCGATGAAGTGCTGCGCCACGCCGCCGCGCCGCCGGGCCTCGAAACGGATGGTGGACGCCCGACTGGCCGCCTGTTCGATGAGGACACGTGGCTTCGTAGTGCATTGGGCGGCAGTCCGCCGGATTTTGGCGAAGTCTCGCGGGAACTTGCGGCCTTTGGCGTGACCGGCATGACCGATATGTCACCGGCGAATGACCGGGGGACCGCGGCACACTTCGCCGCTCAGCAGGCGAGCGGGAACCTGCTGCAGCACGTGCTGCTCGCTGGAACGCTGGCTCTGGGATCTGGGTCTGCCAAGCTTCACTTGCACGAGAACGCCCTGCCTGTTTTTGACGAAGTCGTTGCCTTCATCCGCGCGGCCCATGGACAGGGCCGCCCGCTCGCCTCGCATTGCACGACCGAGACGGAACTGGTCTTCACCCTCGCCGCCCTTGCCGAGGCCGGGCCACTTCGCGGCGACCGCATCGAACACGCCGGCATCGCGCGGGACGCGCACATTGCGCAGATGGCTGACCTCGGCCTCGCCGTTGTCGGCCAGCCTCATTTTATTGCCGAGCGGGGTGATCAGTACCTGACCGATGTCGAGCCCGAGCTGGTTCCGTTCCTCTATCGGCAGGCGTCATTCCTCAAGGCAGGCATCCCGCTCGCGGCGGGCAGCGATGCGCCCTTCGGTTCGACTGATCCGTGGGCCGCCATGCGCGCCGCCATGTCGCGCCGGACGGCGGGCGGCGCTATGATTGCCGAAGAGGAAGCCCTGTCGGCGGAGGAAGCGCTGTCGCTCTATTTGGCTGATCCGAATGACCTTACCCGCCAGCGTCAGATCGAAGTCGGCGCGTCGGCGGACTTCTGCCTGCTGAATCGGCCATGGTTGGCAGCGCGGCAGGTTATGGATTCAAGCCTCGTCCGCGCCACCATTATCGGCGGAGATCTCGTCCACCAGGCCCCAGGCGAGCGCTTCGCGGGCATTTAGGCGGCGGCCCGAGAGGATCAGTTCCGCCGTCCTGTGCCGCCCGATGCGGCGGGTCAGCGACACGCAGCCCCCTGCCCCCGGCAGCAGCCCCATCGCCAGTTCGGGAAGCTGGAACCAGGCCCGCGGACCCGCAACGATCCGCTTGGCAAAGGCCGCAATCTCCAGCCCCGCCCCTACACAGGCACCCTGCACGAAAACCTCCATCCGATCACCGCAGCGCGCCGCCCAGTGCGCGGGAAGGGTCTGCTGGCGGATGGCATGGGCCAAGGCCGGATCGCGGGTAGTGCCGAACTCGGACAGCTCTGCGCCGAGCGAGAACGACCGCCCCGCACCAGTCAGCATGATCCGCTCGATCGTCTGGTCAAGGACAGCGAGTTCGAACGCTTCCGCCAGTCCGTCGCGCATCGGCCGATCAATGGCATTGTCCGCCAGCGGCCGGTCAAGCTGGATGGCAAGGACACCCTCCTGTCGCTCGGTATTGACCAGCCCGGGTGGGCCGGACGGCGCAACCGGGCCGCGCCCTGCAAGCCAGGACTGGAACTCACCGCTGCCTTGCAGGACCCCGTATGCGAGCGATTCCATCTCGAGCCCATTGGCCAGCGAAAGCCTTGGCAGCGCGCGCAGCAGGCCGACAATGACCCGTGCGGCGTTCGGACTGGCGTTCACCCGCGCCTCGATCAGCTCTGCCGCCTTTCGATCCGGCACCACCGCATCGGCCCAGTCCGGAGCATCCGATAGCGAATCACCGACCGCGATTATCGGACACCATTCGGTTCGATCGAGCGAGTCGAAGGCCGAGTCGGAGCAGCTTTCGGCAATCAGGCAGGTCCGGTCGGGCAAGAAAATACCTCTCAGGCAGAGGAAACAGGAAATGAAACTGGCTCGTTTTCTATTCCAGCTATCCTAGCAGATTTCCGTGCTTTTTCGCTCCAGCGATGCGCCCATCGCCATGGCGCGAAATTATAACAGGCGTTCAAAAAACCGAGGTGCTCTCATTTTTCGTTGACAGGACCCTCTCCGCATTCAATCATACGATTAAATAAAACTGGGAGAGCAGAGATGGCATCGACTTCGAACGCATCCAACAAGGCCAAGATCGCCAAGCGCGTGATCGAGGTGCTCGATTACTTCGACGACGAAAACCGCGAGGCCACGGTGATGGACATCGTCCGTCGCTATAACCGCCCGCAGTCGAGCACGTCGGAGCTGCTTTCCAGCCTCGTTGACCTCGGCCTGCTCTACAAGGACCCCTATTCGCGCTCCTACAGCCTGAGCCCCCGCGCCGCGCTGCTCGGCACCAATGGCCAGTCGGGCATCGCCCGCGACGGTCGCATCGTTCGCCTGATCGACCGCCTCTCGGCTCAGACCGGCCTCGGCGTCGCGCTCTACGGCATGGTCGGGCTCAACGCGCAGATAGTCTCGTTCCGCGCCGGCACCCGCTCCAGCAACAGCAAGCAGCGCAGCGTATTCGGCGGCGTGCAGGAATCGCTGCTGGAATCGGCCGTAGGCTGGCTCATGCTTTCGACCATCGCCCAGCCCCGCCGCGATGGCGCCGTGCGCCGCCTGATTGCCGAAGCCAGCGATGACCGCAAGGTTCCCTTCGCCGATATGGCCAGCCGCATCCAGCGCTGCATCGATACGGGTGCGGGCGTTGGCGCCGCCGGTTTCGGCACCTCGGCCGAGACCGTTGCCGTGCTTCTTCCGGAGCAGCCGGCCGATCATCCGATGGCCATCGGCCTGGTTTATGCGCCCGACAGCCAGATCAACCCCGAGGCGCTGGTCACCTGCATCCGCGAGGCGATCTCGGCCTGCCTGCTGGGTGAAGAACCGGCACCTGCCACGCTTGAGGCCGTCCCGCACGCGGCCTGATCGGCCGGGTTACAGGCTTTCCCGATCTGCCAGCGGAAGGCGCGCGCCCGGCTTGCTGAAGTCGATGCGCTCGCCGATCCGCTGGCATTTTTCGTGAAGGCCGGGCTGGCTGGCAAAGCAGCTTCCCGGGAGCGCCCGCAGGTTCTCCTGCACTTCCCAAGGAATGATCCGGCTGTGCGCGACAAGGCTGGCCCATTGCAGCATCCGCGCCTCGATCTCGTTCCTCGCCTGACAGGGTGGCGATCCATGGCCGCAGGCCGAGGACCATCAGCCCTGCCGGTCCTTCGGGTGCGGTGACCAGATCGTTCTTCGCCGTCCAGCGCAGCCGCTCGATGCCGTTACGGCGCAGGACGGAAGTGGTCTGTCCGTCCACCGGATCCGAAACCAGCATGTCATAGACCACCTGCTCCCCTGCTTGGGCATGTCGGGCGGCAAGGTCGGCAAGGTCGAACAGGTGGGTGCAATTCGCCTTCTTGTCCGCCGAGCGCGCAGCCTCAGCCAAAGGTTTGCCGGTGAAGTCCGCGATGACTTTTGCCACGGCGCCCGGACACAGGTCCCAGGGATGGCGCTCCATCTGGGCCTCGACCCGGAGCACCGTTTTCCCGTCATGATGAAGCGTCACCGCCATACGGTGCACGTCGTCCTCAAGCGCCGCGGTGACAGCCTTGGCATCTGGCGTGACCACAAAGCGGCGGCGAAACCCCGGCTGGCTGTCGATCGTCATGGTCTGTCTGGTACCATTCGTTTGACCATGCGCGCCATCGCGCCCGCGATTTGGCCCCAAGGCTCTCGGCGCGCTGTTGCCAGCCCCGCCGCCATGCCATTTAGCATGGCTTCATAAACGGACTTTTCGAGAGGAATCACAAGTGACCGACGTTCTGGGATATGCCGGCAAGCGTGTAATCGTCACCGGCTGCTTTTCGGGCATGGGCCACGCGACGGCCAAGCTGCTGCTTGACCTTGGCGCTGAGGTTCACGGCTTTGACTACAAGCCCTGCGACCTGCCGCTGGCCAGCTTCACCCAGGTCGATCTGCGCGATCCGGTCTCGATCGAGGCAGGCGTTGCCGGGCTTGGCTCTGGCCGCGTCGACGCGCTGTTCAATTGCGCCGGCCTGCCCAACGGTTCGTTCGATCCCATGGACGTGATGAAGGTCAACTTCATCGGCCTGCGCCACCTGACCGAGCTGGTCCTGCCGCTGATGGGCGAAGGCAGCGCCATCGCCAACATCGCCTCCACTGGCGGTCTGGGATGGAGCCGCAATATCCCGACCAACATGGAATTTGTCACCACCAAGGGCTGGCAGGCCGCGGTCGACTGGTGCGCCGCCCATGCCGAGGACGCGGTCAAGGAAGGTTATGCCTTCTCCAAGGAAAACGTCATCGTCTGGACCCAGTTCATGGGCGCCCACCTGATCAAGAAGGGCATCCGCATCAACTGCACCCTGCCCTCGCCCACGCAGACACCGATGATGGCCGACTTTCACAAGAATTCGGGCAAAGACGTGGTCGATGCCGCCGCCGAACCGCTGGGCCGCTATTCCACTCCTTACGAGCAGGCCGCGCCGCTGGTCTGGCTCAACAGCCCCTTCGCGACGATCGTCAACGGCGTGGTCCTGCCGGTCGATGGCGGCTTCATGGGCGGTATTCCCACCGGCCAGATCGATCTTTCCAAAATGATGCGCCGCGCCGCATCATGAAGGCAGAATTGACCCCGCTGGTAATGCTGCCTGCGGGGTGCCAATAACTAAGCAAGCTTAGGTTTTCCGCGCCCTTCATCGCCCCCGCGAACTTGACTGCAAGCCACCTGCAAATAGACTGAACAGGTGGTCAGTCGGTTGCGTGCTTGCTTGCGACAAGGCTTGCGGCATCTTCCTCCTGACGTAACGTTTTGCCCTCATGCCGTGCGGCTGTCGCTCGGCCGGGGGCGCAAAAAGCCACGGGCACACCGCCCGGGCATATATTGGGAGGGAATGAGAGATGCGTTCCACTTATCGCATGAAATCCATGCTGATGGCCGCCACGGCGCTCAGCTTTGCTGCACCCGCCTTTGCACAGCAGGCTGACGAGGCCGAAGAGCTTTCGGGCAATGACATCGTCGTCGTCGCACAGCGCGTTGAGGAGCGCCTGCAGGACGTGCCGGTCTCGGTGACCGTGCTCAGCGATACCGCGCTGGCCAACAACAACATCACCTCGGCCAAGGACATCGCGACCTTCACGCCGAGCCTCGTCACCAACAACCGCTACGGTAACGACAACACCACCTGGACCATCCGCGGCTTCACGCAGGAACAGCGCACCACCTCCACCGTCGGCACCTATTTCGCCGACGTCGTGGCCCCGCGCGGTTCGGGCGCGACGCAGGGCGGCGACGGTGCTGGCCCGGGCTATCTGTTCGACCTTGCCAGCGTTCAGGTGCTGAACGGCCCGCAGGGCACCCTGTTCGGCCGCAACTCCACCGGCGGCGCCGTGCTGCTGGTGCCCAAGCGGCCGACCGGCGAGTTCGAGGGCTATGTCGAAGGCTCCATCGGCGATTACAACCTCCGCCGCGTCCAGGCCGTGGTCAACATTCCGGTGATGGATTCGCTCCGCATCCGCATGGGCGTCGATCGCAACAAGCGTGACGGCTACCTCGTCAATGCCGGCAAGATCGGCTTCGGACCCTATGGCGATGCCGGCGGCAGCGTCGATTACTGGGCCCTGCGCTTCTCGGCCGTTGCCGATCTCTCGCCCGACGTAGAGAACTACACGATCGTCAACTATTCGAAGAGCAAGAGCACGGGCAACCCGCCGAAGGTGCTCGATTGCTACAGCCTGGCGCTGTGCCAGCAGAAGGAATATGGCGACAAGACCGGCTGGTGGACTGTGTTCAACACCCTGCCCGACGCCGGTTCGAAGACCGAAACTTGGCAGATCATCAACCAGACCAAGTGGCAGGTGAATGACAACCTGACGGTCAAGAACATCTTCTCCTACGGCGAATATGTTGGCGACCTGAACATCGACCTGTTCGGACAGTATGGTCTGGTTCCCATCCCGCCGGCGACCACGGCTCCCACCTATGGAAACGAAACAAGCCCCTTGCAGGTGCGGCCGTTCAACGTGACGCACCGCCTGCCGGGCCAGCATACCAACTCGCAGAGCTCGCTGGTCGAGGAAATCCAGATCCAGGGGAAGTCGAGCGACGGTGCGCTGACCTATCAGGCGGGTTTCTATCTCGAAAACAACAACCCGCTGGGTCTTTCAGGCATCACCTCGCTCACGTTCACGCCCTGCGCCGATCTTGAGACGTGGACCTGCACACCTTTCGCGGGACTTGGCGGGATTTCGCTCGGCCGTCTCGGCTATTCGACGACGATGAACTACTTCGATGGCCGTGCCGTCTATGCCCAGGCGAGCTACAACGTCACCGAGCAGCTCAAGCTGACGGGCGGTTTCCGTTATACCTGGGATACGATGCGCTCGGTCTTCCAGGTTGAGGATATCCGCCTTGGCAACACGATCGTTGCCTCGCCCACCGCACCGAAGATCTACAACGGCACGACGCTGACGGCGAACACCGTGGCTGACTTCGCGGTCTGCACCAACTTCGTCACCTTCGGCGCACAGGGCTCGGCAACGAACCCTTACATGCCGCTCGCCAACCGTTTCGGCATGTGCCAGCAGGACATCACGGCCAAGAGCTCCAAGCCGACCTGGCTGCTCGGCGTCGACTTCAAGCCGATGGAAGACGTGATGGTCTACGCCAAGTGGTCGCGCGGCTATCGTCAGGCAGGTGTCGCATCCTTCGCGGCAGACAAGTTGCAGACCTACAACGCAGAAAAGGTGGACACTTACGAAGCCGGCCTGAAGGCCAGCTGGCGCGGCATGGTGCCGGGCTTCTTCAACCTGTCCGGCTTCTACAACGACTTCCGCGATCAGCAGGTCCAGCTGGGCGTGCAGTGCGTGCCCACTTCGCTCTGCTCGCAGACCACGATCATCCAGAACGTCGGCAAGTCGCGCCTGACCGGCTTCGAGGCCGAACTCGGCATCAAGCCGTTCCGCGGCCTGCAACTGGGCGTGGCCTGGTCGCACCTGCGGACGAAGATCATTGAAGTGAATGGCACCACCGATCCTGTGCTCGCAACCACGTCGATCAGCTCGGCGATCTCGGGCCTCGGCCTGCCGTTCAATGACATCCGCCCGCCGCTGCCGGGTCAGGAACTGCCGAACTCGATCCCCGACAAGATCGTGGCCAATGGCAGCTTCACCTTCCCGCTGCCGGAATCAGTGGGCAAGCTGACCCTGTCGGCGACCTGGGTCTGGCAATCGAGCTACAAGGCCGTGGCTGACAATACCACGAGCTGCGTCTCGACCACTTTCTACAACAGCACGACCGCGAACACGGCTCTGGGCAGCTGCACCTATACGCCGCTTCCGACGGCCAGCGTGCCGAATCCGAGCCCGATCACGGTCGCGAACGGTGTTTCGGTTGTCGGCGGTGGCCGCATTCCGAAGCAGAACTTCGGCAACATCAACGTGACCTGGGAAAACATCGGCGGCCTGCCGGTCGATCTCAGCGCTTACGTGACCAACGTGACGAACCAGAAGATCATCCTGCACCTCAACACGCAGGAAACGCAGGGCCTGCGTTCCGGCTTCATCGGCGAGCCGCGCATGTACGGCTTCCGTGCGAAGGTGCGGTTCTGATCGCCTGACGCCTCAAGCGCCAAGACAAAGGGGCGGGCTGCGAAAGCGGTCCGCCCTTTTGGTTTGTGGGTCTGGAATTCTGGCGCGCGCTACCTTTGACCAGCCGACGCTCGCCGAAGGATAGCCGATAGAGGAATCAGGCCGCGTTCTGGCGGCAATCGCGCACGGCAAGCACGAGAAGGCGGGTCAGCGGATCGACCACATTGTTGTTCCGCGGGCCGAACTGGCGCTCGATTACCGCCGGAGTGACCGTATCGGTGGCGACGGTGACGGCGCGTTCCAGTCCGGTCATCAGCACCGAGGCCATGCTTGCCGCCTCGGGCGTGGGCTCTCCGCCCGGGAGCGCCATCTGCTTGCGCATCAGGAGAATAGTCGGCTGCGCAGTGCGCACGCGGGCGGCCATCATGCGCTCGTCGTACTGGTCAGCCATGTTGTTGCGCAGGTGGAGCACCCGGCTGTGCTTGGTCCAGAAATCGAAATAGGCCTGAACGAAGCTGCGGCACCGTTCTTCCAGCTCGCTATCGGGCCAATATTCGCCCAGCTGGCGGAAATAGCCGTCGGTCGCATCCTCCATCACTGGACGCAGCACGGCGAGCAGCAGCTCGGTGAGGTCGGTGAAATAGAGATAGAGCGAGGTCATGCCAAGGTTCGCCCGGCGCGCCACGGCACTGAGCGAGATCGGCACTTCGCCGCCCTCGGCAATCAGTTCGGCCGCCGCTGCGAGGATCCGCTCACGCGTTGCCCGGCCCTTGCGGCCGAGCTTCTGACCGTTGAGGTTGTGGCTGACGTCGGCCTCACCGAAAGCAATGGGCAGCGAACCGGATTTGCCGGTTTCTGGCTCAGGTGCCTTGAGTGCTGCCCCCATGCTTACCGTCCTTCAATCAACCAAAGCTGCCGATGGCGACCAGCTTGGGCTCGAGATATTCCTCGATCCCTTCGACGCCCCACTCGCGGCCGACGCCGCTAGCCTTGACGCCGCCGAAAGGCAAGTCGCCCGAGATGCACATGCCGTTGTTGATCGAGAAGGTGCCGGTGTGGATGCGGCGCGCGATCTTCAGGCCGCGCTCGACGTCGCCGGTGCAGACGCCGCCCGAAAGGCCATAGGCGCTGTCATTGGCGATGCGGATCGCATCCTCATCGTCGTCGAAGGGAATGACCACGACGACCGGCCCGAAGATTTCTTCCTGGGCGATCCGCATGTCATTGGTCACGTCGACAAAGCAGGTCGGCTCAATGAGGTAGCCGGGCCCCTTGTCAGGCCGGGCATTGCCGCCGGCGAGCAGGGTAGCTTCCTGCTTGCCGACCTCGATCAGGCCAAGCACGCGCTCGTACTGCTTGCGGTTCACCACCGGGCCCATGGTGTGCTCGGGGTTTTCCTGTTCGCCCCACTTGTCGGCATAGCCTTCGTAAGTCGCCTTGAGGATCGCCTTGGCTTCCTCGTACCGGCTGCGGTGCACCAGCAGGCGCGACTGCACGGCGCAGCCCTGCCCGGCATGGTTGACCAGCATGCCCATGGCGACGTTGCGGGCGAACATCGGATCGTCCTCAAGCACGATGCGCGCGGACTTGCCGCCGAGTTCGAGGAACACGCGCTTCAGGCTTTCGGCACCCTGTTGCATGATGCGCTTGCCGACCGCGGTGGAGCCGGTGAAGCTGATCAGGTCAACGCGCGGATCGGTGACGAGCATTTCGCCCGCCAGGGCCGGATCGGCGCCGAAGACCACGTTCAGCACGCCCTTGGGGACGCCGGCTTCATTGGCGAGTTCACCGAAGATGGCGCCCATGCTCGGAGTGTCCGGCGCAGGCTTGAGGATAACTGTACAGCCGGCGAGCAGCGCCGCGACGACCTTGCCCACGTTGACGTAAAGCGGCGCATTCCACGGAGTGATGGCACCCACCACGCCGATTGGTTCGTGATAGGAGCGGCGGACGTTCTTGATGCCCCAGACCTCGCGCGTGCCGTAATCGCGCTCCCACTCAACCCGCGGGAAGCAATCGAGGTAATCCTGCCAGCCGGCGAGCGCCATGGCGACCTGTTCGCGGTTAACCGAACCGCGCGCACAGCCGCCTTCAAGCACGGCAATGTCGGCGAGGCGCTGGAAGTTCGCCTTGAACAGCTCGAGGTACTTCGTGCAGATTTCGAGCCGCTTCTGGCGGTTGCTGTCGTGCGACCAGTCGGTGGTGTCAAAGGCACGCCGGGCAGCGGCGATAGCTTCGTTGACGTCGTCGACCGAGGCGTCGGCTGCGGTGTTGCACGGGGCGTCGGTCCAGGGGCTGATTACGCCATAGGTCTTGCCGCCGGCGGCATCGCGCAACTCGCCGTCGATGAACAGGCGGGCGGGTGTAAGGGTGGTCATGAAATCAGTCCTGTCTTAGGATTGCTTGGGATTGGGAACCGAGGCCATCCAGACCATCGGCACCTGCAGATCGGGCGGAGTATCGAGGATCGCGCGAAAGCGATCGGCCACAGAGTTGTAGTGTGAGATGCCACGTTCGCGCAGGTTGATGCCGACCTTGGCATTGGCCATGCCGAACCGCATGGCAACGTCCGGTTCCCAGCTGGACCCGGTCTTCGTCTCATCCATCATCTGGCCGCAGCGGACGATGGTGACGCGCACGCCCTCATCCTCAAGCTCGCGCATCCACATCTCCGACATGAATTCGAGGGCGGTCTTGGTGCCGGCATAGAGCCAGAGCATCGGCATCTTGAGGGGCGCGCTCTCGCTGGTCACGTTGATGATCTGCCCGCCCCCGCGCAGCAGCGGCAGGGCGGCGTGGCTGCAATAGATCGGGCCGGACAGGTTGGTCTCGATCTGAAGCTGGATCTGGTCGGGCCGCACTTCGGCAAGGGTAAAAGGCTCAAAGATTGCGGCATTGTTGATCAGCACATCGATCTTCGGGAAGCGCGCGGCAATTGCGGCGAAAGCGGCTTCCACCGACTGAGGATCGCGCACGTCGCATTCGACCGCCATGTGGGCATCGCCCAGTTCGGCCGCCACGGCATCAATCTTGGACTTCGTCCGACCAAGCAAGATGCAGGTATCCCCATCCCTGGCAAAACGGCGTGCGAGCGCACGGCCAAGGCCGTCTCCGGCACCGGTAATGGCGATGATCTTGCCCACGTCAGGTACAATCCTCTCTGCTATGCGGGTGGCTTCGCAATAAGCCTGAGTGCAGACAAGGGCCTTGCGTATCGCGCGCGCGATTGTTCCCCCGTGAAAGGAGGTAACACCGCAATTTCATAGACTTGGAACGATCATCCCTTGCGCGTTAGATTTGCGCGCATGATCTTCATCGCCTGTATCAGGCTGTCTTTGTCCGCTTGAGACAAGCCCTCTTGCGCCGCGTCCATCGTGTCGTTGGCTAGCGGGCGCAACTGCTCCAGCAGCTCCTGTGCCTTGACGGTCAGGTGCAGGCGCCAGGCGCGCCGGTCCGCCGGATCGGGGTGGCGCTCGACCAGGGCTGCTTCCTGCAGGCGATCGATCATGCGGCCGAGAGTGATCGGCTCAACCTCAAGGATTTCGGCAAGGCCACCCTGATTGATCCCCTCGTGCGCCGAGAGGATCGAAATCACCTGCCATTGCGGGCGGGTCATGCCGAGCAGGCGCGCCTTTTCGTCAAAGGCGCGGCGCATCAGGCGTGACACCTGGGCCATCAGCATGGCAATGTTCTCATCCATAGCTGGTCAATAATAGCAATGCTCACTATATTCCAGCATAATTCAACCACGCTGATTGTTGCAGGAGAGCGTCCGTGTCCGATAGCCCGGTAAAGGCCCCTCCCCCTTTGAGGTCTTCCGCGCGCGCGATGCCGCGGACTTCGAGAAATCCGGCATGATGTATGCTGACGGGACGATTTCCGATGCAATGGGCGAAGCCAGCATGGCGCTGGTCGATGAAGGCATGCTGGATGGCAGCAAGCTGCGTGTGCTCTATCGGCGTCCCGGTGGGTTCAGCCTGTCCTACGCCTGGTTCAAGAGCGGCTTTCCCCTGCCGCTGCACAGCCATTCGACCCCGTGCCTGTACTACATCGTCGCGGGATCGCTGCGGATCGGCACGCAGGAGCTTGGCCCGGGTGACGGCTTCTACATCGACGCCAACACGCCCTATATCTACACGCCGGGGCCGGAGGGCGTGGAAGTGCTCGAATTCCGCGACAAGGACCGCTTCGACATCCGCATCCGCAGTCGCAATGTGAAATGGTGGCACAAGGCGCTGGAAAAGCTGAAGCTGGCGAAGCTCGCGTGGCCCGCGCAGGCGCGCGCGCCATCGGGGATCGAAATACCCTAGCGCTCAGCCGCCAGCCTGTCCGTCGCCAGCTTCTTCAGTTCCGCTGTCTTGATCTTGGCGCTGCCGGTGGTCTCCAGCTCGTCCTCGGCAAAGAACAGCACCCGGCGCGGCACCTTGTAGCTGGCGAGCTTGGTTTTGGCATAGGCCTGCACGTCGCCTTCGCTCACGCTCGCACCGTCATGAGCCACCACGCAAGTGACCACCAGTTCGCCCAGCAGGTCATCCGGCACGCCCACCGTCTTGGCGACCTTCACTCCCGGGCAGTCGCGCAGGTGATCGTCGATCTCGATCGGCGAGACATTGGCCCCGCCAGTCTTGATGATGTCGTTGAGGCGCCCTTCCCACCACAGGCGGCCCTCGGCGTCGATATAGCCGCCGTCACCGCAGCGCAGAAAACCTTCGTCATCGAGCGAATCCGCCAGCGGCACACCGATGTAGCCGAGCATCAGCGTCGGTCCCTTGACCGCGATTTCGCCACGTTCGCCCAGCGGCATGGTCACGCCAGTCATCGGGTCGACAATCTTGATCGTTGCCCCCGCGGTCGGCAATCCGTGGCTGCCAAGCGTGACTTCCTCGGGCGTATTGGCCGGGTAGGTCGAAATCAGCGTGAACGTCTCGGTATTGCCGTAGGCGTGGAAGGGTTCCTTCCACACGCTGTTGACGCTTGGGTGCTGCGCCAGCGGTGTATCCCGGTCGATGTAATAGAGCGCCGAGAGGTCGACGTCCGCATAGTTCGGTGCCTCGATCAGCTGCTGCCACTGGTGCGGCCAGGCCAGCACCATGGTCCCTTTCTCGGCCTCCATCAGCGCCAGCGCCTCGCCAGCATCGAACCAGCGTTGCAGCAGCAGCGAGCCGCCGGACGAAAGCGTGCCGCCAAGCGCCATGGCGAAATTACCCGACCAGAAGAAGCCGTTTGCCGACCATGTGCGCGGCGGAATCGTGAGATCATACCACTGCGCCCAGCGCCATAGCTGCAGGCACACACCGCGGTGGGCCGAGAGGATGCCCTTCACCTTGCCGGTCGAGCCTGAAGAGAAGAATAGAACGCCCGGATCGCTCGGCACCACAGCGTCGGCGCGGGCATGAACGACGGACGGATTGACCGACTTGCCGGTGCCGAGGAAGCTGGACCAGCCCTCGATGCCGCCCAGGCCTGTGTCGCTATCGATCACGGCGGCATGGGTCAGGAAAGGAAGCTTCTCCGAGGCAAGGGTGCCCGGGGTGGCGTTGGCGATCGACGGTTCGATGTCGATCAGCATCTGCGCGAAGTCCTTCTTGAGGACGTGGCGTTCAAGCAGCAGGACCGAGCAGCCGCTCTCTTTCAGCACCACTTCCAGTTCGGCAGCGGTGAAGAAGGTGGATATGGTCGTGGCAATGCCGCCGGCGAGTGCGGTCCCGAACGCGCAGGAGAGGAATTCCAGACGGTTCGTGGCGAGGATGCCCACCCGCGTGCCGCGCCCTACCCCGCAGGCGACAAGCGACCGCGCGACTTCCATCGCGCGTTCGAGCAATTCGTCATAGGTCCAGCGATAGGCCTTGCCATCCAGATGGATGACCGCCGCTTCGCTCGGCCCATAACGGCGGGCAATCTCGCGAACGTAGCCGCCAAGGGTGAGCGGGCCGATGCCCTCTTCCTCGCCCAGCGGGATGCCGCGCGAGATCGAAAGTCCGCTTTCGTCCAGAATCGCGCGCGGTGCCGCCACGGTCAGTCCTCCCCGCTCAGCGGTTGACGTCAACCACGACGCGGCCACGGACCTTGCCGTCGATCAGGTCGGCGGCGGTCTGGATGGCTTCGGCGAGACCGATGGTCTGGCTGCCGATGAGCGCCAGCAGGTCCTTGTCGAGATCGCCGGCGAGACGGTCCCAGGCGGCCATGCGCGGGCCGATCGGGCAATTGACCGAATCCACGCCGAGCAGCGCGACGCCGCGCAGGATGAACGGCATGACGGTGGTCGCGAGGTCCGACCCCTGCGCCAGTCCGCAAGCAGCAACCGCGCCGCGATACTTGGTCGCAGCGATGGCATTGGCCAGCGTGTGGCTGCCGACTGAGTCGACTACGCCAGCCCAGCGCTCACGCTGGAACGGCTTGCCGGGGGCGGAGAGTTCGGCGCGGTCGATGATCGTCGTCGCGCCAAGCTTGGTGAGGTATTCGGCTTCCGAAGCCTTGCCCGAGGACGCGGCGACGTTGAAGCCCGCCTTGGCGAGCAGCGCAACGGCCACCGAGCCCACGCCGCCAGTCGCGCCGGTGACGAGGACTTCGCCCTGGTCCGGCGTCACGCCATGGTTCACCAGCGCATCTACGCAGAGCGCGGCGGTATAGCCGGCGGTGCCGATGGCCATCGCCTGCTCGCCAGTAAAGCCGGCGGGCAGCTTGATCAGCCAGTCACCCTTGAGCCGTGCCTTCTGCGACAGGCCGCCCCAGTGGCCCTCGCCCACGCCCCAGCCGTTGAGCACGACGGTGTCGCCAGCGGCAAAGTTCGCATTGCTGCTTTCGCTGACCGTGCCGACGAGGTCGATACCCGGCACCATCGGGAACTTGCGCACGACCGGACCCTTGCCGGTAATGGCTAGGCCGTCCTTGTAGTTCAGCGTCGAGAAGGCAACGTCGATAGTCACATCGCCTTCGGGCAGCGCGGCTTCGTCGAGCTGCTGCACGGCAACGGTCTGGCCTTCGTCGGTCTTGTCGATCACGATCGCGGAAAACATGGGTCTGGTCCTTGCTTGCACCGCTGCACGCGGCGTTTCGATTGAATGTCTCGGGCTTCTCAAAACGGCTTTGTCGCGCCGCTGGCAATGGCGCAGGCCATGCTATCGTTCAGGCGATGCCGCAGTGAGCCGTTCGGCAATCTGCGGGAAGCGCGCGGACTGCATCGATCCGTACATCGACAGGCGCAGGCACTCGCGCGCGAAGCGCCGGGCGAGGTCTCCGCGCTCCGCCCCGTCCTGCGCGTGGGCACTGGCCCAGACCGGCCACATGACCGAGCCGGAGAGCACGATCACCGACAGAACCTCAACGTCGATCCCCTGCTGCGCCAGATCGGTATCGGCAAAGCGGCCCATCGAGCCGACATATTCGCGCCAGAACGGATCGGCGGAAGGATCCGGCGATGCCAGCACCTGCAGCAGCCAGACGCGGCACAGTTCCGGGTTGGCCATGGCGAAACTGGCGAGGCGGTCCGTAAGGTCGGAGGGATCGACCTCCTCCACTTGCCGCTCGCCGATCGTTTCGGGATCACCGAATACGGCGCGGAAAAGCTTGTCGGAAACCCACTGCACCGTCGCCGCAATCAGGTTCTCACGGGTTTCGAAATGCTGGTAGGCCGTACCGCGATTGACCCCGGCGGCATGGGCCACCTCGGACAGGCTGACCCCTTCCGGCCCGGCATGGGCAAGCCGGCTAGCCGCCGCCTCAAGGATCGCCTCACGCGTCGCCACCGGATCGCGCGGTCGCCGTGTCATCTTCACTACCTGCCCCGGCATCATCATCCTCAAGACTGATCAACAGCACTGTTGACTAACCAGTGCCGCAAGCCGCGCGATGATGCAAATCAAACGGATGGGACTGGTCAAACGAAAGCGGCCGGAGGTTTCCCCCCGGCCGCCTTGCATGCCGATCCCTGGAGAAGGATCAGTACTTGAACGTGGCGCCCAGCTTGAACACCCGGCCCAGTGTCCAGTTGACATAGGACAGGCCGTTGCTGCCGATACCGCGCTTAATCCGCTGCGGTTCGACGCCGAACAGGTTGTCAACATTCGCGCGCAGGGACAGGCCCTTGAGGACCGAATCCGATTCAGCGAAGTCATAGCCTAGCGCGAGGTTGGTGATGACAAACGGATTGATCGGTTCCTCGACCCCGCCAACGCTGGTGTTGTTATCGCGGTACACGCCCGAGTAGTTCAAGGTGATCTTCGACGAGAACCCACCCGAACGGATGCCGAAGCCCGACACCCAGGTAAAGCGGGGCTGGCCATGGCCCAGCTCGTTGGTGGTAGCACCGCTGTTGGTCTGGATGGCCTTTGTGCGCAGGATCGCCGTGTTCGTGAACGAGAGCCTGCCGAAAGGAACATCGGTTTCATAGTTCAGGTGCATGTCCACGCCTTCGACCTTGGCGCTGTTGATGTTGGAAATGCGCGTATCGACCAGGATGGCAACGTTTGCCGCGCTGCCAACCTGCGTCAGAATCGATGGCCCGTTGGCCAGCTGCCCGAGGATCGTGTTGAACAGAGCATTTCCGTTAGCCGTCAGTTCGTTGTTGTAGATGTAGGCCGACGGATTGGTCTGGTAGGTCGCGTTGTTGGCAGGATTGACGCTGCCCAGAGCGTTCTTGAGATCGATCGAATAGAAATTCGCGCCGAAATTGATCCCTTCGAACGGCGTGGCTTCAAAGCCGACGGCCCAGGCCTTGGACGTCTGCGGCTTGAGACCTGCCGGCGACGCACCCGTGAGCACGATGAAATAGGTGCCTTGGCCGTTGTCGGACTTGCCCGTTGCGACGTTGGGACGGACCGTGGTGCTGTAGTTCACCCCGGCACGGCCAAGGCCGATGCCCAACTTGTCGAATGCCGTCGGCGCATTGTACGACGTACCCCAGTGGCCGAAGACCTTCAGCCACGATGCGGGCTTCAGCGTCAGGCCGATGTTAGGATTCGTGGTGCCGCCAAAGGTGTTGTAGTGATCGTAGCGGACCGATCCCGACACATCAGCAAAGCTGGCAACCGGCAGATGCAGTTCGCCGAACACCGAATAGACGGTGCTAACTGCCGAGTTGAAGGGAAGCGCATTGATGGCACCAACAACG
This sequence comes from Novosphingobium sp. MW5, assembly GCA_025938935.1. Taxonomy (GTDB): domain Bacteria; phylum Pseudomonadota; class Alphaproteobacteria; order Sphingomonadales; family Sphingomonadaceae; genus Novosphingobium. Next base: position 2,169,885 of record JAPCWB010000001.1, on the reverse strand, counting down.
TCCTGCTTGATGCGGGTTCCGTCCTTGTTGCGATCATATTCCGCACCGATAGCGAGCTTGGCATTGCCGCCCGGCAGCTCGAACAGCGAACCGTCGGCAACCGCGCGGAACATCAGCATCTCATGCTTGGTTTCCTGACGGTTCACGAAATTCGTGACATCGGCGATCACCGTGGAGCTTGCTGCCGCGATGTTGGTCGGAACGATCTGCCCACCGGTAATGTAGGTTGCCATCTTGGTGGTGTTGAGCTGCGGCACGTTCATGAAGTTGTTCGAACGGCCATAGTGCGAGCTGACACGCACTGCCCAGTCACCACTGAGCTTCACGGTCACTTCCGGGGTGATGCCCCAGGTTTCAATCCCGACCGTCTGCGGCGTGTTTACGTAGTTTGCATTGGGGCCAAGCGCAAAACCCGTGCCTTCCGGCACTGCAAACAGCTGGCCCGGCGAGATGAGCAGCGCTGCGGGATAGGCAGCGGTCAATTGGGCGGCGGTCGTAATGCCGCTGCCAGCCGAGGTGTAACCCAGCGGGTACTGGGGAAGGGTGATGTCGCGCTTCATCCAGTAACCGGTGACGCGAAGGTCAACTGAATCCGAGAATTCGTTGGTCAGCGCGGCATAGACGTTGGTCCGCTTCAGGCCGGGAAGGTAGGTCTGCGACACGGTCTGGTCGCATCCGGTTCCCAGAGCGGCTGCGCCAGCGCCAGGAGCGGCGGGGTTATTGGTGAACGAAGTAGCCGAGGTGCCGAAACGGAACCAGTTTGTAACGGTGGACTGCGGCGCATTGCACTGGGTGCTGACCGTGCGTGCGACCATCGCCGGGGTGTACTGGATGCCGTTCCACCACTTGGTCTCGCTGCCAATGATCGAATCGCGCTCTGCGCGGCTGACCGAGACATAGGCATTACCCGTCGACCAGCTATGGCCCACCATCAGCGATGCGTCCCAGGTCTTGAAGCCGCGGATCGTGTCGCCAAAACCGTAGTTGCCATCTACCTTGACGCCTTCGAACTTGCGCAGTGTGCGGAAGTTCATCACGCCCGAAACGGCGTCAGCACCATAGAGCGAAGAACCGCCATCGGTAACGATATCAAGGCCGGCCAGGATATTGGCGGGGATGATGTCCGGATCAGGCGACGACGCGTTCGATCCAACCGGCGTGATGCGCAGGCCGTCCATGAGGATCAGGGTAAGCGCCCCCGACGTCGAATTGGTCGAAGGGAAATCGCGCAGGTTCGGGCGCACGATCGTCGAGACGGCGGTCAGACCGCGCGGATCGCCCTCAGGTCGCGTATTGAAGTTGCCGAGCTGCGGTATCGACGCCAGCAGTTCATTGGTCGAGGTCGCGGCAATCTGCTTGATGGCGGCCGGATCGACCGAAAGTGTCTGCGAACCGGTGGCTTCGGTGCCGCGGATCAGGGTGCCGGTGACGACGATCGGATCATCGCCTTCCTTGTCCGCATCGGCATCCTGCGCAAAGGCAGGAGCGGACAGCGACAGAAGGCTAACGCTCGCAAAGGCGAGTCCACGAATAGAACGCATAAATTCCCTCCCAAAGGTTTGGAAAGGCGCCTGCTCCAATGGCAGTTATGGCGCCGATCCGGTGCCATTGTTACGCAGATTGGATCGGTAAGACCAGTAACGGCCCATCGCTGGGGCGTTTGTTCACTGCTGCACAGTCGCACAATGTGACTATAATGCCACTGATCGTCCATTTATCCTGAAAAACGTCGACGGCACGGCAAACGGCCGGGAGATCGCTCTCCCGGCCGCCGGTTTTTGCAGTCGCCTGCGTGAATCAGCGCGAGCCGAAGGCCAGGCGCAAGTTGATGCCGAACTCGCGCGGTTCGGTCGAGGTGATGCCGTAGTAGTTGCTGCTCGACAGCGGACCCGACGAAACCACCGGACCGCCCAGCGGGATGCCGCCGCGCAGCGTCGTTACGGCCGGGCCGTTGCTGCGGGTCAGCACGCGGAAGGTGTTGGTCACGTTCTTGCCGTAGAGACCGATCTCCCACTGCCCATCCGGCGCGCGCAGGCCGGCGTAGAGGTTCAGCAGGCCATAGGACTTGACGTCGTCGAAGGCATTGACCGGATCGTTGACCGAATTGCCCTTCCAGGTGAACAGGCCGCGGACATAACCGTTCATGCTGTCCGACAGCGGCACGTTGTATTCGCCCTGCACCGATCCGCTCCACTCGGGCGAGAGGCTCGAATTGAAGTTCACCGTGCACTGATCGATGTTGTTCGCGCCAACATCGGCTTCAAGCTGCGCCAGCGTCGGCGGGGCCGCGACCACGTCCGGCGCGCCGTCGTTGTTCAGGTCAAGGCACGGAACCAGCCCGTTCTTGATCTTGCCCTTCGAGTAGGCAAGGATCGCGCCGAGCGAGAGGTTATCGTTCGGACGGAAGCTCAGCTCTGCTTCAAAGCCCTTCACGTCCACCGGTACGCCGGCGACATAGTTGAACGGCGTGACCGTCCCGGCGGCCGAATTGGTCCGGTCGATCGCGTAAATGCCCGAGGACGAGCGGTACGGATAGTTCTCGAACTTCTGGTAGTAACCGGTCAGGTTGAAGGTCACCCGGCGATCGAGCAGCGAGGTCTTGATGCCTGCTTCATAGGATTCCGAGGTTTCCGGTCCCGTCGCAAGGAAGCCCGCCTGCCGCGCAGAAACGCCGCCGGTCGGTCCGCCAATGGCCACAGTGCTTGGGCGCCATGATGTGCCGGTGCTGGCATAGACCATGACGTCGTCGGTGACGTTGTACTTCACCGCCGCCTGGTAAACGGTTTTCTTCTCGGTGAAGTTGCGGCTGAACAGCGGGTTGACCACGCCATTCACGGCAAGGCCCGAATTGTCCTTGTAGGTGATCGAGCGGATGCCGCCCGAAATTTCGAGCCGGTCCATCAGGTGGGCTGTCAGGTTAGCGTAATAGGAGCTCTCGGTGTTGTCGCCGAAGCGGGCGATCGGCGTCAGGACCACGTTGACGAGGCGCGGTGCAGAGGCGAACGGCGGCGCCAGCGCGATGCCGGTGACGCTCTTGAACAGCGTGTCGCTATCGCCCTTTGCCCACAGCGCGCCGACGACATAGTCGAAAATGCCGGCAATGCGGTCATTATTCTGCAGGCGGACTTCGTGGCTGGTGTTGTGCGAGACCGTATCGGTCGGCTGGCCGAAATCGACGCCGTTCGAGCTGTCCGTGGCAAATACCGAGCCGGTATCCGACGGCGCGAACGAGGCGAGATGCTGGCGCGAGTGGCCGCCGACATAGGTCAGCGACTGCCCGGCAAGGTTCAGCTTGGCCTGCCAGTCATAGGTCTGGAACAGCTGGTCGTTCGACTGCGGCGTGCCGATCGCGCTCTGGCGATCCTTCGCACGGATCGTGACCGGGCTGGCTGCCGCGCCGGTGACGACCTGGTTGACCGATTCCTGCTGGCCGAACTGGATCGTGTCGCGCTTCACTACCTGGTAGCTGAAGTCGAGCATCAGCATGTCGTCGAGCGGGTTTGCGCGAACGCTGGCGCGCAGGCCCTTGGTCTTGTCGCTCGGCACCTGGGTGTTGACGAGGTCGCGCACTTCATTGCCGCGACCTTCCGACACGACACCGGCAATCCGGACGCCCAGCTTGTCGGCGAAGACCGGGATGTTCAACGCCGCCTTGGTGTTGAAGCCGTGCTGGTCATTGACCGTGATGTCGGCATTGCCGCCAACTTCATTGAGGTCAGGACGGCGCGTGAAGACGGTGATCGAGCCCGAGGGAGCCGAACGGCCCTTGAGCGTGCCCTGCGGGCCGCGCAGGACTTCGATCTGGCCAACGTCGAACAGCGCGTTGAACAGCAGGCCGGCGGAAACGGGGACGTCGTTCTGGTAGAACTGGATCGTGCCGTTGTTGCCAGAAACGTTGACGTCATAGTTCACGCCGCGAACCGTTGCGGTCACGCCGATGCCATTGGCATTGGCACCCATCGACAGGCCGGGGACGACCGAGGTGACGTCTTCGAACTTGCGCAGGTTCAGCTTGGCAATCTCTTCCGAGGTAACGGCCTGGACCACCACCGGCACGTCCTGTGCGCTTTCGTCCTTGCGGCGCGCCTGAACGACGATTTCGTTGCCGATGCTCTCTTCCTCGGCCGGGGCTTCCTGCGCGAATGCGGGGACGGCAAGGGTCAGCATGGAGGCTCCCAGCAAGGAAGCGATGCGGATGGTGGATGTCATGAAGTGCTTCTCCCAAAAGCGTTGGACGCCCCCGCTAGCCGGGGTTGGGAGCAGCGAACAGGGGGGCAATATCGTCAGCGCGATTGCGCAGGATTGCGCACTAGTGTGCAGATTCTAATATGTGCAATTTCAATAACTTAAACGATGGAACTGCTAAGCACGCTTAGCACGATTTGCCGCATTATTGGAATGTGTTGCCATAAAATGACACCATCTCGGTTTCAAACGCCGCCTACGCGCCTCGCGTCACCGGAATCAGCGCGCCGGTGATTGAACGCGCGTGGTCGGACGCAAGGAACAGGATCACGTCGGCAATCGCCGCGGGCTGGACCCAGGTCGAAAAATCGGCGTCGGGCATGTCGGCCCGGTTGGTCGGCGTGTCGATCATCGACGGGAGGATGGCATTGACGGTCACCCCCTGCCCGCTCAGTTCCTCGGCCAGCGCTTCGGTAAGGCGGTGGACACCGGACTTGCTTGCAGCATAGGCGCCCATGCCCATCGCCGCCTTCACCGCCCCGCCCGCGCCGATGTTGACCACTCGGCCCATGCCGGATGCGGTCAGGTGCGGCAGGGCCAGCTTGGTGATCGTGGCGTTGCTCATCAGGTTCATCGCCTGCATCTTCGCCCAGGTATCGAGTGATCCGCCTTCGAGCGTCTCCCAGGTAAAGCCGCCGGCGACGTTGACCAGCACGTCGATTCCGCCGTGCGCGGCCGCGACCTTGTCGACCGCTGACTGAGTGGCTGCCACGTCGGTCAGGTCGACACTCCCGATATCAAGCGCGCCGGCAACCGGGCTGTGCGGCGCGGGCGCGAAATCGATGCGCGCAACCTTGTCCCCGGCGGCGGCGAAAGCCTCGCTCACTGCCTGACCAAGGACCCCGAAACCACCCGTGACGATAACCGAACGCGCCATACCTGAAACTCCCTCAGCTGGAGAGCGCGACGACTTCTGCCAGCACGCGCTCGGCATGCTCCTTCCGGCAGATCAGCAGGTCGGGCATGTAGACGTCGGACTGATTATAGACGAGCGGGCTGCCGTCAATCCGCGAACAGTGCAGGCCATGGGCCAAAGCAACAGCGGCAGGGGCGCAGCTGTCCCATTCGAACTGGCCGCCCGAATGGAGGTAGATGTCCGCATCGCCAAGGACGATCGACATGGCCTTGGCCCCGGCAGAGCCCATCGGCACCAGCTCCGCGCCCAGCTTTTCGGCAACTTCCGTGGCCTCACGCGCCGGACGCGTACGGCTGACGACCATGCGCAGCTTTTCCGGCGCGGGCGGCACGGCGATCGGCGCGTCGGTGCGCAGCACCTTGCCCAGCCCCGGCAGGCCAACCGCGCCGACGCTGGCGACGCCGTCGATGGCAAGCCCGACATGGACCGCCCAGTCGGTGCGCTCTTCGCCATATTCGCGGGTGCCGTCTACCGGATCGATGATCCAGACGCGCGAATGGGCGAGCCGTTCGAAGTTGTCTTTTTCCTCTTCGGAGAGCAGCCCGTCATCAGGGCGCTGTTCGCGGATGGCGTGGACGAGGAACTGGTTGGCGGTCTGGTCCCCCGCCTTGCCCAGCGCCTTTGGCGAGAAAATGCCCGCGGCGCGCACCTCGATCAACAGGCGGCCGGCCACTTCGGCAAGATGAACGGCGAGTTCGGCGTCGGTCATGGCATCTCTCTCAAATAGAGGCGGCCGGATCGTCAGGCGAGCGGCTGGCGCCCCACCGGATCGAACTCCAGACGCGTTCGTGGAAATAGTAGAGCAGGATCTTGGTGATCACCTCGGTCGAGGCGATGGCACCCGCCGCCTTGGGGCTGCCGGTAAAGAACCAGCTCAGCAGGAAGGTATCGATCGAACCGAGCGCCCGCCAGGAAACCGCCTTGGCGAAGGAGCGGCTGTGCTGTTCGTGACCCTTGAACAGAAACATGAGCCGCCCCTTCCCCCTTGTCTCTTACTTCAGCGGCATTAGCTGGCGGATGATGTGCGCGGCAGCTTCCTGCGGCGTCATTTCCACCGTGTTGACGCGGATTTCCGGATTGACCGGCGGTTCATAGGGGCTGTCGATCCCGGTGAAGTTCTTCAGCTCACCCGACCGAGCCTTCTTGTAAAGGCCCTTCACGTCGCGCGCCTCAGCCACTTCCAGCGGGGTATCGACGAAGATCTCGATGAATTCGCCATCGGGGATCATGCTGCGCACCATGTCGCGCTCGGCGCGGAAGGGGCTGATGAAGGCGGTGAGGACGATAAGCCCCGCGTCCACCATCAGCTTCGCCACCTCGCCCACTCGGCGGATGTTTTCGATCCGGTCCGCCTCGGTGAAGCCCAGATCCTTGTTCAAACCGTGGCGCACGTTGTCGCCATCCAGCAGGAAGGTGTGGCGATTCATCAGGTTGAGCGACTTTTCGACCTCGTTGGCGATGGTCGACTTGCCAGAACCCGAAAGGCCGGTGAACCACAGCACCTTAGGCGTCTGGTTCTTCAGCCGCGCATGTTCGTTGCGGTCGATGTCGGTGGCCTGCCAGTGCACGTTTTGCGCGCGGCGCAGGCTGAACTGGATCATGCCGGCAGCGACAGTGGCATTGGTGATCTTGTCGATCAGAATGAACCCGCCCAGCGCCCTGTTTTCGGCATAGGGTTCGAACACGATTTGCTTGTCGGTCGCGATCTGGGCGACGCCGATGGCGTTCAATTCCAGAGTCTTGACCGCGACGTGTTCCATCGTGTTGACGTTCACGGCGTACTTGGGCTGCTGGACCGTGACGGACACCGTCTGCGTGCCCAGCTTCAGCCAATAGGCGCGGCCCACGTGGAGCGGATCGTCGTTGAGCCAGACAATCGTCGCCTCGAACTGGTCAGCAGCCTGCGGCGGCGTATCGGAAACCGAGATCACGTCGCCGCGCGAGCAGTCGATCTCGTCGGCAAAGCAGACGGTAACTGACTGACCGGCAACTGCCTCGTCGAGATCGCCATCGAGCGTCACGACGCGGGTGACGGTGCTGGTCTTGCCCGAAGGCAGGACGCGGATGGCGTCGCCCGGCTTGACCGAACCCGTCGCAATCAGGCCCGAGAACCCGCGGAAGTCGAGGTTTGGGCGGTTGACCCACTGCACCGGCATGCGGAACGGCTTGCCCTGGTCGGCGGAGGACAGCACTTCGACCGTCTCGAGGTGCTCGATCAGGCTCGGCCCCTTGTACCAGGGCGTGTTCTCCGAAGGCCCGGTGATGTTGTCGCCCTTGAAGCCGGAGATCGGCATCGCGGTAAAATTCTCGATGCCGATCGACTTGGCAAATTCGGCGTAGTCCTTGACGATGCCGTCGTAGACAGCCTGGTCATAATCGACGAGGTCCATCTTGTTCACCGCGAGCACCAGGTTCTTGATGCCGATCAGGTGGCACAGGTATGAGTGGCGGCGCGTCTGGACGAGCACGCCCTTGCGCGCATCGATCAGGATTACGGCAAGGTCGGCGGTCGATGCGCCAGTGATCATGTTGCGCGTGTACTGCTCATGCCCGGGGCAATCGGCGACGATGAACTTGCGCTTTTCGGTGTTGAAGAAGCGGTAGGCGACGTCGATCGTGATGCCCTGCTCGCGCTCGGCGGCGAGGCCGTCGACCAGCAGCGCAAAGTCGATTTCCTGCCCTTGCGTGCCGACCTTCTTCGAGTCAGCCTGCAGCGCATCGAGCTGGTCCTCGAAGATCATCTTCGAATCGTAGAGCAGGCGGCCGATCAGCGTCGACTTGCCATCGTCCACCGACCCGCAGGTGATGAAGCGCAGCATGGTCTTGTGCTGGTGCTGGTCGAGATAGGCGTCGATATCCTCGGCGATCAGGGCCTCGGTGACGTAGACGGGATCGTTGTTGCTGTCCGACATCAGAAGTACCCCTGCTGCTTCTTGACTTCCATGCCGGCACCGCCGGCGTCCTTGTCGATGGCGCGGCCCTGCCGCTCGGAGGTGGTGGTGAGGAGCGTTTCCTGGATCACTTCGGGAAGCGTCTTCGCCTCGCTCTCCACCGCGCCGGTCAGCGGATAGCAGCCGAGGGTGCGGAAGCGGACGGACTTCATTTCCGGCACTTCGCCTTCACGCAGCGGGAAACGGTCGTCATCGACCATGACAAGCATGCCGTCGCGCTCGACTACCGGGCGCTTGTCGGCGAAATAGAGCGGCACGATCGGAATGTCGTTGAGGTGGATGTACTGCCACACGTCGAGCTCGGTCCAGTTGGAGATCGGGAAGACGCGGATCGATTCGCCCTTGTTCTTTCGGGCGTTGTAGAGGTTCCACAGTTCCGGGCGCTGGTTCTTCGGGTCCCAGCCGTGGCTGGCCGTGCGGAACGAGAAGATGCGCTCCTTTGCACGGCTCTTTTCCTCATCGCGGCGGGCACCGCCGAAGGCCGCATCGAAGCCCCACTTGTCGAGCGCCTGCTTGAGCCCCTCGGTCTTCCACATGTCGGTGTGGAGCGGGCCGTGATCGAAGGGGTTAATGCCGCGCTCTGCCGCTTCCGGATTTTGATAGACGAGCAGTTCCATGCCCGAAAGTTCGGCCATCTGGTCGCGCAGCTTGTACATTTCCTGGAACTTCCAGGTGGTGTCGACGTGCAGCAGCGGGAACGGCGGCGGCGAGGGATAGAACGCCTTGCGCGCCAGGTGCAGCATGACGGCGCTGTCCTTGCCCACCGAATAGAGCATGACCGGCTTTTCAGCCTCTGCCACGACTTCGCGGATGATGTGGATTGCTTCTGCTTCCAACCTTTGCAGGTGGGTCAGAGTCTGGCGTGACAGGTCGCTCACGGGGTGCCTCTCCATAGGATCGTTGGCCGCGCAATGCCGTTTACCGCTTGACCACAATACTCCCATATGGGAGCAAAATGTATGGCACTCACTCCAACCGACCAATCCGACCTGCTGCTACCCCTGTTCGAGGGGATTTTCGAGCAGCCGATCTGGGAAACCTTCCTCCGCCGCCTCGCCCGGCGGACGGGGGCGGAGCGCGTGCGGCTCACGGTGCAGAATTCCGCCGCGCCCGAGCAGGTGCCTCTGCGCCGCCGCGTGCTGGCAGACCGGCTGGCCCAGCGCAACGATCCGGGGGAGCCCGATCCGATAGACGCGCGGGTCTACGCAGCGCTGCGTCCTAACCGGGTATATGCCATTGAAGAACTGCGCGAATTCGATGCCAACGCAGAGCACGTCGGCGATGCCCGGCTAATCCGTGTGGCCGGGCGCGGTGATCTCAATGCCTGGATCGTCCTGCTGCATCAGCGCGAGGCTTTTTCCGCCGCCGATTCCGCTCTGCTGACAGCGCTCGCGCCCGCCGTGGCAACGGCCTTGTCGATTTTCGCCACGCTCGGGGGAATGCGGCTGCGGCTGGAGGCGGCGGAAGGGACGTTGGAACTGGCCGGGATCCAGCAGGAAATCCTTGACCGCTCAGGCAAGGTGCTCGGCGAGGAGGCGCGGACGGGCCACATTTCCCCTCCCCTCTCGCCCGCCCTGGCAGAGGCCTGCCTTGCGCTGGCAGATGCGCCGGAGGGTGAGCGGCGCACCGTTCATGCCGATGGCCGCGACCTCTTGCTCCGCCCGACGGGACGCAGCCGCGAAGGCCTGCCCCACCCTGCCGCAGCCGTCGCCATGACGCGCACCTTTCGCCGCGAACCTGCTGACAGCGGAGCGCAAGTGCTCGTCCGGCTCTACGGCCTCTCCGCCCGCGAAGCCGCGCTGGCCGAGGCGATAAGCCGGGGGGTGCCGCTGATAGAAGCAGGCGCGGCCCTTAGGCTGACTCCGGAGACGACGCGCAACTATTCAAAGCGCATCTATGCCAAGACAGGCACCAGCGGACAGGCCGACCTGGTTCGGCTGGTGCTGGAGGGCTTAGCCCCCTTGGCCTAGCGCTGCCTCGGTCTCGGCAATTTCGGCCTTCAGCCACATAGTCTCGGAGAGGTTCACCCCGCCGCCGCGCGCCAGCAGCAACTGGCAGGCGTGCTTCTTCACCGCCAGCGCTGTCGGTTCCGCCGCATCGACGCTGAGCGCCACATCGACGAGATGCAGGGCCTCCAGCGGCTTGTCGGCATCGAGCAGGGCCTTGGCCTTGGCCGCCACCTTGTCCGCCCCGCCCGCCAGTTCGGCCAGATCGCCGTAAACCGACGACACCGGCGAACCGAAAAGCGCCGTGGTGCCGTCCTCGTACTTGAACCAGTTGCCGTTCTCTTCCCAAACGGCGCGGACGGTCCATTTGGTCTGGCCGTGGAACTGGCCGATCTCCATGTCCTTCGGCAGATGGATCGACTGCATGGCCTGATAGACCGTGCCGCCGGCGTTCATCACCTTGATCGTCTCGGCCTCAATCCACTGCACGGCGTCGTGCATCGCCTGAATGTCGGCGCGGATCTGCTCCGCTCCGGCAATCGGCTCACCGTGGCCGGTGATGACCAGCTCGGGCTGTAGGTCCCGGACGATCCGGCAGCTTTCGAGATAGGGACCAACGAGGCGCGGTTTGTCGCCGCGCGTGGTGGTCAGGTTGGGCATCGAGCGCCAGACCGGGCCGAACAGGTTGCCGGTAAAGACGGTCTTTTCCTCGGGCAGCCAGACGATGACCGAGCACAGCGTCTCACCGCCGGGCACCTTGATCACCTCGAACTGCTTGCCTCCGAGCGCGAAGGACATTCGCCCCGCCACCTCGACATCGGGCACGATGCGCGGCGGCACCGGCGGCGGGCCGTTTCGCCGCGTCATTGAGGCCCACAGCTTGCCTGAACGGCGACCGAGGAACATCTTGAGGTCGTCAAAATACTGATCGGTCTCGGTGAAGCCCTTGCCCGCAATCACCTCGGTATCGGCTTCCTTCAACTCAGGCACGCCGCCGAAGTGGTCCGCATGGGCCTGCGTGATCACGATGGCGTTGAGCGGGCCCTTGCGGTGCGGGGCGAACAGGGCCTTCGTCTTCTCGCCGTTATTCAGGAAGCCGGTGTTGACCAGCACATCGCCTTCGTCCGTGGTGACGAGATAGGCGTTGGAAATGTCCTTCACCATGAAGATCGATGGCGTGATTTCCACCGCAGCGTTCTGCCCCTCGCCCGCCATGACGAGCGCACCCAGAGGTGTCTGCTTGCCGTCGCTCATGCCTCGAACTCGATCATGACCTTGGCCGACTGGGGCGTGGCGGCGACCTTGAGCCCGTCGAGCACCTCGTCAAACGGCAGGCGGTGGCTGATCAGCGAGGCCAGCTTGTCCTTCAGGCGCGGCATTGCGGCCAGCACTTCAGGCATTTCGGTCGGATAACCGACCGCCGTGGTGATTGTCATTTCGCTGGTCAGCATGCGTCCGGCGGGAAATTCGATGGGCTTCATATAGGCGGCGGTGATGACCATGCGGCACTGGAACTTCGCCATCATGATGACATCGGTAAGGATCGAGGGCGCGCCCGCAGCGTCGATCCAGGCATCGGTGCCAACGCCGACGCGGCCATATGACGGCACTTCGCCGTGCAGCTTCACCAGTTCCGCCCGAACATCGCAGTTCGCCGGATCGAGCGCCGCTCGTGCGCCCAGCGCCAGCGCGCGTTCACGGCGTTCGGGGGCGAGATCGAGAGCTACAACGTCAGTTACGCCGCGATCGACCAGCCACAGCACCATGCCGAGGCCAATTGGTCCGCAGCCGAAGACCACAACCTTGTCGCCCGGCTTCACCTCTGCGCGGTTGACGCCGTGCATGGCGACCGCCAGCGGTTCGCACAGCGCGGCGATGTCGTAAGGCACGCCTTCGGGGATCGGCAGGAGCTTTTCCATGGCTTCCGCATCCTTGAGCAGCAGCTCGGGCGTGAAGGCGCCTTCCATGCCGCCGGAACCGACGAACATGCCGTTGATCACCACCCGGTCGCCCAGCTTGTGGCCGGTCACTTCGCTGCCCACCTCGATCACTTCGGCAGACGCCTCGTGCCCCAGCGCGGTCTTTGTGCCGGGCATCGGGATGCCGCCCATCTTGATATAGGACAGGTCGCTGCCGCAGATGCCGCAGGCCTTCATCCTGACGACCACGTCCTTCGGGCCGGGTGTGCCGCGCGTCACATCGTCAAGGCGTACGTCGTTCACATCGTGGATGGTCAGCAATTTCATTGTATCTCTCCCGTCCGCGCGCGATCAGCCGCGGATCATGTAACCGCCGTCGACCTTGATGGTCTCACCAGTAATAAAGGCACTGGCGTCCGAGCAGAGGAACGCGCCGATGCCTTCGAAGTCCTCGGGATAGCCCACGCGCTTCATCGGCGTGATCGGGGCATACTGGCCGGTCAGGTACTGCACGGCCGGGCCATCCGCAGGGCCCATCATCGGCGTGATGATCAACCCGGGCGCGACGACATTGGCGCGGACGTTGTATTGGCCCATTTCGGCAGCCAGGCAGCGGATCACCGCGGCAACCGCGCTCTTAGAACCGGCATATTCCATCTTGCCGGCCAGCCCCTGGAACAGCGAGAGTGATCCGCAGGCAACCAGGCTGCCGCCCGGTTCGCCCGCCTCGGCGCGCGCCTTCATGTGGCGCGCGGCTTCGCGCAGGGTGAAGAAAGCGCCGTGCAGCGCGGTGTTCTGGAATTCGAACCAGTGCTCGGTCGGCATGTCGAAGACCGAGTTGTAGCGCGGGCTGGCTCCCGAATTGGCGAAGACACAGTCGATCCGGCCAAAGTCCGCCATCAGTTGGTCATACCCGGCGAGGATGGCCTCCTCGCTCGAAACGTCGACGATGTAGGTTTCCACCCGCCCGGCACCGGCTGCCAGCAGTTCTGCCTTCGCCGCGGCGTTCTTTTCGGCATTGCGCGCCCAGATGGCGATGTCGCCGCCCTGTTTGGCAATGCCCATGGCAAAGCCCAGGCCGATGCCGCCATTGCCGCCGGTGACCAGCGTAACCTTGCCCGTGCAATCGAAAAGGCCCTTGGCCATCATCTCTCTCCTCAAAGTGAATGGAAGCCGCTGCGCGCGGTCTTGCGTGGGGTGGATAATGGCCCTGCCCCGCCACGAGGCAACGGAGCCGATTGCGGAATTTGGGCCGCACCCTATAATTCAGGACACAATCCTCATGGGAGCGCCCGCGCGATGCCTGCCAGCCAGCCGACCGTCGTTGTCGATGCAGAACTGTCCGGCCCCGGCGTGACCGCGCAGATCGTGCGCTATGACATTCCCGGCCCGACTGACGCCCTGCTTCGGGACGACGCCCGGTACCTGATCAACATGTGCCTCACCCCCCGTCCGCTGAACGCGCGAGCCGGTTATCGGGAGCGCTGGGGGCCGCACCGCTTCGAGCGGTTAGGCGATGTTTTCATGGTGCCCCCGGGCGAGGCGCTGGCGGTGCGCGGCGAAGGCGGGCAGCAGGCCTCGGTGCTTTGCTACCTTTCGTCCCAGCACATCGACGAACTGCTGGGCCAGCGGCTCGAATGGAGCGACCGCCAGCTCGCCACCACGCTCGACATTACCAATGCGCGCATCCGCAACCTGCTGTTCCGCCTCACCGAAGAGGTCCGCCATCCCGGCTTCGCCTCGGCGCGGATGCTGGAATCGCTGTCGGGCGAACTGGCAGTCGAACTGGGCCGCTTCTGCCTTGAGGTAGAGGACATGCCGGTTACCGGAGGTCTCGCCTCATGGCGGCTGCGGCTGATTGACGAGCGCCTCGCCGCCAGCCCTGCCGCACCTGCGCTCGAAGACCTGGCGGCGCTATGCAACATCTCGGTGCGCCAGCTCACCCGCGGCTTCCGCATCAGCCGGGGGTGCTCGATCGGCGAGCATATCGAACGCCGCCAGATGGAGGCGGCCAAGCGAATGCTGGTGACGGGCGAGAGCGTGAAGGCCATCGCCTTTGCCCTCGGTTTCGCCTCGCCATCGAGCTTTGCCTATGCCTTCCGGCGAGCCGTAGGCAACACGCCCAGCGGGTTCCGTCAGCGCCAGCTCCGCTCGCTCAAGGGCTGATCGCTTCCTGTCCCGTTTTCGATAGTCCGTCCCGCGCCAGTACTTGCCAGTCTGCCCCTGCGTGCCGCTTAATCGCGGCATAAGACGAGAGGATGACCATGGCAGAGCTTCTGCAACCCAATGCCCTGATCGATGCTGCGCACGAGGCGACCGGCATTGCGGACTTCGACAGCAACACCTGGCGCGAAGGCTTCGACGTGCTGGTGGGCGATGTGAATGCCCATATCGACAATTTCTCCGAGGGCGGCATTGCCCGGGTGAAGAACGATATCGTCCATTACCTCAAGGGCCGGCTCAAGGTTTCGGACTATTTGCGCCAGAACCCCGAACTGCTCGACCGCCCGATCGAACGCCCGGTCTTCGTCATGGGCGTACCGCGCACCGGCACCACCTTGATGAGCAACCTGCTCGCCGCCGACCCGGCGCGCCGGTCGCCGCTGACCTGGGAGATCGACGATCCGGTACCGCCCGTTTCCTCGCCCGCCATGCTGACGCAGGACCCGCGCGCGCTTGCCCGGCTCGAAGCGGAAAAGGCTGCGCTCGCGGCCAATCCGGCCATGGGGAAATACTATCGCGGCTCGGCGGTCTATCCCAACGAATGCGTGTTCTTCATGGCGCATGACTTCAAGACGCTGATGATCGAGAGCAAGGGCGTGCTGCCGGCCTACAAGGAGTTCATCTTCTCCTGCGACATGACCAGCGCCTATGAATACCACAAGAAGTTCCTGCAGGTGCTGCAGCATCATGCCGGCGGCGTGTGGAACGTGAAGAAGCCGAGCCATGCGCTGTGGCTGGAAACGATCTTCAAGGTCTATCCCGACGCCCGGGTGATCTGGACTCACCGCGATCCGTTCACCGCAACGGGATCGCTGATGAGCGTCATCTCGCTCAGCCACATGGGCCACCTTGGCAAGATCGACGCCGAATGGCTGGGCAAGGACTATCCCTGGCAGGCGGCAGAACACGCATGCCGGATCATGGATTTCCGCGACAAGTTCGGCGAGGACAAGATCATCGACGTCCACTACGCAGACATGATTTCCGATCCCGTCGGCACGACGAAGAAGGTCTATGCCGAGCTAGGCGACGAATGGACCAGCGCCGCCGAAGCCGGCGTCCAACAGTGGGTCGACGACAACCCGCAGGACAAGTTCGGCCGCCACGAATACAAGCTGGCGCAATATGGCGTCACCAAGGAGAGCCTCGAACCGATGTTCGAACGGTACCTGTCCCGCTACGACGTGGCCCGCGAGGGCTGACCTTCGTGAATCGTCATTGCGAGTGAAGCGAAGCAATCCAGGGCGATTGCGCGTGACGCTCTGGATTGCTTCGTCGCTGCGCTCCTCGCAATGACGAAAAACGGAGAAGAAAATGCTGATCGGCACCCATTACCAGAACGGCTACGTCTGCGATGACATCGAGGCTGCCATTGCCGAGTTCAAGGCGCGCGGACTGCCCAAGGATCCGATGATCATTCCGGTCGATCAGATGGTCGATACGCCGGAGGGCCCCAAGCGCCAGAAGAGCCGCATCTCGATGTTCATGCACGGCGGCGTGCAGTACGAACTGATCGAAGTCGAGATCGACGAGACCGGGGCCTATGCCAATGCCAAGGACAATGGCGGCAAGATGCGCTTTCACCACATCTGCCTTCGCGTTCCCGACTACGAAGCCTTCCGCAAGGCCGTCGACGAACAGGACCTGCCGCTGGTGTTTGAGCGCAACTCAGGCCCGGGTGCGCTCAGCTTTGCCTACCTCGATGGGCGCAAGGCCTTTGGGCACTACCTGGAATACACCTGCATGCCCGATGCAGTGTGGGAGCAGATCAGCAAGATGTGATCGACCTGCCGCTCTGGCGATGGCTGCGGCGGGCGACTGTCTTTGCCCGCCCGGATCGGCAATTCCTCTGCCAACGACAGGCGAGGACTCGAACACATGAAGGCAGGTTTCATCGGACTGGGCAGCATGGGCGCGCCGATTGCCCGGCGGCTGGCGCGCTGCGGCTTTGAAGTTATCGGCTGCGATGTATCTCCAGATATGCTTGCCGCGTTCGATGAACCGGGCACCACGCGCTGCGCCGATTCTTTGGAAACCGCACGGAACTGCGAGTTTCTGGGCATTTGCGTTCGCACCGATGCCCAGCTTGAGGCACTGGCCGATGGCGGAAAACTGTACGAGGCACTGGGCCACGGCGGAGTGGTCATCCTCCATTCGACCGTGGCACCGGACCTTGCCGTGCGGCAGGCAGAGCTGGCCGCGCAGCACGGCGTCGGCTTCGTCGATGTTGGTGTTTCGGGCGGCGGACCAGCAGCCATTGAGGGGCAACTCTCGCTCTTCATCGGGGCTAGTGACGAGGACTTTGCCAAGGCCCGTCCCCGGCTCAAGGCGATCAGCAATGCCATGGCGCACCTCGGCCCGGTCGGCCGCGGGCAGCAGGCGAAATTGCTCAACAACCTGATTTCCATCGCCAATTACGGAATGTCGGCAGCGATCGTCGATATCGGCGTGGACATGGGCTTTGGCCGGCAGCAGCTGATCGATGCCTTCATGGCTGGATCGGCGCAGAGTTTCGCGCTGCGCGTGGCACCGGGTTTCGTAGCGCCGGGCCGCGATTACATGGACCTGCACGACCTGCTGAAGAAGGACGTCGACCACGCCAGCTCCCTGCCGACCGGAGAAACCGCCGCGCGCGACGGACTTGTCGCCGCGAGCAAAGTCCTCCTCGCCCGCCTGCGCCGCGCGGCTGGCCAGACCACGCGTAGCGGGCGCGAGACGGTCGAACGATATATCGCGGCAGTAAAGGCGCGCGATCTGGACGCATTCGTCGCGCTCTTCGCCGATGATGCGACCTATACCGTGCCCAACGGCAAGACCCTGACCGGATCCGACGAGATCCGCGCGTTCCAGTCGATGGTGTTCGATGCGGGCCAGCCCTCGCCCAGCCCGCTCGAATGGTTCGTCGCGCCGGATGGCGTGGCAGTGGAGATCGAGGCGAAGCTGCCTGACGGTTCAGTGCGGCTGACGACCAATCACTACCGCTTCGATGCCGAGGGCCGGATTACCAGCCTGCGCGTATTTGCGCGGCAATAGCTGGGCGTCAAAGTGCGGCGGCGGCAAGAACATCCCGCGCCAGCCGGGCCTGGTCCCCAGCCGATTTCATAAGCGTCTCGGCCAGAGTGACCGCGTGACCGCCCTCGCGCAGGCGCGGTGCGTCTTCAGCGTCGCCGCGGTCTATAACCAAGTGGTCGACCAGTGGGCCGTAGTGGGCAGCAATGTCGAGATTCCCGCCTGAGAGGCCGCGCTCGGCGAGCAGCTTGGACAGCGGCCCCTTCAACGCCTTTCCGCCGATCAGCGGCGATACGGCAATGCAGGGAACGCGCCGCGCCAGCAGCGCATCGCGCACTCCATCCACGGCAAGCAAGGGATCCACGCTGAGGAACGGGTTGGACGGGCAGATGACGATCGCGGCAATGTCCTTCCTGTCCAATGCCGCTGACAGGCCCGCCGACATCGCTGCGCCCGGTGTTCCGGCAAAGCGAATGTCCGATACGGCGGGGCCGCATTGTTCGCCGACGAACCAGCGCTGGAAGTCGCTCCACCCATCCGGCGTCAGCACCTGGGTGCGCACCGCATCGTCGCTCATCGGCACCACGGCTTGTTCGATACCGAGCGCGCGCGCCATTCGGGCGGTGACATCCGACAGCGGCTGTCCCGCCCGCAATCGCCATGTCCGGGCGATGTGCGTGGCAAGGTCCCGGTCACCGAGGTTGAACCAGTCCTCCTCATCCAGCGCGCGCAGGCGCTCCATCATGTGCCAGGTTTCGTCGGCCATTCCCCAGCCGCGCTGCCGGTCGTTTAGCCCCGCCATGGCATAGAGCACGGAATCGATGTCAGGGCAGATCGTCAGGCCCAGGTGCTCGAAATCATCGCCGGTATTGACCGCCACCGTCAGCCGCCCCGGCGCGAGCACATCGGCAAGCCCGGCAGCAAGCTTGGCCCCGCCGACACCGCCTGACAGCGCGAGGATATGGCCGCTCATGCGAGCAGTTCCCAGGCGGCCAGATGCCTGATCGGTTCTACGGCTTCGGCAATCGCCCCGGCGACATCGTCACCTGCGGCGAAATGCGGCATTGCGGCTGGCAAAACCACGGGCAAAGTGGGCGCAAGGGTCGTCACGATTGGCGGCTCATGGTCAGTTGCACCAGTGCCCAATGGCTCAATTGGGCCAGTGTGGAAAGGGAAAGGATGCTCGCTCGGCCGGGATTGGCGTTTCCGGAGTGACCGGCGCATGGTTCCTTGCCAAGTGTGCAACGCGGGTGCGGGCCATGCACCGCCAGCAGGGGTAACGAAGATGGACAGACCCGAAATCGACCTTGCCGGCAAGGCCGCCTTTGTCACCGGCGGCGGCGGCGGAATTGGCCGCGCCTCTGCCCTCGCTCTCGCAGCGGCGGGCGCGGATGTTGCGGTGGTCGATGTGATCCCGGAACGCTGCGACGAGGTTTGCACGGCGGTACGCGCCATGGGGCGCAGGGCGCTGGGCATTCCTGGAAATGTCATGGATTCGGCCATGGTGGCCGAAGCAGTAGAGGCGGCAGCGGCGGAATTCGGGCGGCTTGACCTGTTGGTCAATAATGCCGGCGGCGTCACCTGGCGCGCCTTTGGTGACCTCACCGAGAAGAACTGGCGCCGGCATATCGACCTGAACCTTGTCTCCAACCTCGCGGCAACATCGGCGGCGATCCCGCACATGATCGCGGCCGGCGGCGGGGCGATCGTCAACGTCACGTCGATCGAGGCGAGCCGCGCGGCACCGGGTTATGCTGTCTATGCCGCGTGCAAGGCGGGTATCAACAACCTGACCCGCACATTGGCGGTCGAGCTTTCCGAGCACGGCATCCGGGTGAACGCCATCGCGCCGGACTTCACGCTGACCCCCGGAACAATGGGCAATTACACCGGGCCGGTCGATGAAAGCACATGGCCCGACATGGGCGGTGAGCGGGGCGAGATCCTTCGCCGCCGCATCCCGGCCGGTCGCGCGGGGATTGACCATGAATGCGGCAACCTCGTCGCCTTCCTCGCCTCGCCGCTCGCCTCCTACATCACGGGGACGATCATTCCCGTCGATGGCGGCACTTGGGCTAGCGGCGGCTGGATTCGCAGCGATAGTGGCAAGTGGGTGCTGCCCCCGGAAATGCCGCGACAAGGCTAGATCATCCGCAGCGCCGGGAGAGAGAACAGATGGCCTATCCCATCAGCGTCAGCCTGCCGTTCGACCATATCCAGCACGGGCAGGAATTCATTTCGATGGAGGCGGTGACGGAGATCTGCCGGGCGGCGGAAGCGGCCGGTTTCTCTGCCGGCTGCGTTACCGATCATCCGGTGCCGGGATCGCGCTGGCTCGACAATGGCGGGCACTATGCGCAGGACCCGTTCGTCATGCTCTCGTTGATCGCGGCGGTGACGACCAGGCTGAAACTGCAGACCAACATCCTGGTCCTGCCCTATCGCAACCCCTTCCTCACCGCGCGCGCGGTGGCGAGCCTGGACGTCTTTTCAAAGGGCCGCGTGATACTTGGCATGGGCGCCGGCTACCTGAAAGCTGAATACAAGGCGCTGGGCGTCGATTTCGATGCGCGCAACGACATCATGGACGAATACATCGCCGCGATGAAGCTGGCCTGGACCGGCGAGGATTTCGCCTTTGAGGGCACAGGCTATTCGGCGCCGGGCAACCGTATCCGCCCAGCCCCCGTGCAAAGCCCGCACCCGCCGCTGCTGATCGGGGGCAACAGCCGCCGCGCAATCCGCCGAGCGGTGGAGATGGGCGATGCATGGCATCCCTTCTTCGCTCCCGCTGCCGTCACGGCCACCGCGCGCACGGTTTCGCTGGCCGAGGAAGAGGATATTGGCGCGGCGCTCGCCTATCTCCACGCGCATTGCGAAAAGGTGGGGCGCGAGGTGCCGCCCGAAATCATCCTCTCCAGCGTGTTCACGATCAAGCCCGGCTACTCCCCGCAGGAAGCGATCGACGTGATCAGCGGCTACCGGGAAAAGGGCACGCACGGCGCGGGAGCCAGCATCTTCGTCGACAGCCGCGCAGAGTGGCTCGAACTTGCGGTCGATTTCGGTGAACGGGTGCTCGCCAAGCTCGATTGATAGCTGGAAGGGGACAGGCAATGGACGCAGCACCGGTCACCGCCCGCGAGGAATGGCGCCGGTATTGGCCGCTGGTGCTCTCCGCCTTCCTCGGCATGAGTTTCTATTCGCTCTTTGCCTATTCGAACCAGATGTTCGTCCAGCCGCTGGAAAAGGAATTCGGCTGGCCGCGCCGGGACATTGCTTTCGGCTATTCAATCCTCGCCTTCATAGCCTTCCTGCTCGGACCGCTGGTGGGCGCCATGATCGACAGGTACGGCGCGCGGCGCATTGCCCTTCCCGGACTGGCGCTGTCCGCGCTCGCCTTTGGCGCGCTCAGCCTGACGACAGGAGACCTGCGCACCTGGCTGGGGCTATGGCTGATGCTCGGGCTGGCGGCAGTGACGATCAAGTCGACCATCTGGACGGTCGCCATCTCCAATGCCTTTGCGAAGAACCGCGCGCTGGCGCTCTCGGTCATGCTGTCAGGCTCGGCGCTGGCGCAGCTGGGCGCGCCGATCCTTGGTCGCTGGCTGATCCCCGAATATGGCTGGCGGCACACCTACCTGATCTTCGGGCTTGGCTGGGGAGGCGCGGCTTTGCTGCTGGCGCTGTTCCTGTTCCGCGATGCAGAGCGGCCCCTTGCCACGCCAAGCCAGCCGGTCGCCACGCTGCCGGGATACGGATTCTGGCAGGCAGTGAAGAGCCGTCCGATGATCCTGATCTTCACGGCCAACCTGCTCAACGCGCTGATGGGATCGGGGATCACGTTCCAGCTCAAGCCCATCCTTACCGATACCGTGCTTGGCGAAAGCGGCGCTGCGCTGGTGGCGGCCACGGCGGGCGTGACGGGCATCCTGGGCAAGATCGGTTCGGGCTGGCTTCTCGACCGCAGCGAGAGCAAGCTCATCCCGGCGCTTACCTTCGCGATCGGTGCGCTGGCTTTCTTCCTGATGCTTGACCTGTTCCATTCGAAGGCAGCGGTGATCGCCGGGGTGCTGATCTACGGCCTCTATACAGGCGCAGGGCTTTCGGTGACGGCTTTCCTCGTCTCGCGCTACGTCGGTCTCAAGTCGTTCGGCGCGGTCTACGGCCTGCTCGGCTCGATGCTCATGCTGGGTACCGCGCTAGGCCCGCCCATCGGCGCGGCGATATACGACACGTTCCACACCTATCACCCACTGCTCTGGGCGGTGATCCCGATCTGCCTGTTCGACGGGATGCTTATGCTTTTCCTCGGCAAGTATCCGAATTTTTCGGCGGCTCGCGGCGAGGCCTGACATCTTGATACAAAGTTCGGATTGATCTGTTCAAGTCTTGAACTATCATCCGAAAACAGCCGGGAATACACCGGCGCGACTTGGGAGTCGGATGTGAAATTAAGCCACCTCGTGTTCGGCGTTTCATGCCTTTTTGCCGCGCAGGCGGCATCGGCACAGCCAGTCGACCTGCCGATCGCTCCGGCCACGACGGACAGCTATCCCGGCGGTTTCAAGGTGATCAAGACCAAGTCCGGCCCGGTCTATGCGACCAAGGACGGGGTCACGCTTTACGGCATGGACATGCGCACGCTCATCCGCTTCGGCCCCGATCCTGCGGTCTATTGCCAGGAAGAGTGCCAGAAGGTGTGGCAGCCCATGCTCGCGCCGGAAGGGATGAAGCCGAACATTGCCTATCCGCGCGGTTTCACTGCGCCGCCGCCGCCCTCGGGGCAAGCCTCGCGGCCGCCCGCCAATGCCAACGCAAGCATCGGCCCGGACGGCCTCTATCTCAACCAGCGCGCGCCGGACTGGACGGTGATCCGAGGTGCGAACGGCCCGCAATGGGTCTACAAGGGCTGGCATCTCGTCTTCATTCGCAAGGGCGACCAGCCCGGCTCGACCGCCCATGACGGGGCCGACCAGTTGACCTGGAACACGCTGAAGTTCCGCCCGCCTGTCCCCCGGATCACCGCGCCGCAAACGGTCGCTACCGCCTTCATGGATGGCGGCTATGTCCTGACACACAAGGACGGCCGCGCGCTGTTCACCGGGTCTTGCAAGAAGGCCTGCACGGACTGGAAGCCCTTGACCGCCCCTGCCGCCGGTCGCGGAATCGGCGAATGGACCGTTTCAAGCGCCGGTGATGCACCCCAGTGGTTCTATCGCGGCAAGCCGGTTTACGTCGGCGCCGCGCTGGAGAGTGCCGCCCCCGTCCCCGCCAATGGAAAGGTCCTTCGCCCATGAACCTCTCGCGCATGCCAAGGCTGCTGGCCGCCGGAGCCATCGCGATTGGCGCCGGATCGATGGGCGCCGCGCCCCAGCCGCTCTCGACCGCAGCTATCGGCGATGCCCCGGCCCGCTCCCTGCCCGCACCGCCGGCAGACGGCGTGATGGGCTTCGTCGTCAGCGAATTCGTCTCACCACTGGTCGAAGGCAAGGATGCCTGCCCGGATGGCCCATCCCCCAAGCTGCGCGAAGCCTATGTCGCCTCGCTCGACGGAGCGGAGCGCGAACGCCTGCTGAGGAAGGAAAACGAAAAGGAGCTCACCCGCCTGTGGCAGGCCACTGCCTTCGGCAAGAACGGCGCCAACCTCTGCTCGCAGCCGGACATGTTTGACCGGCCCGAACTGCGCACGGTGCAAAGCAAGGTCGCCTGGGGCCTCGACCTCGATCAGGGCGGCGGCGACGACACTTGCGGGCATGAAAACTTCACCTCGCCCACGGGCGATACGGGCATCGACAACCAGGAATACCGGGTGCTGGGCTGCAAGCCCGAATGGCGCACCAAGGACGGGACTGGCGGTGACAACCAGGTGGGCATGAAGCAGTTCTTCAATTCCGGCGAATGGACCCAGGTGATCCTGCTGCGCGGAGTGAACAGCCTTGAGAACGACCCAGATGTCGAAGTGGTCTATGCCAACACGCCTGACCGCCCGATGATCGACAACAAGGGCAATTACCTGCCCGGCATAACCTACTCGATCAGCACCAAGCCGCCGCGCGAACGCAACGTGATGAAGGGCCGCATCGTGAACGGCGTGCTGATGACCGATCCGACCGACATCAAGCTGACCCAGACCTGGGGCCAGTGGCGGTGCGCGCGACATTCGCGGCAACCGCGCCCGTTGGGATTACCGCAAGGCGCGGCTGCGGCTGGAATTCCAGAGCGATGGATCGCTGAAGGGCCTGCTCGCCGGGTACCGCCCGGTAGCCGATCCGATCATCAGCCCCTCGCTGGGCGGAGCAGGTTCGGCGCTGGTCGCCGGGATCGACTGCGCGGCCGAACTCAAGACGCTGCGCAAATATGCCGACGGGCTGAAGGACCCCAAGACCGGCAAGTGCAACGGCATTTCCAGCACCCAGCGGATCAGCGCCGTGCCCGCCTTCGTCAACGACATCAACCAGAGGACGGCTTCGCGATGAGACGCCCCAGCACCACCCTCGCGCTTGGACTGGCTGCCTGCGCGCTGACTGGCGGCGTGCTGACCGTCGCCGCCGATGCGGGCGCGCCTCAGGCCCCTGCCCCGCTGGGAACCACGCAGGTGACGGCCGCTGCCGGCCAGATCGTCGCCATGCGCCGCCTCTCGGAATCGCAGTACCGCAATGCCATTGCCGACATCCTCGGGCCCCGACATCACCGTCGCCGGACGTTTCGAGCCGGTGGTGCGCCATGTGGGAGACCTCATCGCCAGCGGCTCAAGCGAATCCGCCATCTCTCCCGCCGGGCTCGAGCAGTTCGACGCCATGGCCCGCGTGATCGCCGCGCAGGTCTTCGATGCCAGCCACCGCGGCCAGTTCACCGACTGCCAGCCTGCCGATCCCGCCGCGGCGGATCCGGCCTGCGCATCCAAGATCCTCGCCCCGCTCGGCCGCTACCTGTTCCGCCGCCCGCTGACGGCAGAGGAGCAGGCGTTCTACGTCAAGTTGGCGGGAAGCGGCGCCGGGCCGACGAAGTCGTTCTACAAGGGAATGGAGCTGGCGCTTGCCGCCATGCTCACCTCGCCCAGCTTCCTCTACATCGTCGAAACGGCCGAACCCGATCCCGCCAACCCGGGCGAACTGAGGCTCGACAACTACAGCCGCGCGACGCGCCTTGCCATGACGCTGTGGGATACCACGCCGAACGATGCGCTGCTCGATGCCGCCGCAGCCGGCGCGCTGACCGACCAGGCGAAGCTGGAAGCCGTAGTGGGACGCATGACGCAATCCCCCCGCATGGAAGCCGGGGTGCGCGCCTTCTTCGCCGACATGCTCAAGTTCGAGAAGTTCGACGAGATGGCCAAGGACCCGGTCATCTACCCCTACTTCAACCAGGACGTGCTCAAGGCCCTGCCCGAGCAGATGCTGCGGACGATTTCCGATCACCTGCTGACGCGAAACGGCGATTACCGCGACCTTTTCACCACCCGGCGCACCTTCATGACGCGCGCGCTGGGCGGGCTTTATCAAGTACCGGTATCAGTTTCCGAAGGCTGGGTGCCTTACGAATTCAGCCCCGCCGATGACCGCGCCGGACTGCTAGGGCAAGCGGGCTTCCTTGCGCTCTATTCGCACTCGGGCCGCTCATCGCCCACGCTGCGCGGTCGCGCGATTCGCGAGTTGATGATGTGCCAGCCGGTGCCCAACCCGCCCGGCAACGTCAACTTCACCGCCGTGCAGGAAACCGGCAACAAGGCCATGCCCACCGCCCGCATCCGCCTTTCCGCACACAATAGCGATCCGGTCTGCGCGGGCTGCCACCGCATTACCGATCCGCCTGGGCTCGCGCTCGAAAAGTTCGACGGCATCGGCAAGTATCGCACGGCGGAAAATGACGCGCCGATCGACGTTGCCGGTACGCTGGGCAAAGCGAAGTTCAATGGCGGGCTTGGCCTTGGCCAGGCGATGAACGCCAGCGGCGCGACCACCCAGTGTGTCGCCAGCCGCGCGCTCGAATATGCCACGGGCCGCCCTGCGCCAGAGGAAGGCCTTGTCAAGGCGACCGAGCAGGCCTTCGCCGCCAAGGGTTATGGCATCCGCAGCCTGTTCTTCCAGGTGCTGACCAGCCCGCAGAACTGGCGCGTGCCAAAGGCCGGCCCGCTCACCGCCACGCACGTCAGCCTGAATCGCTAGGAGATAACCGATGGCCTACGATCTTTCCCGCCGCTTGGCCCTTCGCGGAATGCTGGGCGGTGCGGCCGTCACCGTCGGCGTGCCGTTGCTCGACTGCTTCCTTGATGTAAACGGCAAGGCCATGGCCGCCACGGGCAAGCCGATGCCAGTGCGCTTCGGCACATGGTTCTGGGGACTTGGCGTCAATCCCAATCGCTGGTTCCCCACCAAGGTCGGCACCGGCTATGACCTGAAGCCCGAACTGGCTCCGATCGCGCCCTTGCAGCACAAGATCTCGGTCTTCGGCAATTTCAATACGCCGCTGGATGGCGCGCCCAACCTGCCCCACGTCAGCGGCGGCGCGGCGGTGCGCACGGGCCGAGCGCTGACGGCGGAGCGCGGCCTTCCGGGTGAGAGCTTCGACGTTACCATCGGCGACCGGATCGGCGGCCGCTCGCGCTTTGCCAGCCTTGACCTGTCGGCTTCCGGCGATCCGCGCAACTCGCTCTCGGGTCGTGGCGGCGGCAACCTCAACCCGTCCGAAGTTTCTGCGGTGAACCTCTACAACCGCATTTTCGGCACCGGCTTCACCGATCCGAACAGCGCGAACTTCACGCCTGATCCGCAGGTCATGGCAAGGCGCTCGGTCCTTTCCGGTGTCACCGAACAGCGCCAGGCTCTGGAACGCGCGGTCGGCGCGGCGGACAAGGCCAAGCTCGACCAGTACTTCACCTCGCTGCGCCAGCTCGAGAACCAGCTCGATGCGGAACTGACCAAGCCCGAGCCGCTTCAGGCCTGCGTGGTCCCGCGCAAGGCCCCCGGCTTGCCGATCAATGCCGAGATCGAGAACGTCATACAAAGCCACGAACTGATGACCGACCTCCTCGTCATGGCGCTCGCCTGTGACCAGACGCGGGTGTTCAACATGATGTTCAACAACGGCGCCAGCTCACTCACGCGCATCGGCTCGACCATCACGCACCACCAGCTGACGCATGAGGAAGTGCTGGACCAAAAGCTCGGCTACCAGCCCGAGGCAACCTACTTCCTCACCAAGATCATGGATGCCTGGCTCTATTTCGTCAGCGCGCTCGACAAGGTGAAGGAAGGCGATGGCACCCTGCTCGACAACACGCTGGTATTTGCCCATTCGGAAACCGAATTCGCCAAGTTCCATACCATCGACAACATGCCGATGATGCTGGCCGGCACGGCGGGCGGGAAAGTGAAGTCGGGGCTTTACGTGGACGGCGCAGGCTCGCCGGTCAGCCGTGTCGGGCTGACGGTGATGCAGGCAATGGGCGTGCCGATCGACCGCTGGGGCGCCAAGTCGATGGAGACGAACAAGTCCATCACGGAAGTCCTCGCGTGATGCGCGCGGCCTTTGCGGCGGCGATACTGTTCAGCGCTGCGCCGGTGCTGGCGCAGGCCGGCGAGCCGGTGAGCGGCCCCGCTGCTGTCGCCCTGCTCGGGCCGGCGCTCAACATTTCCAGCCGCGACCGCGCCGTGGAGTTCTACACCAAGGGGCTCGGCATGGTGGTGCAGATGGAGATGGGTCCGGCAAACCACCGCGAGACAATGCTCGGCTTTACCGGCTTGCCCGGCCAGCCGGCAATCATTCTGCTAAGCGACCAGACGGCCAAGACAGCGCCGGCCTACACTCAAGGCACCGCGTTCAACCGCCTTGTCATGCGGGTGCGCGACATCGACGGTGTGATTGCCCGCCTGCACGCGCTTGGGCACAAGACGAGCGATGTGAAGAACGTGGCGCAGGGCTACCGCATGGCCACGACCAGCGATCCCGATGGCTACAAGCTGGAACTGGTCGAGGCTGCGCCGCGCAAGGAGACGAAATGATGGACGAAACTCGCCGCCGGTTCCTTGCGCTCGCCGCCGTGGCCCCGGTCGCCGCAGTGGCAATGGGGCGCCTCGCCCCGGCGCGCGCCGATACCTGCGCCGATCCCGCCACCTTGCCCGCCGCGCAGAAGAGCCTGCGCGCCTCGCTCGATTTCGAGGCTGTCTCCAAGGAACCGGGCAAGCGCTGCGGTCTCTGCGCCTTTTTCAAGGGCACGGGTGACTGCGGATCGTGCCAGATTCTGACATCGCAGGTCAGCGCCAATTCGATTTGTAGTTCCTTTGCGGCGAAGGCGGGCTAATCGTCGTCTTCGATGACGAAGATCAAGCAAGACAGCACTGTTCGCGAGGCCATCCTCAACCGCATCGGTGATGAAGCCTGGCGCTCTGCTAACCGCCCAAAGGGCGCGCCGCTTACGTGGGACGACCTGGGCCTGCTGTGCCACGGTCTTGTCTTCGCTTCACGCCCGATCATGGCTGCCAGCAAGGGCGTTACAGAGCGCAATTCGCTCGGCCCGCGCGGGGCCTGGCTGCTCAACCTGATCGATGCGGGCGTGGTTTTCCCGCACGAACTGTCCGAGGTCATGGGCATCGGCCGCAGCCTGATGTCCGCCGAACTCGCCCGCCTGACCGAAGCCGGGCTGATCACCAGCAAGCCGGGCGCGACAGACAAGCGCCGCACCGAACTCGCGCTGACCGAAAAGGGGCTTGCGGAACACAAGGTCATCCATGCCGAGATCGACCGCATCCTGCGCGCCGGCCTCGCCAATTACACCCCGGAAGAGGTGCGGCTGTTCACCCGGATGCTGCGCGACCTGCGGGAGAGCTCCACTCCGACGTGAGTTTTTACTACACATCTGTTGTAAAAGTTGAGCGACTGCATTAGACCGCTGCCAACACATGTTGGAGAGCGATGTCATGAACGTCGAAGCCGGTTCCTTTACCCAGGCGGAAGTCCCCGATCTCGGCAATGCGCCGATTCCGGCGAAGGCTTACTATGATCCTGAATGGTTCGAGCTGGAGCGGCGGGCGATCTTCCTGCGTACCTGGTTCCCCATCGGCCACGTCTGCGAAGTGCCCGAAAGCGGCAATTTCATCCGCCGCGAAGTGGAATTCGCCCGCGCCTCGCTGCTCATCGTGCGCGGCAAGGACGGCACGGTGCGCGCCTTCCACAACGCCTGCACGCACCGCGGCACGCAGCTGACGGACGAAAGCTGCGGCAAGCAGGCGAAGTTTTCGTGCCGCTATCACATGTGGACCTTCGGCACCGACGGCGCCCTGCTTTCCGCTCCCGATTTCGAGCGCTTCGGGCTCGACAAGAAGGACTGCGGCCTGCGCCAGGTCGCCTGCGAAGTCCATGGCGGGCTGATCTTCGTCAACTTCGAGAAGGAACCTCGCCAGTCCCTGCGCGAATTCCTCGGCCCGCTGGCTGACGGCATGGAAAAGGTGCCCTGCGCCCATGCCACGCACTTTTCGGAATATGTCTATGACATCGATGCCAACTGGAAGCTGACGTACGACAACTTCCAGGAAAGCTACCACCTGCGCTTCATCCACACGAGCACAGGCAAGGCGACATTCTCACCGGCGAACCCCTTCGGCTATCCTTCTGCGCAGCACCTGCACGATCCGCACCGCACGCAGACGATCTGGACCAACCCCGAGGGCATGGACCTGATGACCCCGGTGCAGAAGCTGGGCATCATGGCCGGCATGAAAATGGCCGCGCGCGGCGACATCCCCGAAAATCCCGAGAACCGCACCTATTTCGCCGTCTTCCCCAGCTTCTTCATGCTGGGATCGAGCGGCAACAATTTCAGCCACACCGTATTCCCGATCGGCCCTGAAAAATCGCGCGGCGTGATCCGGCTCTACTGGATAAACGAGGACAAGACCCCCGCCGTCCGCTTCGCCCGCGAGTTCGGCCTGGGCCTGACGCGCGACATCCATTCGGAAGACGTCTCGGTGATCGAGGCCGGCCAGCGCGGCCTCTCGAGCGGGGCCCTCGAACACATCCATTTCCAGCAACAGGAAGTGCTCTGCCGCCATCTCTTCATGATGGTTGACAAGGCGGTGACCGAATACAAGGCCGAACAGGGTATAACCTGATCGGGAGATAGCGGGCGATGGACCTTGGGCTGCAAGGCAAGGTGGCGATTGTCACCGGCGGCACGGCGAACATCGGCCGCGCCATCGTGCTGGCACTGGCAAGCGAAGGCGCCAAGATCCTGTTCACTGGCCGCGATGCTGAGGCGGGCGCGAAAGTCGTTGATATAGCGCGGAAAAATGGTGCTGCGGAGGCGCAGTTCCTGGCCATCGACATGCTCGCGCCCGACACCCCGCAGACCATCCTGACCACCGCCGAAGCGCTCGGCCCGGTCGAGGTGCTGGTCAACAACGTCGGCGGCAATTCCACCAAGGGCATGTTCGCCGATAGCGACCCGGCATTGTGGCAGGGTGACTACGACATCAACCTGCGCACCGTCATGGCGATGACTCATGCGGTGCTGCCCGGCATGATCGAGCGCAAGGGCGGCGCGGTGGTCAATATCGGCTCCACCGCAGGGATCGTCGGCGATTACCAGCTGGCCGTCTATTCGGCGATGAAGGGCGCGGTCCACGCCTTTACCCGGGTCCTGGCAAAGGAAGTCGGCCAGCACGGCATCCGCGTCAATTGCGTCGCGCCCTATGGCACGATGTCCGCCGATCCCGCCGCCTACAGCGCGGGCAGCCGGTTCAACCCCGCCAGCAATTTCTTCGCCGAGGCTTTCGGCAATTCGAGCGAGCATGAAAAGTCGATGCGCGCGCGCCAGCCGCTGCTGGGCCGCCCGGTCGGGACGCCGGAGGAAGTCGCCTCGCTGGTGGCTTGGCTCGCCTCCGCGCAGGCCAGTTGGGTGACCGGGCAAGTCTGGCAGGTTGACGGCGGGGCGCTGCTGCGATGAGCCTTGATGCCTTCGCCATCCTTACGGAAGCACAGGAAAAGGCCGGTTTTGCCGATAGTGAACCGGCGATTTCCGACAATCTTGCCGTTCTCTGTGAGGCGCTTAACGCCAGCGGGCTCAATGCCGATGGCGAAGCGTCCGCCCGCCGCGCTTTGGTCACCCGGCAGGCCGACCGCATCGGCGGCTTGAAGTGGTGCGCCGAGCATCCCGAGATTCTAGACGAACCCATCGACGCCCTGTTCCTCTGCGGGCTGCCGCGTTCGGGGACGACCTATTTCCAGTACCTGTTCGACCGCGACCGCCGCTTCCAACTGGTGCGCACCTGGCAAAGCCTTGTCCCCCTGCCGCCGCCCGCCGTCGACGCCCAGTCGGTCGAACAACGCAAGGCCTTCGCCCGCGAAGTTCGCGCGCGCACCCGCCCGGCCGAGCCGGAAAACTTCGCCGCGCTGCACCTTTATGACGAGGACGGGTCGGACGAGTGCCACGCCTTCCTTGAGCAAGGCGTCACCGCCGCAGGCTTTCACAACGTCTATGACGTACCCAGCTATTTCGACTGGCTGCTGGATGCCTGCGATCCCCTGCCCGCCTACCGCGCGCACAAGCGCCAGCTCCAGCTGCTGCAATGGCGCGGCGAGGCGAAGCCATGGGCGCTGAAATATCCCAACCACCTGCTGTTCATGGACGCGATCTGCGCGGTCCATCCCGGCGCGCGCTATGCCGTGACGCACCGCGACCCGGTGCAGGTGCTCGCCTCGATCGCCAAGATGACGCTGACCCTGCGGCGCACACGCTATGACCATGTCGATCCGGCGCGGGTTGGCGCGCAGATGCTGCATTTTATCGAGCGGCACATCGAGCGACTCATGGCGTTCTGCGACGGGCCGGAGGCGGCGCGGGTCGTCCATGTCGACTACTACCGCCTCGTCGCCGATCCGGCGGGTGAAATGGCGCGCGTCCACGGCGAACTCGGCATAGGCTCCCCGCCCGACGTCATGGCCGAAATCGCCGGCTGGCGGCGCGAAAATCCCAAGAATGCGCGCGGCGCCAACGACTATGCGCTCGCCCAGTTCGGCCTCGATGCCGCCGAGGTCGAGGCCCGCTTTGCCGCTTACCGCGCGCGTTTTGCCATTCCGCGCGAAGCCGACGCCCTGAAGGAGATTTCCGCATGACCGACGCCCTCGCCAAACTTGTGGCCAAGGACGAAATCCGTGACTTGGCCCTGCTCTACTCGCGCGCGATCGACCGCAAGGACATCAACCTGCTGCGCGACCTCTACACCGAGGATGCGACCGACACGCACGGTGACAGCTTCGACGGGGGGCAAAAGGACTATTGCGACTTCATCGAGCGCTCCTTCCCCTTCATGCCTTACAGCGGGCATCATGCCTGCAATCACCTGATCGATGTGGACGTGGAAGCGGGGACCGGCTGCGGGGAGGTCTATGCGCTGGCCTATCACGTGATCCCCGATGGCAAGGGCGGCCAGATGGAAGACCTGATGGCGGTGCGCTACATCGACAATTACCGCCGCTGCGCGGACGGCAAGTGGCGCTTTTCGAAGAGGGTCGTGACCTATGACCTGAAGATCCGCCGCCCGCTCGCCGGACCCGAGGTGGCCTTTCCGGACTTCGTCAACGATCCAAGTTACGGCGAACTTGCAATGCCGCTTTTCCAGCGCGGAGCGCGCGGCTAGTCTGGAACAAGCCGCTGCTTCCGCCGTTTACGCTGCGGAGCGTAAAGGCACTCGCGCCGTGATGGAGATTCCCATGCAAGCTTATGCAAAACTGGCAGTTCTTGGCCTCGTCATCGCGGGCGCCCCGCTCGCCGCAAAGGCACCCGCTCCTGCCGCGCAGGCGATCGCCTCGGCCCCGGTCTTCACCGGCGAAGGACGCGATGCGGGCTATGCCGTGGTCATCGTCAAGCGCGACAAGGCCATGCTGCGTGTCTCGTTCACCGGCATCACGCCGGGCGAGCACGGCTTGCATTTCCACACCACCGGCAGCTGCAAAGGACCGAAGTTCACCAGCGCCGGCGGGCATCTCAATCCCGCGGGCCATCAGCACGGCACGAAGAACCCGATGGGCAGCCATTTGGGCGACCTGCCAAACGTGACCGCTGATGCGAGCGGCGTGGCCTTTGCCGACATTCCGCTCACCGGTTCGGCCCGCGCATTGGTTGCCGAAATGATGGACAAGGACGGCACGGCAATCGTGCTCCACGCCGGGCCCGACGATTACCTGACCGACCCATCGGGCAACAGCGGTGACCGCGTGGCCTGCGGCGTGTTCAAGAAGAACTGACCGCGCATTTGGGGAGGAATTGAGTGCGGGATTTGACTCCGGTCGAGCTTGACCACGCTGGCGCGCACCTCATCGGGCAGGCCGCCCTGCCCGAGGGCAGCAGCCCGCATCCGGCGGTGCTGGTCATGCACAATGCGCTCGGCATCGGCGATCATGTGCGCGGCGTGGCGGGCAAGCTGGCGGCGCTCGGCTATGTCGCGGTGGCAACCGACATGTACGGCGGCGGCGCGCCCGCGGGCGATCATGCGGCAAACGGAGCGGAATTCGAGCGGATCATGAAGGACCCGGCGCTGCTGCGCGAGCGCGTCGTCGCCTGGTTCAACCGGGTGAGCGCCATGCCGGAAGTCGACGCCAGCCGCGTTGCAGCTATCGGTTTCTGCTTCGGCGGCACCTGCGTGCTGGAACTGGCGCGCAGCGGCGCGGCGGCGAAGGCGGTGGTCAGCTATCACGGCATCCTCACCAGCAACGCGCCGATGCAGCCTGGTGCCTTCGCCGGAGAAGTTGCGGCCTTCTGCGGTGCGAAGGATCCCTATGCGCCGCTCGATCACATCGAAGGCCTGCGTGCCGAAATGGTTTCAGCGGGAGTGCGCCACACGATCACCACTTTCGGCGAGGCCCAGCATGGCTTCACCGACCCGGCGGCGGATAGCATGGGGCGCGAAGGGATTGCCTATGATGCGCTGGCGGCAAGGCTCAGCTGGGCGGCGACGATGGAACTGCTTGCCTTGACCCTCGAACAATAACCTCGTCGCCCCGTGACACGGGGCTAGGCTGTGCTTTCAGCGAGAGGTCAGCGAAGAAAAGCCAAGCCCCGTGTCAAGCACGGGGCGACGGTTATTTGGGTTGCCGCACCTTCAGCGGCCGCTGATAGCTCACATCGCTTTTGTTCCGCGCCACCGGCTTCTCGCCGGGCGCATAGGCCTCGCCCTGCCCTGCCCCCAGGGCCGATGGCATCAGGTCATACTGCCCGTCCACGATGCACACGCGGTTGAGGATGCGCCATTCGCCGCCGCGGCGCTGGAAGTGGTCCACGTAGCGCCCTGTCGCCATGAAGTGCGGCGGCGCGGCGGCGTGGGCGGTGAAGGTGTAATAGGTCTCGGCAAAGGCCTCGTCCCCCGCCAGTTCGCAATTGTGCGTGGCGAGGTTGTGCTGGCAGCTTTCGAACGAGCGCGACACGGCATGGGCATAGGAAAGGAAGGCCTGCGGCGTGCCGATGAAGTGGTTGTGATCGTCGATCGCCTCGGGCCAGTAGCAGGCCAGCCCCATTTCGGTATCGCAGCGGTCAAGCGAGCGGGCGTTGCGCTGGACAACTTGCCAGATGGCATCGCGGTCCAGCAGGTCGCGCAGGCGTTCTTCAAGATTTGCATTCATGTTGCCCGCTTTCGTCATTGCGAGGACCGTAGGGACGAAGCAATCCAGGGCCACCGCGCAAAACGCTCTGGATTGCCGCGTCGGCTTCGCCTCCTCGCAATGACGAAGCAGTGTAGTTCAATCCTTCAGGAAATCGAGCACCATGGGCGCGATCAGCGGCCAGCGCTCGAACCGGCCACGGCGGTTGGCGATGTCATCCGGGAAGGTCGAGACATAGTTCCATTCCTGGTCGCCCCAGGGCGGCTCGAACATCTGCGAATTGGGCAGCAATTCGTGCACCCACTCGCTGGTCCGGCGGGTGTGGGCGACATCGCTTTTGCCCGAACGGAAGACCTGCACCGGCATGGTCAGCCGCGCCCAGTCTTCTGGCCCCATGCCGGGCACCGGGCTCTCGTCCGAATAGGCGAAGGCCTTGCCCCATTTCTGCATCGTATCGATATATTCGTCCGGGTCCTGCCGCAGCAGGATGTCGCGGATGCGCGGGTTGCGGCGGATCTGATCGGCCCAGCTCGGCAGTTCCACGACCTTTTCCATGCCCCCGATCGAGGCTGCGGTGATCTGGTCATAGCAATAGAAGAAGGCCAGTCCTGCCAGCCCCACCGGCCCGCCGCTGATCCACCAGATCGAGATCTTGCGCACGTTTTCCGGCATCCGCGCCGCCGCCATGAGCGTGATGCGCGATCCCGCCGAGCCGCCGGTCATGACAATGTCCTTGAGGCCAAGCTCGCGTACCAGCCCGACCAGCGCCTCGCAGTTCATCACCGACTCGCTCGGCGCGGTAAAGGCAATGTCGGAGGCGCCGCAGCCCGGCCGGTCCCACAGCAGCACGCGGTAGCCGTTGTCCGCGAAGACCTGCCCCAGTTCCGGCACCCCCGCCGTATCGCGCGGATAGCGCCCGCCCGGCGTCAGCACGAGCGGCGTGCCAAGCTCCGGCCCGATCAGCTCGTAATCGATCTCGAGCCCGTCGACGTCAATCCGGGCCATCAGACGGTGGTCTCCGAGAGGATCTTCCCGCCCGCTGCGTCATTCTCGAACCGGCCGAGGCCATAGTCGCCCTTGATCGTGGTGCGCTGCATCGTGCGGTCGAGCGCCGGATCGTGGCCGGACACGGCGTGAAGGACGCGGGTGTTGTCCCAGATCAGCATGTCGGTGGGGCTCCACTTGTGCCAGTAGCTGAGCTCCTGCGACAGGCGGTTGACGGTCTGGGTCACCTCCTCGAGCAGGGCGTCACCCTCGGCGTTTTCCATGCCGACGATGCCCTCGCACATCCACGGGCTGACGTGGAGCACCTTCTCCCCGTATCCCGCGTCCAGACCGCCGGGTGCAGCGCGCGCGGCATGCGGGCGACGTCGTCGGCAAAGCCGGCCGGGACCGGCTTGGAGCGCAGCACAGCGAAGTCATCGGGCTTGCCAAAGCGCATCGTCTCATACTGCACGTTGAGCGTGTAGATGATCGTCTTGCCCTCGATCTTTGCGAGCAGGTCCTTCGGGAACGCCTCGTAGAGCGCCACGCCATCGGTAAAGCCGGTCAACCCGCCCTCGGGCACGATCTCAGTCGCGCGCAGGACGCCGGCATAGTTGAGCTCGTCGTTATAGGCATGGTCGAAGTGCCAGGGCAGCCAGTGCGACAGCTGCTTCGTGCCGATCGAGACGAGCCCGCCACTGCCGCCGGGGCTGTGGATCTTGACCACGCCCGGATAGGCATCGGCATCGACCCGGCTCAAGTTCTTGACCGGATGTTCCTTCAGCGGGCCGAACACGTTGCTTACCGCCACCTGAAGCGCGTCGCTCGGGTCCATATCCTCGAACAGCAGCACCCCGTGCTCGACGAACAGGTTCTTGAGGGTGTCGCGCGTCTGCGCGTCTTCGGTGGCGGCCATGGTTACGCCGCGCACGCGCCGCCCGAACGGCAGGCCTTCCTTCAGCGGTGAAACGGAAATTTCGGTCATCATGATCCTCTCCCGGCAGTTCGGCGACCGCCCAGTTTCGCTGCCGATTGTGTCCCTTTGCGAAAGTGACGGTCAAGCAGGATTGCTTGCCCATGCGCGCACAGCGCCCCGCTCTGGCGATGGAATGCCCGCCCTGCCCCAATCCGCATTGCGCGCGCGGGCGGCGGGTGCGAAAATGCGCCTTTCAGACGCCGCATGAGGAATTTTACAATGGCTGACGCCGATCCCACAGAGCTGGCCAGCTCCGCCAAGAAGTACTGGTCTTCCGAAGGCTACACCGAAGGCGGAGTGATCCGCGAGGTTGACTATTCGACCCAGTCGGGCGGGCTCGATCCGGTCTTTGCCGGCATCAAGATCGTCGACTGCGACACGCACATCACCGAAGCGCCCGACCTCTTCACCAGCCGCGCCCCCGCCGCGCTGAAGGACAAGGTGCCCTACGTGAAGCTCGATGCTGACGGCGTCGAGCGCTGGTACGTCGGTGACCGCAATTTCGGCTCGATGGGCGGCAACGTGATCCGCAAGGACAACAACAAGCTGCTCGGCCGCCTTGCCTTCCCCAAGCTCGAACAGGCGCACCCCGGCGGTCACGTGGTCAAGGACCGCCTGCAGGCGATGGACGACATGGGCATCCACGCCCAGATCGCCTTCCAGAACTCGGGCGTGACTCAGGCCGGTTCACTGATGACGCTGGGCGATCCCGCCCTCGCGCTGGCCATCGTGCAGATCTACAACGATGCCTCGCGCGACATCCAGGAAGAAAGCGGCCAGCGCATCTTCAACATGATCCACCTGCCTTTCTGGGACAAAGCGGAGATGGAGAAGGAACTGAAGCGCTGCATCGACATGGGCCTGAAGGGCATCGTCCTGCCCGACACGCCTGAACGCGTCGGCGTGCCCAGCTTCATGCACGATTACTGGACCCCGGTTCTGGAGATGTGCGAAGCGACCGGCACCAGCCTCAACTTCCACCTCAATTCGGCGGTCGATCCCAACACGCTGACCTGGGACGGCTTCCAGTTCGAACAGACGCTCTCGGTCGTCGCGACCATGTTCTCGATCGGCAATGCGGCCACGCTGGGCAACTGGATGGTTTCGGGCAAGCTCGACCAGCACCCCAAGCTGAAGATCGGCCTGATCGAGAGCGGCATGGGCTGGGTGCCCTTTGCGGTAGAAGCGCTGGAACACCAGTTCCGCGAAATGCTGCCGCGCTTCTCCAAGACGCTTAACCGCCGCCCGTGGGAATATTTCCGCGATCACTTCATGTGCAGCTTCTGGTTCGAAAGCGTCGGCCCCAAGCTGCTGCTGGAAACCATCGGCTACGACAACGTGATGTTCGAAACCGACTTCCCGCACCCGACCTCGCTCTATCCGGGCGTGCAGGAGCACCTGAAGGACGTCTTCGCCGATCACGGCTACGACATCGCCAAGAAGGTGCTGCAGGAAAACCCGAGCCGGTTCTACAACCTCGGGCTGTAAGGCGTCGCAAATTAGCGATAGGAAAGGCGGCGGGAGCGATCCTGCCGCCTTTTGCTTTGGACCTGAACATGCGAACCCGGCTGAGCATTTGCCGCAAGAAGGCGCGCTACACTTCCGAGGCCGAGGCGCTCGAAGTAGTCTTCGCCGCACCTTACCCGCTGCGGCCCTATCGCTGCGATCGCTGCGGCAAATTCCACCTGACCAGCCGCACCAAGGGCAAGCGGGTGCCGCGCCGCACGCCTAGTAACGCACCCGCTTCGCCGGCTTCTTGTCCGCCGGTTTGACCGGTGCCGGCGGGGGCGGAGGCGGCTGCGGGACCTGTGTGAACTGCCCCATGATCTTGAGCTTGTAGAAGCCGCCCTTCGACCGCGCCGATTGCAGGCCGTCCCAGATCTTCTGCGGCACTTCCTCGAATATTTCCGTATGGCGATCAGGGAACCACAGCGTCAGGCGCTGGCTCTCGGCATCGTATTCGCCGCGCTTG
The DNA here is from genome assembly GCA_025938935.1 of Novosphingobium sp. MW5. Lineage (GTDB taxonomy): Bacteria > Pseudomonadota > Alphaproteobacteria > Sphingomonadales > Sphingomonadaceae > Novosphingobium. The sequence continues at coordinate 2,132,154 of JAPCWB010000001.1, read as the reverse complement.
ATCGCTTCGCTCTTGAACTTGGGCATGGTCCGCCTCTTCGCTTGTGGGTCAGACGCTGGCGACCACGGTGCCCTTGAACTCAGCCCCATAGGGATGAAATTTGCGGAGCGGAGTGAAGGCCTGTTCGTCAAGTGCCGGATTCTTCAAACCGGTCATTTTGAACACGCCCATCTTGGTCTGCCGGGCAGCGACGCCATTGCGGCTCAGCACCACGCCATCGACGAAATAGGCGTCGTGGTGGGTATAGAGAACGTGCGGGGCGATGATCAGCAGATCACCGTTGTAAGGGGCGCGCACGCATTTGCGCTCTGCGATGGCCTGGGCGACGATGTCTTGCGGGTTCATACGACGCCTTAGTGCACGGGCGCGAAAAGTCCATCGCGCAGTTCAGACGCTGTCCGCGTCATCCGCCAGCAGCACGCGGGAAACGGCCAACCCGGCCAGCGCCCCGGCAAGCTGCGCGGCGATGAAGGCGGGAACGTCGCCGGGCGCAATCCCGGCAAAGCTGTTCGACAGGCTGCGCGCCACGGTGATCGCCGGGTTGGCAAAGCTGGTGGACGAAGTGAACCAGTAAGCGGCGGTGATATAGAGCGCGACGCTGGCCGGCACGGCCTGTGGCCTCGCCTTGATCGTGGCGAGGATAGTCAGGACAAGACCGAAGGTCGCGATGAATTCCCCCGCCCATTGGCCCGCGCCTGTCCGGGCTTTCAACGAGACTTGCAGGATGGGCAGGTCAAACATCAGGTGCGCCGCCCAGACTCCCAGCACGCCTCCCACCAGCTGCGCGATCACGTGGCCCAAAGCCTGCCCTGCCCCGATCTCTCGCCGCAGATGAAACACCAGCGTCACCGCCGGATTGAAATGCGCGCCGGAAATCGAGCCCAGCATGGTGATCAGGACAAAGAGCATCGCGCCGGTCGCAATCGTATTGCCCAGCAGGGCCACCGCGACATTGCCGCCGGAAAGCTGCTCCGCCATGATTCCCGAGCCGACCACGGTAGCGAAGAGGAAGAACGAGCCGAGCGCCTCGGCCATCATCGGGCGCTTCATGCGGCACCCGGCATCTGGCCGATTTCGGCAAGCGCGGCGGATAGCTCGCCGCGCTCCATCGCCTCGAACGGCAGGGCGAGGAAGGCCAAGACGCGGGCCTCCAGCGCTGCCCAGGTCGCCTCGAAAGCGGCGTCGACTTCGGCCTCGCTGCCCTCGACATCGGCCGGGTCGGGCAGGCCCCAGTGTGCTTTGAGCGGCGCACCCATGAACACCGGACAGGCCTCTCCAGCCGTGTTGCCGCAGACGGTGACGGCCAGGTCGATCGGCGGCGCATCCGGGCCGGTGAACTCGTTCCAGCTCTTGGAGCGGAAATTGGCGGTATCGATGCCCCTGCGTGCCAGCAGCCGCAGCGCGCCGGGATGCGGCTCGCCCTTTGGCTTGCTGCCCGCGCTGTAAGCCACGACCCGGCCTTCACCGAGCACGCCAAAGATCGCCTCGCCCAGGATCGAGCGGGCGGAATTGCCGGTGCAGAGCACTAGCACGCTGAATGGCCGGTCTGACATGGGCACCGCTTAGCAGCAGGAGGTCTTGGCCGGAGCGGCCACGGCGGGCGCGCAGCAGGCATTGGCAGCGGCATTTCCGGATGAAAGCGCGGCGAAGTCCGGTCCGTCGCCATAGACGGTGGAATCGCCCTTGGTCAGGAAGGCTTCCCAGACCACGCCGTCGGGATCGGAAATCCAGCTCTTCTCTGACTTGGCATAGCAGCAGGTCGTCGCGCCCTCTTCCAGCACCGGGCGATCGGCGGCTTTCAGCCGGCCATAGACTTCGGCCAGTTCCGCCTCATCCTCAACCTGAACACCCAGATGCTCGATGCCCTTGGCCGCACCGCACTTCTGCGAAATGGCAAAGTTGATGCGCGGGTCTTCCAGCATCCACTTGGCGTAGTCGGGCTTGGTCACGGCCGGTTCGGCGCCGAACAGGCTTGAATAGAACGCGATGGAGGCGTCGAGATCGGCAACCCCGACGTGGACGTGAAAACGCTTCATGAGGCATCCTTTGCGAGTGAAACGGCGGGAATGCAGGTGGCATCGGGCGCACAATTGGCCCCGGCGCAGCAGTTCTCGGTGAGGTAAGCCATCAGGCCGTTCATCGCGGCATAGTCCGCCGCATAGATGATCGACCGGCTCTGCCGTCGCTGGCTGACCAGCCCGGCATGGGCCAGCTGGGCCAGGTGAAAGCTCATCGACGAGGCTGGTACGCCAACCTTCTCGGCCAGCGCCCCGGCGGGAAGCCCTTCCGGCCCCGCCTGAACGAGCAGGCGGAACACGGCGAGCCGATGTTCCTGCGCTAGCGCGCCGAGGGCGCGGATGACGGTGTCGGCCTTCACATCGATATTCCTATATTTCGCGAATCATCGAAATAATGTTTCCTAAAGGCAACGTCAACCGTTTCCTACACGACCCCAATCTGCGACACTCGCCTTCGAACGACCGATTCCAACCCCGAAAGCCGCGCCCGACAGCGCGGCTTTCACGCGTTTGGGGCGGCCCCCAAGGAAGAAATGCTGCGCTGTGTCAGTACTTGATCAACTTGCATTCCGCGCAACCGATTCAGGCGGCGGCGGTAACAGGTTCCTCGCCGTTGAGCGTGAAGCGGTGAAGCTGCCTTCCGCTCTCCGCCGGGAATGGCAGGACGCGGTGCATGGTGCCGGTATTGTCCCAGATCAGCAGGTCGCCCATCTGCCAGGTGTGACGGTAGACGTACTTGTCTTGCGTGGCGTGGCGCATCAGCCCGCTGAGCAGGTCATGGCTCTCGGCCGGGTGCATGCCGACAACATGGCTGCCCGAGGTAGAGAGGACGAGGCTCTTGCGGCCGCTCTTGTGGTGCCAGACCAGCGGATGTTCACGGTTGGGGTAGGAATGCCACAGCGCGAATTCCTCGACAGTGCAGTCGGGCTTTCCGGGGAACAGCGCCGCCTGCATGGTGTGGACCACCTTGAGCGTATCGAGGCGGACCTTCTGGTCCTCGGGCAGATCCTCGTAAGCGGCGTAATTGTTCGTGAACTCGGTCTGGCCGCCGGTTTCGGAAAGCACCCGCGGGGTGAGCAACGTGGCAAAGGGCGGCACTTCCTCGTAAGTGCCATCCATGTGCCAGAGCTGGCTGCCGAAGAAGAACTTGGCATATTCGGGGTTCACCTTCTCATCGAAAGTGACCTTCATCAGCCCCTCCTCGCCCTCCTGCTTGACCGTTCCAAGCCTGAGGTCACCCAGCGACCGCGCGAGCGCGCGCTGGTCTTCGTCGGAGAGGTTGGCGCCGCGCACGATGACCACGCCGCGCTTCACCAGCAGGGCCCGGATGTCGTCACGGTAGTGGCCGCTCAGCAGGTCCTCCCGGCTGAGGAACATCTCGGAACCGGTAAGCTCTGTGAGCGGGGCGGATCGAATCGCCATGACATCCTCGCCAATCGTTGTTTTCTCGACTAGGCTATATTGTCACCCAGAGCGTTTCAATAATCAAGCGAACTTATGGACAAGCCCAAGCCTTCCACCTTCAAGCGGCACCGCAGCCCCGGACGCCCGACGCGCAAGCAGGCAGAGGCGCGCAACGACCAGTTGCTGGAAACGTCGCTCGACCTGTTCCTGCAACAGGGCTTCGAACGCACCACGATCGAGGCGATCACCGCCGCGGTCGGCATGGCAAAGCGCACCGTCTATGCCCGTTATGGCGACAAGGAGACTCTGTTCCGCACAGCCCTGCAGCGCGCGATCGATGAATGGATCGTGCCGATCGACCGGCTGCGCGAAGCCGAGAGCGATGATTTCGAGGAGACATTGCTGGCGATCGGCCGGATCCTCGTCGCCAATATCCTCAGCCGCGAGGGCATGCGGCTGATGCGGATTACCAATGCGGAATCGATCCGCATGCCGGAAATTGGCGAGCACGCGCTGCGGCAGGGAACCGGGCCTACTGTGGCCTATCTCGCGGACCTGCTTCAGCGGCGACTGCCCGAGCGGTTCGGCGATGAGGTGGAGGCGAAGGACGTCGCCTATTCGTTCCTGCAACTCGTTGCTGGCGGCCCGGCAAACATCATCGCCTGGGGCGTCTCGCTGACCGAAGAGCAGATCGAGCGGCAGACGCGGACCAACGTGCGGCTGTTCCTGCACGGCGTGCTGCATTGAGATATGAAGATACTAGCCGGCCCGCCGCGCAATAGGGGGTGCGCGACGGGCCGGAGTTCCTCCCCAGGAACCAGGTAATTACCGTCCCGCGGCGCTGCCGAGGCGGTGGAAAAGGTTTGAGAACTTGATCGATTCCGGCTTGTCCTCGACCACCTTGAGATAGTGAAGCACGGCTTCACGGATCAGCTTGAAGTCCTCGTTGGAGAGGACCGCGCGTGCTCTTGCGGGTTCGGTCATTGTGTAGTCTCCTTCTTCAGACTGTGCCCAAGTTTCAGGCGGCAAACTGGTTCATCGTATTGTGAATTCCGCCTGCCTTGAGCGCGGCTTCACCGGCAAAGTATTCCTTGTGATCGTCACCGATGTCGCTGCCCGACATGTTCTGGTGCTTCACGCAGGCGATGCCCTGGCGGATTTCGGCGCGCTGGACGTTCTTGACGTAGCCCAGCATGCCCTGCTCGCCGAAGTACTCGCGGGCGAGGTTGTCGGTGCTGAGAGCGGCCGTGTGGTACGTCGGCAGCGTGATCAGGTGGTGGAAGATGCCGGCCCGCGCCGCAGCATCGCGCTGGAAGGTGCGGATCTTCTCGTCGGCTTCGTCGGCCAGTTCGGTGCCGTCATAGTCCACGCTCATCAGGCGGGCACGGTCGAACGCGGAGACATCGCGGCCTTCCTCTACCCACTTGTCGTAGACCTGCTGGCGGAAATTAAGCGTCCAGTTGAAGCTGGGCGAATTGTTGTAGACGAGCTTGGCATTGGGAATGACCTCGCGGATGCGGTCAACCATGCCGGCGATCTGCTCGATGTGCGGCTTCTCGGTCTCGATCCAAAGCAGGTCGGCACCGTGCTGGAGCGAGGTGATGCAATCGAGCACGCAGCGATCCTCGCCGGTTCCGCTGCGGAATTGGTAAAGGTTCGAAGGCAGACGCTTGGGGCGCATCAGCTTTCCATTGCGGGTGATCAGCACGTCGCCGTGGCCGATCTCAGTCACTTCCTCGCAATCAAGGAACGAATTGTACTGATCGCCGATGTCGCCTGCTTCGCGGGTGAAGGCGATCTGCTTGGTGAGGCCAGCACCCAGCGAGTCGGTGCGAGCAACGATCACGCCGTCATCGACGCCGAGTTCCATGAAGGCGTAGCGAACAGCACGGATCTTCGCCAGGAAGTCCTCATGCGGGACGGTAACCTTGCCGTCCTGGTGGCCGCACTGCTTTTCGTCCGAGACCTGGTTCTCGATCTGGATGCAGCAAGCTCCGGCTTCGATGAACTTCTTGGCGAGCAGGTAGGTCGCTTCGGCATTGCCGAAACCGGCGTCGATGTCGGCGATGATCGGCACGACATGCGTTTCATAGGTGTCGATGGCATGGCTGATGCGCTGGGCCTCAACCTCGTTGCCTTCACCGCGCGCCTTGTCGAGATCGCGGAACATCAAGCCCAGTTCGCGGGCATCTGCCTGCTTGAGGAAGGTGTAGAGCTCGGCGATGAGGTCAGAGACGCTGGTCTTCTCGTGCATCGACTGGTCAGGCAGCGGACCAAAGTCGCTGCGCAGCGCGGCGACCATCCAGCCCGACAGGTAGAGGTAACGGCCCTTGGTGGTGCCAAAGTGCTTTTTGATCGAAATGAGCTTCTGCTGCCCAATGAACCCGTGCCAGCAGCCGAGCGACTGCGTGTAGGCTGCCGGATCGGCATCATATGCCGCCATGTCGCGGCGCATGATCTTCGCTGTGTACCGTGCGATATCCAGTCCGGTGTGGAAGCGGTTCTGCAGACGCATGCGGGCAACCGATTCCGGCTCGATGCCATCCCAGGTCTGGCGGAAAGGCTCGATGGCCCCGGCGGCTTCGACAATGCTTTGCTGGTAGGTCACGGCGGCAGTCCTTCGCAGATTGAACGTGTCTGTTGAGGCCGTGGCTAAGCAAAAATTGTGCAGTGCGGAATGCGCTCCAGAGTCGGATTGTCAATCTTGACAACATATCCTTGTAAAGTTGTACAGATATGACAAACTGTACTAATGAACGTGTCACGCCCTCTTTATCTCGGCCCTCGCCTGCGCCGCCTGCGCCGCGAACTTGGCCTCACCCAGCAAGTCATGGCTGATGATCTTGGCGTGTCGCCAAGCTACGTCGCGCTGCTGGAACGCAACCAGCGACCACTGACCGCTGAATTGCTGCTGCGCCTTGCCAAGACCTACCGGCTGGAAGTGTCCGACCTCGCCGGAGAAGACGCCGAGGACTACGCGCAGCGCCTCACTGCGATCCTGCGGGATCCGCTGTTCGCGGACATTGATCTGCCCGCATTGGAAGTTGCCGATCTGGCGACCAGCTCCCCGGGGGTGACCGAGGCGTTGCTGCGGCTCCACGGTGCCTATGCCCGCGAGCAGCTTGCGCTGGCCGCGCTTCGCGAGAACGGTGGAGACGACGAAGCCAGCGACCCGGTGGGCGAAGTGCGCCGCTATATCGCCGCCAACCGCAATTTCTTCCCCACGCTAGACAACCGCGCCGAGGAACTGGCGGCCGAGATCGCTGAGGCCGGTGGCGCGCAGGACTGGCTGAAGGCAAAGGGCGTGCGCCTCCGCTTCGTCCCCTCGCATGTGCTGGTCGATGCCGTCAGGCGTTTTGACCGACACAACCAGCAGGTGCTGATCGCCGACAACCTCCCCGGTCCGAGCCGCAAGTTCCAGGTGGCGCTGCACATCGCCTATACGTCGATGCGCGAAGATATTTCCGTGCTGCTGCGCCGCGAGCAGTTCGCCAGCAAGACGGCGGAAGTCCTCACCCGACGTGCGCTGGCGGGCTACGCGGCGGCGGCGCTGCGCATGCCCTATGACCGTTTCGCCCGCGCCGCGCGGGAACGGTCCTATGATGTCGAAGCCCTGTCCGGCCTGTTTGGCGCAAGTTTTGAGCAAGTGGCGCACCGCCTGACCACGCTCCACCGTCCGGGGGCAGAGGGCGTTCCGTTCTTCTTCATCCGCGTCGATCCCGCCGGCAATGTCTCCAAACGACTCGACGGCGCTGGCTTTCCCTTCGCGGCGCATGGCGGCGGCTGCCCGCTGTGGAACCTGCATTCGGCGTTCCGGCAGCCAGAGCACATCCACACCCAGTGGTTAGAGTTGCCCGACGGCCAGCGCTTTTTCGCGATTGCCCGCGCGGTCAGCACCGGTGGCACCCGCTGGGGGGAGCCGCTGGTCCAGCATGCAGTCGCGCTTGCCTGCTCTGCCGAACAGGCCCCGGCTTTGGTTTATGCCCAAGGGATCGAACCAGCCAAGGTCGAGGCAACGCCGATCGGAGTCGCCTGCCGCATCTGCCCGCGCGCGCAATGCACCGCCCGCGCCGCTCCGCCGATCGGGCGCGAGATCATGGTCGACGACCAGCGCCGCGCACCGGCCCCTTACGTCTTCGCTGACGACTAATTCTTTGGGCGCATACCCTGCGCCATCGCCAGCAACGCCTGCTGGCGCGGCATGGCCGTCATGCGCTCAAACAGCGCGCGGTAATGCGGGTTTGGACAATAGGTCGGCCCGTTGGCGAGATTGTCGAGCGCCAGCGCCGCACATTCTCGCGCCGACTGGACATTGGTCATCTTGGCCGGATCGAAACCCTGCTTCGCCGCTGCCTCGCTCTCCGTCGCGCCGGGGGTGAGCGTCAGCACGTCGACGCCCGTGCCCTGTAGTTCGCCCCACAACCCCTCGCCCAATGCCACGACCAAAGCCTTGGTGGCGGCATAGGCCGTCGAGAACGGGCCGCCCATCAGGCCTTCCACCGAGGAGACCAGCAGCAAACCGCCCCTGCCCCGCGCTTTCATCTTCGGCACAAAGCCATGGGCAATCTGCATCTGGGCGTGGCAATTGACCGTCAACATCTCGGCCATGACGTGGGCGTCGACTTGTTCGAACCAGCCCTTTATACCGAAGCCGGCGTTGCTGACGACGAGGCCGATGTCATCCCCCTCACAGGCCGCTACAAGACGCGCCGGAGCCTGCGGGTCGGCGAGGTCACACCGGACCACCTGCACCGCGATGCCGTAGTCTGCCTCAAGCCGCGCCTTCAGCTCTTCCAGCCGGTCCACCCGCCGCGCGGCCAGCACCAGGTTGATCCCCCGCGCCGCCAATTCCTCCGCAAAGCCGGTGCCGATGCCCGAGCTGGCGCCAGTGACGAGCGCAGCAGGTCCGTAGCGTTCCTTGAAGGTGTCCATGGCCGGAAGGCTAAAGAAAACGGGCGGCGCTGGCTATTGAACCAGCGCCGCCCGAGCGATCAGAAGTCAGGCAAGTTCAGCGAAGCGAGACGACGTTGTCTGACACGCGCGGATCGCGGCGGTCACCGCGGTACTGGCTGAACATCGGCTCGTCCGTGGTTTCGACAACCGCGCCCTGCCCGAAGCCGTTGAACTTCGTGCGCATCGCGGCGCCATAGGCACCGAGCATGCCGATCTCGATCCAGTCACCCGGCTGGACGTCCGAAGGAAGCGCGAAGGGCCCTTCCATGTAGTCCATGTCGTCGCAGGTGGGGCCGAAGAAGGCGAAGTCGCCCGAAGGCTCTTCCGCGCTGTCACGCAGCAGCTTGACCGGGAAACGCCAGCCAATGTGCGCTGCGTCGAACAGCGCGCCATAGGCGCCTTCGTTGATGTACAGCTCGTCGCCGCGGCGCTTTTCCACTTTGACGATCAGAGAGTTGTACTCGGCACACAGCGCACGGCCCGGCTCGCACCACAGTTCCGACGAGTACGAAACCGGCAGCGATTCGAACGCACGATGGATCGAGGCGAAGTAGTCCTCCAGCGGCGGAGGTTCCATGCCCGGATAGATTGACGGGAAGCCGCCGCCGACATCGATGATGTCGACCGTGACCGCCGCATCGACGATGGCGACGCGAACGCGCTCCATCGCCTGGACGTAGGCAAACGGCGTCATCGCCTGGCTGCCCACGTGGAAGCAGACGCCAAGCCAGTCAGCCACCTGACGCGCGGCCTGAAGCAGCGGACCGGCATCGGCCAGATCGACGCCGAACTTCGCGGCAAGGCTCAGCTTGGCATGCTCGGACGAGACGCGCAGCCGCACGCAGAGGCGCAGGTCGGCGGCAACCGTCCCGTCTTCGCGCGTCGTGGCGGCGACGATCTTTTCCAGCTCTTCGTGCGTGTCGAGGCTGAAAGTCTTCACGCCGTGGTCGAAATAGGCCTCGCGGATTGCCGACGAGGTCTTGACCGGATGCATGAAGCACAGCTCAGCCTCAGGCAGCGCGGTACGGGCCATGCGGACTTCGGCGATCGAGGCGACATCGTAATGCGTCACGCCCGAATCCCACAGGACCTTAAGCAGGTCAGGAGAAGGGTTGGCCTTTACCGCATAGAGCGACTTGCCCGGAAACTTCTCGACAAAGAAGCGGGCAGCTCGCGCGGCGGCGTGCGGGCGATTGATGATTACGGGTTCGTCGGGCGAAAGTGCGCGAACTACAGCCGATGCGTCTTGGAAATGGTGCAACTCAAGGGACCCCCAATAGGCCTTTCGGCCAGATCAACACAAAGACGAAGCTGCCTTGCGGTTATTGGAAGTCCCCTTGGGGCAGCGGGGGGTCGATATAGGGGGGTGATTGTGAACTGCAAGTGAAAATCACGCCCCCCGGAACGGCACTCGGTGAAGGGCCGGATTCCCGCGGTATTGCGAGGGATTTCGCAGGCCCGGCCAAGTGTCAGAATTCCACCTTCGGGGCCTGCGCCACGGCCCGTTCCGATTCGCCGATCTCGCGGCATGTCGGCAGGCTGGAAACCGAGTGCGGATGCGAACATGACAGCCGGGAAAGACTCGCGCGAGGCGTTGTAACGGGCGACCGCGGCATTGAGCGCCCGGCGTGCAGCGGCCAGCTTGTCCTCGACGTCGGCCAGCTCGCCTTGCAGCGCCTGGAAATTGGCGCTCGCCTTGAGGTCCGGATAGGCCTCCGCCAAGGCAAACAGCTTGCCGAGCGCAGCGCCCAGCCCGGCTTCCGCCCCGGCATCGACACCGCCGCCCGCCTCAGCCCGGTTGCGCGCCTCGATCACTGCATCGAAGGTTTCCTTCTCGTGCGTGGCATAGCCCTTCACGGTGGAGACGAGGTTGGGGATCAGGTCATGCCGCTGGCGCAATTGCGCGTCGATATCCGCAAGTCCCTGGTTCACCGTCTGGCGCATGGCGACAAGCCGGTTATAGATACTCACGACGAACAGCATGAGCACGACGATAACGACGATGACGATAAGTCCTGTAGTCACGGCATTTTCCCCTTCACCACTGCGCTTTGGCTATCACAGCCGCGCTGGCGTGCAAGCCGGATGATCGCGCCTTGATCGTGCGCCCCGATCCCGATGCCCTGATGGCGGGCGAACTGGGGCAATGGCTTGCCGGCCAGCAGGGAGACCGCGATGCCGCCCGCGCCCGGGCCAAGAAGATCCAGATGTGGGGCATCATCGCCGCTTGCACGGTTGCCGTCCTGATCGTGCTGTTTTCGGGAGATATCGGCGCCGCGGCCCAGTTCGGCTTCTTCGTTGGCGCCGGCGGCTTCGGCATTGCCGAATGGTCCAAGCGCGGCGTCACCCGCACGATCAAGGGCGGCATCAACGGCGCGATTGCCCGTGCACTCGACATGACCTTTGCGGTCGATGTCCAGCCGGGCCCCGAATACATGCTCGCGCGTGAGTTCGACATGCTGCCCTCCTTTGACCGGGACAGCTTCGAGGACCTGTGGTGCGGCAAGCTCGGCACCCAGCAGTTCCAGCTTTACCAGGCAAAGCTTGAGGAAAAGCGCAGTTCGGGCAAGTCCACCCACTGGGTCACCGTGTTCAACGGTTCGCTGATCACCATCGACTTTGCCCGCAACTTCCACGGCGTTACCCTGATCGAACGCGCCGGCCGCCGCCGCAGCTTTTTCGGCCTGCTGGGCGACAAGGACGAGATCACTCTGGGCGGCATGGCCCTTTCGCGCATCGACCTTGTCGACCCGCGCTTTCAGGACCTGTTCGCCGTCTGGTCGAACGATCCGGTGGAATCGCGCTACCTCGTCCACCCGGAGTATGTCGAACGCCTGATGGCCATCGAGGCGGCGTTCTCGGGCGAAAAAATCCGCGCGCTGTTCCATGGCGGGCAGATGCTGATCGTGGTCGAGACCGGCGACCTGTTCGAGAGCGGCGGGCTTGAGTCGGACAGGGACCGGATGCTGCTGGAGCAGACCATCGACCAGTTTGGAACGCTCGCGGACCTTGCGGTGCAGCTTAACGAACGCCCGAGATGATCGTTGAAGGGTTACAGAGGTGACACCGTGTAACCCAGCGAAGTCTATCTTAAGTCGCTGATTTCGCGCGTTTCCGGCATCAGCGCGCAGGGTTACACTGCTTTGCGGTGCGCATGGAAGGGCATGAGCGTTCATGCCCAAGTTTCTGCACTTTTTCAGCCATGTAGGACATCACATTCCCCTCCCCGCCCGGGGAGAGGCAGGTCAGCTCAAGCGGTCGCGGAAGGTATCGTATTCGAACCGCTTGATGCATTCGAGCTGGTCGGTCTCGCTGTCCCACAGCCAGATCGAGGGAAGCGGCACGCCGTTGAAGGTCGTGGTCTTGACCATCGAATAGTGCGCCTGGTCGAGGAAGGCGAAACGCAGCCCCGGCTCGGCCGCAACTGGCAGGCGGTAGTCACCAATGACGTCGCCGGCGAGGCAGCTCGGCCCGCCCAAGCGGACAGCACCGCCCTGCCCTTCGTCAATGATCTCGTCATCGATCGGCAATTCCCCCAGCATGGCGGGGCGATAGGGCGCCTCGATCACATCGGGCATGTGGCAGGTGGCGGATATGTCGGTGATCGCCACCGGCATGCCGTTTTCCTGCACGTCTAGGATTTCGCCTACCAGTATCCCGGCGTCGAGCGCCACGGCCTCGCCCGGTTCGATATAGACCTGCGCGCCGGTATCGTCGGCCATGTCGATCAGGAACTGGACCAGCTCGTCGCGCTGGTAATCGGCGCGGGTGATGTGGTGCCCGCCGCCGATGTTGATCCACTTGAACTGGCCGAAATAGGGCTCGAGGAAATCGAACACCTTGTCCCATGTGCGGGCGAGCGGTTCGAAGTCCTGTTCGCACAGGGTGTGCATGTGCAGGCCATCGACCATGGCCATGTGCTCTTCGGTCAGCTGGTCGATCGGGAAGCCAAGGCGCGAATGCGGCGCGCATGGGTCATACCGCGGCACTTCGCCTTCAGGGTGCAGCGGGTTCAGGCGAAGGCCGATGTCAAAGTGCTGGCCCGATGCGCGCGCCGCCTCGATGATCGGTTGGAACCGCTCGACCTGGCTGGGCGAATTGAAGATCACATGATCGGACAGACGCAGGATTTCCGGCAGGTCCTCGGCCTTGTAGGCGGCGCAATAGGTGGTGATTTCGCCGTCATAGAACTCGGAGGCGAGCCGGGCTTCCCACAGGCCCGAGGTGCAGACACCGTCAAGGTATTCGCCGACAATCGGAGCGGTCGACCACATCGAGAACGCCTTGAGCGCGGCAAGCACCTTTGCGCCTGATCGCTCGCCGATATCGGCGAGCACACGCAGGTTTTCGCGCAGCTTCGCCGCATCGACGACGAAAGCGGGACTATCGACGCGGTGAAGGTCAAAGCGGGCAAATGCACCCGGATCGCCGGCTCTGGTTTCCATTACCGATTTTCTCCGGGGTTCATTCTCAATTTAACGAAATAGGCCACGAGGGATTCGCGCTCTTTTGATTTGCTGCGGACAATAAGATCGCTGGCCGCCTTGGATCTTTGTTCCAAAGACATGACGGAACGGAAACTTAATGAAATGGCCCTCTCGAGGCTTGCCTCATAGTTTTGGCAGAAACCGAAAATGGCGGTTATTACGTTGTCGATGCTCTCTTTGGATTTCGAAAATCGATCTCGATAATAAAGTATGCAAACGCTTCTCGCAGATAGGACTCCTCTAAATGCCGCCTCGGACTTAGAGGCATCTAATTGAGTCCACTCCTGTTTAGATTCTGCTTCGCGCATCCAACTGTCAAATTCAGGGCGTAACTTTTCAGCCTCATTGAATGAATCTTGAAGGCTCGCCGCCTCTGATACAAGAACCAAAGCTAGTAGCGAGGTGAGCATACAAGTTCCTCCTAGTGCGGCACTCAAAACTCCACCGGCCCGGCCAATTCCTTCACCTGCCACGGCAGGCCATGCTTGTTGAGCATGTCCATGAAGGGATCGGGGTCCATCTGCTCCATGTTGAACACGCCCTCTCCGTTCCACGCGCCCGTGAGCATCATGGCCGCGCCGATCATCGCCGGAACGCCGGTGGTGTAGGAGATCGCCTGATTGCCGGTTTCGGCATAGGCGTCCTCGTGATCGCACACGTTGTAGATGTAGAAGGTCTTCTCACCCGAGCCATCCAGCGCCTCGCCGGTGGCGATATCCCCGATGTTGGTCTTGCCCTTGGTCGTCGGTCCAAGCGTTTCCGGCTTGGGCAGCACGGCGGCGAGGAACTGGAGCGGGACGATCTGCTGGCCACTGGAACTCGATCGGTTCGATTCCGATCATGCCGACGTTCTTCAGCACGGTCAGGTGGTTGATGTAGGCATCGCCAAAGGTCATCCAGAAGCGCGCGCGTTCCAGTTCGGGCAGGAAGCGGGCAAGGCTTTCCAGTTCCTCGTGGTACATCATGTACATGTTCTTCGGGCCGACCTGGTCGAAGTCGAAAGCGACCTTCTTCGACAGCGGCGGGGTTTCGACGAACTGGCCGTTTTCCCAGTGACGGGCATTGGCGGTCACTTCGCGGATGTTGATTTCCGGGTTGAAGTTGGTGGCAAAGGCCTGACCGTGATCACCGCCGTTGCAATCGAGGATGTCGAGCTGGCGGATGGTCTTCAGCTTGTGCTTCTTCAGCCACATGGCGAAGACACTTGTCACGCCGGGATCGAAGCCCGAACCGAGCAGCGCCATGATGCCGCGTTCTTTGAAGCGGTCGTGCAGGTCCCACTGCCACTTGTATTCGAACTTGGCGACGTCCTTCGGCTCGTAGTTCGCGGTGTCGAGGTAATCGACGCCGGCGTTCAGGCAGGCCTCCATGATCGTCAGGTCCTGATAGGGCAGCGCCAGGTTGACGACGAGCTTGGGGCCGATCTGCTCGATAAGAGCGGTGAGCGCGGGCACGTCCTCGGCATCGATGGCATAGGTCGCCACTGTCACACCGCAACGCGCCTTCACCGATTCGGCGATCGCGTCGCACTTGGCCTTGGTGCGGCTGGCGAGGTGGATTTCGCTGAAAATGTCGGGATTGAATGCCATCTTGTGCACGCAAACCGAACTCACACCGCCTGCGCCGATAACCAGAACCTTGCTCAAGGCTCATCTCCTCTATGGGAATGCAAAGCGCGCTCATATAGGCTGCTGGCATGACTTCTCAAGGACAACGCAGGCCCGATGCGGCCGGAGTGGCACGTGCGGCGGCAAAGGTGGCGGAAATCCTGCCGGAGACGCCGCTGCTGGAGCTGTCGATCGGCGGGGTCACCGTGTGGTGCAAGGCCGAGTGCCTGCAGCCGATCGGCGCCTTCAAGATCAGGGGCGCATGGCACCGGCTGACTGACCTTTCGGACGAGGAGAAGGCGCGCGGCGTGGTCGGCGTGTCGAGCGGCAACCATGCGCAGGGCGTGGCCTGGGCGGCGCGGCGGCTGGGGATCACCGCAGCCATCGTCATGCCGGTCGATGCTCCGGCGGTGAAGCTGGCCAACACGCGGGCGCTGGGAGCCGAGGTCGTGCTTTACGACCGTCCCGGCGGTGAGGACCGCGATGCCGTGGCCGCAAGGCTGTGCGAGGAGCGAGGCGCAACGCTGGTCCACGCCTTTGCCGATCCGTGGGTGATCGAGGGACAGGGCTCGGCCGGGCTGGAACTGGCTGCGCAGATGGAGGCCCGCGGGATTGGCGCGCCGACGCGGATTATTAATCCCTGCGGTGGCGGCGGACTGACGGCGGGCCTCGCCCTCGCCTGCCCGGACGCAGAGATCGTGCCGGTCGAGCCCGAAGGTTGGGATGACGTGCGGCTGAGCCTTGAGGCCGGCGAGATCGTGCCGGTGCGCGACACCTCGTTTCCCACGGCCTGCGATGCCCTGCAAACGCCAGCCACGCGCCCGATCAACTTCGATGTGCTGAAGGGCCGCGTGCCCTTTGGCCTGTCGGTCACGGCGGCGGAAGTCCGCGCGGCGCAGCGGCTGGCTTTCAGCGAACTGCGCCTCGTCGTCGAACCCGGCGGCGCGGCAGCGCTGGCGGCGGCTCTGGCGGGCAAGGTCAGCCTCGACGGGAGCACCGCAATCATCCTCTCGGGCGGCAATACCGACCCGGAAAGCTTCGCCAAGGTGCTCAGCTCTACCGATTAGGTTGCAATTGACAATCGATTGACCCCGCCGCAGTCTCCCTCCCCAAGGGGCGCAAAGGGGAGAAAATGCCGATGCAATCGCAATTGCTCGCGCCAGCCAGCGTGCTGGTGCTGTGGACTTTCGTCATGCTGTTCTGGATGGCCGGCACCCGCCTTCCCGCAATGAAGGCGATGGGCGGCGGACTGGGCAAGGCAAAGCCGGGCGGGCGCGGTCAGGACCTTGAAGGCCGCATTCCCGATCACATCAACTGGAAGTCGCACAATCACACCCACCTGATGGAGCAGCCGACGCTGTTCTACGCCACGGTTGCCATCATCGCGATCCTGGGACCGGTGGAGCACGATGTCTGGTTCGCCTGGGCCTATGTGATCCTGCGCATTGCCCACTCGATCTGGCAGGCGACGGTCAACCGCGTGCCGGTGCGTTTCGCGCTGTTCATGCTTTCGTCAGTGTGCCTGCTTGTGCTGGCGCTCCACGCCGCCAAGCTGGCATTCGTGGGTTCATAAGAGGGGGAGAAGTTCGATGGATCTGGTAAACATGGAAATCCTGAAGCCCGTCGTGGTTCTGGCGGGCTGGACGATGGTCATGTGGCTGTGGATGTATGCCACCCGCCTGCCGGCAATGACCGCGGCAAAAGTGAATCCCGATGACCTGGTGCAGGGATCGCCAAAGAAGACGCTTGACGATGTCCTGCCCGCGCAGGTCCAGTGGAAAGCGCACAATTACAACCACCTGCACGAAGCGCCGACGGTGTTCTATGCGGTCGCGATTGTGCTGGCGATGATCGGACAGGGCTCCGGCCTCAATGCCACGATCGCTTGGGCCTATGTCGGCCTGCGGATCATCCATTCACTGGTGCAGGCAACCGTGAACAAGGTTGTCGTGCGCTTCAGCCTGTTCGCGCTATCCAGCCTGTGCCTGATCGCACTGGTGCTGCACGCCGCGATCGCGCTGTTTCACTGATCCCGGATGAAGTAACTGGCCAGTTCCACGTGGGTCGACCACCGGAACTGGCCCACGGGTCGCACTTCAACCAGCCGGTATCCGGCATCGACCAGCATCGCCGCATCGCGCGACCAGCTTGACGGGTTGCAGCTGATATAGACGATCCGACCGACCTTGCTGTCCACCAGCCGTTCCACCTGCTCGCGCGCGCCGGCGCGGGGCGGATCGAGCACGACGGCATCGAACTTGTCGAGTTCCGCACCCATCAGCGGATTGCGGAACAGGTCGCGGTGCATTGCGAATACCGGCACAAGCCCGCGCTCCGCCGCTGACTTGCAGGCAAGGTGCGCATCGCGCGCCGCTTCCACCGCCAGAACGCGCGAGCCCTGCCCGGCCAAGGCCAGCGCAAAAGTTCCGAGGCCCGCGAACAGGTCCGCGACATTGGCCGCCCCTTCCAGCCATTCGCAGGCAGCACCGACCAGCGCCGCCTCGCCATCCAGCGTTGCCTGAAGAAAGGCCCCGGGCGGCAGCGGCACGCTCACCGCACCAAGCCGCACTGTCACTGGCTCGGGCTCCCACACGGCTTCGGGCCCATAACCCTGGTCGAGAACGATGCGCGCCAGGCCATTATCCCGCGCGAAATCGAGCAGCAGTTCGGTTGCCGCCAGGCCTTCCGCCTTCAAGCCCTTGATGCAGAGGTCGACGCCCTGCTCGGTCATCGCAAATTCGATGTCGGCGGCCATGCGGGCGTGGTTGTGCTTTCCCTTCGCCCCGCGCCGCCCCTTGGGTTCGGCCTGCCCCTGCCCAAGCTTGATCAGGAGCTTGCGAAGCGGAGCCAGCAGTGCCGTAAATTCGGGCAGCATGACATGGCATTCGGTGACTTCCACCAACCGGTGCGACTTCGCCTCGCGAAAGCCGATGACGACCCGCCCGCCCGAGCTTTCCGCGCGAAGCGAGGCACGGCGGCGGCTGAACGGCGGCGAAAGGTGCGGCGGCGCAAAGGCTTCGGCCCCCAGTTCCTGGCTGGAAGAAGCATTGGCCACACGTGCTTCGACGAAATTCGCCAGCGACTCTTCGTCGAGCTGCTGCAACTGACAGCCACCGCACTGGCCGAAATGGCGGCATGGCGGCGTCACATGGTGCGGCCCCGGCTGCACTGTGCCATCGGGCAACAGGATGTCGCCCGGCGCCACGCCCCAGGCGTAGCGCCCGGACGCGGTCACGCCGTCACCCTTGGCGGCAATGCGCAGGATCTCTTCGGCGATGGGCGGGGTTTCGAAGGCGTTCACAGGCAGGCCGCGTAGGCGGGTGCCACGCATTCGGCAAGCTTTCCCGCCGTGAAAGCCGGACCCGCCATCCGTGCGGCCTCTCCGTGAAGCCACAGGCCTTCGCAAGCGGCTGCGAAAGGAGCGGCGCCGGTGGCGAGCCGGCTGGCAATCGTTCCGGCCAGTACATCGCCCGTCCCCGCTGTCGAAAGCCACGGCGACGCGCGGTGGGAAAAGGCCAGCTGACCATCCGGCGCGGCGATCACGCTGTCCGGACCCTTTGCGACGATGATCATGCCGCTTTCACTTGCGAGCGCCAGAGCGCGTTCCGGCTTGCTCCCTGCGCCGCTGCACCCAAAGGCCTGTTCCATCACGGCCAGTTCGCCTTCATGCGGCGTGGCGATCACCGGATGAGACCGTTCGGAAAGCAGCCGCGGGGCAAGCAGGGCCAGCGCATCGGCATCCAGCACTACCGGAACCGGCTGGGCCAGAACCTCCACCAGCGCCTCGCGTGCGGCGGCATGGCGGCCGAGACCCGGACCGATCAGTAGGGCGGACCAGCGCTTGTCATCGAGCGATGCCGGCAAGGACCGGGGATCGGAAACAAGATCACACGGCAGGCCCGCCGGCGGCGCCCCCAGCAGCTTCACATACCCCGCGCCCGAGCCCTGCGCCGCGCGAGCCGCCAGCTGCGCTGCCCCCGGCATTTCGCCTACGATCACGCCCAGCAAGCCGCGCCGGTACTTGTGCAGAATCCGCCGCGGGCGCCAGCAGCCGCGGCCTTGCGACGACAGCGCCAGCGCCCGGCACTGGCGCAACGCCAATGCCGACAAGCCGCAAATGTCCCATCATGGCGGCGGCGGGCATGAGGAAATGGGCCTGCTTCCACGCACCGAGCGACACCGTCAGGTCAAAAGCGGGGAGACCAGCATTCAGCGCTGCCCCGGAATCGCTTTCAATGCCCGATGGCAGGTCGATGGCAATGCGATGGCCGTGACTTTCGGCAAGGCGGGACAGGAGCGCCATATGCTCATCCGAAAGCGCCCGCGTCAGGCCGCTGCCGAACAGGCAATCGACAAGGACAACACCTTTCGGCGCGGCCTCCTGACCCAAGACTTCACCGCCAAACAAAGCCCGCACATTGCGCGCGGCATCGGTCTTCGGCTCGGTCGCAGCCACCACGACCACCGCGCCGCCCCGCTCGCGGATCACCTCGGCAATCACATAGCCATCGCCGCCATTGTTGCCGGGACCGCAGAGAACCGTAACCGGTCGGCCTGCCGCCATGCGCCAGACCCATTCTGCCGCGCCCCGCCCGGCAACCTGCATCAACGCATCAACACTCGATCCAGCGGCAATCAGCGCCTCTTCCGCCGCGCGCATCCGGGCGACGGTGAGAACCTGGTCAGGAACCGCTGGCATTGGTCTTTGGCGGGCTTGGGGCTTCCGGTGCAGCGGGGAAGCGATAGCGATCACCCTCCACCCGCACTTCCAGTTCGCCGCCGACGCGCTCGGCGGTGACTTCCTTGTCACCGTCGGCCGTGGCGATTCGCGTTCCGCCGTCGATCAGCACGAAGCGGCGGAAACCGCCGTCGGGATGGCGGATAATCCAGACCTCGCCCACCTCGTCGCGCGACAAATCGCGGGTGCAGGTGCGGCCAAAGGTCTTGGCTCCCGCCAGCGCGCAGGCGACGGAGTTGTCCTCGGGAGAGGCAGCCGCCTCGGCAACAGCCGAAGGGCTCGCGCCAGCTTGCGCCTCTCCGCCTTCTGAACAAGCGGCGAGGATCAGGGGCAAGACAAAGGCGGCGCGCTTCATGCGCGCACCAATCATTGCTTCGGCGTGCGCGTCAACTGCGAAACGTCGCGCACGGCCCCGCGCGCCGCGCTGGTGGTCATCGCGGCATAGGCACTGGAGCGCGACCGAAACCTTGCGCTTGCGTGGTTCGGCGGGCTGCCAGCCCTTGGCATCCTGCTCGGCGCGGCGAGCGGCAAGTTCCTCGTCGCTGACCATCAGGTTGATCGAGCGGCCGGGAATGTCGATCTCGACCGTGTCGCCATTGCGCACGAGACCGATCGCCCCGCCTTCCGCCGCTTCGGGCGAGGCGTGGCCGATGGAGAGGCCCGAAGTGCCACCCGAAAAACGCCCGTCCGTCACCAGCGCGCAGGCGGCACCCAGCCCCTTCGACTTGAGGTAGCTGGTGGGGTAGAGCATTTCCTGCATGCCGGGGCCGCCCTTGGGTCCTTCATACCGGATCACGACCACATCGCCCGCCACGACCTGTCCGGTCAGGATCGCCGTCACCGCCGCGTCCTGGCTTTCGTAAACCTTCGCGGGGCCGGTGAATTTCAGGATCGATTCGTCGACGCCCGCCGTCTTCACGATGCAGCCATCACGGGCGATGTTGCCCGAAAGTACGGCCAAGCCGCCGTCCTGCGAGAACGCGTGCTCGGCGCTGCGGATGACCCCGTTTTCGCGGTCGGCATCGAGCGCTTCCCAGCGGCGCGACTGGCTGAAGGCGGTCTGCGTCGGCACCCCGCCCGGCGCGGCAAGGAAGAACTGCTGCACCGCCGGATCGTTGGTCCGCTTGATGTCCCACTGGTTGAGCGCATCGCCCAGCGTGCGGCTGTGAACGGTCGGCAGGTCGGTATGGAGCAGGCCGGCGCGGTCAAGCTCGCCCAGGATCGCCATGATGCCGCCGGCGCGGTGAACGTCTTCCATGTGGACGTCGCTTTTCGCCGGGGCGACCTTCGACAGGCAAGGCACGCGGCGTGACAGGCGGTCGATGTCTTCCATGGTGAAATCGACCCCGCCTTCATAGGCAGCGGCGAGCAGGTGGAGCACCGTGTTGGTCGATCCACCCATGGCGATGTCGAGGCTCATGGCATTCTCGAACGCCTTGAAGCTGGCGATCGACCGCGGCAGCGCACTCTCGTCATCCTGCTCGTAATAGCGGCGGCACAGCTCAACCGCAGTGCGACCGGCCTGAAGGAACAGCTCCTTGCGATCGGAATGGGTGGCAAGCTGCGAACCGTTTCCGGGCAAGGAAAGCCCCAGCGCCTCGGTCAGGCAGTTCATCGAATTGGCAGTGAACATACCTGAGCAGGACCCGCAGGTCGGGCAGGCCGAACGCTCGATCTTCGCCACGTCCTCGTCGCTGACGCTGTCATCGGCCGCGGCAACCATGGCATCGACGAGGTCGAGCGCCTTGACCTTGCCATCAAGGATCACCTTGCCCGCTTCCATCGGTCCGCCCGAGACGAAAACCACCGGAATGTTGATACGCAGCGCCGCCATCAGCATGCCGGGCGTGATTTTGTCGCAGTTGGAGATGCAGACCATGGCATCGGCGCAGTGCGCGTTGACCATGTATTCCACCGAATCGGCGATCAGGTCGCGGCTAGGCAGCGAATAGAGCATGCCGTCATGGCCCATGGCGATACCGTCATCGACCGCTATGGTGTTGAATTCCTTGGCAACGCCGCCCGCCGCCTCAATCTCGCGCGCGACCATCTGGCCAAGGTCCTTCAGGTGGACGTGGCCTGGAACGAACTGGGTAAAGCTGTTCACCACGGCGATGATCGGCTTGCCGAAGTCCGAATCCTTCATTCCCGTCGCGCGCCACAGCCCCCGGGCTCCGGCCATGTTGCGGCCGTGGGTGGACGTGCGGGAGCGGTATGCGGGCATGGAAACGACCTTGTGATAATTCTACTGACACGCGTGAAAGCGAGGCGGTGGCCTAGCGCAGTGCGGGGTGACAGTCGAAAGTAATATTTGAGACGAAATCCGCGCGATTCAGCCCATGATTTCAAGCGCAACCTGATTGGCTATGCGGGATAGCCGTTCCGCCCAGAGCGCCTGCCCTGCGGCGTCGGCGATCTGGTCCTGCCGTATCTCGATACCGAGATAGGGCCGCCCGTCTGCCTCGGCATGACGGTTCATGGTATAGTTGAGCAGTTGGCCCGAATAGGGCTGCTGGTCCCCGACGACGAGGCCTTCCGCTGCGAGCAATGGAATTGCGATGCGCGCGGCGCGGTCGTCTTCATTATAGAGCACGCCAACCTGCCACGGCCTCACTTCTTCCGGATGGGATGAAAGATGCGGCGTAAAACTATGCAAGCTAACAATTAATCCTTGCGGGCATTCTTCGAGCAGAGCCGCCAGCGCGTGGTGGTAGGGATGGAAGAAGCGGTCCAGCCGTGCGAGATGCCCGGCATGGTCGATTGCGTTTCCGGGAATGGCATGGCCATCGCTGGCGATCGGCACCACGCCCGGCGCGTATTCCTCGCGGTTGACGTCGCACACCAGGCGGCTGACGGTTGCCTGGAAGGCAGCAATGCCCGGCCTTTGCGCCATCAGTTCTCCGACCTCCCGAACGCCGATGTCGATGGCGATGTGCTCGTTCAGCAGTTCAGGGGCGATGCCGAGGTCGATATCGGCCGGAACATGGTTCGAGGCATGGTCCGAAACCACCAGAATTCCGCCAAATCGCGGCGTACCGACAATGCGCCAGGCTTGTTCGTTCATCGCAGGTGCCCCGCAAGTTGCCACCAGTCAGGATGGCTGGCTGACAGGGCGGACGCCGCCTCCGCCATGGCGTCATCGCTGTCGAACAGCGCGAAGCAGGTTGCACCTGAGCCGGACATGCGGGCCAGCCAAGCCGGGGTTCCGCGCAGAGCATCCAGCACCTCGGCAATCACCGGGCAGAGCGAGATTGCAGGGGTTTCAAGGTCATTGCGCCCAGTGAGCGCCACTGTCCGCAAGTCGCCGGTCGGCAGGGGTCCGCGATCAATCGCGTCCCATGCCTTGAAAACCGGCCCGGTGCTGAGCGGAATGCGCGGATTGACCAGCAGCACGGGGGTTCCGGCAAGGTCATTGGCCACCGGTTCAAGCTCGGTTCCGGTTCCGCGCCCCACGCAAGCCACCGATGCGACGCAGGCCGGCACATCTGCGCCCAGCCCGGCCGCGCGGGCGTGCCAGTCGTTCGGCAATCCGTATTCACGCTCGACTAGCCGGAACACCGCGCCTGCATCGGCGGATCCCCCGCCCAGCCCGGCGGCAACGGGCAGGTTTTTCTCCAAAGTCACCGCCCAGCCCTCGGAGCGCGGCAAGGTGGAAAGCGCCTTCATTACGATGTTATCAAACGGATCAGTCAGTTGTGAGGAAAACTCACCAACCATTCTGAACTCGTCATTCTCGGCGGGAGCAACCGAAACCAGGTCCCCTGCATCGACGAAGGCAAAAACCGTTTCCAGCTCATGATAGCCATCCTCGCGCCGCCTGCGGACATGCAGCGCGAGGTTGATCTTGGCGTAGGCGGTTTCCTTCACCGGCAGTTACATGTTCGGATAGTTCGGCCCGCCGCCACCTTCGGGGGCGACCCAGGTGATGTTGCCGTTGGGATCCTTGATGTCGCAGGTCTTGCAGTGGACGCAGTTCTGCGCGTTGATCTGATACTTGGGCTGGCCAGCCTCGTCGGTCAGCCATTCGTAGACGCCGGCCGGGCAATAGCGGGTCGAAGGACCAGCATAGACGCCCAGTTCGCTGGTCTTCTGCAGCTCCAAATCGGCCACCTTGAGGTGGCAGGGCTGCTCTTCCTCGTGGTTGGTGAAAGAGAAGCTGACGCTGGTCAGGCGGTCGAAACTGATGACGCCGTCGGGCTTGGGATACTGGATCGGCGTGTAGAGATCGGCGCGCTGCAGCGTCGAGGCATCAGTGTGATGCTTCATCGGCTTGATGATCGGCAGCTTGAGGTAGCGCAGCCACATCTCGATCCCAGCCAGCGTAGTGCCGAGCATGTCGCCGCCAAACTTGGCGAGGATCGGTTCGGAGTTCTGGACCAGTTCGAGCTCCTTGGCGATCCAGCTGCCGCGCACGGCATCTTCGTACTCGTTCAGCGCGTCCTGCTCGCGGCCCGCACCAATGGCGGCGGCGATGGCATCGGCGGCGAGCATGCCGCTCTTCATCGCGGTGTGGCTGCCCTTGATGCGCGGCACGTTGACGAAACCCGCCGAACAGCCCGCCAGCACACCGCCCGGGAAGGCAAGGTGCGGCACGGCCTGCCAGCCGCCTTCGTTGATCGCACGCGCGCCATAGGACACGCGCTTGCCGCCTTCCAGAATGGCGCGGATTTCCGGGTGCTGCTTCCAGCGCTGGAATTCCTCGAACGGGTAGACGTAGGGATTGGCGTAATCGAGCGTGGTGACGAAGCCCAACGCCACCTGGTTATTCGCCTGATGGTAGAGGAAGCCGCCACCGCCCGATCCGGTTTCCGATAGCGGCCAGCCCTGAGTGTGCAGAACGCGGCCCGGGACGTGCTTGTCGGGATCGATATCCCATAGCTCCTTGATGCCGATGCCGTACTTTTGCGGCTGGCAATCGCGTTCCAGATCGTACTTTTCTTTCAGACGCTTGGTCAGGTGACCTCGCGCACCTTCGCAAAAGACGGTGTACTTGGCCAGCAGGTTCATACCGGCCATGAAGTCGCCCTTGGGATTGCCCTCGCGGTCAACGCCCATGTCGCCGGTCTGGACGCCGATCACAGCGCCCTTGTCGTCGTAGAGAATCTCGGCCGCCGGGAAGCCGGGGAAGATCTCGACGCCCAATTCTTCGGCCTTGCCCGCCAGCCAGCGACACAGGCTGCCAAGGCTGCCGGTGTAGTTGCCATGGTTCGACATGTAGGGCGGCATGACGATGTGCGGGATCGGCATCTTGCCGGTCTTGGTCAGGTACCAATGCCAGTTATCCGTGACGGGCGTTTCCGCCATCGGGCAGCCGTCCTCACGCCAGTTGGGCAGCAACTCATCGAGCGCCTTGGGATCGACCACCGCGCCCGAAAGGATATGCGCGCCGACTTCGCTGCCTTTTTCCAGGATGCAGACCGAAAGGTCCGCATTGGCCTGTTTGAGACGGATTGCTGTGGCGAGGCCAGCGGGCCCACCGCCTACGATCACCACGTCATAAGGCATCGATTCGCGTTCGATCATGATCTTGTCCCGTTTTCCCGCCCGGTTCGGCGCTGTTATCCGACTTGCGCCTTGATTGCTGCGGCGCGGCAGGTCAAGGGTCAAGGCGATGGCGGGCGGAACTCAACAGACTCTTGCGAGCGAAATCGCGGCTGCAATGGCATGGTGGCGCGAAGCTGGCGTCGACTGCGCCTTTGCCGACGAGCCGACGCGGTGGATTGCTCCGCCCGAGCCTGAACCCAAACCGGGGGATGAGCGGCCAGCCGCGCCAAAGCAGTTCACTGCCCCGCCGCCCCCACCCCGCCCGCGAATAGGCGGCGACCCGGCGACCTGGCCGCAGGACCTTGCCGCGTTCCGCCAGTGGTGGCTTGAGGAACCCTCGCTCGATGGTGGACAGGTGGCGCGCCGGGTCCCGTCGCGCGGACCCGCCAATGCAGCGCTCATGGTACTGGTCGAACAGCCCGACGAAGAGGACGGCGACCGCCTGCTGTCCGGAAGACAGGGCGCGATGCTGGCAGCCATGCTCTCAGCCATGGGGATCGGGATCGATGCGGTCGCCGTCGCTTCGGTCTTTGCCCGCCGCACTCCGCTACCTGACCTGGCTGGACTGGCTGAGGCCGGGCTGGGTGATCTTACCCGCCACCACGTGCACCTGTTCGCCCCGCAGCGCCTGATCGTGCTGGGTTCCAACATCCTGCCGCTGCTCGGCAACGATCCAGCGCAAAGCGCTCAAAGTTTACGCTCCTTTAACCATGAGGGGCGGACAATTCCGTTGCTCGCGGGCCCTGCCCTCGATGCAATGGCGCGGGGATCCGCCAAGGCGGCGTTCTGGCGCAAGTGGCTGGAGTGGGGCCAGTCGGAAGAGATCGGGAACCAAGCTTCGTGATGCAGTTCAGGACCATAGTGCTGGCAGGCGTTGGTACGGCAATGGCTGCGGGCTTCGCAGCTCCGGCCTTCGCCAACTCCGCGGCGGTGGAGTATTTCCGCAGCCGCGCCGATCGCACCGCCGTGCCCAGCCTGCTCAGCCAGGAAGAGCGCGCTTATTACACCGACCTGTTTGGCGCGATTGACAAGGCGGACTGGGTCAAGGTCCAGTCCATGCTCGCGCAAAAGCCTGACGGGCCGCTGCACCTTGTCGCCAAGGCCGAATATTACCTCGATGCGAAAAGCCCCAAGATCGATCTGGCCGCGCTGGACGCATGGCTGGCTCAGGGAACGCAGCTTCCCTCGGCCGAACAGATCGCATCGCTGGCGGCGAAGCGCGGTTCGGTTGCTGTTCCCGCCCTGCCCGAGGCGCAGCGCTTTGTTTCGCTGCAATCTAGCCCCAAGCGCCTGCGCCCGCGCGAAACCAACGATGGCACCATGCCGGCGACTATTGCCGCCGCCATCAACGCCAAGATCAAGGCTGACGACCCGGCGGGTGCGCGTCTGCTGCTCGACGGTATCGATAGCGCGCTGAGCCCCAATGCGCGGGCCGAATGGCGCACCAAGATCGCCTGGTCGTTCTATATCGAGAACCAGGATGGCAATGCCTTTGCCCTTGCGCGCACTGCCTCCGAAGGCGCCGGCCCCTGGGTGGCAGAGGGCTACTGGACCACGGGCCTTGCCGCTTGGCGGCTGGGTGACTGCCAGAGCGCGATCGACGCCTTTGCCCGCACGGCCGATCTTGCCGAAAACAGCGAGCTCAAGAGCGCCGCCTATTACTGGCAGAGCCGCGCCCATGTGCGTTGCCGCCAGCCGGAAAAGGCAAGCACGCCGCTGCGCATGGCCGCCGCGCGTGACGAGACGCTGTACGGGATGCTGGCGGCGGAATCGCTCGGCCTGAAGATCCCCGAGACCCACGCCGGGGCGGATTTCAGCCAGGGCGACTGGCAGAAGCTGCGCGAGGTGCCCAACGTACGCGTGGCAGTCGCACTGGCCGAGATTGGCCGTGATGGCCTTGCCGACGAAGTGCTGCGCCATCAGGCGCGCATTGGCGATCCCTCTCAGTTCCAGCCGCTGACTCGCCTTGCGCGTGACCTCGGCCTGCCGTCCACCCAGTTGTGGATGGCTTACAATGCACCGAGCGGCGGCCAGCCCGAACGCGCGATCCGCTACCCGACGCCCAAGTGGACGCCCTCCACCGGCTGGCGCATCGATCCGGCGCTCGTCTATGCCCATGCGCTTCAGGAATCGGTGTTCCGCACCCGCGCGGTTAGCCCCGCGGGGGCCAAGGGCCTGATGCAAATCATGCCGGCGGCCGCGAAGGACCGGGGGCCGGAGCTTGGGATTGCGGGCTCGACTGCCGATCTTGCCAAGCCGGAAGTGAACCTCGCCTTCGGGCAGGCGCACCTACAGGCTCTCAAGAACGCGCCCGGCACACAGGGCCTGCTGCCCAAGGTCATGGCGGCCTACAACGCCGGACCGCTGCCCATATCGCGTTGGAACAGCGAAATCCGCGACGGCGGCGATCCACTGCTCTGGGTCGAATCGATCCCCTATTGGGAAACGCGCGGCTACGTGAACATCGTGATGCGCAATTACTGGATGTATGAGCGGCAGGCCGGCGGCCCTTCGGAAAGCCGCATGGCGCTTGCGCAGGGCTTGTGGCCTACCTTCCCCGGCCTGACCGGCAGCGAGGGCATGCGCATGGCCGCCAACGGAACGCTCATCCGTGGCCGTTGATCCGTCGCGGCTGTTCAAGCCAGTCAATATCGCGCTCCTGACGGTTTCTGACACGCGCACACCCGAGACGGATACTTCCGGCGACATCCTGGCCGAACGCATCAAGGCGGCGGGGCACAACCTCGCTTTCCGGGCGATCGAGGTGGATGATGCCGCCAAGGTTGTCAGCAAGCTCAACAACTGGCTGGATGACCGTGGCGTCGACGCGATCGTCACCACTGGCGGCACCGGCCTGACGGGCCGCGACGTGACGCCCGAGGCGCTTGAGCGGATCAAGCAGACCAGCGAGGGCAAGGACATTCCCGGCTTTGGCGAACTGTTCCGCTGGATCAGCTATGGCACGATCGGCACGTCCACCGTGCAGAGCCGCGCCATGGCCATCGTTGCGCGTGGCAAGTACATCTTTGCCCTGCCCGGCTCGAACGGGGCGGTGAAGGACGGCTGGGACGGCATCCTTGCCGAGCAACTCGACAGCCGTAACCGGCCCTGTAACTTCGTGGAACTCATGCCGCGGCTGAAGGAAGTCTGAGCCCCGCGCACTTGCGGCTTTGTTCTATTTATGTTCTAGTGCGGCGATGGCCCATCCCGCACGAATCCACGGCCGCGGCGCGCAGTCGTCGCAGGTACCGCAGCGCTTTGGCCTCGCCGCGCGCGAGGCCGATGGTGACTGGCTGGACGAGCGCGACAAGCACGACGAAATCGCGCCGAAACTGCGCACGACGGTGACCGAGGAAAACGCCCGCTCAATCATCAGCCGCAATACATCACCGGATATTCCCTTCGACCGCTCGATCAATGCCTATCGCGGCTGCGAGCATGGCTGCATCTATTGCTTTGCCCGCCCGACACATGCCTATCACGACTTGTCCCCGGGGCTGGATTTCGAGACGAAACTGTTCGCCAAACCCAATGCGGCGGAGTTGCTGCGCAAGGAACTGGCGAGGAAATCCTATCGCTCTGCCCCAATCGCCATGGGCACCAACACCGATCCCTACCAGCCGATCGAAAGCCAGTACCGCATTACGCGGCAAATCCTTGAGGTCTGCCTTGAGACACGCCACCCGGTGACGATCACCACGAAGTCCGCTCGCGTGGTTCGCGACCTGGACCTGCTTTCGCAACTGGCGAAGCTGGACCTCGTGGCAGTGGGGCTATCTGTGACCAGCCTTGATCCCCGGCTGTCCTCCCTGCTCGAACCCCGCGCATCTGCTCCGGCCAAACGGCTTAATGCGCTGGGCAAGCTGGTGGAGGCGGGAGTTCCGGCACACGTGTCGATCGCCCCCGTCATCCCCTCGATCACTGACGAATTCATCGAGGGTATCCTGGAAAGTGCCGCCGCGCTCGGCGTGCGTTCGGCCAGCTGGATCATGCTGCGCCTGCCGCACGAGGTGGCACCGCTCTTTCGGGAGTGGCTGGACACCCACTATCCCGACCGCGCCGGCAAGGTGATGGGCGTCGTCCAGTCTGTGCGCAACGGGCGTGATAACGACCCCAATTTCTTCAGCCGCATGAAGCCGCAGGGTGTCTGGGCAGACCTGTTCCGCACCCGCTTCCGGCTCGCCTGCAAGCGGCTGGGCATCAATGAAGTTTCATTGAAACTGGACAGTTCGAAGTTCGCGCCGCCGACAACCGGGGGGCAATTGAACCTGTTTTGATCGAACAATCGTGGAACCGTGGCCGAGCCGGGGTGTTGATTCAGTAAACCTGAGGAACACACACCATGGCTTATGAATCATCCAACCCCGTACTCCGCCCGCCTGCGGATTTTCGCCATCAGTATGGTGATCGGTCAGGCGGAATCTGGTCCCTTGCCGTCCCGGCAGCGATTGCGGCGCTCGCAATTTTCGCCGGCCTTACGGCTTACCTTACGGCAATCTGAGCTCGCTCGGTATCATCCCTGCGGCGGTAGAGGCGCATAACGCACCAAGCGGCTGTCCTGCACCGCCGCAGTTCGATGATCGACAACTTCGGCCTTGTACTCAAGGTCGGTGACCAGTGCGAGGAATGCCGCTGCCGCAGGGAATCCCATGACGAATACCATGTCCCATTCGAAGTCGGACGGACCGGTAATCACGCCCTGATACCCGCCCTGCCAGACAATGCCGCCGCCCAGCCGCTCGATGAATGGCACAACGCGTTTGAAGTATTCCTCGAACGCACGCTCGCCGCTCCACCCCAATTCCGCGCAGGGATGACCTTCGGGATAGAGCGCCTGCTCGCGGTACCGGATCATGTTGAGCAGGTGCATCGGCTCGCTGCGCGGCAAGGCTTTGAAGCGTTCGAAGTTTTCGCGGCTGGGGTTGACGTAATCCATCGAGATCAGGCTACCAGCCTGAGATGGGTAGCCCCGCGCCGGGCGCCTAGTACCGGGTTGCGAACACCGTCGATCATGGTGAGGCGGTCTACCAGTTCAGCATCGAGCTGGAAATCGCTGCCGAGGCGCAGCGTCGGCTCCTTCGGTCCGCCGGTTCGCAAGACAGCGATGACCTCGCCGGTCGCGCCGTCCTGTCGGGGCAGCAGCAGCGCCAGTTCGCTCACTGCCTCGATACGGTCGATCTCCAGCTTCAGTTCCATCCGCGCCGCCTGCCGCACTTCGCTGAGCGGCTGGGCGCTGCGCACGGTGATGCGCGGCGGCTCATCGGGGCTCGGCGCGTCAAGTTCGACCTGAAGCAGGATGCAGGTGCCCTCGCGTGCCCATTCGACGAAGCTTGGCACCAGCGATTCCTCGAAGCACGAGGCGGAAAACTGGCCCGAGGAATCCGAAAAGTCGGCCATGACAAAGTCCTTGCCGCGCTTCGTCTTGCGGCGCTGCACGCCCTCGACCATCACCGCCATCGTCGCTGGCAGGCGGCCGCCTCCCGGAACTCCGTTCTGCATAAGGCTGGCATAGGTCCGCGCGCCGTTGGAATTGGCAATCGCGCGCCATTGTTCGACCGGGTGGGCGGCGAAATAGAAGCCGAAATTCTCGCGCTCCTTCGCCATCTGTTCGGCCCGGCTCCACGGCGGCACATCGGCCAGCCGCAGTGCCGGGGCGGCATGATCATCCCCGCCGAACAGCGCCGCCTGCCCCGAATTGCGGCTGCGTTCGGCCTCGTCCGCCACGGCAAGCAGCATGTCGGCATTGGCCATGACCCGCGCCCGGTTGCTGTCCAGCGCGTCGAACGCGCCGGCGGCTGCTAGCCCTTCCAACTGCCGCCGGTTCATCGAGCCATAGGGCGCGCGTTTGAACAGGTCTTCCAGGCTGGTGAACGGCCCGTTCGCTTCACGCTCGGCAACGATGGCGTCCATTGCCTTTTCGCCGACATTGCGAATACCGGCCATGCCATAGCGAACGGCAAGACCTTCGTCGGTCTCCTCGACCGAAAACTCGGCTTCCGAATGGTTGATGTCCGGCCCGGCGAGCACCAGCCCGGCGCGCCGGAGGTCGTCGACGAAAACCGCCAGTTTTTCCGACTGGTGCATGTCGAAGCACATTGATGCCGCGTAGAATTCATGCGGGTAATGCGTCTTCATCCACGCCGTCTGGTAGGCGAGCAGCGCATAGGCGGCGGCGTGCGACTTGTTGAAGCCGTAACCGGCGAACTTGTCGATCAAGTCGAACAGTTCGTTGGCCTTGGCCTTTTCGATTCCTGAAACTTCCTTGCAGCCATCGACGAAGCGCTGGCGCTGGGCGTCCATTTCCGCCTGCACCTTCTTGCCCATGGCGCGGCGCAAAAGGTCGGCATCGCCAAGCGAATAGCCGGCAAGGATCTGCGCGGCCTGCATGACCTGTTCCTGGTAGACGAAGATGCCGTAAGTCTCGGCAAGGATGCCTTCCAGCTTTTCGTGCGGGTATTCGATCGCCTCAAGCCCGTTCTTGCGCCGTCCGAACAGCGGAATGTTGTCCATTGGGCCGGGGCGGTAGAGCGAGACGAGCGCGATGATGTCGCCGAAATTGGTGGGTTTCACCGCCGCCAGCGTGCGGCGCATGCCTTCGGATTCAAGCTGGAACACGCCGACCGTGTCGCCCCGCTGGAGCAACTGGTAAACCTCGGCATCGTCCCAGGCGAGCAGGCCGAGATCGATCTCGATCCCACGGCGCTTCATCAGCTGGACCGCCTTTTGCAGAACGGAGAGCGTCTTCAGGCCAAGGAAGTCGAACTTGATGAGGCCGGTGTCCTCGACATATTTCATGTCGAACTGGGTCACCGGCATGTCACCGCGCGGATCACGGTAGAGCGGAACCAACTGGGCCAATGGACGGTCGCCAATCACCACGCCGGCAGCGTGAGTGGACGAATTGCGGGGCAGGCCTTCCAGCTGCATCGCAAGATCGACGAGGCGCTTCACTTCCTCGTCATTCTCGTACTCGCGGCGGAATTCAGCCGCGCCGTTCAGCGCGCGCGGCAGGGTCCAGGGATCGGTGGGATGGTTGGGCACCATCTTGCACAGCCGATCGACCTGGCCATAGCTCATCTGCAGGATGCGCCCCGTATCGCGCAGCACAGCGCGGGCCTTCATCTTGCCAAAGGTAATGATCTGCGCGACGTGATCGTGGCCGTATTTCTGCTGCACATAGCGGATCACCTCGCCGCGCCGCGTTTCGCAGAAGTCGATATCGAAGTCGGGCATCGAGACGCGTTCCGGGTTGAGGAAGCGTTCGAACAGCAGGCCGAGCTTGAGCGGATCGAGATCGGTAATGGTCAGGGCCCAGTGCAACCACCGAGCCTGCACCGGACCCGCGCCCCGGCCCTACCGGAATGTCGTTTTCCTTGGCCCACTTGATGAAATCGGCAACGATCAGGAAGTAGCCGGCGAAACCCATGCCGTTGATGACATTGGTTTCGAAATCGAGGCGGTCGAAATAGGACTGGCGTTCGGCTGGTTCCATTTCGCCGTAGGGTTCCAGCCGCTTTTCGAGGCCGGCCCGCGCGTCGGCGATCAGCATGGCCGCTTCGCCTTCCTTGTCACCGGCGAGGCTGGGCAGAAGCGGCTTGCGCTTGGGCGGCATGAAGGCGCAGCGCTGGGCAACGACAAGCGTGTTGGCAAGAGCCTCGGGCAGGTCGGCGAAAAGCTCGCGCATCATCGGCTCGCTCTTCACCCAGGCATCGCGGCTGGTGCGCGGTCGTTCGGCGGCGTCGATGTGAGTCGAGCTGGCGATGCAAAGCAGGGCATCGTGCGCGGCGGAGAAATGCGGTTCGGCGTAGTTGGCCGGGTTGGTGCCGACCAATGGCAGGTTCCGAGCGTAGGCAAGGTCGATCAAAGCTTCTTCGGAAGCCTCCTCGACCGGATCGTTGCGGCGGGCGATCTCGATGTAGAGGCGGCCGGGGAACAGCGCCTCCAGCCGCTCGCACAGGTGTTCCGCCTCGTCCCTGCGGCCTTCCGCCAGCAGGCGGGCGAGCGCGCCCTCCCCCGCTCCCGTCAGGGCGATAAGGCCGTCGGTACGGCCATCCAGATCGGCCATGACAACATGCGGATCGCGCTCCAGCGGGCGCTCAAGATGCGCGCGGCTGACGAGGTGGCAGAGGTTGTTCCAGCCCGTCTCGTTCTGGGCAAACAGCGCCAGCCAGTCGATGGTCTTGCCGTCCCCCCGACATAGCGCGAGGAAGGTGCCGATGATCGGCTGTACGCCATTGTCCTTGCAGGCCGAGGCGAAGGACATGGCGCCGTAAAGGCCGTTGCGATCGCACATGGCAATCGCCGGAAAACCGCGCTCCTTGGCCAGTTTGGCTATCGCCTTCGGATCGATTGCGCCGTCCAGCATGGTGTAGCTGGAGAACACGCGCAGCGGGACGAAGGGTACGAAAGCCATCACGCCACTATGGGCGGCAGCGCGCCGGGTTCAAGGGCTGCCGCGCCGGTCTTGGGGAAAACCGGACGAAGCGATCAGAGCAGCGCCTCGATATCAGCCGCAATCGCCTCGGGCTTGGCGGTCGGGGCATAGCGGCGCACCACCTTGCCGTCGCGGCCGATCAGGAACTTGGTGAAGTTCCACTTAATCTTCTTTGTCCCGAACAGGCCGGGCGCTTCCTGCTTCAGCCAGTGGTACAACGGCGTCTCTCCCGGGCCGTTGACCTCTACCTTGCCCATCAGCGGGAAGCTGAGGCCGAAGTTGACCTTGCAGAACTGGTCGATCTCTTCCGCCGAGCCGGGTTCCTGCCCGCCAAACTGGTTGCAGGGAAAGGCGACAACCTCAAACCCGCGCTCCCCGTACTTGCGCCATAGAGCTTCCAGCCCGTCATACTGCGGGGTAAAGCCGCATTTGCTGGCGGTATTCACCACGAGCAGAACCTTGCCAAGCTTGTCAGCCAGACTGATCGTCTCGCCATTCGGCTTTGTGGCGGTGAAATCGGCGATTGTCGTCATTCGAGCACCCCGTCATGCAGGCGGACCACGCGGTCCATGGCATAGGCCAGCCGTTCGTTATGCGTCGCCACCACCGCCGCGCTGCCATTTTCGCGGACCAGCTTGATGAATTCGCTGAGCACCTTGTCAGCCGTGCCCTCGTCAAGGTTACCGGTGGGTTCGTCAGCCAGCACCAGCGCCGGCTTGTTGGCAAGCGCGCGGGCGACGGCGACGCGCTGCTGTTCGCCGCCGGACAGCTTGCTGGGCCGGTGATCGAGCCGCTCACCCAGCCCCAGCACGCCCAGCAATTCGCGCGCCCGTGCATCGCAATCAGCGCGGGGAACGCCGGCGATCATCTGCGGGATGACCACATTTTCCAGCGCGGAGAAATCCGCCAACAGGTGATGGAACTGATAAACGAAGCCAATGTGCTCGCGGCGGACAGTCGTGCGTTCATCGCCATCGAGACTGGACGCATCCTGCCCGGCGATCATGATCTTTCCGCCAAAGCCGCCTTCGAGCAGGCCGATGGCCCGGAGCATGGTCGATTTGCCCGAACCGGAAGGCCCCAGCAGCGCGACGATCTCTCCGGGACGCACTTCGAGGTCGACGCCGCGCAGCACGTCGATGCGCACGCCGCCCTGTTCGAAGCTGCGGGTCAGCCCTTCCAGTTTGACGACCGGACTACTCATAGCGCAGGACCTGCACGGGATCGGTGCTCGACGCGCGGTAAGCAGGGTAAAGCGTGGCCAGGAAGCTCAGCCCGATGGCGAGCCCGGTGATCGCCAGCACCTCGAAGGGATCGGTGCGCGCGGGCAGTTCGGTGAGGAAGCGGATCTTCGGGTCCCACAGCGATTGGCCGGTCAGCAGCTCGATGCCGTGGACGATCGGCTGGCGGAAGATCAGGATGAGGAAACCGACAGCAAGGCCAGCGAGTGTCCCCGCCGTGCCGACCGCCGTTCCTGCCGTGACGAAGGTGCGCAGCATCGACTTCCGCGTAGCGCCCATGGTGCGCATGATCGCAATGTCGCGCGACTTGGTGTGGACCATCATGGCCAGTGACGAGAGGATATTGAACGCCGCCACCAGCACGATCAGCGATAGTGCGAAGAACATGGCGACACGCTCAACCTGAAGCGCTTCGAACAGGCCGGAATTGATTGTCTTCCAGTCGGAAACGACCGCCTGCCCCTCCAGTTTCGCGGCAATGGGCGCCAAGGTTTCGGCCGCGGTGTCAGCGTCTTCGGTCTTCACCTCGATGATCCCGATGGAATCGCCCGTCAGCAGCAGCGTCTGCGCGTCCTGCATTGGCATGACGACGAACCGCTCATCATAGTCATAGATGCCAATCTCGAAGATGGCATCGACCTTGTAGGCAATCTCGCGCGGGACGGTGCCGAAGGGTGTGGAGCGACCCTGCGGGTTGATGATCGTGATCGTATCGCCCACCCGCGCGCCAAGATTCTCAGCCAGCCGCGAACCGATCGCGACATTGCCCGCCTCAGGGACGAGGCCGGAAAGGTCGCCATCGACGACCTTCGGCTTGATCTTGGCAATGTCCTCTTGCGTATTGCCGCGCAGCAGGATCGCCTCGACCCGGCCGTTGAACGTGGTCAGCAAGGGCTGCTCGATCAGGGGCGAAGCCTCGGTCACGCCCTTGGTTGCCTTCACCTGCTTCAGGATATCCTGCCAGTTTTCCAGCCGCCCGCCATAGGCCTGGACGATGGCATGGCCGTTGAGACCGACGATCTTGTCGATCAGTTCGGCGCGAAAGCCGTTCATCACGCTCATCACCACGACCAGCAGCGCAACCGAGAGCATGACGACGATGACGCCGATCGAGGCCACCAGCGCGATCATGCGTTCGCCCTTGCCGGGCAGCATGTATCGCTTGGCGATCATCCATTCGAAGGGGGAAAGCAGCAAGAGTGGGGAAATCCTTTTCGGCGGCGTGTCCGGCATTTAGGGCGCTCCCCCGCACAGGGCAATGGTTATACCAACCTGCACTGGTCCTGACCCATGAGGATTGCCATTTCCCGTTCCCTGGCAAGGAGTGGACGAAGGCACGATGTGGTTCATCGTGTCGAGGCCGCGACGATGTCCGGGGACGGGAAATGGCAACCGAAGGCGGTTTGTGGAGGCCCTCGGACAGCGTCGCGCGCTTGGGACGATGCACCACATCGCCCCTTCGCGCGCTCCTTGCCGAGAGCCCCCAAAAACCGTCCTCATGGCTCAGGACCAGTGCAGGTTGGTATTAGCGTAACGCGGCCCTTGCCTTTCCCCGGCAAGGGGGCCAAAGCGCGGCCAACCAAGGCCGGTGCGAATCCCCATGAACCTGACACATCCCTTTCTTGACGCAGATGGCGACAAACTGCGGGAGGAATGCGGCATTTTCGGCGTTATCGGCGCCAAGGACGCAGCCTCGATCACGGCGCTGGGGCTCCATGCCCTGCAACATCGCGGGCAGGAAGCCTGCGGCATCGTCAGCGTAGACGGCGTGGATTTCTACGCGCGGCGCGGCATCGGCCATGTGGCGCAGGTGTTCTCCGGCCCGGCCATGTTCGCCGAACTGCCCGGCACCATGGCATCGGGCCACGTGCGCTATTCGACGACGGGAGGCCGTGGCCTGCGCAATGTCCAGCCGCTCCACGCGGACCTTGCCCGCGGGGCCTTTTCCATCGCGCACAATGGCAACATTTCCAATGCCATGGCGCTGAAGCGCGAACTGGTGAGCAAGGGTTCGATCTTCCAGTCGACCTCGGATACCGAGGTGATTATCCACCTCATCGCCACCAGCCGTTACCCCACCTTGCTCGACAAGTTCGTCGATGCCCTGCGCATGGTCGAAGGCGCCTATTCGCTGATCTGCACCACGCCCAAGCGCATGGTGGCCTGCCGCGATCCGCTGGGCATCCGCCCGCTGGTCATGGGCAAGATGGGCGATGCGACGATCTTCGCCAGCGAGACGGTTGCGCTTGATGTGGTCGGCGCGGATTTTGTTCGTGAAGTCGAACCCGGCGAAATCGTCGAGGTTCGCACCGATGGCCGGATCACCAGCCACCGCCCCTTCGGCGAACACCCTTCGCGCCCCTGCATTTTCGAGCACGTCTATTTCAGCCGACCGGATTCGGTCAGCGAAGGCCGATCGGTCTATGAAGTGCGCAAGCAAATCGGCGTCGAACTGGCCAAGGAAGCCCCGGCCGATGCCGACCTCGTGATTCCTGTGCCGGATAGCGGCGTGCCAGCCGCCATCGGTTACGCGCAGCAATCGGGCATTCCCTTCGAGCTGGGCATCATCCGCTCGCACTATGTCGGGCGCACGTTCATCCAGCCGGAAGACGGCGCGCGTCATGCCGATGTGAAGCGCAAGCACAACGCCAACCGCGCGCTGGTTGCGGGCAAGCGTATCGTACTGATCGACGATTCGATTGTGCGCGGCACTACCAGCCTGAAGATCGTGCAGATGATGCGCGATGCCGGCGCGGCCGAAGTGCACATGCGCGTTGCCAGCCCGCCGACCAACAATTCGTGCTTCTACGGCGTCGACACGCCCGAACGGCACAAGCTGCTCGCCGCGCGGATGGACATCCAAGGCATGGCGGAATTCATCCATGCCGACAGCCTTGGCTTCGTCTCGATCGACGGGCTTTACCGGGCTGTCGGACAGCCCAAGCGCGATGCAGGCTGCCCGAAATACTGCGATGCCTGCTTCACCGGCGATTACCCGACCCGCCTGACCGACCTGGCCGAGAAGGAATCGCCCGATCAGCTTTCGCTGGCGGTTGACGCGGTTTGATGAGCGCCCGTCCATGAGCGAACGTCCGTTTGACGGCCAGCTGGCGCTGGTCACCGGTTCGAGCCGGGGTATCGGTGCGGCCACGGCTGAGGCTCTCGCCGCGGCCGGTGCACACGTCATTCTTACGGGCCGCGACACCAAGGCTTTGGAAGCGGTCGAGGAGCGCATTTTCGCCGCGGGCGGCAAGGCGACCATCGCGCCCGTCGACCTGACCGAGGCGGACGGCATTGCCCGCCTCGCCACGGCGCTGCGCGGCCGGTGGGACGCGCTCGACATCCTCGTCCTCAACGCTGCTATCCTGCCTACCCTGATGGCCGTCACGCAGATCGAATCGTCTGGATTCAACAAGGCGTTAACGACCAACGTCCTGGCCCAGCAGGCGCTGCTTGCCGCCTTCGACCCGATGCTCAAGGCGAGCAAGGACGCCCGCGTGGTTGCCGTCACGTCAAGCGTCGCGACGAAGCCCCGCGCCTTCTGGGGAGCATATGCCGCCAGCAAGGCCGCCTTCGAAGTCCTGCTTCAGTGCTACGCTGAAGAAGTAAAGAATATCAGCAAGATACGCGTCGCAATCCTCGATCCGGGCGCAACCCGTACGGCGATGCGGGCCAAGGCCTATCCGGGAGAGGACCCCAACACGGTCAAGCTGCCAGAGGTTGTTGCTGAACGCGTGGTTGACCTGGTTGGTAAACAATTTGCCACCGGAACCCGCGAATCCGTTAACACTGCTTCATAAACTCCCCGCAACCGCGATAGCGGATAATGCCTGTAGCGTTCGCATGGGGTCGCGTTCGCTTGTAGCTCCTTGGCCACGGGAAGGTCCGGGGGCGTTACCAGACGGAGCAGGCAGACATGGCAACCGATTATCTCGCACCCGACCGTTATCACATCGCCGCGCAGGAAGATCGCTGCGCGCCGCGCACGCGCATCCAGATCCCGGGCAGCTTCCGCGCCTCGGGCATGCGCAGCTTCACCACGGTCGTGCATGACCTTTCGCTCGGCGGCTTCTGCTGCTCGGCGATCAACCGCCTGCATCCCGGCTCAGTCTGCTGGCTGACCCTGCCCGGTCTTGAAGCCCTTCCCGCGCAGGTCGTGTGGTGGGACAACAGCCTGGCCGGCTGCGCCTTTGAGAACCTGCTCAGCCCGATCGTTCACGACAACATCCTCGCCCGCTGGCGCGGGGATTCGGTTTACCGTCCCATCCTGTAAGCCTCCAAGGCCCGGCTCCGGGCAAAGGCGTGGTCCACGATCCGATCTGGATAACCAGAGGGTCGCACCGTGGGACCGTGGATCACGTCGTCCCGCAGCTTTGACAGCTCGGGCACCCATTCGCGGATGTAAGCCGCGGCATCGAACTTCGCGCTCTGCGTCAGCGGGGCCATGATGCGGACGAACATGTTGGCGTCCACCCCGCTCCCCGCCGACCACTGCCAGTTGACCGAGTTCTGCGCATAGTCGGCATCGACCAGCGTATCCCAGAACCACTCCTCACCGCGCCGCCAGTCGATCAGCAGATGCTTGATCAGGAAGCTGGCGGCGATCATCCGCACGCGGTTGTGCATCCAGCCGGTGGCCCAGAGCTGGCGCATACCGGCATCCACGATCGGGTAGCCGGTGCGGCCCTGCTGCCATGCCTTGAGGTCGGCCTCGGCTTCCATGCCCGTACGCCAGGCGAAGCTGTTGTACTCTTCCTTGTAGGACCGCGCGCCATAGTCCGGGAACTGGCAGATCACGTTCTGCGCATAGTCG
Organism: Novosphingobium sp. MW5; assembly: GCA_025938935.1. GTDB lineage: Bacteria > Pseudomonadota > Alphaproteobacteria > Sphingomonadales > Sphingomonadaceae > Novosphingobium. The sequence continues at coordinate 2,092,915 of JAPCWB010000001.1, read as the reverse complement.
CGCCAGCCGATCTCGCCTAGAAACGTCTTGGCCCCGCTGCTGCGCGCCGAAATACCGTGCCACACGGCGGCAGGCGAGATTTCCCCGAAATGCAGGTGCGGTGACAGGCGCGATGTTCCCTCGACCGAAGGCAGGTTACGGCGGTCGGAATAGCCGGAGACTTGCTCAGCGAAATCCTCCAGCCGCTCGTGCGCGCCGGCCTCTCCCGGAGTCCATTCCTTGCCGAAGCCTTCGGACCAGTCGGGCTTGGTCGGAAGCAGGCCCCAGTCGGCCAGATCATCCGACTTGGGCCAGCTCTCCGGCGCGGTCAGCCGGGCGGGCGCGGGAAGCGGCTCCGGCGGCGGCATTGTCTCGCTCAGCGCGCGCCAGAACGGGGTGTAGATCTTGTAGGGAGTCCCTCCCCCGGTCAGCACCGATCCCGGCGGGGCGAGGTAGTTGCCGTGATGGAGATGCAGGTCGAGCGACTTCGCCACGGCCCGCTCGGCATTGCGCCACCACGGTTCGTAGTGGTGCAGCGCGTGGACTTCGCGCGCGCCGACCTCTTTCGCGAGGTCTGCCAGCACTTCGGCGCTGACGCCGCGCCGCAGGATCAACCGCGACCCCAGCTTGCGCAGGTCCGCATCAAGGCTGGTGAGCGAATGGTGCAGCCACCAGCGCGATGACCCGCCCATCTTGCGGTGTTTCGGAGTCCCGTCATCCAGCACGTAAAGCGGGATCACCGGCGCGCCGCTTCCTGCAGCGGCATGGAAGGCGCCCTGATCGGCAAGGCGAAGGTCGCGGCGCAGCCAGACGATTACGGGGGCGGTCATGGCTTGGGCTTTCGCAAGGTTACGCTGAACTGACGGTCCATACGCCGATCCATGATGCGCTGGTCGCGGAGGATGATGTAGTCGTCATGGAGCTCGGCCACGGGCATCCGGCTCCAGAACAGGAAAGCCTGGGCCTTGGGGTCGTTCTTCGCCCATTCGGCGATGCGGGGGTCGGACATGTTCGTCTGGCCGGTTTCAGGCAAAACCTTTTGAGACCAGAACAGACTCCATCCGTAAGCTCCATAACTATCGCCGGATCGCCACAATATCTGCTTCCGCCAAAACTGAGCGGGTACTGCGTTAGCGACTGTTATCTCTGGATAGGGCTCAGACAGGCTTGCCTTGTCCGCAGCAAACCGGCTGATGCCGATGTTGGCGGCGACGAAGGCAAGGACGCCAGCAATTCCCAGCCTTGCCGGTCGCGCCCAGCTTTCCGCGCCTTTTCTTTCACGCCGCAGCGAACGCCAGACGCCAAAACCCAGCATCGCAATGATCCACGGATCGACAATGAACAGCGTGTCGCCGTAAAACCATTGGCTGGAAAACGGCTCAAGCAAGCGGATACCGTAATTGTTGAACCAGTCGAATAGCGGGTGCGTGAAGGTGCCGATGTAGCACAGCGCCACCAGCCACCCGGCATGGACCGGCAACCGTCCCTCCGGCCGCTTGGTCCGCCTTGCCTGCCAGCGGTCGAAGGCGATCAGCAGCCCCGCCAGCACAAGCGGCAGCACCAGCAGCGCAATCGGCCCATGCGTGATGCCCCGCCGCATCGACAGCGATTCGACGCCGTAGATCGCGCAAGGCGCATCAATATCCGGCAGGTTCGCCGCGATGATCAGCGCGGGCATGGCAAGGCCGGTCTTGCGCTTCAGCCCCGCCTGCCCGAGTGCGGCGCCGATCAGCGAATGGGTGAGGTTGTCCATGCCGCATGGGTGGCAACAAAGCCGCGGCCTTGCAACCTTTGGCGAACCAATGCCTTATGCCGTCATGGACACGCCGCTTCCCGCCGAGACTGTAGTCCTGCCCCGTCGCGGCTGGCAGATCGATCCGCGTCATGCGGCGCTCGCTGGCGCGGCCTGCTGGATCGGCTTTGCGCTGATTACGTGGCTCGTGCATTCAGGCCGGACGGGAGCCTTCGACGATGCCGGCCTGCGGCTCTTCCGCCGCAACGGCGACCTCGCCCTGATGGGCTCTACCGCATGGGCCGAGGCCGTGCGGGACACAACGGCTTTGGGCGGAGTTGTGCTACGCACGATCGTCAGCATAGCGGCTTTCACGGCCCTGTTCTTCCTGCGGCTGCGGCGCGAGGCGGTGCTGATGGCGGTGACCATCCTGACCGGACTGGTGGTGGAACTCACCATCAAGGAACTGGTCGGCCGCCCCCGCCCGAACCTTGTCCCGCACCTGACAGACGCCGCCGGAATGAGCTTCCCCAGCGGGCACAGCTTCAACTCGGCGCTGGGCTTTATCGCCATAGCCCTTGCCTTCGCAACCTACAGCGTGCGGCGGCGGGTGCGCTGGACGCTGATTGGCAGCGCCATGGTGCTATCGATACTGGTCGCCTTCAGCCGGGTTCTGCTCGGCGTCCATTACCCGAGCGATGTCATCGCCGGATGGCTGGGCGGTGCCGGCTGGGCCTTCCTGGCCGAGGCGGCATTTTACCGGCCGGCCAAGGCCCTGGCCGAGGCAGTCCCTTAGACGCCTGACGCTGTTCCCTAAAAGAGGTCCGGCCCGGTCGCTTCCACCGTCCAGGTCTGTCCCTTCGCCAGCAGCTTGGCGAGGTTGGCGCTCTTGCCCTCGTTCATGCGCGCGTCCTGTTCCAGCACGGCGGTCTCGTAGGTCGGCCGCGGATCGTCGTAGATCACCCCGAGCGCCATCGGGAAGGCACCGAAGGGCAGCTCGACCAGCATATGCGCGACCGAGCGGTTGGTGACGTCATGGACAATCACGCCTGCGGCCTGCCAGTCCCCATCGACGACATCGACCACCTTGAGCGTTAGCTTCTCGGCATCGAGCGCAATGCCCTGCGTACCGCCGTTGAACAGCATGGGCTCGCCGTTCTTCAGCCAGAGCTGGCGGGCTTCGGCACCCTTGGGGGCGGCGAAGTCTTCGAAGCGGTCCTTGTTGTAGACGATGCAGTTCTGGAAGATCTCGACAAAGGCCGCGCCCTTGTGGGCATGGGCCGCCTTGAGCACTTCGGGCAGGTTCTTCGACACGTCGAACCCACGCGCCACGAAGCGGGCACCGGCACCGAGCGCGAAGGCGCAGGGCAGCGCCGGCCGGTCAACCGAGCCGCCCGGCGTGGTCGGGCTCGTCGTGCCTTCGCGGCTGGTCGGCGAGTACTGGCCCTTGGTCAGGCCGTAAATCTCGTTGTTGAACAGCATGATCTGGCAGTTCAGGTTGCGCCGGATCATGTGCATCGTGTGGTTGCCGCCGATCGACATGCCGTCGCCGTCGCCGGTCACCAGCCAGATGTCGAGGTCGGGATTGGCAAGCTTGATCCCCGTGGCAAACGCCGGGGCGCGGCCGTGGATCGTGTGGAAGCCGTAAGACGACATGTAATAGGGGAAGCGGCTCGAGCAGCCGATGCCGGAGACGAACACGGTATTAGCCGGGTTCGCGCCGATTTCCGGCAGCGTGCGCTGCACCGCCTTGAGGATCGCATAGTCCCCGCAGCCCGGGCACCAGCGGACTTCCTGGTCCGATTCCCAATCCTTGAGGGTGGTCTGGAAGGGGGTCATGTCGTTCATGGGTTTACCGATCTCTGCTGCAAAATGTGAGAGCGCATCCAGAATGCCAAAGGCATAATCCAGCCACCTGCTATCAAACCAAACATCGATGCTTGGCTATAATCAAATCCGCTGACGAACTGTTCGTAAACTACAACTGACGCCCAGGCGACGATGCCGATCCAGAACACCGCTTTAGCAATTCTTCGCAACTGAGGTCGCCCATCAGGTGATGGTCCGCCCAGCGGCTCGTCATCATCTTCGCTATCCGAAGGGAACCATGCCATAAGCAGCCCGGTAGCGAACCCGGCTGCTGCCGAAAGTGCGAGCGAGCCAGTTCTCTCGCCGACTGCTTGCGACAGGCAAAGTCCGAGGCATAGTATGACCAAGAGGCCAAACATCCTGAGCAATTCTCTGTCAGTACTCGCACCTTCGTCAAAGCGAGACATTTCGAATCCTCTGCTTTCTTAAGTGGGTACTGCCTTGGTGCTGGGCAACTGCTTGTCATTGACCGGCACTTCATCACCACCGGCATTGCCGGGGACACCATCGAAATAGGTCGCGATGGCGGCTTCGATTTCGGCGATGGCGAAGGGCTGACCCGACACCTTGTTGAGCGGCTGGGCATCGACCAAGAACTGGTCGCGCAGCACGGTCTTGAACTGGCCGGTGTTCATTTCTGGCACCAGCACGCGGTCATAGGACTTGAGCAGCGCGCCGAGGTTGGCGGGCAGCGGCCAGATGTGGCGGACGTGGATGTGGCTGACGTCCATGCCCTTGGCCCGCGCGCGTCGCACGGCCTGGTGGATCGGACCGAAGGTGGAGCCCCAGCCGACCACGGCGAGCTTGCCGCCTTCCTTGCCGAGCGTCACTTCCTGCGCCGGGATCGCCTTGGCAATCCCGTCGACCTTGTCCTTGCGGGCGTCGGTCTGGAGCTGGTGCGTGGCGGGCGAATAGTCGAGATCGCCGGTTTCGGGAGCCTTCTCGATGCCGCCGATGCGGTGCATCAGGCCGGGGGTGCCGGGCTTGATCCACGGGCGCACGCCGCGCTCGTCGCGCTTGTAGGGGAGCACCTTGCCGTCGGGCCCGTTGGCCTCCTCGAGGAAGGAGACCGGGAACGGCTCGAACTTCTCGGGATCGGGCACGCGCCACGGCTCGGCAGCATTGGCGATATAGCCATCGGTCAGCAGCATGACGGGGGTCATGAACTGCGTGGCAATGCGGCAAGCCTCGATCGCGCAATCGAAAGCGTCCGCGGGGAACGCGCGGCGATCACGGGGAGCGGCGTATCGCCGTTACGGCCATAGACCGCCTGGTAAAGGTCGCTCTGCTCGGTCTTGGTCGGCAGGCCGGTCGAAGGACCGCCGCGCTGCGAATTGACGATAACCAGCGGCAGTTCGGTGATGACCGCAAGGCCCATCGCCTCACCCTTGAGTGCGATGCCGGGGCCCGACGAGGAGGTCACGCCCAGCTGCCCGGCATAGCTCGCACCAATGGCCGAACAGATCGCGGCAATCTCGTCTTCCGCCTCGGAAGGTGGTGACGCCGAATTCCTTGAGCTTGGCAAGGTTGTGCAGGATCGAGCTGGCGGGCGTGATCGGATAGCCGCCGAAGAACATCTTCAGCCCCGCCAGCTGCGCACCGGCGACAAGGCCATAGGCAATCGCGTCCGCGCCGGTGACGGTGCGGTAAAGGCCGGGGGTGCTGGCCACTGGATCGAGGTGCAGCTTTTTCACCTGCCCGCCGATTTCCGCCGTCTCGCCATAAGCATGGCCAGCGTTGAGCGCGGCGATGTTGGCATCGGCTAGAACCGGGTTCTTGGCGAACTTGCCCTTTAGCCATTCGATCAGCGGCGCGCGGTCACGGTCGAACATCCACAGCGCAAGGCCGAGCGTCCACATGTTCTTGCAGCGCAAGGCTTCCTTGTTGCCAAGGCCGAAGGGCTTGACCGATTCCAGCGTCAGAGCGGAGATATCGAATGCCAGCAGGTTCCACTTGGAAAGCGAACCATCGTCAAGCGGGCTGACTTCGTACTTCGCCTTTTCAAGGTTGCGCTTGGTGAACTCGCCGCTGTCGGCAATGATCAGGCCGCCGGGCTTGAGCGCCTCGACGTTGGTCTTCAGCGCCGCCGGGTTCATCGCCACCAGCACGTCGGGCTGATCACCCGCGGTTTCGATCGAGGTCGAGCCGAAATTGATCTGGAAGGCCGAAACGCCGAACAAGGTGCCTTGCGGTGCGCGAATTTCTGCCGGGAAATCCGGGAAGGTCGCAAGGTCATTGCCGGCCAGCGCGGTCGAGAGCGTGAACTGCCCGCCGGTAAGCTGCATGCCATCGCCCGAGTCCCCGGCGAAACGGACAACTACCGCTTCGGGTTGTGCCGCGCCTTGGGCGCTGCGTTGACTATCGCTGTCGGCCAGTACTGTTGCCATGATCTTCCTCTGCTGGCGGCAAAGCGCCTTGCACCATTTATGCCGCCCTATGCTCTCCCGCCCCGGCCTGCACGACAGAAAAACTGTTCACGGCCAAAGCTTGCTCCTGCAAACTCCTGCAAAGCCTGCTAGTCAAGCGCCTATTGGCTGCTTACCTGTCCATCGCGGGTAAGCCCTGCCGCTTTTCCCCAATCGGAGCATTTGCATGACGGATTTCTCTGCCCTTCCCTATCGCCCCTGCGTCGGGGTGATGCTGGTCAACTCGGAAGGGCGCGTATTTGTCGGCAAGCGGATCGACACGCGCGGCCAGCCTGACGAAGGGGGAGTCTATTGGCAGATGCCGCAGGGCGGGATCGACGATGGCGAGGACCTCCAGCAGGCCGCCCTCCGCGAGCTGTGGGAGGAAACGGGCGTCGGCGAACACCACGTTACCCTGCTCGCCTCAACCCGCGAGGAACTGCTTTACGACCTGCCGGACGAGCTGCTCGGCAGGCTCTGGGGCGGCAAGTATCGCGGTCAGCGCCAGCACTGGATCCTTGCCCGCTTCCACGGCTCTGACGAGGATGTGAAGCTGGACGCACACGATCCGGCTGAATTCGACGCTTGGCAATGGATGGATCCGGACCAGCTGCCCGATGTCATCGTGCCGTTCAAGAAGCGCGTTTACCGCGCGGTGCTGGATGAATTCCGCGCGCTGATCTGATCAGTTCTCGCTGACGGTCGGCGAAGGCTTCACCGCTTCGGCAGTCAGCACCCGCGGCGCCGGGCCCTTTGCAATGGCAGCGGAAAGCTGCTGCGTCTGCGAGCATTCCTTGCCGCAAAGGCCCTGCAAGCGGGTCAGGTTGCGGCGCGCCTTTTCGACCGCTCCCTTTTCGACCAGCGCCGTGCCTTCACCGGCAATGGCGTCGAGGTTCTGCGGATCGGTGACGAGCGCCTTGCGGTAATAATGCAGCGCCTTGCCCTGAAGACCCTGGCGGCGAGTTGCCTCGGCCAGATCAAGTGTCAGGAGCACCGAGCCGGGCTGCACCGTCAGCGCCGCTTCGAAGGCATCGATCGCGCCGTCCAGGTTTCCGGCGGCCAGCGCCGCCCTGCCTTCCGATTGGAGAGCGGCAGCGCGGGGCTCGAGCGTCATTGGCGCCGCTGAATAAAGCACGCTCGACGACAGGGCGAGGGCCAGCGACATTGCCAGCGCGGCGGGAGTGTAACGCATCAATAGGTCTCCAACCCTTGGCCGGGGCACCGAACGGGGATCATGGGGCTCGGCCGTGGTCATTTGCGCAGAGGCTAACATGGCGAAGATAAACTGGCGATGAAAAATCCGTCCGTCCCGTCATGATGCGGGGTAAGCCGCAGACCGGGGCCGCGCAGACGGCCGGCCGGCAGGTCGATCGGTTCGGCACGCCAGCCGGGATGGTCGGCGAGGAAATTGCCGACCTGCCCCGCGCCCTCGCCATCCAGCAGCGAGCAGGTGACATAGACCAGCCGCCCGCCCGGTTTCACCAGCTTGGCGCCCGCAGCCAGAAGCCGTGCCTGCAGCGCCATCAGCCGGTCCAGCTCCTTCTCGCTCAGCCGCCAGCGCGCTTCGGGATTGCGCCGCCATGTGCCGGTGCCGGAACACGGCGCGTCGACCAGCACCGCATCGGCCCGCTTCTGCCAGCTGTCGAGCGCGGCCAGTTCGCGGCCCGGATCGAGCAACTGGGTCGTGATAATCTCTGCCCCGGCCCGCTCGGCGCGCGGCGGCAATTGCGAAAGGCGGCGGCGGTCGGCATCGCAGGCGAGAATTTCGCCCTGGTTGTCCATCGCCGCTGCCAGCGAAAGCGACTTGCCCCCGCCCCCGGCGCAGAGGTCGACAATGCGCTCACCCGGTTGGGCGCGCACCGCCTCGCAGGCCAGCTGCGAGCCCGCGTCCTGCACCTCGATCGCGCCGGACTGGAAAGCTTCCCACTGGTCGATCGGCGTGCCCGATGGGAAGCGCAGGCCGTTTGGCGCGACGCTAGGCTCACCCGGTTCGGGAAGCTCCAGCCGTCCCGCTTTCAGCCTGTTGATCCGCACGTCGAGCGGGGCCCGGTCCAGCAAGGCGGCCATTTCTACCTCGTCGAGGCCGGAAGTCATCAGTTCCTTCACCAACCACTTGGGAGCCACGCCGCCCCGGGCGAACTTCTCACCAGCTTCAATTGGTGCAGGGCCATGGGCTGAGCCATCGAAGAGACCCGCGACGGAGGCATCGTTCTGCGCCAGTCGCAACATAGCCGCACGTCCTGTCTGGGGAACTTCCCCGCAAGCCCGGATCGCGCCGTAGACCAGTTCCCGCACGGCGCGGCGGTCCTTGCTGCCGGCAAAGCGTCGGGTGCGGAACCATTCGCTGACGATCCGGTCGGCCGGAGCACCGCCGCTCCGCGCCGCAGCGATCACCAGATCGAGGATGTCGATCGCCGCCTGGACCCGCGCGGCGGGTGTCATGGCAGGTCAGCCCGCCTTGTAATTGGGGGCTTCACGCGTGATCGTCACATCGTGAACGTGGCTTTCGCGCAAGCCTGCGCCGGTGATCCGGACGAACTGGGCCTTGGTGCGCAGGTCGTCGATCGTAGCCGACCCGGTGTAGCCCATGGCCGCCTTGATACCGCCAACGAGCTGGTGGATCACGTCCTTGGCCGGTCCCTTGTATGGCACCTGACCCTCGATCCCTTCGGGGACCAGCTTCATCTGGTCCTTGATGTCGCCCTGGAAATAGCGGTCCGCCGAGCCGCGGCCCATGGCGCCCACCGAACCCATGCCGCGGTACGACTTGTAGGCGCGTCCCTGGTACAGGAACGTCTCGCCCGGCGCTTCCTCGGTCCCGGCCAGCATCGAGCCGACCATGATCGAGCTGGCCCCGGCGGCAAGCGCCTTGGCCGCATCGCCCGAGGTGCGCAGGCCGCCATCGGCGATCACCGGAACGCCCGCCTTGTTGGCTGCCTCGCAGGCATCCATGATCGCGGTGAGCTGCGGCACGCCGACACCCGCAACGATGCGCGTGGTGCAGATGGAGCCCGGTCCGATGCCGACCTTGAGCGCATCCGCACCCGCATCGATCAGCGCCTGCGCCGCCTCGGCCGTGGCGATGTTGCCGGCAATGACCTGCGCCGAGTTCGACAGCTTCTTCACGCGTTCGACAGCGCGGGCAACGTCCTTGTTATGGCCGTGCGCGGTGTCGATGATCACGACGTCGCATTCCGCGGCAAGCAGCGCCTCGGTGCGTTCAAAGCCCTTGTCGCCCACCGTGGTCGCCGCGGCAACGCGCAGTCGGCCGCTCTCGTCCTTGGTGGCATTGGGATAGGTGACGGCCTTTTCGATGTCCTTCACCGTGATCAGTCCGACGCAGTGGAAGGCATCGTCGACCACCAGCAGCTTTTCGATGCGGCGCTGGTGCAGCAGACGCATCGCGTCTTTCTGGTTCGTGCCGACCTTGACCGTGGCAAGGTTCTCATGCGTCATCAGCTCGCGCACTGGCTGGCCGGGATTCTGCGCGAAACGGACATCGCGGTTGGTCAGGATGCCGACCAGCTTGCCGCCTTCTTCCACCACCGGGATGCCGCTGATGCGGTTGGCCTGCATGATCGCCTGCGCCTCGCCGAGCGTGGCGTCGGGCGAAACGGTGATCGGATTGACCACCATGCCGCTTTCAAACCGCTTCACGGCGCGCACGGCGGCAACCTGTTCCTCGACGGTCAGGTTGCGGTGAAGCACGCCGATGCCGCCGAGCTGCGCCATGACGATCGCCATGTCCGCTTCGGTCACTGTGTCCATGGCAGAAGAAATGACCGGGATATTGAGCGAAATCGACCGAGTCAGGCGCGTGCGGGTATCGGCCATCGATGGCAGGATGTCGGACTCGGCCGGACGCAGCAATACGTCATCGAAGGTAAGGCCGAGAGGGATATCCATAAGTGCCACTTTCCAAGGGTCCGGGGAGATTCGTGGCGGCCCATGTAACCAAGAGGGGCACTTTGGGCTAGTCCCCTTTCCATTCCACCCAGGCGCCGTGCGCATGCGCCTCGCCCAGCAGGACTTCCCCCTCGCCGCCCGGCCAGTAGCGGCAGCGCAATTCATGCCGGAATGTAGCCCGGTTGGTTTCGACCGTTACCCAGTGCGAGCGGACGCTCGTCCGTCGCCCGCACGCCCGCCTCCGCCATGGCGCGTTCGATCCGCGCGCGGCCCTGTTCGGGGATGTATTGCCAGACTATCGAGTGGAACAGAACGCGGGTCACGCCCGCTTCCTGCGGCGCGGCCAAGCGCTGTTCCACCCACTCCGCCGCGTCCATCCGCACCACTTCGGGCCGCCGCTCGGCCGCCAGCGCTATCGCCGCGTCGATCCGCGCCAGCCGCTCGGGCATGTCTGGCCAGACATAGCTTTTCAGCCGCATCGCCTGCGCCGGATCGGACAGGTCGATCGGGTGGACATCGCAGCCTTGCACGGAAACTATCTCCACGGGAGCCTTCGGCGGCGGGCCACCGCGCCATTCAGGGCGGATCAGCATGGGCGAGCCTTCTGCCCCCGCCTTCACACCGCCCAGATCAAAGGCAAACCGGTCCATCATCGTGTTAATGCCCGCGCTTGACCCGATCTCGTTCAGCTCGAAACGCGGCCCCAGCCGCTGCGACAGCCAGAGCAATTGCGCCATGATCCCGGCAGAGCGCCCTGCCTCGTTGGTCTGGGGCGGGCCAGCGAACCACTCGAGCAGTTCGTCGTCATGATCGCGAACAATCCGGGCGACGGTCCGCGCGATCTCGCGCTGTTCAGTCACCGTGCCGGAGTAAATCTCGCCCAAGCCCGGCTCGGCACCCGTGAGGTAGAGGTAGTGAAAGCCCCCCGCCAACCGCAGCGGCATGGCATCCTCAAGGCTAAGCCCCGGCCAGTCGCGCATCCTTGCGCCAACATTGCTCTCGCCCGAAAGCAGAGGGATGAACGCGCGGACCAGCCGTCCGGTGCAAGGCGCGCCATTGCGGGTGGCATGGTCGGCCTGCCATTCCAGCGTGCGCACGACATTCTGCTCGTCCATCGCCATGTCGTCATGTGCCGCCATATGTTGCCCTTTTCCGCGCATCGCCCTAAGGCGCGCGCCATGTCCAAGCCGCTGACCTTTGCCGTGCCCAAGGGGCGCATCCTCGACGAGGCGCTGCCACTGATGGCGCGTGCCGGTGTGGTGCCCGAGGCGGAGTTCCATGACAAGAAGAGCCGCGCGCTTTCCTTCGCCTGCGAAGCGGCTGACATGCGTATCATCCGCGTGCGCGCCTTCGACGTGGCGACGTTCGTGGCCCACGGCGCTGCGCAGGCTGGCATCGTCGGTTCGGACGTGGTGGAAGAATTCGCCTTTTCCGACCTTTACGCGCCAGTCGATCTCGATATCGGCCACTGCCGACTGTCGGTCGCCGAACCGGTCGGACAGAAGAGCGGTGGCCCGGTGAGCCACCTGCGAGTTGCCAGCAAGTACCCGAACCTGACGCGCAAGCACTTCGAGGGCATGGGCATCCAGGCCGAGGTCGTGAAGCTCAACGGCGCGATGGAACTCGCTCCCGGGCTTGGTCTTGCCAGCCGGATCGTGGACCTTGTTTCGACTGGCCGCACGCTCAAGGACAACGGGCTTGAGGAAACGAGCATCATCCTGCCCGTTTCCGCCCGCCTGATCGTCAACCGCGCGGCGCTCAAGACCGATGCCCGCGTCGGCGCGCTGGTCGATGCCTTCCGCGCGGCCATGGGCACGAAGGACGCGGCCTGATGCTCCGTCTCAATTCGCGCGAAGCCGGGTTCGAGCAGGCGTTCCGCCGCCTGGTCAATGACCGGCGCGAGAGCGACGACGATGTGGCGCGCGACGTGCAGATCATCCTCGACGACGTGAAGAACCGCGGTGACGAGGCCGTAGCCGAACTCACCGAGCGCTTTGACGGCCATGTGCTCGCCAGCGAAGACGACTGGCGCATTTCCGCAGAGGCCTGCCGCGAGGCTTTCGACAGCCTCCAGCCAGACCTTCGCGCCGCGCTCGAAATGGCGGCCAAGCGCGTGCGCGCATATCACCGTGCCCAGCTTCCAGCCGATCGCGACGAGACCGACAAGCACGGCGTTCGCCTTGGCGCGCGGTGGAATGCTGTGGATGCGGCGGGGCTTTACGTTCCGGGCGGACGGGCGGCCTACCCCTCCTCGCTGCTGATGAACGCGATCCCTGCCAAGGTTGCGGGCGTGGAACGGCTGGTCGTCGTCACCCCGACGCCCAAGGGCGCGGTCAACCCGCTGGTCCTTGCCGCCGCGCACCTTGCCGGCGTGGACGAGGTTTGGCGCATCGGCGGCGCGCAGGCCGTGGGCGCGCTCGCCTATGGCACGCAGCGCATCCGTCCGGTCGATGTCATCACCGGCCCGGGCAACGCCTGGGTGGCCGAGGCCAAGCGCCAGCTTTATGGCGTGGTCGGCATCGACATGGTCGCTGGGCCGAGCGAAATCCTCGTTATCGCAGACGGCAAGAACGATGCCGACTGGATCGCCGCCGACCTGCTCAGCCAGTGCCGAGCATGATCCTGCCGCGCAGTCGATCCTGATTACCGACGATCCGGTCTTTGCCGATACCGTGGCGGACCGGGTGGGCGTCGAACTCGCCATGCTGCCCACCGCACGCACGGCGAGCGAGAGCTGGAAGGCGCACGGCGTGATTATCGAGGTGGCATCGCTGGATGAGGCCCCTGCCCTCGCCAATGCCCTTGCCGCCGAACACGTCGAGATCGCCACTGACGATCCCGAAGCCCTGTTCAGGCAGATCCGCCACGCCGGCTCGGTCTTCCTCGGCCGCCACACGCCCGAGGCGGTGGGCGATTACGTTGCCGGGCCCAACCACGTCCTCCCCACCGGGCGGCGCGCGCGGTTCTCTTCCGGTCTCTCGGTGCTCGACTTCATGAAGCGCACCAGCTTCATCCAGTGCGACGCGAAATCGCTCGGAAAGATCGGACCCGCCGCCATTGCCCTTGCCGACGCAGAGGGCCTCCCCGCGCATGCGCGCTCCATCGAAGTGAGGCTCGGAATATGAGCAAGTCCCGTTCAGCCGCCCGCCTTGCCGCGGTGCAGGCGCTCTACCAGCACCACATGGAAGGCACGCGCCTGCCGCGCCTGCTCGACGAATTCCACCTGCACAGGCTGGGTGCGGAGATCGAGGACATGCAGTTCGAGGAAGCCGAAGTGGCCTTCTTCGACGATGTGGTGAGCGGCGCCATTGCCCGCCGCGACGAGATCGATGAGGCCCTGTCTCAGCGCCTCGCCGAGGGCTGGTCGCTCGACCGGCTTGACCGCACTATGCTACAGATTCTGCGTGCCGGAACCTACGAACTGATGGCCCGTGCCGACGTGCCGACCGGCAGCGTGATCAGCGAATACCTCGACGTCGCCCACGCATTCTTCGACGCGCGGGAGGCAAAGTTCGTTAATGGCGTCCTGGATGCCGTGGCGAAGGCGGTCCGCTGAGCGGCGAACTCGCCTTCATCGAAGCCCTGCGGGCGCTGGCCCGGCATCCCGGCGCGCGGCGGTTTCAGGATGACGCTGCGATACTGGAGATCGGCGGGGAGACGCTGGTCCTGACGCACGATGCGATGGTCGAGGGAGTGCATTTCCTTTCCGGGCAGGATCCCGCTGACGTCGCGTGGAAGCTTGTCGCCACCAACATCTCCGACCTTGCGGCCAAGGGTGCCGAGCCGATCGGCGTGCTTCTGGGTTACCAGCTTGGGGCACGCGATGCGCGGTTTGTCGAAGGGCTGGCGGAAGCGCTCGATCATTACGGTGCGAAGCTGCTCGGTGGCGATACGACCAGCGGAAACGGGCCGCAATCGCTGGGTCTGACGGCCATCGGTCGCGCTACCGTGCGTCCCGTCCCTTCCCGCAGCGGCGCCACGGCGGGTGACGGCATCTGGATGACCGGGGCGGTCGGCGCCGCGATGCTGGGTCTCGAAGCCCTGCAATCCGGCACCGGCGACAGCACCGCCTACCGCCGCCCGCAGGCGCGGCTGGCCGAGGGACTGGCCCTTGCGTCGCAAGTGACGGCGATGATGGACGTATCGGACGGGCTGCTGCTCGATGCCAGCCGCATGGCGAAAGCCTCCGCCGCCACTTTCGCTATCGACAGTGCCGCCGTCCCCATCACTGCCCCCGAAGCCCGCCGGGCCGAAGCCCTGCGCTGGGGCGACGATTACGAGCTGCTCTTCACTCTCCCGGCGGGCATCGAACCCGCCGCCGCCGCCACTCGCATCGGCGAAGTGCGCGCCCGGGCCCCGATCCCCTGCTTCTCGATGGAGAGTCCCTGCCCGCAGGCGATAAGGGCGGTTTCGTCCACAGCTAAGGGAAAACCGCGCGATTTGGGGTTGCTTCGCCCCAACTGCGTCGATAGCCCTTCGCCCCGGGTGACTCAAATCAAGTAAAAACGGGTCGCTTTCGAGAGGATTTTAACAGGAGGGGCACGAAAGTGAGCCTAGTCACAATCTCCATTATTCTGGGGTTGGTCGCCGTCGTCTACGGCGCGTTTACCAGCAGCCAGGTGCTCGGCGCAGATGCCGGCAATGCAAAAATGCAGGAAATTGCAGCGGCCATTCAGGAAGGCGCGCAAGCCTATCTGAAGCGCCAGTACACCACGATCGCCGTCGTCGGCGTGGTCGTTGCGGTGATCATCGGCCTGACGCTGGGCGGCATTTCCGCCGGGGGCTTCGTCATCGGCGCGGTGCTTTCGGGCGTAGCGGGTTTCATCGGGATGAACATCTCGGTGCGGGCCAACGTACGCACGGCGGCGGCGGCTCAGACCGGTCTTCAGCAGGGGCTGACGCTGGCGTTCCGCGCTGGCGCCATCACCGGCATGCTGGTGGCCGGCCTCGCGCTGCTCGCGATCGCCGTGTTCTACTGGTACCTGACCGGCCCGGCCGGCTACTCGGTGGGCGGCGATGACCGCACGGTGGTCGATGGCCTCGTTGCCCTCGCCTTCGGTGCCTCGCTGATCTCGATTTTCGCGCGTCTTGGCGGCGGCATCTTCACCAAGGCCGCAGACGTCGGCGCCGACCTCGTCGGCAAGGTCGAAGCGGGCATTCCGGAAGACGATCCACGCAACCCGGCCGTGATCGCCGACAACGTGGGCGACAACGTGGGCGACTGCGCCGGCATGGCTGCCGACCTGTTCGAAACCTATGTCGTGACCGTTGGCGCGACCATGGTGCTCACTGCGCTGCTGCTCAAGGGCGTCGCCAATCTGGAAGCGCTGATGGCGCTGCCGCTGCTGATCGGCGGCGTCTGCATCGTCACCTCGATCATCGGCACCTACTTCGTCCGCCTCGGCGGCGGCAAGAACATCATGGGCGCCATGTACAAGGGCTTCCTGGTCACCGCCGTGCTGTCCGTCCCCGCCATCTGGTGGGCGATCGGCCACGCGCTGGGCGGCATGGAAGAGGTGATCAACCCGGGCGCAGCCGCAGGAATTCACCGGCCGCACGCTGTTCTACTGCTCGCTGCTTGGCCTGGTGATCACGGGCGTGATCATCTGGATCACCGAATACTACACCGGCACCAATTATCGCCCGGTGAAGTCGATCGCCAAGGCTTCGGAAACGGGCCACGGCACCAACGTGATCCAGGGTCTGGCCATCAGCCTTGAAGCCACCGCGCTGCCGACCATCGTGATCTGCGGCGGCATCATCATCGCTTACCAGCTCGCCGGCCTGATGGGCATTGCCTATGCGGCCACCGCGATGCTGGCCCTGGCTGGCATGGTCGTGGCGCTCGACGCTTACGGCCCCGTCACTGACAACGCCGGCGGCATTGCCGAAATGGCCGGCCTCGACGATTCGGTCCGTGAAAAGACCGACGCGCTCGACGCCGTGGGCAACACCACCAAGGCCGTGACCAAGGGCTATGCCATCGGTTCGGCGGGTCTTGCCGCGCTGGTGCTCTTCGCTGCCTACACCACCGATCTTCGCGAGTTCTTCCCGAACCTCGACGTCGATTTCAGCCTTGAAAACCCCTACGTCATCGTTGGCCTGCTGCTCGGCGCGCTGCTCCCGAACCTGTTCGGTTCGATGGGCATGACCGCCGTGGGCCGCGCCGCGGGCGACGTGGTCAAGGATGTTCGCGACCAGTTCAAGAACAACCCGGGCATCATGACCTATGAGACCAAGCCGGACTATGCCCGCACGGTCGACCTGGTCACCAAGGCGGCGATCAAGGAAATGATCATTCCGTCACTGCTGCCGGTGCTTGCACCGATCGCGGTGTACTATGTGATCACCTGGGTGGCTGGCGGCGATCAGGCGGCAGGTTTTGCCGCGCTGGGCGCCATGCTGCTGGGCGTGATCGTCGGCGGCCTGTTCATCGCCGTTTCGATGACCTCGGGCGGCGGCGCATGGGACAATGCCAAGAAGTACATCGAAGACGGCCACCACGGCGGCAAGGGCTCTGAAGCCCACAAGGCCGCGGTGACCGGTGACACGGTCGGCGATCCCTACAAGGATACCGCCGGTCCGGCCGTCAACCCGATGATCAAGATCACCAACATCGTCGCGCTGCTTCTGCTCGCGGCGCTGGCAGCCCATTGATCTGATTTTTCGCTTAGGCGGGAAGCAAAGCCCCGTCCGGTTCGCCGGGCGGGGTTTTTGCTTGGCTAGATCAGGCTGCGAAAACGGCTGTCGCTCATCGGCCGCGCGCCAAGAAACCCCTGCCAGGCCGAGCAGCCCTCCGCTTCCACCGCAGCGCGCTGGGCTTCGTTTTCGATGCCTTCCGCGAGCACGCCCAGCCCCAGCGCGCGCGCCATGGCGACGATACCGCGCAGCACGGCAAGGTCGCGCGGGTCCTCGGCTATGCCCTCCACCATGGTTCGGTCGAGCTTGAGCTTCTGCAGGGGCAGCAGCTTGAGGTAGCGGAAGTTGCAGAACCCCGCGCCGAAATCGTCGAGCGCCACGCTCATGCCCTGCCCGACGAGGTCGGTCAGCGAGCGGCGCGCGCGTTCGATGTCCCAGACCAGCGCCTGCTCGGTGACTTCGAGGACGATCCGCCCGGGTGCCATGCCGCTCCGCGCGACGATGGCGGAGAAGACTTCGGCATAGTTGTCCGCCGCCAGATCGGCTGCCGTGACGTTGATCGACAGGCGCAGGTGTTCAGGCCATGCCGCCGCCAGCGCGCAGGCCTTTGCAGCGATATGGTGCGAAAGCTGGGCGACGTGATCCGCCCGCTCGGCAATGGCGAAAAGCGCGCCCGCGCCGATCAGGCCCAGCTTCGGGTGCTGCCAGCGGGCCAGCGCCTCGGCGCCGATCAGGGCATTGCCGGGAAGCGCAAATTGCGGCTGTAACAGGATCTCGATCTCGTCGCGGTCGATTGCCTGCAAAAGGTCGGCATCGAGCCGAGCCGCGCTGCGGCCCGAGCGCGAAACGCTGCCATCTACCCAGCCTATGCGCTGCGAGCTTTTCTGGCCAAGGGTGGACTGCGCCTGCCCCAGCCGGTCGAGCACCGATTCGGCGTCCTCCCCCGGCACGGCGCGCAGCAGCGCAAGTCGCGGCGTAAGGCGAAGTTCGCCGATCGGCCGCGAGACGCCTTCGGCCAGCCCCTCCGCGATCAAGGCCCAACGTTCGCGGCTGCAAGGCTCTTGTGACGAAAGCAGGAAGCTTCCCCCGCCAATGCGTGCCGCAAACCACGGTGCGTCGATCTCGCTGTCGGCATAATGCGTGAGCCGCGTGGCGACTTCGGCCAGCGCCCCGTCACCCGCGCTTGCCCCCCAGGCAAGGTTCACCGCATCGAGCCTTGGAAACGCCAGCAGCAATGCGTGAACCGGCCCTTCTTCCAGCCAGCGACCAAGCTGGCGACGCGCGGCATCGGGCCCCATCAGGCCGGTCAGCGCGTCACGCTGCGAAAGGGCGAGCATATCCACGCTTTGCCCCATAGCGGTAATGGTTTGCGAATTGTTCAATCGGAAGCGATTCGTTGCCAAAAAGAGGGGAGGCCGATACGAGGCTCGGCAAGATGGGCAAGGACTTGAAACTCGGGCTGGTCGTATCGGACACGGCGAAGGCGCAGGAAGGCGCGGAAGCGCTACGCGGCGCCCATGACTGGGTGCGGCCCGACAAGGCGGATGCGCTGGTCGTGCTGGGCGGCGATGGCTTCATGCTGCACGTGCTGCACCGGATGCTCGATCTGGGGCGCGTGGTGCCGGCTTACGGGGTCAACCTCGGCACAGTCGGTTTCCTCATGAACCGCCAGCGCTCCGCCCGCCCGATCGCTGAGCGGGTGGCAAGGGCGCGCGAAATTGCCGTCGTCCCGCTGGAAATGCGCGCTGTCACGAACAGTGGGCGTGAGCATCGCTATTACGCGATCAATGAGGTCTCGCTGCTGCGCGAAACCCGCCAGACCGCCAAGTTGGAGGTCAAGGTCAACGGCAAGGTCCGCATGGCCGAACTGGCCGGTGACGGCGTACTGGTGGCCACGCCGGCGGGCTCCACCGCCTACAACCTTTCCGCCAATGGCCCAATCCTGCCGCTGGGTTCGGGGATGTTGGCGCTCACCCCGCTAAGTCCGTTTCGCCCGCGCCGCTGGAAGGCGCGATCCTGCCTGACAGCGCCGAGGTTGGCTTCGTCGTCAGGGAATCGGAGAAGCGCCCCGTGGCCGCGGTTGCCGACCAGAAGGAGGTCCGCAACGTCGCCGAAGTGCAGATCAAGGTGGCGCGTGAACTTCAGCTTACCCTGCTTTTCGACCCCGGAAAGTCGCTTGAAGAGCGGATTTTCGCGGAACAGTTCCAGGTATGAACTTACCCTGTTGACCCGCGTTGCAGCGCTGCTTATAGGCGCACCCCTGCCCCGGCTTAGACCGCATTTTGCCGGGTTTGTTCCCTGATAGCTCAGCGGTAGAGCTCTCGACTGTTAATCGAGCGGCCGTAGGTTCGAATCCTACTCAGGGAGCCACCCTTTTTCATCGCAAATCAGGCGCGGCGGTGCCGCAATTTGGTCTGTCACGCGATGTCCTTTGCAGCCTGACGCGCTGCGCATCGAAGACAAAGAGACCATGACTTTCAACACGACTTTTTCGCAGCTTGGCGAGGCTCTCGCCGCACGTGGCTATGCCGCGCCCACCGCCGTCCAGGCCGCCGTCCTCGAACCGGAAGCACAGGGGCGCGATCTGCTCGTTTCCGCCCAGACCGGTTCGGGCAAGACCGTGGCCTTTGGCCTCGCCATCGCTTCCGAACTGCTCGACGAGCGCGGCAGTGCGCGTTTCGCCATGGCACCGCTCGCCTTGGTCGTCGCGCCGACGCGCGAACTTGCCATGCAGGTCAATCGCGAACTCGCCTGGCTCTATGCCGGAACCGGCGCCCGCGTGGTCAACTGCGTCGGCGGCATGGACCCGTCGAAGGAACGCCGCGCGCTCAGCCAGGGCGCGCATATCGTCGTTGGCACACCGGGACGCCTGCGCGATCACCTCGAACGCGGCGCGCTCGACCTGCGTGAGCTGGCAGTCGCAGTGCTCGACGAAGCGGACGAAATGCTCGACATGGGTTTCCGCGAAGACCTTGAGGAACTGCTCGACGCGACGCCCGAAGGCCGCCGCACGCTGCTTTTCTCGGCCACCATGCCCAAGCCCATCGTTGCGCTCGCCAAGCGTTACCAGAACGATGCGTTGCGCATTTCAACGGTCGATTCGGAACGCGGCCACGGCGACATTTCCTATCAGGCCATGGCCGTCGCCCCTGCCGATATCGAGAACGCGGTCGTCAATGTCCTGCGCTTGCACGAGGCCGAGACTGCGATGCTGTTCTGCGCCACGCGTGACAATGTGCGCCATCTCCACGCCAGCCTGACCGAACGCGGCTTTGCCGTGGTCGCATTATCGGGCGAGCATAGCCAGAGCGAGCGCAACCATGCGCTTCAGGCGCTGCGCGACCGCCGCGCCCGTGTCTGCGTTGCTACCGACGTCGCCGCCCGCGGGATCGACTTGCCGACGCTGTCGCTCGTCGTCCACGTCGAAATCCCGCAGAATGCCGAAGTGCTCCAGCACCGTTCCGGCCGCACAGGCCGCGCTGGCAAGAAGGGTACGGCGATCCTGATCGTCCCCTACCCCCGCCGCCGCCGGGTTGAATACATGTTGCGGGATGCAAAGGTCCCGGCGGAATGGATCAGCCCGCCTTCCGCCGCTGACATTCGCGCGGCCGACAGCGAGCGCATGATGGCCGCCCTGCTCGCGCCCGTGGAGAGCACCGAGGAAGACACCGAGCTCGCCCAGCGCCTGCTTGCCGAACGCAGCCCCGAGGAGATCGCCGTAGCGCTCGTCCGAGGCCCACCGTTCGCGCATGCCGCAGCCGGAGGAACTGCTCGGCGCCGAGGCTTCGGCCCCGCAGCGCGGACCTCGCCCCGGTTTCGAGGGCAGCGCCTGGTTCCGCCTCAGCGTCGGCCGCCGGCAGAACGCCGATCCGCGCTGGATCCTGCCTTTGCTCTGCCGCCGCGGGCACGTCAGCCGCACCGACATCGGCGCGATTCGCATCACCGCGAACGAAACGCTGTTCGAGATCGCCGGCCCGGTCGCCGCGCGCTTCCTTGAAGCATCGAAGCGCACGGCGGAAGAGGGCGACGACGTTGAGATCATCGCCGTGGAAGGCAAGCCGCGCGATGCCGCGCCGCGCCGCGAACACGGCCGCCGGGACAACGGCCAAGCCCCCCGTGAGCACGCGCCGCGCCATGACGGCCCACGTGAGCCTCGCGGCGATGGCCCGCGGGAACAGCGGCCGTACAATCCGGGGCCTGGTGGAAAGAAGCACGCCCCGCGCGCCCAGAAGAAATTTGTCCACCGCAAGGGACCCAAGACGCCGAAATGATCGCGATCCTGGTCGATGCCGATGCCTGTCCGGTAAAGGAGGAGATCTACAAGGTCGCCTTCCGCCACGCCGTTCCGGTCACGATCGTCAGCAACAGCCCGATCCGCGTGCCCCAGCACGAGCTTATTTCGCGCGTCGTGGTCAGCGACGGCTTCGACGCTGCGGATGACTGGATCGCCGAACGCGCAGCGCCCGGCATGGTCTGTATCACTGCCGACATTTTGCTCGCCGACCGCTGCCTGAAGGCGGGAGCGGCGGTGATCGGCCCTAATGGCAAGCCCTTCTCCACGAGTTCGATCGGCAGCGCCATCGCCACCCGCGCGATCATGGCGGACCTGCGCGCTGGTGGCGACGCCATTGGCGGCCCGCCGCCTTTTGCGAAAACCGACCGATCACGATTCCTTTCGGCGCTGGACGAGGCACTGGTCAAGCTGAAGCGGGCGGCGAGCTAATTCGCATAAGGGAATAATCATTCCCCTTTTCGATCTTTCTGGACAAGCTCGCCGCCTTCGTGGCATTTCTCCCGCCAACAGCAAATGGCTCGGGAGAAGCGCCGTGATCGATACGTCGAAGGTCCAGACCGTCCCCGGCACCGACCTGACCCTCAAGGGCGATGAACACGTCCGCGTCTATCGCGAGACCAATGGCGAGACGGGCTACATCTGGAACGGCGTCACCACCCTGCTGCTCACCTTCACCGGACGCAAGAGCGGCCAGCGGCGCACCATCGCGATCATCTACACGCAGGTGGGGGAAAGCCCGGTCATCATCGCCAGCAAGGGCGGCTGGCCCGAGCATCCGCAATGGTACCTCAACCTGCTGGCGAACCCGGACTGCGAGGTCCAGATCAAGGACCGCGTGTTCAAAGCGCGGGCGCGCACCGCCGAAAGCCCGGAGCGCGAGGCGATCTGGGCCGAGTGCGTGAAGAACTGGCCGAACTACGACATTTACCAGTCACGCACTAACCGGGTGATCCCGGTGGTGGTGCTAGACCCGCTTTGATCGGCGCACCCCGGCCTAAACCGGGGTTGCGACCCAGCTTCAGGCCGCTGCCCCGTGGCAGTGCTTGTACTTGGCACCCGAACCACAAGGGCACGGCGCATTACGCGACAGGCCGAGCGCGGCGTAGGGATCCTTGCCGAGCGCCGCATGTTCGGCCGTAGGCGCTGCCGTACCAAGCGTCGCCAGCATGGCTTCGGAACCGACCAGCGGCTTGGCGCCATCGTTTTCCCCGGTGAAGGGATCGATGTGACCCGTAAGGAAGTCGGGCAGTTCCGGCAGTTCCGGCGGAGCGGCGAACTGGAGCTGGCTGGTCGACAGAATCTTGGTCACGTCCTCGCGGATCGCTTCCAGCATCTTTTCGAACAGGCCAAAGGCCTCTCGCTTGTACTCATTGATCGGCTGCTTTTGCGCATAGGCGCGCAGGAAGACGACCTGCCGCAGCGCGTCGAGCGTGGCGAGGTGTTCCTTCCAGTAATGGTCGAGCCGTTCGAGCAGGACGCTCTTTTCGACCTGGCGCCAGATGTCCTGGTTGTCGATCATCTTGGCGTCCATCGCCTCGTCAGCCAGCTTCGAGACGCGTTCTTCAACCTCTTCGGGATCGATGCCGTCTTCGGCGATCCAGTCCTCGATCGGCACTTCGATGCCGAGAACGTCGAGCACACGCTCCTTCAGCCCCGCGACATCCCATTGTTCCGGATAGGAACCCGGAGGGCAGGCATCGCCTACCAGCGCGTTGACCGTGTCGCGGCGCATGTCGACCACCACTTCGTCCACGGCTTCGGCATCCATGATGTCGGCGCGCTGTTCGTAGATGACCTTGCGCTGGTCGTTCATAACGTCGTCGTATTCGACGACCTGCTTGCGGATGTCGTAGTTTCGCGCCTCAACCTTCTTCTGCGCGGTCTCGATCGCCTTCGACAGCCACTTCGAACCGATCGCCTCGCCATCGGCAAGGTTCGAATTCATCATACGGCTGAACAGGGTATCGGGGCCGAAAATGCGCAGCAGGTCGTCCTCGAGGCAGAGATAGAACTTTGACAGGCCGGGATCGCCCTGACGGCCCGAACGGCCGCGCAGCTGGTTGTCGATACGGCGGCTTTCGTGGCGTTCCGTGCCGATCACGCAAAGCCCGCCAGCGGCCAGAACGGCTTCCTTTTCCGCCGCGACTTCGGCCCGGATGCGCTCCACCTCGGCATCGCGCTTGTCGCCCTCTGGCAGGTCCTTGAGCTCGTCATTGACGCGGAATTCGAAGTTGCCGCCAAGCTGGATGTCGGTCCCGCGGCCGGCCATGTTGGTCGCGACCGTGACCGCACCGAGCCGACCCGCCTGTGCCACGATATGCGCTTCCATTTCGTGGAAACGGGCGTTGAGCACCGCGTGCTTGACGCCTTCAGCGTTGAGGAATTCCGAAAGCAGTTCGCTCTTCTCGATCGAAACCGTGCCGACCAGCACCGGCTGGCCGCTCTCGCTGCGTTCGCGGATCAGCTTGGCAATGGCGGCGAATTTGTCGGCGGTGTTCTTATAAAACTCGTCTTCCTCGTCGACGCGCTTGACCGGGATGTTGGTCGGGATCGTCACGACGTTCATCTTGTAGATGTCGAAGAATTCCGCCGCTTCGGTCGCCGCCGTACCGGTCATGCCGCCCAGCTTGGGATACATGCGGAAGTAGTTCTGGAAGGTGATCGAGGCCATGGTCTGGTTCTCGGGCTCGATCTGCACGCCTTCCTTGGCCTCAACGGCCTGGTGCAGGCCGTTAGACCAGCGGCGGCCGTCCATCTTGCGGCCGGTGAACTCGTCGATGATCACCACCTTGCCGTCTTCGACCACATAGTCATCGTCGCGCTTGAACATGATGACGGCGCGGAGGGCTTCGTTGAGGTGGTGGACGACCTGCGTGTTTTCCACGTCGTAAAGGTTCGACCCTTCAAGCAGGCCGGCGGCCTCAAGCTCACGCTCGGCCCATTCGACGCCCTCTTCGGTCAGCGTGATCGACTTGGTCTTCTCGTCCTTTTCGTAGAGATCCTCGGGCAGGCGCTTCACGATGGCGTCGACAGCCACATAGAGCTCGCTCTTGTCGTCGGTCGGGCCGGAGATGATCAGCGGGGTGCGCGCCTCGTCGATCAGGATCGAGTCGACCTCGTCAACGATCGCGAAATTGAACGGGCGGTGCACCATCTGCGACCGCTCATGCTTCATGTTGTCGCGCAGGTAATCGAAGCCAAGCTCATTGTTGGTGGCGTACGTGATATCGCTTTCGTAAGCTGCGCGGCGCTCGTCCTCGACCAGGTTAGGCACGATGACGCCGACGGTAAGGCCGAGGAACTTGTAGATCTGGCCCATCCAGTCAGCGTCGCGGCGGGCGAGGTAATCGTTGACCGTGACGACGTGGACGCCCTTGCCCTCGATCGCGTTGAGATAGACGGCCAGCGTTGCCACCAGCGTCTTGCCCTCACCGGTGCGCATTTCTGCGATTTCGCCGCGGTGGAGCACGATGCCGCCGATCATCTGCACGTCGAAGTGCCGCATGCCCAGCACGCGCTTCGAAGCCTCGCGCACCGTGGCGAAGGCTTCGGGCAGGATATCGTCGAGCGATTGGCCCTCGGCCAGTTGGGCGCGGAACTTGTCGGTCTGGGCGCGCAGTTCCTCGTCCGTGTAAGCCTCAAGCGTCGGCTCGTAAGCCGCGATCTGGCGGACGATCTTGTCGAGGGACTTCACGTAACGGTCGTTGGACGAGCCGAAAATGCGCTTGGCAATGGCGCCGATCATAGGGATTTCCTGAATTTACTGGGGGCGCCGTGGGGCGCGAGAATTGCGGATGTGCAGGGTAAACGCGCCAGACGCCAAAAAGCGCCGACAGCGTGGCCGTCAGACGGCGAAAAACGCCCTATTCGCGGGCGCGGTCGCTGCCGAGCTGGACTGCGGGAATATAGACCGGCCGCTTGCGCTCCGTCGCCGTGGACGTGCATTCGCGGTCTTTCCGGTCAGGCTTGGCGACGGCAGCCGCACTGGGCGCGACTTGCGCGGTAAGTGCCTGGCGCTGTGCGCGGACGGCGGTAACCGCCCCCACCTGCTCCACGCCGCACATGCGCGCCTGAACCGGCGCGCTTTGCGCGACAAGGCCAAGCAGGGCAAGAAAGGCGAGGACGATACGCTTCATCGGTGGCTGCAAGATAGGCCTTTGTCGGGACGAGGTCCAGCCCTGACGCACCGATATGCTCAGCGCTTGCCCGCAACCGGGGTGATCACCACCGTTTCCGTGATGCGAAGCAGGGTCCTTACGGACTGACCATTGGCCGCCGCGTAGCCGCGTTCATAGCGTTTCGGGCAATAATTGGCCCCTAGCTCCAATGTCCCTGCCTTCGGGCCAGCCAACGTCACGATGCGACAATCGCTGACCGTTCCGTCGGTTTCAACGATGGCCTCAGTCACACTTGTGCCGGCGACGGGTAGTTCGTTACTTGACTGCCATCTGCGTGGCGCAGGCGCTCGGGCCGGGGCATCCACTGGTGCTGAAGCCAGTGTCACGACGAGCCTTATCGAAACCCGGCGTGCGACCGCCTTTCCGGCCTTGTCCTTGAACGGTTGGTTGAACTGGTCTTCGTCAGGACAGGTGAGTTCGCCGGAAACGTCGGGTCCATTCGGTCCCTTGACCCGGCAATCGGAGACCTTGCCATCAGCATTGACGACGAAGGACAGGGTTGACGTGCCTGGCTCCGGCGGCAGATCGATCGGAATTACCCAGCGTATCCTGTTGGAATAGAACCCGGGAGCGGGCTGGCCGTCTCCGTCCCTCGCCGGAGTGAACCGCGCGCGGCGGGTTATCAGCGCACAGGTTGTCGCGTCGAGCAGCGCCGAGCCGCTCGAGGCAATGATCTCGCACTGGCTCACTCGGCCGTCGATCCCCACGGCGAGCCGGAAACCGGTGATGCCGGAAATCTCTTCGCGCAGCGCCTCGGCGGGATAGTCGTTCGAAGTGACCCAATAGCCGGGATTGCCCTTGGGCTGCGGCGGCCGCGCGTAAGTGGGCGGCGGCGGAGGGGGGACGGTGTAAATGATCGGCGGGGCCGGCGGAGGGACCGGTAGGACCTTCGGAAATTCGCTTGGCACCGGCACTTTCAGTTTGGGAGCCTTGGCCACTGCCGGCCCGGCCAGCAATCCTGCGCCGACCGCTGCAACCCACAGATAGCGCATGGAAAATCCCCCCGGCGACCAGTTTCCCCGCCTTGCTAACACAGCCCAGCCCAAGGGCAAGCCTTGCCCCGCCGGGTCTGCGCGAATATGGGCCTAGGCCATGTCCGAAGCCGTCTCCCCGCTCGCCTCACCCTTCCCCGCCCTGCCGGCCATCGATGGCGTCACGCTGCGCGTGGCCCGCGCAGGATACAAGGACTGGGGCCGCTGCGACCTGACCTTTGCGGAGCTGGCCGAAGGTACTGCAGTGGCGGGCGTGTTCACCCGCAACGTCTGCTGTTCGAGCGAGGTCGAACTGGGCCGCGAGCAGGTCAAGGCCGGACGGGCGCGGGCACTGGTGGTCAATGCCGGAAATTCCAATGCTTTCACCGGCTATCGCGGGCGCGAGGCGGTGGAGCAGATCATGGCGCAGGTGGCCGAAGGGCTTGGCTGCGCACCGGGCGAGGTTTTCGTCTCCTCCACCGGCGTGATCGGGGTGCCGCTGCCCAAGGACAAGGCGCGCGAAGGGGTTGGTGCCGCGCTCGTCGCACCTGAGTGTTCGTGGGAAGATGCCGCCAGAACCATCGGAACTACTGATACTTTTCCTAAAGGAGCGAGCGCACAGGCCGTGGTCGATGGCCGCACCGTCACGCTTTCGGCCATCATCAAGGGAAGCGGCATGATCGCGCCCGATATGGCGACAATGCTCGGCTACATCTTCACTGACGCGGCCGTTTCTCCGGCGTTCTTGCAGGAGTGCCTTTCGGCCGCCAACCGGTCGACATTCTCCTGCATCACCGTGGACAGCGATACCTCGACCAGCGACACCGTTCTCGCCTTTGCCACCGGCAAGGCTGGCAACGCCCCTCTCACCAGCTTCGACAGCTCCGGCGCGGATGCCTTTGCAAGCGCACTGCAAGACGTCTGCACGCAGCTCGCACACCTGGTGGTCAAGGATGGCGAAGGCGCGCAGAAGTTTATCGCCATCTCCGTCTCCGGAGCGGTCAGCGATGACAGCGCGCGCAAAGTCGGTCTGGCCATCGCCAACTCGCCTCTGGTCAAGACCGCCATCGCCGGAGAGGACGCCAACTGGGGCCGGGTCGTCATGGCCGTGGGCAAGGCGGGCGAACCGGCTGACCGCGACAAGCTTTCGATCGGCTTCGGCGGAACCTGGGCGGCAAAGAACGGCCTGCCGCTGGCCGACTACGATGAAGCGCCTGTCGCCGCGCACCTCAAGGGCCGGGAAATCTCGATCGAGGTCGACCTTGGCCTTGGCGAGGGCCGCGCGACCGTGTGGACCTGCGATCTGACGCACGGCTACATCTCGATCAACGCGGATTACCGCTCTTGAGCGAAGTCCTTACCCGAGACATCCATGCGCTGATGAAGCGCGCCAGCGAGGCGGCGATCCTGCCCCGCTATCAGGCACTTTCCGCCGACCAGATCGATGCCAAGGCGGCGGACGATGTTGTCACCGTGGCCGACCATGAGGCAGAAGCCATCCTGGCCGAAGGACTCGCCAAACTGCTGCCCGAAGCCGCCATCGTTGGCGAGGAGGCCAGCCACGCCGACCCTTCGCTGATGGACCGGCTGGCCGACGACCTTTGCTGGATCATCGACCCTCTCGACGGCACCAACAATTTTGCCGCCGGAAAGCCGCCGTTCGGTGTGCTGGTTGCGCTTGCCGAGCGCGGCGAGACTATCGGCGGGTGGATTTACGACTGCCTCACCGGCCGTTTCTGCCACGCCCAGATCGGCAAGGGTGCCTATGTCAATGGAGAGCGGATTTTCGCGCGGGCGAGTGGCCAGAACCCGCCGATTGCCGCTATTTCCCTCGTCTTTGCAGACCCCGAACGGCGTGAGGCGCTGAAAACGGGGATCGCCCCGCACTACACCTGCGTCGACATCCCGCGATGTGCTGCCGAACAGTGGCCGCGGCTTGCACTCGGCATCAACGACGTGTCGATTTTCGAGCGCACCCTGGCCTGGGACCATGCCGCCGGGGTACTGCTACTCAACGAGGCAGGCGGCAAGGCAGCGCGGCCCGACGGCCGCGCTTACCGGGTGGACGAACACTTGCAGAAGGGCCTGATCGGCGCCTCCAGCCCGGCCCTGTGGGACGAGCTGGCAGCGCGGATGGCGGCCATCTGAAGTCGTCCCGGACTTGATCCGGAAAGGGTCGCCGAAAGACGCGATCCTATTTCAAATCGGCCAGCGGTCCCGGGTCGAGCCCGGGACGACGCGATTTCAGATTACGCTTTCGATCCAGCCCTTGATCTGGCTCTTCGGCGCGGCACCCAGCTTGTGGGCGACGACTTCGCCGTTCTTGATCAGCACCATCAGCGGGATCGACTGTACGCCGAACTTGGCCGCGACATCGGTGTTTTCCATGATGTCGACCTTGGCGATCGTCAGCTGATCGGCCATTTCCTCGGAGATTTCCTCAAGGCTCGGCCCGATCATCTTGCACGGGCCGCACCAGTCCGCCCAGAAATCCACGAGCACGGGCTTGTCGGACTTAAGCACGTCGGCTTCGAAGCTGGCGTCGGTGACTGCGATAGTGGCCATGAAAAAATCTCCTGATCTGTTGCGCCCAATTTAGGCGCTCGGGCAGCGGGCGCAACACCCGCTCCGCGAAAGGTTTACTGGATCGTGGACAAGCCGGGCTTGAGCCTCGCCAGCACGTCTGCCGGGATGGCGATCAGTGCCGGGACCGAGGTGTAGAGCACCGCCGCCTCAATCTGCCGCCCGGGATAGGCTGTCTCCAACGCTGCGGCATAGGCGGCCATCTGGCGCAGGATAGACTGCGGCACCCCCGCCAGATCGGCAGGCGGACGGCGGGCCGTCTTGAAGTCGACGAGGCGTATGCGGGTCGGCTCGATCAGCAGCCGGTCGATGGTTCCGGCGACAACCTGATCGCCGACCAGCGCGGCAATCGGCACCTCGGCCAAAGCCTGCGGGGAGAACAGGTCCGCCCAATCCGGATGATCGAGCACCCGCAGGGCCGCCGAAATCATTTCGCCGCGCGCCGTGTCGTCCAGATCGCCAGCATTGCGTGCCAACCAGGCGGATGCGGCCGCCACGCGTTCACCCGGCTCGAGTTCGGGCAGCCGCTCCAGCAAGCGGTGAATCAACACCCCGCGCCGCGCCGCATCGACGCCGCTTCCCGGAGGCCACGGCGGATCGAAGCCCTTGTCCTCACCCAGCGCGGAAGGCGCGAGCGGGCGCGGCGGACGCGGTTCCTCGCCCACCGGGCGCTCTGCCCAGGGCGGGTTCAGCGGCAGGTCCTGCGTGGCGGCAACATCGCCCGAGCCGAAAGGCATCGGCGGCAGCGAGCCATACTCCCAACGGCGGCCCCATATGTCGTCCTCGATTTCACGCTCGCCCGCCATGACCTCAGCGAGGCGCGCGTACCAGCTGTCTGCCGGAAGTTCGTTTTTGTTGCTGGCTAAAGCACCGGTGATGAACAGTGCTTCCTCTGCCCGCGTCATGGCGACGTAGAGCAAACGCCAGTGTTCTTCGAGTTCCTGAGCTTTAGTTTGCAGCTCTTCCGCCGCAAGCTGTCCACACATCTCTTCTGACTTGAGCAATGGCAGCGGAATGCGGCGGCTTTCGTCGAGAGGATCAGAAAGGTCCAGCGGCGAGCTAAGTGGACGGATTGGATTGTCCGCCGCATCGGCCAAAATGACGATCGGCGCCTGCAAGCCCTTTGAGCCGTGTACGGTCATCACCCGCACGAGGCCCCCGCTGCCCTCGGCCTCGCGCTTCAGTTCGCCGTCGCCGGCATCGAACCAATGGAGGAAGCCGACAAGGCTTGGCACGTCGGTCATGGCATAGGCGTGGGCGGCGTTGACCAGTTCGTCGATCGGATCGTTCGCCTCGCTCCCCAGCCGCGCGACGAGTTTTTCCCGCCCGCGCCAGGGGCCGACAAGCAGCCAGTGGAGCAGCGCCTGCGGGGTTTCGAAATCTGCCTTGCCGAGCAGTTCGAGCAGTTGCGATAGGGCCGCCAGCACTGCCGGATCGCGCTGGTTGCGCAGGTGCGGCCACAGCCGCACGTTTTCGCCGCGATAGCCGTGCTCGAGCAATTGCTCCTGACTCCAGCCGATCAGCGGCGAGACCAGCAGCGCGGCGAGATTGAGGTCGTCGAGCGGCTGCGAGGCAAAGCGGAGCGCGGCGACAAGGTCCTTCACCGCCAGCGGCGCACCCAGACGCAGGCGGTCCACGCCCGCCACCGGCACGCCCGCCGCGTGGAGCCGCGCGACGATCAGGCCCGCCAGGTCCTTGCGTTTGCGCACCAGCACCATGATGTCGCCCGCCTTGGCGAGCCGCGAATGGCCCTTCGCCAGCGGAAATCCACCGCGCAGCCATGCCTTGACTTGGCTCGCGATCTTTTCGGCGAGCTGCCGATCAGGCTTGGCGAGCCAGCCCTCCTCGCCATCGTCGCCGGCATCGCTGGACTCGTCATCGTCCGACTGGACCCCCACCGGCTGCCACAGGGTGACAAGGCCCTCGCGTTCCTGGCCAACATGGCGCTCGGGCAGGTCCTTTAGCCCGAAACGGTCCGGCCCGATCTGGTCGATCGCGCGATCGACGAATTCGAGAACCGGTCGCGCGGTGCGGAATGATTGGCCCAGGCCGAGGTCCTGCCATCCGCTTATCCGCCGCGATCCGCGCAGCTGGATGACGTTATCCGCCAGCCCCTCGATGTAACCCTTCACCCGCTCTTTTGCGCGCTCGAAATTTTCTGGGCTGGTGCCCTGAAAGCGGAAGATCGCCTGCTTGTAATCGCCGACGACGAACAACGTGCGCAGTTTCTCGCCATGCTGCCCCTCGCCCGAGAAGAAATCGCCGGTCAGCGCGTTGATGATCTCCCACTGCGCGGCGTTGGTGTCCTGCGCCTCGTCGATCAGTACGTGGTCGAACAGGCGGTCGAGCTTGTAGCGGATCCAGTCCGCCACCTCGCTACGGCCGAGCAGCGCGGCGGCCTGCCGGATCTGGTCGTCGAAATCGATCAGGCCCTCGCGCTTCTTCGCCTCGTCCCAGGCATGGGCGAAAGCGCGGCCAAGCGTGAGCGCGGGGACGATGTAGTCGGCAGCAGAGAGGAGGCCGCGCATGTCATCAATGCGTTTGACGCTTTCTATGACTCGGGCGATGTAATCGGCATAAGCCGGGTCCTGCTTACAGGCATTGGCAAGCTGTTTGGCTGAGCGATCCTTGTTGAGCAGCTTTTCGCACAGGTTCTCGATTGTCTCGAGCCGGGCTTCCTGACTGCGAGGAACCCACGCGGCCACAGCATCGGCACCATCTTGCCCGGTCTTGGCCTTCCATCCGCCAAGAATCCGCCCACACGCACGGAGCGATTCGACATCGAACTCTTCGTCCGAACATAGCGCCGCCAAGCTATGCGCGCCCGCATCATCCGGCAGCCCCAGCAGCCGCATCACGCGCGGGCGCAGGTCGCCCAGTTCCCACGAACCCGGGCCGAACCACGCCGCATGGGCGGAGGCGCAGCGCAGCAGGAATTGCTCCACCTCGCCGCTGTCCTTCATCCGCACGGCGAGCGTGGAGAGGGCGTTCAGGAAGGCATGGTCGCCCCTCGCCTCGGCATCGACGAGCAGATTGCCGAGCACTTCGCGCAGCAGCAGGATGCGGTCACGGTCCTCCATCGGGCGGGTGCCGGGTGAAAGCCCCGCCTCTTCCGGGAAGCCCGCCAGCAGCCACTGGGAGAAGGCGTGGATCGTATCGATGCGCAGCCCGCCTCCGGGGCAATCCAGTACCGAGGCGAAGAGCGTGCGGGCGCGGGCGCGCGCCTCGGGGCCATCAGGGGCGCCGATGTTCTGCAACTCCTCGAACAGCTGCATGTCCGGCATCCGCACCCAGTTCGCCAGCACCTCGTTCACGCGCACGGCCATTTCCGCCGCGCCGGCCTTGGTGAAGGTAAGGCAGAGCAGCTGCGATGGGCTGACGTCCGGCTGGAGCAGCAGGCGCAGCACGCGGGCTGACAGCACCTGCGTCTTGCCGGTTCCGGCCGAGGCCGAAAGCCAGACCGTATCCGCCGGATCGACCGCACGCAGCTGGTTGTCCTTGAGCGGGAAGACCTTGCTCATGCCTCGTCGCCTTCCCGGCCCTGCCACTCGTCGAGGCGCATCAGCTGGTCATAGTCGGCATAGCCGGGATAGGCGGGGTTGAGCCGCGCGACGAAGGGCTCGCTGCCCTTGATCCAGCGGTCAATGGCGTCGCCGAGGAAGCGTTCGGTTTCGGACAGGAACTCCTCGCGCGGGATGCCTGATGTGCGGCGGCCTTCAGGAATCGGCTCGCTCGCCTCGCCAAAGCCGGTGGGACTCTTGGCATTCTTGCGCAGCGACCAGTATTCGAACCGCGTCGGCTCGCCTGCCACCCCGGCAAAGGCCCCGTCCCGCGCCATCAGGCCGATCAGGCCGAGCTGGAGCGCAAAGCCTTCCTGCACCCGCTTGGCCGTGGGCGGTCCGCCGGTCTTGTAATCGACCACGGCAAGCGTGCCGTCCTCCAGCCGGTCAATCCGGTCGGCGCGTCCCTTGATCTTGACGCCCTTGAACGTGATCGAGCCCTTGACCTCACTGGCGAGCACGCGGCGGCCCTTTGCGGCCTGCTCGGCGATCTGCTGCTCGATCCATTGCAGCCCGGCGATCAGGCGCGGCCACCACAGGCCGCGGACCAGCGGATGGGCGCTCATCTTGTCGAGTTCGGCCGAGGCAATCTCGCCCAGCGAGCCGCCCTCCTTGTGCCAGCGTTCAAGGATGGCGTGGACCGCGGTGCCCTTCCACGCGGCGGTCGGCTCTGCATCGAGGGCATCGAGCGCACGCAGGCGCAGGATGTCGCTGGCGTAGAACTGGTATGGATCGCCGCGCAGCCGGTCGAGCCCGGTGACGGCAATCGGCACGTCGCGCTGCTCCGCCGTCGGTTCGGGCTTGGGCCGGGGATGAGCGGACACCCGCGCGGGTTCGTTAAGCCGATGGGCCAGCGCGGGCGTCGCGCTATCGAGGTGGCGGGCAAGCAGGTCCTCGCCCAGCATGGCCCGAACGCGCAGGACGAAGCGCGAGGGGATCGCCGGGCCGGACGTGTCGCGCCGGGCATAGCTCAGCACCACCACTGGCGCTCCTAATGCGGCTGCAAGGTCATGCGCGGCGAGGCCGATGCGGAAGTCCGCCCCCGGCACGCCCAGGGCGCGCAGCACTGGCGCGGCAAGCAGGGCATCGGGCGACGGCGCCGCCGGCCATGTCCCCTCGGTCAGCCCGCCGCAGATGACGAGATCGGCGCGGCTCATGCGCGCCTCGATCAGGCCATAGACCGCGACGCGCGGGTGTCCGCCCCAGGGCTTGCGCACCGCTACCCGCTCCATCGCATCGCGCAGGGCCACGGCGAGACCGTCCCGCTCGATCCGGGTGCCGGAAAGACGCGCCGCATCTCGCAGGTCCTCTACGAAAGCGGAGAGCGAACGCCCATCCGCCTCGCTCCAGATGCGACCGCCGCTGATCGCCTCACCCGCCGTGATCAGCGCATCAATCGCTTCCGCCAGCGGGACTTCATCGGGACCAAGCAAGGGGACCAGCAGGTCCTCAACCGTGTCCCACCAATCGACCAGCCCGCGCGCATGTTCGCCGCGCTTTTCCACGACAGCGCGGAGCGGCGCGAGGCCCGGTCCGGGGCGCGGGCCGCGCAGGGCCAGGTCCAGCGCGCGGGCATGGTCCAGCCAGTCGGCACGCCCGAAACCCTCGCCTGCATAGGGATGGCCCAGCAGCGCCAGCAGCGGCACGGGCGCAGCATTGCTTGCGGCAACCTCGGCCAGCAGTAAGAACAGACGGCCAGCGGCAGTCAGCGGCAAGGGTTCGCCCGCCGTGTCGTCCGCCTCTACATTCCACCGCCTCAGGTGCGAAATCACGCGCGCGGCTAGCGCCCGGTCGGGCGTGATCAGCGCGACGCGCTTTTCCGGCACTTCCAGCGCCTCGCGGATCTTGAGCGCGATCGCCTGCGCCTCATGCCCCGGATGGTCGCTGACCATGAGGCTGACGCCCGCAAGCCGCCGCTGCTCTGCCGCGAGGCCTACCCAGCGCGCAGAGGCGGCGGGCGGCAGGAACAGGTTGGAGATCGCCTTGCTGCGTTCGGGCGGAGCGGCGGCCATGCCGGCGCGGTGCCACGGCTGCACCTCAGCGCGTTGTACGCCCATTCGGTTGAGCAGCAGCTTGAGGTGATACTGCGGGTGAGTGACGGCGTCATCGCGCGCGAAGGGCGGATCGTCCGGTCCCTCGCCTACCCCGGCGCGGCCCAGCGCGGTCCAGGTCTCGGCATCGAGGCCAAGGTCGAGATCGGGCAGGATCACCGCCCCGCGCGGCAGTTCGCTCACCACCCGCAGCAGCCGCGCCAGCGAGGGTGAGGCGCTGGTGACGCCTGCCGCGACAATCGGCGTCGCCGGGGCCTGCGCCGCCCACTTCGCCGCCGCCCGGTCAAACAGGCGGTTGCGGCGCGTGGGCGCATCGACCAGCCCGGCTGCGTCTAGCTCTGCCAGCCAGCGCGCCTGCACCCGCGCGAAGGTCAGCGTCGAGCGCTTCCAGTGCTCGGCGAGTTCGCCCACCACTTCTACCACGCGCGGTTCGGTCAATTCCTCGGGCCGCACCCCTTCAACCAACAGGCGGTCCATCGTGCGCCCCAGTTCAAACGCCTGCCGCAGCAGCGCGGGGCCTTTCGGCGCGCGGTCGCCCAGTTCCTCAGCCAGCAGTTCCGCCAGCCGCAGCCAACGCCGCGTAGGTTCCACCGCGGGCGGAATCTCGCTTCCCGCCCCTAGCGGATCGAGCAGCGGCCCCAGAGTTTCGTCAATGTCGAGATCGCCCACCGCCGCCATGCGCGGCAGCAGCAGGCCGCGCACATCGC
This sequence comes from Novosphingobium sp. MW5, assembly GCA_025938935.1. Taxonomy (GTDB): domain Bacteria; phylum Pseudomonadota; class Alphaproteobacteria; order Sphingomonadales; family Sphingomonadaceae; genus Novosphingobium. Next base: position 2,058,041 of record JAPCWB010000001.1, on the reverse strand, counting down.
GCGCGCCGGACAGGCGCACGAAAGCCTCGGTCACCGTGCGGATAGCGCGCTGGCTGGGGAGCAGCAGGGTCAGCCGGGCAAGACCGAAATTCTCGTCCCCGTATCGTGGCAGCAGCCCCGCAACCAAGGCGTCGGCAAATCCGCGATGCGCCGCAATCGAATAAACCTGCGGCCCCTTTTCGGCAGGATCGCCCTCAGCCGGCATAGCCGAGCGCATCCTCCGTCATGTGGATCGCTTCGGGATAGCCGACATCGAACCACTGGCCTTCGTGGACCAGCCCGTGGCAGCGGCCGACGGCAATCGAACGGTCCCAGAAGACGTTGGTTGAAAACACCTCTTCTGGCGCGTCCGTGATCAGCCGTTTCGACAGCATCTGAACCCCGGTCCAGACGTAGGGCCGCGCCCGCTTGCCCCCTTCGCGGGTCAGGCGACCATCTGCTTCCAGGTCGAAATCGCCCTGCCCTTGCGTATTGCCGGCCCGCTCAAACGGCACGACCAGCATGAGGACATCCATCCTGTCCCCGTCCCACGCCTCGGCCATGCGGACAAAGGCATTCTCGCCCTCGTCGGTCCACCAGTTGTCGGCATTGACGCAGATGAAGGGATCGCCCGCGATCAGGTCCTTCGCCCGCACCAGCCCGCCGCCGGTATCGAGCAGCAGGCTACGCTCATCGGAAATCGTGACGTCGAAATCCTGCGCATGATCGGCCAGATGCGCCTCGATCTGGTCGGCGAGGTAGTGGACGTTGACCACGATCCGACCCACCCCGGCATTGCGCAGGTGCACCAGCACGTGATCGAGCAGCGTGGTGTGAGCCACGCGAACCAGCGGCTTGGGCCGGTCCTTGGTCAGCGGCATCATCCGCGTGCCCTTGCCCGCGGCCATGATCATCGCGGTTTCGGGCAGCGGCGTGCTCATGCCTGCCATTCGCCGCCGAAGCTGGCGCGGATCTCGGCCGGAATGTTCGCTTCGAACCAACGGGCGACGTGGGCGAGCGCCGGGTGCCTGAGATCGCGCTCCATCGCTTCCCAGACGCGTGCGATCATCGAGAGATAGCGCGGCTTTCCGTCGCGCTTCCACAAGCGAACGAAGATGCCGACGATCTTCGCATTCCGCTGTGCGCCCAGCAGGGCGTAGTCGGCCAGGAAGTCATCACCGTTGCCCGAAAAGTCGGACAGATAGCGATCGAGCATCTTCGCTTCGATCTCCTCGCTCACATCGCGCCGCGCGTCCTGCAGCAGCGATACGAGGTCATAAGCGGGATGGCCGACCAGCGCGTCCTGGAAATCAAGCAGGCCCTGTTTGTCGAGGCTGCCGAGCAGCATGATGTTTTCGGCATGGTAATCGCGCAGCACGGTCACGCCCGGGCGCTGGCGCGGCAGCAGGGGGCTGAGCGCTTCCTGCCAGGCTGCCGTCCATCCGCGGCCATCGACGTAGAGGTTCCGCGCCGGCACGAACCAGTCGATAAACAGCTGCGCCTCGCGCTGGTATTCCTGCAGGCCGTAGTCGAGGAAAGGCCCTGGCGGCAGGCGGTGGAGCGCCTTCAGAGCATCGACCGCACCGGCGTAGATCTCCTCCTCATCGTCCGGCCAATCATCGAGGTAATCGCGCATTCGCGTTTCGCCGAAGTCCTCCAGCAGCACGAGTCCGCGTTCTGCCTGGGCATGTAGGATGCGCGGCGCCCGCATTCCGTTTTCATCGAGCCAATAGGCAGCCCGCAGGAACGGGCCCGGATCCTCGTTCGGCGGCGGCGCGTCCATCAGCATGGCCGTATCGTCGCCGGAGCGAATGCGGAAATAGCGCCGGAACGAGGCGTCCCCCGGCAGCGGTTCGATTTCAGCGTGCGGCCAGCCCGCGGCGGCGAGAAAGCCTTCGAGGCCTTCGGGGAGGATCACTTCCATGGCTCCCGCCCTAGCCAATCCGCCCCTGCCCGCACAATGGCAATCCGCCCCGTTTCCGCAGTTTCCAGCGTGATTTCAAGGCAGGCCGGCTCGTGGGCGAATCCGCCGGCGTGATCGGGCCATTCGGCGATCAGTGCTGCGCCTTCGCGGTAATCGTCCAGCCCCAGCTCCTCGGCCTCGCGCGGGTCGTCCAACCGGTAGAAATCGGCATGGACCAGCGGCAGACGCAAGGCGGGTGGGTCGTAGGTTTCGATAATGGCGAAGCTGGGGCTCGGCACCTCGCCTTCATGCCCCAGCCCGGCGATGATCGCGCGGGCCAGCGTGGTCTTGCCCGCGCCGAGGCCGCCGGACAGCGCCACCACATCGCCTGCGCGCAGCTGTGCGGCAATGGCGCGGCCAAAGCGGTCCATCGCCGCGAGGTCGGGCAGGTCGATTGTCATGGCAGTTCGACGAGCGCCGCCGTCCCCTGCCCAGGCTCGGACACCAGCTCAAGGCTGCCGCCGTGCTCGCCGATGAGCTGACGGGCGAGCGGGAGGCCGAGGCCCTGCCGGCGTTCAACCGTGCCGCCCGCCCCCACTTTCACCCCGCCAAGCGCCCTCGCCAGTGCGGCAGGGTCCATTCCGGGGCCGTTATCGGAAATGACTACGCGCGCGCGGCCATTCTTGAGGCGCGATAGTTCGATCAGGATTCGCCCGCCCCTTGGCGTCGCGGCAATGGCATTGTCGATCAGGTGGCCAATCGCGCGGCCCAGCCGCCGCCGGTCTGCCTGTACCTTGCCTGCGCCTTTGTCTCCCCGCAGGTCGAGCGTGATTTCGGCCTGCTTGATACGGTCGCGCCGCTCCTCGACCAGAGCGGTGACGAAGGGCAGCAGTTCGACTTCCTCCAGCGCGAGCGGCAACAGCCCTGCTTCGCTTTGCGACAGGTCGAGTACCGATTCGATCTGCTCGCCCAGCCGCGCGACTGAGGAGAGGATATCGCCGACATATTCGCGGCCCTGTTCATTCAGATCGCCGCCGATCCCGGCTTGCAGCAGCTCGGCAAAGCCGCCGATGGCATTGAGCGGATTGCGGAATTCGTACGACATCGAGGCGAGGAAGCGGGTCTTCACCTGGTCCGCCTCAAGCAGCGCGGCATTGCGTTCGCGCAGGGCCTGCTCGGCCTTCTGGCTGTCGGTAATGTCGAGGACGGTCAGCAGGCCATTGCCATCGGGCAGCGGCACGCCGGCATATTCGAGCGTGCGGCCATCGGCGAGGGTCACCCGCCCGCCGGTCTGCTTCCGATCCAGCGTCGCTGCGCGCACGACCTCGCCCACCTGTTTCGCCTGCGCCGGGCGCTTCAGCCGCGCGCCGATGCGTTCAAGCAGGTTTTCGATCTTGGGATGGGTATCGAGAAAGTCGCTGTCGAGGCCCCAGTCGGCGGCAAAGCGCCGGTTCCACTGCTGCATCCGCCCGTCGGGCGCGAAGACCGAAACCGATTCGAACAGGCTGTCGAACGTCGCCGTGCGGGTGCGCAGGAGGGTATCGCGCGCCGAGGACAATTGCAGTTGTTCGGTGCGGTCCTCGACAATCAGCAGCAGGCCGCCATCGGGCATCGGATGCGCCACGACGCGCAGGTGCGTGCCATCGGCGAGCGGCCGGGCCTCTTCCTGCGCCTCGCCCTTGTGGAACCAGCCGGCCTTTTCCTTGCGCCATGCCGGGAAGTCCCGCGCTTCGGGAACGCGGCCGGCATCGTGCGCGAGGTCGAGCAGCCGCTCAAACGGCGGCGGATCGAGCATGGCGGCGGGCTTCAGCGCGAAAATGCGCTGGAACGGCTGGTTGGCGAAGGATAGGTTATGCTTGGCGTCGAACTGCGCAACCCCGGCAGAAAGCTGGTCGAGCAGTGAGCGCTGCGCCTTGCGGAAGGCCTCGAACGAGCGGGCAAGCTCCTCCATGTCCTCGACGTCGACCGCGTAACCCGCCACCCCGTCGTCACCCAGCGGCAGGTCGGTAACCTTGAGCGTGCGGCGCTGTCCGCCGATCGTGGCCGCGACCATGCGTTCGATCGACCGTTTGCGCTGCAAGGCCTGCAAGGCGACCCGGGCGGCGCTGACCCCGTCCACCTTCTCGACAAGTTCGATGCCCGCGTCAGCCACTTCCACCGCGTCTGTCCCGCCCACCGCGTTGACATAGGCCTGGTTGACGAGCCGCAGCTTGCCGTCCTTTGATCGGAACCACATCGGCATCGGCGCAGCCTCGATCAGGCCGACGAGCGCGGCGAAATCCTCCCTCGCGCGGGCCGCGTCGGCGCGCAGCTGCACCAGCTCGCTCTCGCTGTCGGAAAAGTCGAAAATCCAAACCAAGGCCGCGCCGCCGGGGGAGACTTGCGGATCGGCGAGCACACCGCGCAAGGCAAGGCTGCGCTTCGATCCCAGCGGCGTGGCGACAAGGCGGAACGGTGCGCCGGTCTTTTGTGTGCGCAACACCGCTTCATTCAGCGCGGCGAGCTGTTCGGGTGGCAGGCCCCTGCCCTCTTCGGAAAGCTCGGTGAGGAATTGCGGCACATTATCGAGCCCGAGCCATCCGGCAAGCTTCGGTGCCGCCTCAATCCGGCCATCGGTGCGCACCAGCAGGGGCAGCGCCGGCGATTCCTCTACCATCCGCGCCATCCGCCGCGCCGCGCGCTGTCCGGCCTCAGCCCTCTTGACCCGCCGCCTTGCCGAAAGGAACGCCCACGCCGCCAGCGCCGTCCACGCCGCCAGCAGCAGGCCGATCAGAACAAGCGCGGTCTGGTTGAGCACCATGGCCCAATCGCTAAGATGCCCGCGCGGTTATTACAACCACGCGGGCACCCGAAACTGTGATTAGACCCTCAGGCCCAATCAATAGCGATAGTGATCCGGCTTGAACGGCCCGGCTTCCGGCACGCCGATGTAGTCGGCCTGCTTCTTCGACAGCTTGGTGAGCTTCACGCCCAGCTTGTCGAGGTGCAGCGCGGCGACCTTTTCGTCGAGGTGCTTGGGCAGCACGTAGACCTCGTTCTTGTATTCCGAAGCCTTGGTGAACAGCTCGATCTGCGCCAGCGTCTGGTTGGTGAAGCTGGAGGACATGACGAAGCTGGGGTGGCCGGTGGCGCAGCCCAGGTTGACCAGGCGGCCCTTGGCGAGGACGATGATCTGCTTGCCATCGGGGAACTCGACGAGGTCGGTGCCCGGCTTCACTTCGGTCCACTTGTAATTGTCGAGCGCGGCGATCTGGATCTCGCTGTCGAAGTGGCCGATGTTGCAGACGATGCTCATCGGCTTCATCGCCTTCATGTGCTCGGCGGTGATCACGTCTTCGTTGCCGGTCGCGGTGACGAAGATGTCGCAGCGCTGCACGGCTTCTTCCATGGTGACGACTTCATAGCCTTCCATGGCAGCCTGCAGGGCGCAGATCGGATCGATTTCGGTGACCATCACGCGCGCGCCGCCCTGGCGGAGCGAGGCGGCCGAGCCCTTGCCGACGTCGCCGAAGCCGGCAACGCAGGCAACCTTGCCGGCGAGCATGACGTCAGTGGCGCGGCGGATCGCGTCGACCAGTGATTCCTTGCAGCCGTAGAGGTTGTCGAACTTCGACTTGGTGACCGAGTCGTTCACGTTGATCGCGGGGAAAGGCAGCTTGCCGTCCTTGGCGATCTGGTAGAGGCGGTGGACGCCGGTGGTGGTTTCTTCCGACACGCCCTTGATGTGGGCGACCGACATGGTGAGGTAGCCGGGCTTGCGCTTGAGGAAGGCGTTCAGCGCGCGGACGAATTCGATTTCCTCGGCATTGCTGGGTTCGAACAGCTTTTCGCCGGCTTCGACGCGGGCGCCCCACAGCGCGAACATGGTGGCATCGCCGCCATCGTCGAGGATCATGTTGGCGGTGCGGCCGGTGCCGTCATCCCAGTCGAAGATCGAGCCGACATAGTCCCAATATTCGGCAAGGCTTTCGCCCTTCACAGCGAAAACCGGGATGCCGGCAGCGGCGATGGCTGCGGCTGCGTGGTCCTGCGTCGAATAGATGTTGCAGGTGGCCCAGCGGACCTCCGCGCCCAGCGCGACGAGCGTTTCGATCAGCACGGCGGTCTGGATCGTCATGTGCAGCGAACCGGTGATGCGCGCGCCCTTCAGCGGCTGCGAAGCGCCGAATTCCTCGCGCAGGGCCATGAGGCCGGGCATTTCGGTTTCAGCGATCTTGATCTCGGCGCGGCCGAAGTCGGCAAGGCCGATATCGGCGATCACATAGTCGTTATGGGCGCTCGACACTTGGGTAGTCTCCTGATTGCGGGCGCCGGCACAAGCAAAGGACGGCACCAAGAATGGAGCCGCCCTTAGCCTCTCGCGTCAGGAATATAAAGATGTCTTTATATGATGTGCCAATCAGCGCCGCGCCCAGGTGAGCTGGGAAGGGCTGCCTGTGCTGGAAAGCAGCTGGTCGGCCGCCTCGATCAACGGCTCTGCGCCCTGCATCCGCGCCAGGCTGCTGGCGACGATCTTGAGCTCGCTGCATTCAAGCCACGGATGGCCTGCGCCATATTCGTTGGCCATCATGGTGCTGATCCGATCGAGCGCCCGCTCCGCTCCCTTTTCGCCATGGGTGGCGACAAGGCCTTCGCGCAGTGCGGCCGCTGCGCCGTTCAGCGTGCCGAGGTGCGCAGCTTCGAAGGCTTCAAAGTCCGCCTGGAAGTTCGACGCTCCGTTCCGGCAGCGCAGGCCGGTTACCATCAGCATGATGTCCAGCCGGCGCAGCTTTTCGGCGTCTCCGCTGCTGGCGGCGTGTGACGGCGTGGCCAGGACCATGCCGGCGGCGGCAAGCGATAAAGCTGCCTTCTTCAGTTTCGATTTCATACCCCGTTGCTCCCACAAGCAAATGTACAGTTCCCGTCTGCATGTGGGAGAGTCGCGCATTGCATTTACCGGCTGTTGAAGGAGCGCGGTAAAGCAGGATTAACCAGAAACTCGCGTGTTGCGATTCACTCGCAAACCGGCCTATGGATCGCCGCGACTGGCCAATCCCGGCCCCGAGAGGACACGAACCATGACCATCGCACAAGGCGACCAGATCCCCGACGTCAAGCTCACCAAGGCCGGCCCCGAAGGCAATGAGCCGGTGCAGACCGCTGACTTCTTCAAGGGCCGCAAGGTTGCGCTGTTTTCGGTCCCGGGTGCCTTCACCCCGACCTGCTCGGCCAAGCACCTGCCGGGCTTTGTCGAGAAGGCCGCGGACCTGAAGGCCAAGGGTATCGACGAAGTGGCCTGCACCGCGGTTAACGACGCTTTCGTCATGGGCGCATGGGCTGCCCGTGATGGCGGTGCCGACGTCACCATGCTGGCAGACGGCAATGGCGACTTCGCGCAGGCCCTGGGCCTGACCATGGACGGTTCGGGCTTCGGCATGGGCCAGCGCGGCTCGCGCTGGTCGATGGTGGTCAACGACGGCGTTGTCGAACAGCTCAACGTCGAAGGCCCGGGCGAGTTCAAGGTGAGCTCGGCCGAATACATGCTCGACCAACTCTAATCATGGATTGGGGGCAGCTGGCGATCAAGGCGCTCATATCGGGCGTGCTGATCGCGGCTGCTTCCGAAATTGCCCGGCGCAGCCCCGGCCTTGGCGGGCTGATCGCCTCGCTGCCGCTGGTTTCAGTGCTGACGTTGGTGTGGATCTGGCGTGATACGGGCGATGCCGGGCGGATGGCTGACCTCGCAATGTCATCGACGGCCTATGTGGTGGCCTCGCTGCCCGCTTTCCTGATCCTCGCCCTGACGCTGCGGCGCGGCGCGGCTATCTCGCTGGCCATGGCCTGCTTCGTGATTGCCGCCTTCGCCGGATACCTGGTGATGCAGTGGGCCGGACGGCGCTGGGGGCTGCCGGTCTAGACCCGCCCCCAGCCAAGCCGCCTCAATACCCCATCAGACTGAGCACTTCCTTGCGGCTGCGAGAATCCTCGAGGAAGCAGCCCAGCAGGCGACTGGTGACCATGCCGACGCCCGGAGTCTTCACCCCGCGCCCGGTCATGCAGCCGTGCTGCGCCTCGATTACAACGGCGACCCCGTGCGGATTGAGGTTGTCCCAGATGCACTGGGCCACCTCGGCCGTCAGGCGCTCCTGGATTTGCAGGCGCTGGGCGAAACCGTGGAGCACGCGGGCGAGCTTGGAGATGCCGACCACACGATCGCGCGGCATATAGGCGATGGCCGCCTTCCCCGTAATAGGTGCCATGTGGTGTTCGCAGTGCGACTGGAAGGGAATGTCCTTGAGCAGGACGAGCTCGTTGTAGCCGCCCACTTCCTCGAACTGGCGCGACAGGTGGACTGCCGGATCGGTGCCATTGCCCTGGCAATATTCCTTCCACGCCCGCGCCACGCGCTTGGGCGTATCGAGCAGGCCTTCGCGGTTTGGATCGTCACCGGACCAGCGCAGAAGGGTGCGGATCGCCTCCTGCACTTCTTCAGGAACGATGATCTTGCCGCTTTCGTCCAGCTCGTCGTGATCGTGGCCACAGGCCATGGGCAGGCTCTCCTTACTTCGGACGGCGCAGCAGGCTGCCCAGCCGGAACAGGCCGCGACGACGGCCTATGGGTTCGAACAGCTCTCCCGGTCGTTCCGGATCGAGCAGCGCGGTGTCGGCAATCGCCTTTTCCGTTTCGCTCAACGGCCGCAAGTGAAAACGTTCGAGTCGCTTGCCCTTTTTCGCCTCGGCGTCGTCGATGCGGGCTTCGATCAGCGCTGTCATCGAGCCGTATTTCTCGATCATGCGCCCCACATGCTGCGGTTCCATGCCGCAATGCTCGGCAATCAGGCGAAAGCGGATGCGGCGGATCGCCTCGCGAACTTCTTCGCGGTCATTGGCCGGTCGGGCGCAGTCGATGAAGGCATCGGCCTCGGTATCCAGCCCCATCGAGCGGTTGTTCATGTTGGCCGAACCGATGCGCAGGATCTCGTCATCGACGATCATCATCTTCGAATGGACGTAGATCGGGGTGCCGCCGGTCGTGACCGGGATATAAATGCGCAATTTCCTGTGCGGGTCCCTCTGCGCGATGGCATGGCACAATCGCACGCGCGCGCCGTCCATCGCGGTCTGTTCGAGCCAGCCATCGGCACTGCGCGGATTGATCAGGACGACTTCAGGCGGATCGGGCTGGGAGAGGCGCTCGGCCAGTGCCTCGGCCACCCGGCGCGAGGCGAAATACTGGCTTTCGGCGTAGATGAACTTCTTCGCGCGGCCGATGTGCTCGACAAAGAGCTCCTCGATCTCGTTGATCTCGGGGCAGCCGCCATAGGCCGCCTGGGTGCGGGCAATTCCCAGTTCCACGTCACGGAATTCGGCGCGCAGCCTGGCCGGCCACGGGCTATCGTCCTGCGGCTGGCAAGGATCGAGCGGCTCGCCGCCAGCGCGCTCCCAGCGCATGCGCCCCAGCAGCCCGAGCTTCGCCGCGGCGTCACCTTCGACCAGCAGGGTCATGTCGTGCCACGGGCCATAGGGTTTGCGGCCCGGGGCCATGCGGCGCGGATCGTCCTCGATGTGATCGGGCGTGTCCCAGCGCTGGCTGGTCATGTCGATGCCGCCGCAGACGGCGAACTTCTCATCGATGACGACGATCTTCTGGTGATGGCTGGAGCCGAAAGGGTGCGCCGAATCAAACTTGAAATCGATCGACCGGTTAAGCCACCAGCGCCACAGGTCGAGGATCATCGAACCACGGAAGACAAACTTGAGCGCCCCGAAATTCCATTTCAGCACGCGGACCTGCAAACCGGGGCGCCGCTTGACCAGCCAGACGACGAAGGCCCCCAGTCGCGCCGGATGCGTGCGGCGGCTCGGCCCATTCCACCAGCGCCTTCCGGGGCCGAGCCTGACCCGCGTATCGAAATCCCAGCCGATCAGGTGAATGCGTTGCTGCGCCTGGAGCATGGCTTCCTGCATTACCGCGAAATAGGCGGCAGCATCGATTACCACATGCGCCCGGCTGGCCATGGCGAATCGCCATACCGAAGGGCTGCAACCCTCGGCATCCTGATCCACCTTGTCTGTCATTGGCATCCCCGCTCTGCATTCAGAAGAACGCGCCGTCCTACATCGGGTTCCCAGTGATATTTCGCAAGGCTCCGGAGAAGTGGACGGCGATATAGATCAAAAGTTGAATTGGTTTGTCCAATCGATTAAGAAGCCACCCACGCCGCCGCATGAAGCGCCGCGTTTGATGTGAGAGGATTTCCCCCCGATGCTTCGCAAAGTCCTTTTGGCCGGCCTGCTGGCTGTTTCTTCGGCGCCTGCGATGGCCGCTCCCTACACCACTGCCGATACCACGATCGGAACGCTGGTCGATGACGCCGCCGCCAAGGCCGTGCTTGAGAAGCACATGCCCGGTTTCTCGGCCAATCCGCAGCTCGAAATGGCCAAGGGCATGACCCTGAAGCAGATTCAGGGCTTTGCGCCTGACATGATCAAGGATGAAGTGCTGGCCAAGATCGACGCAGACCTGGCAAAGCTGCCCGCAAAGTAAGCCTTCTGCCGCAATTCGGCGAATGCAGCGCCCGGTCCGCCCATTCGGCAGGCCGGGCGTTTCTTATTGCCGCACCGCCGCGACTGCTTCTGGCGCAAGGTAGCGGGTTGCTGAGATCCCGCCGTCAACCGCGATGGTCTGCCCGTTGACCATGGCCGCCTCGTCGCTGGCGAGGAAGGCCACCATGTTCGCGACGTCTTCGGTCGAACATTCGCGCTGCAGCGGCGTGAGTTCGTGGTTGGTTCGGCGGAAAAAGTCGAGGTCCCAGAAGCCGTCGGTCATTTCGGTCCGCACGACGGTAGGCGCGATGTAATTTGAGCGCACGCCTTTGGGCCCATATTCCGCCGCCATCGTCTGCATCAGGCCGATCTGTCCGGCCTTGACCGTGGAATAGGCGCCGCCGCCCGGCGTGCCGTAAAGCCCCCAGGTCGATCCGATGAATACGATCGAGCTACCCTCCCCCATATGCGCCAAGGCCTCGCGGCAAAGGCGGAACGGCGCGCGCAGCGATATGCCGAACACTTCGTCGAGCATTTCGTCAGTGGTGGCGTGAACCGGGCCGAAGTTGAAAGAACCGGCATTATTCACCAGCGCATCGAGCCGACCAAACCTGGAAACGGCGGCATCGACGATGGCTTTCGGCGCATCATCGGCAGTGATGTCCGCCGCGTGGAAATCGAATTCCATCGAAGAACCCAGCGCGTCTTTCAGCGCCTGAAGCTTCGCCGCGTTGCGCCCCGTTCCGAGCACACGAAAGCCCTTCTGGCCCAGCTTGCGGACTATAGCATCGCCAATGCCACCGGCGGCGCCGGTCACAATGGCTACCTTTGCTGTGCTCACGTAATTCTCCCGAAAAGGTTCAGTTGGCGCGCTGGTTGCCCGAGCGCTCCGCAATGTCGTTGGCGGCAATGAAGCCAAAGGTCATGGCAGGCCCGATGGTGCCGCCCGCACCCGGATAACAATCGCCAAACGGGTTCCCGGCGCAGTTGCCTGCTGCATAGAGGCCCTCGATCGGCTTACCCTGCACATCGATCACCCGTGCCCGCGCGTCGGTGCGGATGCCGCCCTTGGTTCCAAGGTCTCCGTTGTTGATCGGCACCGCATAGAACGGCGGTTTGTCGATGGGTCCAAGGTTCGGGTTGGGCGCTACGGTCGGATCACCGAAGAACTGGTCATAGATATTGCCGCCGCGCCCGAATTCCGGATCGACCCCGGTCTTGGCGTAATGGTTCATATTGCCCACGGTCGTGCGAAGCGCCTCGGCCGGGACCGCGATTTTCTGCGCCAATTCCTCGATCGTATCGGCGCGGAAGACGTAGTTGTCCCACCAGTCCCGCGGCACCTTGTGTTCCGGCGTATGAGCCCAGGGCATCAGGCCGCCGGCGCTGAACTTGGCGCGGAACTTGGCGTCGAATATCAGCCAGCAGGGGCAATTCGCGCCAGTCTTGATGTGATCGGCCACCATGGCCTGCCCGAACGAATCGTAACCCGTCGCCTCGTCGACAAAGCGCACGCCGTTGCGGTTGACGCAGACCGACCATGGCCGGCCCACGTCAAAGGCCGCCTGATGGATTTCGTGATAGTTTGACGCCTTGGGCATCGGCAGGGTCATCGTGGGTATCCACCAGCCCTCGCCGGTGTGCTCGGTATCGGCACCGAGTTTTTCGGCAGCGATCAGCGCCTCGCCCCGGTTGGCATCCTCGGGCGAGGAGGAATGACGCGTCAGCCCCGGCACCTTGAAGAAGCGGTCGCGCAGTTCCTGGTTCCACTCGAACCCGCCCGCCGCCAGCACCACGCCGTGGCGCGCGCCGATGGTATAGGTGCGGCCGAAGGTTGATACCTCAACGCCGGTCACCTGCCCGTCCTTGTCAACGACGATGTTCTCCAGCTTCGTCTTCGTCCGCAGCTTTACTCCGGCCTTGAAAACCGCCTCATAGGTCGCACCCATCAGCGCTGCACCCTGTGTGAAGCGGCGGTCGCGGTGCGAAATCCTGCGGGTACTCCGGTCCATCCAGTAGCGCCGGATGACATTGGCCGCGACGCGGCGCCAACCCTTCTGCTGCATCATAAGGGCAAAAGTTTCAGTCAGATCCATTGCATAACGGTGAAACAGCTTGAAACGATTGAACTGCTCGCGCATCAGCGGATAGCGATCATCGCCCAGCCGCCGCCCATCATAGGTCGGGCAAATCAGCGAGCGGTCTGCCCGCGCGCCCGGCTTGTCGGGGAAATAGTCCGGCCAGGGCGAGACGATCAGCTCTACCCCTGCCCCCTTCAGGTACTTCGCCATGGCCGGTGCCTGATCGACATAGGCTGCCAGCTTTTCCGGATTGACCGGGCCGGAGGTGACGCTGGCGAGGTATTCCATCACCTGTTCGCGGCTATCATCCCCTTCACCAAGCCCGTGGTTCGGGATCCACATGACCCCGCCCGAAGTGGCGCTGGTGCCGCCGAACTTGTGCGCCTTTTCTATGATCAGGACCGATAGCCCCTGCTCGGCCGAACGAAGTGCCGCCATGGCACCAGCCGCGCCCGATCCCACAACCACGACATCGAAAGTCTCGCCGCTTGCCACGGACCTCTCCCCAAAACTTCGCCCCGGTTATCGGGCGAGCGATGGCAGCGTGAAATGACTTTCCCGGCATGACAAATTGCTTGCGCCAGCGCTGCGCCGCACCCACGCATTGCCGCGCCAGCCCGCAGCGATCAAAGGTGCGGGGCGAATGCCGATGGGATTGCCATGACCGATACCGTTTTCACCGCTGCTGCCGCCGTGGCCGATGTGCCTGCCGGGTCCAAGAAACTGGTCACCGTCAACGGCGTCAACGTGCTGCTGTGCCATTCGAACGACCGTATCTTCGCGGTAGAAAACCTGTGCAGTCATGCCGAAGAACCGCTCGATTGCGGCCGCATGCGATCGGGATGGATCGCCTGCCCAGTCCACGGCGCGCGGTTTGATCTTGCCACGGGAGAGGCGATGAACCCGCCTGCCACCCTGCCGATCCAGACCTTTGCCGTGCGCATCACCGGCGACACGATCGAGGTCGCCGTCTGATGCTGCCCCGCTGGCTTTCCCTCTTCCCGGTCGTGCCGGAGCGGTGGGAAAGCCCGGATGCGGACTGGTTCACCCGCGCGCTAAGGCGCGACCATCCGGGTGCGAAGGTCGGCGCGGTCCGGCTCGTCCAGGCGGACGATGGCACCAACCGCCGCGCACGCTTTGCGCTAGACTATGCTGAGGGAAGCGGACCGGCGCAGCTCTTCCTGAAAGCCCATGCGCCCAGCCATCGCTGGGTGCACCTGCGCAATGGCAACCTGTTCCTTGAAGCACGCCTCTTCGCGAGCGGCACAAAGCTGCCGCTCGAGCACCCGAAGGTCTATCTTGCCGTCCCCGACTATCCCCGGCTCGATTTCCTGCTGGTGATGGAAGACCTGACCCTGCGCGGCGCCGATCCGCGCGATGCCTTGCGGCCGATGACGGTTGAGCAGGTGGCGGGAGGCCTCTCAGGCCTGGCCGCATTGCACGGGGCATATTGGGGCATGACGGCAAGCAGCCACCGCCGCTTGCGCTGGGTGAAACAGTGGGAACCGTCACAGGGCTGGCAAGTGGGGCTACGGGCGCGAATTCCCACCGGACTATCACGTTCTGGCAGAGAGTTACCGGACGAAGTTCGCAATCTATCTGCGGACCGGGTGGTCGATCTTTGGGCCGCCAACGTGGCGACGCTCGCTTCTGGTCACCAGACCTTGCTCCATGGCGATGCCCATATCGGCAACACCTATGTCCTGCCCGATGGCACCACCGGCTTCCTGGATTGGCAGGTGGTACGGCGGGGCAACTGGATACAGGACGTCGGCTACTTCCTGGTCGGATCGCTGACTGTCGAGGACCGTCGGCGACATGAGGCCGAACTCCTGCGTGGCTACCTCGAAGCCCTGCCCGTTGCAGAGGCACAGCGCCCGGCTTGGGACGAAGCCTGGCTCCGCTATCGCCAGTCACCCGCCTATGGCCTCGCCATCTGGCTTTCGACGCTTGGCACCGACGGCTGGCAGCCCCATCCGATCAGCCGCGCTCTGGCCGAGCGTTACGGCGCTGCCTTTGCCGATCATGGCACGGCGGCCGCCCTGACCTGACTCGCTTGGGCGATATTCCCGGCCTGCCCCTTCCCCCATCCGCCCGCGCAAGGCATGAGGCCCGCGTGACTGACCAGGCATCCCTAGACACGCTGCGCAGCGACCTGCGCAACTGGCTCGCGGCCAACAAGCCGCAGGGCTGGCGCGACATCACCGATCACAAGGCCTTTGCCGAAAGCCAGCGGCAATGGTTCCTGAAACTGGTCGAAGCCGGCTATGCGATCCCGCACTGGCCTGCGGAATGGCCGGGCGGCGGACGCGGATTGGCCGAACAGAAGGTCATCTACGAAGAGCTTGCCGCCGCCGATGCGCCGCGCCTGCTGCTCTCCTTTGTCTCGACCTATCACGCCTTCGCGACGCTGCACGAATGCGCGAACGAGGAGCAGAAGGCACGCTACATGCCCGGCATCCTGCGCGGCGAGACCTGGTGCCGGGGCTTTTCCGAGCCCGGCGCCGGGTCAGACCTCGCCGCGATCAAGTGCAAAGCAGAGCGCCAGACTCGTCCTGATGGCGACGTATACGTGATCAACGGCCAGAAGATCTGGTCGACCATGGCGCAATATGCCGACATGTGCCTGCTCCTGGTGCGCACATCCTCGGACGGGCCGAAGCAGGCGGGCATTACCTACCTGCTGATGGACATGAAGACACCGGGCGTAACTGTCCGCCCGATCGAACAGATCCAAGGCGACGAGGAATTCGCCGAGATCTTCCTCGACAATGTCGAAGTCCCCGTGTCGCAGCGGGTGGGAGATGAAGGCGCCGGCTGGGCCGTGGCGCAGGCCACGCTCGCTTCCGAACGCGGCCTGACCCTGCTCGAACTTTCCAACCGCATGCGCGGCGCGCTCGGCCGGGTGAGCGAACTTATCCGCATTCACGGCCACAGCGAGGACCGCGGCGTCCTGCGCGATTTCGGCGAACTGGTGACGCAAGTGGACGCCGTCTGCGCGCTGGCCGACCGTTTCCTTGAGAACCGCATCGCCGGTATCGAGCGCGTGGGCGACGCCTCGATCGTCAAGAACGCCTACAGCCGCGCGCTGCGCGCCTACTCCGCGCTTGGCGTCAGGCTTGGCGGCATGGCGGAACAGTACCGTGCCGCCATCACCTTCGGCGATCTCAACACCGGCAACTGGATGGCTGACTTCATGAACTCCTACGCTTGGACCATCGCCGGCGGCAGCGAGGAAGTGCAGCGCAACATCATCGCCGAGCGCATGCTGGAAATGCCGCGCGAACCTAAGGGGTGGACGCTGTGATCGAACTTTCGGAACTCCGCGACAGCGCCGCCAAGGCCTTTCCCGCCGGCTCGATCCTGCCCGACCGTGAGCAGAGCTGGCAGCTAGCTGCTGAGATGGGCTGGCTTCTGGTTGACCTGCCCGAGGAACTCGGCGGCCTCGGCCTCGGCCGCGAGGCTGCTGGCGCGATCGTTCAGGAACTGGGCAAGGTGCTCTGCACCGCTCCCCTGATTCCCGCCCTCCTAGCCCTGCGAGGCATCGCCTCCGCCCCCGATTTCGAGGGCAAGAGCGAATGGATCGAGCGTATTTGCGGCGGGGAATATGTCGCGCTCAACATGCTGCCCGCCGATGTCCACGTCGAAGGCGGGGTGATCAACGGGCAAGTCCACGGCCTGTTCGACGCCGACATGGCGAGCCATGTGCTGGTCGGCGGTGCTGGCGCCTATCGCCTCGTTCCGCTGGGCGCGAAAGGGGTCACGCTTGTCCCCCGCCCGCTGTGGGACGAAAGCCGAAAGGTCTTCGACCTCCACCTTACCGGGGTTCCGCTCGAGGCCATGACTTTGGTAGCGGAAGGCGATGTCGCCACCGCCCTGCATGACGAGATCGCCCGCACCGCGCACGTGCTCGTCGCGGCAGACAGCCTTGGCGGCGCGGCTGCTGCACTCGACCTGACGGTGGAATATCTCAAGGTCCGCAAGCAGTTTGACCGGCCGCTGGCAATGTTCCAGGCGCTCAAGCACCGCTGCGCGGACCTGAAGATCGCGCTGACCGTGTCCGAGGCGCTTTACGAAGCCCGCGCGCATGCTGCTGCAACCTCACCGGTAGTCGATCTGGGCGCGATGAAGGCCCACGCGACGGACACTTATCGATACATCACCGAAGAAGCGATTCAGCTTCACGGGGGCATCGGCCTGACCCAGGAATACCCGGTCCACCACTACATGAAGCGGGCCATGCTCAACCTGCAACTGTGCGGCAGTCTCGACCACTGGCGCGAGGCAGCGGGGCGCGCGGCTCTGGCTGCATAATCGTCGTCCCAGGCTTGCCCCGGGACAACGTCATTTCCGGCCGTAGCGTGTCGCGGTAAGGTGGTCGGAAACCGCGCAGGTCCTGTTGTCCATCCACCCCGCAGCGCGCAGTTGGCCCCGGATCGCCATGTCGCCGAAGGCCACGCCTTTGCCCTTGGGATAAATGCACCAGAGCATCAGTCCATGCTCGCCCGCGAGTTCCACCGCGGCATCAAGATCGTCCTCGCTGGCGATCATGGCAATGACGACCGAGGCCTGCTCGGCCCTGTCGACGCTGTGGTGCCCGGCAAGAGCATCAAGCAACCCTTCATCATCGGTTTCGCCAAGCAGAAAGGCGGGTTTCTCCCCGCCGATGCCGAGCTTTGAGGCCAGGCTGGGCGCGGGTTTGGCCAGTGCCTCGGCCCACTTTGCGGCCTCTTTTTCGCCCAGCCGCGCCTCAAGCGTTCCGCCGGGCGCGGTGACACGAAGCATGTCGCCTTCGGCAGCGAAAGCAGTGATGCTGCTGCGGGGGATGCGCGCCTTGATACCGCCGCGCAGGATGATCTCCTGCGATTCCAGCAGGACCTTTGCTTCGGCGCTCTGACCAGCCCAAACGCACTGCGCTATCGCTTCCCGGCCCATCGTGCCCTCCACCTGAAGTAAGCAGACTAGCGCCGAATTCATCGCCAGCAAGACGTTGACATCAAGGTCGCCGGCAGGCTCCCTGCGCATAAAGGAGACTGGGGATGAAGGCCGCCATTATCACCGAAGGCGCAGGCATCGACGCCATCGAACTGCGCGATGTCGATGTGCCGCCGCCCGCCCCCGGTCAGGCACAAGTCCGCCTGCACTGTGCAACGATCAATTTCCGCGACCTGATCGTCGCCAAGGGCCTGCTGGTTCCGAGCATGGGCGGCATCACGGGCGGCGGGGTGCGGATTCCGATGTCTTGCGCGGCAGGCGTCGTGACTGCCGTTGGCTCAGGCGTGACCCGCGTGAAGCCGGGCGACCGAGTCAGCCCTATCTTCGCGCAAAGCTGGCTGCACGGACGCGAACCTTCGATGGATATGCTGGGCGGCATGGCCGACGGGGTGGCGCGGCAATTGGCCAATTTCAGCGCAGAGGGCCTGGTACTCAATCCCGACGAGCTGGGCGACCTCGAATGCGCGACCTTTGCCTGCGCGGGGCTCACCGCATGGAACGCGCTCTTCCTGGCCCGGCCGTTGCAGCCCGGTGACTGGGTACTGTGCCACGGCACCGGCGGGGTGAGCATTGCTGCGCTGCAATTCGCCAAGGCACATGGGGCAAAGGTGATCCTCACGTCCTCCAGCGATGCCAAGCTGCGGCGCGGCACGGCAATGGGCGCGGATGTGACGCTGAATTATCGCACCGACCCGGAATGGGCTTCCAAGGCGCGCGCGGCTTCGAGCGGGGTGCATATCGTCGTCGATGTCGCCGGTGTGGAACAGCTGGAGGCCAACATTTCCACCCTCGCTCCGGACGGCGTGATCGCGTCGATCGGCATGCTCGGCAGCGAATTTTCGTGGGGGAGGATCGGGCAGCTTCCGGCGCAGATCGTGCCGGTCAATGTCGGCAACCGCGATGAGCATGAGGCAATGCTGGCGTTTTGCGTGAAACATGGCGTGCGGCCAGTGATCGATGTGGTCTATGACCTGGCGCGCATTCATGATGCCTTCCGCCACGCCGAAAGCGGACAGTTCTTCAGCAAGGTTGGCATCAACCTGTTTTGAATCAAGTTGACTTGAATTCGGCCTCTCGTAGTTTCCGGATAGCTCGCAGAAGAGGGAAGATAATCTTGCGAAACAAAATCGCGATCCTGACTACTGCTTGCTTACTTGCGGCGGCTTTTCCGGGTGCAACGCAGGAAGTACGCGGGTTTATCGACGTCACCCGAACTCGGGAACCAGCCAAGGTCCTCACACCGGAAGACCGCGAATTCATCGCAAAATTCGCTGGAGTGCCAGCCAGCAATCTCGGTTCGTCCGAGCCCTTTCCCATGTGCCAGTGGCGATCTCCGCTCAAGAGCCCGGGTGGTTACGCGGAAGCCGCTACCGATTTTGGCGTGCCGTTCTACGCCCGCATCCCGATGCCTCGGGCTGGCCTTAAACTGGAGAACCTGCAGGCGATCGACCGTACCGACATAGCGCGCGTCCCCTATCTCGAACTGCGCGGCAAGATGGAGGACAACGGCACCGCAAGCTGGAGCTATGTTGACTTCGTGATCCCGCCCATGGCGTTGCCTGGAGGCCGGTTGCCACCCAAGTTCACGGCGGCACAGGTTACCTTCGGCTCCTATTATGCGAATTTCCCCGTTATCCGGCCGATAGTGCCCAATGCGCCGGTCCGCGTGCGAATTCAGGACTACATGCCCGATATCCTTGCCGCGCTTGCACTGGACAGTCGCGTCTCGCTCAAGCTGTCGACGTTCAGCCAATTCGCGTCCGCTTCGGCCCCGCGCGTATCGCTCGAAGGCCAGTTGCCCTACCTTGATGCCGATATCCGCGCCATGTTCGGCAAGATGAAAGCGATGCAAACCGCCAACAGCGCCAAGCAATGCAAGGTCAGCAGCTCTGATTGTCTCGACGGTTCCTGTGGCTGATCTGGTGCGCAAGCTGATCCTCGCCCTTTGCGGCGTCGCCTTCTGCCTCGGCACTGCAGCAGAGGCCGCACCTGCAAAACCGCGCAAGATCCCGGTTACTCCAGTAGAAATCCGCACTGCTCTTTGTGAAGTCATTGGCACAGGCCCGCCGCGGCCGGGCTCGCTCACTTCCGAACTCTGGGACATTACAGGTCTGACCGGCACGGAAAGCGAGGCGGTAAAGGAGCAGCGCATACGCGCGTGGTTCAGGGAGCGGCAGGCTCTGCCGCGCGAACAGAGCGGCCTTACCTGCGACGAGTTCCTGCCCGCCATTCCGGGTTTCAAGGGTGGGCTATACCGCCTTGCTATCGCATTGGACGATCACCAGCGGATATGGGAGCTGACCAAGCTGGGGCTCGACCCCAATTGGCGCGATCCGGCAACGGGCAAGACGCCGATCGAGGACATGCTCGCCGCGATCGATACCCAGCTCAAGGTGGACGAGGTGGTCGATGCGCCATGGCACCGGCTCACCTCCGTCATGGTGCCACATGTTCGCTACAACCTGCTGCGGCAGATGGACAGCTACAAGTCCTTGCGCGAGGCCGGCGCGCGTCTTGCTGGTGAAGGACAGCCCTCGCCTCCGCCGGCCTGCGCCGCAACCGCGGCCGACGCACCGGCGCCGGGGATTCCCTATGACGGGAAGCTCGGCCCCGGCGGTTCAGGTCCCACGCCCGACCATATTCCGGGTGTCCAGACAATCTCTGCCCGTCAGGCGGCCTGCTTGCTGGACAAATACGGCAAGGACATGCTCGTGCTCGGAGCCCTGCGCGATGCGGTCGTGATTCCGGGCACCGAGGAATTCGCCTATGCAGGGGCAAGCGGCGCGTTCGACGACAAGGTGCAGTATTTCGTTCGCGAGAACCTGCATACGTTCACCTTCATGCACGATGCGAAGAAGGCACGTCCGATCATGGTCTATTGCCATCACGAGAATTGCCGCAATTCATACAATGCGATCCTGCGCATGCAGTTCGAGGGGTACACGAACATCTATTGGCTGCGCGAAGGTCTCAAGGCGTGGAAGGCCGCCGGATATCCGCTGGGGGCTTGCGGCGCAATCAGCCGATCCGGCCCTTCGAACGGTATTGAGCCATACAGACATGGCTGAGCGCCAGACCTTCATAATCCACACCTTCACCATGGCTTCGGATTTCGACCATGACCGAATCCGGCTGCATACGGTCGATCCGGCGGGGCAATTCCAGTGCGATCTTCCTCACCCGGCGCCTGGCGGATCGCTTCGTGCCGGTTCTCGCGGAGCGCGCGGAAAAGGCCGTTGCCGGACCGATCCCGCGCGAATTGGTGCTCGATATCGAGCAGGAAAAGCTGCGCATGGAGCGGGACAGCAACCCGCAGCCGCCGGTCGAGGCCGTACCAGACGCCGAACCATGGCTGTGCAAGACCATCCACATGGCCGACCTCGAGCAAGGGGGCGTCCAACTGACTTTCACTGATGATGCGACGATCGACGCCTACCTGATCCTTGACGAGGAATCGCTTCGCGCCACGCTGGACGTGTTCCTGATCACCTACCGCACGCTCGAATGGGGCGAACAGCCCTTTCCGGACTGGGTCGCGGCGCGAGGGACCGCGCAGCCGGTGGAGCGCGGGGCGCTCAACTGATCACATCGAGTTCGCCACACCCGCCGCGTGCTTGGCGGCGATGTAGCCGAAGGTCATCGACGGGCCGACGCTGGCCCCCGCTCCCGGATAAACCCCGCCCATGATCGAGGCGGTGGAGACCCCGCAGGCGTAGAGCCCCGGCACCGGCGAGCCGTCTGCCTTGATCACCCCGGCCTGCGCATCGATCAAAGCGCCGCCATAGGTGGAAACGTCGCCCGGGATGATGTCGATGGCGAAGAACGGGCCCTTGTCGAGCCGCGCCAGCGCCGGGTTGCCGTCCTTGAACGGATCGCCCAGCCACTTGTCGTATTCGCGGCCGCCGCGGCCGAAATCCTCGTCCACGCCCTTGTCGACAAAGCCGTTCCAGCGCTCGATCGTGGTGCGCAGCGTGGCGGGATCGACCTTGATCTGGGAGGCAAGGTCCTCGATGGTTTCCCCGACCTTGAGGTAGCCGCAATCGACCAGGTCCTTGCGGACTTCCGGCTTGCCGAGCCACTTGTTCAGAACCTTGTAGTTTTCGGCGTAGTGCTGATCGAACACGGCCCAGCTCGGCACGGCGGGGACGGTCTTGTTCCGCTCGAGCATGTTCTGGCAGTACAGCTCGTAGGAGCCGCCTTCGTTCAGGTAACGCACGCCCGACTGGTCGACGAGTATGCAGCCCGGCTTGCCCGTAATGCCCTGCCCGCCCGGCTTGACGAAGTCCTTGTCGAATCCCGGCGCATAGCTGGTCTGATAGCCGACCATCTGGTCCATCTGTGCGAGCACGCCGCCCACGCGCTCCATCTCGCCAAACAGGTCACCGGTATCGCCGGGCGGGGTGTTCGACCAAGCCGCCTTGGTTCCGGGCATATACCTGTCGCGCATGGCCTGGTTCTGGGCAAAGCCGCCAGCATTGACCAACACGCCAAGATTGGCGCCGATCCGGCGGGGCTTGCCATCCACTTCGGCGATGACGCCCACAACCTTGCCGTCCTCGACGATGAATTCCTTCACCGGGCTCTGCACGCGGATGTCCACGCCGTTCGCCAGCGCCGCCTTGAGCATCCGCCCCTGCAGCGCCGCTCCGGCCGTGGTGAAGTGCTTGCCGGTGATTTTCGCACCGACAACGCGGAAGGCGATCTGCAGGAACTTGAGCTTGATGCCCCATGACTTGTGCATGAAGTTGGTCACCTTCATGCCGTCATCCAGTTTCGCCGGAAACGGCGCGAAACCGGGAGCGAGCTTCGTCCGCCATTCGCCCAGTTCGTTGGTGTTGAAGAACTTTGCTGTGACGCAGCGCGACGTTTTGCAGCCGCCGGGCAGGTCATCGTAATAGTCCGGCCAGAAGTCTGTCGCACGCTCCATCTCCACGCCCTTGGAGATGATGTATTCCAGCATTTTCGGCGCTTCGTTGACATAGGCCAGCCGCTTTTCCCGGCTGGTTCCCGGCGCGTCGCTGCCATCGTCAGTCACGGCGTCGAGGTAGGTAATCGCCTTTTCCGGGCTCTCGTCCGGTTCCTCGGCGCGGATGAAGCGGTTGTTCGGGATCCACATGACTCCGCCGGATTTCGCAGTAGTGCCGCCGACGTAGGGCATCTTTTCGAGCACCACGACCGACTTGCCGGCATCGCGCATGACCATGGCGGAAGACATCGATCCGGCACCGCTGCCGACCACTACCCAATCGAAAGTCTCGTCAAAACCGGACATGGCAAACCTCTCCTGAAGCCGCGCAATTGAGCCCGGAAGCGTGCGGCGATCAAGGGTAGCGGGGGCGCATATCGCAGGGGCGCGGATTGGCGGATTGCGAGGGCGCGGCGCGGTGCTAGACAGGCGTGATGAGCGATCTTCCCAAGTTCAGCACGGTCGAACTGGTCCGCAAGGGCCGCCGGCTCGACGTCGTGCTCAACCGCCCCGACGCGATGAACGCGGTCAATCTCGAACTGCACGACGAACTTGCGGAGGCGCTGCACTTCGCCCGCATCGATCCTGCATCGGACGTGATCGTGCTGACCGGCGCGGGCCGGGCCTTTTCGGCCGGGGGTGACCTCGATCACATCCTCAAGAACGCGACCTCCCCCGCCCTTTTCGATCACGAGGCGGAAGTTGCCAAGCGCATCGTTTATACGCTGCTCGATATCGACAAGCCGGTGGTCTGCCGGCTCAACGGCCATGCGGTTGGGCTTGGCGCAACGCTGGCGCTGTTTGCCGATGTCATCTTCGCATCAGAGAAAGCCAAGATCGGCGATCCGCACGTGCACCTCGGCCTGGTGGCGGGGGACGGCGGCGCGGTCATCTGGGCGGCGCGCATCGGGCTGGGCCGAGCGAAGGAATTCCTGCTCTCCGGTGACCTGCTCACCGCGCAGAAGGCCGCCGAGATCGGCCTCGTCAACCACTGCCTGCCGCCCGAGGAACTCGACGGCGCGGTCGATGCCTTCTGTGACAAGCTGATCGCCGGGGCGCAGTATGCGATCCGGGCGACCAAGGTGCTGACCCAGATGGAGCTGAAGCGTGTTGCCCACTCCGTGATGGAAGCAGGCATCGCTATGGAATCGGTCAGCGTGCGCACCGCCGATCACATGGAAGGCGTGATGGCGCTGCGGGAAAAACGGGCCCCGAAGTTCGGGGGTTAGCCCTCTACCCGTTCCCCGAATTCCTCGAACACCACGGTATAGGCATTGGCGCTGTCCGCCGCGTCGCAAGGCGTCATCTTGCCTGACGCGGATGCCGCGCCGATCGCGCCGAGCGTGGCGCGGATATCGTCGCATTCGATGTCGTAAATCGCGAGGTAGGGCCGCTCGTCATAGCCCTGCAGCGGGGCGGCAAGCTTGTAACGCTGGGCACCCATGACGCCCGGCATCGCGCAGAGCTCGACCAGGTGGACGTTCTGGTACCACGCGTTGAATTCCTCCTCGCGGCCTTCAACGGGCCTGGTCAGTGCGATCATCTTGTAACGGGGCATGACGAAACCTCTCTCTCGGATCCATTTGCACCCAGCCTAAGCGCCGGACTTGCAAGGGCAAGCCTGCCACCCAGTTCCCGCCTGCGCGATATGAGGTCTAGGCCTCCAGGGCCTCGCCACCTTCACACTGACCTGCATCATTGTCTGCCAAGCTACGATATTCGCGTGGATTTTTCTTGAAAACGCGCTTGAACATGCGGCTGAAATGGGCGGGACTCTTGAAGCCGACGCCATAGGCGATCTCGCTGATCGAAATGTCGCGGGCATCGGTGGCGGTCAGCCAGGATCGCGCCTTTTCCAGCCGCTGTTCCCAGACCAGTTCGGAAAAGCTGGTGCCCTTCAGCCGGAGCAGGAACGAAAGGTAGCGGATGGAAATGCCGCAGCCGCGGGCGACCATCGTGGTTGAAAGCTGCGGGTCGGACAGGTGCACTTCGGTGAAGCGCAGGACCTCTTCCAGCCGGCGATCGGCGATCGTTTGCCGGGTAGGCTGGCCCTCGCTATCCGCCTTCACCGCATTACCGATGATGTGCAGCGCGCAATCGACCAGCGCACGGGCGCTGTCTGGCGAGAGGTTGCCGTCATCCTCGAACACGTCGGTGAACAGGTTCTCGGCAATCGCCATTTCCGGCCGCTCGACATGCATGAACAGGCCGGTGTCGAAATCGCGGGTGATGACCGCGCGCAGGATATGCGTGGGCACCGTGACGTGGAGCGTCTGGTTGACGCCTTCCTCGTCAACGTTGCACTCGATCAGGAAGGGCGACATCGAGCGGGTGATGGCGAAGTCCCCCGGATGCGCCACCTTGTTGCCGCACTGGTTGGACAGGCCGAGGCTACCGCGCTTGACGAACCACAGCACCGAAAGGTCGGTCGCATCCTCGCGTATATGCTGACGGGTGCGGCGGAAGTAGCTCTTGGGGCTGGTCGTCATGCGGATGATCGAGATCGGCCCGACCGACTTGCGCTCGGCCTTGACCTCTACCGAAGGGCCTTCATCGAGCCAGTAATCGCCGAGGTAGTATTCCTGCGCACGTTCCCCGCGAAACAGCTTCTGGCATTCGCGGACGTTGCGCCGGTCGAGTGAAAACAGTGTTTCTGCCATGTGCCCTCTCCCAAAGGCGGTGAATAACTATCCCTTGCGGCCCTTCATCGAGAGGCGCCATTCGGGTGGATAGTTCTGGTCATGGTTCTTCACGACCTTGCCGATGCCCTGCTCGAACGTGGAATCCTTGCCCAGGTTGACGTCGTTGGGTCCGTCATCCTTCATCAGCGGCAGCATTCCCTCCAGCCAGCCAGTCAGCAGGCTGCCGAAATATTCCCCGCGATACTGCTTGTATGCCTCGATGAAGGTCTTCTGAGCCACGACAACGTCGGTCGGCCGGGTGATCGAGCAGGCGTGAGCGTACTTGGCCGTTTCCGCTTCGAGCTGGTCGCGCGAGACCACCGAATTGACGAAGCGGTTGCACGAGAACATCTCCTGCGCGGTGAAGGGCCGTCCGGTGAACAGCATTTCCGAAAAGGCGCGCAGGCCCACGGTTTCCAGCCATTGCCACATGCGCGGCCCCCAGCCGGCGTAACGGAAGCTCGGGTGGCCGAACAACGCATCGTCCGAAGCGACGATGATGTCGGCATCGGCGCACTGGTAGAAGTGCCAGCCATAGCAATAGCCCTTTGCCTCGATGATCGAGACCTTCTTGAACTCCTGCAGCGGCCGGTTGCCCGAGCGGGCTTTGGCGTAATAGTCGGTCAGGCCGTGGAGGTAGCGGTACGATCCCGGAGGCGGATACTTCACGTCCGGATCATCAATTTCGAGGTCGGTGAGGAAGCCATCGCCCGGCTTCGGATTGAGATAAAGGTCGCCGTGCTCGTCCAGATCGCCGCCCGAACCGAGGTGATCGCCCTCGCCCCGGATCACGAGGACTTTCACATCATCGTCGATGTTCGCCTTGTGCACCAACTCGCCAAAACGGGCGCGCATGCCGATGGTCGCTGTGTTGTGTTTGTCGAGCCGGCTGAAGGTGATCGTCGCAATGCGGGTCGCCTTGTCCTTCTCATACAGCACATGCGCCTCGGCCGCGCGCTTGTGATCGGCGATGGTTTTCATCGGCAGGCTTCCCTCGAACATATCTCTTCTTGTTGTTGCAGGGTGTGCCACAGGCCGAGAGGGTTTCACCTGCATTGCGCGCGAGGTAATCGATAGGACGCGCATATGGTGCTGGACAGTGTGCAGGCACGTGTTAGCTTCGCCCCATGCCCGGCGAACCCTTCTTCAGCCTCGACGGCCCGCTCGACGTCTCTCCGGCGAGCGGACAGGTGCGCGCCGCCAATTTCGCCGGACTTGCGCAGGTCGCCCGCACCATGGGCCGCGATGCGCGCGGCATCGTGGAAAGGCACGGCATGGAAGCGCGGGTGCTCTCCGACCCGGAAAGTCACATCGCCGCGCAGCAGCTGGCCGATGTCTTCGAATATTGCAGCGCCGCCTTTGACGACAGCCTGTTCGGCCTGCACTTCGCGCAGAGCCAGGACCCGGACGTGTTCGGCTGCATCACCGCACTCGCCCGCGCCGCACCGGACGTGCGCACGGCGCTTGGGGCGTTCGTCGAGTACATGCCCGTGGTCCATTCGCCCGACAGCGAGGTCCTGCTGATCGAGGACAAGGACACCGCCGAGTTCTGCTGGATGGTCAACACCGACCTCGGCGTGAACGACCAGGCGCATTACCAAGCCGCCATGCTCAACGTGAAGCTGCTGCAGATGCTGGGCGGCCCGCATTTCCGCCCATCTTGGGTCAGCCTTTCCGCCGAACCACGCGCTGCCGACATACCGGAGATGGAGCGACTGCTCGGCTGCCGCGTCCACGCCCGGCAGCGCCGCAATTCGGTCGCCTTCCCGCTCCACACGCTCGACCAGCCGGTGCCGACCTCGAACCGGCTGCTTTACCGGCTGCTCGGCGGCTACCTTGAGCGGGTGCGCGATACGCAGAAGGTGGGGCTGGCGGAAAAGGTGGAAAGCTATGTTCGTGGCGCGCTGCCATCGGGCAACTGCTCGATCGAGCGGTGCTCCTCGAAGCTGGGACTTTCAGTCCGCACCCTGCAGACGCGGCTGGCGGAAGAAAAGCTGCGCTTTTCCGAAATGGTCGAAGGCCAGCGCGAAGCCATAGCGCGTGACTTGCTGCGCTCCAGCCAGCTCTCGCTCGACGAGATTGGCGAGCGGCTGGGCTATGGTGACCAGACGAGCTTTGGCCGGGCGTTCAAGCGGTGGACGGGGATGACCCCGCAAGCGTTCCGAGTGATGGATGCGTCATCCCGGACTTGATCCGGGACCGCTGGAGAATGGACGCCAGCTTGCGTTGATAATGCCACCGGTCCCGGATCAAGTCCGGGACGACGTTACCTCATCTCCAGCACCACCCGGCCCGCCGCCTTGCCTGAAAAGGCCAGATCCATTGCCGCCGCATAGTCCTCCAGCGGAAAGCGTGCAGCGATGGCGGGGTGGAAGTGCCCTTCCCCTGCAAGTTCCATTACCTTCACGCGGTTCGCCGCCGCTTCCTCAGGCCGGGAGAGCGCGTGGCCGCGCATCTGAACGCCGACGAGGCTGGCGCACTTGAGCAGCGGCAGGTTGGTCTTGAGCGCGGTGAGGCCGCCGGTAAAACCGATCACCAGGTGCCGGCCGCCATAGCCGAGGGTGCGGAACGCGAGGTCAGTCGCCTCGCCGCCGACCGGATCAAAGACGATGTCCACGTCGCGCCCGCCGTTCGCCGCCTTGACCTGGTCGCGCCAGTCCGCCTCGCCAGTCTTCACCACCGCATCGGCACCGCCCGCCCCGGCGGCTGCCTGCTTTTCAGGACTGGAGGCCGAGGCGATGACATGGAGGCCAATGTACTTGCCCACCTCCACCGCCGCATAGCCGGTGCCCCCCGCCGCGCCGAGCACCAGCAGGCTTTCCCCCGCCTTGGCCGCTGCACGATCGACCAGCGCGTGCCAAGCGGTCTGGTAGTTGACCGGGAAGACCGCCGCCTCTGCAAATGTCAGGCCGTCGGGTATCCGGCTGACGTTCGCGGCATTGAACAGCGCCGCCTCGGCAAATATGCCGCCCATGCCGGAACCGAACACCCGGTCACCCGGTGCGAAGCCGCTCACGCCCGGGCCGACAGCCTCGACCACGCCGGCATATTCGCTGCCGGGGATGAACGGGAGTGGCGGCTTGAACTGGTATTCCCCGCGCGCGGTTAGGACATCCACGAAGGACACACCCGCCGCCTTGATGGCCACGCGCACTTGCCCCTCGCCGGGCTGGCCGGGGTCGTATTCGTTCAGCGCATAGCTGTCTGGCGGGCCGAACTGTTCGGCGATGACAGCGCGGGGCATCAATGCTGCCCCCCGTCGCACCTGACCAACGCCGCGGTGACATTGACCGAAGCCGGACTGGCGAGGAACAGCGCGGCCGTCACAATGTCGCCCGGATCGGCCGCCACGCCGCGCGGGGTCGGGATCGGGCCTTCGCCCTTGTCGGGCCATGCTTGGACGATGTCGGTCTTGAACGCCCCCGGCGACAGCGTGTTCACCCGAACGTGCGGGGCATATTCATGCGCGAGGCTGACGGACATGGCGTTGAGCGCAGCCTTCGACGAACCATAGGGCACGACTTGCGGAAGGGGCATCAGCGAGCCCGAAGAGGTGACGTTGATGATGCAGCCGCCGCCTGCGTCATACATGCGCTTGCCGATCTGGCTGGCGAGACGGAATGGTCCCTTGAAGTTGAGGTTGACCACGGAATCGAACATCGCCTCGGTCACCTCATGGCTGGGGGAGCGCGGACTCATACCGGCGTTATTCACAAGGATATCCACACGCCCGAAAGCGGCATAGGCCTCCTCGATTAGGCGATCGCACTCGGGCCACTTGCCGACATGGGCGGATATCGCGAGCGCCCGGACGCCGAGCGCGCGGCATTCCTCGGCCACGGCCTCGCAATTTTCCAGCTTGCGGCTGGCGATGATCACATCCGCGCCGCGCGAGGCAAAGGCCTTGACCATCTGATAGCCCAGCCCGCGCGAACCGCCCGTGACCAGTGCCACCTTGCCGGTGAAATCGAACAAGGGGTCCATCATTCGGCGCTTTCGTAATCGGGATAGCGGGCGATGGCCGCGGCGCGGCGGGTGGGGATGTGCTCGCTCGGGAACAGGCCATCCGCCGGCTTCGTTTTCTTCAAGTGCGAGCGGGCGATTTGGCTACGATGGACGTCCGTCGGCCCATCGGCAAAGGCCAGCGCCATGTGTCCGGCGTACCAACTTGACAGCGGCAGCTCGAGACTGATGCCCAGCGATCCGTGCAGTTCAAGCGCGCGTCCGACGATGTCGTGATAGACCTGCGCCATCGCCACCTTGCACATGCCGATATGGTTGCGTGCCGCGCCATGCGGCATGCGGCCCCCCTCGATCTCGTCGATGATCCATGCGGTTTTCAGCACCATCAGGCGGAACTGTTCGAGCTGGATGATGGAATCCGCAATCTTGCCCTGGACGAACTGGTGATCGCCCAGCATCCGGCCCTTGGTGCGGCGCGATACGGCGCGCTCGAGCATCATGTCGATCGCGCGCTGGCAAATGCCGACGGTGCGCATGGCGTGGTGGATGCGCCCGCCTCCCAACCGCGCCTGCGCGACCTTGAAGCCCTCGCCCGGCCCGCCGAGCATGTAGTCGAGCGGCACGCGGCACTGGTTGTAGCGGACATAGCAGGACTGGCCGTCGTCCATGGTCTCGCCGGTCCCGGCGATACCGGTATTGCGGATGATCTCGAAGCCGGGGGTGTCGGTCGGAACGATGAACATGGACATCCGCTCGGTCAGCTTCGCTTCCGGATCGGTGACGGCGATGACGAGGCAGAAGGCCGCATAGCGCGCGTTGGAGGAGAACCACTTCTCCCCCTCGATCACCCATTCGTCACCGTCACGCGTGGCCTTGCAGGTGAACTCGCCGGGATCGGCCCCGCCCTGCGGCTCGGTCATCGAAAAGCACGAGACGATCTCGCCCGCCATCAGCGGATCGAGGTACTTTCGCTTCTGCTCGTCGGTACCGAACAGCGCGAGGATCTCGGCATTGCCGGTATCGGGCGCGGCCGTGCCGAACACGGTAGGCGCCCACTGCGAGCGGCCGAGAATCTCGTTCATCAGCGCCAGCTTGACCTGGCCATACCCCGGCCCGCCGAGGTTCGGGCCGAGGTGGCAGGCCCACAGTCCCTGCTCCTTCACCTTTTCCTGAAGCGGCTTCAAATGCCGGCGCGAGGGCTTGTGCGATGTGTCGTAAGTAAAGGTCGGCCCCGGCCAGAGCAGGTCCATGGTCTGGCACTCATCCTCGACGAAGGCGCGCATCCAGTCGAGCTTGGCCTGGAATTCGGGTTCGACAGAAAAATCGATCACTTCAACCTCCGCACCTGCGCCGCGGTTTCGCGGAAGCAGTTCTCTGCAATGCGGGCGAAAAAGCGCCCGACGTCCTTGGGCAGGTGGCCGGCCTCTGCCGCTGCCACCTTGTATTCGAGCAGGCAGCCTGACTTGAACTTGGCGAGCACGGAAATGTACTCGAAATCGCGGAAGTCGCGGCCCGTGCCGGCGCAGTAATATCGGGCCAGTTCCTGCTTGGTCGGAAACAGGTTCGGGTCCTGCAGCGCGGTAGGAAACTCCTTCTCCGGATCGTCCTCGTCGCGCATGCCGCCGGTGAACCAGCCGATGTCGATCATGGGATCGCCGATGGTCGAAAGCTCCCAGTCGATCATCGCGGCAAGGCGCGGCGGCGGGCCGTGGTGGAACATCATGTTGGGCGTGCCGACGTCGCCGTGAATAATGCCGGTGGTCTCCGTTGCGGGCACCTGCGCGCGCAACCATTCCTCGGTTTCGGCAAAGCCCTCGAAGCTGCGCGCCTCGTATCCGGCGTATTTATCGGGATAGGATTTCAGCTGCCCCACCCATCGATCGACCTGCCGCTCCAGGAACTTGCCGGGCTTGCCGTAATCCCCCAGCCCGATCGCTTCGTGATCGACATTCGCCAGCTTGATCAGCCCGTCGACGATGGCGAAGGGAATGCCGTAGATGTAGGGCATTCGGTCAAACGGCGGCTCGTTATGAATCTTTTCGTTCCGCAGGTTCGGTGCCCAGCCGTTCACCTTCTCCATCACGTAGAAGCGGCCGCCGATTACCTCCTCATCGTCGCAGACGCCGTAGCAATGCGGGTGCGGCACGTCAGTCTGATTGAGCGCGGTGAGTATCCTCGCCTCGCGAAGCACGCCCTTTTCCGCACCGGGCGGTGGCACCGCGGGCGGGCGGCGAAGGACCATGTCGCCCTCGCCGCGGTTGAGCGTGAGCACGACGTTGGACGTCCCGCCCGACAGGATTGAAGTGCTGAGCGGACCGCTTCCCAGTTCCGGGACGTGTGCATCCAGCCACTCGGTCAGCGGACCGATCGGCGCGAGTTCGTCCAGGTTGTGCTCGATCTTGCTCATTCGCGGAAACCCAGTCCTTCAACGTTTGGCGCATAGCCCGGCTGTGCAGGCTCACGGTGCGCGGCGATGATCGCCTGATGCCGGCGCTCGACCAGCGGGGCGTGATCGGGATGCGACATGACGTAGGGCTCGTTCGCCTCAACCGCGCGCACCACGGCGCAGCCCAGCCAGATCGGCTCCATCATGTTGGCGCTGAAGGCGGCCCACGATGCTTCGTCCATGCCGAGTTCGTCCTTCATCGCCATGGACATGCGGCTGCGGGTGAGGCCGGGGAACAGCACGGTCACGCCCACGCCAAAGTCCTCAACCTCCTGCCGCAGCGAGTCCGAGAGACCGAGAACCGCGAACTTGCTGGCGCAATAGGCAGCAAAGGTGCCATGCGGCAGCAGGCCATTGGTGGAGCTCGTATTGACGATATGACCGTTTCCGCGCGCCTTCATCGCCGGAAGGTAGCTCAGGACTCCATTGAACACGCCGCGCACGTTAACCGCCATGACGCGGTCAAACTCCTCGGGCAAAAGCTGCTCGATCGGCTCGAACTTCGTCGCGATACCGGCATTGTTGCAGAGGATATCGATATCCCCGGTCACGGCCTTGGCGGCGGCCCAGCTATCAAGCGAAGTCACATCCATCGCGATGGCCGTGCCTCCGATCCTGTCCGCGGTCTCCCCGGCGAGCCCTGCATCAAGATCGGCCACGAATACGCGCGCGCCTGCTTCGGCAAAGGCCTCGGCAAGGCCACCGCCGATGCCGCCGCCACCGCCCGTGACGAGGACGCTCTTGCCGGCAACCTTCACTTTGCCGCCAGCATGGCGCGTGACAGGGCCATGATCGTGTTGAGATCGTTCTGCGCGGAAGGGATGCCCTTGCGGAAGGTGGCATAGCCGTGGATGTTGCCCTTTGCCTCGTAGTAGCTCACCGGCACCCCCGACTGCGCCAGCTTGGCCGCAAAGGCGCGGCCGCCGTCGCGCAGCGGATCAAATCCTGCCGTGGCGAGCACGGTCGGCGGCAGGCCATGCAGGTCAGCCAGCAGAGCGGAATGACGCGGGCTCTTCACATCGGCGCCATAGGCCTTCCCGTAATAGTTCATGTCCGCCTGCGGCAGCCCGAAGTCGCCCGAAAAGGCCAGCATCGAGGGATAGGGCTTCGAGGCATCGGTCATCGGGTAGAGCGGGATCATCAGCTTCACCGGCGCGGCGGCGGGCTTGTCACGCAGGGCCAGCGCGGTCAGCAGGGTGAGCGTGCCTCCCGCACTGTCACCGGTCAGGACCAGCCCATTGACCTCACGCCCCAGTGCCGCGCCATTGCTGGCGATCCAGCGGGCAGCGGCTTCGGCATCATCGGGGGCGGCCGGCCACTTGTGTTCGGGTGCAAGGCGGTATTCGACCGACACCACCGGCAGGTCGAGCTGGCGCGACATCTCCGCCGCTAGGGCCGCATGGGTGCCGATCGAGCCGACGACGAAGCCGCCACCATGGTAGAACACCACCACCGGTCCGGGGCCGCGGTCCGCGCGCGCATCGAACAGGCGCAGGTCCATGGTCCCGCCCGGCCCCGGCATGGTGAGCTTGCGATCGACCGCCAGCGTGCCGATCGGCACCTCTGAAGCGGCCATCATCTGGTCGATCATGGCGGGCGGGATCTTGCGGATCTGGGCGATCATCGCGTCGCTCATGGCGGGCCTCGGCTGCTTTTTCAGATTGTCGAGGTAGGCCTTTACATCGGGCCGCAGGGTCTGGCCCTGTGCGACCTCGGCTACGGTCGGCAAAGCTGCCGACTTGGCTATGGCCGAAGCAGGCAGCAGAGAAGCGCCGAGCGCGGCAAGCAGGATCGTGGCGGTACGCTTCATCAATTGTCTCCCGTCGATTGGCCCGTGCGCAATCGCGCTTCGAGCTTCTGGCGGAAGGCTCGCAGGCCATCGCTAAGCGCGCAAGCCGCTTCGAGATCGAGCCCGGCAGAGAGCGCTTCGGCGATAGCCTCTGCCCGTGCATCGGTCTGGCGTTTGAGCGCTGTTCCTGCACCCGTCGGCAGAAGCAATGGCGCGCGTTTGTGATCGGGATTGGGCGCGGTCTCGATCAGACCCTCGGCCACCAGCGCATTGGCGGCCCGTTGCACGATCTGGCGCGGCTGGCCGAGCGAGCGGCCGATTTGCGAGACAGTGGGTGCACGCTCGGCATCGACCACGGCGGTCAGGACAAGCATCTCGCTCTCACCCAGGCCGGCATCGCGCCGGGCATCGGCAAAGGCGCTTTTCAGGCGACCGCCAAGCCGGTGGAACTCATCCATGAGCCCAATGAGAGGGTGGCGCGAATCGAAACGTCCAGACATGGCCTGAACGTGTCATTTTGACATGATCGTGTCAAATTTTGAAAATCAAGCCTTCAGCCGCGACAGGAATCCGTATCCCTTCGCCGCTGCATCGATGCGCGGCATGGTGAACGGCGGTTCTTGCTCGAGATAGAAATGCTCGACGCCGGCGGCGCGCGCGGCGGGAAGGATGCGCGCCCAGTCGAGCCTGCCGGAACCGACTTCGGTGGGGTCCATGGCGAGCCCGTAATTGGCCTTTGTGGTCGCCTTCACGTCTTTCACGTGCATCCAACGGCAACGGCCAGCGTTCTTGCGGAAAAATGCCACGGGATCGAGACCTGCTGCCGAGACCCAGCCCACATCGACTTCGAAATGGACGAGCTTAGGGTCGGTCTCTGCCACCAGCACGTCCCAACCGGTCGTGCCTTCAACCGGCGCAAATTCCATGTTGTGATTGTGGTAGCCGACCAGGATGCCGAAAGGCCGCAGCGCAGCGGCGCGTTCATTCAGCGTGGCTGCCGTGCGCTGCCAGTGCGCCTTGCCAGCCGCGCCGAACGACCGCCCGATCGCAGCCTTGAAATCCTCGCCCTTTTGCGGGCGGAAGTCGGCCGGGAACGGCGCAATCGGCGCGACGCCCTGGAAAATGCCGAGTGTGCCGAGGTCGTCAGCGATCTTCTGCGCATCGCTCATCAGCGACAGACCAGCCCCGCCCGGCATGCCTTGAAGTGGCAGGTGGATCGAGCTGAAGCGCAGGCCGGCCTTGTCGGCGGCGGCTCTCAACTCTGCCGGCTTCTTGCCCAGCAGTCCGGGGAGCTCGATGTCACGGAAGCCGATCTGGGCGACGCGGGCAAAGGTGGCGTCGATGTCCTTCGCCGCCTCATCGCCAAGGGTATATATTTGCAGGCCCACAGGCTTGCCGATGCGGTCGAAGAAGCCGCGCTTGCCGGCAGCCAAGGCCGCACCGCCCAGTGCCAAACCCGCGGCGCCCGCGGAAACTCCGGCAAGGAACTGGCGGCGACCCAATCGATCTGCGGTTGCAACGGTCAACATGCGTCTGCTCCTCCCTGCGGCACTGGCTTGACCAGTTGCCGCATCGCCTGACGAGAAGCAAGTATAAGGGTCAGAGCACCACTTCGATCAGCGCCGGTCCCGGCTCCCCGCATGAGCGCACCATGGCGGCATGGAAGTCCTCTGCCGTCGTCACCCGCGTTCCGGGCACGCCCATGCCCTTAGCCAGGGCGACGAAATCGAGCGTCGGCCGGTCGATCTCCATCATTTCCGCCGCACGCGGGCCCGGCGTGCCGAAGCCCATGTTTGCGAACTCTGCCTCCAGGATCTTGTACTTGCGGTTGGCGAAGACGATCGTCGTTATGTCGAGCCCTTCGCGCGCATGGGTCCACAGCGACTGGAGCGTGTACATCATCGAGCCGTCACCTTCGAGGCAGAACACCCGCCGCCCCTTTGCAGCCATCGCGGCGCCCGTGGCGACTGGTGTGCCAAAGCCGATCGACCCGCCCATGTTCTGCAAGGTATCGTGCGGCAGCGCTCCCGCCGTCAGCGCCATCGAAGAACGCCCTGTGGTCAGCGATTCATCGACCAGGATGCAATTCTCCGGCATCGCCGCCGCGAGGGCATGGGCAATGGATACGGGATCGAGCGCACCGTGCGGCACGGGGGTTTCGACCCGCGCCTGCCACGGAACCTGCGCCCCGCCTGCACCAAGGGCATCGACCAGCATCTCAAGCGCGGCCGTGCCGTCCTCGCCCGGCATGGCGAGCGAATGAACTTGCGCTTCCGGGTGCTTGAGCAAGCTTGGCCAGCCGGGATAGGCGAAGAAGGCGATCGGCTCGCCGGTTTCGACCGTGACGATGTGGCGGAAGGGCTTCAGCCATTCGACCGCCGCCTCGACGAAATAGGGGATGCGCTCCAGCGTTACCCGTCCTGCCCCGCGCTCGATGCGATTGGTAAAGAACTGGGTGGCAATGCGGCAGCCGGTATGGGCGGCGATCTTTCCCGCCAGCTCCGGACCGCGTCCTCGGCAAGTGCGGTCAGCGAGGATCAGGAGGACCGGACCATCGGCCTGCCGGATCATGCGGGCAACGTGATCGACCTGATCCTGCGCAGGCACGGGCCGCTGGGGTGCTGGCATTGGGAGCGCGCAAAGCTCACCGGCATCGCCCCAGGAAGCATCGCCCGGCAGGACCAGCGTGGCGACCTGGCTATCCTTTGCCGCCGCCACCGCCTGCGCCGCGTCGTGCGCCAGCGTCTGGGCGCCGTCCGTCGTGCGCAGCCAGTGGCTGAGCGGGCGGGCGATCCCTTCGAGATCGGACGTCAGCGGTGCGTCATACTTGAGGTGCGTCGTCACGTGATCGCCGACCACGTTGACGATGCCCGATCGTGCCCGCCGCGCGTTGTGCAGGTTGGCGAGACCATTGGCGAGGCCCGGCCCAAGGTGCAGCAGCGTCGCCGCCGGGCTTTCCTTCATGCGAAAATAGCCGTCCGCCGCCCCGGTCGCGACGCCCTCGAAAAGGCACAGCACACTCTTCATCGCCGGGTTGTCGAGCGCGGAGAGGAAATGCATCTCCGACGTGCCGGGGTTGGCGAAGCAGGTATCTACCCCTTCCGCCAGCAGAGTGGATACGAGGGCTTCCGCGCCGTTCATGGCAAAATCCGTTTCATCTGGAACCACATTGACCGAGCCTTAGCGGCGCATTGCATGCTGGGGCAAGGGCGGACGGGCGATTGTCCTCGCGAAGGGTATTCCAGCTGAAGCAAATGTATCGGCAAGTTACAAAAAAGTGATTGTCGCCAAGCCTTGATCCGGGCCATGCAAGCAGGGAAATTTCACGGAGGGGTCCCCCATGTCCTACAAGAAGCTTATCGTACTCGCCGCCGTCGTCGGCGGTCTTGGCACCGGCGCGGTCATGGCCGCATCGCCACAGCAGAAGATTGCCGAACGCCAGGCCAACTTCAAGGTCATCGGCAAGTCGTTCAAGGGCATGCTCGATGAGGGCCGCAAGCCCGCGCCTGACATCAACGTCTACCGTTCCAACGCGGACGCGCTGGCTAAGGCCGCGACAAAGATCGCCGGTCACTTCCCCAAGGGCACCGGGTCCGAAGCAGGCGTGAAGACCGCCGCCCTGCCCGCAATCTGGGCCAAGCCGGGGGATTTCAAGGCCGCTGCCGCCAAGCTGGTCGCCGCCTCCGCCAAGCTTAATGCCACGGCGAAGTCCGGCAATATCGATGCCACCAAGGCCGCGCTGATGGCCGTCGGACCGACCTGCAAGGGTTGCCACGACCAGTTCAAGGCGAAGGACTGATGCAGGCTCCGATGCGGAAGACGCGCCTGTGGGACCTGCCGATCCGGCTGGTCCACTGGTCGCTGGTCGTGCTGATCCCGGCGATGTGGTGGACAGCTGAAAACGGTGATCTCAGCACGCACATGACGCTGGGCTATGTCATTCTGGCGATCGTGCTCTTCCGCATCATCTGGGGCTTTGTCGGCTCCTCCAACGCCCGTTTCAGCCAATTCCTCAAGGGACCGGGCGCAGTCATGGCGCACTTGGGCGGCAAGGCGCAGAAGGCATATGCCGGGCACAATCCCGCCGGCGGGTGGAGCGTGCTTGCGCTGCTCCTGCTGCTGGCAACTCAGCTTGGCCTGGGCCTCTTCGCGCTTGATGAGGACAATGTCGGCAGCCTGCTCACCTCAATGGTAAGCTACGATACGGCCCGCGCGATGGCTGACCTGCACGAGATCGGCTTCAACGTGATCCTCGCCTTTGTTGTCCTGCATATCGGCGCGGTCATCTATTATTCGCTGGTCAAGAAAGACCGCATCGTCCCGCCCATGATCACCGGATCGCGCGACCTGCCGGATGACGTCGAGGCCCCGCGGATTGCACCGTTGTGGAAGGCCGTCGTGGTCCTGATCCTGACTTCGGCCTTTGCCTGGTGGATTGCCAAGGGTGCACCGACCAGCCTTGAAGAGCTCAACAAGAAGCCCGAACCGACCATGGAAGACTTCATGTAAGGTCGCCGTCCGCGCCGATCAAATCAGCCTAAAATCTTGCTAAATTGAACGCGGGCGACTTGGCATCCGCTCCTATTCAGCTAGGGGAAAGCGCGAAGAACATAGGACGGTTGCAAAGGCCGACCTGACCGGGAGTTTCGACGATAATGTTTAACCGTTTCCTTGCCGCTTCCGTCGCAGTCGCTGCCGCGGCCTTGGCCCTCCCTGCCGCCGCGCAGGCTGGCGATCCGGGTGAAACCGCGTTCAACATCCGTTGCAAGGCCTGCCATACAGTCGCCCCCGGCGGCGCTGCCGGCCCGGTGGCCCCGAACCTGCGCGGCGTCGTTGGCCGCAAGGCTGGTGCGAGCAGCTACAAGAACTATTCGCCCGCTCTGAAAGCCGCGCCGATCACCTGGAATGCCGCCTCGCTCGACAAGTTCCTTGCCGCGCCGACCAAGACCGTTCCCGGTACGCGCATGGTCATGGCAGTCAGCGATCCCAACCAGCGCAAGGCGATTATCGCCTGGCTCGCCAAGCAGCGCTGATACTTTTCCCGCCAAAATGAAGGACGGCCCTGCGATTGCGGGGCCGTTTTTCATTGCGGTCAGGAGAATTCCTCGGTGTCGATGGTCTTCTGCATTGCCGCCGGATAGCGCGGGCCATGCACGGTCTGCTGATTGATCAGCGCGCCAACTTCCTCAAGCAGCGCCGCATCCGGCTGCCAGTCCTGCCGCGCCATGTTTTCCGTGAGGTGCGCAATACTCGTCGTGCCGGGTATGACGTGGACGTGATCGCCACGTGACAGCACCCAGGCGAGTGACAGCTGCGCGGGCGTCACGCCTTCGCGCGTGGCAATCGCATTGAACCGGTCGATCAGGCCGAGGTTTTCGGGCCAATTGGCCTCGTCAAAGCGCGGATGCGTGTAACGGATATCGCCTTCGAGCAGCGTCGCCCTGTCGCGGATGCCATTGGCCAGCGCCCCGCGGCCGAGCGGCGAGAAGGCGACCATGGCAATGCCCAGCGCCTTGCAGGTATCGAGCACCGCGATTTCCACGTTGCGCGTCCACAGCGAATATTCGGTCTGCACGGCCGCCATCGGATGAACCGCATGCGCCTCCCGGATATGTTCGGCCGACCATTCGGACACGCCGTAGGAAAGGATCTTGCCCGCTTCCTTAGCCCGCACCAGCGCGCCAATGCTGTCGGGGATGGGAACGTCACGGTCAAAGCGGTGGAGATAGAACAGGTCGAGGTGGTCGGTTTTCAGCCGGGCAAGGCTCTCATCGAGCGACTTGAGCACGGCATCAGGATGACAGTTCGTGCCCCGCTTCGGCCCGTCAAACATGATCCCGGTCTTGGAGGCGAGGAAGAACTCGCTCCGCCGGTGCGAGAGCGTGTTGCCAATCAGCGTCTCGCAGCGCCCGGCCCCATAAATGTTGGCTGTATCGAAATGGTCGACGCCCAGATCGAGCGCCGCTTCCAAAACCTTTGCCGCATCTTCCGGTGCAGGTGGCACTCCGTAACCATGGGTCAGCCCCATGCAGCCGAGGCCGAAGGGGTTGAGCTGCCGCCCTGCCAGAAGCCTCTTCATGACCAGCCGTCCTGCCTTTCCAGATCGGCGGCGAGTTCGCCGATGACGCGGTAGCAGTCAAGCACCTGGCTCACGCTCGAATTCGGCTCACGCCCCTCGCGGATGGCGGCGACGAATTCGCGGTCCTGCAGTTCGATGCCGTTGTTGCTCACCGCCACGCCGGTCAGGTCGACCGGTTCTTCCTTGCCGGTGACGAGGTCGTCGTAGCGCGCGATATAGGTCGCGCTGTCGCCAATATAACGGAAGAAGGTGCCGAGCGGCCCGTCGTTGTTGAACGACAGCGACAGCGTGCAGATCGCTCCGCTTTCGCTCTTCATCTGGATCGACATGTCCATGGCGATGCCGAGTTCAGGGTGCTTGGGCCCCTGCATCGCATGCGCCGAAACGATCTTGCCCGCCTGATAGGCAAACAGGTCAATCGTGTGCGCCGCGTGGTGCCACAGCAGGTGATCCGTCCACGAACGCGGCTGCCCCTTGGCGTTCATGTTCTTGCGGCGGAAGAAGTAGGTCTGGACGTCCATCTGCTGAATGTTCAGCTCGCCGTTCACGATCCTGTTGTGCACGTACTGGTGCGAAGGATTGAAGCGGCGGGTGTGACCCACCATGCAGACAAGGCCGGTTTCCTTCGCCTTGGCTACAACCGCCTCGGCATCGGCCCAGCTGTCGCACAGCGGGATTTCCACCTGCACGTGCTTGCCCGCGTTCATGCAGGCAATGGCCTGCTCGGCGTGCATCTGGGTCGGCGTGCAAAGGATCACAGCGTCAACATCGTCGCGTGCAAGGGCATCGGCGAGTTCGGTCGAGGCATGGATCGCGCCGTACTTGGCGGCGACTTCCTGCGCCTGCTCCAGACGGCGGCTGATGATGGAAACGATTTCTACGCCGTCGATGTTCTTCAGGCCGTCGAGGTGCTTCTCACCAAAGGCGCCGGCACCGGCAAGGGCAATGCGGAGGGGCTGGGTCATTCTGCGGGTTCCAGTACGAGATGGCCAATGGCCGTGTTGCTGCAAGGGATGTGATAGTGGCGATGCAGGGTCTTCACCCGCTTGCCGAGCGCGCCGCGCATGATCAACCACATCACCATTTCGATGCCTTCGCTGCCGGTTTCGCGCAGGTATTCGATGTGAGGGATATGGCGCACCTCGTCGCTGTCGCTTTCGAGCATGTCCATGAAGCGGTTGTCCCACTCGCGGTTGAGCAGGCCGGCGCGCGGGCCCTGAAGCTGGTGGCTCATGCCGCCGGTGCCCCAGATCTGCACGTTGAGGTCTTCGGGGAAGCTCTCCACCGCGCGCGCAATCGCCTCACCCAGCGCCCAGCAGCGGTTGCCCGAGGGGACCGGATAGGTGACCACGTTGACCGCCAGCGGAATGACCTTGGCGGGCCACTTTTCCGGCTGGCCGAACATCATCGAGAGCGGCACGGTGAGGCCGTGGTCGACGTCCATCTCATTGATGATCGTCATGTCGAAATCGTCGAGGATCAGGCTCTGCGCGATATGCCAGGCAAGGTCCGGCGCGCCTTCGACATCGGGAACTGGGCGTGGCCCCCAGCCCTCGTCCGCGGGCTTGTAGCTCTCGCCGCAGCCGATGGCGAAGGTCGGTATGATGTTGGCATCGAAGGCGGAGGCATGGTCGTTATAGACCAGCACGATAACATCGGGCTTCTCGGCCTTCTCCCACTCGCGCGTCCATTCGTAGCCCTTGAAGATAGGGCCGAAGTAATCGTCTTGCCACTTGCCCTGATCGACTGCGACGCCAAGCAGCGGCACGTGACTTGAGCCGACACCGGCAGTAATGCGTGCCATGTCAGTAGCCTCCTTGATCGAGCGATTGCCCTCTGGCGAGCGGCCACCGTCGAGCATCATCTGGCGATACTCGGGAAACGTCATGTCGGTCATGGTCGAGCAGGCCTCGGCAAAGGGAATGCCGTCAGTGGAGAATATCTTCGACAGGAAATAGATGTTTCCGCCCAGCTCCAGCATCCGGTTGTAATCGCGCGCCAGCACGGCGAGTTTCTGGTCCTCGGTCAGCGGCCACTCGTCGAGATAGGCACGCTCATTCGCCTTCCAGCGCTCGCGGTTTTCTGCCTTCATCAGGCTCATCGCGAACTGGTTGAGGTGATAGCCCTGCCGTGCGCGTGACGCGGTGAATACCCGGGTACCGGGGATGTCGTCGAATTCGGCGAGGTATTCGTGGATGTCGACCGGACCAGTCATGCTGCCGCTGCCCCTTCCTGTTGCGCCTTGATGGCGCGGGTGATGAGCTGGCGGGCACGGACTCCCCCTTCGTCGATGCGATAGGCCTGCAAGCGCAGGTCCGGATTGGCCGCAATCGCCTGCTGCTGCGCTTCGAGGATTTCCTTGTCCTCCATGAACACCCCGCCCTGCTGCGCCTTGAATCGCGCGGTGAAGCCGGTGTCTTCAAGATCGAAGTTGCGCGCCATGCCCCAGAAATAGTGGTGGCTGCCCTCGCTCTCGGGAGTCATGAAGTCGACCACCATACCGCGCACACCCTGGTCATGGCTGTCTATGTTCGCGCCCGCACCGACCGGCGCGACACCAACGTCGATCATCACGGCCGAAGGAAGCAGGAATTCGCAGACCTGCCAGCGATCGACGAGGCCTTCTTTCTTGAGCGCCGAGCGCCAGAACGGCGGCGCGTCGATACCCGGCATCCAGCGGCGCACGAAGACGCGGCCGTCCTTCACGACGGTCTCGATCGGTGCTTCGAGGATTTCCGGCTGCCCGATCGACCCGGCGTGGACGTAGGTTTCGTGCGTCAGGTCCATCAGGTTGTCGATCATCAGGCGATAATCGCAATCGATGCCGTAATAGCCGCCATCAAAGGTCCAGCCGGGGGTCGAGCAGGGCCAGAGGTCAGGGATCAGGGCCGGGTCCGCCTTGGCC
The DNA here is from genome assembly GCA_025938935.1 of Novosphingobium sp. MW5. Lineage (GTDB taxonomy): Bacteria > Pseudomonadota > Alphaproteobacteria > Sphingomonadales > Sphingomonadaceae > Novosphingobium. The sequence goes on along the minus strand of JAPCWB010000001.1, from coordinate 2,015,728 downwards.
GCCTCGCCCACCCAGACCCAGACGAAGCGGTGCCGCTCATGCGTGACATAGGTCGTCGCGCAGATCGAAGGGTTCACCGGATCTGTGCGGATCGGCATTTCCTCGGCCTTGCCGTCCGGCCCCAGCTTGAGGCCGTGGTACTTGCAGCGGATCGAGTCCCCTTCGCGGATACCCATCGACAGCGGCAGCAGCCGGTGCGGGCAGGCATCGCGCATGGCGACAACGGAGCGGTCCAGCCGGCGATAGAACAGCATCGGCACGCCGCAGATCGTGCGGGCCAGCGGGGCCTGGTCCACTTCCGCATCCCAAGCGGCAACATACCATGCGTTGGTCAGCCAGGTGCTCACAGTCCGCGCTCCTTCAATTGGGCGTCAAGCCGGGGGAAGACGCGGCGGGCATTGCCTTCGAAGATGGCGTGCCGCTCCGCGTCGGAGATGTCGAGAGCGTCGACATAGCGCTTGGTGTCGTCGAAATAGTGGCCAGTCGTCGGGTCGATCCCTCGCACCGCGCCGACCATTTCGCTGCCGAACAGGATGTTCTTGTTGTCGATCACGTCGGCCAGCAGGTTGATGCCGGGCTGGTGATAGACGCAGGTATCGAAGAACACGTTGTTCATCAGGTGGCCCGAAAGGTCCGGCTTCTTGAGCATGTCGGCCAGCCCGCGATAACGCCCCCAGTGATAAGGCACCGCGCCGCCGCCGTGCGGGATGATGAAACGCAGGTTCGGGAAGCGGCTGAACAGGTCGCCCTCAAGCAGTTGCATGAAGGCGATGGTATCGGCCGCGATATAATAGGCACCGGTGGCATGCATCGCCGGATTGCATGAACCCGAAACGTGGATCATCGCCGGCACGTCCAGCTCGCACATCGCTTCGTAGAACGGGAACCAGAATTCGTCCGTCAGCGGCGGATGCTTGAAGTGTCCGCCGCCCGGATCAGGGTTGAGGTTGCAGCCGATGAAGCCGTTGGCGACGCAACGCTTGAGCTCGGAAATCGAGCTCGACATGTCGGCTTCCGGCGATTGCGGCAACATGCAGACGCCGGCGAAGACATCGGGGTAGAGGCCGACCACGCGGGCAATAAGATCGTTGCAGACCTGCGCCCACTTCACCGCCACTGACTGGTCACCGACATGCGGGGCCATGGCCGAGGCGCGGGGCGAGAAGATCGTCATGTCCGCGCCGCGTTCCTTGATCAAGCGCAGCTGGTTGGACTCGATGGTCTCGCGGATCTCGTCGTCAGAGATCTCAGGATAGGGCGGGCACTCGGTCCCTGCCTTGAACGCCGCCTTCTGCGCCTCGCGCCATTCGTCATGCGCCTTGGGCAGCACGGTGTAGTGGCCGTGGCAGTCGATGATCATGGTCATGCGTTCGGGCTCCTCTCGATCGGCTTTCCAGCCTGCTCACGCTGACGGCGCACGGTTCCGGCGGTCATCACCGGTTCGACGCCGAGCGCGGCCAGGGTCTTGGCCGACTCTTCCATTTCCGCGGCGCGGCGCAGGCCGTGAGTGACCATGCGCTCAATGTTGTATTCCGCGCGTTCCCGCCAAGGCAGCGCCTTCTCGCTGGCGTCGAGCGAGGCCAAGACCTCGTCCGTCACGCCCGCCTTTTCGGCCGCGAGCATCATCTCGGCGGTCAGCGCCTCGATACCCTTGACCATGACCGAGCGGATCATCTTGATCGCCGATGCCTTGCCTACCTCGTCACCGACAACGCGCACGTTGCTGAAGCCCAGCGCGCGCAGGGCCGTCTCGGCATCGCCTGCGGCAGGTCCCGCCAACAGCAGCGGCACCTTCAGCCGCGCCGGCTCGACGGGAGCGAGCACGGCCACATCGACATAGCGACCGCCCGCCGCCTCAATGGCCGCCGCCGCAGCACGCTTGGTATCGGGCGCGACCGAGTTCATGTCAAACCACAGCGCGCCGGGTGAGAGATGGGTCCCATAGGCCTCCGCCGCGGCCAGAGCCTGATCGGCCGTCACAAGGCAGAGCGCGATTTCGGCCCCCTGCAAGGCCACCCGGGCGCTGTCGCAGGCCGTAATGCCCGCCGCTGCCATTGCATCGCGCCGCGCCTCAATCAGGTCAAAGCCACGCGCGCCTTCCCACTGCCCGGCAGCAGCGAAAGTCGATCCAGCCTCTCCGAAGCCGACAAGTGCAGGCCCTTGCATCATGCCGCCTGACCTGCGCCCGCCCTGCCAGCCGCACAAATACTTTGTGACCAGCCGCTATTAGATCAGGCTAAGCGGGTTCCGAATGGCAATCGCCTGAGCACTTCTTGACCTCGATCAATCTGCAGCGCCCGCCGGCCGCTAGGCAAAGGCACGACCAAGGACATTCGGAGCAGAGGCATGACCATCGCATCGATGCTGGGCGAACCCGGCAAGCCCATTCCCGGCACCCACCTGTTTGACGGCGATGCCGCGCAAAAAGGCTATGCGCTCAACGCCCTGTGCTTTTCGTTCAACAGCGCCGAAAACCGCGAGGCATTCCGCCGCGACGAGGCGGAATACTGCGCCCGCTTCAACCTGACGCCAGAGCAGCGAAAAGCCGTGGCTGACCGCGACGTGCTGGGCATGATCGCGGCGGGCGGTAACATCTATTACCTCGCCAAGCTGGCCGGGATCTTCGGCCTGAACGTGCAGGATGTCGGCGCAATGCAGACCGGCCTTAGCGTCGAGGCGTTCAAGCAGCGCCTGCTGGATCAGGCATAAGGAGAAGCGAAATGGCGGAGATTGTCGGAGCCTATTTCACCAGCCACGTGCCCGCCATCGGCGGCGCAATCCATCGCGGCGCGCAGGGCGATCCCTACTGGAAACCGTTCTTCGATGGTTTTCCGAGGGTCCACGATTGGCTGGCAGAGGTGAAGCCTGATGTCGCCGTGTGCTTCTCCAACGACCATGGGCTCAACTTCTTCCTCGACAAGATGCCGACCTTTGCCGTCGGCGCAGCGGAGAGCTACGTCAATTCGGACGAAGGCTGGGGCCTGCCTATCTACAAGCCGATGAAGGGCCACGCCGCCCTATCGTGGCATATCATCGAGCAAATGGTGGAAGACGAGTTCGACCCCGTCACCTGCCAGGAGATGCTGGTCGATCATGCCCTGTCGATCCCCTTCGAGCTGGCATGGCCGGATGCGAAAGAATGGCCGGTGCGGGTGATCCCCATCGGTATCAACACGGTGCAGCATCCCCTGCCTTCGGCCAAGCGGTGCCTCGCGCTCGGCCGTTCGGTCCATCGCGCGCTGCAGAGCTGGCAGGGTGCCGAGCGGATTGTCATCATCGGCACTGGCGGCCTGTCGCACCAGCTCGACGGAGAGCGCGCGGGCTTTGTGAACCGCGATTACGATATGTTCTGCCTCGATAATCTTGCCAGCGATCCCGATGCCCTGACGCGCGATTCCATCCACGAGATCGTCCGGCTAGCGGGAACGCAGGGCGTGGAAGTGCTCAACTGGATTGCGGCCCGCGGTGCGCTCGGACCGACTGCGCGCGAGATTCACCGCAATTACCATATCCCGATTTCGAACACGGCGGCGGCGACGCTGCTGTTGGAAGCGGCCTGACTCAGCCTGCCGTCACCGCATCCAGATCGGCGAGGAATTCGGCCTGGATCGCGGTAGGCCGCCAAGATGCGCGGCACGTTACCGCGATCGTCCGGTCAAGATCGTGCGGCAGGTCGGCGATCTGCTCGACCCAGCCGGCCTCCAGTTCGACCGCCATCTGGTCGGGTGACAAAAGGGTGAGCAGGTCGCTTTCGATGAGCAATTGCCGGATGGTCATGACCGAGCCGGATTCGACCGGCACCGGCGGCAGATCCACCCCGTCGCGCTTGAAGAATTGCTCCCAGATCAGCCTCAACGGCGCGCCGGGAGAGGCAACGACCCACGGGTATTCGGCCAGTGCGCGGCTGTCCGGCTTCGTTCCCGAAAGTGGATGGCCCTTGCGCCCGATCACGACGAGGTGATCGCGAAATAGCCCCTTCTGGCTCAGGTCGGGCTCAAGCAGCGGCTCGCGGCTCGCTCCGATCATCAGGTCGATCTGGCCATTGCGCAGCGGATCGACGAGTTCGGCCCGCGAACCTTCGATGATCGTCACGCGCACTTGCGGGTTGCGCTTGAGGAAACGGGTAACCGCAGCCGGCAATACGCGCGCGCGCGATAACGGCATGGCGCCGATGGCAATCCGCCGCGTCTCGTGCCCCCGGGCGGCAGCCAGTTCGGACAGGCCGGTCTCGATCTCGACGCGCGCAAGGCGAAAGGCGCGCGCCATGGCTTCACCCGCGTCGGTCAGGATGACAATCTTGCCGCGCCGTTCGGCCAGTGGACGGCGGGTTGCCAGAGCAAGATCGCTTACCGCCCGGTGGAGCGAGGGCAGCGACAGCCCCGTCACCATCCCCGCGCCCGAATAGCTCCCCGAATCCGCCAGCGCGAGCAGGGCGCGCATCCGGCTCATGGTAACATGTGGACTCGCAATATGATCGAGCGCGGCCGCGACGCGGGGGACGAAAAGGTCCGCCGCCGGGGTCGTCGCCATGCCGTTGTGCCGCCGCTCGAAAAGCGTTGCGCCCAGCATCGTCTCGATCCTGCTGAGCGCCTGCGTTATTGCTGGCTGGGTCAGGTTAACCGCCTGCGCCGCAGCGTTCATCGTCCCGAGTTCAGCGATTTTCACGATGGCGCGCAGGTGCCGCAGGTTGAAATCCCAGATTTCCATGCCGACCATCTTAGCGAAAACTAATCGCAATGCCAGACTTGTGCTTTCACCTGTACCCGCGCGGCTCTAAGCCTTGATGCTGCACACGATTGCGAGGAGAGGTGCCTTGAGCGGAATTGTCGTCCAGAACATCGAGCGCGCCCCCATCGACGTGGTCAACGGCCTTGCCGAATGCGGCGTCGCCACAGTGCACGAAGCACAGGGCCGCACTGGCCTCCTCGCCAGCTACATGCGCCCGATCTATTCCGGCGCGCGCATTGCGGCCACGGCCGTGACGATCTCGGCCCCGCCCGGTGACAACTGGATGGTCCATGTCGCCATCGAACAGCTGAAGGACGGCGACGTGCTGCTGCTCGCCCCCACCTCGCCCTGCGAGGACGGCTATTTCGGCGACTTGCTTGCCACTTCGGCCCAGTGCACGCGGTTGCCGGGGTCTGATTATCGATGCAGGCGTGCGCGACGTGCGCGACCTGACCGAGATGAAGTTCCCCGTGTGGTCGAAGGCCGTGTTCGCGCAGGGCACGGTCAAGAATACGCTCGGTTCGGTCAACGTGCCGGTGGTCTGCGCCGGGGCGCTGGTCAACCCGGGCGATGTTATCGTGGCCGATGACGACGGCGTCTGCGTCGTCCCCCGCGCCAATGCCGAGAAGGTGCTCGAAGCCGCCCGCGTCCGTGAAGCGAACGAGGCTGACAAGCGCGCCAAGCTCGCTGCCGGAGTGCTCGGGCTCGACATGTACAAGATGCGCGAGCGGCTGGAGGCCGAGGGCCTCAGATATGTCTAGGGCCCGTTCGGCCCCCTGCATGTGGATGCGCGGCGGCACGTCCAAAGGCGGCTATTTCCTCAAGGACGACCTGCCCGCTGACACTGCTGAGCGCGATGCCTTCCTGCTTGCAGTCATGGGCTCGCCTGATCCACGCCAGATCGACGGCATGGGCGGCGCGGATCCCTTGACCAGCAAGGTCGCGGTCGTCTCGAAATCGGCGCGTGAGGGGATCGATGTCGATTACCTGTTCCTGCAGGTCTTCGTCGATCAGGCGATCGTCACCGACGCGCAAAACTGCGGCAATATCCTCGCCGGGGTCGGCCCCTTCGCCATAGAGCGCGGGCTGGTTGCCGCGACGGGCGACGAGACCAAGGTCGCGATCTACATGGAGAACACCGGCCAGGTCGCCGTCGCTACGGTGCAGACGCCGGGCGGGGTTGTGACCTATGCTGGCGATGCCGCGATTGACGGTGTCCCCGGCACCCACGCACCGGTGCCGACGCTGTTCAGGGACACCGCTGGCTCCTCCTGCGGCGCACTGCTGCCCAGCGGCAATGCCGTGGATGTCGTGAACGGCGTGCCGGTTACGCTGATCGACAACGGCATGCCCTGCGTCGTGATGAAGGCTCAGGACGTGGGCATTACCGGCTATGAAGACCGTGACTGGCTCGATGCCAATACCGACCTCAAGGCCAAGATCGAGGCAATCCGGCTGGCTGTCGGCTCGGCCATGAACCTCGGCGACGTGCGTGAGAAATCGGTACCCAAGATGATGCTCGTCGCCCCGCCGAAAGATGGCGGCGCGGTCTGTGTGCGCAGCTTCATCCCGCACCGCGCCCATGCCACGATCGGCGTGCTTGGTGCGGTCAGCGTGGCGACCGCCTGCCTTATCGAGGGTTCGCCCGCGGCCGAGGTCGCCGTCGTGCCGGAAGGACGCACCAAGACACTGTCGGTTGAACATCCGACCGGCGAAATGAGCTGCGTGCTCGAAGTGAACGAGGCAGGCGAAGTTATCACCGCCGCCCTGCTGCGCACCGCGCGCAAGCTGATGGATGGAGTCGTATTCGCATGACCGACAGGATTGTCAGCTGGCATTCAAACCCCAGCAAGCCGCTCTACACTCCGCCCCCGGGCGCGATCGACGCGCATTGCCATGTCTTTGGCCCGATGGCGCAGTTCCCCTTCAGCGCCAAGGCCAAGTACCTGCCGGAAGACGCCGGGCCGGACATGCTCTTTGCCCTGCGCGACCAGCTCGGCTTCGAACGCAATGTGATCGTTCAGGCGAGTTGCCACGGCACGGACAATTCCGCCACGCTCGATGCCATTGCCAAGTCGAACGGCAAGGCGCGTGGCGTGGCCGTTGTCGATCCGGCAATCAACGAGACCGAATTGGCCGCGCTGCACGAAGGCGGCATTCGCGGCATCCGCTTTAACTTCCTCAAGCGGCTGGTCGACGATGCGCCCAAGGACAAGTTCCTCGAAGTCGCGCAGCGCCTGCCCAAGGGCTGGCACGTGGTGATCTACTTCGAGGCCGATATCCTTGAGGAACTGCGCCCCTTCATGGATGCGATCCCGGTGCCGCTGGTGATCGACCACATGGGCCGCCCCGACGTGCGCCAGGGACCGGACGGCCCGGACATGAAGGCCTTCCGCGCGTTCCTGAACAGCCGCGACGACATCTGGTTCAAGGCCACCTGTCCGGACCGGCTCGACGCGATCAAGGAAGGCGGCGCGGGCGATCCGTGGAACGCCTTTGCCGATGCGGTCGCGCCGCTGGTGGCCGACTATCCGGACCGCGTCCTCTGGGGCACCGACTGGCCGCACCCCAACATGGACACCGAGATTCCGGATGACGGCCATCTCGTCGATATGATCCCCCGGATCGCGCCGACTGTGGAATTGCAGCACAAGATGCTGGTCACCAATCCCACCAAGCTTTATTGGTATGATGAATAGCAAAATCGGAGAGTGAAAATGAAGACCGCACCGTTCCGCGCCGACCACGTCGGCAGCTTCCTGCGCCCCAAGGCGCTGCTCGACGCACGTGCGGCTTTCAAGGCCGGAACGATCGACGCCGCGGCGCTGCGCGAGGCCGAAGACGCAGCCATCGCCGACGTCGTGAAGATGCAGGAGGACCTTGGCTTCAAGGGCGTGACCGACGGCGAATTCCGCCGCACCTTCTTCCACACGGACTTCCTGCTGCAGCTTGATGGCGTCGAAGTGACAGGGCTGTCGCAGGTCAGCTTCCACCGCCATGACGGCCACGATCTGGAATATGCGCCGCCGGTGATGTCGGTCACCGGCCCGCTGCGCCACGCGAAGGACATCCAGCGCGCCGACTACGAATATCTTGCCAGCAAGGTCTCGCAGACGCCGAAGGTAACCATCCCCTCGCCCACCATGCTGCACTTCCGTGGCGGGCGCGATGCCATCGACGCCAATGCCTATCCCGACCTCGACCAGTTCTATGAAGACCTGTCGGCCGCCTACCGCGCGGAAATCGCCAGCCTGGCCGATGCCGGCTGCCGCTACCTGCAGCTCGATGACACCAACCTCGCCTATCTCTGCGATGACACGCAGCGTGAGAACGCCCGCAAGCGCGGGATGGACCCCGACGACCTGCCTCGGCTCTATGCAAAGATCATCAACGATTCGATCCGCGACCGTCCCGCAGACATGACCGTCTGCGTACACCTGTGCCGCGGCAATTACCGCTCGAGCTGGGCGGCTGAGGGCGGCTATGAGCCGGTGGCGGACGTGCTGCTCAACGAGCTCGCCGTCGATGGCTACTTCCTCGAATATGACGATGCCCGCTCGGGCGACTTTGCCCCGCTGCGCTTCCTGCCCAAGGGCAAGACCGTGGTGCTCGGTCTCGTGACCACCAAGCTGGGCGATCTGGAAGAACCGGCGAGCGTCAAGGCGCGTATCGACGAGGCCGCGAAATTCGCCCCGCTCGACCAGCTGGCGCTCAGCCCGCAGTGCGGCTTTTCCTCGACCTTCCACGGCAACGAGGTCAGCTTTGCGCAGCAGAGCGCCAAGTTGCAGCTGGTGATGGACGTGGCAAAGGACGTCTGGGGCGAGATCTGATCCCGCCGCCGCGTGGGCCTGACCCTAGACCGGCAGGCCCACGTAATTCTCGGCAATCGCGGTCTGAGCGGCTTCGCTGCCGGCGATATATTCCAGCTCCGCCACCTGCATACGGCGCTCGAAGGGGCCATCCTCGGGGAAGCGGTGCATAAGCTTGGTCAGTGACCAGGAGAAGCGTTCCGACTTCCAGACGCGGGACAGGGCGCGGGCCGAATAGCCGACCACGGCATCTGCATCGTTGCGCTTGAACCAGCCTGCAAGCGCCTCGCAAGCATAGTGCACATCGCTTGCGGCAAGGTTGAGCCCCTTGGCCCCGGTCGGCGGCACGATATGGGCGGCATCTCCGCACAAAAGTAGGCTGCCATGGCGCATCGGTTCGAACACATATGAGCGCAGCGGCGCGATCGATTTTTCCAGTGCAGGCCCGCGCGTCATCTTTGCGGCGGCATCGGGGCCGAGCCGGATGGCCAGTTCATCCCACAGGCGATCGTCGCTCCAGTCCTCGACCTTTTCGGTCAGCGGAACGTCGATGTAATAGCGGCTGCGGGTGTGGCTGCGCATCGATGCGAGCGCGAAGCCGCGTTCGTGGTTCGCGTAGATCAGCTCGTCATTGCACGGCGGCACATCGGCCAGGATGCCGAGCCAGCCGAACGGATAGACCCGCTCGAATTCGCGAGCGGCGCTGGCCGGGATCGCCTTGCGGCTGGGGCCGTGGAAACCGTCGCAGCCGACGATGAAGCGCGCGTCGATGCGTCCGGCACTGCCGTCCTTCGTCCAGGTGACGTAAGGCGCATCGCCCTCGATATCGTGCAGGGCAACGTCACCGACGCCGTAAATCACCTCAAGCCCGCGCGAGGGGGCAGCATCCATCAGGTCGCGGGTGATCTCGGTCTGGCCATAGACGACCACGGTCTTGCCGGTCAGGCCCTTGCAATCGATGCGGATCAGGCGCTCGCCATCGGCAAGGTTGAAGCCGTCCTCGACCAGCCCTTCGGCCTTCAATCGGGCATCGAGACCGAGCCGTTCCATCAGGCCCACGGTAACCTGCTCCAACACCCCGGCGCGGATGCGCGAGAGGACGTGTTCGCCGGTCTGCCGTTCGATCACGACGCAATCGATGCCTTCGGCCTTGAGCAGGTGGCCAAGGAACAATCCGGCCGGCCCTGCACCGATGATGGCAACCTGGGTCTTCATGGTGGAACTCCCGCTCGCTGCCGGCTCGATGCGCAGCTTATGGGCTCTGACCAACACCACAGCCGCGCCAATGTCACGGCTATTAGTCATAGCCATCGCAGTTCTTATCGGCGGACCGTCGCAAGCGGAAACGCTTGCCGGGTGCACCGCGCAGGGTTATAAGAATGCAAATTCTATTTATAACCGGGAGACAGTCATGTTGCGCTTTTCACGCCAGCTCGATTACGGCCAGCCGGCGCCGGACTTCGCCCTTCCCGATACCGATGGAAACATCCGTACCCTTGCCGAATTTGGTGACGCCAAGGCTCTGCTGGTGGCCTTCATCTGCAACCACTGCCCGGTCGTGCTGCACATGCTGCCCAGCCTGTGCGACTTTGCCCGGGAATATGCGCCCAAGGGCCTGCAGGTAATCGCCATTTCATCAAATTGGCCGGATGAATTTCCGGAGGACGACTACCCGCACATGCAAGCCTTCGCCAAGGAATGGGACCTTCCCTTCCCCTACCTCTACGACGAAAGTCAGGACGTTGCGCTGGCCTATAACGCCATCTGCACGCCCGATTTCTTCCTCTACGACGGGAACCGCAACCTGTCCTACGCAGGGCAATATTGCCCCTCGCGTCCAAAGCTGCCGCACCCGCCGCTGCCCGGAGTGCCGCCGATGCGGACCGACCTGCCAGTCACCGGCGAGGACATGCGCCGCGCGGTCGATGCAGTGCTTGCGGGCGGGTCGATCCCTGTCGACGAACAGGTGCCAAGCTCTGGCTGCTCGATGAAATGGCAGCCGGGCAAGGACCCCTGGTGGGGCTGATCGCGTGACCATCATCGCGCGGCACTGGGTGCCTTCCGCCGCCGTTGTCCCGCAGGAGCGCGGCCCCGAATTCCTTGCCGTCGTGGACGGAGCGGACTGGTCCGAAGGTGTGGGCTTCCACCGCGGCTTCTTTTCCACCTTCCGGGTTCGAGCAGGCAAGGCGGTGTGGTTCCACTTCCCGCTGCCGACACCCGTGGAGATCGGCGGCCAGCCCGTCTCCCTCGCCGAAGTGTCGCTACTCTGGGAATGCTTGGAAGGCGCGAAGATCGGCTGGATGTGCCTGCAGCACGGCGGCATGGATCGCATTGAACTCACCCCCGGCTGGTGCAGCCGGAGTCCGTGCCAGTGCCGCATGACGTACCCGAGGAATGGCGCGCCTATCACCCGGTCAGCGAGCGTCGCCTGACGGAGATCACCCTGCCCCAGCCGCTGCCGCTGCGCTTCGGCGTCCAGCTTTGCGTCATGGTAACAGCAGATGACGCCGACGCGACTGTGCGCTTCTTTGGCGCTGGCGCCGCCTTCTCCGCTCAAGTCCCCGCAAGCCAAAAAAATGGCGGCCCCGAAGGACCGCCAGTGCAGGAAACTCTTTGCAGGAAGCGAGGGCAGCGCTTTCGCACCGCCCTCTCCCCCATTTATTAGAAGTCGAAGCCGACGCGGACACCATAGGTGCGCGGCGTGCCGAACTGCCAGTTGAACACGTCGTCCGAACCGGCCGAGGTGAAGCCGCCATAGGTCAGCACGCGGTTGTCTTCGATGTTCTTGACGAAGGCCGAGATGAAGAACTTGTCGTTGTCGGGCTTGTATTCAAGGCTGAAGTCGGTGTTGGTGTATGCCTTCTGCGAGCCATCACGATAGTTGTAGAAGTCCGTGAAGTAGGAGCTCTTGAACGTTGTGTTCAGGCTCGCCGTGACCTTGCCCATGTCACCCAGCCGGAAGATGTGGTCGTAACCTGCCGTGATGATGAATTCGGGCGAGAACGGCGTGCGATTGCCGGCAAAGTTGGGCTGCTGAACGCCCGCGGCATTCGGATCAAGATCGCCGATACCGTTGATGTCAGAACCCGTTCCCGGAACGGTGAAGACGTTGAACTGGGCAAACAGTTCCTTGTACGTCGAATTCAGGTAGTTGAACGTAGCATGAAAGCTGTCGTTGTCGCTCAGCTTGATGTCAGCCGCGGCTTCAACGCCCCAGATCTTCGCCTTACCAGCGTTGAAGGTCTGGCCACCGACCCGCGTATCCAGCAGGACCGAGACCTGAAGGTCCTTGTAGTCGTAGTGGAAGAACGTCAGGTTGAACTGGTGCTCGCTGGCCGGACCGAATGACTGCTTCCAGCCCAGTTCGATTGCCGTGTTGGTTTCCGGCTTGAAGCTGCCGATCGAGTCAAAGCCGCCGCCCTTGAAGCCGGTCGAAGCCTTGGCATAGACAAGGGTATCGGGGTTCGGCTTGAAGTTCAGGCCAGCAAGCCAGGTAACCTTGCTTTCGTCCATCGTCAGGTTGAAGGCCGTGCGATAAGGCAGCTTGAGCTGGTTCTTGCGGCCCGGACCGGACTGGAACAGGTAATCCGTGGTCGGAGTACCAGCCGCCACCGTGAAGGCATCCGGCGGACCGGCACCGAACGGCGAAGCATTGCGATAAAGCGCCTTGCGGCTGTTATCGGTATAACGCAGGCCGCCAATCGCCGTCAGCGTTTCGCCGATGGGTACTTCGATCTGGCCGAACGCAGACTTTGAATCGCTGGAGATATCGCGCCCGAAGTAGGACAGGCAGGTACCGGCCGCGCCCACGGGAATGGCGAAGCAGCTTTCGCTGTAGAGCGATTCCTTGAAGTAGAATCCGCCAACCTGGTAGATGATGCCGTTCAGGTCGCCGTTGACGCGCAGTTCGTGGCTCTGCGTGTCGCTCTCATACTCGTAGTTGTACGAACGATACGAAACCGGCAGCGTCAGGAAGTTGTTCGGGTTACCAGAAAAGCTGCGATAGCCGCCCGTATAGGTCACAGTGGCCGCATCGCTGATTTCATAGGCCAGACGGCCGCGGATGGCCCAGGTGTCCTGCTTCAGCTTGCCGAGGCCGAAGCCCGGTGCGAAATACTTCGAACGATCGACCGATGCGAGCAGATTGGTGTTCGCCGGAACGCAAAGCGTCTGGGGATAGTTCGGAGCAACGCGGGTAAAGCCGTTGGCATTGCAGCCCGGGCCCGTCGGGCCGACCGCGTTGAGATCGGCGGTGGCAAAGGCCTGCGGCGTATATTCGCGCGCTGCATATTCAGCGGCAAGGTTTACCGAGAGGGCGTCGGTCGGATCGAAGCGGAGCGAGACGCGGCCCCCATATGCGTGGTTGTCATCCGAGCGGCCACCGGCAAAGGCCGGGAACGGCCCAAAGGCAGCGCGTGCGGGATGCTGAATGTAACCGTCCCGGTCTTCAAAGAAGCCGGCAAAGCGCACCGCTGCGGTCGAACCCAGCGGAATATCGACGCCAGCGTCGGCGCGGATGGCGTTGTAATTGCCGTAGCTGACCGAGCCATTGGCACCGAAATCGCTGCCCGGCTTGCGGGTGATGAAGTTGATCGCGCCGCCGGTCGAGTTACGGCCATAGAGCGTGCCCTGCGGACCACGCAGCACTTCGACGCGTTCGATGTCGAACAATGCGGTGCTGAGCGCCTGCGGGCGGTTGATGTATTCGCCATCGATGTTGATGACGACCGAGGTGTCCTGCGCTTCGTCGTTCGAGGTCGTGCCGACACCGCGAACGCTGACCTTGACGGTGCCCTGGTCCTGGTTGAGCTGCACCACCGGAGCGATCTTGCTGATGTCGTTCATCGAAGCAAAGCCAGCCTGCTGCAGCTGCTCCGCACCAACCACGTCGATCGTGATCGGAACGTCGTTCACATCCTGCTGGCGATTCTGCGCGGTGACGACGATGACGTTCTCATCGACGGTCTCATCCGCCTCCTGAGCCCACACGGGCGTGGCGGTTGCTGCGCAGCATACGCTGGCAAGCAAGACGCGGCGAATCATGGATTTACGCATATCCGGTATCCTCCCCTCAATATCCTGTGCACCTTGTCCAGTGCCGCAGGATCAAATTAGAACGCTAGAAATTAGAATGGCCATTTCGTATAGTGTAGCGCGAAAGTCAAGCGAAGCGGCATCCAAATTGGCGATAGCGACCTATCTGCCCCATCAATGCATCACCATGGACAGAAACGGCAGATACGGCATCATACTGATCTGACAGACTTTTTCAGATCGGCCTCGCGGTCACCTCAAACATCTCCCGCGTCACACTGGTCATGTCGAGCTGCGGACCTTTGCCGATTTGGCCGAAGCAGATGGCAAGGCTGGTCGACACGATGTAGTCGCAGCGGTCGAAACGGCGCGCGCGGTAGGCCGTAAAGGCCTGTTCGATCGTCGGCTGGGTCTCAACCTCTTCTGCCAGCACAATCGCATCCTCGATGGCCATGCCGCCGCCCTGCCCCAGGTGTGGCGTCGTCGCGTGGACGGCATCGCCAAGCAGGACCACCCGCCCCTTGTGCCAGGGCCCGCGCACCATCATGCCCTCGAGCGGGCGATAGACGACACCGTCGTTGTCGGTGATCTGCTCGGCCAAGGCACTGATATAGGGCGCGGTACCGGCTAGTTTCGCGCGCATTGCGGGGGCGAGCTCATCATGCGGATAGCGCGGGTTGCCCGGCTCTGGCGTGGTCACGAACATGTACATGACCTCAGGGTTCATCGGCACTAGGCCAATCCCCGTCGGGCCGTTGAAGGCGCGCAGGCAGTCCACTTCGGGATCACGCGGGAAATTGTAGCGCCATACGCCCTGTCCGGTGAATTCGGGTTTCTCGGCATCAGGGAGGATCATCGCACGGGTCTGCGAATAGACTCCGTCCGCGCCGACGACAAAGTCATAAGAGCCCGACGTTCCGTCCGAGAAGGCGACTTCCACCTTGTCGCCGTGGTCGTCGATCCGCTCCACCGTAACACCCAACCGTACTTCGGCCCCGACCGCATTCGTGCGGCGTGCCAGCAGGTCGTGCAAGGCAGGCCGGCCCATGCCGAGATTCGGCGGATAGCCCTCCGCCAGCCGGGGCGAAGGCACCCGCGCCAGCCGCGTGCCATCGGGGGCATAGATCTCCACGGCATCGAAACCGAAGCCGGCGGCGAGGTAATCGTCGCGGATCCCGAGTTCCGCCACCGCGCGCACGACATTGGCCTGCTGCGTTATGCCCACGCCATAGACCGACCACTCCGGATCGCGCTCGATCACCGTCACCCGGTGCCCGCGCTGACCAAAGGCGATGGCGCTGCACAGGCCGCCGATCCCTCCGCCGATGATCAGGATTTCCATAGCTTGCTCCCAATGGCGCAGGATGCCTTGACGGCCCCGCGATTTAAATGGAATATAAGTTTTAATAAGTAGCGGATGTCAAGCCGCCAGGCATCGGACAGCATGGGCTGTCCCGGGGCCGAGCATGGGAGCGGGTGATGTCACCAGCAAATGCGACAACGGCAAAGCTGACCCTGCGCGAGCGGTTGAGCTATGGCTTCGGCGACCTCGGGTTCAGCCTGCCCTACAACATGGTCAGTGGCACGCTGCTGTTCTACTACGTCAACGTCATCAAGCTCCCCGCTGCAGCGGTCGGCACGATCTTCCTGATCGCCCGCCTGCTGGATGCGGTGATCGACATGGGCGTAGGCATCGCGGTGGACCGCACGCGCACCCGCTGGGGACGGACGCGGCCCTATTTCCTGTTCATGGCCCTGCCCTATGCGGCGGTTTACGTGGCCCTGTTTTCCATGCCGGACTGGGGCCAGCAGGCGCAGCTGGTCTATGCCTTCGTCACCTTCAAGGCGCTGGGCATCCTGATGTCCTTGGGAGCGATCCCCTATACCGCGCTGATGCCGATGATGACGAGTGACACCGGCGACCGGCTGAAGCTGAGCGGCATGCGCTCTCTGGGCACTTCGGTTTCGGTAGTGCTGGGAACAGCGGCCGTCGCGCCCTTGCTGGCTGCATTCGGGGGAGAGAACAGCCCGGATGGCTATCGCAAGGTGGCCATGATCTTTGCGGTGATCTCGCTCGTCTCGATCGTCTCGCTCTATGCCAACTGCCGCGAGCGGATTGTGGAGGACCAAACCGAAACGCCGCCCCTGCTTCCCTCTGTCGGAGAGATGCTGCGCAATCGGGCATGGCTGGTCACATTCTTTGCCTGCCTTGCCTATTTCGTGCGCTTCGGCGGCATGATGGCGGTGACTTTCAACCTCGCCATCGATGCTTTCCGCGAACCTTGGTTGATCGGTTTCATGTTGCCGGGCGTGGCGGGAACCTTGCTGCTTTCCGCCTTCGTCGCGCCGCCGATCCTTGCCCGCACCGGCATCCGCAATGGCTCGCTGGGCGCGGTGCTGATTGCGGCGGCGCTGTTCCTGATCCTGCCCTTCCTCGAAGGCAACTGGACGCTGTTCCTGATCGTCTATTTCATCGCCTGCCTGACAACCTCGATCACCATCACCGCCGCCTTCGCCATGATCGCTCTGACCGTGGACTATCACGAGTGGATGTTCGGATCGCGCAACGAAGGCCTGCTGTCAGCCGGCGTCAGCCTTGCCACCAAGGTCGGCATGGCGCTCGGCACGGCGGGCATCGCCTTCATGCTCGCCGCGGCGGACTACACCCCCGGCGCCGTGAGTGATTCCGCGCGCGAAGCAATTCGCTGGACCTATTACGGCGGCACGGCGGCAATGCTCCTGCTGCAAGCTGTGATCTTCTGGTTCTGGCCGATGGACGGCAAGGAACAGCAAATTCGCGACGAAATTGCCGCCCGGGGAGCCAAGTGATGAAGCGTCTGATCCTGAGCCTTACGGCACTGCTTGCCGCCGTCCCCGCGCTCGCCCAGCCGATCATGGTCGTGCCATACCGTCCGCCGGAAACGGTCCAGCGCGTGGCCATACCCGTCGATCCGAAGGAGGAACGGCTCAAGGTTCTGATCATCTCCGGCCAGAATTCCTACGAGCACGACTGGACCGGCGTGAACAACCTGATCCGCAAGCAGTTCCAGGATACCGGCCGCTTCGACGTGCGCGTGACTGAGGACTTCGACGATGGCACGCTGGCCATGCTGAAGAAGTACGACGTCGTCCTGCTCAACTATTCAAGCCGCTGGAACTATGCGGATGAAAAGCAGCACCTGTGGTCCCCCGCGGCCTTTGAGGCGCTGTACCAGTACGTCCGCGAAGGCGGCGGCCTCGTTGCCTACCACTCCTCCTTCACATGGGGGCGCGACATTCCGGAATACAAGAAGCTGGTCGGCGCAACCATGCAGCCCGGCTTCAGCCGCCGTTCGCCACCCGATGCCTTCATGTTCGAACTGACGGACCGTGAACACCCGATCACGAAGGGCCTGCGCCGCTTACACTGGACCTTCACTGAGGACATGTACACGAACATGGTCTTCGCCCCCGAGGCCAAGGTCCATGTGCTGGCGACTGCTTTCGATTCAGCCGATGCCTACGAACCCGAAAAATCGGGACCAAAGTATCCGGCAGCCGCCTATAGTCCTGAAAAGCTCAGGACGATGAAGGGCATCAATGCCAGCCATCCGCAAATCTGGGTGCAGGACTATGGCAAGGGCCGGGTTTTCTCGATGACCTTGGGCCACGGGCCGGATACGATGATGTATGACGGTGTGCGAACGCTGTTGGCGAGAGGGACAGAATGGGCAGCGACTGGCAAAGTGACCATCCCCCCTTCGACAAGGCAGCGGACTTCCCAGTCGAAGCCGGCAAGTGAGCTGGAGCCGGCGCGGCGCGATTGGCGCGGGGCTGGCGGCGGCAATTGCCACCGGGACGCGCCTCTCGGCTACACCGGACAAGATGATCCCCCAAAAAGCCAGCGCGCGGGTCATCGTCGACAACGATTTTTCAGGTGATCCGGACGGTCTTGTCGCCCTCGCCCACCAGCTCCTCGCGCCGCGCACGCACGTGGTGCTGGTCACCAGTTCGTTCCTCAGCGACAAGTTCAAGGTGCCCGGCAAGATCGACGGCCAGACCGCGCGGCAGGGCTATGACATTGCGGTCGAACTGATCGACCGCCTGAAACTGGCGCATCCGGTGCCAGTCGTGTCCGGGGCGGAAGCCCCCTCCGCCGCGGACCGCGATCCCGGCGTGGCGGCGCAGGCCATCGTGGCCGAAGCCATGCGCGAGCATCCCTTACCGCTCATATTTACCTGCGGCGGGCCGCTGACCAACCTCGCCGAGGCACTGCGGCTCGAACCCAAAATCGCGGGCCGAATGAAGGTCATCTGGATTGGCGGTGGCGGCTATCCGGAGGGCGGTTGGGAATACAACATGGCCATGGATGCCGAGGCCGCGCGGGAAGTGATCGAGCGCAGCAAGGTGCCGCTGTGGCAGGTGCCGCAGCCAGCCTACCGCCAGATGGGCTATTCGGTCGCCGAGATGGAGGCAGACCTGCGCCCGATCTCGCCCTTTTCGCGCTGGCTCTATGACCAGTTCACCAATCCGCCTGATTTCATCGATTTCGGCGGCGTCTGGCCGATGGGTGACAGCCCGCTCGTGCTGCTGAGCGCGATCACCGCCGAGACCAGCCAGTCGCGCGAAATTCCTGCGCGGCGCATCGGCAAG
Source organism: Novosphingobium sp. MW5 (assembly GCA_025938935.1). Classification (GTDB taxonomy): domain Bacteria; phylum Pseudomonadota; class Alphaproteobacteria; order Sphingomonadales; family Sphingomonadaceae; genus Novosphingobium. The sequence continues at coordinate 1,997,525 of JAPCWB010000001.1, read as the reverse complement.
GACCTTCGCTATGGCGAGCCGGTCCCGGGCCGCACCCTCCGCGTGTTCGAAATACTCGATGCGCGCACGACCCACGCCGATTTTCTTGCCCGCCTGCGGTTGCATTCGGCTGCGAAACTGAAATGACCTGCGGCAAATGCAGGTGAACTCCGGGAGATTCTATTCCATGCGCTTCAAGACCAATGCTGCCGCCCTTGCATTTGCCGTGGCAAGCTGCTCGATCCCCGCCATGGCTCAAACACCTCCGCCGGCGCCCCCGCCCGGCTTCGTCCCGCCCCAGCGCATTGCCATCCAGCCCGAACCCGATGCCATTCCGCTCTATTCCGGCGCGGCGCCCGGTTCGGAGAACTGGAAGCAGAAGGAAGTGTGGACCGGCATGGGCAACCAGGTCTGGATCCGCAACGTCACCAAGCCGACGCTGACCCCGTTCCTGCCGGAAAAAGGCAAGGCGACCGGCGCGGCGGTGCTCGTCGTCCCCGGCGGCGGCTTTCGTTTTGTTTCCGCCAGCAGCGAAGGCTGGGGCGTGGCCAAGTGGCTGGCCGCCCAGGGAGTTGCCGCATTCGTGCTGAAATACCGGACGATGGAAACGCCCGACAGTGAAGCTGATTTCATGGGTTCGATGGCCGCACTGTTCCGGCCGCGATCCGGCACCGAAACCATCGCGCCTGACATGTCCGCCGCGACTGACGTGGCCGCAGCCGATGCTCAGGTCGCACTCCGCATGATCCGCGCCAATGCCGCCAAGTGGGGAGTCGATACCAAGCGCGTCGGCATGATCGGCTTTTCCGCCGGTGCCATGACCACGCTGCGCACAACCCTGCTCGACGCGCCGGATGCCCGACCCGATTTTGTCGCGCCGATCTATGGTTCGATGCGCGCAGTGACGCCTCCCAAGTCGCCGCAGCCGCTATTCGTTGCGCTGTCCTCTGACGACCAGCTGTTCAACAAGGAAGGCTTCGGTCTTGTCGAAAGCTGGCAGAAGGCCGGCGGAAAGGTGGAACTGCACTATTACCTGAACGGCGGCCACGGCTTTGGCAGCCAGACGCAGAACACCACCAGCGACCTGTGGTTCGGTCAGTTCATGGCCTGGATGAAGGGCAATGGCCTCCTGTCTGCGAAGCCCTGAGGCTCCGCAGGCTGGATAGCTCAGGCGCAAAGCTCCCGGAAATAGGCCAGCGCCTCGGCCGTCGAAGCCTTGGTCGGCGAAAATTCAAGGCCTATTGGTCCCCGGTATCCGACGCTCTTGAACAGGTTGAGCATCGCCGGCCAGTCGATCCGACCTGAGCCGGGTTCACCGCGGCCGGGGGTGTCTGCTACCTGTATGTGCGCGAGATATGGTGCCGCCGCCCGAAGTGCCAGCGAGGGGTCCTCACCCTCCATGACCGACTGATAAAGGTCGTAGATCAGCCGAACTCGGGGAGAGCCAACCAGTTCGGCAACGTCGACGCTGTCCTGTGTTGTCGAGCATAGCACCCCGGGATGATCGTGCCGGGTATTGGCGGATTCGAGAAGGATGGTCACGTCGAGCTCTTCGGCGATTGGCACGAGCCGAACCAGCGCATCGGCGAAAATGCGATGCTGGGCCGGACGACGCAACCAAGGGACCCCGCGTCCGGAAATGACGACCACGTTGCGACAGCCGAGGAAGCGCGCCTCTTCTGCCGCCTGGCGGAAGATAGCGCAAAATCCATCGTGCGTTTCCGGATCGACCAGCTGAGTGGCATAGTCCGCCACCGTGCTGACCAGTTCCGTCCCGGTTTCACGCAGCGCAGCGCGGATCGCCTCTAGGTTGCGGCCACGCGTGACGAAGATCTCGACCTTGCGACAGCCTGCCATTGCTGCAGCGCGAATTCGGTCCTCGATCAGTTCCCCAGCCTCGCAAAAGGCATATTCGAGGTTGATCGACAGTTCGTATCCCACCACCTGCGCCTATGCGCAAAGCTGGCGGATATAGGCAAGCGCCTCAGCCGTCGAAGCCTTGGTCGGCGAACATTCAAGACCGATCAGGCCGGTGTAGCCGGTCTGCTCGATCGCGTTCAGGATGGCCTTCCAGTCAACCGCGCCCGATCCTGGCTCGCCGCGGCCCGGCGCGTCGGCGATCTGGATGTGGCCGATGTGCTTGGCGACCTGCGGCAGCACCGTGAAGGGATCCTCGCGCTCGGTGATCGAGTGGTACACGTCGTAGAGCAGCTTGACCCTCGGGCTGCCTACACTCTCGATCACGTCGACGGCATCCTCGGTCATGGCGAAGAGCACGCCGGGATGGTCGAAGCGCGTGTTGACCGGCTCAAGCAGGATGGTCAGGCCGTGCGCCTCGGCGATGGGCAACACGCTGGCAATGGCCTTGGCGACGTTTTCGAGCTGCATCGGGCGGCGCAGAAACGGAACGGCCGCGCCCGAGGGCACAACGATGTTCGGGCAGCCGAGCGCCTCGGCATCCTTGGCCGCCGCCGCAAACATTTCGCGGAAGGCTTCGTGGTTCGGCTCAAGGCAGATCTGGTGGCGCGGATCGGTGACGACGCCGACCAGTTCGCAACCGTTGTCCTCCAGCGCCTTTTTCAGCGAGGGCACATCGCGATTGGAGGTCGTGAAGATCTCCACCTTGGTGAAGCCAGCAGCGGCGGCGGCGGCCATGCGGTCTTCCAGGCGCTCGCCTGCTTCATGGAACATGTATTCCAGGTTGACCGACAGTTCGAAAGACATGGGTTTTCTCCGTTGGGCCTATATGAGGCCGAGTGAACCGCCTGCCGCCGCATAGGCGCGGAAGGCTTCGAAACGTGCGGGTGTGGAAACGGCGGGACGCATTCCCGGCCTGTCGCCGATCACCATGATCGAGGTGCTGCCGGACGTCGCGCGCGGCCATGCGCTGCCCTTAGTCGACGGATTGCCACTGCGCATGAAGGCGAGAAGACGATCCTGCCACTGGCGCGAAATGGCCTCATCAACGGCGGTGAAGTCCCGCTCCCCATGGCCTAGCTGGCCAAAGACATAGGGAAGTCCCGAGGTATGGAACGCGCCCCATGCCTGCTGGCCGCGCACTGACGGATAGGGGTGGTCGTAAAGATAGGCATAGACCGGCTGGCCCGAGGCCTTGGTGCGAGCCTGCGACCACAGGACCAGGCCGGAAAGGTAACGGTCGCGCGCGATCAGCTTGTTCGATGCCTTGGCCTGCTCGTCAGTGGCATGGGGATAGAGCGCCAGCAAACGGTCGGCCGAAGCGCCATAGCGCCGGCGCACCGCCTTTTCGAAGTCAGCCGGCGTTTGCACTGAAAAGTCAGTCATCTCGGCAGCGTTGTATCCACCCAGCAGCGGAACAGGCGACATAACTCGTGCGGCGCCATCGTTCGCATTGACCGGCACCACATGATCATCGCGGTGCGGCGTGAATAGGAAGGGCGGACGTCCATCGGCCCGCGCCGGGACGTTGAAAGCCTCTTTCAACAGCCTGTCGGCCGGCACTGCGCGCAATTCCGCCAGGTTCGCCGCTCCAAGCCGGCCGGCGAGCGCGGTCCCGTTGGCCTCGCCCTTCTCCAAGGTCGGCAGACCCATGTCCATGGCCGGTCCGCTGAATGATATGGCCTTTGCGAACAGGCCCTTTGCCAGCGGTGAAATCATCAGGTCGTTGACAGAGGCAGCTCCGGCGCTCTCGCCAGAGACAGTAATGTTGGCCGGGTTGCCGCCGAAGCGCGCGACATTTTGCCGCAGCCAGCGCAGCGCCTCTATCTGATCGAGCAAGCCATAATTGCCAGAGGTCTTGTTCGGGCTCTCGTTCGTCAGGTCCGGATGCGCAAGGAAGCCGAACACGCTGACCCGGTAATTCAAGGTAACGACCACCGCGCCGCGCGGAGCCAGCTTGCTGCCGTTATAGATCGGCAGGCTTCCCGACCCTCCTTGGAATGCCCCGCCGTGGATGAACACCAAGACCGGAAGGCCTTTGGCATCGCCTGTCGGCCTCCAGATGTTGAGCTTCAGGCAGTCCTCACTGAACGGCCCCCCGGCGATGAACTCAGCCGTATACGGTCCGAACGGGCCAGGAGCCATTTGATAGCAGTCCGCGCCAAAGCGTGTCGCATCCCGTTCGCCCGTCCAGGCGGCAACCGGCTGCGGATCGCGCCAGCGCGCTTCCCCCACGGGCGGCGCGGCATAGGGAATACCGAGGAAGGCCTCGGACTTGCCCTCAACCTTGCCGCGCAGCAAGCCCGATGCAGTCGAAACGACGGTATCGGCCATGGCCGGCGTAGCTGCGAGAAGGGCCGCAATCGCTAGTGGGAGCATGCGCATCAAGCTGCCTTTCAATATGCGAAGGTCTCGCTGAAGGTGCGATATGGCACCGGTGGTTTGAGATCCATCGTCTGGCCCTTGTCTGTCCGATATGGATTATGGCGGATCGTCGCCGGGCCGTCGGGCTTGGGCATCATCACCGGCTTGCCGTCTTCGCCGAAATACATCAGGTCATCGGCGAAGGGGCTGTCCTGCGCCGCAGCGGCGAAGGGAATCCAGCCCAGGCCATAGGGTGCGCGGGCGACCTCGAAGCAGTGGAAGTGCCAGATCTTCCACTCACCGTCCTGCTTGATGAAATCGACGCCGTACTTGGCATAGACGGTGTGCATCCACACCTTCTTGCCGTCCACGGTGACGTTCTTCTCATACATGAAATCCGGCGCACCCTTGGCGGCTTCCGGAGAGGTCAATCCGCTTTCAAGTCCCGACATCAGCCACATGCCCTTGGCCGTCTTGCCGTCGGCGGCAACCTCGATGATCGGGCTGGCGAGGAAGTGGTAGATCAGCTTGCCCGGCGGGTTCGGCCGCTGGGCGTGGTAGGACATGATATTGTCCCAGTTGGTATAGACGCCGTTGTTCGAATATTGCGCGCGCACGTCGGGCGTGCCCTTCTTCACCCAAAGCGAAATGATTTCAGGATCGCGGAAGGCGTTGTGCAGCGTCATGTAACGACCGAACAGGTTCTCGACGGCGGCACGATCATGCGCGCGCGTGGTCTCGCGGGTCAGCGCCTCGACCTTCGCCTCAAGCGCGGCGACCCGGTCGGGCCCCTTCGCGGCGGAGACTTGCGGTATAAGCGCCAGCGCGGAGCAGAATAGCAGGGTCTTTAACTTCATGGCTTGGGTCCTTTCGGTGCAATGGCGAGGGCAACAAGAGCGAGTAGCGCAATCAGCACGCCGTTCTGCGGCAAGGCGGCAGTCTCGCCCCGGTTCAGATGGACCAGCGCCGCGACCGCCTGGTTGGCGATCAGCAGCAGCGCGGACCAGCGCGCGACGGAGCGGTGGCGAGGAACGAAAACGGCAAGCAATCCAGCAGCCAGGGCCATCTCGCTCCACCCCACCAGCCGCCCGGCCCATTCAGGCAGGTGGACAGTCCATGCGCCGTAAGTCGCAAGGTCCGCAAGCGAGGCAAAGGCCTTGTTCCAGCCGACGAAGGCGAAGAACGCTGCAAGAAGCACACAGAGCGCCGCGATAAGCGCGCGGCACACAGCGGATGTCATTCGGCAAACTCTCCCAGCCGGATCGTGCCGCTTACTGTAATATCGATTCCAATACTGTCAATCGGTCATGCTGCGTCCTGCATGGCAAATTCGGACTTGACCGTTTCGCCGTAATATAGAATATTGGTTCCAATTAGGGCTTCGGCCCCAGGGGAGTCGATGCCAGCCGGATCCCGTCCGGACCACCGGCTGCCCGCATCCGAACAGACACGAAACAGGCCGGAGAGGTGACTTGTCATGAGCCAGATCAAGCGGGGCGTCAGCCTCTATTCCTACCAGAACGAGACCTTCCAGGGTAAGATGACGCTGGAAGACTGCATCCGCACCAGCGCCGAGCTTGGCGCGCGCGGCATCGAGGTTATCGGTGAACAGAGCTTCTGGGGATGGCCCGAAGTCGGCGTGGCCCAGGCCGATATCGACAACTGGCACGCGCTGATCGCCAAGTACGACTGTGTGCCCGTCAGCCATGACTACATGCTGGACTACAAGCGCTACAAGGGCCGCCTGATGCCCTTCGAAGAGCAGGTCGCATCGGTGAAGAAGGACATCGATTTCGGCGCCGCGCTGGGCACGCCCTATATCCGCAGCCTCGTTTCGATCGCGCCGGAAGTGCTGGTCGCGGCCGCGCCCTACGCCGAGGAAAAAGGCATCAAGATGCTTACCGAGGTGCACGCACCGCTGCACTTCGACCACCCCTGGATCATCCGCATGGCCGAAATGTTCCAGAAGAGCGGCTCGCCCGCGCTGGGCTTCCTGCCCGACATGGGCATGTTCCTTAAGCACTACCCGCGCGTCTGGTCGGCCAAGTTCCGCCGCATGGGCGTGCCCGACAAGATCGCCGACTACATCGAGAAGGCCTACGAAGAGCGCATCCTTTCCGAATACGTGATCCTTGAAGTCCAGCAGATGGGCGGAACCGGCCCGGCAATCGGCATGGCCGAAGTCATGCGCCACAACGCCGCCTACGAGCCCAAGCGCATGCTCGATTACATGCCCATGATCCACAACATCCACGGCAAGTTCTACGAAATGACCGAAGACTATGTCGAACCGTCGATCCCCTATGACGAGATCGTCGCCGTGCTGCAGCAGGGTGGTTATGACGGCTACATCTGCTCCGAATACGAAGGCAACCGCTGGATCGAGGACGCCGAGGAACCGGATTCGGTCGAACAGGTCCGCCGCCAGCAGGTGATGCTAGCCCGCCTGCTGGGCGAGCCTGAAACCCCTGCCCTCAAGGCCGCAGCATAAGGAGCGCCCCCGACATGATGGACAAATTGATGATCGTCGAGGACAGCCTCGAAAGCGTCGACGGCGGTTTCGCCTTCCTGGGCCGCCTGCCCTATTATCGCGGTCTCGGCCTCTCGATGGTCGAGAACATCGAGGTTTCGGTCGATGGTCACGCCATCCCGCGCGAGGACATCCGCTTCTCGGTCCGCGGCAAGACCTATACGCTCGACGAAATGGAGACGGTCTATGACGACCGCTGGAACTTCGGCGAACAGGCGAAGATCATCGCGCTGAACGGCGGCCTTGCTCCTGGCAAGCACACGATCGGCTTCGCCACCCGGCTGCGTATTTCATACCTGCCGATGGTGCCAACCACGCGCGATTCCAAGGAGCTGGCGCTGGCCGCATGAAGCGCGCACTGGCCTTTCTGGTCCTTGCCCTCGCCCCGTTCACCGCGGCGAGCGGCAAGGCCGGGGATAACCGGGCGATCGTCACCGATTTTGCCCGGTTGTTTTACACCGAGCGCGACGTAAAGGGTGCGTTCGAGAAATATGTCGTGCCGGAATATATCCAGCACAATCCCGGCCTGGCTGACGGACGCGATGCCGCTGTCGCCGCGCTTGCCCCGATGTTCGCCGACCGGATCAAATCCTTCCAGATCAAGCGCATCATCGTTGATGGCGACATGGCCGTGATCCACGTCCACGTGCGGCCGACACCAGATTCACGCGGTGCTTCGGTATTCGACATGTACCGGCTGAAAAACGGCAAGATCGTCGAGCACTGGGACGCGATCCAGCCTGTTCCGGCGGAATCGAAGAACCCTCACCCGATGTTCTGATTCAAGTCGCCGCCTCCGCCTTTCGCATTTGCATCAGCCGGCGGCGCGCGAGGATGGCGGCGCGGTCGCTGGGCAGGATGACTGGGCGGGCATCCCAGAAGTCCTCGCCTGCCAAAGCCTCGGCCTGCGCGGCGACCATCGGCTCATCCTCTTCCAGAAAAACCCGCCGCGCCTGTGCCGCTTCCTGTTCACCCGGGGCATGGGTGAAGAAGTAATGGGTCGATGTCTCCGTTTCCGGCGTCAGGATGTGTGGATTGGCCATGGGCGGAACCATCGGTTCGGCAGCGCCTGTCTTGGCCATGCGGATGAACAGGGCGAGGTTGGCGGGAGCGTTCCAGCGGATATGAAGCTCCTGATCGACGCGGTCACCTTCGTTCAGCATCGGCATGGCCCAGATCGGAGGCGGTGCGCCGGTCATGTCCCATTTGTTCCAGATTGAGCCGCTGTCATCGGTCTCGACGGTTTGCTTGCCGTGGCTGAACAGCGAACCATTGGTGCCGAAGCTTTCGACGTGGAGGAATTCGGCGTGACTCAGGTCCAGCAGGTTATCTGCAATCAGCTCGTAATTCACCGCCATGGTATAGACCGCGCGCTCGATCGGGCCGCCTTGGTCGATGAAGGCGAAGTTCGGGATCAGCGCAGGATCCGCCTTGTCAGCATCGCCTGCCCAGAACCACAGACCGCCATGTCGCTCCGCAACCGGCGGTGCCGCCAGCCGCGCGCCTTCTGGTGGTTCACCGAAAGGATTGTGGACACAGGTGCCGCTCATGTCGAAGCCCAGACCGTGGTAGCCGCAGAACAGCCGGTCGCCCTCGCGCCGGCCCTTGCTGAGCGGCACGAAGCGGTGCGGACAGCGGTCCGCCAGCATGGCGGCGCTGCCATCCTCTCTTCGCAGCAGCAGCCATGGCCGGTCGAGCAAGCGGCGGGTAAGCCAACCTTCGCTTGGCAATTCCTCGCTCCAGGCGGCAAGGTACCATGCGTTGCGGACGAAGGACATGGAACGGCTCTCCAGAAGTTCTATTTGTAATTGCCGTTCTAGTCTGCTAGCTGTGCGAAAATCAAGTGCGGCATGCCCAACGCAGCCACTCGGGAGAGATTGATGAACGCGCTGCGTACCTTTTTCCGTGATCTGACCCTGAAACCGCAAGGCATGGTCATGGTCATCGCCGCCTTTTTGCCAATCATCGCCATCGTCGCCATGGGCCCGGCTGTGCCAGCCATGATCGCGCACTTTGCTGACGATCCCGATGCCCGTGCCCAGGTGCCCGCAATGATCGGTGCTCCGGGCCTGACCATGGCCCTCCTCGCCCCTTTCGCCGGCCTGCTTGTGGACCGTTTCGGACGCCGACCGCTCCTTCTTGCTGGCACACTGTCCTACGCGTTCTTCGGAGCGGCGCCGCTGCTGCTCGACAACCTCGACCAGATCTATGTCTCGCGCCTGCTGCTGGGCGTGTCGGAAGGCATCATCCTTACCGTCGTGAATACACTGATCGGCGATTACTGGGACGACAAGGGCCGCAAGAACTGGCTGTTCCTGCAAGGGATCCTCGGACCCTTCATCGCGGGCATTGTCGCGGTGATCGTAGGTTATGCAACAACGATCCAGTGGAACGGCGTGTTCTACGTCTACCTCGTAGCCCTGCCGATCTGGATCGCCATGGTCGCCTGGATCTTCGAGCCCGGCAAGGCGGCTGACAAGGCCAAGGAGAGCATTGCCGCGCCATCGGCTGTCACCCCCTTTCCCTGGGCATCGGCGCTGACGATCGCAGCCGTCACGTTCTTCTTCTCGATGCTCTACTACGTCTTCATCATCAATGGCTCGCTGGTCTTTGCCGAAGTCGGAGTCACCGATTCACGGGCCTATGCGGCGATCATCTTTGTGCCGCAGCTGTTCATCCTGCTCGGTGCGGTGATCTTTCGCGCCATTGCCAGCCGCAGCTACAAGTTCCAGCTGGGCGTCGTGCTTACCCTGCTCGGTAGCGGGCTGGCTGGCATGGGATTGGCCTCCACGGCCGGCACGATGGCGGCGGCACTTATCGTGCAGCAAACGGCTGCTGGCATGACCGTCCCCACCCTTATTGCCTGGGCGCAGACCAAGTTCGACTTCGCTCACCGCGGGCGCGGCATGGGCATCTGGACGGCGGCATTTTTCCTCGCCCAGTCACAGTCGCCGGGCATGGTCCATGCGCTCGACGTCCGCTTTGGCTCGATGCAGGGCGCGTTCTTTGCCGCTGGGCTGGCCGCACTGGCTGGCGCCTTGGTTGCCCTCGGGCTGTTCGCAACAGAGAAGAAGCCTGCCACGTCGGCCACGTGACCGGCTGCGAAGGATTGTTTGGATTTGGCAATAACCCTGTTTATCTTTGATCGCCGCTGGCGCATTGACGCTCCGGCCAAGGCTTGCGAGATGGACGAATGTCGACTGGACTGAAGAAAAAGGGCTCAACGCAGACGTTCGCGGTTGCCGATGTCAGCCGCAAGCCGCAGCAGGGCCGCTCCAAGGCGTCGCTCGAACGCATGCTCGCCGCCGCGCGTGAACTGATGCTTGAGCGCGGGAGCGAGGAATTCACGCTTCAGGAAGTCAGTGAGCGCGGGCAGGTCTCAATCGGTTCGATCTACCTCCGCTTCGAAAGCAAGGACAACCTGGTACGCGGCGTCATTGCCGAAGAGCTGGACGCCCTGCGCGATGACGAAGAAGCCCTGCTCGCCCGGCTGGACCGGGATTGCCCGGACCTGGATAGTTTCGTGCCGGCCTATGTCGAAGACTATGCCGAACTGCTCCGCCTTCACGCCCCCCTGCTGCGCATGACCATGCAGCGCGCGGTGTTCGACCCGCTGGTCGCTGGCCCCGGCAAGGAAAACGCCCTGCGCGCCGAGACCGACGCGACCGAAGCCTTGATGAAATATGCCGACCGGTTCGGCGGCAGCGATCCCCGATCAAAGGCGCAGGCAGCCTATCACATCATTTTCGCCACGCTCGCCCGACAGCTCAGCCTCGGGTCTTCGGGTGAAGCAGCGTCAGGATACGAGTGGAGCCTGCTGAAGCGTGAGCTGGGGCGCATGTGCCTCGCCTATTTCTACGCCGATTGACATTCCTCGAACCTCAATTAGAAATCTTTATTCTAATTGAGGCGCTGACGCGGCGCCCGATTCATCGGGAGAGGCTGACGTGGCCCAAGGACCGTCCCCCAATGCGCGCCTGACCTGGCCCGAACGGCTGGCGTGGATGGTCTGCGCCATGCCCGAACTGCTCAAATCCTTTGCCTGGGATGCCTTCGTCCTGTTCTTCTACGCGCAGGTAGTGGGCCTCAGCGGCTGGCTGATCGGGCTCGCCATCAGCGTGATCGTGGTGTTCGACACACTGGTCGATCCGTGGATCGGTGCCCTGTCAGACCGGCTGACGGGTACCCGCCTCGGCCGCCGGCACAGCCTGATGTTCGCGGCGATCCTGCCCTTCACTATCGGCATCGCCATGGTCTTCGCCCCGCCATCGGGAATGAGCCAGATGCAGATCCTGAGCTGGCTGCTCGGCTGGGGGCTCCTCGCCCGCGTCGGCATCTCGTTCTGGACCGTGCCCGCCTATGCGCTGGGCGGCGAACTGACGGCCAGCGAGAAGGAGCGCCGGCTGGTGGCCGTGCTGCGCAACCTGGGCAACCAGGCCATTATCCTGACCGTGCCCGCCATCGCGTTCGGCGTGTTCTTCGCGCACCGCCCTGGCTTTTCCCGCCCGCAGCTCGACCCCGCGCCTTACCCGCCGTTTGGACTGTTCGTTGCGGGCCTTGGCGGATTGCTGATGCTAATCGGAGCGGTCGGAACCTACCGCCGCGCCCGCATGATCGAGGCAGCGGAAGGCCCGCCTTCCCCCGGTGCTGACACCGGCACAGGCCCGCTGGCCGTGCTGCGCGCCCTCGTTACCTCGATCCGCATCACGCCCAACGTCGGCAAGCTTTTGGCGGTCGCCTTTCTTGTGCTGTTCGTCAATTCGGTGATCAACCAGCTCTCGCTGCACCTCGCCACCTACTTCTGGCAGCTTGACCAGACATGGACGCCGCGGCTGCTTATGGCCGCGACCTTTGGCTCGATCCTCGCCATGCTGCTCGCACCAGTGTTCCTCAAGCTGTTCAGCAGCCGGCGGGCGATGGTGATCGGCCTTGCCGCCTTCTTCACGTGTCAGGCCGCCGCCGTGGTCCTGCCGCTGGGTGGCTTCGCCCCGGCGGCCGGGACAGTTGCCATCGGCGTGCTGATCGCAGCGCTGCGCTTCCTCGGCGGGTTGGCCTACGGGCTCTACGTCGTACCATTCAATATCGTCACCTATGAGATTGGCGACGAGCACGAATACAATACCGGCCGCCCGGCCCAGGGCACGGTCGCTTCGATGATGTTCGTCGGGCTGCAGCTGGGCAGCGGCGCAGTGGCGCTGCTGGCAGGATCGTTCCTTGGCCTGATCGACTTTCCTGTGGGCCTGCCGGTCGAGGCGATGCCGCAGGACAAGGTCCGCGCGCTCGCCTGGTTCATCCTCGCCCTGATCGTGATCGCCGGGGGTGCCATGGCGTGGCTGGTCAGCACGTTCCGCATCGATGCCGCGAAGGTCGCAACGATCCGCAGCCGGCGCGATGGCGGGAGGCAGGACTGAACGTTCGGCCTAAGCCATGGCCTTAATGGTCTGCGTTCAAACCCTGCTTTGATACCGGAATGTCCGAAGTGTCCGACTTGAAAGAGGATGCCACATTGCGGGCATCAGCAGTTTCGCTCCGATAGAAACAGCTGGCAGAGCTAACTTTTTCCGCCTTTCGCACGACTTTTTGAAAAATCGGCAAAGTCAGGCTCAACTTGAACATCGAGCGCGATCAGCGTCCAGGCCACCGACGTGAAATAGCCTGTGGCGTGAATGAGGTCCATGATCTGCCGCTTGTCGAAGTTTGCAGTCAGTTGATGCCAGAGCGCGTCGTCAATCTTCCCGCCGGCATGCGTCGCATCGACCAATTCCAACAGGAGGCGATCCCCGCTTTGCCATACGGGATCTGCGGGACCAGCCTTAATAGCTTCGATTTCCGCATCACTGATCCCGATCTGCCGGGCACCGAGTGAATTGTGAGTCCACTGGTAGACCGACCCATACCGGTGCGCCGCACGCAGGATGATGAGCTTGATCTGCCGCGCGGTCAGTGTCGAATGCAGCATGAAGTATCGGCCAAGATCGAGCGAGGCCTTGGCCAGCGCCGGATGATTGGCGAGCACCATCATGGTGTTCGAGCGCGAACCGTTCTGCCGCGCCTCCTCGCCCTCCCAATAGGCGAAGATCTCGCGGGCGGCTTCGTCCCATTCTTCGCGCGGCAGCGGGCCGATGCGGCTCGACATCAGCGGATGACCACCGGATAGTTCTGGTGCGGCGATACCTTGTGAGTCTCGCGGTAGGAGGGCGGCTGGCGTCCGCCTTCGTCGGTGATGCCGTATTCGCGGGCGAGCTCGGCTCCGATCAGCGTCTGGCCCGATTTGTCCTGTAGCGAGGGATCGTTGAACAGCGACCAGATGACATGACCGGTGAACCCGGGCGTTTCGAGCAGCGCGCGGATGTAGCCGTACTTGTCGGGATCGGCCTCGATCATGGCGAGCAGGCGGTCAGTGGCGAGCGCACCCATCCATATCGACACGGCGGCGACCTGCGAGTTCGCGTGGCGGAAATCGACCGCCATGTCGAAGGCCATTTTGTCGACCCCCGCCTTGTGCGCGCCGTAAGCCGCGCCGTAGGTGTAATGCACCGCGCCCGAGGCGGAGGTGAAGACGATCAGGCCTTTGTCGCGCTGGACCATCGACTGCGCGGCGAGCCAGCTGGCGACGTAGGAACTGCGCACGCCCACATCGATCATGTCGGCCAGCTTGAGCGGCTTTTCCCAGAAGTTCCCGGGCATGGTCAGCTCGTCGTAGACCGCGGCGGCGTTGTTGACGAGGATGTCGATGTACCCCTGTTCGGCCAGCACCTGTTCGATCAAGGCTTTCGCCTGTTCGTCATCGGCATGGTCGCAGCGCACCGCGATGCCCTTGCCGCCGGCCGCGGTCACCGCTTCGGCCGTCTCGTAGATCGTGCCGGGCAATGCGTGATCCCCCGTTTTTTCCGAGCGGCCCGTGACATAGACGGTGCAGCCATGCGCTCCCAGCGCGACGGCAATGCCCCGCCCCGCCCCACGGCTGGCTCCGGTAACAATGGCGACGACGTTCTGCTGTGAATTCATCGGTGAATCTCGCTTTGGAAGTGCAGGATCAGACCGCTGCGATGATGTGGGCAGCCAATGCGCCCCACATGACCATCAGTCCGAGAAAGGACAGGGTAAAGGCCCCGCCGCGGTGATTGGGGCTGTTGTAGGTGATGTGGATGAAGCTCTGCACCGTGCGGCCCACGGCAAAGATCCAGGCACAAACCAACACGGTCGTGCTGACGGCGCCGAGCACGTAGGCAGTCAGGCAGCCGGCATAAAACACCGTAGGTAGCTCGAATAGGTTGTCCCAGTGGCGCACGGCGGCGCGGGTCTTTTCCGGCTCGGGATCGCCGAGGTAGACCTTGTAGAATTCCGGGTTCTGCCCCTGCTTCACCGCAGCCGCACGCTCGATCGCCATCTTGACGAAGCCGACGAAGGTCACCGCCACGACCAGCAGCACGGGCAGGAAAATTTTCAGCGATTGGCTATCAGGCATTTCGTTCCCCTCTCGTTTTCTTCTGACGGAAAGCCGGCACTTGCCGCCCTTGGCCGCAATTCACATGGCCGCCCCGCCGTTCACGCCCAGAACCTGGCCGGTGATATACCCGGCGGCGTCGGAAGCGAAGAAGGCGCAGGCGGCTGCGATGTCTTCTGGCTGTCCCAGCCGCGGGATCGGATAGGTCGCAATGATCTGCTCGTAGGGCACCGGGAACAATCCCCCATCGATGGCCCGGCGCGCCATCGGCGTATCGATGAACCCGGGCGAAACCGAATTGACCGTGATGCCCCGCGGCCCGAGCTCGATTGCCAGTGACCGGGTCATCGAGATGATGCCGCCCTTGCTGGCAGTATAGAGCGCCATATTGGGCGCGCCGATCTGGGCCCCGAAGGCCGAGACGTTGACGATGCGGCCCCAGCCGGCGGCGGTCATGTCGGGCAGGACGCACTGCGCGGTGACATAGGCTCCGCGCAAGTTGATCGCCATCAGCCGGTCCCATGTGGCATCGTCGAGGTCTTCGAGCGCGGTGAAGTTCTCGATCGCGGCGTTGTTGACGAGGATCGTGACCGGGCCGAGTGCTTCGCGGATTTGCGCAATAGCATGCTCCACCGCCGCGCGCTCGCCAATGTCGGCCTTGACCGCAAAAGCCTTGCCCCCGTCCGCGACAATGGCATCAGCCACCGATCTGGCACCGTCCAAATCGACGTCGATAATGCCGACAGCATGGCCATCTGCCGCGAGCTTGAGGCTGGTTGCTTTGCCCATGCCGGCCGCGCCGCCGGTTACCAGTGCCACGCGCTGAACGTCTGCCATTCGTGAAATCCTTTGCTGCGCTCAGAGCATTGTCACGCCGCCCTCGACACCGATGGTCTGCCCGGTGACGAAGGCGGACTCGTCGCTGGCGAGAAAGACGGCGGTGGGGGCGATATCGTCGGGTACACCGAACCGGCCCAAGGCAACCCGGGCCAGTTCGGCGTCATGCGTTCCGGTTTCTTCCGGGTACCACAGCGCCTTGGGAGACATGGCGCGCGGCAGGATTGTGTTGGCGCGAATCTTGTGCTTGCCCCATTCGCGGGCTGCCGTGCGCGTCAGAGCCCGGATCGCTTCCTTGCTCGCGGCGTAAGCGAGAAAGCCGGGTTCGCAGCGGATGCCGAAGTCCGAACCGAAATTGACGATCGAACCGCCGCCCTGCGCCACCATGTGCGGAAACGCTGCCTGCATCATCTGCAGCGAGCCGAAGAAGGCTGATTGCAGGTCGACCTTGCAGTTCTCTTCCATTTTCGGATCTTCGAGCGGCAGGTAATCGGTAAAGCTGTGGGCGTTGTTCACCAGCACGTCGACGCGGCCCCATTCATCGACCGCTCGCTCGACTACCATCGCGGATTGACCGGCATTCCCGGCATCGGCCTTGATTGCCAGGGCCGTGCCGCCTGCAGACTGAATGGCCGCGGCCACCGCGTCGATCTTTTCGACTGTCCGCCCGGTCAGGATCACCTTGGCACCCTCAGCAGCAAAGGCGCGGGCGATCGCCTCACCGATGCCCTGCCCGGCCCCGGTTACGATTGCGACCTTGCCGGCAAGCTTGCCCGTTCCCGCCAATTGATCCACTCCGCGCTCTTTGTTCGTCATTTTGTTAGCGGCGGTACCAAGGCCGGTCAATTGCCCGCTTTACCTTGGTGGGCGCGCAAACTACGCAAAGCGCCGCGACGATATGGGGCAACCGGAATGACGACGAGCAAAGTGCCACCTGCCGAACGGCGTATGGGGCCCGAAGGCTCAGACAACTGGCATGCCATGCTGGACGGCGCCGAGGCGATCCTGCGTGAGGAAGGTCATGCTGCGCTTACGTCGCGCCGCGTGGCCGAACGGGTCGGCGTCAAGCAGAGGCTGGTCTATTACTACTTCCGCACGATGGACGATCTGGTCATCAGCCTGTTCCGCCGCATGGCCGAGCGCGAGGTTATCCGGTTGAAGGCCGCTGCCGCTCAGCCCCGTCCCTTGCGCGCGCTTTGGGACATCAGCCTTCATTCGACCGACAGCCGGCTGATCGCCGAATTCATGGCGCTCGCCCACCGCATCGAAGGTCTGAAGCGCGAGGTGATCCAGTTCATCGAAGTCTCGCGCGAGATAGAAACCGAAGTCCTGAAAGGAGCCCTTGAGCGGGTGCCGCAGGGCCGCAACATGGGTCCGGCGTCGCTTTCGGTCACCATCACAAGCCTGGCCCTGCTGCTGTCGCGCGAGCGGCAACTGGGGGTTACCATGGCTCATGCCGAGATCATGGCTGCCCTCGACGCATTTCTCGACCAGGTCGAACCGCTCGATTCCTGAGATTGGCGTTGCCAGGCAAGCCAGTTTGACCTCGCCGCGCCCACTTGCTAACAAAGTGACGAACACACGGAATCGATCCGGGAGTCGTCATGGTGCCTACCAGCAATCCAGCCCTGTCCTTCGCGCTCGTGATCTCGGCTTTTGCCGTCGTGGCGGCAGTCGCGGGATTCCTGTTTCGCGACGCCTTGCTGGCCCGCAAGATCCAGCCAGGGTCGTTCCGTTGGCCCTATGTGAAGACTGAACTGCGTTACGGCCTGTTCAATCTTGCAATCGTGACGGTAACGATCACCGGCCTGATCAGCTGGTGGACGCAGATCGGCTGGATCGAGCTCAGGACCGGGCCGGTTTCTGGCTGGACGATTGCCGGCGAATACGCACTGTCGTTCTTCCTGTTCGACGCCTATTTCTACTGGGTGCACCGCCTGATGCACAAGGAGCCGTACTACTCGTGGGTGCACAAGTTACACCACCGCTCCACTGCGCCAGTGCCGATCACCTCGTGGTCGATGAACCCCATCGAGGGCGTTATCGAAGGCATGTTCACCCCCCTGTTCATGGTCATCTTCACGATTCACGAGGCGACCGTTCCATTCATCGTGCCGACCAGCATCCTGATGGGCCTATACGTCCATTCAGGCTTTGAGCTGCTGCCGCGCTGGTGGAACAAGACCTGGCTGACCAAGTGGTTCATATCGGCCAGTTTCCACGACGAGCATCACCACTATTTTACCGGCAACTTCGGCGGCTACACGACAATCTGGGACCGGCTCTGCGGAACCATGCGACCGAAGTACGAAACGAATTTCGATTCTGCATCGGCGCGCCGTCTCAATCGCGCCAAAGCCCGCGCGGACAAGGACGTCACCGGTTCACAGCAAGTTTTGTAACCAAGCCTTGCGTCTCAGCCCCGCGTCACCATTCCCCGCGGCCGCGAAACAGAACTGCAACGACCTGACGCGCCAACATTTCATGGCTGGCAGCATCACCATAGTCATCGGCAAATTGGTCGATCATGCTGCCAAGCATGCCCAGAAAGAATCGCGCGACGGCCTGTGGGTCCTTCACCGCCACCCCTTCGATATGGGCGTATTCAGCGATCTCGCCGGTCAATTCCTCAATCATTGGTTCGCGCATGAACCGGTCCAGCTCACGCGCGATGCGGCCGGCCTCGCCTGTCGTGCCGTGGATCAGCCGCGACGTCGCAAGAATTTCCGGATGATTACCTGCCGCGAGGATCCGGCAGGCAAGACTGACCATCCGCTCCTCAAGCGTATCCCCAACAATCCAGCCTTCGCGCGTATTTTCGAGCGACCAGCGGCTCATCCGGTTGTTCACCGTGGCCCGCAGCAGGGCGTACTTGTCATCATGGCGCAGGTACAGGGTGGTCTTGGTTATACCCGCACGTTCGGCAATCTGTTCCATCGTTGCCGCTTCAAAGCCGACTTCCAGAAACAGATCCCAAGCTGCATCGAGAATCCGTCCGTTTATTTGCGCGGCATCGGCCTTTCTGGGGCGGCCGCGCCGCAGGCGTACGGTGGTATCTGGAACTGACATCCGTGTCATCTGCATCACCACACAGCGAAGCGCAACGCGATAGTGACGCTGTGGCGATCCCGCCTTAATAAATCGACGCTCTCGTCAACTTATCTTGACTGGCATGACCAGTTGTCGCATCCAAGCGTGTGTCAGGCAGGCGCAAGACCCGCGCTGGCATCTTAAATGGGAGGGACCTCATGAAGGCAATCACGACATTCCGCGCGGGTATTGCGCGCACCAGCCTGGCACTGGCCCTGGCACTTCCGGCAGTGGCTCATGCGCAAGACGCCGCGGACGAGGAAAACAGCGGCGATCCCGAAATCGTTGTCACTGGAACGAACATTCGTGGGCAGGCTCCTGTCGGTTCGAATTCGATTTCGCTGGGTGAGCAAAAGCTTGAGGAAGTCGGCGCTCAATCGTCAAACGAACTGCTGGCCTCGATCCCGCAGGTGACGAACTACTTCAACCGTGTGCCGGTCGCCGATCTCGGCATCGCGGTGAACCAGATCCAGATCTCGCGGCCAAACATCCGCAACCTGTCTTCGCCGAACGCGGCAAGCTCGCCGACGCTGATTCTCGTTGACGGACACCGCGTCGCAACGGCGGGTGTCAACCAGGCTTCGGTGGATCCAGACCTGGTCCCGACCGGTGCAATTGCCCGCGTCGACGTTGTTACCGAGGGCGGCTCCGCAATTTACGGTGCAGACGCGGTAGCCGGCGTGATCAACTTTATCACCCACAAGCGCTATGACGGGGTCAAGGTTAGCGCACACTATGGCTTTGCCGATGACTACTGGCAGTGGGACGGCTCGATCACGGCTGGCAAGACCTGGGACCAGGGTTCGGCGTGGATCGCCTATTCCTACACCAAGAACGATTCGCTCTATGGCCGTGACCGCGGCTATATCCAGAACGTTGACTGGAGCGTTGCAAGCCTGCCGGGCCGCGACCTGAACTGCGCCAAGCCGAACCTGGCGGTAAACACGGTCATCAATGCCACGGGCGGCGTGTTCTCGTCGAACTCCTATGCTTATCCGGGCCTCGTCGCTGGCACGGCCAACCGCTGCGATCTTGGTGAAGATGCGACCATCGTGCCCGAGGCGGAACGTCATGGCGTCACAGCCGGCCTGACCTGGGACTTCAGCGATCGCACCTCGATCGACGTGCGTGCCTACTGGAGCCAGCGCAAGACCCACGCCTCTTCGATCATGAACGGGTCGGTCAATATCAATGGCAACAACCCGACCGTGGCAAGTTCGCTGCCGGCCGGCGTCGCGCTTGGGCCGGGCATCCTGTTCGGCTTCCTGCCGGTGACGACCGTTGCGGCGGTGAACTTCAGCTTCGAGCCCCTGTCCGGCAAGGACAGCGCCCGTTCGGATACGATGATCCGCCAGTGGGGTGGCAACGCAGAACTGAAGCACGACCTGTCGGATGATTGGCAAGTGCGCGCGCTGGCCAACTGGAGCCAGAGCGATAGCCGTTTCGAACTGACCCGTCCGAACAGCACCCGCCTGAATGCGGCAGGGGCACCTTCGGCGCCGGCGACGGCGGCGGCGAGCTTCAATCCGTTCAACCTTGCTTCCAACAGCCCGACGCTGGTTGCCGATATTCTCGACAACATGATTGCGGGCCGCGCAGAAGACCGTCTGCTCAATGGCCGCCTGATCGCGGAAGGCAAGCTCATGGAACTGCCTGGCGGTGACCTTCGCGTCGCCATGGGCTATGAGTTCATGAACGACCACCTGCGCAAGCGCTTCGGCAGTGACATCCGCATCGGCACTCTGGGCAGCCTGGCACCCAATACCTACAGCCGCGACGTGCATTCACTGTTCGGAGAAATGGTCCTTCCGCTGATCAGCGACGGCAATGGCGGCTCGATGCTGACCCTGTCGGCACAGGGCCGGTATGACCACTACAGTGATTTCGGATCGACCTTCAATCCGAAGATCGGTGCCACACTGAAGCCCGCGAGCTGGCTGACGATCCGCGGCAACTGGGGCACCTCGTTCACCGCGCCGACCCCGGTTGATCAGTTGGGTTCACTCTCGGGTTCAATCAGCCTGTTCCCGTTCATTCCCTTCGTTAAGCCTGGAACAACGGCGCTTGCGGGAACCAACAACACGATCGCTTTCCAGGGCTCGCAGCCTAACCTCAAGCCGCAGGAAGCCGACACCTGGTCGGTCGGCCTCGACATCGAGCCGATGGACGGGCTGCGCGTCAGCGCCAACTACTACAACGTGAAGTTCACCAACATCCTCGGCACGCCGACGCCGGGCACTGGAATCTTCGCAGAATTCCCGAACAACGTCGCCTATGACGTCAATGGTCTGACAAATGCGCAGATCACCAGCTTCTTCGGAACATTGGCCCCGGCGCTGCAGACGCAGCTTACCGCGGCCATTGCGGCAGCTGGTGGCGGGCGCATTGTCGAACTGGTCGACTTCCGCGTCGGCAATTTCGGCGTGCTGAAGGTAGAAGGCGTCGAC
The DNA here is from genome assembly GCA_025938935.1 of Novosphingobium sp. MW5. Taxonomy (GTDB): domain Bacteria; phylum Pseudomonadota; class Alphaproteobacteria; order Sphingomonadales; family Sphingomonadaceae; genus Novosphingobium. The sequence goes on along the minus strand of JAPCWB010000001.1, from coordinate 1,976,914 downwards.
TTCGCGCTGAACTACCAGCACAAAACCGACTGGGGTGGCTTCGACATGGGCATGAACTTCAATGCCCCCTTGAAGCGCCTGCAGCAGGCCAGCCCGACGGCAGCCCCTTCGGACCAGCGGGTACGCGATACCTCTCCGCTTCAGCTCCAGCTGACCACGGGGCTCGATATCGGCAACTTCCGCGCCCAGGCTACGTGGAACCATAGCGCAGGTTACGGCATCACTCCGACCACTGCAATCACGCCGCAGTCCGAAGTGGACTCATTCAACACGCTCAACCTGTTCTTCAAATATGACGTGCCCGGTGATGGCATGTTCAAGGACCTGAGCTTCACGCTGAACATCAACAACGTGACCGACGCCGAACCGCCCGTCCTGCGCCGCAATGGCCAGAACGAAAACGGCTTTGCCAACGGCTTCACGCTGGGCCGCATGTTTGTGCTGGGTGTTTCGAAGAAGTTCTAAACCCGCTTCCGCGCAAGCGGACGCTTTCGGCCCGGATCGCACCTCCCAAGCGGTCCGGGTCGTTTGATTCTGGACCGGCGCATCGGCCAATGGCCTGATCCAAGAACGCAGCCATTCGGTGAGCGCAAGTTGTGCGCTTCTTTTGTACCGGAGGTAGCGGTATAAAGCCCAGATGTCCGACAACGTACCGTGTTGTGCTGTTCTAGGAATGGGCATCTGGCGGAGAGGGTGGGATTCGAACCCACGTTACGGTTACCCGTAAACCGCATTTCGAGTGCGGCGCATTCGACCACTCTGCCACCTCTCCGCGAGATCGCCTGCGGACGGCGCGGGGGCCGTCCGGTCGAAGAACGGCGCGGTTAGCCGAACCGAGGGCGCTTGCCAAGCCCTGCTTTCAAGGAAATTCGGGGATCATATCTGCGCGCCGCTTGTTTCGCAGGTGCACAACAATATATTGGCATCATGAACCGCATAGAACGCGCCCATTTCTATTCACCACAGGCCGGGCGCCTGGTTGATGCCCCACGCAATTCGCGGGCACGTTTCGCCATCGGCGACGTGGTTCGCCACCGCTTGCACGACTTCCGCGGCGTGATTTTTGATATCGACCCGGTCTTCGCCAACAGCGAGGAATGGTACAGAATCGATCCCCAAGGAAGTCCGCCCCAGCCGCGAACAGCCTTTCTACCACCTGCTCGCGGAAAACGGGGATTCCAGCTACATCGCCTATGTCAGCCAGCAGAACCTGACCGGGGACGGTGATGGCGGACCGGTCGATCATCCATCGGTTGATGAACTGTTCGAGGATTTTGCCGATGGCCGTTATCGCCTGAGGGCCAGCCTGACGCATTGATCGCCATCGGGAGGGGGACAATGATAGCCATCATCCGCATCAGCCTGGCCGCCTGCGCGGCCCTGTCCCTCCCTTCCGCCGCCGAGGCCGCGGTTTGCAAGCCGGCCGCGACTCTGGACGGCAATTACAAGGCCAATGACCAAGGCAGCTACCAGGTCCGCACAGTCGGCACGGCCGTCTGGTGGATCGGCAGGAGCGCGGACAATGGCGCGAGCTGGACCAATGTCTTCAAGGGCACGCGCAAGGGTAATATCATCACCGGATCCTGGGCAGACATCACGCCCGATGGCGGCTCGGGCACACTTTCCCTCCGCGTGACGCAGAACAACCAGCTGCAGAAGATCGACAGCACCGGCAGCGGCTTTGGCGGCACAATCTGGCTGCGCCCCGGCTGCTCGTTCTCGAAAGCTGTACCGATCGACTAGCTCTTCAGCTTCCAGCCGCGCTTGAGCAGCACGAAGCAGACAATTCCGATGACGAGATTGAGCGAGCCCAGCCCAATTGCGCCGTGCAGAACCGCCGCGTTGGTGCTGCCAATGTCGCTCTGGCCGAGGAAGCCGAAACGGAAGCCCGAAATCACGTAGAAGATCGGGTTCATCCGGCTGATCGCTTGGAACGCTGGAGCCAGGTTGTCGATCACGTAGAAGGTGCCCGAAAGCATGGTCAGCGGCATGATGACGAAATTGGTGATCGCGGCGTTGTGATCAAACTTTTCCGCCCACATCGATGATAGCAGCCCGACGAATGCCAGCAGCATAGAGCCCATGAGGCCGAACCAGATAATTGCCCAGATGTGCGGCGCGCCGAGGTGGACGCCGGGGTAGAACATGGTGGCAGCAGCGATCGCCAGCCCCACCAGCACCGCGCGCGTGACCGCCGCTCCGATCAGTCCGAGCATCAGTTCGATCTCTGACAAAGGCGGCATGAGGTAATCGACAATGGTGCCTTGCATCTTGCCTGAAAGAAAATTGAAGCTCGAATTGGCGAAGGCATTGTTCATCATGCCCATTACAATCAGCCCTGGCGCGACGAAGGTGGCGAAAGAAACGCCCAGCACTTCACGCCCCTCGCGACCCAGCGCGACCGTAAAAATGACCAGTTGAAGCAGGGTTGTGATCGCCGGAGCCCATATCGTCTGGGTCTGGACCTTGATAAATCGGCGGACCTCCTTGATATAGAGGGTCCACAAGCCCAATTTGTTGACGCGGTGGATCAGTGGTTCGCCCTGGGCCGGAAATTGCCTTGGGGTGCCCTTGGATCCGGCGACAAGAGATGTGGGTTGATCAGCCATGACCGGGCGACTATCGGCTGGCTGCAACGAAGGCAAGAGACGCGCGGTTCTGCGTGCTTGAAAGCCGTGAACAGGAATTGCGATGAGCTGGACCGACGAACGTATCGAACGACTGACCAAGATGTGGGAAGGCGGATCCACCGCCAGCCAGATCGCTGACGAGCTTGGCGGCGTTTCGCGCAACGCGGTTATTGGCAAGGCCCATCGGCTTGGACTGAAGGCGCGCCCGTCCCCCGTCAAGGCGAACGAAAAGGAAGAGGCTGCGGCCAAGCCCGCGCCCGCCCCCAAAGCTGCAAAGCCCGTTGAGCCCAAGGCCGCGAAGATCCCGTCGGAGCCTGCCCCGCGCGCCGCGCCGCCCCCGCGTGCGCCCGCCCCGGTGGCGCAGCCCGCCGCGGGTGCCGCACCCTCCGCGCCGCAGCAGCGCATTGTCTCGGTCGGTCCGGGCGGCTTCCTGCGTCAGGGCCCCGGTGACCAGCAGGCTCCAATCCCGCCGGCGCCACCCCGCCGCCTGGTCCCGGCCAAGCCCAGCCCCGAGATTGCCGACAAGACCAGCCTGCTCGATCTCAACGATCGCATCTGCCGCTGGCCGATGGGACACCCGGGCGAGCCGGATTTCCATTTCTGCGGTGAAAAGGTGAACCCGGGCTTCCCCTATTGCGTCGAGCATTGCGGCCGGGCCTATCAGGCGCAGCTGCCGCGTGGCCATCGCCGCCCGCCCCCGCCGCTGCCCTTTGGCGGACCGCGCGTTCGCTGATTTCGGCAGCCCGATCCCACGGGCTAATACCTAGGTTCAGGGTTCCGGTCGCTTAGGCGTAACCGGGCTAATCGTTGCGCAACCGGTAACCGTGTTGCGCAATCATGATCGAACGTTTTCCATTTGTGGGTCTTGTCCGCCTCCTTCTCCGGCTTGCCGGGGCGCGGCAGGGCAATGTCCTGGCGATCGTCGCGCTGGGACTTCCCGCGCTATTGCTGTTGATTGGCGGCGGTATCGATATGAGCCGTTCCTACATGGCGCGCACCAGCCTGCAGAACGCCTGCGATGCCGGTGTGCTGGCCGGCAGGCGCGCCATGAGCAAGAGCGGCAGCTTCAGCACGGCGGAGACTGCCAAGGCGCAGTCGATGTTCAATTTCAACTTCCACGGCAGCCAGGTCCAGGCGACCGGCACCAGCTTCACGCCTACAGCGAACTCCGCTGGCGAAGTAACCGCCACCGCCAGCACACAGGTGCCCTCCACGCTGATGCGCCTGTTCGGCTGGAACAACTATGCGATCAACATTACCTGCGGCGCCGAGCTTCAGCTGGCCAGCGCAGACGTGATGTTCGTGATCGATACCACCGGATCGATGGCCTGCCGCCCTGATGGCAGCGACTGCACGTCAGGATCCGCTTCGAAGATCCAGGGCCTGCGCGATGCGGTGAAGGACTTTTACAAGACCGTTGCCGCGGCGGTCATCGACAAGAACTCCACGCGCATCCGCTTCGGATTCGTTCCCTATTCAATGACCGTGAACGCCAAGGACCTGCTGACCGCCGGGGACATGCCCTCGTCCTACATTGCCGACAGCCATTCCTACCAGACCAAGCTCGCCTACTTCGGCAACCCTGTCTACACCGGCACGGCGGGCGCCCCGGTCAATTCGGTGGAGACCTATCCTTACGCAATTACCAGTTCGGACTGCGACAACTACGCCAACAACGACTACCCGACCTGGGGCAGCAATCCTGTAACCAGCGGCACTGCACCGGCAAATACGACCACCACGACCTACTCCTACAATTCCTGGACGAAGACATCCGGCAGCAGCTGGTGGGCAACGGGGACCTGCAAGCGCAACAAGTCGGCCGTCACCACGACATATGCGACCGGTTCAGCCTATGGCTTCTCCTATTACGTATATCGGCAGGGCACCGTGCCGACGAGCAGCTACAAGGGCTTCGGCTCGGTCAGCTACGTCACCTCCATATCATCATCCGCGACCGTACCCACGCAGGGTACCTATGACATGGTCACTCTGGCCGGAATGACGGGTGCTACCGGCCTGACCAGGTCAACCGACACATGGGACGGCTGTCTGGAAGAGCGCGAGACAGTGAACGATCTGTTGACCGGCACGATCCCGGCCGGGGCGACCGATCTCGACATCACGAGCGCGCCTTCTTCCGATGCGACGCGTTGGAAGCCTTACTGGGCGGCCGTGGAGGTCTATCGCAGCAACTATTACACGTCGGTCAATTCGACCACGAACCTGAGCGGATCGACCGAGTACTGCCCTTCGCCGATGAAGGAATTTACCGAAGTCGATACCACCGCACCCAACACAGTGCCGTCATGGCTAGACACCTATTTGACGAACCTCGTCGCCAAGGGCGGCACCTATCACGACATCGGCATGGTCTGGGGCGGCCGCCTGGCCAATCCTGACGGTATCTTCGCGTCCAATGTAAACGAAGGAAACCGCTCCCCCAGCCGGCATATCATCTTCCTGACCGACGGTATCATGGAGCCCAGCCTGGGCGCCTATTCGGCCTACGGCATGGAGTGGTACGACAACCGTGTTGCTCCCGCGAACACCGACGCGGCAACGCTCACATCCTATCACAATGCGCGTTTCCTCGCCGCGTGCGCCGCGGCCAAGGCGAAGGGTTACACTATCTGGGTTATCGGCTTCGGCGTTTCGCTGACCGACCAGATGCGCACCTGTTCCAGCGGAGGAAGGGCTTATGCCTCAAGCGACACGACCGCGCTGAAGAACACGTTCAAGTTCATCGCCGGCGAAGTCGCCGACCTCAGGATCAACCGGTAATGCGGACCCTCAGGCGTAATAACGCCGGTGCCACGGCAGTCGAATTCGCGCTGATCCTGCCGGTGCTGCTGACTTTGGTTCTCGGCGCGTTCGAACTGGGCCTTGCCCAGTACATGCGTTCGGTCCTCGAAGGCGCGATGCAGCAGGCCGGGCGCAATTCCAGCCTGCAAAGCGGCACCTCCTCGCAGAGCCAAATCGATGCCTATGTCCGTGCTCAGGTGCAGGCGGTTTTCCCCGGCGCTACCGTCAATTTCACCCGCAGCAATTACACCACCTTCAGCGACGTCAGCGCACCGGAGGACTTCACCGATGGCAATGCCAACGGCCGCTACGATAGCGGCGAGTGCTTCGTTGATCAGAACGGCAACCGCCGCTGGGATGCTGACCGAGGAGCATCGGGCCTGGGCGGAGCGAATGACGTCGTGCTCTACACAGCGACGGTCACCTATGCATCGACGCTGCCGGTAAGAGGGCTTGGCCTGTCGCCTGTCCAGACCCTGACCTCCTCTACCACGCTGCGCAACCAGCCTTACTCCTCACAGGCCAGCCGTGCGGCAGAGCAGATATGCGGTTGAAGGCCATTTGGCACAGCCTGCGCGCAAGCCGCAGCGGCGTTGCGGCGGTGGAGCTGGCGGTGGCCCTGCCCCTGCTTGTCACGCTGAGCATGGGCGGGCTCGAGTTGGCGAGCTTTGCCCTCGCCAACCTGCGCGTCAACCAGATCGCGATTGCCGTGGCCGACAATGCCAGCCGCGCCAAGCTGACCTCGGTCTCGGGCGCCGCGCAGTTTCGGGAATACGACGTGGGTGAGACCTTCAAGTCGGCCGACCTCGCCTATCCGGGCATGGATGTGTTCACCAATGGCCGCATCGTGCTTTCCAGCCTCGAGACCAATTCGAGCGGAGGCCAGTGGATCCACTGGCAGCGCTGTCGGGGATCGAAGAGCGTCGGTTCCAAATACGGGACGCAAGGCACCGGAGCGACGGGCACGAGCTTTGCCGGGATGGGTCCATCAGGCTCGGTCATCGCCGCCGAGAGCGGATCGGCCATCATGTTCGCCGAAGTCTATTACGATTACCGTCCGGTCGTGCTGCCTGGCGCAACGATTACGATCTACCGCCACGCCGCGCTCTATGTCCGCGACGACCGCGACCTGAGCCAGATCTACAACCCTTCGCCCACGGCCACCGTCTATTCGTGCTGAGCCGCTCCCCTTAAAAATCCAGTCAGGCAACCGTTAACCATCATCATGGCAGATCCGAACCTCTTGGACCGTTTCCGGGGCTGGCTGGGCTATACCGCCCGCGATGAAGCCCTTGAGCAGAACGGCAGCAACCTATCCGCAAGTGGCAACCACCAGCCGCGCGCGGCCCTTTCGGTCATCGATGAGATTACCGAGTTCCACCGCATCCATGAGCTGAACGTGACGGGCGAGAGCCTTGCCTTTGCCTTTGACCTTATCACTGGCAGCGACATGCGCCTGACCGGGCTCGTCAATCGGCGACTGCGGGATGAAATGCCAATCGACAACGAATGGATCGAAACGGTCCGGATCAACAACGGCGCCGACGATTCCCGTTCGATTACCAAGCTGCGCGAGCGGCTGGAAAAGTCGATCCTGGACTTCTCGCAGACCACACGCGACGCCCGCAGCGCCACCAGCGATTACCAGACCGCACTGCAAGGCCACGTTGACGAACTGAGCGCGGTGAACAAGGCCGGCGAGGTTATCACCGAGCTGGCAAACGTAGCCAAGGCCATGCTTGACCGCACGCGCGACATCGAGGACCGCATGGCGCGGTCCGAGCGCGAAACCCGCCAGCTCCAACGGCGGCTGGACGAGGCGCGCCGGTCGGCTGAGATCGACCACCTCACCGGCTTGCCCAACCGTCGTGCCTTCGAATCAGTGCTGGAAAAGGAATATGCCGAGGCGCGCCGTTCGCGTGATGCGCTTTGCGTCGCCTTCTGCGACATCGACAAGTTCAAGGCGATCAATGACCTGCACGGCCATGACGCGGGCGACCGCGTCCTGAAGCTCGTCGCCAAGACGCTGGCCGAAATCTCCGACGACCGGTGCCATGTGGCGCGCCACGGGGGCGAGGAATTTGTCGTCCTGTTCCGCGGAAAGACCGCCCGCGAAGCTCGCGAACAGCTGGACCAGACGCGGGAGTCGCTGGCCTCGCGCCACCTTGTCAACCGCGCGACCGACACCCCTTTCGGCACCGTCAGCTTCTCAGCAGGGGTAGCCGACGTCTTTGCTTTCTCCAGCCCCCGCGAGGCGCTGAAAGCGGCAGACGAAGCGCTTTACGAAGCCAAGGCGCGGGGCCGCAACCGGATCGAGATTGCCACCCTGCCCCGAGCTGCCTGACGGCGTCCCCTCGGAGGAGACGCAAAAGAAAAGGGGCCGCCGCAGCAGCCCCTTCCCTTGTTTCCAGTGAACCGGAAGATCAGTCGTCGTTCTTGAGGAACGCCGGCATGTGATCGGGGTTGCCACCTTCTTCGCGGTCACGGCGCGGACCACGGTCCCCACCATCACGGCGCGGGCCGCGATCGCGGTCGCCGCCACGACCACCACGATCACCGCCGCCACGCGGGCCGCGACGGTCGCCGCGATCACCACGATCGCCACGATCACCGCGCGGTTCGCGGGGTTCGCGCGGGGGACGGGTGTCTTCCAGTTCCTCGCCGGTTTCCTGGTCAACGACGCGCATCGACAGGCGAACCTTGCCGCGCTGGTCGATCTCGAGGACCTTGACCTTCACTTCCTGGCCTTCCGACACGACGTCGGTCGGCTTCTCGACGCGCTCGTTGCGCATCTCTGAGACGTGGACGAGTCCGTCCTTGCCGCCCATGAAGTTCACGAAGGCGCCGAAATCGACGATGTTGACGACCTTGCCGTTGTAGATCTTGCCGACTTCCGCTTCCTCGACGATGCCGAGGATCCAGTTCTTGGCGGCTTCGATCTGGCTGAGGTCGGACGAGCTGATCTTGATCAGGCCCTCATCATCGATGTCCACCTTGGCGCCGGTTTCAGCGACGATTTCGCGGATGACCTTGCCGCCGGTACCGATGACTTCGCGGATCTTCGACTTGTCGATCTGCAGCGTTTCGATACGCGGAGCGTGGGCCGACAGTTCGGTACGGGCCGAACCCAAGGCCTTCTGCATCTCGCCCAGGATGTGGGCGCGACCGCCCTTGGCCTGGTTGAGCGCGGCTTCGAAGATTTCGCGGGTGATGCCCGCAACCTTGATGTCCATCTGCATCGTGGTGATGCCTTCGGACGTGCCGGCCACCTTGAAGTCCATGTCGCCGAGGTGATCTTCGTCACCCAGGATGTCGGACAGCACGGTGAAGTCTTCGCCTTCAAGGATCAGGCCCATCGCGATACCGGAAACCGGGCGCTTGATCGGCACGCCGGCGTCCATCATCGAAAGTGCGCCGCCGCAAACGGTGGCCATCGACGACGAACCGTTCGACTCGGTGATGTCCGAGACGACGCGGATCGTGTAGGGGAACTCTTCCTTGCTGGGCAGAACAGCCTGCAGGGCGCGCCATGCGAGCTTGCCGTGGCCGGTGTCGCGGCGCGAAGGAGCGCCGAAACGACCAACTTCACCAACCGAATAGGGCGGGAAGTTATAGTGCAGCATGAAGTTCGAGTAGGAGAGACCCTCCAGCCCGTCGATCATCTGTTCACTGTCCTTGGTGCCCAGCGTGGTGGTGCAGATCGACTGCGTTTCACCGCGGGTGAACAGCGCCGAACCGTGGGTACGCGGCAGGAAGCCGACCATGGCTTCGATCGGGCGAACCTGATCGACCTTGCGGCCGTCAATACGGGTGCCGTCCTTGAGGATGGCGCCGCGAACGATGTCAGCTTCGACCTTCTTGACCGACTTCATGGCGACCATCTGGGTCTGTGCGTCTTCGCTGGCGAAGGCTTCCTTGGCCTTGGCGCGAGCGGCGTTGAGTGCGTTCGAGCGCTCGGACTTGTCGGTCAGCTTGTAGGCTGCGGCAATGTCCTTGCCGATCAGGTCCTTGAGCTTGGCCTTGATCGCAGTGTTGTCGCTGACGGCGACATCCCGGGGATCCTTGGCAGCCTTTTCGGCCAGATCGATGATCAGGTTGCAGACCTTCTTGCACTCGTCATGAGCGAAGAGGACGGCGCCGAGCATGACCTGCTCGTCAAGTTCGCGGGCCTGCGATTCAACCATCATCACGGCATTGCCGGTGGCAGCAACAACGAGGTCGAGGTCGCCGGCGGCAGCCACGTCCTGACGCGGGTTCAGCGTGTATTCGCCATCGACATAGCCAACGCGCGCGGCGCCGATCGGGCCCATGAAGGGCACGCCCGAAATGGTCAGCGCAGCCGAGGCGGCGATCATCGCAAGGATATCGGGCTCGACTTCGCCGTCATAGCTCAGAACCTGGGCGATGACGTTGATTTCGTTGTAGAAGCCTTCGGGGAACAGCGGGCGGACCGGACGGTCAATCAGGCGGGAAACCAGCGTTTCCTTTTCCGTCGCGCCGCGCTCACGCTTGAAGAAGCCGCCCGGGATGCGCCCGGCGGCGAAGAACTTTTCCTGATAGTGGACGGTCAGGGGGAAGAAATCCTGGCCTTCCTTGACGCTCTTGGCGGCCGTGACGGCGCAGAGCACGACAGTTTCGCCATAAGTGGCGAGGACCGCGCCGTCAGCCTGACGGGCAATGCGGCCGGTTTCCAGGGTGAGGGTTTTTCCGCCCCACTCCATCGATACGGTTTTTACGTCGAACATGTAGTTTTTCCTTTGAACCCGCATCGCCACATTGCGGTGCGGGGCCTCTCTTGCCGGGGGTTCCGTCCCGGTCCGGTGCGGGGCGCTTTTGGCCCCATTGGATGACATCTCCGCCGGATTGCGGGGAAGCCATAAAGCAAAAGCGGCCCGCTAGGGGCCGCTCCGCTTGATTACTTGCGAAGACCGAGCTTCTGAATGAGGGCGTTGTAACGATCAACGTCCTTCTTCTTCAGGTAGGCCAGCAGCGTGCGGCGCTTGTTGACCATGGTCAGCAGGCCCCGGCGCGAGTGGTTGTCCTTGTGGTGGTCCTTGAAGTGACCCTGCAGCGTGTTGATGCGGCTGGTCAGGATCGCGACCTCGACTTCCGGCGAGCCGGTGTCATTGGCGGCGCGCGCGTTGTCCTGAATGATTTCCTGCTTCTTTTCGGCGGTAACCGACATAGTACTTACTCCGCGACATCGGAAAGGTTGAAACCCCTCGTCACGCGGGCGTCTCCGCCCGAAAGCTCCACGAGTGCGAGGGGAACATTCCCGCTTCGCGCCCAGTACAGCCCGTCATCGTGGGGCAGTCCGGTCAGAACCCGGCCCTGTCGGACCATGCTTGCCTGTTCCGGACCGAGGTTGAGAGCCGGGATGTCGACCAGCCCTGCCTCCAGCGGCAAGAGTACGTTCTCAAGTGGCGCGCCCTTACCCACTTCGTTCAATTTGTCCAGCGAAATCGCCTGATTTTCGGCGAAAGGCCCTGCGCGAAGGCGGCGCAGCATGGTGACATGGCCAACTGTGCCAAGCGCGCGGGCAATGTCGCGGGCAAGGCTGCGGATATAGGTGCCCTTGGACACGTGGGCGACGAGGGTAGCTTCTTCAGGCGAGAATGCTTCGATCGTGAGCGAATGGACCGTCACCGACCGGCTCTTGAGTTCGACCCCCTCCCCAGCCCGCGCCCGGTCATAGGCCCGCTGGCCGTCGACCATCAGGGCGGAATAAGCAGGCGGGATCTGCTCGATAGGTCCGGTAAAGCGGGGTAGCACAGCCTCGACCTCAGCCTGTGAGGGCCGAACCTCACTGCTGGCGATCACCTTGCCTTCCAGATCAAGCGTATCGGTCTCCACCCCGAACCGGATGGTAAAGGCATATTCCTTGCTGGCATCGAGCATCCGCCCGCACAGCTTGGTCGCCTCCCCCAGTGCGATAGGCAGCACGCCGGTCGCCAGCGGATCGAGCGTGCCGCCGTGGCCCACCTTGACCTTACCATAGCCAGCTTCACGCAGGTTGCGCTTGACCGCCCCCACCGCCTGGGTCGAGCCAAGCTCGAGCGGCTTGTCGAGGATGATCCAGCCGTTGATCACGTCACTCGCCCGCAATGGCCTTCACGACCCAACCGTACATGTCCATCATCGCGCCGTAGGGCTTGTCGATGATCGCGCCGACCGGATCGAAGCTCGGAAAGATGTAGGGCAGCACGACGATCACGATCAGCACGAGCGCAAAGCCGAAGTTGCGCAGGCGGGCGTATTGCATGGCGAGGCCGCGCGGCAGCAGGCCTTCAACGATATGCGAACCATCGAATGGCGGCACCGGGATCAGGTTGAATAAGCCGACGAACACGTTGATCATCAGCACGTAGCTGAGGAACATCACGAGGAACTTCACCACGCCGCCCGGTTCCTCGACTGAGCCATAGGTCGCAACCAGCATGCCCAAGAGCACTGCGCCGACCAGGGCCTGAAGGAAATTGGACAAGGGCCCCGCCGCTGCCGAAAGCATCATGCCTAGCCGGGGATTGCGCATCCGCTGCGGGATCACGGGCACTGGCTTGGCCCAGCCAAACACAGGCAGCCCCATCAACGCCAGCGCGCCGGGGAGCACAACCGTGCCGATCGGATCGACATGGCGGATCGGGTTAAGGCTCAGCCGCCCGCGCTCCTGCGCCGTCGGATCGCCCAGCCACTTGGCAGCAAGGCCATGGGCAACTTCGTGGAACACGATGGCCAGCACCATCGGTACGATCAGTGCCGCCATGCGCAGAATTGTATCGCTCATCGGCCGAGGGCCTCGCTGAAGTGCTTGCGGCAAAGCGCAACGTAGCGGTCATTGCCGCCGATCTCGGTCTGCGCGCCCGCCTTCACCGCCGCGCCGCTTTCATCGACGCGCAGGTTCATCGTCGACTTGCGGCCGCAGTGGCATACCGCTTTCAGCTCGATCAGCGCGTCGGCAAGGCCGAGTAACGCGCCCGATCCGGGGAAGAGTTCGCCCTGGAAATCGGTGCGCAGACCATAGCAGAGCACGGGAATGCCGCCTTCGTCCGCGATGCGCGCCAGTTGCCAGACCTGCTGCACGGAAAGGAACTGCGCCTCGTCCACCAGCACGCAGGCGAGCGGTTCCACGCGGTGCGCAGCCATTACGCGGTCCCACAGATCGGTTCCGGCGTTGAACCGGTGCGCGTCAGCGTGGAGGCCAATGCGGCTTTCGATCGCCCTTTCGCCGCCGCGGTCGTCCAGCTCCGCCGTCCACAGCATCGTCTGCATGCCGCGCTCGTTATAATTGAAGTTCGCCTGCAACAGGTTGGTCGATTTGCCGGCGTTCATGCTGGCATAGTAGAAATAGAGCTTGGCCATGGCCCTCACAGATAGGTGCTGTCGCGGCAAAGGCGAGTCCGATTCCGCCCGTGCCTGTGGAATGCCGCGCCGCATGGTGGTTTCCGCACTATCAGGCTTATCCCTTAACCTGATGGTAAGGATGTTTGGCGATCCTGCGGTAACGAACGGATTCCCCCCGAACGGGGCAGATCGGAACAGCAAGTCATGCGCATACTCCTCGCCGCCATTCCCCTGCTTTCGATTGCGGCGTCTTCCCCTGCCTACCGCTACCAGATCGACAGCCGCGCCAGCCTTGTCGACGCCAAGGTGACGGTGCTGGGCATCGCAAAGAAATCGGCGCAGTTTTCGAAGATGAGCGGCGGCATCGTGCTTTCGCCCAACCAGCCGGGCTCCGTACGGCTCGACGTTGCCGTTGATGCGCGCGTCATGGCAACGCGCGATGCCAAGGTGGGCGAGCAGCTTAGGGGCCCGGACTTCCTCGACGTCGCGCGGCACCCCATTGTCAGCTTTTCCGGCCAGCGCATGGTCATGACCGGACCCAACACCGCTCAGGTCATCGGACAGCTCACTGCGCGGGGCACTTCCCGCCCGACGGTGATGAATGTCACCTTCGCCACGCCTCCCGCGGAGGCAACAGGCCGTGATCCGGTTTCAATCACCGCGCAGACAACCATCGACCGCCGCCAGTTCGGCATGAACGGCTATGGGGGAATCGTGGGCAAGGACGTGACGATCACGATCAAGGCCCGGATGGTTCCGGACTAGGCTCAGTCGCTTTCGAGGTCGCGCAGCACCTTGGGATCGTTCAGCAGCGCATCGATGCGGCTGGCCTCGTCAAAGGTCTCGTCGGCCATGAACTTGATCTTGGCGGCATATTTCAGCTTTAGCTTGCCCGCGACCATCTTCTGGAAGAAGGCCGTGTTGGTGCGCAGGGCTTTCAGCACCAGTTCCTCGTCCGAGCCGAGCAGAGGCTTCACATAGACGTGGGCGTGGCGCAGGTCGGGCGACATACGGACCTCGGTGACCGAGATGGTGTAAGCCGAAAGCACGTCGTCATGCACTTCCTGACGCGTCAGCAGTTCGGAGATCACGTGGCGCACCTGTTCGCCCACCTTGAGCAGGCGGACCGAGCGGGTTTCGGGGGTTGCAGCAGCGCGGGCCATCAACTGTCCATCTTCTCGAGTATCCGGCGCATGGACCGGATGTTGCGCGCGGTGCCAGGGCAGCCCAGCCGCCGCGCGATGAAATCGCCGGTAAGGCGCGAGTTGCCGGCACCGTCGACATAGTCGATGTAAAGCGCCCGGTCCCCCATGGCCATCCTTTCCGGCCCGCGTCCGTTGTATTCGGAAACGAGCAGGTCGAACGCACCTTCTTCGGGCTGGCAGGCGAGGAACTGCGTGTGGACGAGGTTTTCCTCCCCGTCCGCGGCAAAGGGATTGCCCTCGATTGCCGCCGCCAGTTCATCCCGACTGCGCACCGCGACGAAGCTCTTGATGTCGAAGCGGTCCTTCATGATGAAGGCAAACATGTCTTCCAGCCCTTCGGTCGGGCGGTCGTCGAAATCGAACAGCACGTTGCCGCTGGCGACAACAGTCTCGACGTTTTCGATGTCCTCACGCTCAAGCGCATGGCGCAGGTCCGCCATTTTCAGGCGGTTTCCACCGACGTTGATCGAACCGAAGAAGGCGACGTAGCGGGGCATCAAATTCCCCTCAACGCGACACTCAGCCATTGAACTAGAGCGCCAATCAGAAACAGAAAACTGAACATGCCAACGAGCACTTTCCAGCGCGCGGCATGTTCAGGTTCATATCCCACAGGTTGGCCCTGCTACTTACCCAACCGTCCGTTCGCGTTCCTCGACCTCGAAGGTCTCAAGGATGTCGCCCGGCTTGATGTCGTTGGTATCCTGCAGCACCACGCCGCATTCCAGGCCGGCGCGGACTTCGGCCACGTCGTCCTTGAAGCGCCGCAGCGAGGCAACCGTCGTCTTGGTGATGATGACGTCGTCGCGGGTGATGCGGGCGAAGATGCCCTTCTTGATGTAGCCATCGGTGACGAGCAGGCCGGCGGCCTTGTCGCGCTTGCCGGCGGGGAAGATTTCCTTGATCTCGGCGCGGCCCACCACAGTTTCGATCCGCTCCGGACCCCAGATGCCGGCCATTTCCTTGGCGACGTCCTCGGTCAGGTGATAGATCACGTCGAAGTACTTCATCCGCGTCTTGTTGCGCTCGATCAGTTCGCGCGCCTTGGCGTTCGGACGAACGTTGAAGCCGATGATCGGGGCATTGGCCGCCGAAGCCAGCGAAACGTCGCTCTCGGTAATAGCGCCGACGCCCGAGGCGAGGACTTTCACCTTGATCTCGTCGTTCGACAGGCGGTTCAGCGCCTGCACGATCGCTTCGGTCGAGCCCTGTACGTCGGACTTCACCACCACCGGATAGTCGATGACATTGGCCTTGGCGGCGAGCGCCGAGAACATGTTTTCGAGGCTGGCCGGGGCCGAAGTCGTGCGCTTTGCCGTCGCCTGTTCGGTACGGAAAGCGGCGACCTCGCGGGCGCGGGCCTCGCTTTCGACGACGGTGAGCGTGTCGCCAGCCATGGGCACGCCGCCGAGGCCGAGGACCTCGACCGGGAGCGCCGGCGGTGCCGACTTGATCTGGCGGCCCTTGTCGTCATGCAGCGCGCGGACGCGGCCCGAATGGGTGCCCACGACAAGAATGTCGCCCACCTTCAGAGTGCCGCGCGTAATCAGCACGGTCGCGAGCGGCCCCTTGCCCTTGTCGAGCTTGGCTTCGATCACGGTTGCTTCCGCGGCGCGGTCCGGATTGGCCTTCAGTTCGAGCAGTTCGGCCTGGAGCAGGATCTTCTCGATCAGTTCATCCAGCCCCGCGCCGGTCTTGGCGGAAACTTCGACGTCCTGAACGTCACCAGACATGGCCTCGACGATGATCTCGTGCTCGAGCAGGCGTTCGCGGATCTTCTGCGGATTGAACTCGGGCTTGTCGCTCTTGGTGATCGCCACGATCATCGGCACGCCGGCCGCCTTGGTGTGGTTGATCGCCTCGATCGTCTGAGGCATGAGCCCGTCATCACCGGCCACCACGAGGATGACCACGTCGGTGACATTGGCACCGCGCATGCGCATTTCGGTGAAGGCTTCGTGGCCGGGGGTATCGAGGAAGGTGATCAGGTCACCGCCCTTGGTCTTGATCTGGTAAGCGCCGATGTGCTGCGTGATGCCGCCGGCTTCGCCCTTTACCACGTCGGTGCCGCGCAGGGCATCGAGCAGCGAGGTCTTGCCGTGATCGACGTGGCCCATGATGGTCACGACGGGCGGACGCGGACGCAGCGATTCTTCCGGATCGACGTCAACCGTGTGGTCGATATCCACGTCGCTTTCGGAAACGCGGGTGATGTTGTGGCCGAATTCCTCGACCAGCAGCTCCGCCGTATCCTGGTCGATCGTCTGGTTGACAGTGACCATCATGCCCATCTTGAACAGGGCCTTCACCAGATCAGCGCCCTTTTCGGCCATGCGGTTGGCGAGTTCCTGCACGGTGATCGCGTCCGGCACGACCACATCGCGCACCTGCTTTTCGCGCTGCTGCGACTGGCCGGCGAAGTGGGCGCGGCGTTCCTTTTCGCGCGCACGCTTCAGCGCGGCGAGGCTGCGGGCGCGAGCGCCCTCGTCCTCGTTCAGCGCGCGGCTGACGGTCAGCTTGCCCGACTGGCGGCGGTTGTCGCCGGTCTTGTCGCGCGGGTGAACGATCTTCTTGGCCGGCTCTGGGCGCTTGGGCGGCGAGGCGACAGGCGTGAAGCGGCGCGGTGCGGGAGCGGCATCGCGCGCAGGCTCTTCCTTGGCAGCGGGCGCATCGGCAGTAGCTTCCGCGGCAGGCTCGGCAGCTTCCGGTTCGGGAGCGGGCGCCGTAGCAGGCGCGGCAGCTGCAGCCGCTTCGGCCTTGCGGTTTTCCTCAGCACGGCGGCGCTCTTCTTCGAGCGCACGCTGGCGGGCTTCGGCCTCGCGCTCGGTCTGCTCGGCGAGCATGGCAAGGCGCGCTTCCTCGGCCTCGCGCTGGAGGCGGGCAACGCGTTCCTGTGGCGTCTCGTTCGAAGCGGCTGGACGCGGCGCGGGCTTGGGCGCAGCCGCGACGGGTGCGGGCGCCGGTGCAGGCTCGGGCGCGGCGGGCGGCGGCGCGGCCACTTCACCCGGCTTGCCGAGCACCTTGCGGCGCTTCACCTCGACCACGACCTTGTTGGTGCGGCCGTGACTGAAGGTCTGCTTGACCTCGCCAGCCTGCACCGCGGTCTTCAGACCCAGCGGCTTGCGGCCCAGCGTCGGTTTGTTGTCACTATCAGGCATCGGTCAAAACTATCCTTCAAAATCAATCATTCGTCACGGCGGACGAAGCATTCGCCCCCGCGCTCAATTCGTCTGCCGCAGGATCGCTGCGACCAAGGAAACGGAGCAGGCGCTCCAGCAGGGCGGACAATCGCTGTGCCGCGGCTGCGTCGTCGAGCGCCAGGTGGACGACATTGTCGCGGCCCAATGCCACAGACAGAGCCGTCCGGTCCAGTGGCAAGCGCGTTCCCGCCATGCCGCTGCCCTCTTCTTCCATGCCAACCCGCCAGGCCTGGTCGAGCTTGCGCGAGCCATCTTCGCTGGCATCGGCGGCATGGCCGAGCCAGGCAATCCGCCCGCTGCGCGCCTGTTCCGCGATGCGGTCGGAGCCGAGAACAAGCCGTCCGGCACGCAGTTCCAGGCCAAGGCGGTCGGCAACGGCACGGGTCAACGCGGCTTCAATCTTCTCTGGAAGGTCATCCGGAATGGTCAGCGCCGCGCCCTTGAACGCGCGCGCCAATGCGCCCTTCATCTGGCCCTTGGCGATCGCTTTTTCAAGCTCGGCCCGAGACACGCCGATCCATGCGCCCCGGCCCGGAGCCTTGGCAAAGACGTCGGGCAGCACCAGCCCGTCAGGCGAGATCGCCAGGCGCAGCAATCCATCCCGGGGACCGTGATCCCCGGAGAGAATGCAGCGCCTTTCAGGCGCTCCAGAGGCGTCGGAACCTAGCGGTTCATTGTGAGGAATCCGCATCGGCGGCCTCCTCTGTGGCTGGCTCGTCGTCGAACCAGTGCGCGCGCGCGGCCATGATGATTTCGTTGCCCTGCTCTTCGCTCAGGCCATATTCGCCAAGGACGCCGCCCTTGTCTTCGTCGCGCTGCGGACGGCGCTGCGGCGGGCCTGCATCGGCATTGCGGCGCCGCTGCTCGGTGCGCTTCTTGGCAATGAGTTCATCGGTGGCGAGATCGGCGAGATCGTCGAGCGTCTTGATGCCGGCCTTGCCGAGCGTGACGAGCATCGCTTCGGTGAGGTGCGGGATTTCAGCGAGGGCATCTTCGACCCCAAGGGCGCGGCGCTTTTCGCGGTTCGCTTCCTCGCGGCGGTCAAGCGCTTCCTGGGCGCGGCTCTGCAGTTCCTCAGCGAGTTCCTCGTCGAAGCCCTCGATCGTCGCCAGTTCGGCAAGCTCGATATAGGCAACTTCCTCGAGCTCGCTGAAGCCTTCGGCAACCAGCAGCTGCGACAGGGTTTCGTCGACGTCGAGCTCTTCCTCGAACATCTTCGAACGCTCAGCGAATTCCTTCTGGCGCTTCTCGCTCGATTCCGCCTCGGTCATGATGTCGATCTGGCTGCCGGTGAGCTGGCTGGCCAGACGCACGTTCTGACCACGGCGACCGATGGCGAGCGACAGCTGGTCATCGGGAACGACGACTTCGATGCGGCTT
Source organism: Novosphingobium sp. MW5 (assembly GCA_025938935.1). Lineage (GTDB taxonomy): Bacteria > Pseudomonadota > Alphaproteobacteria > Sphingomonadales > Sphingomonadaceae > Novosphingobium. Next base: position 1,958,353 of record JAPCWB010000001.1, on the reverse strand, counting down.
TCCTCTTCGTCGATCACCACGCGGCTGACGGTGGCCGGCTGAAGCGCGTTGACGACGAAGGTCGCGGTGTCTTCGCTCCAGGGAATGATGTCGATCTTTTCGCCCTGCAGTTCCTGCACGACGGCCTGGACGCGGCTGCCCTTCATGCCGACGCAGGCGCCGACCGGATCGATCGAGCTGTCGCGGCTGATCACGCCGATCTTGGCGCGGCTGCCGGGATCGCGGGCAGCGGCCATGATGGTGATCACGCCGTCATAGATTTCAGGCACTTCCTGCGCGAACAGCTTCTTCATGAATTCGGGGTGCGCGCGGCTGAGGAAGATCTGCGGGCCGCGGTTGTTGCGTTCCACCTTCGAAATGTAGGCGCGGACGCGTTCGCCGGTGCGGGCGACTTCGCGGGGGATCTGCTGGTCGCGGCGGATCACGCCCTCGGCGCGGCCGAGGTTGACGATGACGTGGCCGAATTCGACCGACTTGATCGTGCCGACAACGATTTCACCGGCGCGGTCCTTGAATTCCTCGTACTGGCGCTCGCGCTCGGCATCGCGGACCTTCTGGAAGATCACCTGCTTGGCCGACTGCGCGTCGATGCGACCCAGGTCGACCGGCGGCAGCGGATCGACGATGAAGTCACCCAGCTTGGCATCGGCCTGCAGCTTCTGCGCGGCCTTCAGGTCGACCTGCTTGAAATAGTCCTCGACCTCTTCGACCACTTCGACGACGCGCCACAGGCGCAGGTCGCCGGTGCGCGGATCGAGCTTGGCGCGGATGTCGTTCTCGGCACCATAGCGGTTACGGGCGGACTTCTGGATCGCCTCTTCCATGGCCTCGATGACGATCGACTTGTCGATCATCTTCTCTGTCGCAACGGCATTCGCAATGGCGAGCAGTTCGGCGCGGTTCGCGGAAATCGCACTCATGGATCAGTCTTCCTGTTCTTCGATGACTTCATCGGCACCGCTGGTGTCGAGCGGGCGGGTGGCGGCAATCAGGCGGTCGGTCAAGACCAGCTTGGCGGATTGGACGTCGGAATAGGGGAAAGAAACCTCTCCCGACTTGCGATCGACGAGGACGATCGTCTCGCCATCAAAAGAGGTAATATCGCCCTGCACCGTCTTGCGGTTGCCATCGACCGGATTGAGCAGCGTGACGCGCGCTTCGTGGCCGGTCCACTGGGTAAAATCCTTGGCGCGGGTCAGCGGGCGGTCAATGCCCGGCGAGCTGACTTCGAGGCGGTAGGCGTCCGTCAGCAGAACATCGCCCGCCTCTTCCAGATCGTCGATCTTGTCGGAAATGCGGTGCGACAGCGCGGCGCACTGGTCGATCACCAACTGCCCGGTCGCCGGATCCTCGGCCATGACCTGCAGGGTGAAATCCTCATCCCCGATTTCGCCGCCCTTGAAGTACTTCACGCGCACGAGTTCGAATCCCAGGGCCGCAACCTCGGGTTCGATCACTTCGATAAGGCGCGCAATATCCGCCATGAAACACTCCAAAAGGGCCGGACATGTGCAAAGCGTTTCGCGCCGGCCCCTTTCGGCGCCAGCCCCTTCCTTGCTTCACAATGTCGGGATGGCGGCCAGTTAGGCGCATCGCGGCAAAAATGCAATTGGAAAGATTCCGCGGCCATACCTTGCCTGTCGCGCTGCGAATTAACCATTGGCTTGCCTATTGGCGCTAAAATCCGCGTCATGCGGCGATCGATCATCAGGACCGGGTTGTGGCTGTGCCGGTTGGGGGGCTTTTTGCCCTCGCCCGCCGCGCCACGCGCCGCCGGCTGCGGATCCTGTGTTATCATGGCTTTGCACTGGAAGACGAAGCGCGGTTCCGCCCCTCGCTGTTCATTTCACCCAACGAGTTCGGCCAGCGCATGCGCCACATTGCGCGCGCGGGCTTTCCGGTAATTTCGCTTAACGATGCGGCGCGCCTGCTGGAACAGGATGCCATCGACGAGGCTCCAGTCGTCCTCACCATCGACGACGGCTTCTATTCGACCCGCGCGGTCGCCGCTCCCGTGCTTGCGGAACACGGCTTTCCATCGACGCTCTACCTGACCACCTACTACGTCGAAAAGGGCGGCCCGATCCTGCAGCTGGCAATTGCCTATATCTGCTGGAAAAGCCCACTGCAGAGCGTCAACCTGTCGGGCCTCGGCCTTGAAAGCGCTGGCTTTGCCGGTGTCGTCTTACTGGACGGCGATAAGCGCAGTGAGCTGGCCAAGGAGCTGTTCGTGGCGGTTTGCGAGACCTTTGACAGCGAGGGCCGTGCCGCCTTCGTACGCCGCTTTGCCGAGCGGATGGAGGTCGATTACGAAGCCCTTGTCGCCAGCCGCAAGCTGAGCCTGCTGACGCCGGAGGAAGTTGCGGAGCTTGAAGCCTCAGGCATGGTAATCGAACTTCACACTCACCGCCACGTCCTGCCGGAAGGGCTGGATGACGGCCTGCGGGAAGTGCTCGACAATCGCGCCTCAATCGCGGGCATGACGGGCCGAGAGGCCAGGCATTTCTGCTATCCGAGCGGAATATGGTCTCCCACGCGCTTTGCCTCGCTTCGACTGGCTGGGGTAAAAACGGCGACGACCTGCGAGGCAGGCCTCGCCCGCCACGGTGCGGACTTGCTCGCCCTGCCCCGCATTCTCGACGATCTCGCGCGTCAGCCAGATCGAGTTCGAGGCCGAGCTTTCAGGAATAACCGACCTTTACCGCGACCTGGTCGGCGCAGGGAAGCGCAAGGCGGCATCGCTCAGCGCCTATGGCAACTGGGTGGCCGAAACCGCCCTGCCGGTGCTGGCAGCCTGAAAAGGTATTGCCCCGGCAAGAGAGGCCGGGGCGAGAGTTAGGCCTATTCGGACGCCTTCTTGGTGGCGTCGGTCACCGCGGCCCAGTTCTGGTCGTTGGTTTCCTTCACGCCACCGATGTCGACGCCGACATAGTCCTTGGCCACGCCCGAAACGGCACCGATCGCCTTGTCGGTCAGCGATTTCTTCTGGCCTGACGATGACGATCCGCGAACCACGGTCACCTCTTCCGCAGAGGCCGAGGACCAGGGATTGGCCGGCTTCGGCTGCTCCTTGTTACCACCAAAGAAGATGAACCCGGCCGCGCCGATGGCGACAACCAGAACCTTGTGACGAACAACCCACTGTGCAGCGCGATACATACCCGGTCTCCCCCCATGGGGGACCCCCGTCCCCACCTGTGGAAGGAACTAAGTACAAACACGAGGTTACAAGGTTGTTAACTTGGGATCTTATCCAGCCGCCTTATCCATCAGGCCGTGCTTTTTCATGCAGTGGCGCAGCTGGTCATAGGTCAGGCCCAGTGCCTTGGCGGTCTGGCGCTGGTTGTAGCGGTGCTTGCCGAGGTGATGTTCGATGATCGCCTTCTCATGCGCATCGACGGCCGAGCGCAGGTCCGAGACATGATCATGCGTGGTCTGTGCGGCTGGCGGATGGACGGTCGCAGCGGCTGCGGCCGCCTGCCCCTCGGCCGGTGCGCGGTGCGGTGCCGCTTCGGGCTTCCACGGGCTGTCGAAGGGATCATAGACGATGTGCGCCACGGGACGCGTCCAGTCATCCCAGCGGTAGACCGCGCGCTCCACCACATTGCGCAGTTCGCGCACGTTGCCGGGCCAGGAATATTCGTTGAGGCCCTTCCACGCCACTTCGTCAAATCCGGGCCAGGCCTCCCAGCCCAGTTCGGTCGCCATGCGCCGGCCGAAATACTCGGTCAGCACCGGCACGTCGCCTTCGCGGGCGCGAAGCGGCGGCAGGGTGATGACTTCAAAGCTCAGCCGGTCGAGCAGGTCGGCGCGGAACCGGCCTTCGTCGGCCAGACGCGGCAGGTCCTCGTTAGTGGCGGCAACGATGCGGACATCGACATTGATCGCGCGGGACGAGCCGATGCGCGTTACCTCGCCATATTCAATCGCGCGGAGAAGACGTTCCTGAGCGCCCATCGATAGCGTTGCGAGCTCATCGAGGAACAGAGTGCCCTTGTCTGCCTCCTCGAACCGTCCAGCCCTCGCGCGGGTGGCACCCGTAAAAGCGCCCTGCTCATGGCCGAACAGTTCCGCCTCTATCAGCGTTTCCGGTAACGCGGCGCAGTTGAGCGTGACCATCGGTTCGGCCCAGCGGCGGGAGAGCTGGTGAAGGCGGTCGGCGATCAGTTCCTTGCCGGTCCCGCGCTCACCAATGACGAGTACCGGACGGCTGAGCGCAGCGGCGCGGCTGGCGCGCTCCACCGCGTCAAGGAAGGCCCCAGACTGGCCGACGAATTGCACCCCGCGCTCCATGCCCAATTGTTAGCAGAATTTCCCAAGTAGCTGCAACTGATACGACATGTCGTTCGTCGAATTGGGAGAAAAGTGGCGGAATTTCGTGCCTGCCGCAAATTGGCACGCACCTTGCCAATAGGTGAACAAGCCCGGTTCCGGGCATCATTGAAAGGTAACAGACAATGTCCCAGCGTCAGCCAGAGCCGGTCCGCAAGAGCCCCTCCAGCCTTGACCGCGCCGTCGTCTATTCGATCGCCGCCATGGTGGCGATGAACGTGATCGTGTTCGCCCAGCAGCTTCAGTCAGTCCCCCAGCTCGCCGCGAACACCTTTGCCGGACTGGGTCTCGCATGACCGAGTTCGACCCCCTCGGGCCGGCAACCCCGGTGCCCCCCGCTGACGGCACGCAGTCCCGCCGTTACGCCGGGGTTCCGGCCCACTCTTCGCACCCCCGTGCAGAGCGCCGTTCCACCCGCTTCGATGACGAGGTAGAACGCCTGCGCACTTCACCCACCCCGACTCAGTCTTCACCTCAGTCATTCGCCATCGGAGCATCCTTCATGGGCATTTTCAGCCGTACCCGCGACATCATCGCCGCCAACTTTTCCGACCTGCTCGACAAGGCTGACGATCCGGAAAAGATGATCCGCATGATCATCTTCGAGATGGAGGAAACCCTGGTCGAAGTCCGGGCCTCTGCCGCGCGGACCATCGCCGACCAGAAGGAAATGCATCGCCACACCGTGAAGCTTGACCGCCTGCAGGCCGACTGGGCTGAAAAGGCACAGCTCGCGCTGAGCAAGGACCGCGAAGACCTCGCCCGTGCCGCCCTGGTCGAAAAGAAGAAGGCCGGCGACATGGCCGAGCAGCTCAAGGAAGAGATCAAGGTCCTCGACGACGCGCTGCGCGCCTATGAAGCCGACATCGAAAAGCTCCAGACCCGCCTGCGCGAAGCCCGTGCCCGCCAAGGCGCGATCGTCGCCCGGCTGGAAAGCGCCGAGAACCGCGTCAAGCTGCGCACCCTGCTCGCCAGCGAGCGCGTGGACGAGGCAATGGCCCGTTTCGACCAGCTCGAACGCCGCGTCGACTATGCCGAAGGCCGCGCCGATGCGCTGAGCCTCGCCGATGGCCGCGCCACGCCGAGCCTCGCGGACGAGATCAACGCCCTCGCCGGCCAGGACAAGGTGGACGAAGAGCTGGAGGCCATGAAGGCCGCGCTCGAAGCCGCCAAGAAGGAGGGTTGATCACATGGAAGACGTTTTCCTGCCCTTGATCATCTGCGGTATGCTGTTCGTCGCTTTGCCGTGGATCATCTTTCACTACATCACCAAGTGGAAGACCGCCGCCACGCTGACCACTGGCGATGAAGCCCTGCTTGAGGAGCTTTACCAGGTGGCCAAGCGGCTCGATGCCCGGATGGACACGGTCGAACGCCTTGTCGCTTCCGACAACCCCGATTTCCGGCCCGCACGCCTGATGCATGACCGCGAAACCGACAACCAGCAACTGCGCGAGCTTGAAGGACTGCTCGGCAAGAACGAAAGGACGGCAAAGTGAACAGCCCGCGCACCCGCTTTTATCGCGACAAGATCAACGGCAAGATCTTCGGCGTCTGCTCCGGCATCGCCGACTACACCGGGGTCGATGTTCTCTGGGTCCGCATCGGCATGGTGCTGTTTACCCCGGCAACCGGCTTCGGCATCCCGCTCTACATCGTGCTGGCCCTGATCGCCGACAAGAAGCCCGGCTACCTCTATGCCGAGGACAAGAGCGAGCAGAAGTTCTGGCAGGGCGTCCGCCAGTCGCCCGGCCGCACGGCCCGTGAAGTCCGCGCCCAGTTCCGCGATATCGATCGCCGCCTGGCCGACATCGAGACCTATTACGTTTCGTCGAACCCGCGCCTCTCGGCCGAGATCGAACGCCTCCGCTAACCCGCTTGCAACAGGGGAAATACCATGGGTGAACTTGCCCTCCTCATTCCGCTCGCACCCTTCATTCTCGGCGGCTTCGTCATCTGGACGCGCCACCAGACGAAGATGGCCGAGGCCCAGGCCGCCATGCCGCAGATCGACGAACGCCAGGCCGCCTACACCCGCGAACTCGAAGACCGCATCCGCGTCCTCGAACGCATCGTCACCGACAAGGGCTACGACGTGGCCAGCCAGATCGAGGCGTTGCGCGATGCCCGCCAGATCGAGGCCCGCCTCGACGCCAAGGAAAAGGACCTGCAGGCATGAACTGGGGCAGCCCTGAATTCGTCATCTTCATCGTCGCCATCTCGACCGGCGGCTGGGTGATCAACAACTGGATCCGCGCTCGCCACGGCTACCCGCTGGAAGACGAGTGGGGCGGCAAGACAGCCCCTGCGGATGACAAGGCCAACAAGGCGCTGATTGAGGAAAACCGCGAACTGCGCGCCCAGCTCGGCAAGGTCAACGACCGCCTTCAGGTGCTGGAACGCATCGCCACCGACCGCAGCGTCAATGTCGCCGCCCAGATCGAAGCCCTGCGCGATGAGCCGCAGATCGCCGCCAAGCTTGAGAAGGAACTGCGCTGATGCCGATTAGCGAACTCGTGCCCTACCTGGGCTTCATCATTGCCGGGGCCTTCGTGCTCGGCGCCGGCGGCATCTTCGCCTCGGTCCACAACACCCGGCTGAAGATCAAGAACGGCTATCCGCTGACCGGCGGCTGGGGTCAGGCAATCCACCCGAAATCGACGACCGAGGACGGCGAGCGGATCAAGCTGCTGAGCCAGGAAAACGCCCAGCTCCGCGCCGAACTCGGATCGGTCAAGGACCGCCTCGCCACGGTAGAACGCATCGTCACCGACGGCGGCTACAGCCTGACTCACCAGATCGAGGCACTGCGCGACAGCGCGAAGAATTGAATTACGGCCCGGGGATGGGGCCAAGGGATAGGGAAGAGCGAAATGAGCGGCAGCCAAGTCATGATCGTGATGATCGTTTTGATCGTCAGCGTCGCCAGCATCATCCGGGCAAGGTTCAATGCCCGACACGGCATCTTCGAAGTGCGCCGCGGCCGCGAACAGTTCATCGCGCCGCCGGCAGATGACGGCACCAAGGCCGAACTGATCAAGGAACTCGAAGTGCTGCGCGAGCGCGTCAAAGTGCTGGAGCGCATCGCCACAGACGAGCGCCAGACGCGCTCCATCGCCGCCGAAATCGAAGCGCTGAGGGAAAAGTAAGCGCGAAAACGGGACTGCAACTCCGGGGGACCAGGGAGAAGCACGATGATCGATACCGCACTCTTGACCGCCGCCGCATCGCTGGCCGGCCTTGCCATAGTCTCCGCCGCGGGCCTTCGCGGGTGGAACGGCTGGCTCCAGCTGAAGCTGCGCGAACTGGAGCAGAACCGCCCCGATCCGGAGGCAGGCGCGCCATCCGGTATGGCCCGCATCGAAATGGCCGACCTCAAGGAACGCATCCGCAAACTTGAGGCGATCGCAGCAGGAGTTGATCTGTGAGGGATAAAGCAACAGGCGCCGCACGCGCCGGCATCGGCCTTGGTTCGGCGATCGCGGTCGCCGTATCGTGGAGCCTCCACAAGTCGATCCTCTGGGCGATCATCCACGGCGTGCTGAGCTGGCTCTATGTGATCTATTACATGGTTACCCGGCCGGGCGGATTCTTCGGCTGAACCGCGATGCGCGGCTGATGGACGCGCGCGCGCCGAGCCGCTAGACGGCCGCAATGATGAAGAATTCCCGCCTCCGCCTCGGCACTGCGTTGGCCTTTGTGGCCGCAATCTCCGCTTCTTCGACCCCCGGGTTTGCGCAGCAGAATACGCGCGCCCGGCTCGATGCGGCAAACGCGGAATATGCGGCCTTTCGCAAGCAGTCCTCTGCCTGCAACTGGGAAGATACTCTCCACCGTTTCGTTGCCGATGCCGAAGTCGAAACTGCGCGCGCTATGGCGGTTCTGGAAGACAGGTCGCTCGCCGCAGTTACTCCGCCCACCGCCACCCAAGCCCCCTGCAACAGCGAGGCAGACGGCAAAGTGCGCAGTCAGGCCTCGATCCGCGTCTGGGAATGGACGACGCGGCTGAACTACATTCACCTCCTCCAGCAGACCGCGCCCTGGGCCAAGGACCTGATCCCGGTCGATCCGATCATGCTCAAATGGGCCGAACCCACCCGCGCGCAGATCGAGAAGGGGCTGATGCAGGGCAACGGCGCCGAAGCCGTGAACAAGGCCAAGGATGTCCTGCAGCGCGAAAGCGTTGCCGTTCTCCGCCTCGCCTGCGATGGCCGCAAGTTGCTCCGCTCCCCCACACCGCGCGCCTGTCCGGTCCTGACGGCTCAGGAAACCGCGCAGGTCGCCATGGCCACCGTCCGTGCCGAGCAGAGCGAGTCGCTGGCCAAGTGGCTCGCCCGCGCGGTGCCGCTGCAGATGCGGCCCGATCCCGCCCGCCCCTATTACCTGCAGGTGGGCAACCTCTCCCGTTCGGACACTTGCGCCGCCGGCGACTGGGTCGTCTATCCCGACGCCGCCGATACAAAGACCAATGCCGACGGCACGGCCACCGCCGTGCTACGCAAGTTCGGCGACAAGTCTCCCACCAGACTTTCCGCCAAGCTGCGTCGGCGCAGCGGCGGGAATTTCGATGTTCTGGAACTCCCCAAGGATGTAGGCATTTCGGAACTGGCAAAGGCGGCCAGCCTCTTCATGCCCTGCATCAACAAGTAACCGAAACGGCGAAAGCACCGATTCCAGCTATGCGCAGCCTTTCCGATATCCTTGAGGAATTCGAATTCCTTGACGCCGATGAACGCTACCGCCTGCTGATCGAGCTGGGGCGCGAGCTTGATCCCATGCCCGATGCGCTGAAAACCGATGCAACGCTGGTGCGCGGCTGCTCGGCCAGTGTCTGGGTCTATCCGACGGAGGGCAGCGAAGGCCGCCTTCACTTCCTGGCGGACAGCAATGCCGCGATCACCAAGGGGATCATCGCGCTGGTCCTCTCCGCCGTGCAGGACAAGCCCGCAGCTGAAGTCGCCGCGATGGACATTGCCGCGGCGCTCGAACCTTTCGACCTGCGCAACCAGCTGTCGTCCAACCGCACGCAGGGCCTGCCCAACATGATCGCGCTGATCCGCGAAACAGCAGCGCGGTTGGCGGCGGCTTGAGCCTCGCGCGGCCTTTCTGGCTCACTGCCGGCATCACCTCCTTCGCGGTGGGGACGGTGGGCATCGTGTTGCCTATCCTGCCCACCGTGCCGTTCTATCTCCTCGCAGCCTTCTGCTTTGCCCGCTCGAACCAGAAATGGGAGCAATGGCTGCTCGACCATGCGATCTGGGGTCCGCCTATCCGCCGCTGGCGAGAACGCGGGGCAATTTCACGCAAGGCGAAGATCTCGGCCGTCACCGCGATGAGCGTGGGCGCTGTGGTGACTTGGTTCACACTCGGCTGGCCGTGGGCGGGGATTTCGCTGCTGATCCTCGTGGTATCCGGCAGCTGGATCTGGAGCCGCCCGGACTGAATCCGGGCCCGCGACACAGTGCGACACTTTCTCCCAGCGCTGCGACAGCTCGTTGGCGCTCGTTCATCTTGAGGGGCCTAAACCTGAACTCGCCGGATCGAAATCCCCCTCCCGGCAAAATGAAATCAGGAGTTTAGGCCATGTCCAAGTTCACCAAGATCGCAGCCCCTGCGCTGATCGCCGCTTTGGCCTTCGGCGCAACCGTTCCCGCCCAGGCGCAGAACTACAACCAGGGCCGCGGCTACGGCTACAACAACGGCTACAACGATGGTCGCGGCATCGAGCGCGAAATTTCGCAGCTTGAACGCCAGGTTGCCCGCAGCGACAACCGCGACCGCATCTCGGAGCGTGAAGCCGCCGGCCTGCGCCGCGACGTTGCCCAGCTGCGCTGGACCTATCGCAGCTATGCCCGCAATGGACTGAGCTCGGGCGAAGTCCGCAATCTGCAGGACCGCATCCAGCGCATCCGCCACAAGCTGCAGTACGAGCGCCACGACCGTGATGGTCGCCGCTGGTAATCCGTAACGGAAAGGGCAGCTTTATCCCTCGCTGCCCTTTCCTGCTTGTCAGACGGCCCGCGGCTTTCTAGTCGCGGGCTGTCATGACATCCAAGCCCCGCACCCTTTACGAAAAGATCTGGGACGCCCACGTCGTCGAGAGACAGGACGACGGCACCTGCCTGATCTACATCGACCGCCACCTGGTACATGAAGTGACCAGCCCGCAGGCCTTCGAGGCGCTGCGCGTCTCGGGCCGCAAGGTGCGCCGCCCCGACCTTACCCTTGCGGTACCCGATCACAATCTGCCGACCACGGCGCGCAAGGATGCGGCGGGCAACCGACTGCCCATCGCCGACCCGGAAAGCGCCCAGCAGCTTGCCGCGCTTGAACGCAACGCGCCCGATTTCGGCATCCGCTACATCGGCGCGACCGATCTTGAGCAGGGGATCGTCCACGTGGTCGGCCCCGAACAGGGCTTCTCGCTCCCCGGTGCGACCATCGTCTGCGGGGATAGCCACACCGCCTGCCACGGCGGGCTGGGTGCCCTCGCATTCGGTATCGGCACCAGCGAGGTCGAGCACGTGCTGGCCACCCAGACCCTGCTGCTCAAGCAATCGAAGACCATGGAAGTGCGCGTCGAGGGCGACCTGAAGCCCGGCGTGACGCCCAAGGATCTGGTGATGCACATCATCGGCGTGATCGGCACGGCGGGCGGAACCGGCCATGTCATCGAATTCCGCGGCCCCGTGTTCGAACAGATGTCGATCGAGGGCCGCCTGACAGTCTGCAACATGGCGATCGAGGGCGGCGCGCGCTCTGGCCTTGTCGCGCCTGACGAAACGACCTTCGCCTACGTCAAGGGCCGCACTTTCGCGCCGCAGGGCGAGGACTGGGACAAGGCCGTGGCCTGGTGGAAGAGCCTCGCCACTGATCCGGGCGCTACCTACGACAAGTCGGTCACGATCAACGCCGCCGACGTCCAACCGACCGTGACCTGGGGCACCAGCCCCGAGGATGTCGTCGCCATCGGCGGCGTGGTCCCTGCGCCGGAAAGCTTTGCCGATCCCAGCAAGCAGGATGCCGCGCGCAAGAGCCTCGACTACATGGGCCTCCAGCCCGGCCAGCGCATGGACGAGGTCGAGGTGCAGAACGTGTTCATCGGTTCATGCACCAACAGCCGCATCGAAGACCTGCGCGCGGCCGCCCAAGTACTGCGCGGCCGCAAGAAGGCGGCGAACGTGAAATGGGCGGTCGTCGTCCCCGGATCGGGCCTGGTCAAGGCTCAGGCCGAGGCTGAGGGGCTCGACAAGATCTTTACCGAGGCCGGCCTGGAATGGCGCGAACCGGGCTGTTCGGCCTGCCTCGCGATGAACCCGGACAAGGTTCCTGCCGGTGAGCGCTGCGCGTCCACCAGCAACCGCAACTTCGTCGGTCGCCAAGGCCCGTGCGCGCGCACGCACCTCGTCTCTCCGGCGATGGCGGCAGCGGCGGCGGTTACCGGTCGGCTGACCGACGTGCGCGAACTCGTCTGACGCGTCACCAGGCCTTCGCACCGCTGGCAAACGCGGACACCCGCGTACTCGTGCTCGGCAGCCTGCCGGGGGCGCAATCGCTGGCGGAGCGACGCTATTACGCCAATCCGCGCAACCGGTTCTGGCAGCTGATTGGTGAGGTGATCGGTCAGCCGGACCTGCCCGATAAGCCCTATTCGGAGCGGCTGGATGCTCTGACCGGCGCTGGCATCGGCCTGTGGGATACGATCGCCTCCGCCACCCGTCAGGGCAGCCTCGATACCGCGATCCGTGATGTCGAGCCAGCTGCCCTGCTCGACCTCGCCGAAAGCCTGCCAAACCTGCGCGCCATAGCCTTCAACGGCGGCAAGGCGGCAAAGACCGGCCGCGCGGCGCTGGGTCCGTGTTCGTGGGCGCTGATCGACCTGCCCTCGTCCAGCCCCGCCCACGCCGCCATGCCCTACACCGAAAAGCGCGATAGATGGCTCGCCCTGCGCGAATTCCTCACCCCCGCCCCTTGAAACACGGGCCTGCCGACCATAGGGACAAGTCATGACCGATCCTGAAGACAAGAACTGGAAGAACAAGGCCGCCGTCGCCGGTGCCGCAATTGGTTCTGCCGCTCTCGCCGCCGCCGTGCTGTACATGACGCGCAAGAAAACCGCGAAGCCCGCGCCGGCTCCGACCAAAGACGCGCCGGAGACCGACTGATGCAGGCCGTTTCCCACGTCGAAGGCACGGCCTATCCGTTCGGCCGCAAGAACGTCGATACGGACGTGATCATCCCGGCGCAGTGGCTCAAGACCATAACCCGCGAAGGGCTGGGCAAGGGCTGCCTCGAAAGCGTCAAGGCGGAACCGGGCAACGTGTTCGAGGATCCGGCCTACAAGGGCGCATCGATCCTGATCGCGGGCGACAATTTCGGCTGCGGTTCCAGCCGCGAACACGCCGCCTGGGCCCTGCTCGACATGGGCATCAAGGCGATCATCGCGCCGAGCTATTCGGACATATTCTCTGGCAATGCCTTCAAGAACGGTATCCTTGCCGTGGCGCTGCCGCAGGAACAGGTCGACCGCCTGCTTGAAGTGGCAAAGACCGATCCGATCACGATCGACCTTGAAAGCCAGACCGTCACCACGCCGTTTCAGGACCGCTTCACGTTCGAAATCGACCCGTTCCGCAAGCACTGCTTGCTGAACGGCCTCGACGAGGTTGGCCTGACCCTCACCCGCGATGCCGCCATCGCCGCGCATGAGGCGAAGGCGCATCAGGACCTCCCCTTCCTCGCCAAGGGAATCGCCGCCGCGGCTTGAACGCGAGCCCCGCGCGGCCTATCGCCAGATACAAGTCGTCACTCTCAAGGACCGAGCCCGAAAATGACCGATTTCAATGACCGCGAACGCGCCGAGGAAGCCCACTTCGCTCACGACGAGGAAATGAACTTCCGCGTCCACGCCCGCCGCAACAAGCTGCTGGGCCATTGGGCTGCCGAACGCATGGGCCTCTCTGCCGCCGAAACCGAAAGCTACGCCCGCGCGGTCGTCCAGGCCGATTTCGAGGAAGCAGGCGATGAAGACGTCGTCCGCAAGCTGCTTGGCGACATGACCGCTGCCGGCGTCGAAGTGACCGAAACCGAAGTGCGCGATGCCCTTGCCGCCAAGCTGGTCGAAGCCCGCCGCGCCCTGATGGGTGAGGCCTGAGCCATGGGAATGCCGGCTGCCGAAATCGAAGCCATGATTCTGGCAGCCATTCCCGATGCGGAAGTTGTGATCACCGACCTCGCCGGGGATGACAACCATTTCGCCGCCCGCGTTTCCAGCGCGTCCTTTGCCGGAAAGAGCCGCGTGGCGCAGCACAAGATGGTCTATGATGCGCTCGGCGGCCGGATGGGCGGCGTGCTGCACGCCTTGCAAGTGACTACTGTCGTTCCCAGCTAAGCTGCGCGTTTACAATTCCCACGAAGGGCCGCCACCCATGTCCGATACCAATTCCCGCATCGCCGAGATCGTCAATTCCAACGACGTCGTCCTGTTCATGAAGGGCACGCCGCTGTTTCCGCAGTGCGGCTTTTCCAGCCGCGCGGTCGCCATCCTCGAGCACCTTGGCGTGGCTTACGAGAGCGTCGACGTGCTGCAGGACATGGAAATCCGCCAGGGCATCAAGGAATTCTCCGACTGGCCGACCATCCCGCAGCTTTACCTCAAGGGTGAATTCCTTGGCGGCAGCGACATCATGATGGAAATGTACGAGGCCGGCGAACTGCAGCAGGCCATGGCCGACGCGGGATTGACCCGGGCCTGATCGCATTGCCGTCGGCCGCGCTTTTCCGGTGCGGCCCATAAAAGCGAAGCCCGCAGGGTGGGACCTGCGGGCTATCTTTTGGGACGGGATGCTCGGGGAGGCTGAGGGCCGCGGAGACCGGGGGATGCGGCCCCCGCCTCTTACGAGACTGCTTGGGGGTACCAAGGATAATGCAGGGGGCGTGCCAGTTTGACGAAACTGGCAGAAATCTGCCATTTTATCCTATGCAACCCCCGCCAAATTGGAGCCGGTTGTAAACAATGCCGACAGTTTCCAAGGCAAATCGGCGCTTGCATTGCAGCGCCCCCGACGCAAGGGCTGAGCCATGACTTCCGGCCCCGCCTTTCCAACCGCCGTGCCTGCCGCAACAGTGATCGTGTTCCGGCGTTGCCCAAGCGGCGGGCCTGCCGAATTGCTCATGCTGGAACGCGCGGGCAATATGCGCTTTGCTGGCGGCGCGGCCGTGTTTCCCGGCGGCCGGGTAGATCCAGCGGACCATGAGCTTGCAGCCACCCTACCTCATGGCCTTGATCCCCACGACGCGGCTTCGCGAATAGCTGGTATCCGCGAAACGCTGGAGGAGTCGGGCCTGGCGGTTGGGCTGAAGGGCGAGGTCAGCGCCGAACGGGCCATGGCGGCCCGGCAAATGCTGCTGGAGCGCGGCGCCCTCGCCCCCGTTCTCGAAGCTTTCGGCTGGTCGCCGGATTTTGCCGCGCTTGAACCTTGGGCGCGCTGGTGTCCGAACTGGGAGCGTGCGTTCGATACACGCTTCTACCTCGCTGACCTTGGCACGGGCGCGGTGCAGGTGACGGTGGATGATACGGAACACAGCCACCTGTTCTGGAGCAGCGCGGCGAATGCGCTCGACATGGCGCAACGCGGCGAGATCAGCGTGATCTTTCCGACCCGCCGCAACCTTGAGCGGCTAGCGCAGTTCGATGACTTTGCCAGTGCGCGCGATTTTGCCCGGCAGTTCCCGCAGCGCACGATCTCTCCCGTGCGCGTCCAGATCGACGGAGTCACCCACCTTACCATCCCGGAAGACCTTGGCTATCCGGTGACGAGCGAGGCCATGTCGACCGTCAAGCGCGGCTGATCGACAAATTGCGCAGCCGCGCTAAGTCTGCGGTCATGCGCATCGTACCCATCGCCGCCCTGGCCGTCCTCACCTTTGCCTCAGCGCCTGTCTCCGCGCAGGAAACGCCGCAGCAGATTGCCCAGTCGGTCTTGGCTGGCGCGGGTCCCGGAACGCGGTTTGGCGTGGTCGTGATGGACGACCAAGGGAGAGAGGTCGTCAGCATCGATCCGGAAGGCCGCTATATCCCGGCTTCAAACACCAAGCTTTTCACCACGGCGGCCGCTTTCTGGAAGCTGGAGGGCAACGAGCGCCCGGATCAGGCCTCGCGGACTTCCGTCTATCTCGTTCGCGGACGACATAAGGCGGCCGATGTCGTGCTTTATGGCCGCGGGGATGCGCGGCTGTCCTCCGCTCCCGACTGCAAGGTGGACTGCCTCTCGACTCTGGCCGATGCGATTGCGGCCAAGACTAAAGTGGTCGGCGACGTGATCGGCGATGCCACCATGTTCCCGGACGAGCGCTGGAGCCCCGGGATGAGCTGGAACAACATCCCGACCCGCTCAGGCACCGGCATTGCTGCCCTTACCCTCGACGACAACGAGGAAGTCCTGACCGTAGCTCCCACGCAGGGCAACAGCGTGATCATAGCCAATCCTGGGTATTTCCGGGCGGTCAACGATATCGAGGTGAAGCCCGAGATCGAGGAAATGGCCTATGCCTCGCTCGATCCGAAGGTAAACGGCCAGCCTGCCCCGCCTGTCACCAACCGCACAAGCCTGGAGCCCGTGCGCATGCCGGGTAGCAAGGTGTTGTACCTGACGGGCACGCTGCTCGAAAAAAGCGAGCCACAGAAGATCCGCGCCGGAGTCGATGATCCGGCGGATCGCGCGGCGTGGAAGCTGGCGAAAATGCTGGCAGAACGCGGCGTCAAGTTCCAAGGAAAGGCACTCAGCCGGTACGCGCAGAGCAACAATGCCAAGGAGCAAGCGGTTGAGGAAGCGTCGCTGTTGATCAGTGAGCCCGTGGCTGAAACCGAGCCTGGTCCGCTCGAGGAAGATTTCCGGATCATCAACAAGGATAGCCAGAACCTTCACGCAGAACTGCTCCTGCGGCGGCTGGGCCGCATTGAGGGCACCGGCTCGATTGCCGATGGTCAGAAGGTCGTCACCGCCATGTTGACCGCGGCAGGCTTGAAACCACACCAGTTTTCCTTCTCTGACGGCTCTGGCATGTCCACTTACAACCGCATCGCCCCACGCGGCGCAGTAACGTTCCTTCGCTGGACGCAGCAGCAGCCCTGGGGCGCTAAATTCCGCGAGACGCTGCCGATCGGCGGGGTGGACGGCACGCTGGCCGGGCGCTTCCGGGGAACGGCGCTGCAGGGCCGGATCTTCGCCAAGACCGGGACGATCAACGCGACCAATGCCCTTGCCGGCTGGTTCACCGCGAAGAGCGGGCGAACCTACACTTTTGCCGCCTATGCCAATGACGTTCCGGCGGGCGTCTCGGCAAACCGCCTCGTCGATGCCATGCTGGTGAAAATCGCCGAAAGCCAATGATTTGTTGCGATTGCCTCGCAACTTTGCGTCAGAATTGTTGCAGTTTCGCCACGGTCCTCAAATCATTGCCGCAATTCGTTAGCATGCGCAGCAAAGCCGCTGGCCTAGCATCGCGATCCGGTATCTATTGCAATCACGCCCAAGGGGTTTGGGTCCTGATTCATTTCTGGGGGACATATGCGCAAGAACTCGCTCGCGGTGGCACTGGCCACCGGCACCGCCCTTATCGCTCTGGTGGCCCTGCCCGGCACTGCCCTTGCGCAAAGCTCGGCTGACGACAGTGCCAGCGCCGATGAGGGCAAGGCCATCGTCGTTACCGGTTCACGCATTAAGCAGGACCCGACGAAGAGCGCGCTGCCGCTGGAAATCGTCACGCCTGACGACCTGAGCCGCGAAAGCATCAGCAGCCCCGAACAGTTCATTTCCTATCTCGCCGCCAACGGTAACGGGGCGGACAACCTCGCCTCCAACTCTGACGTGGTCACCGGCGCCCAGCGCGGCACCAACGGCCTTTCGTCAGCCAACCTGCGCGGACAGGGTGCCAGCTCAACGCTGGTCCTTCTGAACGGCCGCCGCATTGCCGCGCATGGCCTTTCGGGCTCGGC
The DNA here is from genome assembly GCA_025938935.1 of Novosphingobium sp. MW5. Lineage (GTDB taxonomy): Bacteria > Pseudomonadota > Alphaproteobacteria > Sphingomonadales > Sphingomonadaceae > Novosphingobium. The sequence goes on along the minus strand of JAPCWB010000001.1, from coordinate 1,941,024 downwards.
GGTTGACGTCAACCAGATCCCCTTCTCCGCCATCGAGCGGATCGAAGTGCTGAAGGACGGCGCTTCGGCCATTTACGGTACCGACGCCATCGGCGGCGTGATCAACTATATCACCAAGAAGAACTTCACCGGTGTCAGCGCAACCGGCTTCGTCGACATTACCGAGGCTGGCGACGCGCCGATCTACCGTGTTTCCGGCACGGTTGGTTACGGCAAGCTTGACGAGCAGGGCTTCAACATCATGGGCGCCGTCAGCAAGAGCTGGAACGGGGCGCTGTTCGGCAAGGACCGCGACTTCGTCAGCGGCAACCAGCCCAACCGCGGCCTCTCGATCGATACGCGCGGCACGCCGATTGCAACCGTCTTCCCGATCAACCCGACCGCGACCGGCATTGGCATCACCCAGGGCGGCACCCTGTTCGGCGGCACCACGGTCGGATCGCTTTCCAGCAACCCGGGCTTCTTCATCCCGGGCACCACAACCGCGGCAAACGGCGGCGTCAACATTCTCGACCTGCCGGGCGGCGCCGGCTGTTCGACCATGGATGGCGGCATGCCCTATGACCAGGTCCTGTGGAACACGCCGGGCGCGGCGCTGGCCTGCGCCTGGGACACCGGCCGCGCCGCAACGCTGCAGCAGCCGATCGATACTCTCACCTGGTACGGCCGCGCGACTGCCAAGCTGGGCGAACATGAAATCTTTGCCGAAGTGACAGGTTCAAAGGCCCATTCGAGCAAGATCTTTTCGAACAACCAGTACACGGCGAACAACACTTCGCTGCCGATTGCCTATCCGCTCAACTCGCTGACAGCATCGACCTACAATTCGGTTTACGACCAGCTCGCCGCGGTGCTTCCCGCCATTGGCGCGGTTGGCGACCGGACGGTGGATAACGTGGGTCGCTATGGCCTGCCGATCACCTTCCGCTGGCGCTGCGAAGCCTGCGGACCGCGCCAGTACGAAACCGACACCAAGACCTTCCGCGCGGCGGTCGGCATGGAGGGTCCGGTCGGCGGTTCGTGGGAATACCGCGTCGGCGGGTCCTATGCCGAAAGCCAGGCCACCTCGGTCCTCGGCAGCGGCTATCATTATCGCGGCGTCTTCGCCAGCAATGCCAGCGCACTGGCCTCTGGCGTGCCCGGCGCCACCCTTGCCGGCCAGCCAGACCCCCGCGCTCCGACCGCACCGGGAGCCAGCGCTCCGGGCATCGTGGGCCTGTTCAATAGCGGAATCATCAACCCCTTCTCGCTGGTTCAGACCCCTCAGGCCCTGGCCGCGCTCGATGCCGTTTCGGCCAAGGGCACGCGCCTTTATGGCGGCAAGTATACCCTCTGGCAGGCCGACGCCTCACTTTCGGGTGACCTGTTCGAACTGCCCGGCGGCATGGTCAAGGTTGCAGTCGGTGTGGACTATCGCCGCGAAGGCTACAGCTTCGACGGGTCGACCGCAGCCGATCCGGCCAAGTCGCCTGACATCTTCAACGTCGCCTTCGACAACGTGAACCAGCTATCCAAGCGCACGCGCGACGTGAAGGCCGCCTATGCCGAAGTGCTGGTACCCGTATTCGACATGCTCGAGCTGACCGGCGCGATCCGCGTCGACGATTACACCGGTTTCGGCAGCACGGTGAACCCCAAGTTCACCGCCAAGTTCCAGCCGGTCGACTGGTTCATGGTCCGCGGTTCCTATGGCACCGGCTTCCGCGTGCCGACCTTCAACCAGATCTTCAACGGCGTGACCCAGTCGCCCAACCCGGGCAGCTCGCTCACCGATCCCACGACTTGCCCTTCGGGCGGCGTCGTCAACGTGACCCCGGGCTGCGCCCCGATCACGCCGGATTCGCTGAGCGGCGGCAACCTGAACCTCGGGCCGGAAACGTCCGAGCAGTACAGCTTTGGCGCGGTCCTGCGTCCGACTTCGCGGATCACGCTCTCGGCGGACTACTGGAACATTGCCGTGGACAATGTGATCGCCGGTTCGATCACAATTCCGCAGCTTTTCGCCAATATCGGCTCGTTCCCGGAACGCATCACGCGCACCAACGGCATCATCACCCTGGTTGACCTGCGCGCAGGCAATTTCGGTTCGCGCCGGACCAGCGGCATCGACTTCATGGCCCGCGGCAGCATCGATGCGCTGAACGGCACGCTTTCGGCCGGTTTCGATGCCACCCTGCTGCTGACCAAGAAGGAAAAGCTGCTTCCCAACCTTGCCTATACCAACCTTCGCGGCGTCTTCTCTCTGTCGGGTGACCTGGGTCTGAAGTGGAAGCACAATGCGTTCATCAGCTACAACAAGGACGACTTCACCGTCACCTTCTCGCAGATCTACCGCGGTGGGTACCAGAACTTCGGCCTGCCCAACTCGCTGACGGGGCCAAACCTCAGCGCCACACGGCCTGACTACAACCCGCGCGTGAAGGCGTACCACATCTACAACATGTCGATGTCGCAGCTGATCGCGGAGAAGTTCAAGATTACCTTGGGCGTGAAGAACATCTTCAACACCGATCCGCCGTTTGCCATTACCTATGACAGCAACACCGGTTCGGGCAGCTCGTGGGAACCGCGCGTGGCCGATCCGCGTGGCCGCAGCTTCACTGTGCAGGCGGAAGTGAAGTTCTGATCTCTGCGAGGTGAGGAAATGGCCGCCGGGGGAAACCTCGGCGGCCTTTTCGTATCAGCCGGCCACGATTTCGAGGAACCGACCGGAAACCCAGCCGCTCGCGCAGGGGCCGGAATAGGCGCGGCGCTTGGCTATCGGCGTGCCGACGCCGCAATCTTGTCCGGGCCGTCTTTCGTAAACGACGCCGATCCAATCGCCTTCCTCGGTCGAATCGCAGGACCAGACCATGCGGCCCATGCGCAGGCGATCGAGCTCACGCCCTTTCACCGATGGCGAGGCGCGAACCGAGAGGAAATTGTCGCCGTTCTTCTTGAGGCCGACGACCTTGTGAACACTTCCACAGGCATCGTAATCCGCATCTCCGCCGACCTTTACCGCGCGCGGTGCCGGACCGGCGGCGGGTGCCGCCATGACTGTTGGCGAAATCAGCGCGGTGACAAGAAGAGGCAGGATCAGACGCATGGAGCAAACCTTTCGGCAGTTTCGCGCAGGCTAGCGCTTCGCGTGGCGAGGTCCATTGCCATATTCAAGGGGATTGGCGCGCCCGGCAGGACTGTCGGCGGCTGCGCCGCCTCGTCTCCGCGCCAAAGGCGCTCCGACTCCGAAAAGTTTCGCTCCTTGAGAACCCTCCAATCCCCCACCCCCGATGGGGCCGGCGGATTGGCGCGCCCGGCAGGACTCGAACCTGCTGCCTCAAGATTAGAAGTCTCGCGCTCTATCCAGATGAGCTACGGGCGCGCGCCTCACACCCCATAGTCAGGGTTTGACGGCGGCGCAAACCGGGTTAGGCTTCGATATGGACAAAGCCCTTTCCCGCATCGACGGCATGGCCGGTGCCCGCCGCCACTTCCGCTATTTCGACTATGTCATGGCCGCATTCGTGGCGATCCTGCTGCTGTCGAACCTGATCGGGGCGAGCAAGCTGGCGACGATAGAGGGCTATACCTTCGGCGCGGGCATCCTGTTCTTCCCGCTGTCATACGTGATTGGCGACGTTCTGACCGAGGTCTACGGCTATGCCAATGCCCGCCGCTGCGTGTGGATGGGCTTTGCCGCACTGATTTTCATGGCCTTCATGAGCTTCATCGTGGTCAAGATGCCCCCGGCCGAGGGCTGGGACGGACAGGCAGCTTACGAAAGCGTGTTCGGCAGCACCTGGCGCATCGTCCTTGCTTCGGTCCTTGCCTTCTGGGCGGGCGAATTCGTCAATTCCTTCGTGCTGGCACGGATGAAGGTGTGGACGGGCGGCAAGCACCTGTGGAGCCGCACGATCGGTTCGACAGTCTTTGGGCAGGCTGTGGACAGCCTAATCTTCTACCCCGTTGCGTTCCTGGGAACCTGGTCGAATGAGCAGGTGCTGACCGTAATGATCACCAACTGGCTGCTGAAAGTGCTGTGGGAGGCCTTGTTGACCCCGGTGACCTATGCGGTCGTCGCCTGGTTCAAGGCGCGCGAGGGTGTCGACGTATTCGACGAAGACACCGATTTCTCACCTTTCGCCAAGGCGGATGCGGTTTAGGCCCCGTCACACCGGACGGGGCCTCACCGCGGATGGCCTCTCAGTCTGCGATGAGGCCGATCGCCAGGTAGATCAGGATCAGCGATCCGAAGCCGAGCAGGGTGCCTACGACCCAGCCCACGCGGACCAGCGTTACGTCGATCCCGAAGTAGTCGGCCATGCCGGCCGAGACGCCCATGATCTTGCCGCGCGACTTGTTCAGGCGGAAACCGGGCTTGCCGTTCGAGTTGTGGCCAATCTGGTTCATGCGACTGCTCCGACATAGGCGCTGGCGAGGTTCACGTTGGTGACGTCAGCGGGGGTGGACACGGTGTTGGTGAAGAGCACCAGCGAAAGCATAAGGGCGCTGGCTGCGGCTGCGAGGCGGCTGCTGAAAGAGTTGGTTGCGGTCATTTCTCGGTTCCTTTTCAAATGGTGGGGCGGGTGTTCCGCCGATGCCAAGGTATTTGCAGGAGCCGTGCCAAATCGCGAAAATGGCTAAAAACCGCCAGTTCGCCGGAAAGATACACTTTGCAACAGAGATGAATTCCAAATGAATGGGATTTTTTCCCAATTTTCAGGATCAGCGTTTTTCGTGGTGCAGGCGCGGCGGCGTGGCTAGGGCTGTCGGCACACCATGACGCTCAACCGCCTTTCCCTTTCCAGCTTTCGCAACCATGCCGAAACCCGGATCGACGGCGCGCGGCACTTCAACCTGCTGGTGGGCGAAAACGGCGCGGGCAAGACCAACGTGCTGGAAGCGATCAGCCTACTCGCCCCCGGCCGCGGCCTGCGCCGGGCCGCGCTGCCTGACATGGCGGCCAAGGACGGAGCAGGCGGTTTTGCCATCAGCGCCGACCTTTCGGCGAGCGCTGGGCCGGTGCGGCTTGGCACCGGCACGCAGGCAGAGCGGCCGACACGGCGGGTAGTGCAGGTCGAAGGAGCGGACGTTCCTGCGAACTCGCTCTCCGAATGGCTGGCGATCGGCTGGCTGACACCGGCAATGGACCGCCTTTTCGCAGAGGGCCCCTCTGCAAGGCGGCGCTTCCTTGACCGGCTGGTACTCGCGCTGGAGCCTGGCCACGCACGCAATTCCGCGCGGCTTGACAATGCCCTGCGCGAACGCAACCGGCTCCTCGGGGGCGAGATCGAGCCCGATCCATCATGGCTGGCGGCGCTCGAGAGCCAGATCGCAGAAAGCGGAGCGCAAGTCGCGCAGGCACGGTCGCGGCTGGTAGAGAGGCTCTCGCTCGCCCTCGCCGCGCTGCCGGATGCCCCGTTCGCCCGCCCTGCCCTTTCCTACCAGCCCGGAGGGCCACTTGAGGTCGGCGCACTCGCCACCGCGCTCGCAGAAGGTCGCCGCCGAGACCGGGCGGCACAGCGCACCCTGATCGGCCCGCACCGCGATGAGCTTGCCGTCACCATGGTAGGCAAGGACCAGCCCGCCGCCGATTGCTCAACCGGCGAGCAGAAGGCGATGCTGATCGCCATTACACTCGCCCATGCCGGCCTGCTAGACGACGAGCGCCCGGGCGTGCTGCTGCTCGACGAGGTAGCCGCCCACCTCGATCCGCTGCGGCGCGAGGCCCTGTTTGACCGTCTCAGGGCCGGAACCGCGCAGGTCTGGCTGACCGGCACCGAGACCGCCCCCTTCGAAGCCATCATGGCGGAAGCCGCCGTGTGGCGCGTTTCGGGCGGAACCGTGGAGCGGATCGGCTGACTATTCGATCGCCGAGGCCACTGTCCCCGCCGTCCGCTTGACCACTTCCTCCACGCCCTTGGCATTGGGGTGGACATGATCGTCCTGGATCAGCTCGGGCCGCCCGACGAGTCCATCGAGAAAGAACGGCACCAGCGTCGCGCCATGCTTTTTGGCGAGTTCAGGGTAGATCGCCTCGAACTGGCCCTTGAACTCTGCACCAAGGTTGGGCGGGGTCAGCATGCCCATCAGCACGACCTTCAGCCCGCGCTTCTTCGCTTCGGCCAGCATGGCATCGATGTTCTTGCGGGTTTCGGCGGGCGGCAGGGCGCGCAGCAGATCGTTCCCGCCGAATTCGATGATCACGAGATCGGGCTTAACCTTCTGCGAATCCAGCACGAATCCAAAGCGCTGCGCGCCAGCGGCGGAGGTATCGCCGGAAACCCCGGCATTGGTCACCCGGGCGTTGATCCCCTTCGCCCGCAGCGCAGCTTCAAGCCGCGAGGGATAGGACTCGCCCGGATTGAGGCCATATCCGGCGAACAGGCTGTCCCCCACGGCAAGGATCCGCTTCTCCGGCCCCATGATCGGCGGCAGGTCTGACGGCGGGCTGGCCGGTTCGGCAATGGCTGAAGTGCTGGGCGTGGGCGCGGGTGCATCGGCGCTGCAACCGGCGAGCAACGCGGTTGCAGCCAGTCCTGTGACAATCCTGTACATTTTCACTCCTTGCGAGGCAGGCCATAGCTATGCCATCGCAGCGCGGTGACAAGTCCCCACCTGACGCAATCCGCGGTGGAAGCCCGCGGCCTCACCCTCACCCTCGGCTCGGTCGAGATCCTGAAAGGCATCGACCTCACCGTCGCTGGCGGCGAGACGCTGGCGCTGCTCGGCCCTTCCGGTTCGGGCAAGAGCTCGCTGATGGCCGTCCTGACCGGGCTGGAGCGCGCCGGGGGCGGTTCGCTGACCGTTGCCGGGCAGGATTTCACCTCGCTCGACGAAGACGGTCTCGCCCTCGCTCGCCGTGGCCGGATCGGTGTCGTGCTTCAGGCCTTCCACTTGCTGCCGACCATGACCGCGCAGGAAAATGTCGCCACCCCGCTCGAGCTGATGGGCGCGGAGGATGCCTGGGCGCGCGCCGCGGCGGAGCTTGAGGCAGTCGGCCTTGGCCACCGGCTCGATCACTATCCGGCGCAGCTTTCGGGCGGCGAGCAGCAGCGCGTGGCGATTGCCCGCGCGCTTGCCCCGCGTCCGGCGCTGGTCTTTGCCGATGAACCCACGGGCAACCTTGACGCCGCGACCGGTGCGGGGATCGTCGACCTACTCTTCGCCCGCCGGGCAGAGGCCGGGGCGACGCTGATCATCATCACCCATGACGAACACCTGGCCGAGCGCTGCGAACGCGTGGTGACGCTGGGCGACGGCCGCATCGTCAGCGATACCGCGGCAAAGTGAGCGCCACCCTTCCCCTTTCAACCGCCTGGCGCATCGCCCGGCGTGACCTGTCTGCCCGGTTCAAGGGACTGCGGCTGCTGCTGGTCTGCCTGTTCCTCGGCGTCGGCGCCCCGGCAGCGATCGGCACCCTGACACGCGCCATCGAGCGCGAGCTGGAAACGCGCGGGCAGGCGATCCTGGGCGGTGATGTGCAGGTCGCGGTCTGGCAGCGCGGGCTTAGCGATGCCGAACAGACCGCTCTCGGCAAGCTGGGCAAGGTCACCAGCGGCACCCGGACTCAGGCGATGGTCAGCTATGGCGAGGCCGTCGCCCCGGTGGAGCTGAAGGCGATCGACGCCAACTGGCCGCTATATGGCCGCCTGACGCTGAAGGACGGGCGCAAGGTCGGCCAGCCGCCCGAGGGCGCGGCGTGGATCGGTGAGGGCGTTGCCGCGCGGCTGGGCGTGGACAAGGGCGGCGTGCTCACGCTCGGCCCGCTGAAGCTGACAGTGGCAGGCGTGATAGCTGACGAGCCCGACCGGCTCGGCGAAGGCATGGGCTTTGCCCCGCCCGTCATTGTTCGAGAGGACGTGCCGTTCAAGGCGGGCTTGATCCAGCCCGGCGCGATGTACCGCACCAAGGCGCGGGTGGCCTTGCCGGACGGGCGCGAAACCGCGCCTGTGGTCGACGAGCTGAAGCGCCAATTCCCCACCGCCGGCTTCGAACTGCGCACGCGCGACCGCGCATCGCCGGGGACGGAACGCTTCATCGACCGGCTGGGCGAATTCCTCGTCCTCGTCGGTCTGGCTGCCCTGACCATTGCCGGGATCGGCATTGGCGGCGGCGTATCCTCATGGCTGGACAGCAAGCGCGGCTCGATCGCGGCGCTGAAGGCCGTGGGCGCGACGAGCAGCGACATCGCCCGCATCACGCTGTTGCAGGTGGCCGCCGTGGCGCTGGTCGGAACCGTCGCGGGACTGGTGGCGGGCGTGCTCGTCACCCCCCTGCTCACCAATGCGCTGAGCGGACTGCTGCCGGTGCCGGAGGGCTTCCCGGTCGAACCGCTCGCCCTGCTGCGCGCGGCGCTCTACGGCCTGCTGGTGGCGCTGGTCTTTACCTCCGTGCCGCTCGCCCGCGCCCGTGCCTTTCCGGCCATGGCCCTGCTGCGCGCACGGGTTTCCCCGCTGGGCAGCGAGTGGAAGCGCGCCGCCTGGCCGGTTGGCCTTGGCCTGACGCTGATTGTGGCAACGGCCATGCTGAGCGCCGCGCAGCCGGTGGTGACGGCAACCTTCCTTGGCGGGTCCGCGGCCCTGCTGCTGCTGCTCGGGCTGCTGGGCTGGGGCATCCGCGCCGCCGTTGCTCGCCTTCCCCGCCCGGCGAACCCGCTGCTGCGCACGGCCATGGCAAACCTTTACCGCCCCGGCGCGCAGACCGGCGCGCTGGTTACCGCGCTGGGCTTTGGCCTGTCCGCCTTCGTCCTGCTGGCGGCGATTTCCAGCAGCCTCGATGCCAATATTTCCGCCAGAGTGCCGCAAAAGGCACCGGACTATTTCGTGCTCGACGTGCCCAAGGACGGCGTGGCGAAGTTCCGCGAGACCGTGCAAAAATTCGCCCCCGGTGCCGAAGTGCGCACGGTCCCTGCCCTGCGCGGCGCGGTGCTTGCCTATGGCCGCCCCGGCGCGATGACGCGCATTGCCGATCTGAAAGAACTGCCCGAAGGCGCAGGCCCGCTGCGCGGCGAGCGCGGGCTGACCTATGCCGACGAAGTGCCAGAGGGCAACACGCTGGTCGAAGGCAAATGGTGGCCGAAGGACTATGCCGGGCCGCCGCTGGTGTCGATCGACGCCGAAATCGCGCAGGCTGCAGGGTTGAAGGTGGGTGATACGCTTGCCGTCAGCGTGCTGGGCGTCGAACGCGACGTTACCATCGCCAGCTTGCGCCGGATCGACTGGGCAACGATGGGCTTCAACTATTTCCTCGTCTTTTCGCCCAACGCCCTGCGCGATGCCCCGCACAATTTTGCCGCGACGGTGGATGTCGAGAACGGCGCGCCGCCGGCCACCCTTCTGCGCCAGCTCGCGCAGGCTTTCCCCTCTAGCTCGGTGATAGAGACCGGCCCGATGCTGCGGCAGGCGCGTGACCTGCTCTCGCAAATGAGCCTTGCCATCCTTGCCGCAGCCTCCGTGGCAGTGCTGGCAGGCATCGCCGTGCTGCTGGGCGCGATTGCCGCGGCCCGGGCGGCGCGGACCTATGACAGCGTCATCCTGCGCGTGCTGGGCGCGAGCCGGCGGCAATTGCTGCTGGTGCAGCTGGGCGAATATGGCTTGCTGGCGCTGGTGCTGGCACTGGTCTCGCTTGGTCTTGGAACGGGCGTGGCGTGGCTCGTCATCACCAAGATGTTCGAATTCGACTGGCTGCCCGACTGGCTGGAAGTGTTCGCCGTACTGGGCGCGGGCCTCGCGCTGGTGCTGGGCTTTGCCATGGCCGCATCGCTGCCGGTCCTGCGCACCCGCCCTTCGCAGGCGCTGCGCGAGCTTTGAGGGGAAGGAAAAGCCCCTCCGCCGCGCTGGCGAAGGGGCCTTTCTCAAGCCTCGATCAAGTCAGGCGAAGACGTCTTCGGCAGCGCGCGGGCTGGCGTCGGACAGTTCGCCGTGGATCACCGACATTAGCGCCGATCCGACTACGCCGAGCAGGACGAAGACGATCAAGCCGCCGACGAACAGGAAGATCATGGTTCCGATGCCCGGCATTTCCGGCGGTGCGGCCGAAGGATCGACTGACATGGCGCTCGCCGCAGTGAACAGCGGGATCATCGGCGAAAACAGAAGCAGCATCAGGATGACCGCGATCACGCCAAAGCCAAGAAGCGATAGGAAGATTGTCAGCACATTGCCGCGGGTCATGTTCCAGCCGCGCGCCAGGGCGGTGAGCGGATTACCGACGCGCTCCACAGCAATCACGGCATTCACTGTCGACAGGCGGCAAGCCAGATAGATGCCGCCAATGGCGACCAGCAGCATGGAGATGAACGCCACCGCGCTTCCCGCCATCGACAGGACGCCGACTACCAGGCCGACAATCAGCGCGACAACGAAATAGGCGATCATCAGGATGATGATCAGGCCCAGCATGGGCAGCGCGCTGCGGATTCCGGCGTTGAATGCCTCACCAAAACTCAGGTTCTGCAGCGGCGAGGCCATGGCCGTCATCGATGCGGACTGGGCGCAGTAAACGAGGATGTAGACGATGTAGAACAGGATCGCGCCGAGAATCGCCCCCGCGCCAATCGCCGCAGCATCAGGCTGCATCGCGGCACCGGCAAAAGCCGAAACGCCCACGACCATGGCAAAGACTATGAACAGGCCGATGTTAATGGCGACGAATGTGGCCCAGAGGCCCACCAACGGGCCGAAACGGCTTTTGACGATCTCGAGCGTTTGCCCGTAGATCTGACCTACGCTTGTAGTCATGCGAAGTCCCCCTATCCGCCGGACAGCCGCTTGCGGTCCGGTCCTGCCGGGAAGGCATCACACTTCGCCTCGCTTGGCAAACAAAAGGGGGCCCGCAAAGACCCCCTTCCCGTTTCGAAACAGTGATCTGTGCGGATCAGAACTTGAAGCGCACCGAGCCGCCGAAGGTGCGGGGTTCGCTGAGGTAGCCCGAAATCGAGCCCGACTGCGCCGGCGAATCGAAGATCTGCAGGATCGTGCGATTGTCGGTCAGGTTACGGCCCCAGATGCTCAGTTCGATGCCATTGGCCATGGCGTAGGTGAGCGAGGCGTTGACCTGGTTGATGTCCTGCTTGAAATCGCGGCCAGCGGCGAGCGCCGGGGCGGTGTCCACGATGGCACCCTGCGAGTTCTTCACAACAAGGCCGGGAAGGCCTTCGACCAGTTTAAACAATGCCTCGTAGTGGTAGTCACCGCGCAGGATGACGCGGTCACCGTTGCCCAGTTCCTTGTTCCATTCCGCGCCGATGGTCATCGACAGCGGCGAAACGCCACCCGGACGCGTACCCGACAGGTCACCGAAGGCCGACAGCGGGAAGCTGTCATACTTGGCGTCGAGGTAGGTCATGGCGAGGTTCAGGGTCAGTTCGGGGGTCGGACGGGCCATGCCTTCGAATTCGATACCAAAGGCCGACTGCTTGCCCGCGTTGGCGAGGAAGAAGCCGGTGCCGGTGAAGATGTTCGACTGGAAGCCCTTGATCGACTGCTTGAACACGGCGAGGTTGGCCGAGGCGACGCCCCAGTTGCCCTTCAGGCCGAATTCGTAAACGGTCGAATATTCCGGATTGGCAAAGCGGCTGCCCGAGCTGAGGTTGGTCACCGCAAGGCCGGCAGTGCGCAGCGCGGTAAGGTCGGCAGCGGTCGGGCGGCTGTCACGCGACAGGTTGACCGAGGCGGCCTTGTAGCCGGTGGCGTAGCTGGCATAGGCGTTCAGCGTATCGCTGAATTCATAGGCCAGACGCGCGGTCCAGTTCCAGTGGCCGTCGGACAGCTTGCCGGATTCAACCGCGTTCGGCACGTTCATGAAGGGCGGCAGGAACTGCAGCGCCTTCAGGCCATTGAGCGGGTTGGCGGCGGGCACGTCCTTGAGAGCCAGGGCCTGAGCAGCAGCCGTGGCAGGGGAACGCCCTGAGCCACAAGTCCGCCAAGGAGCAGCTGGCGGCGGAATTCCGAATAGACCGGGCTATCGAAATTCACCGACGAGAACGAGTCGTTCGACACCGTGTTGGTGCTGAAGTCCTTGCTGTCATGCGTATAGTTGGCACCGCCGGTAAGCGTCAGGCGATCGGCAATCTTGAAGTCCACCTGAGCGAAGAACGAGTAAGCTTCGTCCTTGAGCTTGTAGGCTTCGTTAAGGCCCGTGCCTGCGGCGAAGAACTTGCCCGTGTACTTCGATGCGAGCGCCGGGTTGGCGAAGGCAACGGCTTCCGAACCGCCGAAGGTGCTTTCCAGTGCTGCGACGTTGAGCGCGTTGCCGGTGGCGCCGCGGATCAGCTGGTCGGCATAGGCGCGGGCCTGGTTGCCCCAGAAGATCTCGTTCTTCTGGTCGACCTTTTCGTTGAAGTAGAAGCCGCCAAGCAGGAAGTTGACCGGGCCTTCCCAGTCGGTGTTCAGGCGCAGTTCCTGGGTGAAGGTATCGATCTTCAGGTCCTGGTAGTTGCGGCCCAGCAGGTCGGCGCTGGAGAAGTCCGAGATCCTGGTTAGTGATCGCACCGGTGCGGCGATAGGCCGTGATCGAGGTAAGCTTGAGGAAGCCCATTGAGTAATCGATCTGGCCGGAAAGGCCCCAGTTCTCGATCTTGTTGGTCGAATCGATGTTGTTGTAGGTCACATCGGCGAAGGGGTTGGCCGGATCGCTCAGCTTGCCGCCGAGCGCCAGGATCACCGAAGAAGCCGCCGAACGGCGCAGGTTGACGACCGCGCAGCAGGTTTCGTCGATCTTGCCGTAGTCACCGATCAGGCGGACCGAGAGGTCGCTCGACGGTTCGAACAGCATCTGGCCGCGGACGAACCAGCGGTTGCGCTCATTGATGTCGCTGCCGGTGTTGCCGTCCTTCACATAGCCGTCGCGGTGGTTGTAGCCTCCCGCAAGGCTGGCAGCGATCGTATCGCTGAGCGGGCCGGTGACCACGCCCTTGACGGTGAAGGCGTTGAAGTTGCCGTAAGTTGCCTCGACATTGCCGCCGAATTCAAACTTCGGCTTGCGGGTGGTCATCGAGATGACACCGGCCGAGGCGTTCTTGCCGAACAGGGTCGACTGAGGGCCGCGAAGCACTTCGACGCGCTGGACGTCCGGAAGGTCGGCGATCATCGAGGCCGAGCGCGAACGGTACACGCCGTCGACGAACAGGCCGACCGAAGGTTCGATACCGGCGTTGTTGGCGCCGTTGCCGAAGCCGCGGATGTAGAAGTTGGTGTTCGCCGAGCTCTGCAGCTGGTTGACGCGGAGCGAGGGAACGACGCTCGACAGGTCGCGGATGTCGCGGATCTGGGCGCGTTCGATGGTTTCGGCAGTGGTCACCGAAACGGCAACCGGCACGTCCTGCAGGGTCTGCTCACGCTTGGTCGCGGTAACAACGATCTCGTTGCCCGTGGCCGTGCTTTCCTCCGCCGGAGGAGCGGCCTGCGCTTCCTCGTCAGCCGGGGCCGACTGGGCGAAAGCGACCGTCGGAAGTGCCATCGAGGCAACCGCCGCGGTTCCGAGGAGCACGATGCGAGTCGTGATTTTCATGTAGGTCTCATCCTCTCGTGTCGGGTGTTGACGCTACGGCACTGCCGCCGGACGCCCCCATCCCGGTTATTCTGTGACAAAGCTTAGTTTTTCAAGGCCTCGGGCGCAATCGGGTGCATCAATGGTCACAAACGCAACTTGTCCCTGTTGCATATGGGACACAGGCGAGTTTCCTTGCCCTTCGCCCCCGCTTGGTCTACGGGCGCGCCCATGTTGCGGCGCAGCAAGCGCCCGGCCCCTTCTAAAAGCCCCCGGAAAGTCCGTCATGTCCGCCAACCAGCGCAATATCGCCATTATCGCCCACGTCGACCACGGCAAGACCACTCTCGTCGATCAGCTATTCCGCCAGTCCGGCACTTTCCGTGACAACCAGCGCGTCGAAGAGCGCGCGATGGATCTGAACGACCTCGAAAAGGAGCGCGGCATCACCATCCTGGCGAAGCCGACCTCGATCGAATGGAACGGCGTGCGCATCAACATCGTCGACACCCCCGGCCACGCCGACTTCGGCGGCGAGGTGGAGCGCATCCTGTCGATGGTCGACGGTGTGATCCTGCTGGTCGACAGTTCGGAAGGCGCGATGCCGCAGACCAAGTTCGTCACCGGCAAGGCGCTCGCGCTGGGCCTGCGCCCGATCGTGGTGGTCAACAAGGTGGACCGCCCGGACGAGCGCATCCAGGAAGTGCTCGACGAAGTCTTCGACCTCTTCGTCACGCTCGACGCAACTGACGATCAGCTCGACTTCCCCGTGCTCTACGCCTCGGGCCGCAACGGCTATGCCAGCGAAGACCCCTCGCGCCGCGAAGGCACGCTCGAGCCGATGTTCCAGAAGATCGTCGACCACGTGCCGCCGCCGAACCTCGACACCGAAGCCCCGTTCAGCTTCCTCGTCACCCTGCTTGACCGCGACAACTTCCTCGGCCGCGTGCTGACGGGCCGCGTGCAATCGGGCACCGTCAAGGCCAACCAGCCGATCCATGCGCTGGATGCCGATGGCAAGGTGATCGAAACCGGCCGCGCATCGAAGATCATGGCTTTCCGCGGACTGGACCGCGTGCCGGTGGACGAAGCCAAGGCAGGCGACATCATTTCGCTGGCCGGCCTCACCGTCGCCACCGTGTCGAACACGATTGCCGACACCTCGGTCTCGACCCCGATCAAGGCCCAGCCGATTGACCCGCCAACCCTGTCGATGCGCTTTGCGGTGAATGACTCGCCAATGGCCGGACGTGAGGGCGACAAGGTCACCAGCCGCATGATCCGTGACCGCCTGATGCGCGAAGCGGAATCGAACGTCGCCATCAAGGTTACCGAAAGCGCCGACAAGGACAGCTTCGAGGTTGCCGGCCGCGGCGAACTCCAGCTCGGCGTTCTGATCGAAACGATGCGCCGCGAAGGCTTCGAACTTGGCATTAGCCGCCCACGTGTGCTGTTTGGCGAGGACGAGAACGGAAACCGCACCGAGCCGTATGAAACCGTCGTGATCGACGTGGATGACGAGCACTCGGGCACGGTCATCGACAAGATGAACCTGCGCAAGGGCGAGATGACCGACATGCGTCCTTCGGGCGGCGGCAAGACCCGCATCACCTTCACCGCCCCGTCGCGCGGTCTGATCGGCTATCACGGCGAATTCCTGTCCGACACCCGCGGCACCGGCATCATGAACCGCCTGTTCGAGAAGTACGGTCCGCACAAGGGCCCGATCGAAGGCCGCAAGAACGGCGTGCTGATCTCCAACGGCACTGGCGAGGCCGTTGCCTACGCACTCGGACCGCTCGAAGAACGCGGCATCCTGTTCGTTGGCGTCGGCACGCCGCTCTACGAAGGCATGATCATCGGCGAGAACGCCAAGCCGGAAGACCTTGAGGTCAACCCGATGAAGTCGAAGCAGCTGACGAACTTCCGCTCGTCGGGCAAGGATGACGCGATCCGCCTGACCCCGCCGAAGATCATGACGCTCGAACAGGCGATTGCCTATATCGACGACGATGAAATGGTCGAGGTGACGCCGAAGTCGATCCGTCTGCGCAAGGCGATCCTCGACCCGCATGAGCGCAAGAAGGCTTCGCGAAAGAAGGAAGCGGCATAAAATCCGCCTCCTCTTGAACCGATATAAAAGGGCGGCCCCGGTTGGAGCCGCCCTTTTCTTTTGCCTGATCAAGCCGTCCGCTCAGAAGCGGAAGCTCATCGTCGCGCGCAGGCTGTGATAGTCATAGCGCGTCTGTTCGGGGCGCATGTTCACGCCGCCCGCCAGGACGAAGGGATTGGTCGGTCCGGCCGTACCGTTGCCGACCGCGACGTAGTAATCGCCATCGTCATAGCGGTTGTAGAGGTACTCGAGCCCGAGCGAGAGGTTGCGCGAAAGCAGCACTTCCGCGCCGCCGCCGGCCTGCCAGCCCCAGACCATCTTGCCATCATTAAACGGCGTGAACGAATTCGCCGTGTTGGTGGTCGAGAAAGTGTGGTCGATCTTGGCATAGGAGCCGCCACCCGTGACATACATCAGGCCGCCGCCGCCGGGGGTGAAGCCAAGGCGTGCGCGGGCCGAGATGGCATAATCAAGTTCACGGTCGAAGCTGTAGCCAGCCGGGGTCGTGCTGAAGGCCGAAGTGCCGTCACGCGCCGAGGACTTGGCACCTTCCAGCAGGACGCCAGCGACTAGGTTGTTGCCGAGACGCGCATCGTAACCCAGTGCGCACCGAGTACTCGAGGCCGTTCTCATCCTTGCGGCAATTGCCCGGCGCATTGGCCGTGCTGTAGCCATTACAGAAACCCGGCGAGAAGGCATTCCCACCGGTTGAGGTCAGGACGTTCTGGTCGAACGTGCCATCGCGGTTGGTGTCGAACACCACAGTGCTTCCGCCATCGTTGTTCTGTGCGGTGGTACCGATGGTGCCGCCAATGTAGAAACCGTTGTAATCGGTGGCGGGATCGCGGTCCTGCGCCGAGGCAGCAGCGCTCAGGCCGAGAGCCGCGGTTGCGGCCAGCAGCGTAGAAATCATCCTCATTTTCAATTCCTTGTGAATCCTCGCATCAGCAACAATGCGAAGTCACAAGACGCGCTCGCGCCCGATTGGTTCCGGACTATTTCGCATTTGCGATAGAACGAACGCAGTTGCGGGATAACCCGTCAGAAATCGGCGGCAAGCGAGAGCGTGAAGCGCCGGTGCTCCTCGGGCTGGAGCGTATTGCTGGTAATGACCTTCCAGCCGGTGCGATTGAACACGTTCTGCAACTGCATCCGCGCGCTCGCCGGGACGCCGCCCACATTGAAGCGATGCCGCAGGCCAAGGTCGATCACCGCGTGGGTCGGCAGCATGGCCTGCTTGCCGCCCAGCGAGGCGACGGGCGCCGAGCCCATCGCGCGCGGGCCCGTGGCGATCAGGGTGACCGTCGGTGTCAGGCCCTTCAGCACGTCGGTACGGTACTGGAGATCGATCCGTGTATAGAAATC
Source organism: Novosphingobium sp. MW5 (assembly GCA_025938935.1). GTDB lineage: Bacteria > Pseudomonadota > Alphaproteobacteria > Sphingomonadales > Sphingomonadaceae > Novosphingobium. The sequence goes on along the minus strand of JAPCWB010000001.1, from coordinate 1,924,073 downwards.
GGGGATCCCAGCCGGCCGCGCGCCAACTATCCCGGCAACCCGGCCCGCGCCGGCTACCTCCGGCTTCATCAGCACCGCACCGGCAAGCACGGTCAGCCGGTCGAAGTGTCCGGCGAAGGAAAGCTCAGCGCCCCGGTAGCGAGCCTCTCCCAGTTCGGTGAAGCGGCCGCCGACATCGTAGGAGAAATAGGGCCGTTTGATCTGGAAGGCGGAGATTACCAGCTGGTTTCCCTTCCCCAGGCCGACACGTAGCCCTCCTTCGATCTGGGTGGAAACGGTGGTCGGCAGCTGCTCGTTGCGATTGATCGCGTTTTCCGGCGCCGCGCCGCTGTCCTCAAGGCCTTTCTGGGTACCGGCAAACAGCTCGACGTGCCGCGCGAGATGAAGCGCAACAGTGGCATTATAAAGCCAGGCGTCGGTTGCGCTGGTCGTCTCGTTCCCGGTGCGGGCATCGCGGAACGTCGCGCGGTAGCGGGCGCGCTGAAGGCCAATGTTGATGCTGCCCAGATGACGGTGCTTGGCCAGATAGCCGAGCAGAAACGCCCGCTGGCTTACCCGGCCGACGTTTACCGGACCATAGGTGAAGGTCGGCTCGGTCTCCTGATCGTCGCCGTAAAGGTCCATAGTCCCGAAATCGCGCAGGTCCGATCCTCCGGACTCGGTATAGCGCTTGCGGGCACGGAAGCCGGCTATGATCCGGTGCTGCAAGCCGTTCGTCTCCCCCAGCTTCCACGCCAATTGCGCCTCGCCGCTCCGGGAATGGACATCCTGCCGGGGGTCGGAGATCAGCCGGTGGCGAACGGTTGTTCCGGGGCCAGCGAAGCTGAAGAACTCCGAATAGTTGTGCTGGCGCTGAAGGCCCGAGCGGAACAGGCCTCCGCGCAGGGCCAACCGGCCTGTGATCGGCGCGCGGACCGTGATGCCGGCGTTGCTCTGGAATATCCGCCCTTTTGCCCAGTCTTGCCCCAGGTAATGTCCCAGCTTCGGCTGCGGCGGAATGATGTCGCCGCTGGTCAGGAAGAACGGGCGGGCGTGGACGTCCCACAGCAGGGTGCCTGCGTAGAAGGGGCTGATCTCGATCCCTTTGCCCGGGCGCAGGATCGGCCGCACGGCAATCGCGGCGCTGGGCAGTACGGCCCCGTCGCCAGTCACGGTTCGGGCATAACCGATGCCCACGGCAGTGCTCAGGCGATCGGCAAGGATCGGCACTTGCAGGTCCAGCTCGGCCAGCAGGCCCGTATACTGAAGGCGGGTCAGCCCGACGCTCGCGACGAAATCGTTGCCGGCACTGCGCTGGCGGTTGTCGACAATGCCGGTGGGCGCGCCGAAGGGGTAGTCGATGGCTGCGATGCCTACCCGGATGCCATAGGAGGCCCTTGTGCGGCCGGAAAGGGTTGCCACAGGATCGAAATAGATGCCGTCGATCCGCGCATTGCCGGCCTTCAGCGGGCTGAGGCCGCGCGTGTCATTCTCGTTATAGATGCCCGTCGCCTCGGTCCCGACCTGGGTGCCAAAGGCATCGTCGCTGCTCGCCGCCGCGTTTTCCGCCGAACGCTGAGCGAGTGCCGGGGTGGCGGCAAGGCCGAGAGTGGATCCAATTACAAAGGCGGCAGTCAGGCGGGGCATCGTCTCTCCTGCCGATCTTCCTAAGCTGGGTTAGCGATAGAGGGCAATGACTGGCTTAGCGCCCGAGCGATGGTCTCGCCCTTGCCTGTGGAACGGGGCGCGGCGATGATTGTTTTTCCTATCAGGAGCCAGCCATGATCACCGAAATCGCCACGATTACCGTTGCCCCCGGGCAGGAAGAGAACTTCGAAGCCGCGATGCGCCACGGCGGCGTGGCCCACCTTTCCGCCTGCCCCGGCGTGCTGAAGGTCCGGTTCGGGCGCGGTGTGGAGGATCCTTCCAAGTTCGCCTTCGTGGTCGAATGGGAATCGATGGAAGCGCATGAACAGGCGCGCGGTACCGATTCCTTCGCCGCGTTCCGCGCAGCCATGGGCGCGATGACGATTGGCGGCGCGATGGAGCACTTTGCGCTGTCCTGAGCCGCCCCTCCCCAAGCCCCTCTCGCCAGATTGCGTGCAAGCCGCTAAAGGCGCTGCCCATGGCAGAGCCTGAAGCACCCTTGGCGGACCTCCGCATCGCGCTGTTCAGCGGCAATTACAACTATGTGCGCGACGGTGCGAACCAGGCGCTCAACCGGCTCGTCGGCTACCTGCTGCGGCAGGGCGCGCAGGTGCGCGTCTATTCACCGACGATCCCGGAGCCAGCCTTTCCTGCCACGGGTGATCTGGTTTCGGTGCCCTCGATCGCTTTTCCGGGGCGCGGCGAATACCGCTTTCCGCTGGCGCTCAGCCCGCGCTTGCGGCGCGACCTCAAGGCGTTTGCGCCCAACATCGTGCACATCGCCTCGCCCGACATCGTCGCGCACCGCGCGGTGACCTGGGCGCGGCGGCGCAAGCTGCCGGTGCTGGCTTCGGTCCACACGCGGTTCGAGACCTATTTCCGCTATTACAACATGGCCTGGCTCGAGCCCGTGGTCGAAGCCATGCTCCGCCGGCTCTACCGCCGCTGCGACGCGCTGGTGGCCCCCTCGGAATCGATGGCGCAGGTGCTGCGCGACCAGCGGATGAATTACGACATCGACATCTGGTCGCGCGGCGTGGACCGCGAACTTTTCAATCCCGGCCTGCGCTCGATGGAATGGCGCCGTAGCCTCGGCATCGGCGATGACGAACTGGTTGTCGGCTTCCACAGCCGACTCGTGATGGAAAAGGGGCTCGATGTGTTCTCCGACACGATCGACGAACTGCGCCGCCGCGGTGTGACCCACCGCACGCTGATCGTTGGCGATGGCCCGGCGCGCGACTGGCTTGAGGCGCGGCTTCCGAACGCTATCTTCGCCGGCTTCATGGGCGGCAAGGACCTTGGCAAGGCGGTGGCCTCGATGGACGTGCTGTTCTTCCCCTCGACCACCGAGACCTTCGGCAATGTCACCCTTGAGGCGATGGCCTGCCAGCTGCCGGTCGTGGCTGCGGCGGCGACGGGGAGCGAGAGCCTGGTCGCCGACAACAAGTCCGGTCGCCTGATCCCTCCCGGCGCGATTACCCAGTTCGCCGATGCGCTGGTGTCCTACCTTGGCGATGCAGACCTGCGCGCCCGGCACGGCGCCGCGGGCGAGCTGCGCGCCCGCGACTTTTCTTGGGACCGGATCAACCAGGCCGTGGCGGATACCTATACCCGGCTGATCCGCCAGCGCGCCCGGAAGGGCTGACCTACTTCATCAGGCCCTGCGCTGCGGAGCGGCGGCTGTACCACCACAGCGCCACGATCACGACGAGGATGACGATCGGCTGGGCTGGCGTGAGTACGCCTGCCTGGAACTGGCCGAGGTAGCTCAGCAATGCTCCCACGAACGACACGGCAAAAGCGGTCGCGGCATGGCGCGAACGCATCAGCATCAGCACCGAACCTGCCACCGATGCCCAAACGCCGAGGCCATAGCCCACGTTCGCCCACAGCGGCATGTTGACGAAGTAATCCTTCATTTCCTGCGGCGCGCCTTCCATCATCGCATCGGGATTGATGCGTGCCATGATGTAGAGATAAGCGCCGAAGCAGTTCCAAAGAAAACCCAGTACGGCCACGACCCAGTAAGCGGTCGGAACCTTCGCAGTGCCATTCGCCATGCCACTTCTCCCCTGTTTTCGGATGCCAGCATGCTATGCCTCTATCCGCGGCGATGCAATCCGCCCGCGAAGTGGCTACATGAGGGGCCAATGGCCGACCTTTTCGCAACCGATTCCCCGCCGCAAAACCGCGACGAACCCGCCGAGGACGCCCCGCTCGCCGATCGCCTGCGCCCGCGCGGGCTGGACGAGGTGATCGGGCAGGAGCACCTGACCGGCCCCGAAGGCGCTATCGGCCGCATGGTTGCGGCGGGCCGGCTTTCCAGCATGATCCTGTGGGGGCCGCCCGGAACCGGGAAAACCAGCATCGCGCGCCTGCTCGCCGATGCCGTCGGCATGCGTTTCATATCGGTGAGCGCGGTGTTCTCAGGCGTGGCAGACCTCAAAAAGGCCTTCGCCGAAGCTGAAACCGCCGCCAAGATGGGCCAGCGCACGCTGCTGTTCGTGGACGAAATCCACCGCTTCAACCGCGCCCAGCAGGACGGCTTCCTGCCATTTGTCGAACGCGGCACGGTCACCTTGGTTGGCGCGACGACCGAGAACCCCAGCTTTGCGCTCAACGCCGCGTTGCTTTCCCGCGCGCAGGTGCTGATCCTCCACCGGCTCGATGCCCGCGCGCTCGATACCCTGCTGGCGCGCGGCGAGGCACTGGAAGGCCCCCTGCCCCTCACCGCCGAGGCGCGCGAGGCGCTGGTCGCCAGCGCCGATGGTGACGGGCGCTTTTTGCTCAACCAGGCGGAAACGCTCTACAACGCGAAAATCCCGGAACCGCTCGATCCCGCCGCGCTCGGCAAGTTCCTCCAGCGCCGGGTGGCGGTCTATGACAAGGACCGCGACGGGCATTACAACTTGATTTCCGCCCTGCACAAAAGCCTGCGCGGTTCAGACCCGCAGGCCGCGCTCTATTACATGGCGCGGATGCTGACCGCGGGCGAGGAGCCGCTCTACGTGCTGCGCCGTCTGGTGCGCTTCGCAAGCGAGGACATTGGCCTCGCCGATCCGCAGGCACTGGTCCAATGCCTCGCCGCCAAGGATGCCTACGAATTCCTCGGCAGCCCCGAAGGCGAACTGGCGATCGTCCAGGCCTGCCTCTACCTAGCCACCGCGCCCAAATCGAACGCCGCCTATGTGGCCCAGAAAGCCGTGTGGAAGAGCGCGCGTGAGACGGGTTCGCTCAGCCCGCCCGCGAACATCCTCAACGCGCCGACCAAGCTGATGAAGGATATCGGCTACGGCGCGGGCTATGCCTATGACCACGAGGCAGAGGACGGCTTTTCCGGCGCCAACTATTGGCCCGAGGGGATGGAACCGCAGGAATATTACCGCCCGGTCGAACGCGGCTTCGAACGCGAAGTCGCCAAGCGCATGGAATGGTGGGACAAGAAGCGCCGCGAGCGGAGCGAGGGTGAGGTTCCGGCACTTCGCCGCCATAGACTGGTCAGGTGCGGCAGGGGAACGGCACAAGGGCATTGCCGTCGCGCTATGCAGCGAAGGCGATGAAGCACCGCGCATCGTGCGACCCGGCCATCGCTGGTCACGCGAAGAGGTGGCGGATTGGCTGGCGGGCGAAATGCCGCAAGGAACGCTTGCGGGCTTGGACCTCGGCATGTCTCTGCCACACGCCGACCGGGGCGGGTTCTTCCCCGCGTGGGACGAAAGCCCTGCCAATGCGCGTGACCTGTGGGCGGCAGTTGAGCGGATCTGTGCTGACGACCCGCACCTCTCCGTCTCCAGCTTTGTCGATCACGCCGAAGCCAGCCGCCACTTCCGCCGCCACGGTGGGCGCGAGGGGGAGCACTTTGGCGGCGGCCGGGGGCGCTTCCGCCGGACCGAACTGGCGCAGGAGCGCATGGGCTGCCGGCCCTATTCGAACTTCAACCTCGTCGGCGCGGCGCAGGTGGGGAAGTCCAGTCTGACGGGCATGCGGATGCTCCACCGCCTCTCCCCGCACCTGCCCGTCTGGCCGGTCGATCCGCTGCCGGATGAAGGTTCAGTGGTGGTCGAAATCTACACGACAATCGCCGCGATGCACGCCGGTCGCCCGCCGGGCCGCTCGAAGATGCGCAGTTACGAGGAATTGAACGCCGCGCTCAAATCGCTCGGTAGTCGCGCCGTTCAGGCAAGCGGAGCGGTGGACGACCACACCAGCGATGCACTGCTGACTTCGGCATGGCTGCGCACCGCCGCGCACCGGCCCGAACTGTGGAATCCCGAAGGCCTCGCCGAAGTCGCGCAAACCGAGGGCTGGACCTTTGGCGCGGTCTGAGGCAAGGGGCGCTTCGCCTGATGGGCCGGCTTAGCTCAGTTGGTAGAGCACCTGATTTGTAATCAGGGGGCCAGGGTTCGAATCCTCTAGCCGGCACCATACTTTTCAAGGACTTAGTGACGATCATAACCCTTTGGAGGGTCCGTGTCGAGAGCCACGTAATCGCCACGTAATCAAAGCGCATCGCAGAGACGCGTAGCTGAGTCGGAAAACGGCATCCTTGGCCACGAGAACTTTGATCATCCTCGCTTCGGCTTCTGGGCAGCCCAAAGTTCAAAATGTGACTTCAACGCGTCTGGCAATTCTTCGAAAAAGGCATCATCGAGTGGGTAATGCCGCATGGTCAGCCAGACCGCGTCCAGCACGGCCATGCCCTGCTTGTGGTCTTTCGGCTTCTTTTGCGGGTCGCGTGCCGGCTTTGCCGCCATCCAGAGTTTTTGCAGGGCAAACCATCGCGGATCGGGAACTACCATGCGCGCTGCATCGCCATCGCGCACACCGACTACGCGGTCGACCTGCCGTCCGTTCAGAAGCCATTCCTGCTCCGGAAGCGGGATCGGCCGAGGCCGATCCTGCGCTATCTGTCCGCCGATGCGGCTCGGCGCCGACAAGATCTCGACCTCATAGGCTTTGGCATTGCGCGCCTGGAATGGTCGCTCGGTGTTCACCGAGTAGGTCATGTCCGCTTCCTTGAGTACCTTCCACAAGGTCGGTCGCTCTTCGTCAGCTTCGATCCCGGTCAGAGCCATGTCAAAATCGAGGGTCGCGTCCGGCGCATCGCGGATGAAACCGTTGGCTTCCATTGCGTACGCGATCAGTGCGTTGGTTCCGACCACCATGGCCTGCCTGCCCAAAAAGCGGAGACGATCGGCTTCGCGCAGGATCTTGCCGGCTTCCGCCGGAAGCATAGGCAGGCGCAGCGCCCGATAGAGGCTGGCTTGTTCTTTCAGTGTCTCCTTGCTGCGGGCAAGGCGATCCTTCAATTCGGTCTTCTCGGTCTTGTACTGGTCGAACTCCGCCAGCTTTTCTGGATCGACGGGACCCTTGCTTTTCATGCTCCCGCGACGATCGGTGACCTCGTAGAGGTACTCTCGGCCTGAGACCTCCTTGATGCGCATGTTGTATGGCAGATCATTCAACGTGCGCAGAGCCTCCATCCAGACCTGGTAGGCTTGGTCAAGATTGACGATAACCCTCGCCTGCTCGTCGGAGAATGGCTGGAAGTTCATGCTTTACCCTGCAAGTGTTCTGATTGAAGAAAATGCAGGGTAAAACCCCAAAATGCAAGGGTTACCCTGCAAATCGTCAAATTGGTTTGATTGCAGGGTAAATCCATGCAAAACCAGCATTCAAGAATTTTCTGCCACTCTGGATTGAGCAGTCCGTCGCACGCGAGCTCCTTGCGCGTGCGGGTCATAGGCAAGCCATGACGACCAGATTTTCGGGACGACGACGGGGGCATGACTGCCGACGGCCGAAAGCAAAACCCTACTTATTTCTTCTCCAGCCACGGTCTCCGGCTCGAAATCTGCCAAAATCTGGGCAGTCCCCTCCTCAAGGTCCGGATTGTGAGCAACCGACCTGATCATCAACCACCTCCGTATGAGCCAGCACACGAGTTAGTCGATTCCGCGCCTGGTCCAGCTCAATTCATCTTGCGTTCGTCCAACCCCAGCCCTCGCCCGATAATTTCCAGCATGATCTCGCTGGTGCCTGCGAAAATCCGACTGATGCGCGCATCGGTGTACATCCGGCTGATGCGGTACTCCTCCATATAGCCCGCACCGCCGTGGAACTGGACGCACTGGTCCATGACCCGGGCTTCAAGCTCACTGGACAGCAACTTAGCCGCCGACGCATCCTCTGCTGACAATTCTCCTGCGTTGAGCAGCAGCACGCACTGATCGACATAGGTCTGCGCCATGTCCAGTTCGGCGCGCATCTGGGCCATCTTGAAGCGGGTGTTCTGGAAGGCGCCGATGGGTTTTCCGAAGGCTCGGCGTTCCTTGACGTATTGCAGCGTCAGATCGAAAGCAGTCTGCGCCGTGGCGGTGAAGCCGATGGCCGCGACCAGGCGTTCCTGCGCGAGCATCCGCGCGAGATACTTGAACCCCTGACCGGCCTCGCCAAGCAGGTTCGATTCAGGCACCCTCACATCGTTGAAGAACAGTTCGGCGGTATCCTGGCTCTTGAGGCCCATCTTCTCCAGCTTGCGGCCACGTTCGAAGCCTTCCATGCCGCGTTCGATCAGGAACAGGCTGATGCCATGCGGCCGGTCGGGATCGGTGCGGGCGGCCACGACAATCAGGTCGCCGAGAATGCCGTTGGAGATATAAGTCTTGGCGCCGTTCAGCACCCAGTGATCGCCCTTTTTGACTGCCCGGGTCTTCATGCCCGCAAGATCACTTCCGGTGGACGGCTCGGTCATCGCGACAGCCAGAATCGTCTCTCCCGAGACAATCCCAGGCATGAAGCGCGCCTTCTGTTCCTCATTGCCCAGCTTGGAAATGTAGGGCGCAACCAGATCGTTGTGCAGATTAATGTAGAACCCGATGTCGCCGTGGCGCATGTTTTCTTCGATGATTATCTGGTTGAAGCGGAAATCGCTGATCCCCGCGCCGCCAAACCGTTCCTCGGCATCGACGCAGAGCAGGCCCTGCGCCCCGGCCTTCAGGTAGGTTTCGCGATCAACCATGCCCGCTTCGCGCCAGCGATCCGCGTGCGGCGCGACTTCTGCCTGCATGAAGCGACGGACCGAATCGCGGAACTGTTCGTGCTCTGATTCGAAGATCACACGGCGCATGTTGAAATTGCCTCCTCAGACTGCAGTGGCGGGATAGAAGCCTTCGCCCTTGGCCGCCTTGGCACGCAGCCAGGCCGACGGGGCGAATCGCTCGCCATACAGTTGGGCCAGGCGATCACACTCGGCAACGAAAGCGGCAATGCCCACTGTGTCGATGTAGCTCAGCGTCCCGCCGGTCCACGCCGGGAAGCCCCAGCCATAGACCGCCCCCAGATCGCCGTCCTCAGCCGTTTCGATAACGCCTTCTTCGAAGCAGCGGGCGGTTTCGATGGCTTGCGCATAAAGCAGGCGGGCCTTGAGTTCGGCTTGATCGGGCTGCGTTGCGGTGACTGGGAATTCTTCGGCCAAGCCCTTCCACAGGTGCTTGGGCGCACCTTCTGGATAGGCGTAGAATCCGCCGCCAGCCTTGCGGCTGCCGCGGCCCAGCGCGATCATGCGCTTCAGAACAGCCATGCCCTTTTCGATCGTATAGGTATTGCCCGCTTCACCAGCGGCATCCTCAAGGATCTTGACCGGCAATTCCATCGTCACTTCGTCGAGCAGCGCCAGTGGGCCGACCGGGAAACCAGCTGCCTTGGCCGCGTTTTCGATACGGGCAGGCTCAATGCCTTCCTCAAGCATTGCGACGCCTTCGAAGATCATCATGCGGAACACACGGCTGGTATAGAAACCGCGGCTGTCATTGACGACAATCGGCGTCTTGCGCACCTGCGCCACGAAATCGAGCGCCTTGGCCAGCGTTTCTGGCGCTGTCTGCTTGCCCATGATCACTTCGACTAGCCCCATGCGGTCAACCGGCGAGAAGAAGTGCGTGCCGATGAACTGCCCCGGACGGGCCGATGCCGAAGCCAATTGGCCAATCGGAAGGGTTGACGTGTTGCTGGCGAAGATCGCGTCAGCAGGGATTATCGCTTCGGCCTTGCGCGTAGTTTCGGCCTTGATGCCCAGATCCTCGAACACCGCTTCGATCACCATCTGGCAACCTTCGAGCTTCGCGAAATCATCCGTCGGGGTGATGCGAGCCAGAATGGCGTCGGCCTTGTCCTGCGTCATCGTGCCTTTCGTCACCAGCTTGCCAAACACCTTGGCGGAATAACCTTTTCCTTTTTCGGCAGTGGCGACATCACGGTCGATCAGCACGACGTCGATCCCGGCCTGCGCCGATACCAACGCAATCCCGGCGCCCATCATGCCTGCGCCAAGCACACCGACCTTGGTGAAGGTGATCTTGGGCACCCCAACGGGGCGACGCGCGCCTTTTTCGGCGGCCTGCTTCGAGATGAAGGTGGTGCGGATGATGTTGCGGGCCACCGGATCGGTCAGCAGCTTGGCGAAGTATTTGCTTTCCACCGACAGCGCCTTGTCCATCGGCAATTGGATGCCTTCGAACACCGCTGACAGAATCGCACCGGGTGCCGGCAGGTTATAGCCCGCCTTGTCGACCACTTGTGCGACGCCGACCGAGAATCCCATCGCCACTTCCGGGATGATCATCATGCGCTGCTCGGGTGCGGCATAGCCCTTTACATCCCACTTGCGCACCGGGCTTGGCCCGGTCGCCAGCCATGCCCTGGCAGCGACAATGACATCACCGGCGGGGGCAAGCGCATCGACCACCTTGGCCTTGAGCGCATCGGCAGGTGCCAGCGAACGCCCGGTCAGCAGCAAGTCCAGAGCAGCCTGAACGCCGATCATCCGCGCAAGGCGCTGGGTGCCGCCCGAGCCCGGCAGCAGGCCGACATTGACTTCGGGCAGACCAACCACCGCCTTGGGATCGTCTGCCAGCACGCGGTAATGGCACGCCAGCGCCAGTTCAAAACCGCCGCCCAGCGCCAGACCGCTCATCGCACAGACCACGGGCTTGCCCATGGTCTCCAGCGCGCGGTGCATCGCTGTGGCTTTCTGGCTGAATTCATAGGCCTGCTTGACCGTCAGATTGCCATAAGCGCTGACCATCGCCTTCAGATCGGCACCCGCCATGAAGGCTTTCTTGCCGGACGTGATGATCACGCCAGTCACCGCATCATTGGCGCGCAACTGAGCGATAGCCTCGTTCATTTCGCCCAGCCAGTCGTCGGAGACGACGTTCATGCTTTCGTCGGCATTGTTCAGGGTGAGGATGGCGACGCCGTCAGCGCCGGTTTCAAGTGCAATATGTCGCATCGTATCAGACCCGTTCAATGATGGCAGCAGTGCCCATGCCGTTGCCGACGCACAGCAAGGTCATGGCAGTATTGAGGTCGCGGCGCTCCAGCTCGTCGAGCACTGTGCCCAGGATCATTGCGCCGGTTGCCCCCAGCGGATGGCCCATGGCAATCGCACCGCCGTTGACGTTGATCCTGTCGTGTTCGATTTCCATGTGGCTCATGAAGCGCAGGACAACACTGGCGAATGCCTCGTTCAATTCCCAAAGGTCGATCTGGTCGGCGGTCATTCCCGCGTTCCTCAGTGCCTTTTGCGCGACGGCCACCGGAGCGGTGAGCATGATCGTCTGTTCAGACCCGATCGACGCCCAGGAGCGCATCCGCGCGCGCGGCTTCAGCCCGGTTGCCTTGCCGAACTCGGCATTGCCCAGCAGGACGACGCCCGAACCATCAACGATGCCGCTGGAATTGCCGCCGGTGTGGACATGGTTGATTTCCTCCACTTGCGGATAGCGTTCGCGCACCACGCGGCCAAAACCCATCGCGGCCATCCCGGCAAAGGCCGGCTTGAGCGCACCGAGCGATTCCACCGTAGTGGAAGGGCGGCGGAATTCATCATTGTCGAGCACGATCTCGCCCATGACGTCACGCACAGGTACGATTGAGCGCGAAAACCGGCCTTCGTCCCAAGCGACCGCAGCGCGGCGCTGGCTTTCGGCCGCATAGCTATCGACGTCTGTACGACTATAGCCTTCGAGCGTGGCGATGAGATCGGCGCCGATCCCCTGCGGCGTGTAATAATTGTGCAGCGCCACGCTGGGATCGGCGGCCCAGGCGCCGCTGTCATACCCCATGATCGTACGACTCATCGAGATCGACGCCGCCGCCGATACCCGCCATGGCCATGCCCGAGGCCACTTGGCCGGCAACGTTGTTCACGGCTTCAAGCCCCGATCCGCAGAACCGGTGGACCTGTTGACCGCCCACTGTATCGGCATATCCGGCATTGAGCACCGCGCCGCGAGCCAGAACCCCGCCCTGTTCGCCAACTGGCTGGGCACAGCCAATCACCACATCGTCTAACAGGGCCGTATCAAGGTCATTGCGATCCCGCACCGCTTCCAGCAACTGGGTGACCAGCTGGATTGCGGGGATTTCGTGCAACGAACCATCGGGCCGGCCGCGTCCCCGCGGGGTGCGGACATGGTCGTAGATGAAAACATCGCGCATTTTCGGGCTTCTCCTGGATTCCGGGCGAGCCAGAGAAAGTCTGGCATTTACGCCTTCCCTTTCTGGCCCAGCCTGCTTTTCACACCTACCCTGCGATAGGACGGCGCGGAATGGCCATGGCTTTACTAGGCGCAACACTCAGGAGCTTCCCGTGAACCGTCAGGTAATCCTGGTTTCGAGGCCGACAGGCATCGCACAAGCCCAAAATTTCCAGGTAGTGGACAGGCCGCTCAACCCGCTTGCCCCGGGCGAAATCCGCATTGCCAACCGGTTTCTGTCGGTGGAGCCGGCCATGCGCGGGTGGATTGCCGATGCAAACAATTATGCCGAGCCGGTTGCAATTGGCGCGGTCATGAAATCACTCGCCGTGGGGCAAATCGTCGAAAGCACCGATGCCGGCTGGCCCGTCGGACAGATTGTCACCGGGTGGTTCGGCTGGCAGACCTTCGCCACGGTCACCGCGAAGGCCATAGTCCGCAGGATCGATCAGACAGACTTGCCCGCGTCGCTGGCGCTAGGAGTGCTCGGCATCAATGGCGTCACTGCCTTGCTTGGCCTGACACTGGCAGGCGAACCGAAGCGGGGCGATACTGTCGTGGTTTCCACCGCAGCCGGATCAGTCGGCTCAGCCGTCGGCCAGATCGCCCGCATACTGGGGTGCACAACGGTCGGAATTTCTGGCGGCCCGGTCAAAGCGGCGCAATGCCGGGATCTGTTCGGTTATGACCATGCACTGGACTATAAGGCTGATGGCCTGGGCGAGGCGCTGGATGCTGCCTGTCCGAATGGCGTGAATGTCTACTTCGACAACACTGCTGGCATGATCAGCGACACGGTCTATCCACGTCTGGCCCAAGGGGCGCGCGTTGTGGTTTGTGGTACCGCCGCCATCGCACAATGGGATCCTTGGCCCAGCGGACCGCGTGTGGAGCGCCATCTCCTGGTCAAGTCTGCCAGAATGCAGGGCTTCGTCGTGCTGAACCATTTCGACCTGTGGGACAGCGCCATAGAAACCCTTACGGCTTGGGTCCGCGAGGGGAAATTGCACTATGCCGAAGACGTGACCGATGGGCTGGAATCCTGCCTTGACGCTTTGGCGGGGCTCTACCGCGGGGAAAATCTGGGCAAGCGGATCATCAGGCTCTGACAGGCGAGCGCGAAATCAGCCTTGCTGCCAAGCTGTGAGAACATCAGGCGCGGTCATGCTTGAACTGTCATTGATCTGGCCGGGGGTTCCAGAGAACCTTGGCGCTGGCACGGACTGCATGACACCGGCGTGGGTGACAAAGACCTGCCGTGATACATTTGCCGGATGCTCCATGGCTTCGCACATGGACAGGACTGGCGAGACACAGGCGTCGGTTCCGGCAAACACGGCTTCCCATTCGTCCCGAGGTCGCGACAGGAAGATTTCGGTAAACTGAGCAATCATTGCGGGCCACTGCGTCTGATCGTTCTGGTCATAGCTATCGGCGGGAATTTCGAGACCAGCCAGCAGCTGCGCAAAGAACTGCGGCTCTAGCGCGCCGACAGCAACATGGCCTCCGTCCTTGCAGGTATAGCAGCGATAGAATGGCGCGGAACCATCCAGCAGATTGGCGGCTGGCCGGTCCTGCCAAAGGCCCGTGGCGATGAATGCATGGAACAAGCTCAGCAAGTTCGCCACGCCATCGACCATCGCCACATCGACCACCTGGCCCTTGCCCGTCGTCTTGGCTGAAAGGATGGCCGAAACCATCCCCAGTGCCAGAAACATGGTGCCGCCAGCATAATCCCCAACCAGATTGAGCGGCACGGTGGGCGGCTGACCTGCCTGGGCAATTGCGTGCAATGCGCCGGTCATCGCGATGTAATTAATGTCATGTCCGGCAGTCAGCCGCAACGGTCCTTGCTGCCCCCAGCCGGTCGCCCTGCCATAGACCAGACGGGGATTGCGGGCGAGGCACTCATCAGGTCCAAGGCCCAGCCGCTCCATCACACCGGGCCGTGCCCCTTCGATGATTCCGTCAGCCCGATCGACAAGGTCAAGCAGAAGCGCCCGATCTTCCTCTGATTTCAGGTTGAGCGAAACATTTGTGCGGCCACGCAACAAGACGGCATCGCCCACATCGCTCCAGGCCTGCTGCCCTCCGGGCCGGCAGATTCGCACGATCTCTGCGCCAAGGCCCGATAGGATCATACCGCACAGTGGCACCGGACCAATCGCATCCATTTCGATGAGACGAATTCCGGATAAGGGGCCTGTCGGCATGGATAGTCTCCAGATCAATTCATGAACGTTTTGCATGACCAGAACAGCGTGCAAGCAATACCGTTCAACCTGCGAGTCCTATGCCGAAAAAGAATGACCGCCCCAGATCCGGAGCGGCCATCCCTTTGCCTGCAAGTCTGACGTCTAGCTTATCAGAACTTGTAACCAAGCGTTGCGCCGAAGGTGCGCGGGGCACCCTGGAACTGCACCGTGGCACCGAGCCCGGTGTAGTTATTGAACACGTTGGTGAACCATGCCTTGTTGGCCAGGTTACGGCCCCAGATCGCAAGCTCAATCTTCGGGTTCTCGAGATTGAACGTAATGCGGCCATTGAGCAGGCCATAGCCCTTGATAATCGAAGCCCGGTTGGCAATTGCAACCGCATCGATGTTGGCCTGCGTACCGCCCTGTGCGATGGATTTGGTAGTAAACGCATCCATCGCCTTTTCAGTCGTATAGGCATAGTCGAGGTGGAAAGACATCTCGCCAAACGACGTCGGCACCTTCTGCGTGGCACCAAAATTCAACGTCCACTTCGGTGCCTGCGTAACCGGTTCGCCCGAACGATCGACCAGGATCGGTGCCGCAGCAGTACCCTGATTTTCGAAGCGGCTGCCGGCAACATATTTGGCATCGAGATAGGCTGCGCTGCCCGTCAGTTCCATACCCGTCCAGGGAATGGCCGTCACCTCGATTTCACCACCGCTGGCGCGGACCTTGCCCGCATTGGTGACAAACTGCGTGAGGCTCGTTCCGACCAGCGCGTTGACGATGCGCTGGACGTTGCCCTGCCACGAAGTGAAGACCGAAAGGTTGGTACGCAGGCGGCGATCAAGGAAATCGCCCTTCAGGCCGACTTCGATATCGCGCACAGTTTCAGGCTGGAACTGCTGAGTGAACGGCGCGGGGACGGTTCGCGAGTTGAAACCGCCCGACATCGATGCGCCGCTGGTCTTTGCATAGAGGAACAACTGATCGTTGACACGGTAGTCAATGCCGAAGGTCCATGCCGGGTACTTGAAGCTGGCACTGTTTGCCGCTGTGCAAGGTGCGACAGCAGCCGTGAGCCCGATGTTTGCGCCAACCGTGCACTTCTCAAGATTGTCAGGCAGCGACCAATCGTTGGTGCTGTGCCGATCAATGCTGCGCTTGTCCCAAGTATAGCGCAATCCGCCGGTGATCCGAATGGCATCAGTGAGATGGTAATTAAGCTGCGCAAAGGCACCGAATGAGCTGGATTTGAAGTCACTCAGCGTACGCGCCCGGGCAAGTCCGCCGAAGACCCATGAGCGAGACTGCTCGTCACCGGTTTCAACGAAGTAGTAAACCCCGGTCTGCCAATCCAGGTTGCCGCTCTTGCCGGAAAGCTGAAGCTCCTGGCTGAACTGTTCCTGATTGTATGTGCTGACGAAGGCTGAACGCGCGTCAACCAGGCCTGGGACATAAGGGCCGAAAGCAGCTGGAATGACCACGGCGTAGTTAGCAGTGAAGGCGCCCGTGCAGGCAGCAACCAGCGACGGCACGTTAGCAAGGCACCCTTGGGCAAAGGCGATCGGCGGGCTACCGGCAACCGCTGTCGAAGGAACGCCCTGCAGATCGAGGCTGTCCTCGGTGAACGAGGTGCGATAGGCGGTGATCGACTTGAGATTGGCGCCCCCCAGATCCCATTCAAATGTAGCCGCGGTGGACTTCACCCGGTTTGTATTGTGCAGACGGTCAATCTGAGGATCGCCGGTACGCGGTCCAGAGAAGGTATCTGTCCATTTGGAATTCGCTGCTGTGAACGCTGGCAACTGAGCCGCAGTTACAAAGGAAGCAAATTCGGAGTTGATATAGGCACCATTGCTGGCCTGCGTAAGGACTGCAGGATTGATGGCAGCAACGGCGGTGGCGTTACCATTGTCCTTGTAATCCACATATTCGCCAGTGATGGTCAGCTTGATGGGCAGAGCAGCAGGCTCCCACTTAAGGGTTGCGCGGGCGACATATTCACCATTCACGCTGCCCTGGGGATAGCCGGCGATGGGATTGCGGAAATACCCCGAATGCTCGCTATAGCGACCGGCAAAACGCACGGCCAGCTCTTCACCCAACGGAACATTGAGTATGCCTTCGACCATGCGCTGGTCATAGTTGCCGGCCCCGACCTTGAGACTGCCCTCAAGGATATTCTTGGGCTGATTGGACGTCAGGTTCAGCGCGCCACCAGTCGTGTTGCGACCGAACAACGTGCCCTGAGGGCCGCGCAGGACTTCAGCACTTGCAGCGTCAAGGAAACCGAGGTTGCCGACCATCGGGCGCGCGACATAGACACCATCGACATAGATGCCGACAGAGGAGTCAGACAGCGAGTTCGGGCTGTTCTGTGCCTGGCCGCGAATAGCGAGGTAGACGATAGACGCCGGGCCAGTGCCGCCCGTGCTGATGGTCAGGCTCGGCGCGGTGCGAGCAAGATCGGTCACCTCAAATACCTGCTTGCTCTCAAGCACCTCAGCGCTAAGTGCAGTTACAGACACCGGAACTGACTGCAGGTTTTCCGAAGACTTACGGGCCGTGACGACAATGTCGGCAATTCCGCTCTGATCATCTTCGGCTTGTGCAGCCTGCGGTGCTGGTGCGGCCTGGGCATACGCAGGCGCGCTCCCTAACAGTCCGATCGAAAGAACGGTGGTGGCAAGCAGTTTGCTGCGGCTACGAAGAATGTCCATTCAGTTCCCTCCCGAGTAAGTCCTGCCAAGCAAAATTGGCTTTGCCTTGGCTGATCCGGCGCAGCTTGTTCCCGCGCTTCTGCGCATGGCTTCACTGCTGGATCGGTAGCTGGTCCTGACTATGCCCCTTCACACCTATCTATCGGCAGGGCCTGTTTTTTGATGTGAATAATTTTTCTAGTGGATTTAGTTATTGATATTATGGTCTTTTTATCAATTATTTGTCACAAGATCATACCTATCCGCCTACCATCCTTGATTGCCTCATCAGTCGCAAAGGTGCTCCACCGTGCCTCTCTTGCATCACCTATCAAATGCACTTCGAGGCCGTTGCAGGGACTGGATGCCATGAGCGCATGATACAGCGATTCATTCGGCGGCTTTGACGTCACGACTATTGTGTTGTCGACATTCTCAAGCACGGTCGCGGCACCTGTATAAGCATGGACCAGCGTCACATCCGCCGGATCAATTGCCGTTATCACCGTTTGCGGGATGAAAGTCACTTTGGGCAACAAGCGCTTACTGATCACTTTGTTGATCCCGATTTCGGTCACGGACATGGCAAGACCGCTATCGGCTGTAACGAAAATTACTTCCTTGCCCTGGTCGGCCAACAGTTCAGCAATACCCGGCCCAACCTCGTAGGACGTGTTGTCATAGACGACCACGCGCTGACCAGTGCGGGCATTGCCCAACAGCAGATCTTCCGGAGTCAGGACATGGGCAAGGTCTGTGCCGGGCACCGGGGCAAGCTGGTTCTTGCTCACGCCGTTGCGGGCATAATTTGCACCGGTGGCGATCACGACAGCTTCTGCCTCCAGCTCTGCGATCAGTTCGGGCGTGGCTTCGGTGTCGAGCCGGATCTTCACCGCGTGTTTGCCCAACTGTAATTGCAGCCAGCGGATAATATCGCTGCGATCTTCAAGGCCGGGCAGTTTCGCCTGCAAAGTCACATGGCCGCCCAGAACACCAGACCTCTCCAGCAAGGTAACGCTATGGCCGCGCTGCGCAGCAACGAGCGCCGCTTGCATTCCGGCAGGGCCGCCGCCGGCGATCACTACCCGCTTAATGCGCGCAGCTGGCGCCAGCGGCGGCAGATGCTCGCTGCCAATTTCCGGATTGACTGTGCAGCCCACTGGATGACCGATGCAAGAACGCAAAAAGCAGCCTTCCAGATCGCCTATGCAGGCGCGAATTTCACTGTTTTGGCCGTTGCGTGATTTGTTTGGCCATTCAGGATCCGCAATGACCGAACGGGCAACAAAGATCATGTCGACCTTGCCATCGTCGATAAGCTTGTCGCCATGGGCGGCGTCAAGAATGCGGCCACCGCTGACAACCGGGATATTGACCACTTTCTTCACCTCGGTGGCGGCATAGACATGGGTGCCCTGCTCGCCGAGATAGGACGATGGATAATGGAAGTGCGTCATCTGCGGCTTCTGACCGCGGGCGGTGATACGCAGCCAATCAACCTTGCCGCTGTCCGACAGCAGTTTGCAGATCGCCAGCCCTTCGCTCAACCCCTCTCCGCCGAGGGTCGTGTCATCGGCATTGACGGCAAGGCCCAGCACGAATTCCGGTTTGCAGCGCGCACGGATGCCTTCGATGATTTCCATCACCATGCGCATCCGGTTATCCAGATTGCCGCCGTATTCGTCTGTCCGGTGGTTGTAGAGCGACGAGGTAAAACTCTGCAGCCCTGCACCGCCACCGATGGGAAATTCGAAGCCATCCGCTCCGGCCTCTTCGGCATGGCAGGCCGCCACGACATGCGCTTCCACCAGGGCCTGGATCTCGGCCACAGTCATCGAGCGCGGCTGACTATCGCTGAGCACAGTATGCGGGGCCATGCCCGACGCCTGGCCGGTGGCAGGATCGGCCTGCATCCAAACGCCCTGGACGACAATCTTGCTGTCATGGCCGTGCACGGCATCAACGATGCGCCGGATCGCCGGGATATGATCGCGATTATAGGCTTCAATGAACCATCCCGGCGGCACTTGCGGCGCGGGAACCACCTGACAGCTGGCGATGACCATGAAACCGCAACCGCCTTTGGCGCGTGCCTCGAAATAGCCAACCTGCGCATCGGTGCCGATGCCAAGCCCGACCATGCCATGCGGTGACATGAAAACGCGGTTGCGAAGTTCCAGCGCGCCAATCTTGAACGGGCTGAACAGGTGCTTGAAGGTAGCCATGTTCGCGCGCGCCTTATGACTGGAATGTGATGACGAAGTGGGTGTCTGCCGATGCCTGCCGTATCGGGATGACTTCCTGATAGCCTTCGCTGTCATACCATTTGCGGGCGGCATCATTGTCGGCAAACTTCATGATGATGATCGAGGTCCCGGGGAACCTTCCCTCCAGCACTTCGGGTTGCTCGGCCAGCCCGACTTCCACAGCGACACCATCGATCAGGCGAAAGCCCGCCATCGCATAGTCCTGATAGCGTTCCAGATCATGCTTGCTGACCACGCCAACAATATAGGATGCCATTTCCGCCTCTCCTTTGATGCCTTTTCGGCTTGGCGAATATGTTGGGCATCGACGGCGGAACGGGAAGGCGGTTCTTTTTAACGCGGTAAAGCGCGCCGCATGATCGCCTGCAAGGCGAAGCTGCTGACATGATCACGCCACAGCGCAATGCCATCGTCGCGCGAAAAATCTATGCCGGTGCTTTGCGCCATGGCCCAGCTCTGGGTGAACGGGGCGGAAGCCAGAGCAAAGATCGACCAGTAGAACAGTCGGGCATCGATGTCGGGGCGAAACAGGCCTTCGGCAACGCCGCGCTCCAGCATGGGTGCCACTCTTTCGGCCACAAAGACGCGCACCGATGGCATGTATTTTGAATGACGCGAGATGTGCTCGCCCTTGTGCAGGCCCTGATCAACCGTCATGCCGGCGATATAGGGCCGCTCGACATAGGCATCGATGACCCGGCCTATCAGGCTGCAAACGGCGTCTCCCGGCGGCAAGGTATCGTAGTCCGGGCTGTCGAGCATGGCGAGCACCTCATCCGAAACGCGGTCCAGCACCACGCTGTAGAGCTCCTCCTTGGTCTTGAAATAGTGATATACCAGCTGCTTGGTCACGCCCGCCGCCTTGGCAATGCTATCCAGCCGCGCCCCGTCAAAACCATGTTCGGCAAAGGCATCCCGCGCCGTCGCCAGGATGCGATCCAACGTGACCGCGGAGGAATGGCGCGGCTTGTCAGCCATGATCAGGGTATTCCACCTTACAAATCGTTCCTATCCTGCCGCCAAGAATTCACTGCGACAAGCCAGGCGATATTCGACCTGTCTCAAGACAGGAGGGTGCACACGCAGAGCACTTCATGGGACGGACGCCTGCCTCGGGAGAATGCAATGAGTACGGTTTCAACGCGCCATCTTGTCGATCCGGAACTGTTGCCCCTGTTAGACAGCTTTCCGGCGATGAACCTTTCGCCTGAAGCCTTGCCCGCTATCCGCGCCGGTATTGCCGGAATGCTCACTTCGCAGCCTCTGCCCGACCTCCAGGTCGAGAAGCGCGAGATTTTCATTCCCTCGGGCGAGGGTGACCGATCCATCCGTTGCCTGTTGATCCAGCCGCTCGCCTTGCCTGCCAAGGCCCCGGTTATCCTTCATTTTCACGGCGGCGGCCACGTTCTGGGGACGCCCGAGATGAACCTGCCGCAACTGATGCGCTGGGCCGCAAGACTCGATTGTCTGGTCCTGTCGGTTGATTATCGCCTCGCCCCCGAAACACCATTCCCCGGCCCTATGGATGATGCATATGCCGCCCTGCGCTGGCTGAACGAAATGGCGGATGAACTGGGCATCGACCGCGCTCGCGTCGCTGTCAGCGGTGAAAGCGCCGGCGGTGCCATGGCCGCTTCGCTGTGCCACATGGCGCGTGATCGCGGCGAATATGCCATTGCCTTTCAGCACCTGGAAATGCCACGGCTCGATGACCGGCTGCCCGATCCGCCCAATCCGTTCACTGGCGAATTCATCTGGCGCGCTGAAAACAGCGAATTCTGCCGGGCGGCTTATCTGGCCGGTTCAACATCACCCTATGCCTCGGCCGCTCGGGCCGATGACCTGACCGGATTGCCGCCCGCCTATATCATGGTCGGCGCGCTCGACCTGTTTGTCGACGAATGTCTGGCTTACACCGCGCGATTGATCCGAGCAGGGGTTCCGGCGGAACTCATCGTCTATCCCGGCTGCTTCCACGGCTTTCGCATTGCGGGCGAAGCCGCCGTTACCAAGCGCGCCGATGATGACTCGCTGCGCGCCCTGAGCAAGGCTTTCGCCCGATGACTACGCCGCTCGATATCGAAAAACTGCGCGCCTACGCCATTCCGCAGGCGCGTGACGATTATGACCCGCGCGATGTAATCCTCTATGCCTTGGGTGTCGGTGCTGGTTTGAGCGACGAAGTCGATGATACCGCTTTCCTTTATGAGCGGCAGATACAGGTGCTGCCCACTATGGGAGTCGTGCTCGGCTCACCGGGGTTCTGGGGAATGGACCCGGCCAGCGGGATCGATTGGGCCAATGTCATGCACGGCGAGGAGCGGCTGCGCCTGTTCCAGCCGCTTGATCCTTCGGGAACGCTAATCGGTGAGACCCAGGTCACCGATCTGGCCGATAAAGGCGCAGGAAAACCGGCGCTGGTCCGTTCGGTAAAAGAGCTGCGCACCCCGGGCGGAACGTTAGTGGCTGAAGCTGTGGAAACGTGGATCGTGCGCGGTGCCGGCGGCTTTGGCGGCCCCCGCGATCTGCCTGGCGGATCTTTGCCTGCCGTGCCTGATCGCGCGCCGGATTTTCGGATCGACTTGCCGACATCGGCCAATCAGGCCGCAATCTACCGCCTTTCAGGCGATCGCAATCCGCTGCACATCGATCCCGAATTCGTCCGTTCTGCCGGTTTTGAACGTCCGATCCTGCACGGTCTTTCGACGATGGGGGTAACGGCCCGCGCATTGATCCATGCCTGCTGCGGCGGCAAGCCAGCGATGCTGCGCGAAATTGGCGTGCGCTTCACCAACCCGGTCTTTCCCGGAGACACAATCCGCACGGTCATCTGGCAGCAAGGATCGACCCTGCAATTCCGCGCTTATGCAGCCGAGCGCGATGTGCTTGTGATCGACAACGGGCTGGCGCTGATCAGTCCGGATGGTCAATCATCCTTCTGATCTACCGGGGTCATGTTGCTCATGAAGGCATAGAAATCCGGGCCCAGTTCCGGCAAGTCCATGCCCAGCCGCTCGGCCAGGTAAAGCGTCATGAAATTGGCGTTGAGCGATTTGTTGTCTGGCGGGATGTTACCGACGCCGACCTGCCGGTCGAACGCACCAACAACCACCAGCGCCATGCGCAGGGCAACAACCACGTCATAGTATTCCAGATTTTGCGCCTTGCGCCCGACCGCCGCCTCCCAGATCGCGATGCTCTCATCACGCGTGGGCAGTCCATCCAGACGCGCAACGCCGAAGCGCCTGCTGAACAGGTCATCGAAGTAGAGCCACCAGGCAAGATCAAGCTCGGATGGCCCCATCGCCGCCAGTTCCCAATCAATCAGCCCGCTGACACTGCCATCGGGGCGGAACATGACGTTGGACGGGGTGCTATCGCCCCACAGTACGTTGACCGGCGTACCCTTGGGTTCATGTTCACGGATATAGGCGATCGCCGCATCAACGGTGGGCATAAGCCGGCCCTTGCGGCAACCGTGATACCAGGCCTCGATATGGCCGAGGTACTGGTCCAGCCCCGGCTGGCCCCAATCGGCGCGGGCAAGGAAGGCAAAGCCATCGGATTGCCAGTCAATCCGGCTCAACTGGGCAAAAGCCTCGATCGCATTCTTCCACGTCGCACCGCGCTGAGCGGGTGTCATGTCGGCGATCCATCCGGTGGAGTTGTAGTTGGGGTTCTGGGTAGCCGATTGACCATCCACCCGGCCCATGATGAGGAACGGGTTACCCAGCACCGCCGGATCAAGCTCCATGCCGATCCAGTCCGGCACGGGAGCCAGCTTCAGCCGGTCCAGAGCCGCCATCATCCGGCCTTGCAGTTCCAGACTGGAACCCAGAACGACTTCCAGATCGGTGGGCTGACGGCGCACCACCAGCGTGCGTGTCTGCGCGCCGGTGGCATCGTCATAATCGACATCGACAAAAAAGATTTCCGCAGAAAAGCCTGATCCCAGGGACACTTCCAGTGGCCGCAACCGGACGTTGCTCCAGCCATCGACATTTGCTTCCAGCCAATCGCGCAGCCGGTCCTGCACCTCATCTGCGGTCAGTGCCATGATCAGAGCCCCTTTGCCGCCAGTTCGCGCTTCAGTTCAGTGGTCAGCGGCCCCATATCCTTCGGCCCGGCGCCATGGAGCAGGATTTCATCCGCGCCCGCATCCAGATAGGTCATCAACTGATCAGCGCATCGCGCCGCAGTGCCGACTGCCGCACCTTCGTCAATCCACTTTTGCGGCAGCAGCTGCCCTACATCCACCAGTTCCTGCCGGGTATAGGCCTGATCGGCGGGCTTGCCATTCAGGCCGGCGATCTTCGGATGGGCACGGATCTGATCGAGCACGCCCTTATCCCATTCATTGATTTCGACGATCAGGTCACCAAAGCCGGGCAATTCGAAATAGGTGATGGCACGCCCGCGCACCACGGCATCTTCTTCGTCCTTCGGCAGATCAGGTGCGACAATTATGTTGTGGTAGATGCGTACAGACATCGGATCGCGGCCCGCCTTTTCGGCGGCATCGCGAACGATCCTTGCGCTATTCTTGACGCCAGTTGGCGAGACAAAGGGATGCAGCAGCACACCATCACAGTGCTGTCCGGCAAATTCCAGGCTTTTCGGGCCGATCGCGGTAAATATGATCGGTGGTTTGGGCCCCTTGTGCATATCGGTCAGCTTGAGCGATGGAAATTTTCCCAGCAGGCCATCGTAAGTGACATCCTCACCATCCCAGAGGCGGCGAAAAATGCTGATATAATCAGCCAGCCGCTCCATCGTTATGGCGGGCGCGCCCATCATCTTCATGTAGGCGGGGACGGCCCGGGCGAACATCACGCCAAAGCGATTGTCGCTCATTGCCTGCATCATGTTGGCAATGCTGGCCGTAACCAGCGGGTGACGCATCGTTGCGTAAAACGTCCCATTGATGCGGATACGAGACGTTGCCTCGCTGACGGCACCAGCCAGAACCGCCGGCTCCTTGAGGGCGAAGCGTTCGGAGATCCAGACCGCCCCAAGTCCGATGCGCTCAGCCTCCAATGCCTCATCAATGCCGCGGCGCGGATCATCAACCCGGCCTGGCAGGATATAGGTGCCGAACTTGTCAAACAGGGCCTGTGCGCCTGGCTCTTGCATCATCTCAGTCATCCTTGCGCGTTGATCGCGATTGTCGGACATAATCCAAGTGCCCGACAAACAATCAACCTGCCCGAAGGCAGGGTGCCACAGGATGAACCCTAAGGCAGACAACGGGCAAAGGAGATCGCCATGGACGCCCTGGACAGACTGCTCGCCATAGAGGCCATTCGCGCAGTCAAGGCGCGCTACTGCCGTTTGCTGGACACCAAGGATTGGGCAGGATTTGCCGCATTATTTACCGATGATGCGGTGATGGATGTGAGCCAGGACACAGGCAAGCCGCCAATCACCGGAACGGCGGCGATCATCGCTCAGGTTCGGTTTGCCGTCGATCACGCTGCAACCAGCCATCAGGTCCATACCCCTGAAATCACGCTTGACGGCACCGACGCTGCAAAGGGTGTTTGGGCCATGCAGGATCGTGTCGCCTGGAAGGACGGAAAGTCTCCCATTCCCGGCGTGGCTTCGATCACCGGCTATGGCCAGTACCATGAAACCTATCGGCGCGAGGGCGGCGAATGGAAGATCGCCGCCCTGCGCCTGTCACGCTTTCACGTGGATATGCATCCGGCCTGACAGGTCAGTCCCACTGCAATTCAAGCTGCGGCACGAAGGTGATGTTGCCGACGAAATAGCCCACCTCGAAACCGTCTTTGAGGCGGAACTGCGGAATAGCCTTGAGGAATTCCTCAAGCGCCGTCTGCAGTTCCAGCCGGGCCAGATGCATTCCCAGGCACTTGTGGATACCTCCCCCAAGGGCAACATGGGCCGCCTTGCGGTCAAAGCGCACTTCGGATGGATTGTCGTGCAGTGCAGGATCCTGATTGACCACCGGCGTTGCCACTGAAACGTAATCGCCGGGCATGATCTTCTGCCCATGCAATTCGATTTCGCGGGCAGCGATACGGAAGGCCGTGACGGGGCCATAGACCCGCAAAAACTCTTCGACAGCGAGAATGATACGTTCCGGATGGTCACGTAATTCCTGCTGCTGCGCCGGATGTCGAGCGAGATGGGCAAAGATGTTTCCAAGCAGCGAAGTCACCGTATCCAGCCCGCCGAGAAACAGGTTGAAGCAGTGGCCCAGAACTTCCTCATCGTTCCATTTGCGGCCGTCCTCTGCCTCGAACTCGAAGATCTTTGACATATAGTCATCGCGCGGCGCCTTGCGGCGTTCAGCAATCTCCGTTTTGAGATAACCGACTGCATTGCGCACCGCGCTGCTACGCACCTCCCAGTCGTTGGAATGGAGCATGTCCTTTTCCCAGACGAGAAACTCAGCCATGCGATCCTGAGGCAGGCCCAACAGATCGAGCACGATATAGATCGGGTAGCGTTCCGAAAATTCGTTGACGAAATCGCAGTCCTTGCGGGTCCTGAACTTGTCGATCAAATCACCAGCGCGGCGGCGCAGGTCATCCTTCATTGCCGCCATTTTCTGGGGCGAGAAGTTGGGATTCAAGGCCTTGCGATAGAACGCATGCATCGGCGGATCGACTTCGGTGGGCACCACCAGCCAGTTTTCACCAATGGACTGTGACCACTGGCCCATGCCATTCTTGGTGTAATTATCGGCATCGCGCAGCATGGCCATGGTATCGTCATAACCGGTCAGCAGCCAGCCTGGCTTGTCACCGGGGAAGATGTTGGTGACATATGTGATCGGCCCCAAGGTGCGGTGCATTTCAGGGATCAGGGTTTCCTGCGGGCATTCCTTCACGATCTCGCGGGCGAAATAGGGGAGCCGCATCGCCTTCTCGGCAGGGACGTGGGGCGGGAGGGTTTCGGTGGTCATGATTTGCTCCAGTTACCAGATGATACGCATCTGGGCGGCAAGGCGGCGATTGCGCAAGGCAATGGCGCGCTCAGCCAGGGTTATGCGCTTTGTATCGGCAGGCAGGTGCTGATCGACATCCGCCAGTTTGACTTTCTTCATCGATGGCATTGGCTTTTCGCTCGCTTCAAACCACCGCCCCTGGACCGCACCAGAAGAGTATCCTGAAGTGTCGAGCCAGTTGTGAACACCCGGATCGCGGGCTGAGATGACGGTGCGGAATACGCCATCGCTATCCACCACACCCTGCTTGTCGTTGAGGCTGGCTTGATTGTTGTACCAGTCTGTCGTCTCATAAAGCGCGTTGGTCAGAATGATTGACCAATAGCGGTACTTGGCCGGAACCTTGACCTCGGTGATCAAAGCCTCATCGTCGGCCAGATCATAAGCGCCTTCGTAATAGAACTGCCCGGCAAGTCCCGACATCTGGGAGACATCGAAAATCTTCAAGGTGTTGAGATGCCCCTGCTCTCGCAATTCCTCGACATGGGTCGGAAAAGCCAGCGCACAGACGCCGACGATTCCGGGAATTTCGCCAAAGGCATGGTGCAGGGTTTCGGTGGAAGGACGTCCCTTGGCAACATCCACATCCAGCCGGGCAATTCCGAAGCGCGGCTCACGCTCAACGGCCCAATCGCAGCTGACCACGCGGACCATGAATTTTTCGCAGAGGGGGTCAAGCTGTCGCCAGTCACCAGTATATCCGGCCGGTCGCACGGGCGAGATCACCAGCTCGAAATGGCCGTTTGCGTCCAGTACCAAACTGTCGAAATCGATCTGACCCAGCAGCGGATGGTGCTGGCCGGTGCGCAATGTATCCGGCCCCATCTGTGCCAGGATCACCATGCGCACAGTGCCGCGATCTCCCTTGATAACATAGGAGCCGCCCTTTTCGATCAGGCAGGCCTTGTAGATTGTATCGGCATTGGGCTGGAAAATGTTCTGCCCGATGTTCAGTTCGGGTACGAACATCGGATGCCGCCGGTCACCGACAAGGGCATCGTTGGTTGCCCGCGTTACGCCTGACAACAGCAGTCGCATCGATTCTGCCATGATCTGGGGATTGCTGCGCAGCCGTTCCGGCACGCGGCGGCGCATGGCTTCACCCAGCGGGCGCAGGCCATCAATCAGTTTTTCCCATTCAAGGCCATCGCCAGCCATATCCGGCATCCTCTTTCCTTCTGGGTTGTTCTTGCTGATCCCTGCCCCGCGCAACCTGCCGGGCGACAGGTGGACAGCGAGCACTCCTGTCCAAGCTGCCAACCGCAATAGGGACCGCCGCCCAATGAAATCCACAGACATAATGCTCGACGTCACCTCGGTTACCGGCCTTGCGAGGGAGACTCTGATCGCCTCGACACTGCACCTGCCAGACGACATGGACGATCGGCCTTCAAACCTGATCTTCGCTGTCCATGGTGGCGGCTACACCCGGGGCTACTGGCATCCACCATTTGCCGATGAAAGCTATAGCTTTGCCCACTGGTTCACCGATCGGGGCAAAGCAGTTCTGGCGATCGACATGTTGGGCATGGGAGAGAGCACCCGTCCGGAACCGGAAAGCGACCTGAGCGGCGCCATGATCGCTGCGGCCCACGCCGAAGCTCTGCGACAGATTGTCAGCCAATGGGGGCGCCCGGTCGACGTGACCGGCGTAGGCCATTCGATGGGCGGGATGATGATCATTGCACAAGCCGCAGCGCACCGGCAAATGAACCGGGTGGCCGTACTGGGTTGGGCCAACGAACCGATGATCCTGGGCGATACGGATGTAGCCAGTTTGCTGGATGGTCTGAGTTCCAGCGGCTACATTGCCACCCCGCGTGAACCGATGAGGCGGCTGTTCTATGCCGATGACGTTTCCTTGACGCTGATCGAAGCCGACGAGGCGCACGGATCAACCACACCTGTCACCCTGGGTAGAGAAGCGCTGACGCCGGGGATCGTGCACGCGGCGGCAGCGCTTATCGCAGTGCCCGTACTTGTGGTGCAAAGCGCGGTCGACACCAGCCCTGCACCCGAGAAAGAGCCCGCCTATTTCAGCGGTTCACCTTCGGTTGAATTGCAGATCGTAGAAGCGGCCGCGCATTGTCAGAACTTCGCCGGAACGCGAACTGCTCACTGGGCGCGGCTTAACGACTGGATTGAAAGCAGATCATAGATCGCGCTGACTTTCGATTGCCGCAATCTCGCCCGCGATGGACTTGGCCGCTATCCAATAGCAGGCGATAGCCAACAACAGAAACAGACCCAGCAAGAGAAGTGCCTGCTGCAGCCCGGTGCCCGAAGCGGCTTGGCACAGTGCAGTCGGACCCTGCTCTCGTGCAGCAAGGCACGCCTCGGCATAGCCCGATCCGAAAGCGCGCCTGGCCAACCAGTCGCTCATCCAGCCTAGAAAGGCCGACCCCAGTCCCAGTCCGAACACCGTCTGGCCAAACGCGTGGATCGCGGCCGCAGTCGCCCTCATGCGCGGTTCGACCAGTCGCTGCGTCACGGTCATGATGGTCGGCAAAAAGGCGTAAAGACTGAAGGTGGCAGCAAAAAGCAAAGCGGCCATGATCCGCCAGTCATCCTGATAAATGGCGGCCAGATAGAGCGGCAGGGCCAGCGCCGAACTCGCGATCGGAAGCAGGCCATAGCGGCGGTGATGGTGCGCAGCCAGACGGTCCGCCAGTACACCGCCGACCACACCGCCCAGCGCGGTCGCCATGCTGAAGGTCAGCGCAAAGGTCAGCGCCGCCGACTTGAGATCGAATCCGAAGCGCCGGATAAGCAGCGGGATGAGGAACAGGTTCAGACCAAAACCCACGAGCGCCACCATGCCGCTGCCCACCGTGAAGCCGACAAACGAAGGTGAACGTCCGACAAGGCGCAAAACCTCACGCAGAGGCGGCGCGGCTGCGTCGGCATGGCGGCGCGCCGGTTCGCGAATGGTCAGCCATAACAGCAAGGCAAGCAGCACTCCTGGCCCGCCCATGACGAGGAAGGCCATTCGCCAGCCGTGGGTCTGCGCGATCCAGCCCCCGACAAGCGCGCCAACGGCCCCGCCTACCGACACCCCGACAGCGATCAGCGAAAAAACCGTTGCCCGCTTGTCGGCATCGAAACGGTCAGCAATCATCGATACGACCGGCGGCGTGAAACCCGCCTCGCCAATGCCGACCCCCATCCGGGCCAGCAGCAAATGTGCGTAACTGGTCGCTGCGCCCGACAACATGGTCATGACTGACCACAGAGTCGTCGCCACCGCGACAATGCCAACCCGGCTCACCCGCTCGGCCAGTCGGGCAATCGGGATACCGATGCCGCCATAGAACAGGGCAAAAGCCACCCCGCCCATCACGCCCAGTTGCAGGTCGCTAAGCCCAAATTCTCGGCGGATCGGTTCTCCGACCACGGAGATGATCATCCGGTCGATGAAATTGGCCATGTAGATCGTGCCAAGCAGCACGATGAACCACCAGTCGCGGCCGGAAAATCGTTTCATTCGGACTTCCCCCTCGGCGGCTATGGTCTCCGCCTTTCCGACATCTGCGCTATCACATGGATG
This sequence comes from Novosphingobium sp. MW5, assembly GCA_025938935.1. Lineage (GTDB taxonomy): Bacteria > Pseudomonadota > Alphaproteobacteria > Sphingomonadales > Sphingomonadaceae > Novosphingobium. Next base: position 1,894,216 of record JAPCWB010000001.1, on the reverse strand, counting down.
GCAACCATGCACAGAGCCATCGTTGCCGCACCTGCTGCCCAGACCGTCGGTGTGGACCAGCCTGAATTGAGGGCCAGCGATACCGGCGCGGTGGTCGATCCCAGGGTCGAAGCGTAGGTGAAGCTGGGCAGCAACATCAGCCAGAGGCGCTTGGCTCCGGGCAAATGCGGCACGAACAGCGCCAGCGCCGCCCCCAGCACAAATCCGCCCGTTGCATCGCAGAACGAAAACCACAGCGGCGAGCCGAAGATGTGAAACGGCTGATTGCCATAGAAGGCACTGAGTTCGAGCCACTCGCAGATCGAAACGGCTAACCAGTCAACGAAGACCGTTGCGACGAACAGCTGCCAGATGCGCGATGCCGACGCCCCGCTTTCGATCACTCGCCAGACCAGATAGGCCGAACTGCCGAAGAACCAGGCATAGCCCAGCGGCACGAACCACGGGATTGTGCGTTCATAGCCCCGGAAGAAGGCCAGATTGTTCTCGTCCGGATACCAGTAGAGCAGCGTATTGTCATAGATCGGCTCGATCATCACGGCCGAGAGCGCCGTGCCGGCGAAGATCAGCGGCATGATCCAGCCCCGCCGCTGGCGTTCACCGCCCACAGCCCACCACAGCAAAATCGCTGCCAGAATCACGCAAGTACCGATCAGGAAGATCGACCCAGCCGGCTCGGGCGCAGGCATGACCGGCATCGGGACGATGGTACTTGGCATGACGGCGTCCTCTGTCCAGTGATGGTGCAGCGTCTAGCCAAGGCTCATCGGAGCTGACCTTTCCTTTGGCAGGTCACGCCGAAAGGCCCATGTGGCGGACAGAACAGGAATAAAGGGATTGAGGCATGACTGGCAGACTTGACGGAAAGATCGCATTGGTGACCGGCGCAGGTGGCGGCATTGGTGCGGCATCGGCCCGGCGTCTGGCTGCGAACGGAGCGACAGTTGTGCTCGCCGATATCGACGCAGCGGCAGCCAAAGCTGCCGCCGCTAATATCTCCAGGGCGGTCGCAATGGCGGTCGACCTGACCGACGAAGCTTCGGTTAAGGCCCTGGCGGACGCTGTGGTCGCTCAGTTCGGCCGGATCGACGTGCTGCACAACAATGCAGCGATCCAGAACGATGCCCAGCGTCAGAAAGACCTCGATGTGGTCAACCTCGATGTTGCTGCATGGGACATGGCCATGGCGGTCAACGTGCGCGGCGCGATGCTGATGAGCAAGCACGTCATTCCACACATGATCGCAGCAGGCGGCGGCTCGATCATCCACAGCGCTTCGGGCTTTGGCGTACAGGGCGAATCGACCCTGACCGCCTATGGGTCTTCAAAGGCAGCGCTGATCCAGCTCAACCGGATGATTGCTACCCAGTATGGCAAACAGAACGTGCGCTCAAACTGCATGGTCATCGGCTTCGTGCTGACACCACTGGCGGTGGAATCGACGCCCGACGTGATCAAGGATATCCTGCTCTCGCATCACCTAACGCCGCAACTCGGCCAGCCCGAGGACATCGCCAATCTGGTGGCCTTCCTTGCCAGCGATGAAAGCAGCTTCATTACCGGAGCGGCGATCCCAATCGACGGCGGCGTTACCGCCCACCAGCCCAGTCATGCCGATTTCCAGAAGCTTTTCGCCCAGATGGGCAGTGCCAAGCTTTAGGCCGCGTATTCCGCCAGCCGCGACATCGGACGGACGGGGTCGGATACCCGGTCCCAGATGGCATGGGCCTTTGCCATCAGGGCCAGCGAACCAAGCATTGCCTCTGACAATTCCATGAGCTCGACATAGGCGCCGTTCAGCGCCCGCGTATCGAACAGGCAAAATCGCTCACCCGATGGCATTTGTCCGGCATAGGCCACTTGGTGCCCTGCCGCACTGAGCCGCGCATGGTCGGCATCGTATTCGCCACGTGGCATGATGTGGTGCAAGCCTTCGCCGTGCTGTTCCAGAAAATCGCGGAACGGCGACGCACCGTCATTGGTCTGCTCAAGCAGTTCGATCAGCACGCCTCCGGAAAACCCGAAGCCCACCCGCATCGCAACCTCGGTCGGGACGCCGTAATAGAGCTGACCAGGTAGCACGGGCACATCGAACACGAAGAACGGCCCTGCCCCCAGATCGCGGGTCCAGTGCAGCAGCGCCGCGTCAAGGTCGCGGGTGACATGGCACAGCTCGATGATCGAACCTTCAGGCTGCATCGCTCCACCCTTTCGCGCTCGTCCGTTGGGCAAAGGCTTTTGCCCGCTCCGCCATCTGCGTGCGCCGCCCATCCAGATCGATACGCAGGATTTCAGGCGGGATCGCATCCAGTTTCACCAGGCGAACCTCGCGAATCATGCGATCCAGCGGCGGATCTGCGGGCACACCTTGCCAGCGCGTCAGCATCCAGCCTTCGTGCAGGCCGCAAGTGTCAATCCAGTTGGCGACACCGGGATCGGCCAGTGAAACAGCATAGGTCACTGTGCCATCTGCGTTCGGGGTCACTTGCGACCGGTTGAGGCTGGCCAGACGGTGCATCGGATCAGGGGCAATGGTCCATGGATCGGTGATCTGGAAGCCGGTGTAATAGCTGTCCACCGGATCAAGTGTGACCAGCACCGCTTCGTCATCGCCAATGGCAAAGCGGCCCCCGGCCAGATAGCCCCAGTTGCCATCGCGGCCGTTGGGCCCGACCAACCGGTTCGGTTCTGGATACCCCAGAAAGTCGTCCTTGAACCCGCGCCAGAAGCTTACCCACGCTGGCATGTCAGCCACGACGCTCGCGGCAATCTGCTCCTCGGTCCGGGGGTGCCAATCAGCAGGCGGATCAAGGCGGCGCACAGTCACTTCGGCGGGCAGTTGATTCCAGTCTGCCTGACTGTCTCGCGTATAAATCTGGATCCGGCCCGGCTCGCTTTGCAAATGCAGCGGACCGCCAGCATCCGGCCCCACGGTCACCGTTATCCTGCCATCACAATCACAATGCGGCAGAAGTTGCTGCAAAGTCAGGGCACCGATATTGCGGCCAAGGCCAGCGTGGTGCTCGGGCTCCATCTCTATCACCACGCTGAACTGCGGCGGGTCGGCAGAAAAGCGAATGTCTATGGCATAGTGCCCCGCGCCATCGATCGGGATTTCCCGGTTGAAATTGTCGGGATTGTCCACCGCAACAGCCGCTCCGCCATAGCTGTGCCCGAACCAGTGGCGTGGCGGGTTGGAGACGTTCCAGACCACTTTGGGAGCGGCAGTGTCGCCATTGGCTTCGCGCATGGCGAGCGCCAGGACCCATTGGTCGAGTGCATGGTCAAGGCTGAGCGCGCCATCCGGAAGGGCTGCCGCCGGATCGTTGCGCATTTCGCGCCGGGCCGCCTCGCGCGCGGCGCGAACGTCAGCCCGCTCGATCAACCGCAGAGCAAGCTCTTCCGCAGTCTCCTGATCTGCTGTGTAAAGCGGATTGGTCACGAGATGGTGCCTACCCGCCCGCCCTCAGTAAAAACTGTGCTGCCGGTGGTATAGCTGGATGCATCGCTGGCAAGCAGGATCGCGGCTCCCACCGCTTCGTCGGCTGCGCCGAAGCGCTTGATCGCGTTGCGTTCGGCGAGCCCCAGCCCCTTGTGGATTTCCGCCTCCTGCCCATCAGGGCTCATCGATCCGACACACAGACAGTTGATCCGCGTGTGAGGGGCTTGGCTCTTTGCCAGTTCGCGCACCAGAAACAACAGTGCAGCCTTGCTCACACCATAAGCAACCGCAGGCGGGATCGGCGTGAATCCGCCGCAACTTTGTACCGAGATAATCGAGCCCTTGCCGTGCGCCTTCATGTCCGTCTCGGTCAGTTCGGTCAGCCGCCAAGTTGCCATGACATTGACGTCCATCGCGGTTTTCCAGACCTCATCAGTGTTCGCCCACAGTCCGCCATCGTGGGCATAGACCACGCCGGCAGCGGCATTGTTGAACACGATATGGATCGGCCCGAAAGCTTGACGCGCCTTGGCCACCAGACGTTCGAGGTCGGATTTCTCACCTGCATCGGCTGCAACGGCGAGCGCGCGTCCACCTGGCAGCGCATTGATCTCGGCAGCGATCCGATCCAGCCGTTCCTGCGAACGGGCGGAGATTACGACATTGGCCCCCAGTTCCGCATAGGCCTTGGCGACATGCTCGCCCACGCCGGGGCCAACACCGGTGAGAATTGCTGTGCGTCCATCCAGACGAAAACGATCGAGCACGCTCATGCTGGTTTCCCCAGAAGATCGCCGAAGCGGTCGTAATAGTCCGCCATGCGCGTGCGCACTTCGGCATTGTCGATGCTGTATTGTTCAGGCGAATGTTGGTGTTTGCCCATACGTTTCGCGGCAGGATTATCCGCCAGAAAGCGAGTGATCCGGGCGGCGTGCACATCGGAAAACGGCAGATCGAACTTGCGATATATCCGCTGAACTGCGCCCATCGGATCGGCGACGACATCCTTGTGCGCCAGATCGATGATGCGTGCTTCGATCGCCGGATCTGCCCGTGTGGCCAGCGCCCGGTTCATCGCCGCGATCCAGGTTTCCACGACTTCGCGGCCGATTGCCGCCTTGTCCTTGTCGCCGCCGAACGCTGCAAGAAACCCGGCAATAAAGCTGGAAAGCGAGGAGAACGTTAGCGCCGGATCGCGGTGGGTCCACACCAGCATTGCGCCCGGATAAGCCTCGATCAGCGCGGGCAGATCGAACAGGTGTTGCGGTGATTTCAGCGTCCAGCGCCCCTTTGGTCCCTTCCACTGGAAGTTCTGGAGCAAGCGTTTGTGCGATACGTATTGGCCCGCCACCCTGTTCTCCCGCAGCCACTCGGCAAAGTCAGGCACGCCGAGTTCCGCCGCAAAATTGGTGCTGCCAAAGTGATACTGCATGCCGTGGTTGCACTCGCCTGGCTGCGTGCAGTCAAAGCGCTGTATATCAAGCAATTGCGGGGCATGCTCCAGCCAGTTGTCATACATTGCCGTGACCTGAGCAATCCGCGGATCGCTGGCGAAGGTTGCGACTTCCGGTGGCGGCCAGGGTACGTACCATTCCCACTCACGCGGAGCGCGCGCAGCGGGATCAAGGCACAGCAGATCATAGCTTATCGTCGTGCCGGTGCGCGGCAAGCCGATGACGATCAGCGGATCGCCCACGTCCTGCTCGGCGATTTCCGGGTGCCTCCGGTCATCTTCGACAAAGCGCAGGCGCGTTGCCAACTGGCCAACGATATTGTGCGTGGCCATCTGCCGAAGCTGATCATTCGGCACCATTGCCTCAACTGCCGCAACCAACCGCTCGAAGCCCTCGCGCCAGCCGGTGTCCAGGCCGAAATCTGCGAGACCAGTCTGTTCGCGCGCTGCGTGCTCCAGCGAAGGAACAGTCAGCGGCGCGCTCATGACAGGTGCTGCTCCATAAGTTGCAGCAGATCGGCATAGTGCGGCTGGTGCGACAATCCGCCGCCGGAAATCGATATGTTTTCGCCAGTTATGTAGCGACTTTCATCCGATGCGAGAAATGCGACCAGTGCGGCAATATCATCCGGTGTCCCGAATTCTGGCGTAAGGATATGACGCTTGATGATTTCCTTGAGGCCGGGAACCGTTGCGTCCAGCGCCGGGGTGAGCACCACGCCCGGGGCGACCGAATTGCAACGGATGTTTTGCCTGCCGTGCTGGGTGGCGACATATTTGGTCAGCGTAATGATACCGCCCTTCGACGCGCCATAGGCTATCCGCGCAAGGTCGCCCGCCGTACCGCTGTTCGATGCGGTGTTGATGATCGAACCGCCGCCGCCCTTGATCATGTGCGGAATCGCATATTTGCAGCCGAGCAGATAGCCGCGCAGATTGATGTCGATGATCTCGTCCCAGATTTCGACGGGGATGGTCACGGCATCGGTATCAAGCGGATGCTTGGCCGGATCGGTCATCGCCGCATTGTTGTGCAGGATGTCGAGCCGCCCGAAATGGCTGACGGTCTTTTCGACCATGGCTTCAACCGAAGCAGGATCAGATGCATCGAACTGCACGGCTAGGGCCGCATCGCCCAGCGGCCCGGCAACGGCGTTTGCGGAATTGGCGAACACATCGGCAACCGCAACATTCGCCCCCTCGGCCACGAGGCGGCGAACCACTGCCGAACCGATACCCCCGCCGCCGCCGGTGACGATTGCTACCTTGCCTGTCAGTCGGCCCATTTCGCTCATCCTCCAGTAAACATCTTGTTGAATTCAACGAAGCCGACGAGCCGCGCCTTGCGATCTGCCTGCACTTGCGGCTGCTTCTCCTGCCCGGGCCCGTCTGGCACGATCTGCAGCGGCTCACCTGCCAGCAGTCCGGCGAGCGCATTGTGAGTCACGTCCGCCGGGTCATAGACGTCCGAAACGTCGAAGCCTTCGGGCACCATGCGCAACAAAGTGGGCGTGCGCATGATCGGCGCGGCAATGCCGATCACGTCGATCCCGCGCTCATGGTATTCAGCCCACAGCGATTCCGCGAAGTTGATCTCAAAGGCTTTGGTCGCGGAATAGAGCACCAGATTGGGCTGACCGCCCAGCCCGGCCCCCGATGCCATGACAATGATCCCGCCGCGCCCTTGTCCATTTTGGCCTCGCGCCAGCATGCCTTTACCAAAGCCGTTCGCTGCATCGATCAGCGTCGAGATATTCATACGCACCAGCCGGTGTGCGGCATCGGTGCTGTCTTCGAAGAAGCTGGCGAAACCGTCTGCTCCGGCGTTGGAGATATAGAGCCCGACATCAAGGCCAGCCGCCGCTTCAACGATCCGCAAGCCCGCTCCGTCTTCGGTCAGGTCCTGCGCCACGGCGAGGTAATCGATGCCGTATTCGGCCTTCAGCGCTTCGCCCAGAAGGTCCAGCGCGCCCTGGCGGCGCGAGACGAGGACCAGATTGATCCCCATCTCGGCCAATTCGCGCGCATAACATTCGCCCGTGCCTTCGGAGGCGCCCGCGATCACGGCCCACGGACCATATTTGTCGCGGAACGCGCCCTTGTCGAGCGGCAGGCGGGCGAGTGGGCGCATGGTCAGGCGTCCTTCTTTGTCGCTGCGAACCGCGCCTTGGCCGCCTCGATCCCGCGGAACAGTGCGGTGCAATTGCCAGCCCCGGCATAAAACAGCAGGAACAGCGGAATCTGTTCAAGCTGTTCGTCAGTGAATTCGCCGTTGATCAGCGCGCCAGCCATCTGGATTTCAACCAGATCCTGCCGCCCCAGCATCGCCGTTGCGCCCAGCACCATCAGGCGCTTTTCGCGGATGGTGAACGCCTCGTTCCCCCACAGGTTGGCAAACTGGTTGCCGACAATTTCCTGATTGAACGGCGAATCCTTGAACGGTGTGACCATGGCTGATGTGCCCGGACCATAGACTGCGTCAAATACTTCGAGGCCCTTGGCCCAGTTCTCTTCATTCATAGCTTTTCTCCAGAAATTGATGCGTCAACCGGCAATTGGCTGGCCAAGGGGGTATTCCAGACCAGAGGTCGACAAGGCGTTCTCAACGATCAGTTCGACCATCGGCAGCCGGGCGCCAAACCGGGCGGCCTCGGCAATGGCGACTTCAAGGTCCTTGAGCATCAGCATCTGGAAGTATTCACGCACCTTGGTCTCGGCCGGATCGTTTGCGGGATCCGGCCGCTTGACCATCGACAGGGCGCCTTCTAGTCCACCGCCGGAATTGGGATCACCCGCCAGCGCCATGGTCAGCTGGTCCAGATCGACACCATAGTTGCGCGCGATCACCGCGCCTTCATACCCTGCGCGCATGCAACCGAAGTACGTGGTGTTGCGTGCGATCTTGGCAGCCATGCCCGCGCCCGGCCCGCCCATATGGATAACCTGCTGGGCAAAGCCATCGAAGATCGGCTTGGCCGCAGCCAGATCAGCGTCAGAGCCGCCCGCCAAGCAGATCAAACCGTTCTGCGCGGACTTCGGCCCGTTGGTGACACCGCAATCGATCAGGGTGACCCCGGCCGCGTCGCACAGAGCTCGCGCTGCTTCCAGATCGGCCATGGCTACTGTCGAGAGCAGGATCACCGTCTGGCCCGGCTTGCCAGCCGCAAGAACGCCGTCCGGACCGTCGAGCACCGCGATTGTCTGCGCGCCGTTCAGTACGGCGATCAAAACACAATCAGACGCAGCGGCAAGTTCGCGCGGCGTGGCCGACATCGGCGGCGCACCCGGAACATTGGCGGCAGCCTCTGCCCGAACGTCATAGATCGCCGCCAATTGCCCAGAACGCTGCAAGCACTGAGCGACGCCGCCGCCGATGCCGCCAAGTCCAATAACTCCGCCAGTATTCATGTCCATCTTCCTCTGATTGGGGCCGGAGCCGTTCAATTTGCCAGCACCATGCGCAGGCCTTGTTGCATTGTGCCGTCCAGACCGGCGGCCTCGAAATATCCCGGCACATCGGACCAGCGCTGCTTGATCTCGTCCCAAACGGCCTCAAGATAGTCAGCTCGCACGCCGATCAGCGCCTCGATCTGTCCCGCACTGGGCATGAAGCCGAAGCTGGCCATCATGCCCGGCTCGACTTCACCATCGCGTACCAGGTTCGCGCCGAAAATCGCCGATCGCATATAATCCTCGACGATGATTTCGCGGGACACCCCCGCAATTTCCAGCAGCAGGGCAATCGCTACGCCAGTGCGGTCCTTGCCCGCGGTGCAGTTGAGCAACATGGGCACTTCGCCATCGAGCAATGCCCCGGCAATCGCTGGCCAATGAGGCATCAGTGCGCTGACAACCTCACGATAGGTTTCCGCCATGGTTGAAATGGCAATTTCAGGCTCCGGGCCTTTGATCAGACGCTCCCGGCCTTCGTGACCAAAAACGCGCAGATCGGCGTTTACGTCCAGCCCCAGCCATCGGCAATCTGACCCGTGCCAGTCATGTGGCGCTTCCTCACGCTCGCGAGCTGAACGCAAATCGACAATGGCGCGAAAGCCCATGCCTTGCAGCACTGCGAGCTGATCGCTGCTGAAGTTGCGCGGCCCTTCGCTGCGGAAAAGTACGCCTTCACGTATCCGGCCTGTTCCCGCTGGAAGGCCGCCAAGATCACGAAAGTTGAGGCTGGTTACCGGCATGAATTCACCGCGCCGGATAGACGGGTATGGCCGAAGCCAATTGCGCGTAGAAATCATCGTCGAACCATACATGTTCGACATAGTGGCCAAGCGTGCCTCGTTCATCAGTGTAGGCATAGCGCATCAGATCGGCAAAGCCGCCGGTCCATGCCACGGGATGCGCTTGGGCATCGAGTGAGGCCATATGCGCTTCATAGTCGGTCAGCTTGCCGGTGATGCGCATGGCTACGTGATGGAAACACATCGCGAATCTGCCGTCAGCCGGAAGCGGTTCCGAGTGAAGCGGCGCAGAACCATGCAGCGGCTCGATCAACTCGATCTCGGTGCCGCCGACATTGGCCAGAGCGATCTTCAACTGAAACGGGTGCGAGGATTCGAGTCCCGGCATGTCGTTGGTAAAGACATGGAAGGCGGGGACATCGAATGTATCGCGCCAGACCGCCAGCGCCCGATCAAGATCGTTCGTCACATAGGCAATCTGGCTGTGCCGGGCGTTGGGGCGGGGGAACATCGTCAGGGCACCAACACGCTCGGCCCGCCCCACATCAGCCGCGCCAGGATGGGCGGCAACGTAACGACGAGAAAGCAGGTTACTTGAAACATCACGATGAACGCACCGAGCCGCTTCGCCTCATGGCCCCAGCCCGAACCGCTGGCGGCGATGCCCAGCTTCCGTTCGTGCCACCACAGGCCGTTCTCATCCTTGTTCGCCAGCAAGATGACGATCCACGTCGCCCAGAGTGCAAGGACAACAGGCCAGATAAGCGACATTCCCATGCCATTGGCGGCCGTCCACTGCGGGCCGATAACGGCATTGTACGACCACCAGCTTTGAGCGACGGCTTTGCCTTCAGCCCAAAGCTCATAGGCTGAATAGAGCGGAAACACCGCGATGAAGGCCCACCAGTTGAGCGATACGGCGGGAAACTTGCGCGACAGCCACAGGGTCAGCATCAGCAGCGGGGTTATCGACAGCGAGAACCACCACCCCCAGCTGAGTGGAATGAACAGCGGTTTGATCGGCGTGGTATAGGCCATTTCCCCCCAGAACGGCAGACGGGCAAACACCGGATTCCACGACAGGTAGGCACCCCAGTCTCCAAAAAACTCCTGCCAGAAGCTCGATGACGCGGCGAGCAACAGGAGCATCATGACTGGCAAACGCTTGGTCCGGATCGCCCAGATTGCGCAAAGCACAAAGATCAGCGGCCAGAGATAGAAGCTGCCCGTCTCCAGCATCCAGGTGTTAACCGGCGGCGGCATTTCGGTTATGCTAGTCGGTTCCATCGCTGATCCCCCAAAAATTCGTCTGACACACTTCAGTTGTTCGCGATCTTGCCGCCATCGACGATCAGCGTATCACCCGTGTGATATCGCGACAGATCGCTGGCGAGGTAAACCACCGCGCCCCACAGATCGTCGGGCTGGCCCGCCCGACCTATCGGCGCTTTTGCCGCCACCATCCCGGCGATCATCTCGCCCATGGCGGGATCGGCCATGGTCATTTCGGTAATGATGAAACCCGGCGCAATCACATTACAGCGGATGCCGTGCGGACCAAGTTCGGCAGCGATACCCTTTGCGAGCGAGTTCAGCGCGCCTTTTGCCGCTCCGTAATGCGTCATCGTCGGCACGCCCTGAAAGATCGAACCGCTTCCGCACAGGATCATCGAACCGCCGGGATCGCCGGCCTGCGCGCGCTCGACCATGTGCCTGGCGACTTCGCGCAAGGTGAATACGACACCGTGCTGGTTGACGTCGATCAGCGCGTGATAGGTTCCAGCATCCATCTCGATAAACGGCTTCTGGCTCGCGATACCGGCATTGGCGACGACCGTATCGATCCTGCCCATCACCGCCAGCGCCTCTGCGACACCTGCGATAATCGACGATTCGGCCGAAACATCCACCGATTGCGCATGGACCTTCACGCCCAACGCACGCAGCTTGTCTGCCGCGCGTTCATTTGCGTCCGGGCGGCGGCCCCAGATCACCAGATCACTGCCGGCCCGCGCCAGACCCTCGGCAAAACCGAAGCCAAGCCCGGAATTCGCCCCGGTCACCAACGAGACCTTGCCGGTCAGATCGAAGAGATTCTGGGCCATGTTATCGTGCGCATCCTCAAGCCGATTTGTGTTCTGATGCGCTGGCTAACCCTGCACCCGATTAAGCCCGCATATCTTTTGGTAGGGCAAGGTTCGTTTTTCTGCCCGTTTAGGTTGCGCCGCGACAAGGAGAGTTTGGCATGGCGGCAAGCGGAGCGAAAGGTGAGGTGTTCGACATCACCGACATGCGCAATCCGGTGCTCACCGAATTGCAGCAGGCTGCCCTTGCCGGCGCCGCTCAAGCCAACTTCGATTTCTCGGCGGAGGCAATTCTTGGCGCAGCGCAGGCCCAGACCGGCCTCAGCGATTTCGGTGCCATGGATTTTGTCGAACGGCTGGAACTGTGGTGCCAATGCGTCAAGGAAGACAGCTTCCTCAGCCCGATTTCCCATGCCGCGCTATGGACGATGTTCCTGCGCTATGCCTCTGATCGCCTGCGGGTAGAGGATATCTGCAAACGCCATCCTGAAATCCTCGACATAGTCATTGATCGCCCGATCATTGTTGCCGGGCCGCCGCGTTCGGGAACGACCCATCTGCTCGGCCTGCTTTCCGCTGACCAGCGCCTGCGCTCGATGCCATGGTGGGAAGCCACTGCACCTGTCCCGACGGAAGCCGACGCGCCGCAAGCAGATGATGCCAATCCGCGCTGGACTCGTGCTGCTGCGGGTTGGGAACAGCAGGACGCGATGATGCCGCTGTTCAAATTCATGCACGAATTCTCGCCTGATCACATCAGCGAGGATATCGAACTGCAAGCGCTCGATTTTTCGTCATACCTGCTTGAATGGCTGGCACTGGTCCCGAAGTGGCGCGACTATTACCTCAACCACGACCAGAGCGGCACCTATGCCTACCTCAAAAAGGGTCTGCAGGTGCTGACTTTCCTGAAGGGGCCCAATCGCTGGGTGATCAAGTGCCCGCAGCACATGGAACAGTTACCGGTTCTGCGCGCCACCTTCCCCGATGCGACCTATGTGATCACCCACAGGGATCCTGTCGCCTCGATCCGCTCGACGCTTTCGATGTGGCTCTATGCCTCGCGCATTCTGCGTACGAAGAGCGATCCTGAGGAGCCCAAGGCCTATTGGATCGATCGCTATCGCATTCTGCTGGAGCGCTGCGTGCGCGATCATCATGTGTTGCCAGCGGATCAGACGGTGGACGTCTATTTTCATCAGTGGATCAAAAACCCTGACGCCATTTTGAGCGAGATCTACGCCAAGGCGGGGATCACGCTCGATGCCGAAACCCTCGCAACCCTGCACAAGTACCATGCGGACCATGACCCCAGCGTCAAAGGCCGCGTGGTGTTTGATCTGGAGCGGGACTTCGGCATTACGGCCGATGATATTAGGGAAAATTTCGAATTTTATTTCAATCACTTCCCGGTCGAACGTGAAGTGAGATAGCGCCCTCAGGAGATTAAATGTGACGACAATCAATGTGATCAATCGTGACGGCAGTTCAAAGGTTGTCGCAGCACAGCCCGGCCAGTCGCTGATGGAGGCGATCCGCGATGCCGGCGTTGATGAACTGCTGGCACTCTGCGGCGGCTGCTGTTCTTGCGCGACCTGCCACGTTGTCATCGACGACGCGGCGATGGGCTGGTTGACCAAGATGAGCGATGACGAGAACGACCTGCTGGACAGCTCCGATCATCGCACGGCCAACAGCCGCCTTTCATGTCAGGTGGCAATTACCCAGGAAATGGACGGAATGACCGTGACCATCGCCAAGGAAGACTGACGATGAGCAGCGCCCTTTCCGAGGTTCTGTCATTTTTCGACGAATGGAAGCCCACACTGGCTGACATGCTCGTGTCGATGGAGCGGCGGTTTACGGATCAGACCGTCTGGGAAAACGTGGGCCTGTCGCGGACGGTAGGCTTTGCCGAGGCAAAGGCCTTCATGGACGGCTTTGCACAGATGAAGCCAATCGAAAGCGGCGAGGTGATCGTTCATCACGCTGCGGAAGTCGGCAACATCGTGCTGACCGAGCGGACTGACAATTTCTACGACAAGGACGGAATTCTCATTGTTTCGATCACGCTGATGGGCGTGTTCGAGATGGACGGGCCCAAAATCATAGCCTGGCGCGATTATTTCGATACCGCGAAGGGCTTCTGACGATGGCCGCTGCCAAGCCTGTATGGGCCGAACTGCCTGTGCTGCCCGCCAGCGAATTGGTCCCTTTGGTCCAAGGCTGGGAAGCGGCCGAAGTCGAGGGCGTCTGGGCACCGCAGATTTTTGGCGCGCCGTTCACCACGCTAGCCGCAGCAGCGGCGGTAACCAGCCGGATCAAGCTGGGCACCGGCATCGCCCTCGCCTTCACGCGCAGCCCGCTGGAAACTGCCTGTAGCGCAATTGATCTTGACCATATCAGCGATGGCCGCGCCGTGCTCGGCCTTGGCTCCAGCGCCGAAAGTCAGATCGAAGGAAGCTTCGGCATGAGCTATGGCAAGCCGCTGGCGCATATGCGCGAAGTGGTGGGACAAGTTCGTGAGGTTATCGCGCGCGGCCACACCGGTGAACTGACGCGGCTTGAGGGCGAATATTGCACGCTCGACCTTGCGCACTTCCGCCTGGTCCGCCCCGCCCGTCGCAGTGCCATCCCCGTCTATCTTCCTGCGGTATTCGAAAAGGCCTGCGAACAGGCCGGCGCCATTGCCGATGGGCTGCTCGGTCATCCACTGTGGACCACTCGCTGGCTGAAAGACCGCGTGGATCAATCGCTGAAGGCCGGTCTCGACAAGACCGGGCGCAGCCGGAGCGACATCGACGTCAACCTGATGATCTTCACCGTGATCAATCCCGATCGCGCCGAGGCCATCGCCGATGCGCGTGCCAATATCGCCTTTTACACCCAGTCACCGCAATATCTGCGCTACTTCACCGAAATCGGTTTCGGCAGCCAGGCACTGGCGATTCAGTCAGCCTTCGCGGCGCAGGATTATGACGCCATGGCGAAGGCCTGTCCGGATGACATGGTCAGCGCCATTACCATTCTCGGTTCGATCGACGAGGTGCGCGCACAAGTGGCCGAGCGCGCCGCCCATGCCGATTCCATTACTCCGGTCGTGCCGCAATTTGGTATCGAACCGGGCAAGGCGGCACTTTACCGCCAAAGAATAGCGGAGCTGTTTTATGGCTGAAGCATGGTGGGCTGTTGCCCGATCCGAGGAAGTAACCTCGGCCAAACCGATCAATGTCGATATCGGTGAACAGCCGATAGTCCTGTGGCGCGATCACCAGGGTGTGGCGCATGCCCTTGAAGACCGCTGCCCGCATCGCCGCGCCCCGCTTTCACTGGGCTGCGTGCTGGGCAATGGCATGATCCAGTGCGGCTATCACGGCTGGACCTATGAAGGGAAAACCGGCCATCTCAAGGACATCCCGAACCTGAAGAGCGAGGCAAAATTCCCCGCGCTCTACCGGGCCATACCTTTTGGTGTTGCCGAAAGCGGCGGTTTTGTTCGGGTTTGCCTCGATGCCAAGGCCCCCGCGCCAGAACCGGCTACAGCTATGATGCCCTTGGCTGGCACCGCCAATGTTGCACTTGACCACGAGCATTACATCGCCGCCTTGTTCGACGATCCCTCGCTCGTCCTGTCCATCCGGGGTGTGCGCTTCACACCTTACTTGCTCGCCGAACTGGCCGAGCAGAATGGCAAGCTTGTGCTTGAACGCTCGTGCCAGTGGGCAGGCCTGCACTGGCCTTCGCCCTTCAGCTCGGATTTCCCGATTACGCTGCGCATCTCGGCCGATCCCGTGACGGGGGAATGCGATCTCCTGTTGCGGGACGATGGGTTCAATCCGCTCCTGTCGGCCACTCTTGCCCCGGTTCCTGCCGCAAGAGGGGTTACGCAGATTCGCTGGCGCGCAAAGCTTGAAAACACCAGACCCGGAATCTCGGCAAAACTGATGGGAGTCGGCGCGCCATTTGCCGTCCACAGCACCATCGATGGCGCCGCCTTGCGGGTCCTGAAGCCTTCGGCTTCGATCCACGCCGTCACGCTGCGCAGTGAAATTAATGCTCGATCTGTGCAGGTCAGCGCAGCCTGACAAATCGGAGAAGACGATCATGCTCGACGTCAAGGATACTGCAATCACGGACGACTATGTCGATCCGATCACCGCAGACCCGCGTGAATTTGCTGCCAAGGTCAACGCCTGGGTGCCGCATGATATCGTGCTGAAGGATGCCTGGTTTCCACTTGCCCACAGCTCGGCCGTCACGAAAAAGCCGGTGCGCCGGGCGGTCTATTCGCATCCCTATTTCCTGTGGCGCGATCACGGCGTGGCCGTGGCGGCGGAATTTCACCCCTCAGACACCGAGCGGACGGCAAAGAGCAGCTATTCCGACAGCGAAGGCCGCTATCCGGTCATTGAGAAGTACGGCTATGTGTGGGGCTGGTTCGGCAACCCCGCCAATGCCGCGCCAGAACATGTCCCCAGCCTGCCTTATCTGCCAGAGGACGGCGGCCTGCCGTTGCACATGGTAGGTACCGTGCGTTTTGATTGCACCGCGCCGCTCAGCCTGGAGAATCTGATCGATCTGACTCATGCCGATTTCCTCCACGCCGACGTTGTAGGCGATGAGAAGATGGACAAGGAAACCGTCGAGGTGTTCCACGACAGTGAGACCATCACCATGGTCCGCACCTGCGTGAACAAGTCTGTCGCGCCGATCATGAAAATTTTCGGCGGGGTCAAATCTGACGTGCAGCAGGTAAGGCAGGTCATCCGCATTTACCTGCGCAGTCATGCCGCAATCGCCTATGGCAGGTTCAGCCCCGGCGACAACGTCCAGCTTTTCCATCCTTGCGTTCCGGAAACCCGCGACCGGACCCGGCTGGACTATGTGATCAATACGAGCAACGTGAAAAAATCCAATCTGTTCCGCTACCTGATGCCCAAGGCCAGCTACAAGGTTTCACGGCAGGACAGCTATATGACCAGCCCGCAAAGCCCGCGCTACATGCGGCCTGAAAAGCGGAAGGACCTGCATTCACCGCTCGATGAAGCCGGACAGAAGTACCGCGTTCTGATGCTGGCACTGGCCGAACGGCAGGCGCGTGGCGACTTTGCCTACCGCGATAATGTCAGCGCTGATTGTAGCGAAATCATAGGATATGACGGCAAATGAGCAAACTGACGAACGCAGTCGGCGGCGAACGACGCTGGTGGGGGGTCATGCCCATCCTGCCTGCTCCCGTGATGGGCGGGATTGCAAAGCAGATGGAAGCCGTAGGCTTCGAAGGCTGCTTCTCACTCCAGATTTACGGCCCGCCGTTCGTGCCCATGGCGGCCGTTGCCGCCATGACCGATACGCTGAAGGTCTCCACCGGCATTGCCGTGGCGGGAACCCGCAGCCCGGTCGAAACCGCCTTCGCAGCAATGGAACTCGATACGATCAGTCAGGGCCGTTTCGTACTGGGTCTGGGCACATCGCTGCATAGCGCGATCTGCGGCATTTATGGTGAACCCAAGCGCAAGCTGCTGTCGCACTTGCGCGAGGTGGTCAAAGTTGTGCGGTACGTCAACGCCAATGCCCACAAGGGCATGGAACCGATCCACGGCGAATACTTCAACGCCGAATGGACAGAGATGATGCTGACCGCACCGCCCGTGCGCGAGGAAATTCCCATCTGGATCGCCGCGCTGAAGGACAAGCTGACCAGCCTGGCGCTGGAAATCAGCGATGGCCTGATGGTCCATGCCTTGTGGACGGTGGATTACACAGTGCAGAAGCAGGCCTTCATCGAGGCGGAGCTTGCCCGCTTTGGCCGCCAGCGCAGCGACGTGGAAATCAACGCCTGGCCGTGGATCGCGATCAACGATGACAAGCAGCAGGCGATCAATGACAGCCGCGCTACGGTTGCCGGTTATGCCGGCTACAAGGAGTATGAAACGTTTTTTGATGCCGTCGGCTTTGGCGACATGGCGCGTGACTGTCAGTTGGCTGCAGAAGACCACGGCGATCCATCGGGCGTGATCGACAAGGTCAGCGACGAGATGGTCGAAGCCTTCGTCAAATGCGGTCCGATTGATGAAGTTCTGGAAAAGATCGAACCGTTCTGGGGCGTGGTCGATTCGCTCTGCCCTATGACGCCCTATCGCAACCTGACGATGGAACAGCTGACCAGCTACAACGGCGGCCTTTATGCCATGGTGGCAGAGGCCAAGCGGCGGCAGGCTGGGTGAAAATTGACTGCGGTGGCTGCCCATGGCGGGCAGCCCCTGCTCATCATGCAACGATAGACTTGCCCGCGAGAAATCCTGTCACCATCGCAGGGCCGACATTGCAGCCATGCGCAGGCGACTTGCCCTGCCAGATCGAATTCGCATCCAGACCAGCCGCCCACAGGCCCCCAACAGGCGCCCCGTTCTGGCCGATGACACGGCATTGGTCATCGATGCGCAGGCCGACCGTGGTGGACCCATCGCCGGGGAAGATCTCGACCGCATAATAAGGGCCTTCGCCCAGGGCACCGAAGCAGGCGTTCGGTTTGTGCTTGGCATCGCCAATCTCGATATCAATGCGGGTTTCACCTTTGCCAAACTGGGTGTCCCTGCCGCTCGCCGCATCAAAGGAAACCTTGGCAGCGGTCGCTTCCAGACCGCGCGGATCCACCCCGATCTGCGCCGCCAGTTCGGCAAGTGTCGCGCCGGTTTTCATATATCCGCAAGCGACCATCTCTTTGATCTTGCCACCGCCGGGAAGGACCAGCCCCATCCCGTATTTCTTCACGAATTTGGCATTGGCAATGATGTGGGCCGGGACAGATCCCGTGGCGTGCATAGCCTCGACGAAGTGCACACTGGCCTCGTTCCCGAAGCGCTCACCACGCTTGTTTACCGCGATGCATCCGGGCTTCGACATATCCATGAGATGCGCGAACCGCTCGACGTAGCCGTCTTTACGCGTTCGCTTGGAGGCAACTGTCCAGACCGCATTGACGTGGTTTTCTGCCCCCATGGTCGCGCCCGCTGCAGTGCCAGCGTTGATGCCGTCTCCGGTATTGTCATATGGCAGGATCGAGACGTGATGCTCAGCAAACGGGATATAGGCCTTGCGCATTTCCGCATTGGCGGAGAACCCGCCAGAGGCCAACACCACACCCTTGGCCGCAGCTATTTCCGTGACGACACCGTCGATTTTGGCCCGCACACCCGTGACCCGGCCGTCAGTGACTGTCAGGTCTACTACTGGTGCGCTTTCAAACAGATCAACCCCCGCTGCGAGCGCCGAATGCAGCAACCGGCCCGCCAGTGCAGTCCCCATGGTAAGGCGCGAACCGCGACCCAGTTTCTTCTTGTCGAGCGCAAAGCGGACCGCGATCTTGGCCATGTGCCACAGCGCGCCGGGAGCGGGCAGTCGCTCAAGATAGGGCAGATCGAACAGGTCGATCATCATGCCGCCCGGCGCGTTGAATTCCTCGCGCGGTTTGGCAAGGCGATTGAAATTCTCGCCGAGCTGTTTGCCGTCAAATTCGGCAGGAGCGAGCAGGCGGCCATGATCAGCCGCGCCGGGGACTTCGGGATACCAGTCGCTCGATGGCGGGGAGAGCAGGAAGTGGACGGTGCTGTTGGCCTCCAGCCACTCAACCATGGCTGGTCCAGTATCGATGTAGGCGTCAATCAGTGCCTTCTCAGCCCGGTTGCCAACCACGGCCATCGCATAGCCCCGCGCCGCATCGGCTGAATCCTGCACGCCTGCTGCCTGAGCTTGCGGACTGCCGGGAATCCAGACGCCACCGCCTGAAATCGCGGTCGTCCCGCCGAAATGCGCCGCCTTCTCCAGCACGGCCACCTTCAGTCCGGCCTTGGCAGCAACCAAAGCCGCAGTCAGTCCGGCAGCCCCGGAACCCATGATTACAACGTCGTAATTCATCGCGTCACTCTCCTACACACATGATTGCGCGCATTGTCTTGTCGTCGATGCCAAGCTGACCGGCGCAATCGAGCGCGTCCCAATACTCGCGCCACCACATGATCTTGCCGTTGGCATCCAGATCGAACACGCCCACGACATGGGTGGTTGTGCGCTGGCCGTTGGCGAGCTGGCGGACGGTATCGACCCTTTCGGTGAACACGGTATTCCCGGAAACTGCCACGTTTAGCGTGTTGCAGGCGCATTCGTCGTAGAGCTGGTATTGCCGCTCAAGTTCCTCGACAATAGCGTCGGCACCTTTGCGCACCGGGGCAATGGGCATGATCGGTTGATAGCGCGCGTCATCAGCCAGCATCGAGCGAAGTCCTGGCGCATCAAGCTTTTCGGTATGAAACAGCGCAAGAAAATCACGCACGATCTGTTCAGCATTCATCGCCTCACCCCTCCATCGGACCAAAGAAGGCCGCCACTTTACCGGTGTCAAAATATTCACGGCCATGCACGATCTGCCCGGCGCGTATTTCGAAAAGGTCATGGTACTCATTGGCATAGACCCGGTCTCCGAAGTGGAATTCGGAGCGAATTTCAGCGGCCACCATGTCACCTTCAGCCACCATGCCGATAATTTCGACCTTACGCGGATCTGCTGCCAGCAACATGCCGCGGACGTCATCTGTATAGGATTTGCGCGATACCTCGCCGCGCCCGACGACCCACCAAGTACAGTCAGGAGCCTGCAATTCCTCGATTGTGTCGATATCCCCTGCCGCCACGGCGCCCAGAAAGCGGCGCACGATTGCCTTGTTGGTTTCAGCGCTGTCCATCACTCGCCCCTCGCTATCGTCTGGCGAGGTCTGACACAGGCCTCTCACCCCGCGCCTTTCCTTGGGCAGGTTGCGCCCCCTACCCCTCTGCAATGCTGAGCTTCGAAAAAACCCAAAGGGAGAGATGCGTGGAACACCGGTCCACCGTCACAGGCTATAGCTGGTACGTGCTCGCTATCCTGACGTTGGCGCAGACTTGTCACGGCATGGATCGCGCCGTGATCGGTCTGGTGCTGAAGCCGATTGGCGACGAGTTCAACCTTTCAGGTCAGCAACTCGGTTTGCTTGCCGGTCTCGCCTATGGCTTGCCCTTTGCTCTTGCTGCGATCCCGTTCGGCTATGCAGTGGACCGGACCAACCGGAAGGTTCTGCTCAGCTGCGCACTCACCGCATGGAGCGGTGCAACCGCCGCTTGTGCAGCCGCCACCGGATATTGGAGTTTGCTGCTTGGTCGTGCCAGCGTCGGTGTGGCCGAGGCCGGGGGATCGCCTACCGGCATGTCAATTCTATCCGATTATTTCGGCACGGACCGGCGTGCGACCGCCATTGGCATCTGGTATTTGAGCGCGGGAATCGGCTTTGCCATAGCCTTCTTCGCTGGGGGAATGATCGTTGAGGCCTATGGTTGGCGCTGGACCTTCGTCTTGGCAGGCGTGCCCGGCCTGCTGCTGGCACCATTGCTGCTGCTAACTCTGCGCGAACCCAAACGCGGGCAGATGGACAAGGCCGAGCCCGAACTGAACACCAGTCTGTGGCCACGTCTGAAAGAGCTGATGTCCCGCCCCGGCATTGCCTATGGCGTGGCGGCAATTACCTGCATTGCCACTGGCATCTATGGCATGAGCACGTGGCTGGCTACTTTCCTTGTCCAAAGCCGCAGAATGCCGCTTGCGGAGGCCGGCACCACCGTTGCCATCGCCTATGGCTTGCTGGGTTCAATCGGCGGGCTGGGTGCTGGCTGGGGGTTGACCGGATCAATGCCCGCCGTGGTGGCTTCGATCCTGCCCGAACGGCACTGATTGCTTCAGCCATACCCATTCTGACCGCGATTAGCGGTGTGGCGGCGGTGAGCCTCTCCAACGGACTTCTGGCAACGGCCTGCATCATGGCAGCAGGCCTGTTCAGTTCGTCCTATAACGGCCCAGTCAACGCGATGATCGTCACTCAGGCTGGACCAAACCTGCGCGGGCTTGCCATCTCCACCGTCCAGACCAGCGCCAACCTGATCGGCGTCGGCTTTGGTACCTGGCTTATCGGCAGGATCAGTGACGAAGTCGGCGGCAGTGGCGGCCTTGCCTGGGGCATTGGTGCAGCGATGATTTTCTGCGTGCTTGGCGGGCTTTTCCTGCTGCTCGCATCTCTACAGATCAAGGCTAGCAATAGTCACGAATTAACGATTTCAAGGAGTTGAAGATGGACCCTCAAGCCCTCCCGCAATACCACAACCCGGTGGTCGATCCTAACTGCGTGCCCCGTCCATATCCAGCGAGAACCGATCATCTGCCTACATCAATGGATGATGTGAACGCTGAATGGCTCAGCCGGATGTTGAGCTACAAATATCCTGGCGTAGTGGCCAGCAATATGGAAACAGTCGAACTGCTCAACAGCCACACCACAAAGTGGCGAGTGAAAGTGGACTGGAACGACGCAGGCATTGCCGCTGGTCTGCCTGCGAACCTTTGCATGAAGGCCAACTGGTCAGGCTCGTTCGACAACGTCGATATTCACGCGCTCGAGGCTCGGTTCTATCACTTCATGGTCCATGAAATGAAAGTTCCGACCGCCAAGTGTTTTTACGCCGATTGGGACGATGATGGCAGCGCCCATGGCTTCATCGTGCTTGAAGATCTTGTCCAGCGAGGTGGCCGTTTTGGCCACTCCACCAACGCCAATGGCGTCGACATGATCATGGAGAACCTTGAAGGTCTGGCCAAGCTGCATGGCAGCCTGTGGGGCAGTGACAAGATCAGCCCGGCCAAAGCGCCGTGGCTCCAGACGCAGATGGATACGCCGGTCGATAGCGATCAGGTGCGGATCATGTGGCAGTGGATCGCGCTCAATCTGGAAGAGCCTGGCTTCTGCGCCATCGCGCCGAAGCATTACCTTGCGGATCCGCGCAAGGTGGAGCGCGCCTTTGACCGGCTAGGCGAAATTGAACGGGCCAGAACCACCCCGCACTGCATCGTGCTGGGTGATTGCCATCAGGGCAACACCTATATCCTGCCAAACGGCGAGCGCCTTTGGCTCGATTGGCAACTGGTGCGCCGCGGGCGGCCCTGGCGCGATCTGACCTATTTCGTCATCGGCGCATTGAGCATCGAAGAACGCCGCCATCATCACAAGGACATGGTCAGGCAATACCGTGACTATCTGATCGCAACTGGCGCTCAGGGCGTGCCCAGCTTTGAGGAAGCCTGGGAAGAAACCCGGTTGTGGGTGATGTACGGCATTCAGGCCTGGGTCGCCAATCTCGATGCCTGGGGTCAGAACGGCATCCCGATGAACGAGCGCTTTTTCGTGGCAGCCGAAGATTACGGCACCTGGCAACTTCTTGGAGAGTGAAGATGGGATTGGTTGAAGGCAAAGTTGCAATCGTCACAGGCGCGGGCGCCAACATCGGCGAAGCCTGCGCAAAGATGCTCGCGGCGCAAGGCGCCAGCGTGGTGGTAGCAGACATTAATCTGGCCGGAGCGGAGCGCGTCGCGGACGAAATTGCCGCTGCGGGCGGCACCGCAATGGCGCACATGGTCGATCTGGGTGACGAAGCCAGCATTGCCGCCATGGTGGCCGCAGTTGTCGAGCGCTATGGTCGGATCGACGTACTGCACAACAATGCCGCCAACACAGGCGCGGGGCAGATGATGAAGGATGGCTCGCTCACCGCGATGGAGGCCGAAGTGTGGGACGCAGCTTTCGACATCAACACGCGCGGCACCATGCTGATGACAAAGCATGTCGCCCCGCACATGATTGCGAGTGGCGGCGGATCGATCATCAACACCAGTTCGGGCGTATCGATCCTCGGCGATGTGCTCAACCCGGCGTACAGTTCGTCCAAGGCAGCGATCAATGCACTCACCCGCAATACAGCGGCTCAGTTCGGCCGCGCCAACATCCGCTGCAACGCGATTCTGCCAGGCCTGGTGCTTAGTCCTGTGGCGCGTGCCCAGATGACAGAGGCGCAACTCGGCATGATCCAGCGCCACGTCCTGCTGCCGCGTGAAAGCGTAGCCGATGACATTGCCGGTGCTGTGCTGTGGCTGGCATCGGACCTTGGCTCGTTCATCACCGGCCAGATCATTTCGGTAGACGGCGGCATTTGCCACCACCAGCCGCACTACGCCGACATGCTCGACATGATGGCGGCGATGCAGGGGTAACACGATTGGCCCGGTCCTGCTTGCCGCAGAGCCGGGCCATTTCCTAAACCACCGGCATGATCTCTTCCGACACCCACTGCTGGCGATCAAGCCAAGCCTGCTCGCCGGTAATCCCCGGCGGAAGTGGCACGATGGTTTCAGTAATGCCCAGTTCCTTCAACCAGCCAATCTGATCGAGGATCTTCTGTTTGTCCGCCGTGCCTGGCGCGCGCGCATCGTCAAGAATCTCGTGATGCGCGCCGACATTGAGCATTTCCAGCGCGAAGAAGAAATCGAGATGGCGGCCATCGTATTCAGGCTGCGATTTGATGAAATCGATGCAGTCCGGAAAGGTTTCGGGCGGGGTGCGAAAAGGCGACCAACCGTTGCCGAACTTCGCCACCCGTTGCTGCACGGCCTGTGCATCGCCGCCGAACCATATTGGCACACCGGGCTTCTGAACTGGCTTGGGAGCGAAACCGCAATTGCGGAAATTGACGAATTCCCCTTCGAATTCGGGATCGTCCTTGGTCCACAACTCGATCATCGCGGCCACATATTCATCGGCCATGCGTCCGCGCTTGGCGAAAGGCACGCCCAGCATGTCGAACTCTTCCTTAAGCCAGCCAACGCCGAACAGCGCCTCTGCCCGGCCGCCCGTCAGCCAATCAAGCGTGGACCAACCTTTGGCCTGCACGATGGGATTCTGCAGCGGCAGGATCGAGACTGACGAAGACAACCGCAGGTTTCTGGTCTTACCGCCGATGTAACCCAGCGCGACCACGGTATGGAAATACCAGTCACCTGACAGTGCAACATGCTCCTTCGGGATGATGAAGTGCTCACCCAGCATGCACTTGTTGAAGCCGAAAGCATCAGCGGCAGCCATCAACTTGCCGATGTCTGCGCCATTCAACGCCCCTTCCCATGGCTGCACCATGGCGGCCACCTTCATGCTGTTGGGCACGCCCACATTAAGCTTCATGGCCTGCTCTCCTGATCGAATGTCATGGCTGCCTTGTGAAGGGCAGGTGCAGCTGCCAAACCTTCCCGATGGCAGGCCTGCTCCACTCGAAAGCCGCGGCTTTCCGCAAAACTCAGGTCATCTGGCGTATCTAGATCTGCCACCAGTCCCACGCGTTCCAGCACTGGCATGTCTGGGCATTGCGACGTATGCAAATGGCGGCTCATTGCACCGAAACGGAAATCGAAAGCCCCTCCGCTGGCAAGCGCCAGCGCATTAGTGCCATTGCCTGCACGGTCGGTCGCCATGGCCGATCCATTCGCTCTGGCGCTTGCGAGCAGGATGCTGACATCGGCAGCACAGACCAGCGGAAGATCGGCATGAATGACCATTGCCGGCGAACCACCCAGACCGATATGCCAGCGCTTCAACTCAGCATTCAGGCCCCGCCCCTCATCCTTGATCCAATCTCCATACCAGCCTCCGGGCCGCGCCGGTGAGAGGATGGCTATGCTACGGACGTCCGGGCAATGGCGAAGAACGGCAACAACATGGCCTGCCAGCTGGCGCATCAGTGCCATGCGGCCACTCGTGTCCAGCACACCACTCAGTCGTGATTTGCTTCCCGTGCCCTGCTTTATCGGGACAATAGCCTGCCACTGGCGCAAGAAATCGCCGCCTCAGTCCGCGCTGGCCATCTGATTCAGGGGCCGACCATAGACTGTGCTCCGCTCCCTCAGGGGCCGGCCAATGCCTCGGGCCAACGCCTTCATCTGCGGCACGTCGAACAGTTGCCCGTTCATACCCCCGGCGGCCCGAGTGATAGATTCGTCCATCAGCACACCGCCAAGGTCGTTTGCTCCTGATTGGAGCATAACCGCGGCGCCGTCCGGCCCCAGTTTTACCCAGCTAGCCTGAATGTTGGGGATCGCTCCGTCCAGCGCGATACGGGCGACGGCGTGCATCAGCACAGCTTCGCGCCAGCTCGGGCCCGAGCGAGTCTGCCCCTTTCGCCAGTTCGGCGCTTCCATGTGGACGAACGGCAACGGAACGAACTCGGTGAAGCCGCCGGTTTCCTGCTGGAGCCGGCGCAGCCGTACCAAGTGAATGGCCCAGTGATCGTAAGTCTCGACATGCCCGAACATGATCGTCGCTGTGGATTTTAGCCCAACCTTATGGGCAGCGCGCATCACTGCCAGCCACTCGCCGGTCATGATCTTGTCGGGACAAATGATCTGACGAATATCATCTGACAGGATTTCTGCCGCTGTCCCCGGCAAGGTCGCCAAGCCTGCCTGCTTCAGGCCGGTAAGATAGTCCACATAGCTAAGCCCCAGCGTCGTTGCACCGTGATGCACCTCGAGCGGCGAAAAGGCATGGACATGCATTTCCGGCACGGCGGCCTTCACGGCTGCAACAATGCCGCGGTAAGTGTTGCCATCATAGCTGGGATGGATGCCGCCTTGCAGGCACACTTCCGTAGCCCCGCGATCGCGGGCTTCGATCACCCGGCGGGCAATTTCGGCGTGATCGATATTGTAGGCCGGTCCGCGCTCGCTTTTGGTGCTGCCCTTGGAAAAGGCGCAGAAACCGCAGCGATAGAGGCAGATGTTGGTATAGTTGATATTGCGATTGATCACATGAGTGACAGCATCACCCACCCGATCCGCCCGCAATTCGTCAGCCACGCGGCACACGGCATCGAAATCGCGGCCTTCAGCCGTAAACAGTCGCGCGACTTGCCGCTGGGTCAGCTCCTCACCTTGCGAGACAAGGCCCAGCGTGACGGCAATCTGGGGATCGCGCCCTGTCACCAGTGACGGAAGCAGTTCCGGCACAGGTGCGCCAGTACCGGGATACCAGTCCACCTCTCGCGGCAGCCCGCGTGCATCAACCGCACGGCGGATGCGCGTGTGGAGCGCCGGGTCAGCCCAGCAGTCCACATTGCGCGCAAAAGCCGGACCGATGGCCAGTCGCTGGCGCAGATGCCGACCCGCAGCTTCAGTCTCGGTTTCAAGCTTCATCAGATGCGGCCAGGGCGCTTCCGGATTGACGTGATCGGGCGTCACCGGAGACACCCCGCCCCAATCATTGACCCCGGCTCGAACCAATTGCCTCAATTCACCCGGCTGAAGATTGGGCGGGGCCTGAATTGTCATTTCCGGACCGAGGATCAGCCGGGCTGCTGCAATCGTCCAAAGGTGGTCACGCAAGGAGGGATCGCCTGAATTGCGCATCAACGTATCCGGCTTGGCCCGGAAATTCTGGATGATCACTTCCTGAATATGGCCGTATCGCGCATGCAGGTCGCGGATGGCCAATAGCGCCTCTACCCGTTCTGCACGCGTCTCACCGATGCCGATCAGCAGCCCGGTGGTGAAAGGGACCTTAGCCTCACCGGCAAGCCGGATCGATTCCAGTCGCGCCTGTGGATCTTTGTCGGGTGAGCCATGGTGGGGCATGCCTTTTTCGCACAATCGCTTCGATGTGCTTTCCAACATCAAGCCCATCGACGCCGCAAGTGGTCGCAGCGCTGAATAGTCTGCTGCGTCCATCAATCCCGGGTTGAGGTGGGGCAGCAAGCTCGTCTCATCCAGCACCAGCCTTGCCGCCGCTGCCACATAGTCCAGCGTGCTGGCATAACCGCGTTCGGCAAGCCAGTTTCGAGCAGTGGCATACCGGGCTTCCGGACGATCCCCCAAAGTGAACAGAGCTTCGCGGCAGCCCGCCAATTCACCTGCACGGGCAATTGCCAGCACCTCGTCGAGTTCAAGATAGGGCGAAGCCAGCTCTGACGGGCGCCGGGCAAAGGTGCAGTAATGGCAGACGTCACGGCACAATTGGGTGAGCGGGATGAACACCTTGCGCGAATAGGTCACCACCGCGCCGTGCCCGGCAAGTGTCAGCGCCTCAGCATCGGACATCAGCGCTTCGAGCGGACGAGTTTCCAGCCGGTCTAGCCAGTCCTTCGCGTCTTCGGGGTCCCACCAGACTTTCATGTTCCGCACCGCCTGCCTGATCAGATCGCTGTACGATCCGCGCCCTTGAGCGACAGTATTTCGCGGGCTTCGTCAGGCGTGGCTACGGAAAGCCCCATGCCTTCGATGATCTTGCGCGCGGTCAGCACCTGCTGCGCGTTGGTTTCAGCCAATTTGCCAGGCCCGGCCCAGAGCGAATCCTCCAGCCCGACGCGAACATTGCCGCCCATCGAAGCGGCCATGGCGACGATGCTCATCTGTTTGGCGCCTGCGCCCAGCACCGACCATTCGTATTGATCACCGAAGAGCCGGTCCGCGGTACGCTTCATGTGCATCACGTCATCCGGATGGCTGCCGATGCCGCCCAGAATGCCGAAACAGGTCTGAACAAACAGCGGTGCCTTCACCAGTCCGCGATCGAGGAAGTGCGCCAGATTATAGAGGTGACTAGTATCGTAGCATTCAAATTCGAAGCGCGTACCCAGCGGGGTGAGCAATGACAGCAAACCCTCGATGTCCTTGTAGGTATTCTTGAACACCAGATCGCGCGATGCTTCGAGCAGCTGCGGCTCCCAATCGTGCTTCCAGTCCTTGTAGCGGTTGAGCATCGGGAACAGGCCAAAGCCCATCGTGCCCATATTGAGGCTGGCAACCTCGGGCTGGAACCGGGTTGCGGGCCGCAACCGCTCTTCCAGCGTCATCGATGGGTGGCCGCCCGTGGTCAGGTTAATCACTGCGTCAGAGCGTTGCTTGATAACCTTGAGGAAGGGCTCGAACAGATCAGGGTTCTGGTCCGGCCGGCCATCAACCGGATTGCGCGCGTGCAAATGAATTATCGCGGCGCCCGCCTCTGCCGCACCAATCGCAGCCTCTGCAATTTCGTCGGCCGTAACCGGGAGATGCGGCGACATGCTGGGCGTATGAATGGCGCCGGTTACCGCGCAGCTGATGATTACCTTGCCCTTGGCCAATTTCCGCTCCCGTAAGTTCCGATGAACCAGGAGCCCCTTTTAGGCCGTCACCTGCGAGATCAGCCTTTCGCAAGATAGGCGGTCAGGACAAAATCCCGTACTGCCGCGCGCGGATCACGGCTTGCGGCCGGCGGCGGACACCGAGCTTATCGTAGATCTGCTGCATGTACCATTTGACCGTGCCTTCGGTCAGGCCAAGCCGGTCACCGATCTCACGATTGCGCAAACCGCCGCTGACGAGCGTCAGAATCTCAACCTCGCGAAGCGAAAGGCCGCTGGCCAGACCGTAATCATCCTCTACCTCGTCCATTTGCGCCGTCCCCTTGAGCACGGAGACAAGTTTGGCGGCAAATTTATCGACGGGCGTATCCAGTGTCGGGCCGCTGCCATAAGCCTCGACCAAAAGCGCGCCGATAGCCTCCCCTTCATCAATGAAGGGACGAATCCAGCCGCCGGGTTCGGCCAATTCAACTGCGGACCGTACCGATCTCCTTGCCTCCGACCGATTGCCCGACAGGACCGCAATTTCCGCCAACAACAACTCAAAGGTTACAGCCGAACGCACTGCACCGCGTTTGCGGACAAATTCCAGCCATCGTTTGGCGATCTTGCGTGACCGGACGAGCCTGAAGCGATGCATTTCCAATCGCAACCAGGCTGTGGCCATCCATTCGTTAAGCCGGGTTGGATTGAGCGTCGGCACAGGCTCGCCTTCAAACTGCAGGTCGCTCGACCAGAAAAGCTGCTCTGCCTGCTCGAGTTGCCCCAGCTTTACGAGCATGCGGATCTGTTCGGAAATCACCAAAGCCCGCAGCCGGTCCAGTCCGCATTCGATGGCAACCAGATGCGCCTCTTCCAGCCCCGATAGCGCCGAGGCATAGTCACCTTCGGCAGCCGCCAAACGTGCCCGGACAAGATAACCGGACGCCAGCTGGTCAACGAAACCCCATTGCCGGATCGATGGCAGATAGCCCTCGACCAGTCGGGCGGCCTGTTGCAGTTCGCCGCATTCGTAGTGGATTTCGGCAAGCGGCAAGGCCGGCAAGGCGGCAAGGCCCGAAACCTGCCCTTCCATATCCATGGCAAGAGCATGGGCTTCCGTCAGAAACTGGCGAGCCATCTGCGTCTTGCCCTGCGCAACCAATGTCGGCGCAACCGAGGATTTCAGCGCAATCGAGGCAAAATCGGACCCCGGACGACCCAGCGCCTTTCTGAGCTCCGCTTCCAACCGCAACATGTCATGAAAATGATAAAGCTCGCGGCGCGCCGACAGAAGCTGTGCTAGCAAGGTGCAGCTCAGATAGGGGTGGTCATCGCCTAGATCATCCAGCAAGATTTCAGACTGACGCTCGACCAACACCATGTTGTCACGCGCCGCTTCCAGCATGATCCGGCGATGACGGACGCGCAGGCCCATCTGCTCCGCCGCATGACAATCCATCGTCCCGTCAGCGACCTTTGCAGCTACGGCCACTTCAGCGGCTTCGATCAGGCGCTCCGACGATTTGAACGCGAGCCGGCGGCTGCGCCGCCATGACATTGCCAGCATCAGGGAGGGCCTGCTTTGCAACAGTTCCCGGGGCAGGTCGTTGGCCAGATCGTCGAGCCGGTTCAGCATGCCGCCGTAGATCATCGGATCCGCCAGCAGTTCGAACTGGTCAGCCAGAAATTCCTTGTCACCGCTCTGCACGGCATGATCGAGAGCAAGTTGAAGCTCGCCATTCTCGGCGAAATAGCGACTGGCCCGGCGGTGCAGTTCAGTTGCTCGTTCCGGTGCCCGCATCATCAGGCGACCAAACACCATGTCGCGGAATAATTTGTAATAGCGATAGCGGCTGAGCTCTCGATCCAGTTCGTTCAGAAATAGGCCGCGCTCGAACACCTTTTCCAGCATGATCCGCGCGTCTTCGGTGTTGATCACGGCGGCGCAGGCTGACGGCGTCAGTTCGCCCAGAATCGAGGTGCCGACAATGAAGTCACGGATGTCCTGCGGCAGTCCCTCCATCACTTCTTCGTGAAAATAGCTGGCAAATTCGTGCCGTATTCCCGTTGCCCCGCCCTCGGGCGGATAGCCTTCTACCATGTCGCGCTGCCAGGCACCGGCGGCGAGGACCAGACCGGCCGCCCAGCCCTGCGTATCCACAACGATCCGCTGCATTTCCTCTGATGGAATTGGAAATTCGACCTGCTGCTGAATCAAGCGCGCGGATTCTTCGGAATCAAAGCACAGGTGGCGAACCCGCACTTCCAGCAGGTAACCCAGCGAACGCAGGCGAGCCAGATTGATGCTGCACTCGCCTCTTGTGGCAATCACGGTGGTCAAGGCATCGCGGGCGCTGGCAATGAGCTGATCGATGAATTCGCGGATATCCGGGCTTAGCAATTGCCCGTCATCAATGAACAGCATGGGCTTCGGGCCGGAAACATCCGACAGACTGGCAAGCCATGCCCGTGCATCCTGCTCGATCGAATCGTCGGCCGCCGGCAGATCAGCGGCGATCAGCGCCTGACGTAACGCCACCTTGAACGAGTCCAGCAGAATCGATGCCCGCCCGGGCAGCGATCCACAAAACCGGGTG
Source organism: Novosphingobium sp. MW5 (assembly GCA_025938935.1). Taxonomy (GTDB): domain Bacteria; phylum Pseudomonadota; class Alphaproteobacteria; order Sphingomonadales; family Sphingomonadaceae; genus Novosphingobium. Next base: position 1,863,449 of record JAPCWB010000001.1, on the reverse strand, counting down.
GCCCCGCTCGTGCAGCGTCTCGGCCCAGCGCAACATGGCTGTGGTTTTGCCAAAGCCTGCCGGACTGCTGACCGTGACCACGCGCGATGCGCAGACTTCATCGACCAGCCGTTCGATTGTCTCGCGGGTGACGTACTTGTGCGCTGCACGCGGCGGCACGATAGTTGTCGAAACAACGCCCATATCAGTCAAACTCTACCCAAGGACCGGGCGGACTGATTGTCCACCATCTGATCTGCGCTTCGTATTCAACAGGAATCTCGCAAGCGCAAGCGCCTTCTCCTACCCAGAGATAGGTGGCCAGAGCGAACAGGCATTCAAAGACAGGCTTGGATCAAGGTCACTGATCAAGTGCCCGACGATGGGAGTGATGCCGCGAATGGACTTCGAACTGCCAGAAGAACACCGCGCTTTCCGCGATATGGTGCGCCGCTGGGTGGATAATGAATGTCCGAAGGATTGGGCCCGCAAACTTGAAGCGGACGAACACAACTATCCGCACGCCTTGTGGGAAAAGTTTAGTGAAGCAGGCTTCCACGGCATTGGCATTGATGAAGAATATGGTGGCCAGGGCGGCGATGTCGTCATGCAAATGCTACTCGCCCGGGAATTGGCGCGGTCGCTTGGCGGCCTGTCGTGGATCTGGGGCATCACATCGTTCGCGGGATCTAAATCGATCGGCCTTTACGGAACGCCCGAGCAAAAGGCGAAGTACCTTCCCAAAATCGCGGCCGGTGAGCTCAAGGCCGCGATCTCCTTCACCGAACCTGCTGGCGGAACCGACGTACTCGGCAGCCTGACCACAACGGCCGATAAGGTTGATGGTGGCTGGGTGATCAATGGCGAAAAGATCTGGTCATCATCCGCGCACGTAGCCGACTATCTGCTCGTCCTTGCCCGCACGGATCGCAATGTCGAGAAGAAGCATCAGGGACTTACCTTGTTCTGGGTACCCGCCAGAAGTGACGGCGTAAAAATCACCAACCTGCCCAAGCTGGGCATGCGCTCGATGGGCAGTTCAAGCGTAGTCTATGACAACGTCTTCGTCGCCGATGAGAACGTCCTCGCAGAGCCAGATCGCGCTTGGTACACCTTGCTACCGACGCTGAACAACGAACGGATCATGGTCGGCGCGTTTTGCCTGGGCGTGATCGACGGCGTTCTGGAAGATGCGCTCGCCTACATGATGCAGCGCAAGGCCTTCGGCAAGTTCATCGGCCAGTTCCAGATATTGCAGCACTATGTGGCCGATATTGCCACGATGCAGCGCACCACCGAATTGCTGCTGCACTCGTGCGCCGACAAGCAGGCGCGCGGCGAGAATGTTGGCACCGACGCCAATATGCTCAAGCTGTTTGCCTCAGAAAACGCCAACAAGGCAGCCGACATGGGCATCCAGATCCTTGGCGGCATGGGCTATTCGGCGGAAACCGACATGCAACGATACTGGCGTGATTCCCGTCTGTGGCGGATCGGCCCAATCACCAATGAAATGGTCAGGAACGGCATTGCCGAATCTCTCGGCCTTCCCCGTTCGTTCTGAGTTCAAGGAAACCAATCCCATGAAAGCCCTGTTGCTCGAGACCACTGAAGGCCCTGAAGCCGTCCGCGTTGCCGAAGTCGAAACGCCCGAGCCCAAGGCGGGCGAAGTCCGCGTTGCGATCAAGGCTGCCTCGATGAACCACCGCGAGATGTGGATCGCGCGGGGACTTTATCCAGGCATGTCCCTGCCCTCGACAATGGGCTGCGACGGTGCTGGCATTGTCGATATGATCGGCGAAGGCGTCACTGGCATTTCGCTGGGTGACGAGGTGGTGATTTACCCAGGGCGCGATTGGGGTTCGAACCGCCATGCGCCGCAAACTGAATTTGGCTTGCTGGGCATGCCGCATCCAGGAACCATCGCCGAATATGTCTGTGTTCCAGAAGGCAATATCGCACCCAAACCCAAGGGGATGAGCTGGGAGGAAGCCGCTGCAACTGTGCTCACCGGGCTCACCGCCTGGCGCGCGCTGATGTTCAAGGGCCAGCTCCAGCCGGGCGATACGCTGCTGATCAGCGGCGTTGGTGGCGGCGTGGCGACCTTTGGGCTGGCATTTGCCGTAGCGCTGGGCGCAAAGGTCTTTGTCACCGGCGAAAGCCAGGATGTGCTGGATCGCGCCATGGAAATGGGTGCGCTGGGTGGGTTGCTCTTTACCGATCCCGAATGGCGCAAGCAGGTCGGCAAGCTCACGGGCGGCATCGATGTCGTGCTCGATGGCGCTCCTGCACCGAGTTATGCCAATTATGTCCGCGCGATCAATCCCGGCGCTCGCATCGTGATTTATGGATCCACCGCGGGCGACAAGTTCGAAGTGACTGCCACCGGCATCTTCCTCAAGAGCGCCAGTATCGTCGGCAGCCAGGTTGGCGATCCGCAGGACTTCCGCGACATGCTGGCCTTCATCGACAAGCATCAGATCAAGCCGGTCATCGAAAAGGCATTCCCGCTTGCCGAAGCCCGCGAGGCACTCCTCTACCTCGAAAAGCAGCACAAATTCGGCAAGGTGGTGATCACGGTATGAGCGGCCTCTTCGATTTGACCGGCAAGACTGCGCTGGTCACCGGCGGCGCACAAGGACTTGGCAGGATGATTGCCGAGGGCCTGTTGCGCGCCGGCGCGACCGTGGCAATCACATCGCGCAAGGCCGATATCTGCGAGGCAGCAGCAGCCGAAATGGCCGCTCTCGGCACTTGCATTGCCCTGCCTTGCGATCTGTCCTCTCCCGAGGCAGCGGTCGAACTTGCGGCCCGGGTGCGCGACGCCTTTGGCGGCAAACTGCATGTGATCGTCAACAACGCCGGCAAGACCTGGGGCGGCCCGCTGGACAGCTTTCCCGACAAGGCCTGGCCCGGCGTCATGATGGTCAACGTGCAGGCCCCCTTCACCCTGATCCGCGAGCTTCTGCCGGAACTGGAAGCCGCAGCTTCGCCGGAAGATCCCGCCCGGGTCATCAATATCGGCTCGGTAGCAGGTAAGGTCACCGAGCGTCTGAATGCCTATTCCTATTCGGCGAGCAAAGCGGCGATTCACATGCTGAGCCGCGATCTCGCGGGTGATCTTGCCCAGCGCAATATCAACGTCAACGTTGTCATGCCGGGCTTTTTTCCGACCAAGATGACCGCGCATTTGCGTGACGACGAGGCGGCTGACCCAACTGTTCTGGCCCATATTCCGATGCATCGCATGGGCCGTGCCGACGAGATCGCCGGCGTGATTGTGTTCCTGGCATCGCGTGCAGGCGGCTATGTCACCGGCGCCGAAATTCCCGTCGATGGCGGCGTGGTCGGGTGCGGCTGATATCTCCGTGCATGTCCGACCTATCCTAGGAAAGGCCCAGCAAGGCCGCGACCACGCCAGTCTGGCAAGGCTGGCGGATAATGCAGCCCGCCAATGGAGAATTCTGCCTTGTCAGGGATGAGCGAAGATCCTGCCCGGATACGCATCAGTGTCAGTCCGCTGGGCGACATGCTGTTGAAGTCATGGGACCAATATCCGAACAAGGAAGCCATCGTGTTTCCGTCCGGACGGCGGACCTATGACGATATTACCCGGTCCGTCCTTCGCCGCGCGTGCGGACTTATCGGGCTGGGAATCAAGCCAGGCGACCACATCGGCATCTTGTTGCCATCGGGCACCGAATTCATCGAAACGCTGTTTGCTGTCTCGATGGTTGGCGGCATTTCGGTATTGATGAATGCGCGCTACCGGGCCCCTGAAATTGCCTATGTTGTCGAAAATGCCGATCTGGTTGCGGTCATTACCAACAGCGAATCCGATGATTTTGTCGATTTTGCAACGCGGCTGACCGAGGCCTTTCCGGCAATCGCTGACTGCACAGACCCGATGGCTCTGTCGCTTTTCGCGGCGCCAAAGCTGCGCCGGCTTATCCTCCATGGCGGCAAGCAGGCCGCAGGCTTCATCGGACAGGCTGATTTTGAAGCCGCCGCGCTATCCACTGACGAAATGCTGGTGCACGAGGCACGCCTTTCGGTCCGGCTGCGCGATACCTGCATGATTCTCTACACATCAGGCACATCGGCAAACCCCAAGGGCTGCCTGCTGAGTAACGAAGCAATTTGCCGCGAAGCGAGCAATCTGGCGCGCAATCGCTGGGCATTCACCGCTGATGAGCGCGTGTGGTCGCCAATGCCGCTTTTCCATATCGCTGCAATGCTGGCGATGCTCGGCGCGATCGAGGTGGGCGGGACATTCATTGGCCAGCCGCATTTCGATCCGGGCGAAAGCCTGCGCCAAATCGAGGCCGAAAAGGCCACGATGGTGTTTTTGCCATTTGTCACTTTTCATCAGGCAATGATCGCCCATCCCGCCTGGGACAGCACGAATATGAGCTCGGTCCGGTTGATGAACAGCTGCTTCAGCCAGATGCCCAAATCCGTTGGCGATGCCTATCGCGCCAAGATGCCTGGCGCTTTGCAAGTTGGCACATTCGGCATGTCGGAGGCGAGCGGCATTGTCTCCACTGGCGGATACGACATGGATCCGGAATTGGGGTTCGAGGCTCTGGGCTACCCGCTCAAGGGCATTTCCGTGCGAATTGTGTCTCTCGACACCGGTGAAGATGTACCGGTTGGCCAGCGCGGCGAAGTCTGGATCCGGGGCTATAACATGCTCGACGGTTATCATCGTGACCCCGAAAAAACGGCAGAAGCTATCGATTCTTCTGGCTGGTATCACAGCGGCGACATTGGTTCGGTTGATGCAAACGGCCACTTGCGGTTCCACGGCCGCTTCAAGGATATGCTCAAGGTTGGCGGTGAAAATGTCGCCGCAGCCGAAGTTGAAGCGCTGTTCGATGCGCACGATGCCGTTGAGCTCACGCAAGTCATCGGAATTCCCGACGCTCGACTGGAGGAAGTTCCGGCAGCCTACGTCAAACTCAGGAACGGATCGGTCTCTCCCGAAGAGCTGATCGCCTATGCCAAAGAACGCATCGCCTCGTTCAAGGTGCCGCGCCACGTGCGTTTCATCGAAGAATGGCCCATGTCCGCTTCCAAGATACAGAAATTCAAGCTTCGCCAGCAATTGATGGCAGAGCTTGGGTTGAAAGACTGAGGAGCCAGGATGCGGGTTATTATCACAGGAGCAGCAAGCGGCATTGGCCGGGCAGTAGCGGAGCTTCTGGCTGCTCAAGGCAGCGGCCATCAGATGCTCCTGACCGACCGCGACGTCGATGGTCTGGCCACTGTAGGGGGAGCGATCGGCGCTGCTGCGGGCACCTGCGTAGTGGACCTCTCCAGCCCGGATTGCGGCGACTTGATCGTCGCGGCGGCAATTGCCCACATGGGCGGGGTCGATGCGGTAGTCAGCAATGCCGGAATTATTGCCGGAGCGCCTCTGGTCGAACAGACGGTCGACTTGTTCGATCGAGATCTACGCGATCAATACACGCGCGACCTGGCTGCTGGCCAAAGCAGCTCACCCCCATCTGGCGGCCAACCGCGGTGCCTTTGTTGCAACCGCATCAATGTCTGCCACGCAGCCCACGCCGGGCCTTGGTTTCTATTCCTCGAGCAAGGCCGCCTTGTTGATGCTGGTGCGCCAGTTGTCTCTCGAATGGGGGCCAGATGGCATCCGCTGCAATACGGTGTCGCCGGGGCCGACCTATACCCCGATGACGCAGGCCGGATATGCCGATGCGGATCGCCGCGCGGCCCGCGAAGCCATGATTCCACTGCGAAAGTTGGGCATGGCCGAAGATGTGGCAAATGCCATTCTGTTTCTGATTGGCCCCGGGGCCAGCCACATCACCGGCATCGACATTCTCGTCGATGGCGGGATGAGCAATAATCTCATGCCCGCAACCGGTGGTGGAACCGGGCAGCAGGCCAGCAAATAAGCCATTATTCACGGAGAGTAACATGCGTCTCGCACGAGTAACCAAAGACGGCAATATCGGCTTGGCCGCCCTTGCAAGTGGCAAGGTTACCATTGCCTATGGTGATGATATTGCCGATCTCGACGCGCATATCGCGGCGGGAACGCTTGCCCAAGCCGGCGCGAAAGCCGGGGCGGGAGAGGCAGTGGATGAAGCCAGCCTCACCTTTCTGTCGCCTCTGGTCCGGCCTTCCAAGATCATCTGCACGGGACTGAATTACCGCGACCACGCCGAAGAAGCCGGTCTTGGCATCCCCGAATTCCCGGTCCTGTTCGCCCGATTCCCGTCCAGCCTGATCGGCCATGGCGCACCGATCATCCTGCCCAAAGTGTCGAGCCAACTCGATTGGGAAGCCGAACTGGTCGCAGTGCTGTCCAAGGGCGGAAAGAACATCGCCGAAGCCGACGCGCTGGATCACGTTGCTGGCTATTCTGCATTCAACGACGGCTCCATTCGCGATTATCAGATGCGCACGCCGCAATGGACAGCCGGCAAAAACTTCGACGATACCGGTGCCTTCGGACCATGGCTGGTGACGCCGGACGAATTGCCAGCCGGTGCGGCAGGGCTCAAGATCGAATGCCGCGTGAACGGACAGGTCATGCAGAACTCGAACACTGACAAGCTGATCTTCAATGTTGCCCGGACAATTTCGCTACTCTCCACATTCATGACTTTGGAAGCCGGCGACGTGCTGGTCATGGGTACCCCTGGCGGTATCGGCCTTGCCCGCAACCCGCCGATTTTCATGAAGGCAGGTGACGTCTGCGAAGTGGAAATCGAAGGCATCGGCGTGCTCAGAAACCCGATTGTTGCCGAATAACAAAGGGATGACCTTTCCAGGCGGAGAGGCAGGCATACAGGAGAGAGTGATGAAGCGCCCGAACGTTTTGGCTGTCCATTCGATCGACCACTTCGCGCTTGAAGTGCCCGATCTGGAGGAAGCGCGCCATTTTTATGACGCCTTCGGTCTTGACGTGCGTGACGAATCTGGCGGGCTGGCACTCTACGCCGCAGGCGAACCGCATTGCTGGGGCCGCCTTTACAAAGCCACTGCAAAGCGCCTGCATTATATCTGCTTTGGCATCTATGCCGAAGATGAAGCTGCATTCACCGCACACCTAGACGTTCTGGGCGTAAAGCGGATTGGCGCACCGCCAGGTGCGAACGCAGACGGTATCTGGTTCAAAGGTTTTGATGGCCTCCCACTCAATATCCGAGTCGCGGAAAAAGTCACGGCTACCGACAAGAGCAGCTTCGTGACCCATTCGGTTGCCGCCGGGGAAAGCGGTGCGGTGTTCAATTCCTCTGCCCCGAAAACCCATCCCCGCCGCCTGTCACACTTTGCGATATACACTTCGGATGTTATCGCCGCGACAGCCTGGTACGAGCAGACCCTTGGCCTGCGCCTGTCGGACGGAAGTGGTCCGGTCGTCGCGTTCCTGCACGGGGCGCATGGCAGTGATCATCACCTGCTGGCACTGGTCGGTTCCACTCACCGTGGCCTTCATCACATGAGCTGGGATGTTGGCTCGGTTCAGGAGATTGGCTTGGGTTCGGCGCAGATGATGCGCGCTGGTTACACCCGAGGCTGGGGCGTCGGCCGCCATGTGCTGGGTGCCAACTATTTCTATTACGCCAGCGACCCGTGGGGTAGCCACTCCGAATATTCGGCGGACATCGATTTCATCCCGGCAGACTTTGACTGGCCGGCCAACGCGAACCACGATCCGGGCGACAGCTTCTATCTTTGGGGTCCAAACCTCCCTGAAGGGTTTATCGACAACACTGAGCCCACCGGAGCCTGAATGATGACGACATTTGTCCTGATGCACGGCGGCGGAATGGGTGGCTGGACCTGGAAGTTCTGCCGCGAGATCCTCGAAGCCAAAGGCCACAAGGTCTTTACGCCGACCTTCACCGGCTTTGGCGAGCGGGAGCATCTGATCAGCCGCAGTGCCGGAAATGACGTTCATGTGCTCGATGTGGTCAATGTCCTCAAGTATGAGGATCTGACCGATGTCGTGCTGGTCGCACACTCCTATGCCGGAACCGTGGCACCCGGCGTGCTGGCGCAGGCCGGGGACCGGGTGTCCCGCGTGATCTTCCTCGATGCAATCATCACTCATGCCGGGGAGCGCATTGCCTCGCTGATGGGATTTGCCAGTGAGGCAGAAGCTGCCGGACTCGATGCCATGCTGGAGGCGGGTGAAGGCCCGGTTGGTTCCGGCGTCCATCTGCAACAGCGTGAAATGGCCAAGCAGCATCCGCACATGATGGACCGCGAACGCGAGACGTGGCTCCTCGATCATCTGTCTGATCAGCCGATGCGTGCAACCAGCTGTGCGATTGCAGTGGGCGCAGAAGCGATCACTCATCCCGCAGACTATGTCGCGGCGCAGCACACCATCATGGGTGCCATGCATGACCGCGCCCGCGCGCTCGGCTGGCCGGTGCATGAACATCCCGGTGACCACGCCTTCAACGTTGGCGATCCCGAAGGCGTCTGCGACATCATCCTGAAGATTGCCGGCTGATGGACATTTCAGGACTGTTCTCGATCAATGGGCGTGTCGCTCTGGTCACCGGGGGAAGCGCGGGCATTGGCCGGATGATCGCCACCGGGCTCGCAGCGGCCGGTGCGCGTGTCTATATCTGCGCCCGTAACGCCGAAAAGGTCGCGAGCGCCGCCGCAGACATTCCCGGCGACGTCATCGGTCTTGCCGGCGACGTATCGACCGTCGAAGGCATTGCCAAACTGGTGGCTGAAATTTCCAGGCGCGAACCGGCCCTGCACATTCTGATCAACAACGCCGGAACCCTGTCTGATGCGCCGATCGATGCCTTTAGCGAGGACCAATGGGACTCTGTCCTGGACCTAAACCTGAAGACGCCATTCTTCCTGCTGCAAAAGCTGCTGCCGCTGCTGCGCGCCGGTGGCAGCGCAGAGCGTCCGTCATCGGTCATCAACATCGGTTCGGTTGGAGCGCTCAAGATCGGCCCACGCGAGGTTTACAGCTATCAGGCCTCCAAAGGTGCAATCCACTGGCTGACCAGGTCTCTGGCCAAAAAGCTGGCGGCAGAAAACATTACCGTGAACGCGATTGCACCTGGTTTCTTTGAAAGCGACATGACCGTCATTACCGATGACGCGATGCGCAAGATGGTGGAATCCGCCGTCCCGCGGGGCCGCACTGGTACGCCTGAAGATGTGGCCGGAGCGGCAATCTATCTTGCCTCGAGAGCAGGAGCCTACGTCACGGGATCGGTCCTTGCCGTTGAAGGTGGGCTCTCGATATGAGCCAGGCCCATTTCGTCGCCATCGGCGGAACAACCCGGTCTGGCAGCTCGACCGAACGCGCGCTGGCTGCCGCTTTGGGATTTGCCGAAGCCCGCGGTGCAAAGATCACGCTGCTCGGCGCCGAGGCCATTGCATTGCCACACTATGCCCCGGAAAAGCCGGATCGTAGCGACGAAGCGCGCCATCTGGTGGCAACAATCCGAAGCGCTGACGCAATCATCATCGGTTCGCCGGGTTACCATGGGGCCATATCTGGCCTGGTCAAAAATGCGCTGGATTATGTTGAAGATACGAGCCGGGACAATCGCTGCTACCTTAGCGGAATTCCGGTTGGCTGCCTTGCAACCGCGGCAGGATGGCAAGCCGCAGTGGCGACCATGACCCAGTTGCGCACAATCGTTCATGCGTTGCGCGGATGGCCAACCCCGATCGGCGTAGCGATCAACAGCATTCCTGGACCTGATGGCGGCGATCCAGTCGCCGCCGAGGCTGTTCAAAGCCAACTCAGCTTGATGATCAATCAGCAATTCGAATTCCTGCGCGCTTAACGCACCACCCTGTCTAGCGATAGGTGATCAGATCCAAGGTCGCTCTGAAAAGAGTCGGGAATTCTGGGAATGTTGTGAAGCATGGATTTTGACCTCACCGAAGAACAGTCTGCGTTTCGCGACATCGTGCGCCGATGGGTGAACGCAGAACTTCCCAAGGATCTCATGCGCCAGCTTGAGGCCGACGAGGAAAATTACCCCTTCGTCATCTGGGAAAAGCTCAAGGATCAGGGCTTCTTCGGCATTGGCATTCCTGAAGAATACGGCGGCCTTGGCGGCGATGTTGTCATGCAGATGATCTTCGCACGGGAAATGGCGCGAACGGCTGGGGGCCTGTTGTGGGTCTGGGGGCTTACCTCGTTCGGCGGGGCCAAGACGCTCACCGTTGCCGGGACCGAGGAACAGCGCCAGAAATGGCTGCCCGAAATGGCCGCCGGAAACCTGCGCGTTTCGCTGTCGATGACCGAGCCCGATGGCGGCACCGATGTGCTGGGTGCGATGAAGACCTTTGCCGACAAGGTTGATGGCGGCTGGGTGATCAACGGTGCCAAGATGTGGACAACGGGCGCCAAGGTAGCTGACCGGCTGCTGGTGCTGGCGCGATCGGATCGCAACGCCGCCAAGAAGCATCACGGGCTGACCGCATTTTTCATCGATGCCAAAAGTCCCGGCATCACTGCCAGCCTGCTGCCCAAACTGGGCATGCGGGCGATGGGCAGTTGCGAGGTTCACTACGATAACGTGTTCGTGCCGGACAGCGACGTGCTGGGCGAGCCGCATCAGGCATGGAAAGCCATGCTTCCCAGCCTGAACAACGAACGCATCATGGTCGGCGCCCAGTGTCTTGGCGCGATCGACGGTGTGCTGGAAGACGCGCTGGACTACATGAAACAGCGCCACGCCTTCGGTAAACCGATCGGCCAGTTCCAGATCCTGCAACACTATGTTGCCGATATCGCCACATCGCAAAAGCTGGTCGAGCTGCTGCTCTACAATGTGTCGTGGATGCAGGCGAAGGACATGCCCTGCGGCAACGAGGCGAACATGCTCAAGATGGTCGCCACCGAACGCGCGGTCGAAGCAGCAGACCTGGGTATCCAGATCCTCGGCGGCATGGGCTATTCGGCAGAAACCGACATGCAGCGCTATTGGCGCGATCACCGCATCCTACGCATGACGCCGATCTCGAACGAAATGGTACGCAACACCATCGCCGAGAACCTCGGCCTCCCGCGCTCGTTCTGACAAGGTTCTGATGATGGACGAACTTCCCCCGCTCCTGCCGTTGCCGGCACCTCGCTGGATGGCACCAAGGTCTTCACGATCAGCGCTGAAGAAAACGCCGCACTGTGCCGCTCGACCGGGGTGGAGCCAGCCGCAGATGGCTCTGCGCACCCGATTTATTATTACATCGCCACACAGGTCGCGATGGGCAAGACCGTGGCGGGCGTTTGCGAAACCTGTGAGTTCGATGTCGAGGATGGCCCGATGATGGGGTCATCCGGCGTGCGTTTTTCCGCGCCGCTGATGGTCGGCGAAAGCTACAAGGTAACCGGCGAAATTCTAAGTCTGGTGCGGAAAATGAGCCGCAAGTTGGGGGTGATGGACGTGCTGACCTATCGCTTGCGCCTGCACCCGGCAGCGGGCGGCGATGCCGTGCTGGAAACCGACAACGTCTGGGTTCTCCCGCGCAAGGAGCTGGCGGCATGAGCTACTCAGTCGGCGATGTCCTCCCCCCTTTCGTCATTCCCGCCGCCAGTCCCGATGCCATGAAGCACTGGGCCGTCTTCCTCGCCGATCCCAATCCGATCCATCTCGATGTAGCAGTGGTGAAGGCCAAGGGCACGGGCGACAAGCGGATCAATCAAGGCCCGATGAACGTCGCCTTCATGATGAACATGCTGCAGGCAGCCTTTCGCGGGTGCCGCATCGAAGCCATGGATTCGCGTTTCCTCGACAACGTTTATGAAGGCGATCACCTGACCGCCTCTGGAACGGTGACGGCGGTTGATGGCAACCGGGTGTCTTGCGAATTCACTCTCGATGTCGCGGGCCGCGGAACGGTCAACAGCGGCACCGCCACACTCATTATCTGATCCAAGGAGAATCCTAATGCCAAGCGGACCTTTTGCCCATGTGTGCATGGTTGTGCGCGATCTCGACAAGGCGATCGAGGATTGGACCAAGATACTGCGCGTGCTCGATCCGCAGAGCCTGGAGCAGCGGATCGTCAAGTATGATGAATTTTCGAGCGGTGACGATGCCGGGATGAAGTGGGCCACCTTCGTCAACGATCACTCGACCGAGATTCAGTTCATCCAGCCCAGCCCCGGCACGCCGATGGGTCGCCGGCTCGACAAGGTGGGCGAGCATGTGCACCACCTTTGCTTCACGACCGACGATGTGCCCGGCGCGATGGCAAAGATGAAGGCTGAAGGCCTCCACCTTCCGGGTGATGGCGAAACCTACAACGATCCCGACATGACCTGGCAGAAGTGGTCTTGGGTCGGCGCGCAGTCGACGCATGGCTGCCTGATCGAAGTCGCCTCTCCCTATGAGAGCCGCAACGACGGCAATTGGCACCACGCGCCGAACAAGTTCGCTTACAAGGGGCCCGGCGAGCATCCCAGCCACGCTGAAACCGTGCCGATCACGGCCGGCTGATTTGTCCGGGACGTTTGTCCGATACGCCAATTCAAGCGGCACTACCGTCCGCTATCGGGGGATGGACTGGAGCTGGTCGGTGAAGCCTTTGGCGATCCGGCAGCTCCGCCTATCCTCTTTTTCCATGGCGGCGGTCAAAGCCGCAGCGCCTGGCGCGGTTCGGCGCGGATTGTCGGTGACGCCGGTTACTACGGCGTGACATTCGATCTGCGCGGCCATGGCGAAAGCGAATGGGCGACGGATGGCGATTATCTGCTCGATGCCTATGGCCGCGATGTGGAGGCCTTGCTTCAGCAGTTTGACCGCCAAGTGACGCTCGTTGGAGCTTCACGCGGGGGGCAGGCCTCGTTGGTCGGCGGCTCGCGTCATCCTGATCGGGTCAGGATGGTCATGCTGGCCGATGTCGCCCCCTTGATGCGGGACGATGGTGTCGATGGCATCCGCGCCTTCTTTGCTGAGGGCGAGGCTGGATTCGGCACCCTGGATCAAGCCGCAGATTCGCTCGCCCGACATCTTGGCCAACCGCGCATGGGTGACTCATCGCGCCTCACCCGGTCGATGCGGCAGGATGCGTCCGGGCGCTGGCACTGGCACTGGGACCCGGCGACCGGGCATGCCGAATTCCTTCACCCCCCAAGCGAAGGCGAAGCCATCTTGGCCGCTGCGGCCCGGATCACCTCTCCTGTGGTGCTGGTGCGTGCCGAGCTGAGCCACCTGCTCACTGACCAGGGCGTGGCCCACTTCCGCGAATTAACCCCGCAGTTGCAAGTGGTCACCGCCATGGGTGTCGGCCATATGTTCACCGCAGACCGCAATGATGGCTTTGCCGCCGAATTGCTGGACTGGCTGGCAAAGGTTCCGGAGAGGATAGAGGCATGACCAAGGGAGCGGCCTTCGTGGTCGGCGCAACTGGCGGGCTCGGCCGGGCCAGCGTCCTTGCCTTGTCGCGCGATTGGGACGGCGTGGCCATTGGCTATCACTCCAGTGCCGAAAAAGCCGCGCAGCTGGCAACTGAACTGTCTCCGGGATGCGAAGGCTGGCCGGTTCATTGCGACTTGACTGACAGCACATCCGTTGCCGCAGCGATTGCCGGCGCCAAGGCCCGGTTCGGCCGGATCGGCACTGTGGTTTTCGCCTCTGGCGTTGCCATCGAACAACCGCACGTCAGCAGAATTGAAGAGGCGCAATGGCGTGAAGTGATCGAAACGGAAGTGATCGGCCTGACCCGTGTCGTGGCGGCGGCGCTCCCCGTCTTTCGCGAACAAGGCGGCGGAAATTTCGTCATTGTCGTATCGGTCGCCAACTATGCTTTCCCGCCTGGCGACGCGCTGTCATCGGTTCCCAAGGCGGCCATGGAATCGCTTGGCCGCGCCATCGCCAAGGAAGAGGGGCGCCATGGCATTCGCGCGAACATGGTCGCCCCCGGCATTATCGATGCCGGCCTCGGCTCGTCATTTCTGCGCACCATGTACACCCCCGAAATCTGGGAAGCTCAGCGCAAAAGGATTGCACTTCAGTCATTTGGCTCAGGCGAGGACATTGGCGAGGTGGTTGCCTTCCTGGCCTCGGACCGGGCGCGCTACATTACCGGGCAAACGGTGATCGTCGATGGAGGATTCAGTCTGTGAGTGAAGCAAATCATGCCCGCGTGCTGGCATTTCTTGATGCCTTCCATGTCGCAGGGACACCTGACTTTACCGGTCTTGCCAGCCACTTTTCTGCCGATGGCTATTATCAGCCACTGGTTCCGGCAACAGCGCGGATCACCGGCCGCACCGCCATCGCGGCCGCGCTCGAGAAGCAATACCAGACCTATTACGAATGCGTCTGCGAGATCCACGCCTCGGCCGCGATGGGGCGCTTCGTGTTCACCGAAAGAACCGATCACGTCACACTCCATGCCGCAGACCGCAAGGTGGGATCGCGGGTCTGCGCGGTTTTCGAGTTCAACGAGACGGGTGAAATTTGCGGTTGGCGTGAATACTGGGACACTGGTGACGTGATGAAGCAAATGGGGATTTCCGCCGAAGACCTTGCGGCGGCGATGTAGGACGATGCTTACTCTCCACCACCTCAACAATTCGCGTTCGCAAAAGATCGTCTGGCTGCTCGAGGAGCTTGAGCTGGATTACGAGCTGGTCAAATATCAACGAGACGCGGTCACGCTGATGGGGCCGCCTGCGCTCAAGGCGCTGCACCCGCTGGGCAAAGCGCCAGTGCTTGATGATAGCGGACATTTGCTCAGCGAATCCGGCGCCATCACGCAATATCTGCTTTCGCGGTACGGTGGCGGCCGGCTTGCGCCCGATCCTGCAGGGCCGGATCATTTGCGCTTTCTGGAGTGCCTGTATTTTGCGGTTTCAGCAGGCATGAATCCGATCATGATCAAGGTCTATGCCAGCGCATTCAAGCTGACTGGCAGCGCGATGGATCTGGCTGCCTCCAACGAGCTTGAATGTGCTTTGACTTATATCGAGACCCTGCTGGGTGATGGTGACTGGCTGATGGGCGACCTTTTCACCGCAGCGGACATCCAGATGAGCTTCATCCCGGAACTGGCCTGCGCGGTCGGCGCTGCTGGGGATCACCCAGCGATCAAAGCATGGCAACGCCGGCTTTACGCGCGGCCAGGCTTCCACCGGGCCATCGCGCACGGCGGAGCCTATGCCTATGCGGAGCCTGTCTGACGAACAGGAATTGCATGCTGCCGCTGGCGCAAAAGCAGACGAGAAAAAGGGGAAGCCTGCTGGCCTCCCCTTCCCCCTCTCCAGAGCTGGAAATTCTTACTTGTAAGGATCGACCGGCTGCGGTGCCTGGATAACTTCCAGATCGATCAGCATCGAAAGCACGTCCGAGATCGAATAGATGTGGACGATCTTGTCGCCTTCGAACTTGATCCAGCTGAACCACAGTACGTCGAGCTGGTTGCCGGTCGGCTCCACGCCCATGTAAGGGCCGCCGGTGTGCTTGCCGTGGTGATGGCACAGCACGCAGATTTCGTCGTCGCCATTGCCCCAGGCTTTCAGCGTCCGATAGAGGCTGGGCGGGAACGTGGTGTAAAGCGCCTTGGGCGAGGTGGACCATTCCGCAAACGTGCCCAGATCGGGGCGGTTCGGGTTATCATAGGTCATCTTTTCAGTGTTCATGTAGCGATCGAAACCGCCCCAATCACCAGCGTTGAGCGCCACATGCAGGTCCATCCACTGGTTGACCATGAATGCTTGACGTTCGGTAAGGCCACCGGTGATTTCGGCGCGCTTGGCGGGCGAAAGGGTGAAATCTTCGAGCGTAAAAGGCGGAAGGCGTCCGGCCATAGGGTATCTCCATAGTTAGGCCGACGATTAGCGGCATGGGCTTGATCGATCACCGGCAAGTGACCGCGTTCAAATGTGCTTTTCCGGTCTGCTGGCGTCAGTGCAACCTACCATTGGGAAGGCCTTTGAATTTGTCTGGCTGATAGCACCGGTTCAAACAATGACAGCTGCGGAGAGGCAGAAATATGGCACTTTCACTTGGCGAAATGTCTGACCGGTTCGAGATTCAGGACCTTCTCGTCGGCTACTGCTATGCCGTCGATGACAAGGATTTCGACGCGCTGGACCAGTATTTCACCGCGGATGCGGTGATTGATTACAGCGAAATGGTCGGAGTCAAAGGGTCACTGGCCGAAATCAAGGCCTTCCTGCGCGCCAGCCTCGGCCCGATTCCCATGGCCCAGCACGCGGTAATGACGACCCAGTACAAGTTTGACGGCGATACCGCCGAAACCCGTACCGTCTGCCACAACCCGATGGTCGTCCCGGGCGATGACGGCGAACCTCAGGCCATTTTCTTCGGCCTCTGGTACATCCACAAATTCCGCAGGACGGAGCAAGGCTGGCGGATTTCCAGCCTCTACGAAAAGAAATGCTACAATCACAATCTGCCTGACCATGTGAAGGCAATGACGGTATGAAAATCCTCAACCGGCTGCTGGCGCTGATGCTGCTTCTTCTGGCGGGCAGCTTGTTCTGGATTGGCGGTCAGTTGCTGGTGGCAGGCGGATCGCCCTATTATGTGCTGGCTGCAACGCTGCTGGCGGGCACGGCATGGCTGCTGTGGAAGCAGGCAGCCAAAGCGCTTCAGGTTTTTGCCGCTCTGTGGGCAGGCACACTGCTCTGGGCGCTTTGGGAATCCGGCCTGAATGGTTGGGCACTGGCGGGCCGGCTGGGTCTGCTGACTGTCATCGGCCTGTGGCTGCTGACTCCATGGGTGCGACATTCACTTGGCATAGCGAAATCCAGCCCGGTTTCCCGCGCCTTGCTTGGGCTGGCGCTGGGCGGCCTGATCGGCGGCACAGCATGGATATTCTGGAATGACCGGATAACTGGCGGCACTGACCTGTCAACGACAAGCGGCGGACCGGTCGATCCTGCGGCCAAGGACTGGATCAGTTACGGCAACGTGCCTGGCGGCAATCGCTATTCCCCGTTGGCGCAGATCACTCCCGCCAATGTCGGTGCGTTGACCGAGGCGTGGACCTTCTCCCTTGGCAAGGAGCCCAATGGCGAAGCCGCGCCGTTTGAAGCCACGCCGCTGAAAATTGGCGACAAGCTGTTCTTCTGCTCCGGCTATAACGACATCATCGCGCTTGATGCCGAGACGGGCCGGCAAGCTTGGCGCTATGCCGCCCAAGCAAATACCGAAGGCATTTTTGGCCAGACTTGCCGCGGCGTGACTTATTTCAAGGTCCCCGACGCGCCAGCCTACAAACCCTGTGCGGCCATGGTCTATACGGCCACCATCGACAGCCGTCTTATCGCCGTGGACGCAGAGTCCGGGAAAGCCTGCGCAACCTTTGGCCAGGCTGGCGCAGTCGATCTGCTGAAAGGCATGAGCGCGGCACCGCAGGGCTATTATCATCTTACTTCCCCGCCTGCCCTGATCGCGGGAAAACTGGTGCTGGGCGGCTGGGTAACCGATGGGCAGACGACCGGCGAGCCTTCGGGGGTCATCCGCGCCTATGATGCCGTCAGCGGAAAGCTGGCATGGGCATGGGACATTGGCAGGCCCGATCGCTCGGGTGAGCCTGCACTGGGGGAAACCTATACGCCCGGCACGCCGAACAGTTGGAGCCTGATGAGCGCTGACCCCGCACTGGGGCTCGTCTATGTTCCAATGGGCAATGCCACACCTGACTATTATGGCGGACACCGCACGGCGGAAATGGACAAGTACTCCAGCGCAGTCGTCGCACTCGATGTTACGACCGGCAAACCGCGCTGGCACTTCCAGACGACTCATCACGATCTGTGGGACTACGATGTTGCCTCGCAGCCGGTGCTGGTCGATCTTGCCGATGGCCGCCCAGCCCTGCTTCAGCCCACCAAACGCGGCGAACTGTTCATGCTGGACCGCCGCACGGGCACGCCGATTGCCGAAGTGACGGAGCAGAAGGTGCCCGTCAGCAACGCCGTGGGTGAGCGTTCCTCTCCTACCCAACCGTTTTCCACCGGCATGCCCAGCTTCCGGGGCACGATACCCAGCGAAAGGACCATGTGGGGCGTGGCGATGATCGATCAGGCATGGTGCCGCCTGCGGTTCAAGCAGGCACGGTTTGATGGGCCGATGACTCCGGTAGAGGCTGACAAGGCGACCATTACATGGCCCGGCTCGCTTGGCGGACACAACTGGGGCAGCATTGCGGTTGATCCGGTCAAGCGGATCGCCCTGGTCAATTCGTCGCACGTCGTCACCTACAGCCGCCTGATCCCGCGCCAGGCCGCCAATGACATGGGGCTGAAGCCCGTCGCCAAGCCGAGTTTCGAGAACGTGGCTGGCCCGGTGGCGCAGGCAGGCACGCCTTATGCAGTGTCGGTCGCGCCGTTCCTTTCGCCCTTGGTCGCGCCTTGCACGGAGCCGCCCTATGGCATGATCAGCGCGGTGGATCTGAATACGCGCAAGCTGCTGTGGCAAAAGCCGTTCGGCACCATGCGTGACAGCGGCCCCCTGCTTCTCAGCACTGGCCTGCCGATCCCGATGGGCGTGCCCAATATCGGCGGCTCAGTCGTGACGGCATCAGGCCTCGCATTCATCGGTGCGACACAGGAACACATGTTCCGGGCCTACGATCTGCGCACCGGACGCGAGCTGTGGAAGGGGCGGTTGCCCGCCGGCGGCAATGCCAATCCAATGACGTACTGGTCCGACAAGTCGGGCAGACAATTCGTCGTCATCGCGGCAGGCGGCCATGGCGGCATCCTCTCGGGCTATAGCGACAAGCTGATCGCCTATGCGCTGCCGCGCAGCACCAAACAGCAAGGAAAATCGCAATGAGCACTGTTGTTGTCGTTACCGGGGCAACCCGCGGACTGGGGCGCGGCATCGCCCGCGGACTGGCTTCAAAAGGTGCAACCGTTTGCGTCACCGGGCGCAATGAATCGGAACTTGCGGCCGTATCGGAAGAAATCGAAGCGGCGGGAGGCAAGGCTCTGGCGATTGCTTGCGACCACACCGATGACACCCAGATAGCCGCACTGTTTGCGCAAGTGGAACGGGACCTCGGCGGACTTGATATCCTGGTGAATAACGCTGCCGCAGTCTATCCCGAACTCCTGATTGCTCCGGGAGGTTTCTGGGCAAAGCCGCTCAAGCTGGTCGATATGATCGATGTGGGTTTGCGGTCAAATTATGTCGCGGCATGGCACGCGGCGCCCTTGATGATCGCTGCCGGCAAGGGCCTGATTGCCAGCATATCGTTCTATGGTTCGGTGTCCTATTTCCACGGCGCTGCCTATGGCGCGGCCAAGGCGGGCACGGACAAGATGATGGCCGACATGGCGGTAGACCTCGCCCCGCACGGAGTTGCCGCGATCTCGCTCTGGCCTGGGTTCATCCTGACCGACGCGGTGCGCGCGATGCCGCCGGAACACATTCCCGATGATCTGCGCGCGATGCTGCCGCACTGGGAAACGCCGGAATTCACCGGACTGGTCATCGATGCACTCTATCGCGATCCGGACCTGATGTCGCTCAGCGGGAACGCGTTGATCGGCGCGGAACTGGGTGAACGCTATGGCGTGAGCGATACTGACGGCAAGCAGCCGATTTCATACCGCGCCAGCATGGGCGCACCTGCGAAACCCTTCACTCCGGCCGGGGGGCAACCTGCATGATCGAAGCCGTTCTCGTTGTTCTCACCAAGGCTCGCCCCGGCCGCGAGGCTGATCTCGATGACTGGTATACCAACATCCATGTCCGCGATGCGCTTCGGTTTCGCGGGTCGATCACGGCTCAGCGGTTCAGGCGCAGCGACGCTCAACCGATGCACCTTCCCGCCAGTTTCGACTGGCAGTGCCTTGCACTCTACGATGTGTTCGATGCCGAACGGTTCTCGCGCGAGCATTGGGACAACGCATTGACCACCCGGATGATGGTGACTGACGCCATCGATGACACCGTGCTCGAAGACTATCACTACTACCCCCTCGCCTTCCGCGACAACGATCCCGGCACGCCGCATTCTGGCGGTGTCGTACTGGAACAGATCAATGCCGCGCCGGGTCAGGACGCCGCATTCCGCGAATGGTATGTGGGCGATTATCTGCCGCAAGCTGCACGGCGAGCGGGCGTGAAATCGGCAGGGCTGGCAATGTTCCGCCCTTATGGCCAGATGATCCCGACAACGCCCGGACACGCTTATGTCGGCATCTACAAGGTGAATGACGCGGCTTCGTGGCAAGCGTGGCAGGAAAGCCCGGTTCTGGCCGAGGCCACCTGTGTCGATCAGGCAAGCCTGCGCGTAACCCATTGGGACTGGCTGACCGGCCAGTTGACCAAGGATGCCGTGCAGAACCCCACATCTGCCGGCCTTGCCGCCGAAGAGGCCGCGCGCATGCGGATGGGTGATCGGGTTTTGACTTCAGGAACCGACAAACTCGGCGCCGCTTAACCCGCTTGCCAAACCAGCGGCAAAGTGACTGGCTGGATCATCCCGAGATGGTATTCGATCTCGTGACCGGGCTTGATGCCGAACGTCGGGATCCGGCCCAAGAACTCCTCGATTGCAATGCGCATTTCTCGGCGCGCGAGGTGCATGCCAACACACATGTGCGGACCAAAGCCGAATGAAACGTGGCGAGGATTGCGATCGAACCGGATCTGCCCGGGCTCGGGAAACTCGGCAGGATCGCGGCCAGCCAGCGTGGTTGACACGGCGACCTTGTCGCCCGGCATCATCCTGACGCCGCCGAATTCGGTTTCCTCGGTGCAGGTGCGGAAGGTCGTGACGGCGGCATAGGCGCGCATCATCTCGTCGATGGCGTGCGGGATCCGGCCTGGGTTTTCCTTGAGATACTGCTGGTCCTGCGAATTGCGGGCCAGATGTACAAACTGGTTTCCCATGTTGGTTGAAACCGTGTCCAGTCCGCCAATGAACAGGTTGAAGGCAAAGCCCACCAGTTCATCATCATTGAGCTTGCGCCCGTCGATTTCCACACCAAGCGCATAGCTGATGATGTCACCGCGCGGGTTCTTGCGGCGATCCTCTATTTGTTCGCGCAGGAAGCCGACGACGTTGCGCGTTGCATCAGCGATCTTCCACATGTCCATTTCGTGGAGCAGGCCGTATTCCCATTCGAGGAACTGCTTGGTGTTGCTGAGCGGGAAATCCATCAGTTCAAGGAAGACCTTGATCGGGAATTCAAAGGCAAAATCGGCCATGAATTCGCAAGCGCCCTTATCGCGAAAAGCTTCGATATATTCGACCGCATAGGTGCGGATACGCCCTTCCAGCTTGGTCATGGCGGAAGGCGTGAACAGCGGATTGATGAAGGCGCGATACTTGGCGTGCTCGGGCGGATCGATTTCCACCGGCAGGTTGGTCCAGGTATCGCCGACCAGCTTGGAAAAGGGCGAAAAATCCTTGCTAGAGAAGGATTCGGTATCGAAATAAATCTTCCGCAGATCTTTCACCCGGCGAACGATCCACGCCGGTGTCCCTCCCGGATAGGCGTGCGGCGCATAGAAGATGTCGGGTCCTTCATGAACTGCCGTTGCCCAGTTGGAGAACGGATCATCGCGCGTCGTCATTCCGAAGACATAGGGGAACGGACGGACCAGCGCTGGCGGCACGTGTTCAGGAATGGTCGGTTCCGGAAACTGAATCTGCATTGCGATTCTCCTTGAAATTCTGTGCCGTTACCGAGGGGACAGGACACCTGTTCCAGTGTGCCTGCACAGATCCCGGCTTTCATCTTGTTCAAATATTGGCTAACATGATTTTCAACAAGCAGGATGAATTTTGGTTGGTTAGTATGCTAAAGATGACTATTGTAAAAAACCGCGAAGTTAAAGCCGATGAATACGCCGATTTGCGCAAGGCTTTGACGATGATTGCGGGCAAGTGGAAGCTGGAGATCCTCTGGCTGCTTTATCACCGCACGCATCGCTTTGGTGAGCTGCTGCGGACAATTCCGGGCGTGACCCAACATATGCTGACCCGGCAATTGCGCGAGCTGGAAGCCGATGGACTGGTGACACGCAAGGTCTTTGCCGAAGTTCCCCCGCGCGTCGAATACAGCATGACCGAGGCGACCAAGGCGCTCGAGCCAACCATCAAATCGCTGATGGAGTGGTGGCAGAAATTCGGCAAATCGGCGCCCTGACACAAGGCCCGCTACCAACGCCGCCGCAATTGCACTCCGCGCCGCCGCGCGCGCAGTTGTGCTTCGCGTATGACTTGCGCCACCTCGGGTGTATCGACAGGAAGAGCCTTTCGCAGGTCAGCCAGATCGACCAGCCGCAGGCTGGGCTGCGGCCCGCTGCTCGCTTCGGTCCAGCGCAGCATGATGGCACCTTCGCAGTTGCCGCCGGGATCAAGCCAGTTGGGCACCCCGGGATCATCCAGCGCAATAACCGCACGGAACCGTCCATCGCTGTCGATCCGTGCCTGTCCGCCGTTCAGACTGGACTGGCGGTTCATCCAGTCGACGCTGTTCCACAGCATGTCGGATAATTGCACGTTCCAGTAACGCACCTGATCTGGCAGTTCGGTTTCCAGCAGCAGAACCTTGCCAGGCTCCAGCCGGAACAGCCCCTGATAATAATGCTGGCCCGGCACACCTCCCTGCCCTGCCCAGTTATCATGCTCCAGACGGTTCCATAGTTCCTTGCCACGCTGCCCGGCAATGAAGCCCAGCGCCATGCCTGACAGGCGTTTTGGATAGGCCGCAAGAGCAGAGAGCCGCTCGGCGATTTCGGAAGCGGAACGGCGGCGCGGATGATGGGCCTTGTCGGTTCGCTCGATAGCAATCCGCGCTTCCCGGCTCGCGCCCCAGTCATAGCTTGCCTGCCGCAAGGACAGCGAACAGGCGGACGGATCGAGGTAGTGCCAGTCGCCAAGCCAGTCCGCCGGCCTGTCGGCACTGAGCAGCAACGAAAAGCGCCCTTGATGGTCCAGCGAAAGCGTGTCGAAATCCAGCAGGCCAAGAGACGATCCGGGCCTGTCCATCACTCCCAGTCCGCCTGCGGCTATGTCCATCAGCAGGAACAGCCCGTCGCCGCGCTCACCAGTAAGTAGATAGCTGCCGGTGCCATCGATCGTGGCCGTGCCGTAGATGAAATCGGGATTGGTGCCGACGCAGTTGAGATGGGTGTTTACCGCAGGGACGAAATCGGGGAAATCGGCGTCGGCAAAGGCAGTGAACCAGCCTGAGGCCAGGGTCATCCAGAACAGGCGCTCGGCTTCGGCTGCGGCTTGCAGGTCTTCAGGGTCTGCCAGCAGACGCAGCAGTTCCGACGTAGCGCCGAGCGCAGCGATCCGTTCATCCCAGCCGCTCATATGAAGTCGCCGTAAGTCTCTATATAATCGCTGTAAACATCCTC
Organism: Novosphingobium sp. MW5; assembly: GCA_025938935.1. Lineage (GTDB taxonomy): Bacteria > Pseudomonadota > Alphaproteobacteria > Sphingomonadales > Sphingomonadaceae > Novosphingobium. Next base: position 1,840,134 of record JAPCWB010000001.1, on the reverse strand, counting down.
AACCTGCTCGCGAGTCAGGCCATAGTCGGCCAGCTCGTATTTATGCTGGCCGTGTTTATCCGAAGGATTGGCTGCCCACCAGTTGCTGACGGCAGCGTGGGTCTGGTCGCTGAAATCCATGTCCGCATGAACATAAACCTGCCGCACCGCCGCCAGCGGATCGGCCACGATGTCCTTGAAGCGCAGATCAAGCACCTGAACTTGTGGGTTGGCTTTGCGCCAAGCCATCGAAGCGACCTGGCCGTCATGCCACAGATGCAGCAATTCCTGCCCTAAGGCTACTCGATCAATAGCCTCGAAACTGACACAGCGGATCACTTCGATCAGGCGTGAAATCGATGCCATTACCGTCACTGGGTCGCGGTGCGGCTGGACGAGGACTGCGTCGGGATAGGCGGCAAGCAGCTCTGGCAGATGATAGGCGTGTTCCTGAACCTTGAGCACCCACCGCTTGCGCGCATTCTTCCACGAAAGATGTTGCAGCCACATCTTGTGGACCTGATAACCGAAACGCGTGTCAGCTTGCCGGTACCATTCGTAATAGCCGGGCAGGCTGAACAGCATCGTCGGGTTGATCCCCTGAAATGCGGTTTCCAGGATCATGCCGCATTCCTGAGGGATACGCGCGCCGATCGGATGGGCCTTCAGCACATCCGCCCAGGCCCCGGTGAAGTTCGCAGCGACATAGGCATCGAAACCATCGGCGCGTGGATCGGTGGCAAAGGTCGCAGCTTCGGGCGGCGGCGATGGCGCGGCCACTTCCCATTGTAGCGGCGTGCGGACTTGCGGATCGGCTCCGATCAGGGCGTGAAGGATTGATGTGCCGCAGCGAGGCAGGCCAAGGATGAAGACCGGGCGCTCGATCTTGACGTCAGCGATCGCGGGATAGGTTGCGCGGTCAGCAACAACCGCCGCCAGACGCGACAGGTTATCGCGAAATTGAGCCAGCGCGCGTGCACGCCCTTCAGCCGTCAGACCTGATTCCAGTTCCAATGCGGCGAGGGCAGCGGCGAGGCCGGGGCGCGTACCTTGTGCGATTTCACCGACAAGGCCGGCCTCGGCGAGCATTTGTTCTGCTGAGTTCATGCGCCAAGGCTACGACCGCTAATTACCACCTCACCCGTCTTGAGATAGGGGCGCAAGACAGGCGACATGGCAAATTCGATCCCTCTGGAGAAGCAGCCATGCACCTCGATCTGAATGCGCTCTACAACCTGCGCGGCAAGACAGTCATCGTTACCGGCGCCGCTCAGGGCATGGGCGAAGCCATGGCTCGCGCTTTCGCCGGCGCGGGGGCAAAGGTTATGCTGGCCGATATCAGCGGCGATCAGGCGGCATCGGTGGCAAGAGACATTGGCGGCGATGCCGTGGCCATGGCGACAGACATGGCGAGCGAGGCCAGCATTGTTGCTCTGGTCAAGGCAACCCGGCAGCAGTTTGGCCAGATCGACATTCTGGTCAACAATGCGGGCGTCCAGCACCGGCGGATGCTGGAGGACACCGATCTGGCCTATTGGGACCAGACTTTGGACATCAATTTGCGCGGGGTCATGCTGGCAATGCGCGAAGCCGTGGCGGTGATGCGTGCAGATGGCACCAAGGGGGCGATCGTCAACATCGCTTCGAACAGTGCATTTCATCCGATGGCACCCAGTCTGATGGCCTATGCCGCGAGCAAGGCCGGCGTTGTTTCGTTGACCCGTTCGGCGGCAATGGAAGTGGCTCCGGATGGCATTCGCGTGAATGCGGTCTGCCCCGGGAATACGACCACGCCGGGGCAAGGCACGGCCAGTGGCCCGGGTTTCCCTCCCGAAGTGATCGCCAAGTTCATGCCCCCGCTGGGCCGCGCCGGCAGACCTGAAGAAATCGCTGCCGCCGTGCTGTTCCTGGCATCTGACGCAGCAAGTTACATCACTGGCCAGACGCTGATCGCCGATGGCGGACACCTGATCGGATAGGGATGCCGCGTGCCTGAAATCTATGACTACATCGTCGTTGGCGCAGGTTCTTCGGGCTGCGTGCTGGCGAACCGACTTTCGGAAAACCCGGCCCATCGCGTGCTTCTTCTGGAGTCTGGCCCGGATGACAAAAGCCCGCTGATCCGGATGCCACGCGGCGTCGGCAAGCTGCTCGATCCGGCAAATCCCCATGTCTTTGCCTATCCGGTAACGCCTGCAGGCAATCAGCCGCAGGAGCTATGGCTGAAGGGACGCACCGTTGGCGGATCCAGTTCGATCAACGGCATGGTCTATATGCGCGGTGCCCCTCAGGACTATGACGATTGGGCTAAAGCGGGGTGTACCGGTTGGGGCTGGGACCGGATTGGTGCACAATTCCTGAAGCTGGAAGATCATGTGCTCGGCGCCGATGAATGGCGCGGCACCGGCGGACCGCTCAAGATTTCGCGCTATCCCAAGGGAAACCCGCTGTGCCAGGCAATCCTTGATGCCGCAGGCGAATTGGGCGTGCCTGAAGTTGAAGACGTCAACCACACCCAAGTCGTCGCCCATCAGGGCATGGGATACCAGCCGGTCACCACGTTCAAGGGCAAGCGCTTTTCCGCCGCCCGCGCCTTCCTCGATCCAGTGCGCGGCCGCCCCAATCTGGATGTGCTGACAGGGGTTCGCGCCGAGAAGGTCCTGTTCGATGGCAAGCGGGCCAACGGCGTGCAACTGGCGGATCGCACTGTCCTTTGCCGCGGCGAAATCATCCTGAGTGCCGGGGCGGTTGAATCTCCGAAACTGCTCGAACTCTCCGGCATCGGGGATGGCGAGCGCCTGAAAGCGCTAGGGATCGAACCGGTGTTCCACAGCCGGCTGGTCGGCGAGAACCTGCGCGAACACCGCTATATGGCGATGGACTGGCGGGTGACCGGAAACAGCTCAAACCAGAAGCTGCAGGGAATGGGACTGATCGCATCCGTGCTGCGCTATTTCCTGTCATCCAGCGGACCGATGACCGATGCGGCGCATGAAGTGGGCGGCTTCATCAAGACCCGGCCCGGGCTTGACCGACCCGATGCCCAGATCGGTTCGATGCTGGTCACCATGGGCGTCAATGAAACCGGGCAAGTCTATCTCGACAAGTTCCCCGGGATGCGTGTGCTCGGCTATTTCACCCGGCCGGAAAGCCGCGGCTGGACGCACATCACCTCTCCCGATGCAGCAAAGATGCCAGACATCAACGCCAACCATTTCGCCGAGGAGGTCGACCGGCAGACGGCTCTGGACCTGTTCAAATGGCTGCGCCGTCTGGGTGAGCAGCCAGCGCTGTCCACATGGATCGTCGAGGAAGTCGGCGCCGGCGCGGAAATGCTCAGCGATGAAGCGATCCTCGGCAACCTGCTCAAGCTGGGCGGCACCAGTTTTCACATCGCCGGCACTGCGGCGATGGGTGCGGACGCGGCCAGCGTGCTCGATCCGCAATTGCGCGTGCGCGGGGTTGAAGGCCTGCGCGTGTGTGACACCTCCATCATGCCGACGCTTGTATCCGGCAACACCAACGCCCCCGCCATGGCCATCGCCATGAATGCGGCGGACATGATCCTTGCGAAAGACCCAACCCGATGACCGTTCCCTTTGCCAATATCACTCACCTGTTCATCGATGGCTGCCGGGTTGCCCCCGAAGCCGGCAGCGAAGCGGTTATCAATCCGGCGACTGGCGCAGTAATCGGCCATGCGCCGTTGGCCAGCGCAGCGCAGGTTGAAGCGGCCATCGCTGCGGCCCGCGAGGCCTTTGACCATGGCCCCTGGCCCACCATGTCCATGAATGAGCGCGCCGATGTGATGCAGCGCATGGTCGATGCCTTGCGGGCGCGGCAAGCCGATATTGCCGCCCTGATCGTCGCTGAAGTGGGCTGCGCGCAGCACATTACCCACGGGATGCAGGTCGCCAATCCGATCAACCATCTGGTCGCCGCGATCAAATCCGCTCGCCGGGACGAAGACGAGCGGCTGCCCATCGACATCACGCCCAACATGTTCATGCCGGGCGGTCCGCAGTCGATCGGCGGCACGACGGTTGTGCGTGAGCCGTTTGGCGTGGTCAGTGCGATCACCGGTTATAACTTCCCCTTCCTGCTCAACCTCGCCAAGATTGCTCCCGCGCTGCTGGCGGGATGCACGATGGTGCTCAAGCCATCGCAGTTCACGCCATATTCGGCGCTCCTGTTCGGTGAGATCTGCGAAGAAATCGGCTTGCCCAAAGGCGTGCTCAATGTGGTCACAGGCGGGATCGCCGAGGGCCAGCTGCTGTGCACTGACGAGCGCGTGGACATGGTCACCTTCACTGGATCAGAGGGCGTTGGCGCCGCGATCATGGCGCAGGCCGCGCCAACACTGAAAAAGGTCCACCTCGAACTGGGTGGCAAGTCGGCAATGATCGTGCGCCAAGATGCCGACGTGCAGCGCGCGGCGGCGATGGCAGTCGGTTTTCTCTCGGTCAATGCCGGGCAAGGCTGCGCCATACCGACCCGCTTGCTGGTGCATAATTCGATCCGCCCCGCCTTTGCCGCGGTTGCCAAGGCAGTTGCCGCGCAGATCAAGGTGGGTGATGCGTCAGACCCAACCGTCACCATGGGCCCGCTGATCCGCGAGAGCCAGCGCACTAAAGTTGAGCATTACATCGCCAGCGGCAAAGCGGCAGGCGCAACCCTGCTCTGCGGCGGCGGGCGGCCCGCCGGTCTGGAAGACGGCTTCTTCACCGAAATGACGCTGTTCGACGATGTCACCAACGACATGGCCATCGCGCAAGATGAAATATTCGGCCCTGTCGGCTGCATCATCGGGTTTGATACTGATGAGGAGGCAATCGCCATCGCCAATGACTCCCGCTACGGCCTCAATGGTGCGATCGAAACTGCCGATGCTGCTACCGGTTATGCCATGGCCATGCGCATCCGGGCGGGCAGCGTCTCGCTCAACGGCGGCACGGGCACGATGAGCTATGCGCCAACTGGCGGCTACAAGCGCTCGGGCGTGGGGCGCGAATATGGTCCGAACTGGCTGCGTGAATACCAGCACGAAAAGTCGGTGTTCTACCCGATCGGGTAAGCCGCCTTACAAACTTTGTGCGGCCCCAAGCACGCCGCCGGCAAAGCACTCCATGGCAGCCTCGCGCTGGGCAGGATCACCGATCCCCCACGCGAGGTCCACCACCCCGGCCCCGCAATCGCGGATCTCTTCCATCTTGCCTTTGAGCGTTTCCGGCCGGCCGACAAAATAGGGTTCCAGGACCAGCGGCACGACCGGAGGGCCGCCCATTGTCTTTTGCTGGATCTGCGCCTGCTCGGCCATTTTCTGGCCGAAGAAAGTGCCCATATCGTCCATCGCCTTGGCATCGCTTTCCGCAGCATAGGCGATGCCGCGATAGATGACGTGTTCCGGTCCCGGCTGCCAACCTGCTTTGGCCGCCTCGGCATGGTAGAGCTTGACCCATTCCCGCACCGTCTCGGGCGGAGCGAAAGAAAAGGCGATGCCCATGCGGCGCGCGGCGGCAAAGCGCACCGATTCATCGCTGTTGCCCGATCCAAATATCGGCGGATGTGGCGTCTGCACCGTTTTGGGCCAGACCGCGACGGTGCTGAACTGATACTGCGCGCCTTGCCACGCAAATGCCTCATCCGAAGTCCAGGCCTTGACAATCAGGTCGATGCCTTCCTGCGTCATATCGCGCGTGGCTGATGCTTCTGTATCGTAGGTCTGGTGTTCGTTCGGCGTGCCGCGCAGGAACAGCACGATCAGACGCCCGCCGCTGAGCATATCGACCATGGCCAGTTCCTCGGCCAGGCGGACGGGGTTTGACAAGGGCACCAGCGGCCCGAGCAGGGCAATCTTCGCGCGGCTCGTCACCTGCGCAAGGGCACCTGCCATCACGCATGGGTTAGGCGTCATGATGTAGGGCGCATAGTGATGTTCTGACAGGCTGACCCAGTCAAAGCCCAGCAGGTCCGCCTTTCGCGCCATGGTCAGGCTTTGAGCAAACGACGCCTGCGCGACCTGCCGCTTGCAATAGGCAGGCTCGGCTGGCCAGATCTCCAGACCGGGTGCTGGTCCATCGTAACCCGTCATGCAAAGACTTGATACCAGCATACCGCCACCTTCTCCCAGATCTTTGAGCTAAAGTGGAATGGCCGCAAAACCCCTATCCAAAGACGGGCCAAGTCCGCCCTGCTCGACCTAGTCTTTCATAAACAACGGTGATGAGGTGGCGGGGATGAATCAGGCGGTTCGTGTCGGAACAGGTCTCAGCGCGCAGGATGAGCGTGCGATTTCCGCCATACTCATTGCCTATGCCACTGGTATTGATCAGCGCGATTGGCTGCTGTTCCATTCGCTGTTCACATTTGATTGCGAGATTGACTACGGCGGCTTCGGCAAGTGGCACGGGGCAACCGCCATCACCGAATATATGAAGCAGGCCCACGCCAATGTCGGCCCAACCCTTCACCGGATCAGCAACATCGAAATTCACAGCGCCAATGACGGGGTCCTCACCCGGTCCTATGTCGATGCGCTGCTCACCCCGCTGAACGAAGGTGGCCCAACGCATCGGGGCATCGGCTATTACGATGATCAATTTGCCCGCACTGGCAGCGGCTGGCAAATCGCCAGGCGTCAATTTCATGCCGTGTTGCTTGAATGAAAGTATCTCGATGACCAGTCTTGCCGGTAAAAATGCCATCGTCACCGGGGCATCCTCGGGCATCGGTGCCGCGACCGCCCGCAGACTGGCCTTGGCCGGAGCAAACGTCATGCTGGTTGCGCGCCGACATGACCGCCTGGAGGAACTTGCCACCGAACTGGGACCAGTGGCGACGCCGCTGGCATTGGACCTTGGCGAGACCGATGCAGCGCAGGCACTGTTCGATGCAGCGACAGCGCAATTTGGCAGGACCGACATACTGATCAACAATGCCGGCGTTCTGCGCACCAGCCACGTCGATTCCTTCGATCTGTCTGAGCTGGAGCCCATGATCGCCATCAATTACACCGCTGTCGTTCGCACCAGCCTGCTCTTCGCCCGTCAGATGAAGGCGGGCGGCAGCGGGCAGATCGTCAACCTCTCCAGCATCGGCGCAAGCCTGACTGCGGCCGGGACCGGCGTCTATGGCGGACTCAAGGCTGCGCTGGAACGCTTCACCGACGTGCTGCGGATCGAACTGGCTGGCAGCGGCGTGCGGGTTGGCCTGATTGCCCCCGGGACAACGACGACAGAAATTTTTGCCGACATGAAAAACAAGGGGCACCCCGGCTGGGATGAATTCATTCCGCCGATGGTGCCCGACGATATTGCCAAGGCCATACTGTTCATGTGCGAGCAGACCGGGAACGCCAATGCCGCACGGATGCACATTTACGCCACTTCGGAGGGCTTCTGATCAGTCCAGTCTGCCATAGGCGGACATGTCGAACGGCTTGAAGGCTTCTTCGCGGCGGACCTTGCCAATCCAGTCCGCGTCCATCAGCGCCGCGCGGCCAATGGCCACCAGATCGAATTCGCCGGCGCCAAAACGACGGGCGACCTCGCCCAGATTGTCGATTGGCGCGGTCGGCTCCATGAATGAGCTTTGCAGGTCCTTGTCGAAGCCGATGCCGCCCACCGTCATCACCGGCTTGCCCGTCAATTTGCGAACCCAGCCGGAAAGCCCCATGTCGGATCCGTCAAAAGCCGGCGCGTCGAAGTTCCGCGTCGAAACATCGAAGATATCGACACCGGCATCGGCAAGTGCGCTGGTAATCATCGACAGTTCTTCAGGCGTTTCTGCCAGCCTGGCACCATAGTCCTGCAGCTTCCATTGCGAGAAACGGAAGATGATCGGCTTGTCAGCGGGAATGGCGCGGCGAACGGCCCGGATCACATCGCGCGCCAGCCGGGTGCGTCGCAGTCGGTCTCCGCCCCACTGATCGCTGCGCTGGTTGGTTTCCCCCCACAGGAAACTGTCGAGCAGATAGCCGTGTGCCCCATGCAGGGCGATCGCATCGAAGCCCAGTTCATGGGCCTGAGCGGCGGATCGCGCGAAACCCGCGATGATGTCGGCAATTTCGGCATCGCTTGCCGGTATGCCAGGAACCTTCACCGCTTCCAGATAGTCTGGCGGAACCATTGTCTTGTCGAGCGGACCCCAGATGCCGGACGGACTGATCGAAGGTGCACCGGGGTGCGGGCCGGTTCCGGCAAGGCGGATCGGCCCCATGTGCCAAAGTTGCGGGGCGATCTTGCCGCCCGCCGCGTGGACCGCATCGACAATCGACTTCCAGCTGGCCAGCGCCGCTGCGCCATACAGCACGGGCAGCGCCGGGCCGCCGGTCGTGCCATCGCCCAGCGCGGCCGGATGATCCGGACCGACACCCTCGGTGATCACCAGCCCCATGTGAGCCCGGCGCGCATAGTAATCGGCAGCGCCCGGCACAGGCACCCCGTCCGGACTGAAATTGCGCGTCATGGGCGACATGACAAAGCGGTTCGCCGTGGTCAGCGAACCACAGGTAAACGGGGTAAACAGCGGTTCAAGCTCTTGGCGCATCGTGTCCTCACGCAATCAGGATCCGCCACTTCGGCGCGATTGCTCAAAGGTTGACCTTCCGGTGGACAGGGCATGGCGACTTGCCCGCAGTCAAAAGATCCTTCGCAGCCTCTTGATCTCGATCAAGCTTTCTCCGTCGCACCTGGAGGATTGTATCCGGCACAATGGGAAGGGAATGTTATGCCGGAATTGCAGGCAGTGATCGAAACTGATCAACTGGGAGAACTGCTCGAACAGTCACTCTATGCCGTGGCCGAAGCGGGCGAAGATATTACGCCGCATTTCTTTGCGCGCTTTTTCGCCCGCCATCCCGATCAGCAAGCGATGTTCTTTCAGCCAACCGTATCTTGCGGGGCGATGGTGGGTGAAATCCTCGATAGCCTGATTGCCCTCGCCGCACGGGAAAGCTGGGTCGATACCTCGATCCACAATCTGGTCATCGCCCATCGCTGCTACGGCAATTTCCCGCTGCCGCTCTACGCAGAATTGCTCAACCTGTTTGTCGAGACTCTGGCTGACCTGGCGGGCGAGCGCTGGTCAGCGGATTATGAGGCAGCGTGGCGGCAAGTTACGGCAGACCTTTACCGGCTGATCGCTCACGCACACTAAGATCAGGCTGGGACGACCTTGATCGCGGCTTGCGGGCAGGCATCCGCCCCTTCGCGGGCCAGATCTTCCATGCCGTCCGGCACGATCTCGTCATCGACATAGACGATGCCGTTCTCATCCAGCTTGTAGACATCGGGGCAGATGTCCGCACAAACGCCATAGCCGCAGCAAGCCGGCTTGTTGATCACGACCTTGAGCTTGCCCTCTCCAGACATCGAAAACTCCTCTCATCCATTCGTTGCCGCGCAACTTACACCTTGAACATATTTCATTCAATATGTATAACGCGAATCAACAAGAAAAAACTGCCTGAGGAGAAGATCACCATGCTGCAGCAAGCAAGCCTGGTCCTGCGTGACGGAACCACCCTCGACGATCTGATTATGCGAGACACCAACGAGGTGTCGCTGCGCGTGATGACCGACGAAGAGCTGTACAGTCATGAAATGGAGCGGATCTTCGCCAAGACGTGGCTTTTGCTGGGGCATGAGAGCGAAATACCCAAGTCCGGCGACTTCATCGTCCGCGACATGGCTGAAGACAACGTCATCATCGCGCGGGATCGCGACGGCAACGTCAACGTCTCGCTGAACGTCTGCCCGCATCGCGGCATGCGCGTCTGCCTGGGCGAGGCTGGCAACAAGCCGATCCATCAGTGCATCTATCACGGCTGGGCCTTCAAGCCGAATGGCGACTTCATCGGCGCCCCTGTCGAGCGCGAGAAGATGCACGGCAACAATGTCGACAAGGCGACGCTGGGCCTGAAGAAGGCCCGCGTTCACCTCTATGGCGGGCTGATTTTCGCCACCTGGAACATCGACGGCCCCTCGTTCGACGACTATCTGGGCGATATCAAATATTACATGGACCAGCTGTTCTGCCGGACAGACAACGGTCTGGAACTGCTCGGCCCGCCGCAGCGCTTTGTCCTGCCGTGCAACTGGAAGGTGCCGGGCGAACAGTCGGGCTCCGACGGGTTCCACACGCTCACCCTGCACCGCAGCCTTATGGAAGGCGGCGTCATGGGTGGCACGGCGGAGTCGATCTATGATCAGGCGCCCGGCATGTACGGCGTCGATGTGTCCTGCGAACAGGGCCACTCGCTGCGCTGTCTTGAGGCTGAAAAGACCTTCAAGATGTTTGCCGACGTGCCATTCGAGGGCAAGTCGGTGGAGGAACGGCTCAACCTGCTGACGCCTCCGGGCATTACCAAGGAGATGATCCCGCAGCTGTTCAGGAACCTGTCCGCCGATCAGGTGGAACAACTGGCGACCATTCCGCCGCAAGTCGGCGGCATGTTCCCCAACATCCTGATCGCCTTCATCTTTGCGCCGCGCACCGATGGCGGATCTTCAGGCGCACTGGCGCTGCACACCTACGTTCCCAGAGGGCCGAACCAGGTGGAGTTCGTCAACTTCATCTTCGCCGAGAAAGACGCGCCGGAGCAAATGAAGCGCGACATGCTGCAGAACTCGATCCAGCAGACCGGTACCTCGGGAACCATCGAGCAGGACGATGCCGATGTCTGGCCGGTAATTATGCGCAACGCACGCGGCGGCGTTAGCAAGCACATGACGCTGAAATATCAGGCGCTGCATGGCCATGAGCGCCCAGAAGGCTGGAAGGGCGGCGGGCTGCTCTATCCCGGCTTCACTAAGGACGACACCCAGTGGAACTGGTGGATGGCCTATCACAAGCTGATGAGCGAAGTCTGAAACTGGGGAGGAATAAGACATGACCTGGGTTACCAAATCAACTGCCGCCCCCGATTCCACGACAATCCTGCGCGGGCTTTCATCGCGCAAGCGCGTGCCGCTCGGCTCGGAAGTGTACAACCGCCTGCTGGAAACATTGTACGACGAAGCCGCCGCGCTGGACGAGCGCCGCTTCGATGACTGGGTAGCGATGCTGGCAAAGGACCTGGTCTATCAGGCCCCGATCCGCATGACCCGCACCGGGGTGAACAGGGACCGCGACGTGATGCGGACCATGTTCCACTTCGACGAAGATTACTCTTCGATCCTGATGCGTACCGGCCGCTTGCAAAAAAGTGCCTGGGCCGAAGATCCGCCATCACGCTGCCGCCGTTTCATCACCAATGTCCGCGTTGGTGAGTGCGAGACTGCAGGCGAATACGAAGTCGTCAGCTACCTCTATCTCGAGCGCAGCCGCGGCGACAATCCGCACAACGAGCAGCTGACTGCCGAACGCCGCGACGTGTGGCGCGCCGTCGATGGTACCTATGTCCTTGTCCAGCGCGAGATCATTGTCGATCAATCGGTGCTGGGCATGTCGAACCTCGCGGTCTTCCTTTAAGCCCGATGACTGTCCCGCCCCCTCCCTCAATTGTCGTGGTTGGCAGCGGGCTGGCCGGGTTCGGGGTGCTGCGCGAGCTGCGCAAGCTGTCTCCTGAGGCAAAGCTGACACTGGTGACGATGGAAGACGGGCATTTCTATTCGAAGCCCGCGCTATCAACGGCGCTGTCCAAGGGAAAGACGGCCGATACCCTCATTACTTCGAACGCCGAAAAAATGGCCGCCCAGCTCAAGCTGGATGCCCGAACCGGTCGGCAGGCAGAGGCAATTGACCGGGCCGGAAAGGCCTTGCTGACCACTGGCGGACCTGTGCCCTATGATGCGCTGGTGCTGGCAACAGGAGCTCTGCCCTTCCGTCCGCCAATCGAAGGCGAGGCCGCCCACCGCGCCATCGCAGTCAACCAGCTTGATCACTACGACCGGTTCCGCAAGGAACTGCCAGACGGCGCGCGCGTCCTCATCATGGGCTCCGGCCTGGTCGGCACTGAATTTGCCAATGACCTGATCACCACGGGGTACAAGCCGGTGGTGGTGGACATGCTCCCCCTGCCGCTGGCCCAGCTGGTGCCGGCGCAGGTAGGTGAGAAAGTGCGTGATGCCCTGACGGCTGAAGGTGTGGAATGGCACCTTGGCCGCAAGATCACCGCGATAGGCTATAAGGGCGATGTGCCCGGCTATGTCGCAACATTGGACGATGGTACATACATCGAAGCAGATCTCGTCCTCTCGGCCGTTGGCCTTCGCCCAAATGTGGCCTTGGCAGCAGAAGCCGGACTCGACATCGGCGTGGGCATCAAGGTCAACGAATTTGGCCAGACAAGCGACCCTCATATCTTTGCCATCGGTGATTGTGCCGAATACCAGCATGGCCTTTCTGCCTATGTCACGCCGATCATGGCGGCGGCTCGCGGCATTGCGCCATCGGCGCTTGGGACACCGACAGAAATCCGGTTTCCGCCGCTGTCGGTGCAGGTGAAGACCACACTGCTGCCGATCAACCTGCTACCCCCGCCGCGCAGCGCCGACGGAGAATGGCGCTGTCTTGAAGACGATGCACTGGGATCAAAGCACCTCTTCGTCGATACAGGCGGGATCGTGCGCGGTTATGTGCTGACACATGACAAGTGCGAAGAGCGCATGGAAATGGACGCAAAAGTGGGAGAGACTGCATGAGCCGCTTGCTCGAAGGTAAGGTCGCGATTGTCACCGGCGGGGCCAAGGGGCTTGGCCACGGAATTTCGCGCGCGCTGGCCAAGGAAGGCGCATCGCTGATGATCAGCGGGCGCGATGGCGCGGCGACTGCCGCCGTTGCTGCGGAAATCGAGCGCAAATTTGGCACGAAGGCCATCGGTATTGCCGCGGATTCAGGCGTCAAGGAAGACGTTCTGGGGATGGTGCAGCAAACGGTCGATACGTTTGGCGGCATCGACATCTTGGTCAACAATGCGTCCCTGCTGTCCGCTGGTGTCCTACTGGAACACAAGACCGACGAGATGCTGCGCCGCACGATGGATATCGGCATCTGGGGCAACTGGTGGGCGATGCAGGCGGCCTTCCCCCACATGAAGGCGCGGGGCGGCGGCTCTGTGATCAACTTCAGTTCGATCGATGCCCAGACGGGAGCCTGGCTGCACAGCGATTACAACATCAACAAGCTGGGCATCGTTGGCCTGACGCGCAGTGCCGCAGTGGAATGGGGCCGGTTCAACATCCGCGTCAATGCTATCGCACCGACTGGTCTTGGCCAGGTTTTTGCCAAGCTGGTCGATGAAGTGCCAGGCTTTATGGAAACGGTCGTTGCGTCAAACCCGTTGAAACGTGCCGGCGACCCGGAAAAGGATATCGGCCCGGTGGTCGTGTTCCTCGCCTCGGAAATGTCGCGCTTTGTGACTGGCGAGATGATCAACGTCGATGGCGGGCAGAACCTGCCCGGCTACGTCAGCATTCCCCACAATCTGGATGAACTGGAAAAGGGCACCGCATGAAACTGGCAGCCGCCCCGATCGAAGAAGAGCCCGCGCTCGAAGTTGAGCTTTCGCCCAGCGTGATCCGCATCCTGAGCGGGGCCCTGGATGCAATAGCGGCGCGCGGCGTGAAGCGGCTGTCGATGAGCGACATCATCGATGCCAGCGGTGTTTCGCGCGGCACGCTCTATCGCTATTTCTCCAACAAGGATCAGGTGCTGTCCGCGGTCGCGGAATTCGTCTGCACCGGCTTTGAAAGCGGCATTCGCGAAGCTGGCAAGGGCATCGAAGACCCGATCCTGCGACTCAAGGCAGTGATGCAGTTTTACGCCCGCTACACCGAGGAAAATTCACCCGGCCGGGTGTTTGAAGTGGAGCCTGCGTTTCACCTCGCCTTTTTTCGCAGCCGCTTTTCCCGATACAAGCAGGCCGTCCTCGACGCGCTTGAACCCACGTTCGACTATCTCGACACGCAGTTGGGCGAACCCATGAACCGGGACGGCTTCGTCGAAGGGCTGGTGCGCAACCAGCTCAGCACCTTGCTGATTCCCGCCAGCGATCAATGGAAACAGCTTTGGAATGATACAGCCGACAACATCCAGAAATGGGCGTTGGCGATCGCCGCATCACGCAATTGAGCAGGAAAGGAACACCACAATGGCCACCGCAGCACAGCTCGACCCGAAAGATTTCAACGCCTTTGCCGACCGCGCAACGGCTGACGCCATGGTTGCCAAGGCGAAGGAACTGCGACCTCTGCTGATGGCAGAAGCCGCAACAGGCGAGGCGCAGCGCTCGCCCACCAAGGCCGTTGAGCAGGCGTTGAACGAAAACGGCATTCTCGGCGCCCTTCTGCCCCGGCGGCTTGGCGGCATCGGCCTGTCGTTCACCGATTTCTGCCGTATGCAGATCGAGATTGCCAAGGGGGATCCCGCAATCAGTTGGGTCGTTCAGATCATCAATGGCACCAGCTGGGTGACGAGCCTTGCTCCTGACAGTGTGCAGGATGCCGTTTTTGCCAATGGCCCGGCAGCCGTCTGCGGCGCCTACAATCCGCCGGGCAAGGCCCGCAAGGTTGATGGCGGTTGGATCATCAACGGTGCCTGGCCTTATACCTCGGGATCGCGCCAATCGACCTGGGCGCAGCAGGGCGTCGTGCTGGAGGGCTATGAAGGCCCCGTCGTTCCAGGCATTTCGATGTGCTACATTCCCTTCAGCGACCTGACGATCAAGGACAGCTGGTATGTAACCGGCATGCAGGGCACCGGTTCGGACACCAGCGTGGCCAAGGACGTGTTCATTCCTGAAGGCCAGATGGTGCTGATGGACGAACGCGCTGGTCAGATTGACCGCACCAAGCGCCATTTTGGTGCCCCTTCGGATCTTCTGCCAGTCGTTCCCGTGGTTCGCACCACAGGCATTGCCCAGCTCATCGGTGCAACAGAGGCCATGCTGGAAATCGTCCGTGACGAGGCTGGCAAAAAGCCTGTCCTGACCACGATCATTGGACCGCGCACCAATTCGGGCGCCTATATGCGCGATCTGGGCGAAGCTGCGGCCATGATCGACACGGCCAAGCTGATCCTGTTCCATCTGGTCGGCGAATTTGACCGCGTCGGCTTGACTGACAGCGAGCTGACGCTGGACGACAAGGCTCGTCACCGTGCCCAGTGCGCGCAGATGATTAAGCTGGTGCATTCGGCTTCGGAATCACTGATGTTCCTGGCGGGATCGTCGGCATTCTCTCTCGACAAGCCGATCAGCCGCTATTGGAAGGACGTTTCGATGGGCCTGCGCCACATCCAGAACATCCCCACCATCGGCTATGAAATCTATGGCCGCAACATCGCGGGCGGCGATATGATTTCGCCGCCGGGTGCCTATTGATCGGCGACCAGGCGCGCGCGGAAGAACGAAAGTATTTCGTCGCGCGCCTGAACCGTTGGCTGCCCTGCCTCGTCAATCAAGTGCAGGGTGACCACGCTGTGCGGTGTCTTGAGCGGAGCGTCGGGATTGGCGGCTGAATCTGGCAGAACCTTGCCAATGAACCGGTCGCCCAAAGCCTCGCTGTAGGCAGCGAACCGCTCGGCGCGGCAGAAGCCGTCGCCGTCAAAGCGATAGGCAAGCACGGTCAGGTCTTCGGCTTCCATCCGTGCTTTGACGGCCGCCAGTTCGACAGGATCGATGGCGAGCCCGGCGGGATTGTGCATTGGCATTGAGGGCTGTGACATGACCGGCGCGACAACTGACTTTTCAAGCATCATCGACAGCGCGAAATTTCCCGTGAAGCACATTCCGATCGCGCCCACGCCCTTGCCGCCGCATTCCTTGTGCGCCTCTGCCGCCAATGCACGAAGCCACTGGGTTACTGGGCTGGAAGCATTGCTCGAAAAGGCCCGGAATTCCTTGCTGATGCAGGCACGCGCAAGCGTCAACATCGCCTTGCCGTTGCCCGGCAGGACGCCATCTTCACCGAACAGCGACGGCATGAAGACTGTCAGTCCGGCATCACGCACCCAGCGGGCAAACCGTGCGACATAAGGGCTGATTCCGGGGATTTCCGACATGACGATCACGGCCGGACCAGTCCCCGCAACATAGACGCGCCGGGTCTTGCCCAGCAGGGTCACCTGACGCTTTTCGAAATCGTCCAGTGCGTCCCTGAAGTTCGGATCGATATCAGTCATCAGAGCCCCCTTCAGATCATACGATCCGACACGCATCCTCAAAATCGAGCCGCGGGTTGCGCGGGAACAGGCTGTCTTCGCGGCCATAGCCCAGCGCGCAGATGAAATTGGCCTGCCAGCGCCCATCGGGGAAGAACGCGGCATTCAGCCTATCCGCATCAAAGCCCGACATCGGCCCGCAATCGAGGCCGAGCGCCCGGGCCGCGATGATCATGTAGGCCCCCTGAAGCGGCACATTGCGCGCCAGCATGTCAGCAATCAGGGCATCCTTGCCGGCGAAGACAGACTGGTAGTCGCGCGAAGGAAACAGCTTGGGCATTTCATCGTAGAAACGGCTGTCGCCTGCAACGATGACCGTGACCGGCGCTGAGGCCACCTTGGCCACATTACCGGCACTCACACATTCTCCCAGCAAAGCCTTCGCGCCTGCCGAGGTAACGAAGACAAACCGCGCCGGGCAGGTATTGGCAGCCGTAGGTCCCCATTTCACGTGATCGTAGAGTTCGCGAAGCAGATCAGGCGCAACGGGCCGATCCTCATAGGAATTGTACGTTCTGGCGTCATCAAACAGCTGGCCGATCTCCATCACCATACCAATGGCAGCTTGTCAGGCTGGAGGATCCCGCCGGTGTGGGTCTTCACGACATAGCCGTCCTGGATGCGGAAAGGCGGAATTGCCTTGAGAAACTCCTCGAGCGCGATCCGCATCTCGCGCCGTGCCAGATGCATGCCGACGCACAGGTGAGGACCGAAACCGAAACTGAGATAGCGCGATTTGCGGCCCAGTTTCACCACGTCCGGATCGTCATAGGCATCAGGATCATGGCCGGCCAGACACGTGGCGAGCGCCACCTTGTCTCCCGGCTGGAATGTGACACCGGCGATCGTCACTTCCTGCTTGCAGGTGCGGAAGGTGGTGACCGCCGGGTAGGCCCTCATCATTTCCTCGATGGCATCAAGGATCATGTCAGGATTGGCCCGCAGAACCGCCTGATCTTCGGGATGGGTTGCAAGGTGGCGGAACTGCCAGGCCATGTTGGTGGAAACGGTATCCATGCCGCCGATGAAAAGGTTAAAGGTAAAGCCCACCAGTTCATCGTCAGTAAGCGGGCGCCCTTCGATCTCGGCGGTAACGCCGTAGCTGATCAGATCACTGCCAGGATTGGCCTTTCGCTCGGCAATCTGCTCGCGCAGGTAAGTCACCACATTGCGCGTACTCGCAGCAATCTTGCCGAGGTCATTGGTGTGCAGCAGGTCCATTTCCCATTCAAGGAATGTGGCGACCATGCTTTGCGGCAACCCCATCAGTTCCAGGAACACCTTGATCGGGAACTCAAAGGCGAAATCATGGACGAATTCGCATGATCCCTTGGCCTTGATCGCCGCGCAGTATTCCTGCGCATAGAGCCGGATCCTGGCGTCCAGCTTGTTGATTTCCTTGGGCGTGAACAGCGGGTTGACGAACTTGCGATAAAGCCCGTGCATCGGTGGATCGGTCTCGGCCGGAAGCGAACTCCAGCTTTCACCCACCAACATGGCAAAGGGTGCGAAGTCCTTGTTCGAAAAATTGTCGGTGTCGAAATAGATCTTTTCGAGATCTTCGACCCGCCGGACAATCCAGGCGGGAGTACCGCCGGGGTAGGCATCGAGCGAATAGAATATCGGCGGCATGGTGCGATGAATGTGCGGAATGGTCGTCAGAAACGGGTTTTCGTCAACCAGACCGCCCATCTTGATCGGATAGTCCAGCACCAGCTCTTTGGGGACATGTGCCGGAGCTTCAGTCACTTGTGCGCCCAGCATCCAATTTCTCCCTGTGACCAGTATCAGCTGGCCATTGCTATCGCCGGGAATTGGCTCGACACCCTGCTGAAGGATAGGTTGTCGGGCAAAAAGCACCGTTCCGGCAAATTTGATCTGGATCAATTCCGAACACTCCGAATTCTGCTTGATAATACACATTAGACAATAAGTGTATCACATGTTGATTCGTGATGTGCAGACCGGAGAGGATCACAGACAATGGCAACGCAGCTGAAGACGGCTGAGGCGATACAGCCTTCCGGATATAATCTCGAAGCGGAAAAAGAGATGGTCGGCCGTGCGCGCGAATTGCAGCCGCTGATCCGCCAGCACGCCTCGCACGGCGATGACCATGGCGTCCTCCATCCCGATGTCTTCGCCGCACTGACCGACGCCGGTTTCTGGGCCATGGCAGCACCGCGTCGCTGGGGCGGCCTGGGTACGAGTGCCCGCGCGATGTCGCTGGTTGGCTATGAACTGGCCAAGGCCGATCCCTCGGTCGGCTGGGTCTATACCGTGTTGCACGGCACGACATGGGTCGCCAGCCTTGGACCCGACGCGCTGCAGGAAGCCATTTTCGGATCAAGCAGCGACCATCCGGTAATCTGCGGCATAGCCAACCCGCCCGGGACCATGGTCGAGGTTGATGGCGGCTATATCGTCAATGGCCGCTGGCCCTATGCCTCCGGCTCGGCGCATGCCAGCTGGGCGCAGCTCGGCGTGGCGACAGTCGACAAGGACGGCCACTACGGCGGCGGCTTCGCCTATCTGCGCCGCGAACAGTACACCATCGACAACACCTGGCACATGATGGGGATGAAGGGCACCGGCTCCAACACCATCGTCGCCAAGGACGCGTTCATCCCGAAAGAGCAGTTCTACAACGTCGCCGAACTTGGCATCGGCGGACACACGCCCGGCAAACGTCACGTTGGCGAGCCTTCGGATTACTGGCCATTCATGCCCTTCCTGCGTGCCACCGCCCATGCCGTTGTCGCCGGGGCTGCATCGGCAATCATGGAACACGTGATGGAAGCCTCGCACAGGCGGCCGATCATCTACACTTCCTATGCCCGTCAGTCCGAAGCGGTGATGATGCAGGGCGAACTGGGCAAGGCCGCTGCCAAGATATCCGCCGCCGAAGCACTGACCTTCAAGAACTGCGATCTGATCGACAATGCAGGCTTGGCTCATCAACGCCTGACACCGCAGCAACGCGCACTGAGCAAGGGCGAAGGATCGCTTTCCGTCAGCCTGCTGAACGAGGCCATCGAGGAGCTGATGTTCCTCGCCGGATCAAGCGCTTACGCCGATTCAAACCCGATTCAGCGCCTCTATCGCGACGCTTCATTCGCCATGCGGCACGTCGCGAACCTGCCTTACGTGGGATACGAAATTCTCGGTAAATCGCTGCTCGGCGTCGAACCCAACATCGCCCTGCCCGATTTCATCTGACTTTTCAAAGAACCAGAAACTCAAGAGAGGAGACAGGCCATGCGTCTCAATTCCCGCAAAGAATACGCCAACGAAGCCATCTCGCAATTCATTGATGTCGAGAACCGCGAAGTTTCGGTTGCCGCGCTGAACGACCCTGATCTTTACGAGCTGGAACTGGAGCGGATCTTCGCGAAAGCCTGGTTGATGATCGGCCACGAAACCGAAATCCCCAACGTGGGCGATTATGTCGTGCGCCTGATGGGCGAGGATCAAGTGATCGTTGCCCGCGCGGCGGATGGACAAGTGCATGTCTCACTCAACGTCTGCCCCCACCGTGCCATGCACGTCTGCCTGTCCGACAGTGGCAATGCCCGCGTCCACAAGTGCATCTATCACGGCTGGGCCTTCCGCCCCGATGGCAGCTTCATTGGCGCCCCGATCGAGCGTGAGCAGATGCATGGCAACATCAAGACCAAGGAGCAGCTTGGCCTGAAGAAGGCGCGGGTGCAGCTTTATGGCGGCCTCGTCTTTGCCACCTGGAACCACGATGGTCCGTCGCTGGATGAGTGGTTCGGCGACATGAAGTTCTACTACGACATGCTGTTCTGCCGCACAGACAATGGGCTGGAGGTGCTGGGTCCTCCGCAGCGCCTGACGATCGATGCCAACTGGAAAACGGCTGGCGAGCAATCCGCGTGCGACGGCTTCCACACACTCACCCTGCATGGCTCCGTGATCGATATCGGCGCGATGGGCGGCGAGGCGGATACCGAGCACGAAAGCGCGCCCGCCATGTATGGCATCAACCTTTCGGGCAACGGCCATTCGCTGCGCTGCATCGCAGCCGACACCAGTTGGGCGCTGGCGCATGGCAAGGGCGATCTAACTCCTGAAGAACGCCTGGAAGCCTTCCCCCTCCGGGCATAACGCCTGAACTTCTACCCGAACTGAAGCGGAACATGAGCGCGGAGCAACTGCACGTGCTGGCCAAAGCCCCGCCAGTGGTGGGCGGCATGTTCCCCAACATGAACATCCTTTTCATCTACAGCCCGCTGCGCGACGGCACGCTGGGATCGGCACTGGTGCTCCATTCCATCATGCCCAAGGGCCCGCACCATTTCGAATGGACGACCTATTACTTCGCCGAAAAGGGCACGCCAGAGCACATCAAGGTGATGATGCGCGCCGCAGCCACACTCGGCACCGGCACTTCAGGCATCATCGAGCAGGATGACAGCGACACCTGGCCACACATGACCGAGAGCGCCAAGGGCGTGATCGGCCGCACCGAGACGCTGAAATATCAGGCCATCCTTGGCGAAAACCGCCCTGCTGACTGGCCCGACAAGGCCAAGGTCTATGAAGGGTTCGGCAAGGACGATGCGCAGTGGGAGTGGTGGCTTGCCTACCACAAGCTGATGACCGCCGGCGCCTGAACACCCCCATTCCCATTCGCAGAAGGACCACTATCATGTCCGTCACCGTCGCAACCGTAACCTACACCCGCGAAGACCAGCGCCGCGGCGAAGTTCCCTATGGATCCGCCGTTTACAATTCCATCGTGGGCTTCCTCATCCGGGAGGCTCGCCTGCTCGATCACCGCGACATCAAGGCCTGGGGTGATCTGCTCGCTGAAGATCTCGAATACAAGGCACCGGTGCGTATCACGCGACGGGTGCAGAAGTTCAGTGAAGAATTCGGCACCATGGGCCATTTCGATGATGACTATACCTCGATGATGCTGCGCATCACCCGCCTCACAACGACAACCAACGCCTGGTCGGAAGATCCGGCCAGCCGCGTGCGGCGCTTCATCTCCAATGTCACCGTGTGGGAAACCGATGTGCCCGATGAATACGAAGTATCGAGCTACCTCTTCCTCACCCGAAATCGTGCAGAAGCCAAGGATTACAAACAATTGAGCGCCGAACGGAATGATCGCCTGCGTATGACAAAAGATGGATTCAAGCTGGCCCGCCGCTCGATCCTGCTGGATCAGGTGGTGCTGGGAATGCCCAACTTCGCCATTTTCCTGTGATCGCATAAATTTGGTGAGAGGAAGCTTCAATGTCGCTTGAGCTCATGATTGACCGTTCGATCCCCACCCATGTTCCCGAAAGCATGATCCGCGACTGGCCGTTCCAGTTCGGCACGACGCACACCGGCAACCCCTATGTTGATCTGGTCGACCCGGTCCACGCCAGCTACCCGGACGTGTTCTACACACGCGATGCCTATCCGGGCGCGCAGCCGGCCTGGGTGGTCCGCCGGTTCGAGGATGTGTCCGCGATCTACAAGGACAATGTGAACTTCATCAACATGGGCTTCGCGCCCTTTGCCATGCTAACCGGCGAGAATTGGCATCTGGTCCCGGCGGAAATGGACCCACCCGACCACGGTCGCTATCGGGCGATGATCTTCCCACTGTTCACGCCCAAGGCCGTGCGGGGCCTAGAGGACAAGGTCGCCGCTTACGCCAGCCACTATATCAACCAGTTCAAGGATCGCGGCTCGTGCGAATTCATGGGCGAATTTGCCTTTGAATTCCCGATCAAGGTGATCCTTGACCTGATCGGTCTGCCGCAGGACATGGTTAGCCAGTTCATGGCATGGGAAACCGATCTGCTGCACGGCCATGATCTGGAAACGATCGCCGCCGCTACGAAGAACGTTGTCGCCTACCTGCGCAGCGAGATCGGGGACCGCAAGCGCAAACCACGCGAAGATCTGCTCACGTTCGGCGTCAATGCCGAAGTCGATGGCGTGAAGATGAGCGATAACGAAGTCCTGGGTTTTGCCTTCAACCTGTTCATTGGCGGCCTCGATACCGTTTCCACCAACCTTGGGCTGCAATTCTGGCATCTGGCAACTCATGCCGGAGATCAGGCAAAGCTGCGCTCCAATCCTGACCTGATTGGCGATGCCATCGAGGAAATGCTGCGCGGCTATGCTGCGGTCTCTACCTTCCGCACCGTGGCCAACAAGGTCGCGATCAAGGGCGCGACAATGATGCCGGGCGACAAGGTCATCATGTCCACCACGCTTGCCGGGCGCGATCCCGCAGCATGGGACGGTCCGGCAGAAATCCGCCTTGATCGCAAGCCGCAGCATGTCAGCTTCGCGACAGGCCCGCACTTGTGCCTTGGCCTGCATCTCGCACGGCGCGAGCTCAACGTCGCCATCAGCCAGTTCCTCAAGGAAATCCCGCAGTTCCGTCTGGCCCCCGGAAAGGAGGTGGAATTCCATCTTGGCATGATCCAGCCTCTGGAATTGCCACTTGTCTGGTAACCTTGGCCTGGGCTGGCCGCTTTACGAGGGTAAAACGAACATACCTTCAGACAGGTTCGCGACAAGTCTAGGCTGCACATCTGAGATGACCGACATAAATGGGACGGAGCCCGAAGCATGAACAGCACCACAGTTGATCCGCTGGACCAGATGGTTGCCGACTATTCACTGGTGACCAACGGATACTCCGGCACGGCCCCCGCCAACATTTATCCGATGCTTGCGGAAAAGCGTGGAAAATGCCCGGTAATGCACGGCGATCTGCTGCTGCAGAACCAGATCCCCTCGATGGCTGATTACATGATGACCGGCCGCCCCACGGTCACACTGTTTCGCTACAAGGACATCCATTCGGTCCTCATGAACCCCAAGGACTGGCTCAGCTACATCGTCGGCGACGGTTTTGGTGCAGCGGTGGACAATATGCTGCTGACGGCGATGGACGGTGAATCGCACGACAAGTTCCGCGCAACGCTGGCCAAGCCATTCATGCGAACCGAAATCCGCAAGCTCGTCGATACCCTGATCCGTCCAGTGGTGATGGATGAATTCGTCAACAAGCTTCGACCCAATGGTAAGGCCGATCTGGTCCGCGAACTCGCCTTGCCCTTCCCGATCCGCGCGATCTACGCCTATTTCGGCTTCCCGCACGATGCCGACCTGCTCGCCAATCTGGCAAGCTGGGCGATCCAGGTCGTCGCTGCACCGCAGGCCGATCCTGAACTTGCTGCAATCACCGTGCCGCAATCGATGGTCGCCGGACAATCGATGTATGACACCGTCATGCCGATCGTGCAGGCCTATCGCGCGCGAGGCGAAATGCGCGCCGACATCCTCGGCCACATGATGCAGGTGGAGCATGAAGGGCGTAAGTTCACCGACGATGAAATCACCCTGTTCATCCGCATGCTGCTGCTGGCAGCGGGCGAAACCACTACGCGCAGCTTTGCCAATCTGATGGTGCAACTGCTCGAAAATCCTGATGTGCTGGAAGAAGTTCGCGCCGACCGCACGTTGATCCCCAAGGCCATCAGCGAAACCATGCGCCGCGATCCCACCGCTGGGGCTGTTGCCCGCATTGCCGCGCGCGACATGGAAGTTGGCGGCGTAGCCATTCCCAAGGGCACCGCCGTGCTGCTGTCGATCTCTTCCGCCAACCGCGATCCCGACGCCTATGAGGACCCAGACCGCTTGTGGCTGAAACGACCAATGCGCCCATTGCTAAGCTTCGGCTTTGGCCCGCATATGTGCATGGGCATGCACATGGCCCTGGCCGAGATGGAGGTGGCGCTGGACGCCATGCTCGATCTGCCGAACCTGCGCTTCGATCCTGCCTATCCGCATCCGGAAATTCGCGGCCTGAACATGCGCGGTCCCGATGCGATCCACGTTCTGTGGGACTGATGCGCCGACTATCCGGAAGGTAGGTGCTGCCCACTGCGACGACACGGCAAAGCTCAGGCAATGACCGCCGCCTTGCAGCGCGTGAGCGGCCGATAGCCAGACTGGGAGACTGCCGTGTTCAAGCCTCAGGGAACCACCCCGCGCGATCAGGATACGCATGATGCCGATGTCGCGCAGCTGACTGCCTATCTTGAATCGGAACTGGGCGCCTCGCAGATCGAACTGCACAAGGAACGGCGCTGGCGACCGGTTTGGCGAGCAACGATGATGCAGAACGGCCAACCGGTCGAAATGCTGCTCAAAGGTGAGCGAACATGGCTGACCCACCCTTATCCGCTGGATTACGAAAGGGACATGCAGCGCACCCTGCATGAAAATGGCGTGCCCATCCCGGCGATCCTTGGCTATTGCCCTGAGCCTGCGGCCATCGCGATGGAATGGGTCCGCGGCGGACGCGATCCGGGGCTGATCCAGCAAGCCATCGAACAGGGCTCGGAAATGACTGAGGACCGCTGGCAGGCCTCGCTCAGTTACATGGAAATCCTGGCCCGGATGCATGCCATCCCGCCCGAACGGTTCGTCGCCGCCGGTGCCCTGATGCCGGCAGATGACAAGGCGATTGCGCTCGGAAATTTTGAGTTGTTCCACGCGATGACCGGGATGAACGGTATCAGCGATCCCTTCACCCACTTCTTTGCCGGCTGGCTGCGGCGCAACTATCCGCAAGGCCGCTCACGCGTGTCGTTCCTCACCGGCGATTGCGGCCAGTTCCTCTCGGACGGGCCGGAGGTCACCTGCATCCTCGATGTGGAGATTGGCCATCTCGGAGATCCGATGCGGGATCTGGCCTGTTATCGCGGGCGTCACCCCATCGAGAACATGGGCGATGTGCCAGCCCTCTTCCGCCATTACGAACAGGCATCGGGCAAGCCACTCGATTACGATGCCATCGCCTTCCACACCGTCGCCTTTTTGTGCGAGGCCTATTACGGCCCCTTCTTCGGCTTGCATGATATGGGCCGCGGCGGTGACTGGGTGGAGAGCATGGTCCAAATCGCCGTTATCGGCCGCCGCGCCGTGGAAGCGCTTGCCGAGATCATCGGCCTGGAACTGGACGACATCGATTTGCCAGCGCCCGAAACGACCCCGCTAGAAGACCTCGCCCTGGGCAAATTGATCGCCGAACTGGGCCGCCTGCCAGCAACCGATGCCCTGCCGGATTGGCAACGCAATGTGCTGGCTTCCATTCCGCACTATCTGAAGAATCGCGGCCACTACCGCCAGTGGTGCGAAGCGGCGGACATCGCTGAAACGGCAGCCCTGACGGGCACCAATCCCGCCAATGTGATGGAAGCCGATTCCGACCTCATCCACTTCATCACCGCCGTCGGTATCGAACAGGATGCAGCCCTCACCCGCCTGTTTCACCGGCGATTCTTGCGCCAATGCCTGATTATAGCAGGGGCCGATCCCGCTCCAGACCATATCGCCCTGGCCAAAATGGAACCGATCCTCGACCGCAAGCTGGATTAGGGCTGGACCATGGATCTGGGCGTCACTGGCACGGTTAGGACCGGTGACGGGCCGTACACATGGCATCGTCTGCTGAATCGACGAAGATCTGAGGCGCAATGGCCCAAAGTTGTCATCATCCTACGAGGTGAGGGCCGGCGCGATAAGGCGTAATCAAGCCGATATCGGAACGTCACTATTCCGGTTGTGCGATCAGATTTCAGGACGCCCACGGGGCAAGAATACCGGCGGCCGAAAGCAAAACCCTACTTGTTCCTTTTCAAGCCACAGTCTCAGGCTCGAAATCTGCCAATATCTGGGCAGTCCCCTCTCCAAGGTCCGGAATGTGAGCAACCGACCTGATCCTCAACAACCTCCGCATGTGCCGGAGGGAAGCAAGTGTCGTCGGGGTCTGAAGCAAAGCAAAGGCTACCGGTGCTGGATTTCACCGGCTTCGCGCAGGAGTTCCTGCGACGGAACCAGGAATACCGGGCGCAATATGCCAGGATCTCTGAAGCGATAACGAGCGACACACTGTCCATGGAAGCAAAGGAGATGGCCCGATCCTGGGGCCTGATGTTTCCCTTGCCAGCCAGACACACCGGCTGATTTGGCACCCGCGGCTTGGACAACGGAACTGTCGCCTGCGACGATAATGCTTGAGTCTGCATCTCCTGGAACTGCTGCATCTACGATCGACCAGATCCTGGATGGCCGCGCGGCGTTGCTGGATCGAACCAGCGACGGACTGCGCCACCTTGTGTTCGCCACTCCACATGGACCATTGCGGCTGTGCATCGATAATTCTCAACCGAATGCCGGACTGAACTGCGTCATTCACACCGACAGCCTGATCGATGTTCGCATCGCTGCGCTGCAGTGGTTTCACCATTCCATACGGGGCTCGTCTTCGCTTTCAGGTCCCAACTGCCTGTTCCCGACCCCGTTTCAGCGCAACAGACTGAACCTGATGCTCAGGATTCTCGATTACCTCGCGGACAATGCCGGCAACCCCAATCCAATCCGGGAAATTGGCCAACTGATCGTCTATCCTCGAACAAGGTTTGCAAGTGCCGCCGAGTGGAAGGCATCGTCCGAAAGGCGGCGGACGCAACGTCTCGTCAATGAAGCAAAATCTCTGGTGAACGGCGGCTATCGCGCCCTCCTCAAGGGTGAATTACGATATTGAACCTGTTGAAATTAAGTCGAAATATACCATCCCTCCGCAAAGGTGCCTATTGGAAACACCGTGGTTTAACAGTATGCAAATCTTGAATTGTGCCAGGAGGCTAAGCCAATTCAATACGCCATGCCGCCCTGACCATTCGCGTTAAGCCAAATTGCCTGGAGCTGGCCCGAATTGGACCTTGCTGCGAGAATGGAAAATGTCCGGAAGCACGGATGGAAGCCGCTGATTTCGGAACAGACTGGACGATCATAATGGTGAGATGTTGGGCAACTCATCGATGATCGCGTGGTCAATCAATGAGCTTCGCTGTTACCGAGGATATTGCGTCAGAACTTTTAGAAGTTGAATCGGAGATTGCGCTCAACGCAACCCTGGCGCGCGCCTCGCGCCGGCTGGGCTTCGATCACTATGCGTTGAGCCTGGATTCACGCTGCGGCAAAACGCAATCACGCGGCGTTCTACTTCACGACTATCCCGACGAATGGGCGGCGCGCGGTCTGCGTGGTCCAGGGACTGCCATGAATACCGATTGTCTTGCGACGTGAAGGTCCGCCGTTGACCCGGTACTGGAGCACGTATGATTTGACGCCTTTGGGCGTAATCCGGATTCCGAACCCGCGAAGGCCACTATCCCAGATAAAGACATCGCGATCCGGAAGGGGCTTTGCTGCATCCAGAGTCCGGATGGTGATCGATTGTCTGGCCATTTTTCCAACGTCCCACGTAATCGCCACGTAATCTTTTGTCGGAAAACCGTGGCGTAGCTTAAGGTAATCCACGGCGGATTTATTCCAACCGTTTCAAGTCCTTAATCGTAGGATGGGCCACCCTGGCGAAGCATTGGAAACGCTGCCCAAGGCGATTTGTAATCAGGGGGCCACGGGTTCGAATCCTGTAGCCGGCACCATTTCCTTCAAAACCAGATTGGCGAACGCGAGTCAGTTAGCCGCCGCGGTTTCCGGTTGATCGCGCGACTTTGCAGTCTACGGGTTTGAGGATGGATGACCTTTTCGCAAACCAGGCCATTGCCGGAGCAACTCTGTCGCGCTCCGATGTCGAAAACCTGGTCGGCTCTCAGCCACGTGAACTGGTCGATTGCGATCTGGAGGAAGCGGACCTTTCCGGATTGGACCTCAGCCGCTGGCGGTTCGAGCGCTGCAACCTGCGGCGCAGCGACCTGTCCGGTGCCCGGCTGGAGGGCACGGTCTGGCAGGGCTGCCGCGGGCCTTTCGCTGATTTTTCGGGCGCGAACCTCAGCGAGGCTGCCTTCGCGGGCGGCGACTACAACAATTGTTCGATGCGCGGCGCGAGCCTGAATTCCGCGCGATTTGTGGGCTGCAAGCTGACCGGCGCCGATTTCACCGAGGGACGCGCCATGCATATCCATTTCGAGGAGCTGCTGCTGGTCAGCGCCAAGCTCCCCGGTTTCTCGTTTCGCAAGGAGACCCTGCGCCGGGTCGATCTGTCCGGAGCAGACCTGCGCAAGAGCGACTTCCGCATGACGGTGTTCGAGGACTGCAGCCTTCGCGAGGCCATGGTTGCGGGGTCGAGGTTCGAAGGATCGGACCTGCGCGGCACGGACCTTGGCGGCCTGCGACTGGTAGATGCCGGACTGTTTCGCGGAGCGACCATTTCCCGCGAGCAGGCCGGCCAGCTCCTCGGCGAACTCGGCCTGAACGTAAGGTAGGCTGTCTCTTTGGGCGGCACCGGCGCCGTTCGGGAAATGCCGTTTGTCGAGACTCCCCTTGCGTCTCTTCAGCCTTCGTTCCAGTTTCAGGCGCAACCAAATCCTCTTCGGGAGAATCGCCTTGCGCCTGCCTCGCCCCCTCGCTGTCCTGCTGAAGAGCACCGCGCTCGCCGCGTGCGCCGGTACTGCACCGCCATCAGAACCGTGGAGCAACTATACCCAGAAGACGATCGACGGCTGGCTGGCCATCGACCCCTCTTTCGCGGTCTATCAGGGCGCCCACCAGTTCGACGGCAAGCTGCCTGACTGGAGTGCCGAAGGGCTGAAAAAGAAGGGCGATTTCCTGCGCGGGGTGATCGAGGGGGCGAAGGCCTACACGAACCTTGAAGGCAAGGAGAAGTTCGAGCGCGACTACATGATCAAGGTTGCCGAAGGGCAGCTGTTCATGCTCGAGGAGGCCGACCAGCCCCACCGCAACCCGGCGTTCTACGTGGGCGGCGGGCTTGATCCCAATGTCTACATCGCCCGCGAATATGCCGACAAGCCGACGCGGCTGAAGGCGATGATCGCGTTCTTCAACAACGTTCCCGCCGCCGCCGCGAACATCAAGGCGAACCTCAAGGGGCCGCTGCCGGCCAGCTTCATCAAGTACGGCGTCGCGGGCTTCGGCGGCTTTGCCGATGCCTACACTGGCGATGCCCGCGCTGCCTTTGCCGATGTGAAGGACGCGGAACTGCAAAAGCAGCTGATCGAAAGCAGCGACAAGGCCTCGAAGGCCATGGCGGACCTGCGCGACTGGCTGAAGGGTCAGGAAGGCAGCGCCACGCAGGACTTTGCCCTAGGGCCGGGCAAGTTCGCCAAGATGGTGCTGGCCAACGAGGGCGTCGATGTGCCGCTCGACGAGCTGGAAGCGATCGGGCGTGCCGATCTGAAGCGCAACCAGGACGCGCTGAAGGCCGAATGCGCCAAGTTCCTGCCAGGCGGAACGGTGCCCGAATGCATGGCCAAGATGAATGCCAACAAGGGCGCGGGCGGCCCGGTCGCCACGGCGACGCGGCAGATTCCGATGCTGACCGCTTTCGTGAAGGAGAAGGACCTCGTCTCGATCCCCGGCACCGAACAGGCGCTGGTGCGTGAAAGCCCGCCCTATAACCGGCAGAACAGCGCCTATATCGATCCCCCGGGGCCGTTCGAAAAGGGCATCCCCTCGGTCTATTACATCTCTCCGCCGGACCCTTCGTGGTCGCCGGAAAAGCAGGCCGCCTATATCCCGGGCGAGCGTGACCTGCTGTTCACTTCCGTGCATGAAGTGATGCCTGGCCACTTCCTCAATTTCCTCCATGCCAACCGCAGCCCCTCGCTGTTCGGGCGGCTGTTCGTCGGTTACGCCTTTGCCGAAGGCTGGGCGCATTATACCGAGGAGATGATGTGGGAAGCCGGCCTTGGCAATGGCGATCCCGAAACGCACATCGGGCAGCTTTCCAACGCCCTGCTGCGCGATTGCCGTTACCTCTCGGCGATCGGCCTCCACGCCAAGGGCATGTCCATCGCCGATTCGAAGAAACTGTTCATGGAGGAATGCTTCCAGGACGAAGGCACCGCCGAACAGCAGGCGGCGCGTGGCACCTATGACCCGGCCTATCTCAACTACACGATGGGCAAGCTAATGATCCGCAAGCTGCGCGACGACTGGTCCGCCAGTCGCGGCGGGCGCGCGGCGTGGAAGGCGTTTCACGACGAATTCCTTACCTATGGCGGCCCGCCGATCCCGCTGGTGCGCCAGGCGATGATGAAGGAGGAGACGGCGAAGGCAGTCTTTTGACGGCAAGTTGCTTGCAATTGAAACCAGTTAGTCGGATGGTCCAGCCATGACCGAAGATGGACCATCCGGCCGACAGCCCATGACATATGCGCGCTATCTGGCGCTCGATACGCTGCTTTCCAGCCAGCATCCGCTGTCCGATCTTGATGACGAGATGCTGTTCATCGTCATCCACCAGACCAAGGAGCTGTGGCTCAAGCAGATGATCCGCGAGCTGCGCCTGGCCATGCGGCAAGTGGCAGAAGATGCGCTGGTCCCGGCCTACAAGGCGCTTGCCCGGGTGAGCCGCATCCAGGCGGTCATGACGCTCAGCTGGGACGTGCTGGCGACCATGACGCCGAGCGATTACACCCGCTTCCGCCACGTGCTGGGGCCAAGCTCGGGCTTCCAGTCGGACCAGTTCCGGACGGTCGAATATATGCTCGGGCTGAAGGATGGGAACTTCCTGCGCTATCAGGATGACCGGCCAGAGGCGCGCGCGGCGATGGAAGCGGCGCTGGCCGCACCGGGACTGTGGGACCTTGCCATTGCCGCCGCCGCCCGGGCTGGGCTGGCCATTCCGGACCACATTCTGTCACGCAATTTCTCTCAGGCTTACGAGGCGGACCCGGCGGTCGAGGCCGCATTCCTTGAAGTCTATCGTGATACCGCGCGTTACTGGGATCTTTACCAGTTGGCCGAAAAGCTGGTCGACCTTGACGATGCCATGGCAACCTGGCGGCACAAGCACGTGCTGACCGTCGAGCGCGTGATCGGCGGCAAGCCGGGCACCGGAGGCACGGCGGGCGCGAGCTACCTCCATTCCACGCTGGCCAAACGCGCCTTTCCCGAGCTTTGGTCGTTGAGAACCAGTCTGTGAGCTACCAGTACCTCTTCGCCCGCGCGCTGGCGGCTGACCGGCAGCGGCTGCACTTCGCGGCTCACAGCCATCACCTGTGGCCCGATGCCAGCTTTGAAGGCCACATGGAGGCATGGGACGATGCCGCGCGGCTGGCCGACCGCAAGTGGGAACGCGTGTTCGGAGAGGTCATTCCCGAGGCGCAGCGGCACATCGCGGAGGAACTGGGCCTGCCCGATCCGGCGACAATCGCATTCGCCCCCAATACGCATGACCTGCTGATCCGCGTGGTTTCCGCCCTGCCGATGGCAAGACCGCACGTGCTGGCCAGCGACGGCGAATTCCATTCGTTCCGCCGGCAGGCCTTGCGCTGGGCCGAGGCTGGGCGGATCACGCTCGAAACCGTGCCTTTGCACCGCCTCCACGAGCGCGCCGCGCAGGGCGGGTTCGACCTGCTCTTCGCCAGCCAGGTGCAGTTCAACACCGGCGCGCGGCTGGGCGATCTTGAACCCCTCGCCGCTCTCGCCCGCCCCGAAGGCCCGTGGGTGGTGATCGACGGCTACCACGGCTTCATGGCCGAGCCGACCGACCTTTCCGCCATGGCCGACCTGATCTTCTACCTCGCCGGCGGCTACAAATACGCGATGGCGGGCGAAGGCGTTTGCTTCCTCCATGCCCCGCCGGGGTTCGGTCCGCGCCCGGAGATCACCGGCTGGTTCGGCACGTTCGAAACGCTGGAAGCCCGGCAGGACGAAGTCGGCTTTGCCCCCGATGGCCGCCGGTTCCTCGGCAGCACCTTTGATCCATCCGGCCTCTACCGCTTCAATGCGATGCGGCGGATGCTGGCAGAGGAGTTTCTCGATACCGCCACCATTTCAACTTACTGCAATGGCCTGATGGACGTGTTCGAGGCGGCCCGTCCTTTTGCCGGGATGGAAATGCTGCCCCGCGCCCCGCGCTTCATGGCCTTTCGCGGGGCAGACGCGGAAAAGTGGCAGGCGAAGCTATCCGCCAAAGGCATCGTCATCGACCGCCGCGCCGACGTGCTGCGGATCGGTTTCGGGCTCTATCAGGATTTCGAGGACGTGAAGCGCTTGGTCAAGGCCTGCCGCTGATCAGCCGCGCCCGCGGTATCCGGCCACGCCCTGATCGGGCACCCACAGGCCGGCAGGCGGCGCGTCCGACTGCCAGAACACGTCGATCGGGATGCCGCCGCGTGGATACCAGTAGCCGCCGATGCGGAGCCACCCGGGCTTCATCTCGTCAAACAGGCGCTGGCCGATGCCCACGGTCACATCTTCGTGGAAACCCGCATGGTTGCGGAACGAGCCAAGGAACAGCTTGAGGCTCTTCGATTCGACGATTGTTTCACCCGGCGCATAGTCGATGACGAGATGCGCAAAATCGGGCTGGCCGGTGACCGGGCAAAGCGAGGTGAACTCCGGCGCGGCGAAGCGCACGAGGTAGAGGCTGCCCGCGCGCGGATTGGGCACATAGTCCAGAACAGCTTCCTCCGGCGATGCCGGCAGGGCGCTCGTCTGGCCGAGGTGGAGGGGCGAGTGTGTGTCGTTCATGCCGCTCGCATGGCGCGAACTGAGACAATGCACAAGTCAGCCATTTGCCTTGGCCAATTCACCCGCTATTCAGCGCCCGCGCCCCCATGGGGAGCCGAGCGGCGAAATGAGAATATGACACGGGCCTCTGATACCAAGATTACGTTAGGCCGCCTGGGCCTCGTGCTGGCGCTCGCCTGTGCGCCCTTGGCCGCTGCCTCGGCTCAGTCCGTGGGCGATTTCCGCCTGCAGCCCAAGGAAACACCCACCAGCCGCGCCCGGGGCCCGGTCGATGCCGATGCGCCCGTTGTGCGCCCCGCAGCGCCTGTCCCGACGCAGGCCCCGCCGCCGCAGCCTGCTGCCACTGCTGCGCCTTCGACTTCCGCTACATCGGCCCCCGCCGCTGCGCCTTCGCAAACAGCGCCGCGACCGGCCGCGACAGGTCAGCCGCGCACTGCTGCGCCCACATCCGCCGCGACGAGCACGCCAGGTGCCGCTGCCACCGGGGCGGCGCCCGCTCCTTTGGAAGCCCCCGTCGCAGCTCCTTCCGCCGAAACGCCGGCACCTGTCGTGGTTGAGACGCTTGGGCCTTCACCCAGTGCAGGCAAGTCTTTGCCTTTCGACCTGTGGTGGCTGCTGATCCCGCTGGCGCTGGTGGCACTGCCCGGCCTCTGGTTCGTGCTGCGCCGCAAACGCGCGGATGAAGATGCGGATGAGGTCTACGAAGAGGTCGCGAGCGAACCGCTGCCAGTGCTCGCCCCGACGCCTCCTATTTCCACCCGCCCCCCGGCGAATCGCCCGCCGGTGCCGCAGCCTGCGGCGAAAGCACCCGAGCCAGCCCCTGCCCCGGCGCAGTGGAGCGGCGAGACCCCGGCGATTTCGCTCGATGTCGGCCGCATGAGCGCGACCCTGGTCAACGCGGCGCTTTCCTGGCGGCTGACGGTGGAGAACCGCGGCGACACCCCGCTCGGCCCGGTCATGGTTGCGGGTGACATGATTGCCGCTCACGCCTCGCTGCCGGTCGAGCAGCAGCTTGCCACCGATGGCCAGCCGCTCGAACTGATCGACGACATCGGCGTGATCGAACCCGGCGGACAGGCCGAGCTTCGCGGCGAGTTCCGCGTGCCGTTGTCCTCGATCAACCCGATCCATGCGCGTTCGGCCCTGCTCTACATCCCGCTCGTCCGCTTCCGCGTCGAAGCCGATGGCCTAAGCACATTGGCCACTTTCGCGGTCGGTGAAACACCGCCAGTGGCCAAGGCCGCGCTGCTGCCATTCCGGCTCGATCTGGGGCCACGTGTCTGGGCCAAGATCAGCCAGCGCCAGGTCGATCGGGAGCCGGTCGCCGCCTGAATAGTTGCCGCAGTGCAACAATTGTCCAGTCTCGCGCAAATCAGGGCGCTCCCCCTCGACGCTTCGCGTGCGCGGGGCTAGTCCTGACCTGACGCAACGCGGAGGAGGCGTGCGCCGATGGACAGTCTTGTGACGACCGAGTGGCTTGCCAACGAAATGGGGGCAAGCGACCTGCGGATCGTCGATGCAACCAAGCACCTCGCCGAAGCCGGACGCGATGGCCGCGCCGAGTACCTTGCCGCGCATATTCCCGGCGCGGTGTTCATGGACCTTGGCGATCTGGTCGATGCCGAGGCGCCGATCGAAAACACGCTGCCCAGCGCCGCAAAATTCGCCAGCCGCATGCAGGCGCTTGGCCTCGGGGACGGCAGCCGCATCGTCATCTATGATGACAGCGCGGTGAAAAGCTCGGCTCGCGCCTGGTTCATGCTGCGCCTGTTCGGCGCGCAGAACGTTGCCCTGCTCGATGGCGGCATCGCCAAGTGGAAGGCCGAGGGCCGCCCGCTGGCATCGGGCGAGGAAAAGCAGCGCCGCCGCCATTACACGACCTGGAGCGACGAGAGCCAGCTGCGCAGCAAGGCGCAGGTCCTCGCCAATATCGAAAGCAAGGCCGAACAGGTGGTCGATGCGCGCGGCAAGCCGCGCTTTACCGGGGCCGATCCGGAAGTGCGCCCGGGCCTTGCCAGCGGGCACATCCCCTGCTCGCTCAACGTGCCCTTTGCCACGCTGTTCAATCCTGATGGCACCTGGAAGGACCCGGCAGACCTGCGCGCTGTCTTTTCAGATGCCGGAGTCGACCTGACGCGCCCGATCGTCACCTCCTGCGGCAGCGGGGTGACCGCGTGCTGTCTCGCTTTTGCGCTGCACCTGATGGGCAAGGACGACGTTTCACTCTACGACGGATCGTGGACCGAATGGGGCGCAGACCCCGACACCCCCAAGGAAACCGGAGAGGCACGACGCCCCTGACATGACAAGCGACAACAAGCTAGGACCGCAGACCCGCCTTACCCATGCTGGCCGAAAGGCCGAATGGACCGGGGTGGAAGGGCATCCCTCGGCCGTCGTCAACCCGCCCATCTGGCGCGCTTCGACTCATCTTTACCCGAATACCAAGGCCTTGAAAGAAGGGCCGAAGAACAACTGCGACGGGCGGTTCTTTTATGGCCGGCGCGGTTCGCCGACTCAGTGGGCACTGTGTGATGCCCTGACCAGCCTTGAACCCGGGGCGGCGGGGACCATGCTTTACCCCTCGGGCGTCGCCGCACTGACGGGCGCCTTCCTTGCGGTGCTGCGCCCGGGTGACGTGCTGCTGATGAGCGACCACGCCTATGAGCCGACCCGGGCGCTCGGCCAGACGCTGCTCAAGGATTTTGGCGTCGAAACACGCTTCTTCGACCCGCTCGACCCCGCCGCGTTGGAAGCCGCCTTTTGCGAGCGAAGCCGCGCGCTGCTGCTCGAATCGCCGGGCAGCCTGACCATGGAGATGCAGGACATTCCGGCCGCCTGCGCGCTGGCAAAGGCGCGCGGCGTGGTGACGATCATGGACAATACCTGGGCCGGTCCGCTCGGCTTCACCGCGCTGGAACACGGCGTGGACATATCGGTCATGAGCCTGACCAAGCACGTCGGCGGGCACAGCGATCTGATGATGGGCAGCATCACGACCACCGAGCAGTGGTACGCCCCGGTTCGCCGCATGGCGCAGCTTACAGGACAAGTGGTGTCACCCGACGATGCCAGCCTTGCCCTGCGCGGCCTGCGGACCATGGCAATGCGGCTGGAGCGTTCGACCGCTACCGGATTGGCGGTGGCCGAATGGCTGGAAAAACAACCTGAAGTCGCCCGCGTGTTCTGCCCGATGCTGCCCGGCAGCCCCGGTCACGAGATCTGGAAGCGCGACTTTACCGGCGGCTGCGGCCTGATGGGCTTCGCCTTCCGCGGCGGCACGGTGGAAGCGCGCAATGCCTTCATCGACGCGCTCAAGCTGTTCGGCATCGGCTATTCCCGGGGCGGGTTCGAAAGCCTTGTCACCCCCGCCGACCCGGGCACCATCCGCACCGCCAGCCCATGGCCACCCAAGGGCATGGCGGAAACCGACCGGCTCGCAGTGCGTTTGGCGATCGGCCTCGAGGACGCGGCGGACCTTATCGCCGACCTCGATCAGGCCATGGGCGCCTGGCGCGCCGCATCGGAGTAATTGATGGATATCCGCCGCGACCTGCACGAAATCGCCCGCCAGCTCGACCTGATCGGGTTCGACGTCGGCGATTATCGCGTGTCCGTGTACCGCGCCGTTGTCATGCTGCTGGTCGCCGTGGCGGTCATCGTCGCCGGGCGCATTGCCACCCTGTTCGTGCGCCGTACCTTCAAGCGGATTACCCGGCTCGACGCGACGCAGCAGCTGCTCGGCGAGAAGCTGGTTTCCATCGCGATCTGGGTGGGGCTGGTGCTCGCGGGGGTCGATTTCCTCGGCATCAGCCTGACGGCGCTGACGGTCTTTTCCGGTGCCTTCGGCCTCGCGGTGGGCTTTGGCCTGCAGAAGACCTTCGGCAACCTGATTTCGGGCATCATCCTGCTGATGGATCGTTCGATCAAGCCGGGTGACGTCATCGCGGTCGGCAGCGGCTCGGACAAGACTGTGGGCCAGGTCAACAAGATCGGCATCCGCGCTGTCTCGGTCACCACGCGGGACAAGATCGAGTTCCTGATCCCCAACGAATTGCTGATGACCAACCAGGTCGAAAACTGGTCTTTCTCCACGCGCGACGTGCGGGTGAAGGTGCCGGTCGGCGTCAAGTATGGCACCGACATCGAAAAGGTCGAAAGGGTCCTGCTGGAAGCGGCAAGCTCACTCGACCGCGTGCTCGATCGCCGCCCGCCGCAGGTCTGGCTGCACGGCTTCGGGGCCAATGCCATCGAGTTCGAAGTGCAGATGTGGATCGACGATCCCGAGGAAGGCCTTGGCAACCTGCGCTCGGACCTGCTCAAGGCGGTGTGGAAGAACTTCGCCGCCAATGGCATCGAAGTGCCCTTCGCCCAGCATGACATCCACATCCGCGAATGGCCCAAGGAACTGGCCGAAATCGCCCGGATTGCCGAGAGTCAGGCCCCTGAGGCACTTGAGAAATCGGGGCTGAACGACCTCTCACCCAAGCGCAAGGCAAAGCCGAAACCGGCCAAGGGATAGTTGAACTAAGCCGTTTCAAAGGCTTTCTCGCTGGCAATCGGGCGCGCTGGGGACCATCTCGGCAAGCATGAGCGAACGAGTCCCCACTTCCGGCACGGTCTTCCTCGTCGGTGCCGGCCCCGGCGATCCTGACCTCTTGACCCTGCGCGCCGCGCGGCTGGTCATGCAGGCCAGCCTGATCGTCCACGATGGCCTCGTCGATCCTGCGATCCTTGCCCTCGCCCGTCCCACCGCGCGGCTCGTCTCGGTCGCCAAGAGTCGTTCGCGCCACACGATGAAGCAGGAAGAAATCAACGCCCTGCTGGTGCGCGAGGCGCTCGCCGGCAACGATGTGGTCCGCCTCAAGGGCGGCGATCCCTTCGTCTTCGGTCGCGGCGGTGAAGAGGCTGAGGCCTGCCGCGCTGCGGGTATCACCGTCGAAGTCGTCCCCGGCATCAGCGCCGCCATGGGCGCGGCGGCGGCGGCGCAGATCCCGCTGACGCACCGCAATAGCGCCTCGATCGTCAGCTTCGTCGCTGGCCAGTGCAAGGGCCTCACCGATCAGGATTGGTCGGGCCTTGCCGGCAAGGGCCGCACGCTGGTGATCTACATGGGCGTCGCCACGAGCGAGGCGATTTCCGAAAAGCTGATGGCCGATGGCCTCGCCCCCGAAACCCCGCTGGCGGTGATCGAGAATGCCAGCCGCCCAAACATGCGCGTACTGCGCGGGCCCATCGCGGGCCTTGCAGACCTCGTCGCGCGCGAAAAGGTCAAGAGCCCGGCGCTGATCGTGATCGGCCATGTCACCGCGCTCCCCGAAAACGAACTGCGCACCTTCGCGCTGGAGATTGCCCAATGAAGATCCTGACCGGCAATGACCTGAAAAGCGGTGCCGTCACCTGGTGGGACGGCAGCGGCTGGTCGCTGCACGTTGAACACGCCGCCGATGTCGGTGAGCACGGCGAGGAAATCGCCGCGCGTGAGAACGCCGCCCGCCGCGTCGTCGCCCCCTATGTGATCGACGGCGAGCAAGGGCCTAACGGCATTCGTCCGGGCCACATCAAGGAGCGCATCCGCGCGCTTGGCCCCACTGTCCGCCTCGACCTTTCCCTCAAGCCTGCCGACGCGACCGCCGGCGACTGGGTGATCTGATGTACAAGTACGATTCCTACGACCAGGCTCTCGTCGACGCGCGCGTTGCCGATTTCCGTGACCAGGTGCGCCGCCGCCTCGATGGCTCGATGAGCGAGGAGCAGTTCCGCCCTTTGCGCCTGATGAACGGGCTCTACCTGCAGCTGCACGCCTATATGCTGCGCGTCGCCGTGCCTTACGGAACGCTCAGCAGCGCGCAGATGCGGATGCTGGGTGACATCGCCGACAAGTATGACCGCGGCTATGGCCACTTCACCACGCGCCAGAACATCCAGTACAACTGGATCAAGCTGGAAGACGCGCCCGACATCCTCGCCGACCTAGCCTCGGTCGAGATGCATGCCATCCAGACCAGCGGCAACTGCATCCGCAACACCACCAGCGACCAGTACGCCGGGGCCGCCGCTGACGAGATCGTCGACCCGCGCCCCTATGCCGAACTGATCCGCCAGTGGTCGACCTTCCACCC
The DNA here is from genome assembly GCA_025938935.1 of Novosphingobium sp. MW5. Lineage (GTDB taxonomy): Bacteria > Pseudomonadota > Alphaproteobacteria > Sphingomonadales > Sphingomonadaceae > Novosphingobium. The sequence goes on along the minus strand of JAPCWB010000001.1, from coordinate 1,801,357 downwards.
CGAATTCAGCTACCTGCCGCGCAAGTTCAAGATGGCGGTCATCGCCTCTGACACCGACCGCGCGGCGATGAAGCTGCATGACATCGGTATCCAGATCGTCCGCAATGAGGCTGGTGAACTGGGCTGCGCCTTTTACGTTGGCGGCGGCATGGGCCGCACGCCGATGATCGCGCCGCTGATCCGCGATTTCGTCCCGCTCGACCAGTGGATCACCTATGCCGAGGCCTGCCTGCGCGTTTACAACCGCCACGGCCGCCGCGACAACAAGTACAAGGCGCGTATCAAGATCCTCGTCCATGAGCTTGGAAAGGAAGAATATACCCGCCAGGTCGAGGAGGAGTTCAAGCACCTCCTGACGCTCGGCATCGAGCCCCCTGCGGCCGAGCTGGAGCGCATCAAGGCGCAGTTCGCCGATCCCGCTTTCGATGCCATCGCCAGCGACGAGCTGGACCGCAGCGATCCCGATTTTGCACTGTGGGTGGACAACAACTGCCTCGCCCACAAGCAGCCGGGCTATATCTCTGCGACGATCAGCCTGAAGCCGGTTGGCGGCATTCCGGGCGATGCGACCAGCGACCAGATCCGCCTCATGGCCGACCTGGCAAAGGAATACTCCTTCGACGAACTGCGCGTCACGCACGCCCAGAACATCGTCCTGCCGCACGTGAAGAAGTCTGATCTCTACACGCTGTGGCAGAAGCTGGACGAAGCAGGCCTTGGCACTGCGAACCTCGACCTGGTGGGCGATATCATTGCCTGCCCGGGGCTCGACTATTGCAGCCTCGCCAATGCCCGCTCGATCCCGGTGGCACAGAAGATTTCCGAGCGGTTCGCCGGCAAGCAGCAGGAAATCGGCGAGCTCAAGCTCAAGATTTCGGGCTGCATCAACGCTTGCGGCCATCATCACGCCGGCCACATCGGCATCCTCGGCGTCGACCGCAAGGGGGTGGAGAACTACCAGCTCCTGCTCGGCGGCTGCGAAGGCGCGGACACCTCGCTCGGCCAGATCACCGGACCTGGATTTGATGAAAACGGTATCGTCGATGCCGTTGAAAAGGCAACGGAAGTCTATCTCGCCAACAGGCAGGGCGATGAACGCTTCCTCGACACTTACCGCCGCCTTGGCATGGCGCCGTTCAAGGAGGCGATCTATGGTTGAGACCCAGTTCCGTTACCGCGCTGACGAGCCCGTGGCAGATCCGGCGGTGACCGTCGATTCCTTCGCCGAGCAGACCAATGCCCTCGCCGTCCGGCTGGAACCGGGCGACGACGCGCGCGATCTGCTGCCTTACCTGGAGCGGCTTAAGCTGATCGAAGTGAACTTCCCCGCCTATACCGACGGGCGCGGCTATTCGGCGGCGCGGATCCTCCGCGAGGCCGGCTACAAGGGCGAACTGCGCGCGGTTGGCGACGTACTGGTCGACCAGCTCGCCTATATGCGCCGCTGCGGGTTTGACAGCTTTGCCCCCGAACATCCGCTCAACACGGCCGATGCCGAAGCCGCCATGGAGCGCTATGCCGAGGTCTATCAGCCGACGGTGGACGGCCGCGCGCCCGTCTGGGCCAAGAGGCATGGCTGAGCCGGTGACCGCGCCCAGCCGCAAGATTGACCGGATTGACACCGGCCCGCGCTTCAGCGAGGCCGATGCGGTGCAGCTCAACCGCCTGTTCCGCGGCACGGAAACGGCGGACATGCTGCGTACGGTGCTTCGCGAACGGATGGCTGGTGATCTTGCTGTGGTTTCGAGCTTTGGCGCAGAAAGTGCTGTTCTGCTTCATCTTGTTGCCAGTGTGGATCCAGCAACGCCCGTCCTGTTTCTCGATACCGGCAAGCATTTCCCGGAAACCTTGGCCTACCGCGACCAGCTTGTCGCGCACCTTGGCCTGACCGGGATCGAAATCCTGACGCCCGATCCGGAAAAGCTCAAGGCACGCGACGAAAGCGGCCTGCGCTGGTCCTATGACCCCGATGGCTGCTGCGAAATCCGCAAGGTGGAGCCGCTGGCCCGCGCGCTCGAACGCTTCGATGCATCGATCACCGGCCGCAAAGGCTTCCAGTCCGCCACCCGCGCCGGGCTGCCGCGCTTCGAAATCGACAATTCGGACGCCCAGGGCCGCCTGAAGATCAATCCGCTGGCTGACTGGTCATCGGACGATCTCGCTGCCTATTTCGCCAAGCACGGCCTGCCGCCGCACCCGCTGGTGGCGGAAGGATATCCCTCGATCGGCTGCTCGCCCTGCACCCACAAGGTGGCAGAAGGCGAAGACCCGCGCTCGGGCCGCTGGAAAGGCTGGGACAAGACCGAATGCGGCATCCATGTGCCGGGCGCACCGAGCAGCGACGAGGGCGACCTGCCGCCGGGTTACGATCCGGTTTTCTGATCGGCACGCGCGGCGGCGCTCAGAGCCAGCCCGCCTCGCGGTACCACTTGGCGGTTGCCTTCAGTCCCTCGCGGGTAGGAACGATTGGTTTCCACAGTGATTCCGGTACTTTGAAAGCCGAACTTGCGACCCAGTCCGGGTGCGCCATGTAGCCGGCGCGGTCCGCCGTCAGCTTGAAGCGGCCGCGCGTCAGCTTGCCGCCCCAGCGCGCTGCGCGGTGCAGCCAGGCAGAGGACAGGTGGATCACCACAGGCCGCCTGCCCACGGCCCAGCCGATGGCCCGGGCAATCTCGCGGTGGCCCCAGCCCTGTTCGCGGCCGTCATCAGGTTCGAAGACCTTGCCGGTCACCCCTTCTCCGCCAGGCACGAGCTTCAGCAGCAGGCGGACGAGGTCCTCGACGTGGATATAGCTGGCCCGGCCTTCCTTCGCCGGCATGGGCATGACGCCCCATTTCGCCGCCTTGAACAGATCGAGCATTTCCTTGTCACGGAAGCCGTAGATCGCGGGCGGGCGGACGATGGTCCAGTCAAGCCCGCTTGCCATGACGAGCTTTTCGGCCCGCGCCTTGGAAGCGCCGTACAGCGACAACTGCGGCTCCCGGGCGGAGAGCGAGGAAACGAAGACCAGCCGAGGCACACCGGCGCGCTTGGCGGCTTCAATAACGTTGAGCGTGCCGGTGACATTGGCCGCCTCGAACCCATCCGCATCGGGCGCGCTGACGGCCCCGGCGACATGGATCACCGCTTCCGCTCCGCGCATCAGCCGATCCAGCGCCTGCGCATCGGCAAGTTCTCCCTTGAGCCATTCCACGCCTTCACGCGGGTCCTGCAACTGGCGGGCAAGCGCGCGGACCGGCTGGTTCACCTGGGCGGCGCGGTCGAGCAGCGCCTGACCGACGAAGCCCGTCGCGCCGGTAACCGCAATGGTCACAGCAGGACCATCTGGTCGCGGTGGACGATCGCCGAACGCGGCGCATAGCCCAGAAGTGCCTCGTGCTCACGGCTGTGGTGCCCGACCAGCTTGCGGCATTCCTCCGCGTCGTATTCGGCGAGGCCATGGGCCAGAGGCGTGCCCCCGGCATCGCGGATGGCGACAGCATCGCCGCGCTGGAAACTGCCCTCTACAGCAGTGATGCCCGCCGCCAGCAGGCTCGATCCCTTGGTCAGAGCCCCTGCCGCGCCAGCATCGACCACCAGCGTGCCTTTGAGCCGCAGCCGCCCGCCCAGCCAGGCCTTGCGAGCCGCCGCCTTGCGCTTGGGCAGGAACAGCGTGCCCACGCCTTGTTCGATCACGCGAGCAATCGGCGCATCGTGCGTGCCATTGCCAATGACCAGCGCAATCCCAGCGCGTTCGGCGATTTCGGCGGCCTGCAGCTTCGACGTCATGCCGCCCGAGCCGAGGCCAGAGGCCGAGCCGCCGTCCGCCATTGCGTGAATGGCCGGGGTCACGCCGCGCACTTCTTGCAGCAATTTCGCCGCAGGGTCCTTCGGGTTGCGGTCATAGAGGCCGTCCACGTCCGACAGCAGAAGCACCGCACTCGCCCGCGCGGCCTGCGCTACGCGCGCGGCCAATCGGTCATTGTCACCGAAACGGATTTCTTGCGTGGCAACCGAATCGTTCTCGTTCACCACCGGCACCGCGCCGGCATCGAGCAGGCGGGTGAGCGTGGCCGTAGCGTTGAGGTAGCGGCGGCGATCCTCCAAGTCTTCTAGCGTCAGCAGCAATTGCGCGGCGGTCAGCCCGTGTGCCCGCAGCAGTTCAGCCCAGAGCCCGGAGAGGGCGATTTGGCCCACTGCCGCGGCGGCTTGCGCATCGGCGAGGCTGCCGCGCCCGCCCTTGTCCAGTCCCAGTGTGCGCGCGCCCAGCGCAATCGAGCCGGAGGAGACGACAATCACTTCCTGTTCGCGCGCCCGTGCGGCGGCGATCTCGCCGACCAGTCCCTCGATCCAGGCGCGGCGAGGTCCATCCTTGCCAACGAGCAGGGCCGAGCCAACCTTCACAACGAGGCGGGGGCACTTGGCCTTGTCGGCCAGGTCAGTCAGCGCGGCGATCTTCATCGCGGCGGGATTAAGGAAAACGGCAGAGGATGCAACTCCCGTCATCCCGGCGAAGGCCGGGATCGCTGGCCTGTGTAACTGACAGGCTCCAATGGCCAGCGGTCCCGGATCAAGTCCGGGACGACGTTAGATCGGCGACCAGGGCTTGTCGTCGGCCTCTTCCTGCTCGCCGGTCGGCCGTTCGGTGACCGTGGCGGCGGGTAGGTAGCTCACAACCGCGTCCATAAGGGCGTCGAGGCCCTTGCCAGTCGCGCCCGAGATCGGGAAGACCTTGTCGGCTCCCGCCTCGATCAGTTCCCTGCTGAAGGCCTCGACCAGTTCCTTGTCGATCAGGTCGATCTTGTTGAGCGCGATCAGGCGCGGCTTTTCATCCAGGCCCGCGCCATAGGCCGCAAGCTCCTCTTCGACCACTTCCATCGCCTCCACCGGGTCGACACCATTGGCGTCGATCAGGTGGATCAGCACGCGGCAGCGCTCGATATGGCCGAGGAAGCGGTCCCCTACCCCTGCCCCTTCGGCGGCGCCGGCGATCAGGCCGGGAATGTCGGCCAGCACAAATTCGCGGTTCCGGTGGCTCACCACACCCAGCTGCGGGCGCAGCGTGGTGAAGGCATAGTCGCCCACCTTGGCCTTGGTATTGGTGATCTTGTTGATGAAGGTGCTCTTGCCGGCATTCGGCAGGCCGACAAGACCGGCGTCGGCGAGCAGCTTCAGCCGCAGCCAGACCCACATTTCCTCGGCGGGCATGCCCGGCTGGTGCTGGCGCGGGGCGCGGTTGGTGCTGGTCTTGTAACTGGCGTTGCCCCGCCCGCCCATGCCGCCTTCAAGCAGGACGACGCGCTGTCCGGCCTCGGTCAGGTCAGCCAGTACGGTTTCGCGGTCCTCGTCCGAGATGACCTGCGTGCCGACCGGAACCTTGATCACCAGGTCCTCACCCTGCGCCCCGGTGCGGTCCTTGCCCGCCCCGCCGGTGCCGCGCGGTGCCTTGAAGTGCTGGGTATAGCGGAAATCGATCAGGGTATTGAGCCCGGCCGCCGCCTCGAAAACGATGTCGCCACCCTTGCCTCCGTTGCCGCCATCGGGGCCGCCGTATTCGACGTATTTCTCTCGCCGGAATGAGACAGCCCCGGGGCCACCGGCGCCCGAGCGGATGTAGATCTTGGCCTGGTCGAGAAAATGCATGGGGTGGGGATAGCCGAATATGAGGCGGATGTCGCGCGGCATGCTTTGACAGGCTCAGCATGAGCGGACTCAGGGTTGGTCCAGTGCGTCGAGAATAGCCTCAGCCTGTGCCGAGAATGTGCCTTTCGAGAACCGGAGCGCAGCGGCCGTCAGGGCCGTGAGCACCGTAAGCGCAAAAAGGTGCCGTTCGCAGGCCAGGATTTGGCTATTTTCGATGCACTGGTGGAGCCGAGGGGGATCGAACCCCTGACCTCGTCATTGCGAACGACGCGCTCTCCCATCTGAGCTACGGCCCCGTTCCAGTGCGATTGCGGTGCGAGAGGAGCAGCCCTCGTCCGCAGAGCGGCTCCCTTAGCGAAAGGGAACCGCGCGCGAAAGCCCAATTTTGCGCCAGCGCAGGCGCTAGGCCTTACATGGTTGAGTTGGTCGGCGTTGCCAGCACGGTCGATCCGGGCACGGCATCCTTGCCCCATTTCGTTTCCCAGGCGGCCATGTCGAGCCGGTACTGGTCGAACCGCTTGAAGAAATCGTCGAACACGATCTCAAGGTTCGGCAGGCTGCGGGCGGCGAAATTGTTCAGGTCCGCCGATTTGATCAGCTTCGCCTCGCGGCTCATCACCAGGGCGGCGTCACAGAAGGCCGGCAGCGTCGGCGGGATGGCGAAGTGGTTGTACACCTCGGTCATGTACTTTTCGCGTACCTTGATGAAGCCGGCGCCATACTTTGCGCGCCATTCGGCATCGACCTTGGCGTTCACCGCCTTCAGCGTCTTGGCATGGGTCTTGAGGAAGGTGCGGTAGTTGACGAGGATTTCCGCGTGCTTCGGATCCAGGCAGTTGAGCGCGGCGACATTGTAACCTGAACGCAGGTTCCAGGTGGTCTGCGATGGCGAGATGTTGCGGTTCACGCTCTGGCGCAGACCATCGGGCAGCAGCGGCGGAACCTGGGTGTTGGGGGCGGCCCATTCGGGCGGGATTGGCTTCCACGCCACGACCACCATCTTTGGCGCGGGGGGCGGCGGCGGGGGAAGCGGCTCGGGCTTCTTCTTCTTCGCCTCGGCACAGCCGGAAATCACCAGGCTGGCGATCACGGCCACCTGGACGCAGGACATCTTTGTGAACTTGATCATTAAAGCAAACCCTCAACCCTCGAACCCGCGCTTAACGCCGGAGGAAACAGCTTTGTTTCCCTAGCCCCGTTCGGCCACAAAGAAAATGCCCGGCGCGCCAATCTGCGCACCGGGCACGATCAAACCATTGCTTGCCTGAACCTCGGCTTAGCCGTGATGTTTACTCACGGTTGCCAAGGATGCTCAGCAGGAACTGGAACATGTTGATGAAGTCGAGGTAGAGGCTGAGCGCCCCCATGATCACGACCTTGCCCATCATGTCGGTTCCGGCAACGTAAGCGTAGGTTTCCTTCAGGCGCTGCGTATCATAGGCGGTGAGGCCCGCGAAGATCAGCACGCCCAGGATCGAGATGGCGAGGCCAAGCCCCGGCATCGGGAAGAACGCGTTGATCAGCATCGCGATGATCAGGCCGAAGACGCCCATCGTCAGGAACGAGCCCATGCCCGACAGGTTCTTCTTGGTGGTGTAACCCACCAGGCTGAGACCCGCGAAGGCGCCCGCCGTGGCGAAGAAGGTCGCCGCGATCGAAGGACCGGTATAGACGAGGAAGATCGACGACATCGACAGGCCCATGACCACAGCGAATGCCCAGAAGAGCATTTGCAGAGTGGAGGTCTGCATCTTGTTGAGGCCGAAGCTCATCGCCATGACAAAGCCGAGCGGGGCCAGGATCAGCACCCAGCGCAGCGGCGTTGCGAACACGGCTTCCGCCATGCCCGAGGACGCGAAAACGAGCGCGACGATGCCCGAAAGCAGCACGCCCGAAGCCATGTAGTTGTAGATCGACAGCATGTACTTGCGCAGACCCATGTCATACGACGCGGTCTGATTAAGGCTCCTGCCGTCAATGCTGGGAGACGCACCAAAGCCCGTCCGGGTAGGGTCGTTCCAGTTAGCCATTGTTCTCTCCTTCCGGCGCCGAGCGACGACAAGCCGGTGACAGCAATATCGGGCTTATCGCATTCGCTTTCAAGCGAAACCGGACAAGGCGATATGTCGCAGATTGTATCAGGATCAGCCGGCCTGCCGCGCAGCCTCAGCCAATTCGCGCCCGCGGTCGCGTGCGCGTCGCAGGGTTTCTTCCATTAAGGACGCAAGTGCGTCGTTCTCGTCCAGTGCGGAGAGCCCGGCAACAGTCGTTCCGCCGGGGCTTGAAACCTTGCGCGCCAGCTCTGCCGGGCTGTCAGGAGAGACCGAGGCGAGCGCCGTCGCACCCTCGACCATGGCAAGCGCCAGCCGGTCCGCCTGTTCACGCGGCAGGCCCAGGCTTTCCGCGCCTCCCGCCAAGGCATCGATCACGCGGTAAACGAAAGCGGGACCAGAGCCGACCAGTGCGGTCATCAGGTCCATCAGGCCCTCGTCCTCGATCCATTCGACCCGACCAAGGGGCGAAAGCAGGTGTTCGACCGCAACGCGGAAGCTGAAGGTCACGTCACCGGCAACGGCTATCGGCGACTTGCCGAGCGCGGCGGCAAGGTTGGGCATGACGCGGACAATGCCCCCCGCTTCGGGAAAGGCCTTGTGCAGAGTCTCAAGATCCACGCCCGCGAGAACGGACAGGATCGATGTCTGGATCGGCGCGAGGCGCGAGATCGCCGGGGCCGCTTCGGCCAGTTGCTGAGGCTTGATGCCGAGCAGGATGGTCTCGAAATATCCGGAATCCGGCAGTTCGCGCAGCAGGGTGACACCCTCGGGCACCTCGGCACGCAGCGGATCGACCACAGTGACGCTCGCCGGGTCCATGCCGCCAGCCAGCCAGCCGCCCAGCATGGCGCCGCCCATGTTCCCGCATCCGATGATCAACAAGCTCATGCGCGCCGTCCTGCCCTGTTTGCCGGACCGGCGTTAGCCACGCGCCGCGCGCGCGGCAAGCGCCTCAGGCCTCACCCGCCGCGTCAACCAGCGCGCTGGCGAGTGCGTCTGCCGGGCTCTTGTCGCCCCACAGGATGAACTGGAAGGCAGGATAGAAGCGGTCACACTCTTCCACCGCTACCTCGATCGCGGTCTGCGCCTGGGCAAGGGAAAGCAGGCCCTCGTCACCCAGCATCATCGCATGCCGGTAAAGCAGGACCATGCCGTTCGACCAGACATCGAAGTGGCCGAGCCAGAGCTGCTCGTTAACCAGCGAAAGCACCTCGTACATCGGGGCTTTCTTGTCATCAGGCACGCGGATGTCGGGCAGGCAGATCAGCTGGAGCACGTGATCCTCACGCCGCCAGACCGCGCGGAGCTGGTACGTCGCCCAGGAACCCTGGATTTCCGTGGTTAGTTCGTCCTCACCGACGAATTCGTACTGCCAGCCGCGCGCTTCGCACAGCGAGGCCAGCATCTCGACAGGAGCGGCGTCATCGTCCTGGTTCATCGAAGCCTGACCAGTCCTCACGAAAGTGTGTTCCTATCCATGGCGGCTGGATGCGTTGCCTTGGCATTAAGGACAATCCAGTGGCCGCGATGGCCTGTGCATGACTTTACAAGCCTGTTTACACCATGTGGAAAAGCATCGCGGACCCGCATGGTTCCGTCATGGCCATCTTAGAGCGGATCGACCACCTGTCCGGTCGGGCTCGTCCAGACGAAGGCGTCGATCTTTTCCTTCTTCAGCTTCGTCAGCACTGCCTTGGCCGCGCTTTCGGAATCAAAGGGGCCCGCCAGGAGCCGGTTGGTCTTGCCCCACTCCGTGGTGGCGGCCGACTTGCCCCGCAGCACTTCCGGCACATCCTTGACCAGCCGCTTCCAATCCGCCTGCAAGGCCGCCTTGCCGCGACCGACGCCGACCTGGACCCAGATCCGGCTGGGATTAACCGGCTTGGCGGGCTTGGTCTCGACCTTGGGCTTGGCAGCGGCAATCTTGCTGACGTCGACTGCGCCGGAAACAGGCTTGGCGACGGCCACCGGGGCACCGAGATCGTCGAACGCGTCGGAGAAGCTGGGCTTGGGGGCCACTGCAGCAACGACTGCAGGTTTCGGAGCCGGAGTGACCGGAGCGGCCTGCACTGGTGCGGGCTGCGGCGTCACGACAGCCAGCGAAGTTGTCGGCGGAGTAACGGCGGGTTGGACGGATGGCTTGGCCGGGGTCTGCGCCGCGAGCACCGCGGGCTTGGCCGCAGGGGTGGCAGCGGGCGTAACAACCGGCGGCTTGACCAGCAGTGGCGTAACCGTCTCTTCGCGGCCGGCCTTTATCTCGGGCAGAGCCGTGCGCGCCGGGGTGCTGGGCGGCGTGGCGACGGCAAGCTGGGTGCCCTTCTGGCCCTTGCTGTCCTTGCCCTTGTCATCCTTCGGCTTGTCAGAGCCCTTCACCGGCTTGCCGAGCGGTTTGCCTGTGGGAACCAGCGTCGCCTCGGCCGTCGCGACATGGACCGGCGGGGCATAGCGCAGCACGCGCGGATCATCGCGGCCGATCTCGGCAGCGCGGGGGAAATGGCCAAAGGTAGCCGCCGCCGCCTGCTGCGCCTTGGTCAGGCGCGGCATGTAGCGGAGGTATGGCGAGATCCCGGCGGCAAGGTCCTGCGGCATCGACTGATAGGCGATCGACACGGCCTCGTCAGGCTTGCCGAGGATGGCAAGGGCAAAGGCGCGAGTGCGGTATGCGGGCTTGTCCCCGCGCTGAAGCAGCGGCAGCAGCGCGGATTCCATGCCGTCCCGGTTACCGCCGATGGCAAGACTGAGCGCGAGGCGGCGAGTCACTTCGTCGCTGGGCGCGGCGGCGAGTGCCATGCGGTAATATTTCTGCGCCGAGGCATTGTCGCCGACGAGGTCATAGGCGAGGCCCCGATCCGAATTGAGCCGCGGGTCCATGCCGCCCGCCGTCTCAGCCTCGGTGAAAAGCGGGATCGCGTCATAGGGATTGCCGTTCTGCACCAGCGCCGCCGCAAGGCCGGCGCGGACGCGGGGGCTGTTCGGCGTGATCTGGTCGGCATTGGCAAAGAAGCCCACGGCGGCATCGACATCGCCCATGGCGAGCGCCGCATTGCCCGCGTCGATCAGGGCGCCAACGTCCTTGGGATTGCGACCAAGCCGGGCGAGCGCGGAATTGAGCGCCTGCGATTCCGGCCCCGGCAGCGGCTGGACCACCGCTTTCGATGTGGCTGCGGACTGTGCGTGCGCAGGAAGCGGCGCGGCTAGGCCACCGGCCATAGCCAGCGCAAGCAGGCTGCCCGACTTCAGAAAATGCGACACGTCCACTCCACCCACGCGCTACCCCGATCCCTTGCGGCGTGACACAGCAAGGCTACTGAAACAATGGTGCAGCGATGCTGAACGGCGCACGAACGGGGCGGCCCGGCGCGGCAGGCAAATCCCGCCGGCACCGGGCTACCGGTTACTGGTTGTTCTGCCGTCCGAGGAAGCGCGGGATCGAGATCGACGGGGCATCAGCCTCGCCCTTGTCCTCTTCCTCGTCTTCCTCTTCAGCGGCGCTGCCGCCGCGCGAGAGGTTCGCCATGCGTTCGAACAGCGTGCTGCCCGAGCTTGACGAAAGGCGCGGGGCCTTGCCGTCATCCTCGGAGGAGGAGGAGACCAGCGGACGCTTGCGCAGCAGCGGCGAGCCTTCGTCTTCCTCGACCAGGCGGCTGGCGCTGCCCAGCAGGTCGTCGTCACCCACTGCCGGTTCGGACGCCTCTACCGGTTCATCCTGCGCTTCCGAGGTAGTCCAGCCCTGGCTTTCGGGGGCAGCTTCCTCTTCAGCCTCGTCAGCGGCAAAATCGCCCAGTTCGAAGGCATCTTCCTCTGCCGCAGCCGCTTCAGGCTCGGGAGCAGGCTCATAAGGCTCGGGCACGACCGGGGCCGCCGCGACCGGAGCCGGTGCCTCTTCAGGCTCGGAAGTCGGCAGCACGGGGCCGCGCGAGGCGCCGAGGTTGAACGGACGCGCCGCTTCCTGCGCCATTTCGGCGGTCTGTTCGATGCCGGTAGCGACGACCGAGACGCGGATCTTGCCCTGCAGGTCCGGGTTGAAGGCCGAGCCCCAGATGATGTTGGCGTTGGGATCGACCAGTTCGCGGATGTGGTTCGCAGCCTCGTCGACCTCGAGCAGCTTCATGTCGTCGCCGCCGATGATCGAGATGATCACGCCCTTCGCGCCCTGCATCGACACGCCGTCGAGCAGCGGGTTCGAGATGGCGCGTTCCGCCGCTTCCAGAGCGCGGTTTTCGCCCGAGCCTTCGCCCGTGCCCATCATCGCCTTGCCCATTTCGCCCATGACCGAGCGGACGTCGGCAAAGTCGAGGTTGATCAGGCCCGGCATGACCATGAGGTCGGTGATCGAACGCACGCCCTGCTGCAGGACTTCGTCAGCGAGGCTGAAGGCTTCCTTGAAGGTCGTTTCCGCCTTGGCGACTAGGAACAGGTTCTGGTTCGGGATGACGATCAGCGTGTCGACGTGCTTCTGCAGTTCCTCGATGCCCGCTTCGGCCGCGCGCATGCGGCGCGTGCCTTCGAACAGGAACGGCTTGGTGACGACGCCGACAGTGAGCACGCCCTTGTCGCGCGCAGCCTTGGCGATGACCGGCGCTGCGCCAGTGCCCGTACCGCCGCCCATGCCGGCGGCGATGAAGACCATGTGGACGCCGTCAAGCGAACGCTCGATCTCGGCAAGCGTTTCCTCGGCCGCGGCCTTGCCCACTTCGGGGCGCGAACCGGCACCAAGGCCCTGGGTGATGTCAGGGCCAAGCTGGATGCGCTGTTCGGCAACCGAATTGTTCAGCGCCTGGGCATCGGTGTTGGCGATGACGAAATCGACGCCTTCGATCTCCGCCTGGATCATGTTGGCAATCGCATTGCCGCCAGCACCGCCGACACCGATCACGGTGATCCGCGGACGCAGTTCCTCCACTGCCGGTGGACCGATGTTGATGCTCATCTCGCTCTCCAAATAGACCCGTGCGGCGGGTTCAGGTGCGCATGTCCGACATTGACACGCAAAAGTCCGGTTTCCCAAGCCGATTTCCGGCGTTGTCCACAGGCCAAGCCTAAGGGAAACCGTCTAGAAATACTCACGAATGGCCCTCCAGACCCGGAAGACCAGACCCATGCCCGCATAGGTATGGGTCTGCTGATAGTTCGGCCCGACCGCCCGGATGTCCACCGGATCGGCTGCGGCGTAGAGAATGAGGCCCGCCAGAGTGGCAAAACCCGGCTTGGCGTGAGCATCGGCAAGCCCCCGGATTTCCGGCGCCTTGGCCACCCGCACCGGCTTGCCGAGCGCGGCCTGGGCAAAATCGGCAAGGCCGGTCAGCTCCGCCCCGCCCCCGGTGAACACGACGAGCTGGCCCTTTGTTCCCGTGAATCCAAGCACCTTGAGCGCCTTGTTCACTTCTTCCATGAGGCGGCCAAGCTGCTGGGTGATCACCGCGACCAGTTCGGCGCGCGGGATGCGGTTCGCTTCATCGGCATGGCGCGCAACAGGGCCGGCATTCTCTTCGCCCGGCGCGTTGATCGCGATCATCTCGCGGTGGTCGGCCGGGCTGGCGATGGCCGAACCGTTGACGCATTTCAGGCGCTCTGCCTGAAAGCGGCGGATGCCAAAGGCCGAGGCGATGGCATCGGTAATGTCGCCCGAGCCCATGGGGATCGATGCCGAGGCCAAGCAGCATGCCGCCCGCATGGACCGAGACGTTGGTGACTTCGGCACCCATCTCGACCAGCGCCACGCCAAGATCGCGTTCTTCGGCGGAGAGGCAGGCATGGCCGGCGGCGATCGGAGAGGCGACCACGGCCTCGACATCGATATGCGCATTCTGCACCGCTTCGGTGATGTTGCGGATCGGCGCGCCGTCAGCCAGCATTACGTGGATATCCACGCCAAGCCGCTCGGCATGGAGTCCCTTGGGGTTGGCCACCCCATGCGCGCCATCAAGCGTGTAATGTGCCGGCTGGGCATGGAGCACCATGCGCCCGTCGGGTTGGATCACGTCACGCCCGGCAACCAGAAGGTGGTCAATATCGTCCTGCTCTATGCGGCGGCCGCCGATCTCAATCTCGACCTGCGCGGTCTGGCTGGCGAGCCCAGCGCCCGATGTGCCAATCCATACCGAATTGACAGTCACCCCGGCAATCTTCTCCGCGCGTTCCAGCGCGTCGCGCACGGCATAGGTCGCCGCGCTCATATCGGTCACATAGCCGCGCTTCACCCCCTGCGCCGCGCGATGGGCGGAACCGAGCACCACCATCTCGTTGGTCTCGGTCAGGCCGGCGATCATCGCCGAGATGCGGAAGGAGCCGATGTTCACCGCGCCGAACAGGCGCGCAATGCGGGGCTGAGCCACTATTGCTGCTCCTTCTTCTTCTCGCCGGGCTTCGGCTTTTCGGAAGCCGAGCTGGCGACCTTGGTGTCCTTCTTGTCGGCTGCGGGCTTGCTTTCGGCAGACTCGCTCTTCTCCGCGGCCTTGGCCGCAGCGGCCTTGGCCGATGCAGTGGCTGCGTCTGCCGCCCGGTCCGGCACGCGGAAATAGATGCGGCCCTCGGTGCGCATGTCGAACACGGCGACCTTGCCGCCCAGCAGGCGGTTGACCCCATCGAGCCGGGCGAAGGTCATCAGTGCGTTGGCCGATTCCTTTTCGCCTTCAGGGAGCGCAAGAATCTGGCCGGTCTTGAAGGCGACGTTCCAGCGGCGGTTGCCGACCCATTCGGCCTCGGCCACCTGCGGCTTGAGCGCCGGGGCGGCCCCCAGCAGGGCGGTAAGCGCCTCGACCTGCTTGGCCGAACCAGGGCCGAAGACCACCAGCTTGCCCTTGGCGCGATCGGGCGAGATCGGCTCAAGCTCGTGGCCCGTGGCGTCGATCAGCACGAGCTTGTCAGGCTTGCGCAGCACGGCATGGGGCTTGCGCTCGACCACGTCGATGACGAGCCGGTCAGGCAGCTGGCGCGAGACGCGCGCATCCTCGATCCAGTTGATCTGGACGAGCTCGCTGCGGATCTGGTCCACATCGACCTCAGGCATCGGGCGGCCCATTGCAGCATCGACGCGTTCGTAAATCTTTAGCTCGTTCAGGTGCTTGACTCCGCGCACCTCGACCTTGTTGACCGAAAAGCCGACATCACCCGCCGCAATGGCGAACTGCCGCCCGATCAGCTCGGGCACGCCCGCCAGTCGCGCAATCACGACGACGGCGATTGCCGCCACGGCAAGAATGGCAAGCAGGAACATGCGGTGCAGCACTTCCTCGCTGACCGGCAGCCAGTTCATGAAGCTGTCGAGCGCTGAGCCGGTCTTGGCCTTGGCATTGCGGACCGAACGCGCCTTGGACTGCTGCGCGGCGACCTTGCGGACCGGGGTTCCCTTGCGGCGGATCGTCTGGCTCATTCCTGTCCCCCGGCTTTGTCCTTCAATGCCTCGGCGACGATCGCCTCGACAAGGTCTTCATAAGTCATGCCGCAGTGCTTGGCCTGCTCGGGCACGAGGCTGAGCGGCGTCATGCCCGGCTGGGTGTTGACCTCGAGCAGGAACAGGCCTTCGACGCCGCGCTGGTCGTCCCAGCGGAAGTCCGAGCGGCTGGTGCCCTTGCAGCCGAGCAGCTTGTGGGCGCGGAGCGCGATGTCCTTGCAGGCCTCGGCAATCTCGTCCGGGATTTCGGCCGGGCAGACGTGTTCGGTCATGCCGTCAGTGTACTTGGAATCGAAGTCGTAGAAGCCGGACTTGGGCTTCAGTTCGGTGACCAGCAGAGCGCGGTCGCCGATAACCGCCGTGGTCAGTTCCAGCCCCCGGATGAAGGGTTCGGCCAGCAGCGAGGAAAACTCCTGCCACGGGCCCTTGGCCTCCCTGCTGATCGGCTGGCCGTAATTGCCTTCGTCAGTGACGATGGCGACGCCGACCGACGAGCCTTCGTTGACGGGTTTGAGCACATAGGGCCGCGCCAGCGGATCGCGCTCGTACAGCTCCTCGCTCTGCACCACGCGGCCGCCGGGCATGGGAATGCCGTGCGGCACCAGCGCCTGCTTGGTCAGTTCCTTGTCGATCGCGATGACCGAGGTGGCGAGGCCGGAATGGGTGTAGGTCAGGCCCATGAGGTCCATCATGCCCTGCACCGTGCCATCCTCGCACTGGGCAACCGTGGAGCGCGTTGAACACGACCTCGGGCTTGGCCTCTGCCAAGCGCAGCGCGACATCGCGGTCCATATCGATCCGCGTGACCTTGTGGCCGCGCGATTCCAGTGCCTTGGCAACGCCCTCGCCCGACATGAGGCTGACCGGGCGTTCCGAAGACCACCCGCCCATCAGGACCGCGACATGGAGTTTCTGCAGGCTCACTTCTTACCGACCCTTTGTATTTCCCATTCGAGCTCGACGCCCGAGTTGTCCTTTACCCGCCGCCGCACTTCCTCGCCCAGCGCCTCGATATCGGCGCTGGTGGCGACGCCGGTGTTGATCAGGAAGTTGGTGTGCTTCTCACTCACCTGCGCGCCGCCGATCTGGAGGCCGCGGCAGCCGGCCTTGTCGACCAGTTCCCATGCCTTGTGCCCATCGGGGTTCTTGAAGGTGGAACCGCCCGTCTTCGAGCGCAGCGGCTGGCTGGCCTCGCGGCTGGCGGAGATGCGGTCCATTTCGGCCTGGATCGCGGCAGGCTCGCCCGGGCGGCCCTTGAACCGCGCGGCGACGACGATAGCGCCTTCGGGCAGTTCGGAATGGCGGTACGTGTAGTGCAGGTCGGCTACTGGCAGCGTCACCAGTTCGCCCGAGCGCAGGACGACATCGCAGTCTATCAGGATATCCTTGACCTCGCCGCCATAGGCCCCGCCATTCATCCGCACGAAGCCGCCGACCGTGCCGGGGATCGAGCGCAGGAATTCGAGGCCGGCAATGCCGTTGTCACGCGCGGTCGAGGAGACGAGGATGCCAGAGGCACCGCCCCCGCATTCCAGCGTCAGGTCGTCGGTCTTGCTCACCTTGGCAAAGGCTTTGCCCAGCCGTACGACCACGCCGGGAACGCCGCCATCGCGCACGATCATGTTCGAGCCGAGGCCTAACGCCATGACGGGTACCCACGCAGGCAGATCGTTCAAAAACGCTTGCAACGCTGCAACAGAAGCTGGCTCAAAAAGAAATTCAGCGGGCCCGCCAGTCTTAAACCAAGTCAGAGGGGACAATGATGCATTCGCTGTCAACTTGCCATTTGGCTCGCCGATAGTGAAACTTCCCTCAGCTGATTGGAACTCAAAAGCTCCGGCGCTGACTTCTCGGAAGGTTGCGCTCATGCCCCCCTCCTCAGCTTGATCGCATCGGCAAGGCCAGCGGCCCACTTGGTGATGTCTCCTGCGCCGAGGCAGACGACCATGTCACCAGCCTGAGCCGAATTGGCAAGCGCCTCAGCCAGCTCGTCCGCGCCGCTGATAGCGAAGACCGCACGGTGGCCGCGCGCCTTGATACCTTCGACCAGCGCAGCGGAATCCACACCCTCGATCGGCTGTTCACCCGCGGCATAGACCGGTGCGGCATAGACCACGTCGGCGTCGTTGAAGGCCGACTGGAAGTCTTCCATATGGTCGCGTAGGCGGGTGAAGCGGTGCGGCTGGACCACGGCGATGACCCGGCCCGAACCCACGCCCTCGCGCGCGGCGGCGAGCACGGCGCGGATTTCGACCGGGTGATGGCCGTAATCGTCGATCACGGTAATACCATCGACCTCGCCCACCTTGGTGAAGCGCCGCTTGACCCCGTGGAACTTGGAAAAGCCCGTCTGGATTACATTATCGCTGCAACCCATCTCCGCCGCGACTGCAACGGCAGCGAGTGCGTTCTGCACGTTGTGGCGGCCCGGCATCGGCAGTTCGATCCCCTCGATCCGGCGCTGCGAGCCGTCGCGGTTGCGGATCACCGCGTCGAAACGGTTGCCGCCGGGATAGGGCGTCACGTTTTCGCCCCGCACATCAGCCTGGGCGGAGAAGCCATAAGTCACCACGCGGCGATCGCGGACCTTGGGGATCACGGCCTGGACTTCGGGGTGATCGATGCACAGCACCGCGCAGCCATAGAAGGGCACGTTCTCGATGAATTCGACGAAGGCGTCCTTCACCGCATCGAACGAGCCGTAGTGATCGAGGTGTTCTGGATCGATGTTGGTGACGACCGCAATCGTGCCGTCGAGTCGCAGGAAGGAGCCGTCGCTCTCGTCGGCCTCCACCACTATCCAGTCGCTCGCACCGAGGCGGGCGTTGGAGCCGTAGGAATTGATGATACCGCCGTTGATCACCGTGGGATCGACGCCCCCAGCATCGAGCAGCGCGGCGACCATCGAGGTGGTCGTGGTCTTGCCATGCGTTCCCGCCACCGCGACCGTGCTCTTCAGCCGCATCAACTCGGCCAGCATTTCCGCGCGGCGCACCACCGGGATGCGGTGTTCGAGCGCATAGGCGACCTCGGGGTTGTCGCGCTTCACCGCGGTCGAGGTGACGACCACGGCGGCATCCACCGCGTTCTCGGCAGCGTGGCCGATGAAGACCTTGATCCCGCGCTTGCGCAGCCCTTCGACGACATAGCCCTCGGCAATGTCGCTGCCCTGCACCGAATAGCCGAGGTTGTTCATCACCTCGGCAATGCCCGACATGCCAATGCCGCCGATGCCGACAAAGTGGATGGTGCCAATGTCTGTGCCGACGCCCTTCATTCCGGCGTCTCCATTGCCAGCGCTTCCTTGCCGCTGGCGGCCTGCGCCGAACCGGCCACGCGGATCACGTCCATCAACGGTTCGCCGCCGAAGCTTTCGATAAGGTCGGCAAGATCCGCTGCCGCATTGGGATAGCCGCAGTTCCAAGCGGCATGGGCGGCATTGGCGAGGCTGCCCGGGTTCTGCGCCATGGCCTGGATCTGCTTGGCGAGTTCGACGGCGGTGAACTTCTCCTGCCGGATCGCCCGTGCGCCGCCAGCCTCGACGATGTCGCGGCAATTGGCGGCCTGGTGGTCGTCAGTGGCAATGGGCAGCGGGATCAGGATGGCCGGGCGGCCCACGGCGGTCAGCTCGGATACCGTAGAGGCCCCCGCGCGGCCAATGAACAGGTGCGCGTCGGCAAGGCGGCTCGCCATGTCCTCGAAATAGGTGCCAAGCTCGGCGGGAATGTCATGCCCGGCATAGCGCGCGCGCACCGCCTCGATATCCTCGGCGCGGCACTGCTGGGTGACCTGCAGCCGCTCACGCAGCGCGGGCTGGAGCATGGCGAGGCCGTCAGGCACGACCTCGGACAGCACCCGCGCGCCCTGGCTGCCGCCGGTGACGAGGACTCGCAGCAGGCCGTCTTCGGTGAAAGGCGGATAGGGCTTGTCACGCAGCGCCAGAACGTCCGAGCGGATCGGATTGCCGACGAGGTGCACCTTGCCTTCGTGCTTGGGGGCCAGCCGATCGATGTGGCTGTAAGCCGTGGCGATGGCATTGACCTTGCCCGCAAGGAAGCGGTTCACCCGGCCCAGCACAGCGTTCTGCTCATGGACAACGGTGGGAATACCTGCCGATTGCGCGGCGAGCAGCGCCGGGAAGGCCGGATAACCGCCGAAGCCAACGACGCAGCTCGGCTCAAAGCTTTCGAACAGGCGAAGCGCCATGCGCCGCCCTTCCATGATCGCGCGAATGCCCTTGATCCAGCTCAGCGGGTTCTTGCCCTGCAGGCGCCCGGCGGGGAGCACGTGGGCGGTCAGGCTGGCTGGCTTGCCGGGGATTTGCGCGCCGCGTGCGTCGGTAATCAACGCGACATGGTGGCCGCGCCTCTCAAGCTCTTCGGCAAGCACGAAGGCGGGGATCAGGTGCCCGCCCGTGCCGCCTGCGGCCAGCACGAAGTGGCGGCTGACGGCGGTCATCGCTGGGTCTCCGGGGGAAATAGGTTGAACGGTTCGCGCCGCAGGAACGGGTTGCGACGGGTGATCGCCAGCATCAGCCCAATGCCGAAGCACAGCGCCAGGGTGGACGAACCGCCGTATGAAATCAGCGGCAAGGTCATGCCCTTCGAAGGGAACAGGCCGAGATTAACGAGGATGTTGATGAAAGCCTGCCCCCCGATCTGTACGGCAAGTCCTGCACCCGCGAGGAGGGTGAACAGGTCTTCCTCGTCAATCAGGCGCAGCAGCACCCGCACGATCAGCGCGAGGTAAACGACGACGATGGCCAGGCAGAACAGCAGGCCGAATTCCTCGCCGATGACCGAGAAGATATAGTCGGTATGCGCCTCAGGCAGGGCAAGCTTGCGCATGCCGAGCCACAGTCCGCTGCCGGTCCAGCCGCCCGCGGTGATCGTCTTGTGGGCAAGGTCGACCTGGTCATAGGCCGTGCCGCCGCCAAGGAAGTTGTCGATACGATGGCGCGCGTTGTCATAAAGGAAATAGGTCGCCACCACACCGACCAGCCCGCTGCCGATCAGGATCGAAATTTTCTTCATGTCCATGCCCGAAAGCATGACGAGCACGAACCACACGCCGACGAACAGCACGGTCGAACCAAAGTCCGGCTCTGCCATCAGCAGGCCTGAAACCACGACCATCAGGGCCGCAGTGATCGGAATGACCGGGATCTGCGGATCGCGCGCCTTCCAGCTCAGGATCCAGGCCATCAGGATGGCGTAGGCGGGTTTGAGGAATTCCGAAGGCTGCAGGGTTCCGAGGCCCGAGGTTCACCCAGCGCCGAGAGCCCTTCACCGCGTGGCCGATCCCCGGGAGCAGTGCGAGCACGAGACCCACCAGCATGGCCGCGCCAAGCACGATGCCCACGCGCCGTGCCCATTCCTTCGACATGAACGATGCGCCCAGCATCAACAGGATGCCGGCGAACTGGATGCGCAGCTGCATCCAGAAGAAGTGCAGGTCATCGAGCTTCACATTCGCGGTCGAAAGCTTGCGCGCGCTGGCCGGGCTGGCCGCCGCAACGGCGGCCGCGCCCATGGCCATCAAAAACAGCACGAGCACCAGCGCGACGCGGTCGATCTCGCGCCACCAGACGGCGATTTCCTGCCACTTGCTGCGACGGCGCGCAGACCCCGGGGTAATGCCCGAGCGGGGGACGAAGGGAGGATTGCTGGCCATCAGCAGGACCCTCCCTCAAGCAGGGCATCGACGATCTGGCGGAAGGAGTCGCCGCGCGCTTCATAGTCGCGGAACTGGTCGAAGCTGGCGCAGGCCGGGGAAAGCAGCACGACATCGCCGGGATGCGCGGCCTCCATTGCCTGCCGGATCGCCTCGCACATCATCTCGCTGCGGCGCACGGGCATATAGGGTTCGAGCAGGTTGGCGAACTTCGGGCCGGCCTCGCCAATGGTATAGGCGGCGGCGACATTGGCGAAAAACGGCGCGCATTCGTCAAGGTCGTCACCCTTGGGCAGACCGCCAAGGATCCAGTGGACGCGGGGCTCGGGCTTGGGCGGGAAAGCGGCAAGCGCAGGGGCAGTGCTAGCCGGATTGGTCGCCTTGCTGTCGTTGATGTAGAGTACGCCATTGGCCTCGGCCACGCGCTCCATGCGGTGCGGCAGGCCCTTGAAGGTCGCCATGGCGGGGCGCCACTGCCCTTCGGTCAGCCCCAGCGCCTCAACGATCTCCACCGCGACAGCGGCGTTCTGCAAGTTGTGCGGGCCTTGCAGCGTCGGCCAATCGGCCTGCATCGCGGCGATGCGCGAGCCATCGGCAAAGTGGACGTGCCCCGGCGCGCGGCGAGCCTGCTCACGGCTGGCGATAGCAAGTGTTTCGGCATCGCCCGTGCCGAACACGGCGTGCTGCTCGGCGCGCTGCATCGCGGAAAGCCGGGCCTTGGATGCTACGTAACCGGCAAAACCATCGTAACGGTCAAGGTGATCGGGCGTGATGTTGAGCAGCGCCGCGACTTCGCAGGCGAGGCTGTGCGTCAGGTCGATCTGGTAGCTCGACAGTTCGAGCACATAGACGCCGCCCGCCGGGAGCGGGTCCTGCCCCAGGATCGGCAGGCCAATGTTGCCGCCCATGCGCACGGGCAGCGCCGCGCTCTTGAGCAGGTGGTGAACCAGCGCGGTGGTGGTAGACTTGCCGTTGGTGCCGGTAATGCCCACCACGCGGTGCGCGGGCAGGTCCGCACGGGCGAGCGCAAACAGTTCGATGTCGCCGATCACCGGCACGCCGACCGCCGCCGCCTCGCTGGCTATCGGATGCGTGTTGAGCGGGACGCCGGGGGAAACCACCACGCCGTCGAACCCGGCAAGGTCCGCGCCGACCGGATCGGCCAGTTCCACCTTGTCGCCGAATTCCGCCATGATCTGCTGGCGCGGTTCGTCGCGGCTGTCCCAGGCCATGACGTGCGCCCCGCTCTTCACCAGCGTACGCACCACGGCCATGCCCGAACGGGCAAGGCCGAGGACCGCGTAACGCTTTCCGGCGAAGGCTGAGGAAGTGATCACACGCGGCTCTAGCGCAGCTTCAGCGTGGAGAGGCCGATCAGCGCGAGGATGATCGAGACGATCCAGAAGCGGATGACGACGGTTTCTTCCTTCCAGCCCTTCTGTTCGAAGTGGTGGTGAATTGGCGCCATCTTGAACACGCGGCGCCCGGTTCGCTTGAACCAGAACACCTGGATGATCACCGACAGCGCCTCCATCACGAAGAGCCCGCCGACGATGGCCAGCACGATCTCGTGGTGTGCGGCAACCGCGATGGCACCCAGCGCTCCGCCGAGGGCAAGGCTGCCGGTATCGCCCATGAATACGGCGGCCGGCGGCGCGTTGAACCAAAGGAAGGCGAGCCCTGCCCCCATGATCCCGGCGCACAGTATCGCCAGCTCACCCGCACGCGGCACGTGCGGGATGCCCAGGTAGCCGGCATAGTCGATGCGGCCGGCGAGATAGGCGATAATCGCGAAGGTCCCCGCCGCGATAATCACCGGCATGGTGGCGAGGCCATCCAGCCCGTCCGTCAGGTTCACCGCATTGCCCGCACCCACGATCACCACTGCCGCGAAAACGTAGTAGAACGGCCCCAGCGGGATATAGCGGCCCGAGAAGAACGGCACGTAGAGGTTGGTGTCGATCTGGCTGACGATGATATAGCTCGCGATGCCGGCAACGACGAACTCCAGACCCAGGCGCAGCTTGCTGGAAAGCCCGGCGGTGGAGCGCTTCTTCACCTTGTCGTAATCGTCCATGAAGCCGATAACGCCAAAGCCGATGGTCACGGCAAGGCACGCCCACAGGAACGGGTTGCCGAGGTCCATCCACAGGACCATCGAGATCACCAGCGACACCAGGATCATCAGCCCGCCCATGGTCGGCGTGCCGCGCTTGGCGAGGTGGGTCTGCGGGCCGTCCGTGCGGATCGGCTGGCCCTTGCCCTGGCGCAGTCGCAGCATGTTGATGAAGCGCGGTCCGATGATCAGGCCGATGACCAGCGCGGTCATCAGCGCGGCGCCCGCGCGGAATGACTGGTAGCGGATCAGGTTCGCGATACCCGGGAAATGCAGCCATTCGGCAATGAGGTACAGCATTCCGCGGCGATCCTATTCCTTCCCTTCGACGAGCGCGGCCACCACGGCCCCCAGCCCTACCGAATTCGATCCCTTCACAAGCACGGCATCGCCCTGCTCCAACCCGAATTGCGAAAGCACTTCGAGCGCTTCCGCAGGCGATTGGCAATGCGCGAAGGGCGGGGCAAAGGGAAGCGCGGAGCCCGCAGATTTCCCCAGTTCGTCGGCCAGCGCGGCCATCTCGTCGCCGACGAGGACCAGGTAGTCGACATGCGCCTCGGCAATCGGTTCGGCCAGTGCGGCATGGAACTTCGGACCAAAGTCTCCCAGTTCCTTCATCGCGCCCAGCACAGCGATGCGGCGGGTGGCCTTGGTGGCACCCAGCTGCGCCAGCGTGGCGCGCATCGAAGCGGGATTGGCGTTGTAGCTCTCGTCGATCAGCAGAGCAGTTCCGCCTTTGACTTCAATGGTATGGCGCGCACCGCGGCCCTTCAACCCTTCCATCTCGGCCAGTGCGAGGCCCGCAGCGCCAAGATCACCGCCCGCAGCGCGGACGGCGGCGATCACGCCGAGCGAGTTTGCCACCCAGTGATCTCCCGGTGCCGCAACGGTGTAGCACAGTCGCCGGTCGCCAAGGTCCGCCGTCACGAGCGAGCCACCACCCGGTGCGGGCACGGCATCGAGCAGGCGCACGCTGGCGTGGGCCGCCGTGCCGAAGGAGACGACCTTGGCCCCCTGCTTTTCCGCTGCGGCGCGCAGACGCCAGTAATGCGGGCTGTCCGCCGGGATTACCGCGGTACCGCCGGGCTCAAGGCCGAGGAATATCTCCGCCTTGGCATCGGCAATCGCTTCCTCGCTGCCAAGGTTCTCGATGTGCGCCGGGGCTATCGTCGTGACCACGGCGACATGCGGGCAGACTTGCGTCGTCAGCGCGGCGATTTCGCCCGCGTGGTTCATGCCCATTTCGAATACGCCGAACTTGGCGCGTTCGGGCAGGCGGGCAAGGCTGAGCGGCACGCCGACGTGGTTGTTGTAGCTCTTGACCGAACGGTGCGCCTGCCCGTTCGAGCCGCGATCGAGCGCGGCAAAGATCGCTTCCTTGACCCCGGTCTTACCGACCGATCCCGTCACGCCGACGATCCGCGCATGGCTGCGTTCGCGCGCCGCCTTGGCAAGCTGCTGGAGCGCAACAAAGGTGTCCTTGACCAGGATATGCGGTCCCCGCACCGGACGGTCGACAATCGCCGCCGCCGCGCCGCGTTCGAACGCCGCCTCGACGAAGCGGTGGCCGTCCATCGCCTCGCCCTTGAGCGCGAAGAACAGATCGCCCGGCAGCACGTCGCGGCTGTCGATCTCGACGCCCGAGACCTGGAAATGGGCACTGGCGGTGCCAGCCGTGGCGCGCACGATGGCTTCAGAGGTCCACAGGGCGAGACCGGCGTCATCAATCGCTTCGATCGGCCAGTCGATAAGGGCGGCGATGTTCATTGTCCGGCACACTCCCGTGCTACGGTGACGTCATCGAAAGGCAGGACGCGGGTTTCGGCCCCGCGCCCGATGATCTGGCCCTGTTCGTGGCCCTTGCCGGCGACAAGCACGATGTCATCGCGGCCCGCCTCGGCAATAGCGGCAGCGATGGCCTCACGCCGGTCGCCGATCTCACGCGCGCCGGGCGCCCCCGCCATAACCTGGCGGCGGATATCTGCGGCATCCTCACCGCGCGGATTGTCGTCGGTGACGATCGCGAGGTCCGCCTGCTCGACGGCAATGCGGCCCATTTCCGGGCGCTTGCCGGTATCCCGGTCCCCGCCGCAGCCGAACACCGTGATGAGGCGGCCCGAAACGTGCGGGCGGAGCGCTGCAATCGCGGCTTCGAGCGCGTCTGGCGTGTGGGCATAGTCGACATAGACCGGCGCGCCGCTGCGGGTAATCGCCGCGCGTTCGAGCCTTCCGCGCACCGGTTGCAGGCGCGAGACGGCATCAAACACGCGGGCCGGATCTTCGCCCGTGGTGATGGCAAGCCCCGCAGAAACCAGCGCGTTGGCGGCCTGATAGGCCCCGATCAGCGGCAGGTTGACCTTGCGCTTCTGCCCATCGAATTCGATTTCCAGCACCTGGCCCAACTGGCCGGGCTGACGGGCGAGAAGGCGGATAGACTCCCCCTTCTCGCCCACCGTGAACAGGCTGAGGCCCCGTGCAACAGCCTGCTCGCTGGCCCGGGCAGACCACTCGCCATCGTCCGCCCAGACAACTGCCGTGCCGCCGACTTCGACTACTTCGGAAAACAGCCGCATCTTGGCGGCGAAATAGTCTTCCATGTCCTTATGGTAGTCGAGGTGGTCGCGGCTGAGATTGGTAAAGGCCCCGGCGCGCACCCGCAGCCCTTCGTTGCGGAACTGCGAGAGGCCATGGCTCGATGCCTCGTAAGCGACATGGCTCACGCCTTCGCGCGCCAGGCCGGTCATGTTGGCGAAGAAAGTGACAATGTCAGGCGTCGTCAGACCGGTCGAGACACTCTCGTCGTTGGTGGTGACACCGAGTGTACCGATCGAGGCCGCGCGGTGGCCGCACATGTGCCAGATCTGGCGTGTCATCTCGACGGTGGAGGTCTTGCCGTTAGTCCCCGTCACGGCAACCACGGTTTCCGGCACGGGAGTATAGAACTGGGCGGCAAGGCGCGCGAAGGCGCGGCGGGGATTGGCATCGGCGATGTGCACCGCGCCCTCAACCCTCGCCTCTGGTCGGGCGACAACGGCCACGGCCCCGGCCTGAACCGCCGCCGGGATGAAGTCCTCGCCATTGACCGCCGCGCCACTGGAACGCGCCGAAGACGCAGCCCTGCGCCACCTTGCGGTTGTCGATGGCAAAGCCGGTAACGGGAAGCTCCGCGCCGGAAGGCAGAGCGATCCCCGCGGCACTGGGCGATCGCTCCCAGTTTCATTCGCCTTCCCCACTCGCCACCAGCGGCGCAAGGTCGGTGAGGTCGATGTCGCGGCCATCCTCGGGCATCACACCGAGCAGGGGGCCGATACGGGGAACGAGGCGGCCAACGATTGGCGCGGCAGTGTAACCGGCGGTGCGCTGGCCCGATACGGCCATGGTACCCTTCGGCTCGACCATGGTTGTCACCACGACATAGCGCGGCGCGTCCATCGGGAAGGCCGAGGCGAAGGTCGAAACGACGCGGTCCTTGTGATAGCCAAACTGGTCCGCCACTTCGGCCGTGCCAGTCTTGCCGCCGACGCGGTACCCGGCGGCATCGGCTTTCTTGCCGGTACCGAGCGAGACGATCAGCCGGAGCAGCTGGCGCATGCGGGCGCTGGTCGATGCCTTGAACACGCGGCGGCCCTGCGGAGCCTTGGACGGGTCGATCTTCATCAGCGTGGCCGGCCGCCAGATGCCCCCATTGACCATCGCCGCATAAGCAGAGGCGAGGTGTAGCGGGGTGAGCGAAATGCCGTGGCCGAAAGCGACGCGGGTGGTGGTGATGTTCGACCATTCGCGCGGCAGCTGCGGATTACGGCGGCCGGGCAGCTCGATATAGGGCTTTTCGAAGAAGCCCAGTGACTTCAAATTGGCGCTGAGCGCCTGCGGTCCCAGCGCTTCGCCGATCTGGGCCAGCACGATGTTGGACGAGTGGATCAGCGCTTCGGGCACGTTGAGCGAGGCGCCATAGCTCTTGTGATCGTGAACCGGGCGGCCGGCGATGACCATTTCGCTTCCCGCCGGCCAGCGCTTGGCGATGTCGGTAATCAGCCCCGCGTCGATCGCGGCGGCCACGGTGATCGGCTTGAACACCGAGCCAAGCTCGTAGTTCTGGCCGGTCATCACATTATGCATCAGCCCTTCGCCATTGGCGTCGAGCACCGAAGGGCGGTTGGGATCGAACGAGGGGCCGGACGCAAAGGCAAGCACCTCGCCGGTTTCGACGTCGAGCACGATGCCGCCGCCGCCCTTGGCTTCGGTCGCCGCGATCTGCTTGGAAAGTTCGTCTTCCAGCGCGCCCTGCACGCGCGCGTCGATCGACAGAGCGACCGGCTGGCCGCGCATGGCGGGGTCCTTGAGCCGCTCGTCGAGTACCTGCTCCATGCCGATCAGGCCCTTGCCGTCACGGTCGACATAGCCCAGCACGAAGGCGGCCATGGTGCCCTGCGGATAGAAACGCTCTTCCTCGCGCGGGAACTGGAGCGCGGCCTCACCCAGCGCCTGCACCTTGTCCGCCTCTTCAGGCAGTACGCGGTGGCGGATATAGCCGGACTTGCCCGAGGCGAGCAGGCGGACGAGGTTGTCGTAATTCTCGTCCGGGAAGATCTGCATCAACTCGCGGGCGAGTTCTTCCGGACTTTTGACGAGGGCCGGGCCACCGTCCATCGGGCGGGCATCGAACCACAACGCAAAGGTAGGCAGCGCGCGGGCGAGCGGGACGCCGTTGCGATCGGTAATTTCGGCGCGCGGCGGGCGAAGCGCCTCTGCCATGGAAAGGCTTTCGGGCGCATCGCCATCGACACCCATGTAGGCAATCCGCGCGGTCGAGGCGAGCGCGAGTGCGCCAAAACCGGCGGCGACGAGCAGCAGCCGCCACTTGGCGACGTGCAGCATCCGCTGGCGCACGTTGACGAGCTGGAGCCGTCCCGAACTTGTCCGTGACGAGATGGCCAGTGCGGTCATTCGCGGATCGAACCGGCCTTGGCCGAACCCACCTGGCTCAGCCGCGCACCGAGGTTCCCGGCGGTCGTGGCGACGCGGCGCGGCTTGTCAGGCTTGGCCTCAGCGGCTTCGGCGCGGCCGGAGAGCGGGTTGACCAGCGTCGGGAAGCTGCTGGTGCCTTCGTCGTCTCGTTCGGCGCTGGCGACCATGATCGGCGCCGGCGCATCGGCACCGCGCGGCTTGCCCAGCGCAGCGAGCTGGCGCTCGTTTTCGAGGTACTGGCCCGGTGACGGTGCCTTAAAGCCGAATTCGAAATCGTTGAGCGCGGTCAGCTTGCGCTGGCTGGCGCGGGTCTGGAACTCGGTCTTCAGCAGTTCCTTCTGCTGCTGCACCGAAACGAGCTTGCGCTCGACCAGCCGCACTTCGCTCTTCACCGCGTTGACCCGGAAAGTCAGCGCGACGAGCATGGCGAAACAGACCGTGAGTATCGCGGCCCAACCGATCTTCTGCATACGCGAACGGGTTACGATCATGCGGCCCTCCTCTCGGAACGGGACAGGTCTGGCCGCGGCGGTGCGGCCGTGCGGGTGGCGCTGCGCAGGGTTGCGGAGCGTGCCCGCGGATTGCGTGAGGTTTCGGCCTCGGACGGACGAACCGCCTTCGACACTTCGGCAAAGGTTGCTGCCGGGCCATTGTTGGCCTCTGGCAGGTAGCGCGAACCCGAGGGCATGGAACCGCTGGCCCTGCGGAGAAACTGCTTCACGACGCGGTCTTCAAGGGAATGGAAGGAGACGACGGCCAGCCGCCCGCCTTCACCGAGCAGGACTTCCGAAGCGGCCAGCGCCGCCTCAAGCTCGTCAAGCTCGGCATTGATGTGAATGCGGATCGCCTGGAACGAGCGGGTGGCCGGGTCTTTCGGCGCGCCCGGGCGGTAGCCGAGCGCCTTGCGGATGACATGGGCAAGCTGGCCAGTGGTGCTAAGCGGGCGCGCCGCAACAATAGCGCGGGCCACGCGGCGCGACTGACGCTCTTCGCCGAGCGTGTAGAGCACGTCGGCAATGTCGGCTTCGTCCGCCTCGTTGAGGAAGTCGGCCGCGCTCGGGCCGGACTGCGACATGCGCATGTCTAGCGGGCCATCCGAGGAAAAGGCGAAACCGCGCTCCGCCTGGTCGAGCTGCATCGAGGAGACGCCGATGTCCATGACCACGCCGTCGACGCGGGCAACGCCGGCCTCGGCCAGGGCGGCAACCATTTCGGAGAAGCGGCGCGGGTGGAGGACGAGGCGGGGCTCCTCGCCCTGAGTCTCGGCCCAGCGCTGCCCGGCGGCAATGGCATCGGGATCGCGGTCAAAGGCGTGGACGGTCGCCCCGGCATCGAGCAGGCGGCGGGTGTAACCGCCTGCGCCGAAGGTGGCATCGACGATCAGCGAACCGGGCGCAGGGGCCAGCGCCTCGATCACTTCGTCGAGCAGGACGGGGATGTGCGGCGCGCCGGTCATTTCGCGCCCTTTCCGGCCTTGAAGCGGGCGAGCGCGGCGGCGCAGTTGCGCTTGATCGTGGGGCTCGCGTCCTCGTCGCTCATGTCCGCAACCAGATCGGGATTGTAGATCAGGAAGTGGCGCATCGAGGCCTGGAAATAGACCTTGTCGGTGATCCCGGCGTGTTCGAGCAGGTCGACCGGCAGGGCGAACCGGCCGCTATCATCGAAGGGGATCTTTTCGAAGCTGAACAGCTCGATCTCGCGGTCTTCGCGCTCGAAGCTCTTGCCCAGTTCGAGCGCCATCGCCTCTTCCTTGTCGATGCGCGCTTCGAGTTCGGTCCGGTGGGAAAGGCCGAAACCCATGAGGCAGGGACGGGTGGGATGTGCCTGAAGGCAGACGATGCGCTGGCCGCCGGAGCTTTCGCGGACGAGGTGGCGGAATTCGGGCGGCAGCACGAAGCGATCACCGCCAACCTTGGCCGTGACCTCCTTCCCGCTGTACATGACCGGCCCGTCGCTCACTCGCCCCAGCCCCACCGAAATCCAACCCGTCAACGGGACAAAATCTTCCTCGCCCGGCAGCGCGCCCTCGCTGCCGGCTGACTCCCCTGCTTGAGGAATCGGCAAATGGATTCATCCCGACCGGACCCTATGCATATCGCAGGTCCGGCGGGGTGGAAAGGGGTAGACTCGGTTTTTTCGGGAAATTCTCGTTAAAGCACTGTTTTTATTCTATTCTATGACAGTTAACGAGCGTGAAACCATGAATTTGGGAAGCGATTATCTTATTGATTTTACATAGGAACTTTTGGCGCGCCCGACACGTCCCCGGGTTCACCCCGGTTTTCCCCGAAGCGCCCGTCATGGCCGTTTATCCACAAGGTCAAGCAGGGCAGAGAGCGCAGACTTGCGCGAGATCCGGGGCACTCGCTCCGCTTTCGCTTTCAAGCAGGTTCGCGTCGGCAACCACCACCGCCCGGCCCTGTCCGATCCGGCATGTGGCGACGAGACCCGATCCGTCGACCGAACACCGCGAGCCACGGCCTTTCAGCGAGCCAGGCAAGTTCACCGGCAGGTCTATCGCGCCCGCCCTCATGACCTTCTCGCCCTCCACCGCATCATCATCGTAGTCCAGTTGCAGCCCCCAATGCGCCAGCAGGGGATCGACCATGGCAATGGCCTGCGGCCGGCGCGGGTCACCCAGCGGGAAGATCGAGTGCGCGGTGAGCATCGGATCGGCGAAGAGCAGCAAACGCCCGCCTCCACGCACCCAGCGGTCGAGCGCGACCATCTCTTCGGGCGCGAGCGGGCGCGGTTGGGCGAGAACGGCGAGGTCCACCCCGCGCATGGTTTCGTTTGCGATCCGATCAAGCGGCACAAGCGCGCCCCTGCCCTCCAGCAAGGCCTTCGCCCAATGCGGCGGTTTGTCACGCGCGCCGAGCATCGCGCCGATGCTCGGTTCCTCGGTCCACAGGATGGGCAGGCTGGTCATCACGGCAACATTGCGCTGCGTACTGGCCTGACCGGTGCAGGCACCCAGAAGCGCGGCAGCCATAGCCGCGACGATCGCGCTTTGGCGGATCAGCGTGCGGGTGCCGCGGCAGCGCTGGCGGCGGGCTTGTCCGCCTCGGGCGATGGCACGGCGCCGATATCGGCAAGCGGGTCGCTGTTGGCCTTCTTCGGCGCGTCCACCTGCTCGGTCGATGCGCCGGCAACGCCGGCTTCCGCCTGCCTGGCGCGGTCCATGATGATGTTGGCGAGGCCGACGAGGAGGAGCATGGCGGCAAGCCCGAAGACGCCGATCTGCAGGCGATGCACAGCCTGTGCGCGAAGCTCTCGCGCATTGGGCAGCTGCAGGTGCTGCGGTCCGGGACCCGTCGGACTATCGTTCGGCCGTGTTGCCATTGGAATGCGGTTTACAACTTCACTCGGCGGCGCGCAACCATGGGAATACGGGGAGGCCCTTGGAAGCCAGCCAATCGGCATTGTAGAGCGAGGAGAGGTAACGGAAGCCGGTATCGCACAGGATCGTCGCCACGCGCACGTCCTTGCGCCCTTCGGCCACCAGCTGCTGGCCAAGCGCCACCGCACCGGCAACGTTGATCCCGCTGGACAGGCCCAGGCACAGGCCTTCCTCGCTCAGCAGGCGGCTGACCCATTCAAGGCCTTGCTCATCGGAAATGCGGAACTGCGTGTCGATCGGGGCGCCTTCGAGATTGGCGGTGATGCGCCCCTGCCCGATGCCTTCAGCCACAGAGGACCCTTCGGCCAGAAGCTCTCCGTTCGCGTAATAGTTGTAGAGCGCCGCGCCGTGCGGATCGGTCAGCGCGATGCGGATGTTCTCGTCGAATTCCTTGAGGCCGAGGCCCACGCCCGCGATGGTCCCACCGGTACCGGCGGCGCAGGTGAAGCCGTCGATCCGCCCGCCCATCTGCTCCCAGATTTCCGGCGCGGTGCTTTCGATATGCGCCTTGCGGTTGGCGACATTGTCGAACTGGTTGGCCCAGACCGCGCCCTCGGTCTCCTCCGCCAGGCGGCGCGAGGTGTGGACGAAGTGCGCCGGGTCGGAAAACTTGGTCGGCGGCACCAGCACCAGCTGCGCGCCCAGCGCCCGCAGCGTGTCCATCTTTTCCTTGGACTGGTTGTCCGGCATGACGATCACGGTCTTGTAACCGAGCGCATTGGCGACCAGCGCGATGCCAATGCCGGTATTACCCGCCGTGCCTTCCACCACCGTGCCGCCGGGCTTGAGTTCGCCGCGCGCCTCGGCATCGCGGACGATCCACAGCGCCGCCCGGTCTTTCACCGAGGCGCCGGGGTTGGCGAATTCGCACTTGCCCCAGATCTCGCAGCCAGCCGCCTCGCTCGGCCCCTTCAGGAGGACGAGCGGGGTGTTGCCAATCAGGTCGAGCGAATTGCGGACAGCCGTTGCAGTCATACCGCGAAAGGTAAGAGCGACATGGGCGCGGCGCAATCGATTTGCGCTTTGCCCCCGGAAAGCCTGACTCTTAACTCAGTCTTCTTCGGCGATCGTCACGCGCAGGCCGTCCAGATCGTCGGTCATCTTGATCTGGCACGACAGGCGCGAGGTTTCGACGCGGTGGTCCGAGCTGTCGAGCAGGTCGTTCTCATCCGGGCCCATGGCGGGGATCTTGTCGGCAAAGGCCGGGTCGACGACGACGTGGCAGGTTGCGCAGGAGCAGCAGCCGCCGCACAGCGCCAGCAGTTCGTCAAAGCCGTTGTCACGGATGGCTTCCATGACGGTATAACCGTTCTTCACGTCGACTTCGGTTTCCTCGCCTTCGCGGTTGACGATAACAAGCTTGGCCATTGCTGTTTTCCCTATGTAGCGCGGCCCGGTTGCGGGCTTTGGCGGCGCTGCTAATGATGCGGCCTGCCTTTGGCAAGACAGGAAAGCGCGTCAAGATATGATATACGGTGGATCATGGGATTGAGCGCAGAGGCGATCCGCGAAGGGCTGGATGCCATCGCCGCCGCCGAACCCAAGATGGCCCGCGCGCTGGAGATCGCCGGCTACCCCGAACCGCGTATCCGGGAACGCGGCTATGCCACCCTGCTGCGCACCATCGTCGGCCAGCAAGTCAGCGTCGCCGCCGCCGCCTCTATGTGGCGCAAGCTGGAGGCGCACCTGGGCGAGGACGTTGCCCCGGAAAAGCTGATCGCCAGCGAGTTCGACGAACTGCGCGCCTGCGGCCTTTCGCGGCAGAAACAGGGATATGCCCGCAGTCTGTGCGAAATGGTCCTTTCCGGCGACCTGACCTTCGACGCCCTGCCGGCCGATGACGAGGAAGCCATCGAACTCCTCACCCGCATCAAGGGCATCGGCCGCTGGAGCGCCGAGATCTACCTGCTGTTCGCTGAAGGGCGGCCCGACATCTGGCCGGCGGGCGACCTGGCCGTGCAGGCGGGGCTGCACCGGATTCTGGGGCTGGAGGAGCGACCTTCGGAGAAGGAGACGCGGGTGCTCGCGGAAGGCTGGCGTCCGCACAGGGGGGCGGCGGCGATTTTTACGTGGCATTGTTATAATAATGCGGCGTTGTAGTCGGCAGGCTGCTCTCTGTCCGCTATCGGGTGGTTTAAACCACAGCCGCAACGACTGATTTATCGTGGTTTTTTGCCATTCTCTTTTGAGCTTACGATCCTGGGACAAGCCGGATTGGGCAGGATATATCTAATTTGCCCGGAAATGATGAACGGGCGTTTTCAGTCTCATCCTTCCAAACTTTGCCATCACGATAGACTGTCATTGGACCGATTGGGACAAGTTCGAATGCGGTATCTTTGGTGCGTACTCGGTCTTCGCCACTACCTGAGATGAAGCCTGCCCACTTAGATGGATTCTGCCCTCCACAAAGCTTAAATGTTTGAGTGGTATATATAAAGTCCCTCTCCCACTGTGTGCAATCTACCAAACCGTTCGTTCGGAGCTTGCAGTGGTGCCACCTCCCACCATCCAAACCGCCAATCCACTCGGCGTCCTGAGGCACATGATCAGGTCTTGAAGGCTTCTCCGGGCTACTTTCCATGCAGCCAAAAGCCATCAAAGCCGGTAAGCACAACAACAGTTTTGACCGCAATTTCATCGTCTTCGTATCGCCGAATTGTCGATGCTAGGCAATTGGCTGCAATGTTGTCAGCTGAAACCGCTATTAGCCTGCGTATTGTCACCAAAATGCAGTGCTCTGACCAAATGCCTCGTCATCCCGCCGCAAGCCCACCCGCCGTTCCGTAACGGAATCGACAAGCCCCGCCCAATCGGCTTAACCTCCCCGCCAACGGGAGAGACGCATATGGAACGCAAAGCCATTTTCATTACCGGCGGCGGGTCGGGCATTGGCCGGGCGGTGGCCATCTGGTTCGCCGCGCGCGGGTGGTTCATCGGGGTTGCCGACATATCCGACAGCGGCATGGCCGAGACGAAATCGCTGCTGCCGCCGGGCTCCTGCTCCACCCACAAGCTCGACGTGCGTGACCGCGAGGCTTGGGACGACCAACTGGCCGCATTCGCCAAGGCCAGCGGCGGGCGCATCGACGTGTTGTTCAACAATGCCGGCATCGGCACCGGCGGAATGCTGGCCGAGCTCGACAAGGACGAGATCGACACGCTGATCGCGATCAACGTCACCGGCGTGGTCTATGGCGCGCAGGCGGCCTATCCCTACCTCAAGGCGGCAGCGCCCGGCTCCTCTCTGGTCAACACGGCGAGCGCGGCGGGCCTTTACGGCTCGGGCGGGTTGGCGCTCTATTCCGCCACCAAGTTCGCGGTGCGCGGCTTTACCGAGGCGCTCGACATCGAATGGCGCGACGATGGCATCCACGTCTGCTCGCTGATGCCCAGCTTCATCGATACCGGCATCCTTGCGGGGCCGGCGAACAAGAAGAGCAACGTCTCCAAGCGCGACAGCGTGGTGCGCGCCGGGCTGGAATTCACGCCGGTGGAAGTCGCGGCGGAAACGGTGTGGAACGCGGTCAACGGCGGCACCAAGGTGCACAACCTTGTCGGCAAGACGGCCAAGTCGATGGCCTTTGCCGCCAAGTGGATGCCCGGCAAGCTGCGCGAACGAAGCCGCAACCTGATGAAGGCGCGCGCCGCGCTCGAGTAGTGCCGCCAGAGCGCCTTAAGGCTGCGACGAGCGGAGGGCGCGCCGGTATTCTGCCGCTATCTGATTTCCCATGCCGGGGTTAAGCTGCGGTGAGCGGGAGAAAACCTATGCAGGGTAAGAGTTTGCTTCTGGCAACCGGCCTTGGCCTTTTGGCCCAGCCAGCGCTGGCCGATGACATTGTCGTGAAAGGCAAGGCGCTGAGCAAGGAGCAGGCGCGCGAGCAGGCGCAGGCCTTCGTCCAGAACATCGGCATTGTCACCACCGTCAAACCGGCAGCGCGGTGGGTCGATCCGATCTGTCCGAAAGCCGTGGGCATCGTTGATGACAAGGCGGCGATGGTCACAAGCCGGATCCGGCAGGTCGCCGCCAACATCGGCGCGCGGGTGGCCAAGGAAGGGTGCAAACCGAACATCCTGATCACCTTTACCGAGCTTGGCACCGACCTGATCCAGCGGATCAATTCGATGGACCCGCGCCAGCTGTCCGAAGTCCCGCATTCGCAGCGCGAACGCCTGCTGACCGGCAACGATCCCGTGCGCTGGTGGTATTCCAGCCAGGTCCGCAGCCATGACGGCATGCCAGGAATGGGCGCCCCGCCGCCGTGGATGAACATGTCGAACGAGGGCGGCGGCGGAGGCGGCACGGAATCCACCTCGGGCGCGTCGTCCAACGTCACCGGGACCTTCACGAACTCCTACCGCACCAGCGTTGTCGCCACCCAGACCAAGCGGTCGATCGACCTTGCCACGGTGGTGGTCGATGTGAAGCTGGCTGAGGGCAAGCAATTCGACGCGGTGATCGACTATGCCGCGATGGTTACCTTGGCCGAAGTCTGGCCGCAGGGTCCGATGCCGGGGGATTCGATCCTCTCGCTGTTCGAAGGCAGGCCGGCCCCGGGTGAGATCACTCCGCAGGACGAGGCGCTGCTAAAGGCGCTCTACAAGATGCCGATGGACCGCGAGGGCCGCTATCATCGCGGACGTCTGGTCAAGGACGTATCGAGCGCGCTGGCGACCAGCAAATAGGCCTGACGCGGGGGCGATGGAGCGGGCCTGCCGCTTTGCCCTGCGCGATGCTCATGCAACCCTGCGACGAAACCTAGTTCGCAGAGGATGCCTGACCATGAAACCCAAGCGCCTGCTCGCCCTGCTTGCCCTTGGCGCGGCGGCCATTGCGCCGCTTGCCGCGCAGGCCCAGCCCGCCACCACTAGCCCGAAAGGCTCGGCGGTGCCCGGCTGGAACGAGCTGATCGGCAAGCTTTCCGACCTGCCCGACCGCATGCTCGCCCGCTTGCCAGAGGCGATGCGCCGCGATCCGCAGGTGCAGCAGGAAGTGGCCCGGCTGGCGTTGGAATCGCTCAGCTCGCAAAGCCTCGACGCGATAGGTGGCGATGTTAATGCGCCGGAATTCCTGCCGACGATCGGCTATCTGTTCAACGTCGGCCAGCCCAATGCCGATACGATCTATCGCTCGGCGCGGGTCGATGGCGCGGGCACCTACCGGCTTCGCGGCAAGGCCGGGTCGCTCAACCAGGCGATCATCAGCCAGATTGTCCCGCGCAATGCAGAGACTGGCAAAGGCCGGGGCCATATAGATTTGTCAAAACTCAAGCTCGACAAGCATGGCCGCTTTGACGTTCTGCTCAGCCCGGTGAAGCCCAAGGGCCACCGCGGCGACTGGTGGGAACTGCGCCCGCAGGCCAGCCGCCTGATGATCCGCATGGTCAGCGCCGACTGGGCGAAGGAGCAGGCACCGACCCTGTCGATCGAGCGGCTCGACAAGCCCGCCGCCCGACCGCGCCGCCCAGCCGCCGATCTGGAGGCGCGGCTGCGTGCGCTGCCCGGCATGGTCGACATGATGGCGCTGATGTTCGTCGATCACGTCGAAAAGCTGCGCGCGGAAGGATATGTGAACAAGGTCAAGACCTTCGACATCACCAGCGCCGGGGGGCTCGCCGGGCAGTTCTATTACGAAGGCGCCTATGACCTTGCCGAGGACGAGGCGCTAATCGTCGAGAGCGCCGTACCGAAGACTTGCCGATACCGCTCACTGATCCTGACCAACGAGCTTTACGAGACGACCGACTGGTACAACAACCACTCGAGCCTCAACCATGCTCAGGCCGCGCCGGACAGCGACGGCAGGCTGCGCATTGTCGTATCCGGCAAGGATCCGGGCGTGCCGAACTGGCTCGATACCGCCGGTCATGCGAAGGGCCTGATCCAGGGCCGCTGGATGGAGTGCGACAGCCAGCCAGTACCGATGGTTACCAAGGTCAAGCTTGGCGAAGTCCGCTCACACCTCCCCGCCGATACCGGCACGGTCACGCCGGAGCAGCGCCAGGCAATCATCCGCGAACGCCGCGCGGCGCAGTTGCAGCGCCCGGTCTGGTAAGGCTTACCAGCCGCCGTCGCGCAGCCGCGCGACCTGCTTCCTGCCCAAGATCGAGAGGAAGCGGCTGACCGCTGCGTAGGGGACAAAGGCATCGTCCACACAGGCGGCGATCACGTGCGGCATTGAAGGGGTGAAGACAAAGCCTTTTGAATTGGCCCCGATATTCCACCATTCCTGGCTGGCCGCGGCGTCCTTGCACTCGGCATCATCAGCCTTGAAATAGGGCAGAACAGCGGTTCTCAGGTCTTCCGAGATTTCGTGCACCGAAACCGCACGGCCATCGCTGCTGGGCGTCACGGCAGATGAAAGGAACCAGCGCGCCATGTCCACCCGCTGGCCGCTCTGGCGGTCCCAAAGCTGGCGTTCATAGTCGAAGCTGGGATGCGCGCCGCCGCAGAAGCCGCCGGTGCTTTCGTGAACCGCAAGAAAGGCCGGCGTCGCCCATTCGGGATTGACATCGATGCCGTACTCGCCGTCCGATCCGGTGAGGCCGATCGCCCCCTGCATGCAGGAAGCATAGTCGCCCCTGCCGCCGGGCTTGTCAGGCTGGAGCCGGATCGCCGAAAGGATTGCCAGATCGCCCTTCTGGACCGGGACAAAGGTGAAGTCCTGCAATGACACTTCGGGAAAAAGCGGCCCAACGTCATAGGTGCGCAGGCTGTAGGCCAGGCCCGGAACTTTCGCCTGCTTCAACGTGACCTTGGCCGGTTGCAGCCGCGGCGCGATAAAGGCGCGGCTGGTGCAGCCTTCCTCCTGCTCGCCCGCGCTGCCGGAGCGGGTCAAGGTGACGGGCAGCACCTTGCCGCCACCGCGCCATTCGCCGCGCAGCTTGCCATCGGGCGATACCGACAGGGCCCAGCGCCCGCTTTCCGCCCCGCCCTTGCCCGCGCGCTCGATCCAGCCGTCGTGCTCGTCGCTGTCGAGACCGATCAGGCGTTTGGACGAGAGATAGAAATAGGCGCCCTTGCGGTAGTTATCTCCCATCGAGGAGAAGCAGGCGTGCACCGGGATCGCCCCGATGGTGCCGCGCCAGGTGCCCTGCCACTGGGGCGGCGGCGCTTCATCAGCCATGGCCGCCGGGGCCAGCGCAAGGACCGCCAGCAGCGCGGCGAAGCGTCTCACAGCATGGTCTCGATCGCGCGCGCCATATCGGCATCGCGCTGGGAAAGCCCGTCCGCGTCATGCGTGGTCAGCGTGATGTTGACCCGGTTGTAGACGTTTGACCATTCGGGGTGGTGGTCGGCCTTGTCGGCATAAAGCGCGACACGGGTCATGAAGCCGAAGGCCGCGTTGAAATCGCCAAAGCGGAACTCGCGCTCGATAGCCTTGCCATCGGCGCGGAGATGCCAGCCGGGGTACTCAGCCAGCAGGGCATCGCGCTGGGCGTCGGTAAGGCGGGCAATCGTCATCAGGCGCACTCCTTGGCAGTGGGCCAGCTTTCCCCTAAGGCGCTGCCTCATGCAAGGGGCCAGCCTGAAAGCGACCGATCTCGCCTGCCAACGCGGCGAGCGGCTGCTGTTTCGCGGGCTATCCTTTTCTCTCAATTCTGGCGAGGCCATGCGTGTGGCTGGGGCCAACGGCACCGGCAAATCGAGCCTGCTTCGCATCATCGCTGGCCTGCTGCGCCCACTGGTCGGCTCGGTCGAGGCTGAAGGCACCTTGGCGCTGATCGACGAACGGCCTGCGCTTGACCCTCACCTGCCTCTCGGAAAGGCACTGGGCTTCTGGCAGCGGATCGACGGCTGGGCGGACTTGCCGCTCGACCGGCTGGGCCTGCAGCACCTGGACGACGTACCCGTGCGCTATCTCTCCACCGGCCAGAAGAAGCGCGCGGCATTGGCGCGGCTTGTCGGCCAGAACGCGCCGATCTGGCTGCTCGACGAGCCGCTCAACGGACTGGATACGGCAGCCGTTGCCATGGTCGAGGCGCTGGTGGCAGGGCATTGCGCCGGCGGCGGGATTGCCCTCGTCGCCTCGCACCAGCCGATGGCCTTACCGGGTGAGCGGGTGCTCGATCTGGCGGAGTTCGCCGCGTGAGCCGGGCCCTCCTTGCCATCCTGCGGCGTGACTTGGCGCTGCTGCTGCTCGGCGGACGGCGCGGCGGGGCGACGCTGCCGCTGCTGTTCTTCCTCTCGGTCGCCATGCTGTTTCCCTTTGCCGTGGGGCCGGACCCGACGCTGCTGGCGCGCACCGGCGGCGGGGTGATCTGGGTGGCGGCGCTGCTCGCGGCGATTCTGCCGATTGACCGGCTGGTCGAGCCCGACCTCGAACAGGGCATGTTTGACCAGTGGGCCTTGCGCGGCATTTCTGAAGAGGCCGTCATGGGCGTCCGCATCGTCGCCCACTGGCTGAGCTTCGGCCCGCCGCTGATGCTCGCCGCCCTCCCCGCCGCCGCCCTGCTGGGGCTGGATGGCGAGAAGCTGCAGATCGTCGAAATTGGCCTCTTGGCCGGAACGCCCGGCCTCGCCGCGCTCGGCGTCATGGTCGCCGCGCTCACCGCCGGCCTGCGCGGCGGCGCGGCGCTCGGCGGACTGCTGGTAATCCCGCTGGCCGTGCCGCTCCTGGTGTTCGGCGCGGGGAGCCTTGCTGTAGGCGGCGAAAGCGGACTCGCGCTGTGCGGCGCGGCGAGCCTGGTGCTGCTGGCGATTGCGCCGTTTGCTGCCGGGGCGGCGGTGCGGAACGGGCGGGGGTAAATGGGACTTCGAAGGAGATAACAATGCCGTTGGTGCATGTTTATGTCGGCGACAACGACAGTGACCCTGAATTTGTGGGCAACTTCGATTTTCTCCCTCGAACGGGCGAGTACATTTCGCGGCAGAGGGATGATTACTTCAAATATTTCCATGTCGTGGAGGTTTGGTATCGCTCAAAAGGCGAGACCGACGACTATGAAGCGTGCATTAGCGTCCATCTGCGTGACTAGGGACTTCAAGCGCCCTCAATAAGGCGGCTTATCCAGCCCCTTCGGACTTGCCGTAAATATCTCGCAGCCGGTCTCGGTAATCCCGATCGAATGCTCGAACTGCGCCGAAAGCGAGCGGTCGCGCGTAACCGCCGTCCAGCCGTCGTCGAGCAGCTTCACCCCCGGCTTGCCGAGGTTGATCATCGGTTCGATGGTGAAGAACATTCCCGGCTTGAGCACTGGACCGGTGCCCCGGTGCGCGGCGTGGACCACCTCGGGCGCGTCATGGAACAGGCGGCCGAGGCCGTGGCCGCAGAATTCGCGCACCACGCCATAGCGGTTGGCCTCGGCGTGCTTCTGAATGGCCGCGCCGATATCGCCCAGCCGTGCGCCGGGCTTGGCCTGTTCGATGCCGATCATCAGGCATTCATAGGTCACATCGACCAGCCGCCGCGCCTTCAGCGGCACATCGCCGACGAGGTACATGCGGCTTGAATCGCCGTGCCAGCCGTCGAGCAGCGGGGTGACGTCGACATTGACGATGTCACCGTCCTTCAGGACCTTGTCCGAGGGGATGCCGTGGCAGACCACGTGGTTGATCGAGACGCAGCACGAGTGCGCGTAACCGCGATAGCCCAGCGTCGCCGGCACCGCGCCGCCATCGAGCGTCAGCTTGCGAACGAGATCGTCGATCTGTCCGGTGGTGACGCCCGGCTGCACGAATGCCGCCATTTCATCGAGGATTTCGGCGGCAAGGCGTCCGGCCTTGCGCATGCCCTCGAAATGCTCGGGGGCATGCAGCTTGATCGTGCCATCGCGCAGGAGGACATCGGTGGATTCGACGGTCTGGTATTGGGTCATGGGGCGGATATAGTCTCTGATGTCTCCATTTGACACCCTTTTCCCCCTTTCGTGGGAGGGATACGGAAGCTTGGTCGCGAAGCAGCCTAATCGCTGTTGAATGGGGGCGAGCGTGCTTGATGCGCGTCCACCGGCGGAGAGCCCACCCCCAACCAATTTGAGAGGCAACAAGCTGCCAAGCGCCAGTCCGCCTCCGTCTCGGCTAACAAGGTACGATCGCACCGCCCATCGGAGCACCGCAAAATGCGACGTCTGTCATGCCGCCTACAACTTTGTGCCGATGGGCGATTGGTGCTTTGGTTGTCACCAGGGCTTGAAGGTTCGCAACTTTCCCATTCAGCTCAAGTAACTTCACTTCCTGATTCTGATTGACGGCCTTTAGCGAAGCAATTTCGGTCCGCAGCGCAGCGATCTGCGGGTCGGCAACCAAACGTGCCTCGGTCCCGGTGCGCGGCGCAATCTGCGCCTGAGCGATCGAACCGATCGCGATGGCCGCCGCAAAGCCAACTACCCATCTGCTTGTTTGCATATCCTCTCTCCTATTACGACTCGCGTCCCAGCCGAATAATTACCCACAATCGCCCACGAAACCATTCGCTTTGAGGCCCTGACTGGGGCTATTGCCTAGCTCGATGACCGACAAGAATTCCCTGATCCAGCCCGATCGCGGGCAGAAAGCCACGGCGATCCACCTCGTTTCGAAGGACACCTTCCCCGCCTTCGCCAAGGGCCTCAACGCCGCACAGCGGGCGTCGCTGGCGGCGCAGAAGTTTGAAGGCGGCGGCTATGAATATGCCATCGTGCCGGATGGCGATCACTGGTTCGTCGTCTCGGGTGTGGCCAATCCGGACGAGCTTTCCAGCTGGTGCCTGGCCAAGCTGGCCGAAATGCTTCCCGCCGGAACTTACCGGCGCGAGGGCGGCGATCCGGGCAAGGCCATGTTCGGCTGGGTCAGCGGGCAATATTCGTTTGACCGTTACCGCTCCGAGCCGAAGGAGGAAGGCCCGCGCGTTCTCCTTACCAAGGAGGTCAAGGCGATCGACGCGGTGCTGGC
Organism: Novosphingobium sp. MW5; assembly: GCA_025938935.1. GTDB lineage: Bacteria > Pseudomonadota > Alphaproteobacteria > Sphingomonadales > Sphingomonadaceae > Novosphingobium. Next base: position 1,759,259 of record JAPCWB010000001.1, on the reverse strand, counting down.
GGAAGCCGCGGCGACCGAACTGGTCCGCGACCTCGTCAACACTCCGGCCGAGGACATGGGGCCGGCCGAGCTGGAGGCCCACGCGCATCAGATTGCCAAGCTCTATCGCGCCGAATTTCACGTGACCAAGGGTGACGCGCTCGAGCGTGAATTCCCCATGGTCCACATGGTCGGCCGCGCCGCCAGCCGCAGCCATGCCCCGCGCATGATCGAGCTGGAATGGGGCGATCCCAAGCACCCGCGGATCGCCATCGTCGGCAAGGGCGTCTGCTTCGATTCAGGCGGACTGGATATCAAGCCGAGCAGCGGAATGCTGCTGATGAAGAAGGACATGGGCGGCGCGGCCCACGCGCTTGCGCTGGGTCAGTTGATCATGGGCGCAGGCCTGCCGGTGCGGCTGCACCTGCTGGTCCCGGCGGTGGAGAATGCGGTCGCCGGCAATGCCTTCCGCCCCGGCGACGTGCTCAGGAGCCGCGCCGGGATCAGTGTCGAAATCGGCAATACCGACGCTGAGGGCCGCCTGATCCTGGGCGATGCGCTCGCCAAGGCGAGCGAGGGCCAGCCTGAACTCATCGTCGACTTTGCCACGCTGACCGGCGCGGCACGCGGGGCGCTTGGGCCGGACCTGCCCGCGCTGATGACCCGGCAGGACGCGACGGCGGAGGCGCTGCTGAAGGCGGGCCTCGAAAACGACGATCCGGCATGGCGCCTGCCGCTGCACAAGCCCTATGCCGAATGGCTGAAGAGCGACATTGCCGATATCAACAACAGCCACACCAACGGCTTTGCCGGGGCATCAGTGGCAGGCCTGTTCCTCGACCGTTTCGTCGGCGAAGGCATCGACTGGGCGCACTTCGACACCTTCGCATGGAGGCCTGTCGCCAAGCCCGGCCGCCCCAAGGGCGGAGAGGCACTGGGGCTGCGGGCGACATGGGGCATGCTGAAGGAGCGGTTCGGCAAATAGGGCATAAACTTGCCTGAAAGGGCGCTATTGTATAAGCGCGCGCATCCTAACGGGGAACGAGTGGGCAATTGAGCGATAAAGCCAGCCTTGGAAACGGTCTCGACGGCCGCAGCTTCACGATGACGGGGCCGATGAAGATCGCCGATCCGGCGCACACGCCTGTGCGCGGGGATCTCGCGCACATCCGCCTCGCGGGCCGCTATTTCGTGCCGCATTACGCCGTCCCTGCGCCGCACGTGATCGTCAGCGGCGGCGCGCAACTGCTCTCCTCGCCGCGCGTCGATGCCGAAGTTCTGGCCGCGCTGGAAGCCGGATCGCCTTTCGATGTGCTTGATGTGGCCGGCGGCAAGGCCTGGGGACAGGCGGGGGATGAGAACGGCCCGGTCGGCTATGTGACGCTCGACCAGCTCCAGCCCGCGCCATGACGGCAAAGGTCTTCATCGACGGCGCAGCAGGAACCACCGGCCTCGAAATCCTCGAGCGGCTGGAACCGCGCAGCGAGTTTGAGCTCATCGTGCTCGACGATGTACAGCGCAAGAGCGCCGGAGCGCGCCGCGACGCCTACCACGCCGCCGATTTCGCCGTGCTCTGCCTGCCTGACGATGCCGCCAAGGAAGCGGTGACGCTTGCCGAAGGAAGCAAGGTGCGCATCGTCGATGCCAGTTCCGCGCACCGCGTGGCCGATGGCTGGACCTATGGTTTCCCCGAGATCACCGGGCGCGAAAAGATTGCGGGCGCCGCGCGGGTCAGCAATCCGGGGTGCTATCCCACCGGTTTTATCGGCCTGCTCGCCCCACTGATCCGCAATGGCCTGCTGCCTGCTGACTGGCCCTATGTCTGCCATGCCGTCTCGGGCTATTCGGGTGGCGGCAAGGCGCTGATCGCCCGGTTCGAAGACGATACCGACATCGCTTATCGCGACTACGGCCTTGGCCTCGGCCACAAGCACGTGCCCGAAATGCAGCGTTACGCCGGGCTCGGCCACGAGCCTGTCTTCGCCCCCGCCGTCATCCCCGCGCACCGCGGCATGGTGGTGGAAGTGCCGCTGCACTTGTCGATGATGGAGCGCGCTGCGCCAGTCGACGGGCTGCGCCAGTGCCTGCAACTGTTCTACCAGGACAGCGAGGTCGTCACGCTCCACGAAGACACGCCCGACGAAGTGCTGCTGCGCCGCTCGGCCAAGCCTTCGGACCGGCTCGACCTCTATGTCTTCGGCGCGAAGGATGGTCGGCAGGCGCGCCTCGTTGCCGTGCTCGACAACCTCGGCAAGGGCGCGAGTGGGGCCGCCGTGCAGAACCTCAACCTGATGGCCGGCCTGCCCGAAACCGCGGGCCTCTCGCTCTGAGCGTGGATCCCAAGGCGCCGCCGATCACGCCAGCCGGCATGGCCGCACTGCGGGCGCGTTATGACCACCTGCTCGGCACCGAGCGACCCGCCATCGTCGAGATCGTCTCCTGGGCGGCCGGCAACGGCGACCGCAGCGAGAACGGCGATTACCTCTATGGCCGCAAGCGCATGCGCGAGATCGACCGCGAACTGGCCTTCCTCGCCAAGCGCATGAAGCTGTGCCGGGTGATCGATCCCTCCGCGCAGACCGACCGCAGCCGCGCATGGTTCGGCGCGACGGTTACCATCGCCGACGAGGATGACGAACACCGCACGCTCACGCTGGTCGGCGATGACGAGCAGGACGCCTCCAAGGGCCTGATCGGCTGGTCCGCGCCCCTCGCCCGCGCGCTGCGCGGCGCCGCCGTGGGTGATCTGCGCAAGGTCCGCCTGCCCGGCGGCGAGAAGGAATGGGAAGTCATGGCCATTTCCTATCCCGAGCCGCGCTAATGGCGGAGATCGTCAACCTGCGCATGGCCCGCAAGGCCCGCAAGCGCTCCGAGGATGCCGCGACCGCCGCGCAGAACCGCGCGCTCAGCGGACGCACCAAGGCGCAGAAGCAGAAAGACCGCGCCGAGCAGGACCGCGCCGCACGCGAACTTGACGGACACAAGCGCGAGAGCGATTGAACCCGTGATGTCGCGCCGCCTTCCCTTGCTGCTGATTGCCCTGCTTTGCGCGATGCCCGCTCATGCGCGGGACAGCCTTGGCGTGTTCGGCAAGTGGGCCGCCTTCCGCGATCCCGCCGTGCCGCGCTGTTACGCTATCGCCATGGCCGAGCCGAGCCGCCTCCAGCGCGATTTCCAGCCCTATGCCGCGATCGGCACCTGGCCCCGCCGCAATGAGCGCGGACAGGTGCATTTCCGCCTTTCGCGCAACCTTGCCCTGGAAGTCGCGTCATCCTCACCGTCAGCGGTCAGCGCTTCGAACTGAGCGCCGGGGGCGGCGATGCCTGGGCGGCGGACAAGCGGATGGACGCGGCTATTGCCGCCGCGATGCGCAATGCCGGATCGATGACGGTCAGCGCGCGCGATGCCTCGGGCCGCAATTTTGCCAATGTATATGACCTTGCCGGTGCGGCTACCGCGATGGATGCCGCCCAGATCGGCTGCGCCGGGATTCGCTGACCGCTAGCCAAACCGGCGCACAATCCCTATGTGCGCGGCCATGGCCGACACAGCACTGATGCCGATTCCGGGAATGATCGATCCCGTCCCCACCCCGCGCGAGGTGACCCCGCGCGAGGATGGCCGCGTTGACCTGATCGGCCTGCCCAAGAAGGCGATCGCCGCGCTGTTCGAAGCGGCGGGCCTCGATGCCAAGGCCGCCAAGCTGCGCGCGAAGCAGGTGTTCCACTGGCTCTACCATCGCGGCGTCACCGATTTCGAAGCGATGACCGACATCGCCAAGACCATGCGGCCGTGGCTTGCCGAACGGTTCGTCATCGGCCGTCCCGACGTCGTGCTGGCCCAGCATTCCAGCGACGGCACCCGCAAGTGGCTGCTCCGCACCGCCGACAATCACGAATTCGAGATGGTCTTCATCCCGGACGCGGACCGCGGCACGCTCTGCGTTTCCAGCCAAGTGGGCTGCACGCTCAACTGCCGCTTTTGCCACACGGGCACCATGCGGCTCGTGCGCAACCTGACCCCGGGCGAGATCGTGGGCCAGGTCATGCTGGCGCGTGACGAACTGGGCGAATGGCCGCGTGGCGGCGGCACCATGGCGGGTCTCGACGATGTCGAGGACGAGGATGGCGGCGGCTATTCCCCCGACGGGCGCCTGCTCACCAATATCGTGATGATGGGCATGGGCGAGCCGCTCTACAATTTCGACCATGTCCGCGATGCGTTGAAGATCGTCATGGACGGCGATGGACTCGCCCTTTCGAAGCGGCGGATTACGCTTTCTACATCGGGCGTGGTGCCGATGATGGCGCGCGCGGGCGAGGAAATCGGCGTCAATCTTGCGGTATCTCTCCACGCGGTGAGCAAGGACGTTCGCGACGAGATCGTGCCGATCAACCGCAAGTACGGGCTTGAAGAACTGCTTCAGGCCTGCGCCGACTATCCGGGTGCTTCCAACGCACGGCGCATCACCTTTGAATACGTGATGCTGAAGGACAAGAACGACAGCGACGCAGACGCGCGCGAGCTGGTGCGGCTGATCAAGCAGTACAAGCTGCCCGCCAAGGTCAACCTGATCCCCTTCAACCCCTGGCCCGGCGCGATTTACGAATGCTCCACGCCGGAGAGGATCCGCCGCTTCAGCGAGATCGTGTTCGAGGCGGGGATCAGCGCCCCGGTGCGCACCCCGCGCGGGCGTGACATCGATGCCGCCTGCGGCCAGCTCAAGACTGCTGCGCAGAAAATGAGCCGCGCCGAACTAGACCGGCTGGCAGAGGAAAAGCAGGCCGCGCTCGGCTGATCGTGCCTTCCGGGCAGTCCAACGCTGCGGCAATCCGGCGTTCAGCCGCGGAACCCTTTTGTGTCCCCACACGTTTAGACACGCAAAAGGAGACTGCACTCATGATGCGCAAGACACTGATCGCCGCCGGCCTCGCCACGATGGCGCTGCCCGTTGCCACCGCCTATGCCGCTCCGCCGTCGTGGGCCCCGGCCAATGGCTATCGCGCCAAAAACGGCAACATCGCCTATCGCCAGACTGACAATGGCGTGCGTTACTGGCAGGGCCGCGATGGCCGCTATTACTGCAAGCGCAGCAACGGCACCACCGGCCTGCTGATCGGTGCCGCTGGGGGTGCCTTGGTGGGCCGTGCGATCGACACGCGCGGTGACCGCGCTACCGGCACGATCATCGGCGCTGCCGCGGGCGCCCTTCTCGGCCGCGAGATCGAACGCAGCAATTCGCGCTGCCGTTAAAGCTGTTAACCGACGTTTCACCCGCACGGTTGGTCGTGCGGGTGGCACGGCCTGACTCATTGCTGGAGCGGCCCGCTTCGTTCGGGCATAACTTTCGCACGGTTCGTCCACGCAAAAGGATCGCTTCATGCGCAAGTCGCTCGTCGCTCTCACCATGGCCGCTTCTGCCAGCCTGTCGGCTCCCCTGATGGCGCAACCCGCCTACACCTACGGCGGCGCCACTACCGAGAACTCCGTCGCATACGACGCGAACGGCCAATACGTTAACCCCCAGACGCTGAACTCGAATGACCGCGTCTGGCAGGGTGAGGACGGCCAGTACTATTGCAAGCGCAAGAACGGTACGACCGGCCTCGTCATCGGCGCGGCACTGGGCGGTTTCCTCGGCAACCGCATCGCCGGTCGCGGCAACCGGACCCTTGGCACGATCGTCGGTGCTGTCGGCGGGGCCGTGCTTGGACGCGAACTGGCCAAGGGCAACATGAAGTGCAAGTAGCCTAGACGGGTAGCAGGTCCCCTCCCTGCGAAACCGTTCTTACCGATCCGCCGATCCAGACTCCCTCGGCGTCCTCGTTCGCATAGACCAGTCCATCTGCGCCCGTTTTCCGGCCTTGGGCAGCGATGTAGCTGCCCTGCGCCAGGCGCGAGCCGAAAAGGTGCATGGCTACCCCGGCGTTGAAGCTACCGGTGACCGGATCCTCAACGATCTGTCCCAGCCCATTGGCAAAGAAGGCGCGCAGTTCCCAGTCGGCTGCGCTGCCCGGAGCGCAGGGCCCGGCGAGGCCGACATCGGTTCCCGGCGGCGCCTTGGAAGCCGGTTCCGAGGCCAGCACGGCATCGGCGCTGTCCATGCGCAGCAGGACCCACTTCGGCCCATTGGCGACATGGACCGCCTCCACCACCCGCGCCGGATCGGCACCGGAGACGCGCAGGGCTTCAACCAGTTCGGCGTCCGAAAGCGCGCCGGTTCGGATCAGCGGCGGCGCGCGGAAGGCGAGCCGCTCGCCGTCTAGCCGCACCTCGACCAGACCAACGCCGCATTCCTGCACCACCCGGCCCGCCTGCTTCGGTGCTCCGCCGGCCTCCAGCCAGGCGTGGGCACTGCCCAGGGTCGGATGTCCGGCGAAGGGCAGTTCACCCGCCGGGTAGAATATCCGCACCCGGTAATCGGCCGCCGGGTCGATCGGCGGCAGCAGGAAGGTGGTTTCCGAATAGCCCAGCCAGCGGGTGATTGCCTGCATCTGTTCGGAGCTGAGGTCCTCCCCTCCGTGCACGACGCCCAGCGGATTGCCGCTGAGCGGGCCGTTGCAGAACACGTCGACCAGATCGAGTTTCATCGCATTTCCCCTGAAACCGCACGAGCGGCCTTCCTTGGACGGACGGCTTATGCTCCAAGACACGCATGTCCAAGGGAAAACCCGCCGTCCTGATCACCGGAGCCGCCCGCCGCATCGGCGCGGTGCTGGCGCGCGCATTCGGCGCGGCCGGTTGGCACGTGGTCATCCACCATGGCTTCTCGCATGACGAGGCAGAGGCGCTCGCCGCCGAGCTCCCCAGCGCGGAAGTGGTGCAGTGCGACCTATCCAACGGCGACGCGGCGGAGGCGATGGTCGAAGACCTCGCAGCCCGCCTGCCCGACTGGCGCGTGCTGGTGAACAACGCTGCCGTGTTCCATGAAGACCGCGCAGACCGCATCAATCCCGCCGTCTTTGCCGAGGCCATGGCAGTCAACGCCGCCGCGCCGGTGCGCATGGCGCAGGCCTTCCTGCGCTCGGCCAGGGCGCAGGGCGGCCGTCGCGTGATCCAGTTCACCGACATGAAAGTGGCCAATCCGAATCCCGATTTCTTCTCCTATACCATGGCCAAGAACGCGCTGGCGGCGTCGGTGCGGACACTGGCGATGGCGCAGGATGACCCGTGCGACCGGGTTTACGGACTTGCCCCGGGCGCCATGCTGCCCAGCCATGACCAGCGCGACGAGGAGCACGAACTTTCGGGCCGGATGAACCTGCTGGGCCGCATCACCGATCCGCAGGAGTTGGCCCACGCCGCGCTGTGGCTGTCCGAAGGCTGGCTGGCGAGCGGCGAAAGCCTGTTCATCGATTCGGGCCAGCACTTGCTCAGCCAGCCGCGCGACGTGCTGTACCTCGCCCGGCAGTAAAACTTCGCGATTGCCATTGCAGCCCTGCTTGCTAAGGGGAGCGCGTCATCTGGGGAGTAGCCAGCCGCAAGTCCCTGCGGCCCCGCACTGTCAACATACTTGGCCGAGAGGCTGTGGCATGCGGAGAACGGAAACGTTCGGGCGAGACCAATGACATCGAACCTTCGCCCGGCCGGGTGGAAGGGACGGTGTCGTTGTATCGCCTTCACCCGGCCCGGAGTCCTTTCATGCTCGAAGCCCTGCTTACCTCCACCGCTGTCGTCGCGCTTGCCGAAGTCGGCGACAAGACCATGCTGCTGGCCATCGTCCTCGCCGCCCGCCTGCGCGCGCCGTGGCAGATCGTCGCCGGTATCTTCTTCGCGACCATTGCCAACCATGCGCTGGCCGCACTGGTCGGGCGCGAGGTGGCCGGACTGGTTGAGTCGCAATGGTTTCGCGTCGCGGTCGCCCTCGGCTTCATTGCGATGGCCGCGTGGACGCTGGTGCCTGACAAGCTGGACGACGACGAGGAAGCATCGGTTCGCACCAAAAGCAGTGCCTTCCTCACCACGCTGGTCTCGTTCTTTTTCGTCGAGATCGGGGACAAGACCCAGGTCGCCACGATCGCCCTGGCCGCGCACTATCGTGACGTGCTCACCGTCGCCGCCGGCACTACGCTGGGCATGATGATCGCCAATGTGCCAGCTGTTTTCCTCGGCGAGGAACTGGTGAAACGCGTCTCGCTGAAGGCCGCGCGCACGGCGGCAGCGGCGCTGTTCTTCGTTCTCGGCGTCTGGCAACTCGGTTCGGCGCTCGGCTGGCTCGGCTGACAGATCGAACTTGCCTTTGTGCACAAGTGGCATAGGCTTGCCGCATGTGGCTGCTAGACAAGATGCTGCGCGCGCTGATCCGCAAGGGTCGGCTCGTGCTGACCGACTATGACGGCAAGACCTACACCTATGGTGAGCCTGCCGCCGATCCCCTCCACATCTGCCTGACCGACAAGGGCGCGGCGCTGCACATCGCCAAGGACCCACGCATCGGCGCGGGTGAGGCCTATATGGATGGCCGATTGGTAATCGAGCCGCCGCACGACGTGCGCGACTTTATCCTGTTTGTCATGAGCCAGGGTTCGGGCGACAAGGTGCGCGCACGCAACCCGCTGCGGCGGGTGCTGGACAAGGTTGCGTCAAGGCTCGACCAGAACAACTACCGCGCCCGCGCCGCCAAGAATGTCGAACATCATTACGATCTTACGCGGCGTTTCTACGAGCTGTTCCTCGATGCCGATCGCCAGTATACGATGGCCTATTGGCGCGATCCGAACGGCACGCTGGAACAGGCGCAGCTCGACAAGAAGGCGCTGATCGCCGCGAAGTTGCGGATCGAACCCGGAATGCGGGTGCTGGATATTGGTTCGGGCTGGGGCGGCTTTGGCCTGTTCCTCAACCGGCACTACGGCTGCGAAGTGCTCGGCGTGAGCCTTGCGCCCGATCAGGTGCGCTTCGCCAACGAACGCGCCGAGGCGGCCGGCGTTGCGGACAAGGTGAAGTTCCAGCTGACCGATTACCGCGACGTCAATGTCCAGTTTGACCGCATCGCCAGTGTCGGCATGTTCGAGCATGTCGGCCTGAAGAATTACGACGAGTATTTCTCCAAGACCTGGGACCTCCTCGCACCTGATGGCGTCATGCTGACCCACACCATCGGCCGCTTGAAACAGAGCGGTGCGACCGACAAGTGGAACCGCAAGTACATTTTCCCCGGGCACTACCTGCCGGCGGTGAGCGAAATGTCCGCGTCGCTCGAACGGACCGGCTGGGAGATCGCCGACCTCGAAATGATGCGCTACCACTACGCTTACACGCTGGCCGAATGGTACCGCCGCGCAACGCTCCACCGCGAGGAGATCGAGCAGCTTTACGATGCCCGCTTCTTCCGCATGTGGCAGTTCTACCTGGCCGGTGCCGAACAGGGCTTCCGCCACGGCAACCTCGTCAACTTCCAGTTCCAGACGGTGAAGCGCCGTGACGCCGTGCCCAACACGCGCGACTATATCGAGGCCGAGATGCTGCGCCTGCTGGCGGCGGAAAAGGCACCGGAGTGGCATTTGGAAAAGCAGGCAGCGGAATAGCCTCTCCCGCGCGCACTTCACCGCATATTCAATCGGTTGACGCGCGGAGCATATCTGCCAAGTTCCCCGTGGGAGGCCGCATTTGGCCGAAGGGGATCACGTCATGCGTAACGTTCGGGCACTAGCCGGAGCCTTCATTCTGGCCGGAGCGTTCGTGCTAACCCCCTTGCTGGCGCAACCGTCGCGCGATCCCCGGTTAGCCGCCGAGGAAGCCGCGCGCGAGGCCGCGGCGGCTGCTTCCGATGCCGCTGCCGATGACAGCGAGCCTGCCGAGACCGAAGGCCCCCGCCACAATTACGGCAAGCCTGTGGAATTTACCTGCCCGGTCGGCGGGGAGAAATTCGCTCAGGTGATCGACGCCTTCACCTTCCCGCTCGAAAGCTACCCCGATGGCGGCGGTCCGGGATCGGAGCAGAGCGACGTCCAGCTGCCCGAATGTCCCTCCAACGGCCTCATCCTGATGAACGAATACCGCCACGCGGAAGGCGACAGTCAGGAGGCATACACGCCAGCCGAGATTGCCAAGCTGCCCGCGCTGATCGCGACGCCCGAATATCAGGCCCTGCGCAAGGACAGCCGCGCGGCGCGTCTGCTCTGGCTCTCCGAAAAGCTTGGCCGCCCGGCTTCGCAGCGCTTCCATCTTCTCCAACGCGCAGCGTGGGTCGCCAAGACTCCCGAGGACCGCAAGCGCTGGATGACGCGGATTGCGGACGAGAGCGAGGCGCTCGCCGCCGCCCCCGGTTTCCCTCCCGCCTTCGCCATCCAGCTCGCCGCCTTCCGCATCAACGCCCTGCGCGAGACCGGACGCTGGGACGAGGCGCTCAAGGCGATCGACGCGCTCTATGCGAAGGCTGACGCGCAGCGCCCGAAGCGGCCTGTGAACCCGCATGTGGTCGATATGAACGGCGGCGATGACGACGGCAGGATCGACTACCTCGAACGTATGCGCGCGGTAATCGCCGAAAAGGACGATGACGCCCACCCCGTCGGCATGATGGGCGGCCGCTGGGCACGAACCATTTGCCGCGACATCGACGAACCCGGCAAGAACCCCTTCCTCGAGAAAAACACCCGCCGCGGCTGCGCCAAGCTGAAGGCCGACGAGGAAGAGAGCAACGCCCTCGCCGAGCTCGAATCGAAGCTCAACTTCGATGCGGTTCAGCGCGACAAACTTTGTGTACGCACCCCGGCGGACAAGCGCTCCGCGATCGAACGCAGGGCCTGCGAGAGCTCTCTCGATCACGTGAAGTGGCAGGCCAAACGCGCGCGGATCGATGCCGAGGCGAAGAAGCTGCTGGCCAATCCCGCTGCGCTCGATCCGCCGTGCAAAGCGGTCACCATCGGCAAGTACGATACCCCCGCCACCGCACTCGGCAAGGCATGCCAGGACCGCGCCGCCGATCTCCATCGCAAGGAGTCCACGCGCCTGCGACTGCTGATGGAAAAGAGCCCGGCGGAGTACGACCGGCGCTGTACTTACAAGTATCCGCAGTTCGCTAGTGACGACCCGCTTGAGGAGGCCTGCGCCGCAATCAAGTCCGATCGCGAAGCAGCGGAATGGCAGCGCGAGCGCAAGGCGGTGGAGGCCATCTCGCCTGCCGAGCTTGCCGTGCAATGCGCCGTGATCGAGGCGCAGGACGCCGCCCGCCGCGCCGCTGAAGCCAAGGAGGAAAGCGAAGGCAGTGCGGCGTCGGTGCCGGTGCTCGAAGCGCGCGCGCCCAACAGTCTCCAGTTCAAATGCGATGACCTCAAGAGCAAGCGCGAGGAGGCGGAATGGCAGGCCATCAGCGCCGATCCGGCAAAGCTCGCCGAAACCTGCGCCAAGGCGGCCGGAAATCCCGTGCATCCGCATAGCGACAGGTGCCAATGGGTCGCCGAGGAGAAGATCGACGCAAAGGCCTATGACCTTGCCCGCGACCACACGGCGCTGGTCGCCTCATGCCAGTCGACGCCCACCGACCAGCGCGACGAAGTGCTAGAAATGGCCTGCAAACGCTACCGCAAATGCGTGATCGTCCCCGTCGGCACGCGTCTGCCGGAGAAGAACATGTTCCGCGCCGATCTGCCGGTCGGATATTACGGCAAGGACGCGGACAAGCGCTTCCGCGAAGGCGCACATGGCGATGGCACCGGGCAATACTGTTATGAAACCCTGGAAGAGGCCAACGCCGCGTGGGAACTGGTCAAGGACCCCGCCAAGCGCGTGATCGATCCGGTCGATCTGGGCGAGCCTTACCCCGATCCGAAGATCAAGGTTCCGGCAAAAAGCAAGTCCAGCGGAAAGGCCAAGCCAGCGATGCCGCCTCTGCAAATGTAAACGGGCGGTCCTCTATTCCGGATACTTCGCGTTCATGCACTGCCAGCTCAGCGCAACCAGCTCTTCAAGCACCGCCAGATCAATGTCGGCCAGCTTGTTGATGTAGAGGCACGACTTTCCGGTCTTGTACTTGCCGAGCCGCGCGAACAGTGCATCGGACTCCGCCTTGCAGGTGACATAGGTCCCCATCAGGTAAACCGTCATCGCCGCCTTGCGCGGGCTGAAACCGGCGCGGCACATGGTGCCTTCGCGGCCGCTATCGTATTTGTAGTTGTAGCTGCCGTAGCCGATGATGCTCGGCCCCCACATCTTCGGCTCGAGCCCGGTCACCCGGCGGTGTATGGCATCGATCACCGCCGCTTCCTCACGCCGGCGCGCATCGGGCACGGCGGCGATGAAGTCTGCTGGCGACACCTCGGTCGCCTTGGTCTTGAGTTCTGCCTTCGCCATGGCCCGTCCTCCTTGGAAGGGCAGGCTATATCGGACCGTCACCCGTCGCAATCGTTCCAGTAATCCTTGTTGGTCGTGCAGCTTTGCAGGCCCGAATAGTGGTTGACCGTGCAGACGGTCTTCATCGGACAGGCCTTGAAGGTACGCGGGCGGTAGGCCGGAGGGGCGGAGGCGCGCTGGAACACGGCCACGACCTTGGGCTTGAGCGTGCTCATCTGCGTGCGCACATCATTGTTGCCATAGCGGATCGAGTAATCGATCCAGTACAGGATCTCGTCCTGATGCTTCATCGGGTCGCTGGATTGCAGCATCGCCGATGCCGCCATGACCGCGCCATAGACCTGCCCGTCCTCGGCCAGATTGCGGCCGAGGCGATAGGCAAGGTTCCAGTCCTTCTTGGTTCCCTTGCCTTCGTTGAGCATGTCCCAGGCCAGGAATGTGCCATAGATATGCCCACGCTCGGCCGCCTTGCGGAACCAGGCAAAGGCCTTGGCCGGGTTCTTGGGTGTGCCCAGACCGGCCATGTAGAAATTGCCCGCACTGAACATGGCGTCGACGTGGCCGGCATTGGCCGCCTTCTCGACCAGCGCGAGGCCGCCCTTGTAGTCGACCTTGTTGTCGACCTGCCCGCGCGCCAGCAGGACCCCCTTGGTATAGGTCGCCTCGGGATCGCCAAGGTCGGCGGCCTGCGAAATCAGCTTGTAGCCCTCGTTGCCGTCCGACTTGCCAAACTTGCCGTTCCACATGGCAAGACCGGCCTCGAACATCGCCACCGGATCCTTTTGCTGCAATGCATAGCCCGCAACCGCGCTCATGCCCTGCTCGGTCTCGATCACGTGCTTGTCCGCGCGCAGGGCCAGCCCTGATGGAGGCGCGGGGCAAGGCTTGCCCGCTCCGCGCGCCGCTTCATAGGCAGCAGCCCATCCGGCCTCTTCGCTGCTTGGCTTGCGCCCCTTGCCATTCTCGGCAAACAGCATGTCATAGGCGTTGTGGCAGTTGGACCGCACCTGATGGACCTTGTCGATCGCCGGCAGGCCCAGCGAGGCCAGCTTGCGGTTCGCATCGTCAACCTTGATCTGCGAAGCGAGCTGGCTGCCGCAAAAGGCGGAGGCGGTAAGGATCAGGGCGTAGATAAATGGACGGCGCATGGGCTTCCCCTCCCAGGCTCGATTTCGCCGTTTATCTCCTGCTGGCGCGCACCGGTCCAATGACAAAGCCTGTCATCGGACAAGGCCGCCACCGCAAGGTTGCGATTGCGCCCCCACCCTGCTAGCCGCGCCCGCGAATTGCTGCCCTTTTCCGAGCGAGTCTGCCTCATGTCCGATATCAAGAAAGTCGTCCTTGCCTACAGCGGCGGCCTCGACACCTCCGTCATCCTCAAGTGGCTGCAGGTGACCTACAATTGCGAGGTCGTGACCTTCACCGCCGATCTTGGCCAGGGCGAGGAACTGGAACCGGCGCGCGCCAAGGCCAAGCTGATGGGCGTGCCCGATCACCACATCTACATCGACGACCTGCGCGAGGAATTCGTCCGCGATTTCGTCTTCCCGATGATGCGCGCCAATGCCCGCTACGAAGGCGATTACCTGCTCGGCACCTCGATCGCCCGCCCGCTGATCTCCAAGCGCCTTGTCGAGATCGCGCATGAAACCGGTGCCGATGCCGTCGCCCACGGCGCCACCGGCAAGGGCAATGATCAGGTCCGCTTCGAACTGTCCGCCTATGCGCTCGATCCCTCGATCAAGGTCATCGCCCCGTGGCGCGAGTGGGACCTGACCAGCCGCACTGCGCTGATCGCCTGGGCCGAGAAGCACCAGATCCCGGTGCCCAAGGACAAGCGCGGCGAGAGCCCGTTCAGCACCGATGCCAACCTGCTGCACACCTCGTCCGAGGGCAAGGTGCTTGAGGATCCGTGGGAAGAGACCCCGGACTACGTCTATTCGCGCACGGTGAACCCCGAGGACGCTCCCGAAGCGCCGGAATACATCACCATCGACTTCGAAAAGGGCGACGGCGTTGCCCTGAACGGCACGGCCATGTCGCCTGCCACCCTGCTAACCGAGCTGAACACGCTTGGCCGCAAGCACGGCATCGGCCGGCTCGACCTCGTCGAGAACCGCTTTGTGGGCATGAAGAGCCGCGGCATGTACGAGACCCCGGGCGGCGAGATCTATGCCCGCGCGCACCGTGGCATCGAGTCCATCACGCTCGATCGCGGCGCGGCGCACCTCAAGGACGAGCTGATGCCGAAGTATGCCGAGCTCATCTACAACGGCTTCTGGTTCGCCCCTGAACGCGAGATGCTGCAGGCGGCGATCGACCTTAGCCAGGAGAAGGTAAGCGGCACTGTCCGGCTGAAGCTCTACAAGGGCAATGCCAGCGTCGTCGGCCGCAAGAGCCCGAACAGCCTCTACTCGGAACGCCACGTGACGTTCGAGGACGACGCCGGCGCTTACGACCAGAAGGACGCGGCGGGCTTCATCAAGCTCAATGCGCTCCGGCTCAGGCTGCTCGCCCAGCGCGACCGCTAATCCGAATCGGCGCCTCGCTGCGCTGCACCCAAAGATGTCCACCGCGGGAGCCGACTTATCCACCGTGGAGTCGGCTGCCTGTGGATAACTTCCCCGAATCCCGCTTGTGCGACTCGGTTTCGGGGCGCAGCTTCAAGTCATCGGAAGGGCGCTTCAGACGCGACGGGACGGAGGGAAACCTCTGAAACGAAACGAAAAAAGCAACCTGAAGATACGGCAGTGATGCCCGCAGCAGTATCGGAAAACACGCCTCGCGAGTTCCCCCGGAACAGACCTGGCGAACCGCAGATGCAGTGAGAGGCGCGCTACCGTCAGACCGCTTTCGCGAGGAGCGCGGTAACGGAGAAAAGCAGGACCTTCGGGTCAGGCATTGAACCGGAACCAAGCACCAGAAGGCAGTCACGGAACCGCCAGGCGGGATCGGCACGGGTCGGCAAACTTTGCCTTAGGGCAAGCGATGCGCGGATCGGCCACCCACCTGACGGGACCGGGCACCACTTCGGCGGGTGCAGAGGTACGGCGACCGGTCGCTTGAGGCTTCGGCCAAAGGCACCGCTGGCAGAGCCAGGCAAAGTCGACCAGAAGCTGCGAACGCAGGAGAACGGTGAGCGGGGGCTGGCAGCAATGCCGGCCCCTTTTGCTGTGTCCTCCCGCCTGCGGACAGTGCCGCCTCCCCGCACTCCTTCCGGCGCCAAGGTCAATCCCCTCATCCCGCCGGACCACCACAGGTCTGGTTAGCCGTTGCACTTGGGGCGCCAATCGCTAGGCTCTGGCGCCTGTACCGGCCGGGAGAGGACTTGCGGGCGGACATCCCATGCAAAAGGAGATCCCGATGATCCGCAATGTGCTTCCCCTCGCCGCGCTGGCCATGCTGGCCGCATGCGGCAAGGCCGATGGCGAGCTGAACCCCGGCAACTGGAAGACCACGATGAAGGTCACCAGCTTCGAAGTGCCCGGCGCCCCGGCGGAGATGCAGAAGCAGATCAAGGACCGCATGGCCATGATGATGGGCCAGGGCCAGTCGACCGAAAGCTGCATGACGCCAGAGCAGGCCAAGGCTGGCGTGCGCGACTTCTCCAAGAAGAGCCAGCAGGGCAATTGTACGCTCGATCCCTACAGTCAGGGCGGCGGCAAGATGAGCGGCACGCTGAAGTGCACCAACGGCATGTTCGGCGCTGACGGCATGAAGATGGAAGGCACCTACGATGCCAACAAGGTGGACATGGCCATGTCCGCCGACATCAACCAGCCCGCGCTGCCCGGCGGCAAGGCCTCGATCAAGATGAGCGTCGTTTCCGAGCGCACGGGTGACTGCAAGAAGTAAGGGTCAGGCTCCCCCTCGCCAGATGGAAAGGGGGAGCCCGCTCCCAACCGCGGCCTCGCCTTGTCAGCGCCGGTCGCAGTATTCCCAGCGGCCCGCCTCGCAGGCGGCAACGGCGCGGCGCCAGGCCGCCATGTCCCGCTCATGGCGGGCCCGCGCCGAGGCATAGCCCTCGTCCGCTTCCGGCCCGCGCTCCTGATATTCGCGCCAGGCCTGCCAGCCCTTGGCATATTCCGCATCGCGCTTTTGCACATAGGCGAGCTGATCGCGGTTCAGCTTGCGAATGATCGCCCTGTCCTTCGCCCGCGCCGCCGGATCGCGCATGGCCGGATCGTTGGGATCGTCCGCCAATGCCGGAGCGGCTGCCACTGTGCCCAGCGCGAGCGCGACAGCGCCCGCAAAAATACGGTTCCTCATGTTTGACGCGACCCTTCCTACCCTATGGGCAGGTTATGACGCAGCATGAGGGAGCGGCGCAAAGCACTTGCGATAAAGCGTTTGCGGCTCGTCGCAGGATCGGAGCGGCTCGGCGGCGGGCGTTTACTGCTCGCTTACAACCGCCAACTGCGGCGCGGGTTCGAGCGGCACTTCCTCCGCCTCCTTCGATCCGCGCGTCACGGTGACCACCGCCGCCTGGGGCTTGGCCGGGGCCGCCTCGGGCAGCGGCGCATCAAGCACCTCGTCCTCGGCCCGGTAAGCCACCGGCTCGGCCAGCAGGGCGCGCATCTGCGCCTCTTCGCGTGCCTGTTCCTGCCGCACGCGGGCGAGGATCCACGGATGCTGGCCATAGACATCGATCGGCCCCGAAGAGTTCGGCAGGGCACCGGCATAGGAATAGCGGTCCTCCATGCCAGACGCCGGCTGCCACGCGTTCACCGCGCCCGCCTTCGCCCAGGGGCGGCTCATTTCGGGCGCCTCGTAGCGGGGCACCGGATAGATCGCACCCAGCAGCGCCGCACCGGCGGCCGCGGCGGAAAAAGCGAGCTTGGACGAGAACGGGTCCATCGATCAACAACTCCAAAGGCCCCCTCTGGTAGTGCGATGGAAACCATTTCCCCGTCCGTTTGGTTCCCCCGGCGAAACGGCAGGCCGCCCCTGCGCCACCGTTCATCCGCCATCCGCGCCGATGGCCCAGTCCCTCACCTCGTCATTCCCGCGCAGGCGGGAACCCGGCGAAGGGTGCGAAGAGCCGGCCACCCCGGATGCATCCCCGCCTGCGCGGGGATGACGGGAGGTGTTGCTGGTTGGTCCGGGACCCTGTCCCACTTCCACAACCTCGTCATCCCCGCGAAAGCGGGAACCCGGCGAAGGGCACGGGGAGCCGGCCACCTCGGATGGATCCCCGCCTGCGCGGGGATGACGGGAGTTGGGGACGGGCGGACAAGCGATGGACTGGACACTTTGCACACAGTCCAGGGGATCCTCCCCGCCCCCGTCCACCAGCGCCGCATCGACCGCCTGCCACAGCGCGAGGTGGAAGGCGTCCCACTCCGCGCCCGCCCCCGCAACCGCCGCGTCGACCGCCTCGGCATCGAACAGTTCAACCATGCCGAGGTCCCCGCGGACGAGGCTGCGCGCATCCTCCACCGCATCGGCCCGCGCCTGCGAGACGAAGTCCGCGCGGGCGGGCCAGGTCAGCGGCTCGCCGGTTTCGGGATGGCGCTCCTCGGCCTCAGGAAGCTCACCCACCTCGCCGATCACGGCGTCGAAGCGGGCGGCATCGGCCAGCGCCGCCGCATCCTCGGCACAGAGCCGGTCGAGCCGCGCGAGGTGCGCCAGCAGGAGCCGCCCGTCATAGCGCCGCCGCGCGCCGACCAGCTCGCCGCGATACCAGATCTCCTCTTCCACCCCCTCGATCGCCCGCTCGGCCAGCACCGCCTCGGCATGATCGCGCGCGAGCACAAGCGCTGCCCGCCACCCGCGAGCAAAAGCCGCATCCCGCCGCTGCGCCAGATAGACGGCAGAGCGCGAAACCCCCACCCGCCCTGCCGCCACCCGCACATTGCCGTGGCGCGAGAGTTCATCGAGGAAACGCATCTTGCGCTGCGGAGTAAGGACAGGCTCGCGGGTGCGCCAATCCTGCCCGGAATGGCGCTGGGCCTCATCGGGAAGTTCGGCAGAGCGAGCGGAATCGCGGCGCTCAAACTGCGCCTGCGCGGAAATCTGGGTCATGGTTCACCTGTGCAAGGGAGCGAAGGGAACCGGACTATTTATAGGGGATTGGGGATGTAGGACAGGCCTTACACCGCGGCATGTTGCAACAAAGCAACCTATGAGCGAAACAAAACGCTTGATATGCGCCTTGCCGATGTCCCTACTGGCTGCCAGAAGTACGCCGCCAGAGTACACCCCCCAACTTCGCTGGCGGTGAGGATTGGAAATGCCCGCGATAGACTGGATTTCTGTGAGAGGCTTCAGAAGCCTTGAAAACTTGCAAAAGCTCGAACTCCGAGCTGTGAATGTGGTCATTGGTGCCAATGGCTCGGGCAAATCGAATTTTATCGAGGTTTTTTCTTTTTTGAATGCAATCCGCGAAGGCAGGTTGAAAGAATACGTCGGACGATCGGGCGGCGCTGAAGCACTTTTGTTTTTGGGATCAAAGCGCACAAAGCACATAGAAATACATGTTGCTTTTTCTGGCGAAGTAAATCAATATAAAATTGATTTGATACCGACAGATGATGGTGATCTTATCCCTTTCGACGAAATTATATATTACTGGGATAAATCTAAGTATCAACACCCTTACGACAGATCTTTAGCTAATAGCGGTTTTGAGGCAGCGATTAGCAAGCCACAATCGCAAGCGATCTCTCAATACGTCAGAGGCCATCTTGGAAAATGGCGAGTTTATCATTTTCATGATACAAGCCGCACATCACCGTTGAAGCAAACAGCAGAGATCAATGACAATCGCAGTCTACGCGCCGACGCTGCAAATTTAGCGCCATTTCTATATATGCTTCGCAACAAACATAGCGAAGAATACAACATGATTGTTAACACTATTAAGAGTGTAGCGCCATACTTTATGGATTTTTCTTTAGAACCATCGGCTCTTAATGAAGATAAAATCAGATTAGAATGGCGCCACGAATCGTCAGATGCATATTTTGCTGCCTCATCTATGTCGGACGGCACACTACGATTCGTTGCACTAGCTACATTACTACTCCAGCCGGCCGCACTAAAGCCATCTGTCATCATCATTGACGAGCCAGAACTAGGACTTCATCCGTACGCTCTCACAATTCTTGCAAGCATGATACGGAGAGCATCCATAGAATCTCAAATAATAATTTCTACACAATCCGCTCTACTACTTGATAACTTTGATCCTGAAGATGTGCTAGTTGCCAATCGACAAGATAACGCGACAGTCTTTTGTAGGTTGACAGACGACTCACTTGACGCATGGCTTGAAGATTACAGCCTAGGTCAACTGTGGGAGAAAGGAGAACTCGGTGGACGCCCTACTTCAGAGATGGAGCGTGATTAATGACTCGAATTCTTGTGCATGTAGAAGGTCAAACGGAAGAAACATTCGTTAAAGAGGTGATTGCACCTCACCTGTATTCGTGTGGCTATCACTCAGTCGGCGCTAGGTTACTCGGAAACTCTAGGCAACGAAAAAGTAGGGGTGGCATTAAATCTTGGGAGGTTGTTCGCCGCGAAATCGACAGACATCTAAGTTCAGACCCCGGTTGCATTGCCACAACGATGGTCGATTATTACGCCCTGCCTAACAGTTGGCCGGGCCGTGAAGATGCGACAAATATGCTGCATGAGCTTAAAGGGAACCATGTCGCACAACAACTTAGTGAAGATTTTTCAGAGCACAGTCCCCACAGCGACAGGTTTGAGCCGTTCGTTTTGATGCACGAGTTTGAAGCATTGCTTTTTAGTGACTGCGCTCGATTTGCATCGTCGATTGGTCATGAAAATAAGCTTGCCTCTTTACAAAGCATCCGCAATCAATTCTCTACGCCAGAACACATAAATGATTCTCCAATGACCGCCCCATCAAAGCGTGTTTTAGGCATTATCCCGGGCTATGAGAAACCTCTTTATGGTAATATTGCAGCAATCGATATTGGATTGGATACAATTCGGCAGGAGTGCTCTCATTTTGACAGTTGGTTGAGCCGATTAGAGGCAAGATTATTGTAATTATAATATTCTTACGCCCTTTTGTTAATTGGATGCCCCTCACCTCTCCAACAACGGCGCCAGATACTGCCCGGTATAGCTCCGCGGGTTCTTCGCCACGTCCTCCGGCGTCCCCACCGCCACGATCTCCCCGCCCCGTACGCCGCCTTCCGGGCCGAGGTCGATGATCCAGTCGGCCACCTTGATCACGTCGAGGTTGTGTTCGATCACCACCACCGAATTGCCCTGATCGACGAGGCGCTGGAGCACTTCGAGCAGTTTGCGGACGTCTTCGAAGTGGAGGCCGGTGGTCGGCTCGTCGAGGATGTAGAGCGTCTGCCCGGTGGCGCGGCGGCTGAGTTCCTTGGCGAGCTTGACGCGCTGCGCCTCGCCGCCTGACAGCGTCGTCGCCTGCTGGCCGACCTTGACGTAGCCGAGGCCGACCTCGTTCAGCATGTGCATCTTGTCACGGATGGGGGGGACGGCCTTGAAGAAATCTTCCGCGTCCTCGATCGTCATGTCGAGCACGTCGGCGATCGAGTGGCCCTTGAACTTCACTTCCAGCGTTTCGCGGTTGTAGCGCTTGCCGTTGCATTCCTCGCAGGTGACGTAAACGTCGGGGAGGAAGTGCATTTCGATCTTGATCAGGCCGTCGCCCTGGCACTTTTCGCAGCGGCCGCCCTTGACGTTGAAGCTGAAGCGCCCCGCCTTGTACCCGCGCGCGGCGCTTTCGGGGAGGCCGGCGAACCAGTCGCGGATCTGCGTGAAGGCGCCGGTGTAGGTGGCGGGGTTGCTGCGCGGGGTGCGGCCGATGGGCGACTGGTCGATCTCGATCACCTTGTCGCACATTTCGAGGCCGGTGATCCGGTCATGCGGCCCGGCGATCACCCGCGCGCCGTTCAGCGCCCGCGCCGCACCGGCGTGGAGCGTATCGAGCGTGAGGCTGGACTTGCCCGAGCCGGACAGGCCGGTGACGCAGCAGAAGGTGCCGAGCGGGAACTCCGCCGTGACGCCCTTGAGGTTGTTGGCCCGCGCGTTTTCGACCACGACCTTGTGGCCGTTGCCCTTGCGGCGCACCTTTGGCACCTCGATCTTCCGCGCGCCGGAGAGGTACTGGCCGGTGAGGCTGTTCTTGGCCTTGAGGATGTCCTTGAGCTTGCCCTGGGCGACGATCTCGCCCCCGTGCACGCCCGCGCCGGGGCCAAGGTCGACGATATGGTCGGCATGGCGGATCGCGTCCTCGTCATGCTCCACCACGATCACCGTGTTGCCAAGGTCGCGCAGGCGCTTCAGCGTTTCCAAGAGCCGGTCATTGTCGCGCTGGTGGAGGCCGATCGAGGGTTCGTCGAGCACGTAGAGCACGCCCGAGAGGCCCGAACCGATCTGGCTGGCGAGGCGGATGCGCTGGCTTTCTCCGCCGGACAGCGTGCCGGAGGTGCGGTCGAGGTTGAGGTAATCGAGCCCGACGTTGTTGAGGAAGCCCAGCCGCTCGTTGATCTCCTTAAGGATGGCCTTGGCGATCTGCTGCTGCTGGCTGGTGAGCTGGTCATTCAGCCCCGCGAACCAGGCCACGGCATCGGCCACGGAGAGGCGCGTGACCGAGGAGATGTCCCGCCCGGCGACCTTGACGCTGAGCGCCTCCGGCTTGAGCCGCTTGCCCTCGCACACCTCGCAGGGCTGCGCGGTCTGGTACTTGCCCAGCTCCTCGCGCATCCAGGCAGAGTCGGTCTGCAACATGCGGCGGTTGAGGTTGCCGATGACGCCCTCGAACGCCTTCCTGACGGTATATTCCTTGCGCCCGTCCTTGAACGTCAGCGGCACGGGGCGGCCGGCGGTGCCGTGGAGGATCACCACCTTCACCTCGCCCGGCAGTTCGTCCCACGGCGTATCGAGCCCGAAGCCGAACTCCTTGGCGAGGCTGGCGAGCACCTGCATGTAATAGGGCGACGGCGGGTTGCTCTTCGCCCAGGGGACGATGGCCCCCTGCTTGAGGGAGAGGTGCTCGTTCGGCACCACCAACTGCGGATCGAACAGCAGCTTTTCGCCAAGCCCGTCGCAGGCCGGGCATGCCCCCTGCGGCGCGTTGAACGAGAACAGGCGCGGCTCCACGCTCTCAATGGTGAAGCCGGAGACCGGGCAGGCGAACTTCTCGCTGAACACGATGCGGTTGGGCGGCAGGCCGGCGCCCTTCATCGCGCCGCCCGCCTCTTCCTCTTCACGGCCGGGGACAGTGCCATCGGCAAGGTCGAGATAGACCAGCCCCTCGGCGAGCTTCAGCACCTGTTCGAACGAGTCCGCCAGCCGCGTCTCGATGCCTTCGCGCACGGCGATGCGGTCAACCACAACCTCGATGTCATGCTTGAACTTCTTGTCGAGCGCGGGCGCGTCCTCGATGGCCATCATCTCGCCATTGATGCGCACGCGGGTGTAACCGGCCTTCTGCCACTCGGCGAGCTCCTTGCGGTACTCGCCCTTGCGCTGGCGCACGACGGGAGCAAGCAGATAGGCGCGCGTCCCCTCGGGCAGGGCCATCACCCGGTCGACCATCTGGCTGACGGTCTGCGCGCTGATCGGCAGGCCGGTGGCGGGCGAATAGGGAATGCCCGTCCGCGCCCAGAGCAGGCGCATGTAGTCATAGATCTCGGTCACCGTCGCCACGGTCGAGCGCGGGTTGCGGCTGGTGGTCTTTTGCTCGATCGAGATCGCAGGGCTAAGCCCGTCGATATGCTCGACATCGGGCTTCTGCATCATCTCGAGGAACTGGCGAGCATAGGCCGACAGGCTCTCGACATAACGCCGCTGCCCCTCGGCATAGATCGTATCGAAGGCGAGGCTCGACTTGCCCGAGCCCGACAGCCCCGTAACGACGATCAGCGCATCGCGCGGCAGTTCGACATCGAAGCCTTTGAGGTTGTGTTCGCGGGCACCCCGCACGACAATTTTGGAGAGCGACATGCGCCGCTCTGTTCCAGATTTGTTCGATTCGGGCAAGGGGCGGGTGGTCTTGCCCCCACCCCGTCCCCGATCGCTACTGCTTCAAGCCCGCGGCAAGCCCCGCACCGCTAAGCGTGGCGCCGTTCAAGTACCAGGCCATTCCCATTTCCTGTGCTTGCGGTCCGAAAAAAGCGCCCGAAAACAGGCCCGTCGCTCCTGTCCCGCTCAGGGTTCCTGAGAAGCTTGAAGTGTTCGCAGAAATTGACCCAAAACCGTTGAACGAACCGAAATTTATGGCCGGTCCCACATTGGTGGTCGATGGAATTCCGGCCAGGAACAGCGCCAAGGTGACTGAGTTGTCAGCGAAGTTGGCAGCGAAGGTCATCGTGCTGTTACCTTGCAGATTGTAAGCTGTGCCGTTGGAGATAATTGTCCCGCCGGTTCCCGCAGAATAGGTGGCGCTCCCGGTGCGCGGCATATCGCTTCCCAGGGTGGGCACCCCGCCTACGGCGAGCCGGATCGTCCCCAGGTTGGTTGTCGTATCGAACTGCCCCCATGAACCCAGAACCGTGTAGCTGAAGGGCACGCCGCTGCTCGACGTGGGCACAATCTGCAAAAGCTGATTGCGCTGTGTCCCGGTCACATTGACCCAGGTCAGTTGGTTAGGCGCCGAAGGTGGCTGCACCATGGCGGGTGTGAAGTTGAAACTGGCGCCGCTCGGTGCTGTCAGTAAATAACTGTCTGAAGCTGCGGTATAGGCAATGGTCACGCCGTTGCCGAAATTTTGGCTGGTCCCGCCGCTGATCCCGGATGGACCGGTATTGTATTGTACACCGGCCGACTGAAATGTGCGGTCTCCGGTCAAATCGGCAAGCGGGGTATAGGTACCGGCAAGCGGCGGAGTAATGGTGCCGGCTTTCGCACCGAACACCCTGCCATTCACCACGTAAGTTGGCATCTCGGCGTTGAACACGTAGCCAAATTCCAGCGCTTGGGGGCCGAAGAACGCGCCGGAAATGCCGCTTTTGCTGGCGCCGGCGATGGTGCCGGTAAAGCCCGGACCACCACTGGTGAGGCTGGCGGTTCCGTTCAAAGTTCCAAAATTGCTTGGCGCACCAGTCGTCGAACCGGATTCCAGCGCCACGAGGTTGATAGCCGATGTGATCGCACCAGTGGCAAAATTGACAGTAAATGTCGCCGAGGCACCTGTCCCGGTTTCAGAAAAGTTGTAGAACTTGTTTTGCGAGAGAAGCGACCCCGCTACCGTGGTGTCATATGATGCCGAACCGGACAGGGGTAAGTCGCCTGCCTTGGTCGGAACGCCACCGACTGCGCGTTCAACAATGATCAACGAAGGCCGCGTCGAGGAATCGCTATAAGTAAAGGTAGACCAACTGCTGCTTCGCACATAGCTGAGCGGAACGCCGCTCACGAACGGTGTGATGATGGCATACTGGCTTGTCAGGCGGTTGCTTGAATCGCGCTTTGTAAAGAACGTGTCGTTTGCGGTTGATATCGACGCATCGAAATCGCTCGAACCAAATGTCTCGCCCGCACCTGATGGCGAACTGACGGCGTAGCTGTTCGAACTTGCTGTGAATACGGCACGCAGTCCACTGCCGAATGCCCGCAATGCCGTCATCAGGCTGGGTTGGTTCGACCCGGCAACGGGTGCCTGGGACGTCGCAATGCCTGCCCCATCGTACGTCTGGTTGCCGGTAAGATCCGCAACCTTTGTGTAAACTGGCGGAGGTGGAGGAGTGGGTGTCGGCGTTGGCGTCGGAGTAGGCGTGGGCGTGGGTGTGGGCGTGGGCGTGGGCGTGGGTGTGGGCGCAGGTGCCGGAGGAGGCGTGCTGATCACACCGCCGCCGCTGCCGCCGCCGCCACATGCCGCGACGAAGAACACGATTCCCGAAGCCGTCGCGATGCAGATCCAGCGGTTGCCCTTCATTCAATTCCCCTGTCAAAACGCGGCAGTGATGCCCACTTCGCCGCTAAGTCGCTTGTAATCATAGATTTCCACGGTGGAAAAGTTTCGTTCCCACCAGAATCCGGGCAATCGGCGCGAAGGGGCCGACGCGCAGTTGGCGGAAGGTGGCGGAAAGGCTGGCGCTCAAACGGTCCTCGACCCGGCGCTTGGGATAGAGGAACAGGCGTTCGTCCGCTTCAAGGTGCCCGTAACCCAGGTTCGCGACCACGGTCGTCTGCCCCATTTCACGCCAGAGGTAGACCGCAGCATTGCCGCTTGCTAGCGCATAGCCGGGGTCGGCAGCGGTCTGGCGCATGCCCGAAAGCTGCACGCCGCCGCCCAGCTTTTCGCTGAAGGCATGATCGAGCGCGGCGGAGAGCGAGAACACATCGCCTGTCTGCAGTGCATTGCGACGATTGGTCTGGTGGCCGATGCCCCCGTCAATTCGCAACTGCGACCGCTTGCCTACGGGATGAACCCAGCCGGCATTGCCGCCGAGCGTGACAGTGTAGGGATCGGTGCCATACCAGCGCCAGGTCGGCCCCAGCGACAGCGTTATCCGGTCCTTGCCCGAGCGGTATTCCGGTCCGACCTGCAGGCCGAGGACAAAGTCATCGAATTCGGACTGGCGGTAGATGTCCGCACTGCCCGAAAGCCGCGCCACGATCGTCGCACCGGGGATGGCCTTGCGCGCATAGGCCTGCCCCTTCAGGGTAAGGCCCAGCCCCGACTTTGCCTTGGCATCCTGATCGAGAGTGAAATCGCCGATGATCGTGCCGAGCGTGTCGGACCTGGTCGCGCGGTTGATGTTGGTATCGGGGGCGAGCGCGACTTCGACATTGAAGCCGATCGGCTTGGCCCCGCTCAGCGCATTGGCATAGAAGCGGACCATTCGCTCCACCTCTGGCGGCAGGCCGCCGGCCTGGGCGGCGCGGAACTCCCGCTCAGCCGAGCCGATGTTGCCCATCATCGCCTGCATCCGCGCAAGTTCCAGACGCACGCGTGCAGCCTTGGGCTTTTCATCGAGGATCGCGCGGAACTCCACCGCCGCCTCGCGGAATTTGCCCATGCGGTCTGCCAGCATCATGCCGAGCCGGAAGCGTGCTTCGCTGCGGAGTTCGATGTCGGGATTGCTGGCAAGCGCGCGGTAGGCCTGCTCTGCCGTGCGGAAGTCACCGGCATCGCGGGCCTTGTCGGCAAAGTCGAAAAGCTGGGCCGGGCTAAGCTGAATGGCTGCCTGCGGGGCCGGTGCGGCTTCCTGTGCCCGGGCCCCCGCGCATAGACCAAAACCAGCGGCAAGTGCCGTTCCGAAAAGTGCTGCGCGACCCCACATCTGAATTCGCCCTTAGTGCAAAGTGCTGGAACGGCAAGGTAAAATTCCCTTTATGGCGAATTTTGTCATTCCACCAACCGCCCCACCCCATTCCACCAACCGCCCTTCCTCCTCCACCAACGGCATTGACTCCCCCGCCCCCTCGCGCGAGGCAGGTTCGAGATCGTTTCAAGGGGAACCAGATGAAGTCCGTCCTTTTGCTTGCCTCGGCCGCGGCTGTGGCACTTGTGTCCGCGCCTGCCCTCGCTGCCGCGCCGGAGAGCCCGGCGGCGCCCGCCGCCGCCGCTTCGTCCGATCCTGCCAAGACGGGCAAATACGGCGAATGGGGCGTCGCGCTGGAGAACCGCGACCTGTCGGTCAAGCCGGGCGACGATTTTGACAGCTATGCCTCGGGCAAGTGGTTCGCGCGCACAGTGATCCCGGCGGACCGGGGCGGCACCTCCTCGTTCCTCGAGCTTTACGAACGCACGCAGGACAACTTGCGCGCCCTCGTCACCAAGGGCGAAGGGACCAAGTACAACACCTTCTACAAGAGCTTCATGGACGAAAAGTCGGTCGAGGCGCGCGGCCTTGCGCCGCTGATGGCTGACGTTGGCAAGGTCCGCGCGATCACCAGCAAGCGCGACTTTGCGCGCCTGATGGGCTCAACCGACGGCGACTTCGGCATTGCCCCGTTCCAGTGGGGGGTCGAGGCGGATACGGCCGATGCCGGCATGAACGTGCTGTGGCTCTACCAGGGCGGCATCGGCATGCCCGAGCGCGACTATTACCTCGCCAAGCAGTTCGCTCCGCAGCGCGCCGCCTACAAGGCTTATATCGCGCGCACGCTCGCCAAGCTGGGCGAGCCGAACGCGGCTGCCATGGCGGCGAAGGTCTATGCCTTTGAAGCGGCCCTGGCGCAGAAAAGCTGGCCCGCGGCCGACCGCCGCGATGTCGACAAGGTCAACAATCCGATGTCGACGCTGGAGCTGGCGCAATATGCCCCCGGGATCGAATGGAACGCGTTCTGGGAAGGCGCAAAGGTGCCGACGCAGAAGCGCATCATCGTCGCCGAAAAGACCGCGATCCGCGACATTGCCGCGGTCTATGCCGATACGCCGCTCGACGTGCTCAAGGCCTGGCAGGTGTTCCACATCGCCGATGGCGCCTCGCCCTATCTCGGCAAGGCGATGGTCGACAGCCGGTTCCTCTACCGCAAGACGATCACCGGCGTGACCTCGATCCTGCCGCGCTGGAAGCGCGCCGTGAGCCAGGTCGACAACTCGATGGGCGAACTGCTGGGTCAGGACTACGTCAAGGCGCATTTCCCGCCGGCGGCCAAGGCCAAGATGGAAAGTCTCGTCGCCAATCTCAAGCTCGCCATGGCGGACCGCATCAAGGCGAACGAGTGGATGAGCGCGCCGACCAAGGCCTCGGCGCTGGAAAAGCTGGCCAAGATGGATGTGATGGTCGGCTATCCCGACAAGTTCCGCGACTATTCGGCGCTGTCGATCGAGGGCAAGGACCTTTACGGCAACGTCCAGCGCGCGGGCAAGTTCGATGCCGACTACAACCTTGCCGACCTTGGCAAGCCGGTGGACCGCAAGAAGTGGGCGATGAACCCGCAGACGATCAACGCCTATAACGGCGGCCTCGAAAACAAGATCGTCTTCCCCGCCGGCATCCTGCAGGCCCCGTTCTTCGACATGGAGGCGGACGACGCGGTGAATTACGGCGCGATCGGCGGCGTGATCGGGCACGAGATCGTCCACGGCTTTGATGACCAGGGCCGCAAGATCGACGCGACCGGCGCGGTGCGTGACTGGTGGACCAAGGAAGACAACGACCGCTTCGTCAAGGAAGCCAAGGTGTTCGGCGACCAGTACGCCAAGTTCGAGGCCGCCCCCGGTCAGTTCGTCAATCCGGACCTGACCATGGGAGAGAACATCGCCGATCTGGGCGGCGTGCTGGTGGCGCTCGATGCCTATCGCAAGTCGCTGAACGGAAAGCCCGCGCCGGTGATCGGCGGGCTGACCGGCGAACAGCGCTTCTTCCTCGCCTGGGCGCAGGTCTGGCGGGAGAAGAACCGCGAGGACGCGATCCGCAGCCAGGTCACGTCAGACCCGCACAGCCCCGGCCGCTTCCGCGTGCTCGGCCCGCTGGCGAACGTCGATGCGTGGTATCAGGCCTTTGGCGTGAAGCCCGGCGACAAGATGTACATCGCGCCGGAGAGACGCGCGCGGTTGTGGTGAGCTGAGATGAGCGGGGGTTAGCGCCCCCGCCCCGCTACGTGACGGGCTTCTTCGGCTCGCGGTACAGATCGTGGCACGACTTGCACTGCAGTGCCTCGCCGAGCACGTCGTTTACCGCCGGGACCGAGCCGGTCTCGCCCAGCTTCGCCACCTTTTCGGCACCGGCAGCGAAATTCGCGAGCCGTTTCGAGAAATCTTCCCAGTTGCTCCACGCCTCTGGCTTGGTGCGGCCGCCGGGGACCTTGAGCGAGAAAGCGGCGTGCGATTCCTTCGCGTCACGCGCAAGTGCGGCGGTGGTCTCTTTGAGCTTGGCCGCAGGTTCGACCCCCGCAACGATGTCGCCCAGCAGTTCGGCATCCTTGTCGATCTGGGTCATCAGCTGCTGGCGCTCGTAGATCAGCGTCTCGATCTCGTCCTTTGACAGCTTCGACACGTCGATCGCCGCCGGAGCTGTGGGTTCGGTGGCGGAGAGCGAGGTTACGCCCGCCACGGCCAGAGCCAGCACCGCAAGGGCGGCGCCCAGGTTGCGTCCCGGCTTGTCCATCAACGTCATCTTTTTCCCCGCGTCATGTCGTCACGCCCGTCTGGGCGCGCCGACATTTCCACGATGTGAACGCCCGCGGCAACCGCCGTGGCGGTGCCGTGTAACAGCTTGTGTCAGGCGTTTACTTGCCCTGTCCCATCAGCTTCACCGGACCGATCAGGCCCGAGGGACGCAGCGGCGCGGTGGGCAGGTAAGTCGGCATGGCCGTCCAGGTCAGCTTGGTCGCGCCGGGCTGGCGATCACCGATCAGGCGGTTGACCCACAGGTTCGCCACCTTCACCTCGAGCCGGTTCTTGCCCTTCTTCACCGCGCTGCCGATCTCAACCCGGTACGGCGGATGCCAGGCCGCGCCGGCAAACTTTCCGTTGACCGAAACCTCGGCCAGTTCGCCCACCTGGCCAAGGTCGAGCCACAGCGGCTGCCCCGGCTTCCAGCCCTTGGGCGTGGTGAAATCGCGCGAATAGGTCGCCATGCCGGAGAAGTACTTGATCCCCGGATCGGCGTTCTTTTCGAGGCCTTCGAGCGCGGCAAGCTTCGTCCCCGCAGGCGCACCGCGGCCCGGCTGGAAAGCCACGTCCCACGGCCCGGCAATCGTCGCCAGTTCGACCGGAACGAGCTTCTTGATCGCCAGCGAGTCTGCAGGAGCAGCCTTCCGGAACACCACGTGGAAAGACTTTTCCGCGCCGAACTGCAGCGGCACTACCGTCTCGCCGCCTTCGATGCGGTAGCTGAGCGGCTCGGACTTGCCGGTTTCGGCATCCCACAGTTCGGGGGCCTTGCCGGTGACGCGGAAGCGCGCCTCGACATTGGCGGGCACGTTGTTGCGGTTGACGAGGAAATAGCTGTCGCCATCGGCCAGTCGGCGGTGGACGAATTCCACCCGCACGTCCGCGCCGCCATCGTGGCGGAAGTCGGAAGTGACGCCAGCCTTCGCCAGCGCGTCCTCAATGTCGCGCGAGGCGATGACTTGCCCCTTGCCCACCTTGGTCACTTCGCCGCCGGCCCACAGCTTGCCAGCCAGCGCCGACCATTCGCCGGCATTGTCGGACAGGCTCGGGCTGCTGGTGGGCTTCATGCCGACAATCGTCGCGCCGCCCTCAGCCAGCGCGGCGAGCCGCTTCAGCGCGGCAAGCGTCATGCGCTGAGTCGATCCGCCAAGATAAAGCGCCTTGTACCGCGCCCCGCCGGTGGCGACGATTTCCGACCCGTCGTTCGACAAGGCATCGGTCAGCGCGCCGTAATTGACGAAGTCATAGGCATAGGTCTTGGGCGCGTCCTGTATCGGGCCGTCGCCATAGAGGCTGGTGAGCGGTGCTTCCTCGCCGTAGAAATAGGCGACATCGGCAAAGTTGCGGCCGGCCTGCAGCATGGCCGAATTGCGGGCCATGTAATCGACCCAGGGCTTCGCCATTTCCGCCCAGCTCTCGTGCCGGTTGAAATACTGGCCGAAGATGAACAGCGACAGGCCGGGGAACTTGTCATCCCGGGGCTGGTGCACCGAGGTATGGATCACCGGGCGGTTCACCCCGGTGACGAATTCGATGTCGATCATGCGCCGCAGGTCGTTCGGCGCATAGTTCCACGGGTTCATTGCCGCCGTCAGCGATTCCGCCGCGACAATGTTCTGTCCGAACACGTGCGCGACCGAGGCCGCGCCCTTCATATCGGCGATCAGCGTGTCGCGCAGCGCCCCGCCGCGCGGGAAGGTCCAGAACGCAGCCATCGGCACGTCGGCATAGCGCCGCATTTCCATGTCATCGCCCAGCGAGGGGCGCTTGTCTTCCAGAGCTTCGCCGTAAACCTTGAGGCCGTTTTCATGCGCCACCTTGGCGACCGTGCCATAGTGCTCGCTGGCCATCAGATCGGCCAGCGTGCGGCGGTAATCGTAGAGGAACTTGTCGCTCTCCGCGCGGCTGCCGATGATCGTGCCGGTCAGCGCCGGCAGCCACGGGGTCGGGTCATAGCCGCGCAGGCGCTTGAACTGATCGACCATCTTCGGCGTCCAGTTGGCCGCGCCGACTTCAATCGAGTCCGTCAGGATGGCGCGCACGCCCTTGTCCCCGACCATGCCGCCCGAGGCATCCTTGTACATGCCGATGTAGTGATCGAGGTAGCGGCGCACGGCCGGGCCATCGAACTTGTCGACCTCAAGCCCGGTCGCTTCGGGCGGGGCAGGATGGTTGGTCGTGCCAAGCAGGCTGGAGCCGAGGCGGACGACCTTCCACTTGCCCTTCGGCGGCGTCCAGTCGAGCGAGCCGTCGGCTTTCAGGCGCGAAGTCAGGTCGATAACCGAGGCAGGGGCAATGCCGGGGGCGTCGGGCACGTCGACGCTGAGCTTGTAATAGTCGCGTTCAAGCTCGAAACCGGCCTTTGCCTCGAAACGGTCGATGCGCGGATCGGAGAAAAGCTTGAGGTCGGCGACACTGATTGACATCGAAGCCGAGCCCGCTCCCAGCGCGCCATATCCGCCGCCGTCGACGCCTTCGGGGCTTGTGCCCAGCGAGGCCAAGGATAGCGCCCGCGGCGGCATGGCCACGCGGAAATAACGCGCGGTGACCGCGGGGAAGCTGGCGGTCGTCGGCACCGGCATGACCGGCATCTGCGCAATCGTGCGCCAGGTCTTGCCATCATCGCTCGCCTCAAGACGCGGCTCGACCAGCGCGCCGAGGAACTGGAACGCGCCGCCGAGGACAAGCAGCGCGGCCCCCGACACGGTCTGCGGTTGGTCATAGGTCAGCAGCAGCGAGGCATCGCCGGTCTTGTCGCGCGGGATCTTGGACGAAGTGCCTGGGTCGCCGTCAAAAAAGGCGGCGCTATCAAGCACCTTGCCGTCCACCCCGGTCACGACAGGAACGGCGGTGATCGGCGCTGCAGGCGTGTAGGGGAAGGCCAGCACGGCGATATCGGCGTAGTGCTGCGGCTCGGCCTTCTTTTCCTTGGGCCCGCCGAACAATTCTTCGATCGAGCCGGCCTTGCCCATGCCTTGAAACGGGCCCGTCCGCGATGGCGGCGCGGCGAGCTTGCCCTTGAAGGGCTTGCCGCCATCGACCACCGTTTCGCTCCACACGACCTTCTTCAGGCCGTCCTCGGGCTTCACCCAAGGCCCGCCGGTTTCCGACCAGCCCGGCGATGCGGCGATGGCGAGTTCCAGCCCGTGGCGCTCGGCTTCGCTCGCGGTGAAGCGGAAAGCGTCTTTCCAGCCCTCGTCCATATAGACCAGCCGCTTGTCGACCACTTGCGGGGTCTGCAGGTTCGCATCGAAGTTCTGCAGCCCGCCGATGCCCACGCGCTTCATCCACGCCATGTCCTTGGCGATGCCGTCCTTGGTCACGTTGCCGTTCATCCAGTGCCACCAGACGCGCGGGCGGGCGCTTTGCGGGGGATTGGCGAACTGCTCTTCAAGGCTGGGCGCGGAAGCAGCTGGCGCGGCGGTCTGAGCCAGTGCGCTCGCGGGCGCGAGGGCACTCGCCAGCAGCAGGGCCGCACGCAGGGAACCGGTCGAACCGAAAGCCTTCATCTCATACCTCTCAGCAGATCGCCCGCGATTCTCTCGCGAACGCAATTGGTCTGGCAGACAAAGCACGTTTCGGCGATGCAATCAAATAAATCCCTAACCAATCATTTTCGATCACCGCAAGGGCGATGATGCGGCCGTGGGCAAGCCAGCACCATTGCAACGCCCGCAAGGCCAAGGCAGGGCAGGCGCAATTCATCTGCTGCAAGGGACACGCCCCATGAAGATCGACAACACCCTCTCCGCCGTCGTCACCGGCGGTTCCTCGGGCCTCGGCAAGGCCACCGTCCAGGCGCTCGCCGCCGCTGGCGTCAAGGTCGCCATCTTCGACATCAACGAGGAAGTGGGCGAAGCGCTGGCCAAGGAAGTTGGCGGCGTGTTCTGCAACGTCAACATCATGGACGAAGAGAGTGTCGAGGCCGGCTTTGCCAAGGCGCGCGCGGCACACGGGCAGGAACGCCTCGTCGTTCACTGCGCCATGGTCGCCGGCGGCGGCAAGACCGTCGGCTGGGACAAGGAAAACAACTGCTACAAGCGCGCCGCCACCGAAGGCTTTGCCCGGTCGATGGAAGGCATCGCCACAGCCACTTACCGCGTCGCCTCAATCGCCGCGCTGGGCATGGCGAATGCCGGTCCGCTGAACGAAGACGGAGAGCGCGGCTGCATCATCCTGACCTCGTCGGTCGCCTCGCAGGACGGCCAGATGGGCCAGGTTGCCTATGGCGGCGGCAAGGGCGCGGTCAACGCCATGGTCCTGCCGATGGCGCGTGACCTGATGGACGTCGGCATCCGCGTCAACGCGATTCTGCCCGGCACTTTCGCCACCCCGCCGATGCTCGGCGTCAAGGCAAAGGCCCCGGCGATTTACGAGAACCTCGAAAAGGCCGTCCCCTTCCCCAAGCGCCTTGGTGCGCCGGAAGAGTTCGCCAGCATGGCGCTCGAAATTGCCCGCAACGGCTACATCAACGCGCAGCTGTTCCGCCTCGACGGCGGCATCCGCTTCCAGCCGAAGTAAGGCCTGCGGGGCCAGCGCCCCGCGCAAATGCTGACACCGGTAGCACGCCCGGACCTCTGCGGTACGGGCGTTCTGCTGTGCGGGGCAAAATTATCGGTTGCCGCAGCCCCCTGACTTTGCCAGTCAACCGTCAAGGCCAGTAAATCGGGCCAGATGGGGGAACGGGATGACGGCGGCACAGCGACAGGCAAACATGGGCTTTATCGGCCTGATCGTGGCAGTCGCCACGCTCGGCGGGTTCATGTTCGGCTATGATTCGGGCGCGATCAACGGCACAACCAAGGGCCTGGCGACGACCTTCGGGCTCGACGAGGCGAACCTTGGCCTGACAGCAAGTTCGCTGCTTCCCGGCTGCGCGCTCGGCGCCTTCATGGCCGGGCGGCTGGCGGACCTCAAGGGCCGGCGCTGGGTGATGGTCGCGGCGGCGATCCTGTTCATCGTCAGCGCGCTCTGGGCCGGGGCGGCGCACAGCGCGGTTTCCTTCGCAACTGCCCGCTTCCTTGCCGGTGCGGCTGTCGGCGCAGCCTCGGTGCTTTCGCCTGCCTACATTTCCGAGGTCACACCGGCGCACCTGCGCGGGCGGCTGTCCTCGATCCAGCAGATCATGATCATTACCGGCCTGCTCGGCGCGGCCAGTTCCAACCTGATGCTGCAGCAGCTTGCGGGATCCTCGCTCAACGAAATCTGGGGCGCCCCGGCATGGCGCTGGATGTTCTGGGTGCAGGCGGTGCCCGCGGTACTGTTCCTGGTCTCGCTGATGTTCGTGCCGGAAAGCCCGCGCTACCTCGTCGCCAAGGGCCGCATGGACGATGCGCTCGCCGTCCTCACCCGCCTGTTCGGACCAGACGAAGCCCCGCGCGTTGCCGGCGAAATCCGTGACAGCCTGGCCAAGGATCACCAGCCGAGCATGAAGGACCTCAAGGACCCCGCCACTGGCAAGTGGCGGCGTATCGTCTGGGTCGGCATCGGCCTTGCCGTGTTCCAGCAGTTCGTCGGCATCAACGTGGTGTTCTACTACGGCATCATGCTGTGGGAGGCGGTGGGCTTTACCGAAAAGCAGGCCTTCACCACGCAGGTCATCAACGATGCCGTTTCGGTGGGCGCATGCGTCGTCGCGCTGATGCTGATCGACAAGGTGGGGCGCCGGCCGCTGCTGCTGGTCGGTTCGCTCGGCATGGCCATCACGCTGGGGCTCATGACCTTCGCCTTTACGCAAGGCGCGATCGTGGACGGCAAGCTGGTCCTGCCGCCGGAGATGGGCACCCTCGCCTTCATCTCCGCCATTTCCTATGCCGCACTGTTCAACCTGTCGTGGGGCCCGGTTATGTGGGTGCTGCTGGGCGAGATGTTTCCCAACCAGATGCGCGGAAGTGCTCTGGCCGTGGCCGGTTTCGCGCAGTGGACGGCAAACTTCGCCATCTCCTCCAGCTTTCCCTGGGCGCTCAAGAACCTCGGGCTGGCGACGGCCTATGGCTTCTATGCGACCTGCGCGGCGATTTCGTTCTGGTTCGTGCTGAAGATGGTCAAGGAGACCAAGGGCAAGACGCTGGAGCAGATGGAAGGCTGATGCTAGGCGGCTGGGGATGACCCTCGCCCCTGACCGCCTCGACCGCTTTGCCCGCCACATCGTGCTGCCCGAAGTGGGCGGCGCGGGACAGGTTGCTCTCACCGAGGCGCACGTGGTGCTGGTCGGCTGCGGCGGGATTGGCTCTCCGGCGTTGCAATACCTCGCGGGCGCAGGCGTCGGGCGGTTGACGCTGATCGACGATGACGTGGTCGATGCCAGCAACCTCCAGCGACAGACGATCTTCACCCCCGACGACATCGGCAGGCTCAAGGCGGAAGCCGCGGCGGAATGGGTGGCGAAATTTGACCCCCAGATTGAGGCCCGCGCGGTCGTCATGCGGTTGGGGGGGATAACGCCGCGCGGGTCCTCGGGGGGGACGTGGGTGTCGTAGTCGACGGGTGTGACAACTTCGCGACTCGCCTTGTCGTATCGGACACCTGCACTGCAATCGGCACACCGCTGACGAGCGCTGCGCTCGGCCGCTTTCAGGGGCAGGTGGCAAATTTCGCCGGGCATCTGCCGGGGCAGGCCTGCTATCGCTGCTGGGTGGGCGATGCCTTCGATGCCGAGGACTGCGATACCTGCGCCGCGGACGGCGTGCTGGGTGCGATGGTCGGCATGGTCGGCGCCTTCGCCGCGATGAGCGCGATCCGCGTTATTTTGCAGGGCAAGGCGGCGCTGGGCGATCCGCAGTGGGGCCAGCTCCAATTGTTCGACGGCCTTGCCCCGTCGATGCGAACCATCCGCGTGCCGAAGGACCCGGAGTGCCGGGGCTGCAACCCGGCCTGATCGCCGCCGCGATGGCGCGCGCTCCCGGCGATTGATTCTGCATCAAGGAACGCGTCGCCGGAAAAAACGATACCCTCTCTGTTTCTTGACGAGAACGGCGCATCCCCCGCGCCGGCACAGGGAGAGTGATCGATGAAAATGGAAGACATGGTGATCATCAGCGTCGATGATCACATCAGCGAACCAGGTGACCTCTTCACCCACCACCTCAGCGGCGCCGCGCTCGCCTCCGCCCCGCAGTTCAAGCAGAAATCGAACGGCTCCAACTACTGGGACTATCAGGGGCTGAAGATGGCCTCGGTCGCGCTCAATGGCGTGGTCGGCCGGCCCAAGGAAGAATATGGCATGGAGCCGACCAGCCTCGACCAGCTGCGCAAGGGCTGTTGGGATCCGGCCGCCCGCGTCGATGACATGGACGTCAACGGCATTGCCGCCAGCCTCAACTTCGGCACGCTGATCGGCCTCGACGGCCTGATGTTCTGCAATGCGCCGGACAAGACCTATGCGGTCCAGCACGTTCAGGCCTACAACGATTATCACTGGTACCAGTGGTGCCAGGCCCATCCCGGCCGCTTCATCATGAACGGCATCCTGCCGGCATGGGACATCGACGCGACGGTCGCGGAAATCCATCGTCTCGCCAAGCAGGGCTGCACCTCGATCATGTTCAACGAGAACCCGACCAAGCGCGGGCTCCCGTCTGTCCACAACGCCTATTGGGAGCCGATGTGGAAGGCCTGCGCCGATACCGACATGACGATCAACCTGCACATCGGCGCGGGCAATCCCAGCCCCCATGCCACCGATGAATCGCCGATCGAGGCATGGATCACCACCATGCCGATGTCGGTCTCGATCGGCCTCGCCGACTGGTTGCACCTTGAAGCGCTGCACCGCTATCCGCTGAAGATCGCCATGTCGGAAAGCGGCATCGGCTGGATCCCCTACCTGCTCGAACGCGCCGACTATGCCCACGAACAGCACTCGGCATGGACCCATTCGGACAGCTACCTGAAGGGCAAGAAGCCGTCAGACGTGTACCACGAGCACTTCTATTCGTGCTTCATCGATGACGCCTACGGCTGCCGCAACCTCGACGCGCTGGGTGAGGACAAGGTCTGCTACGAAGTGGATTACCCCCACTCCGACGCGCCTTGGCCGAATGCCCCCGAAGTGCTGTGGCGCTCGGTCAACCAGCTTTCGGACGAGGTGATCGACAAGATCACGCACAAGAACGCGATGGCGCTCTACCGCTTCGACATGTTCGGACAAATCCCGAAGGAAGAGCTCACCGTGAAGGCCCTGCGCGCCAAGGCCGCGGCCAATGGCGTCGACACCACGGTCCGGTCGACCGGCGGCGCGGCCCCGGAAAATCAGGCCGACAAGCAGCGCGCGATCACCTCGGGCGATGTCAACGCGATGTTCAAGAAGCACGCTGAAGCGGTGTAAGGCCCCCTTTGCCAGCAACAAAACGCCCGGTAGTCGAGAGGCTGCCGGGCTTTTGCATTAAGGGCGGGCCTAATAACTCGCCCCGTCCACGAACCGGCGCGGCAGGTCCTGCCACAGCGCCGGATCGAACATCCTGAGGTTCACGCCCATGCGCGGATAGGTGTCATCAATCGCCGTCCAGTGCGTCACGCAGCCGCAATGCGCGCAGCGCCAGGTGGTGAGCGAGCAATCCCCCTGAACATAACCCGCCAGTTCGCCTGTCACGCTGACGCTGGCCGGCGCGCCGTAGTGCCATAGCGTGCCCAGCCGGCGGCACAGCGAGCAATTGCACTCGGCCACTTCGGTCGGCGTATCGCCAATCGTGATCGTCACTGCGCCGCAGTGGCAGGTTCCTCCATGCGCGCTCATCCCAGCATCTCCTCCACCCAGGCCGGCACAACGTCGCCCGCCGGGCCGAGCCGCGTTTCATGGAACCAGTGCGATCCCTGCGAGCGCTCGAGGTTCAGTTCCAGTGTCTGCGCCCCCAGATCCCGCGCCGTCTGGACGAAGCCCGCCGCCGGATAGACTGCTCCCGACGTGCCGATCGAGACGAACAGGTCCGCCTCACGCAGCGCCGCGTAGATCTCGTCCATGCGATAAGGCATCTCACCGAACCACACGACATCGGGGCGCAAGGAATGGCTGCCACAGACCGGGCAAGGCGGCCGGTCGAACAGCGGCCCGGTCCAGCGCGGGCGCGAATCGCAGGATGTGCACCAGGCATTGAGATGCTCGCCGTGCATATGCAGCACCCGCCGCGCTCCGGCGCGTTCGTGGAGGTCGTCGATGTTCTGCGTGACGATCAGCAGGCCGCCCTTCCACTCCGCATCCAGCCGCGCCAGGGCATCGTGCGCCGCGTTCGGCACCTTGGTCTGGATCGCTTCGCGCCGCATGTCGTAGAAGCGGTGGACAAGGTTGGGATCGCGCTCGAACGCCTCGGGGGTGGCGACGTCCTCCACCCGGTGCTGCTCCCACAAGCCGCCGCCGTCACGGAAGGTGTCGATGCCGCTTTCGGCGGATACGCCGGCGCCGGTAAGGATGACGATATTGCGGATTTCCGGCACCTGACTTCCCTTCATTCGTCACCCTGAACTTGTTTCAGGGTCCATTGTGCCTAAAGGAGAGACCTGAGTGTGGGGCACCATGGATGCTGAAACAAGTTCAGCATGACGGTTTCTCCGCAGGTGGAGTGAACTGTGGCACGCATCGGCATTATCGGCAGCGAAGGACGCATGGGGCAGGCTCTGGCGCGCGCCATCGCGGCCAGGGGCGAGACGCTTTCGGGCGGAATCGACAAGGGCGGCGATCCGCTGGCCCTCGCTCGCTCGAGCGACGTGCTGGTCGATTTCTCCAGCCCCCACGCGCTTGAAGCGAACCTTGATGCGGCGGCGGAGGCGGGAATTCCCATCGTCGTCGGCACCACGGGTCTGGAGGAGCGCCACCACTTCCTTTGCGACCATGCCGCCGAAAGCACTGCCGTCCTGCAAACCGGCAATACCTCGCTCGGCGTTACCCTGCTCGCCTGGCTGGTGCGCGAGGCGGCGGCGCGGCTGGGTGACGACTGGGATATCGAGATCGTCGAAACACACCACCGCATGAAGGTGGACGCGCCCTCCGGCACGGCCCTGCTGCTCGGTCAGGCGGCGGCGCAAGGGCGCGGGGTAGACCTTTCGGCCGTCTCCGAACGCGGCCGCGACGGCATTACCGGAGCGCGCAAGCCCGGCGCCATCGGATTCGCTTCCTTACGCGGAGGCACCGTCCCCGGCGACCACACGGTGAGCCTGTTCGGCGACCACGAGCGCATCTCCCTCTCCCACCTCGCCGAAGACCGCATGATCTTTGCCCAAGGCGCAGTGAAGGCGGCGCAGTGGCTGATCGGCAAGCCGACTGGGCGCTACGCGATGGGTGAGGTTCTCGGCCTTTGAAGAAGGACGAAATCTTCGAATTCTTCCGCCGCCTTGCCGAGCTCAACCCCTCGCCCGAGACAGAGCTGGAATTCGGCAATGCCTACCAACTCGTCGTCGCCGTGGCGCTTTCGGCGCAGGCGACCGACGTTGGCGTGAACAAGGCCACCCGCGCGCTGTTCCGCAAGGTGCAGACCCCGCAGCAGATGCTTGAGCTGGGCGAGGAAGGCCTGCGTGAGCACATCAAGACCATCGGCCTGTTCAACACCAAGGCGAAGAATGTCATCGCGCTCAGCCAGATGCTGGTCGACGAGTTTGGCGGCGAAGTTCCCTCAACCCGCGAGGAACTGGTGCGGCTGCCCGGTGTGGGGCGCAAGACGGCGAATGTCGTGCTCAACTGCTGGTTCGGGCAGGAAACCTTCGCGGTCGATACGCATATCTTCCGGGTGGGCAACCGCACGGGCCTCGCCAAGGGCAAGAACCCCGACCAGGTCGAAGCCAAGCTGGAAAAGCGCGTCCCCGTCCCCTTCCGCATGGGTGCCCATCACTGGCTGATCCTGCACGGCCGCTATGTCTGCAAGGCGCGGACGCCCGAATGCTGGCGCTGCGGCGTGGTGGACCTTTGCGGGTTCAAGGCGAAGGTGCTTGAGCCGAAAGGCGCTTCGTCGTCCCGGGCTTGACCCGGGACCGCTGGCGTCCAGTGCGCAAGGTTCCGGAAGCAGGCCAGCGGTCCCGGATCAAGTCCGGGACGACGGCATCCTTATTTGAAGTTCGAAGGATCCAGCTCCAGCCCCGCCCGGCCATCGGCAGCGGTATGCGCCGGGGCGTGCGGGTGTTCGACGAATTCGCCTTCCTCCGGCTCGAGCATGCCTTCCCACTTGGTGATCACCGAGGTGGCCACCGCATTGCCGACCACGTTGGTGGCGGTGCGGCCCATGTCGAGGAATTGGTCGATGGCAAGGATGATCGCCACGCCCTCCACCGGCAGGCCGAACATGGCCAGCGTGCCGGTGATCACCACAAGGCTGGCGCGCGGCACGGCGGCGATGCCCTTCGATGAAATCATCAGCGTCAGCAGGATCATGATCTGCGTCGCCGCCGGCAGGTCGATGCCATAGGCCTGCGCGATGAAGATCGTCGCGAAGCTCATGTACATCATCGAACCGTCGAGGTTGAACGAGTAACCCAGCGGCAGCATGAAGCCCGAAATGCGGCGCGGGACGCCGAAGCGGTCGAGCTGTTCGAACATCTTGGGCAGCGCGGCCTCGCTCGACGCGGTCGAGAAGGCGATCATCATCGGCTGGCGGATGTAGCGGATCAGGGTGATGATGCGCTTGCCGAGGAACAGCGCGCCGATACCGAGCAGGATCGCCCAGAGCAACGCGAGGCTGAAGTAGAATTCGAGCAGCAGCTCAAGGTAGGTCTTGAGGATTTCGAGGCCGCTTGCCGCCACGACATTGGCCAGCGCACCGAACACCGCGATCGGCGCGTAACGCATCACATAGCCCGTGATCTGCAGCATCATTTCGGCGAGAGCATCGGCGCCGCGCACCAGCGGCTTGCCTTTCTCGCCAATGGCGGAGAGCGCGACGCCGGCGAAGATCGAGAAGACCAGGATCTGCAGGATATTGTTGGTCGCCATCGCCTCGAAGGCGTTCTTCGGGAAGATCGAGAGGATGAATTCCGTGGCCTTGAGGTGCTTGACCTCACCCACGCTTTTCGCGGCGGCGGCGGCATCGGGGATCGGCGCGCCAACGCCCGGCTGCAGCAGGTTGACCATGATCAGGCCGAGCCCGATCGAGATCAGGCTGGCGGTAATGAACCATGCCAGCGCGCGGAAGCCGATGCGGCCCAGCGCCGTGCTGTCACCCATGTGGGCAATGCCGACGACGATGGTGGAGAGCACCAGCGGCGCGACCAGCAGCTTGATCAGGTTGAGGAAGATGTCGGACAGCAGCTTGAGCCAGGGTGCGACCGATTCCTTGATCGTCGCGGCATCAAGCGTGAGGTGCAGGCCCTGCCCGACGACCACGCCCAGCAGCATGCCGATCAGGATATAAAGTGTCAGCCGCCGATCCATTGCGTGCTCTTCCCCGTGTGAAATATTGTTGCGGGTGAGACTAACGGGGGCAGGCGGCACTGGCAATGCGCCTTGGCCGGTTCATCCCAAACAAGCGGTGTGGGGGTAGAACCAGCCGTGGATATTGCGTCGACCCGGGACCGCTGGCCTTTTCGCACCTGCCTTGCGCCACTTCGCCAGCGG
Source organism: Novosphingobium sp. MW5 (assembly GCA_025938935.1). Classification (GTDB taxonomy): domain Bacteria; phylum Pseudomonadota; class Alphaproteobacteria; order Sphingomonadales; family Sphingomonadaceae; genus Novosphingobium. Next base: position 1,717,434 of record JAPCWB010000001.1, on the reverse strand, counting down.
TCCCGGATCAAGTCCGGGACGACGATTAGCGCAGCGCTGCCTCGGCCACCCGCGCATAGATCCGCGCCAGCGTCTCAAGGTCGGCAATCGCCACGGCCTCGTCGCGCTTGTGCATGGTCGCGTTGCACAGGCCGAATTCGATTACCGGGCACAGGTTCTTGAGGAACCGCGCGTCCGAGGTGCCACCCGTGGTGCTCGCCTCTGGAACCAGTCCGGTTTCGGCCTCCACCGCCTTGGCAATCATGGCGGAGAAATCTCCCGGCAGGGTGATGAAGGCCTCGCCCGAGATCACCGGACGCGCCGTGCCGCCGTGCTTTTCCGCAATGGCGGTGACGCGGTCGGCCAGTTCCTGCCCGGTATGCAGCGCGTTGAAGCGGATCGAGATGCGCGCGGTGGCCTTGGGCGGGATCACGTTGGTGGCCGGGTTGCCGATGGCGATGTCGGTGATCTCGAGGTTCGATGCCTGGAACCACTCGGTGCCCTCATCGAGCACCAGCGCGTCAAGTTCGGCCAGCATGGCAACCAGGCGCGGGGCGGGGTTGTCGGCCAGGTGCGGATAGGCGACGTGGCCCTCGCGCCCCTCGACCTCCAGCCAGATATTGACCGAACCGCGCCGGCCGATCTTCATCGTGTCGCCCAGCCGCGCCGACGAAGTGGGTTCCCCGACCAGGCACAGGTCCGGCACCGCGCCCAGCTCCGCCATGGTGTCCATCAGCGCCAGCGTGCCGTATTTCGCCGGGCCTTCCTCGTCGCCGGTCAGGATCAGGCTGAGCGTTCCGGCATCGGCGGGAATGCGCTCCACCGCCGCAACCATGGCGGCAATCGCGCCCTTCATGTCGACCGCGCCGCGCCCGTAGAGCAGCTCACCACGCCGTTCGGGCAGGAACGGCCCGGACGTCCAGCCCTCTCCCGGCGGCACGACATCGAGGTGCCCGGCCATGGCGAAGTGGCGGCTGCCCGCAGGTCCCTTGCGGATGGCGAAGAGGTTTTCCACCGGGCCGTCCGGAGCCTCGCCGCTGACCTTGCGGTGGATCTCGAAACCCAGCGGCGCGAGGTGCGCCTCGAAGCAGTCGAACACCATGCCGCTCGCCGGAGTGACGCTGGGGCAGGCGATAAGCTCTTCGGCAAGGGCGACGACATCGATCATGGCAGGCCGCTTAACGTGTTCGCGCGGGATTGGAAATGGCCGAGCAATGCGGCAGGTTGCCCTCGACCGAACGAGGAGAGCGCGCCGTGCCGAAGATTGATCTCGAATCCATCGAGCAGAAGAACACCACCGGCTACCCTGCGCCGTTCAATGCCGATGTGGCAGGCCGCTTTTTCCGCCGTCTCGCCCCGGCGACCGGGCTGACCCAGATGGGCGCGAGCCATGTCATGCTCAAACCCGGCGGCTGGTCCTCGCAGCGCCACTGGCACAAGGGCGAGGACGAGCTGCTGATCATGCTGACCGGCGAGGCGGTGCTGGTCGAGGATGACGGCCGCACGGTCCTGCGCCCGGGCGACATCTGCGCCTGGCCCGAGGGCGTGGAGAACGGCCACCACCTGATCAACGAAAGCAGTGAGGATTGCAGCTTCGTGGCGATCAGCGCCGGGCCGGACCTTGGCGGATGGTATCCCGACATCGACATGATGTGGACCGAGGACGGCAAGTTCCGCCACAAGGACGGGATGCCTTACCCGACGGAGCGGAGCGCCTAGCGTCACCCCGGCGAAGGCCGGGGCCCAGCATTCAAAAAAGGCATTGCTTCGCAATTCGTTCTTGTCGGAACTGGGTTCCGGCCTTCGCCGGAATGACGAATTTACCTAACCCGCCAAGGCCTGGTCCAGCATATCGGCCAGCCGTAGGCCCGCCTGGGAAATCCGCTTCTGCGCCTCGGGCACGAACTCGACGATCATGTCATTCGACCAGACGATCTTCTCCGGCGCCTTGCCTTCGCAGGGATCGAAGCCGAAGGCGCGGGTATAGATGCGGCGGGCGAGTTCGTGGCTTTCGCGGCCCCAGTCTGCCCAGGTTCCCCCGGCCAGCGCGGCGCGCTCTTCTGCTGAATAGCGGCGCACCAGCGGCGGGTTGGCGGACGAGATCGCGCGTTCCGCCTGCTGCCCGTCCCACAGGCCATGCAGGTTCCACACCGGCGCATCGCCGTACATCGCCTTCACCTGATTGCCGCCCTGATCGTAATTGTCGCCCGAATGGAGCGGCATGTGCAGATCGCCAGTGAAGTGGACGAGGAAGATGAAGGCCTCCAGCCGCACGGCATCGGGCAGGCTCTTGTCGGCCAGCACCTTGCGGCTGCGTTCGATCTGGCCGGTCACGCAGTTGCCGTTGGCGCAGTTGGCCTTGGGGTCATAGGCCTTGCACACGGGTTCGGTCTGATAGTGCCACGGGAAGGTATAGGCATAGCGCCAGGCAAGGCTGCGGATGCAATCAGGCCAATAGCTGGCCTCCTCGATATTGCGCACGCGGCACTTGGGCGTGCCGAGCGCCTTCTCGGACTTGAGCAGGCGGCGGATTTCCGCCTGCGTCTGGGGCTTGATGTTCGCCCAGGCGACCGAGCCGGTAGTGTGGTGGCCATATTCGCCCCAGGCCATGGCGGCAGGCGCCCATGCCAGATATAGCGCGGCAAGAACGGCGGACAGGCGCTTGATCATCTTCGGGAAAGTCACTTCGCGGGTACCTCATACTGTTCGATCACCCAGTCCTCCGCTTCGGCGGCGTGGACCCAGGCCTGCAGCCATTCGTGCTCCCACACGGCTTCCATATAGGCCTGCGCGAAACCCGGCACGCCGACGCCGTACGTGATGAAGCGGCTGACCACCGGGGCATAGAAGATATCGGCGGCGCAAAAAGTTCCGAACAGGAACGGTCCGCCCTTGCCGAAGCGCGCCCGCGCCTCTGCCCAGAGCGTGAGGATGCGGACAACGTCGGCCCGCGCCGCATCGTCAAGCTTGGCGCCTTCCACCCTGCGGCGAATGTTCATCGGGCACTGGCTGCGCAGCGCGGGAAAGCTCGAATGCATTTCTGCGACCATCGACCGCGCCATGGCGCGCGCATCGTCGGCCTTGGGCCAGAACCGGTCGCGCCCCACCTTGTCGGCAAGGTAATCGACAATGGCGAGGCTATCCCACACCACCGCCTCGCCATCCCACAGCACCGGCACCTTGCCCTGGCTGGGGGCGACATCGCCCATGGCCTTTTTCTGTTCGGGCCAGTCGTCGGTGTGGATGGGGACGACGATCTCTTCGAAGGCGAGACCCGATTGCTTCGCCGCCAGCCAGCCGCGCAGCGACCAGCTCGAGTAATTCTTGTTGCCGATGATGAGCTTCATGCCTGCAGGGGTAGCCGTTCAGTTTGACAGTGTCGAGGCTGAACGCCTAGTCCTTGCACCATGAGCCTGCCCCCGTTCCACCTCGCCTTCCCCGTTCGCGACCTTGCCGAAGCGCGCACCTTCTGGGGCGGGCTGATGGGCTGCAGCGAGGGGCGCAGCAGCGAGCAATGGATCGACTTCAACTTTCACGGCCACCAGCTCGTCGCGCACTGCGTGGGCGAGCGTTCGAGCGACGCGGGTGCCAACCCGGTTGACGGGCACGGCGTGCCGGTGCCGCACTTCGGGCTCGTCTTGCCGATGGACGAATGGCACGCGCTGGCCGACCGGCTTCGCGCCGCCGGCGTGACATTCGCGATCGAACCCTATGTCCGTTTCAAGGGTGAGGTTGGCGAGCAGGCGACGATGTTCTTCCGCGATCCTTCGGGCAATGCCATAGAAATCAAAGCCTTCGCCGATATCGGCCAGCTCTTCGCCACCTGAGCGGGCCCTTTTTCCAAAAAAATTGCAGAAAAATCGCACCGTGACGGCCGTCACGCGTCCGACTCGTTTTCCCAGCCTAGCAAGGGGTCACCCAAGCAAACAGGAAGGGAAAATGCCATGAACACCAAGACCACCCAGATCGCTCTCGTTGCCGCCGCTCTCACCACCCTGGGCTTCGCCACCACGGTGCAGGCGACCGAAACCAGCAGCCGCGAAATCAGCCTCTACGGCTACGACCTCGGCAACCCCGCCCACGTGAAGAAGATCGAACAGCGCATCGAATCGGCCGCACGCTCGGTCTGCGAAATGGGCGACAACGAAGGCCTCGCCGCCCGCGTCGAAAAGCAGAAGTGCTTCAACCACGCGGTCCTCGTCGCCCGGGCCAGCGTCGATGCCCAGGTTGCCGCCTGGAACGCCAAGGACGGCACTTCGGTAGCTCTCGACACGCCGGTCAAGATCGTGGGCGCCAAGCGCTGACGGCATTCCGGTCCAGTCCCCGGAATGGAAGCCCTGCCGCTACGACCCGGCAGGGCTTCTTCCGTTTGAACGGTTCCCCCGCTATGCATTCCCCGATGCTCCGCTCTCCCACCCTAGCCGCTATCGTTTCGGCGGCCCGTGCCGGAGCGCTGGACCATGCCGAAGCCCTGCTGCGCGAAGGCCGCTTTGACCAGCGGCAGGACGATCCCTCGGCCCTCGCCGTCACCGCCCGCCTGCGCAAGGACCGCGCGCTGCGGCTTTCGGGTGAGGCCCGCGCCAAGGGCCTGAACGAGGCCGCCGCGCTCTATGCCCGGGCGGACGCGCTAAAGCCCCAGCCCTTCACCCGTATCAACATTGCCAGCCTGAAACTGCTCGCCGGCGACGAGGTGGAAGCGAAGAGGATTGCCCGCGAAGTGCTCGCCTGGCTGGACAGCGGTGAGAGCCTTGCGGAAACCCCCTATTTCCTCGCCGCGATCCGGGCCGAGGCGCTGCTGATCTGCCGCGATCCCGGCGCTCCGGCCGCGCTCGATACTGCCATGGCATTGGACAGCGGCGACTGGGCTGACCGCGCCGCCACCCGGCGCCAGCTTCGCCTGATTGCCGAAGCGCTGGGGCAGGACAGCGGCTGGATCGACGCCCACCGCCCGCCCGCCTCGCTCCATTTCGCCGGGCACCTTGGCGTGGCTGCGGGCGGCGAAGGCCCCCTTCGCGCAAAGATCGACGCCGAGCTGGACCGCCTCTCCCCCCAGTTCGCCTTTGGCGCGCTGGCGGCCGGCGCGGATATCGTCATTGCCGAACAGGTGCTGGCGCGCGGCGGCGAATTGCACGTCATCCTGCCAACGGCGGAGGAGGACTTCATCGAACAGTCGGTGCGCCCCTACGGCGCGGACTGGCTCGAACGCTACCACGCCTGCATGGATGCAGCGGTGACCGTGACCGTAACCGCGCGCACCAGCGGTGCGTTCGAACCGCTTGCCACGGCGCTTGCCAGCGAGGTCGCCATGGGCGCCGCCTGCCGCCATGCCCGCCAGATCGACGGCGCGGCGGTGCAGCTCCTCGTGGTCGACGAAGGCCCCGGCCCCTATGGCGAGGGCCAGTGGACCGCCCATATCGCCCAGCGCTGGCACGACACCGGCCGCGCCCAGGCGGTGATCCGCTGGCCGCGCACCGCCCCGGTCGCGCCATCGGGCAGCAAGTCCAGCGAAGGCCGCGCCGACCGCCGCCTGGTCGTGCTGCTCAAGCTGGGGTTTGCCGGGATCGATGACCTCGACGATGCCGAATTTGCCGAGGCGCTGGACCGCGTCGTTGCCCCCTTCCGCAAGGCGGCGAGCGAGCTGGCCGCGCAGCCGGTGCTCGTCCTCCCCGCCGGCAACGCCCGCTTCGCCGCCTTCGCTACCTCGCAGGAGGCATGGGACCACGCCCGCGCGGCGCTGGAACTGGAAAGCGCAGACCTGCCTCTCAAGATCGCCGGGCATTACGGCATGGCTCACTGGCTGGAGAGCCCCCGCCCTCGTCGGCCGCACCGTCGCCCAGCTCGACCGCCTATTCGATCTCGCCATGCCCGGCGTGCTGACGGTGAGCGAAAGCTTCGCCTCGTCGCTGTTCCTGCGCGGAGGAGAGGACGCCTTTGCCGAGCCGATCGGCGAATTGGGAGACGTGCGGATGCTGGCGATTACGGCGGTGCGGGGTGGGCTGGTTTAGGCCTATGCGAGGAATCATGCATGAATAGGATTGCCCGGATTTTTATTTTCGGCTCGCTCTTCGCCGTCATAGGGCTGACCATCTGGTATTCGATCGATCGTACGTCGCTTTTTCGGTCCGCTTGCGTCGTCGGGTTGCCGAATTTTTCCATTCCAAATGAGCTCGATGCCGATGACGTGGGCTGCGCCATTTTGGCTCCATTGGCCACCTACAGCGGCGTCTTGAAAAGCGGATTCGAGGCCTCAAATTTTTCAAGCCTTGGCTTTCCTGCAGTTCCTAGCGACTCTGGCCCCAACGATTCTCGGTCATGGTTCTATTGTCCAAAAAGCGGGTGTGGTGACGCCTTGGACAAGCAGCTAGATCGGAACTTGATCGAAAGTTGTATGCGAGATCCTTCGTATCATTCAGGTCTAGCGAACATCGAAGTCCAAGGCTGGGTGACGATCTCGAAAGGGACCTTTGGTCATTTGGATGGATATCCGCGAGCATTCTTTGCGGCACGCATCCTGAAAGTTTCACCGCCGCCTGACGAATTGGTTGCTGAAATGCTTGATGTGTATCGTCGGATGGATTTTTGCCGCTAACTTTCATGACGTTTCAGCGGTCTGTCGGAAAAATCCCGCTACCCCCTCAATAAACCAGCTCCTCCAGCCGATGCGGGCTGACGATCAGCAGGTCGTCCCCGTCCCTCCCCAGTATCCCGCGTTTGAGCAGAGCAGAGATTGTCCGCGAGACCGTTTCGCGGGTTGAGGCGACCCGCAGGGCGAGCTGCGCGTTGACCGGCGCGGGGGATATGCGCGTGCCGCCCTGCGCGCGGGCCAGCCGCAGCAGTTCGGCGTGCACGCGGCCCGTTGCCGATAGCGTGGAGCCTTCCACCAGCCGCCGGGTGAGCGAGGCGAGGCGCGCCACAAGCAGGCGCGACATGGCGATGGCGACGGCGTTGTACTGGCTCATCAGCGTGACCATTTCGGGCGCGGCGATGATCCCGGCCACCGTGTGCTCGACGGCGGAAACCTCGTCCGCGCTGCTTGCCGCGCCGGTCAGCGCGCCTTCGCCGAAGAGGTCGCCGGAGAAGAAATCCTCGACCACCACCAGCCGCCCGTCGAGCGAATAGGCGTGCATTCGCGCGTGGCCGTCGATGACGATGAACAGGCGCTCGTCGGGATCATGCCCGGTGCGCAGCGCGGAGCGCGGGGGATAGGCCTCCAGCCGGGCGCGGCCGGTGACGACCTCGGCAATGTCCGGACCACAGGCGAGGCAGGCGGCGATGACTTCGCGGGCGCGTTCGTTCGAACGGGCGCCCGCTGCATTCACTCGGCCAGCCCCAAGGCATCTTCCAGCAGGGCGGCGCGCAGATCATCGATGCCCATGCCCTTTTCGGAACTGGTCACATGGACCACCGGATAGGCGGCCGAATGCTTGCGCGCCTCGGCCTGGGTCTTGGCGAGCACGGCTTCGAGTTCGCTCGCCTTGATCTTGTCCGCCTTCGTCAGCACCACGCGGTAGCTCGCGGCGCTTTCATCGAGCATCTGCATCATCTCGATATCGACCGGCTTCACCCCGTGCCGCGCATCGACCAGCAGCAGCGTGCGCTTCAGCACCACGCGGCCGCGCAGGAAATCGCGCACCAGCCGCCGCCACTTCTCGACCACGGCGGGCGGGGCCTTGGCAAAGCCGTAGCCGGGCATGTCGACAAGGCGGAACTGGGTCGGCTCGCCCACTTCGAAGAAGTTCAGCTCCTGCGTGCGCCCCGGCGTGACAGAGGTGCGCGCCAGCGAACGCCTCCCGGTGAGCGCGTTGAGGAGCGAGCTCTTGCCCACGTTCGAGCGGCCGCAAAAGGCAACCTCCGGCACCGTCGGTTCGGGCAGGAACTTCAGCGCGGGGGCAGAGAGCAGGAAGTCCACCCGGCCCGAAAAGAGGCGGCTAGCCTCCTTGGCCAGCGGGTTGACTTCCGCTTCGCTCACTTGCCTGCCTTCTTCGCCGCTGCCACGTCCGCGCGTTCCTTGTCGACCATGGCCTTCATCTGCGGATGGCGGGCGTAGAGGTACTTTTGCTGCGCGATGGTCAGCAGGTTCGAGGTGATCCAGTAGATCAGCAGGCCCGCCGCAAACGGCGCCATGATGAACATCATCAGCCACGGCATGATGCCGAACACCTGCTGCTGAACCGGATCGGGCGATGCCGGGTTCAGCTTGAACTGCAGCCACATCGTCACGCCGAGCAGCACTGCCAGGACGCCGATGCCAAGGAAGCCCGGCACCTGGAACGGCAGCAGGCCGAACAGGTTGAGGATATGCGCCGGATCGGGCGCGGACAGGTCCTTGATCCACAGCACGAAGGGCTGATGGCGCATTTCGACAGCGAGCGTCAGCACCTTGTAGAGCGCGAAGAACACCGGGATCTGCAGGAAGATCGGCAGGCAGCCGCCGAGCGGGTTGACGCCCTCGGCCTTGTAGAGCGCCATCGTTTCCTGCTGCAGCTTCTGCTTGTCGTCCTTGTAGCGTTCCTGCAGCGCCTTCATCTTCGGCTGGATCGCCTTCATCGCCGCCATGCTTGCGAACTGGCGCTGGGCGATGGGGAACATGATGCCGCGGACGATCAGCGTCAGCAGGATGATGGCGACGCCGAAGTTGCCGGCCAGACTGAACAGCTTCTTGAGCAGCCAGAAGATCGGTTCTTCGAACCAGCGGAACCAGCCCCAGTCGATCGCGAGGCTGAAGTTGGCGATGCCGGTCTTCTGGTAGGCCGACAGGACGTCGCCTTCCTTGGCGCCGGCGAACAGGCGGGTGTTGGTGCCAGCAGACTGGCCGGGCGCCACCGCGACGGGCTGGTAGAACATGTTCGCCTGATAGAGGTCGCCGCCGATCGCGCGGTAATTGCTCGATGCGGTGGGGTTGCCGGGGATCAATGCCGACATCCAGTAGATGTCGGTAAAGCCGATCCAGTCCGTCTTGCCCGAATTGACCTGCACCGTGCCGGGCATCTCGTCGATATCGCTGTAATTGGGCGCGAAGGAAACCTTGCCGTCAAACGCGCCGAAGGGGCCCGAGTGGATGTTCCAGGTATCGAGGCTCGCGGTCTTCTTGGTGCGGCCCGGGCGGACGAAGGGCGTGACCGTGACCGGCGCCGCGCCGCGATTGGCGACCTTGGCATCGGCGGTGATCATGTAGTCCTTGTCGATCTGGTAGGTGATCGCAAAGTTCAGGCCGGCAGGGCTGGTCCAGGTGAGTGTCACCGGCGTCTGCGGGGTCAGCTTTGCGCCCGCAGGGGCGGTCCACATGGTGTTGGGCCCGGGCAGTTCCACGTTCTGGCCGTCCCAGCCGATCTGGGCATAGTGCTCCGCTGGCGTGCCGACGGGCGAGAAGATCCGCTCCGGCCCGTTCAGTTCCACATTCTTGTGGCGCACGGTGACAAGGTCATCGAGCAGCGCACCGGCAGGGTTGATCGAACCCTTGAGGCCCGGAGCCTCGATCGCGATGCGGCCCGGCGCGGCGAGCGCGCTCTTCAGGTCGCGGACTTCCGCGGCCCGGTCCGCCTCGTTCATCAGCCCGCCTTCGCGCGTCGGCTTGGCGCCGTTGGTGGCGGCCGGCGCGGGGCTGGCGGCGGCGACCACCGGCTTGTTCGCGTGGGGGTAGAAATACCTTACGGCCGAATCCCAGCCGAAAAGAAGCAGCGCGCAGAGCACGACCGCGAGGATGAGATTACGCTGGTTTTGCACGAAGCTTCCCTAGAACCCTTGGTTTTGCATCAGATAGGCGCAATGCCCGGCCCTTCAAGGCACGGGATCGTGCCCGTGTCCCCCCCAGGGGTGGCAGCGCAATAGACGCTTGATGGCCAGCAATCCACCCCGAAACGCGCCGTGCTTTTCCAGCGCCTCGATCGCGTATTGCGAGCACGAGGGGGCATAGCGGCAGGTCGGCGGCAGGACCCGGCTCGGGCCAAGCTGCCAGCCGCGCGCGATGAGGATGAGCAGGCGTTTCACTTGCGCGGCATCCGGGGCTTCCTCGGCGGATCGCCCTTACCCTCGGCAGCGCGGGAAAGCGCGGCGGACAGTTCCTTTCGCATCAGGGCAAAATCCCGCTCCACCCCGCCCTCACGCCCGATCAACACGTGATCGTGGCCGGGCAGGCCCTCGACCGGGAGGGCATCGCGCAGCAGCTCGCGGAAACGCCGCTTCATCCGGTTGCGGACAACAGCGTTGCCGATCTTCTTGGTGACGGTGATGCCGAAACGCATTTCGCCCGCCTCATTGGGGCGGGCAAGCAAAACAAAACCGGGGCGTGCTATGCGCAGGCCCCGGTTTGCAGCAAGGAAATCAGCCCGCCTCGAAAGGACGGACAATTTCATCGCAATGCTCAGGCAGAGAGCTTCTTGCGGCCACGGGCGCGGCGGGCGCGAAGCACCTTGCGGCCACCAACGGTCGCGGTGCGGGCGCGGAAGCCGTGACGGCGGGCGCGGACAAGGCGGCTGGGCTGGAACGTGCGCTTCATGTCAAAAAACCTCTGGAATCATGTATTGGCCGATACCGGCCCGAATTTGGAGCCGCGCCCCTACCGAAGCACCCGGGCAGAGTCAAGCGCTGCGGGAGCTTTGGCGAGGCTTGTTTCCAGCCGCACCCACTGGCTCATTTGTGCGGCGTTGAGCCAGCGCGCATCCTTGTTCGGCACCGCGTTGGTCATGTCATAGAACGCCCGCGCCTCGACCGGGCTCATCCCCATTTCGCGGTAATAGGCGATATAGGCAAGGTTGACGGCTGCGTCCTTGGCAAAGTCGCCCGGCTGGCGTCCGGCCTCGTCTTCCCAGGCATGGACCGCGAATTCGGCGCCCGGTTCGGCCATGCGGCGGGTTCCGGCAAGGAACAGCTCGACCGCGCCCGACCGTACCGACCCGCCCGAAGGGACGTGCGTGGCCACTCCCTTCGCGCGGATCATACGCCCCAGCCGCAGGTTGGCGCTGTCATCCAGCGTGCCCGGGCATTCGATCATCTGCAGCTCGACGATCTGGGGAAAGGCCGCCATCATCGCCGCGAAAGCCGCAGGAGAGCGGCCATCGGTAACGTCGACAAGGGCGGCATGGCTCGCGTCTATCACGCGAAACGGGCCGAAGCGGGCAATGCCCTGCGGGATCGCCGGAGCGGGTGCCTGGACGAAACGGCTGGAGCCGCCTTCGACCTGTTCGACCACTTCCTCGACGATCACCTCTTCGCTCACCACCACCTCGCGCGCGGCATGGGCCGGAGTGGCCAGCGCGGCGGCAAGGACAATGGCAAGGCAGGGGAGCAAACGCATCGTGCCACCCTTGTGCGCGCGCAGGATTTACGGGGTTCCTTCTGGAATTCGTTAAAATTAGCTTTCCGGCCGCTACGGACTTGTCCGTAAGTATCTCCAATCTGGCGGTAATCCCTCGACAGGGCGAAAGTGGTGCGCCATCACGCGCTAGGGATTGTTGCGTAGGGGGGCGGCGTGGTCGCACTGGTATCGACGGTGGCTTACCTCGGGCTTGAGGCGCGCAGCGTCGAAGTGCAGTGCCAGGTCGCGCCCGGCATGGTCGGCTTTCACGTTGTCGGACTGCCGGACAAGGCGGTGGGCGAAAGCCGCCAGAGGGTGAGCGCGGCGCTCTCCTCGATGGGCCTGTCGCTGCCGCCCAAGCGGATCACGGTGAACCTCTCCCCGGCTGACCTGCCCAAGGAAGGCTCGCATTACGACCTGCCGATCGCCCTCGCCCTGCTGGCGGCGATGGGCGTGATCGACCTGGAAACGGCGAGTGAATATGTGGCCGTTGGCGAACTGGCGCTCGATGGGCGGATCATCTCCTCGCCGGGCGTACTGCTCGCCGCGCTCCATGCCTCGGGGCTGGAAAAGGGCCTGATCTGTCCGGCCGCGCAGGGGGCAGAGGCTGGCTGGGCCAGCGGCGTGCCGGTGATCGCCGCGCCCGATCTCGTCTCGCTGCTCAACCACCTGCGCGGCATCCGGGTGCTCTCCCCTCCCCGCCGGGCGAGGCGCTGCCGCGGGAGCGCGGGCCGGACCTCAAGCAGGTCAAGGGGCAGGAAACCGCCAAGCGCGCGCTTGAGATTGCCGCTGCCGGGGGGCACAACCTGCTGATGGTCGGCCCACCCGGCGCGGGTAAGTCACTGATGGCATCGTGCCTGCCCGGCATCCTCCCCGAGCTGACCCCGGCAGAAGCGCTGGAAGTGTCGATGGTCGCCTCGGTCGCCGGAACACTGGAGGACGGGCGGATCAGCCGCAACCGGCCCTTCCGCTCGCCCCACCATTCGGCTTCGATGGCGGCGCTGACCGGCGGCGGACTGCGCGTGCGCCCGGGTGAAGTCAGCCTGGCTCACCTTGGCGTCCTGTTCCTTGACGAGCTGCCAGAATTCCAGCGCCCGGTGCTCGATTCTGCTGCGCCAGCCGCTCGAGACGGGCGAGGTCAGCGTGGCGCGGGCGAATGCCCATGTGACGTTTCCGGCGCGCGTCCAGCTGATCGCGGCGATGAACCCCTGCCGCTGCGGGCATCTGGGCGATCCGGCACTGGGCTGCTCCCGCGCGCCGAAATGCGCCGCCGATTACCAGAGCAAGGTGTCCGGCCCGATGCTGGACCGCATTGACCTCCACGTCGAAGTCGATCCCGTCTCTGCGGCAGACCTTGCCCTGCCCCCGCCTGCGGAAGGCAGCGCCGAAGTCGCCGCCCGCGTGGCCGCCGCCCGCGCGATCCAGACCGCCCGCTACGAAGAGACCGGCGCGCGCACCAATGCCGAATTGAACGGCGAAGCGCTCGACAATGTCGCCACGCCCGACGAACCCGGCCGCAAACTCCTCCTGCAAGCCGCCGAAGCCATGCGCCTCTCCGCACGCGGCTACACCCGGATGCTGCGTGTGGCGCGTACGATTGCCGATCTTGCCGGCGCTGATACGGTCGGCCGCATCCACGTGGCCGAGGCGCTGAGTTACCGGCGGCAGGCACCGCGGGCGTGACGTAACGGGGGGACGCGCATGACACTGGCCTTGCTGATACTGGCGAAAGCCGCCGCCGTGGCCGCGCCGCCGCCGGACTTCGAATGGTCGAAGATGCAAACGGTCGTGCCGCCGCCAATCGTTTCCATCGGCGCCAACCAGCGCCCGCCGAAAGAGATAACACCCGACAATGTGGAGCTGACTGGCGCTGGCGAGGTGTCTGTGCAGATTCCGCCCAAGGTGTTCGACGATCAGCTAACCGCACACGGTCGCGCTTCGGACATGACTGTCCTTCGTCTGTGGTTCGATCCCGCCGGCAAGCTGCTGACCTGTGAGGCAATCAGCCGGTGGATGGCGGACGAGGTCGCGCCGATCTGCGCCGCCGTCACCAACGCGAGCTTCGCCTATGCCCCTGGCTTCGCCCAGCCACTTGAGCGCGGATACATCGACCTGCGGGTCACATACGCGCGGCGCATCGACCCCGTGCTGCCGCTCCGCTTCCGGCCGAAAGGCAAGGGCACGCAGGTGCAGGTCATGGTATTCGATGCCAAGAGCTGCCGCGTGACATCGGGGCAGATGTCGGACGCCGTGAAGGACCAGGTCTGCAAGGTCATCAACTATGACCCGCGCTCGCTTAAGGCCCGCGCCGCATCCAGCGCATTTGACGGGGGCTGGGCCAATGTCAGGGTCTGGCTGGACATGAAGGTGCTGCCGCCCGATCAGCGCATCGCCGTGACCATCGAACCCAGGGCCGACCGCATCGGCGAAAACCTGGTCTACCCCGACCGCTCCGCCACCGAACCGGCCATGCCGCTCAGCTACGGCACCTTCTCCCTGCCCCTGACCAGCGCCGACTTTCCCGAGGCGGCGCGGCGCTGGACAATCTATTCGGCCAGCACCGTGCTGGTGGGCATAGGCAGCGACGGCAAGGCGGTGTCCTGCCGCCCGATCGCCTCCTCGGGCGCACCACTGCTGGATAACCGCGCCTGCGCGCTGGCGGTTCAGCGCGGCAGCTTTGCCTTCACGGCGGGGGTTCCATCCGCCCCAATGCGCTATGTCACGCACAAGGTGGACTGGCGCGCACTGGCCCCGGCAAGGCCCTGACCCCATGTTACAACCTTGAAACAACTGAACTTTTGCAAGGCATGCAGGACTGGGCTAGACCAATGCCCATGAAGCACAAAAAGTCGGAGCTGACTCGTGCGCGGATTATTGCCGCAGCGCGGCCGCTGTTCCTCGAAAAGGGCTTCGATAACACCTCCGTGGCGGAAATCTGCCGCGATTCCGGCGTTTCCAACGGCGCGCTGTTCCACCAGTTCAAGGTCAAGGAAGACATTGCCTTTGCAGTGTTTTCCGAAGTGCGCGGTGAGTTCTGGGACCGGGTGATCAGTGCCATGGTCTCGCAAGAGGATCCCCTCGACGGGGTGGAAGCGGCCGTGCGCGCATCCTTCGCGTTCCAGATGGAAAATCCCGGCGGCGCGGCCTTCATCAAGGACGTCACAGGGGCCAAGTGGGTGGAAAATTACGCCCGCGACAGCCGCCTCGTCTATGACGACGGCATCCAGCGCGGCCTCGCCTGGGCGCGTCCGCATTTCGAATCCGGCCGCCTGCCGCCGATCAGCCCCGACGCCTTCATCACCCTCGTCTCCGGCGCCCCCCAATGGATCGGCCGCATGATCCGCATCGGCATGGCCGAGAGCAAGCTGGAAGACATTGCCGACGAGATGGCCGTGCTGGTCCGGCGGGCGCTGACGGTGAGGTAGATCTCGCTCGTCCGGAACCCACGGGCAGCTTGCCGTCTGGCTCATGTCGGCCTTCAGGAGGCTGCCGCGAATTGGCCAATGACTGGAATGTCGTGGGAAGCGGATGCTAGCGATGTGCGCGGAACAGCCTTCGCTGGGCTTCATTTATGAACCGCTCGTCCCAATCCACTTCGCGCCGTGAGTCTGGCAAAAACTCCCGTCTCGCATCGGCATCGTATAGAAGAGTTCCGTGGATACCCATTGCTTCCCTCTTCAAGACGGGGCGCTGCCATAGTGGTTGGAGGACGCGAGCAGCCGCTAGCTCTCCGATCCGCTCGACCAATTCGGTGACTATCTCGATGTCGCGTCCATCGGGGAAGATTACGGCAAACTCGTCCTCTGTCGCTTGGAAGATGCTGAAGGTCGCGTTGGGTGCTCCGTCGATGACCTGAATGTTCTTCATATCGACCCTTTGGCCCACACCGCCAATGTCCGCAATGTTGTCGATTCCGGAAAGGCCGGAAAATCTGGAAAGTCATGGATAGCTTACACTAACGTGCGACCCGAAAAGGGTGTTCGGGGTTGTTGCGGACGAAGCTGTCCACCTCTCTCAAGCGCTCAGGGTAGGGTTCAACTTCTCGCCAGCCCTCATGATTCATAAAGCGGTAGCCCGCTATCCAAAGTGCTTCGACCTTAGCCCATTGCTCTTGGTCGCTCTTCTTCGGAACTTTGAATGCCCTACCCATCCAGTGAAGAGGTTGGCAGCACTGGGGACACACTGCAGCGGCAGACTCAGACAACTTCCAAGATTTGCGACAGCTGAAGCATGCGTGAGGCCAGAGGCAGGGAGCGGGCATCGCGCCTTTATGCGGAGGGGCTATAGGGTCCGCAATGGTTGATCTTACCGGACCAGTCAGCTTTCATTTTCAGAAATTCCCCGAAACCCTACCCCAAACGCAAAAAGGGCGGACACCGCAGTGCCCGCCCCTCATGATCTGTCGCTCGAAAGCGCCCGCGCGGATTACTTCTTCGCGGCGGCCTTCTTGGCGGGAGCCTTCTTTTCGGCGGCAGGCTTTTCAGCCTTCTCAGCCTTGGGAGCGGCTTCCTTCTTCGGCGCAGCAGCCTTCTTGGCGGGCTTCTCAGCCTTTTCCTCGGCAGCCGGAGCAGCTTCCTCAGCCTTGGCGGCCTTCTTGGCCGGGGCCTTCTTGGCGCCCTTGGCCGGGGCCTTCTTGGCGCCCTTGGCCGGGGCCGGAGCGGCGTCTTCGGCTTCGATCGCGGCCTGGAGTTCTTCCTTGGTCACGGTCTTTTCGGTGACTTCGGCCTTGTCGAACAGGAAGTCGACGACCTTGTCCTCATAGAGCGGCGCGCGCAGCTGGGCGGCTGCGAGCGGTTCGTTCTGGATGTATTCGGCGAAGCGCTGGCGGTCTTCCGGGCGGTACTGCTGGGCGGCCTGTTGGATCAGCATGCCCATTTCCTGCGCCGTCACTTCAACGCCGTTTGCCTGGCCGATTTCCGACAGCAGCAGGCCGAGGCGCACGCGGCGCACGGCGATCGAGCGGTAGTCTTCCTTCTCGGCCTCGATTTCCTTCAGCGCGGCTTCGGGGTCGGGCTCGTTCTGCGCTTCCTGGGTCAGCTGCGACCAGATCTGTTCGAACTCGGCCTCGACCATCGAGGGCGGCACGTCGAAATCGTGACCGGCGGCGAGCACGTCGAGAAGCTGGCGCTTCATCTGGGTGCGGGTCAGGCCGGCAGTTTCCTGCTCCAGCTGGCCGCGCATCAGGTTCTGCAGCAGCTCAAGGCTTTCCAGGCCCAGGCTCTTGGCGAAATCGTCATCGATCTTGGTTTCGCCAGCGACCTTCACCGACTTCACGGTGACGTCGAACTGGGCGTCCTTGCCCTTGAGGTTTTCGGCCGGGTAGTCCGCCGGGAAGGTCACGGTGATCGTGCGCTCTTCGCCTTCCTTCACGCCGGTCAGCTGTTCCTCGAAGCCGGGGATGAAGCG
The DNA here is from genome assembly GCA_025938935.1 of Novosphingobium sp. MW5. Taxonomy (GTDB): domain Bacteria; phylum Pseudomonadota; class Alphaproteobacteria; order Sphingomonadales; family Sphingomonadaceae; genus Novosphingobium. The sequence continues at coordinate 1,700,756 of JAPCWB010000001.1, read as the reverse complement.
GCCAGCGCCGAGTTCGATCGCCGCGTCCTGGGCCGCGCCGCCTTCGAATTCCACGCCGTCCAGCTTGCCGACGAAGTCGACGATGATCTGGTCGCCGTTTTCGGCCTTCTTGCCCTTCTTGGCATCGACGAAGCTCTTGGCACCGGCAGCGATGTTCTTGACCGCTTCCTCAACCTGCTCGTCCGAAACCGGCACGACCAGCTTGTCGAGCTTCAGGCCTTCGAGCGAAGGCGCGGCGATGGTCGGCAGCACTTCAAGCGCAACGGTGAGGACGGCATCCTTGCCCTCGTCATAGCCTTCGCCAAGCGAGACGTCGGGCTGCATTGCGGGGCGCAGCTTGTTGTCTGCCACCAGCTTGTCCATCGCCTCGCGAATCGAGGTGTTGAGCGCTTCCTGGTGAAGCTGCGCGCCGTGCATCTTCTTCACGAGGTTGGCGGGCACCTTGCCGGGACGGAAGCCGGGCATGCGCACCTGCGGGGCGATCTTCTTCACTTCGCCTTCAACGCGCTCGGCAATCGACTTGGCGGGGATGGTGATCGTGAAAGCCCGCTTCAAGCCTTCATTCGTGGTCTCGACAATCTGCATTTCAGTTCAAGCCTTCTTGCGTAATCTGCGGGTTTGCCGCGTCTCTCTCCCGGATGGCGAACTGGTGCGGGCGAAGGGACTCGAACCCCCACATCTTTCGATACTGGTACCTAAAACCAGCGCGTCTACCAGTTCCGCCACGCCCGCATAGGAAAGACGAAGCCAAAATTCAGGGGCTGGCCCTTAGTGGCATGAGCGCCAAAGGGCAAGCGCCGTGGAGTCCTAGCTGGTGGCGAGGCGGGCAAGCGCCTTTGCCAGCCAGCCGGTCTCTACCCGGCGCGGCGGCACCGGCGCCGGACACTCGAGGCAATAGACCTGCGCCCCCGGTGCGGAGAGCAGGCGCTGGGCGTCGATCACCACGCGGGCCAGCATGGCGTTCTGGCGCTCTCCGATCATGGCGAACATATCACCCTGCGGCGGGGCGGCGTCCTCGTTGTCCTCGTCGTCGCCCATCAGCAGGGCCTCGATCAGCGATCCGGGCACCTTTTCCGTAGCGCCGAGGTAGAGCGGGTGCCACTTGCCGTCCTCAAGCTTCGCCTGCTTGGCGGCATAGGCCAGCGCATCGTCGAGCCCGCCGAACTCGTCGACCAGCCCGATCTGCCGCGCGGTGCCGCCATCCCAGACGCGACCACTGGGCAATCTGGTCGACCTGCTCGTTGCTCTTGCGCCGCGCCTTGGCGACGAGGGTGACGAAGCGTTCGTACCCGCGTTCGATATTGGCCTGCAGCATGCCTTCGAGCTCGGGCGTAAAGCCGCCGAAGAGGTCGGGCTGGCCGGAAAGCGGCGTCGAGCGCACACCGTCGGCATTCACGCCATATTGCGCCAGTGCCTTTTCGAAGCTGGGCAGCACGGCGAAAATGCCGATCGATCCGGTGATCGTACCGGGTTCGGCGAAGATGCGGGTGCCGGGGGTGGAGACCCAGTAGCCGCCACTCGCTGCGACATTGCCCATCGAGACGACGACCGGAATCCCGCGCGCCTTGTGGCGCTCGATCGCCTGCCGGATGCGTTCCGAGGCCGTCACCGAACCGCCCGGCGAATCGACGCGGATGACGAGCGCGGCGATGTCCTTCGCCTCGCTGGCGTCGAGCAGGTCGGCGATGCGGTCCCCTCCCGCGGTGCCGGGGCCGGCCTTGCCGTCCACGATCTCGCCGGCAATAGTGATGACGCCGATCGCCTTGCCCGGCTTCTCGACCGGCTGCGCGGCGAGGTAGGCCTTGAGCGTCGAATGGGCGAACTTGCCGGGGCGCGGATCATAGGTGTCCTTGCCGACCACTTCGGCCACGCGGTTGCCGAAGGCGACAGAATCGCCGATCTTGTCGACAAAGCCTGCAGCCTTGGCCGCCTGTGCGCCGTCACCGCCCGAGGCGCGGTACCAGGCCGCCGGGTCCTTGATCGCGAGGTCAAGGTTTACCGCGGGCCGCGCCTTCTTCACGTCGGCCTGCCACTGATCGAAGACCGATCCGACCAGCGCCTCTCTCGCTGTACGCGCTTCGGGCGACATGCCCGTGCGCAGGTAGGGTTCGACAAAATCCTTGTAGGTGCCGACGCGGTAGACGTGCGGCGTCACCTTGAAGCGTTCGAACAGGCCCGCATAGTAGAGGTTCTGCCCGCCCGGCCCCATGACAAAGGCCCCGCCCAGCGGATCGACCCAGACCTCGCTCGAATGGGCGGCCAGCATCAGCGCGTCATCGGCATAGGCGAAGGCATGGGTCAGGACCGGCTTCTTCGCCGCCTTCACCCGGTCCAGCGCCGCGCCGACTTCCATCATGGTAACTAGCCCGCCTCCGGTGAAGCGCGACAGATCGAGCACCACGGCCTTCACGTCGCTATCCTTCGCCGCCGCATCGAGCGCGCGGACCACGTCACGGGTGCGGTACTGCTTGGCGGGCAGGCTGGCCGAGGTCAGCGCCGCCCGGGGATCGACCGCTTCCGGCTCCTCGACGATCGAACCGTCCAACTTGAGCAGCAGCGCGCCCTCGCGCACCTGGCTGGCGGTGGGCCGGCTGGACAGGACCGCATAGAGCGCCACGAAGAACATCAGCAGGAACAGCAGGGCCAGCCCGTCCTTTATCGCGACGAGGACGTGCCAGAGCTTGCGTGCGAAAATCATGTGCTAACTGCTTCCTGTCTGCTCGTCATTGCGAGGAGTGCAGCGACGAAGCAATCCAGGGCGGTTGAGCGTGAACGCCCTGGATTGCTTCGGCCCATGGCCTCGCAATGACGAATGAAGTGCACAAGATAAGCGGCTGTGGCCTTTTGGCAATCTGGCTTCAGGGACTTGGCCCTGAGCAAATCCCACCTTTACGGTTGGCCAAATCCAACTTATGAACGCGGCTCATGGACGACCTGCTCAAGGAAATCGAGGATTTCTGCCGCCTCCACGGACTTTCGGAAACGCGATTCGGGGAGCTTGCCCTGCGCGACAAGCCGTTCGTTTCGCAGCTTCGCCAGGGGCGTGACCTGCGCGCCAGCACGGCGGACAAGCTGCGACAATTCATGCGCGAATACGGCGCGAACCCGGCGGCACACGCTTCGCGCTATCCGCCGGGCAGCCTCGCTTTTCCGCACCGGCACTTGCTCGGCCTTGCGGGCCTCGCCCCGCACGAACTGCTGTTCCTGCTCGACGAGGCGGAGCAGTGGGTCGATCTCAATCGCCAGCCCGAAAAGCGCGCCTCGGCACTGCGCGGACTGACGATCATCAACGCCTTTTTCGAGAATTCCACCCGCACGCTGCTGTCCTTTGAACTGGCGGGCAAGCGGCTGGGCGCCGACGTGGTCAACATGGCGGTGGCGACATCGAGCGTGAAGAAGGGCGAAACGCTGATCGATACGGCGCTCACCCTCAACGCCATGCGCGCCGATGCCATGGTGATCCGCCATGGCTCCTCGGGTGCGGTGCGGCTGATCGCGGACAAGGTCGATTGCCCGGTGCTCAATGCCGGGGACGGCCAGCACGAGCACCCGACACAGGGCCTGCTCGACGCACTCACCATCCGCCGCGCGATGCGGGAGCGCGGGCGGGAGGAGTTCAACGGGCTGAAGGTGACGATCTGCGGCGATATCCTGCACAGCCGCGTCGCGCGCTCCAACATCCACTGCCTGACCACGCTGGGCGCAGAGGTGCGCGTCTGCGCCCCGCCCGCGTTGATGCCGGCCCAGATCGAACAGCTCAAGGTCACCGCTTATCACGATTTTGATGCGGCGCTCGACGGCGCCGAAGTGGTGATGATGCTGCGCCTGCAGAACGAGCGGATGCAGGGGAGCTTCATCCCTTCCCCGCGCGAATATCGCCACCTCTACGGTCTGACGCTAGACCGCCTGAAGCGCGCCGCGCCCGATGCGCTGGTTATGCACCCGGGTCCGATGAACCGCGGGGTCGAGATCGATCTCGAACGTGGCCGACCTGCCGGGGCGCTCGCTGATTACCACGCAGGTCGAAATGGGCGTGGCGATGCGTATGGCCTGCCTTGAGGTGCTGACCCGAAGGGCGCGCGGAATGGAGGGCTGGGCATGATTTCCGCTCCGCTGACCATCACCAACGCCTCAATCCTCACGCCCGAGGGCACGATCAAGGGCGCGCTGCGCACCGAAGCTGACCGCATCGCCGCCATCGGCCCGGATGTGGCCGCTCAGGACGGCGACCGGACGCACGACGCCAAGGGCAAACTCCTCGCCCCCGGCCTCGTCGACCTGGGTGTCTTCGCCATCGACAAGCCGGCCTTCCACTTCGGCGGCATTACCCGCGCGGCCTTGATGCCGGACCAAAACCCGCCGCTCGACCATCCGGCGCGGGTGCGGTTCGCGGCAAGCTCGGGCAAGCCCGATCTCTGGGTTCATCCCCTCGCCGCTGCGACGCGCGGGCTGGAGGGCAGCGATCTGGCCGAACTGGCGCTGATGCGCGATGCCGGTGCGCGCGCGGTCAGCACTGGACGGCGCTGGATTGCTGACAGCGGCACGATGCTGCGGCTGCTGCGCTATTGCGCCATGCTAGATCTGGTCGTTGTCACCCACGGCGAGGACAGCGGCATTGCCGGCAGCGCCGTGGCGACGGCGGGCGAAATGGCCACCCGGCTCGGCCTGCCAAGCGCCCCTGCCGAAGCCGAGGCACTGGCCGTGGCGCGCGACATTGCGCTCGCCGAAATGTCCGGCGCGCGGCTGCATATCCGGCAAGTCACCACCCGCGCCGCGCTGGCGCTGGTTCGCGCCGCCAAGGCCCGCGGCGTGAGCGTCACCGCCGGCGTAACGCCCGCGCACTTCATGCTCTCCGACATCGCGATGAGCGATTTCCGCACTTTCGCCCGCCTCTCCCCGCCGCTGCGCTGCGAAGACGACCGCAAGGCGGTGATCGAGGCGGTAGGAGACGGCACGATCGACGTCATCGCCTCGGGCCATGACCCGCGCGGGCCGGAGGACAAGCGCCTGCCCTTCGCCGATGCCGAAGACGGCATGGCGGGAGCGGAAACGCTGCTGCCGCTGACGCTGACGCTGGTGCGCGACGGCGTGATCGACATGGGCCGCGCTTTCGAACTGCTCGCCGCCAATCCCGCCGCCTTGCTGGGGGTTGAGGCTGGGCGGCTGGAGGTAGGCATGGAAGCCGACCTCGCGGTGATCGATGCCGAGCGCCCGTGGATCGTCGACAGCGACAAGATGGCGGCGGCGGCAGGCAATACGCCGTTCGATCGCCAGCCAGTGCAGGGGCGCTGTCTGGCGCTGTTCAAGGGTGCGGCTTTGGTGGGTTGACCCGCTGTCCCGCCCACTTCACCTGCCCCGTCATCCCCGCGCAAGCGGGGACCCAGTCGACGGTTGCGCTGGGTCCCCACTTGCGCGGGGATGACGGAAGTTTTTAAGCACAAGGGACAGATCGCTGCCTAAAAAACAGGCACCCCTGCCCATAATTTAGGCAAAGCGCGACCCGCCTCCCCGGCAAGTCCGTTTCACCCGAAACCTCCGCCAGACAAGAATCTTGCGATTCCCCCTCTTTCGCCCGCAACGCGCTTCGCCTAGTGCGCTTGCAGGGCTCTGGCACGATTCTTGATACAGGATTCGCGAAGAGCCGTTTGGGTTGTCCGGGCCGCCTCGGCGGTACCCGGCCTTAGGCGCAGGGCTTTTGCCACTCGATTGGGGGCTACGTGAAAAAGATTGAAGCTATCATCAAGCCGTTCAAGCTGGACGAGGTGAAGGAAGCGCTGCACGAGGTTGGCGTGTCCGGCATCACCGTGACCGAAGCCAAGGGCTTTGGCCGCCAGAAGGGCCATACCGAGCTCTATCGCGGCGCCGAATATGTCGTCGATTTCCTGCCGAAGGTGAAGCTTGAGGTTGTCGTGCCCGACAGCCTTGCCGACCGCACGGTGGAAGCCATTGCCAACGCCGCCCAGACGGGCCGCATCGGCGACGGCAAGATCTTCGTCATCCCGGTCGAAAAGGCCGTCCGCATCCGCACCGGCGAGCGTGACGACGACGCGATCTGACACCTGACACAACAGTTGCAACCCATACCCTCACCCGGCGGCGGGCGGGGACTTAAGAAGGACGAAAAATGGCCAAGGCAAAGGACATCATCAAGCGCATCGGCGACGAGGAGATCGAATGGGTCGACCTGCGTTTCACCGATCCCAAGGGCAAGTGGCAGCACCTCACCATGGTCGCCTCGGTTCTGGGTGAAGGCGAACTGGAAGACGGCCTGATGTTCGACGGTTCGTCGATCGAAGGCTGGAAGGCGATCAACGAATCCGACATGATCCTCAAGCCGGACCCGGACTCGGTCTACATCGATCCGTTCAGCGCCACGCCGATGATGATCATCAACTGCGACATCGTCGAGCCCTCGACCGGTGACCTCTATGCCCGCGACCCGCGTTCGACCGCGAAGCGCGCCGAGGCCTATGTCGTTTCCTCGGGCGTGGGCGACACCGTCTACGTCGGCCCGGAAGCCGAATTCTTCATGTTCGACGACGTCCGTTTCTATGACGGCTACGACGGCAACGGCTTCAAGATCGACGACATCGAACTGCCGACCAATTCGGACACCAAGTACGAAGCCGGCAACCTGGCTCACCGTCCGCGCGCCAAGGGCGGCTACTTCCCGGTTGCTCCGGTCGATAGCTGCGTCGACATCCGCGGCGAAATGGTTTCGACCATGATCGAAATGGGCCTGCCCTGCGACAAGCACCACCACGAAGTGGCCTCGGCGCAGCACGAACTGGGCCTGACCTTCGGCACGCTGGTGCAGACCGCTGACCGCATGCAGGTCTACAAGTATGTCGTCCACCAGGTCGCCCAGGCCTATGGCAAGACGGCAACTTTCATGCCCAAGCCGATCATGAAGGACAACGGATCGGGCATGCACACGCACATCTCGATCTGGAAGGAAGGCAAGCCGCTCTTCGCCGGTAACGGTTATGCGGGTCTTTCGGACATGTGCCTCTACTTCATCGGCGGCGTCATCAAGCACGCCAAGGCGCTCAACGCCTTCACCAACCCGACCACCAACAGCTACAAGCGCCTGGTGCCGGGCTACGAAGCCCCCGTGCTGCTCGCCTACTCGGCGCGCAACCGTTCGGCTTCGTGCCGCATTCCTTACGGCACCGGTGACAAGGCAAAGCGCGTGGAATTCCGCTTCCCCGACGCGATGGCCAACCCCTACCTGTGCTATTCGGCGCTGCTGATGGCCGGTCTCGACGGGATCAAGAACAAGATCCACCCGGGCGAAGCCATGGACAAGAACCTCTACGATCTGCCGCCGGCCGAACTCGCCGAAGTGCCGACCGTCTGCGGTTCGCTGCGTGAAGCTCTCGAAAGCCTCGAAGCCGATCACGAATTCCTGCTGCAGGGCGGCGTGTTCACCAAGGACCAGATCGATGCCTACATCGAAATGAAGTGGCCCGAAGTGATGCGCTGGGAAACCACCCCGGCGGCGGTCGAATTCGACATGTACTACAGCTGGTAATTCCGGCCCAAGGTATCACCGAGAGGGGCGTCCGGAGCGATCCGGGCGCCCTTTTCCTTTTGGGATAGCCAGCGCGCCTCCCGAAAGGCAGGCTCGTGCGGCGCGGAGGGAATAGTTCTCGCAGAGACGCAAAGAAGAAAGTGGAGACGCGGAGGAGCCGGGCGTAGCCGAAGGCTCAATCAATTTACCGACACGGCCGCGCGGACCAATGCCTGATCAGAAAAGCGGCTTTCGCCGCTGACGCAACTTCTCTGCGTCTCTGTTCTTCCTCTGCGCCCTCTGCGTGAACCCCTCTGCGGATGCGAGCACACACATCGTGGGGAAGTGAACCCTTAGCCCGCTGCCAGGCGAAGGCGGCTCACCTTTTCGGGAAGGAGATCGAGTGCCTTGGCCATCGGCAGAGCGCGGGCGTGAAGGTGCCCCTGCACCAGTTCGCAGCCAGCCGCCTCGACCAGTTGCTGCTGCAGGATGGTCTCGACGCCCTCCGCCACCACCTTCATGCGCAGCGTGCGGCCCAGGCTGACGATGGCCTTGAGGATGGCCTGCCCATCGAGGTCCGCCTCGATGCCTTGCACGAAGGAGCGGTCGATCTTGATCCGGTCGAACTGGAACAGCCGCAGGTAGGCGAGCGAGGAAAAGCCCGTACCGAAATCGTCGAGCGCGATGCGGAAGCCGAGGTCGCGCAGCTCGCCGAGCATGCCCAGCACGCGGTCGGAATTCTCCAGCAGGACGCCTTCGGTAATCTCGAAGACAATACTGCCCGGATCGACTTCGGTTTCGTCAATCAGTGCGCGCAGGCGCGGCATGAAATCGTGCGCCGCAAGCTGGAGCGGGGAGAGGTTGATCGAAACCTCGCGCCCCCGGAAGCGCGCCGAATCCTCGAACACGCGGCGGATAACCCATTCGCCCAGCGCCGGCATCAGCCCGCAATGCTCGGCCAGCGGCACGAATGTTCCGGGCGAAATCTCCCCCCGGTCAACATGGAACCAGCGGACCAGCGCCTCGAAGCTGACAATCCGGCGCCCGGCGACGTGGACGATCGGCTGATAATGCATTTCCAGCCCGCGGCACACGCCGATAGAGCAGTTGCGGCAATTGTCCGAGCAGGTGATTGCGCGGCGCAGTTCGGCCTCTAGGTCGCGGCGCCAGCGGATCGAGGCGTTCATGTCCTCGGTGAAATAGCGGTAGCGCCCGCGCCCGCGCTGCTTGGCGCGTGCCAGGGCGATGTCGGCCATGCGCAGCAGCTTGTCAGGCGTATCGGCGTGTTCGGGCGCCCAGGCGATGCCGCAGCTGGCGGTGACAGGGATCGTCGTATCATGGATGGCAAAGCGTTCGCTGAAGGCAGCCAGCACGCGCTCGCCCAGCCGCACTGCCTCTTCCTTGCCGGCGGGGCCGCGGTGGACGATGACGAATTCGTCGCTGGCAAGCCGCGCCAGCATGTCACCCGGCATAAGTTCGGCCTTGATGCTTTCCACCGTGGCCAGCAGCACGGCATCACCCGCCGGATGGCCCATGGCCTCGTTGATCGCCTTGAAGTGATCGAGGTCGATATAGGCGAGGAATACCGCATCGTCCTGTCCGACGCGGGCCAGTTCGCTTTCGATATGCTTCATCACCAGCCGGCGGTTGGGCAGGCCAAGCATCGGATCGAGCATGGCGTCCTGCTTCGCTTCGGCCTCGCGCTCCGCCGATTCCCGCGCCATGCGCAGCGCCTGACGCACGATGACCGTGCCTGCCCCAAGGATCATCAGGAAAAAGGCGATATAGGCCATGAGCAGCGGCATGGTGCGCGCCGAGATGATCCCGCCGACGTCATTGGGTGTCCAGTGCAGCCAGCCGAGCGGTTCACCCGAAGGCGAGAGCAGTTCGATGGCGTTGCCGCTCGATGGCTGCGCCTTCTGCCAGCCGAAGCCGCCGAGCTGCAGGCCCTTGCCGATCGGGGAAAGGTAGCGCTCATCGAGCGGACGCACCGCGACAAGCACGTTCGGCCGGCGCTGCAACATCGAATAGTCGGTATCCGGAATGATCGATGCCGCCGCCATGACCTGCGTGCGGCCGCCGATATTCTCAAGCTCGCCGTACCAGCGGGTCAGCGGCTTGCCGTCTGCGGCGATCGGCCAGTGTGCGTCCGGCAGCTCGCGGAACCTGACCGGCTCACCGATCACCCGCTTGTTGGTGTTCATCGCGTCAAGCGCGGCCTGGACCTTGGGCGAAAAGGCGGCGAATTCGGTTCCCGGCACGGGCAGGCCCTTGTGCCAGGCGCGCAGCAGCTTGCCTTCGGGGGAGACGAGGTAAAGCTGCTCGATCTGCAGGTTGGCCCAGAGGAAATCGCCGAAATAGCTGTCCGCCCATTTGGTATCGACCGGCTGGCCTGCCCGTCCGGCGGCGCGGAAGCCGTCGTCCCAGGTAAGCTGGATCTTCATCGTCTCGGTCAGCGACTGGACGGCACGGTCAAGCTGCGTTTCGACCCCGGTCTGCTCGCGGCGGCGGACTTCCCAGTCGGCCACCTGGGTCGCGCGCACGAAACTGCCGTAAAGCGCGAACGAGAACGTGACGAGTGCCACGGCGGCAATGAGCAGCATGCTGCGCACAACCGGGTGCAATCCACCGAGCGAGCGGATTGGTACGAACAGGCGGTTGACCACGGTCATGCAACATGTGTTGCACGCGAGGAACGAAAAACTGGTTAACTGGAATATCGGTAACAATTTCCGGAAGGCGGCACGGACTTGCGCAGACCTGGAGCGTTCACACTCCTAATCGGTACCTTTGCTTTTCGCCATGAACGCCGTCCTTGCCCTCGCCATCGAGCGGTTCGGCCTGACTGCGCTGGAGCGCCGCGGCATCGGAGATCAGGGCGTCCTGCTCGGCATCGGACAAGCGGTGCCAGCCATCGCGGGTCAACCGCTCCATCGGGCGGTAACGCACCTTGTAGGCCATGCGCGGCGAGCCTTCGACCCAGTAGCCGAGATAGACATAGGGCAGACCGGCCTTTTCGGCGCGGCGGATATGGTCGAGGATGATGAAATTCCCCAGCCCTGCCCGCTCGGCATAGTCCGGATCGTAGAACGAATAGATCATCGACAGGCCGTCGCCCTGCCGGTCGGTCAGGCAGGCACCGACCAGGCGGCCCGGCGTCACGCCATCCCACGACGGCTCGCGGTACTCAATAACCATTGAAGTAACAGGCGTATGCTCGACCATGTCGGCGAAATCGATTTCGTCCATCGATGCCATGCCGCCGCCGGGGTGCCGCGCGGCGAGGTAGCGGCGCAGCAGGTCATACTGTTCGGCGGTGGACCAGGGGCGGCACTCGGTCACCTGCAGGTCGGCATTGCGCTTGAGGTTGCGGCGCTGCGTGGCCGAGGGGCGGAATTCGCCCGCGAGCACGCGCACCGAAACACAGGCGCTGCAATCAAGGCAGGATGGGCGATAGGCGACTGTCTGGCTGCGGCGGAAACCGATGCGGCTCAACGCATCGTTCAGCGCATCGGCGTGATCGCCGCGCAGTTCGGTGAAAACCTTGCGCTCGCTCTTGCCCGGCAGGTACGGGCACGGGCTCGGGCTCGTCACAAAGAACCGGGGGAAACGAACGGGTGCCGTCACGCGCCTTTTGAACCTCTGTCTCACCCCGCCACGCCCCGTGCGCGGGTTATCTGGCAGCTTTATGCATGTCCCTAGCCAAGAGTAAAAGTGCCTTAACCATCAATAAGGGTTAAAACGCCGCCAAATCGAACGAAGCCGAATGTGTTGGCCTTGCGCGGGCGGCGGTCTATGCGCCCCACATGATCGCACGCGAACACCTGGGCACGGCCCGCATCCCCGGCGGAGACGAGCTGAAGCTTTACCGCCATGACCGCGATTTCATGATCGTGATGGGCCACAACGAACTGATGTCGACGCGCAAGAGCGGCTCCGAAGTGGCGCTGGCGACGATGTCGATCGACCGGCTGAAAGGCCGCAAGGCGCCGCGCCTGCTGATCGGCGGCTATGGCATGGGCTTTACCCTGCGCGCCGCGCTGGAACAGCTCGGGCCGGACGCGCGGATCATGGTGTCCGAGCTGGTCCCCGGCATCATCGAATGGGCGCGCGGGCCGATGGCGGAGGTTGCCGCCGGCTGCCTGGACGATCCCCGCGTCACATTGGTGATGCAGGATGTGGCCGATGCCATCTCCGACGCGGCCTATGGCGGCGCGCCGCGCTATGACGCGATCCTGCTGGATGTCGACAACGGCCCCGACGGACTGGTGCGCGACGCCAATGACGCGATCTATTCGGCCAAGGGCCTGCGCCAGGCGAAGAACGCGCTCACCCCGGGCGGCGTCCTTGCCATATGGAGCGCCGCGCCCGATCCGGTCTTCACCAATCGCCTGAAGAAGAACGGCTTCGACGTCGATGAACAGAAGGTCGCGGCGCGCAGCAACGGCAAGGGGGCCAAGCACGTGATCTGGTTTGCCAGCGTTCCCTAGATCCTGAGCTGGCTGCCGAGCTCGACCACGCGGTTTGCCGGCAGGCGGTAGTAGTCCATCGCCGATTCCGACACCTTGAGCAGCCAGGCGAACAGGTGTTCACGCCATAACGCCATGCCGGCCACTTCCTTTGCCGCGATCAGTTTCTGGCGGCCGAGGAAGTAGCTCGTCCGCATGGGATCGAGGCTGACCCCGCGCTGGCTGAGCGGGGCCAGATCGCGCGGAATGTCCACTTCCTCGGTGAAGCCATAGTGCAGGATGACGCGGGTGAAGCCGTGCCCCACCTCGTGCATTTCCAACCGCTCTTGCGGCTCCACACGCGGGGTTTCGGCCACGGCAACGGTCAGCAGCACGACATTCTCATGCAGCACCTGGTTGTGCTTGAGATTGTGCAGCAGGGCCGCCGGAACGCCCTCCTTCGCGGCGGAGAGGAACACCGAAGTGCCCTTGACCCGGTGAACCGAGGCGGCGGTCGACTTGACGAAGACCTCGAGCGGGATGGCATCGGCCAGCAGGTGCTGCCGCAACACGCCGCGCCCCTTGGCCCAGGTGGTGAGCACGGTGAAGATCACCCCGGCCACCAGCAGCGGCACCCAGCCGCCATCGGCAATCTTGGCGATGTTCGAGAGGAAGAAGGCGATGTCGACAAGGGCGAACAGGGCAATCGTCGCCGCAGCCGCCCACGGCTTCCAGCGCCAGACCTTGAACAGCAGGAAAGCGAGCATCGCGGTAGTAATGATCATCGTTCCGACCACCGAAATGCCATAGGCCGAGGCGAGCCGCGTCGATTCACGGAAGCCCAGCACCAGCACCAGCACCATGACCAGCAGGCCCCAGTTGATTGCCGGCATGTAGATCTGCCCGGCGCTCTTTTCGCTCGTGTGGAGGATCTTGAAGCGCGGCAGGAAGCCAAGCTGGATCGCCTGGTGCGTGACCGAGAAGGCGCCCGAAATCACCGCCTGGCTGGCGATGATCGTGGCAAGGGTGGCCAGCACGATCAGCGGCACGCGCGCCCAATCGGGGGCCATGAGGTAGAACGGGTTTTCAACCGCAGCGGGATTGGCAAGCAGGAGCGCGCCCTGCCCCATGTAATTGAGCATCAGGCAGGGAAAGACCAGCACCAGCCAGGACGCACCGATCGCCTTGCGGCCGAAGTGGCCCATGTCGGCATAAAGCGTCTCAGCGCCCGTCACGGCAAGGAACACCGAACCCATGGCGAGGAAGGCCAGCCTTGAATCGTGCTGGAAGAACTCGACCGCCCACATCGGATTGAAGATAGACAGGATTTCCGGCCGCGCGGCGATGTTGATCACGCCCAGCACGGCGAGCGCGGCGAAATAGACCAGCACCACGGGGCCGAACAGCGCGCCCACCTTGGCCGTGCCGCGGGACTGGATGAAGAACAGGCCGAGCAGGATCAGAACTGCAATCGGCAGGACCAGCGGCTCCAGCCGCGCCTCGACGATGGTCAGCCCCTCTACCGCGGAGAGCACCGAGATCGCCGGGGTGAGCATGGCATCGCCATAGAACAGCGCCGCCGCCGCCACACCCAGCACCATCAGCAGCGCCTTCTTGCGATCATCGAGGTGGCTGGAAATCAGCGCGAGCAGGGCGAAGGAGCCGCCCTCGCCCCGGTTGTCGGCACGCATGGCGACGAAGACGTATTTGACTGTGACGATCAGCATCAGCGACCAGAAGACCAGGCTGAGCACGCCGAAGATGTGAAGGGGATCGACCGCGAGCGGGTGCGGCCCGATGAAGCTTTCCTTCATCGCGTAGAGCGGCGAGGTGCCGATATCGCCGAAGACGACGCCGATGGCGCCGAGCATGAGGACGGCGAAGCTGTCTTTCGGGCCATGATGGGACGGGGCGGAGCTTGCTGCGGCCGGAGCGGCAGGCAATGCGGTTATGCTGTTTGACATGGCTTTATTGTGGGCGCTCACCGCATAAAGATTCCATGTGGATTTTGCCGGGGCACGGCGTAATTTCTCGACGCGCCGGGGCCTTGGCTCCATCTTAGTGCGATGAAAGACACCATGCTCGCCGTGCCGGACCGGAACCGTCCCCTTGCCATAAAGCTTGCCGCCTGTTCGGCGGCCTTGCTGCTGGTCGCCCTGTCGACTGCGGTCGGGCTTTACCTCGCTTCGCGCTGGGGCAATTCGCCGGTTGTGATGCTCTACCTGCTGCCCGTGCTGGCGGCGGCAATCTATGGCGGACTTGGCCCCGGGCTGGTCGCGGCGGTCGCATCGGCGCTGGCCTACAACTACTGGTTCACCGCGCCGCTCCACACTTTCGTGATCCATGAAGCAGCCGACATTGTCACCGTGGTGGTCCTGTTCCTCGGTGGCCGTGGTGTGCAGCCAGCTTGCCGCATCGGTGCGAAAGCAGGCGCAGCTCGCTTCGCAGCACGCAGCGCGCAATGCGGCTATAGCCGGCTTCGCCCGCCGTCTGCTTTCAGCGCGAAGCGAAGCGCAGGTGGCCGAAGCGAGCGCCCTGCGGCTTGCCCAGCTGTTTGACTGCCATGTCGTGGTGCTGGGCCGGGAGGACGAGAGCCAGCCGCTCGCCCGTTCATCGGCGGATGCCACGCTAAGCCCGAGCGACCTTGCCGCCGCGTCGTTCACGCTGCAATCGGGCGAACGTTCCGGACGCGGGGAGAAGCGCGCACCGCAGGCCGACTGGCAGTTTCATGCGGTGACGGCGGACAGCGGGATCATTGCCGCCATCGGCCTTGCCCGCAGCGATGGCACGCCGCCGGTGCGCGACAATGGCTTGCTGCTGTTCGAAAGCCTGACCGACCAGATGGCCCTCGCACTCGACCGCGCGCGGCTTGATGGCGAAGCGCGCGAAAGTGCCGCCCTGCGCCTGCGCGACAAGCTGCGCTCTGCGCTCCTCACCTCGATCGGCGATGACGTGAAGCCCAGCCTCAAGGCCATCCAGTGCCGCCGTCCGCGCGCTGCGGCGCGAAGGCAATGCCGACAAGGCGCTGGTCTCGCAGCTCGATGGCGAGGTCACCCGGGTCGAGCGGCACATCGACAACCTCGTCGATGTCGGCCCTGCCGAACAGTTTGAAGCAATCGAGCTTGGCGAACTTTCGATAGACCTGCACCGGCGCAAGGTTTCACGAGGCGGAGAGGCGGTGCGCCTGACGCCCAAGGAATTCGCGGTCCTTGCCGAACTGGCCAAGCACGCGGGCCGCGTCCTGACCCACGCCCAGCTGCTCCGCGCGGTCTGGGGCCCGGCGCAGCAAGATCATGTCGATTACCTGCGCGTCGCCGTGGGGACCTTGCGCAAGAAGCTGGAGCGCGATCCCGCCCACCCCGAACTGATCCGCAACGAGCCCGGCGTGGGTTACCGCCTCTCGGCCTGAAACAAAAGGCGCGCCTGCTCCACCAGCGGGCGCGCCTTTCGCACTATCGCGGGGGACTGGACCCGCGATCCGGTCAAGTGCTCAGCTAAATGCTTCCTCGCCCAGCAGGATCGTCCGCTTCAGCAGGCGGCCGCAGTCCGGGTCATAGGGCATGGCGCGGTGGAGCGTGCCGGTGTTGTCCCACATCACGCTGTCACCCACCTCCCACTCGTGCGCGTAGTGATAGGGTTCGCTGGTGGCGTGTTCGCGCAGGCCGTGGAGCGTGCGGGCGCTTTCCTCGAAGTCCTGCCCCACGACATTGCGCGCCGTATTGCCGAGCACGAGGCTCTTGCGGCCGGTCTTGTGTTCCCAGACCAGCGGCAGCTCCTGCGTGCCCTTGGACTGCCAGTCGAGCAGTTGCTCCATGCTCGGTTCGGGGCAGTGATAGAGCTGCGAGACCCACATGGCGTGGACGACGCGCAGGTTGTCGATGCGGTCCTTCACTTCCTGCGGCAGGTCGTCATAGGCGGCGTAGCAGTTGGCGAATTCGGTATTGCCGCCCCAGGTGGGAAGGACCTTGCTGGTCAGGATCGAGCCGCGCACCGGCACCGGGTTCATCGTGCCGTCGATGTGCCAGAACAGCGATCCCTTGAGGTATTCGATCACCGACTTGTGATGCTCGCCCTTGTCGAGGCTGATCGAGAAGATCGCGCCGCCATCTACGCCGATCTCGGTGGCATTGCCGCCCAGCTGGTTGGTGAACAGCACCTGCTCGTCCTCGGTCAGGTGCAACTGCTTGAACACCAGCACGCCGCGCTGTTCGAGCAGGTCGTTGATCTCTGCGGAGAGCGCGCCTGAAAGCAGCTCTTCCTTGGTGTTGAGCACGCGCGCGCCGATCTTTTCCTTGATGATCTCGTAGCGCAGCTTGGTAGTGGTCATGACGTTCATTGCAGGCTCTCCCGGTGGCCCGTTTCGGGCTGACTGAACAGGTGTTCAGCAGGAGAGATAGCGGAGGCCGGGGCGCGCGCCTTGATTCAGATCAAGCGGGATTGCGTTGGCGCTTGAGCCAGTCCTCGAACCAGGTGGCAGCTTCGTTATGGCCGTAACCCGCGCCAATCCCGGCCTCCATGACAAGGCTGCGGCCGAGCGCGGAAATCACCGCGACAAGCACCACGGGCGGCAGGTCCTTCGCCTTGTCACCCAGCGCGCGTTCGACGGCGGCAACTTGGAGAGCATGAGTCCGCCCGGCATGCTCGGAAATCGCCTCGCGCAGCGGCGCGCGGTGGGCGGCCATGGCGATGAATTCGATCATCAGCGCCGTTCGCGTGGTGTCGATCGTGTAGCGCCACAAGGCGAGCAGCGGATCGGGATCGGCCAGCGCCTTGGCCAGTTCCTCGTTCGCCCATTCGGCGCTGCGGCGATAGACGGCGACCAGCAGGTCATCGGTGGTCGGGAAGTAATAGTGGACGAGGCTGGGCTTGAGCCCGGCGCGCGCGGCGACCCGGCGCGTGGAGGCGGCGGCATAGCCTTCCTCCACCAGCACCTGCTCGGTCGCTTCCAGAATGGCCGTACGCGTCGCGGAGTTTTCCGCGCCCACCCGGCGCCGTGGTGCCGTCATCGAACTGTATCCCCTATCCGGCCGTGAGGGTTAGGCGATGGCGGGCCAGCGCGCAAGATTGCCAGGTCAGCCGCGCGGTTGTCATGGATCCGCCGTCAGTCAATGACAGGATCGAGCCAGGCCAGCAGCCGTGCTTCGACTTCCGGGCTGGCCGGGCTGTTCGAAATTACCAGGCGCGGACTGATGCCGAGCGCCGGCCGCTCCTTGACTGCCAGGTTCCACGCGGCCTTTGCGGCGGGCACTTTGCCGGCCCGCGCAAGGTAGGCCGCCTGGAAGACCTGCCCCCACAGCGAGGTGCGATTTTCCATGAGCATGTTGTCCAGCGCCTTGCCTGCTCCCTCAACGTCGTCGCGCATCATGGCAGCGACGAACTTGCCGAGGAAATAGCGCGCCGGGGGATCGGGGTGGAAAGCGATCGATTCATCGACCAGTGCTTCACCCGCCAAATCGTTCTGCAGGATCATGAATACGCCTGCAAGGTTGGTCAGGTCAGGATTTCCGCCGGCCGACAGGCGCAGGTCCTGCACCGCCTTGCGCACCGAATCGCGGTATCCCAGCAGTGCATAGTTGCGGGCAAGGGCAAGCTGGATATGCCGCGAGGTAGGATAGCGGGCGCGCCCGGCTTCGAGCAGCTTCAGCGTTTCGCGCAGCTGGCTCTCGGTCGAGCCGGGGGTGATCGACAGGAGCGCGTCGTTCATTCCGGTCCATGCGTGGACGAACACGGCCAGGGGGCGCTGCGGGGCATGTTTGAACCAGGTTTGCGTACAGGACGACAGCTGCGGATCGCTGTACATCGGATCGACCCGCACCTGCTGGCTGAAGCGCAGCCAGCAATCGTAAGGCGAATCCGGGCCGAGGCTGTTGCGCGCCTCGAGCGATTCAATCTGGCCCGCATAGCCGAAGATGGCGAAGACAGCCCGGCCGAGCGCGAGCTTGCCGGCCTCGTCCTGCTGGCCAACCCGGACCGGCACCTCGGCCTGGTAGATCACGCGGTTGCGCTTCAGGCTGGTCACCATGATACGCGCGGTACGGCTGCTCCCTTGCGCGGGATCGAGCGCGATATCGACGACATAGGCCACTTCGCCGGTCATCGCATGGGCAAGGCGGACGGTTTCGTAAGGGCGGATCGCATCGCGCACCGTATCGCCAATCTGGCGCCCCTCGTCCGAAGCGTGCGTGTCTGCCGAGCCGTTCACGGTGACGAGCACGCTTGGGAAATTGGCCTGCTGCCAGACCGCGGCTTCCTTCATCGACCGGCTGTGGAGCCACTGCACGGTAAATAGGCTGGCGGCGAGCAGGACCATGAGGATCGGCCAGCGGTAGCGGCGCAGCAGCGCGGCGGGACGGGTCCTCGGCAGCCAGCGGCAGAGGGGGCGGCGGCGCGGCCTTATTCCCCTCGCCCGTCCGTTCCAGCACCACCTCGTAGGAGCCGAGCGGGATGTCGAGCCGCTGCGCAAAGCCCTGTGGCTGCGACTGGTAGAAGGCGTCGAGCGCCCGGCGCAGGCGCACCATGGCGACGCGCGAATAGGTATCGAGCTGCGGATCGTGCCCAGCCTCGCGCCCCAGCCCGTCGACCGCGACCGTATAGCTCTTCAGCCGGTCAGCCCGCCCCTCGATGCTTTCCTCGACAAGGTAGCCCAGCAGCCGCGACAGCACCGGCGAGCGCGCGAATGCAGGGCTTGCCAGCACGGCAGCCAGTTCGGCCCGCATCGCCTGGTGAAGGGCAAGGTCCTCGCTCATCTGTGGTTTGACGTCAGTTCTCTCGGCGGCACATTGCCACCTTATAGCTGTCGTCTGCCTCGCGGCTAGTTTGTGCACTATTAAACTTTTTAAGCAAGAGTTATCGGCCTTTAGCGGGCTAACCGGCGTGGGCGACTAGGCCCGGTGAGGAGACGAGGCAACACTTGCAACCGCTGGTTAACCGCAAGCCTACCACCGCTCACCGCCAATTCCGGTTAATCACAATGACCTGTGCCACGCGCGTGAAACCGTTTCACCGGCCCGTGCCACTGTATGAACCTTGCCGCCGCCCGCGTGCTCTGTTGATGCGCGAGGCGGCCGGTCGGAACCGTCGTACCCACCCCCCAAAGGCGGTCCGGCCGGTCCACGGAGTCGTACGTTCATGAGTTTCATGTGGATCGGGAAGAAGCCCGCTGACCATGCCCCGCGTGAAGACACGCGCCGGCCCCGGAGCGAGCCCCGCATCGTCCGCCTCCGCCCCGGCTCTCCCGAGCTGGAGAAGGCGCGCAAGGCCCTGCTCGGCGACGAGGACGACTGAGACTGCCATTCCCGCCGGCCCCGGTGCTCCCGGACCGGCAGGAAGGGGTGCCGGCGCCGCGGTCAATGCCGCCGAGCAACCGTCCCACTACACGGCGGCACCCCAATTTCGCGCTGTCCTACAGGCTGGCGGCTGAGGCATGATGGCAAGTCCATCCCCTCCCCACCCCCGCAAGAGCCCCCATGGACCAGATACCCCCGATCCCCCCACGCCAGCAGATCCTGCCCCACTTCACCCCGGTGCCCAGAGAGAAGGAGCGCCACAACGGCTGGAAGCCCGAAGTCCAGCGCGCCTTTATCGAGGCGCTGGCCGAAACCGGCAGCGTCAGGAGCGCCGCGCGCCGCGTGAACCGCGCCGAGGTTGGCGCCTACCTCCTGCGTCGCCACCCCAAGGCGGAGGAGTTCCGCAAGGCCTGGGACGCCGCGCTCGACATCGGCATGCGCCGGATCGAGGACGTCGCCATGGACCGCGCATTGAACGGCGTCGACGTGCCGCTCTACTCCTACGGCAAGCTGGTCGGCAGCCGCACCGTCTATAACGACCGCCTGCTGATGTTCATGCTGCGCAACCGCGCGCCCGAACGCTTCTGCGGCGGCCGCGCCTCCGGCCTCAACGCCGTCGACAAGATGCAGACCGAGCGCCTCAAGAAACAGTGGCGCGCCGAATGGGACGCCGAACGCGCGGCCGAAGAGGCGAAGGACGACGACCAGGTGCTCGAGGAGCTGAACGCCAAGTTCGCCCGCCACCACCAGGACTGGCTCTCCCGCATGGGCCCCCGCACCCGCGTGGCCTACGAAGCCTACCGCCGCACCGAGGCCGAGGAGGCCGGCAAGCCCTGGAAACCCATCGACTGGCCCCGGCCCTTCGGTTTCGAGGAGGACGACGAGGCGGAGGAGTGAGCCGCCCCCTTCGCCATAGCGAGCGAAGCGCGGCAATCCAGAGCCCCAAGCCCGACCGCCCTCGATTGCCGCGTCGGCTCCGCCTCCTCGCGGGTGACGATGGAGAAGTCGGTCATCCCCGCGCCCGCGGGGACCCAGCGAGAGAAAAACGCACCCCGGCCCCGCCAGCCCCGTCATCCCCGCGCAGGCGGGGACCCAGCCAAACCAAAAGCGCACCCCGGCCCCGCCGGGGTTCCACCCTCACCCCACCCAAAGCACCAGATAGGAAAGCCCCATGACCATCCGCCTGATCCCCGACCTCCTCAAACACGGAGACAAGGAGCCAGGCCTCGGCGGGCAGCAACGCACCCGCGCCGTTGAGCCGATGCCTGCCGTCGCTGGGCCGGATGGAACTGCGGAAAGGGCTTGGCAGGAGTGGTTGGATAAGGGAGGGATTGAGGGTTTGGCCACAGGACAAGCAATAGCGTGTCCCCGTCAAGCAGCGCGGATTGGCGCCCTTTGGAGGTTTAGAAAAGTGTCGCTGTAATCCCAAATCAAAGCCGCCGTTGCAGTTATCGGGCATGTCTTCAAAGCGCCTGGATGCGATCAGCGAATATGCCCGCCACGGTTATGCGCTGCGGGTGGATTGCCGCGCCTGTAGGCACTTAGCCAAGCTCGATGCGCGGGTGATCACTGATCTATGCCAAGCTCGCGGCTGGTCTCGTCAGATTGCCGCCGTTGAGCGCCGGTCACGCTGCAAGCAATGCGGGGGCCGAGACGTTCGCTGCGGACCGAGTTTCTAATTACAAAAGAGATTGGTCCAAATTGAGGCTGTCTCCCGCTCCGTCGGCTGTCCGCAAGCGGACATTGAGTTAGTTATTACTGCGAATCTTAACAGCCGAAGCGCCAGAAGTGACTGGCGTGAGCAAGGATCGCGACATGACCACAAAGATGATCGGGCCGCATACATGGCGTCCAACTGCAGTGACGGAAGGCCAAATCATCATTGCGATATTGATCGCGGCCTATCTCAATGCGTCGTGGATCATTTTCGGACAATTAGGCTAAGTCCCAACCGAATGAATTGCGCAAAACATGGCTAGGACTTAGTAAGAAGGACGTTCGTCGCTACGAGCAAGGGGGAAGTGGGTTGGCTGACAGTAAGACCCAGGAGCTTGTTTCCGCTCTAAGGCGGCTAGCTGACGCAACTGTCGAGGCCGCAAATCGACACCTCGAAAGTTCAAACGGCTTACCTCTCCAACTTTTGGAAGATGACCGACGGGCAGCGCTCGGTAATTCACGTTACTTGGACTGGGCCCGTGAAATCTATTGTGTCCGCCGCCTTCGGTCCAAGCATTTACCCGATGTGTTTGGTGAGCCGACCTGGGATTTGATCCTCGACCTCTATATTGCTTTTCTTGAAGGCAGGAAGGTCACCACTAAATCAGCCTGCATAGGTGCACATTGCGCCACATCGACGGCCCTCAGGAAGATCCTCGATCTTGAGGCAGCCGGGATGCTCTACCGTGAAGATGATCCGATAGACAAACGGCTGAAGTGGATCGCCCTGTCGAAGGAAACGATCTGGGCAATGAACCGCCTTTGCGAAGACGCAATGAGCGCAAAGACTCGCATGAAGAGATAAGATGTTCCGCAGCGTAGAAGAACGGGCAAGAGCCATCGACGCTAAGCGTCGAGCTGGTCTACTCAGTGATCAAGAATTTATGCTCGCAAAGTTGGACCTCTATTACCCGAAGAGATCGTGGCTAGCCCTGTACGTGATCGCCGCTTTAGTTGCAGCCGTTGGCACTCTGTTTTTGCCTTTGTGATCAAGAGCGGCCTCATCAAGAATGCTGGAGGCCGCAAAAAGTAGCGCTCCCGCAAAAATATGTGATAGCCTAACCAGCACAAATCAAAGGCAAAAAAGCCTATTCTTCGCCCATGCGTAGAGCTGCGATGAAAGCTTCCTGCGGGATCGACACATTGCCATACTCCCGCATCCGCGCCTTCCCCTTCTTCTGCTTCTCCAGCAGCTTCTTCTTGCGGGTGATGTCGCCGCCATAGCACTTGGCGGTCACGTCCTTGCGCATCGCCGAAATGGTCTCGCGGGCGACGACCTTGCCGCCGATGGCGGCCTGGATCGGGATCTTGAACAGGTGGCGGGGGATGAGGTCTTTGAGGCGTTCGCACATGTGGCGGCCGCGCGCCTCGGCGGCGCTGCGGTGGACGATCATGCTTAGCGCGTCGACCGGCTCGTTGTTGACGAGGATGCCCATCTTGACGAGGTCGCCTTCGCGCAGGCCGATCTGTTCGTAATCGAAGCTGGCATAGCCGCGGCTGA
The DNA here is from genome assembly GCA_025938935.1 of Novosphingobium sp. MW5. Lineage (GTDB taxonomy): Bacteria > Pseudomonadota > Alphaproteobacteria > Sphingomonadales > Sphingomonadaceae > Novosphingobium. The sequence continues at coordinate 1,678,292 of JAPCWB010000001.1, read as the reverse complement.
TGCTTTTCAGGCGGTCATAGAAATCGAAGACGACTTCGTTGAGCGGCAGTTCATAGCTGACCTGGGCGCGGCCGCCGACGTAGGTGAGGCCGGTCTGGATGCCGCGGCGGTCCTGGCAGAGCTTGAGGATGCTGCCCAAGTATTCGTCGGGCGTGTAGATCACCGCCTTGATCCACGGTTCCTCGATCGTCTCGATCCGGCTGGGATCGGGATAGTCGGCCGGGTTGTGCAGCAGGATCTCGCGCGCCTCGTCGGTCTTCGATTTCCTCAGCTGGATGCGGTAGACGACGCTGGGGGCGGTGGTGATCAGGTCTAGGTCGTATTCGCGGGTCAGGCGTTCCTGGATGATTTCGAGGTGCAGCAGGCCGAGGAAGCCGCAGCGGAAGCCGAAGCCGAGCGCGGCGCTGCTTTCCATTTCGAAGCTGAACGAGGCGTCGTTGAGCCGCAGCTTGGCGATGGACTCGCGCAGTTTCTCGAAGTCTGCCGCGTCGACCGGGAAGAGGCCGCAGAAGACCACGGGCTGGACTTCCTTGAAGCCGGGGAGCGGCTCTGCCGCGCCGCCCTTGGCCGTGGTGATCGTGTCACCGACGCGGGCCTGGGCGACTTCCTTGATCTGCGCGGTGATGATGCCGATTTCGCCGGGGCCGAGCTCTTCGAGCACCTCCAGCTTGGGCGTCATGCAGCCGACGCGGTCAATCAGGTGTTCGGTGCCGCCGGCCATGAACTTCACGTTCAGGCCCTTTCTGATCACCCCGTCGATCACGCGCACGAGGATGACGACGCCGAGGTAGGGGTCGTACCATGAGTCGACCAGCATGGCCTTCAGCGGCGCATTGCGGTCGCCCTTGGGCGGGGGGATCTTGGTGACCACGGCTTCGAGCACGTCGGCGATGCCGATGCCGCTCTTGGCCGAGGTGAGGACGGCCTCGCTGGCGTCGAGGCCGATGACCTCCTCGATCTCGGCCTTGACCTTTTCGGGTTCGGCGGCGGGGAGGTCGATCTTGTTGATGACGGGGACGATCTCGTGGTCGTGCTCGATCGACTGGTAGACGTTGGCGAGGGTCTGCGCCTCTACCCCCTGCGCGGCGTCGACCACGAGCAGCGCGCCCTCGCAGGCGGCAAGGCTGCGGGAAACCTCGTAGGCGAAGTCGACGTGGCCGGGGGTGTCCATGAGGTTGAGCTCATAGGTGATGCCGTCACGCGCGGTGTATTTGAGGCGCACCGTCTGCGCCTTGATGGTGATCCCGCGCTCTTTCTCGATATCCATGTTATCAAGGACTTGCGCCGACATCTCGCGCTCGGAGAGGCCCCCGGTGTGCTGGATCAGCCGGTCAGCCAGCGTCGACTTGCCATGGTCGATGTGCGCGATAATCGAGAAGTTACGGATAAGGGCGAGATCAGTCATCCCGGCCCGTTAGCAGCGCCGCAACATGGTGTCACGCCGTCAGCGTAATCAGGCCGCCTTGCCCGGCTTTGCTTGCGTTTCCATCGTCGAGAAGCGCGGCAGGTGGATACCCCCGCTGGTATTCAGGGCGACGACCCCGGCTACCGCATTGCCCGAAGGCATGCCCATCGCCTGTAGCAGGTGACGCGGCACGCGGTGGCGGGTGCAGAGGCCTCCGGCACCGTCATCGACAAGCGCGCTTTCGAATTCCAACCCCTGCACAGCGCCTTCAGAGCGGCGGACGGTGGAAACCATCAACTGGCCCTCGCCTAGGTCGACGACGAATTCGGTGCCTACCGGAACATCAAACAGGCCTTCGATAGCGGCCCCTCCGCGGCTGAGGTTGCGCATGATAACGTCATAGCGGAAGTCTTCGTGGATCACCCCGACCCGGCGATAGACCGAGCGGCGGTCGGCGCGCTGGCGCGAAGGGCCGTCGGGCTCGATCACCCATTGCCCGGTGGCGAGCGCCTCAATCACTTCGTCAATCGGGCAAGGCGGCGAATAGATATAGCCCTGCACTTGCGAGATGCCCAGATCCTGCATGGCTTTGAGTTCGTCGCGCGCTTCCACGCCGACCGCGATGGCGGTCATGCCGAGCTGGTTGGCGAGAGTGACGATCGAAGCCCCGATCGCCGAGCAACGGTTATGGCCCGAGGTCATTTCCTGCACCACCGCGCGGTCTATCTTTACCTTGTTGAAGTGGTGATTGCGCAGCCGCCCCAGCGGAGAAATGCCGCCGCCGAAATTGTCGAGCGTAACGCGCACGCCAAGCATCTTCAGTTCACCGAAGATCTCCTGGATCAGTTCTTCGCCGACGCCAAAGATTGCTTCGTTGAACTCCAGTTCAAGCCGGCTGCCGGGCAGCTCCGCCTCAGCCAAGGCTTGGGCCAAGCCGGCAATAAAGCCGTTGTGTGCAAAATGCGCGGGCGCGACGTTGACCGCGACGAAAAGCTGCCCGGGCCACTGAGCCGCCTGCTGGCAGGCTTCCCGGATCGTCCATTCGCTAAGCGCGACGATCAGGTCGGATTCCTCAGCGATCGGAATGAACATGGAGGGCGAAAGTTCGCCGAACTCTGGATGCTCCCAGCGCATCAGCGCCTCGAGCCCGCAGACCGTGTTGGTCGCCGGCGAGACGATCGGCTGGTAAGCAAGGCGGATCTGGCCTTCGGCGAGGGCATGGCGCAGGTCTTCCTCGAGCACCTTGCGCTTTTCCGCGTTGTTCTGGAGCTCGATCGAGAAGAAGCGGAACTGGCCGCGCCCGCCGCCTTTAGCCGCATAAAGCGCAAGGTCGGCATTGCGGAACAGTTCTTCGCTGCTGGCTCCATCAAACGGAGCCACGGCCACGCCGATCGACGCCCCGATTACGCAGCGGGAATTGTCGATAGAATAGGGCTGGGAAACCAGCGAAATGATCTTCTTTGCAATGTCGCCCAACTTGCCGCGATCTTCGCAGTCAGGAATGATGATCTGGAACTCGTCGCCGCCAAGCCGGCCGATCTCGCCGTCCTTGCCGATCACGCCGCGCAGCCGCTCGGCCACCTGCTTGAGCAAGGCGTCGCCGACAGGATGACCAAGCGTATCATTGACCTGCTTGAACCGGTCGAGGTCGATCATCATCAGCGCGCAGGCCCGCCCGCTCGACTTGAAGGCGTTCAGTGTCGATTCGAGGCGCTGGCCCATCGTGAAGCGGTTGCTGAGCCCCGTCAGTGAATCGAACTTGGCCAAACGGGTGGTATCGCGTTGCTCGCGCCGCTGTTCGGTGATGTCCACGCCATTGCCGCGAAAGCCGATGAACTCACCCGCGGAATCGAATTGCGGACGGCCCGAAACCGACCACCAGATCTCCGCGCCTTCACGGCGGGCGCGCAGCGGGAAATCGGCAAAGGTCTTGTGGGAGGCAAGCGAGAGCGGAAGTGTGCGGCCGGTCTCGTGGCCTTCCTCCTGATCGAGAAAGAACAGCGAGGTGATGGGCTGCCCGACCAGTTCGCCCGGCTGCTTGCCCAAGGCTAGGGAAACGCTTGCGGAGACATAGCGAATGGATCCCTGTGCATCGGTGGTCCAGAACCATCCGAGCCCGGAATCCTCATAGTCGCGCAGCGCGGCCAGCGCCTCGCGCTCTTCGTTGACCGAGAGCACGGGCTGTGTCTCATTCGAAGATGCGCTGCGCCGAAAACCGCCTAAACGTTTGATCATTCCTGCCTCTTTTGGCGGACCCGTGAAACACGGAACCGGCCAGGCCGCACTTGTAACTTCGATTGGTTAACCAAGGGCAAAGGATTAGGGGTTTGCCCGCAGTATTTGGCTCGACTCAGCCTGTTTTAAGCAGCTTCGACCGATCGAGCAGCGGACGTTTCACAGGCTCTGGCATGATGATCACACGGCCGTTTTCATCGACGTCGAGCGGCTTGGCAAATTCGATGCCCATGCGATCTTCCTTGCACCAGCGCGAGGTAACCGTAAGCACCTGGCCTTCACCCAGTTCCAACGTAAACACGGTGCCCGAAGGCACATTCCACAGGCCCGAAACCAGCGCGCCCGAGCGCGAGATGTTCCGGATCGTCGCGTCATAGCGCTGCGACCCGTGCTGCAGAATGACACGGCGCAGCATGGTCTGGCGCGGGAAGCGGGCGGAGCGCGGTCCATCGGCGCTCACCCCGAGGCCGCGGGCGAGCAGCGCCTCGGCCTCATCGCGGGTCAGTGGCTTGGCATAGACATAGCCCTGAACATGGCTGCACCCGAGCATGCGCACGAGGTCCAGCTCATCGAGCGTCTCAACCCCTTCTGCCGTGGTTTCCATGTCGAGCGCTTCGGCCAGGCTGACGATCGAGGAAATGATCGCACCGTTGCGGCTGCCATGGATTGTCGCGCCGCGCACGAAGGACTGGTCGATCTTGATCTTGTCGAACGGCGCCTTCTTCAGATAGCCGAGCGAGGAATAGCCGGTGCCGAAATCGTCGAGCGCCAAGCGTACGCCGATCCGCTTGAGCGCCGAGAACATGGCATCTGTGCCGTCGCTGTCATTGAGGAAGACGCTTTCGGTGATTTCCAGTTCAAGCCGCGCAGGATCTATCTGTGCGGCGGCGATGACATTCGTGACCACGGCCGGCAGTGTCGGGTTGGCGAATTGCAGGGGCGAGACGTTCACCGCCACTCGCACGCCGTCCGGCCACTTGGCCATGTCGTGGCAGGCAGTGCGCAGGGCCCATTCGCCGATCTGGACGATCAGGCCGGCATCCTCTGCAATCGGAATGAATTTTGTGGGGCTGAGCTGGCCGCGGGTGGGGTGGTTCCAGCGCAGAAGTGCCTCGAACCCGCTGATCTTCTCGGTCGTGGTCGAAACAACCGGCTGGTAATGCAGTTCGAGCCCGCCATTGGTCAGCGCATCGCGCAGGTCCTGTTCGAGCTGGCGGCGCTCCTCGGCATCGGAGTGGAGATCCGGCGCATAGAAGTGATGGCGTCCGCGCCCGCCATCCTTGGCCGCGTAAAGCGCAAGGTCGGCGTTGCGGATCAGTGCTTCGGACGTAACGCCGTTTTCCGGTGCCATCGCGATGCCGATCGAAGCCCCGATCATCACTCGGTGGCCTTCGATCAGGTAGGGCTGTGAAAGGGCTTCGATAATGCGCTTGGCCAGTTCGGCCAGTTCAGCATTGGCAGTGCGGCCGGGGATGATGACCTTGAACTCGTCGCCACCGAGCCGCCCGACGCGGCCCGCGCGGCCCACAACGCGCTCAAGGCGCTGCGATACCTGGGTCAGCAGGGCATCGCCCGCCGGATGGCCCAGGGTATCGTTGACCTGCTTGAACCGGTCGAGATCGAGCAGGAAGATCGAACAGGCGCGCTGCGCTTCCTGACGAGCAGTCAGGATCTTCTCCAGCATCTGCGACATCTGCAGGCGGTTGGCGAGCCCGGTGAGCGAATCGTAATGCGCGAGGCGGGTGACCTTTTCTTCCGAACGGCGGCGCTCGGTCAGGTCGCTGCCCGAGCCGCGGAAACCCTGGAAATTGTTGTAGTCGTCATAGATCGGCAGGCCGTTGATCGACCACCAGCGTTCGTCCTGATGCTTGGTCGCCGCGCGTACGGCCAGTTCCTCGGAACGATGAACGGGTCGAAAGATGGAAAGCCAGCGTGCGCTCGCCTTCCTTCGAATGATCGTCGAGGATGAAAAGTTCGGTAAAGGGCCGGCCGATCAGGCGGCGTCCCTCACGCCCGACGATCTCGCCAATGGTGGGCGAGACATAGGTGATCGAGCCGCGCCTGTCGGTTTCCCAGAACCAGCCCTGGCCGGTGCGCTCGAAGTCGCCCAGGATAAGCTCGGCGCGCTGCTGGGCACGTTCAACTTCTTCCTGCACCTTCTGCGCGCGCTGGTCCTCACGCTGCTGCTGGCGCGAGGCATGGATGCCCATCAGGGCCCCGACGATGATGGCCATCATGGCAATGGGATTGAACGAGGTGGCGAGGAAGCCGACCCACAGGCCGATCTTGGCCGCCAACATGGCGCGTAATCGGCCGCTCGTCTTGATTGCGCTGATCATGTCCGCAAGGACAAGGCTGGCAACCTCGACGCCCAGCGTACCGTCATTCTCGAACCACAAACCCATGCCGATGCCAAACAGCGCCATGGGCAGTCCGACCATGGCGGCGACCAGCATCAGGGTCGATTGCTGGCCAAGCTCGCGGTCCTGTTCGAAAGCGGTAGCCCGCCGTCCAAGCAGGGCGAGGCCCATCGCGGCAGCGCAGATCCCCGCCTGACCCAGCGATGGCAGCGACCATGAAGTGAGCCCGTTCCCCAGCATGACGATCGCCATGATCGGGCCCATATGCCACCATTCCGGCGGCATCGCGTAGTGCTGGACGAAACGCTTGCCACGCACCTTTGCGGTGCTCGCCGAGCGGCGCGAGGAACCAGAGTTAACGGCGGGAGCTGGCACGTTTGGCGCAGCCGTCAGCGGACGCGCGCCATCCTGCGCGTTTTTATCCCGCTGAACCGTACCATTGCTCATGACATCCAAGTGCCAAATTGCGCTTGAAGAACGGTTAATTACCCAGAGAAAATGCCACTAATTTACATGTTGCCCCCTCCGCTTCGGCGCTGCCCGGTGGAAAAGCGCAGAATCCGCTTGCACCGCGGCGCGATTCCGATTGCACTGCGTTTACGAAAACATGGACTGGGGTGAGGCGTGCGGCAGATAGCGATCATCGGTTCCGGACCGGCAGGATATTACACCGCAGAGGCCGCACAGAAGCAGTGGGGAGAGGACGTTCTCGTCGATATTTTCGACCGCCTGCCCGTCCCCTTCGGCCTGATCCGTACCGGCGTTGCCCCCGATCACCAATCGATCAAGGGGGTATCGAAACGTTACGAGGCGGTCGCCCTGTCCGAAAATGTCCGCTTCATCGGCAATGTCACGGTGGGCGAGGACGTGACCATTGCCGAACTTGAGGCCATGTACGACGCCGTCGTCCTCGCCACCGGCGCTCCCCATGACAAGAAGCTGGGACTGGAGGGCGAAGACCTGTCCGGCGTCCACGGCAGCGCGGCTTTCGTCGGCTGGTACAACGGCCATCCCCAGTTTGCTGCGCTCGATCCCGACGTATCGGGCAGCCACGCCGTAGTCATCGGCAACGGCAATGTCGCGCTTGATGTGGCGCGCATCCTCGCCAAGACGCGGGGCGAGTTCGCGGGCAGCGACATTGTCGCCCATGCGCTTGATATCCTTCAGCAATCGAAGATCGAGCACATCACGATCCTGGGCCGCCGTGGTCCGCATCAGATCGCCATGACGACCAAGGAACTGGGCGAGCTGGCACACCTCGAACGCGCCTGTCCGCGCGTCGATGCCGCCGACCTGCCCGACGAGGGCGAGGATGCCCTGCTCGAGCCCGGCCAGCGCAAGTCGGTCACCCACCTGCGTTCCTTCGCCGCTATCCCTGAGAGCCACCGCGCCGACAAGGACATCGAGATCGAGTTCGACTTTTTCGCCGCGCCAAAACGCATCCTGGGCGATGGCGGCAAGGTGACCGGTGTCGAGGTCGAACGCACGAAACTCGACGGCGGCCGCGCGGTCGGCACGGGTGAGACCTATGTCGTGCCCGCCAGCCTCGTCGTGGCCTGCATCGGCTACCAGACATCACCGATCCCCGGCGTGCCCTTCGAGGAGAGCGCCGGCCGCTTCGCCAACGTCGATGGCCGCATCCTGCCAGGGCTCTACTGCGTCGGCTGGGCGCGGCGTGGGCCTTCGGGCACGATCGGCACCAACCGGCCCGACGGCTTCTCGATCGTGGAGCGCATTGTCGAGGATCTCGAATCCGGCGCTACAAAGGGCGGCAAACCCGGCCGCGCCGCTTTCGACAAGCTGGCCGAGGACCGCGGCCTGAAGGTCGTCCGCTTCCGCGACTGGCAGAACATCGACGAAGCCGAAAAAGCCAATGCGCGAGAGGATGCGCCGAGGGAGAAGTTCGTCCACGTCGACCGGATGATCGAGGCGGCGGGCAAGAGCTGAAACGCAAACGGCGCGGCCAAACTGACCGCGCCGCTTTTGCTTGATCAATTTATGATCACACCCGCATCGGCATCAGCACATAGAGCGAGGCCGAATTGTCATCCTTGCGGATCAGGGTCGGTGCCCCCGCATCGGCCAGGTGCAGTTCGACGTTGTCGCCGTCGATCTGGGCGAGGATGTCCTTGAGGTAGTTGGCGTTGAAGCCGATCTCGATGCCATCGGCCTTGTAATCCGCAGGCAGTTCTTCGGCCGCGGTGCCGTTGTCGGGCGAGGTCACCGAGAGCGTCACGCGGTCATGATCTAGGCTGATCTTCACCGCGCGGGTCTTTTCGGTGGCGATGGTCGCCACGCGGTCCACGCCTTCGTAGAACGAGCGCGGATCGAGCCGCAGCAGCTTGTCATTCCCGGTCGGGATCACCCGGCTGTAATCGGGGAAGGTGCCGTCGATCAGCTTGGAGGTCAGCACGACGCCGTTTTCACCGCCGAGGGTGAAGCGCACCTTGCTGGCGGAAAGATCGATCAGCACGTTGGTGTCGAGCGATTCCTCAAGCAGCTTGCGCAGTTCGCCAACACACTTACGCGGCACGATCACGTCGGGCATGCCATCCGCGCCGTCGGGACGCTTCAGCGTATAGCGCGCGAGGCGGTGGCCATCGGTGGCAGCAGCCTTAAGCTCGTCGTCGGTGACGTGGAGGAAGATGCCGTTGAGGTAGTACCGCGTTTCCTCGGTGCTGATGGCAAAGCGCGTGCGGTCGATGAGTTCGGCCAGCGTCGCGGCGGGCAGTTCGAAGCTGGTCGGCAGGTCGCCCTCGACGATCACGGGGAAGTCATCGCGCGGCAGGGTGGGCAGGCTGAAGCGGCTGCGGCCGGCCTTCACCGTCATGCGGTTGTCGCTGACTTCGAGGCTGACTTGGCTGCCATCGGGCAGCTTGCGGGCAATGTCGAACAACAGGTGCGCCGATACGGTTATTGCCCCGGGCACCTCTACGGAGACCGCGCCCATCGTTTCCACCACCTGGATGTCGAGGTCGGTCGCCATGACCTTCACCGCGCCGGCGCCCGAAGCTTCGATCAGAACGTTCGACAGGATCGGGATCGTATTGCGCCGTTCGACAACGGACTGGACGTGCGACAGGCACTTGAGCAGCGTCGCGCGTTCGATAGTGGCTTTCATCGTCGTCCCATTCCCCAGCGCGCCGCGGCGCAAAGACCTTGATTGTCAGGCAGCCGGCAAGAATCGGCTGCCTGCCGGAAATTTTCGGACTTTCTTCCTTAACGCGGGGTCCGTCGCGGGCAAGCGCAAAGGCCTGCCCGGGCGGCGAAACTGGGGATAATTCCGGGGTAGTTACCAGAACCTCCGTCATCCCGGCGAAAGCCGGGATCGCTGGCCTCAGGGTTCGAGATTGCGCTTACGGGCCAACGGTCCAGGGTCAAGCCCGGGACAACACATCACAGCATCGCCATGCCGCCGTTCACGTGCAGCGTCTGGCCGGTGATATAGCCCGCCTCCTTGCTGGCGAGATAGGCGACGGCCGCGCCGATATCCTCGCCCTCGCCCATGCGGCCCATCGGGATGCGGCTGTTGAGCGCTTCCTTCTGGCCATCGGGAAGAACGTCGGTCATCGCCGTGCGGATGAAGCCGGGGGCGACGCAGTTCACGGTCACGCCGCGGCTGGCGAGTTCCTGCCCCAGCGACTTCGACATGCCAACAAGGCCCGCCTTGGCGGCGGCATAGTTGACCTGACCCGGATTGCCGGTGGCGCCGACCACGCTGGTGATCGTGATGATGCGGCCAAAGCGCGCCTTCATCATCGGCTTGGCAGCAGCGCGCATCAGGCGGAACGCGGCTTCAAGGTTGACCTTGATGACCTGCTCCCACTCCTCGTCCTTCATCCGCATGGCGAGGTTGTCGCGCGTGATGCCGGCGTTGTTGACCAGAATATCGATCTTGCCGAGCGTGTCGACGGCGGCGGGGACGAGGTGCTCCACCTGCTCGGTGTTCGACAGGTCGCAGGTAATCTCGACATGATCGTGGCCGTACGTGTCGTTCAGCTCTTCGCGGAACGCGCGCAGCTTGGCCGGATTGGTGCCCGAAAGCGCGAGACGGGCCCCCTGCTTGGCGAGAGCGTGACTGATCGCGGAGCCAATGCCACCGGCCGAACCGGTGACGAGGGCGGTCATGCCTGAAAGATCGAACATGTGCTGGAATTCCTAGAGCTGTGAAAACTTCTCGGCGCTGATCTCCGCCATCAGGCGGGTGCCGATGACCTTGCCGACAAAGGTGGCCGACTTCTCATCGGCTGGCAGGCCCCCGCCGATGATCAAAAGGCCGAGTTCGATTTCGTTGGCCTTGGGCATCGTCCGCTGCTCCCCGGTCATCTGGGCTTCGATCATCGGGCCGAGCAACTCACGCAGGCGAACGTGGTTCTTTGTGTAAAAAGCTTCGAATTTCGCCATATCGGCGCTCGAAAGCTGTGGCGCGACGATCACGGAACGCTCTGCCAGCGACGCCATCTGATAGAACAGCGCCTGTACGATCGCCCCTGATGGCCAGTTGTTTTCCGCTGCACAGGCCTGAGCCCGCGCGGCGATCGGCGCAATGATCGCTTTGGTGTCACCTTTGTCAAAACCCTTGGCGACAAAGGCATCGAACAGCGCATTGTCGGCCGCGCTGTAGCCGGAGCGCACGCATTCGATCTTCGCTGCGGCCGCAGCCGGAAATGGGGAAAGCAGTGCGGCGATTGCGCCCGCGCGGGCCAGTGTCCTGATCATTTGAATACCCCTTCTTTCCGACAGTGCAGCAATGCCATCGTGTTAGCCGTTAGCCGTGGGACCTGCCAGCGGCCAGTGCATTCAATCCACCAACACGCCGTGGCAGCATTCCGCCAACCTAGATTTCAGCCGCCAGCGCCTCGATATCGGCCATGCCGATCACGCTGGTGATCGAAACGTCCGCAACCGAGCGCGAGATCATCGGGCCGAGCACCTTGCCGCCGAGTTCGACGAACTGTTCAACGCCGGCATCCTTCATCGCGATCGCGCTTTCGCGCCACCGGACGCGGCCGGTGACCTGCTCCACCAGCAGGCGCTGCACCTCGGCGGAGTCGCTGACCACGGCGGCGGTGACATTGGCGAACAACGGCACGCGCAGCGCGCCAGGTGCGGTCTTGGCGAGTGCTTCGGCCATGGCATCGGCAGCGGGCTGCATCAACGGGCAGTGGAAAGGGGCCGAGACCGGCAGCAGCAGGCCGCGTTTGATCTCGAAATCCTTGACCATGGCAATCGCGCGCTCGATCGCCTCGCGGTGACCGGAGATGACGACCTGCGTGGGATCGTTATCGTTGGCGACGGTGCATACCTGACCCGCAGCAGCAGCTTCGGCGAGCCGCGAGGCCTTGTCGATGTCAGCGCCGAGCAGTGCGGCCATGGCACCCACGCCGACCGGGACGGCCGCCTGCATCGCCTGTCCGCGCAGCTTCAGCAGGCGCGCGGTATCGGCAAGGCTGAAGGCCCCCGCAGCACACAGCGCGGTATATTCGCCGAGGCTGTGGCCGGCGACGAAGTCCGCCTTGTCGGCGAGGCTGATACCGCCTTCCTTTTCCAGCACGCGCAGCACCGCGATGGCATTTGCCATGATCGCGGGCTGGGCATTTTCGGTCAGGGTCAGCGCGTCTTCCGGCCCTTCGCGCATAATCGCGGAGAGCTTCTGACCGAGCGCCTCATCGACTTCCTCGAACACCTCGCGCGCGGCGGCGCTGGCTTCGGCGAGTTCGACGCCCATGCCAACCTTCTGGCTACCCTGACCCGGAAAAACGAAAGCGCGCATGGCTACCTCTCCATGTGAAACGTGGCGCGCGCCCTATTGCCGGCGCTACGCTGTGGCAAGTCCGAAGGGGACGATCTTGTTGTCAGCATCATGGCCGATGTCAGCGCGGCCAAGATAGGGAATGGCGTGGCGCTGGCACCAATAGCGGGCAATATCCTCTGCCTCGGCACCGAAGGCGCGGTCGTTTTCCGGCACCTGTCCCACGCGGCCGAGCCGCAGCCCGGCAATGCCCGAGAGGTGCGCGGTGGCGTGAAAGAACAGACGGTCGACCGCGTAGAGATGCTCGCTCACTTCCTCCACCTGCACGACATGGCCCGCGAGGCCCGGCATCAGCGGCGTGCCGCAGAGCATGGCCAGCGTCGTCAGGTTGAAGGCCACGGTCGGGTGATGGTCGATCGAAGGTTCGAGGCCGCTGGTATCCCCCGCCAACCAGTCGAGCGTTCGTGCAACAGCTGCTGCCCCGCCCTCGCGCCGCACGTCTGCCGGCATGGGCGCGTGCACCGGGCGACCAATCTTCTCCCGGTAAAGTCCGCCCAGCAGGTAGCCCATGTCCGAATAGCCGAGGAAAGACTTGTCCTGCGCGGCGGCGTTCAATCCCTCGATCGCGGCTTCGACAATGCGGTTCGAACCATAGCCCCCGCGCGCAAACCAAACCGCATCAAATGCCGGATCGTTGGAACATTCTAGGAAAGCCGCGAGCCGCACCGCGTCCGGCCCGGCGAAATGGCCCTCGCTCTCATAACATTGCGGGTGGAACACCAGTTCGACACCCTTCCCCTCCGCCAGCGCGGAAACCGCGGCCGCGTCTTCGGGCGTGATCGGGCAGGCCGGGGCACATATGGCGACACGGGTCATCGCCTTGTCCTATCCGAGGTTGTCTCCAAGGCAAAGGGCGCATACCGACGCAGGCGATGACTCAGCCTGCCGACAGCCTCACTTCGCACCCCTGGTTCTTCTGCGGCATCGGCGGATCAGGCATGTTGCCGCTCGCGCTGATCCTTAAAGGGCATGGCGCCCAGATTGCCGGGTCCGACCGCAGCCGTGACCAAGGCCGTACGCCGGAGAAGTTCGCCTGGCTGGAGAGCCTTGGCTTCACGCTGTTCCCGCAGGACGGCAGCGGCGTGACGAGTGCTGACCAGACGCTGGTGGCCTCCACCGCTGTCGAGGACACGGTGCCTGAAATGGTGCGCGCCCGTGAACTGGGCTGCCCGCGCATGAGCCGCGCGGAACTGCTCGCCGCCTTGTTCAATCGTGCAGGGCAAGGCATCGCTGTGGGTGGCACCAGCGGCAAGAGCACGGTCACCGGGATGATCGGCTGGATCCTGCACGAAACCGGCCGCGACCCGACGATCATGAACGGCGCGGTGATGAAAAACTTCGTCTCTCCGGACGCACCCTTTGCTTCCGCACGGGTTGGCGAAGGCAATGCCTTCGTATCCGAGGTAGACGAGAGCGACGGTTCCATCGCGCTTTACCGGCCGCAGGTTGCCGTACTGCTCAATGTCAGTCTCGATCACAAGTCGATGGAGGAACTGCGCGAACTGTTCGGCAATTTCCTCGGCGCGGCGCAGGTTTGCGCGGTCAATGTCGATGACACCGAGAGCGCGGCACTGATTGGCCGGGCGCAGTCGCTCGTTACCTTCGGCATTGACAGTGCAGATGCCATGATCGGGGTGGAAACCGGATCGGTAGTAGAGCGCACGACCAGTCTGTCTGCGCGCGTGCTCGACCGGCGCGATAGCTCGGTCCATGCGCTCGACCTCAGGGTACCGGGCCGCCACAACCTCGCCAATGCGCTTGCGGCAATTGCAGCCGCCAGCGCCGCAGGGGTGTCGGTGGCAGAGGCCGTGCGCGCCCTCGCCTCTTTCGCCGGCCTCGCCCGCCGGTTCGACATTGTCGGCACCAGCCCGGGCGGCGTGACCGTGATCGACGATTTCGGCCACAACCCGGAAAAGTGCGCCGCGACGCTTTCGGCGCTGAAAGCCCACCCCGGCCGCGTCATCGCGTTCTTCCAGCCGCACGGCTATGGCCCCTTGCGCCAGATGGGTCACGAACTCGCCGAGGTCTTTGCCCGCCTGCTCGGCTCGGACGATGTGACGATCCTGTGCGATCCGGTCTATTTCGGCGGCACGGTCGATCGCAGCGAGGGGAGTGAGCGGATCGTCAACCTGATCGCGGCGGCGGGCGGAAAGGCCGAATACATCCCCTCGCGCGAGGACTGCGGCCAGCGCATGATGGACCTTGCCCGCCCGGGCGACCGCGTTGTCATCATGGGCGCGCGCGACGACACGCTTTCGGCTTTTGCGCGGAGCGTGCTGGAGGGCATCGCGTAGGCTGGCGTTAACCACCGCGCCTCCCGGCCATCTGCCAAATCCCCCTGCCCCTTAATCACCGCATTCACCCTCCGTCCTTCCCTTCACGGATCACCACAGGGGAGTGACGACCATGTTCGCAAGCACCGAAACCACCCAGCTGCGCCGCGCCGAGCGGATCGCCTTTGACCTCATGGTCAAGTACCGGCTCTGGGGCTTTCGCGGCACGATTATGCTGAAGGACATGACGCCTTTTGGAGCCCGCATCGAAGGCCTGTCGGACGTGCGCATGGGCGATGCCATCACCCTTCTGCTGCCCGGCCTGCAGCCAAAGCTTGCGACCGTGGTCTGGCAGGACGGCTCCTCCGCCGGGGTCGAGTTTGACCATCCGCTCCACGGAGAAGTGTTCAAGGACCTGGTGCGTGACTACGCCCGCTCGCGCCCGGCCTATGAACCGATGATCGTGCCGCAGAACCTGCCGCTACGCGCGGCGGCGTGATCCATCGCCGCGGCGTGCTGGCGGAGCCGCGCGGCGAAGCATAGACTGCCTTCCGGACAACGATCCGGGAGAGAACCATGCGCCGCCTGATCCTGCCGCTGCTGGCAGCAACTATGCTTGCCACTGCGCTGCACGCCGATGAGCCGAAACCGCGTCCGGTCTTTACCGAAGACGGCACGGTAAAGGTCCCGGCCTTCGAACTTCCGCCCTCCACCCTGCTCAGCCCCGAGGCGCTTGCCCAGCAGAAGGCGCGGGCAAAGATGGGCTTGCCGGTCATGGATACTTCTCGCGCCGAGATGAGCGCGGCCGATTCCCGCAAGGCGCTCGCGCGTTATCTCCAGCCGCAGGTCGACCGCTATCTCAAGCATTACCCGGTCGATGTCAGCGAAACGACGGTCGGCGGCGTCCCAGCGCGCATCATCACCCCCAAGGGCGGCAAGGCCGATCCGCGCCGCGTGCTGATCAACCTGCACGGCGGGGCCTTCACCACCTGCTGGGAAAGCTGCTCGCTGATCGAGTCCGTGCCCATTGCCGCGACGGGGAACTACAAGGTTGTCTCGGTCAACTATCGCATGGGACCTGAGGCGAAGCATCCGGCCGCGCTTGAAGACGTCGAGAAGGTATACCGCGAACTTCTCAAGAGCCATAAGCCCAGCCAGATCGGCGTCTATGGCTGCTCTGCGGGCGGCGCGCTGACCGCCCAGCTTGGCGCATGGCTGCCCAAGCGTGGCCTGCCCCAACCGGCCGCGCTGGGGATTTTCGGAGCAGGCGCGCTGCGCTTCGGAGCCGGCGATTCGGCCTGGATCGCCTCGGCCATCGACGGTTCCTTCCCTGCACCGGCCAAGAGCGGCGAATCCGCACCCGACATGACCAAGGGCTATTTCGACGGCGCGGACATGAGCGATGAGGTGCTCTCCGCCGCGCTGCATCCGGCAGTCATGGCCAAGTATCCGCCCAGCCTTGTGATCACCGGCACCCGCGCCATGGATATGACGCCGGCGATCTTCACCAATTCGAAGCTGCTGGAGGCCGGGGTCAGGTCAACCCTGATCGTCGGCGAAGGCATGGGCCATTGCTATATCTACAGCGAAGACCTGCCCGAGGCCCGCGCCGCGTGGAAGGTGATCGTCCGGCATTTCCGGGAGAACCTGAAGTAGGCCGCCACGTCATCCCGGGCTCGCCCCGGGATCGCTGGCCCGGAGACGCCGCCCGCGCATTACCGCCAGCGGTCCCGGATCAAGTCCGGGACGACGGCAAGCGGGTCAATGGTCCTTGTGGCCGACCTTCAGCACCTTGTGCATCGCGAAGGCCACGAGCAGCCCCATGACCAGGCCGACCACGGCTGAAAGCACGGCATAGGTCAGCCAGCCGAGCAGGCCGCCCAGCCCGCCCGTCGCCGCCTCGACCGCGTGCTGCGCGGCGTGGGCGATGTCAGAGGGCGAATGCAGCCCCAGTTCGTGCGTGCCGTGCAGCAGGATGCCGCCGCCGACCCAAAGCATGGCGAGAGTGCCGACCGAAGACAGTAGCGCCAGCACCACCGGCATCGCCTTCAGCAGCCCGCGACCGATCGCCCTGGCCGTGGCGGTACGGCGGTTTTCGACCATGTGCAGGCCGATATCGTCCATTTTCACGATCAGCGCGACCGCGCCGTAGACCATTACCGTAATGACCACTGCCACAGCGGCGAGGATCAGCGCGCGGTTGAGCAAGGTTTCGCCCGCCACCTCGGCAAGCGAAATGGCCATGATTTCGGCGGAAAGGATGAGGTCAGTGCGGATTGCCCCGCTTACCCGGTCCTTCTCGAACGCGTCCAAGTCCGAGATTTCGTCCTCCAGAGTCTCGCCGTGCTTGTCGCCGCCCAGCTTCTCGAGGACTTTTTCCGCGCCTTCGTAACACAGGAACAGGCCGCCCAGCATGAGCAGTGGGGTAATCGCCCAAGGCAGGAATTCGCTGAGCAGCAGCGCCGCCGGAAGCAGGATAATCAGCTTGTTGCGCAGGGATCCCTTGGTGATCTTCCAGATGATCGGCAGTTCACGATCCGGGGTGAACTCGGTGACGTAGCTGGGGGTGACTGCGGCATCGTCGATCACCACGCCCGCCGCCTTCGACCCTGCCTTCGCAGCAGCCGCGCCGACGTCGTCGATCGACGCGGCGGCGGCCTTGGCGATGACCGAAATGTCGTCAAGCAGGGCGACTAGGCCGGATGGCATGGTGGTGAAACTCCCCGGAAAAGCATTTGTTGCCGCGCCGATGTGCGGCAAGCGGCGCTTCGTATCAAGGGGAGCGCGCGATCAATCCAGCGAATCGAGCACGTAGCCGAGCGAGCGCACCGTACGCAGCGGATCACTCGCCCCGGCGGCGACAAGGCTGCGGCGCAGGCGGCCGATCCACACGTCCACCGTGCGCTCATCAATGCCGAGAGCGTGCTTGCCAAGGCTGTCGATCAGCGCCTGTCGGCTGAACACCTGGTCCGGATGCTCGAGGAAGTGGACAAGCAGGCGGAATTCATTGGGGCGCAGCGCGATCACGCTGCCATCGTGGCGGACCTGGTGCGCGGTGCAATCGACTGCCAGCGTGCCATGGCGATAGACCTGCCGCGCCGGCATTGCGGAAACGTCCCCGCATCCGTCCACACGCTCGAGCAGTCGTTCGGCGTCTAGTGGGCCCAGAAGGTAGTCGTCTGCCCCAGCCTGAAGCGCGCGGCGGCGGCTTTCCATGTCGCCGCTTTCCAGAACCATGGTCAGGTGCGCGCGCCGCGTCGGACCCGTCTCGCGCAGGCGGCGGCAAAGTTCGAGGCCCGACATCTGCGGGCAGATCCAGTCGATGAAGGCCCAGACCTTGCCCTCTACCGTATCGGCGCCTGAGAGATCAGACAGGTCATGCAGCCGCCATGACGGACGGCGCTGGCGCAGTTCGCTGATCAGGTGCGGCGGCGGATCGGTAATCAGGACTGTGGTCGTCATGGCCGTTCGGGTCGGATGGGTTCGCTTCGCCGCCGATGATGCCGCGCGGCGGTGACATTTTGATGACGGCGATACGGCAGCCGTGTTGCTGTCGGGCAAGGGTCGCTTTTGCGTCGGATACCTGTTGGTTGCGGGCCGCGTGAAGACGCGCCCATGTCACATCACTGTCACATAAAAACGGGTGAATCCCGTGCATTTCCGGCCTAGAATCGAATTCCAGACCACGGGAGAGACCATGCGATTTCACTGGGCCATACTCGTCGCCGCATTGCTCACTGCCAGCCCCGCACGCGCCGAGCGGCTTCAGTTCGATCACCGGCTCTATCCGCCGCTTCAGCAGGTACTCGACAGCGGCAACAAGGACATGATCGACTTCAACAGCAAGAACCCCACCCGCCTCGTCGATCTGATTGCCGTGAAGGGAAAGTCGGCAAAGGCATGGAGCGAGGCCCTGGAGATCGTGTCGATCGTGCGCCCGGGTGACGTTTCCGGCGCGCAGGACTGGATGGCACTGATGCAAAAGCAGTCGCTCGGCCGGTGCAAGGCCGAATTCAGCGTGATCGCGCAGGATGCCAATTCGGTCACATTCGAGCGGCATTCAAGGGACTGCCGGGCAGAGCGTGCCAATCACGGCCTCTATCGCCTTGTCGCGGGCAAGCGCTCCTGGTTCCAGCTCTCGGTCCTGTCGAAAGGGGAACTGGCTGCCGAAGCACGCACCCAGTGGCTCGCCCTCCTCGCCTCGGCCCGGCTCGAATGATCCCGGCAGGCCGTTGACGCACCCTTGTCACACGGCTGTCGCCTAACTTACGCATCGACGACACGAACCAATCCTAGAGCCGGCCCCGAAGCCGGTTGCAGGGGGCGATTCGCAGCATCCTGGACGGCGGAAAACCGACAACTGTCCAGTGGAACCTGTCCAATGAAATCCGTTTCCACCCTTCGCTTTGCCTCGCTCACCGCGATTGCCAGCGCGATGATCGCCCTGCCCGGTGCGGCCCATGCGACGATCGCCATCGGGGCCGAAGGCGTGACCGTAGAGGGCGCCGCCGCAGCTGACGAAGCGCAGGCAGCCCCCGCCGCAGAGGAAGGCCAGACCGAAAACAACGGCGGCCTGACCGAAATCGTCGTGACCGCGACCAAGCGCGAAACCAACCTGCAAAAGACGCCGATCTCGATCTCGGTCATGGGCGCCGAAACGATCAAGGAACGCAAGGTCAACAGCCTGCTTGACCTGACCGACGGCGGCGTCCCCTCGCTGCGCGTCGCTACGTTCGAAGCCCGCCAGTCGGCACTGACCATTGGCATCCGCGGCATCGTGCCATTGGACGCCAACCAGCCCGCGCGCGAACAGGGCGTCGGCATCTATATCGACGGCGTTTACCTCGGCCGCCAGCATGGCCTTAACGCAGCGCTGTTCGATGTCGAACGTGTCGAAGTGCTGAAGGGCCCGCAGGGCACACTGTTCGGCCGCAACACCGAAGGCGGCGCGCTGTCGATCGTTTCGAAGGCCCCCACCGGCGAATTCGGCGGCCGCATCGAGGGAACGCTGGGCAACATCGACACCCGCAGCGCCTCGCTTCACCTGAACCTGCCAGAGGTTGCCGGCTTCTCGGTCAAGCTTGACGGCGTGTACCAGCACCAGGGCGAAGTGACCAAGAACCCGCTCGCCGGGCAGGCAGGCTGGGGCTACTACAACCGCAAGGGCCTGCGCGCCGCGGTGCGCTGGAAGCCGGTGGACGGCATTACCAACGACTTCTCCTATGACGTCGCGCGTGACGAAA
This sequence comes from Novosphingobium sp. MW5, assembly GCA_025938935.1. Classification (GTDB taxonomy): domain Bacteria; phylum Pseudomonadota; class Alphaproteobacteria; order Sphingomonadales; family Sphingomonadaceae; genus Novosphingobium. Next base: position 1,658,964 of record JAPCWB010000001.1, on the reverse strand, counting down.
ACACGCCGTTCTACAGCCAGCTGCTCAACTATAACCCCAACAACTGCCTGAGCGGCGGTTCTAACACAGCGCCGCTGGCGATCCCGGCGGGCAGCACCTGCGTAACCCCCGGAACCCAGTTCACGGGTACCCAGGGCACCATCCGTCCGCTGGTTCCTGGCGTGGTCGTCAATGGCGACACGCTGATGCGCGTGGCCGACATCGGCGTGCCGCAGAATGTCAGCTCGGACGAAACCCACGGCTTCACCAACGTGTTCAAGTGGAAGGTTTCGCCCGAGATCGAGTTCCGTTCGATTACCGCATGGCGCGGCGTCGACGTTGAGCAGTGGGACAACTCTGGCGGCTACCACCGCGTACCGGTCGTAAACTATACTCCGGCCTGCACCACCGCCGCGCCCTGCGCCTTCAGCCGCTATTCCAACGCAGACCTGCGCCAGCGCCAGTTCAGCCAGGAATTCCAGGCGGTCGGATCGATCGGCAGCGTCGATTACGTCGCCGGGCTCTACTATTTCAACGAGCACGTCAGCGACGACGCGGCCACGCCCAATTCGATGGGCGTGGTTTACAACACCGCGACCAGCGCCAGCTTTGTGCAGATCCCGTTCTGCACCGGCGCGGCCAACCCGCTGGTCGGCGCAGTCGTCCAGGGCTGCTCGATCGACCGCGCTTCGGAGGTCTGGTCGAAGAGCTACGCCGCCTATGGTCAGCTAACCTGGAACGCCACCGATGCGCTGCACATCACCGTGGGTGGCCGCTATACCGAAGACAAGAAGAAGGGTGTCCTGCACTTCTCGCGCGGCGTGAACTATGACACGAACCCGACTGTCGCCGCCGCAAACGGCTATACACCGCTCGACAAGAAGTGGAGCCGCTTCAATCCGATGGCGACCATCGCCTATGACTTCAACGACGACGTCCATGGCTATGTGAAGTACTCGACCGGCTACCGCGCCGGGGGGGCCAGCAGCCGCACTTCCGACTACCGTGCCTTTGATCCGGAAGACGTGAAGAACTACGAAGTTGGCCTCAAGGCAGACCTGTTCGATCGCCATGCCCGCATCAACATCGCGGCCTACATGATGGACCGCAAGGGCAGCCAGGTCGACCTTTCGACCATCCAGCCGACCGCTACGGGTAACTTCAATAACCTTGTCACCTTCAACGCCCCCGGTACCACCAAGATCCGCGGGATCGAGGCCGACCTGATGCTGAAGCCGGCCGATGGCCTGACGATGGACCTGTCCTACGCCTATACCTACACCGACATTCCGCCGGTCAACGTGACCTACAGCACCTTCTGCACCGGCGCGGCCGCACCGGTCACGACTTGCACCGCGGCAGGTCAGCTGATCAATTCGACGACCACGCCGCAGAAGTTCTACATCGTCTTCACCCCGCGCAATGCGGCCAGCGGCTCGATCGCTTATGAATACCCGATCGGCGGCGGTGCCCGCGTGAAGCTGCACGTCGATGCCAACTATGCGCAGGCCACGCAGAGCTTTGACCAGTTCGCCACCAAGGCGGATGCCAGCTTCATCGTCAACGCGCGCCTCTCGGTGCTCGATATCGGTCTGGGCAATGGTCCGAAGCTCAATCTGGGGCTGTGGAGCCGCAACCTGTTCAACGAACAGCACGTCTATCGCCGCGATCCGTCGAACAGCATTCCGGCCGTGCAGACCACCGCGGTGAACGGCACCAACGTGCTGCTTACCGGCAACGTCGGCGGCATCCTGGGCGATTACGGCAACTTCAACATGCCGCGCACCTTCGGCGTGGACGCCTCGATCACGTTCTGAACGATCCTCCCCGGAAAGGCCAACCCTGCACCGGCCTTTCCACTCCTTGACTGGGGTGGGCCTCCATTCCGGCGGCCCGCCCCTCCTTTTGGCGATTCCTTCCTTGCAAAAGGCCGGAAAACCGCTATGGGCCGCCACTTCCCGTAACCGGGAAACTCGAAGAAAGCCGGAGGGGCCCCGCAATCGTGCGGATCAGCCAGCGATCGGTTAGAAGACAGAAAGGCACGGCATGCCGCTTTACGAGCATGTTTTCCTGGCGCGCCAGGATCTGAGCCAGGCGCAGGTTGATGCGCTGGCCGCTACCGCCACCGAGATCGTCGAAGCAGGACAGGGCAAGGTCACGAAGACCGAAACCTGGGGGCTGAAGAGCCTGGCTTACAAGATCCAGCGCAACCGCAAGGCACACTTCGTCCTGCTCAACATCGAAGCCCCTGCCGGCGTCGTTGCCGAGCTGGAACGCCAGACCGCGATCAACGAAGACGTGATCCGCTGGCTCACCGTGCGCGTCGACGAGCACGAGGGTGGCCCCTCGGTGCAGATGCGCAAGAACGACCGTGAGCGCGCCAAGCGCCGTGAACGCGAGGAGTTTTGATAATGGCCCGCGCATTTTTCCGCCGCCGCAAGTCGTGCCCCTTCTCGGGCAAGAACGCGCCGAAGATCGATTACAAGGACACGCGCCTGCTTCAGGGCTTCATGTCCGAACGTGGCAAGATCGTGCCGAGCCGCATCACCGCCGTTTCTGCAAAGAAGCAGCGTGAGCTGGGCCAGGCCATCAAGCGCGCCCGCCACCTGGGCCTGCTGCCCTACCTCGTGAAGTAAGGGGAGTAAGGACCATGGAAATTATCCTCCTCGAACGCGTCGAGAAGCTGGGCGCCATCGGCGATGTCGTCACCGTGAAGGACGGCTACGCCCGTAACTTCCTGCTGCCGAACAAGAAGGCACTCCGCGCCAACGAAGCCAACCGCAAGGTCTTCGAAGCCAACCGCGCCAAGATCGAATCCGACAACGCCGAACGCCGCAAGGCCGCTGAGGCCGAATCGGGCAACGTCGAAGGCAAGTCGGTCGTCCTGATCCGCGCTTCGTCGAACGCCGGCCAGCTTTATGGTTCGGTTTCGGTGCGTGACATCGTCGATGCACTGAACGCCGATGGCGCCAAGGTTTCGAAGTCGATGATCGTGCTGGAACGCCCGATCAAGACCATCGGTGTCTATGACGTGAAGGTCTCGCTGCACCCTGAAGTGGCGGTCAACGTCAAGGTCAACGTCGCGCGCTCGCCCGACGAGGCCGAGCAGCAGGCTGCTGGCGTCGACGTCCTCAAGCAGATGTTCGAAGACGAAGCGGCTCCGACCGGCTTCACCGAAGCTTTCGACCCCAACGCCGAACCGGGCGAAATCCCGGCCGACGTGGTGGAAGACGCTGCGAACGAAGGCGGCGACGAAGCCTGAGCGCTTCGGCCCTGCTGAACAGATTTGGGGGCGCTCCGTTTGGAGCGCCCCTTTTTCGTTCGGACAACGCCCGCGCTTGACTCAGGTTGAGGGACGATTGCCCCGGCAAGCCAGGTGCGTAGCAGTAAGCTTCAGTTTGCCGCGCTGGCCAGTGTGGCGATTGGTGAGGGACTGAGGATGATTGTCTTCGTTCCGGGCGCGTTATCCGTCACTTCGACCTTTGCCGCAAGTTGACTGGCAAGCGCGCTGACAATTCCGGTGCCCAGGCCCGACTTGGCTTCGGCATCATGGTTCGACATACCGCAGCCGTTGTCGGATACGGTCAGCGCCCAGCCCGATGGACCGGCTGAAAAATCGACATCGATGTGACAGTCCTGCTGCGCCAGATCCTGAAATGCGTGCTTCAGCGAATTGATCGCCAGTTCGGTGACAATCAGGCCAAGGCTTACTGACCGGTCCGGCCGCATCACGCTGTCATCCGCGCTCACATTTATGGTCATGCGGTTCGGATCGGCGATCATTGATGCGCCGATGCTTGCGCAGAGGTCTGTCAGATAGGGGCGCAGGGCGACATCGCTTGTCGCGCTGGACGCCAGCAGACGCTGCAGGGTCGCGATCGACATGACCCGGTGATGCGCATCGCGCAAATGGGCGCGAGCCTCTTCCGATTGCACCCGCTTGACTCGCTGCATCAGGATCGAGGCGATGATCTGCAGGCTGTTCGCGACCCGGTGGTTCAGTTCCTGCATCAGGACCTGCTTCTCGCGCATGAGTGAGTCAATCTTCTCGATCTGGGCGCGAGCCGCATTCTCTGCCTCGCGTGACACCGATATGTCGGTGACCGCAACGACCAGCCGCAAGGAATCATGTTCCGCCTGATCTAGCGCATGGGCGTTGATGATCAGGATGCGATCTTCCTTGCCCGCGCGCTTCAATACCAGCTCGTAGGCATCAATGGCCACGCGGCCGTTCGCGGTGGCTTCAAGCAGGGTGCGCAGCTGCGGCTTGTTCCATTCGCCATTGCCCAGATCGAGCAGCGATGTGCCGACCACGGAATCGATAGGCAGATCGAACGCGCGGCAAAACGATTCACTTGCCGCTTTGACGATGAGCTGTTCGTTGAGAAGCAGCAAAGGCATGGCCGAGGACAGGACCAGGGCCATGCCGAGGCTGTTCGAGCTTTCCTGATCGAAAGGCGTAAAGAATTCCATGGCCAAAGCCTTCGGAGACCGGAGACTCGCGAGGCGAAAGTCATACCCGGATGCCTTTGAAGCCGCCTTAGGCTTTCAGGGCGTCACTGCCCTATCACCCCTAGTGTTGGACACCTATTTTAATCGCTGGACTGGCGAAGCGGAGTTACGGACGGTTCGAAATCATCAGCGTGGCCATTGCCGTCAACAGCTGCGCTTCGGGAAATGGCTTGGTGAGCAGGATGCTGTTCGGAACACCTTCGGCAGACCATTGCGCCGCGCTATCGCCGGTCATGTATACTACTGCGATGTCGGGATATTTCTTGCGGGCATAATGGGCAACTTCCCAACCATCGGGACCGTCCCCCAGCCGAATATCAGTCGCCAGCCCTTGCAGATCGTCGCTCGAATCAATGAATTTCATTGCCGAAGCGCCATCGCTGCATTCGCTGACGGTATACCCCCCGATTCCAGCACATCGACCAGACTCATGCGGATCAGCGCCTCGTCCTCAACGACTAGTGTCGGCTGCACTGCTTCCATGAAAGTCGATTCCTCCCGAACGGACTGAACCCGCGAAAAGCGAATTGGTTCCATTAACCCACTTCGAGGCATTCATCGCACAGACGAGGGATCGACCATTGTCGTGGAGTCAGGCAACTCAAGCCTCCCGCCACTCGCCTTGTCCGATCCCCTCCAGCGACCAGTCCCCGATCCGCCAGCGCACCAGCCGCAGGGTCGGATGCCCCACTGCTGCCGTCATCCGCCGGACCTGCCGGTTGCGCCCTTCGCGGATGGTAAGTTCGATCCAGCAATCAGGCACCGACTTGCGGAAGCGCACCGGGGGATCGCGGGGCCATAGCGCGGGGTCGTCGATGCGCCGCGCCTCGGCGGGAAGGGTCATGCCGTCTTTCAGCCGCACGCCGCGCCGCAGGGCTTCGAGCGCAGCTTCGTCAGGCTCTCCTTCGACCTGCACGAGGTAGGTCTTGGCCATCTTGAAACGCGGATCGGCGATGCGCGATTGCAGGCGGCCATCATCGGTAAGGAGCAGCAGCCCCTCGCTGTCGGTGTCGAGCCGCCCGGCGGGATAGACGCCCGGCCTTTGCACGAAATCCGCCAGCGTCGGCCGTGGCGGTCCGCCACGTTCCGGCGAGAACTGGCAAAGCACGCCATAGGGTTTGTTGAACAGGATCAGGGCCATTCCTGCGTCCTCGCAGCCACGCCTGATCCTGTCAAAGCCGTGCGCTAATCCGGTTGCAATTGAAATGTCATCGTTCATCCGCTATAGGCCCGCGATGAACATGATAGAGAAAACCATCGCGGAATTGGTCCGCGTTTACGAAGCCGCCGTCGAAACCCTCCGCCAGGACATCCAGTCCTTCGCCGCCGACGGTACCCTCCCCCCGCAGATCGCCGCACATCGCGCGCCTGGTGCTACCCGGAACTGCGCATCCATTATTCGGGCGTGGAGAACCGCCCGGACTTCGCCCGCGCCTTTGGCCGACTGGGGCACAGCGGCACATTTTCGACCACGGTCACCCGCCCCGCCTTTTTCGCCGATTACCTGCGCGAACAGATCTCGATCATCGCCGATGATTACGAGATCGAGGTCGAGGTAGCCCGCTCGGCGCAGGAAATCCCCTTCCCTTACGTGATCGACGCCAGCTCGGTGCTGGGCAGCCTCAGCCCGCAGGACATGGCGCGGCATTTCCCTTCGGCGGAACTGGCGCTGATCGGTGACGAGCTGGCTGACGGGATCGACCTGTCTGCCCCCGATGCCGACATTCCCCTCGCACTGTTCGATGGCCTGCGCACCGATTTCAGCCTCGCGCGCCTCGCCCATTACACCGGGACCAGCGTGGATCATTTCCAGCGCTTCATCCTGTTCACCAACTATCACCGCTATGTCGATGAGTTCGTGGACTGGGCAGGCGAGCAGCTGGGCAAGGGCAATTACGTCGCGCTGTCCGGCGCGGGTGGGCTCTATGTCGACGAGCCGACCGAAAATGCCCGCGCGCGGCTTTCCGATACGGCGTGGCGGCGGCACCAGATGCCGGCTTATCACCTGATCGCCGAGGACGGCATGGGCATAACCCTGGTCAATATCGGCGTCGGCCCTTCCAACGCCAAGACGGTCTGCGACCACCTCGCCGTGCTGCGGCCCGAGGCTTGGCTGATGATCGGCCACTGCGGCGGCCTGCGCGATACGCAGCGGATCGGCGACTATGTGCTGGCCCATGCCTATCTGCGCGACGATCACGTGCTCGATTGCGTGCTGCCGCCGGAAATCCCGATCCCGGCGATTGCCGAAGTGCAGGTGGCGCTGGCAACGGCGGCCGAGCAGGTCAGCGGCGATACCGGCGCGAACCTGAAAAAGCGGATGCGTACCGGCACGGTCGTCACCACCGACGATCGCAACTGGGAGCTGCGCTATACCGACAGCGCCATGCGCTTCAGCCAGAGCCGCGCGATTGCGATCGACATGGAGAGCGCGACCATCGCCGCGCAGGGCTTCCGCTTCCGCGTTCCCTACGGGACGCTGCTTTGCGTATCGGACAAGCCGCTACATGGCGAAATCAAGCTGCCGGGGCAGGCCAACCGGTTCTACGAGGAAACGATCTCGTCACACCTCAAGATCGGCGTGCTGGCTTGCGAACTGCTCAAGGCCGAAGGGCCAAGGCTACACAGCCGCAAGCTGCGCGCGTTTAACGAGCCGCCGTTCCGCTAACCCTTCTTGTATTGCTCCAGGAACCGCGAACCCGGCTCCTTGCGGCACTGCTGGACGGCTTTCTCCCATGCGACCGGATGGCGCCGGGCGAGCGACAGGAAGTCCGACTTGCCCCAGCCCAGCGCGTCGGGGGCAACGAAGGACAGGCCGCCCATGAAGGCATAGAATTCCAGCTTGGACACCTTCTCGCCCGGATGGGCGGCGGTCCACCAGTCCAGCTCGCCGATGAAGGTGTCGCAGCGGTAGGACTTTAGCCCGGTGAGATAACTGCCGCCGCCCTGCTCTGCCTGGCTGAAGTTCTGTTCGATCTGCATTTCGAAACTGGCCGGGCGGCCATGAAGATCTACGGGCCGCTCGTATCGCGATGCCGCGACCGCAGCGAGCGCCGCATTGTCGAGCAGGTCGGACTTGCTGCTGCTCACCACTTTCAGGTCTGCGGGCAGGCCTTCGGGATCGATCCGCAGGCCGACGACCACCTTGCCGTTGTGGAAAGCCAGCTTGGCCGCCTGTGGCATCTCAGCCTCCGTGCCGGAAATCCGCTTTGGACCGCGGCCGATCATGAAGGGGAACTTCGCCCGCGTTGCGACCTTGACGCCGCTTTTGTCGACCGGGGCGCTCAGCCGCCACCCCTTCAGCGCGGCGACAATCGCGGCATCGAGCGGGGCGAGGCCGGTCGGCTGGTCAAGCGTAATATCGCTCAGGGTGCCATCAGGCAGGACCGTCGCGCTGGCCAGAGCCTTGCCGAAGCGCCCCTTGGCCGTCTCGGCAATCGCCTCGGGCAGTTCGTGCGGCTGCTTGCCCGAAATGAAGCGGGGACGGAGGCTGAGCTGCGCGGCTTCGACAGGGGCTGGCACCGCCACTTGGGTCGGAGTTTCAGGCGCAGACTGGGCCAGAACCGGACTGCCCGACAGGCTGACGATCACTGCCAGCACCGACCTTGAATTCATTTGCGACCCCCAAGAAAATACCGGCGGCCACCCTGAGGCAACCGCCGGCACCCATTATGGCATTATGAAGCCGGGTTTTACCAGCCGCACTTCTCACCCTTGGTTTCGCTCTTCAGGTACTTCGTCAGCGGGGCGAAGTAGCGGATCATCGACTTGCCGCTCATCTCGCGGCTGCCGGTGAAGGCTTCCAGTGCGTCGGGCCACGGCTTCGATGCGCCCATGCTGAGCATGGCGTTCAGCTTCTCGCCCACCTGCTTGTTGCCGTAGAACGAGCAGCGGTGCAGCGGGCCCTTCCAGCCGGCCTGCTTGCAGGCAGCCTCGAAGAACTGGAATTGCAGGATGCGCGCAAGGAAGTAGCGGGTGTAGGGCACGACCGCCGGCACGTGGTACTTGGCGCCCGCATCGAAGGCGTCAGGCCCGCGCTCACCCGGCGGGGTGATGCCCTGATACTGCAGGCGCATCTGCGTCCATGCCGTGTTGTAGTCCGCCGGCTTGATCTCGCCCGAGAAGATCTTCCAGCGATAGCGGTCGATCAGCAGGCCGAACGGCAGGAAAGCGACCTTGTCCATCGCCTGACGCAGCAGCAGGCCGGTGTCCTTGTCCGCGCCCGGAACCTTCGCCGGATCGAGCAGGCCGATCTGGACGAGGTATTCGGGCGTGATCGACAGCGCCATGGTATCGCCGATCGCTTCGTGGAAGCCGTCGTTCGCGCCTTCCATGTAGAGGCGATAGGGCTGGCCGTTGTAGGCGCGCTGGTAGAAGTTGTGGCCCAGTTCGTGGTGGATCGTGGTGAAATCGTCGCCATTGACCTTCGTGCACATCTTGATGCGCAGGTCATCCTTGTTGTCGACGTTCCAGGCCGAGGCGTGACAGATCACTTCGCGATCACGCGGCTTGATGATCTGCGAGCGCTCCCAGAAGCTGGCGGGCAGCGGCTGCAGGCCGAGCGAGGTGTAGAAGCCCTCACCCGCCTTGACCATCTTCACCGGGTCATAGCCCTTTTCCTTGAGCAGTTCGCCGACATCATAGCCGACATCGCCCGCACCTTTGGGCGCGACGATGTCATAGATGTTGCCCCATTCCTGCGCCCACATGTTGCCGAGCAGGTCGGCGCGGATCGGGCCGGTCTTGGCCTGAACGCTGTCACCGTACTTCTCGTTGAGCTTCTTGCGGGTGTAGCAGTGGATCTGCTCGTAAAGCGGCTTCACCTCGTTCCACATCTTCTCGGTGGTGGCGGCAAACGCCTCAGGCGACATGTCGTAGTTCGAACGCCACAGCGAGCCGAGATCGGCGTAACCGAGCTCCTTCGCGCCGGCGTTGGCGATCTCTACCATGCGGACGTAATCGGCCTTCATCGGCTTGCCGACGTTGTCGTTCCACGAAAGCCACATTTCCTTGAGCTCGGCCGGGTTGCGGCTGGTGCCCATGGCTTCCTCGATGTCGCTGCCATTGATCGGCTTGCCATTGAGCGTGCCCTTGCCCTTGCCGTAGATGCCCGAAAGCTTGGCGGCGAGGTTGGCATATTCCTCGCCCGCGCCGGGAGTTGATGGGACCGGGTTTACGATCTGGGTGCGGAACATATTGAGCAGGCGCTGCGTCTCGGCCGACAGTCCGGGAACCTTGGCCAGTTCCGCCGCCTTGTTCGCATTGGCGACCTGCAGCTTGGTGAAATCGGCGTTGGCGCGGGCATCCACGGCGGCGCTGTCATCGTTGATGTAGGTCGAATAGACCCAGTCGGCCTGACCGACCTTCACCGTTTCGTCGAAATAGGCCTTGTCGGCGGACTTGACCCAGGCATCGACCTCTGCGGGGGTGGACTGGGCGAATGCGGGGCTGGCAACCATCACGGCAGCGAGCGCCGCCTGCGACACGTATTTCCTCATGGCATATCCTCAGAAAGACTCAGGTGGTTTCAGCCGAAACGGCTTGCCTGCGGGCATAAGTCGCATGGGCGCAAGGTCAAGGGCGGTTCGTCGAGTTACCCGGCAAGGAAACGCGCAATCTCCGCCCCCAGTTCCCGCTTGGTCACGCAGCTCATGTGCGTGCCGGGGATCTCGGCAAGGAAGCCTTGCGCCAGCTCTTCGACGAGCGCGTGCGGCGAGCCATTGTCGCGGTCCTCGGTGCCGCAAACAACCAGCGTGGGCATGGTCACGGCGGAGAAGTCCGAAATGCCGGTGCCCTCGATCGATTCCAGCAGCAGTTTCGCCGCCACCGGATCGATCTTCATCGTCCGCATGAAGTTCTGCGCGAAATAGGCAGGGTCATCGCGCGGGATCGTGCCGAAGCGGGCGATGACGTCGAGGAAGAAGTCCGAGCGTCCGCCCCACTTGACCAGCCCCTCCAGCCCCATGCCGCCCAGCACCAGCCGCCGGGGGGCAAGGCCGTGGATCACACCCTTGAGCGCCGTGCGCGCGCCGAGCGAGAAACCGCCGAGGTCGTAGTCGGAAAGCCCGAGCGCCCGCACCAGTGCCTCCAGATCGGTCACCAGCACGTCATGCGGATAGGCCTCCGGCTCCTGCGGCGCGGCGCTTTGCCCGTGGGCGCGCAGATCGGGCATGATGACCTCGAACCCGGCCTCAGCAATGGTCGCGGCGTGGCCGAACTTGATCCAGTTGACCTCGGCACTGGAGAACAGGCCATGGAGCAGGAGCAGCGGACGCCCCACCCCCAAGCGGTGGACCGCCAGTTTCGCCCCGCCAAAGCCTTCGTAGAATTCGGTATCGACTGCGCTCACTTCGGCATCTCCACGCCCGCGTCCTGCCATTTCTGCACCAGCACATCGTAATCGGAAGACTTGATGCGCGGCAGGGCGGACGTATCCAGCCAGGCCTCGTGCAGGCTTTCCGCGCCGAAGTGGTGCTTGGGCACAAAGGGCGAGGAATCATCGAACGTGCCGATGGTCAGATCCATCTTGGTCGACCCTTCGCGGAAGCGGAAACCGAACGGCGTACCGCAGTGCGAGCAGAACGGCCGCTGCGCGATGGGTGAACTGTCATACCAGTCCGGCTCTCCCTGCCACGCCACATCGGCTTGGCTCACGCCGACAAAGGCCGCGGCAACCCCGCCGGTGGCGCGCTGGCACATCTTGCAGTGGCACAGGTAGGCTTCGGCCGGATCAGCTTTTGCCGTGTAGCGAACGCGGCCGCACTGGCAGCCGCCGGTCATCGTCTGGAGCGTCATAACCGCTGGATTAGCACGCCCCGCGCCATTTGCCATTGCGCTCCCGGCGCAAAAGATGCCAGCTTGGCCGCAGGACAAGGGACGATGATTGATGCGGGTTGAAGGTGATTACGCGCGTGACGGCTTTGCGACGATCCGGGGCCTGATCCCGCCCGAGGTCGCCACCAACCTCTACAAGCAGATCCAGATCGACCTGGCAGCAGCCGGCCGGACGATGCAGGATTTTACCGTGAGCCAGGCGCTTTCCCGGTTCGATACGGTGGACATTTCCGGCCACTTCTATCGCCCCCTGACCACCTTCCTCTGGGGCCTGACGCCGATCGTCAGCCACGTGACCGGCAAGGACCTGCTGCCGAGCTACGACTTCTTCCGCATCTACCTGAAGGACGACATCTGCCGCGTCCACGCCGACCGGCCATCGAGCGAGCACAGCATTTCGCTCACGCTGGTCTACAGCGACGACAAGCCCTGGCCGCTCGAAGTAGGATCGCACCACGTGACCGAAGTGACGCCCTGCGAGGATACATGGGGCGACGAGCCCTACACCTCGGTGGCGATGCAGCCGGGTGACGGCGTCCTCTACCGCGGCATCGACCGCCGCCACGCCCGCGTCCAGCCCAACCCCAACCGCTGGTCGGCGCACCTGTTCCTGTTCTGGGTGGAACGCGATGGGCCTTTCGCCCAGCATGCGTTTGATGTGGAGCGGTTGAAGTCGGAGCATGAGCGGGTGGCTAGGATGGGGGATAGAGCTGCTCTTTCCAGTCAATCGTACAACCGTTATATTGCGATCATGGAACTGCCACCCGACGCTCCACCTCCTTACGAGCAAGTCATGCAGCAAAAGCTTGCGAAGTGCGGCCTTGCAGCAGGCGCCATCACCGTGACCTACGAAAGCGACTTGCAAGGATATGCAATTTCGATCGGGGCCAATGCCGGTGCGTCGCCAGAGAAGTTCGCCTGCATCCGCGAAGCGAGTGACAACGAGTTCGTCAATTTTGCCAATGCAGAGCTAGGCGCGAAATATCAGGACGAATTGACTGATCAGGCCCGGCCGAACGTCATCAAAAGGGCTGAGGCAGAATTGAATCGACTTGGGCGTTTGCAGGGCTTCCCCAATCGGGCGTCTTACGCGTCAGACGAAAAGTTCGCCGGAGCAATCGAGGCGCATTGTGGGATACCAAAAGGATCAGCAATTCGCAGCTTTCGCGGTGTACTGACCTTTCAGCCTCCCCTGTCGGCATTGAAGGACGTCAAGACTTTCGCCATAAAGTACTCCTGCCTTATGCCCGCGATGGCGTTGGTGGGCGCAAGAAAAGAACTCGACGTTGGCTTCATCGGTAACGAGGCCATTTTATCGAAAGATTAGAGGATCCCTTCTTTCACCCCTTCTTCAAATACCGCCGCCCCAGCAGTTCCGCAATCTGCACGGCATTGAGCGCCGCACCCTTGCGCAGGTTGTCTGACACGCACCACAGCGATAGCCCGCTGTCGACCGTCGGGTCCTCGCGCACGCGGCTCACGAAGGTGGCGTAGTCACCCACGCATTCGATCGGGGTGACGTATCCGCCGTCCTCACGCTTGTCGACGAGCATCACGCCGGGGGCTTCGCGCAGCAGGTTCTGGGCCTGCTTGGCGGAAATCTCTTCCTCGAACTCGATGTTGATCGCTTCGGAGTGGCCGACGAAGACCGGCACGCGCACGCAGGTGGCGGTGACCTTGATCTTGGGGTCGAGGATCTTCTTCGTCTCGGCCACCATCTTCCATTCTTCCTTGGTCGAGCCATCATCCAGTGAAGCTGTCGATGTGCGGGATCACGTTAAAGGCGATCTGCTTGGTGAACTTGGTCGGCACGGCGGGATCGCCGACGAAGATGTTGCGGCTCTGCTCGAACAGTTCGTCCATGCCGTCCTTGCCCGCGCCGGAGACCGACTGGTAGGTGGCGACGACGACGCGCTTGATCTTCGCCGCATCGTGCAGCGGCTTCAGCGCGACGACCATCTGCGCTGTCGAGCAGTTGGGATTGGCGATGATGTTCTTCGCCGTATAGCCGCCGATGGCATCGGGGTTCACTTCGGGCACGACCAGCGGCACGTCCGGGTCCATGCGGTATAGCGAGCTGTTGTCGATCACCACGCAGCCAGCGGCGGCGGCCTTGGGCGCGTAGGTCTTGGTCGCTTCCGAGCCGACGGCAAACAGCGCCATATCCCAGCCGGTGAAGTCGAAATGCTCAAGGTTCTTCACCTTCAGCATCTTGCCGGTTTCGCCGTATTCAAGCTCGTCCCCGGTGGAACGTGACGAGGCGACCGCGGCGATCTCGTCGCAGGGGAATTCGCGCTCGGCGAGGATGTTGAGCATCTCGCGCCCGACATTGCCCGTCGCGCCGACAACCACCACCCGGTAACCCATGTTCACTTCCTTCTGCTGGACGAGGCTGCCCCTAGATCAGGACGGTCAAACCCGCCAGCGGAAACGGGCGATCAAGCGGCCCGCCACCAGCAAGTCCTCTTCCTGCGTGCCCTGCCCCATGTTGTGGATCACCATCGGATTGCCGAGCGGCGAAAGGCGGTCAGAGATAACGCCGGTGTGCGGCAGGCGCTCCCCCACCAGCGAGGAGAACAGGTCGCCCGGCTGCCAGCCGCCCAGCGGCAGCCGCGCGCCCGCCCGCTCCCAGAAGGTGGCGAGATTGGGCACGCGGCGGTGGTCGATATTGCGATCCGGCTGGCTCAGCCCCCAGCGGCGCGGATAGGCGGAGAAGGCGCGGACCATATCGCGGTGGACCTCTGCCTGCAAATCCAGCGCGAAGGCATCGCGATAGGCGCGGATGACGACATCGGTGCAGACGCCCTTCACCCGCGGCACATCGCCATTGGGGTAGGCGAGCACGGTATAGGCCGGGGCATAGCTGCGCGTGACGCCGATCTGCCGCCGGGCGGCTGCGATCAGTTGGGCGGCGCGAGGACTGGCCGGACGGGGGCGGCCCGGGCCGACCCGGCAGAGCAAGCCGCCAGTCCGAATGCGAGGCCCGAGACGATGAACTGCCTTCGGTCATGACATCCGGGCATGGCGGCCCTCCCGTAGCGCGTCAGATCACGCCGGCTGTGCCTTGCCGCGCCTGAACGGTTGCTTGCGATTGTAGGCAAGGCTCCGCCAGACCCATTCGAGCGGGCCGGACTGGAACAGGCGCATCCAGATATTGGCGAAGATCAGCAGCAGCACGATCACCACCGAGGCCTGCCACATGACATAGGCCCAGCCCTGCGCGCCCGGCAGGTGCAGCCCGATTGGCGAATAGAGCACCCAGATGCCGATGATCTGCTCAAGGAAATAGAGCGAGAACGCCATCTGCCCCGCAGCCTTGAGCGGTGAAAGCAGGCCCTTGCCCCAGTCGAACCGCATGAGCAGGTTGATCAGTGCCACGTGGCCCAGGCTGACCGCGATGCGGGCAAACTCCTGCGTCATCCAGAGGGTCTTGGGGATCGGAGAGAATGTCATCCGCTCGAGGCCCCCGACATAGCGCGCGGTGAGACCGAAGCCATAGGCAATGACCAGCGCCCAGACATATTCCCTGGTCGTTCGCCTGCCCTGGATGAAGCCCAGCTTCCACAAGGCAATGCCGATCAGCATGGTGCCGAAAGCCTCGATAATGCCGAACATCAGCGCGCCCTTGGCGTTGATCATCATGTAGGTGGAGATGAAGAAGCCGGCATAGTCGAACATGCCGCCGTCACGCGCCTTGGCTTCATCCTTGGTCAGCTTCTGGATCATGGGATCGCCTTCGGCGATCTTCTTTTCCTTCTCCTTCCAGGTCTTGACCGCCTCGGCCTCGTCCTTGGTCAGCGCCTGCTTCTTCGCCTGCTTTTCCTGCGCCACGTGATAGGTGGCCTGGGTCTGCGAGCGGCTGACATATTCGACCGCGCCGCCAACGAACTGGAACGCGGCGAACAGCAGGCCGATGGTCAGCAGCCACTTCACCTTCATCTTGCGGAAGGGGAACAGCGCCAGGGCGCAGAGTGCGTAGATGTGGAGGATGTCCCCCATCCAGGCGAGCAGGAAGAGGTCGACGAGGCCAAAGGCGAGCAACCACAGGTTGCGGCGGATATAGAGGTCCGCCACGGCCACCGGTCCGTCCGGCTCCATCGCCTTGGCAAAGGTCACCATCATGCCCGCGCCGAACAGCATCTCCAGCATGCCGCGCTGGGTGCCTTCGAGGAAGGTTTCCATGAACAGCCAAGCCTTCTGATCCGCACCCGACCAGCCGAGCGCGCGAATATCGCCGAACATCGCGGCCATCGGACCCATCATCGCCGGCAGGTTCATGTAAAAGATGCAGAGGATGGCAAACCCCCGCATCATGTCGAGCACGTCTATGCGGTCACGGCCGCGTACCGGCGCCAGCGCCACCTCTGTCATGGAATTTCTCCCCATCCCTTACCCGTCTGTCAGAGTAACAGGGTGTATGAGGAATGCAATACACTTAAAGGCCCATTGCAGTGCCCTTGCAGCGAGGATGCAAAAAGGGCCCCGACCATCGTCGGAGCCCTTTGATTTCTGCCATCCTTGGCGAGGAGCGATCAGCCCTCGTTGCGGGTGTCGCGGCGCTCGGCGATGCGAGCGCGCTTGCCGGTGCGGCCGCGCAGATAGTACAGCTTGGCACGACGCACGACGCCGCGGCGGACCACGGTGATGCTGTCGATGTTCGGCGAATAGAGCGGGAATACGCGCTCAACGCCTTCGCCGAAGCTCATCTTGCGGACGGTGAAGTTCGAACCGATGCCCTTGTTGGCGCGTGCGATGCAAACGCCTTCGTACATCTGAACGCGGCTGCGCTCACCTTCGATAACCTTCACGCCGACGCGCACGGTGTCACCCGGACGGAATTCGGGAATTACCTTGTCGCCAGAGGTCGCCTTGGCGATTTCCTCGGCTTCGATCTGCTGGATCAGGTTCACTGGTCCTCAGTCCTTCTTTTCACGCCGCGCGCCAGAGGCAGACTGGACCCGAGCGCCCTCTTGACGCTCCCAAAGATCCGGCCTGCGTAACCGTGTATCGATCTCGGACTGTGACTTTCGCCACGCCGCGATCTTCGCATGATCCCCCGATCGCA
Organism: Novosphingobium sp. MW5; assembly: GCA_025938935.1. Taxonomy (GTDB): domain Bacteria; phylum Pseudomonadota; class Alphaproteobacteria; order Sphingomonadales; family Sphingomonadaceae; genus Novosphingobium. The sequence continues at coordinate 1,642,574 of JAPCWB010000001.1, read as the reverse complement.
GCACTTCAGGGATCGTGCGTCCTTCCCACTCGGCAGGCCGAGTGTAATGCGGATATTCAAGGAGGCCGTTCTCGAACGACTCCTCGGTCCCGCTGGAAGCCGCGCCCATTACGCCGGGAAGCAGCCGAATGCAAGCATCTAACAGCATCAGCGCGGCAGGCTCTCCGCCGGAGAGGACGATGTCGCCAACCGAGACTTCCTCGACCTGTCGGCCTTCGAAAATCCGCTCGTCGAATCCCTCGAACCGGCCGCACAGGACGATGACGCCGGGCCCGGCGGCAAGTTCGCGCACACGGGCCTGGGTGAGCGGCTTTCCGCGCGGGGTCATGGCAATGACGGGGGCCTCTGGATTGAGCCTGCGCGCATGGTCGATGGCGCTCGCCAACACGTCCGCCCGCAGCACCATCCCCGCCCCGCCGCCGGCCGGCGTGTCATCAACCGTGCGGTGCTTGTCCGCCGCGAAATCGCGGATCTGCACGGCATCGAGCGCCCACTTCCCGTCCTCCCGCGCGCGGCCGGCAAGGCTGACGCCCAGTGGGCCGGGGAACATTTCCGGGTAGAGCGTCAGGACTGTGGCGCGAAAGGTCATGGCACGCGCCTTTCGGGCAAATCGCCGCCGGGCGCAATTGCTGACTTGCCCACCCGCGCGGCACAGGCGAAGGTGCCGCCATGCGCAGTTCCCTGATGTTGCCGCTGGCGCTCTGCGCCATACCGCTCCCAGCAATGGCTGAGGAAATCGGCGAGTGCCGGTTTGACCGCGATACGCTCACCTTCGCCGGCACGCCGCTCGAACAGGCCACCTGCCTGCTGCGCAAGATCGAGCTGTTCGCCGTGAGGAAGCCGCAGCCGGTGCCTCCGGTGATCGTGCGGCTGATGACCGATGCACCGCCGCCCTCGCCCGCTCAAAAGGCCGCCGCGATAGAGGCATTCCCTGAGCCTTACCGCACCTATGCGCGCCAATATGCCGATGCGCCGGTCTCACAGACCGAGGAAGGGCTGCCGCTGCAGTACTATGTGATCCACGATACCAGCACGCCGTTCTACAAGTCCGACCCCTTCCCGAGGAACCTGAACAAGGACGAGAAGGTCAATTCCTTCCAGCCCTACATGACCGACGAAATCGCGAAGGAGCCGGTAGCGCACATCTTCCTTAACCGCGTCGGGCAGATCTGGGCGGGGCACGAGTTCCGTGGAGCCATGGCGCGCGACCAAGCTGGAGAGCCGGGTCGTCGGGCCCCGGGCGCGCGGGCGCTTCGTCCACATCGAAACGGTACAGCCGCGCCGCTTTGTCGGCGATGCCACCACCCGCGCCGCGACCGAGGGGCCGAAGCCGGGCTTCACCCCGGCGCAGTACCGGATGCTGGCGGCGCTCTACGTCTACGTCAGCGCGCGCGCCGGGCGCTGGCTGATCCCGGCGCAGCATAACACGGTCGACGCAGGCATTCCCGACGCACACGACGATCCGCAGAACTTTGACATGAAGCGGTTCGGAAAAGAGGTGGAGAAGCTGGTCAATCTGCCGCGAAAGCCGCGGTAACAACCAGCCGTTCGCCATTCCACTCAGGCACGGCCTCGGCGCGCATTGGCACCATGAACTTCTTGCCGTTGGGGCGCTGGATCTCCACCACATCGCCCGCACCGAAGTTCTCGACCGCAATCACCATGCCGAGCGCTTCGCCCTCATCAGACACGGCAGCCAGGCCCAGCAGGTCGGCGTGGTAGTATTCGCCCTCGGGCAGGTCCGGCAGCGCCGAGCGCGGGACCGTCAGTGCCGTACCGCGCAGGGCCTCGGCGGCGGTGCGGTCGGTCACTTCGGCAAAGCGGGCGATCGCGCCGCCCTTGCCATCGTCCTTCAGCTTGACGAGCGTCAGGGCAGAATCGTTGAAGGCGCGGAATCGCCGCAGCGAATCCACGCCTTCACCGAACAGTTTGAGCCGGACTTCCCCCGTGATACCATGCGCGCCGATGATGGCGGCGAGCGTCACGGGCTTGTCCTGCGCCAAGATCAGCCCTCGGCCGGAGCCTGGGCGCTTTCGCCCGAAGCGGCATCGGCATCGTCGCCGGCGTCGCTGTTCGGGGTCGCTTCGTTGGCTTCTTCAGCGGCCGGAGCTTCCTCGGCGGCAGCTTCTTCAGCCGGAGCTTCTTCAGCGGCGGGAGCAGGAGCGGCAGCTGCGGCTGCTGCTTCCTCCTCGGCAGCCTTCTTGGCTTCCTCGGCTTCACGCAGCTTTTCGGCCTTCTCTTCGGCGCGGTCGAGGGCCTTCTTGCCCGGTTCACCCTTCTTCGGGTTCACCGTGGCAGTGCGCTCCTTGATGCCGGCCTTGTCGAGCATGCGGGCAACGCGGTCGGTCGGCTGGGCGCCGACGCCGATCCAGTAACGCACGCGGTCTTCGACCAGGCGGACGCGGTTTTCGTCATCCTTGGCGAGCAGCGGGTTGTAGGTGCCAACCTGCTCCAGGTACTTGCCGTCACGCGGGGCGCGGCTGTTGGCGACGACGATCTTGTAATACGGGCGCTTCTTCGAACCACCACGCGAAAGACGAAGGGAAACAGACATTTGAACTACCTTTCAATCAAATCACAGTAATACGGTTAAACTTATTTCTTCAGAAGATCGTTGAGGTTGGAAGGCATCGCGCCGCCCAGGCCGGGAAGGCCGCCGGCTCCGCCAGCTCCGCCCATTCCGCCACCGCCCATGCCGGGCAGCCCGCCCTTGCCGAACAGCTTGCCCAGCGCGCCGAGGCCGCCCATCTTCTTGATCTGCTTCATCGCGCGTTCCATCTCCTGATGCATCTTCAGGATCTTGTTGACGTCCTGCACCTGGGTGCCGGAGCCATTGGCGATACGGATCTTGCGCTTGGCGTTGAGCAGGTCGGGCCGGGTGCGCTCCTTGGGCGTCATCGAACCGATGATCGCATCCATGCGCAGCAGGACCTTATCGTCCATGCCCGACTGTTCCATCGCCGCCTTGGCCTTCTTCATGCCGGGCATCATGCCGGCGAGCGCGCCAAGGCCGCCCATCGACTGCATCTGGCGAAGCTGGGTGCGCAGGTCATTGAGGTCGAACTGACCCTTGGCCATGCGCTTGGCCATGGCCTCGGCCTCTTCCTCCTTGATTGTCGCCGCCGCCTTTTCGACGATGGAGACAATGTCGCCCATGCCGAGGATGCGGCCCGCAACGCGGCCGGGATGGAAGACTTCAAGCGCGTCGAGCTTTTCGCCCATGCCGGCGAACTTGATCGGCTTGCCGGTGACCGCGCGCATCGAAAGCGCCGCACCGCCGCGCGCATCGCCGTCCATGCGGGTGAGGATCACGCCGGTCAGGTCAACCTGGCCGGCAAAGCTCTGCGCCACGTTCACCGCGTCCTGGCCGGTGAGCGAATCGACGACGAGCAGGGTTTCCTTGGGATTCGAGATGGCTGCAACCGCCTTCATCTCTTCCATCAGCTGCTGGTCGACGTGGAGGCGGCCCGCCGTATCGAGCAGCAGCACGTCCACCGCCTGCAGCTTGGCAGCCTGCATGGCGCGGCTCGCAATCTCAACCGGTTGTTGGCCCGCGATGATAGGCAGGGTGGCGACGCCGACCTGCTCACCCAGCACGCGCAGCTGTTCCTGCGCGGCGGGGCGGTTGACGTCGAGCGACGCCATCATGGCCTTCTTGCCGTGCTTCTCTTTCAGCAGCTTGCCGAGCTTGGCGGTCGAGGTCGTCTTGCCCGAGCCCTGAAGGCCGACCATGAGGATGACCACCGGCGGCGCGGCGTTGAGATCGAGCCCGGGAACCTCTTCCCCGCCCAGCATCTCGACCAGCGCGTCATTGACGATCTTGACGACCTGCTGGCCGGGCGTGACCGACTTCAGGACCGACTGGCCAACAGCCTTTTCGGTAACGTCATCGATGAAACGGCGGGCGACGGGCAGCGCGACGTCGGCTTCGAGCAGCGCGATCCGCACTTCGCGCATGGCATCGCGCACATCCTGTTCGTTGAGCGCACCGCGCCCACGCAGCTTGTCGAAGACGCTGCCGAGGCGGTCTGACAAGGTGTCGAACATTGGACCAAATCCCTAAAACGCGAAAAAAGCCGGTGGGCGAAACCTCGCCAACCAGCTGCCTTCGAAAAGCCTGTTTTGAATGAATGGTGGAGCCTAGCGGGATCGAACCGCTGACCTCCTGCATGCCATGCAGGCGCTCTCCCAGCTGAGCTAAGGCCCCGTACCAATCATTCCGGTTCGCCTGAAAGGTGAACCATCCCCGTGCCGTGGCCCGGGAAGGACGCCCCCTTAGAAGCGGCTTCCGGGCTTGGCAAGTAGGGAATTAATTTTCGTCGTCGTCACCTTCGACGCCGGCAACGCCAAGGTCATCGTCGCCGCCAAGATCGACGTCGTTGTCCGGGCTGTCACCGTCCTCATCGATGTCGATATCCTCTTCGGCGAGGTCAGCATCGGCGACCTGGGCCGGATCCTTCTGCACTTCCTCAAAGGGAATCGGCTGCTTCGACTTGAGCACCGGTTCGGCATGCCAGGCATAGCCGCATTCGATGCAGGTGATCGGGTCATCCTTGCCCAGATCGTAAAAGCGGGTGCCGCACTTCGGGCAGCCGTGCTTGGCGCCCCATTCAGCCTTGGCCATGTCAATTCCTCGAGTATGCCCGCCGGTCTTTGGCGGAGCGTAACTTTGCAAATTCCGATGGGAAACAGGTTGCGCCTGTCCCGACGCGGCGCGCGCCTTGCCATAGTGCGCCCGCGCTGTCAAAAGCCGCGCGCATTTCCGCCTGTACAGACGAAAGCCCCACACTTTGAGCTCGCACGACACCACCCAGATGCGTCCCCGCCGCTTCCGCCCCGCCGGGCCGCTGCGCGGGGAGATTCGCGTGCCGGGGGACAAGTCGATCAGCCACCGCTCGATCATGCTGGGCGCGCTGGCCGTGGGCGAGACGCGGGTGACCGGCCTGCTTGAAGGCGAGGACGTGCTCGCCACCGCCGCCGCCATGCGCGCGATGGGGGCGAAGGTAGAGCGTACGGATATCGGCGAATGGAGCGTCCACGGCGTTGGCGTCGGCGCGCTGCTCCAGCCGCAAGGGCCGCTCGACATGGGCAATTCGGGCACCTCGACGCGCCTTCTCATGGGCCTTGTCGCGAGCCACGCCATCGAGGCGCAGTTCATCGGCGACGCCAGCCTGTCCAAGCGCCCGATGGGCCGCGTGATCGAGCCGCTCAGCCGCATGGGCGCTGCCTTCAAGGCGAGCGAAGGCGGCCGCCTCCCCCTCACCGTGCGCGGCGCATCGCCTGCCGTGCCGATTGAATACCGCCTGCCGGTTGCCTCGGCGCAGGTAAAAAGTGCGGTCCTGCTGGCGGGGCTCAACACACCGGGAATCACCACCGTGATCGAACCGGTCCCCACCCGCGACCACTCCGAACGGATGCTGCGTGGCTTCGGCGCGGAGCTGGAGGTCGAGGAAGTGGACGGCACGCGCGTGATTCGCCTGCGCGGAGAGGCTGAACTGAAGCCTCAGGTGATCGACGTGCCGGGCGACCCATCATCCGCCGCATTCTTCATTGTCGGCGCGCTGATCATTCCGGGCAGCGAGCTCTTGATCCGCAATGTCGGGCTGAACCCCACCCGTGCCGGCCTCATCGGCGTGCTGCGCGACATGGGCGGGCGGATCGAGGAAGAGAACCCGCGCCTTGTCGGCGGGGAGCCGGTCGCGGACCTGCGCGTCTTCCATTCGCCGCTGAAGGGGATCGAAGTCGATCCTGCCGTCGTGCCCAGCATGGTCGACGAATTCCCGGTGTTCTTCGTCGCCGCCGCCATGGCCGAGGGTCGCACCGTGACAACCGGCCTTGAGGAACTGCGCGTCAAGGAGAGCGACCGCATCTCCGTCATGGCCGCCGCCCTGACGGCTGCTGGCGCGCGCGTCGCCGAAAGCGAGGACGGCCTCACCATCCACGGCACCCGTGGCGATCCGCTGCCCGGCACCGAAGGCCCGATCGAAACGCACCTCGACCACCGCATTGCCATGTCGATGGCGATCGCCGGCATGGCCAGCACGCGCGGCGTGGAGGTGGACGACACCCGACCCATCGCTACCAGCTTCCCGGTTTTCGAGGAATTGCTTGGCGGAGTGAGCCGGTGACGCTCGACTGGGCCAACGTGGTAGGCCTGATAGGCAGCGCGCTGTTTCTCGTGGCTTTTGCCTATGCCAACGCCTCGCCCCAGATGGACAAGGTGTGGTTCAATGCTGCCAACCTGGTCGGTGCGGCGCTTTTGCTTGCCTCCCTTTCGGTCCACTTCAACCTGGCCGCCTTCGTGCTTGAAGCCTGCTGGGCGGTAATTGCCCTCATGGGGCTGGTGAAGGCCCTGCGCGACCGCAAGGCAGTGCAGCCATGATCATCGCCGTCGATGGCCCCACCGCATCAGGCAAAGGCACCATAGCAAAGGCGCTCGCCGCGCATTTCGGCTTGCCGCACCTTGATACCGGACTGCTTTACCGCGCGGTGGGGAGGCAGTGCTTCCTCGATGGCGGCAACCCGGACGACGGCGCCGATGCCCTCGCCGCCTGCGCCTTCCCCGATAGCCTGCTGGGCGATCCGGAATTGCGGTCCGAAGATACGGGCGGGCTTGCCAGCCGCGTCTCGGTCCATCCGGCGGTGCGGCAGGCGCTTTACGAACGCCAGCGCAGCTTCGCCACCCAGCCCGGCGGCGCGGTGCTCGACGGGCGCGACATCGGCACGGTCATCGCGCCCGAGGCCGAGGTAAAGCTCTTCGTCATCGCCTCGGTCCCGGCCCGGGCCGAGCGGCGTTATCGCGAAATGCAGCAGCAGGGCCGCGCTATCACGCTGGAGGACATCGCCGCCGACCTTGAGGAACGCGATCGCCGCGACGCCACCCGCGCCGCCGCACCGCTGCTCGCCGCAGAGGATGCCGTGGTCCTCGACACTTCGCTCCTCAATCGCGAAGAGGCTGTGGCCCGCGCCATCGCGCTGGTTGAGCTAAAGCGGGACAAAGTCCAATAGTTAACAATCTGGGCAAGCTGTTTTCTCATTTGTAAACAGCCTGGATGAACCGCCCGCTCGTCCCCGGCCATATCGTAATTGACGATTTCCTGCCGGCGAAGCGCCTTGCCGAACTCGATGCCCACGTTTCGGCGCACGAAGCGCGCCTGTTCGAAATCGCCATTGAGACTGACGTCAACGGTAATGGCTACTCAGGATCGCGCCGCCTGTGGCAGGTTCCCGAGGCCTTGGGCCCCTGTGAAGACTGGTTCACCGCCGCCGTGGAAGCGTGCCTGCCCGATCTGTTCGCCGCGACCGGGATAACCCCCTTCACCCCCGCCCGCTACGAATACGAGCTGAACGCCCAGTTCGACGGCAACTTCTTCGAACGCCACATCGACAGCGATTTCGGCGCCGCCGCGGCGGGGCGCATCAGCGACCGCATTGTCAGCGCGGTGTTCTATTTCCCTCGCCCCGGCGCAAAGCACAGTGGCGGCGAGATCGAGTTGTTTGCCTTTAACGGAACCGAGCCAGCCGTTTCGATTGCTCCGGAGCGCAACCGCCTCGTCGCATTCCCCAGCTTCGCTTGGCACCAGGTCGCGGCGCTAAGCGCAGAGGACAATGGCCTCGCCAACGCGCGCCTCTCGGTCAATTGCTGGATTCACAAGGCGCGGCCAGGCGCGGGTTGAAGCAAACAGGCCCAATTTCCTTGCTTTTCCGCCCCCTCTCACCTAGGGGCCAGCGGTCCTGAAGGCTCCCCGCCCGATGGATGCTGCGGACGGCATCCGGCCCCCGCAGGAAATCGGCCCCTTTGGCCCATGCCGGCAATCCCGCCGGCGTGGAGAAAAGACCAGCGGATACAACCGCTTGGCCGGAAACATCGATGTTAAGGAACGTAAGAATGGCAACTGCCAATCCGACTCGCGACGATTTCGCCGCGATGCTCGACGAATCGCTCGGCGGCGCCGCCAGCGGCGGCTTTGAAGGCCGCGTCGTCAAGGGCACCATTACCGCAATCGAAGGCGACAAGGCCGTCATCGACGTCGGCCTGAAGAGCGAAGGCCGCGTGCCCCTGCGCGAATTCGCCATGGCCGGCCAGCCGCACGGCCTTTCCGTGGGCGACGAAGTCGAAGTCTTCGTTGACCGCGTCGAGAACGCTGACGGCGAAGCCATGCTCAGCCGCGACCGCGCCCGCCGCGAAGCCGCCTGGGACAAGCTTGAAAACGAATTCGGCGAAGGCAAGCGCGTTGAAGGCGTGATCTTCGGCCGCGTGAAGGGTGGCTTCACCGTCGACCTCGACGGCGCCGTGGCCTTCCTCCCCGGTTCGCAGGTCGATATCCGTCCGGTGCGCGACGTGCAGCCGCTGATGGACATCCCGCAGCCCTTCCAGATCCTCAAGATGGACCGTCGCCGCGGCAACATCGTTGTCTCGCGCCGCGCCGTCCTCGAAGAAACCCGCGCCGAACAGCGTTCGGGCCTGATCATGAACCTGGCCGAAGGCCAGATCATCGACGGCGTCGTGAAGAACATCACCGACTACGGTGCCTTCGTTGACCTCGGCGGCATCGACGGCCTGCTCCATGTCACCGACATGAGCTACAAGCGCGTGAACCACCCGAACGAAGTCATCAACATCGGTGACACCGTGAAGGTCCAGATTATCCGCATCAACCAGGATACCCAGCGCATCAGCCTCGGCATGAAGCAGCTGGAATCGGATCCGTGGGATGGCGTTGCCGCCAAGTACCCGGTTGGCGCGAAGCTCAAGGGCACGGTCACCAACATCACCGAATACGGCGCCTTCATCGAGCTGGAAGCCGGCATCGAAGGTCTGGTGCACGTTTCGGAAATGTCGTGGACCAAGAAGAACGTCCACCCGGGCAAGATCGTTTCGACCAGCCAGGAAGTCGACGTCATCGTCCTCGAGGTCGACAGCGACAAGCGCCGCATCAGCCTCGGCCTCAAGCAGGCTCAGCAGAACCCCCGGGAAGCGTTCGCCGAACAGCACCCGGTCGGTTCGACCGTCGAAGGCGAAGTCAAGAACGCGACCGAATTCGGCCTGTTCATCGGCCTCGATGGCGACGTCGACGGCATGGTCCACATGTCGGACATCGCCTGGGGCATCTCGGGCGAGGACGCGCTGGCCCTGCACCGCAAGGGCGAGCAGGTTTCGGCCATCGTTCTCGACGTCGATGTCGAGAAGGAGCGCATCAGCCTCGGCATGAAGCAGCTTGAAAAGGGTGCTCCGGCAGCCGGCGTTGCTGCTGCCTCGTCGGGCCTGAAGAAGAACCAGGTCGTCACCGTCACCGTCCTCGAAGTCCGCGATGGCGGCCTCGAAGTCCAGGCTGGCGACGATGGCGCCACCGGCTTCATCAAGCGCAGCGACCTTGGCCGCGACCGCGACGAACAGCGCCCCGACCGCTTCCAGGTCGGCCAGAAGTTCGACGCCATGGTCACCGGCTTCGATCGTTCGAAGAAGCCGAACTTCTCGGTCAAGGCCCGCCAGCTGGCCGAAGAGAAGGAAGCCGTCGAGCAGTACGGTTCCTCGGATGCCGGCGCTTCGCTGGGCGACATCCTGGGCGCTGCGCTCAAGGCCAAGAAGTAAGCTACAACCTTAGGGTCAAACTAAATCAAGGCCCGTCCGGAGCAATCCGGGCGGGCCTTAACTTTGGCTGATTGGCTTGCTGGGTAGCCACGGTCGGCCTACCAATGAAGGACCAAGAACGGAATTTGCTCCATGCGACACAATGTCATTTTCGGATTTGCCGCCTTGCTCGCAGCATCAATGCCAGAAGGCAGCGCGTTCGCTTCTCCGCAGCATGGCCCTACCCCAGCATTTCCAGTAGGAAACCCTGCTCGTTGGGTCACGCCTGCCGACGCCCCAATCTCGTCGAAGATGAAGCATACCAAGGGTGCTACAAGATTTAGGCTCGCCGTAGACGCGACAGGTTTCGTCTCCGACTGCGAAATTCTAATGTCATCAGGCGATGAGGCACTTGACCGAGCGACCTGCGATGCATTGATGCGGCGGGGGCGTTTTATTCCTGGTACCGACGGCGAAGGGAAAAAAGTTCCTCGGACGTGGACCAATGACGTGTCTTGGAAGCTCTAAGCCCGCGTTGAGTCTTCAGCTAGAGTCCGCACCCGACCTATGAACCATTTCCGCCCCGACGCGTTGAAGCTAGAGATGGGCCGAGGAGTCCTGACATGTCGATCGAAGTTCACCAGTTCCCCTGCCTAGATGACAATTACGGCTTTCTCGTCCACGACACGGTGAGCGGCGAGACCGCCTGCATAGATACGCCTGACGCCGCCGCCTATCTTGCCGAAGCGCGCAAGAAGGGCTGGCAGATCAGCGCCATCTGGAACACGCACTGGCACCCGGACCATGCCGGCGGGAACGAGGCGATCAAGGCCGCCACCGGCTGCAACGTGATCGCGCCCGAGGACGATGCCGGCAAGATTCCCGCGGTCGACCGCACGGTGAAGCAGGGCGATTTCGTCTGCCTGGGTGACTGGGAGGCTGACGTGATCGACGTCGGCGGCCACACCATGGGCCACTGCGCCTATCACCTCCCCGCCGCCAAGATCGCCTTCGTCGGCGATTCGCTCTTCGCGCTCGGCTGCGGCCGGATGTTCGAAGGCACCGCCCCGCAGTTCTGGGCGAGCCTGCAGCGCCTGAAGGCCCTGCCAGCGGAAACGACGCTCTACTGCGCGCACGAATATACCCAGAGCAACGCGAAGTTCGCGCTCCACGCCGACCCGGACAACGCGGCCTTGCAGGACTATGTCCGCTGCATCGACAAGGCCCGCGCCGAAGGCCGACCGACCGTGCCTTTCGCACTCGCCCGGGAACTGGCCACTAACCCCTTCCTGCGCGCCGATGATGCATCGGTTCAGGCACGCTGGGGTGGAGGGGATGCGACAGCGACCTTCGCGGCGCTCAGGGAAGCGAAGAACAATTTCTGATGCAGGTGAAAACCATCGCGCTGGTTTTGCTTGCGCTGAGCGTGACTGGATGCGCCGGCGTAGATCATGAGCGCGATACAGCCGGCGGAATGTGGCTTGATGCGAAGCCAGGCGAAGGCGTCATTTGCGCCATGGGCATCTATAACGCCATGGCCGAAGTCGGACGACGCTGCTTTGCCGGACAGGATAAAGAATATCAGACCGAACTGATCCGGGCGGTCAATCGGATCGATAGGTACGTTTTGAGCAACTCAAACTGGACCGACGCGGACCTGGCGAAGTTCAAGAGAGAACAAGCTCGAGTGGGCGAACCGAGCGACTTGGTTTGTGTTGCGGAAATGACCGACATGTACCTGCATTCAAGCAAGCAGGGAGCGCCACGGCTTCGAAAGACTATCGACGTACTACTGACACGACCCGGACCGCCTACATGGGGCGATTGCCTCTGAACCTCGCTTCGCTCAGTCGAAAATCCCGACGGCCAGTTCCGCCCAGACCAGCAGCATCAGCCCGATGACGCCCGCGATCAGCGCGAACATGGCGGTGCGCGACTTGACCAGGCGGACGGCGAGTTCGATGCCGAGCCCTGCTCCGCCGATCAGCACGGCGGCGGCAATGAAGTCTTCCGCGCCCCAGTTCACTTCGCTGGTAAACTGCATGGCGACTGCCGGGATCAGCAGCAGCAAACCGGCAAAGCCCCACAGCGCGAGGCGGAGGCGGCTGGACTGCTGGGGCAGGCTATCGTCGTAAATCGTGCTCATGCCGGTGAGCCTACCATACCAGCGCCGAATCGGAAGTCCTCAGCTGCTTGCCTCGTCCCAGCGCAGCAGGTCTCGGCAAGACCAGACCATCATCCACACGGCTGGGCGGTAGCGCCCCTGGGCGTGGAGCTGCTGCCGCTCAGGGGAAAAACGCAGTGCGTCCGCCGCAGCGTGGGCATCCTCACCCACCCGGAAGAAGGCGGCGCCATGCTGGCGGGGGATATTGTGGACGAAGTCGAAAGCATCGCTCAGCGCCGGATCGTGCCACCAGCTCGCACTCATCACGCCGCGCAGGCTTGGGTTGGCGCGGAGCAGCGCGGCAAGGTTGTGGTAGAGCGCAGTGTAGCCTTCGGCGTTGAAGCGATCGATATCCCGCCGGTCGAAGTGCAGCTCGACAAAGGGCCGGAAGCCGCCGCAGCGGACCAACATGTGCCAGGCCACCGCCAGCCCCTGCCTCAAGCCCCCCGAGAACAGCAGCCGGCGCGGCACGCCTGATGCGGGATCGGCAGCCTCAACGCCGCAGGGGAGCAATGCCCCCCGGCAGATCGCAAGGTCCCGGCGGTAGGCGGCGCGGTCGAGCGAGAAGTGCTGGTCGCGCTGATTGGCGATGTCATCCTCGATGCGGGTAAAGTCCGCTCCCGCTCCGCGCGGATCGCTTCGGGCATGACAAGGCCACGGGGCATTCGGTTTTCCCCCATGGCCACGCGCAAGGCCTCACGCAGCAGCAGCGGTGCCTTGGCCCCGGCCAGTTGGACCCGATAGGCAGCCTCTGCCGGAATGAACGAGAGAGACCTGTTGTTTGGCGTCAGATCAAACGCGCGAAGGAACTGCCAGGCCGACCTGCTATCGTAGGGCGTCGGCGGGAAAGGCAGCAAGTCCCCTTGCAGTCCGTGCTTATCGGGATGCCTGTCGTCCATAATTCCCGCACATCGAGCCAAGGCTCGCCGATGTCCGACAGGTCCCCCTCTCTGTCAACCGGCGCGGCGCAGCCAACAAAAAACCCCCGCCGAAGCGAGGGTCCTTGCGTTCCCGGAAGTCGCCAGAAAACTGGGCCGGAAAACGGGTGTGCGATCAGATCGAACCGATAGCCTCGTCGACCAGCACCTTGTCAGCCTTTGCGCCGTGGTTTTCGGCAATCAGGCGGGCAGCGGCAGTGGCGGCGGCTTCGGCGGCCTTGGCGCGCAGTTCCTCAACCGCGCCGCGTTCGGCGGCGGCGATCTTATCCTGTGCCATCTTTTCGCGGCGGGAGATCATGATCTTTGCATCAGCCGAAGCCTTGGCGACGATGGCATCTGCCTCGTGCCGCGCGTGCTCGAGCATTTCGGCCGCGTCCTTTTCGGCGCCCGCGATCTTGTCGGCATATTCCTTGCGGAGTGCCTCGGCCTCGGCGCGCAGGGCCTTGGCTTCGTCAAGCTGCTTGCGGATCTCGGCAATCGACTTGTCGAGGCCCGAGGTCAGCATCTTCGGCACGCCGAGCTTCAACGCGATCAGGATGAGCGTTGCCATCGAAAGGGCAACCCACATCGGCGGCGTCAGGCCGAAAGCGACCGGTTCGACATGTTCCGCACCGTGTTCGGCGGCGGCATGGCCAGCAGCAGCGAGGAGAGCAATATCAAGCATTGAGCGCCTCCTTCACGGCCTTGTCGGCCAGCTTGGCATCGACGGCGGAACCGGTCAGACGCGAAACGATCTGGCTGGCGGCGTCGCTGGCGATACCGGCAACCTCGGCCAGTCCCTTGTCCTTGGCGGCGCCGATGCGGGCCTCCGCTTCGGCAAGCTGGGCATCGATCTTGTCCTGCGCCTTGGCGAGGCTCTTTTCGGTGGCCGTGGCCGCCTTGGCCTTGGCCGCGGCGATCAGGGCCTGGGCTTCGGCGCGCTGGGCGTTCGACTGGACACGCCAGGCCTCTTCCTGCTGGTCCGCCTGGGTGCGGGCAGCTTCGGCAGCGGCAAGGTCTGCCGCGATCTGGCTGTCACGAGCCTGGACGGTCGCCATCACCTTGGGCACCATGCCCCGGCCGACGACGAAGAATACGATGCCGAAGAACACCAGCATCCAGAAGATCTGGCTGGCATAGGTCTCGGCAAGCTGGGCTATCTGAGGCATTGGCGGATCCCGCTCGGGAAAATCAAAAGGCTGTCCGGCCAGAGCGCTTGCCCCGGCCGGTCAGGTCATTGGCAATCGAAGGTCAGGCGACGAAGATCAGGATCATCGCGACGACGAACGAGAGCAGGCCGAGAAGTTCAGCAGCCGCGAAGCCGATGAACAGGCGGCCCTGCTGGCCGTCGGCAGCACCCGGATTGCGCAGCGCGCCTTCAAGGAACGAACCGAAGACGTTGCCCACGCCGATGGCGGCCATGCCGGCGCCGATGGCAGCGAGACCAGCACCGATCAGCTTGGCGCTTGCAGGTTCCATGTGACTAACTCCTCTTTCTCAAAAATCGTGTTGGGTTGAAAATATACGGCTTAGTGAAGGTGTTCGGCGTCGTTGATGTAAAGCGAGGTCAACAGCGCGAAGACGTATGCCTGGATGCCCGCCACCAGGATCTCGAGCGCGCAGATCGCCACCATCAGCGCGAAGCTGAGGATCGAGACGACCGGGCCGATACCGAGGCCGGCATTGATGCCCGAGATCACGAAGCCCGAAAGCACTTCGAGCAGGACGTGGCCGGCCATCATCGCGACGAAGAGACGCAGGCCGAGGCTGAACGGGCGGACCAGGAAGGAAACCAGTTCGATCACGAAGATCAGCGGAATCATCGGCAGCGGCGTGCCGTGCGGCACGAACAGGCTGAAGAAGTGCAGCTTGTGCTTCCAGAAGCCGACGATCAGCACGATGGCGAAGCTCATGATCGCGAGCACGCCGGTGGCCGTGAAGTGGCTGGTGAAGGTGAACGGGTGCACGCCGGGGATCAGACCCAGCGGCAGCAGGCCGAGCACGTTCGCAAAGAGGATGAACATGAAGATCGAGAAGACGTAGGGCACGTACTTCTTGCCGGCCTTGCCGATGTTCGCGGCGAGCAGGCTGTCGATGAAACCGGTCATCGATTCGACCGCCATCTGCCAGCGGCCGGGCACCAGCTGGCGCTTCATGCCGCCGGCGACGAAGATGAACAGCGCCACGGTGGCGATCGCCATCCACAGCGACGAATTGGTGAAGGGGATGTGATAACCCGCAATCTGCCAGTGATCGGTGCCGAACATCGGCTCGATCGTGAACTGGTGCATTGGATCAACTTTGCCCTGTTCGGCTGCCACGCGCCTGTCCTCTTGCCTGCTACTGTGCGAAACGCCGCCCCCTGTGCCCCCTAGCGGGACGTCAGTCAGGACGCCGGTTCGAAATCCGGATGATGTTCCTGAAGGCGACGATGATCCCGAGGAACAGCATCACCAACAGACCCCAGGGCGATGTGCCTGCGAACCGGTCTATGACCCATCCGATCAGCGCGCCGCCACCGATGCCCCCAACAAGCTCCGAAAGCACCTTGGAACCCATGCGGTAGTTCGCATCGGTGCCCGTGCCCGAAGCCGGCCGGTTGCGCTCTTCCTCCCGCTCTTTTGCGGCTTTTAGCCGCTCATCGAGCAGAATCGATTCGCGCATCCTCGGCAATGGGGTCCCGTGCGGACGGCTCATCAGTCATGCCAGGCTCCTTTTGAAGGGAAGTTCGGCACAATGGCGGCTGCCCGCCGAGGGCGCCGCCCCCTTAGCAGAGGCACCCCTTGAGTCAACCGGCCTCGCTGCATGTGCGAATGAGCGCAGGCGCGATGCGCGGGGAGGTTCACGAAAAAGGGCCCCGCCATTGCTGGCGAGGCCCCGGAAATGCAATCTTGCAGCCCTACGGGCAGCTGGAATGGGTGATGGCGGGGCCAGCGCCCTTGGTCTGCCACGAACCGTCAGGCGCCTGGTACTTTTCGCCCGCGGCAAGGTTGCCCATGTTGATGCAGCCCGTGGTGAAGGCATATTCATCCGGCGTGACACGCTTTTCCTGCGCCTTGGCGAAGTAGACCGCCTTGCGCTTGATGTTGATGTCATCGACCAGCTTCTTGATCTCGGGCCCCTGGCTGCCGACCATGCCGAGGTAGCCGTCGACCTTCTCACCCACCTGTCCGGCCGCGCGCGCGGCGGAGTAAGCGGGATCGCGCTGGGCCTGCGCCGAAACCGACGTGAGCAGCAGGGTGGCCGCGAGGGCGGCGAACGTGCTGCGAAGGACCTTGTTACGCGGCGTCATCAGAAAATATCTCCGTTTTCCTTCACCGTCTTCTGCGCATCCTGCGCCAGACGGTAAACGACCTCCTGCTTGATGTTGATGTTAAGCTCGATGACGATCGGCTTGTCCGGTGCTTCCACCGAAACACAGCCGGAAAGCGCCATCACGCCGCCCACCAGCACCGCCGCCGCAAGTGTGCGTCGGCCCGGAAACCGCTTTCCCTTTTGATACCCGCTCATGGCAGGGACTTTCGCAAGCGAAGCGCACCCGGTCAATTCTTGATGCATCATGGCCTGTTCTCACTTTCAGGAGGCTGAACGCCGGGCGGAGCGGGCGTCGGACTGGGGGATGGCGTTGCGGACGGAATCCTAGCAGCTGGTTTGCGCTGCGCCTCGGGAATGGGATTGCCCTTGGCATCGATCAGGCCGAGCGACTGCGGATCGGGCAGCGCGGTTGGATCGTAGAGCATCCTGGTCGTGGCGATCAGCTTCTGGAACGGCGCGCGGATATTGACGTTGAATTGCAGCGGCAGCTTGGCAATCTGCTTGGTGATGAAGTTCTTGCTGGCCTCCGCTCCCTGGGTAACCCCTTCCGAGCGAACCCGCGTCACCATCTCGCCATCAAGATCGCCATCCATGGCAATTGTCATGCGGCGGTAATTGATCGAGCGCAGCGCCTGGAAGGCAAAGTTGCCCATCGCGGAGAGGTCCTTGTAGGTCAGTTCGCCGACATAGGCGACATTGCCCCCCGGCGGACGTGACACGAGCAGGCCGCCGACCACGCGCCCGCCGTTCTCGTCAAACACCAGCGGCAGGGTGCCATCGAAGGTACCGGTGGCGGAGAGGTTGTTGATCTCCATCCGCTCGATGAAACGCGCAGCGTTTAGGCCAACGACCTTGAGTTCATAGCGCCGCGTTTCGGCAAGGCCGAGGTTGAGGCGCGTGGGCAGCAGGGTGAGCGTACCGTCCATGAACGGCCATTCAATGCCGTCGATGTCGAGCTGCAGGTTCGGCCTGATCTGGTAAGTCAGCACCCCGTCTTCCACGTCGATGCCCGGGTTGACCGAGGCGAGCCGCAGCTTCTGGTTCGGGGCGGTGACGAGGTTCAGGAGGTCGGTGAAGACAACCGTGCCCGACAGGCCCTTTGTCGGCCCGAACGGCGCGGCCAGGTCGAGCCCTTCGGTGGTGAAGGAGCCGCTGCTGGTCACTCCTCGCGCGTTCCAATCGATCCGGCCCTTGCCGGTCACGATGCCGCGCGCGTTGGCAACGATGCCGCGGGCGATGGCGGTTATCATGTCCGGCTGAAGCCGCCCGTCGAAAGTGATGGCCGGCACCAGCAGGTCGGCATGGCCAATCGCGGTGTTCAGGTCATGGGCGATATCGGCCTGAACGATGGCGCGATCGGATTTAGGCTCGCGCATCAGGGCGCTGGCGGTGATCTGATTGCCGGCCATTTCCAGCACGGCATCGCGCGCGATCAGCGGTTCGAACCGGTCGACCTGCTGGCGGTCGAGCAGGCGGAAGCTTGCGCCCGAGAGGTTCAGCTTGCCCGCGCCGAAGCGCCACTTGCCCTGCGCTTCGACAATGTCGAGCGGCACCGCGCCGATCCGCGCCTCGGTCTGCGCAAAGGTGCCGTCATAGGCCTGGCCGACATCGGCGCGCAGGGTGCCGATGCGGAATTCGGTGGGGCTGGCGCTGCTCCCAATGGTGACGACCAGCTTGTCGGCGGAGAGCGTGCCGGGGTTCGACAGGCTAACCGCGCCGCTGACGATATGCACCGGCGTGGTCTTGAGCCGACCATTGAGGTCCAGCCGCACAGTTCGCGCGGCAATGGCCATGCCGCTGCCGGAGGAGCGCACAATTGCCCCGCCCGCGCCCGGACAAAGGTCGATCGCCTCGCGCTCCAGTGTCAGGCCGGAAAAGGTGAGCGAATTGAAGCGGATCTGGCGGCACCCTCGCCACAGTTCGAGATTCCGCCCCGGCACCCAGCGGCCATCGAGAGGAAGCTCAAGGTTCTGTACCGAACCCTCTGGAATCGCTCCGCTTACCCGCGCATTGCCGACGAAGCCGAGCGTCCCGTCGGGCCCCTGCGCCAGCATCATCTGCGGGATCGCCAACCTCGCATCGCGGGCAGCATATTCGGCCATGGTCATGCGGATCAGCGTCATGCCTCCAGCGCGCCGCTCAAGCTGGCCGGATATGCGCGGCATCCCTGCCCCGCCGGTCTGGAAATTACCGGCAAGCCGCGGCGCGGGAGCGCCCCCGGTGACCAGTTGGACGCGAGACAGGCCAAGGATTACCTCGCCGCTGCCACCGGTCACCGTCGCCTGGGGGACGATCAGGTTGGTGATCTGCCCGCTTTGCCGCCAGACGAAGTCGGCGTTCATCCGGCTCCCGGGTGCATGGCGCGCCAGTGCGCCACGGAGCTGGCCCAGAAGCGCTTCGGCCAGCGTCTTGGCAGCAGACTTTTGCGCAGAGGCGAGCGCGGCATCGAGCCCCTGTCCCATCCGCAGGTTGGCGGCGCGCAGCTTGCCGTCGCTTTCGATCTTCGCGAAGCCATCAACCGAACGCAGTGCGCCGTCGAGCGTAACATTCGCGGCAGAAAGCTGAGGCGTCGCGAGTGACGCAGAGGTCAACTCATATCGCGCGTTCATCGCCTGCTTGCGATAGGAAATATCGGCCTTGCCGCCCACGCCGCCCAGCCGGTTCGCGCCCATTGACAGCGCGGCAATTCGCGGCACCAGCGCCGAATCCCCGCCGTCCAGCGACTTGTCGAGCGTGCCGTCCACCTGCACCGCCGCATCGCGCAAGGCGAGGCCGGAGCCGGGACAGGAAAGCGAGGCCATGCGCAGCGGCCCGTTGAAGGTCGGGCGCTCGCCGCTGATCCGCAGCTTGCCGTAAATCGTGGCCTGCCCCGCCTTGCAGCCTTTGATCGCAAGATTATCGGAAATGGCCGCGAGTTCCCCGGCAAAGCCCGAACGCAGGTTGCCCGCGCCTTGCGCCTTCACCCCGATCACGCCCAGTTCCCCGTCGATCCGGGCGCGGGCATCGTCCAGCACCACGTCGAGATCGGGCAGCCGGAATGCCGTGTCCTGCTTGCCAGTGAACAGCACCTTGTCCAGCGTGCCGAAGCTTACCTTGCCTTGCCGGACAGTGCCGTAAAGCCGTGCCTTGACGAGCTTCACCTCACCGATCGTGGGCCAGCCAAAGCGCGGCACGATCTCCACCTCGGCCCGCTCGACGGTAAGGTCTGGGCGTGACGGATCGCCGATCACGACATTGGTGACGACCTGACGCCGGGGGCCGATGGAATCGATGGTGTAAGTGCCCGGCAGGCCCAGCTTTTCCAGCTGGTTGCCGACGACATTATCGGCAATCCGCTCGCGGTTCAGCCATGTGATGCCGAGCGCAATGGCCAGCACGCCGAGGACAATGCCGAGCACCAGCGGCCAGCGACGGCGGACCTTTTCCGCCACTTCGCCGATTTCCGCTGCAATATCATCGGCCTTGTCGGTCATCGTCTCACACTTGCGCGCTTGGCAATCGAAAGGCAATGCTGCCCCCGGGCTTGCGGAGACCTGAACCCTTGGCGACAAGTGAACTGTTTGATGGCGGTGAAATGGCGCCAAAGCCTGGGCACGACCCGAGCGGACACCGGTCCCGGCTGAGGGCGCGCCTGGTTGCCGGCGGAGAGGATGCGCTCGCCGATCATGAGGTGATCGAATACCTGCTCATGACCGCGATCCCCAGGAAAGACGTTAAGCCCCTCGCAAGAACGCTCATTGCCCGCTTCGGTTCCCTTGCCGGGGTGCTGAACGCCGATGCGCGGACGCTCGCCAATCACCCCGGAATGGGCGAAACCAGCGCCGCCGCCATGAAGATCGTCGCTGTTGCCGCGCGGCGCATGGCAAAGGCCGGTGTGCAGGAACGTCCGATCCTGGCATCGTGGCAGGCGCTGATCGATTACCTGACGATCGCGATGGCGCACCTGACTGTCGAGCAGGTGCGCGTGCTGTTCCTCGACGTGCGCAACCAGCTGATCGCCGATGAGGTGCAGAGCGAGGGCAGTATTGACGAGGCCGCCGTTCACCCGCGCGAAGTGATCCGCCGCGCGCTGGACCTTGGCGCAGGCGCCATCATCCTCGTCCACAACCACCCGTCAGGCTCCCCCGAACCCAGCCGCGCCGACATCCAAATCACCAATCGCATTGCCGAGGCCGGTCGGTTGCTCGGCGTGGTGGTGCACGACCACGTGATCATCGGGCGCAATGGCCATGCCAGCCTGAAGGCGAAGGGGCTTATCTGATGTGTGTCGCCGCGCTGGCGTGGAACGCGCATCCGCGCTGGCGGCTGGTCGTGGCGGCCAATCGGGACGAGTTCCACGAACGCCCCACCGCGCCGCTCTCGCTGTGGAAGGACGGCACCATCGCCGGGCGCGACCTGCGCGCGGGCGGGACATGGCTGGGGGTGAACGCGGCAGGCCGCTTTGCCCTCGTCACCAATCACCGTGTGGAGGGCTATCCCAAGCCTGACCGGCTTTCGCGTGGCGGGCTGGTGACCGGCTGGCTGAACGGCGATGGCCTTGGCGATACAGCAGCGATGAACCCGTTCAACTTGCTCTGCGCGGGGCCGGAAGGGCTGCGCTTCGTCACCAACTGGCCTGCTGAGGACCGCGTGCTGGCTGATGGCGTACACGGCATTTCCAACGGCCCTTTCGACCGGCCATGGCCCAAGGCGCAACAGCTTTGCGCCGCGCTTTCAGGCTGGCTCGACGATGGTGTGTATTTTGCCCCCCTGTTCGCCGCCCTGCACGATGAAACCGCGCGCGAAGCGGTCGATACGCACCTAAGCGATCCCGAACCCCGCTTGTCCGGCGTGTTCATCCGCGATCCGGTATACGGCACGCGCTGCTCCACAGTGATTGCCGTCGATACCCAGGGCAAAGGCTGGATCGTCGAGCGACGCTTTGATGCAGGCGGCGAAGCTAGCGGAGAGACCGAACTGCAATTCGGCTGGCCCTGAACCCCGGCTGCCAGTTTCCTACATCGCGCGCGCATGACATATGATGGCCATGTCCCGACCACCCGGCGCCTTGCGCTGCTCCAGCACCCAACCCACTGCCAGGCCGCGTCGCAAGCGCGGCCGTTTCTGCATCCGGGGCCTTCGACTTTGTTCCCTGGACTGTGTCCAGAGTGTCCAGTTGATTAACGCGCGGCACGTTTCCCCGTGCCCTCGCCCTTGCCATCCGCGCCCCTGCGCCCTAGCGGCACGCGCAAAGCCTTACAGGAGTCGAACATGGTCCCCCGCTACGCCCGCCCCGCGATGACCGCGATCTGGGAGCCGGAAGCGCGCTATCGCATCTGGTTCGAGATCGAGGCCCATGCCACCCAGAAGCTGGGCGAGCTTGGCGTCGTTCCGCCATCGGGGGCAAAAGCGCTGTGGGACTGGTGGGCGACAAATCCCGCCATCGATGTCGCGGCGATCGACGCGATCGAGGCGGTGACCAAGCATGACGTGATCGCCTTCCTCGATTGGGTCGCCCAGCAGGTCGGCCCAGAAGCGCGCTTCATGCACCAGGGCATGACCAGCAGCGACGTGCTGGACACCACGCTTTCGGTGCAACTGGCCAAGGCGAGCGACCTGCTGCTCGAAGATCTCGACGCCCTGCTCGCCGCGATCAAGCGCCGGGCCTATGAGCACAAGTACACGCCGACCATCGGCCGCAGCCACGGCATCCATGCCGAGCCGACCACTTTCGGCAAGAAGCTGGCCGAGGCCTATGCCGAGTTCACCCGCTGCCGCGCGCGCCTCGTTGCCGCGCGCGCTGAAGTTGCAACCTGCGCGATTTCAGGCGCGGTTGGCACCTTTGCCAATATCGACCCCTCGGTAGAGGAATATGTCGCCGAAAAGCTGGGCCTGACGGTCGAGCCGGTTTCGACCCAGGTGATCCCGCGCGATCGCCATGCCATGTTCTTTGCCACGCTGGGCGTCATCGCCTCGTCGATCGAGCGCCTCGCCACCGAGATCCGCCACCTGCAGCGCACCGAAGTGCTGGAAGCGGAGGAATACTTCTCGCCGGGCCAAAAGGGCTCCTCGGCCATGCCGCACAAGCGCAACCCGGTGCTGACCGAAAACCTCACCGGCCTCGCCCGCGTGGTGCGTTCGGCGGTTACCCCGGCGCTGGAGAACGTGGCGCTGTGGCATGAGCGCGACATCTCGCACTCCTCGGTCGAACGCTACATCGGCCCCGATGCGACGATTACGCTCGACTTCGCGCTCGCCCGCCTGACCGGCGTGGTCGACAAGCTGGTGATCTATCCCGAGCGGATGGAAAAGAACCTCAACAAGATGGGCGGCCTCGTCCACTCGCAGCGCGTGCTGCTGGCACTGACGCAGGCGGGCCTCGAACGCGATGCCAGCTACCGCCTGGTCCAGCGCAACGCGATGAAGGTGTGGGAATCAGACGGCCAGCTTTCGCTGCTCGAACTGCTGAAAGCCGATCCGGAAGTCAGCGCGGTGATGAGCGCCGAGGAACTCGAGGACAAGTTCAACCTCGATTACCACTTCAAGGCGATCGACACGATCTTCGCCCGGGTGTTCGGCGAGTAGCTTGCTCCCGCCGGGCATCCCGCCTAGCATCCGGCGCGAAAGAACGGGAAAGGGTCTGATCCGAAATGCAGATTGTGCGAACTGTGATCTGGGTCGTCCTGGTGATCGCTCTGCTGATCTTCGCGGTGAACAACTGGACCGTGGTCCAGGTGAAGATCTGGGAGAACCTGATCTGGGAAACCAAGCTGCCGATGCTGCTGCTGATCGCTTTTCTGCTTGGCATGCTGCCGATGTGGCTGCTGCATGCCGGAACGCGCTGGCGGCTCAACCGACAGATTTCCAGCCTGAAGGACGCGGCGGCGGTCACCTCGGGCCCTTCGCTGTCCACCACCAGCCTTGCCGAAGCACAGCCTGAAAACCCGGCCAACTGACGGAGCCTTTGTGAACCCGATCTACCTTGCGCTCGACCTGCCCCGCCTCGATGCAGCGCTGGCGCTCGCCCAGAAGGTGAAGGGCCATGTCGGCGGGCTGAAACTCGGGCTCGAATTCTTCTGCGCTCATGGCCATCACGGCGTGCACGAGATTGCCCATGTCGGCCTGCCGATCTTCCTCGACCTGAAGCTGCATGACATCCCCAACACTGTTGCATCGGCCATGCAGGCGATCCACGTTCTCGAACCCGCGATCGTCACTGTCCATGCCAGCGGCGGGCGAGCGATGATGGAAGATGCCAAGGCGGCAGCGGGCGAGCGCACCAAGGTGGTCGCGGTAACCGTGCTCACCAGCCTTGATGATGATGACCTTGCCGCTACCGGCGTCGGCGGATCGGCGCATGACCAGGCACTGCGGCTGGCGGACCTTGCCCATTCGGCAGGGCTCGACGGCATCGTCTGCTCGGGCCACGAAGTCGCGGAAATCCACAAGCGGTGGAAGAACGGCTTCTTCGTCGTCCCCGGCCTGCGCCCGGCTGAGACTGGCCAGGGCAACCATGCCGACCAGAAGCGCATTGTCACCCCCCGCCAGGCGCGCGATGGCGGCGCATCGGTCCTCGTCATTGGCCGCCCGATCAGCCGCGCGGAAGATCCGGTTGCCGCTGCGCGGGCTATCGAGGCAACGCTGTGAGCGCCGCGTTCGCCTTTGCGCTGGCCGCTGCGGCGAGCGGCCTCGCACCGGGAGCCTATGACTTCAGGACTGTCGACCTGGTCGATGGCAAGCCGGTCTGCACCGAACAGTGGACCTTCAGTGCAGGCGGTGAATTGACCGTCAACAGCGGGAAGGAAGTGGCCAAGAGCACGTACCGCTTCGAAACCGACCGCGATGGGGAATGGCTGGTCACGACCTACGTTTCAACGAACGGCCAGCCGGACTGCATGGACAATGTCACCGCGGATCCGCCGGTCGGTCAGGTCCGCCGCACGCTCCTGCTGCGCTTCAATAACGGCGGCGTCCAGCTTTGCCCGGCTCCCAGCCATACCGATAAGGGCATTCCGCTCATATCCGGATGCTTCGCCACCCTGACCCGCAAGCAGTGAACGCGCCGCGGATCAAGATCTGCGGGATAAATTCCGCTCCTGCTCTGGATGCCCTGACCAAGGCGCGGGCGGACTATTGCGGCTTCGTTTTCTTCGCGAAGAGCCCGCGCAATGTGACGCTGCCGGAAGCGCGGGTTCTTGGCGAGCGGGCGGCAGGGCGCATCAAACGGGTTGGCCTGTTCGTTGACGCGGACGACGCCTTTATTGCCGAAGCTGTCGCGGCGGCTGGGCTCGAAGCCCTGCAACTGCACGGCGAGGAAAGCCCCGAGCGCGTAGCGCAAGTCAAGGCGCGGCATGGGTTACCTGTCTGGAAGGCGGTTCCGGTCGCCACCGCCGGCGATGTGGAGCGCGCCGCGGCATATGCCGGATGTGCCGATCTCGTCCTGTTCGATGCCAAGACACCGAAAGGCACACTGCCCGGCGGCATGGGGCTGAGCTTTGACTGGTCCCTGCTCTCGCCCTGGAAAAACCGGGCACCTTGGGGACTCGCCGGGGGCTCTCCCCGGCCAACGTGGCCGAGGCGGTGCAGCTGACGGGAGCGCCGCTGGTCGATACATCTTCCGGCGTCGAGTCTGCGCCGGGGATCAAGGAGGCAGACAAGATCGCAGCTTTCTGCACCGCTGCCCGAAGCGCATAGAAAAAGGGCGGCCCGTTGCCGGACCGCCCCTCTTTGTGCCTGTCGGCTAGCTATTAGAAGCGAACGCCGAGACCAACAGCAACGGTGTCCGAATCCGGAGCGCCATTGCTGGTGAAGAAGTGGCGGTAGCCGATCTTGCCGTACATGGCGTTGCCGAAGCCGACTTCAGCGCCGAGACCGGCGTGAACAGCGTCAACGCAACCGGTGCAGGGTTCCGAGGTGTAGCCACCGTCAACGTAGAGCTTGGTGTTCCCGGCAACCTTGGCGCCGAGACGACCGGTCAGACCGAAAGCAACCTTCGAACCGGTGGCGCCCACGATGTCGCCCGAAGCTTCAACGCCGGCGAAAGCCGAGCTGCCGAGGTCGAAGTCGTAGCCGGCAGCGATGCCGTACACGTCTTCGCTGCCACCGCCGTTGCCGAACCAGATCACGCCACCGCGTGCTTCGATGCGGCCTTCGTTGGCCATGGCGGGCGATGCGAAAGCGGCCGTGGCGGCCAGCGCGAGAATCAGCTTCTTCATAGTAAAAACTCCTGAGATTCAACGCCCCTTCTTGTGCGGGGGCAGCGGCCGGTTAGGCGGCGTTACATTTCACCGCAATGAACAAATGGTGTCATAATTGCGGCATCGCAACAGAGTGTTGCCGCGATGCAACATAATCTGTCGGGTTCCTACAATTTGCCACGAGCCTGTCGGATGAGGCGGCCGCGCGGCAAGGCTGGACTCAATGCCCCGGCTCTGCCAAGCGCGCCTGCATGAACGCGCCAAGCCCCAATTCGTACCGCGCCCAGCCGGACGATCGCGGCCACTTCGGCCAGTTCGGCGGCCGCTATGTCGCCGAAACGCTGATGCCGCTGATCCTCGACCTGGAAAAGCATTACCGTGCCGCCAAGGAGGACCCGTCCTTCCGAGGCGGAGTTCGACGACCTGCTCGAACACTATGTCGGCCGGCCCAGCCCGCTCTACTTCGCGCCCCGCCTCACCGAGGAGCTTGGCGGCGCGCAGGTCTGGTTCAAGCGCGACGAGCTCAACCACACCGGCGCGCACAAGATCAACAACTGTATCGGCCAGATCCTGCTCGCCATGCGCATGGGTAAGACGCGGATCATCGCCGAGACCGGCGCGGGGCAGCACGGCGTTGCCACGGCCACGGTCTGCGCGCGCTTCGGCCTGCCCTGCGTGATCTTCATGGGCGCGACCGACGTGGCGCGGCAGGCGCCCAACGTGTTCCGCATGAAGCTGCTCGGCGCAGAGGTCGTGCCGGTCACCGCCGGCGCTGGCACGCTCAAGGACGCGATGAACGAGGCGCTGCGCGACTGGGTCGCGAACGTGCACGACACGTTCTACATCATCGGCACCGCCGCCGGCCCGCACCCCTATCCGGAACTGGTCCGCGATTTCCAATCGGTGATCGGCAAGGAAGCGCGCGAACAGATGCTGAAGCGCACGGGCCGACTGCCCGACCTGCTGGTCGCGGCAATCGGCGGCGGCAGCAATGCCATCGGCCTGTTCCACCCGTTCCTTGACGATGCCGAAGTGAAGATGCTTGGCGTCGAGGCGGCAGGCCACGGGCTCGATAAGCTCCACGCCGCCAGCCTCGCGGGCGGACGTCCGGGCATTCTCCACGGCAACAAGACCTACCTGTTGCAGGACGAGGACGGCCAGATCCTCGAAGGCCACTCGATCAGCGCGGGGCTGGACTATCCCGGCATCGGGCCGGAGCATTCGTGGCTCAAGGAAATCGGCCGCGTGGACTACACCAGCGTCACCGATACCGAGGCGCTAAGCGCGTTCCAGCTGCTCTGCCGCACCGAAGGCATCATCCCCGCGCTCGAACCGGCCCACGCCATCGCCGCCGTGCAAAAGGTCGCGCCGACGATGGGCAAGGACCAGATCATCCTCGCCAACCTCTGCGGCCGCGGCGACAAGGACATCTTCTCGGTGGCGGAGCATCTGGGGGTGGAGCTTTAAGTGAACCGGAAGCGGGGGCTTCAAGGCGTTATCCTCACTCTTGCGGCCTGGGGATGCTGGCAAGGTATGGAGTACTTTTCTGACTATTCGCCCTCGTCGACGGCGCTTTTCTATGGCGGCAATATCCTGATCGGATTGGCGCTTTACGTATTCTTTCTAGCTTTCCGGAGCCCGAAACCATGACTCGCCTAGCCGGGGCCTTCTCACGCGGCCCCGCCCTCGTCACCTTCGTCACCGGCGGCGATCCGACACCCGGTGCGACCGCCGCGATCCTCGACGCGCTCGTCGCGGGCGGTGCGGATGTAATCGAGCTGGGCATGCCCTTCACCGATCCGATGGCCGATGGCCCGGCGATCCAGTGCGCCAACCTGCGCTCGCTGGGCGCGGGCACGACGACAGCGGACATCTTCCGCATCGCTGCCGAGTTCCGCGCGCGCCACTCGGAAGTGCCGCTGGTGCTGATGGGCTATGCCAACCCGAT
The DNA here is from genome assembly GCA_025938935.1 of Novosphingobium sp. MW5. Taxonomy (GTDB): domain Bacteria; phylum Pseudomonadota; class Alphaproteobacteria; order Sphingomonadales; family Sphingomonadaceae; genus Novosphingobium. The sequence goes on along the minus strand of JAPCWB010000001.1, from coordinate 1,615,483 downwards.
GATCACGCGCGGGCCGGAATGGTTCGCGGACCAGTGCCTGGCGGCTGGCGTTGACGGCGTGATCTGCGTCGACATTCCGCCCGAGGAAGACCCCGAGCTTGGCCCCGCGCTGCGCGCCGTCGGCGTCAGCCTCATCCGCCTCGCCACGCCGACCACCGATGCGGCACGGCTCCCCGCCGTGCTCGATGGCTCGTCGGGCTTCCTCTACTACGTCTCGGTCGCCGGTATCACCGGCATGCAGCAGGCAGCGCAGACCTCGATCGAAGAAGCGGTCGCCCGGATCAAGGCTTCGGCGACGATCCCGGTCGCAGTCGGCTTCGGCGTGCGCACGCCCGAACAGGCCAGCGCCATCGCCAAGGTGGCGGACGGCGTGGTCGTCGGCTCGGCGCTGGTCGATCTCGTTGCCCAGCACGGAGCAAACGCCGCCGGGCCTGTTCAGGAACTCACCCGCGCCCTTGCGGATGCGGTGCAGAACGCCCGTTAATATGTTCGTCATTGCGAGCGCAGCGAAGCAATCCAGAGAGCTTTGCACAGGCTCTGGATTGCTTCGTCGCTTCGCTCCTCGCAATGACGAAAGAAAGTGACTAAAGGCACAGCATGTCCTGGCTCACAAAAGTCCGCAATTCGCTGTCGCGCGTCACCAAGCGCGACACGCCTGACAACCTCTGGACCAAGTGCCCTTCGTGCAGCGAAATGCTGTTCACCAAGGAGTATGAGGAAAACCTCAGCGTCTGCCCGCGCTGCGAGCATCATGGCCGCATCGGCGCCGATGCCCGTTTCGCGCAGTTGCTGGACGAGGGCTTCACGATCCTGCCCAGCCCCAAGGTCGCCGAAGACCCGCTGAAGTTCCGCGATTCGAAGAAGTACCCGGACCGGCTGAAGGCCGCCCGCGCCGCTAATCCGCACCCCGATGCGCTGACCAATGCAGCGGGCGCGATCGACGGGCACAGGGTTGTGCTCGGCGTACAGGATTTCGCCTTCATGGGCGGGTCGATGGGCATGGCCGTGGGCGAGGCTTTCGTGGCCGGGGCCGAGGAAGCGATCCGCACCAAGAGCCCTTATGTTATCTGCACCGCCGCCGGCGGCGCGCGCATGCAGGAGGGTATCCTCTCCCTGATGCAGATGCCCAAGACCACGGTCGCCACGCGGCGGCTGAAGGCGGCAGGCCTGCCCTATGTGGTGGTTCTTACCGACCCGACCACTGGCGGCGTCACTGCCAGCTATGCCATGCTGGGCGATGTCCAGATTGCCGAGCCCGGCTGCCTGATCGGCTTTGCCGGCCAGCGCGTGATCCAGGACACCATTCGCGAGAAACTGCCGCCGGGCTTTCAGCGGGCGGAGTACCTTCACGCGCACGGCATAATCGACATGGTGGTGCACCGCAAGGACCTGAAGGCGACACTGGCGACCGTGCTGGACTTTCTGGCGCCCGCGAAGGCGGCGTGAGGGACTTCGCGACTTCGGACAGTCCCGAAGTCCAGGCCCAGCTTGACCGCCTCGCCGCGCTGACCCTGCCGCAGGGGCGGCTTGGGCTGGAGACGATCCACGCCTTGCTCGCCCGCATTGGTGATCCGCACAAGCGCCTGCCGCCAGTGTTCCATGTCGCAGGCACCAACGGCAAGGGCAGCACCTGCGCTTATCTGCGCGCCATTCTCGAGGCGCAAGGCCTGACCGTGCATTCTGCCACCAAGCCGCACCTTGTCCGCTACAACGAGCGCATCCGCATCGCCGGAAAGCTGGTGAGCGACGAGGAACTCGCCGGCCTGCTGCGCGAAGTACTGGACGCGGGCGAAGACCTTGCGCCGAGCTTTTTCGAAGTGACGACGGCGGCCACTTTTCTCGCCTTTCACCGCCACCCCGCCGATGCCTGCGTGATCGAGGTGGGGCTTGGCGGGCGCTTCGATGCGACCAATGTGCTGGATGACCAGACTGCCTGTGGGATCGCCAGCCTGGGCATTGATCACGAAGCGTTTCTGCTGGCACCCGAAGAAGGTGTTCCCACCGATCCGATGTGCCGCATCGCCTTCGAAAAAGCCGGGATCGCCCGCCGGGGCGTGCCGCTGGTGACGCAGGCTTATGCGCCTGAAGTGTCGCGCGAGATCGCCCACCGGGCCGAACTGGCCGGCGCGCGGCTGGCCATGCGCGACGCGCACTGGCGGGCGAAGGTAGGGGATGAAGGCATCCAATACCGCGATGCGGCGGGCGACTTGATCCTGCCGCTCCCCGCCTTGCCCGGCGCGCATCAGGCGGACAATGCGGCACTCGCCGTCGCCATGCTGCGGCATCAGGACCGGGTGGCGGTGAGCGAGGAAGCAATCGATGCCGGTATCCGCGCCGCCCGCTGGCCCGCGCGGCTGCAACTGCTGGGCCAGGGGCCGCTGACGGCGCTGGTGCCGGGGCGAGATGTCTGGCTCGACGGCGGGCACAATGTCGACGCGGGCCTCGCCATTGCCCGCCATTTCGCTGATGCCGAACCGTTTCACCTGATCATCGGAATGCTGGCGAACAAGGACCCGGCAGCCATCGTCGCGCCGCTGCGGGGGAAGCTGCTGTCACTCTCGGTCGTCCCCGCACCGGGGCATGATGCCCACCCGCCGGAGCATTTTGCCGCCCATAGCGACCTGCCGGTCCGTTCGTTCGCGAACGTGTCGGAAGCACTGGCTGCCCTGCCCCAGCAGGGCGATGTCCTGATCGCCGGATCGCTTTACCTTGCGGGTGAGGTCTTGCGGCTCAACCTTGAGATACCTGACTAACCTTGGCCTTACCGAGCCAGGCGACCACGCCGCCCAGCAGCAGAACGGCAAGGAACATCAGCGCAGTCGAATTGGCCCATTTGAGCGGCTGTGACAGCAGCACGCCGACAAGGCCAACGGTCACCAGCAGGAAGCCGAACACACGGACCGGGCCGATGGGCTGCTTGAGCTGGCGCTCATCCACGCCCTCGGTCTGGCGAATGCCCTGCACCACGTAGCCCTTGCTCCACAGCACCCAGAGCAGAAGCATGCCCGGGATAGCCGCGACGACGGTAAAGCCCCAGAACCAGACCCAGCCCACCTTGTCGGCAATGATGCCCGCTGGCCCCGCCATGAAGGTCCGCCCCACCCCTGCGAAAGAGGACAGCAAGGCAAACTGCGTCGCCGTATAGGCGATCGACGAGAGGCCGGAGAGGTAGGTGGTGAACACAGTCAAACCAATGCCGCTGGTCAGGTTCTCCGTTCCGATTGCCGCTACCAGCATCCAGTAATTGTTGCCCGAAACCGCCAGAGCCATGAACATCACGTTCGACAGCATCATCATCAGGCCGGAAATCAGCAGCGCCCGGCCCATGCCGAGCCAGAGGATGAAGGGCGCGCCCAGCGCCGAGCCAATGATCAGCGCCGCAAAGCCCCACAGCTTGTTGGCGGAAATGTAGTCTAGGTCGGCAAATCCCAGATCGACGATCATCGGGCTGAGCATCGCCTGCCCCATGGCATCGCCCACCTTGTAGACCAGCACGAAGGCAAGAATCAGGAAGGCCCCGTGGCGGCCGAGAAATTCGCGGAACGGGTTGATCACGGCCTCGGTCAGGAACTGGCCTGCCTTCATCCCGCTTGCGTGCGAATAGCGATCAATGAACCGTCCGGGGCCGATCCACAGCGCACCGATGATGGCGGGAACGATGCAGAAGGCGGTGAGGCCATAGGCCGTCGCCCAGCCCAGCCCCAGCCCTTCGGCCGAGGCGAAATAGATGGTGCCCGCACCCGCGATAAGGTTGCCGGTGCGATAGCCGAACTGGTTGGTCGCCGTTCCGTGGGCGAACTCTTCCTCGTCGAGGATTTCAATGCGGTAGGCGTCGATGACGATGTCCTGCGTGGCCGAAAGGAACGCCGTGATCAGCGCCCAGACCGCGAAAAGACCTATGTTGCCGGGCTGCGGATTGCTCGCGCCCAGTTGCCAGACCGAGACGAACAACAGGCCCTGGATCAGGAACAGCCAGCCGCGGCGCTGGCCGAAGGTTTTCGTCAGGAACGGCAGCGGCAGCTTGTCCACCAGCGGGGCCCACAGGAATTTGATCGTATAGGGAATGCCCAGCGCTACCGCGAAGCCGATGGTCGCCGTATCGATACCCACCTTGGCGAGCCAGAAGGTCATCGTCGCGATCAGCAGGGTCAGCGGAAATCCGCTGGAAATCCCGAGCAGGAAGGCGACCAGCGGGGCCCTGCGGATATATGGGCGGAAGGTCTTGCTGGTTGTCGCGATCAGAACCAGCGCCAGCAGGACGCCCGCGAAAATCAAGAACCGAATGAGATCAACCGACATGCGAACCCTTCTCCCTGAGGCTGGGCGGCACGCTAGCCAAATTTGCGGCCCTGCCTAGGGTCTCTTTGACGGTTTTGCCCCATGCCGCTAAGGGCGGCAGATGGAAAATTCCCCACCTGAAAAGGGCGAACGCATCGCCAAGCTCCTCGCTCGTGCAGGGGTGGCCTCTCGCCGAGAGGTCGAGCGCATGATTGCCGAGGGCCGGGTGAAGATCGGTGACGAGGTCGTCACGACCCCTGCAACCCTGCTCACCACGCTGCACGGGCTGACAGTGGACGGCAAGCACGTGAAGGCTCCGGAAGCCGCGCGGCTCTTCGTGTTCCACAAGCCCGCCGGCCTGCTTACCGCCGAGCGCGACCCGCAGGGCCGCCCGACGATCTACACCGCGCTGCGCAATGCCCTGCCTGATGCCCCGCGCCTGATGCCCGTGGGACGGCTCGACCTCAATACCGAGGGCCTGTTGCTGCTGACCAATGACGGGGAGCTAAAGCGCGCGCTCGAACTGCCGTCCAGCGGTGTGCCCCGCACTTACCGGGCGCGCACTTATGGTGAGGTCACGCAGGCGCAGCTTGAAGGCCTGATGGAAGGCACGACCATCGACGGGGTCCACTATGGACGGATCGACGCCAACATGGAGCGCCGGACGGGCCGCAATCAGTGGATCGAGCTCACCCTGACCGAGGGCAAGAATCGCGAAGTGCGGCGCGTGCTTGAAGCGCTGGGGCTGGAAGTCAGCCGCCTGCTGCGCACCCGTTACGGCCCCTTCGAGCTGGGCGACCTGCCGCGCGGACAGGCCTATGAGGTGCGGCCCGCCGATGTCGAGCGTTTTGCCAAGACCCTGATGGCGCTGCCCAAGCCCGCGCCGCGCAGCGAAGGGCCAAAGCCCGCCGCACCAGCACGCGCAGACCGTCCGGCCCGCTCCGGCCCGCCGCGCCGCAAGCCCGATCCCTCGCGCCCGATCGACAAGGACGCACCGCGCTCCCCGCGCCGTGATGGCAGGCCACCGGCCAAAACCGGCAGCCGGCGCGGCGGACCATCCAGCGATTCGCGCGGCACTCCCCGCGGCGGGAATGGCGGCGGCAGGGGCGGCAGTGGACGAGGTCCCGGGAGGCCATCGAAGTGAGCCTGCGCATCGTTGCCGGGCAGTGGCGCGGCCGAAAGCTGGTTGTTCCCGCCGGGGATGCCACCCGCCCCACCGCCGACCGCACGCGTGAGACGCTGTTTTCGATGCTGGTCAGTCGGCTTGGTGATTTCGAGGGATTGGCCGTGGCCGACCTTTTTGCCGGTTCGGGCGCTCTCGGCCTTGAAGCGCTGTCACGCGGCGCGGCAAGCTGCCTTTTGTGGAACAGGATGCCGCAGCCATCCGCGCGATCCGCACCAATATCGCCAACCTTCACGCCCAGGCCCAGTGCGATGTCCGCGCATCATCGGTCATGTCGCTGGCGGCGCCCAAGGCACCGCTCGACCTGATTCTGCTTGATCCTCCCTATGCCACCGGCGCGGGGGATGTCGCGCTCGACAAGCTCAACCGGCTCGGCTGGATTGGCCCGCGGACCTGGGTCAGCCTTGAAACCGGCGTAGACGAAGCGCCCAAGCTCAAGGGCTTCGATGTTCAGGCGGACCGCAAGGTTGGCAAGGCGCGGATCACGCTGGCGAAGCTGGCCGCGCAGTAAGCACGCCGACCAGCGTCATCAGTCCGGCGACGCTGATCAGCATGCCGACAAACATCAGGTTGCCCGATGCCGCCATGCCTTGCGCCACGAAAGGCGTCAGCGCGCCGCCGACGATGCCGCCGGCGTTGAACGCCACCGATACTCCGCTGTAGCGGACCAGCGGCGGGTAGAGCGTTGGCAGCCAAGCTCCCAGCGGGCCATAGACATAGCCCATGACCAGCAGCGCGGCGGAGAGCGTGGCGAAGACGGTGAACAAAGATCCCGATTGCAGACCGGGGCCGAAGACAAATCCCAGCACTACCGTCGCCGCCGCTCCCAAGGCCAGGGTCGAGCGGGCGCCCCGTTTGTCCGAACGATAGGCAGCCATGCCGATGCCAAGCGCAAGAAAACAGTTGGCGGCAAGCTGCGCGGTCAGGAACTCGGTACGGTTATAACCAAGCGTCGATGTGCCAATGCCCAGCGCAAAGGCCGTGGCGAGGTAAAAGATGGCGAAGCAGGCGATCGCACCGGCCGTCCCCGCAACAACCGCCCAGCCATGCTGCGCGAACAGGCGAGCAAGGGGAACGGCGGGCGGCTTCTCTGCCTCCAACGCCGCTTTGAACTGAGGTGTCTCGCCGATCTTCAGCCGCACCCAGAGGCCAAGCCCGACCAGCACCGCGCTCAGCAGGAAGGGGATACGCCAGCCCCATGCCTTGAAGTCCGCTTCGGGCAGCCACAGGCCGAGCAGCAGGAACAGGCCGTTGGCGGCCAGAAACCCAACCGGTGCGCCGAATTGCGGTGCAGCGCCGAAACGCGCCTCCCAGCCCTTGGGTGCGTTCTCCACTGCCAGCAGCGCCGCCCCGCCCCATTCGCCTCCGAGGCCGAAACCTTGCCCGAAACGCAGCAGGCACAGCAGCGCGGGCGCTATCCATCCGGCCTGAGCATAGGTCGGCAGGAAGGCGATCAGCAGCGTCGATCCGCCCATCAGCAGAAGCGAGGCGACGAGCGTGGACTTGCGCCCTATCCGGTCGCCGAAATGGCCAAAGGCGATTGCTCCAACCGGCCGGGCGACAAACGCAATCCCGAAGGTGAGGAAAGACAGCGCGAGCTGCGCCGCGGGCGATTGTTCGGGGAAGAACAGCGGGCCAAAAACCAGCGCCGCGGCCGTCGCATAGATATAGAAATCATAGAATTCGACCGCAGTCCCGGCGAGGGCGGCAGTCAGGACGCGGGCGTTGGCGCGGACGGGATGCATGGAACGGCTGCGTCCACCTTCGCGCAGCCCATGTCAACCTAATGCAAAAGGGCGCCGACACTCGCGAGTGCCGGCGCCCTCCCCAAAGCGAAAGGGCGGGGCCTTGGACCCCGCCCTGACGTGCGACCCTTTGGGGCTCGTGCCATCCGAGGATGGCTTGCGAGTTCCATTAGAGCGCCGAATATGAATTGTAAGAGAACAGGTCGTTGCAAGTTGTAAACCCTGCAACCGGCTCCGAACGCTTACTTGCCGCCCCGGTTCCGGCAGCTGTCCTGCAGCTTGCTGGTGCAGACCGGATAGGTCTTGTTCATCGCGGTGACCGGCGGCGGGGTCAGCGCGCCCTTGTAGGGGCCGCCCTGATAGCTGGGGTCCGCCGGCATCGCCGGAGGCACCGGCTGGGCGGCAGCCTGCGGGTCCGGAGCGCCGGTGGTCGGGGTGCCCGTTCCCGGAGGATTCGCCTGATCCACCGGGGTAGCGGGTGTCTGCCCGGCCATCTGCGCCGCGATTGCAGCCCAAGCCTTCTCGCGCTGTTCGGGCGTCATCTTGTAGACCATGCCGCGCTGGTCATCGCTCAGTGCCCAATAGCCCTTCTGGCGTTCGGCCGGCAGGGTCCAGTAATAGGTGCGATATTCGGGCGGCCAGCTGATCAGGGCGACGCGCTGCGGGTCGGTCAGCGCCCACCAGGCCATTGGCTGGTCACCGGTAAGCGACCAATAATATTCGCGCGCAGAATAGGGCCAGGTTTCATAGACCGCGCGCTGTTCGGCGGTCCACCCATCGAAGACGGTCTGCTGTTCAGCCGTCAGGGTATAGGTCCGCCCGTCAGCGGTTGTCACGGTTGCCGCAGGCGCGGGGGCCTCGGTCTGGGCACTCAGCGAAACGGGGGCTGCAAACACGGCAAGGGCCGCACAACCCGCAAGGAAAATCGGGCGCATCTTTGAATACTCCGTCGTTATCTGTTACGTGCAATGGGATACGAGCGGACCGGCAAATGGTTCCTCCACCCGTCCCACACAGCTTGCGCCCTGCCGCTCTGTTCTCTAGATGTTCGCACCGTGTCCGAAATTCTTCCCGATCCCCTGCTCGACGGCCTGAACCCGCCACAGCGCGAAGCCGTACTGACGACCGAAGGTCCCGTGCTGATGCTGGCTGGTGCCGGCACGGGCAAAACCGCTGCGCTTACCGCCCGGCTGGCCCATCTTGTGCGCAGCCGCCTTGCCTGGCCGAGCGAGATCCTTTGCGTAACCTTCACCAACAAGGCGGCGCGCGAAATGCGCGAGCGTGTGGGCCACCTGATCGGTCCGGCGGTTGAGGGCATGCCGTGGCTCGGCACATTCCACGCGATTGCCGCCAAGATGCTGCGCCGCCATGCCGAACTCGTCGGGCTGCAGCAGAATTACACGATCATAGACACTGACGACCAGCTACGCCTGCTCAAGCAGTTGATCCAGGCCGAGGGCGTTGACGACAAGCGCTGGCCGCCGCGCCAGCTGGCCTCCTGCATCGATCGCTGGAAGAACCGCGGGCTGAACCCGGGCGATCTCGATGCGGCGGAGAACGAAAGCTATGCCAATGGCAAGGGCCAGCATTTCTACCGGCTCTATCAGGACCGGCTGAAGGCGCTGAACGCCTGCGATTTCGGTGACCTCCTGCTGCACATGCTCAACGTGCTGCGGACCAACCGCGAAGTGCTCGAAATCTATCGGCAGCGCTTCAAGTACATCATGGTCGACGAATACCAGGACACCAACCAGGTCCAGTACCTGTGGCTCCGCCTGCTGGCGCAGGAGCGAAAGAACATCTGCGTGGTCGGCGATGACGACCAGTCGATCTATTCCTGGCGCGGCGCGGAGGTGGCGAACATCCTGAAGTTCGAAAAGGACTTCCCTGGCGCCAAGGTGATCAAGCTGGAGCAGAATTACCGCTCCACGCCCGAAATCCTCGCTGCCGCATCGGGCCTGATCGACACCAACAGCCAGCGGCTGGGCAAGACGCTGTGGACCGAGCGGCACGCGGGCGACAAGGTCAAGGTGATCGGCGTCTGGGACGGCCCCGAGGAAGCGCGCCGGGTGGGCGAAGAGATCGAGCGGCTGGAACGTGAAGGCGCCAGCCTCAACACTATGGCGATCCTTGTCCGCGCCCAGTTTCAGACGCGCGAATTCGAAGACCGCTTCATCGCTATCGGCCTCAACTACAAGATTATCGGCGGTTTTCGTTTCTACGAGCGCGCCGAAGTTCGTGACGCGCTGGCCTATCTGCGCATCATTGCCCAGCCTGCCGACGACCTCGCGTTTGAACGAATTTACAACACGCCCAAGCGCGGCCTGGGTGACAAGGCGCTCGAAAAGCTGCATCGGCATGCGCGCGCTCGCGCCGTGCCCTTGTCCCTCGCCGCCATCGAGATCGTCGATACGGATGAGCTCCCGGCGCGGGCGCGCAACACCCTGCTGGCGCTGGTGCGCGATTTCGCCCGTTGGCGCGATTTGGCCAAGACGGCGACTCCCGCGGAATTGGTCCGCACGATCCTCGACGAGAGCGGCTATACCGCCATGCTGCAGGCCGAACGCAGCGCCGAAGCAGCGGGAAGGCTCGAAAACCTCTCCGAACTCGCCCGCGCCATGGAGGAATACGAAACGCTGGGCGATTTCCTCGAACACGTCAGCCTTGTCATGGACAATGACGCGGCCGACGATGCCGAAAAGGTCACGATCATGACCATCCACGCCGCCAAAGGCTTGGAATTCGACCAGGTCTTCCTGCCCGGCTGGGAAGAGGGCGTGTTCCCCAGCCAACGCGCGATGGACGAAGGCGGGCTCGCCTCCCTTGAGGAAGAACGCCGCCTCGCCTATGTCGCGATCACCCGCGCCCGGCGGCGCTGCACAATCCTGCACGCCGCCAACCGGCGCATTTACGGCCAGTGGACCAGCTCAATCCCCAGCCGCTTCATCGGTGAAATCCCGCCAGCCCATGTCGATGCAGAAACCACGCTGACCGGCGGCGCGAGCCTGTGGAAGGCGCAGTGGTCAGAGCGGGAGGACCCCTTCGCCCATCTCGCCCGCTCCGAACCGGCCCGCACCATGACCCGCGGCCCCGGCTGGCAGCGCGCCGCGAGCCGCGACTTCGACCCCGCGCCAAAGCGCCTGGCCGAAGCCACTCGCTCCGCCGCCAGCTTCGCCGCCAAGCCGCGCAGCGACGTGGGCGTAGGCGCGCGCGTGTTCCATGAAAAGTTCGGATATGGCCGCGTGACCGCGCAGGAAGGCAACAAGCTGGAGATCGACTTCGAAACGGCGGGGGCGAAGAGGGTGATCGACAGCTTTGTGAAGCTGGCCGAGGGCTGAGCTGCGGCGCTGCATCCGCAAAGCATCAGTCCTTCTTCGCAGCAACCACGCCGGAAAAATAGCGATTCATCCAGCCGATGCTCGCCCCCGCATAAGGATCGGGATTGAAGTAGCGGAAGTAAAATGTGTAGCCAGCCTCAGCGGCATTGGGGCCGAAGAAACCGCCTGTGAATTGCCCGGTGACAAAGTTGGCATAGGTCGCCGTCAGCGGGCCGTTGAATTGATCGGCTGCAATCGTCGCATTGCCGGAATAGGTGCCGTGGAATCCCAGATTGAGCGATGTCGACAACGTATTCGCCGCGAAGTCTGCCGCAAGCGTGGCGGTGCCGGCAAAGCTGCTGCGGTCTGGAAAGCCAGGCCCCCGGTCATCACCAGGCCCGTTGCCGTGCCCTGATAGGTTGCAGAACCCGTACGGGGCATATTGGCCGCACCCGTAGGCTCGCCATACAGAAAGAACGTCTGCGTCGTCAGGTTGGCAGCCGTGTCCGAATGCCGCCAGAATCCGAAACTGCTGTAGGTAAGCGTTAACGGCGCACTTGCAGCCGGCGCAGGGGTCAGCGCATTGCCAAACAGGGCAACTTCGTCCGTTACCGTGCCCGACGTCTTGCTGAAACCGTGGGCATATTCCGCAGTTGCAACCCGGTCCGCAGACGTGAGCGACACCTGCATGGATGGCGATTGGAGGGAATACGTCCCGGTCGCCGAATTGTAGGAAATCACCGGCTGATCACCGCGGCCATTCACGCCCACCGACAGGACCTGTGCCGTCGGATTGGACAGGCTCACCGGAACGTAGCTTCCCGAATAGGTGCTCACTCCGGTGATCGACTGGTAGGAAGTCGTTGCAGACATCGGGAATGGAGGCGGCGGCGGGGGCGGTGGTGCAGGAACCGGCGGGGGCGCGGGCGGCGGCGGGGTGGAAGTCACGCCTCCACCACCGCAGCCGGAGAGCTGGGCAGCCATCAATACAAACGCAGTTGTTCGCCCGGTCCGCATTAAAGACCCCCTCTAACAAATTGATATCAGGGGCATATCACAGGCGCGCGGGTACATGTAAAGCCTGCGGGAGCAGCTTGTCACAAATTCTCGCCAGTTCGCGCTTGTTAGGCACGAACGCTTGATTTTCGTAAAGCTTAGCGCGCCGTCAGGCGTTCAAAGCGCCGAAATTCCCGGGAAGCCCGGCACCGGGCCGTTCCACTCGCCGGGTTTGCTCGGCGGCTCGGAGGGTTCGCTGCGGCGCGGGCGGCTTTCGGCACGTGGTTCGGCGCGGGGTGCGCGGTCTTCGCGTGGGGCGCGTTCCTCGCGAGCGGCACGCGGAGCCTTGTCCGTCGCCTCTGCCTTGTCCGCCTTGGGCGCGCGTTCGCGGCGGGGCTTTTCGCTGCGTTCTTCACGCGGCGCGCGTTCCTCGCGGCGGGGGCGGCTTTCGCGCGCGGGACGCTCTTCGGCGGCCTCTGCCTCGATCTTGTAGAGCGGGATTGCCCCGCCGGTCAGCTTCTCGACGTTCTCGATCGCTTCGAGGTCTTCCTTGCCGACCAGCGTGAAGGCACGGCCCGTGGCGCCCGCGCGGCCGGTACGGCCGATGCGGTGGACATAATCGTCCGGGTGCCACGGCGTGTCGAAGTTGAACACGTGGCTGACACCCTTGATGTCGAGCCCGCGCGCGGCGACGTCCGAGCAGACGAGGATGTTGATCTTGCCGTCCTTGAACCGGTCCAGCTCGGCAATGCGGGCAGACTGGTCCATGTCGCCATGGATCTCGCCGCTCTGGAAGCCGTGGCGCTGCAGGCTCTTGTTGAGCTCGCGCACCGTGGTCTTGCGGTTGGCGAAGATCATCGCGGTGGAAACATTGTCGTTCTGCAGCAGGTAGCGCAGCGCCTCGCGCTTCTTGCGGCTGTCAACCAGCACTTTGTGCTGCGCGATGTTGGTGTTGTTTGAAGCCGGACGCGCCACCTCGATCGACTTGGGGTTCGACAGGAACTTGTCAGCCAGTTTCTTGATCGGCGGCGGCATCGTCGCGCTGAACAACAGGGTCTGGCGGCTGGCGGGCAGCTTCGAACAGATCGTTTCGATATCGGGGATGAAGCCCATGTCGAGCATGCGGTCGGCCTCGTCGATGACGAGCAGGTCGCAGCCGGTCAGCAGGATCTTGCCGCGTTCGAACAGGTCCATCAGTCGGCCCGGCGTGGCGATCAGCACGTCGACGCCCTCGTTCAGCGCCTTGACCTGGTCGCCCATCTGCACGCCGCCGATGAGCAGCGCCATCTTGAGATCGTGGTTCTTGCCGTAAGCCTCGAAATTCTCGGCCACCTGGGCTGCGAGTTCGCGGGTCGGCTCAAGGATCAGGCTGCGCGGCATCATGGCGCGGCGGCGGCCGTGGGCCAGGATGTCGATCATCGGCAGCACGAAGCTGGCGGTCTTGCCGGTGCCGGTCTGGGCAATGGCGATCAGGTCGCGCATCATCAGGACGGAGGGAATGGCCTGCGCCTGGATCGGCGTAGGCGTGTCATATCCCTTGGCGGTAATCGCCTGCAGCAATTCGTCGGACAGGCCGAGATCGGCGAAGCTCATGTGTTCTTTCTGGATCAGTGGATTCAGGGGGAAAAGGATCGCGCCCCTTCCAATTGGCCAGCCACGGCTCAGCCGCTCGCGCCCTAGGCGGAAAGCGGGTAAAAAGTCAAGAAATGCGGCTCAATTGGATGGAACGAGCTGCTTGAGCTTGCCCAGCTTGCAATTGGCACCATTGCGAGACTGCAACTTGTCCCGCCCGGTGCACATCATCCCGTCACCCGTGCGGGCAACGTAGAAGCCCGAATAGAAGTCTCGCGCCGTGCAGCCCTTGTCGAGCCCGGCGCTGACGATGCGGGTGTCACGCAGGAACAGAACCAGCTTGTTGTCCTGCGCGATCTGGACGCCCGCGATGCCGGCAACGGGCACGCATTTGCCCATCGACTTTTCCTCAAGCTTCGTGGGCATCCCCCGCCGCGGCAGGTCTGCAACAATGCCGGAACGCTGCGGCGCGGGAGCTTGCGGGGCAATGCGGATGATCAGGCGCTGCTCGATCGAAACCTGGTTGGCGACATCGTTGCTGAGCGTGCTGATGACCTGGAGCAGCGAACCGCTTTCCTCGCGCGGCCCGGCATCGAACACGACATCCGCTGCCAGCGCAACACCCTCATCCGCCGGCGCGTCCACAGGCTCGGGAAGAGCGCCGGGCAGGACCGTGGCGGGAACAAGCAGCAAGGGTGCAAGGAGAGCGGCAAACGGATTCATCGCGGCTTCGTTCGGTTCGACCTTTCCGGGACGACGACACGACAGGATTGCACCGCGACCGTCTTTGCCTTGGTTTAGCCCCAATCGTTGAACCGTCGCTTAACCCGATTGTCAGGGAATGCAATGTTTCGCGCCCGCACGCGCTGTGCCATAGGCCGGGTCCATGGAAGACCTTGCCCGCTTTCTCGATGAAGCCGCCGCCCTCCTTGGCCCGCGCGGCTGGACGCAGGACCCCGATCTGGTCGAGCCGTGGCTTACGGACTGGCGCGGGCGCTATCACGGCCGCACGCTTGCTCTCGCCTCCCCGGCATCGACTGAAGAGGTTTCCGCGTTGGTAAGGCTGTGCGCCAAGCACGGCGTCGCCATCGTTCCGCAGGGTGGCAACTCAGGCATGTCGGGCGGTGCCACGCCGGATGAGAGCGGCAGCCAGCTCCTCCTTTCGCTGCGGCGAATGAACAGCCTTCGCAAGCTTGATGCAGAGGGCAGGCAGGCGGTTTGCGATGCCGGACTGATCCTCGAAAACCTGCATAACGCGGCCGAGGATGCTGGCCTGCGCTTCCCGCTCACCTTGGGCGGCAAGGGCTCCGCGACAATCGGCGGACTGGTCTCGACCAATGCCGGTGGCACCCAGGTGATCCGTCACGGTTCAATGCGCTCGCTGGTTCTCGGCATCGAAGCGGTGCTTGCCGACGGCAGCATTTTCGATGCGCTGACCCCGCTGAAGAAGGACAATCGCGGGTTCGACCTGAAGCAGTTGCTGATCGGTTCCGAAGGCACTTTGGGCATCGTCACGGCGGCTACCCTGCGGCTGGTGCCTGCTCTTGCCGACCGGATCGTGGTCTGGGCCGGGGTCCCCGATCTCCATGTCGCGCGCTCGCTGCTGCTGCACTGCGAGAACCTGGTCGGCGATTCGCTCGAAGGTTTCGAAGTTCTGCAGGCGACGAGCCTTCACGCCGTACTTGATCATCTGCCTGATGCCCGGGCGCCTTTGCAGGGCGAACATGCATGGCATGTGCTGGTCGAAGTCGTTGCGCAGCGCGGCGATGAGGAGGGTTTGCAGGAGCGCGTCGAAGCGATGGTCGCTTCAGCCTTTGAAGCAGGATTGGTCGAGGATGCCGTGCTTTCCGCCAATGAAGCGCAGGCGCGTGCGTTTTGGCTGATTCGCGATTCGATCGCTCCGGCTGAACGCGCCAAGGGCGCCGCTGTGCAACACGACGTATCCGTGCCTGTCGAACGCATGCCGACCTTCGTCCATCACGCCGTTCCGCTGGTTCAAGCCGAATTCCCCGGCACCCATGCGCTGGCTTTCGGTCATCTTGGAGACGGCAACGTTCACTTTCATGTCCTGGCGCCAACGGGAATGAGCCAGCGAGAGTACGATTCGGACATTGGCCCGCGGGTTAGCGCCCGGGTGCATGACCTTGTCACCGAATACGGCGGTTCGATCTCTGCCGAACATGGCATTGGCCGGTCAAAGCGTGCCGAACTGGAACGATTGGGCGATCCGGTGTCGCTTGCGATGATGCGGCGGGTGAAAAAGGCGCTGGATCCGGCGGGAATCCTCAATCCCGGCAAGCTTGTGGCTCTTGCGCAGGAACCAGCCAGCGCCTAAAGCCGCGCCTTTCGGGTCCCAATCGCAGATTCAATACAGCCACAATCACTTCGGAGAGAACCTATCATGGCCAGTGCGCCGCAAGCCCAGCTTCCGCTTTTCTACAAGGACCTGATGCCGCTCAACAGCCGCGACCACGCGTCTTACAAGAGCCGTCAGACCGACAAGGCCACCTGGCTGTCAAACCAGCACGCCGTGCCGCTGACCGCCGAGGAATTCCCGGACGCGTCGCGTCACTACCCCATCATCTTTTCGGCCGGTGAAAACTCGGTTCCGCTGGCGCTGATGGGCCTGAACGAAGGCGTGAACACCTTCCTCGACGCCGACGCCAAGCTGACCGACAACGTTTACGTTCCGGCCTATGTCCGCCGCTATCCGTTCCTCCTCGCCAAGCTGAGCGATTCGAGCGAAGAGCTGTCACTCTGCTTCGACCCGACCAGCGACCTGGTTGGTGAAGGCGAGGATGGTTACCAGCTGTTCGAAAACGACCAGCCGACCGATTCGACCAAGGGCCTGCTCGAATTCTGCAAGCAGTTCGAGGAAGCCGGTCAGCGTACGCAGAACTTCGTTGCCGAGCTGGAAAAGCACGGCCTGCTGATGGACGGCGAAGTCGCCATCCAGCAGGACGGCACCGAACAGCCCTTCATCTATCGCGGTTTCCGCATGGTGGACGAAGCCAAGCTGCGCGACCTGCGCGGTGACGTGCTGCGCACGCTCAACCAGAACGGCGTGCTGGCGCTGATCTATGCGCACCTGTTCTCGCTGCAGCTGATCCGCGAGATCTTTGGCCGCCAGGTCATGCAGGGCAAGGGCCCGGCCGGCTCGGCTCCGGCTCCGGCAGCCGCCGCTCCCGCCGCTGCGGAAGAAAAGCCGGCTGCCAAGCCTGCCAAGAAGAAGTCCTGATTTCAGTTCAAGCCCGGAAGAAATTGCGGGCTTGAATTTCGAAAATTCAAGGCTTAGGTTTGATTCTGCCTGACTGGTGCTTCCCTCATGGTGCCGGTCGGGCTGGTGCACGCGAGTGCACCTCCTCCCTGAACCTTGGCCACCTCGTGCAATTGCACGAGGTGGTTTTTTATGGGTTGCTCGAGGGCAGCTCCTACTCGGCCGCGATAGCCCAGCCGCCATCTTCAGGCCGCGCCAATCGCCCAAGTTCCGCCACTTCACCTGCCAGACGCCGCACCAGCCCCGTGAGCAGGTGGACGATCGCGCCGAAGCCATTACCCGGCTCGGCCTGTTGCGGATCGAGGTAGCTGGTGCGATCAATTTCAAGCTGGAAAGCGTGGATACCCGAATCGGGCCGCGCATGGCGTTCCAGCACATATCCCCCGGCGTAGGGCCTATTATGCGCGACAGCGCGGCGCTTCTCGGAAAAATAAGTGAAACTTGAAGCAACCAGCGCCCCGGCACAGCTAGCCCCGAAACGATCACCCACGACGAATTCCGCCGGCCAGCCGTTGCCCTGCACTGGGCAGCGGGGGCATGGAGTGAAGATCCAGCAGCAAGGCCGCGCCCCAGCGATCGCGCAGGCGCTGCAGCTCGGTCGCAAGGCAGCGGTGGTATGGTTCGTGGATCAGCGCTATCCGGTCATCGAGGTCGGACTGCTCGTGCCGCCGCTTCCACAGCTCTCCCAGCCCCGGCAATCGGCGCGGAATAAGGCCCAAGCCGCTACGCGCGCGCCTGCCCGGCTCATAGGAGCCGAGTCGGTCTGGCCGCCCCCGTGCGAACATGTCCCAATCGACGTCATCCGGATCGCGATTGAGATCGATCATGGCGCGGGGCGCCTTGGCCACCAGCAGGGCCGCCCCGGTCGCATCCGCAACCCGGCGGGCGAGCTGGTCAGCATAGCGATCCTCCAGCCGCACCGAGGTTGTGCCAGGGTTGCGCATCCGCTCGAACACCGACGGTGGATAGGTGCGCCCGGCGTGTGGCACGGCGATGAGAATCGGGATCGTCGAAGGCTGTTGCGCGTCAAGGAAATAGGCCGCCTCGCCCGCTGAACCAGGGATCATGCCACCTTCGATGATGGGCGAATCGGAACTCTGCTTGTCCGGCGACGACATGGTGGCAAGGCTGGCCCGGATCACCGCCCATGTCAAAGAAAGCGGCGCTTCCGGGGCTTCACGGCAAGGTTTGTTAAACTGTCCCGGCTATAAAGGCGGTGCTGCACGACAATCACGGGAAACCCAGGGACTCATGATCCGCATCCTTCTTGCCGAAGACGAAGACGCCATGCGCACCTACCTTGCGCGGGCACTCGAGAATGCGGGGTACGAAGTCGTCGCCGTTGATCGCGGCACCGCGGCACTGCCGCTGCTGGAGGAACAGCACTTCGATCTCTTGCTGTCGGACATCGTCATGCCCGAAATGGACGGCATCGAACTGGCCCAGCGCTGCGCCGAAGTCAGCCCGGAAACCAAGGTGATGTTCATCACCGGATTCGCCGCTGTCACGCTCAAGGCCAACCGCGAAGCGCCGCAGGCGCGCGTGCTTTCCAAGCCGTTCCATCTCAAGGACCTGGTGATGGAAGTGGAGCGCGTTTTCGGCCTGCAAAACAGCGCGCGGATTTGATCTTGCAAAGGCGGGGAGGCTGACCTATTGGCGCTCCCCTGCCCGGGACGACGGTTCCGGGCAGAACCTGAATGGTGCGGGCGTATAGCTCAGTGGTAGAGCACTATGTTGACATCGTAGGGGTCGCAAGTTCAATCCTTGCTACGCCCACCATTCGCTGAAAGCCCGCCAGAAACGGCGGGCTTTTGTCGTTTCAGGGCTTCGTCAGCGCGCCGTCGCGGAGATGGATGGCTATCAGCGAGATCGACATGATGCCGCCGCCAGCCCGGCTTGCGATCCATCTCGTGCGCGGGTGCGCTTCCGGCAGGCAGGAAGGTCCAGGTTATGCCGAATTCGGACAGCGCCTTGTCAAGTTCGCCTGCTTTGCCTTCCATGATCGCATCGTAACGCGCCATGAAGGCATCGCCGTAAAGGTCCGTCCTCCCGTCGATAAAGGGCCGCACGCCTTGTCCGATCAGGAAGCCGCCCGAAGGATAGCCATTGAGCACCGGCTGCCCGTGAAGATCGGCTGGAACATGGGCGAAGGAGCTGGCAGGCGCCGTATCGCTTTCCAGCACCTGCGCGGGAATCGCCAGCCGAACCGCTGCGACGACAAGCGCCGCCAGTCCGACCGCCGGCATGGCCCAGCGCGGCCATGCGCGGCTGGCCTCTCCACGTCCGCCCATGGCCTCTGCCACGATCATCGTCGCCACCACACCCAGCACCATCTGGTGGCGCTGGTGCTGGAGCGTCATGTGCAGGAGCAGCAGGACGACGAAGATGCGCAGCGGCCGCAACCGCACTCCGCGCAGCAGAATCACGGCGAGGCCCGCCATCAGGAACACCTCAAGCCCGCTGAGGTGAGCGAAGCTGGGCGGTGCCCATTCGATGATAAGCTTCAGGCTTTCCATCTGCGTGAGCTGGATGAGGAACAAGAGCCCATCCGGCCCGCGCGGCGTAAGTACCAGTGCGAGTAGCGCTCCCAAGCCGAAGGGCACCCATTGGCGCAGCACGCGCTGCCATTCGGCGCGCTGCTCGATCAGCGCCTCGAGCGCGAACGGACCGATCAGAGCGACCGCGAAGATCGCCGTGCCGTGCATGTTTGCCCAGGCCAGCACCAGCAGCAGCCATGGCCAGCGCGGTGCGCGATCCTCTGCCCGCGCGTCCAGCAACGCGCGTGTCCATGCGACCAGCATGGGTATGGCAAACAGGTGCGGCCGCGCCAGCAGCCCAGGTGAAAGGCAGCCGAGCGCCAGGATCACCATGACCAGCGCCTCAAGCGCGGGAACGTGCCGCCTCAGCCACTGGTAAAGCAGACCGATAGCGCTGCCCATGGCCGCAGCAACCAGCAGCATGACCGCTGCCCAGCCCGCCGCGCGATAGGCCGCGCCCATGACGACCTCCGCAAGCCATTCGTGCGCGTGCCATGGCTTGCCGGCAAAGGTGTGGGAGAACGGATCAACCATCGGCACGGCGCGGTGATCGAGCATCCATTCGCCCGCGCGCACGTGCCACCACGAATCACCGTCGCCCAGCACCTGCGGCAGGAAAGCGGTCACGGTAAAGGCCACCAGCGCCGCAAGCGCGAAGTGCAGCCTTTCGGCCCTCAGCGCCACGCCGGAAATCTCAGCGCCCCTTCCACTCGGGCTTGCGCTTTTCTGCAAAGGCCATCGCTCCTTCGCGCGCATCCTCGGAAGTGAAGACGTCGGCGATGTAAGGGCTCTGGTTCGGGATTATGTCCGCATCGCTCCACAGCCACGAATCGCGCACCACGCCCTTCGACGCAATCACCGCCAGCGGCCCATTCGCGGCCACCCGCTCTGCAAGTTCGCGCGCGCCTTCGATTGCAGGCCCGTCCGTGAGCACGTTGACGAGGCCAAGCTCATGCGCGCGCTCTGCAGTGATCGGGTCGCCGGTCAGCGCCAGTTCCATGGCGAGCGGTCTAGGCAAGAGACGAGGCAGGCTGACCATGCCGCCGCCGCCCGCCGCCAGACCGCGCTTCACTTCGGGAATGCCGAACCTGGCGCCCTTGCTCGCCACGATCATGTCGCAGGCGATGGCAAGTTCCATGCCGCCAGCCAGGGCAAAGCCGTCCACCGCCGCAATCACCGGCTTCTTTGGCGTCCACGATGTAAGACCGCCGAATCCACGATCTCCGGCGACGGGATATTCGCCCTTGAGGAACCCCCTGAGGTCCATGCCTGAGCAGAACGAACCGCCGGCCCCGGTCAGGATCGCGCAGCGCAGGTCCACTTCGGCATCGAGCCGGTCCATCGCGGCGGCAATCGCCTCGGCCGCTTCCTTGGTCATGGCGTTCTTCGCCTCGGGGCGGTTGATCGTCACCTCGAGAACGCCGCCTCGCACCTCCACCAGAACCTGTTCGCTCACCCCTTGGCGCTCCCTGAATTGCCGTTTGCGCGTTTCCTGCCCCGCCGCAGCCACGAAGTCGAGCATATCCGCGCTTAACCGCGCTTGCGATGCGGCTTTTCCCTGCTAAGGGACCGGCGAAAGATTCTCCCCGGGAAGGACAGTTCATGGCCAAGATCAAGGTAGCCAACCCCGTCGTCGAAATGGACGGCGATGAAATGACCCGCATCATCTGGCAGTGGATCCGCGAGCGGCTGATCCTGCCTTATCTCGACATCGATCTGAAGTACTATGACCTCTCGGTCGAAAAGCGCGACGAGACGGGTGACCAGATCACCATCGATTCGGCCGAAGCGACCAAGAAGTACGGCGTCGCCGTGAAGTGCGCGACGATCACCCCGGACGAGGCCCGCGTTGAGGAATTCAACCTCAAGGCCATGTGGAAATCGCCCAACGGCACGATCCGCAACATCCTGGGCGGTACCATCTTCCGCGAACCGATCGTCATTCAGAACGTGCCCCGCCTGATCCCGGGCTGGACCGATCCGATCGTCGTCGGCCGTCACGCCTATGGCGACCAGTACCGCGCCACCGACACGCTGATCCCGGGCCCGGGCACGCTGCGCCTGGTGTTCAACGGCGACGATGGCCAGGACATCGACCTTGAAGTGTTCAAGTTCCCCGCCGCCGGCGTTGCCATGGCGATGTACAACCTCGACGAATCGATCCGCGATTTCGCGCGCGCTTCGTTCCACTACGGCCTTGGCCTGAAGTGGCCGGTGTATCTTTCGACCAAGAACACCATCCTCAAGAAGTACGACGGCCGCTTCAAGGACCTGTTCCAGGAAGTGTTCGAAACCGAAGGCTTCAAGGAAAAGTTCGCTGAAGCCGGCATCGTCTACGAACACCGCCTCATCGACGACATGGTCGCCTCGGCGCTCAAGTGGTCGGGCAAGTTCGTCTGGGCCTGCAAGAACTACGACGGTGACGTGCAGTCGGATCAGGTTGCGCAGGGCTTCGGTTCGCTCGGCCTGATGACCTCGGTGCTGCTGACGCCGGATGGCAAGACGGTCGAGGCTGAAGCTGCCCACGGCACCGTTACCCGCCACTACCGCCAGCACCAGCAGGGCAAGGCGACCTCGACCAATCCGATTGCCTCGATCTTCGCCTGGACCCGCGGTCTGATGTACCGCGGCAAGTTCGACAACACGCCCGACGTGGTGAAGTTCGCCGAGACGCTGGAACGAGTCTGCATCAAGACCGTCGAAGACGGCAAGATGACCAAGGACCTCGCCATCCTGATCGGACCGGAACAGCCGTGGCTGACGACCGAAGGCTTCTTCGAAGCGATCGTTGAAGGCCTTGAGGCCGAAATGGCCAATTGGGGCTGATCCCTTGGCCAAGCCAATCAAAAAGGGGCCGCTCCTGCTTGCAGGTGCGGCCCTTTTGCTAGCCGGGCCGCTGCTTGCTCCGTCGGTCCTCGCCTTCCCGTACCGCGCGCAAGTCGGTACCTTCGACATCCGCAGCGAAGCGCCGCTGCCCACGGCCGAAATCGAACGCGTTATTGCCGATGCCAACCGCCGTATCGCAACCAGTCCCATCGCCGATCCTCAGGGGGAGAAACGGTCGATCTACCTGACGCAGGGCGGTTGGCGCTGGAACTGGCTGGCGATGCAAAGCCGTAAATCGTTCGCCCTCACCCGAGCCATGACTGACTACGTTTTGGTCAACCGAAGCGATCTTGCTGCCAACCAGATGGCCAACAGGGGTGCATTGGGCGCAACCCGGACCCTGTCTTCGATCATCGCGCACGAAACCTGCCACGGGATGGAGCGCCGCCGCTATGGCCGGTTCATGTCGGTCACCCACCCGACCTGGCTGGTAGAGGGCTATTGCGATTACGTGGCGCAGGAAAGCACGCTCGATGACGCGCGTGTCGCCCAGCTGAAGGCGCGAGGCGAGCGGCATCCCGCCATGATCTATTACGAAGGCCGCAAGCGCGTCGAAGCCGAACTCGCTCGCAATGGCGGCAATGTGGACAAGCTCTTCGCCGAGGCAAAGTAACGTTCAGGTCTGTCGCGTTCCCTCAGAACGAAACAGCGGCCAAGCGAGCTGTTCGGCGGCATTGATCGGAGGCAAGTCCTCGATGCCGATCTCGTCGGGATAGCGCCGGGTAATCTTCGCCGTGCCGAACAGCACGTCCCAGAAGAACAGCAGGTTTCCGAAGTTGCCCTTGTAATGGGTTACTCCGTCAGCCTTGTGCTTCCCGTGGTGCGCGGAGTGAGTGGACGGTGTCGATATCGTCCGCTCAACCAGCCACATCACCGGCGAGAGCCAAGCAATGCGGTAGAGTGGCCTGTCCCACGGCACGTCCGAATGGGCGGAGATGATCACCAGCTGCTTGATGACCACATAGGGCACATAGACCGAGCCAAGGCCGAGATAGATCAGCGCCCCCGAAAACCACAGGCTGGGCATGGTCAGGTAATAGAACACGTTGTTGCGGAACACGATCCGCACCGACATGTAGGCCCCGCTGTGATGCGCGCGGTGCAGGTTATAGAGCCAGGTGAAGCTGTGCGAGGCGCGGTGCCACCAGTATTGCGCCATGTCGTCGAAGACGAGCAGCAGCGCGATTTTGGCGAGAAGCGAGATACCTACAAGCGCGCCAGCCTGATCAGGCACGGCCCAGGTCATAGCCTGATAGGACAGGAACAGGACCAGCGGCTGGGTGATGAACAGCAGAACCGGCGAACCGATCAGTTCCACCGCGGCATCCGCCCGCGTTTGTCCCGGCTTGCGCAGGAAGCCGCCGCGCATGGCCTCGAGCAAGGCGAAGCCGGCGAAAATCGCCGCAATCCAGATTGCCTCGGTCTTCATGCCGTTCCCCCAATCCCGCCGTGACAAGTGCACCGGCTTTGCCCTAGGTGCAAGCCATGGCTTCACCGATCGAGTTCGCTCCTAATACTCCGCTGGGCGATGCCCTCGTCATCCTTGGTGCCGCCGGACTTGTCATCCCGCTCTTCGCCCGGTTTCGCATCACGCCGGTGATCGGTTTCATTCTGGTCGGCATGCTGGTCGGACCATTCGGTCTCGGCGCGAAAGTGACCGATATTCCCTGGCTGAGCTACGTCACGATATCCGATCCGGCGGGACTGGCGCCCTGGGCTGAATTCGGCATTGTCATGCTGCTGTTTTCAGTGGGGCTGGAGCTTTCCTTTGGCCGCTTGTGGACCATGCGGAGGCTGGTCTTCGGCCTTGGCGCGATGGAGTTGATCATCAGCGCACTGCTCATCGGCACTGTCCTGTTTGCCATGGGTAATTCGCTGGCAACCGGGCTGGCGCTGGGCCTCGCCCTCGCGATGAGCTCGACAGCCCTGGTGTTGAAAATCACGGATACGCGCACTCCGGTGGGCCGCGCGGCGCTCTCGATGCTGCTGTTCGAGGATATTGCACTCGTGCCAATTATCTTCCTGCTCGGCGCGATGGGCCGCGGCGGCGAGGCGCAACAGGGAACGGATATCTGGCAGACCCTGATGCTGGGCGGGCTGACCGTCGGCCTGCTCATGGTGGCCGGAAGGCTTTTCCTGCCCGGGCTGTTTGCCCAGGCCGCCCGGACCAAGAGTCCGGAGTTGTTCCTGGCCGCCAGCCTGCTGGTGGTCATCGTCGCCGCATTGGCAACGGCAGCCTCGGGCCTGTCCCCTATCGTCGGCGCGCTGATAGCCGGCCTTCTGATTGCCGAGACTGACTATGCCGGTGAGGTCGAGGCCATGACCGAACCGTTCAGAGGGCTCGCACTGGGGGTCTTCCTTATCACCGTTGGCATGAGCCTTGATGTCGACCAGGTGTGGAACCGCATCTGGGAAGTCGCACTGGCGGTCTTCGCCGTGCTGGGAATCAAGGCCTTGGTCACCGGCACGATCCTGCGCATGATGGGCGCGCGCACCGGCATGTCGACCGAGACCGGCATCCTGATGGCGAGCCCGTCTGAAACCACCCTTATCGTGCTGGGTACGGCCACCTCGGTCGGGCTGATCAACAGCGACGCGGCGCAGTTCTGGCAGATCGTCACCGCGCTTGGCCTGACGATCACGCCATTGCTCGCCAAGCTCGGCAAGCGGCTGGGGCGCCGAATTGACCAAGCCGCACCTGCCGCTGCTGAAGACACCGGGGACGAAGGCCAGCCGCGCGCGATCATCATCGGTTTCGGCCGTGTCGGACGCATGGTGGCGGACATGTTGCGGAGCCATGACAAGCCTTTCATCGCGCTCGACGCGGATGCCGATCTCATCGCCCGTGCAGCGCGTGACGGCTATCCGGTGGTCTTTGGCGACGCCGCCCGCGGCGGAGTGCTCAGCCACCTCCACGTCGACCAGGCCAGTGCCGTCATCCTGACCATGGACGAGCCGCATACCATGCAGCGGCTGGTGCGCAACCTGCGCGGCCAGTATCCCGACCTGCCGATCATCGCCCGCGCGCGCGACGCCGGTCACGCTGCGCTGCTTTACAAGGCCGGTGCCAGCCATGCCGTGCCCGAAACGCTGGAGAGTTCGCTTCAACTGTCGGAGGCCGTGTTGGTAGACCTCGGCGTGCCGATGGGCTTCGTCATCGCCTCGATCCACGAAAAACGCGACGAATTCCGCGCACAGATCATGGAAGAAGGCGGGCTTGACGAAAAACCAAGGCTGAAAAGTGCCTCCCTGCGCGAACGTATTACGGAATAGGCGCAACCTTTCGCATCGGCGGAGTGTTGCACTCTCCAGCAAGGAGAGTTCCCATGTCCAAGACGATCAACCCGGCAAATCCCGAAGGACGCACCGATACCAACCCCGCTCACGCCACGGGAGAGGACAAGGGCCGCATCAAGCGCCCGCAGCGCACTGATGCAACCATGCATGAGGACGATCTCGCGCGCGGGTCCGAGGTCGAAACCCGCGAAGCCGCGCGCCGGGGAGGCTGAGATTACTTAAGGCGCGTGAGGCGGACGACCAGTCCGCCATCGCCTTTCATCTCGGCCTTGCTGCCAACCTCCAATTTGATGGGCCGGTCAAAACTGACTGTCGAAGAGCCATACTCTTCGCAAGGCAGGCCGGGGCGTGTCCAGCTGGCCGATACGAAGAACCCGTTATTGCCCCCGTCGTAGCCTCGCCGGCTAACGGACACGCGGATCGTGCGGCTGAAGTTCGGAGCATAATTGCCCAGATCGCTCTTATCCGCCGGACAGGTCTCAGGCGCCTCACTCACAGTGCTGTTGAATGATGCAGAGTTGTAGCCTCCGACGCGAAGTTCGCCCGACCACAGCCGTTCCGCTCCCCCAGAAGCTCCACCCGGAAGACGGTCGGCAGCATCCGCGAAGGCGCCGCGATCATCGGCACCGGAGCCGGTGCGACCATGACGGGTGGAGGCGGCATGGGCACGGTCTTCATCGGCGTCGACGGTGGCGCAGCCACTGGTTGAGCCGAAACGGCAGTCGATGCGACAAGCGTGAATATGATCGGAACAATGGCGCGCAAGGTAACCTCCCCATAAATCAGGAGCATAGCCTAACCAGCCCCCGCGTGGCTGGCCAGTGTATTTCTTTACGGGACGCGAGCCTGCGCGCACCGACGGAACCCGCTCGCATGCCGCGCGTTTGGCAGTCATGCAGCTGCGGATACTCGCCCTCACTCTCTTACCCCTGCTTATGGCCTCAGGCGCGTGCGGCAAGAGCGAGACGAAGGAGGAGGCTGCCTTGGCGGCTTCGACCAACACGCCGCCCGGCAGCCCCGGCGATCCGGCGGCAACGGCATCCCCGGATCCGACAATCCCGCCGCCCGATCATGTCGGCCCCGAACCGACAGCGCCGGCACTCGTGCCCGATCCAGCGGCTGTCGCCCTGACTCTTCACGAATGGCGGCGCTCAGACAGACCAAAACAATGCGGGCCGCTGGCCTTCAAACAGACCGGGGACGAGTCCGCACGCGTTCGCCGCGCGAACTTCTCTGGCGGCTGGGGTGTCGCCTATGACACGCCTGAAATACGCAGTGCCTATGGCGTTGCGGGGCCGGGCGTCATCGGTAACGACCGCCTCGGACCAGTCCAGCAACGTGCCCGCCTCGCCCGCCAGTGGCCCTATTTCCGAGAGCTAGACCAATTTCCTCGCCCCTCATTCGCCGGTTATGGCGTCGAGGGTGCCAGCGCCTATCCCGGGGACAACCCGGACGGGCGCGGCCTAAACTCGGTCGCCTATGTCCGGGTGCGCGGGCAGACCTGCACATACAACGTGTGGAGCCGGCTGGGCCGGGCGCATCTTGAGTTCCTGCTGGAGAATCTCGTCCTGATCGACACCTGATACTTGTCAGGTGGCGAGGACAGACCTCACCGCGTCCAGAGCCGCACCCGCTGCCGATCCATCCGGTCCGCCGCCCTGCGCCATGTCGGGACGGCCGCCGCCGCCCTTGCCGCCCAGCGCTTCCACGCCTGCGCGCACAAGATCCACGGCGCTGACCTTGCCGGTCAGGTCCTCGGTCACGGCAGCGGCGATGCTGGCCTTGCCCTCATTGACCGCGATGATCACAGCCACACCAGAACCCATCCGACCCTTTTCCTGATCGAGCAGGCCGCGAAGTTCCTTGGCATCAAGACCATCAATGACCTGGCCAGAGAACTTGACCCCGCCGATCTCCTCGTCCGCCGCAGCGGCCTTGGCACCGCCACCACCCAGCGCCAGCGCCTTCTTGGCCTCGGCCAGTTCCTTTTCCAGCTTGCGACGCTCGTCGAGCAGGGCCGCCACACGCGCCTCCGCTTCGTCCGGCGTGGCGCGGAGCAGGCCCGCGACGTTCTTCAGCGTGTCTTCGCGGCCCACCAGCCACTGGCGCGCGCCTTCGCCGGTGAGCGCCTCGATACGGCGTACGCCTGAACTGACAGCGCCTTCGGAAACGATGCGGAACAGGCCGATGTCGCCCGTGGCGCGCACGTGCGTGCCGCCGCAAAGTTCGACGGAATAGCTATGCGTACCGGTGTTGCGACCCATCGAAAGCACGCGGACTTCGTCGCCGTACTTCTCACCAAACAGCGCCATAGCTCCGGCAGCGATGGCATCGTCAGGGCTCATCAGGCGGGTGACGACTTCCTCGTTCGCGCGGATTTCCGCGTTCACCTCGGCCTCGATCGCGGCAATGTCCTCGGCGGTAAGCGCCGTTGGCTGAGAGAAGTCAAAGCGCAGGCGGTCAGCAGCGACCAGCGAGCCCTTCTGCGTCACGTGCCCGCCGAGCCGGTTGCGCAGCGCCGCGTGGAGCAAGTGCGTTGCCGAGTGGTTGGCGCGGATCGCGTCCCGCCGCTCAACGTCGATGTCGAGTTTTACCGTATCGCCGACCGAAAGCGTGCCGGCCTCTACGGTGCCATTGTGCGAATGAAGCCTGCCCAGCGGCTTGCCCGTGTCGCTTACGGCAACCTTCAGCCCGTTCGCGCCGGTGATCGTCCCTGCATCGCCCGTCTGGCCGCCACTCTCGCCGTAGAACGGCGTTTGGTTGACGATTACAGTCACGGTGTCACCGGCACTTGCGGAAGAGACTTCCTTGCCATCCTTGACCAGCGCGACGACCTGCGCCTCTGCCGTGGTTGCGGTGTAGCCGGTGAACTCGGTCGCGCCGACGCGCTCAGCGATGTCGAACCACACCTCGGCATCTGCGGCTTGGCCGGAACCCTTCCATGCAGCACGCGCAGCGGTCTTCTGGCGCTCCATCGCGGCGTCGAAGCCGGCCTTGTCTACGCCGATACCGCGCGCGCGCAGGGCATCTTCGGTAAGGTCATAGGGGAAGCCGTAAGTGTCATAGAGCTTGAACGCGGTTTCGCCGGGAAGCTCACCGCCCTCGCCCATGCCGCCGGTTGCTTCGTCGAGCAGCTTGAGCCCGTTTGACAGCGTGCGGCGGAACTGGACTTCCTCGCGCTGCAGCGTTTCCTCGATCAGCGGCTGCGCGCGACCAAGCTCGGGATAGGCCTGGCCCATTTCGGCGACCAGCGCGGGCACCAGCCGGTGCATCAGGGGATCCTTCGCGCCCAGCAGGTGTGCATGGCGCATGGCGCGGCGCATGATGCGGCGCAGGACATAGCCTCGGCCCTCGTTCGACGGCAGCACGCCATCCGCCAGCAGGAAGCTTGTCGAGCGCAGGTGATCGGCAATCACGCGGTGGCTGGCCTGGTGGTCGCCTTCCGCCGCAACGCCGGTCAGGCTTTCCGACGCGGCGATCAGCGCCTTGAAGGTGTCGGTATCGTAATTGTCGTGCACGCCCTGAAGCACGGCGGAGACGCGCTCCAGACCCATGCCGGTGTCGATGCTCGGCTTGGGCAGGTCGGCCACGATTTCGCCCGCAGCCTGCTCGAACTGCATGAACACGAGGTTCCAGATCTCGATGAAGCGATCGCCATCCTCTTCAGGCGATCCCGGAGGACCGCCCCAAATGTGATCGCCGTGATCGTAGAAGATTTCCGAACACGGACCGCACGGGCCATCATCACCCATGGCCCAGAAATTGTCCTTGGTCGGGATGCGGATGATGCGGTCTTCGGGGAGCCCGGCGATCTTCTTCCAGAGGTCAAAAGCCTCGTCATCGGTATGATAGACGGTGGCGAGCAGCTTGTCCTTGGGAAGGCCCCATTCCTTGGTCAGCAGGGTCCAGGCGTGAGTGATCGCCTGTTCCTTGAAGTAATCGCCGAAGCTGAAATTGCCCAGCATTTCGAAGAACGTATGGTGCCGCGCGGTGTAGCCCACGTTATCGAGATCGTTGTGCTTTCCGCCGGCGCGTACGCACTTCTGGCTCGACGTAGCGCGGGGTGGCACGCGTTTCAAGGCCGGTGAAGACGTTCTTGAACGGGACCATGCCCGCGTTGGTGAACATCAACGTCGGGTCGTTGAACGGCACCAGCGGCGCGGACTGCACCACGTCGTGCCCGTTACGGCCGAAGTAATCGAGGAAAGAGCGGCGGATTTCGTTCGTCGAAGTCATGCCTGCGCCGATAGGACAGTCACGGTTTTGCGGCAAGTGCGAAGCAAAACACGCCGAGCCGATCATGCCAATGCAGGAAGCATCACCTTGAGCCCGCCCGGATCGACCCGGAACGTGAGCGGAAAGTCGAGTTCGACCACTTCTCCGTCCAGCGCCACATGATGATCACCGCGGCGCAGGGCAATGACTTGCTGGGCGCTTTCGCGAGCGGCGAAATCGGCGTGGACATCGATCTTGCCGCGCATCATGCGCAAAGCGGCCAAAACCAATCCCGCACCGCCGCGCTGGGCCACGGCAATTACGCCGAGCTCTCCGTCCGTCAGGGACGCGCGCCGGCCAATCCGTCCCCGCGCGAGCGAATAGCGGTTATTGCCGATGAACAGCAGCGGCGTCTTCACCCGGCGGTGCTTGCCATCGATCTCTAGATCGAGCCGGCGGGTTTGCGGCCAGAGCAGCACCCTCAGGGCCGCGGGCAATGTCGCAAGCCATTTCGGCAGTCGCCTGCGGTCACGGTCCTCCACCATGCGGGCGTAAATGCCGAGCGAGGCATTGTTGAGGAACAGTCGCTCGCCCGCATAACCGACATCGATCGGCGCGCAGTAACCATGGGCGGCAACCTGGGCCGCTTGCTCGAGCGTACCGTCAAGGCCGATGTCGCGAGCGAAATGATTGAGCGTGCCGAGCGGCAGCACGCCCAGGCAGCGGTCTTGAGCGGCCAGAACGCCAGCCGCGCTGGCAAGGGTGCCGTCTCCGCCGCCAACCGCCACAACGGGCGCAGAGCTTGCGGAGATGGTGGCTTCGATGTCCGCTGCGGCGACCAGATGTAGATCGATAGGCTGTCCGGTAGCGGCAAAGGCCTCCCGGACCTTGTCGGCAAGAGAATCACCAAGCCGTGCGGCGGTGCCGCCTTCTCGGTTGATCACCACTGGGAGGACCTGGCGATGCATGGACGCGCAACGCACCAAAGGCTTAGGCGTTCCTTCAGTCGCTCCGCGCGGTAACGATCCATGCTGCGGCAGGGAAGGCGACCAGCGCTTCCTGCCGATAACGACCGATCCACTGTAATAGGCGCGCTTGCAGTACGTCGCGCGCTTCGCCTCCCATTTCGCGGATAACGGGCGCGAGCGGGCCGATGCGCGCAAAGAACTCGGCGGCATCATCCACAGCACGATCGCCCGCTCCGGCGACATAGGCGAAGTCGTGCGGCTCTATTCTCAGGCCGCTCCAGCCAGCTTCGCGCAGGATCGCGCTGATGCGCTCCGGATCCGCGAAAGCGAATGGCCCCGGCGCGTGCGGGTCCGTCGGTGTCGGGATGCCGGGCAGCAGGCTGGCGAGCCCGCTCATCCATGGATTTTCCTCGCGCGGACGGAAACAGGAAAAGGCCAGGCGCGCATCGGGCGCAGATACCGACCTGAGGTGGGCGAAGGCGGCTACCGGGTTGTCGAAGAACATGACTCCATGCCGTGAGACAAGCAGATCCGGCGCCTCACCTTCCGGCTGCCATTCGGCGGCATCGGCAAGAATGAACCGGACACCGCAGGTTCCGGCGCGCTGACGGGCCGTTTCGACCAGGTCGCTGGATACGTCGACGCCAGTAATCTCGGCATCCGGCCGCTGCCGCGCTATCGCCAGCGACAGTTCGCCCGCCCCGCAGCCGATATCTGCGATCCGTTTGCCCGGCAGGGCGGAAATCACCTGCAACAATTGCTCGGTCAGCCCGGCAAGGCTGCGGTCTGTCAGCTGCCAATTCTCCGCCCAGGCCCTGCCAACGCGGTCCTGCCATTCGCTTTTGCCTGTCATTCGGCGAACCTATGCTTCGCCTGATCTGCCGACAATCAGAATCCTCTTGCGACTCATTGAGAACAAGCAGAGCATCCCGCCATTGTCCCAAGCGCGTCAGACGCTGGACCGCGCCCGGCGCGCCTTCACCCGAAAGGAGGCCGACCATGGGTAACACCCCAAACACCACTGGAACGAACGGCAGCAATTCCACCCGTGCGGTCGCGCTTGTCGGACCGGCCGGCACGGGCAAGACGAGCCTTGCCGAAGCCTTGCTGTTTGCCAGCGGTGCGATCAATCGGCAGGGGTCAATCGAGGCCGGCAATACCGTAGGCGATTGCAGCCCGGAGGCGCGCGGACGGCGCGGCTCCACCGAAGTCAACCTGATGCATTTCGATTACCTGGGCGATCGGTTTGCCCTGATCGACACGCCCGGCGCGGCGGGGTTCGCGGCTGACGGACTGGCCGCCCTGCCCGCAGCCGACATGGCGATTGTGGTGATCGATCCCACCCCTGAGCGTGCGGCGCTGGCCGAACCGATGCTGCGGCGGCTCGATGAACTGGGAATCCCGCATGCCATCTTCGTCAACAAGATCGAAACCGCACGCGCCGGTGCCGTGCGCGACCTGATCGCGGAATTGCAGCCGATGAGCCGTGAGCCGCTCGCCTTGCGGCAGATCCCGATCCGCGAAAGCGATCACGTCACTGGTTACGTCGATCTCGCGCTGGAGCGGGCCTATCGCTACCGCCCCGGCAAGGCGAGCGAACGGATGGACATTCCCGGCCAGGTTATGGAACGCGAGAGGGAGGAGCGCACGCACCTGCTCGAAACCCTCGCAGATTTCGACGATGCGCTGATGGAAGCGCTGTTGATGGACGAGCAGCCCGACAATGCCACCGTCATGGCCGATCTCGCGCTGGACACGGGTACCAACCGGATCGTGCCGGTATTGCTGGGCTCGGCGCTGACCGACGGAGGGGTGCACCGCTTGCTCAAGTTCCTGCGCCATGAAGCGCCCCATCCCCATGCGGCGAGCGAGCGCGTGGGACTTGCCGAAGGCGGCGCGCTTCATGTCTTCAAGGTGAGCAATGCCGGGGCCATGGGCCGGCTGGCATTCGGCCGTGTGCTGGGCGAACCGCTGAGCGAAGGAGCCGAATTGCTGGTCGATGGCGAACCGGCCCGAACCGGCTCAATCTTCTTCGTGCAGGGAGACAAGACAGCCAAGCAGCCGATGGCCGTGCCGGGGGACATCGTAGCCGTGGCGAAGGTGGATGGTGCGCGCCCCGGATCGCTTCTTGGCAGTCGCAAGACGCAGATTGCCGGCGAGAGCGGAATGATCGCGCCCGTGCGCAATGCAGCACTGGCGATCACGACACGCGACCGCAAGGACGACGTCAAGCTGTCCACCGCCCTGCACCGGCTATGCGAGGAGGATGCCGGGCTCGAATGGTCGCAGGATGATGCCAGCCACGAGACGATCCTGCGCGGCATCAACGATGAGCACCTGTCAGTCGTGCTGACTCGGCTGGAACGACGCTACGGCGTGGCGGTGCAGAGCCGGCCGCCCAGCATCTCCTACCGCGAATCGATCCGCAAACCTTCGGGTGCCCGCGGGCGGCACAAGAAGCAGTCGGGCGGACACGGGCAATACGGAGACTGCGTGATCGAGATTCGCCCGCTCGAACGGGGCGAGGGTTTCCGCTTCGAGGACCGGATCACGGGGGGTGCGATCCCGCGCCAGTATATCCCTGCTGTTGAAGCCGGCATCCGCGATGCCATGGAGAAGGGACCCCTTGGTTTCCCGGTTGTAGACGTTGCCGTTACCTTGACCGACGGCTCCTTCCATTCGGTCGATCTCGAGCGAGCTTGCCTTCCGCGTAGCCGGGCGAATGGCCATGGCCGAGGCTCTGGCCAAGGCTTCGCCCTACCTCCTCGAGCCGGTCATGCTTGTCATGGTCGATACGCCCTCCGGTACCGGATCGAAGGCCGGGTCGGTCCTTTCGAGCCGGCGCGGGCAGATACTCGGCCTGTCGCCGCACCCGGACTGGGCGCGGTGGGAGCGGGTTGAGGCCTTGCTGCCGGAAGCGGGCATCCACGGGCTCGACGCGGAACTTCGGTCGCTAAGCCAAGGTCTCGCGAGTTTCCATGCCGCGTTCGATCACCTTTCCGAACTTGGCGGAAAGCAGGCTGACGAAGTGGTGAAGGCGCGCATGGCGCAGGCAGCCTGACTGCCCCAAAAGCAAACCGGCGCGAAGGGGAGACCTTCGCGCCGGCTGCTTGTTCCGAGCCACCCGTCCAGGAGCACGGGCTTGGCGGCTCCTTGAAGATCAGATGTCCTCGTCCCCGTCGGGCCCGGTCATCATCTCTTCGGCGACCTTGTCGGTCTGGCCGCGGATCGCAGCTTCCAGACGGTCGCAAACTTCGGGGTTTTCCTTGAGATAGGTCTTGGCGTTTTCGCGGCCCTGCCCGATGCGGATCGAATCGTAGGAGAACCAGGCACCCGACTTTTCGACAATTCCGGCCTTGACGCCGAGATCGAGGATTTCGCCAATCTTGGAGATGCCTTCGCCATACATGATGTCGAATTCGACCTGCTTGAACGGCGGGGCAACCTTGTTCTTGACGACCTTCACGCGGGTGGTGTTGCCGACGATATCGTCACGATCCTTGATCTGGCCGGTGCGGCGGATATCGAGACGGACCGAGGCATAGAACTTGAGCGCATTGCCGCCAGTGGTGGTTTCCGGGTTACCGTACATCACGCCGATCTTCATGCGCAGCTGGTTGATGAAGATCACCATGCAGCGCGAACGGCTGATCGAACCGGTGAGCTTGCGCAGGCTCTGGCTCATCAGGCGGGCCTGGAGGCCGACATGGCTGTCACCCATTTCGCCTTCGATTTCGGCGCGGGGAACCAGCGCGGCGACCGAGTCCACAACCAGCACGTCGATCGCGTTCGAGCGGACCAGCGTATCGACGATCTCAAGCGCCTGTTCGCCGGTGTCGGGCTGCGAAACGATCAGTTCGTCAATGTTGACGCCCAGCTTCTTGGCATAGACCGGATCGAGCGCATGTTCCGCGTCCACAAAGGCTGCCGTGCCGCCGGTCTTTTGCGCCTCGGCAATGCAGTGCAGTGCCAGGGTGGTCTTGCCCGAGCTTTCCGGACCGTAGATTTCGATCACCCGTCCGCGCGGCAGCCCACCGACGCCGAGGGCGATATCGAGACCGAGCGAGCCGGTGGAAACCGCCTCAACCTGCATTGTCTCCTTGGAGCCGAGCTTCATCGCACTGCCCTTGCCGAACGCGCGATCGATCTGCGCCAAGGCAGCTTCGAGCGCCTTCTGCCGGTCTGAATCCTTCATGTTGCCGTCTTTGCCTTCCTGAATCAGCTTGAGCTGCGCTGCCATTGTTAGTCCCCTCTGCCTAGGTGGCGGCGACCGGAAAGGTCAACCTCTGCGAATCGATGTATCGCATTTGTTCTCATGGAACAAGGGGTGAACAGGAACATTTTCAGAACATCACGTAAAGCATTGAATACTAGTCTATATATACATAGACGATCCGGTGATTGAGCATTCTGCCCCCCGTGTCGTCGCTGTTCCTGCCAATCGCCATCACCCGAAAAGTGAAGCCCCGCGACTCTGCCTGAGTCGCGGGGCCTCTTTTGGTGGAGAGACTGTGAATTAATCGCCGATGGCAACCTTGAGCCGCACGCCGAAGGTGCGCGGCGAACCATAGATGATGCCGCCATCCGCGCTCGAACTGTTCTGGATCTGGGTGGCGATGTAGGTCTTGTTGCCCAGGTTGTTGACGTAGCCTTCCAGCTTGTACTTCTTGCCAAGATCGAAAGTCAGCCGGGCATCGAAGATGTCGCGGCCGGGAACCAAAGTGTTCACGCTGGGGAACGGCGTCGCATACTGCTCGGCGATGTGTGACCACTGCACGCGCGGGGTTACTTCGATGTCACCCAAGGCAAGAGTGTACTGGATGCCCGCATTGATCGTCCATTCGGGAGAGAACGGCAGGACCCGATCCTTGGGCACGAAGCGCAGGTTGGTGGCGCAGCCCGCGTCGGTTCCCGGCGCGTTGGTATCGGAAATACAGGCCGAGTTGCTGAACTTGGCATCGAGGTAACCGAGGCCGAAATTGAAGCCGAGCCCGCCGAACTGGCCGGTGACTTCAAGCTCCGCCCCCTTCGCATGGCCCGCGAGCGCGTTCTGGGTAACCGGAAGACCGCCGACGAGACTGGACAGCTGAATGTCCTTGTAGACCGAATAGAACACGTCGCCATTCACGCGCAGGTGGCGGTCGAGGAATTCGGTCTTGAAGCCGAGTTCGTAGACGAAGTTGCGTTCCGGCAGGAAATTCGGCGTGTTGGGCGTCAGGTTGACGCCGCCCGCCTTGTAGCCCTTCGAGGCGGTCAGGTAGATCAGGTTATCGTCGTTGACGTGGAAGTTGACGCCCAGCTTGCCGGTGAGCTGGCTGGTCGCGATCTGGCTGACGTAGGGCAAGGTGAAGCCCGTCCCCGGCACGGCAAAGCGGGTATAGACCTGCTTGTCCCACGAATAGCGCCCGCCCACGATCAGCTCGATCTGGTCCGTGGCGAAATAGTTCACCTGGCCGAACAGCGACTGGCTGGTGTTCTTGGCCGAAGTGATGATCGTCGAGGTCGAGCTGACAAAATCGCGCGTGTTGTTGTTGTCACGCAGGAGGGTGACGGGCACCGTCTCGTCCATCAGGAAGCCGCCGAAGACCCACTGCAGCGGGCCCTGTCCGATCGAAAGCAGGTTCACCTCGCTGATGAAGGTCTGGAACTGCGTGGTGGCACGGCTGACGCGGCCAACGTTTGACGCGGGCGGGCGCGGAAGTGCGGTCGCTGTGCGGTCGCCGTCAGTCTGGTCATAGGTATGGCCGTCCTGCCATGAAACCATGCCGCGCACCGCCATGGCGTCCGACAGTTCGTAACGCAGCTCGCTGGAAAGGCGGTAGCCGGCCTGGTCCTGGTACGAGCGGGCATCTTCCTCGATCACGAAAGGATCGCGAGTGACCAGGTCATTGCGGTTCTTGACCGCGTTGTTATCGGACTTCACGTCGAAGTATTCACCGCGCACGTTGACCTTGAGGCGGCCGTCGAGGCCTTCCATCACCAGACTCGCGCGGATGGCGTCCATATCGAGGTTGCCCGGCTGGCTCTGGGCGTTTGCGGCAATATTGCGGGTGAAGCTGTCGCGCTCCTCATGGACATAGGCAAGCCGGAGGCCGACCGAGCTGCCGCCCATCTCCGCCGTGGCCACCGCGCGGACACGTCCGTAATTGCCCACGGTGACGTCAGCCGTGGCACCCGTCGAATTGAACTTGGGATCAGGGGTGCGGACATAGATTGCGCCGCCGGTCGAATTCTGGCCGGTAAGCGTACCCTGCGGACCGCGCAGCACTTCCATCGAGGCGATGTCGTAGAAGCTGTGGCCGATAAACTGCTCATGCGGGATCAGCACGCCATCGATGTAATAGGCGACACCGGGGTTCGATGTCGGCGCAGACTGGGCGATGCCGACACCGCGGATGTTGACGAAGGTCGAGCGGTTGAACGTGTTGATCGCGATCGAGGGCGCAACCTGTTGTATGTCGTTAAGGTTTGTCACGCCCTTGCGCTGCAGCTCCTCACCCGAGAGGACAGTTGCCGAAATTGGCACGTTTTGGAGGTTCTGCTCGCGCCGTTCAGCCGTGACGACGATTTCGGCGAGGCCGCCGTCGCTGGCCTGCTCCTCAGTACCTGTCGATTGCGCGAGGGCTGGAACGGAAACTCCCGCCAGCATGAACGAGACAGCGCAGCGCGTGAAATTCCGCATGATTCCTCACCCCAGATAGGTTGTTGCCTTGATGGACCACCCCTATGCAAGCCCTTGCATAGGTCAAGAGATTGCTCTGCTGCATAGGCATTTTGTCGCAACGGCGATGCAGCGGGGCAACAGTTTTTCGGGAGGGCGGAAGCGCCAGCACAGCGGGATCGGCCGCCCTAGAGATCGCTGCCCACCTTGGTGTTCATCTGCTGGATCGAGAATGGCTTCAGAAGCCTCCTTTAGCCAGCATTCTTCTCCACCTCTCAGAGGCGTATGCAGACGTTGAATGAACCTGAGCTAGATCACGGGGCACGCAACAGAACGCCGGGCGCAGCATACAGCCCGGTCAGCTAAGGCACCCTGCCGACACTATGACTTCAGGCGGCAGGGCGCTCCTCGATACAGATTGACCTTCAGCCCTAGCGAGAACCTGTCGGCAGGGAAGGCCACTTGTCGCATTCCTTCTTGTCAGGGAGGAACCGACGGGTTGTTATGCGGCACGAGCGACAAACAACCGATATTCGTCCATCGGATCTGACCCTGGAAACATCTCCGCCGCCAATGCCGAATGGTCCGGGCGATTTGTAATCCTTACATTCCTGGACTGTACGAACCTGAGCGGTGGCCTGCGCAGCGACAGGCTCAAACATCAGCAATGAGATGCCAAAACCCGAAGCCACCAATGCGACGGCTCCACAAAATGACTTTCGATCCACCCTTACTTCCCCCAAATCGCAATTAAGCAACTTTAGATTATTTACTTATTGAATTCTGGCAACAAAAATTTGTGAAGACCGATGGATGGGAACGGGAAGTGTCGCTTGCGAGCCTCAACCTCCCAAGACTGCCCCAACCTTGTCGCTGATCTGCTGGACCGAGAACGGCTTGGGGAGGAAGTGCACGCCGTCGAGGTGGATTTCCTTGCGCAGCTGTTCCTCGGCATAGCCCGACATGAACAGGACTGGCATCTGCGGGTGCGCCGCGCGAATTGCCTTGGCCATGGCGGGGCCGTCCATCACGGGCATCACAACGTCGGAGACGACGAGGTCAAACTCGCCGCCAGCCTGGACAAGCTCCAGCCCCTCCTCGCCGTCGCTGGCCGTGGTGACGGTATAGCCTGCGCGGGTGAGCGCGCGTTCGGCGACAGCGCGGACGGTATCTTCGTCCTCGACCAGCAGAATCCGCCCGCCGCCGGCCCATGCGGTGCGCGGTTCGGCCTTGATCTCCGCTGCGGCGGATGGCTCGCCGTAATGAACCGGGAAATAGACGGTGAACTTGGTCCCCCGACCCGGCTCGCTATCGGCAAAGATGAAGCCGCCCGATTGCTTGACGATGCCGTAAACGGTCGACAGGCCAAGGCCCGTCCCGCGCCCCTGCTCCTTCGTGGTGAAGAAGGGTTCGAAGATTTTGCCGAGATGTTCGGGGGCGATACCGCTGCCGGTATCCTCGACCACCAGCGCTGTGTAATCGCCCTGCGGAATGATCTCGCTGCGCATGGCGCGCACAGCATCGGAGGTCACGCGGCGGGTTGAAAGCGTCAGCTTGGCATGGCCGTCCAGCTTGCCCGCCATCGCATCGCGGGCATTGACCACGAGGTTGACGATGACCTGCTCAAGCTGGGTCGGATCGGCCCGCACCGCGCCCAGATCACGGTCATGGCTGATGGTGAAGTGGATCTTTTCACCCACCAGCCGCTTCAGCATCTGGCCGATATCCGCCACCACATCGGGCAATTGCAGCACTTCAGGGCGCAGCGTCTGCTGGCGGCTGAAGGCGAGCAGCTGGCGAGTCAGGCTGGCGGCGCGGTTCGAATTGGCGCGGATCTGCTGGATGTCATCGTAATCGCTGTCACCCGGCGTGTGGCGCAGCAGCATGAGGTCGCAGGTGCCGAGGATGGCGGTGAGCACATTGTTGAAATCGTGCGCCACCCCGCCCGCGAGCTGCCCCACGGCCTGCATCTTGGTCGCCTGCGCCACCTGCCGCTTCAGGCGGGTTTCCTCGGTGGAGTCGGTCAGGCCGAGCAGCACCGCCGCCTCACCCAGCCCGCGCACGCCTGCGAGAGAAAGGGAAACAGGCTCGTCCGGCTGATGCTTCAGCCGGACGGCAATGTCGCCGCTTGCCGCCGACCCTTGCGCATAGCGGCGCACAGCGTCCGACAAGGCACCCTTGTCTTCCTTGACGACGAGGTCGGTCGGATAGGTCGGCGGAGCCTCGCCCTCCATGCCCGCGGCGCGCATGAAGGCGGGGTTGGCGAACAGCAGGTGCCCGTCGCGGTCGGCCATGGCGAGCCCGAGCGGAAGCTGGCCGAGCAGGGCCTCAAGGTGCGGGGCAGCTGTAGGTGCCTCGCGCTCGGGGCTGCCGCCGATAGCAACCCCGGCATCGACCACCAGCATCAGCGAGGGCGCGCTTTCCATGTCGGGATCGCCGGCATCGGGATCGGCGACGGGGACGTAATACATGGTCAGCGGCGCGCCGCGGCGGCCTTCCCGCGCCCGGGTCAGCCGCTCGCGGTCATCCTGCTGGAGGAAGTCGACAAAGGGCTTGCCGGTCAGGACATCGCGCGGGTTGCCCGTGGCGCGTTCGGCAAAACCGGCACTGGCGCTGCGGATCTGGCCATCGGCATCAACGAGGGCGGCAGCAATGCCGTATTTCGCCAGCGCGCGGCCGGCCTTGCCCTCGATGGCCCGCGCGGTGTCTGCCACCGGATCGGCGGCGGTAAGGGGCACGAAGCGCCAGATGAGGTAATCGTCGGCCCGTCCTGCGCGTTCGGCTTCCACGCGCCAGCGGTTGGCCCCGCTCTCGACCAGTTCGGCCTGTCCCTGCCCGTCACGCCAGGCAGCACGCGCGGCCTTGGTCAGGCGTTCAAGCGATGCTCCGTCAACATCGAGCTTGGGCGGGGACTGGCCCGTGCCGAACCAGCTTTCGTAAAGCGCATTGGCGCAGGTCAGCCGTCCGGCACGATCCGTGATGCACATGCCCGCATCCGGCCGGGCGATGGCCGCGACGGTAACTGACCAGTCCGGCATGGCAAATTCTGACTTGTTCTCGGGGGCCTCACGGCGGGTCAGCAGGTAACCGACACCACCCAGCGCGATCACTCCGCCGCCGAAGCCCGCCAAAGCGGGGATCGAGCCGGTCGCATACCAGACAAGGCCAAGCGAAAGGGCAACGGCCAGCACCACGGCCAGCCGTTCGGTCAGGGAGTTGGACGGGTTCTGCGCCGAAGCGCTCACCCCTGCTCCGCCTTCATGCCTTCCAGTTTCACGCGCCGCTTGTGGCGCACCCACCAGTTCCAGGTAAAGACCGCGATGAAATAACCCACAACCGAAACGGCCAGGCTGATGATCAGCAGGCCGGTGACAAGCGCCGGGGCGGCATCGGAAAACAGCCACGAGAGCCACTGGTCAAGCCCCGCGCCGTGTTCATAAAGCGAGTAAAACGTCGACAGATCGGCGTGATAGCCCATCGAATTGCCGACATAGATCGATCCCGCCAGGATCAGCGGCGTGGTTGCCGGATTGGACAGGAAGGTCATGGCCGCAGCAATCGGGATATTGCCGCGGAACGGCACGCACATCAGCGCAGCGCCGACAATCTGGATGCCCGGAATCAGCGCAAAGATGCCGATCAGCAGCCCGACAAAGACCCCGCGCGGCACCGAACGACGGGTAAAGCGCCACAGCTCAGCCCGGCGCGCGAGCGGCGCGACAAAGCGCACCTGCTCAAGGTCTTCACGCTTGGGCAGGTTGCGATGCGACCAGGCTGCTATGCGGGCGAACATTCCCATTGGTCTCGCGGATGTAGTCATTGAACAGGGCTCCCGGAAGGGGACCCTAGGCTTAAATATATTGCAACTGGATGAAGGGAGGCATTAGCGCGCCCCACCGCCAGTCGGAAACAACCGTTACTTGTGTTCGCGCAAGATGCGCTGCTGATCGCGCTTCCAGTCGCGGTCCTTGACGGTCTGGCGCTTGTCGGCGTTGTTCTTGCCCTTGGCCAGTGCCAGCTCCACCTTGGCGCGGCCACGGCCGTTGAAATAGACAGACAGCGGCACCAGCGTCATCCCCTTGCGCTCCACCGCGCCGGTGAACTTCGCGATCTCGCGCTCCTTCAGCAGCAGCTTGCGCGGCCGCTTGGGCGTGTGGTTGAACCGGTTGCCGTGGCTGAATTCAGGCACGTTCGAATTGATCAGCCAGACTTCGCCGCCCTTTACCTCGGCATAGGACTCGGCGATCGAACCCTCGCCAAAGCGCAGGCTCTTCACCTCGGTGCCAGTGAGCACGATCCCTGCTTCGAACACGTCCTCGATATGATACTCGAACCGCGCGCGCCGGTTTTCGGCGACGACCTTGGTTTTCTCGAACTCGGCGGGTTTGGGACGGGCCATGGTGACTATGTGGGGACGCGGGGCCGCTTAGATAAGCCCCGCGTGCTCCAATGCCTCGTCGACCTGCTTCTTTACAGCATCACCGACCTTGACCAGCGGCAGGCGCAGGTCGTCGGTCATCCATTCATGTAC
This sequence comes from Novosphingobium sp. MW5, assembly GCA_025938935.1. Classification (GTDB taxonomy): domain Bacteria; phylum Pseudomonadota; class Alphaproteobacteria; order Sphingomonadales; family Sphingomonadaceae; genus Novosphingobium. The sequence continues at coordinate 1,574,020 of JAPCWB010000001.1, read as the reverse complement.
GCGGCTTAGTGCGTACTTGCACGGCGCGGGGCTGGCGTCGGCGAACATGGCGTAGTGCAGCGGATATAGCTTGTCGTTGAGCTCGCGTGCCTTGGTGAGGTCATTGGCGGCGATGGCAGCCTGGAAATCGGCGCAGAGCTTGGGCGCGACGTTGGCAGTTACTGAGATGCAGCCCTTCCCGCCCGCGGCCGAGTGCGGCAGCCACAACTCGTCATCGCCGGAAAGTTGCGCGAATTCGTGGTGGATGCCCATACGGTGGTCGGTAACGCGGGACAGGTCGCCGCTGGCGTCCTTGATGCCAACGAAGGTCTTGGGATAGCGATTGACCAGTTCGATCACTGTCTCGGGCTTGAGATCGGAGACCGTGCGCCCCGGCACATTGTAGAGCACGATCGGCAGGTCGGTGTTTTCGGCGAGGAAGCTGTAATGCGCGATCAGGCCGGCCTGGCTTGGGCGGTTGTAATAGGGAGCAACGCAAAGCCCCGCCGCAGCGCCGCTCTTCTTCGAGAAGTTGAGATGCAGGCGTGCGTTCATCGTGTCATTGCTGCCGCAGCCGGCGATCACGGGGACGCGGCCGGCGGCTTGCTCGATGCAGACCTCGATCACGCGGTGATGTTCGGCGTTCGACAGGGTTGATGCCTCACCCGTGGTGCCGCAGGGGACAAGGCCGGACGAGCCATTCTCGATCTGCCACTCAACGAGCTGGCGGAAGGCGCGCTCATCGAACGCTCCATCGCGAAAAGGAGTCACAAGGGCCGGAATGGAGCCGGAAAACATGGACATCATCCTGTCTCTTGCCCCAAAGGTGAACCAGGCTGTTCAGCAGCCTGCAATCCCGGGGCGGGTTAGTTCAGGGCCTGATAAGGAGCTTCCAGCGAAAATGTCCAGCATGGTGACGACCCGAATTTTCAAACATCGCGCTTTCGCCCTGCTGATCGGCACTTTTCTCGCCCTTCCCGCCCAGGCTCAGACCGTTTCCGTTCCTGTCGTGCAAAAGCTGCCCGATGGCTATGTGCCCGGCGGTGAGGACCAGAATGCGCCTGCGCGGCCCTCTGCCCCTGTCGTTGTCCCCATGGTGGGCGAAGGCGGGGAGTGGGACGATGCGCGCTCGGTACACCGGCAGAACGCCTCGCCCGTCATGGCGGCGGCAATCGCGCGGTGGAAATCGCTCACCCAGTCGGACAATTACAGCTTCGGCGAATATTCTGCCTTCCTCATGGCCTATCCCGGCCTGCCCATGCAGGATAAGCTGCGCCGCGCCGCCGAAAAGGCGCTGGAACGCGAAGGTGCCGATCCGGGCCGGATCATCGCCTATTTTGACCGGATGCCGCCGCTCACAAACGGCGCGCGGGCGCAATATGCCCTGGCGCTGGCCTCGGCGGGCCGGATCTCGCAGGCGCAGGGTCAGGCCATGGCGGCGTGGCGCGGCGGAGCGATGAGCCCCACTGCCGAAGCGGGAATCGCTGCCATGCTCAGCGGCAAGCTCAAGCCGGCCGATCATGATGCGCGGATGGACGCCCTGCTCTGGGCCGGGGCGACCGAGGCGGCAACGCGGCAGGTCCTGTTCGTCTCCCCCGGCGCGCGCGACCTTTTCGCCGCGCGGCTGGCTGTGCTTCAGGGCAACGATCCGGACAACCTTGGAATGGTCACGCCGATGGGCGCGATGAGTGATCCCGGCTGGCTCTACAACCGCGCTCGGCAGATGCGGCGCCTCAATGAAAAGCTGGCTGCGGCAAGCCTGCTGGCCAACCGGGGCACGCTTTCCAGCCTGCCGCTCGACCCGGAAAAATGGGTCGAGCTGCAACTGGCGGCTGCGCGCGATGCGGATGCCGCCACGGCGGTCCGCATCGCCTCGAAGATCGACGACGGCTTCGCGCCCAAGACCGATATCAGCCTGCTCTCCTATGATCTGCGAGATGATTACACCTCGCTGATGTGGCTGGGCGGACAGAAGGCGCTCTACACCCTGAACGATCCGCGGAGTGCGGCGCAGTTGTTCTGGCGTTACGGTGCCGCTGCAAGGACCCCGCAGACCCGTTCCAAAGGATTCTACTGGGCCGGACGCGCGCTCGCCCGGGCTGGCGACCGGAGCGGCGCGGACCGCTACTTCGAGGCGGCGGGGGAATATCCCGACCAGTTCTACGGGATGCTCGCCCTTGAGCGGCTCGGCCGCCAGATCCCCGGCCTGATGAGCGGCCCCACCGTGGTCCCCTCCCGCGCCCAGCGCGATGCCTTCAACGACCGGCCAATTACCCAGGCCGTGCGCGAAGTTGCTATCGAGAGCGACTGGCCGGTGGCAGTCCGCTTCTTCCGCGAGATTGCGGACCAAGCGGAGAGCGAGCTTGACCACGTGCTGGTTGCCGACCTTGCGCGCGAAATCGGCCGGCGGGACCTTGGCGTGATCCTTGGCCAGGCCGCCCATGTCGATGGCCACGGCATCTACCGCAAGACCAGCTATCCGCTGATCCCTGTGCCGCAAGGCTCGAACTGGACGCTGGTCCACGCGATCAGCCGTCAGGAAAGCCAGTTCGCCATGAACGCGGTCAGCCACGCCGGCGCACGCGGGCTGATGCAGCTGATGCCTGGCACCGCGCGCGAACAGGCTGGCAAGATGGGTCTGCCTTACAACCCGCAATCGCTGATGAGCGATGCAGGCTACAATCTGCGGCTGGGCGACGGCTATTTCCAGCGGGTGCTAAGCTACTTCAACGGCAGCTATCCGCTGGCCATCGCAGCTTACAACGCTGGCCCCGGCAATGTGAACAAATGGCTGCGCGCCAATGGCGATCCGCGAAACGGGGAGATCGAGTGGATTGATTGGATCGAGCGCATCGGCCTGTCCGAAACGCGCAACTACGTCCAGCGCGTGCTTGAGAACGCGGTCGTCTACGAAGCCATGAACCCAGACAAGGCGCGCATGCGTGGAGCCAATCCGCTGAGCCAGTATATCGGCAAGCGCACTCCGGGCTGAGCCCAAGAACCAAGAGCCCCCGCCAAGTGAATGGCGAGGGCTCCGGTTGGTCGATTGGACTTTCCTAAGGGGAAAGGTCCTGCGATTGCTTTAAGCCGCGTAGTTAACGCCGCCCTAATCAGCGCTTGCGAGCCATCATCGGACCGCTGGCTTCGCGGCCGGGAGCCGCTGGGGCTGCCTTGCTGCGCGAGGGAGCGGCATAGGCGAAGCAGGCGCCGCCGTGTTTCTTGACGTTGGAGCAAAGGCCATTGGCCGATCCTGCCCCGTTGATCCCGGCGGCGGCAACGCGCCAAACGTTCTTGCCCTTCACCACGGCGGGCGTGATGTTCATGCGATAGGCCGACAGCGAGGCATTACGCGCTGTGTAAATGCCCCAAGCGCGGCGAGCGCCCTGCGGACTGGAGAACGAACCAAGCTGGACCATGTGCGTGCCGCCGGTAACGGCAGGCGCGGCGAAGGCGGTCTTCGCCCGAACTGGACGGGCAACCGGCTGCGGCGCAGCGGCACTGGCGACCTGGATCACCGGCTGTGAAACGAACTGGACACCCGTCGCAGGCGCTTCTGCCGGAGCCGCAGCGGCGACTTCGACCGGAGCGGCTGCAAGCGGCGCGGCGGATACGGCCGGCGACTCGTCAACCGGGGCCAGTTCGGCAGCAGCAGGGGCGGACGGCATCTTCACCGCAACGGCAACCGGCGCAGCGGGATTTGCGGTTGCTTCGGCAGCCAGCTGTTCCATCGCGGGGTTGTTGGCGAGTGCCAGCATGGCCGGCTGGCCGGCATCGCGGCGGACCGGTGTGTTCAGCAGGACGGCAACGCGGCGCTGGTACTGTTCCGGCGCTACCGAAGAAGCCCATTCGGTCAGGCGGTCATCCAGCTTGTCAGCCGGAACATCCTGCGAGGCCATGACCCGTGCTTCCTTCCAGCGGCCTGCCAACGCATAGGCGTAAGCTAGGTTCTGGCGGACCTTGGGAGTGTTCTCACCGCCGCGCAGGGCATCGGCAAGCACCGAGACGCCGCGCTCAGGCTCGCCCGCGAGGGCAAGGGCAAGGCCAAGGTCGCTCGCCGGGATCTCACCGCGCCAATCGTCCAGAACGGCAAGTGCCGCCTGCTGCTGGCCGGCCCCGATCTGTGCCAGCGCAAGGCTGAGCGCGGTGCGGGCCGAGTTGTCACCCAGCTTCATCGCATCGTCGTAAGTCGTCGCGGCGGATTGGAAGCGGCCCGACTTGAAATAGGCCTGGGCGAGTAGGACGCGGAGGGCCGCATCGCGCGGGCTGGCGGCCACGGCGGCTTCGGCGCTGACCACAGCCTTTTCGCCATTTCCCTTGAGCAGGGCCTGGCGTGCAGCCTCAGCCGAATTGCCGCGCACGGTCATGCCCTGAGCGGCGCAGCCGGCCAGCAGACCGACCGCGAGCACGGCGCCGGCAACCTTGGTGTAGCGAGCCTTGGAAGTGCGGGAAGACATGGCAGTTACCCCTTCAGGAATATCACTTGCGCTTGGCGCGCAATTGTCCGGCAATGCCCTCAAGCTCGGGATTGTCGGCAAGAAACTTGTCGAGCGCCTGGGTCACGACGGCTTGGGCGCTCAGGTTCTGGGCAGTGCAGGCAAGGCGAAGGCGCAGGTGGCGCTCTTCATCGAGCCGCAGCGTGAAAGCAGCCTTGCGACCGCGGGCGAAGGCGGACTGGCGCTCGCGGTTTTCGCGGGCAAGTTCGCGGGCCAGGTGCTGCTGCTGACGGCGCGCATCGGCGGTGCGGGTGATCGGCACGACTTCGGCCTGATGGCTTTCGCCCATGTCGTTCCAGCCGAGATCATGATCGATCGCGGTGAGTTCGGCATCGCCGTTGATCGCAGCCGCCGCCGAATGGACGCGCATGGCCGGCTTGGCCCCACCCTTGCGCGCAAGCAGTGTGGGCGTGAGCGATGCCAGCGGCTTGTTGCTGTCCGCCGCCATGTCGGCTCAGGACCCGGCTACGCGGCGGCCGAAGCCACCGACAGGGCGGGCATAACCCGGTGCGACAGGAGCCCCCGGCGCCGCTGCGGGAGCGGCAAACACGGTGCGGCGAAAATTCTTTTCCAGCCGGTCGTAAACGTAGTTCCACAGCGCAGCGATTTCCATCGAGGAGCGGCCCATGGGATCGACCTCCATCACCGTGCGGCCATCGATCATCGAGGCGGCATAGTCGGTGCGGTGGTGCAGTGTGATCGGCGCGACAGTGCCGTGCTGCGACAGGGCAACGGCGGCTTCCGAGGTAATCTTTGCCTTGGGGGTTGCGGCGTTGACCACGAAGAGCAGCGGCTTGCCCGCGCGTTCGCAAAGGTCGACCGTGGCACCCACGGCGCGCAGGTCGTGCGGGCTCGGACGGGTCGGGACGACGATCAGCTCTGCAACAGAGATCACCGACTGGATCGCCATGGTGATCGCCGGCGGAGTATCGATGACGGCCAGCTTGAAACCCTGCGAGCGCAGGACCTGAAGGTCTGCGGCCAGGCGCGACACGGTGGTCTGGGCAAAGGCGGGGAATTCTGCCTCGCGTTCATTCCACCAGTCGGCCAGCGAACCCTGCGGGTCGATGTCGATCAGGACGACGGGGCCCGCGCCGGCGCGTTGCGCCTGCACGGCGAGATGCCCCGACAAGGTTGTCTTGCCAGATCCACCCTTCTGTGATGCCAGTGCCAGTACGCGCAAAGTCTTATCCCCCCGAATGCAAAGGTCCATTCGATTGGCGCACAAAAAACCAGATGCTCCCTAATTTTGAGTTAACAGCGGTCGAGGAATCCTTCGGGCCTCGTTACGTAGATGACCTGCACCGGGGCTTTCACGCGGCGAAATCCTGTGTCACAAGCAAGAACTTAGGCCCTGGATTGCATCCGGGCGCACGGGGAACGAGCATGAATCTGCGTCTTTTGCTTTCCGGAATAATCGGTGCCGGGCTGGTTGCTACCGTCCCAGCCGTGGCCGATGTGAAGGCCGGCGTCGACGCTTGGGCACGCGGCGATTTTCCCGCTGCGGTCAAGGAATGGGAAGGACCGGCCTCACGCGGGGATGCCGATGCGCAGTTCAATCTGGGCCAAGCCTACAAGTGGGGCAAGGGTGTTCCGCAAGACCTGAAAAAGGCGGAGCTCTACTTCGGCAAGGCTGCGGCGCAGGGGCATATCGAGGCCTCGGACAATTACGGATTGCTGCTGTTCGATCGCGGCGAGCGCAGCCAGGCCCTGCCCTATGTCAAGGCGGCGGGCGGGCGCGGCGATCCGCGCGCGCAGTACCTGCTCGCCATCATGAACTTCAACGGTGACATGATGAGCCGCGACTGGGTCCGCGCCTATGCCCTCATGTCGCTGGCGCAGCAGGCAGGCCTGCCGCAGGCCAAGGCGGGCCTCGCCCAGATGGATACGCATATTCCGCTTGCTCAGCGTCAGGAAGCCGTTGGCCTCGCCCAGCAGCTCGCGGCCGAGGCAGAGGCAACCCGCAACCGCCAGTTCGCGGCCGATGATCTTGGCGTCAAGAACCCGGCCGGGGTAATTACAACCCCGCAGGTCGCAGCTGCTCCCGTTCGCCGGCAGCCGACGCCGGAGGAAGCCGTTGCCGAGGCCGAGCGGGTAACTGCAGGGTCCACCCCGCGCACTGCCGGGGCAGACTATGCGAGGCCGGTAACTGCCGCCTCCCCCGCTCCGCGCCCTGCAGCAACTCCGCCGCCCCAGGTGGTGACGATCACGCAGCGCCCCTCACCCGCAGTCTCGCAGCCCCGCCCCGCTGCGCCTGCCACCGCTGTCCAGCCGAAACCCGCAGCCGCAGGGGCATGGCGAATTCAGCTCGGGGCTTTCGGTGTCAGTGCCAACGCCGATACCCTTTGGGCAAAGGTGCGCGCTCGGCCCGAACTCGCAGGCCATGCCCGGATCAACGTGCCTGCAGGCGCGGTAACCAAGCTGCAAGCCGGCGGTTATAGCGAAGACGGCGCCCGCGCCGCCTGCCGCTCGCTCAGTGCTGCCGGGCTTGCCTGCACGCCGGTAAGGAACTGACCCAGCCCTTGCCCGCCGCCGAACCTGCGGGCGGGCGCATTGCCTCGCTCGACCTCATCCGGGGCGTCGCCATCCTCGGCATACTTGCGGTCAATGTCGAAGGTTTTGCCGGGCCGATGGATGCCACACTCTCACCCGCATGGAACGGCATTCCCAGCATGGGCGACGAGATCGCCTTCCTCGCCACCTTCGTCCTGTTCGAAGGCAAGATGCGCGGCCTGCTGAGCCTGCTGTTCGGAGCGAGCATGGTCCTGCTGATCGAGAGTGCCGAGGCGCGAGGGCAGAACGGCGATGGCCTGCAACTGCGCCGCCTGATCTGGCTGGCAGTCATCGGCTACCTCCACTTCCTGCTACTGTGGTGGGGCGACATCCTGTTCGCCTATGCCTTTGCCGGGTTCTTCGCACTGATGCTGCGGCACCTGCCGGTGAAGGCCATGCTGCCGCTGGCCCTGATTGCCTTCGCCATCTGGCATGGCGGCGGTATGGCGGGCAGCGTGCCTGCTATAGAGGCTGACCTGCGCTATGCCGCCGGGGCATCGCCCGCCGCCGAAGCCCGCACCCTTACCGAACTGCGCAGAGCCGACCTGATCGAGGCGGAAGCCGAATTGCGGCGGGAGCGGGGTTCGGGAACGGACCTGATCGCATACAAACTGGCCGTGGATCCGATCTTCCCGTTGACGGGTGCAATGTTCGGGTTTGGCGAGACCCTGCCGCTGATGCTTGTCGGCATGGTGCTTTACCGCACCGGCCTGTTCACCGGCGGCTGGCCGCGCCGCCGGATCACCCTGCTGGCGGGAGGAGGCTTGGCCGTCGGCCTGCCTGCCACGCTGGCGCTCGCCGAACTAGCCCGCGCTTCGGGCTATGGCATGGCGACGATGAACGCGATCATCGTCTATTGGGCCGCCCTGCCGCACCTTGCCATGACGCTAGGCTATGCCGCAGTCCTAGTCATGGCCGCGCAGGGTGCGAGCACCGCCCTGCACTCAAGAATCGCAGCAATCGGCCGCATGGCGCTGAGCAATTATCTCGGCTGTACGCTGGTCTTCACCGCGCTGTTCTATGGCTGGGGCCTTGGCCTGATCGGGCAGGTTTCGCCGCTCTGGCAGGTGCCCTTCGTCATCGCCGGATGGCTGGCGATGCTTGCGGTCAGCCCGTGGTGGCAGCGCCGCTTCGGCCAAGGCCCGGTTGAGCGCGTCTGGCGCGGGCTTTCGGGCCGTTGAGCGGCGCGGTTCAGCTTTTCGCGAAGGGGTTCTTCGGGCTCCGCAGCGTCAGTCGCACCGGCACGGCATCGAAGCCGAGATCGCGGCGGATGCCGTTCACCAGGTAGCGCTGGTAACTCATCGGCAGGTCATCCAGACGTGTGCCGAACAGCACGAAGCCCGGCGGGCGTGTCTTGGCCTGGGTGATGTAGCGCAGCTTGATCCGCTTGCCACCGGGTGCGGGCGGCGGGTTCTTTTCCAGCGCCTCATCAAACCAGCGGTTGAGCAGGGCCGTGGGCACGCGCTTCGACCATGCTTCGCGCAAGTCAAAAGCTGCGGCGATCAGTTCGTCGAGCCCTTTGCCGGTGCGGGCCGAAACCGCCAGCAGCGGCAAGCCCTTCACTTGGGCCAGTCCTTCATCGAGCGCAAAGCGGATGCCGTTAAACAGGCCGGACGGACCCTCGGCCACATCCCACTTGTTGATCGCGATGATCAGGGCACGGCCTTCCTCCAGCACGTGGCTCGCGATCTTGAGGTCCTGATGTTCCAGCCCCTTGGTGGCATCGAGCAACAGCACCACGACCTCGGCAAAGTCCACCGCGTGGCGTGCATCGGCGACCGCCATCTTTTCCAGCTTTTCGGTCACCCGCGCCTTCTTGCGCATTCCCGCGGTATCGATCAGCCGCACGGGGCGTGTCTCGCCGGTCTTGGGATCGGTCCACTGCCAGTCGACCGCGATCGAGATCGCGGGTGATGCCGGCTTCCGGACCGGTGAGCAGGCGATCCTCGCGCAGCATGGCATTGATCAGGGTCGACTTGCCCGCGTTCGGGCGGCCGACAATGGCGAGCTTGAGCGGACCGGCCAGATCCTCCTCATCCTCGTCCTCCTGAACTTCCTTGCCTTCGACGTGTGGCAGCAGCGCCTGGAACAGGTCGGCCATTCCTTCGCCGTGTTCGGCGGACAGGCCAATCGGCTCGCCAAAGCCCAGCGAATAGCTCTCCAGCAGCCCCGGCTCGGCCGCGCGGCCCTCGGCCTTGTTGCCGACGAGTATGACAGGAATGGTCGACTGGCGCAGCCAGCGGGCGATTTCCTCATCGAGCGGGGTCAGTCCGGCGCGGGCATCGAAAACGAACAGCGCTGCATCTGCACCGTGCAGCGAAACCTCGGTTTGCGCGCGCATGCGGCCGGGCAGGCTTTCGGGATCCTCGTCCTCCCAGCCCGCCGTATCGACGATCGTGAATTCCAGTCCCAGCAGGTTGGCATCGCCAAACCTGCGGTCGCGGGTAACGCCCGGCTGGTCATCGACCAGCGCGAGCTTCTTGCCGACAAGCCGGTTGAACAGCGTCGACTTGCCCACGTTGGGACGTCCGATAATGATAATCTGCGCTTTCGCCATGACGCGCCAAGTGGCCTGTTGCGCGCAAATAGGCAAGCGTGGCGGCATATCCGTGCCGTAACCCGGCAAGATGTTTCCGCGATGTTAACCATAAGTAGATGCCCTGATTTAACCGGATACCGGCACAAGCGCGGTCATGAAGCGCCGCCTTGCCTCTCTCCTGTTTGCCACGCTCGCCGCTACGTCAGTGCCGGTGCTGGGCCAGTCGCAGGGTGAAACGGCGGTCGCAGCTGGCGCCAGCATTTCGGCGATCCAGTTCATGGCGTTGCAGTGCGTGCCCTATGCCCGCACCGTTTCCGGCATCCAGATCTATGGCGATGCGCATACCTGGTGGAACCAGGCAGCAGGCAAATATGCGCGCGGTGATCGGCCCAAGGTCGGCGCTGTCATGGCTTTCAAGCCTTATGGTCGCATGGAACTGGGCCACGTTGCTGCTGTCAGCAAGATCATCGATTCGCGCACGGTTCTGCTGCGCCATGCCAACTGGTCGCTGATTAACGGCGCGCGCGGGCAGATCGAGAACGACGTCCGCGCCATCGACGTTTCGGAAAACAACGACTGGAGCAAGGTGCGCGTCTGGTTCGCACCGATTCAGGGCATCGGCGGTACGGCCTGGCCGGTGCAGGGCTTCATCTATAACGAGAAGCCGCGATCAAAGGGCTTGTTGTTGGCGAAGCCCACCAAGGACGCAAAGGCGGAAACGACCCCCGAGCGCGCGCCCGCCCTCGCCCGCATCGAGAAATCCCGTCCGGTGAAGGCACCGAAAATGGACGCGCGCTATGCCGCCGATCCGATCGGCGCGATCATTGCCGCCGCGATGAAGTAAGGCGGCTCAGCCGGCCTTGTGGACCGGGGCACCCTCGCCCAGATCCTCGTACCATGCCTCGACCGGGCCGCTTAGCTTGATGGTCAGCGGCTGGCCCTTGCGGTCCATGGTCTTGCCCGCCTGAACGCGCACCCAGCCTTCGGAAATGCAGTATTCCTCGACATTGGTGCGCACCACGCCCTTGAAGCGGATGCCGACGCCGCGCTGCAGCTTGTCCGCATCGAAGAAAGGGCTGCGCGGGTTGATCGCCAAGTGATCGGGCGGCACGTCGGGGCCGGAAGTCTGTTCTTCGCTCATACCCGCGCCTCTAAAGCGATAAGCCCGCTTGTCAATTCGCGCTGACGGCTCTAAGGGCGGCGCTCTTCGCGGGAATGGGCGCGTAGCTCAGTGGTAGAGCACACCCTTCACACGGGTGGGGTCGCAGGTTCAATCCCTGCCGCGCCCACCATTCCCGGCCTTCTTCTGCAATTGATTCGCATCAATGACCTGCCGCGGCGGGTGGTCCACATTGGCGTGGTTCTGGAAGGAGGACTTGCTCATGTTCAAGACCAATGTCGGCGGCATCGACCGCACCCTGCGCATTCTCGTCGGGGCCGTGCTGATCCTGCTCGTTTTCTTCGGAGACCGCGTAGGCGCGCCCATCGGCAACTGGGGCTGGCTCGGCCTGATTCCGCTGGCGACAGGCTTCCTGCGCACCTGCCCGCTCTATTCGATTGTCGGCATGAATACCTGTCCGCGCGGCTAGGCGGGAACCACGTGCTTGCGCTGCGCCTGCCCGGACGGCATAGCGCAGCGCCATGCATGATATCCGACTGATCCGCGAAAATCCGGAAAGCTTTGACGCCGCCCTCGCCCGCCGCGGGCTCGAACCGCAATCGGGCGTGATCCTTGCGCTCGACACCGCGCGGCGCGCAGTGGCGACCAAAATGCAGGAGGCCCAGAACCGCCGGAACGAGGCATCGAAAGCCATCGGCGCGGCCATGGCCAAGGGTGACAAGGACACGGCCGAGGCGCTGAAGGCCGAAGTGGCAGAGTTGAAGAACTTCCTTCCCGCATGGGAACAGGAAGACCGCGAACTTTCCGCAGAATTGCAGGACGCGCTGTCGCGTATCCCTAACCTGCCGCACGAAGACGTGCCGCATGGCGAGGACGAGGCGGACAATGTCGAGGTCAGCCGCTGGGGCACGCCCCGCAGCTTCTCCTTTACCCCAAAGGAACACGCCGACATCGGTCCCGCGCTTGGCCTCGATTTCGAAACCGGCGCGGCAATTTCCGGCGCACGTTTCACCTTTCTGCGCGGCCAGATGGCCCGCCTGCAGCGCGCGATCGGTCAGTTCATGATCGATCACCAGACCAGCGTTAACGGTTATACCGAGTGCAACACCCCGGTCCTTGTGCGCGACGAGGCCATGTACGGCACTGACAAGCTGCCCAAGTTCGCCGAGGATTCGTTCCGCACCACCGATGGCCGCTGGCTGATCCCGACCTCGGAAGTCAGCCTGACCAGCTCGGTCATGGGCCAGCTCCTCGATGATGCGGTACTGCCCATCCGCATGACCGCACTGACGCTCTGCTTCCGCAGCGAAGCCGGCGCGGCAGGCAAGGACACGCGCGGCTTTATCCGCCAGCACCAGTTCGAAAAGTGCGAACTCGTCAGCGTCACCCGCCCGGAAGAGAGCGAGGCCGAACATGAACGCATGACGGCAGCGGCGGGATCGATCCTTCAGGCGCTCGAACTGCCCTACCGGAAGGTCCTGCTCTGCACCGGCGACATGGGCTTTGGCGCGCAGAAGACCTATGACCTTGAGGTCTGGCTGCCGGGGCAGGACACCTATCGCGAGATCAGCTCCTGCTCGAACACCGGCGCTTTCCGGGCGCGGCGCATGAACACCCGCTATCGCCCGACCGGCGAGAAGGCCAAGCCCGAATTCGTCCATACGCTCAACGGCTCCGGCCTCGCCGTGGGCCGTACGCTGGTGGCGATCCTGGAGAACTACCAGCAGGAGGACGGCTCGGTCGACATACCCGCCGCGCTCGTTCCCTACATGGGCGGCATCACGCGCCTGACGCCGGCCTGATGCGCATCCTCTTGACCAACGACGACGGGATCAACGCCCCCGGCCTCAATGTGCTGGAACGCATTGCGCGGCAGTTTTCGGACGACATCTGGATCTGCGCACCCAGCGAGGAGCAGTCGGGTGCAGGTCACAGCCTGACCCTTACTCGTCCGGTGCGCCTGCACCAGCATGCCGAGCGACGCTTTTCAGTCACCGGTACGCCCACAGATGCACTTACCATGGGCCTCAAGAAGGTCCTGCCCGAGCCGCCTGACCTGATCCTGTCGGGCGTCAATCGCGGCGCGAACCTGGGCGATGATGTGACCTATTCAGGCACCGTCTCCGCCGCCATCGAGGGTGCGCTGGCTGGCGTGCGCTCGATCGCGCTTAGCCAGGTCTATTCCAAGGAAGGCGTCGGCGATGCCGTATCCTTCGCTGCGGCGGAAGAATGGGGCGGTAAAGTGTTGAAACCCCTTATTGACGCGCCATTTGCCCCGCGTACTCTGGTCAATGTCAATTTCCCGCCACTCGCGGCGGGAGAGGTAAAGGGCATACGCGTGGTGCGGCAGGGTTTCCATGACTATGCGCGCGGCTCGGTGGTCGAGGGCACGGACCCGCGCGGGTACCGCTATTTCTGGTTCGGCTTGCACGGGATCGAGCATACGCCCGGCCACGACAGCGACCTTGAAGCGATTGCCGATGGCTTCATCTCGGTCACGCCGCTGCACCTTGACCTGACGCACGATCCCTCGATTGCCATGCTCAAGGAACGCTTCGGATGAAACGCATCGCCGCAATTGCCCTCCTGGTCGTGGCTCCTCTGGGAGCAGCACAGGCGCAGGAGAGCGATCCGGCGAGCGAAACGGTCCACGTGGTGAAACCCGGCGAAACGCTGGGCGGCGTGGCGCAGCGTGCGGTGGTGCCGCGCGTGCTGATCATAGAGGCCAACGGGCTGAAAGCGCCCTATGCGCTCAAGGCCGGGCAGAAGCTCGTGATCCCGCGCCGGCGGACGCATACCGTGAAGTCGGGCGAGACCGGCTTCGCTATCGCGCTGCAATATGGAGTGCCGTGGGAAGCAATCGCCACGGCCAATTCAATCGACCCGAAGAAGCCGGTCAAGGCCGGAACCAAGCTGGCGATCCCGACGATTGCCAATGTCCCTGCGCCACCGCCCGGCCCAGTCGCCCAGCCCGGAGCGATAGCCCCGGCTCCATCGCTGGCTACCGCACCGATCGGGCTCAAATTCGCCTGGCCCGCGCCCGGGCCGGTTATTCGCGGCTACACGCCCTCTGGAAAGAACGCCCATACCGGCATCGATCTGGGCGGCGACATGGGCAGCGCAGTGCGCGCTGTGGCTGCAGGACGTGTGGTCTATGCCGGGTTCGAGCCGAAGAAGTTCGGCAATCTCGTTGTGATCGACCACGGCAAGGGCTGGCACACCGCCTATGCCAAGCTGCAGAAGGTCACGGTCAAGAAGGGTGACCGGGCGAAGGCCGGGGAACGCGTCGGTCTGCTCGGCAATACGGGAGAGACGACCCGCACCGAACTTCACTTCGAAGTACGCCGCTATAACCTGCCGGTCGATCCCGAATTGCTGCTGCCCGAGCGCGACTAGGCAAGCGCCCAGAACACTGTGCCGGTGGCCAGATAGACCACCAGCCAGAACCCGGCATCGACCAGCGCCTCGCGCATGGGCAACCGGTGGCGGGCATAGGAAATGAAAAGTGCCGGCCCGATAAAGGCGAGCGCAATCCCGCCCGACTGCATCCAGTAGAGCCACGGTTTGATCGCCAGCGTTGCGGAGCCAATCCGGGAAAATGAATGCGCCAGCATCAGCGCCGAAATTGCCTGCAGAGCAATCGCACCGAGCAGGCCGCCTACCGGCCCCTTGTGCACCGTTTCGTTATCTTCACCGGTCAGTCGCCCAAACAGTGCCGCACCGCCGAACAGCGGCCCGTACCAGACGAAGCCAATGGCAAGTGCCAGGTTTGCCGAGACGATTACCGCCAGCCAGTTGATCGGTTCCATTATCCACCCCCTCAAGCCATTCCAATCGCATGGTGCCGCCCGCTGGCATAGCCTTCCAGTCTTTCGCAAACTGCGCGATCGCCGCGCGGATATTGGCCGCCTGCGCTTCCAACTGGTCAGGTAATGGCACTAGCGAACTTTCGCAGGCGATCCGCGCGAAATCGACAAAGGCTGCCATATCATCGCCCCCGGGGGACCACAGATCCGCCTCATAGCATTCCACCAGACGTTCGGCACTGGAGAAGCTCGATGATAGCCGGGTCTGGATCCCCAAAGCGTTTCGCACTGGCGTGTCCGGCAGCTTTGGCCAGTTCGGCCAGCTCCTCAGGATGATGGCCGGCCGAGACCATACCCCAGAAGCCCCGGGCCAAGCCAAGCTCTTGCTCGACAAAGAAATGAACACCGTCATGCGGCACTGGCCCCTTCTTGGGAAACCCCGTGAAGGCAGTGCTGCCATCGTCACGCGTGACGGCAATCGCGTCGTCTTTTTCGCCCTTGGTGATCTCGATCCGCATGGTGCATTCCTAGCGGCAGGTGACGCGGGGCACAAATGCGCCTATGTGCCGCGCCCATGTCCTCATCTACCACCACGATTCCTGACCAGAAGAAGGTCGGCATGGTCAGCCTCGGCTGCCCCAAGGCTCTCGTCGATTCCGAGCGCATCCTGACCAAGCTTCGCGCCGATGGCTATGCCATGAGCCCCGACTATGCCGGGGCAGACGTTGTGCTGGTCAACACCTGCGGCTTTCTCGACAGCGCCAAAGAGGAAAGCCTGGCCGCGATTGGCGAGGCAATTGCCGAAAATGGCCGCGTGATCGTCACCGGCTGCATGGGCAACGAAGCTGAGGTGATCCGCGCCAAGTTCCCCGATGTTCTCGCCGTCACCGGCGCACACCAGTACGAAGCCGTGGTCGAGGCCGTACATGAGGCCGCGCCGCCCACGCAAGGGCCGTTCATCGATCTCATACCCCAGATGGACGTCAAGCTGACGCCGCGCCACTACAGCTACCTCAAGATTTCAGAAGGCTGTAACCACGCCTGCGCGTTCTGCATCATCCCTTCGCTGCGCGGCAAACTGGCCAGCCGGAGGATCGACGCGGTGCTGCGCGAGGCGGAAAAGCTGGTCGCCGCGGGAACCCGCGAACTGCTGGTCATCAGCCAGGACACTTCGGCCTACGGGGTCGACGTGCGGCACGAGGAACGCATGTGGAAGGGCCGCCCGGTCCGTACCCACATGACCGATCTGGCCCGCGAACTCGGCAACCTGCGCTGCCCGGATGGCACTCCGCCTTGGGTGCGGCTGCATTATGTCTATCCCTATCCCCACGTCGATGCGGTGATCCCGCTGATGGCCGAGGGGCTTGTGACGCCCTATCTCGACATTCCGTTCCAGCACGCCAGCCCCAATGTCCTGCGCGCCATGAAGCGCCCTGCGAACGAGGCCAAGGTACTCGAGCGCATCGCGTCGTGGCGGCAGGTCTGCCCGGACATCGCCATCCGATCGAGCTTCGTCGTCGGCTTCCCCGGTGAGACCGAGGCCGATTTCCGCTACCTGCTTGATTGGCTTGAGCAGGCGCAACTCGACCGGGTAGGCGCATTCCGCTTCGAACCGGTCGAAGGTGCCGCGGCAAACAATCTGCCAGATCCTGTGCCCGAAGCGGTCAAGGAAGAGCGCTACGCCCGGATCATGGAAGTGACCGAGCGGATTTCCGCCGCCAAACTGGCAGCCAAGGTGGGCCGGACAATCCCGGTGATCATCGACGAAGTGGGTGAACCCGACGAGGACGGTGACATTGGTGCAACCGCCCGTAGCCAGGCAGACGCGCCCGAGATCGACGGCGCGGTCTATCTGCGCGAAGTCCCGCCCACCCTCGCCCCCGGTGACGTGGTCATGGCCACTATCGAGGATTCGGACGCACACGACCTGTTTGGAGCGATTGCTGGAAACTGAACCGTCTGTTGCGTTTCTTGCAATTGCTATCGCCCTTTTCGCACTTGCAGCATTGCGATTCGAAACGCATATAGGTCGGGCCTTTCAGGCATCCTCTCCCAAAGACTTCAAAAGGCCCGGCCCGCAAGGACCGGGCCATTTTTTTGTTTTGCGCCAAAGGAAAAAGGCCGGACTTGCGCCCGGCCTCTTCTCATTCGTCCCTTTGCCTGCGTGTCAGAACAACAGGGTGAGGCCATAGAAGGCGGCGCCTACCAGCGCGCTCATCGGGATGGTGATGAACCAGGCTGCGACCACGTTTGCCGCAATTCCCCAGCGCACGGCACTTGCCCGGCGCGCAACGCCGGTGCCGATCACCGACCCGGTGATCGCATGTGTGGTCGAGATCGGAATGCCGACCGACGAAGCGCCGAAGACCACGATCGAACCCGCCGTACTGGCGCAGAATCCCGTGTGGTGGTTCAGCTTAGTGATCTTGGTGCCCATCGTCTTGATGATCTTCCACCCGCCCGAAAGCGTGCCGAGAGCTATGGCGCCGTAGCAGGACAGCACCACCCAGTCGGGCACGTGAAACTTCCCGCCCAAGTGACCGGTCGAGTATAGCAGCACGGAAATGATGCCCATGGTCTTCTGCGCATCGTTGCCGCCGTGGCTGATCGAATAGGCGGCGGATGAGAACAGGTGCATCACCTTGAAGACGCTCTCGGCCTTGCGGGGCTGGAAGGCGCGGAACAGCCAGCTGGTCAGCAGG
This sequence comes from Novosphingobium sp. MW5, assembly GCA_025938935.1. Taxonomy (GTDB): domain Bacteria; phylum Pseudomonadota; class Alphaproteobacteria; order Sphingomonadales; family Sphingomonadaceae; genus Novosphingobium. Next base: position 1,556,828 of record JAPCWB010000001.1, on the reverse strand, counting down.
ACCAGAGCCATGGCGATCGCCATGCCAAGCAGCGGCGACATGAAGATGGCGAGGAAGGTCTCGATGGTCTTGGGGCCGCCGACCGAACCCGTACCGCCATGCGCGATGCCGGCACCGAGCAGTCCGCCGATCAGCGCGTGGCTGGACGACGAGGGGATACCCTTCAGCCAGGTGACAATGTTCCAGAACATCGCTCCGACAAGTGCCCCGAACACAACCGCAGGCGTCACGGTATCGGGATCGATAATGCCCTTGCCGATCGTCTCGGCAACATGCAGCCCCACCAGCCAATAGGCCGCGAAATTGCCGAAGGCCGCGAAAACGACGGCCATCACAGGGGAAAGGAGCCGCGTTGAAACCACGGTCGCGATCGAGTTCGCGGCGTCGTGCAGGCCGTTGAGGAAGTCGAAGGCCAGCGCCATGATGACGAGGCCTATAAGCAGGGGCATGGCAAGCTCGTGCATTGCCGTTCTCCTTCAGCGCCGGATCAGGCGTGGTCGATGACGAGGCTGTCGATTTCGTTGGCGACATCCTCGAAAGCGTCGGCGATGCGCTCAAGGTGCTTGTAGATTTCGCGCGCGACGATGAAATCGAGCGTGTTGCCGCCGTCGCGGGCGCGCTGGTAGTGCTGCTTCATGCCGGCGTCGTGCAGCAGGTCGACCTTGCCCTCCAAGCTCACCAGCTCGCCGGTCAGCTTGTGCAGGCGGTCCCCGTTGCGCTCGACATCGCGCAGCAGGGGCAGGGCCTCGGCGATGATGTTTGCCGCTTTCAGTGAAATTCCGGCGATTTCCTGCATATGCGGATCGAAGCTCGCGAATTCGTACAGCTCGACGGCCGAGGCGGCCGACTGCATTTCATCGATCACATCGTCCATCGCTCCGATCAGCGAGGTGATGGCGCCGCGGTCAAAGGGGGCAAGGAAGGTCTGGCGGACCTCGGTCAGCGTCTTGCGGATGATGTCGTCGGCATCATGCTCACGATCGCGGATCGTGGCGATGGCGACATGGGCGTCGCCCTGCCCTCGCGCCAAACTGTCGAGCGCGACGGCTGCGGCAACAATCGTCGCGCCATGGCCTTCGAAAAGTTCGTAGAAATCGCCCGACTTCGGCAGCAGCCGCTGGAACCATGCAAACATACGTCTTCCCTTTCGAAACGAAGGTTCGAATCGATACTATCCCGCGCGAGGGGCTAGTTTCTTGACAGCAATGTGACAATGGCGCGGCCATCTGCGGTGTGGACTAATCGGGCGAGCCGGTTAGGTTTGGCGCCCATGAGGTTCACAACATTTGCGGCCCTTGCCGCTCTACTCGCCCCCGCGTCCGCGCTTGCCCAGGCTCTAACGCCTGAGGAGACGGCACAAATCGATACCTCCGTGAGCCGCATCCTTGCGGATACCGGAATCCCGGCCGCCCAGGTGGCGGTGGTACGCGATGGCAAGATTGTCCTGTCGCGGGCGTGGGGGAAGGCATCGGCATCTCGAGGCGAAGCGACCCCGCAGATGCGCTTCCAGATCGCTTCCATTTCCAAGCAGTTCCTGGCTGCCCTCATGCTCATGTTGGAGAACGAGGGGAAGCTGTCGCTTGATGACAAGGTCGCCAAATATCTGCCTGAAGTTACAGGGGCTGATCGCATCACCATCCGCCAGTTGCTGAGCCACACGTCCGGACTGCAGGATTACTGGCCGCAGGATTATGCCTTTACTGCAATGGAACAGCCGACCACGCCGAGCGGCATAGTCGAGCGTTGGGGACGAAAACCCCTTGATTACCAACCTGGCGCGCGCTGGCAGTATTCGAACACGGGCTATGTCGTGGCCGGGATGATCGCCGAGAAGGCGGGCGGCGAACCCTTGTGGAACCAGTTCGAAAAGAAGCTTTTCAAACCCATCGGCATCCATCCCGTGCCGCTTGATTCCACCAATGGCCCGGGCTTTCCCGAAGGCCATCACCGATTTGCCCTGGGTCCGGTCCGCACGGCCAAGCCGCCGGCACCCGGCTGGCTCTGGGCGGCTGGCGAACTCGCCATGAGCGCGGAAGAACTTGCTAAGTGGGACATCGCCCGGATCGAACGCAAGCTCCTTCCGCGTGAGGACTGGGAGCAACAGGAACAGCCGGTGATCCTCAGTGACGGCACGACAACCAATTATGGCCTTGGCGTATTCCGCACCACCTCCGGAGGCCGCACGCGCATCGCGCATGGTGGCGCATCGGTTGGCTTCCTTTCGGAAAATCAGGTGTGGCTCGATCTCGCGGGCAGCGGTCGTGGTTCTGACCAATGCCGATTTCGGTGGGGGTGAGGAAAAGATTTCCGAGGCCGTCGCCCAGATCGTCCTGCCCCGGAACGTGCAGGCGGACACGGGCGAACAGCCCCGCGTCGAAGATGTGAAAAGCACCCTCGCAGCACTCACCAAAGGCGAGGTGGACCCGGCGCGGTTCACTGAAAACGGGCGCTACTACTTCGCCGGCAGCGCCCTTACGGATTACCGCGAAACCTTGGAAAAGCTTGGGAACCCCACATCTGTCGACCAGTTAGGATCGACCCGACTGCGCGGCGGGTTTGCAAATCGGGTGTTCAAGGTAACCTGGCCGACCAGGTCACTATTGCTGATCACCTATGCCGAGCGCGGGGCTAACGGGCGTTGGGAACAGTTCATGCTCACCGAATGAGCAAGTCAGGTTCTCGGTCGCCTTAGCACAAGGTAAAGCGCCCCAGCCCCGCCATGGCGCGGATGGGCGCCGCGAACCGCCGCAATTCGCGATGCATGGCTGCCGGCGGCGAGCCAATCGAGCAGCTTGGCGCGGATCACTCCGCGCTGCCCCTGTGGGCTGCCACGATCGACCGGACGTGGGCGGCCGGTGACGACCAGGACGATTCGGGCACCTTGGCTCTCAGCCAAGATCAGACCGTGGTCGAGCCGGCTCCACGCCGTATCCAGCGAATGGCCATGCAGGTCGATGGTGAAATCCGGCGCGACGACGCCCTTGGCCAGCTTCCGGTCCCAAGTGGAGTCCAAGCCGTGCCGGGTGGCCACCTGCGGCTCTCGCGGTGGTTGAGCAGGCTGGACCGGCGGCGAGACCGCCTTGCGCCTGGCAGCATTTTGCGCCGGCGCAACCTTGGCCGGGGCAGACTGCACGTCGGGCGTCACAGCTACCGGCTTTCGCAGGGGGCGGAGAGGCTTAACTGTCGCCGCCACGCGCGACCATAGCGCCGCCTCCTCGGCGCTCAGGCCCCGCGGCGGTTTCATACTACTGTGCGCCCAGCCGGGCCAGCGTGCCCTTGGGCAGGAACAGCAGCGCCTCGCCGCGACCGGTCATGCCGCCGGCGATCTGGCGCGCGCTGACGCCAGCTCCCCAGAAGGTGTCGAAGCGGTTGGCTCCCTTGATCGCGCCGCCGGTGTCCTGTGCTATCCAAAGGCCGCTCGCCTCAGGCCGGTCGAGAGTCAACCAGACTGGCGCGCCGAGCGGGGTGAAGGCCGGATCAGCCGCAACGCTCGACTGTCCGCGCACCGGCACGCCGAGTGAACCCAGAGGACCGTCGCCAATAATTTCGCGGAAGAAAATGTAGGACAGATTCTCCCGCATGATCGCTTTGCCGGCTTCCGGATTTTCCCGCAGCCAGGCCATCAGGCCCTGCATCGAGGTCGGATATTGGGTCGTCCCGCCCACCAGTCCGCGCTGGCGCATCAGGGAACCGATGCCGACATAGTCGCGCCCGTTCTGGCCGGCATAGCCGATGCGCATCACCGTGCCGTCCGGCGCCAACAGGCGGCCCGATCCCTGAATCTGCAAGAAAAAGAACTCGATAGCATCGGCAGCGTAGGCGATTTCGAGACCCTTGTTCGCCAAGGCTCCATCTTCGATCGCTGCGCGGTCGTGATAGGGGACGAACTTGCCGGTCTCATCATACCGGCCCAGCGGGGGATTGCCGGTGCGCTGTTCCGGCGGAATCTCGTCCGGCCAGGCGCGGATCAGGTCGGGCGGGAGGCGGTAGACCGGCACCGCGAAACCGGGCTGCGGGTTGCGGGTTCCGGCGATTTCGGGTTCGTAATAGCCAGTGACAAAGGCCTTGCCCTCACCAATCCGGGCGGTTTCGAAATGGCGGGAGAAGAAGCCGGGGGCGTCGCTGGCCGGCCAGGTCTTGGCGGCATCGCAGGCTTCTTTCCAGTCCGCAGCGCGCGTCAAACCGCTGTTATCGTTGCGGGAAATTAGACGCGGGCAGCTTTCGAAAAAGGATCGCAGCGCAGCGGTCGCCCGGCCTCCCGAGAGGTTGAGGGTGTCGATCGCCGGTCCGGCACGCACGCCAAGCTGCGCGGCAGTGGCGGCAGGCGGCGGGGTTGGAACCGGAACCGGTGTAGGAGCGGGGACCGGAGCAGACGGATATCCCGCCGGGGGCACGGTCTTTGGAATGAGCGTGCAAGCGGGGAGCAACGCTACTGCAACAAGGGCGCAAAGGCCCCGAAACATGCCCCCCACGCGCTGCGTCCTCAGTCTTCGTCGGTTTCGTCGATAAGCCAGTCGGGTCCGGCCGACTTCACGTTGCGGCTGAAGGTCCAGACGTCCTTCGCCTCGACCGCATCGGTCAGCGAGCCGGCGATCACGTTGCCCTTGGCGTCACGGGTCACGGCGGCGATGTCCGAAGTAAAGCGAACGGTGATGCGGGCAATCGGCGCGTTGTAGCTGGCCTCGACCACCACAGCCTCTTCGATGCGGACGAGGCGGTTGTCGAGCACTTCGCCCGAAGCCGCGCGGGCATCGATGGCGCTGGCGAAGCCTTCATATACGTCGGCATCGCAGAGGTGCGACAGTTCTTCCTTGTCACCGCGCCAATAGGCTTCGAGCGCCATGCGATAGGCGCCTTCTGCACCGGCGAGGAAAGTGAGTAGGTCGAAACGGCGGTCAGCCGCGGCGATTTCCCGCAGGGCGCGCTCGGCGGGAGCAAGCACGCCCGGAATTTCGCGCTGGGCACCAGCAGGAACGGGCAGCCCCTTGGGCAGCGGCACCTGCGAAAGCTTGGCGTCGGAGCCGGCGTCGACACGGCCGGATATCGTCTCTTCCTCATGCTCCGCGCGGCGGCCGAGCACCGAATAGAGACGCAGGCCCGGGAAGGCTGCGATCAGGGCAAGGATGACAATCTGAACGGTCACGGCAGGACTTTCATTCCATGCGTGCAGGCACGCGCGTTGGCTCTTCCTAACCCCAGATAGGTAGCATTGACAAATGAACAACGCGTGGATGACGGCATTAGGGCAAGAATTTGCGCCGGATTGATGCCCTGCTGCCACGAAAGCGGAGGTTGCCGCTGGCCACGCGCGATGCTAGGCGCGCCGGCAACCTATCACTCCCCCTTTTTCAGGAACTTCGAAAAATGGCCGACGAAGGCAACGTCATCACCGATCTCGATCTCGATTCGCCCGCTCCCAACGGCGAAGACACGGGCCCAGCAGCCGGCGTCATCTCGCAGTACGTCAAGGATCTCTCGGTCGAGAATCCGAACGCGCCGATGTCCTACCAGTGGCAGGACGCGCCGCAGCTCGACGTGCAGATGAATGTCGAGGCCGAGCAGGTCGAAGGCGAGATCCACGAGGTCAAGCTGCGCATCCAGCTCACTTCCAAGCACGAAGCCGGCACCGCCTTCATCGTTGAGCTGACTTATTGCGGCCTCATCGGCATGCGCGGCCTGCCGGCAGAGGCAGAGCACGCCTTCACTTATGCCGAAGCCCCCCGCATCCTGTTCCCCTTCGCCCGCCGCATCATTTCCGACGCCGTGCGCGATGCCGGCTTCCCGCCGGTGATGCTCGACCCGATCGACTTCAACGGTCTCTACGCGCAGCAGCTTGCCGCCGCACAGCAGACCGCCGAGGCCGAACCGGCGGGCAACGCCTGATCGCAGCTCTGGGGGGCAATCCGGCATGAGCCTGATCCGCAACGTCGGCACGATTGGCGGGCTGACGGCGATCAGCCGTGTCTTCGGCTTTGCCCGCGACATGCTGCTGGCCCGCGTGCTGGGCGCCGGGCTGGTGGCGGACGCGTTCCAGCTCGCCTTCACGCTCCCCAACACCTTCCGCCGCCTTTTTGCGGAAGGTGCCTTCAGCGTCGCTTTCGTGCCTATGTACAGCCGCGCGTTGCACGGGGCGGACGGCAAAGAGGGCAGCGAAGAGGCGGCCGAGAAGTTCGCCGACGATGTCCTCGCGGTCTTCGTCTGGGTGCTGTTTGCCTTCAGCGCGGTGGCCATGGTCTTCATGCCGGGCATCGTCTGGCTGCTGGCCCGCGAATATGCGAATGTCGCTGGCAAGTTCGACCTGGCCGTCCTGCTCAGCCGGGTGACCTTCCCCTACCTGTTCTTCATCAGCCTGGTGGCCATGTTGTCAGGCCTGCTCAACGCGCGATCGCGTTTCGGACCCGGAGCGTTCGCGCCGGTCCTGCTGAACATCTTCCTGATCAGCGGCATCCTGCTGGGGCGCGAACTGCGGGGGGCCAGCTCGGACGATACGGTGGTCGGCTACTGTCTCGCCGCTGCAGTTTCGATCTCCGGCGTGGCGCAGTTCCTCTACCTCTGGTGGGAAGCGCACCGCTCGGGCGTGCGGCTCAAGCTCACCATGCCGAAGCTGACGCCGGAAGTTCGCAAGATGGGCGCGCTCATCCTGCCCGCCACTTTCGGTGCGGGCATCTATCAGATCAGCCAATTGGTCGACACGTTCTTTGCCACCAGCCTGCCGCAGGGCTCGCTGTCGCTACTCAAGTTGGCCGACCGGCTCAACCAGATGCCGCTCGGCATCGTCGGCATAGCTCTGGGCACGGCGATCCTGCCGATGCTCTCGCGCCACATTCACACGGGTGACGCCAAGGAAGCGCAGCGGCTACAGGCCAATGCTTTCGAGATCGCCACCCTGCTCACCCTGCCCGCCGCCGTGGCGCTGGCAGTCTGCGCTCCTGCCTTCTGCACTGCCTTCTTCGTCGGGGGCAAGTTCACCCAGGCGGACGGCGCGATCATGGCAAATATCGTCGTCGCCCTCGTCGCGGGCTTGCCCGCCTACGTGATCGTCAAGATCCTGAACCCCGGCTTCTTCGCGCGTGAGGACACCCGCACCCCGGTGTGGACGGCGCTGGCATCGTTGATCTTCAACGTGGGCCTGAATGTCTATGTCGTGAACCGATACGGCATCGTCGGCCTGGCCGCTGCGACGGCCTGTTCGGCCAGCCTCAACTGCCTGCTGCTATACACCATGCTGCACCGGCGCGGCTGGTTCCACTTCACCGCCAAGCTGGGCAACCGCATCGCGCGCCAGATCGTTGCGACGGCAGCCATGGGCGCGGCGCTGTGGTGGGCCATGCCCATGATGGCTGACCGCTATTCCGGCTCGGTGCTCGACCGCGTCTGGTCGCTCTCGGCACTGGTGGCGATCGGCATGGTCGTCTTCTTCGCCGCCGCCTGGATTGCCGGCGCGCTTGACGAAGACCTGATCAAGCTGCTCAAGCGCCGCCGCCCCAAGCGCAACAAGTCCGACGATGAAATCCTCGAAGTAGAGTAACAATCATGCGTATCGTTTCCGGCATCCAGCCCACCGGCAATCTGCACCTCGGCAATTACCTGGGGGCGATCCGCAATTGGGTGAAGATGCAGGACGATGTGGCGGCAGGCGGCGGACAGTCGCTCTATTTCCTGGCCGATCTGCACGCGATCTCCATGCCGCACGTTCCCGCCGAGCTTGCCGCCAACACGCGCGAAATGGTCGCGGCGCTGGTCGCCTGCGGGATCAATCCCGATAAGTCGATCCTGTTCAACCAGGCGCAGGTTCCGCAGCATGCCGAACTGCAATGGCTGCTCAACGGCACGGCCCGCATGGGCTGGCTGAACCGCATGACGCAGTGGAAGGACAAGGCCGGCAAGAACCGCGAGGGTGCCTCCATCGCGCTCTTCACCTATCCTGTGCTGCAGGCGGCGGACGTGTTGCTTTATCAGGCGACCCACGTTCCGGTGGGCGAGGACCAGAAGCAGCACCTGGAACTGGCGCGCGACATCGCGCAGAAGTTCAACAACGACTTCGCTTCGGAAGACGCGCCGGTATTCACCCTGCCCGACCCGATCATCCCGCCCGAAGCCGCCCGCATCATGAGCCTGCGCGACGGATCGGCGAAGATGTCGAAGTCCGACCCTTCGGACATGAGCCGCATCAACCTCACCGACGATGCCGACACGATCATGCAGAAGGTGAAGAAGGCCAAGACCGATCCCGAGCCCCTGCCGAGCGAGAAAGCGGGGCTCGAAGGCCGTCCGGAAGCTGCCAACCTCGTGGGCATCTTTGCCGCGCTGTCGGGCTTGAGTGTCGATTCCGTGCTGGCCGATTTTGGCGGCGAGGGCTTTGGCAAATTCAAGCCGGCGCTGGGTGAACTGCTCGTAAGCAAGCTAGCACCCATCAACGCGCGTTTCGTGGAGCTCAAGGGCGATACCTCCGCGCTCGATGCGATCCTCCGCGCCGGCGCGGCCAAGGCGCGCGAGCTGGCCGTGCCGACGCTGGACAAAACCTACGCTGCCCTGGGGCTCGTAAGGGGCTGAGTTGCATGGAGCCACGCTCCATATTCAACCCCTGTTCAGCGCCGGGAACATAAGGCAAGTTCATGTATTCCGGAGACTCGGCGTCTTCTGGCCTTCGGGCCTCATGCGCGTCCGTTCCGGACCAAGTCTTGGGGACATGAAATGAATACGCGTCGCAATACCCTCCGTTTCGCGCTTCTGGCGGCTCCTCTCGCGCTGGCCCTTTCGGCCTGCACCAGCGGCCTTACCGCCAACGTGAAGCGCTTCGAATCGCAGCTTCCGGCACCGGCCGGCCAGACCTTTGCCGTGGTGGCCGACGATCCGGCTCTCGCCGGTGGGCTTGAGTTTTCCCAGTACGCGCGCCTTGTCGAAGCGCGCATGGCTTCGCTCGGCTACACGCCGGCCCGCCCGGAAAACGCCAACCTGCTGGTCCGCTTCGACTATGGCGTCGACAAGGGCCGTGAACGTGTGCGCCAGACCGGCTTCGCGGGCGATCCGTTCTGGAGCCCGTGGTATGGCTATGGCCGCATGGGCTATTACGGCCGCCCCTATCGGGGCTTCGGCTACCGGCCTTATGGCGCCTGGGGTTACGGCTGGTACGATCCCTGGTTCGACAATGGCGTGGAAAGCTACACCGTCTATACCAGCGGCATCGAGATGAAGATCGACGATCGTGGCAGCGGCCGCCGCTTGTTTGAGGGCAAGGCCGAGGCGGTGTCGACATCGAACCGGCTGGGCTACCTCGTGCCGAACCTCGTCGAGGCCATGTTCACCGACTTCCCGGGCCGCTCTGGCGAGACGGTGCGTATCACCGTCGCCCCGGAAAAGAAGCGCAAGTAAGCTTACTCCATCGCAAGGTGCCGCTGCTCCTCACCCTCAGGGTGGGGAGCGCGCGCCGGTGTATGCTTGAGCAAGAGCACCAGCGGCATCGACGCCAAGCATAGCAGGAAGAGCATCCAGAACGTGTCGACATACGCGACCATCATGGCTTGCCGGACGGTCTCGTAAGTCATCCGTGCCGCACCATCGAGCGCCGAGAGGTCAATATCCGGCCTCACCCAGCTGAATACTGGGTCGTCAGGCCGCAGTCCCTCGGTAAGGCGTGACTGGACGACCGACTCATTGTGCGTCGTCATCACCTGTACCGCGGAAATGCCCGCTGCCGAGCCGATGTAGCGGATCAGCGTCGACACCGCCGAAGCCTCGTTCAAGTAGCGCGGCGGAAGAGTGGCAAAGGACGTCGTGGATAGCGGCACGAACAGCAAGCTCATCGCGAAGCCGGTAATAAAGCCGGTGATCATGATGACGCTCGTGTCGGAAGCGAGCGACATATTCGAAAGCATCCATGATGACAGGGCCGATCCGCCCAGCCCGACCATGGCGAGGATGCGGATATCCACCCGGCCGATGAGGCGTCCGACGATAATCGTCGCGCAGAAGGTGCCAATCCCGCGCGGCGCCATGGCCTCACCAATGTCCATGATGGGCTGGCCGAACAAGCCGGCCAGCATTGGCGGCAGCAGCGACATTGTCCCGAACATCAGTACGCCGATCACCAGGCCCAACAGCGAACTGACAGTGAAGTTACGGTCCTTGAATATTTCAAGCCGAACAAAGGGATGCTCCGCAGTCAGGCAGTGGACTATGAAGAGGAACAGGGCGAGCGCGCTTATTCCGGCCTCCACGCTGATCTCGGTCGAATGGAACCAGTCCAGCGAACCGCCCCTGTCGAGCATGAGCTGCAACATGCCAATGGCGAGCGCCAGCAGGCCGAAACCGAACAGGTCGAAAGGGCGCGATTCCTCGTTGATGTCGGGCAGGAACGTCAGGGTTCCGAAGAAGGCAGCGATGCCGACCGGCAGGTTGATCAGGAATACCCAGTGCCAGGAATAGTTCTCCGTCAGCCACCCGCCGAGCAGCGGCCCGATCAGCGGGCCCATGATGAAGCCGAGGCCGAAGATCGCCATCGAACGTCCACGCTCTTCGGGCGGATTGAGCGTCATGAGGATAACCTGGCTGATCGGGATCAGCGAGGATCCGAACATCCCTTGCAGGAAGCGAAAGAGGACCAGTTCCTCAAGATTGACTGAAACGCCGCAAAGCCCCGAAACGATTGTGAAACCGGCAATCGAAACCAGCAGCACCTTCTTGCGCCCGAACCGCTCGGCCAGCCAGCCGGTGAGCGGTGTGGTGATGGCCATGGCGATGATGTAGCTGGTCAGCACCCACGAGATCTGTTCGCGCGAGGCTGAGGTCGTACCCTGCATGTGCGGCAAGGCGACGTTGGCGATGGTGGTATCGACCTGGTTCATGATCGCGGCGGCCATGATCGAAATGGTGATCAGTGTGCGCTGCGCTTGAGGGAGATAGGGGCCGTTCACCCCGGCTCCCTAACCCAGGTAAGCTTGTTCGCATAGACTGCGGGGCGCTGCGCTTGCCAAAAACAGTTTATGGGATAATATAACATTGAAACGGTGGGAGAGTCGCAATGAGCATGTTCCCTGTGATTACCGGACCTTGCCCCTATAAGTCACGCCTGGCGGAACTGATGGAAGGCTCTACCTGCCGCATGTGCCAGCGCGAGGTGCATGACCTTACCGCCTTGAACGAGCCCGAGCGGCGCGCCTTCCTTGCCTCATGCGAAGAGTCGGTCTGTGTAAGCTACAAGGTCCCCGCACGCGCCGCGATTGCCGCGCTGGCCATGGGTGCAGCCAATATCGCCGCCCTCCCCGCCGCTGCGCAGGACGCACCCGCCGCCGCCGAACAGGCCGTGCCGGAGGAAGACTACGAGATCCTCGTTGGCGCGGTGATGGATCCCGCCAAGGCCAAGTGGACCAAGGCCCCGCGCCAGACCGCGCCGAAGCTGCCGGTGGTTTACGAGGACGAGGACGAGGCCGCGCCCAAGGGCAAGCCGGCCAAGTAAGCCTTAGCCCGCCTGGGCTTCGAGCTCGCTGCGATCACGGATCACGATTTCGCGGCGCGACGGCAGGTCGATCACGCCTTCGCTCTTCAGCCGGGTGAACTGGCGGCTGACCGTTTCGATGGTCAGGCCGAGCACGTCCGCCACCTGCTGGCGCGAGAACGGCAGTTCGAAGCGGCTGAGCGCGTTGTCATCCCCTTCGCAGCCCGCATCGACGAGCCGTTCTGACATGTCGAGCAGGAAGGTAGCGACCTTTTCGCTCGCAGACTTGCGGCCCAGCAGGAGCATCCAGCTGCGCGTACGTTCCAGTTCCGCCAGCGTGCGTTCGAGCAGCTTGTGCTCAAGCGCCGGGTGGTTGCGGGCGAACTCGTCGAAGTCGCGGCGGCCGAACACGCAGACCCGCGCGCTGGTCAGAGCCGTGACCGAATGGCCGGTACGTCCGCCAAAGGGCCGCCCGATGAAGTCCGCCGGATAGACCACGCCCACGATCTGTTCACGTCCATCCTCGGTCCCGGTGGAAAGCTTGAGCACGCCTTCCACGACATTGGCGACGAGGATCGATTCATCGTCTTCCCAGATCAGCGACTGACCTGGCTCCAGCGTGCGGTGCCGGCCAATCGTGTTTAACGCGGCGACTTCCGAGGCGGAAAGCGCCGAACATATCGCACGATTGCGGACAAGGCAGGAATCGCAGGAGGACATTGCGCCATTGCGCCTATCAGAGTGCGGCTCGTCCGGCAATCGCGCTGGCGCCTGCAAATTATTCGGATCGCCCGGGTGCCCGCAATGTGGATAGCGGCCACCCGGGAAGGCATCCGGATCAGGCCATTTCCTTTTCCTTGGCGCGGCGCTCTGCGTGCTCTGCGAACATGCCCATGATGTCGCCAGAGGTGACTGGACGGTCTTCGGTGAGCGGCACGGCCCCGCCCGATGCCTTGGGCGAAACGTCCACGCCCTTTGCCGCGGCGCGGGCGCGGCATGCGCCGACGGTGAGGCTTTCGCGGCTGTTGTGCTCGAACGGATCGAAGCGCAGCCAGTTCATCGCGTTCTTGTGCGTGATCTTGTCGATCTGCTCGTCGGTCAGATTCGTGCCTTCGATCTGCTGCCAGAGCATTTCCGCCGCGTCAGGCCAGACGGCGTCGGAGTGCGGGTAATCGACCTCGTACGTCACATTGTCCTCACCCACTTCGGACAGGTTCTTGAGGCCATAGGGATCCCAGAGGAAGCAGTGGCAGAAGTTCTTCTTCAAGAGGTCGGAAGGCTTCATCCCGTTCTGCTGGAAGCGCGACTTGGTCCACACCCCGTGCCGCCAGTTGGAGAAGTCGGCGCGCTCGGCAAGGTAGGGTACCCAGCCGATCGAACCTTCCGACACGATGATGCGCATGTCGGGATACTGGAACAGTTCGTCGAGCTGCAGCCAGTCCGCCACGCCCTGCGCCACCGACAGGGGCATTGTGCTGATCCACGCCTCGATCGGCGTTTCCATGGAGGCGTGCGGCGCGGGATTGCCCGAACCGATGTGCAGCGCGATGGTCATGTCGTTATCAACCAGCGCCTTGTAGATCGGGTCCCAGTAATCGTTGTGGATGCTGGGCAGCCCCTGCACCGTCGGGTTCTCGTTCATCTGCACGACGCGGAAGCCCTTTTTGCCGAGGCGGTTGATCTCGTCCACCGTGGCCTGCTGGTCCCATGTCGGCAGCACGCCGATCGGGATGAAGCGGCCCGGATAGGCCATGCACCATTCCTCGTAGTGCCAGTCATTGTAGGCCTGCTGGTGGCGCAGGGCGAGCTTCTTGTCGGGCGCCTTGTGGAAGGTCTGGCCGTCAAAGGCGATGGAGTTGCCGAAGCACATCGAGGCGGCAATGCCGTTGACGTCCATGTCATCGATGCGGGCGTGAACGTCGTAGCAGCCATCGCGCAGCTGCTCGAGCGCGGTCGGCTCCATGCCGTATTCCTCGAAAGGGCGGCCCACGACTGCGTTGAGACCGATCGAACCCTTGAGCTGCCCCTGGTATTCCCAGTAATTCTTGCCGCGCGGATCGACTTTCAGCTTAGGCGCCGTAGCGAGCAGTTCGCCCGAGAGCTGGTTGTCGAACAGGTTCGGCGGTTCGCAGATATGATCATCGGTGGAGATGAGCACCATGTCGTTCATTTGCATCGGTCGGCTCCCTTTCAATCCTCAGAAACCCAGGTCTTCGATGATCGCGCCATCGAAGTTGTAGGCCAGTTTGTGCACCGCTTGCGCCACGCGGTCCAAGGGCTTTCCTTCGATCAGCGCATCGATGGTGCGATGATTGTTGCTGATCAGCCCTTCGCGGTCCTTCGACAGGCGCATGAAGTCGAAACCGGGCGAGTGCATGCCCTTCTGCTGGATCGGAATGTTCGAATAGTCCTGCTGAGGAATCTGCGGGAAATCCTTGGAATCGTAAGGCAGGATGATCGGGTCCATGGGCACTGGCGTTTCGGTGCCCGGGGCCATGTGGGTCAGCGACCAGATCTCGAACAGACAGGTTTCCGCCGTCAGCGGCCGCACCCGGTAGCTGGTCATGCCGGTGAAGTAGATCAGCAAGAAGTGGTTGGGGAACAGGAACTGCAGCGCCTCCACCGGGTGCGACTGACACACGGTGTTGAGATCGGGCACGTTTTCTCCCGCCGCCTTCAGCTGCTTTGAAATCGCGTCCTGCACCATGCCGAACCACATCGGCACGCCGATAGCAGGGTCTTCCGGCAGCTCGGCATCGACGAGGCTGCGGGCGATTTCGACCTCCTTGGCATGAATCAGACCGGCCATACCTTCGCTCAGCAGTTCCATCTGGCGGAAATGCTGGTCGATGTGCTGGCGGGTGGTGAGGCCGGGATCGATGCCCGGCCCAAGGCCGCCGGTCTCGTTGCCATAGCGCGCGTTGTAGAGCACCGGCGTCGCGTGTTGCAGCTGCGGGTGCGTCTTCATCACATGGTAGCCCTCCTGAAAGGCTTCCATCGCGATCTTCCAGTTGGCGGGGAGCACGGTGCCGTACCACCATTCGGCCCGCATATCGGCCATGTTGCGCGCGTCCAGTGCGTCGGCGATCGGGCCCATCCAGTCACGCAGCGACGGCGCGCTGTCATCGAAGTTGATATAGGCCTCGCCGCCCAGCACTTCGCAGCGCACGGGGATCAGCTTCAACTCTTCGTGGTTCAGCACATCCTGGTTGAACAGGTGCTTGCCGTAAACGAAGGTGTTCTCGCCATCCATGTTCCAGCGCCAGCCGTGGAACGGGCAGATGAAGCCGGTCTTGGCGCAATTGCCGTGCTCATTGCCCTTGCCGCCGGCCACCGGCACACCGCGGTGGCGGCAGTGGTTGGCATAGGCCTTCACGCCGGACTTGGTGTTCACCACCAGCACCGACTTGCCGAGGATGGTGTATTCCACCCAGTCGCCCAGATTGGGGATGTTCTCCAGCCGGGTCGCCATCTGCCACGAATGGTTCCAGACCGCCTCGCTTTCGAGCCGGAAGTAATCCTCATCATAGAAACGGGTTGCCGGGATCTTCTCGGGGTCGGTGACCTTGAAGGGGTTGCCGGCAGCGGCAAGGCTATCGCGCGCGTCGAAATCGGCCATGGGGGTATCCTCTCGGTTTATGTCGGAAACGTGCTTTGGCGAGGGCGCCGGGGCCTTGATCTTCCGCAAATCGCGGCAACGCCCCGGCGATTGGACCGCCCGGTCAGTCGATCCGTTTCAGGTGTCCCGTGCCCATGAACTGAGCGAGGCCGCGGTGCAGGTTCGTCACCTTGCGTTCCTGCCATGGGTTGGGAAGGTTGCCCTTGAACCCGCGAGATTTGTAGCCGCGCTGCATCTCCACCATGTTCGAGATGTCCTGAGCGATCACATAGGGCCACTTGTCGAGGTCCTGCTCGACAAAGGTCCATTCGGTCTCCGGCTCCTCACCCGGTGCGAAGCGATCAAGCGCGACGGCTTCGAAAATGCACTTGTCGGGATCGGTACCCCACGGCCGGACGCGGTAGGCGAGGCTGAAGGTCGGCCCCGGGATGAAATTGACGTTGGGAAAAATCGAAATGGCGAGGCCTGCGTCGGCGAGCTGCTTGTCGGTGAGTTCCGGCCATATGACGCCGCGGGCCGCATCTTCCTCCTTGGCGATCTTCATCCAGTACTGATGAACCTCCGCCGCCGGGGTGCCTTCGGGCAGTTCGAGCGGCAGGCGCTGGGCGGTGCGGACCAGCGTTTCCGAAGTGCTCGCGCCGATCGTTTCCCAGTATTCCGCCTGCATCTGCGCAATCGTCGTGCGCGGATCGCCATCGCCCGCGGCGCGGTGGACCGAGGTTTCGACCGCCGAGCCAACGTCGCGGTGGGCTTTCGAATCGAAGCCCGTCTGGCCATGCATGCCCAGCGCCTTCGAGAACGAATAGAAGTCACCGTACTTGATCAGCTGCGGGTGGGTACCCTGAACGTGGTAGGGCTCAAGGAAGGCTTCGAGCGCCACTTTCCAGTTGCAGTCGAAGATCCCCCAATAGCGGAAGCGGTAGCGCATCTTCTCGAACTCGAAGGGATCGATCCGCCACGATACCGTCTCGAGCCATTCGCTGAGCGGCCCCGCCTCCAGATCCATGTTGATCCAGATCCAGCCGCCCCAGGTATCGACCTGCACCGGGGTCAGGCTGGTGCAGACATTGTCCAGCGCGCCTTGCCAGTCTTCCTTGTCGGGAATGTAGACGGCGTCGCCCGCCAGATCGAAGGTCCATGCGTGGTAATTGCAGCCGAACTTGAGCCTGTTGCCCTTGGCCGAGTGCGCGCCAGTATCCTGCGCCACGGTCTTCGGCCCGCCGCCGGTGTTGTTGCCGACGAGACGCCGCCCCCGGTGAGTGCAGACGTTGTGATAGGCCTTCAGCGTATCGGGCGTGTCACGGACGATCAGGATCGAATCGTGGCAGATGTTGTAGGTGATGTAGTCACCCACCTCTTTCAGTTCCTCGACCCGGCCGGCCTGCTGCCAGACTTTTGACCAGAGCAGGTCCGGCTCGGCTTCGGCATAAGCGCGGCTGGTGAAGGCCTCGGCCGGATAGGTGACCGCTTCGGACAAGTCTTCGGCGACGATTTTCTCGGGTTTGTTCATGGCCGCGACCTCCCTATTCCGCTGGCTCGCAAACGGGTTCGAAGGTCAGGTCCAGCCCCTCCAACTCGCCCGCCTCGCGCCACGCGGCCAGCATGTCGGTGAAGGCGTAATAGCCATGCCCCCACGGCTCGCCGAAGATGCCGCGCTTCTTCTGCTGGTCGCCTTCATTGTTGAAGTAGGAGGGCGTGCATTCGTTGGCGAAGGCAGAGGTATCGACCGCGATGGAGCGGAGGGTGCGGATGTATTCCTCCTGCGCCTCCGCCGTCGGCTCGACGCGAACGGCACCGCGATTGAGCGCCTCGCTGGCGATGTAACCAATGTGGAACCCCTGATCGATGAAGGTCTTGGAGTTCGAGGAGTTCGCGCCGGCTTGGGTAAAGCCGGTGAAGAACATGTTGGGGAACTTGTGCGCGGTCATGCCCTGATAGGTCTGGAAGCCGTCGCGCCAATAATCGTAGATCGAAAGGCCGCCCTCACCCTCGATGGTCTTGATGCCCCAGCGCCGGTCGAGGTCGTTGGTCGCCTCATAGCCCGATGCCATGATCAGGCAGTCGATCTCATATTCGACGCCATTGTGGACGAAGCCGGTCTCGGTCAGCCGTTCCAGCCCCTGGGTCTCGGCCACGTCGATCAGGGTGACATTGTCCTGATTGAAGCAGGGGTAGAAATCGTCGTTCGAGGCGGGGCGCTTGCAGAGGTAGCGGTAATAGGGCTTGAGCGCCTCCGCTGTGACCGGGTCTTTCACGATGTCGCAGCGGGCGCGGAGGCGCTCCATTACGCGGTAGTCCATGACCTCACGGCGGGCCATGTACTCTTCCATCGAGATGTCCGGCCAGCCTTCCGCTTCGAGCTCAGCGTTCACGTTCTTGGAGATCTCGGTCCAGATATCCTCGACCAGATCGGGCTCGCCGGGAGCCAGCCGCTCCATCGCGGCATGGTGGAAGTTGCGGATGCGCGCTTCCTGCCAGCCGGGTTCCTGACTGTTGTACCAGTCAGGATCGATCGGGCGGTTGTTGCGCTCGTCGATGGTCGAAGGGGTGCGCTGTACGACGTAGGTCTGCGCCGCATATTTGGCGAGGTAGGGGACGACCTGAACCGCCGTCGCCCCGGTGCCGATGATCGCCACCTTCTTGTCGGCCAGCTTGGTCAGCGCGGGATTGCGCCATTCGCCGCCGGTGTAATCATAGTCCCAGCGGGCGGTGTGGAAGACCTTGCCCTTGAACTGGTCGAGCCCCGGGATGCCCGGCAGCTTGGGCTTGTTGAGCGGGCCCATGGCGAGCACGACGAAGCGCGCCTTGATGTCATCGCCGCGATTGGTGCCGACGTGCCAGCGGTTGGTGTCCGCGTTCCACTTGAGGCTCTCGATCAGCGTGTGGAACAGAGCGTTGTCGCGCAGGCCGAACTGGTCGGCGATCATCTGGCAGTGATCGTGAATCTCATAGCCGTCGGCGAACTTCTTCGACGGCATGTAGCCCGTCTCTTCGAGCAGCGGCATATAGACCAGGCTGTCATTGTCGCACTGGATGCCGGGGTAGCGGTTCCAGTACCAGGTGCCGCCGAAATTGCCGCCGTGATCGACGTTGTAGAAATCGGTGATGCCGGCTTTCTTGAGCTGGTGGGCCACCATCATGCCGCAATAGCCGGCCCCCAGGATCACGCAGTCGGTCTCGCCTGTGATCGGATCCCGCGGGGCGACGGGGGTGTAGGGATCGACCTCGTATATGTCCTTCCACTTGCCGCTGGCGGGGACGTACTGGTCGTTGTGGTCCTTCTTCAGACGGCGGTCGCGCTCGGCGAGGTACTTGGCGTGAAGCGCTTCCTTTTGCTCGGGCGTGACCTCGGGGCAGACCGTGGGCTTGTAGATCGACATGGGCACCTCTCCAGCGATGTAATCAACAGTGTTGTTGATTAGTGGCTAGCGAGTCGCGCGGCGGGCTGCGTTGATTTGGGTCAAATGGCTGTTGATCACGCCAACGGCTCCGGCGCGCCCGTTCCCATGTATTTCGCCAGATTGCGATGCAGGCTTGTCACCGCGCCCTCGTTCTTCGGGTTGGGCAGGTTCCCCCGGAAGCCCACGTTCTTCATGCCCTGCTGCACAGCTGCCATATTGGAAAAATCCTGCTGCAACACATGCGGGAACTGGTCTGGCGCGAGGTAGCTCCATTGCGTCTGGGGGGCGCCGCCTTCCGGGTACAACTCGTAAACCGCGACTTCGAAATAGCACTTGTCGGGATCGAACCCGAAGGGCCGCGCTTGGTAACAAAGCATGTTGTTCACCGCGTGGCCGATCTGCTGGTTGGGGAAGATCTGCCAGGACGTGCCGCTGGCAGCGGTGTGCGCGGTGTCGACCGTCGGCCAGATCACCCCGCGCGCCGCGTCTTTCGCGCGGGCAGTTTCGAGCCAGTATTTCAGCACCTCTTCAGGCGGAGTGCCTTCGGGCAGCACATCGGGCAGCGTCTGGGCAACTTCGTACAGCGTCTGGGTGGTGTTCGTATTCACGCCCTCCCAGGTGTACTTCTGCATCTCCGCCGTGGCGACGCGCGGATCGCCCGAACCGAGCCGCAGCTTGCCCTTGTTCTCGCCCAGGGTCGGATCGGCATCCTTGGGCAGGTCATAGCCGATGTGGCTGTGCTTGCCCTGCGCCCGGCCCCAGCCGGTAAAATCGCCGAAAGCCATGAATTCGGGATGAGTGCCGGCGACGTGATAGGTCTCGTTGAAGGCTTCGAGCGCCACCTTCCAGTTGCAGTCGAACACCGTCCAGTAACGCCAGCGAGTGCGCATGTTCTGCAACTGGAATGGATCGAGCATGGTGGCGGCAGGTTCGAGGTAATCGCGCAGTGGCTCGGCATCCGGATCGAGGTTGATCCAGATGAACCCGCCCCAGGTATCGACCTTGAATTCGCCCAGCCGTGTGTTGGCGTCATTCAGCGCCCCGCCCCATTCGTCCTTCTGCTGGATGTAGGAACAGACCCCGGCATTGTCGCCGGTGACATCGAAAGTCCAAGCATGGAAGCCGCAGACGAAGTTGGCGCGGCTGCCGTGGGCATTGCGCTCGCCCTTGGGGGTATCGACCAGTCGGCGGCCACGGTGCGTGCAGACATTGGCGAAGGCCTTGATTGCGCCCGGACCGCTGCCTTCCTTGGCGCGAACGATCAGCACGGAATCGGTCAGGATGTCATAGGTGATGAAGTTGCCGACCTCGGGAATGTCCTCAAGCCGGCCGGCCTGCAGCCAGCACTTGCGCCACAGCTTGTCCTGTTCGGCGCGGGCATAGTCGGGACTGATATAGGCTTCGACGCCGTGGCGCTCTGCCGGCAGAACATCGTTCGACCGGTCGGTGAAAGTGGTCATCTCGGTCATCGCATCCTCCTGGTGCCCCTGTGGGCTTGGATGCGAGCCTGACTCGGCGAGAGGGGTGCAAGCTTTGACCCCGCGCAAAAATGCGAAGGACGCGCATCGCATCCGCGATACGCGTCCCCGCTTGCGAGCCGGAATGTCCCCCTACCGGCCCGCAAAGATCAATCAGCCAATCAGAAGCGGTAGGAAACGCCGCCGCTGATCACCCAGGGATTGAGCTTGTGCTGCGCGCTGAGCACTTCCGTCGCGCCGGCATAGAAGTGCGAACGCGGCTGGATGAAGTACTTCTTGGCATCAAGGCTGATGCCCATGCCGCCTTCGCCCACCGCGATATCGACGCCGCCCTGAAGCACCGCGCCAAAGGTGTTGTCGAGCTTGGCCGAGGTGACGGCAGCCGGAAGGCTGGAACCCGGCTTTTCACCGAAGACGAAGAAGTGGGCGACGCCGGCACCGACATAGGGCTTGAACGGACCGGCAGGAAGGTGCGCTTTCAGCGTCACCGTGGCGGGCAGGATCATCACGTGGTCCATCGCGTTCGACAGCGCCGGGGTGCCGGTGACTGATACGTGGTGCGAGGTGAAGCAGCAGATCGTCTCGATCGAGAAGTTGGGCGATGCGAAGTATTCGACCGCAAGCGTCGGCACGACGTTGTCATTCGCCTCGGTGTTGTTTGTCGCATTAAGCACGCCGGCGTTGATCACGGGCTTGCTGGTGTTGATCTTGCCATCGGGCAGGACGCCGGTGGCCAGCACCTTGACCTGCCACTTGCCGGCGGCGTCGCCGGCCTGGGCGGGCGCAGAGACAGCTGCAGCTGCGAGCAGCGCGGCGGTGATCGCGATCTTCTTCATGATATCCCTCATCGTTGGCCGCTTCCCCGCCCCATGCGAGGTTTTGTGCGGCGTCGGGGCGTCTCTTGCCCAGATGGGCCGCGCCGACATTGACCGAGATCAGCCGAGTTCTTGATTCAGCGCAAAATCGTGCGCGGATGCGAAATATTCTTCCGCGCGCTGGCAATTTGATCGGCATCAATGTTGCAGCGCGGCGAGGGGCGCAGGGGCAATCCGTGCCGACGGGATTTTCCCTTCGGGGAACGCCCGCCGGCACTGACATTTTGTCCAGAGAGGGAAGGCTCATGGAACGCGTACTTTCGCGCGCCGGCTTATGGCTGGCAGTGCTGTTTCTTGCCATCGTCGCCACGGCCGCATCGGCTGACTGGGGCTTTGCCGTGCACATGGGGATCGTCGCGCTGGCCGCGCTGATCGCCCTCGTCTTCGCATTGCGCGGCGGCGACTATTCGGGCGCGGCGCCTGTGCCCGAAGATCGCAGCAAGTATTACGACGATGTGATCCGCTGGGGGGTTATCGCCACGGTGTTCTGGGGCATGGCGGGCTTTGCCGCCGGCCTGTTCATCGCATTGCAGCTCGCCTTCCCGGTCCTCAATCTCAACCTTGAATGGACGACCTTCGGACGCCTGCGGCCGCTGCATACGTCAGCGGTCATCTTCGCTTTCGGAGGCAACGCGCTGATCGCCACGTCATTCTACGTGGTGCAGCGTACTTGCCGGGCGAGGCTGGCCTTCCCCGGCCTCGCCCGTTTCGTGTTCTGGGGTTACCAGCTGTTCATCGTGCTTGCCGCGACCGGCTACCTGCTCGGCATCAGCCAGGGCAAGGAATATGCCGAACCGGAATGGTACGTCGACCTGTGGTTGACCGTGGTCTGGGTGGCCTACCTGGTGGTCTTCGTCGCCACGCTGGTGCGCCGCGCCGAACCGCACATCTATGTCGCCAACTGGTTCTACCTGAGCTTCATCCTGACCGTGGCCATGCTGCACCTGGTCAACAACCTGAACATTCCGGTCAGCCTGCTGGGTTCGAAGAGCTACCCCGTGTGGGGCGGCGTGCAGGGCGCGCTGGTGCAATGGTGGTACGGCCACAACGCGGTGGGCTTCTTCCTCACCGCCGGCTTCCTCGCCATGATGTACTACTTCGTGCCCAAGCAGGCCGAGCGTCCGGTATATTCGTACCGGCTGTCGATCATCCACTTCTGGGCGCTGATCTTCCTCTACATCTGGGCGGGTCCGCACCACCTCCTCTACACGGCGCTGCCCGACTGGGCGCAGACGCTGGGCATGGTCTTCTCGGTCATGCTGTGGATGCCGAGCTGGGGCGGCATGATCAACGGCCTGATGACGCTGAACGGCGCCTGGGACAAGATCCGCACCGATCCGATCATCCGCATGTTCGTGATGAGCCTCGCCTTCTACGGCATGAGCACCTTCGAAGGCCCGATGATGTCGATCCGCTCGGTCAATGCCCTGTCGCATTACACCGATTGGACCATCGGCCACGTCCACTCCGGCGCGCTGGGCTGGAACGGCATGGTGACCTTCGCCACGCTCTACTACCTGGTGCCGCGCCTGTGGGGCCGGGAGCGCATGTTCTCGCCGCGCATGATCAACTGGCACTTCTGGCTCGCCACCGTAGGCATCGTTTTCTACGCCGCCTCGATGTGGGTCGCCGGCATCATGCAGGGCCTGATGTGGAGGGAATACGGAGCCGACGGCTACCTGGTGAACTCCTTCGTCGAAACCGTCGCCGCGCTGCACCCGATGTTCATCCTGCGCGCTCTCGGAGGTCTGATGTACCTTTCCGGCGCCGTGATCATGGTGATCAACATCTGGCAGACGATCGCCGGGAACCTGCGCATCGAAGCCCCGATGGGCGACGCCAGCTATGACGCCGCCGCCGATCGTCCCTTGACCTCGGCCGCTCCCGCAGCCGCCGCCTGAGAGGAACCCGAACCATGTCTGCAAAAACCAAGGACATCTTCTCCGGCCACGCAAAGCTGGAGCGTAATATTACCCTGATGGCGGTGTTCAGTTTCCTCGTCGTCACCATCGGCGGCATCGTGGAAATCGCCCCGCTGTTCTGGATCGACAACACGATCGAGAAGGTGGAGGGGGTCCGCCCCTACACCCCGCTCGAGCAGGCGGGCCGCGACATCTATGTGCGCGAAGGCTGCTATGTCTGCCACAGCCAGATGATCCGCCCTTTCCGGGACGAGGTCGAACGCTATGGCCATTACAGCCTGGCCGCGGAATCGATGTACGACCATCCGTTCCAGTGGGGTTCGAAGCGCACGGGGCCCGACCTCGCCCGCGTCGGCAAGCGCTATTCGGACGAATGGCACGTCCAGCACCTGACCGACCCGCGTTCGGTGGTGCCGGAATCGATCATGCCGCCTTACGCGTTCCTCAAGAACCGCGATCTCAAGGTGGGTGACGCCAGCGCCGATCTCTCCGCGCTCAGCGTGGTCGGCGTGCCCTATACCAAGGACCAGATCGCCAAGGCCAATGAGGATCTCGCCGGACAGGCCGATCCGATGAACGCCGGCGACGTCGCCAAGCGCTATCCCAAGGCGCAGGTGCGTGACTTTGACGGTGATCCGACCCGGCTCACCGAAATGGATGCGCTGGTCGCCTATCTCCAGGTCCTCGGCACCATGGTCGACGTCAATGCGGCGGCCGCGCAGGAAGACCTCGCCAAGGAGAAGGGCCGGTGATCTCTCCGCACTCGACATACGAAACCCTTCGCCAGCTGGCTGACAGCTGGGGCCTCCTCGCCATGGTCGTTTGCTTCGGCACCTGCGCCCTGTGGCCGTTCCGCCCCGGATCCAAAAGCCGCAACCATGACGCTGCGATGAGCATCTTCAAGGAAGACGACAATGGCTGACCAAAAGATCGATGAAGCCACCGGCACGGCCACCATGGGCCACGAATGGGATGGCATCGAGGAACTGAACACGCCCCTCCCGCGCTGGTGGGTGCTGACCTTCTACGCCACCATCCTGTTCGCCATCGGCTATGTCGTGGTCTATCCCGCCTGGCCGATGCTCTCGAAGGGCACCGAAGGCGTCTGGGGCTGGACCAGCCGCGGCCAGCTCGCGGCCGAAAAGACCGCAGGCGATGCCATCCACGCCAAGGTCCGCGCCGAACTGGCCAATGTTCCCATCGAGCAGCTTCAGGACAATCCCGAGCTGCTGGCCAATGCCGTGGCCGGCGGCAAGGCGGCTTTCCGCGTCAACTGCGTGCAGTGCCACGGCGCGGGCGGCGGCGGGGGCAAGGGTTACCCGAACCTCGCCGACAATGACTGGCTGTGGGGCGGCGACCTGAAGGCGATCGAGACGACGATCAAGCACGGCATCCGTTCGCCCGACGACGCGGAAACCCGCATGAGCCTGATGCCCAGCTTCGGCAAGGACGGCATCCTGACGCCCATGCAGGTCAATGATGTCGCCAATCACGTGCTCTCGTTCAGCGGCAAGGCCAAGCCCACCGGCAGCGGCGCGGCGCTCTTCGCCGCCAACTGCGCCACCTGCCACGGGCCGGACGGCAAGGGCCTGCGCCAGTTCGGCGCGCCGAACCTGAGCGACGCGATCTGGCTCTATGGCAGCAAGCCCTCCGAAGTGACGGCCAGCGTGACCGTGGCCCATGCCGGGCAGATGCCGGCACTGGAACGCGCGTCTCGACCCAGTGACGATCAAGATGCTGGCCGCCTATGTCCACTCGCTTGGTGGTGGTGAGAAGTTCACCGCGCCACCAGCAACCCCCGCAGCCGCCCCCGCTGCAACCGCAGCACAGGGCAAATAAGGCCACGTACCATGTCCAACCCAGTCCCGGTCGCCGCTGGGCTTTATGAGAAACGCAAGGCAGTCTGCCCCAGCAAGGTGGACGGCAAGTTCCGCCGCCTGAAATGGCTGGTGATGCTGGGCTGCCTTGCGGTCTATTACGTGACCCCGTGGCTGCGCTGGGACCGCGGGCCCTATGCGCCGAACCAG
Source organism: Novosphingobium sp. MW5 (assembly GCA_025938935.1). Lineage (GTDB taxonomy): Bacteria > Pseudomonadota > Alphaproteobacteria > Sphingomonadales > Sphingomonadaceae > Novosphingobium. The sequence continues at coordinate 1,532,072 of JAPCWB010000001.1, read as the reverse complement.
GCGGTGCTGATCGATATGGCGCACCGCCGGTTCTACATGTTCTCGATCGAGATCTGGCCGCAGGAGTTCTATCTCGTCGCTGGCCTCCTCATCATGGCCGGCGTTGGCCTGTTCCTCGTGACCAGCGCGGTGGGGCGCGCATGGTGCGGCTATGCCTGCCCGCAGACGGTCTGGACAGACCTCTACCAGCACCTTGACCGCCTGATCGACGGTGACCGCAACGCCCAGCTCCGCCTTGAAGCCGCCCCGTGGGGCCCAGCCAAGATTGCGCGGCGCGGTTTCAAGTGGGCGATCTACCTCGTCATCGCCATGTCGACCGGCGGCGCGTGGATCCTCTACTTCGCCGATGCCCCAACACTGTGGAGCGAATTCTGGAGCGGTGAGGCCGCTTCCGTCGCCTATTCCACCGTCGCGGTACTTACGCTGACGACCTTCTGGTTCGGCGGCTTCATGCGCGAGCAGGTGTGCATCTACATGTGCCCCTGGCCGCGTATCCAGTCAGCCATGCTCGATGAGAAGAGCCTGATCGTCACTTACAAGGACTGGCGCGGCGAACCGCGCGCGTCGATCAAGAAGGCGGAGAAAAACCCCGGCGCTTTCGGGGACTGCATCGATTGCCGCCAGTGCATTGCGGTCTGCCCCACCGGCATCGACATCCGCGAAGGGCCGCAGATCGGCTGCATCACCTGTGCGCTGTGCATCGATGCCTGCGACCGGGTGATGAAGGACATCGGCCGCCCGCGAGGCCTGATCGACTATGCCACGCTGGAGGATGCCGAGCGCGAGAAGAAGGGCGCGCCCGCCACTCCCCACTGGAAGCTGATCTGGCACCCGCGCACCCTGGTCTATCTCGCCATCTGGAGCGCGATCGGCCTTGGCCTGCTCTTTGCCCTCGGTACCCGTAAGCACATCGACCTTGCCGTGCAGAAGGACCGCAACCCCGCCTATATGCTGCTCAGCGCGGGCGAGGTGCGCAATGCCTGGACGCTCAAGCTCAAGAACATGGAAAACCGCCCGCGTCCGATGAAAGTGACGATCGAGGGCCTGCCCGGCGCGGTGATGTGGACCGATTCCATGCCGCGCGAAAAAGCGGCGCGCGACCTGAACATCGACGTGCCAGCAGACACCACCCTGCCTGTGCGGGCCTATGTCATGGCCCCCGCCGGAACGACCGCGCAGGACTTCGCCTTCGTCCTTTCCGCTCAGGACAAGGACGGCGGCGGCGACCGTTCGGACACCCACTTCAGCACCCCCGGAGAATGATCATGAGCAAGGCCGTCCCCCAGCCTTCCGCAGCCAAGCCCTTCACCGGCCGCCATATGGCGATGATACTGTTCGCCTTTTTCGGCGTGGTCATCGCGGTGAACTTCACCATGGCCCGCCTCGCCTCGCAGAGCTTTGGCGGGCAGGTGGTAGAAAACTCCTACGTTGCCAGCCAGAAGTTCAACACCTGGCTCGACGAGGCGGAAAAGGAAAAGGCGCTCGGCTGGACCGCGCAGGCCAGCCGCCAGGCCGATGACCGGGTGGCCATCACTTTCGCCGGTGCGCCGGACGCGATCATCACGGCGGTTGCGCGGCATCCGCTCGGCCTCGCCAGGTCGCAGGCCTTCACGTTCGATCGCGTGGCAGGCGGCAATTACGTCAGCCGTGAAAAGCTCGCCGGCGGACGCTGGCGCCTGCGAGATCGAGGTTGCGGCGAACGGCCAGCGCTTCCGCACCGAACAGGACGTGCAGTGAGCGCCCAGCCCCGCCCCGAACCGGCTGAGGCCCTGCTGGAGACGGTGCTCGTTGTCCCCGGCATGCATTGCGCTGGCTGCATGTCGAAGGTTGAAGGCGCGCTGAACGCGCTCGACGGAGTTGCCTCGGCCCGGGTCAACCTGACCGCGCGGCAGGTCCGCGTCAGCCACGAGGCGCGGATCGACACGCCTCGCATTGTCTCGGCTCTCTCGGGTGCGGGATTTGCCAGCCAGCCGCGCGAGGAAGACGCCGCGCCCCCACCCTCCGCTGCCCGCGCGCTCTTCGCCCCGCTCGCCGTTGCCGCCTTTGCCGCGATGAACGTGATGCAGATGTCGGTCAGCGTCTGGTACGGGGCCGAAGGCGCCACGCGCGAGATGTTCCACCTGCTCTCGGCGCTGATCGCGGTTCCGGCGATTATCTATTCGGGCATGCCGTTTTTCCGTTCGGCCTGGGGCGCGGTGAAGCACTGGCGCACCAACATGGACGTGCCGATCACCATCGGCATTACCCTCGCCACTTCGCTCAGCCTCTATGAGACCTACAGCGGCGGCCACACCGCGTGGTTCGACGGCGTGCTGATGCTCATCTTCTTCCTCCTTGCCGGACGCACGCTCGATGCGATGATGCGCGACCGCGCCCGCGCGGGAGTCGATGCCCTGATGCGGCAGGCCGCTCCGGGCGCAATGGTTGTCGGCCGCTCGGGCACAATCGAATGGCTCGCCGCGCGCGATCTCGTTCCCGGCATGGTCATGCGGGTGGCCGCTGGCGAGCGACTGGCGGCGGATGGCACGATCAGCGCCGGATCGAGCCGCTTCGACCGCTCCCTGCTGACCGGCGAAAGTGCCGCCATCCCCGCCGCGCAGGGCGATGAGGTGCTCGCTGGCACGCTCAATCTCGATGCTCCGGTCGACGTGAAGGTCAGCCGCGCGGGCAAGGGCACGGCACTGGCCGAAATCGCGCGCCTGATGGAGGCCTCTGGCCAGTCACGCTCAGCCTATGTGCGCGTCGCCGACCGGGCGTCGAAACTCTACGCCCCCGCCGTCCACACGCTGGCGCTGGTCAGCGGGATTGCCTGGCTGACCATGGGGGCCGGCTGGCACCAGTCGCTGGTTATTGCGATTTCGGTGCTGATCATCACCTGCCCCTGCGCGATCGGGCTTGCGGTGCCGGTGGCGCAGGTGGTCGCCTCGGGCGCGCTGATGAAGCAGGGCGTCATGGTGAAGGACGCCACCGCGCTGGAACGCATGGCGCAGGTTACGCGGCTGCTGATCGACAAGACCGGCACGCTCACCCTGGGCCGTCCCGTGCCCGATCCGCGCGCGCTCGATGCCCTGACGCCTGAAGCCGCCGCCATTGCCTTGTCGCTCGCCTCGAACAGTTCGCACCCGCTCAGCCGCGCTCTCGCCGAGGCGCTGGCGCAGCGCGGCGTGACTGCGCTGCCGCTCGAGGAGGTCATCGAGACTGCCGGTCATGGCATCGCCGCGCAGCACATGGGCCGCAAGGTCGCGCTTCGCCGTCCCGATGCCAGCCAGTCGATGGCCACCGCGCTCGACATTGCCGGGGAGCCGGTGCGGCTGATCACTTTCGCCGATGCCCTCCGCGCGGACTGCGGCGAGGCGATCGAGCGCCTGAAGGCGCTCGGCATCGACACCTCGATCCTGTCGGGCGACAATGTCGCCGCCGTCGCCGCGATTGCGCGCGAGACTGGCCTCACCGCCCAGTGCGCCGCCAGTCCGGCTGACAAGCAGGAGGCCATTGCCCGCCTGCAAGCTGCCGGAGAGCACGTGCTGATGGCGGGAGACGGCCTCAACGATGGCCCTGCCCTCGCCGCCGCGCATGCCTCGATCGCGCCGGGTTCGGCCAGCGATGTCGGACGGCAGGCGAGCGACATGGTCTTCCCGGGAGAATCTTTGCTCGCCCTGCCCCGCGCCGTCGCCGCTTCGCGCCGGACCATGGCCGTGGTGAAGCAGAACTTCGTGCTGGCCATCGGCTACAATGTGCTCGCCGTGCCGATGGCGATGATGGGCTATCTCACACCGCTGATGGCGGCCGTGGCCATGTCGACCAGCTCGGTCATCGTCGTCGCCAATTCGCTCCGTCTGGTAAGGGCCGCCCGATGAACACGATAGCCCTCCTGCTGCCGCTGGCCTTGTTCATGGGATCGATGGGCCTGGCGGCCTTCTTTTGGTCGCTGCGGCGTGGTCAGTATGATGACATGGAAGGCGCGGCGAACCGCATCCTGATTGACGACGAAGGGCCTGCTCAGTGAAAGTGATCCGCGCCCTGTTCGGCCTTGCGGCGCTGATTCCCGCCGCCTTTGCCCCTGCCCCGGCATCGGCGCGTGGGCTGACCATGCTCATCTGCTCGGGCGACGGCGTGGTCCGCTCCATCGAATTGCCGCTGCCCGGCAAATCCGATCCGGCCCCCTGCTGCGCCAAGGCTTGCCACTCCGGCGGCAGTCGCAAGAAGCTGCAGCGCCAATTTGATGCGCCGCAATGAACCTGACGCCCAAGGCTGACAGATAAGCCGCATGTGGCCTTACTATCCCGAACTGCTGAGCGTCCCGGTGCCGCGCTATACCTCCTACCCAACGGCGGTGGAGTTCAGCGACGTCGTGGGCGAGGCCGAGCAGGAAGCGGCGCTGGCCGGCGCGGCCGGAGACGTCTCGCTTTATGTCCACATCCCCTTCTGCGAGCAGATTTGCTGGTACTGCGGCTGCAACACGGCGGCGGCGAACAAGCGCGGGCGGCTTGAGGCCTATCTCGATGCCCTGCACCACGAAATCGCGCTGACCGGGGCGAAGCTGGGCCGACAGGCACGGGTGAAGCGGATCGCCTTTGGCGGCGGCAGCCCCAACGCCTTGCAGCCCACCGATTTCGTCCGCCTCGCCGACGCGCTGACGCTTCATATGCCGCTCGACAAGCCGGAATGGTCGGTGGAGATCGACCCGCGCCACCTGACCTCGGCCTGGGGCACGGTGATGGCAGTGGTGGGCGTGACCCGCGCCAGCCTTGGCGTACAGACCTTTTCCCCAAGGCTGCAGCAGGCAATCGGCCGCGTGCAGCCCGGCGAACAGATCGAACGCGCCGTCCACCTGCTGCGCCGCGCCGGGGTGCGCTCGCTCAACTTCGACCTGATGTACGGCCTGCCCGGCCAGACGAGGGACGACCTCAAGGACAGCCTGGACCGCACGATCGAATTCGGCGCGGATCGTGTGGCGCTGTTCGGCTATGCCCACGTGCCCCACATAATCGCCCGCCAGCGCCGGATCGACGCGACGGCCCTGCCCGACCAAGCCGAGCGCTTTGCCATGGCGGAGTTCGGCTACCGCCACTTCACGCATGCGGGCTACGTCCCGGTGGGCTTCGATCATTTTGCAATGCCCGGCGATCCGTTGGCCCAGGCGGCCCGCAGCGGCACCCTGCGGCGCAATTTCCAGGGCTTTACCGACGATCAGGCGACGCAGCTGATCGGGCTTGGCTCGACCGCCATCACCTGCTTCCCGCAGGTCATCGTGCAGAATGAGAAGAACGCCGGGCGCTATGGCCAGATGATTGGCCAAAACCGCCTGACCGGCTCGCTCGGCGTGGTGCGCAGCGAGGACGACCAGCGGCGCGGCGCAGTGATCGAGGCGCTGCTGTGTCAGGGTCGCGCCAGGGTGGGGCAGGACTGGCTGAGCAGCATGGCGGAGAGCCTGCACCCCTTCATCGAGCGAGGACTTGCGTCGATCGAAGGCGATTGGCTGGCCATTCGCGACCAAGGCCTGCCCTATGCCCGAACCATCGCCGCCCGGTTTGACGGCTACCGTGCGGCAAGCCAGCACAAATTCAGCTCGGCGGTTTAATGCATAAATAGACTAATCGTATATTTGAATTCTAATCTGACATGGCTATGACTGGCTGGTCAGGCCGATTTTCCGCAGATTCGGACTAGAAATAGAATCAAGATTCTGTTTACATGGCCGACAGGGAGAATCGATGCTGCGCAAGATCCTGAAGATCGTCCTATGGCTGCTGCTGGCTTTTCTGGCTTTCATCGCCATCCAGGCGTTCCGTCACTGGGACACGATCCAACGCGTGCTCCTTGGCGGGTTGCATGTCCATGAAACGACCCCGCCCGTCATCCCGGCCGATCTGCCACGCCCGGCGATCCTCGTCTTCTCCAAGACCAATGCCTTCCGCCATGAGGAATCGATTCCGCCCGGCAATGCCTTTTTTGCCGATCTCGCCAAGCAAAAGGGCTGGGGCTATTTCCAGACCGAAAACGGCGCCGCCTTCAGCCCCGAAGTGCTCGCCAAGTTTGACGCGGTGGTGTTCAACAATGTCAGCGGCGATGTTTTCTCGCCGGCCCAGCAGGCCGCGTTCAAGGCCTTTATTGAAAACGGCGGCGGCTATGTCGGCATCCACGCCGCGGGCGACAATTCGCACAAGGACTGGGGCTGGTACATCAACGACGTGATCGGCGCGCTGTTCATCCAGCACACAATGGCCCCGCAGTTCCAGAACGCCACCGTCAACGTCGAGGACAAGGCGCACGCTGCAACACAGGGGCTTCCGGCTTCCTGGCAGCGGGTGGAAGAATGGTATTCGTTCGACAAGTCACCGCGCACCACCGGTGCAAACGTGCTGATTACGGTTGACGAAAAGACCTACAAGCCGGTGGGCATGTTCGGGAAGGACCTGCGCATGGGCGACCATCCGATGGTCTGGACACGCTGCATCGGCAAGGGCCGGGTGCTGTACTCGGCTTTCGGCCACCGCGCGGAAAGCTGGTCCGAACCGGAAAACCGGATGCTTATGGCGAATTCTGTTGGCTGGGCACTCAAATTGAATGGCAATGAATGTAGCGGCGGGCCATCATCCGCCGCCAAGACGCAGGTTGGGAGCAAGGACAAGTGAAACCGATCCGTTACGGCATGATCGGCGGCGGCCAAGGTGCCTTCATTGGCGGCGTCCACCGCATAGCTGCACGCATCGCGGGCAATTGGGAACTGGTCGCGGGGGCTTTCTCCTCGACCCCGGAAAAGAGCCGCGCATCGGGCATCGAACTCGGCGTCGATCCGGACCGAGCCTATGGTTCTTTCGCCGAGATGATCGAGAAGGAGCTCGCCCTCCCCGCCGACCAACGGATCGAGGCGGTATCGATCGTCACCCCCAACCACATGCACGCCGCCCCGGCTATCGCCGCGATGGAAGCAGGCTTTGACGTCATCATCGACAAGCCGCTGGCGGATTCGATGGAGAACGCCAAGGCGATTGCGGACTGCGCCGCGCGCACGGGGCGTCGCATCGCCGTTACCCACACCTACACCGGCTATCCGCTGGTCAAGCAGGCGCGCGAACTGATCGCCTCGGGCAAGTTGGGCAAGGTCCGCCGCGTCGCGGTGAAGTACACGCAGGATTGGCTGAGCCGGGCATCCGACTTAGAAAACAACAAGCAGGCCGCATGGCGCGTCGATCCCAAGCAATCGGGCGATGCCGGGGCCTTTGGCGACATCGGCACGCACGCCGCCAACCTGGCCGAATTCATCACCGGCGAACGCATCACGCGCATTTGCGCCGAGCTGACCATGCTGGAAGGCCGCGCGATCGACGATGACGGAGCGGCATTGTTCCATCTTTCGGGCGGCGGCAAGGGGACGCTGACGGCCAGCCAGGTGCTGGTCGGCGACATCAACGACCTCGCCATCTCGGTCTATTGCGACGAGGCCGGGCTGCACTGGCGGCAGGAAGAGCCGAATACCATGAGGATCGGCTACCGCGACCGTCCGACCGAAATCTGGCATGCTGGCGCGAACCGCGCCTACCTCTCCGAAGACGTGCTGAGCATCCAGCGCACGCCGGGCGGCCATCCCGAAGGCTATCTCGAAGCCTTCGCCAACATCTATCAGGCCTTCGGCAACGAACTGCGCGGGAGCACCGGCGCGGAGCCGGGCTATGCCACGATGGAAGACACGCTGGCCGGCATGAAGTTCCTTGCCGCCAGCCTTGAATCCAGCCGCCGCGGCGCGGTCTGGGTCGATCTGTAAGAGAGGTTACGCACATGAAGGGTCCTGCCATCTTCCTCGCCCAGTTCGCAGGTGACGAAGCGCCGTTCAATTCGCTCGACGCGATCACCAAGTACATGGGCAACCTTGGCTACAAGGGCGTGCAGATCCCCACTTGGGACGGCCGCCTGTTCGATCTCGACAAGGCGGCCGAGAGCCAGGACTATTGCGACGAAGTGGCCGGCATCTGCCGCGCCAACGGCGTCGAAGTGACCGAGCTTTCCACTCACCTGCAAGGCCAGCTTGTCGCCAGCCACCCGGCCTATGACGCTCTGTTCGATGGCTTTGCGCCGGCATCGGTCCACGGCAACGTCAAGGCCCGCACCGAATGGGCGGTGGACCAGATGAAGAAGGCGGCGAAAGCTAGCCAGCGCTTCGGCTGCACCAGCCACGCGACCTTTTCCGGTGCGCTGCTGTGGCACACCGTCTATCCTTGGCCGCAGCGCCCCGCCGGTCTGGTCGAGGAAGGCTTTGCCGAACTCGGTCGCCGCTGGAAGCCGATCCTCGACGTGTTCGACGAATGCGGCGTCAACGCCTGCTACGAACTGCATCCGGGCGAAGACCTGCACGACGGCGTGACCTTCGAACGCTTCCTTGAAGTGGTCGACAATCACCCGCGCGCCAACATCCTCTACGATCCGTCGCACTTCGTGCTGCAGCAGCTGGATTACCTGCAGTTCATCGATTTCTACCACGATCGGATCAAGGCCTTCCACGTGAAGGACGCGGAATTCCGCCCCAATGGCAAGGCCGGCGTCTATGGCTCATACTCTGGCTGGACCGAGCGTCCGGGCCGCTTCCGCAGCCTTGGCGACGGGCAGGTCGATTTCACCCAGATCTTCACCAAGCTGGGCCACTACGGCTATGACGGCTGGGCAGTTCTCGAATGGGAATGCGCCTACAAGCATCCCGAACAGGGCGCGGCAGAAGGCGCTCCGTTCATCGCGAAACACATGATCCGTAAGGCCGACAAGGCGTTCGACGATTTCGCAGGAACCGGGGCGGACCTGGGCTTTGTCCGGCAAGTGCTCGGGCTGGACTGACAAGAAAATGAAAAGGGGAGAGGCAAAGTGACAACAACAGGCAGGCCGGCCAATCACCGGGCCATTTTCTGGATCAGCGTGCTGGCGCTGTTCACCGCCGCCGTGGCCAATGCCATTCGCAACGGTGCGTCCGAAGCAATGAAGCTCGAACTCTTCGACGCGACCCACGCCGCGCAATCGGGCGAACTGATCGCGACGGCTCTGGGCAATGCCTTCCTCGGCTTTGCCATCAGCCTGCTGGTAATCAGCCCGCTGCTCGACAAGATCGGTGCCAAGCGGATCGTCCTGTTCGCCGCCGCCTGCTTTGTCGCCGGTCCAGCGCTGATCCTGTTTGCCCCCTCTGCCGGCGGGTTCGACGCGGTCAACACCGCGCTGAATGCCGGCATGATCCTCACCGGCTTCGGCTGGGGCGCGACCGAGGGTTCGATCAACGCCATCACCACGACCATGTACAGCGAGGACAAGACCGGCAAGCTCAACGTTCTGCACGCATGGTGGCCAGCCGGCATGATCGTCGGCGGCCTGCTTTGCGTCGTCCTGTTCGGCGCGGGCCTCGGCTGGCGCGCACTGATCGCGCTGATCATGGTGCCCGGCGTGATCCTCGCCCTGTGGACCATGCGCCACGATTTTCCGCAGACCGAAAGCACAACTTCGGGCATCTCGTTCGGCGAGATGATGGTCGAGCCCTTCAAGCACCTCGGCTTCTGGATCTTCCCCGCGATCATGTTCCTGACCGCTTCGACCGAACTGGCTCCCGGCGCCTGGGTGCAAGTCGCGCTCACCGAAACCGTCGGCATGCAGGGCGTGCTGCTCAACGTCTATGTCGCGGCCATCATGTTCGCCATGCGGCACTTTGCCGGCCCGCTGGAGCACAAGTTCTCCGACATGGGCCTGCTGTGGATGAGCACGGTTCCCGCCGCGCTTGGCCTCTATCTGCTGTCGACTGCCAATTCTCCGTTTACCGGACTGCTGGCCGCGACGCTGTGGGCCTTCGGCGTCTGCTTCATGTGGCCGACCATGCTCGCCGCCATCGCCCGCCGCTATCCGCGCAGCGGTTCGTGGGGCATCGGCATCGTCAACTTCTCGGGCGCGCTGGCGATCTATCTGGTGCTGCCGGAAATCGGCAAGATCTATGACAATGCCAAGATCGCCAAGGCCGGCGGTCAGGCCGCTTTCGAAAGCATCGCGGCGGGCTCGCCGCAGATGCACGAAGTTCTGGTCGCTGCAGCCGAAACCTCGTTCCAGACGATCGCCATCATCCCGGTCGTGCTGTTCGTGATCTTCGGCCTCGTCTGGTTCTTTGAACGCGGAAAGAACACCAAATGAAAATCGGCATGAACCTGCTGCTGTGGACCGGGCACGTGGACGAAAGCCACGTGCCGGTTCTCAAGGCGTTGAAGGACACGGGCTTTGACGGTGTCGAAGTGCCGGTATTCGATCCCTCGGACGTCTCGCACTATGCGAAGCTGGCGGGCATCTGTGATGACCTCGGCCTTCAGCGCACTGCCGTCGCGCTGATCCCGGACGAGGCGCATTCGCCGATCTCGCCCGACGCGGCGGCGAGGCAGGGCGGGGTCGATCACCTCAATCGTGTGATCGACTGCTGTGAGGCATTGGGAGCGCAGGCGCTGGTCGGGCCGTGGTTCCAGCCGCTCGGCGTGTTCTCAGGCGAAGGGCCGACGGACGACGAGTTGGAACGCTGCGCCGGGGTGCACCGACTGGTCGCGCAGAAGGCGCGTGATGCGGGGCTGATCTGCGCGCTCGAACCGCTCAACCGCTTCGAATGCTACCTGCTCAACACCTGCGAGCAATCTTCCGCCTATCTTGAGCGTCTGGGCGAAGACGGCTTCGGCATCCTCTACGATACGTTCCACGCGAACATCGAGGAGAAGGACCCCCTCGCCGCACTGCGCACCGCTTACGCCAAGGGGCACGTCAATCACGTCCACATCAGCGAGAACGATCGCGGGACGCCGGGGCGCGGCCACGCGAAGATCCGCGAGACGATCGCCGAGCTGAAGGGCCTTGGCTATGACGGCTGGCTGACCATCGAGGCCTTTGGCAAGGCGCTGCCCGAACTGGCCGCCGCCACCCGCGTCTGGCGCGATTTCTTCGCCAGTCCCGAGGAGGTTTACTCCGAGGGTTACACCTACATTCAGGATTGCTGGGCCAATGCGTGATTGCATTCTGGCCTGACCAATAGTAATACAGTTTTTGAACTAATCTGGCGCACCGCCGCCAGCCGCATATCGCTAGGGAGAATTCGATGCTCGATGGAATGAACCTGCAAAGGCGCACGCTGATGGCGCACATCGGCCTGCTGCTAGGCAGTGCCGCGATTCCCGCCGAAGCCTTTGCCGCACCGAAGAAGAAGGCCAAGGGCAAGCCAGCGGCGAAGAAGTTCTTCAGCCCCTCGCAGATGGCGCTGGTTACCGCGCTGGCCGATACCTTGATCCCGGCCACGGACACGCCCGGTGCCGTGGCCACCAAGGCACCCCAGCTGCTCGACAGCCTGATGGTCAACTGGGCGTCGCCCACCACCCAGCAGCTGATCCTTGGCGCTTTGCCCGGCATCGAGAAGATGGCGCTGGATGCCGACAAGAAGCCCTTCGCCGCGCTGACCCCGGCGCGCCGCAAGGAACTGCTGATCCCCTATGACAAGGCCGCACTCAAGCCGGTCCCTCGCAAAGACAAACTGACCGGTCTGGCCGCAATATTCGCCGGGCCATCCTTTGCCGATCCCGGCTACGGCAAGCTCAAGGACCTGATCATCAACCTCTATTACACCTCCGAAGTCGCGATGACCCAGGAAGTTATCTACGAACACGTCCCCGGACCGTTCGTCCCCTCGCTCAAGATCACTCCCCAGACCCGGCCCTTCGCAGGCGTCGGCGGTCTCGGCTGAACGGAGAATATTTCCATGTCATTCGACGCAATCGTCATCGGTTCGGGCATGAGCGGCGGCATCGCCGCCAAGGAGCTGTGCGAGCGAGGCCTCAAGGTGCTCATGCTCGAGCGCGGCTACGACATCGATCCCGCCAAGGACTACACGGACATGACCATGCCGTGGGAGTTCCCCAACAACAACATGGTGCCGCAGGAAGAAGTCGATCGCGACTACTACGTGCAGAGCCAGTGCTACGCCTTCAACCACGCCACCAAGCACATGTGGGTGAAGGACAGCGACCACCCCTATTCGACGCCAGAGAACAAGCCGTTCACCTGGATCCGCGGCTATCACACGGGCGGACGTTCGATCATGTGGGGCCGTCAGTCCTACCGCCTGTCCGACATCGATTTCGAGGCCAATGCCAAGGACGGCTACGGCACCGACTGGCCGATCCGCTATGCCGATCTGGCACCGTGGTATGACCATATCGAGGACTTCATCGGCGTTGCCGGTTCTTATGAAAACCTGCCCCAGCTGCCCGATGGCAAGTTCCTCAAGGCGTGGGAAATGAACGACGCCGAAAAGATGCTCAAGTCGGCGGTGGAATCGAAGTTCCCCACCCGCAAAGTGATCATCGGCCGCAATGCCAACCTGTCGGAAGCCAAGCCGCACCACGAGGAACTGGGCCGCGGCCCGTGCCAGAACCGTTCGATCTGCGAACGCGGCTGCTCGTTCGGCGCGATGCACTCGACGCTGACCTCGTCGCTGCCTGCCGCGCGCAAGACGGGCAACCTGACGCTGGTGACCAACGCCATCGTCCATTCGATCATCCAAGACCCGAAGACCGGCAAGGCGACCGGCGTTCGCGTGATCGACCGCGTCACCAAGGTCGGCAAGACCTATGAGGCGAAGATCGTCTTCCTCAATGCCTCGGCGATCAACTCGGCCTATATCCTGCTGAATTCGGCGAACGAGGCCAATCCGCGCGGGCTTGCGAACCAGTCGGACCAAGTCGGCCGCAACCTGATGGATCACATGTACGCCTTGTCCACAGCCGGCATCCTGCCGAACGGTCCGGCGGATTCCTACTACAAGGGCCGCCGCCCGACCGGCATCTACATCCCGCGCTTCCGCAACGTGACCGAACCCGGCGAAGGCTATGTCCGCGGCTATGGCTACCAGGGCGGCGCCATGCGCATGACCGGCAAGGGGCTCAATCAGCCGGGCACGATCGGCAAGGAATACAAGGAAGGCATGCACAAGTTCGGTCCGTGGATGGCCTTCATCTCGGGCTTTGGCGAAATGCTGCCCAACCCGGACAACCGCGTCACACTGAACGCTACCCGCAAGGACAAGTGGGGCATGCCGATCCCGCACATCGAATGCGAAATGGGGCCGAACGAGCACGCGATGGTCAAGCATATCCTCGACGATGGCCGGGCCATGATCGAGGCTGCCGGCGGCGTCGTGATCAGCCAGGCCGATGCGCCGGGTACCCCGGGTCTCGGCATCCACGAAATGGGCACCGCGCGCATGGGCAAGGACCCGAAGACCTCGGTCTTCAACAAGTACAACCAGGCGCATGAGGTTTCGAACCTGTTCTGCACCGATGGCGCCGTCATGGCATCCTCGGGCTGCCAGAACCCGTCGCTGACTTACATGGCACTATCAGCCCGCGCCGCGCACCATGCCGTGGAATTCCTCAAGGAAGGCAAGATCTGATGCGGTCTATTGTGAGACTCGCCGCCGGACTGGCAGCCATCGCGCTGTCGGCTCCGGCGCTCGCGGGGCCAGTCACCGATTGCCCCAATCGCGACGTGCCGTTTTCTGCGGCATCGCCATTGATCGACGTATTGCTCAGCCCCGCGGCCAAGGCGGTGATTGACAAGCACGCGCCCGGACGGCTGGACAAGATGCCGCCAAACTTTGCCGGCACGAAGCCGCCCAGCTTCGCGTCAATCCTGACTGTCGACAATGCCACGCGCTTCACCGGCATTTCGGCCGACAAGGTGGCCGAGATCGACAAGGAACTCCGCGCGCTCCCCGTCACGGCAGGGGACAAGGTTGCTCGCTGCCAGCGTTTTGACAACGACGTGCCCACCCTGCCCGCCATGCCCAAGGGCAAGGTGCGCCTGCTGGTCATGGAAAAGATCAACGGCTTCAAGGACGTGCCCTCGGTCAACGCCGCCCACGCCGCGCTGACCGCAATGGCCGAGCGCAAGGGCTGGGCCATCGCCTTCACCGAGAAGGGCGGCGCGATCAATGCCAGGACGCTGGGCCAGTTCGATGCTGTTGTCTGGAACAACATCAGTGGTGACATCCTGACGCTGAGCCAGCGCAAGGCGCTTCAAGGCTTCCTCGCCCGCGGCGGCGGCTTTGCCGCGATGCACGGCTCGGCTGGCGACCCCGCCTATTTCTGGAACTGGTACCCGGACAAACTGATCGGCGCGCGTTTCACCGGCCATCCGATGGCGCCGCAGTTCCAGGAAGCCCGCGTGATCGTGAGCACCGACCACCCGATTGCCAAGGCAGCGAACCTGCCGCGCGAATGGCGCATGACGGACGAATGGTACTCGTTCAAGACCAGCCCGCGTGCTGCCGGGGCGCAGGTGATCGCCTCGCTCGATGAGGGGTCCTACACGCGCAAGAGCCCGATGGGACCGGACGGTTATCTCGACATGGGCAACGACCATCCGATCGCCTGGACCAACTGCATGGGCCGCGGCCGCATGTTCTACAGCGCCATCGGCCACATGCCGCAGACCTACAGCCAGCCGCAGGCGCTCGCCCTGCTCGAAGCGGGCGTTGAATGGGCGGCAAAGTCGAAAAACGCCTGTCCCGCAAAGTAGGCAAAAAAGGGAGCGGCTGTTCACGTGCGACAGCCGCTCCTTAGGCGGGGAGAAACGAAGGTCCTGAAAGGACCTTGCCCACCCGGCCTAGGCCGCTGATTGCCTGAGAACCTTGACCTGCGTCAAAGGACACAAAAAATGCACGCTTTCAGGTTGAAAGGGCTTTCGTGCCGGCATCGCCCAGCCAGCGCGCCTCGGCCTGCCAGACATCCCGGATAAGCGAAGGTTCGAGTGCCTCTTCGGGTGGCCCATCGGCTGCCACCCTGCCTTCAGAAAGTACGATTACCCGGTCGGCGTGATTCATCGCAGCCGCCAGATCGTGCAGCACGACAACTACGGCGCGCCCGCCCTCTGCCTCGACTCGCAGCTTGCGCATCAGCGCCGCCGCATGGGCGAGATCGAGGTTGGCGAGCGGTTCATCGACCAACAACCAGCGCGGCTCCCCGGCCAGCACCCGCGCGAGCAGCGCCCGCGCCCGTTCGCCGCCTGACAAACGCGATGTGCGGCGCTGGCGGAGGTCCGCGAGGTCCATCGCTGCAATCGCCGCTTCGACGGCCGCGCCGCCCGGAGCGCCCGGCCACGGCAACCGCCCGAGCGCGACGAGCGTTTCCACGGTCACGTCCCACGCCACTTCCGGCGTCTGCGGCAGGAAGCCGATCGCCCGCGCCCGTTCGTGCGGATGGATGTCCTCCAGCGACACGCCATCAAGGAGAACCTCTCCCCTTCGAGCAGGCCGGCCGGGCAGGCGAGCAGGCTGCTCTTGCCCGCACCGTTGGGGCCGACGATGGCCGTCAGTTCTCCGGGCTGCAGGGTAAGCGAAACCCCGTTCAGCCGTCCGGGCACTTGGAGCGCGCTGGCGGATAGGGTCATGCCCAGCCTCCGTCCGCAGACGTACCGCGCCGCATCCGCAGCAGCAGTGCCAGGAAGAACGGCGCGCCAATTAGGCTGAGCGCGATGCCGAGCCGAAGTTCTCCCCCAGCGAGCGGCAGGAGGCGGCAGAGGCAATCGGCGATCAGCAAAAGAAGTGCCCCGGCCAGCGCGCTCGGCACTATCAGGCTCGAGGGCCGGCGGTCGGTCAGCGGGCGAACCAGATGCGGCACGACCAGCCCGACGAAACCGATAATACCCGCGACCGCCACGCCGCTCCCCACGGTCAGCCCGATGCCGATCACCAGCAGCCCCTGGAGCCGCGCCGGATTGATGCCCAGCGAGCGCGCCACCGCATCGCCAAGCAGCAGGCCATCGAGCCCGCGCCCTGCCAAGCGTAGCGCGGCAATCCCCAGCAGCGCCCCCGGCACGGCGATCCAGACATCGCGCCACGACCGATCCGCCAGCGCGCCCATCAGCCAGGTGACGATTTCCGACAGGGCGAAGGGCGATGGCGCGAGGCTGATGGCGAGGCTCATCAGCGCACCGGCCAGGCTTGCGAGCATCATCCCGGCCAGCGTGAAAGTCGCGACGCCGCCTTCGCGCCCGGCGATCAGGCTGAGCAGCAACATGCCGATCGCCGCCCCGGCCAGCGCGAACAGAGGCAGCGTCCAGGCGCTTGCCGCGTAGCCCGTCCACAGCGAGAGCACCGCGCCCAGCGCGGCACAGGGCGCTATGCCGAACAGGCCGGGATCGGCGAGCGGATTGCGCAGGTAGCCCTGCATCGCCGCCCCCGCCGCGCCGAGCCCCCCACCCACGGCAAGCGCCAGAACCGCGCGCGGCAGGCGCAAGTCCATCAGGATGGTGGCCGCATTGGCGAAGGTGGGATGCAGCGGGTCAATCCATACCTGCCCCGCCAGCAGGGAAAGCGGCACGGCGAGCGCGATCAGCACCAGCAATGTCAAGTTAAGCCGCGTCATGTACCCCGCACCTCGGCAAATCGCCTTGCTGCGCGGATGATGGTCGGCCCGCCGCAGTAGAGCAACTTCGGTTCGATTGCCGCGCGGCGCACGCCCTTGAGTGACGCAAGCGCCGGGTGGGAGAGTTGCCGGTTCTCCTCGGCGCGGGGGTTGCCTGCCGTCAGGATCAGCTGCGGCGGATCGGCGAGCAGGCGCTCGAGCGGCAGGTACTCCGCCTGCCTCATGCCCCGCGCCGCGGTGAAATTGGCAAGGCCCGCGCGGCGCATGAGCTCGGCGATCAGGGTATCGTTGCCCGGCACGATGCCGCCCGGTTCCCACAGCACGGTCGGAACCGGAACATGACCTGCACGCGGAGCCGCCTCGGCCAGTGCCGCATCAATCCGCGCCACCAGTGCATCTCCGCGCTCCGGGTGTCCGGCCAGCGCTGCCAGGTGGCGCACCTGCGCCTTGCTGTCCTCCACCGTCGAGGCAATCGCCACCGATTCCAGCCGCAGACCCAGACGCTCGTATGCCGCGCGGCTGGCGGGCGGGGTGAAAGTGCCGTCGATCACGATGTCCGGCTCAAGTGCCAGAACTTCCTCGACCGAACCGTTCGTACTGGCGAACCGGCGCGCTATTGCCATGTCCATCGAGCTCGACGCCGGATCATGGCTCCAGCCCGAAATGGCGAGGATCTGGTCCGGGTCGGCCACCTCGGCAAGGATTGCATCGGTGCAGGGGTTCAGGCTGACGATCGTCGGCCCGGAAACCACGGCGGGCGCAGGCTGGCTGCGGGCGGGGACGCAGGCCCCCAGCGCCAGCGCCAGCAGCAGGCCCGCCGCGCGCATCAGAACCGCGCCCTCGCGCCGAAATAGGCGCTGCGTCCCGGCGTGTTGTACCCGGCCACCGCCTGGTACTTCGCATTGCCCACGTTCTCGACACGTCCGAACAGCTCGAACCGTTCGGTCACCGGCAGGCTGGCCCGCAGGGTGAGCACGGCATAGGGCTTCAGCTTCACGTCGTTCGCCAGGTTGGTATCGCCGAAGGGATCGTCGATCGACTCGCTCACGAAGCGCGTATCCGCCCCCAGCACCAGCCCGCCGAGCGGCGTCGTCCAGTCACCCGACAGGCTGAGCGCATGGCGCGGGCGGCGATAGAGGTCGCGGCCGGTCGCCAGATTGGTTGCCTTCACATAGGAATAGGCGGCGCGCAGTTGCAGTGCCTCCACGGGCCGCACATCGACTTCAAGTTCGAAACCGCTCGCCCGGGTGCGGCTGACGTTAAGGTAGCCCCCCCAGCCGCCATTGGCGTTGGCGTCATAGTCGATCAGGTTGCGGCTATCGCGGCGGAACACGGTCGCGGCAAAGTGCAGCGCCGAGGAACGATCGCCCTTTTCGATGCCTGCCTCGTAAGACCGGCTGCGTTCCGGATCGAGGCCAAGGTTCCCGGCAAAGCCGAACAACTGGTACAGGGTCGGCGCCTTGAAGCCTTCGCCATAGCTTGCGCGCAGCCGCCAGCCGCCACCGATCTTTACCGATCCGTTCGCGCCCATGGTCCATGCGTCGCCAAAGCGGCTATGATGGTCGAGCCTGACACCGGCGGCGAAATTCGCCGCGTCGCTGCCGTAATCCAGCACCAGGTGCCCGCTCGCTTGCCGCGCGGTCTGGCGGGCGTCGAAGGTACCGTCATAGCGGTCCCACGCATGGCTGGCACCGAACAACACGGCCACGGGACCAACGGCGCGCCACTTGCCGCGCAGTTCGGCAAGGCTGTTGCGGCCGTTGTACTCGTATCCGAACGAGGGGCTGGCATAGGCGCGATTGGTATCGGCCAGGCTGAAGGCGGCGGTCAGGTCCAGAGCGTCGGAAGCATAGGCCAGCCCGGCCCGGCCCGAGGCCTGCTTCGTCGTCTGGACGTAATCATTGGCGAAGGAGAAATCGATGCCTGCTTCAGACTCCGCATAACGCGCGTCGATGAAAGCATTGAGATCGTTGGCCACCTCAACAGAGGCGCGCCCGCCCAGCTGCCACTGCTCAAAGCCATCGCTCTCGGCATCTGCGGCGAGGGCGGAAAAGCCGTCGCTGCGGGCATAGCCGCCGTTGACCGAAACGCTGACCGGTCCGGCCTTGATCCCGCCCGAGGCTGCGCCACTGAAGCTGTCATAGGTGCCGTACTCCGCCGAAGCCTCGACGCCCTCGGTCTGCTTCGTGGTCACCGCAATGACCCCGCCGATCGCGTCAGAGCCCCAGATCAGGCTGTTCGATCCGCGCAGCAATTCGACCTTTTCGACATTGCCGCTGAGCAGCGTGCCAAAGTCGAAACCGCTGCCCGGTGAGGACACGTCGGCCAGCCGTGCGCCATCGACCAGGACCAGCGTCTGCTCCGAACTGGCACCGCGAATGCGCACGCCGGTAAAGGCCCCAAGCCCTCCGTTGCGGGCGACAGCGACGCCGGGCAGGCGTTCGAGCACGCGGGTGATGTCGGGCCCCTGAATCGAGGCCAGCTCCGCCGCATCGACAACGCTGATCGCCTGACCGGTGCTGTCGACCGGCTGGCTGAAGCCGCTGGCAACGACTGTGATTTCATCCTCTGCGGCCCATGCAGGCGCAGCGATGGACAAAGAACAACCAAGCAAAAACAGATATTTCACGTATAAACCTCCAACCACGAACGAATGCCGTTCATGGCGAGGCCGCCCGCACGAATTCGCGGGCCCACGCTTACACCCGGTGCACCCCGCCCGGCTGCGGAACGACCGTCATCGGCAGGTCTCCTGGCTCCCGGATCGCCATGCCGCCCCGCCTTCCCGGCCCGAGGACCAGTGGCATGTGGGAGCGGCACTCCCCGGTCACAGTTGCGGGGGCAGCGCGGGATTGGAACCCGCTTCCCTCTTAGGCCCGGCTTCCACCGGACAACCCATGACGTCGGGTGCGCCCCTACGCCTCTGTGTGCGGGCACGCAAGCAGGAGGTTCATTAACCGATTCACGTTACGGAGCGGGACTGTCCCCCTTCGGCACGCTGCGGAATCGGCAGGTGCGCGGGGTGGGGCCCTTGGGTTACGCGCTTTGCGCGTAGTTTTGCGCCGCCCGACCGGATGGAATGATGCCTGCCAATGCCGCCTTCCCTGCCGAACTGCCACCGCGCGATTTCTCCGCGCGGTTGAGCCGGCGTGCGCCCGGCATGGGCGCCAAACGGCGGCGCAAGCATGTCGGCAAGCGGGCCGCAGTGCTGCTCGCGGCAGTGGGCTTTCCCGCAATCGCCGCGCCCGGCGACTGGACTCAGCTGGCTATCGGCAACGCCGGCAGGGCAGAGGTCCAGCTGGAGCCGATGCCGTTCGAGCGGACCGGCGACTCCTTCCCCGGTTCGGCCTTCTATTACCTTGCCCCGGACGAGCCTTCCAAGCCGCTCGATACCGGCGCTCACTGGGATTACGAGGAGGGCGGCACCGATCCTTTCGGCGGGCCGACGGCGCGTTCGCTGCGCCTCAATGGCAATGCCGCGGACGCTGCCCGCGCGCTTACATGCCTGACGCAAGCGATCTACTACGAGGCTGCAAGCGAACCGGACGCCGGCCAGCGTGCAGTGGCGCAGGTCGTGCTCAACCGCGTGATGCATCCGGCCTATCCCAACACGGTTTGCGGCGTGGTCTTCCAGGGGTCGGAGCGGACCACCGGCTGCCAGTTCTCCTTCACCTGCGACGGCGCGATGAACCGGGTGCCGAGCCGGATGTTCTGGCTGCGCGCAGAGAACGTCGCCCGGGCGGCCCTTTCGGGTTACGTCTATGCGCCGGTCGGCCTCGCGACGCATTACCACACCATCGCGGTCCATCCCTATTGGGCGCCCAAGCTGAATTACCTCGGCACGATCGGGGCGCACCGGTTCTATCGCTTCAACGGACCCGCCGGCACGCCGGGCGCCTTCCGCACCGCCTATGTCGGAGGCGAGCCGCTCCCCGCACCCCATCCGCGCTCATCGCTGGCGCAGGACAAGGCCGATGCCTCGGTCATCGATCCGCTGGCGATCCAGAAAGCCTATGAGCAGGGCCTCAAGACCGCGCAGGAAAGCGCGGTGGTGCCAACCGCCCATGGCCTCGCTCCCGCCCGCCCGATGGCTGCGCCAAGCTATGCGCCCGAAGTCCAGGCGCGCGGCGGGGACAAGCTGTACCGCGGCGAGAAGCTGCCCGAGGCGCAGGGAATCCGGCCCGAATACCAGAACTCCGGCCAGTGGATCGCCCAGCCGGGAACCTGATTCCCGGCCGCGGCAGCCAAGGTAAACTCGCGTAAACCATAGGCGTAGACGAAGAGTTGGCGTCCCTCGGTTAGAGGAGTGCTCCAAGGACAACAACAAAGGCGCTCGCCCCCATATGCCCCTGCACTTCGCCGCTTCCCGTATCGGTAACGACGCCATCCTCGCCCGCATGTTCGTGCGGCGGATGCCCGGCCGCGCGGCGAATGACAATGGGCGGGCGATCGGTGACCTGATGGCCGATCCGCAGGTCCTGCGCGAGACGCTGCTGCACTTCGCCCGCTACGGCATGGGAGCGGCCGCAGTTGCCCGGCGCGAAGCTGTGATTGCCTTCGATGCAGACAATGACGCGGAAGGCCGCCGCTGGCTCGCCATCTGCCGCCAGCTTGACCGCCGCATGGCGCGCGGGCTGGAAAGCCGGGTATCCGCGCGGCTGGGCTGAGCGCAAAGCGCGGGCCCTCCGCCGCGACACTTCCTATTGGAATCGCCCTTCCAACGACAGCAAAGCCACGTCTGCAATCTCTTGTTGCAAATGCTTCGCAATTGCATATAAAAGCGCCGCTCTGGGACTTTCCCGGCTTGCAATCCCCTGCGCACGCGCCTAGGGCAGCCCGGTAACCGGGCCACCGTCATGCCAGCGGGACTAGTGCGGCACGCCCTTGATCGCGAGATTCTCCCGCAGCAGGGAAGTGGATTTATGGCTCGCAAGAAGATTGCCCTTATCGGCGCCGGTAACATCGGCGGCACGCTGGCGCACCTCGCCGCGCAGAAGGAACTGGGCGACGTCGTCCTGTTCGACATTGCCGAGGGCGTTCCCCAGGGCAAGGCGCTCGACCTGCTGCAGTGCGGCCCGGTTGAAGGGTTTGACGTCAACGTCACCGGATCCAACGATTACAAGGACATCGCGGGCGCGGACGTTGTCATCGTCACCGCCGGCGTTCCCCGCAAGCCGGGCATGAGCCGCGATGACCTGCTTGGCATCAACCTCAAGGTGATGAAGGCCGTGGGCGAAGGCATCAAGGCCAACGCGCCCGACGCATTCGTGATCTGCATCACCAACCCGCTCGACGCGATGGTCTGGGCGTTGCGCGAATTCTCCGGCCTGCCGCACAACAAGGTGGTCGGCATGGCGGGCGTGCTCGATTCGGCGCGCTTCTCGACATTCCTCGCGCAAGAATTCGGCGTTTCGGTGCGTGACGTCTCCAGCTTCGTGCTGGGCGGCCACGGCGACACCATGGTGCCGGTCGCCTCCTACTCGACCGTGAAGGGCATCCCGGTGCCTGACCTCATCAAGATGGGCCGCTCGACCCAGGAACGCATCGACGCGATCATCAAGCGCACTGCCAACGGCGGCGGCGAAATCGTCGGCATGCTGGGCACCTCGGCGTTCTATGCGCCCGCAGCCTCGGCAATCTCGATGGCCGAAGCCTATCTCGGCGACCAGAAGCGCGTCCTGCCCTGCGCCGCCTATGTCCAGGGCAAGTACGGCATCGACGACCTCTATGTCGGCGTTCCGGTGGTGATCGGCGCGAACGGCGTTGAAGAAGTCATCGAAATCGAACTGGACGATGCCGCCAAGGCCGGCCTCCAGGTCTCGATCGACGCGGTCAAGGAACTGGTCGGCGCCTGCAAGGGCATCGATGGCTCGCTGGCCTGATCCTGATTGACTGAACTTTTCGGCCGCGGCGGACACGCTGCGGCCGCACTTCCCTCCCGGAGTTTCCCGAATGTCCATTCTCGTCGACAAGAACACAAAGGTCATCACCCAGGGCATGACCGGCAAGACCGGCTCGTTCCACACCGAAGCGGCGCTGGCCTATGGCACGCAGATGGTTGCGGGCGTGACCCCGGGCAAGGGCGGCACCGACCACATCGGCGTGCCGCAGTTCGATACCGTGGCCGAAGCCAAGGCCGCTACCGGCGCGACCGCTTCGTGCATCTACGTGCCGCCTGCCGGCTGCGCCGATGCCATCCTTGAAGCCATTGCCGCCGAGATCGAGCTGATCGTCGCCATCACCGAGGGTGTTCCGGTGCTCGACATGGTCCGCGTGAAGCGCGCTCTGACCGGCTCCAAGAGCCGCCTGATCGGTCCGAACTGCCCCGGCGTGCTCACCCCGGGCGAATGCAAGATCGGCATCATGCCGGGCAACATCTTCTCCAAGGGCAGCGTGGGCGTCGTTTCACGTTCGGGCACGCTGACTTATGAAGCCGTCCACCAGACCACGGCGGTCGGCCTTGGCCAGACCACGGCGGTCGGCATCGGCGGTGACCCGGTCAACGGCACCAACTTTATCGACGTGCTGGAACTTTTCCTTGCCGACGACGCTACGCAGTCGATCATCATGATCGGCGAAATCGGCGGATCGGCCGAAGAAGAAGCCGCACAGTTCCTCAAGGACGAAGCCAAGCGCGGCCGCAAGAAGCCGATGGTCGGCTTCATCGCCGGCCGCACGGCGCCTCCGGGCCGCCGCATGGGCCATGCCGGTGCCATCGTTTCGGGCGGCCAGGGCGGAGCGGAAGACAAGATCGCCGCGATGGAAGAAGCGGGCATCCGCGTCTCGCCTTCGCCCAGCGAGCTCGGCACCACACTTTCGGCGCTGCTGAAGGAACTGGCCTGAGTATTCCGCCTGAGGCGCTGCTTCAGGCGGGGGCAACCATAATCAGGGCAAGGGACGCCATCCTCCCCGGGAGCGCCCAGGTTCTGCAACGAAGGACTTGAAGCCGCCGGGCATTCCGGCTGCCGACAAGGTGTGAACATGGGCAACGAAAGCTTCGACTTCTATCCCGACGCCAGCGAGCCGCAGGCCGGCCCCAGCTGGCAGCGTTCGGGCTGGCCGCTTGCCGGCGGGGCATCGGAAGATGACCTGACCCAGGCGCTTGATCCCATGACGCTGAAGGCGGCGATCAAGGCTTCGACCGCCAAGGCCGGCGCCGCGCTTGACGAGCGCGCGCTCGAAGCTGCCGCATCGGACACGATCCGCGCGGTCATGCTGATCCGCACCTACCGCGTGCGCGGGCACCTTGCCGCCGATCTGGATCCGCTGGGCATTGCCAAGCAGGAGATCCCGGCCGACCTCAATCCCGCATGGCACGGCTTTACCGAGGCTGACCTCGATCGCCGCATTTACCTGGGCGGTTACCTGAACCTCGAATGGGGAACGGTGCGCGAGATCGTCGACACCCTGCGCCGCAATTACTGCGGCAAGGTGGCGATCGAATACATGCACATCGCCGACGTGGAGGAGCGCCGCTTCATCCGAGGACCGGCTCGAAGGCGGGGACAAGTCGATCGACTTCACGCCGATGGGCAAGAAGGCGATCCTGACCGCCGTGATCCGCGGCGAGCAGTACGAAAAGTTCCTCGGCAAGAAGTACGTCGGCACCAAGCGCTTCGGCCTTGATGGCGGTGAATCGATGATCCCGGCGCTCGAAGCCGTGATCAAGTACGGCGGCCAGCGCGGCGTTAAGGAAATCGTTTACGGCATGGCCCACCGCGGCCGCCTGAACGTGCTCGCCAACGTGATGGCCAAGCCCTACAAGGTGATCTTCCACGAATTCTCGGGCGGCACGGCCAATCCGGAAGACGTCGGCGGATCGGGTGACGTCAAGTATCACCTCGGCACCAGCACCGACCGCGAATTTGACGGCATCAAGGTGCACATGAGCCTTATGCCCAACCCCTCGCACCTCGAAACGGTCGATCCGATCGTGCTCGGCAAGGTGCGCGCCTACCAGAATTTCCACGACGACATTGGCAAGGGCAAGCACAAGCAGGTGCTGCCGGTGCTGATCCACGGCGACGCGGCCTTTGCCGGCCAGGGTATCGTCTGGGAATGTTTCGGCTTTTCCGGGGTGAAGGGCTACAACACTGGCGGCTGCATCCACTTCATCATCAACAACCAGATCGGCTTCACCACCAGCCCGCAGTTCTCGCGCGGCTCGCCTTACCCGTCTGACGTGGCGAAGGGCGTGATGGCGCCGATCATCCACGTCAACGGCGATGATCCCGAAGCCGTGACCTTCGCCTGCAAGCTGGCGATCGATTACCGCCAGACCTTCGGCCGCGACGTGGTGGTCGACATGTGGTGCTATCGCCGCTTCGGCCATAACGAAGGCGACGAGCCGGGCTTTACCCAGCCACTGATGTACCAGCGCATCCGCCAGCATCCCGCCGTCAGCGACCTCTATGCCGCGCGGCTGGAGAAGGAAGGCGTGATCGAGGCAGGCTTTGCCGCGAGCATCACCCAGGGGTTCACCGACCACCTCGAAAAGGAATTCGAGAGCGCAAAGAGCTACAAGGCCAACGAGGCTGACTGGTTCGGCGGCCGCTGGTCGGGCTTCAACAAGCCGGTCGATCCGGAAACCGCGCGACGCAACGTGCCGACCGGCATCGATCCCAAGCTGTTCGAAAGCCTTGGCCGCACTCTGACCACGGTTCCCGAAGGACTGACCATCCACAAGACGCTGGCGCGCGTCCTCGATGCCAAGCGGGACATGTTCAAGAACGGCACCGGCTTTGACTGGGCGACCGGCGAGGCGCTGGCCTATGGCTCGCTTTTGTCGGAAGGCTATGCCGTGCGCCTGTCGGGCCAGGATTCCGGGCGCGGCACCTTCAGTCAGCGCCATGCGGTTTGGATCGACCAGACCAACGAGAACAAGTACGTGCCGCTGAGCACCGTTCCGCATGGGAAGTTCGAGGTGCATGACAGCCCGCTTTCCGAATACGGCGTGCTCGGCTTCGAATACGGCTATGCCAGCGCCGATCCGAAGACGCTGGTGCTGTGGGAAGCGCAGTTCGGTGACTTCGCCAATGGCGCGCAAATCGTCATCGACCAGTACATCGCGAGTTCGGAAAGCAAGTGGCTGCGCGCCAACGGCCTCGTGATGCTGCTGCCGCATGGCTATGAGGGCCAGGGGCCGGAGCACAGCTCCGCGCGTCTCGAGCGTTACCTCCAGCTCTGCGCGCAGGACAACATGCAGGTGTGCAACATCACCACGCCGTCCAACTATTTCCATGCCCTGCGCCGCCAGATGCACCGGCCGTTCCGCAAGCCGCTGATCATCATGACGCCCAAGAGCCTGCTGCGCCATCCGCTGGCCAAGTCGGAGCTTGAGGACTTCATCGGCGAAAGCCACTTCCGCCGCATCATGGCCGATCGCACGCCGCCGGCGGACGAGAAGATCAAGCGGCTCGTGCTGTGCTCTGGCAAGGTCGGCTATGACCTTATGGAGGCCCGCGATTCCGAAGGGCTGGAAGATACCTCGGTGCTGCGCATCGAGCAGATCTACCCCTTCCCCGGCGAACCGCTGGCGCTGCGCATCAGCCGCATGAAGAACCTTGAAGAAGTGGTCTGGTGCCAGGAAGAGCCGAAGAACAACGGTGCCTGGTTCTTCGTCGAACCCTTCATCGAGGAAGTGCTGAAGGACGCCAAGTGCAAAGTCACGCGTCCGCGTTATGCCGGCCGCTCGGCCAGCGCATCGCCCGCCACCGGCCTCGCCAAGCGGCACGCCATGGAGCAGGCGGCGCTCGTCGCCGATGCGCTTGGCATGTCCGTCCGCAAAGAAATCCGCCGCCAGCAGAAGGCTTGAGGAAACACCATGTCCGTTGAAGTCAAAGTCCCCGTCCTGGGTGAATCCGTTTCCGAAGCCACGATCGGCCAGTGGCTCAAGGCCCCAGGCGAAGCGGTGAAGGCCGACGAACCGATCGCCAGCCTTGAAACTGACAAGGTAGCGATCGAGGTCATGGCCCCGGTGAACGGCGTCATGGGTGCGCAGCTCGCCAAGGAAGGCGACAACGTATCGGTCGGCGCGCTGATCGCGACGATCGAGGACGGCACGCCCGCCGCTGGTGCCGAACCTGTGACCGAACGCACCGAGGCTCCGGTTGCCCCCGCCTCCGCCAGCGAGGCCCCGGCCGCGAGCGAAGACCCGGTCACCCTCTCTCCCGCCGTGCGCCGCGCGGTGCTGGAGCACGGGATCGATCCCGCCAGCATCAAGGGCACCGGCAAGGACGGCCGCATCACCAAGGAAGACGTGCTCGCCGCAGCCGCTGCCAAGAGCGCGGCCCCGGCCCCGGCGGCTTCGGCTCCCGCATCCCCTGCCCCGGCAGCCGCCTCGTCCGGTGGCCGCGCCGAGGAACGCGTCAAGATGACGCGCCTGCGCCAGACCATCGCCAAGCGGCTGAAGTCCGCGCAGGAAACTGCCGCCCTGCTCACCACGTTCAACGATGTCGACATGTCCGCCGTCATTGCCACGCGAGAGAAGTACAAGGACCTGTTCGAAAAGAAGCACGGCGTGAAGCTCGGCTTCATGTCCTTCTTCGCCAAGGCATCGTGCCTCGCGCTGAAGGACATTCCGGCGGTCAACGCCCAGATCCAGGGCGATGAGATCGTCTACTTCGATTACGTCGACCTCTCGGTCGCGGTCTCGGCCCCCAACGGCCTCGTCGTGCCGGTGGTCCGCGATGTCGACTCGATGTCCTTCGCCGATATCGAAAAGGCCATCGCCGGCTATGGCAAGAAGGCCAAGGAAGGCACGCTGACCATGGACGAGATGAAGGGCGGCACCTTCACCATCTCCAACGGCGGCGTGTTCGGCGGCCTGATGTCTACCCCGATCATCAACCCACCGCAGAGCGCCGTCCTCGGCCTGCACCGCATCGAGGACCGCCCGGTCGTCCGCAATGGCGAAATCGTCATTCGCCCGATGATGTACATCGCGCTGAGCTATGACCACCGCCTGATCGACGGCCGCGAGGCTGTCACCGCGCTGAAGACGATCAAGGAAGCGATTGAAGACCCGGCGCGCCTGCTGATTGATTTGTGATAACGTCGTCCCGGACTTGATCCGGGACCGCTGGCCCCAAGTCCGGAGCCAGCGGCCAGCGATCCCGGGTCGAGCCCGGGATGACGGAGAAGACAATGGCTGAATACGACTACGACGTCCTCATCATCGGTGCCGGTCCCGGCGGCTATGTCGCGGCAATCCGCGCGGCGCAGCTGGGCCTGAAGACGGCCTGTGCCGAAGGGCGCGAGACGCTGGGCGGGACCTGCCTCAATGTCGGCTGCATCCCCTCGAAGGCCCTGCTCCACGCCTCGGAATTTTATGACGCGGCGGCGAACGGCACGATGGCCAAGATGGGCATCAAGGTGAAGCCCGAGCTCGATCTTGCCACCATGCAGGGCCAGCGGATCGACGCGGTCAAGGGCCTGACCGGCGGCATCGAATTCCTGTTCAAGAAGAACAAGGTCGATTGGTTGAAGGGCTACGCCAGCTTCAAGGATGCGCACACCGTCGAAGTCGCGGGCAAGACCGTCACCGCCAAGAACGTGGTGATCGCCACTGGCTCCTCGGTCACGCCGCTCCCGGGCGTGGAGATCGATAATGCCAAGGGCGTGGTCGTTGACAGCACCGGCGCGCTTGAGCTGACTTCCGTGCCGAAGAAGATGATTGTTATCGGCGGCGGCGTGATCGGACTTGAGCTCGGCTCGGTCTGGCGCCGGCTGGGTGCGGAAGTGACTGTGGTCGAATTCCTCGACCAGCTGCTCCCCGGCATGGACGGCGACGTCCGCAAGGAGGCTGCCAAGATCTTCAAGAAGCAGGGCATGACGCTCAAGCTTTCGACCAAGGTCACCGGCGTTTCGGTCAAGGGCAAGAAGGCCACGGTCACGGTTGAGCCTTCGGCGGGCGGCACCGCCGAAACGCTCGAAGCTGACGTCGTGCTGGTCTCCATCGGCCGCCGCCCGAATGTCGACGGGCTTGGCCTCGAGGCCATCGGGCTGGAGCGCAACCAGCGCGGCCAGATCGAGACCGACCACGAATTCCGCACGAAGATCGACGGCGTCTGGGCCGTGGGCGACGTGATCCCCGGTCCCATGCTGGCCCACAAGGCCGAGGACGAAGGCATCGCCGTGGCCGAGAACATCGCCGGGCTGACCGGCATCGTGAACCACGATGTCATCCCCGGCGTGGTCTATACCATGCCCGAATTCGCCGGGGTCGGCCTGACCGAGGAAGCCGCGAAAGAGCGCGGCGAAATCAAGGTCGGCAAGTTTCCGATGCTCGCCAACAGCCGCGCCAAGACCAACCACGAGCCTGACGGCTTCGTGAAGGTGATCGCCGATGCCGGGACCGACAAGGTGCTGGGCGTGTGGTGCATTGCCTCGGTGGCCGGCACGATGATCGCCCAGGCTGCGCAGGCCATGGAATTTGGCGCGACGAGCGAAGACATCGCCTATACCTGCCACGCCCACCCCACCCATTCGGAAGCGATCAAGGAAGCCGCGATGGCGGTGACCGGCAAGCCGATCCACATCTGATGCCCTTGCGGGGAGTGACTGCCGCTTACGTTGCCGCGGTCGCTGCCGGGATTGTATGGCTCTGGCTCGCCGGTGCTCCGCAAACCTATGCACTGGTCAATGGCGCGGCGACCATTGTGGGCCTCGTTGCGGCCGTGATCCTGCGCCGAGTACCGGCTCGAGCCCTTGAGCTATTCGGGCTCGTTTTAGCCGCGCTCGCCATGGCTGCTGCGATCATGGTCGGACCAGGCGTCGATGGCGTGCACCGCTGGCTGGAAATCGGCCCTCTCCGGCTCCATACAGCAGCCCTGTTCGGTCCCTTGTTCCTGATCGCTTACTTGCGCCGTGCGGATTGGACAGGAACGGCCGCCGCACTTGTTGTGGCAGCGCTCGCCGCGCTCCAGCCGGACATGAGCTTCGCCCTTGCGCTGGTCCTCTCGATAAGCCTCGCACTGTTTTTCGACTTCCGTCCCCTTCGCCTTGTGGCTCTGGCAGGGAGCGCCGGGGCGCTTCTGTTCACCGCCAACCGGCCTGACGGGCTCCAGCCGGTGCCCTTCGTGGAAAATGTCTTGCAGGATGCCCTGAGCAGTGGCGGATTGCCTGCCATCCTGCTTCCGGCAGCACTGGCCGTGGCCATTGCGGCCCCGTTATTCTTGCCGGTTGAGCGGCGCGCGGAAGGCGCGGCGGTTTCCGGCTGGTTCCTTGCCCTGACTGCCGCATCGCTGCTTGCACCATTCCCCACCCCGCTGATTGGCTATGGCGCGGCTCCGATAATCGGTTATGGGATCGCCATCGGCCTGCTCGGGCATATGCCGGCAGCAGGCTCCAAACGCATCTGAAGACAGGATTTGAAAATGGCCTCTACCGTCACCCTCAAGCTCACGCAGGACGAGCTGGAAATCCTCGCCGATGCGCTGGAAGCGGACATGGAAGGCTATCTCGAAGCCGCCAAGGAAGCCCGCGGGCGCAACAACGCGCGCGAGGAAGTAGCCACCTTCACCGAAGCGGCCGAGCGCATCCAGGGCGTGCTGACCAAGGTCCAGGCGCTGGTCGAGGACGAGGACTGAGCGGCTGATGATGCGCCGCTTCGCCCGCTGGCATATCTGGCTTGGGTGGATTGCGGCGCTCCCCATCCTGCTGTGGCTGGTGAGCGGCCTGTTCATGGCCGCCCGGCCGATCGAGGAGGTGCGCGCCGAAGACCTGCGCCGGCCTGCCCGCGCCGTTGATCCCGCCGGATTGATTGCGCCGAAGACTTCCGTCTCCATCACCAAGCTGGCCCTTCTCGACGAGGCCGGGCGGGCTGTCTGGGTAGTGAGCGGGGCCGACAAATCGGTCCATCGCTTCGACGCCCGCAGCGGTGCAATGCTGGGCCCCGTGGACGAGGCCGAGGCGCGCCGAATTGCCACGGCCACTTACGCGGGAAGGGATGAACTTCAGAGCATGAGGTCCTTCGCGGCCCATGAACCGCCGCTGGACCTGCGCCGCCCGCGTCCTTCGTGGCAGGCGACTTTTGCGGGTGACACGCACCTCTACATCGATGCCGAGACGGGCGAAGTGCTGGCTTTGCGCACGCGCTGGTGGCGGGCCTATGACTTCCTCTGGGGGCTGCACATCATGGACCCGGGCGAGCGAGAGAATGCGCATAACCCGTGGGTCTGGACGCTGGGCGGGCTTTCGCTCGTCACGGCGCTGATGGGCGCGGTCCTGCTGTTCCGGCGGCGCCGCCGCGCGAGGTGATCAAGCGAGTTAGAACTCGACGAACAGCCGCTCAATCCCGCGTATGATGTAGCTCGCCTCGTAATCCACCCGGCGGCTGCCGCGCGGGCCGTGGTGGGCATCTGACAGGTCGAAGCTGCGGCTGTGTTCGAGGAACCGGTCGATCAGCACGGCTACTTCGACCCGGGCCAAGGGAGCGCCCGCGCAGGTATGCGCGCCGCGACCGAAGCCGATGTGTTCCTTGATCCGCGGGCGGCCCAAGCGGAACTCGTGCGGATCGTCCCAGCGGCGCGGATCACGGTTGCCTGCTGGCAGGGCAACGACAACCCGCTGGCCCGCGGGAATTTCGAAGTCACCGATTTTCGTGCGCCGCTTGGACAGGCGGAAGGTCGCCTTGGTTGATCCTTCGAGCCGCATCATCTCCTCGATGAAATCCGGGATCAGCGCGCGGTCCTCGCGCAATTGCTGCTGGATGTCCTGCCTTTCGCACAAGAAGCGGAACGCGTTGCCGAGCAGCTTGGCCGAGGTGTCCTGCCCGGCAGCGAAGAGGAACATGGCAGACTTCACCGCCTCGCCGATCTCGGGCAGCGAGCCATCGGGATAGCGGGCGAGCGCCAGCTCGGTCATCACGTCCTCGCGCGGATTAGCGCGGCGGTCGGTGAGGTACTGGTAGAAATAGCTCATCATGAAAGTCAGCGCGGCGCTGCCCTTCGGTGCCTGCTGGTCCTGGTCTGCGGTGTCCATGTTGCCAGGGGGCGGGCCAGCGTCGATCACCTCGCGGAACTTCTGGCGGTCTTGCTCCGGCACGCCCAGCAGGTCGGCGATGACCATGGTAACATAGGGCGTCGCCACCTCGTTGATGAGCTCGCACGATCCCTTGGCCACGACCTCTTTCGCCATGTCATCGGCATAGCGCGCCATGAAGTCCTTGTTGGCCTTGAGCCGCGAAGGGACGAACAGCGGGTTCAGCAGGTGCCGTGCGGCGGTGTGGCGATCTCCGTCATAAGTAACGAGCAATTCGAGCGCCGGATTGACCGGCTTGGCCGCGGCAATCTGTTCGGAGATATCGTCACCCTCTGGCGTGAAGGTCAGCGGTGCGAGCGGTTCGGGATTGATGATTGAGGAATAGTCCGCGTGATTGAGCAGCACCGATACGCCTTCGGCAAATCCGGTGACGATCACCACGTCGCGGTTTTCCATGCGGAACACCGGCCCCTGTTCGCGCAGCTTTTCGAAATAGGTGTAGGGATCGAGCAGGACTTCGCGATCATTGAAGAAGTCGGACCGGGCGGTGATCGTCATGGGCGGCGCTTCCTTCAGGCCGGGATGGGATCGAATTCGAGGTGAAGATCGTGCAGCGCGTTGAGCACGTAGGTTGGCTCGTGCGTGAAACGGCGTGCGCCGGGCGGGCCGTGGTGTGCCTCTGACAGGCGGATGTTCCCCATCCGCGCGAGCAGGCGTTCGAGGCTGACGGTCACCTCCCGGCGGGCAAGCGGCGCGCCGATGCAAGTGTGCGCGCCGCGACCGAAAGCCATGTGCTCCCGGATCTTCGGCCGGTCGAATACGAACTGGTCCGGATTGTCGAACCGGCGCGGGTCGCGGTTGGCGGCCATCGGGGAATACATCATCACCGTGCCCGCCTTGATCTCCACCCCGCCCAGCGTCGTGGACTTCTGGCAGATGCGGCCGCCGCTCTTCACCGCGCCGTCGAGCCGCAGGCATTCCTCTATGAAGTCGGGAATGCGTTTTGGGTCGTCGCGCAGGGCCTGTTGCACGTCAGGGCGTTCGGCTATCACCTTCAGGCAAGTGCACAGCAGGCGGTTGGTCGTGTCCTGCCCCGCACCGAACAGAAAGGCGGAGAGCGAGGTGATGTCGACAAGGCTTGGCTTGGCACCATCGGGAAAGCGCGCGGTGGCGACATCGTTGAGCACGTCCTCGCGCTTGCCGAGCAGGCGGGCGAAAGGCGCCATCAGCGGGAGGTTGGCAATCCGCCGCCGGGCGAGCAGCTTGAACAGGTCCTTGCCCAGGGCGACGAGCGGGTTCTTCATCATCTCGTCGCGCGTGGCACCGATCTTCACCGGCACCGTGCCATCGAGCAGCTTGCGGAAGCGGTTGCGGACATCGGTCGGCAGACCAAGCACGTCAGCTATGACCAACGTGGCGTAAGGCCCGCCATATTGGGTCGCCACCTCTACCTTGCCGTCCGCGACCCATTCATCGATCAGGCTGTCAGCTGTCTGGCGCAGGCTGGGTTCAAGTTCACGCAGACGCGTGGGCGTGAACAGGCGGGCGAGGATCGAGCGCAGGTCGGCGTGGCGCTTGCCCTGCTGCGAGGTGATCTGGTCGGAGAACTCGATCTTGCCCCGCGCTGCTTCCAGCTCGGCGGTGATGTCATCGCCCTGCGGTTCGAAGGGCAGTTTCACTTCCGCGCCAATCACCGAATTGATCGTGCTGAAATGCTCGGTATCGAGCGCGAGGCTAATGGTCTCGTCGAAGCCGGTCACGGCATAGACATTGCGGCCGGGCAATTTGACCACCGGCCCCTGCGCGCGCAGCCAGTGGAAATACTCGTGCGTTTCCTCGACCAGCGCGGCGTCGGTATAGAAATCGACCTGCGCGAAATCCCGTCCCACCAAGCTATCTCCCCACTATGATCTATTGTAGATCACATCAGCACCCGTAACCTTCTTTGTCAATCGCGGCGAAAGGGGCGGCGAAGGTAAGGGATGCGACCGACCGCTTTTGGATTTCCTGCATATGCCTTATGGACTGCCCATGCGCCGCATTCCGCTCCTCCTGCTTGCCTTCACCGTCCCGGCGATGGCGGCGGAGCAAGGCGGCGATGCATCGGGACTGAAGCTTTTCGACCGGCTCGTGGGCAAGTGCTTCAGTGCTGTAGTCGGGCCGAGCGCGGCCGACCGGCATTGCTTCGAAGCGGTCTATGGCGGCAAGCACGTGCGCGACCGGCACCGCGTGGCTATTGACGGCAAGGTCGTTTATGCGGGTGAGACGCTCTACAGCCGTTCGGGCGAAAAGATCGTGTTCACCTATATCAACACGCTGGGCGGCGTGGGCCATGGCAAGGCCAACGCCACCGCAACGGGGATCGCCTTTACCGGAATGATGCGCAGCGCGCCCGCCAGCCCGGCCCAGTCGATGGACAGCAACTGGCGCTGGCAAGGCGCGGGCTATTTGGCTTCTGACGGCAAGGGAGCGGACGTGGTGTTCAAGCCGGTTGCCGCCAAATGACGACGCCCGACCTGCCTCTCTCAGCGATTCCAGCCGCGCTGGACCTGACCGGCATCGCGGTTTTCGCCCTCACCGGCGCATTGCTCGCGGCGAAGCTGCGGCAGACCTTCGTCACCCTCGCCTTCTTTGCACTGGTGACGGGTGTCGGCGGCGGTTCCATCCGCGACCTTCTGATCGGCGCGCCAGTGTTCTGGATCCATGATCCGTGGGTTGCGCCAGTATGCCTTGGCACGGCCCTCGTCGCTTGGTTCACCCCGACCCGCTGGTGGGATGGCGAACTGCTCGACTGGGCCGACGCGGTGGGGCTGGCTGCCTATTCGGTGATCGGCACGGCCAAGTCGCTCGCTTATGGCGTGCCGGTTGTGCCGGCAGTGCTGATGGGCGTGATTACCGGCTGCGTAGGGGGCATCATCCGAGACGTGCTAGCGGGGCGGCCCTCGATCCTCATGCGGCCCGAGCTTTATGTGACGGCAGCTGCGCTATCCGCCACATTGGCGGCGGCCCTGTCGGGTCTGGACCGGGTGATTGGCTGGCCGCTTGCCATGGGTGCGGGCTTTGCCCTGCGCGGCCTTGCGATCCACAGGAAGCTGGCGCTGCCCGCCTATGGCCGGGGGCAGCGCCGGGATTAGATCAGTAGCGGGGACGCCGGTCGTCAGTCTCGACGCCCTTGACCCGGCCCGAACCGTCAACCGAACAGTTCCAGGAAGCGCCGGACTGCGTGCGACCTTCGATGCGCCAGCCGTCGCCATCACGGTTGACGTTATCAACCGTATCGACCCGGTTCGAGCCGCGTTCCACGTCTGCAACGCAAGTGTCCACGGCCGTATCGAGTGAGACACCACGGGAATAGCCCGAGGGACGGCCATCCGAAGCCCAACCCCGGTCAGGCGGCGGAACGTCCACCGAATTGCCAACGTCCTGGCTGCCATTGCCATAACGCCAGTCGTCCTCACCCGGGCGGCGCACGTCTTCCTCGCGCTCGCGCTTGTTCTTCTTGCTGGCCGCAGAAGCGATGGCGGCAATCGTGCCGAGCACCAGCACGCCAGCGAAGACATCGCCCGCACTGATGCCGTCATCGTGATGACGGCGACCCCAACCGCCGTTCCAGCGGTTGCCCCAACCATTATTACCCCAGCCGCGGTCGGCCGCCTTATCGTACGGCAGTGCCGCAGCCGAAGTGGCATGCGGCGCCTGTGCGGAAGTGGCGGCCAGCGCCGGACTGGCCAGCATGGTGAAAGCGGCAAGTGAAGCGGCAGCCTTGCCGAATGACCCGTTTTTCATGGACGTTATCCCCAAAGACCTCCCGCAGTGGCCGCAAGCCCGCACCATGCGGGCGACTCCGGCGTGCGGGCGATCTTATGGAGTCGGGCTATCCCTGACCGGCTTTCTTCAGGCTGAACGGTCAGCTCTTGTCCTCGACCGGGGCACCGGGTCCGTTCTTCTGGATCGATTCAATTGCGTTCTGCGCACCGGACTTGCTCGAATAGCCCTCGGTCCAGAAAATCGTTTCGGAGTTGTAGCAGAAATAGGCGACATATTCGCCCGCCTTGTTCTGGCGGATTTCAAACCGGTGAGCCATCTTGCGTCCCTTCTGGCAGGTTGAACAGACGGGGAAGACTAGCGCCAAACCGCGCAAGTTCTAGGAAAATCTGCCCGGACGGTAGGGTGCCGGATCAACCGGAAAATGGTCGCTTCCGGTGACGAGCGCCGTCGCCAACGCTGCCGCGGCAGGAGCCGTCTGGATGCCGAAACCGCCCTGCCCCGCGAACCAGAAGAACCGATCTTCGCGGGAATCGAAGCCATAGACGGGCAGCCGATCCGGAGCGAATGTGCGCAGGCCGGCCCATTTGTGCTCCACGCGCTCGACCTGCCAGTTTACAACTTTTTGCAACCGGTCGATCGCCTCCGCCACGGCAAGCTCTTCCGCAGCGACATCACAGGGTGCCACCGGCACCTCGTCATGCGGGGAAAGCCAGAGCCGCCCCGCTTCGGGCTTGAAGTAGAACTTTTCGCCAAGGTCGAGCACCAGCGGCAGGTCCTCTGGCGGCGGGGGCGCGGTGCGGATTTGGGCAATGGTCCGCAGCATCGGGGTGAACCCGAGTTTCGATATGCCAGCGCGCTCCGCCACCTCGTCGGCCCAGGCACCGGCTGCATTGACCAGCAGCCCGCCGCGCGCCTGCCGCCCATCTTCACAGGTGACCAGCCAGCCTGCGCTTTCACGTTCGGCCCGGGTCAGGCGCGCGCGGGTCCACAGGTCTGCGCTGCCCTGCCGCGCGGCGGCGAGATAATCCTGATGTAGGCGTGCCACGTCGATATCGCTGCAATCGGGTTCAAGCGCGCCGGCGGTCCAGTCCTCGTGCAGGCCGGGAATGCGTTGTAGCAGCGCATCTCGCCCCAGCCGCTCGACGCGAACGCCCAAGGCCTCGAACTCGGCGGCGAAGCGCTCCAGCTGCGCTTCCTCCCCGCTCCGGGCAATGGTGAGCGCACCACGCTCGCTGAGGTAGCCACCATCGCGCAAGGCCGGGCCGGATGCCGTGGTCAGCGGCTGCACGGCAGGTCCGCCATAGCTCTCGGTCCAGAAGGCTGCCGAGCGGCCGGTGGAATGATAGCCCGGCCGATCCTCCGCCTCGAGCAGCAGCACCTTTGCGCCGGTCGCGGTGAGGCCGGCGGCAAGGCTCGCTCCCGCCATGCCGGCACCGGCAATGATGATGTCGAAGCGTTCGCTCATGCCGGTGTCAGTCGCGGCGCGGGGCCTTGCGGTCAAGGAAATCGTCGATCGCACGCAGGATGGGATCGCGCACCGCGTCGACTTCGCGCAATACCTCGTGCCGCGCCTCCTTGCCGAGCATCATCAGCTCGCTGTCTGGCAGGCGGCGGTCCGCTTCGATGATGGCTTTCGGGCTGACGAGCATGTCCGCACTGGTGGCGACGATGAACACAGGCGTCGTCACCGCCTCCAGTTTGCCGCGAGCGAACATGCCCCGGGTTGAAGCATAGGCGCGTTCGACCCAGCCCCAGGAACCCGGCCCCATGACCAGTTCGGGCCGCTGCTCGCGCCAGGCCATTTCGTCACCATAGCGGCGGGCATCGTGCGTAAGCAGCTTGTCGCGCCCTTCCGGCACCTGCCCGGGCTTCTCGCTCCACTTCCAGGCGGGCCGATGCCGGTCACCCACGGCGCACATCAGCCGCGCGGCAGCGTGGAGCACGCCAAGCGGCAGGCCAAAGGTGTGAAAACCCAGCATCGGCGCCGACAGCACCGCGGCATCGGGATCGACCCGCCGCTCAACCAGTGCGCGCAGCACGATATGTCCGCCCATGGAATGCGCGGCGAGAATGTGCGGACCCGGCGTGGCGGCCTTCCACTCGTTCCAAAAGGCAGCGAGGTCATCGACCCATTGCGCAAAATCGCCGATATGGCCGGTCACGGCATCGCTGCCGAGCCGTCCGGATCCTGCCTGTCCGCGCCAGTCCGCAGCGGTTACGTTCCAGCTGCGGTCATTCCAGTAGGCCAGCGTTTCAAGGTACTTTTCGTAGAAGTCCCCGCGCCCCGGAAAGTAAAGAATAGATCCGCGAACCTGTCCCGCAGCCGACCAATCGATGCGGCGCACAGCGTGGCCATCCGGAGCTTTCCAGATGGTTTCCAGTGCGTTGGCGGGAATGGCGCGACCGTCAAAAGGTTTCCCGGATGCTTCTGTCACCACGTATGCATCCCTAATTCCAGCCTCAGGCCTCTGGTTACTATTTGGTAATTACTGGCCGCTAGACCTCCAGGGTGAACAGTGGGGTTCACTTAAATCCGGGGGGCACCAGCCTTGCGTAGCGAGATTCTTTCCTATGGGCTGATTGGCGCATTGGCAATTGCGCTGCTGGTCGCCGCCTTCACTGACATCAAGCGCCGCCAGATCGATAACTGGCTGAACGCCGCCATTGCACTGGCTGCCCCCGCCTTCTGGTGGGCGAGCGGCCTTTCGCTGTGGCCGGACGCCGGCGTGCAGCTTGGCCTCGCACTCGCAACATTCGTCGTCACCGCAGGCCTCTTCGCCGCACGGATGATGGGCGGCGGCGATGTGAAGCTGCTTACCGCGCTGGCGCTCTGGGTACGCCCGCAGGATTTCCTCTTCCTCGTGATCGTGATGGCCCTGCTGGGCGGCATCCTGACGATCATGATCGCCGCCTGGCGTCTCGCTCTGCGCAAGCAGGGCAAGGCCGCCATCCCTTACGGAATCGCCATCGCGAGCGCCGGCCTCCTGACCCTCGTGGACAAGAGCCTGCCCCTGTTGGCGGCGCATCCGGCAGGGTGAACCTGATTTTAACCAATTGATACCATTCTCGGGGACGTAATCCGGGAAATCCCAAGGGGGCCTTGAAAAGCCATGGACAAGAAGAAACTCCTGCTGCTGGTTGGCGCACTGGTCATCGCGATCGGTACCGCGCTTGCCGCTCGTAGCCTGTTCGCCGGCGCATCCGCGCCGAAGGCCGAAGCCGCCCAGCAGGCGGTTCCGCAAGGCCCGAAGGTCCTGGTGGCCCAGCGCGCCCTGCCGGTCGGCACGATCATCACGGCCGATTCGATCTCGTTCCAGATGTGGCCCAAGGAAATGGTCCAGGATGCCTACTTCGTTGAAGGCGAGGCCGACATGGCCAAGCTGCTCGGCACGGTGGTGCGCTATCCGGTGACTGCCGGCCAGCCGCTGACCCAGGGTTCGCTGGTCAAGCCGGGTGATCGCGGCTTCCTCGCCGCTGCCCTCGGGCCGGGCATGCGCGCCATCACGATCAACGTGTCGGCCCGCACCGGTGTTGCCGGCTTCATCTTCCCGGGTGACCACATCGACCTGATGCTCACCCAGGCGGTCCGCGGCGAAGGCGAAGGCCAGCCGCTGAAGGCAACCGAAACCATTCTCAAGAACCTGCGCGTGCTCGCCACTGACCAGGCTACCGACAGCGAAGTTGTCGACGGCAAGACGGTCGTGCGTGAATTCCGCACCGTCACGCTCGAAGTGACGCCCAAGATCGCGGAGAAGATCGCGGTTGCCGAAACCATCGGCACGCTGAGCCTCGCTCTGCGCTCGATCGCCGACAACCAGGCCGAGCTCGAACGCCTCGTCGCCAGCGGCGCGGTCAAGATCCCGACCGGCGTGTCGAAGGAAGAGGAAGAGCGCATCCTGACGGCGGCAATGAACCGTCCGGATGAATCGAAGGGTTCGTTCTCCACCGGCGGCGATGTCTCTCGCTTCCAGCGCAGCTCGATGCCTGTCGCCCGCACCGTGGCTGCCCGCACCGCCGTCGCCGGACCGGCCAGCGCTGCACCTGCACCCGGAGGTTTCCCCTTCGTTCGCGTCGGCCCCGTAGTCCGCGTTACCCGCGGCAAGGTCACCACCTCGGAAGAGATCGGGAAGTAAAATGACCACTCACGCATCCAACCACACCGCTGCGATTTCGAGGGGCAAGACCATGAAACGCCTGCTTACCACCCTGCTTACCGCCGCAGCCGTATCGGTGCCGCTTGCACTGACGCCGGCGGGAACCGTCCAGGCCCAGTCGGTCACCCGCCCGGCGCAGGACATCCCGCTCTCGGTCGGACGCGGTCAGCTGATCAACGTCCCCGGTCGCATGGCAGACGTCTTCGTCGCCGACGACAAGGTGGCCGACGTGCAGATCAAGTCTGCCAACCAGCTCTACCTGATGGGCAAGTCGCTGGGCACGACCACGGTCTACGCCAGCAACGCCGCGGGCCAGATCATCTGGTCGGCCAACGTGCGGATCAATTCCGGCCTCGACAGCGTCGATTCAATGCTGCGCCTCGCGATGCCTGATGCGAAGATCGGCGTGAACACCTTTGGCACCGACACTGTCCTGCTGACCGGCACCGTCGCCGCTCCCGAAGACGCCGCCGAAGCCAAGCGCCTCGTCGAAGCGTTCATGGGCAAGGCCAATGTCATCACCCGCCTGAAGACGGCGACTCCACTGCAGGTCAATCTGCAGGTCCGCTTTGCCGAGGTCAGCCGCTCGCTGGTTCGTGCCATTGGCGGCAACCTGCTGTCGAGCGACAGCACCAGCGGCTTCAAGTTCGGCGTGGCCAGCGGCCGCGGCAACGCGATCGAGATCACCCAGCCGGTTGCCGCCACGGCGACGACCCCCGGCACCCCGGGCAAGGTCGTGTTCAACGGCGTCAACGGCAAGACCACGCTGGGCGGCTTCGGCAAGTTCCTCGGACTTGATCTGGGCGCTGCCTTCGACCTTGCCGAGCGTGACGGCCTGATCACCACTCTCGCCAACCCGAACCTGACGGCGCTTTCGGGCGAAACCGCGGACTTCCTGGCCGGCGGTGAATATCCCATCCCGATCAGCCAGGGCCTGGGTACGACCTCGGTCGAATACAAGCGCTTCGGTGTCAGCCTTGCCTACACCCCGACTGTGCTGGCCAACGGCCGCATCTCGATCCGCGTCCGCCCGGAAGTGTCCGAGCTATCGTCGGAAGGCGCGGTGACGCTGAATGGCTTCCAGATCCCGGCGCTTACCATCCGCCGCGCTGAAACCACAGTGGAACTCGGCTCGGGGCAAAGCTTCATGATCGCCGGCCTGATGAGCAACAACGCCCAGTCGACCATCGACAAGGCACCGGGTGTTGGCGACGTGCCGATCCTCGGCTCGCTGTTCCGCTCGAACGAATTCCGCAAGGGCCAGACCGAGCTGGTGATCGTGGTTACGCCGTACTTGGTGAACCCGGTCAATGCGAGCGACATCAAGTACCCGACCGACGGCTTCCAGGCCGCCAACCTTGGCCAGCAGCTGCTGGGCAACGTGCAGTCCGACGGCAAGACCGGCGGCGACCGGCCGAAGCCGACCCAGGTGCCAGACGCCAATGTCGCACCCAAGGTGGGCGAACTGCTCGAACCCGAGACTCCGGCCACCAAGGCGCAGAAGTCGGCCAAGCCCAAGACCGCCGATGCGGGCAGCGATACGCGCCCCGGCTTTTCGCTGAATTGAGGAAGGTAGCACCATGACCAAGATCTTCCATCGTACGGCGGCCACCGCCCTCATCCTCGGCCTTGGCAGCCTTGCCGGCTGCACCTCGCCGGGCGTGCCGATCAACCGCGGGCTCGAAAGCGTCCACCAGCCGGTGGTTCAGCGGACCAATTACACCATGGACCTGGTGTCCAACGGCACAGGCCTTGCGCCTTCCGAGCAGCGCCGCCTGTCGGGCTGGTTCGAAGCGCTCGACCTGCGTTACGGCGACAAGATCAGCGTGGACGATCCGACCGCGTCGAGCGCCAACCGCGCCTCGGTCGAGGCTGTTGTCGCCCGCTATGGCATGCTGCTGACCGGTGATGCCCCGGCAACCCCGGGTTATGTTAATCCGGGCACGGTCCGGGTCGTCGTGTCGCGCACCTCGGCCACGGTTCGGGGCTGCCCCGACTGGGGCACCAAGTCCGACACCAACATGCACAACGCCACGGCAAGCGGCTTCGGCTGCGCGGTCAACGGCAACATGGCGGCCATGGTCGCCAATCCGGAAGACCTGATCAAGGGCACCGCCAACACCGGCGCAACCACGGTCATGAGCTCGAACAAGGCGATCGACACCTATCGCGAAGCCAAGCCGACCGGCGGCGGTGGCATCACCGTCAACAAGCAGTCGAGCAAAGGGGAGTAATTGACCATGAACGCGCCATGGAAAGCCGCGATGCCCGGCAACCGCGATCCCTTCGCCGCATTCCTGTGTGACGAAGCCGCACTGGAAGTCCTGCGCCCGGTGGTGATCGAAATGGGCTGGCAGCCCGAGAAGTGCAACAAGGGCGGCCTGCGCAATGCGGTCCAGTCCCTGTCGATCTCGGCCAGCCCGAACATCCTGATGGTCGACCTGTCGGAAAGCGGCGACCCGCTGAACGACATCAACGCCCTGGCCGAGGTTTGCGAACCCGGCACGGTGGTGATTGCAGTCGGCCAGGTCAATGACGTGCGCCTCTACCGCGACCTCGTCGCCAGCGGCATCCACGACTACCTGCTCAAGCCGCTTTCGCCCGGCCAGCTGCGCGACGCGCTGATCCAGGCGCAGGCCGTGTTCTCGCAGCCGCGCCACGCGGAGGGTACGACGGCCAAGCGCCACGTCTCGACCGCAGTTGTCGGAACGCGCGGCGGCGTCGGCGCTTCGCTGCTCGCGACCTCGCTGGCATGGCTGTTTTCGACCGACCACAAGATGCCGACCGCGCTGCTCGATCTCGACGTGCATTTCGGCACCGGCGCGCTCAGCCTCGACCTCGAGCCCGGCCGCGGGCTTACCGACGCGATCGAGAACCCGAGCCGCATTGACGGCCTGTTCATCGAACGCGCCATGATCCGCGCCAATGACAACCTGTCGATCCTTTCGGCAGAAGCGCCGATCAACGCGCCGCTGATGACCGACGGCACCGCATTCGTGCAGCTCGAGGAGGAATTCCGCCAGGCCTTCGAAATGACGGTGATCGACCTGCCGCGCAACATGCTGATCAACTTCCCGCACCTGATGGCGGACGTGAACGTGGTGGTTCTGGCCACCGAGTTCACCCTGGCATCGGCGCGTGACGCGATCCGCCTGCTGTCGTGGCTCAAGGCCAATGCCGCTCATGCACAGACCATCGTTGTCGCCAACAAGGTCCAGGCCGGCGTGCAGGAAATCAGCCGCGCAGACTTCGAAGCCTCGATCGAGCGCAAAGTGAACTTCGTGGTTCCCTTTGACCTCAAGGGCGCGGCCAATGCGGCCAAGCTCGGCCAGACCTTTGCCGAAGCCAACCGCACGGCAAAGTCGGCCGCCGTGGTGCGCGATGTCGCCAGCCAGATCCTTGGCGTTGGTGACATCGAGGAGACCCCGGCAGCTGGGCCGCAGGCCAAGAAATCGCTGCTCGGCAAGCTCGATCTCAAGTCGATGCTGGCCAAGAAGGACAAGGGCAAGGCTCCCGAAAAGGTAGCCTGACCCATTGCATGACGTACCCCGGGGCCAGTCACCGCTGGCCCCGCTAGAACCAAGGCGG
This sequence comes from Novosphingobium sp. MW5, assembly GCA_025938935.1. Classification (GTDB taxonomy): domain Bacteria; phylum Pseudomonadota; class Alphaproteobacteria; order Sphingomonadales; family Sphingomonadaceae; genus Novosphingobium. Next base: position 1,489,168 of record JAPCWB010000001.1, on the reverse strand, counting down.
AGTATAGGCGCATGAGCCTGCTGCAACTTCTGCTGATCGCCTGCGGCCTGATGGCCATGATGGTGCTTGGCTGGTCGGCCCTGTCCGGCCCCAACCCGGTCAAGGAAGGCAATCGCCGCCTCCAGGCCGTGCGCTATCGCCATTCGGACAGCGCGACCGACCGTGTCGAGGCGCAAATGCGCAAGGCCGTGGCCGCCCGCAAGCCGCAGATGCACAAGATCGCCGGCTCCGGCTCGCGCATCGAGGCCCTGATGCTGCGCCTGCACCGCACTGGCAAGAACTGGACGCTGCAGAACTACCTTTACACGTCGCTCGGCGTAGCCCTCGCGGTCACGGTGATCGTGTACATCAAGTCGCACGCCGCCATGCTCTCGCTCGGCGCAGGAATTCTGCTGGGTGCAGGCCTGCCGCACTTTGCCGTTGGCTTCATGATCAACCGCCGCCTCAACGCCTTCATCTCGAAGTTCCCTGACGGCATCGAACTGATCGTGCGCGGCCTGCGCTCGGGCCTTCCCGTGACCGAAACGCTGGCGATCATCTCGAGCGAAATTCCCGGCCCTGTGGGCGAGGAATTCAAGCTGATCACCGAGCGCATCAAGATCGGCAAGACCATGGAGGACGCGCTCCAGGAAACCGCCGACCGGCTTGGCATTCCCGAATTCCAGTTCTTCTGCATCACGCTCGCCATCCAGCGCGAAACCGGCGGCAACCTTGCCGAAACGCTGAGCAACCTGGCCGACGTGCTGCGCAAGCGCGCGCAGATGAAGCTCAAGATCCGCGCCATGAGCTCGGAATCAAAGGCATCGGCATACATCGTCGGCTCGCTGCCCTTCGTGGTCTTCACCCTGCTGTGGTGGGTCAACCCCGACTACATCGGCAAGTTCTTCTCCGACGACCGCCTGATCGTCGCCGGCCTTGGCGGCCTGGTGTGGATGGGCATCGGCGTGGGCATCATGGCCAAGATGGTCAGTTTCGAAATCTGAGCGAGGAAAGACAACCGCTATGTTGAAAACCCCGCCCGGACCAACCGTTCTCGGCATCGACGTCATCTGGGTCGGCTCGATCCTGATCGCTGTCGCCGCCATTGCGATGATGTTCGCGATCTATTCGGCCGTGACGATCCGCGACCCCATGGCGCGGCGCGTCAAGGCGCTCAACGAGCGGCGCGAGCAGCTCAAGGCCGGCATCGTCAAGGACGCCTCCAAGCGCCGCCAGAGCCTGGTTCGCAAGAACCAGACGACCGAAAAGATGAAGGACACGCTGGACAAGCTGAAGGTCCTTCAGGAAAGCCAGGTCCAGGTCATCCAGCAGAAGCTGGCCCAGGCCGGTATCCGCAAAAGGAATATGCGGTCGCGGTCATTTTCGCGCGCATGGTCCTGCCAATCGTCCTCGGCACCGTGGCTGCGCTGACGGTTTACGTCTTCAACGCCTTTCCGGACTGGACGCCGATCAAGAAGCTGGCCTTCTTCGCGGCGGCACTTGGCCTGGGTTACAAGGGCCCGGAAATCTACCTCAAGAACATCATCCAGAAGCGCACCGACAAGGTTCGCAAGGGTCTTCCCGACGCGCTCGACCTGCTGGTCATCTGCGCCGAGGCTGGTCTTACTGTCGACGCCGCCTTCGGCCGTGTCGCCCGCGAACTGGGCCGCGCCTATCCGGAACTGGGCGATGAATTCACCCTGACCTCGATCGAACTGTCGTTCCTTACCGAACGCCGCCTCGCCTTCGAAAATCTCGCTTACCGCGTCGATCTTGAAGCGGTGCGCGGGGTGGTGACGACCATGATCCAGACCGAACGCTACGGCACCCCGCTGGCTTCGGCGCTGCGCGTGCTCTCGGCCGAATTCCGCAACGAACGCATGATGCGCGCCGAAGAAAAGGCCGCGCGCCTGCCGGCGATCATGACCGTGCCGCTCATCCTGTTCATCCTTCCGGTGCTGTTCATCGTCATCATCGGTCCTGCAGGCTGCGCCCTCATGGACGGCTTCCGCGGACAGAACGGCGGCTAACAGGACGCAGATATCGAACTACAAGGGGGCGGTCCGCAAGGGCCGCCCCCTTTGCGTTAGCCGGCACTGACCGCGTGATTCAGATCAATGACCTGCGCAAAATGCAGGATTACCTTGCAGCCACAGCATAAGCAGGGAGAGGATCGATGCGACGCATAAGCACTGGCAAGGCAGCCTTCGTAACGGGTCTGGTGGTCGGCGTCTGGCACGCCATGTGGGCGGCGCTGGTTGCCACTGGCCTCGCACAAGGGCTGGTGGATTTTATCCTGCGCCTGCATTTCATGCGGCTGGAGATCGCCATCGCACCGTTCGAATTGGGCACTGCCGCGCTGCTGGTGGTCATCACCTTTGCGGTTGGCGCCGCATTCGGGCTCTGCTTCGCCCTCGTCTGGAACTATCTCGGCTCAGGAAGCCGCCAAAGCTAAACGGCGAGCGGCACCACTTCCTGCTCGATCGCGCCGAAGATCGAATGGCCGTGCCCATCGCGCATATCGATGCGCACGACATCCCCGTGCTTCATGAAGCCGGTCTTTGCCGCTCCCGTCTGGATCGTTTCGACCATGCGCTGTTCGGCGATGCACGAATAGCCGCGACCGCCTGCGCTGACCGGACGGCCCGGCGAGCCATCGGCATCGCGGTTGGATACGGTGCCCGAACCGATGATCGAACCTGCACCCAGATTGCGGGTCTTGGCGAGGTGAGCGATCAGCGTGCCGAAATCGAAGGTCATCTCTTCGCCTGCATCGGCGCGGCCGAAAGCCTGGCCATTCAGGTCGACCTGCAGCACGCCAGAAAGCTTACCGTCCTTCCAGCCCTCGCCCAGTTCGTCGGGCGTGACGAAGACGGGGGAAAAAGTGGTCGCCGGCTTGGACTGGACGAAGCCAAAGCCCTTGGCGAGTTCGCCGGGGATGAGATTACGCAGTGAAACGTCGTTGACCAGCCCGACAAGTCTGACATGGCCAAGCGCTTCGGCGGCCGAGGTCCCCTGCGGCACGTCGCCGGTGACCACACATATCTCTGCTTCCATGTCGCATCCCCACGCCTCGTCGGCCAGGACGATGGGCGAACGGGCACCGCGCAGGTCATCGCTGCCGCCTTGATACATCAGCGGATCGTGCCAGAAGCTGTCAGGCAATTCCGCCCCGCGCGCCTTACGCACCAGTTCGACGTGATTGACGTAGGCTGATCCATCCGCCCACTGAAAGGCGCGCGGCAGGGGAGCCAGCGCCTCGCGCTCATGGAACCGTTCGCGCGGGACCGAGCCGTGCTCAAGGTTTTCTGCCAGAGCGCGCAATTGCGGCTCGTACCGATCCCAGTCATCGAGCGCCGATTGCAGCGTCCCGGTCACCGTGGAGGCATCGACATACCAGGCAAGGTCGGGCGAAACCACAACAAGCCGGCCATCGCGCCCACCGGCAAGGCTGGCGAGCTTCATGCGCCGCCCTTTGCGTCAATCGCGGTGACACCATCACGAATGCGGGCGAGCAGGGCCTTGAGTGCTTCCTGTTCATGCGGTTCGATGGCGGCAAAGATGCGTTCGTACATCTGGTAGGTCATCGGCATGCACTGGGCATAGAGTTCGCGACCTTCTTCCGTCAGTTCGAGGTGGTGCGAACGTCCGTCGCGCTGGTTGGGGCTGCGGGCGACGAGGCCACGCTCTTCCAGAACCTTGCAGGCGCGGTTGATCGCCACCTTGTCCATGACCGTGACCTGCACCATTTCGCGCTGGGTCATCGACCCGCCGTCACCCAGAACGGCCATGACACGCCATTCGGGAATGCGCAGGCCGAAGCGCAATCGGTACTCATCCGCAATGCGGCTGCTGACCGCGTTCGACGTGATGGCCATCAGGTAGGGCAGGAAGTTGGTGAGGCGCGGGATGTTCGGCATAGTGAAACTATTTCTAATGCAACCAGATTGGCGCGCAAGTTGATTCCGCGATACGGCTGCAATTGCGCAAGATTTCCCTCACCCGGAGCGCAGGGCCTCAGGCCTCGCCTGTGCCACGGCGTCGAGCGCCAGCATGGCCTGCTCGATCTCGGACAAGCCGCGGAAATGGTGCAAGGTCCAGCTTGTAGCGCCGCGCGTTGACGAACTGTGGCACCAGCACGACGTCGACCAAGTTCGGTGCCTCTCCGCCGAAAAAGCCCTCATCCGGCGCCTGAACCTCAAGCGCGGTAAGGCCTTCGCCGATCCAGTGCTGGACCCATTGATCGATCGCCGCATCGTCCGCGCCGAACTGGCGGCGCAGGTGCTTGAGCACGCGCAGGTTCTGGACAGGCTGGGTGTCCGAAACGATGACCTGTGCCTGCGCCAGCACGCGGGCGCGTTCCAGCGGGTCGGTGGGAATCAGCCGCGGCACGGGGAACTGGCTGTCGAGCCAGTCGATGATTGCCAGCGACTGGGAGATAACCTGCCCGTCCACCTCAAGCGCGGGAACGAGCTTTTGCGGATTGACGGCCGCATAGGCCTCGCCAAGCTGTTCATTGCCGAGCAGATCCACCTCGACGCCGCGATAGTCGACGCCCTTGAGGTTGAGCGCGATCCGCACGCGGTAAGCGGAAGAGGACCGCCAGTAATCATGCAGTGTCAGTTCCATCAGCGCAGTACCCTTCCCGCGACCGCATCGAGCATGGCCATGAGCTTGCCATCGCGCGCACCCGGAGCAGTCACGATCGCCCCGTCGAGCGCGGTGTCGACCGGACTGGCTGTACGTTTCTTGGGCAGCGAAGTCACAAGCTTGCGCACGGTGTCGCGCGCCAGCGCGGCATTGGCCTTCATCACGGCCAAGACCTCGCTCGCTCCGACTGCCTCGCCTTCGCGCCAGCAATCGTAGTCTGTGACCATGCCGAGGAGGGCGTAGGGCAGTTCTGCTTCGCGGGCGAGCCGGGCTTCCGGCATGGCGGTCATGCCGATCACCTGAGCGCCCCACTGCCGGTACATGGCGCTTTCCGCCCGGGTTGAGAATTGGGGGCCTTCAATGGCGACGTAGCAGCCGCCGCGGTGGACCGTCGCGCCGCAGGCCTGTGCTGCATCCGCCGCCAGCTTGCTGAACCGCGCGCAGACAGGGTCGGCCAGGCTGACATGGGCGACCAGCCCTTCGCCAAAGAAGCTGCCCTTGCGGCCATGGGTTCGGTCAATGAACTGGTCGACCGCCACGAAGTGCCCCGGGGCCATCTCCTCCGCAAGCGATCCGATTGCGGAGAGTGACAGGACATCGGTCACCCCGCAGCGTTTCAGCACATCGATATTGGCCCGGTAATCGACGGCCGAGGGCGTCAGCCGGTGGCCCTTGCCATGCCGCGCGATGAAAGTGACGCGCCGCCCTTCGATCCGGCCTGTCAGCACCGGTCCGGAAGGAGTGCCGAACGGCGAAGAGACGGGAATTTCCTGCGCATCGTCAAGCTCGAGCCCTTCACCAAGCCCCGAACCGCCGATTACGCCAATGTGCCAGGTCACCGTTGCACCAGGATTCCAGCCACAACAAAGTCGTTGAGGTGGCTACGGTAGCGGTCGCGCAGCGCCTCGTCGAGCACGTCGGTTTCCGAACAGTACTTGAGCACGAGCCGAGCCGAGAAGAACCGGTCGGCGGCGCCGATGACGGTAAAGTAGAACAGCTGCGGATCGACCGGGCGGAACACCCCGGCAGCCACACCCTCGCCGATCAGTTGTTCGTACGCATCGAGCAATGGCTTGAGGTAGGTATCGGCCAGCCGCTGCGCCTCCTCAGGCTCACTCTCGCGGATCAGCCGCATCAGCAGGCGGTGAGTGTAAGGCGTGCGGAAAAAGTTATCGACCACGCCTTCCATGTGGATGCGCAGCTTGGTTTCGGGATCGATATCCTTGTGCAGCAGGGCATCGACCGACTTGACGATGGCGTGCCACTCGCGCTCGATCAGGGCCTTCAGTAGGCCTGCCTTGTTGCCGAAGTAGTACTTCACCAGCGCGGAATTGAGACCCGACTGCCGAGACAGGTCGGACAACGAGATGTCGACGATGTCGCCCTCGCGCATGATGGCGGAGGCCGTGTCGAGCAGCTGCTCACGCGCGCCGGCGGACGCGGAAAGCTCACTGCTATCGGACACGGCATCCATTGTCAGAATGCCTTACTTCGGGCCCATGCGAATACCGCCGTCCATGCGGACGTGTTCGGCATTGATGTAGTCATGCTCGATCAGGAACAGAGCGGTCTTGGCGTATTCCTCAGGCTTGCCGAGGCGCTTGGGGAACGGCACCGCAGCCGCGAGCGCGATCTGCGCGGGTTCGGGCAGGCTCTTCATCATCGGGGTCTCGAAGATGCCGGGAAGGATCGTGTTCACCCGAACGCCCTCGTTCATCAGGTCACGCGCGATGGGGAGCGTCATACCCAGCACACCGGCCTTGGAGGCGGTATAGGCCGCCTGGCCGATCTGGCCGTCCTGGGCGGCGACCGAGGCCGTATTGATGATCACGCCGCGCTGGCCATCAGCATCGATGGGGTCGGCGGTGAGCAGGCCTTCGACACACTTGGCGATGCAGCGGAAAGTGCCCACGAGGTTGATGCCGATGACCTTTTCAAAGCTGTCCATCGGATAGCCCTTCACCGCTCCGGTTTCGCGATCACGGCCAACGGTCTTGATGGCGGTGGCGATACCGGCGCAGTTGACCAGAACGCGCTCCTGCCCGTTCGCGGCCCGGGCCTTGGCGAAGCCGTCGATCACGCTTTGCTCATCAGCGACGTTGACCTGGCAGAAGACGCCGCCCAGTTCCGCCGCAACCGCCTCGCCCCGCTCGGCATTCATGTCGAAAATCGCGACCTTCACGCCCTTGGCGGCAAGCGCGCGGGCCGTCGCTTCGCCAAGGCCGGATGCGCCACCGGTGACGACTGCGGAGACGGAGGAATCGAGCTTCATGTTCACTGCCTCTTTCGATTGCTGCACCCCGTGGGCGCGGATTTAATCGATCCACTAAACGTCGAGAGGTGCGCCGGTCAACCGAGTGAGGCGAAAAGACCGGGCAACGCCCCAATTATCGCCGCGACGCCGCCAGGCGGTGAGGGCACCAATGAAAAGGCCCCGCACCCGAAGGTGCGAGGCCCGATCATTTCAACCCGGAAGGCTGGATTACATCTTGGCCTTCAGGCCGACGAAGAACGTGCGACCACGGATGTCATACGCCGAGTAGAGCGGCGCGTTGCCGATCAGGTTGGTGTAGTCAGCCGAGATCTGCGGCGGTTCCTTGTCGAAGATGTTGCGGACACCGAGGGTGATGTCGAAGTTCTTCGACGCTTCGATGTTCAGCGAAGCCGCATGGGTGAAGTAGTCGTCCGTCTTGTACAGGTAACGGTTCTGAAGAAGACCGAAGCCTGCCGCGTAGTCGGTCGAGTCGGTCGCGCCGATCCACTCGAGCGAATAGCGGAAGTTGAACGGACCCTTGGCGTAGTTCACGTCGAAGGTACCGGTCCACTTCGGGTTCAGCAGAAGGCCGATTGTTTCCTGGATCGCGTCGGTCGGGAAGGTCCGGCTGTAGCGCGAGATGAACATGGTGGCCGCTGCATTCAGGCGGAACTTGCCGCCCAGCAGGTCGGTGCCGAAGCGCAGGTTATAGTCGATGCCCTTCACGCGCGCATCCGAGATGTTCACGTAGGAGGAAACGACGGTCAGCGCACCGGCAGCGTTACGGCTGATCAGTTCGGGCTTGCAAGTCACGCGCTCAGGGCTGTTGTAGCACTGCGAGAGGACCTGCGAGGCGGTGAGGCGAGCCACACCGTTGTTGACCTTCACGTCGAAGTAGTCAGCCGAGATCGAGAGCGTACCGAAGCTGCCGATCGGCGGGTTGAGCACGCCGCCGATGGACAGGGCCTTCGACGTTTCCGACTTCAGGCCGGCTTCCGCACCGCCGGTGCCGATCGAGGTGACGCTGCTGGTCTGACGGAAGTCAGCAGCGAGACCGTCCGCAAGACACTGGGTCTTGATCAGCGTGTTGGTCAGCGAGGCGACATCGTTACAAGGGTCGGTAGCCGAGGACAGGAAGCCCGAGGTACGGCCCAGGAACTGTTCGAACAGCGCCGGAGCGCGATACGAGGTACCATAGCTGCCGCGCAGCGAGATCCAGCTGATCGGCGAAAGCTGGCCACCGATCTTGTAGGTCCATTCACCGCCGTACGACTTGTAGTGGGTGTAACGGGCCGACGCGTTCAGGGTCAGCTCGTGAATGAAGCTGTCACGGATGAGGGGCAGTTCGAGTTCGCCGAAGCCTTCCCAGACCGAGTCCGAACCGCGCGTGATCGACGACGAGGTGAAGCCGTACAGGTTGTTGCGCTGGCTGTCTGAACCAGGGGTATCGTCGATGCTGGCCTTGCGGTATTCAGCGCCGAGAGCCAGCTGAGCCTTGCCACCCGGCAGGTCGAACAGCGGACCGTCGACGTTCGCGGCAAAGGTGGTTTCGGTGTACTTCGTGATGCCGGTCACCGGATCAGTCACAAAGTCGAACCAGTCAGCCGGGAAGGTACCGCCAACGACCGTCGGCGAAAGCACCGGGGCAGCGACGCAGCCCGCGATGGCATTGCGGCAGGCAAAGCCCGAACCCGCAGCGACGACGTCGAAGCTCGCGGCAAGACGGTCAACCAGGATCAGGTCGGTGGTGTAGGTCGCTTCCGACCACGCCTTCATCGCGAACATGTCATAGCGCCAGCCAAACGGCAGGTCGCCGCGGATGCCGCCGTTGACGCGGGTAAAGTCCACCTTCTGGCGGTTGTTGTAGAGCCCGTAGTCGGCGAACACGCGGACGCCGATCGGAGCACCGTTGGTGGTGTTGGTGGCCGCGCCGGCGCTGCCGGCGTAGCGGTAGGCCGCCGGGATCAGCGGGCTGCCGAGCGGGTAGTCGATGGTGAACTGGCGCTGGCCGTCCTGGTCCGACTTGCGGCGGGTGAAGAGGAATTCGGTGTAGATTTCCGCGTCACCGAGCGTGTCGGTCTTGTACGAGGCCTGACCGAAAGCGGTGTAGGTCTTGACCGGCGAGACAAGGTCTTCCTTCAGCATCGACGGAGCGAAGGTATCGCGGATGTTGGTGCTGATACCGCCGAGCAGGGTTGCCGTGCTGAAGGTGGTTGCGGAGCTGAAGTAGCTGCCGCCGACGCATTCGTAACCCGGGACGAGACCGGTGGTCACCGACGCATTCGGGCGGAAGCGGTTGCACTGGATGCCGGCAGTGCCAGCTGGCGCGAGCGCACGCGTCTGCGGAGCGATGAACACGCTCGGCGAGGTGAACGAGGTGCTGAAGGTCGGCGTGCCGATCGTGTTGACGGTGACGCCGCCATTGTCGAGCGGGAAGCACTTCACGCTACCGTCGGGGTTCAGGAAGTCAGCCGCGCCGTAGTCCGAACCGTTGGTGCCATAGAGGCCGCGCGGGCACGAAGCGAATTCACGGTCGCCGATTTCAAGCACGTCGCGCTGGAAATATTCGAGCGTGCCGGTGAACTTCCAGCGATCGTCGGAGAAGCCGCCAACGACCGAATAGCGGCGCGAGTTGCCGGCGCCGGCTTCGAGGATGTTGTGCTGGGCTTCGAATTCGATGCCGTTAACGTCACGGCGCGTGACGAGGTTGATAACGCCGGCGACGGCGTCCGAACCGTAGATCGACGATGCGCCCGTGTTCAGCACTTCGACGCGGTCGATGATCGCGTTCGGCAGGACGTTAAGGTCAGCCGCGCCAACCGCGCCGCGCGAACCGGCCGGCGAAATGCGGCGGCCGTTCAGCAGGACGAGGGTACGCGTGGTGCCAAGACCGCGGAGCGAGACGGTGTTGACGCCCGGACCACCGTTGACGACGAAACCGCCGTAAAGGTCGTTGATCTGCGAGGTACCGCCGGTGACCTTGGTCGACTGCAGGACTTCGGCAGTCGAGTTGAAACCGGCCTGGGTCGATTCGCTGCGGGTAATGATCTGAACCGAGTCAGCGGTGTTGTACTGGTCGCGGCGGATGCGCGAACCGGTAACGACGATGGCGCCTTCTTCGGCAGGCGCGCTGGCGCTCGAAGGCTCGTCAACGTCGCAGGTGCCGTTGTTGTTGGCGTCGGTGCAGTCCGATGCCTGCGCGAATGCAACAGAAGGAAGGCTCGCGACCGTCAGAATCGCCACGCCCGCCAGAAAACGTGATTTCGTCATGTGATGAAGCTCCAATATGCCCCCAGCCCGGGCAGCATGGCCCAGAGCTATGCCGTGCCTATCGCACGACAAACCGCACAGGTGGAGCCTCTAGGCGGCAACTTGATTGCAACTGGTACCATTTTTTGCAGTGCGTCACATAATTGCAACAGAACACCGTGCAAAAACGCACATTTGTTGCATGTGCGAAGGCCTGCGCAACCCATCCCAAGACAGCAATACGTCCCTTTTCCGTAGCGTCACCGCGCTCGACGTCGACAGGATTGACCCAGACTGAACAGAGTTCAGCCGATAAGAGCCAGTTTCGCCAGCTGTTGCTCGATGTGCGCGGTTTCAGGCCCGCTCGCCCCGATCCACGCCTGCGCCGATTCGATCTCGCCGGCGATCGTCCTTGAAACGGCCGCAGCGCGTTCCAACCTGTCGCCATTGTCGAACGCGACATCGGGGCGCTTCGAATAGGTGCTGAACAGGGGGCCGCTCAACACCATGGCGACGTCCTCCTCCATCACCGGCAGGCCAAGATGCAAGGCCGCCTGCCGCACCGCCTTGCCCGGCTCGGCGAAGAGCAGCGCCGCATCGAGCGTTCGCGTATGCGGCATGGTTTGCGCCAGGGCGAGGAAGCGCTCTGCCTGACCCCGCCACAGTGCCGCTGCACGTACCGCATCCTCCGCGCCTTCCGCCAAGCCGAGTTGCGCGCCGAAATGGTCGGTAATGCCGCGCAGCCACTGACGGTGGTTGTCGCTTCGCAGGATGGCAGTGAGGTAGTCTGCAAGGTTCCAGTAGAGTGCAATCGCCGCGTCTTGCGGCCGCCGCGCGGCGATCTCCGGCAAGAGGAAATTGACCGGGACATTGGCCTTGATGACGTTCGGCAGTCCGTGGTCATACCGCCGCGCCAGCAGCGACAGGATCAGGTCCAGCCGCGCATCGGCAGGGGCAAAGCCGAGCTGGCGCAGCGCCGCCGGTTCCTTGAGCACCAGCGCGCCGGACAGTTCTTCCAGCGCCCGCGCGAGCAGGGTCGAACCGCAATGCGCGACGTGAAATATCCAGCCGGTCTGAGGCCCCTCGCCAGCCGCGCCGAGCAGCATCTCCACCGGCACCTGCATTGCGCCCTCAGCCGCTGGCGATATGCGCGCGTCGAGGAAGATCGAGCGGCGATAGGCCTCTCGGTCCATCGGCACGAAGATCGCCGCATCACCTTCGAACGAGTGGAGGTAATTGTCCGGTGAGGAAACGAGATCCGCGAGCGTCATGGCCATGTCGCGGCTATAGCGCGCCGCCACCCGCTCGGCTATCACTCCGGGCACCATGGCCAACGTGCACCTGCCCTCGCCCGGAATTCCCCTCGCTACCATCGAGGCGAACGGCGAGCGGACCATAGAGGAGCTGCCCCCGGGAGAGGTGATGGCGCTTTACCGGCAGCACGGCGCGCTGCTGCTCCGCGGCTTTGCGGCCGACCTTGATGCCTTCGCCCGGTTCACTCGGCGGCTTTGCCCGACGGCGGTCAAGAACGAGAGCCCCGGCCGCGTGACGATCGATCAGGCGGGCACTATCCAGAGCGTGAACCTGGGCGCCGATGCCTTTCCGCTGCATCCCGAACTTTCGCGCGAACCACTGGAAGCCGGACACGGCCTTCTTTATCTGCATGCAGCCACCCGCTCGCGGCGGGGAGACGACGGTTTGCGATGGGGTCGCCCTTGCCGCTGCGCTGCCCGATGAGGTCAAGCGCGGGCTCTCCGGCCGGCGGCTGGTCTATCCGATGCCGACCTGGCCGGGCCTGCTCGAATACTGGCTGGGGACGGCCGCGCCCGACGATGCCCTGCTAGCCTCGCCACCGCCCAGCTGCCCTTACAGCTTTCGCCGGATGGGCGACGGCAGCATTGCCCGTCTGTTCAGCCGCCCGGCGCTGCACAAGCCGATGTTCAGCGACGATCTGGCTTTCGGCAATTTCCTGCTCTTCGCCCGCTTCTACAACGGGCGCAGCGATTTCCCGCTGCTCGACGATTTCACGCCCGTGCCGGAGGAATGGCTGCAGGCGATCAAGGCTTGCGGCGACCGGCTGAGCCACCCGGTGGCGTGGCAGGAGGGCGATGTCGTCATGCTCGACAACACGCGCTTCATGCATGGTCGGCTTGCCATTGACGACCCTGCCGAGCGGCACATCATCACCTATTTCGGCTACCTCGCCGATGCGCGGCCAGATCCCGAAGAAGTGCCCGACGCGCCATGGCGGCGGCACGATTTCGCGCCGCCGGCCAATCCCGCTTTCGCTTAGCCGACCATGAGCGACAGCGCGCCGTCGCCCTCGTCGATCTTCACCGTGCTGCCATCCGGGATTTCCCCGGCAAGCAGCTTTTCGGCGAGCGGGTCCTGCAGGTAGCGCTGCACCGCGCGCTTAAGCGGCCTTGCGCCATAGACCGGATCGTAGCCAACCCGCCCGAGCCAGCGCTTGGCTGCGTCGGTGAGGTCGATGGTGATCTTGCGGTCCTTGAGCAGCTTGGCCACGCGGCTCACCTGGATCTCGACGATCGGTGCCATGTGTTCCTGCGCGAGGCGGTGGAACAGGATGATCTCGTCCAGACGGTTGAGGAATTCGGGGCGGAAATGCCCGCGCACGATCTCCATAACCTGCGGCTCGACGCTTTCGACCGACTGACCGTCCTCCAGGTTGGCGAGGTACTGGCTGCCAAGGTTCGAGGTCAGGATGATCAGCGTGTTGGTGAAGTCCACCACGCGGCCCTGACCGTCGGTCAGGCGGCCATCGTCGAGCACCTGCAGCAGCACGTTGAACACATCGGGGTGCGCCTTCTCGACCTCGTCGAACAGCACGACCTGATAGGGCCGGCGCCGCACGGCTTCGGTCAGCACGCCGCCCTCATCGTAACCGACATAGCCCGGAGGCGCGCCGATCAGGCGGCTGACCGCGTGTTTCTCCATGAATTCGCTCATGTCGATGCGCACCATCGCGCTGTCATCATCGAACAGGAACCCGGCGAGCGCCTTGGTCAGTTCGGTCTTGCCGACGCCCGTGGGGCCGAGGAACAGGAACGAGCCCAAGGGCCGGTTCGGGTCCTGCAGACCGGCGCGCGCGCGGCGCACAGCCTTGGACACGGCCACGACCGCGTCCTGCTGGCCGATTACCCGCTTGCCGATGGTCTCTTCCATCCTGAGCAGCTTTTCGCGTTCGCCCTGCAGCATCCGGTCAACCGGCACGCCGGTCCAACGGCTGACGACGGCGGCGATATCGTCCGCGGTCACTTCCTCGCGCAGGAGGACGTTGCTCTTTTCCGCCTCGTCGGCCTCGGCGAGCTGCTTTTCGAGCTCGGGAATCCGGCCGTAGGACAGCTCGCCCGCGCGGGCGAGGTCGCCCGAACGCTGCGCCTGTTCCAGTTCGAGCCGGGCGGCATCGAGCTGTTCCTTGATCTTGCCTTCCGCCGCGATGCGGTCACGCTCGTTCTGCCAGCGAGTGGTCAGTTCGGCGGACTGCTGCTCGATGTTGGCCAGTTCCTCGCGCAGGGTGGTGAGGCGGTCCTTCGATGCCTGATCGGTCTCCTTGGCAAGCGCCAGTTCCTCGATCTTGAGCTGGATGATGCGCCGGTCGAGGACTTCGATTTCCTCGGGCTTCGATTCCACTTCCATGCGGATGCGGCTGGCGGCCTCGTCCATGAGGTCGATGGCCTTGTCGGGCAGGAAGCGGTCGGCGATGTAGCGGTTGCTGAGCGTTGCCGCCGCGACGATCGCGTTGTCGGCGATCCGCACGCCGTGGTGCAGTTCGTAGCGGTCCTTCAGCCCGCGCAGGATCGAGATCGTGTCCTCGACCGTCGGTTCGCCAACGAAGACCGGCTGGAAGCGCCGCTGCAGCGCCGGGTCCTTCTCGACGTATTTCTGGTATTCGTCGAGCGTGGTCGCGCCGATGCAGTGCAGTTCGCCGCGGGCCAGCGCCGGCTTGAGCAGGTTACCCGCATCCATCGACCCTTCCGACGCACCCGCGCCGATCAGGGTGTGCATCTCGTCGATGAACAGGATGATGTCGCCCTCGGCGCCCTTCACCTCATCCAGCACGGACTTCAGCCTTTCCTCGAACTCGCCGCGGTACTTGGCGCCGGCGATCAGGCTGCCCATGTCGAGCGACATCAGGCGGCGACCCTTGAGGCTGTCGGGCACGTCGCCATTGGCGATGCGCAGCGCAAGGCCCTCGGCGATGGCGGTCTTGCCGACGCCGGGTTCGCCGATCAGCGCCGGGTTGTTCTTGGTGCGGCGGGCGAGAATCTGGATCGTGCGGCGGATCTCCTCGTCGCGGCCGATGACCGGATCGAGCTTGCCGTCGCGCGCCGCCTGCGTCAGGTCGCGGGCGAACTTTTCCAGCGCCTGATAGGTTTCCTCTGCGGAGGCGGAATCGGCCTTCTTGCCGCCGCGCAGCGCGGTGATCGCGGCTTCGAGACCCTGCGGTGTGATGCCAGCGGCCTTGAGCGCCTGACCAGCCGCCGTAGTCGTCGCGAGCGCAAGGCCGAGCAGCATCCGCTCTACCGTGACATAGGCGTCGCCGGACTTGGTTGCCGCCTGCTCCGCCGCGTCGAGCACGCGGACGAGATCGTTGTCGATCCCCGGCGTCTGCTGCGCGCCGCCGCCGGTGACAGCCGCGATCTTGCCGAGTGCCTTGTCGACTTCGGCCAGCGCCATCTGGGCATTGCCGCCAGAGCGCTGGATCAGGCCCGAGGCCATGCCTTCGCCATCCTCAAGCAGCGCCTTGAGCAGGTGCTCGGGCGAGATCCGCTGATGGTTCATGCGGATGGCAACGGTCTGCGCCGACTGGAGAAAACCCTTGGCGCGGTCGGTGAATTTTTCGAGGTTCATGGGTGTATCAGCCTCCTGTTACACCGGAAGGTAGTGTTGCGTTATGGCAACACAAGGGTCTGAGTCAAAAACGGCAAGAAAATTGGCCGGGTGGCACTTCTCACCCGACGCGCGGCCAGCGGCCTGCCGCTCTTCAGGCACGGTTCATCCATGGAAGGCCTTTTATCGGTGCAGCAGGTTGCTGCTCGCCAGATGTCCGCGCTTGAGGCATGGTTGGGTTTCGAAGGTTGACCGAGGGGATGGATATGCGTCTGACAAAGCTTGTTCTTCTGGCCGGACTGGCCGCCATCCCTGCGAGCGCGCCCGCCCAGAATGCGGCCCCGCGATCGGCTCAGGGAGACGTTTCGGTTACCATCTACAACAACAATCTCGCGCTGGTGCAGGATGTGCGGCAGGTGTCGCTGCCGCAGGGTCGCAGCAAACAGGAATTCCCTGACGTTTCCGCCATGATCCGCGCCGAAACGGTTTCCCTGTCGGGTGATGGCTTCGGAATTGTCGAGCAGAACTTCGACTATGACCTGCTGACCCCGGCCGCCTTGATGGAGAAGGCCGTGGGACAGACTATCACCCTCGTCCGCACGAACCCTGCCACTGGTGCCGAAACCCGCGAACGCGCGCTCGTTATGGCGGCGAACGGCGGCGTGGTGCTCAAGATCGGTGAGCGGATCGAGGTGCTGCGTGACGATGGCCTGCCAGTGCGGGTAATCTTCGATGCCATCCCGCCAAACCTGCGCGCGCGGCCGACCCTGTCGGTGACGATGGACGCCAAGAGCGCAGGTGCACGCCCGCTAGCCCTCTCCTACCTGACCCCCGGAATGGGCTGGAAGGCGGACTACGTCACGCTGTTCGACGAAAAGGCGGGCAAGATCGACGTGCAGGGCTGGGTGACGCTGACCAACAACACCGGCACCACCTTTACCAATGCCAACGTCCTGATGGTCGCGGGCAGCGTCGGCCAAACGAACCAGTACGGCTACAACGGGGGTTACATGCCGCCCCGGCCACCCCAGCCGCGCGGCAACCGTCCCGGCACGGAAAGCGGCGGGCAGCAGGTCGGCGATTTCCACGTTTACCCCATCGCGGGGCGCACCACGATCGCCAATGCCCAGACAAAGCAGGTGAGCTTCCTCGACGTCTCGGGCGTCCCCGCACGCAAGGGCTATGAATACAACAACGGCTGGCTGGGCGCGCAGGGCGAGGCTGTGAGCGCAAGTTCGATCCTCAAGTTCTCCAACGCGCGCTCGGGCGGCGTCGGCGCGGCACTCCCCGCCGGCACGGTGCGCGTCTACATGCGCGATTCCAAGGGCCAGGCCCAGTTCATCGGCGAGAGCGGCATCGACCATACGCCGGGCGGCTCCAACCTGGCGCTGCGGACCGGCGAGGCGTTCGACGTCAAGGTCCAACCGGTGGTCGAAAAGCGCGAGCAGGTGACGCTCGACGAGTGGGAAAAGTATGCCCGCTGGCGGATCACCTACCCCGACGGCAGCGTGAAGGAATATACCGGCGAGCGGCCCAAGACCTATTACCGCACCCAGATGAAATACGTCGTCACCAATGCCCGCGACGTGCCGGTGACGGTCGATGTCATCCAGTCGGGCCTTGGCCAGTGGTGGTGGTGGCGCGACGTGCGCGTGCCGCAGGAATCGATCACCGGCACCCAGGAAAATGCCGACCAGCGCCGTTGGGAAGTGCCGGTCCCGGCCAATGGCAAGACCGAGTTGACGGTTACCTTCCTGACGCCGTGGTGAGGTGGCCATGGTGCGCCGCCTGATCGCCCTTGCCGCGCTGCTGCTGGCGAGCCCCACGCTCGCAGAGCGGCCGGTCGTGATCTCCGCCGCCCCCGGAAAGGTGGCGGTGACCATCTATCGCGACCCGCAGCGCGCGCCGGGCAATGACATCAACAAGGGCAGTCCTTCTGCTTTCGCACTGATCGCCGAAACGCGCGAGGTGGACCTCCCGCCAGGCGAGGTCGTAGTCCGCTTCGAAGGCGTGGCAGGCGGCATCGTGCCGCAAAGCGCGATCCTGTTCGGCACGCCTCCGCGCGAGAAGAACCGCGATGCCGCGCTGCTTTCGCAAAAAGGGCTGGTCGATGGCTTCACCGGCCAATCGGTGATCCTGCGCCGCACCGATCCCGTCACCGGCAAGGTCAGCGAGGAGCGCGCCACCGTTCGCTCCGCCGCGAACCGGCTGGTGGTGACGACGGCGCAAGGCTCTGAAGCGCTTTATTGCAGCGGGCTCAACCAGACGCTGATCTATCCGAATGCGCCCGCCGACCTGTCGGCCAAGCCAGTGCTGACCATGACTACCAAGGACCAGCCTGGCGGCAAGGCGACCGTAACGTTGGCCTATATTGCCACCGGGTTTGACTGGGACGCAAACTACGTCGCCCAGCTTTCCGAAGATGGGAAATCGATGTCGCTCCTCTCATGGCTGACCATGGCGAGCGCGGATGAAACCAGCTTCGTCGACGCGACGACCAGCGCCGTCGCGGGCGAGATAAACCGCTCCGACGAGACTCGCGACGATACGGGGCAGCGGGCGAAGGACGAGGCGCGCTGGCTCAACAAGTGGTCGCAGTGCTGGCCGGCCGGGCGGACGCATCAAATTCCCGAGTACGGCGGTCCGATGCCACCGCCTCCACCCCCGCCCCCTCCACCTGGCGCGCCAATGATGGCGATGTCGATGGAGGACATCGTCGTTACTGGGGCACGGCGGCAGGAAAAGATGATGAGCGCGCCGATCGCGGTGACTGCGGTTTCGGAATCGCTGGGCGACCTCAAGCTCTACCGCATTCCGATCCCCGTCACCGTCGCCGCCAATTCCCAGAAGCAGGTAGCTTTCCTCAACGCGCCGAAGGTGAAGGGCGAGCTGGTTTATCGCAGCCGCGTCTATGGCGAGGCGGAAGACCCCGAGATGCTGTTCCGCTTCCAGAACCGCAAGGAACAGGGCCTTGGCGATCCCCTGCCGGCGGGTAAGATCGTGGTCTATCAGGACGGCGCTTTCGGCTTGCAAGTAGTCGGCGAAACCTCGACGCCGAACAAAGCGGCGGGCGAGGAAGTGGAATGGGCCTTCGGCGAACCAACCGGCGTAACCGTGACGAGCGTTGGGCAGCCGCTGGCGAAAGGCAAGGGCGATGCCTTCACCACCACGGTGCGCAACGCCAACCCGTTCCCTGTTCGTTACGAGCTGGAGTTCCCGACGGGCAGCGACAGCATTTACAAGGGGTTGCCGGGCAGGCTTATCCGGAAGCCGGGTAAACAGGTCTGGGCAATGACGCTCGCGCCAGGCAGCGAGACAAAGTTGCGCTGGACGGCGGCGGAGGCGGAAATCGGGCGTTAACCCGTCGTCCCGGACCTGATCCGGGACCGCTGGCATGAATAACGGGTCCCTGAATTGCCGCCAGCGATCCCGGGTCAAGCCCGGGATGACGGGTGTGTCAATTACCCAAGACTCCCTTTAGCAGCCCGCCAGCCTTGCCCAAGGGATCGGCGCGCAACTTGCCTTCCTCACCGCCGATATAGCGGAAGATGCCTCCCAGCGCCTGGTCGGTCACCGAATTGCCCAGCTTGTCGCGCGTGATCCCGGCGGCGCGGATAAGTGAGGAGGTTTTCGCCAGCTTGTCCACCGCCCCAAAGGCACCAACCTGCCCTAGCGCGGTGTCGATGAGCGGACGCAGCTTGCCCTTCAGGACTTCACCCGAAGTCCGCCGCAGGTACTGTGTGGCACCGTCGTTCTGCGTGGCTATGCCGGGAATGTCGGTGAGCTTGAGCCCGTCGATCGCCGCGCGGAACACCGGCTTGGCTTCCTTCGCCGCCAGGCCGGCTGCGTCGTTGAGCTTGCGGGTAATACCATCGGACAGCCCCAGCTTGTCAGCTCCGCCCAGCAGCTTTCCGATCGTGCCGCCAGCCCCGCCGACGAGCGGCAGCATGATGCGGATAGCCGGATCGGCATAAAAGGCGCCGGGCACGGCCAGCTTGTCGAGCGCGGAATCGCTCGCCTTGCCCAGCAGCGAGGTCAGCCCCGTACCTATGCCCAGGCCGGAGAGTATTTGGGCCCGCGCGGTCAGCGGCAGTGCCAGCGCCCCCGAACCCAACAAGGCTAACAGTGCGCGCCGTTCGATCTGAAAGTCCTGTGCCATGGCCTTGTTCCCACCTTTTCCCGGCCAGCAGCGTTTCACATCGCCCCGGGCAATTCAACCGCGCGTTTCATGACGTTACATCGCGGAAACAAATGCAAGTCGTTCGGCGGCTGCCTCATGTCCCCGGTCGATATTTCACTGGCCCCCGCGCCCGCGCGCGCTAGAAGTCAGCAATTGATTTCCCTCCATTTCCGGAAGAGCCCATGCGCCGCCTGATCGTCCCTTCGCTGCTTGCCCTTGCCCTGTCGGCCTGCTCGGCCCAGACCGAGCGCCCTGCCTCAATCGCACCGGCCCCGGCACCGGCCGCCGCGCCAGCCCAGCCGCAGCCTGCGGCCCTCGCCGATCTCGTCAAGGCGGTGGACATTCCTTACGAGGAATTCACCCTGAGCAATGGCCTGCGCGTGCTGGTGAACACCGATCGCAAGGCGCCAATCGTGGGCGTGACGACCTATTACCGCGTCGGATCGAAGCACGAACCCAAGGGCAAGACCGGATTCGCCCACCTGTACGAGCACATCTTCTTCGGCGGGTCCGAAAACGTCGAGAACTTCGACGTGCCGCTCGAAGCTGCGGGATCAACCAGCACCAACGGCTCGACCTGGTTCGACCGCACGAACTATGTCGAGACCGTGCCCACGGGCGCATTGGACCTTGCCCTGTTCATGGAAAGCGACCGCATGGGCCACCTGCTCGGCGCCGTTACGCAGGACAAGCTCGACAAGCAGCGCAGCGTTGTCCAGAACGAGAAGCGGCAGAACGACAACCGGCCCTACGGCCTTTCCCAGTATGCCACGCTGGAATCGCTGCTGCCGGTCGGCCATCCCTATCGCCATTCGACCATCGGCTCGATGGCGGATCTCGATGCCGCGACGCTGGGTGATGTGCGGCAGTGGTTCAAGGACAATTATGCGCCGAACAACGTGGTTCTGGCGCTGTCAGGCGATATCGACGCCGCAACCGCGCGGCCGCTGGTCGAAAAGTGGTTCGGCTCGATCCCGCGCGGCCCCGAGGCGCCGCGCGTAGTTGCCGGTCCGGTCACCCTGCCCGCCCCCGTGGTGCGCGACATGACCGACCAGGTGCCGACCCTGCAACTGACCCGCAACTGGACCGGTCCGGCGCTGAACGAAGACGAGGCTATCGCGCTTTCGGTCGGCATGGACATCCTGGGCGGGCTTTCCAGTTCGCGGCTCGACAATGCGCTGGTTCGCGGCAGCCAGCAGGCGGTCTCGGTGAGCGCCAGCCTGCAGCAGCATGAGCAGCTGAGCTTCCTCGAGGTCCAGATGAACGTGAAGCCGGGGGTCGAACGCGCCGCGGCCGAAAAGGCGCTGGACGAAGTCGTCGCCAAGTTCATCGCCGAGGGCCCGACCGAGGACGAAGTCCGCCGCGCCGCGACCAAGACGGTCAGCAACCAAATCGGCGCGCTGGAAGTGGTCGGCGATTTCGGCGGCAAGGGTTCGACGCTTGCCGAGGGAGCGCTCTATTCCAACGATCCGGCTCGCTACAAGAAAGAGTTCGCCATCCTCGCATCGCTGACGCCCGACAAGGTCAAGGCAGCCGTGGCCAAATGGCTTGCGCGCCCGGCGGCAGCGGTCAACGTCATTCCCGGCCCGCGCGCCGAAAAGGGCGAAACCATGGGCGGCTGGGGCGACGAGGCGACCAGCCCGCAGCGTGCCAAGGACCCGAAAAAGCCGGTTCCGCCCATCGCCAAGTCCGCGCCGCGCAAGGCTCCGGAAGTCGCGCCAGTGGGCGCGCTTGCCTTTCCCGCGATCGAGCGCGCGCGCCTGTCGAACGGCATGCAGGTTACCCTCGCCCGCCGCACGGCTGTGCCCAAGGTCGTCGTCAATCTCAGCGTCGATGCCGGGACCAGCGCCGACGTGCTCGACACGCCGGGCACCCAGTCGCTGATGCTCTCGCTGCTCGACGAAGGTACGAAGTCGCGCAACTCGGTGCAGATCGCCGAGGAGCAGGAGCGGCTCGGCGCGACGATTTCCGCAGGAGCGGGGCTCGATGCCTCGATGGTCACGCTCGATGCGCTGAGCGCCAACCTCGCGCCATCGCTGGCCCTGATGGCGGACATTGCGCTCAACCCGGCTTTCGATCCGGGCGAAGTGGCACGCGTCAAGGCCCAGCAGCTTTCGCGGCTGGCACAGGCCAAGGCCAACCCCACCTCGCTTGCCGCGCGCAGCCTTGCGCCCGTGCTGTTCGGCAAGGGCCACCCCTATGGCTTGCCGAATGACGGGCTGGGCGAGGCCGATACGCTGGGCGCGCTGACGCCGGAGGCCCTGTCCGCCGCCCACGCCAAGTGGTTCCGCCCGGACCTGGCGCGGATCACAGTGGTAGGCGACGTGACAATGGAACAGCTCAAGCCGCTGCTGGAAACAGCGTTTGGCCGCTGGGCAGTTCCGGCAGGCGCGCCGCCGGTCAAGCCGCTGACCGCCGCCGTACCCGCACCCAATCCGCGCATCGTGCTGATCGACCGGCCCAATTCGCCGCAGTCGGTGATCGTCGGGGGCCGCGTCCTGCCCATCACCGGGCGTGACCAGAACAACGAGGCGCTGGACCTTGCCAACGAGGTGCTCGGCAATGGCTTCCTGAGCCGCCTGAACCTTGACCTGCGTGAGGACAAGGGCTGGTCCTATGGCGTTCGTTCTGGCGTCTCCAGCCCGCTCGGGCCGCGCAGCTTCACGATTTCGGCGCCAGTCCAGGCCGACCGTACGGGCGATTCGATTCGCTTGCTGCTGGACAACATCAAGGCCTTCCCGTCCGCCAAGCCGACCAATCCGACCGAACACAACCGCGTCACCGACGGAAATATTCGCGGGCTGCCCAACCGCTTTCAGACCAACGGACAAGTCATTGGCGCGCTGATGAGCATCGACCGGCTGGGCCGCCCCGATGACTACTATGTGACCCTGCCGAACAAGTACCGCGCGATTGACGCTACGGCACTCGATATGGCGGCCAAGACCTACCTTCAGGCTGAAGGACTGGTCTTCGTCGTGGTCGGCGACCGCAAGGTTGTGGAACCGCAGCTCAAGGGCCTGGGCCTGCCGGTCGAGGTCCGTGCGGCGGCTGTCACCGGCAATTGACAGAGGCGGCGCAAACGCGTTGAACCGCCCCAGAAATCTTTTTGAGGAGACCTGAAATGTCAGTTGCCGGAACCTACAACGTCAATGTGAAAACCCCGATGGGCGACCAAGGCGGGACCTTCACCGTGGTCGTCGATGGTGACAGCTTCACCGGCTCGCTTGCCGGCGGCATGGGTTCGATGGACGTCAACAATGGCAAGGTCGATGGCAATACGCTGACCTGGACCATGGACATGAAGGTGCCGATGCCGATGACGCTCGACTGCACCGCCACGGTCGATGGCGACGCGATTACCGGCGACGTCAAGGCCGGCGCTTTCGGCTCGATGCCGCTCAGCGGCAGCCGCGCCGGCTGATCACAGCAAGAAAGTTCGATCACCGAGGGTCCGGGGTGCCGCCAGTCGGCGCCCCGGATTTTTCTTATGTGATCGCGGCTTCCAGTGCGTCGGCGAGTGCCTTGGGCTGCGAAAGATAGGGACTGTGATCGGCCTCCAGCGAGATCACCTTCGCGCCGGGGCATAGCGCCTGCATCTTGCGCTGGCTGGTGATCGGTATCGTCCGGTCCTCCGTACACTCGACATAAGTGCGCGGTACCGAGCCCCAGCGTTCCGGCGTGACCGAGACCGGTGTGGTGCGCACCCCGTGCGGTTCGATGGTCAGCTTCGGCAGGACCTGCTCGACCAGATCGGGCGGGCTGAGCTGAGCGAAGACTGCCCCCGCCAGCGTCGGATCGACAATCGTCCCGGCACCATCCTCAACCGGGATGATGATCGCGTCGAAGTCCGGATTGGGGCCCTCCAACGCCTTGAAATCCGCACGGCTCATGCCCGCGGGCAGCATCATCGCGCAGATGTAGGCGAGGCCGTCCATCGCCTGCGGATCAATTTCGGCTGCGGTGGAAATCACCAGACCGCCCCGACTGTGTCCAGCCAGCACGACCGGACCGCCGCCCAACCGCTCGCGCATCGCGCGGCAGCGTTCGGCGGCGAAGCGGCCCCAGCCTTCGAGCGTGACGGCGCTCAGTTCTTCACGCGTGCCGCCCATGCCCGGCAAAGTCGGCGCATCGACTTCATGCCCGCGCGCGCGCAGTTCCTCGGCCAGCAGGTCAAAGCACCAGCCGCCGTGCCACGAACCGTGGATCAGGACGAAGCCCGCCATCAGGAAAGCCCCAGCAGTTTTGCAGCATTGTCCTTCATGATACCCGGCATAACCTCGTCCTTGAAACCCACGGTCTTGGCCGCTTCGATCCACTTGTCGGGATGGATCAGCGGAAAGTCACTGCCGAACAGCATCTTCTTTTTCAGCTGCGTGTTGGCGTACTGGATGATCTGCGGCTGGAAGTATTTCGGCGACCAGCCCGACAGGTCAATGAACACGTTGTCCTTGTGCAGAGCCATCGACAGGCTTTCATCGACCCACGGCCATGACGGGTGGGCGAGCACGATCTTCATGTCGGGAAAATCGACCGCGACATCATCGACCAGCATCGGCTGGCCCCACTTCAGCCGCACCCCGCCGCCGCCGCGCATGCCCGTGCCCATGCCCGAATGGCCGGTGTGGAAGATGGCGGGCAGCTTGTGCTCTGCGATGACCTCGTAGATCGGATAACCGACGCGGTCCGCCGGATCGCAGTCCTGCATGATGTGGTGGAACTTGAAGCCCTGCACGCCGTAATTCTCGATCAGGTCGCGCGCCTCGCGGGCACCCAGCTTGCCCTTGCGCGGGTCGATCGAGGCGAAGGGAATGCAGATGTCGGCGTTCTGTGCAGCGAATTCCGCGATCTCGTAGTTCGAGACGCGCTTGGCGCCGATACCGCTTTCGCAATCGACGGTGAACATGCAGAAGGCGATCTGCTGTTCGCGGTACAGCTGCGCGATCTCGGGCATCTTGGGCCGTTCGCGCGGTGCCTTGAAATAGGCGCTGGCGGCGTCGAAGAACTTGCCCATCACCGGGTCTTCGGGATTGTGGCACGAAACCTCGGCATGAACGTGCATATCGATGGCGCGGATCTTGGACAGGTCGATGGTCACGCGGGATTCCTCTTTGACATAGCAAACCCCCTAGCGCTCGCCGAGCGCCTTGTCTTCATTGGCGCGCAGAATCAGGTACTGGCGGATCGCCTCGACATGCTCCGGCTTCAGCGCCGATTTGAACGAGACCATGCCGTTGCCGCCGCCCTTTGGCGAGAGGGCGCCGTCATGAACAATCGCCTGCATGGTCGCCGGATTACCCAGCACGGCCGAGCGGCGCAGGTCGGGGTTGAGCCCGCCCGCCACCGCCGCATCGCCGTGGCAGGCCATGCAATAGCGGCCGTAGAGGCTGGCCCCGAGCATGGCCTGTTCCTTCGTGCCGGTGAAGGCCGGCGGATCGAGCGGCAGGGCAGCGAGCGACTTGGGCGCAGGCAATGCACCCTTCGCGCCCAGCTTGAACACCAGCAGCCGGCTGATGTTGCGCGTCGCCCCGCTCTTGTGCGCGAGAAGGCCATAGGCCTGGTCCCACAGGCCGCCCCAGCCGACGAGGATGGCGACATATTGCTCACCATCGATTGCATAGGTCATCGGCGCGGCCATCGCCCCGGTCTGGACCGGGAAGGACCACAACTTCCTGCCCTTGTCCGCCGAATAGGCATCGATGCTGCCCGCAGCCGTCCCCTGAAACACAAGGTTCCCTGCCGTCGCCAGCGTGCCGCCATTCCATGGCCCGACATGCGGCACGGTCCAGGCTGGTTTCTGCGTCAGGGGATTCCACGCGATCAGCGCGCCAGTGGTCATCGCCTTGGCCCCGGCGCGAAACGCGGGATCGGCCGGCATGGCGACCGCGCCGCTTTCCAACCCCACCTGGACGCCGATGGCGCTGGGCTTCCAGTCTTTCGCCGCGAGATAGGGGAAGCCGGAAATGTTAGCCGGCAGGTAGACGAGGCCTGTCTGCGGACTGAAGCTCATCGGCTGCCACGAATGGGCCCCGGCCACGCCCGGCATGCCGACGAAAGGCTTGCCGGTCTTCTCATAGCGCGCCTCGGGATTGATCGCCGGACGTCCGGTCTTGGCATCGATCCCGGTCGTCCAGTTCTGCGGCGAGAAGGCGCCGGCGGAGAGGAACTCGCCCGTTGCCGCATCGAGCACATAGAAATAACCGTTCTTCGGCGCGTGGAGCGCTACGTGACGCGGCTTTCCGCCAATCTCGATGTCCGCCAGCGTAATCTGGGCATTGCTGTCATAGTCCCAGCGGTCTTCCGGAGTCTCCTGGAAGTGCCAGACGTATTCCCCGGTATCCGCGCGCACCGCGACCAAGGAGGAGGTGTAGAGCGAATCCCCCTGCCGACCTGCCGCGGCCGGGTTCCACGGCTCGGCATTGCCGGTGCCGAACAGGACCAGGCCGGTCTTGGCATCGTAAGTGATCGAATCCCACACCGTGCCGCCGCCGCCGAGCTTCCACCACTCGCCAGCCCAGGTCTTTTCCGCGCTCTTCAGCGCAGCGCTTTCCTGTCCATCGGCGGGGTTGCCCGGCACGGTATGGAAGCGCCAGATCTGCTGGCCCGTACGATGGTCATAGGCAGCAAGGAACCCGCGCGCCTTGTATTCCGCGCCGCCGCTGCCGATCAGCACCAGCCCGTTGGCGATGCGCGGCGCGCCGGTGACCGTGTAATCCTGCTGGTTCGGCACGACGAGCGCCGACCACATCAGCGCGCCGTCCTTCTGCTTGAGCGAGATCAGCCGCCCGTCAAGCGTGGCGAGATAGACCGAGGTGCCATAGAGCGCGACACCCCGGTTCACCGCATCGCAGCAGGCGCGCACCAGCGTATCGCGCGGCACTTTGGGATCGTAGCTCCACTTTAGCCGCCCGGTCTTCGCATCATAAGCTTTGAGGATCGACCATGCGGTGGTGACGTAAAGCGTGCCGTCATGCATCAGCGGCGTCGCTTCCTGCCCGCGCGCGGTTTCCATGTCCGCCGCCCAGGCAAGGCCGAGCTGGTCGACATTGGTATCGCTGATCGCGGTCAGCGGCGAAAAGCGCTGCTCGGACGGATCGCGGCCATAGCTCAACCATTCGCCTTCGGGCGAATTGGCAAGCATCGCATCGGTTACGCCCTCAGTAGCCGGGCCGCTGGCACGCGGAGTGCAGGAAGAGAGCAAGGCCGCGCCGAGCAATACCGCACACCGGACGATCAATCGCTTCATGCTGACAATCTCCCTCCCTGACAGGCGCATTGATAGCAGGAACGGTGCTCTGCGGCGATGACTTCCACGAAGCGCCGCACATTTTCCCACACCGGCAAACCTGACCTTCCCGCCGCGCACCGCAGAGGCGAATTTGTCGGCCAGCACTTGCCAGCCGCCCTGCGCCGCGCGAAGTCTGCGCCGCCTGCACAGCGATGCCGGCGGGAGAATACCATTGGCCAAGCCCGAAGACGCGCGCACCTTTCCGCAGCTGATCCGCGCAGCGGCGGCTGCATACGGCGATGCCGTGGCGGTGCGGACCGAGGGCGAAGACGGGCAGCCAGAGGAAATTACTTTCGCCGCGCTTGAACGCCAATCCGCTGACCTCGCGCGGGGACTACTGGCGCGCGGCGTGGGCAAGGGATCGCGGGTTGGCTTCATTTACGGTAACGGACCCGGCTTTGCGCTGATGCTGGCGGCCACGGCGCGCATCGGCGCGATTGCCGTGCCAATCTCGACGATGATCCGCGCCGGCGAACTGGTGCGCGTTCTGCGCCAGTCGGATGTGGGCGGACTGATCGTGCAGCGCCGTTTCATGGGATATGACTATGCCGATCGACTGACAGAGGCGCTGCCTGCGCTGGGCGATCCGGGCAGCGGGCCGCTAGCCTTGCCAGAGGTTCCGTACCTGCGCTGGGTCGCATCAACCGGCGAAGGTCTGCCCGCGCGCACGATCGACCTTGCCGCGATCACTGGCGATGCGGCGGCGGTGAATGAGGACGTACTCCTCTCGGTCGAATCCGAAGTTCACCCTGCCGACCAGCTGGTGGAGATCTACACCTCGGGCTCGATGGCCCTGCCAAAGGGCGTGCGGCACAACCACGGCCCGGTGCTGTTCCGCACCGCCTATCTGCGCGGCATGCTCGGAATCGAGCGCGGCAAGGATGTGACCGCGCAGCTACCGATGTTCTGGATCGGCGGGCTGATGATGTACCTGATGCCCGCGCTGCAGGCCGGGGCGACCTGCGTCTGTCCCGGCAAGACGCTGAACAACAGCCGTGTGGCGATGGGATCGGTGCTGACCGAGGCCGATCTCGCCATGCTGTCAAAGCAGCCGAAGCCGTGGTGGGGTCTTGGCATGAGCGAGACGCTCGGCCCCTATTCCTATGCCGGCGACGAATTCCGCGCGCCTGGACGCCCGCTCTGCGCGCCGCTTGATCACTTCGCGCCCGGTTACGACATTCGCATTGCGGACGAGGCGGGCCAGCCGGTGCCAGACGGCGGCATCGGCGAAATGCAGGTGCGCGGCTATCCGGTGACGCCGGGGCTGCACAAGATCGAGCGCGCTGAGTACTTCACCCCCGACGGCTATTACCGCACCGGCGACATGTGCGAGGTGGATGGCGCGCGCATCCATTTCGTCGGGCGCGATGGGGACATGATCAAGACTGCCGGTTCCAATGTCTCACCTGCGGAGGTCGAGATGGAACTGATGGCACTGGACGGTATCGAGGCGGCCTATGTGTTCGGCGTGCCGGACAAGGAGCGAGGGCAGATAGTCGTCGCTGCGGTGATCGCCGCGGAAGGGCAATCGCTCGACTTCGCCGAGGTAGAGGCGGAAATGCGGCGCAAGCTGTCCAGCTATAAGGTGCCGCGCCGCTGGGTGCCGATCACCCGCGCCGAAGTGCCGTTGCTCCATTCGAACAAGGTCGCCCGGCGCGAGCTGGCTGAGCTGGTCAAGGCAAGGCTGGGCGCGGCCTAGATTACCAGCTCCACATCGTCCCGTCTTCAAGCCGCGCGACCGGCAGGTAAGCAGGCTTGTAGGGATATTTCGCCGCTAGCTTCTCGTCGATGTCGACGCCGTGGCCGGGGTTCTCGCCGCAGAACAGCTCGCCCGCCTCGAAGTGGTAATCGTGCGGGAAGACCGCGTCGGTTTCCTCTGAGTGGCGCATGTATTCCTGAATGCCGAAATTGGGCACCCAGGTATCGAAGTGCAGCGCGCAGCCCATGGTGACGGGCGAGAGGTCGGTCGCGCCGTGGCAGCCGGTGCGGATCTGGTACATGGCTGCCAGATCGGCAATGCGCCGCAGGTGCGTGATCCCGCCCGCGCCGACGACCGTGCAGCGGATATAGTCGATCAGCTGGTTCTGGATCAGGTCCTTGGCGTCCCAGATCGTGTTGAAGATCTCGCCCACCGCAAGCGGCGTGACTGTGTGCTGGCGGACCAGCTTGAACGCTTCCTGGTTTTCCGCCGGGGTGCAATCCTCCAGCCAGAACAGCTGGTAGGGCTCGAGCATCTTGCCGAGGTTCGCCGCTTCCTGCGGGGTGTAGCGGTGGTGGCCGTCGTGCAGCAGGTGGTGATCGAAGCCGTAAGTCTCACGCAGCTTTTCGAACAGCTTGGGCACATAGTTGAGCGCCTTGCGCGTGTCCCAGCCGGTGACCGAGGGGAGCGAGGCGTCAGCTGGTTCGTAGTACAGCTTGCCGCGGCCCACCCCGTAAGCGTCCTTGATCCCGGGCACGCCGGTCTGCGCGCGGATCGCCTTGTAGCCCATGTCGATATACTGGCCGACCGCATCCACCGTTTCGGCAATGTCGCTGCCGTTGGCATGGCCATAGACCATCACCCCGTCGCGGCTGCGCCCACCCAGCAACTGGTACAGCGGCATCCCCGCCATCTTGGCCTTGATGTCCCACAGAGCCATGTCGACCGCGGCGATCGCGCGCATGGTGACTGGCCCGCGCCGCCAGTAGGCGCCCTTGTAAAGATACTGCCAGATATCCTCGATCTGGCGCGGGTCCATGCCGATCAGGCAGGGAATCACATGCTCCTCAAGGTAGGCGACGACCGAAAGCTCGCGCCCGTTCAGCGTGCCATCGCCGATACCGTAAACGCCTTGGTCTGTCTCGATCTTGAGCGTCACGAAATTGCGCCCCGGACAAGTGACGATGACGCGAGCGGCGGTAATCTTCATGGCAGTTCCCAACCCCAAAATTTGGTAAGGCCAATTGGCCTGACCAAAGCGAACTGTCAAGCAATGGTGCACATTTCAATCGCTGAGGCGGTCCGATTTTGCCGAGCGGAGGTTGACGCGAGCGATCGCTACACATTATGATCCAATATATATCATAAAATGCAAAGCTGCCTTGGAGAGACGCGCGTGGAACTCGAAAATCGTGACTACTTCACCGATTACCAGATCGCGAAGAACCCTTACCCCTTCTTCGAAGCGGTTCGGGCGCACGGCCCTGTCTGGCAGCCCGAAGGCCGCGATTACCTGATAGTCACCGGCTATGACGAGACGGTCGAAGTGCTAAACAACCACCGCGATTTCTCCGCGATCATCGGCCTCGCCGGGGCCGCCGCGCCCCTGCCGTTTGAGCCGCACGGCGGGCCAGACATCACCGAGCAGGTCGAGGAGAACCGCTCCAAATTCCTCGGCGGCGATCAGGTCGTCATGCTCGACGATGAACCGCATACCAAGCTGCGCTCGCTGATGAACCGCCTGTTCACCCCCTCGCGCCTGAAGGCGAACGAGGAGTTCATGACCGCCTACGCCGATGACATGGTGCGCACGATGGTCGCGAAGGGCGAATGCGACCTGATCAGCGAGGTGGCCACGCCTTTTGTCACCATGGTGATCGCCGACCTGCTGGGCGTTCCGGAAGAAGACCGCCAGACCTTCATGGACCTGATCGATGCCTCCCCCGCGCCGGGCAATCTCGATTCGAGCCTCAACACGCATGAAGGCGATACCCACCCGATGGTGGCGATGACCGGCTATTTCTATCGCTACATCAGCGAACGGCAGGCGGCCCCTCGCGATGACATCCTGACCGAACTGGCCCAGGCCGAATATTCGGACGGCACACGCCCATCGATGATGGACCTGATGACGCTGGGCGTCTTCATGTACGGCGCAGGTCAGGACACCAGCGCCAAGCTGCTGGGCAATTCGATGCGCTACATCATCGATGTGCCCGGCCTGCAGGACCAACTGCGCACCGATCCCTCGCTGATCCCGGCTATGCTGGAAGAAGTGCTGCGCCTTGAAGGCTCGACCAAGCAGCTCTCCCGCCTTGCCCGCCGCGATACCATGATCGGCGACCTGCCGGTGAAGGCCGGAACCAAGGTCCTGATGGGCCTGCCGGGCGGCAACCGCGATCCGCGCCGCTGGGAAAACCCGCAGGAATTCCGGTTGAACCGTCCGAAGATCAAGGAACACCTTGCTTTCGGGCGCGGCAAGCACGTCTGCGCCGGTGCACCGCTCGCCCGGGCCGAGGTGCGGATTATCCTAGAAAAGTTCCTCGCCATGACGGCGAAGATCGACCTCGATGAAGGCGTCCACGGCCCGGCCGGCAACCGCGATTTCGATTTCGAGCCGAGCTTCATTATTCGCGGCCTGTCCGAACTACGCGTCAAGTTCTCCCCGGCGGAGGGCTTCTCTGTCTGATCCTGGCGCAAAGCTCTGGAAAAAGTGGGCGGGACGATTGGCGCGAATCTGCGGCAGCCTCTAGGCCCGCGGCGTGAGCGCACCCATCCAAATCGGCACCGACCCCAGCGGCGGCCCGATCACCATAGACGTTGAGGAACTCCTTGCCACCCGCCTGCTGGTGCAGGGCAACAGCGGCTCGGGCAAATCCCACCTGCTGCGGCGCCTGCTTGAGGAAAGCGCCTCAATCATCCAGCAGATCGTGATCGATCCGGAGGGCGACTTCGTCACCCTGGCCGAGGTCTTCGGCCATATCGTCATCGATGCCGCCGCCTATTCGCCGCCCGAGCTGTCCCGGCTGGCAGCGCGCATCCGCAAGCACCGCGCCTCGGTCGTGCTCGCGCTCGACGGGCTTGAGGTCGAGGCGCAGATGCGCAGCGCCGCGCTGTTCCTCTCCGCCTTGTTCGATGCGCCGCACGAACAGTGGTTCCCGGCGCTGGTCGTGGTGGACGAGGCCCAGCTTTTCGCCCCCGCGGCAGCTGGCGAGGTCAGCGATGATGCCCGCCGCGTCAGCCTTGCCGCCATGACCAACCTGATGTGCCGCGGCCGCAAGCGCGGGCTGGCCGGGATCGTCGCCACCCAGCGCCTGGCCAAGCTGGCCAAAAACGTCGCGGCAGAAGCGTCCAATTTCCTGATGGGCCGCACCTTCCTCGATATCGACATGGCCCGCGCGGCGGACCTGCTCGGCATGGAGCGGCGGCAGGCCGAACAGATTCGCGATCTCGCGCGCGGGCAGTTCCTCGGCCTTGGTCCGGCGATCAGCCGCAGGCCGATCGCCGTTCGCATTGGATCGGTGCGCACCGGGGCCAAGGTCGTCATGCAGAAGATGGTGCCGCCGCCCAATGCCACGCCCGACGATCTTCACGCCTTGCTGCATGAAGACCTGCACCTTGAAGCCGCGATGCCCTTCGAGCCCGCTCCGCCGCCGCGCCAGCCCGCCGCCGATGACCTGATCGAGCAGATCGCCGGCCATGATGTCGAGGCAGAGGAGCTTGTCCCTCGCGCAGAAGCCCCTCGCTGTCCGCCAGCGAAGTCGATCAGGCGGTATCGAAAATCCTCTTCGCCATGGCGGCCGAGGACGGGGTAACCTTCCAGCCGCAGTCCAAGCTGTTCCAGGATTTCACCGTGCGTTGCCGGATGCAGCGGCTGACTTCCGGCCATGTCGACATGAACCAGTTCCGCCGCCGCTTCGCCATGGCCGTGGCCGGGGTGGACGATCCAGCAAGCGATGGATGGCGCGACATCCTGCGCGCGGGCTCAGTGCTGGCCGATGACCTGCTCGCCCCCTTCCTCGCCATTGCCGGAGCCGCCCGCGATGGCCTGCCCTGCCCTCCGGATGAGGAACTGGCGCGCATCTATGGCACCAATTCGCAAGGCCGCATCCGCCGCCTGCTCGACCATTACGAGAAGTGCGGCCTGATCGTCGTGCGCACGGATTTCAGCGGGCGCCGCTCGGTTTCGATCCCTGAACTCGGCTATGCCACGGAGCCGCTCGAGGCATAATCCTCTCGCACCGCCGGAAAGGGATGTATTGGCGCGGGCAGTGGTCTAGACTGGGGCCATGAACCCACGCCTCCTTTCCGTAATCGCCCTTGGCCTTGGCGCCCTATGCGCCCTTCCCGCCAGTGTTTCGGCCAAGACCAGCAACGCGGATGCCATTTCGCCGAACCGCTTGTCGGCCGACGTTCGCACCCTCGCCTCAGAGGCATTTCAAGGGCGCGCACCCGGAACGGCGGGTGAGGCGAAGACAGTCGACTGGCTGGTTGCCGAGCTCAATAAGATCGGTCTCAAGCCCGGTGGTCCGAATGGTGCCTGGACCCAGCCCGTGCCCCTTATCCGAACCCAGCTTGGCGGCGGCACCGTTACCGCCCAAGGCAAGGGACAGAACCTGTCCTTCACCCAGAAGCGCGACATCTACCTGAGCACCGTCCGCGCGGTCGATCAGGTGCGGATCGCCGATGCGCCGCTGGTCTTCGTCGGCTACGGCGTCAATGCACCCGAACGCGGCTGGGACGATTTCAAGGGTGTCGACCTGAAGGGCAAGGTCGCGGTGTTCCTGATCAACGACCCCGACTTCGAGGCGCAGGACGGAGAAGCGGTGGCCGGCAAGTTCGGCGGCCGCCGCATGACCTATTACGGCCGCTGGACCTACAAGTTCGAAGAGGCCGCGCGGCGCGGCGCAGTGGCGGCGCTGATCGTGCATGACACGGCGGGCGTCGGCTATGGCTGGAACACGGTGACCGCCCCGGGCGGCGAGAACTATGACGTGGCCGGCGCGCCAAACCGCGTGTCACTGCAAGGCTGGCTGGAAGGGGCTGCGGCAGAAAAGCTGTTCACTGCCGCTGGTCTCAATCTCGCGGCAGAGCGCAAGCGGGCGCGCTCAGCCGACTTCCGCCCGGTAGAACTGGGTCTGACGCTGGGCGCAGACCTGCCCGTCACGCATGAAGCGCTGAACAGCCGCAACGTGCTCGCACGGATCGATGGCCACAAGCGCCCGAAGGAAGTCGTCATGTTCGGGGCGCACTGGGATGCCTATGGCCAGGGCGCGCCCGACGCTCAGGGCCGCACCGTGCGCCCGGGAGCCAATGACGACGCGCTGGGCGTGGCCGGGCTGCTCGAAGTGGCGCGCGCGTTCAAGCGGGGGCCGGAGCCCGATCGCAGTGTGGTTTTCGCCTTCTGGACGGCGGAGGAACGCGGGCTTCTGGGATCCGAAACCTATGCCTCGAAACCCGTCTACCGCGCCGCCGACACGGTCGCCAACATCACGCTGGACATCCTCCAGACGGGGGGTCCGTCACGTGACATCATGCTGGTGGGACAGGGGCAGAACAGCCTCGAGGACGACCTTGCCACGGCCGCCGCGCAGCAGGGGCGCATTGTAACACCCGAAGCCCTTCCCGAGCGCGGACTGTTCTACCGGGCCGACCATTTCCCGCTCGCCAAGCGCGGCGTGCCGACCCTGCTGCTGATGGCGATCAGCGGCGCGCCTGACCTCGTCAAGGGCGGCCGCCCAGCCGGCCAGGCCTGGCTGGAAGCCTACATGCGCTGCTATCACCAGACCTGTGACGAATGGAGCCCTGCGCTCGATTTCGGCAGTGCGGCGAAGGACGTGGCGCTGGCCTATCGCGTCGGCCGCAACCTTGCGACATCGCCGCGTTGGCCGCAGTGGAGCAAGGATTCAGAGTTCCGCCAGACCCGCGCCGCCGACGGCCGGTGACCGCCCCTAACGGGGATGGCGCGCAGCGAGCGCGATGCCGGCAAGGTTTTGCGCCCGCCTGATCCAGCGCACCCGCAAACCGGGCACCTCGATGGCGAGTTCCAGGAACGTGGCGGCATGACCGGGGCGGGCCTGCCCGGTCCGCAAGGCTTCATTGGCGGCGCGAACAATCTCCGCCGCATCGCCGAGCAGGGTTACCTCGCCAAGGCCAAGTGACCGCACCAGCTTCACCGCGCAGATCAGCGCCAGCCATTCGGCGTCGCTGTTGCTGCCCTCGCCAAGATCATCGTGAACGTGGGCAACCCCGCGCAGAACGACAGCCGCCTCGATCGGACCCGGATTGGGCCGACAACCGCCGTCAAAATAGATCTTGGTCCGGGATGCCCGAACCGGAGCTTTCCGGTTCACGGCGCGATGGCCAAGGCTCCCGGCCGGCGCGGATCGGCAGCGCCCAGGAAGCGGCCGTTCTCGATCATGATCGACTGCGCGCTGCCCATGGTTTCGTCAGAGGTGATCGGATGGCCCATCGCGGCGAGCAGGCGCACCGTATCCGGGTTGAAATTGGGCTCGACCCGCAGCTTGTCACTCGCATCTTGAAAGATGCGCGGCTGGTGGGTTGCTTCCTCGACGTTGAGCTTGAAGTCGACCACGTTGACGATCACCTGCAGCACCGTGTCGATGATCGTGCTGCCCCCGGGGGTGCCGGTGATCAGCCAGGGCTTGCCGTCTTTCATCACGATGGTCGGCATCATGGTGGAGAGCATGCGCTTGCCCGGCATCATCGCGTTGGGCGGCAGCGGCTTGCCTTCGGCCATGGCTTTCGCCGCCTGAACGTGACTGAAATTGTTCATCTGGTTGTTGAGCAGCACGCCCGTGCCCTCGATCATCACGCCCGACCCGAAGTCCGCGCCCAGCGTATAGGTGGTCGAAACGACCATGCCATTGGCATCGGCCACCGAGAAATGCGTGGTCGAGGGACTTTCGAACTTCCACGGATCGCCCGCGCCCAGTTCATCGGCGGGCTTGGCCTTTTCAAGGTCGATCTGCTTGGCGCGCTCGGCGGCGTAGGGCTTGGAGACGAAACCGGCGAGCGGGATCTTCACGA
The DNA here is from genome assembly GCA_025938935.1 of Novosphingobium sp. MW5. Taxonomy (GTDB): domain Bacteria; phylum Pseudomonadota; class Alphaproteobacteria; order Sphingomonadales; family Sphingomonadaceae; genus Novosphingobium. The sequence continues at coordinate 1,453,968 of JAPCWB010000001.1, read as the reverse complement.
AATCGCTGTCGCCCAGCACCTTGTAGCGATCAGCATAGGCCATCTTCATCGTTTCCGACAGCAGGTGCAGCGTCTTGGCCGAGCCGAGGCCGCCAGCCTTTACGTCGAAGTTCTCAAGCACATTGAGCATGTTGAGCAGGGTCGCTCCTCCGGCACTGGCTGGCGGAGCGGTCACCACTTCGAGCCCGCGGTAAGTGCCGCGCAGGGGCTTGCGCTCAATCGCGCGGTAATCGGCAAGGTCCTGCATGGTGATTAGGCCGCCGTTGGCCTTCATATCGGCCGCGAACTTTTCCGCGACCGGCCCCTTGTAGAACCCGTCCGCACCGCGCGCCGCGATCTGGCTGAGCGTCCAGGCAAGGTCGGGCTGCTTCATCACCTCGCCCGCGCGGTAGAGCGACCCGTCGGGCTTGTAATAGGCGGAGCGCGCGGCCTTGCTGGTCGAAAGGCGCTCCTTGCCCCAGCTGAATACGAAGGCTTCGTCAGGGGTCAGTGCCACGCCATCCCGCGCCAGGGCAATCGCCGGCTTCACCACCTCTGCCCAGGGGAGCTTGCCGAAGCGGCGGTGTGCCTTGAACAGGCCGGCAACCGTTCCCGGCACCGACGGCGCGATATAGCCGCGGCTGGCGGCGTCGGCTTCCCGGCCCTTGTTGTCGAGGAACATGGCAAGCGTCACGGCCTTGGGGGCGACCGAGCGGAAGTCGAAAAAGATGTCTTCTCCGGTCCGCCCGTCATGCACCAGCATGAAGCCGTCGCCGCCGATGTTGCCGGCGCGCGGCAGGGTCACGGCAAGGGCAAAACCCATGGCAACGGCGGCATCGACCGCGTTGCCGCCCTTGCGGATCACGTCCGCGCCAACCTTGCTGGCGATCGCGTTCTGGGAAACGACCATGCCGTTTTCGCCAACAACGGGCGAATGGATGCTGGGATATTCGAGGAGCTGCTTCTTCTGCGCAGAAACCGGCGCTGCCACCATGGCCAGCGCGACAAAGGCCAACAGCCCTTTGCGAACAGTTCCCCAAATCCCCTGCTTCATTCCACTTTCTCCAGTACCAAGGTCGCCAGCCGTTCGGCCGAGCCCATCGAGAATGTCCACCCCAGCATGCCATGGCCAATATTGACCGCGATGCGCGGCGAAACACGCTTGATGGTCGGCAACGAATTGGCCTTCATCGGCCTGATCCCCGCCCATCCGGCGCCGATCTGGTCATAGTTCGCGGCACGGGGCAAGCTGGTCCGCGCGCCGCTGCGCAAGCTTTCCAGAGCCTTGGGGTCGACCGCAGTCGAACGCGCACCAATTTCAGCCATGCCGGCCACCCGCACCATACCTCCAAGCGGGCAGAACACGATCTTGCGGGAAACATCGGTAATGCTCACTCGCAGGCCCGCCGGCCCTTCGGGCGCAGTGAAGGAATAGCCTTTCACCGGCATCAGCGCCGCGCCCAGTCCGAAGCGTGCGGCAAGCGGCCCGGAGCCAATACCCGCGCAGACGACGAGGTTATCGGCCATCAGCCGTTCGCCGCTGCCGGTCTGGACCCATGCCTTGGCGCCTGCCTCGCCCAGATCCTCTACTCTCGTGCCAAAGCGCAGCGACACGCCGTAATCGCGCCCGAGAAGCGCCGCCATCGCGGTGCAAAAACGCTGGGGATCTCCAACCTCATCCCCCGGCGTATGGACCGCGCCCGCAAAGGGACCGTGATCGGCCAGCGCCGGTTCCAGATCGATGGCCTCGCCAGCGCTGAGAACGTGCTGGTCGGCCCCGTGAAGCCGCTTGAGCGCAACTATCCGCGCCGCAGCATCAAGGCCTGTCCGCGTCGCGTGGATGTGCAGCTTGCCCGCCACGCTGTGGCCGAAATCAAGGTCATGCTGTTCGATCAGCGCATGCATGGCAGCCCGCGATTCCAGCCCGAGCTCTAACCCGGCGAGGGTGTTCGCGGTGAAGCGGTTCGCCGTGGAACTGCGCAGGAAACGCATCAGCCATGCGATGTGATCGCGGTCAAGCGATGGTCGCCAGCAGATCGCCGGGTCTAGTCCAAGCAGGACGGCGGGCAGATGGCGCAGCAATGCCGGACTGGCCAGCGCATCGGTATAGGCATAGCTCAGCTGCGCACCATTGGCGAAGGATGCTTCAAGGCCGGGTCCATCGCGCCTTTCGATCACCGTGACGGAGACGCCGCGCCGCGCCAGGGCATAGGCGCTGGCCATGCCAACCACGCCCGCCCCGACGACGATCGCCGAACGCGCGGACTGTCCGCGCGGAGTAGCGGCGCGGCCGGCATGGGCTTCGAATTCCCGGTTCATGTCTTTCGTCAAAAGCACCAGATCACGGTAAAACCGGAGGCGGCGGAAACAAGCCGCTGCGCCGAACCGTCTTGGCCCAGCCCCATAGCCGGCGGTTATGTCCGGACGGGAAGCTCCACCTCGGCCCGCAGGACCGTTTTCATCAGGTCGACCAGCCGGCTGGCCAGCTTGGAGAGCGGGCGGTCCTCAAGCCAGGCGGCATGGACCCCGAATTCCAGAGGCGGGGAAAGCTGGAGCACGTCCATGTGTTCGGTCGAGGTGGCGCGGGCGGTGAACTCGTCGACTATCGCCACACCCGAACCCTGCCGGACCAACGCTGCTGCGACGTAATAGGTATCGACCGAGGCGATCTCGCGGAATTCGATCTGCGCCTGCGCCTGGGCGGCGGAGACGATATCGCCGATCGGTCCGCTGCTGGACACGCCGATCAGGTCGCGGCTGCTGATATCCGCCACGGACACGCTGTCGCGGCCTCTCTCGAAGCTGCCGCCCGGGGCGATCAGGACCAGCCTTGCGCTCGCCAGTTTACGCAGCGTCAGGCGGGGATGGGCCGGCGGGTCATAACCAAAGGCAATGTCGCATTCGCGTTCATAAAGCGACCGCAGCACGTCACTGTGGTGGATCGTCTTGATGTCGAAGGTGACTTCAGGGTTCTTCGCGCGAAAGGCGGCGATGGCCTTGGGCAGCACTTCGAGGCCAAGCGAGGGCACAATGCCGATCCGCAGATGCCCCGCGCCCGAATTGCGCAGGTTGTTGGCGGTCTGCTGCAGCGAGGTGACGCGGTGAAAGACCTCGTCCACCTCGCGGAACAGGGCATGCGCCTCGTCGGTCGGCACCAGCCGTCCGCGCACGAGGTCGAACAGGCGGATGCCTAGTTGACTTTCAGTATGGCGGAGCACCTTGCTGACCGCCGGCTGCGACACATTGAGCGCGCGCGCAGCCAGAGCTGATCGAGCCATTGGCATAGACCGCGTGAAAGACCTCGATCTGCCTCAGCCGCATGGCATGAACCTTTCAGTTCCGGGGCAATGCGGCTGCAGGCAAATCAGAACTCCTTCGACAGTTCGAAGTAGACGAAGCGCCCGGTCGGGTTGGCCAAGGCGCCGTTGAAGCCATAGTTCGACGAGGTCAGCGGCGGAGGGGTATCGAACAGGTTGCGCGCGCCGACCTTGAAGCGAGTCCCGGCAAAGACGCCGGCATCCTTTGGCGCGCGGTACTGCACATAGGCACCGACCGTGGTGAAGCTGGGCACTTCATAGAACGAACCGTTGATCACGGCCGTGCCGGTATCGAAGACCGAGCCGACATAGGTTACCTCCGCACCCGCGCGGAACGGGCCGGACTTCCACGTCATGCTACCGTTGAAGCGCCATTCGGGGTTGCCGTTCTGGCGCACCTGATCACCCGCCTGGGTGATCGTGATGCCGGTGCCGAGCGTGCCGGCGGCATTGGCGGCAATCAGGGTGGCCTGCAGGTCGGAAGCGGTCTGTTCCCACTTGATCAGCTTGGAAGCGGCAAAATCGAAGCTGAAGGTGCCGATCGGCGTCTTGGCGGTTTCGAAACTCACCGCGAAGTCCAACCCGCGCAGCTTGCGGGGCCCGAGGTTGAAGTAATCGTCCTTGACGAATTGCAGGTCGCCCACGACCTGCGTGCCGACCGGGGCCGCGCGCACCACGTTTGGATTGGTCCGGCCGCTCAGCCGCTCGAGATAATCGAACAGGATCTGGTTCTGCGCGCCCTGCAGCCCGATCACGCCCATTTCGTTGAGCGCCCAGTAATCGACCGTGATCGTCAGGTTCGGGATCGGCTGGAGGACCACACCGGCGGAGATCGTTTCGGCATCTTCAGGCTTCAGGTTCTGGTTGCCTGAACGCACTTCGAGCGTCGACACGCCCGAACATGTCGTAGCGTTGATCCGGCACTGCGCCCAGTCGGTACGGGTATTCGCCACCTGGGTACCCGCGCTGTAGAACTGCGCAAGGTTCGGCGCGCGGTAGCTCTGCGACCAGGATCCGCGCAGCTTGAGCTGGTCGAACATCGACCACACCGCAGCAACCTTGGGCTTGAGCACGTTGCCAAAGTCCGAATAGTGCTCGTCACGCGCTGCAAGCTGCAGGTCTAGCGACTTCATCAGCGGCACGTTCATGTCTTCAGAGATCACCGGCACGGCAAGTTCGATGTAGGCGGCAGCCACGGTACGGCGCGCCTTCACGTCAGGTGCCGGGCTCGCACCCATCACGTCGGTGCCATAGACAATACCGGTCACACTGTCGGTATAGGTGATCGTCCCGTCGAGCCGTGCGTCGCGGTCATCCTGGTAGGTTTCGCGGCGCAGTTCGACGCCGCTGGCGAAGCCGACGCCGCCGGCGGGCAGGTTGAAGATGCTGGAATTGGAAACGCGCGCATCCCAGGTCGCCAGCGAAGTCTTTCCGATACGGTGCACGCCGACAAGGAAGGAATCGATGGTCGCCTTGCTGTTCGGTGTGCCGTCACCCAGCGAATAGTTGGTCTGGTTGCCGCCGTTGAACGGATTGTAGGCATCGGGCGTCGACAGGGCGAGCGCCTGCTGGAACTTGGTATTGCTGATCGCGTTCTTGGTGAAGTCGTCAGTCCGCGCCCACGAATAGGTTGCGGCCGACTCCCACTTGAAATTGCCGAAGCTGCCGCGCAGGCCGATCAGGCCGCGGATCATGTCGTCGGTTACCTCGAACACGCGCGGCCCGGTGTCGACAGGCCGATAGGTGGTGATGCGCACCGGCAGGCCCGTGGTGGGCACGTTGACGAGGTTGGCGAGGCGGTTGGGGTTGGCGACGCCGTTGAAGGTGGTCGGCCCGAACGGGTTCCAGTAATTGGTCACCGGCACGGTGATCACTGCGCTGGAGATCGGCGCGGACTGTTCGCGCTGGCCGGCCAGCTCGGCGTGGTAATAGCCTGCCTCGCCGAACAGTTCGACGCTGCCAATGTCCTGATTGAAAGTGGCGAACAGGTTGATGCGGTCCAGTTCGCCACGGATCGTGCGATCGGGATTTTCATCATAGCGCAGCACGCGGTCATTGGCGCCGGTAATGGTGCCCGAACGGAGGCAGAGGTTGCCATTGATGACAGTGCTGGAGCAGCCCGCCGCCGTGTTGCCGGTGGGCTCGATATGGAACACGCCCGATGTTGTCAGCGCCACCGTTCCCTGCCGCACGGCGGTTGTCGTGGGAAGCACGGTGAAGCTGCCCCAGGGCGAGGAAGTCGAGCGGTTGTCGAACGAGGTATCACCTTCCCACGGCGTTCCCACCACTGCGGCCAGGTGGTTCTCGCTGGCGGAATAGGGGCGCTCGCTGGCGAACAGCGGGGTGCGGTGGGTGTAGCTGCCAAACAGCAGGAAGTGCCCGCCGCTGGTTTCGACCCCCGCCTTGGCCGCAAAGGTCGCCTCGCTGGTGCCATCGGCAAAGCCATAGCGGCCGTCGATCTTGACGCCCTTGTAGCGATCGTCGAGCACCACGTTGACCACGCCGGCCACCGCGTCCGCGCCGTAAATCGCCGCTGCGCCATCGCGCAGCACTTCCATCCGGCGGATCGCGCCGACGGGGATAGAGTTGGTGTTGGCGGTTTGCACCGGCACGAAGTTTTCGGTCTGGGTGCCGGGCGTCAGGATCATGCGGCGGCCGTTGATCAGGACGAGCGTGTTGCCCGTGCCGACCGAGCGCAAGTTGATCGAGGCATTGTCGCCGCGCGCGTCGTTGAGGTTGCCGGTGGTGCGGCTCTCCTGGAACTGCACATCGCCCGCCTGCGGAATGGCGCGGAACAGGTCATCGCCCGAAACGCTGCCGTTCGCCGCGATCTTGTCTTCTCCCACCACCGTCACCGGCAGTGCGCCGGCAATCCCGGCATTTTCGATGCGGCTGCCGACGACCGTAATTTCCTGGCTTGACGAAGTTTCGTCGGCGGGGGGCTCGCCCTGCGCGGCATCCTGCGCAAGTGCCGCGGCGGGTGCCATGAACAGGGTCGAGGCCCCCGCGAGAAGCAAGGCGCGCACGGCAACGGCGGAAATTTTCATGCGGTATTCCCCATGATGAGCGGCGATCTCGTTCGCCCTTGCTCCCTGTGTTGCATCAATCGTGCCCAAGCGAAAGACAGCCTCGTTACAATTTAATGACCCGCGCATAGCTGTAGGTTATGGGATGAAGCGGGAAACCGGCACTTTGCAGCGGTGAAGGCTATCACCGACCGCTTTGGTCGATTTGCAGAATGCGGCCGTGCATGTCTATCAACCACGGCATTACTCCTGATCGGAAAAGGTAATCTGCATGGCAACAAGGCCGCCCCTCTCCCGCTTTGTCCGCGCCGGGCAGACCGTCTATATTTCGGGCCAGCTCGCCCGCGGGGCAAACGGGGAGATTGTGCCCGGCGGCTTTGCCGCGCAGGCACGGCAGGCGCTGGACAACCTGCGCGCGGCACTGGAGGCAGCGGGCTGCGGTTTGGATGACGTTGCCAAGGCGACCGTCTGGCTGACCGATGCGGCTGACTTTGCCGAGTTCAATTCGATCTACCGCGAATACTTCGCCGAACCCCACCCGGCGCGGTCTGTCGTCGTCTCCGGGCTGGTCGCTCCGGGAGCCATGGTCGAGATCGAAGCCGTCGCCTGGCTCGGCGAGTGACCGGCAAATGGAACGCGATGCGACTGGCCACGGCGCGGCAGCTCTCATTCGCCGCGCTCGCGGCCTCGCTTGTCTTGCTTCCGGCTTCGGCCTCTCCCGCCCCGCCAGCCGAATCCTTTGACGTAGTGATCCGTGGCGGCACGATCTACACCGGGGAAGCCCCACCCTTCGTCGGCGATGTCGCGGTGCGCGGGGACCGCATCGTCTTTGTCGGAAAAAAGGCCGGCGGTGCGGCAAATCGCACCATTGCGGCGCAGGGAATGATCGTTGCGCCGGGGTTCATCGACCCGCACACCCATGCCGATGGCGCGCTGATGTCTGACAATGCCGCCGCCCGCCTGCTGCTGCCCTTCCTGACGCAGGGGGTGACAACCGCCTTCATCGGCGTGGACGGTGGAGGCAGCGTGGACCTGGGCAAGACCACGGGGACAGCAGCCGGAGCTGAACAGCGCCGCGATTTCGGCATCAACTTTGCCAGCTACATCGGCTTCGGAGCCGTACGCTATGCGGTGATCGGCAATGCCGACAGGGCGCCGACCGCCGAGGAACTGGAGCGGATGCAGGGTCATGTCCGCACGGCGATGTGCAGCGGAGCGCTCGGTCTTTCGACCGGCCTGTTCTATGCCCCTCAAAGTTTCGCCAAGCGCGATGAAGTTGCCAGCCTGGCCCGCGTCGCAGCGGTGGCAGGCGGCATCTATGACAGTCATCTGCGCGATGAGGCGAGCTATTCGATTGGTCTCCTTGGCGCCGTGGATGAGGCCATCGCGATCGGACGCGAGGCGGCGATCCCGGTCCACATCGCCCACATCAAGGCGCTGGGCGTCGATGTCCGAGGGCCAGGCCCCGCAGGTCATCGCCCGGATCGAGGCGGCGCGGGCCAGCGGACAGGTGGTCCATGCCGACCAGTATCCGTGGTCGGCATCGGGCACAGGCCTCTCCGCCGCGCTGATGCCGCGCTGGGCGCAAGACGGTGGGCGGGCCGCCATGCTGAAGCGCTTTTCCGATAGCGAGGCCCTGCCAAGGCTGCGCGCCGAGGCGGAGGAGAACCTGCGCCGCCGGGGCGGTCCCTCGGCCATCCTCATCACCACCGGTCCTGACTGGGCGCGCGGCAAGACGCTGGCGGAGCTTGCCCGAGACAAGGGAAATGACCCGGTATCCGCCGCGATCGCCCTGCTCAAGGAAGAGGAGGTGAGCATAGCCTCATTCAACCAGAGCGAGGACGATATCGCCCGGTTCATGAAGCGCGACTGGGTGGTTACCAGTTCGGACGCGTCGGCCGGCCATCCTCGATACTACGCCTCCTTCGCGCGCAAATACGCGACCTATGTCAGGGAGAAAAAGGTCATCGACCTGCGCACGTTCATCGCTTCGAGCACGCTGCGCACGGCCCGCATGTTCGGGCTTGAAGGCCGGGGCGAGTTGAAGGCCGGAGCCTTCGCCGACGTCATCGTGTTCGATCCCGCCCGCTTTGCCCCGCGCGCCGACTATACGCGGCCGACGCTGTTTTCGACAGGCATGCGGACTGTGCTGGTCAACGGCCGCATCGCGATCGACGGCGGCGAGCCAACCGGGGAGGCAGCGGGTCGACCCTTGCCCCGGATGGCCAAAGCGGGGACCTGCCCGCCTTAGTGCCCACGCACTCTCGTCGCAGTGCGCGGCCATTCCGACAATGGCCGGTTCACGCGCGCAGGCGCTTGGGCTAGCCTGCGGCGATGACAGAGTCGCAGTTTCTCGCAGGCCGCCTGCTGCTCGCCATGCCCGGCATGGGCGATCCGCGTTTCGATCATTCGGTGATCGCCATGATCACGCATGACGAGCAGGGGGCTTTCGGCCTCGGCATCGGTCATCTGCGCGAGGGCATCTCCCTGCACGAGATCCTGCGCGAACTGGATATCGATCCGGGTGCCGCGCCCGATCTGCCGGTCCATGATGGCGGGCCGGTCGAACCTTCGCGCGGCTTTATCCTCCATTCGCGCGATTGGCAGGAAGAGGCATCGCTCGATGCCGGGCCGCTCGGGCTGGTTTCCGCCTCGCTCACCCTGCTGCGGGCGATTGCGGAGGGGCGTGGGCCGGAGCGGTGGCTGATGGCGCTCGGCTATGCCGGCTGGGGCGCCGGGCAGCTCGACAACGAAATGCGCCACCACGGCTGGTACGCCGCCGATGGGCATTCCGAAGTGATCTGGGAAACCCGCGCCGCCGGCCGCTGGCACGCCGCCTGGCGCGCGGAAGGTATCGATCCGGCCTTGCTCGCCAGCCAGACCGGGACAGCCTGAGGTCAGTTCAGGCGGAGATGCGGTCCGCCATGCAGGTCGCTGCGATTGGCCGACAACGGCAGCATATCCCGTAAGGCAATTGCCAGCGCGCCGGCAATTGCCAGCGCAGCGCTATCAGCCCCGGCTGTCGCTTCCTCCATGCGGCCCGGCAGTATCACCGAGGCCAGGTGCTGGCCGCCCGACCCGCGAGACAACATATATCCCGCATCCTCGCCCAGCAGCGATAGCGCGGCGCTCTCCGTCGCACCGATGCCGACAGAGGCTTCAAACTGCGCAATGTCGGGCTGGACCACACCAGCGAGGAAAGCCGGCGATGGAGCATTGGCGACAAGGTGGTAAAGCTGGCGCAGTAGCCGCGCCTCTTCATCCGGAAAGGAGCCGGCACTGGTCAGCGCCAGTTCCCCAAGGGCATCGAACCACGAATCGGGCGCGGGCATGTGGGGCTGGTATTTCTTCACAGGCGGGGGCCTTTCATCCAACGTGACGCGAACTTGGCCCCCTTCCGTGTCCAGTCAACCGTGTAACAGCTTAATACTGGCACGTTTGCAACGCATCTGCACCAGCCTAAGTGCCGGTGCTTACGTAGTTTTACTTAGCGCGTGCCGGGGCGGGACGGGCCCGGATCACTTCCCTAACCCGGCTACTGCCGCCAGGCGCGGAACGGGTGCCCGGCGTCGCAATGCATGACCTCGGCAGTGATGAAGCGTGCCTCGTCCGAGCCAAGGAACAGGCCGAGATTGACGATATCCTCAGGCGCGCCGTGGCCGGGCAGCATCTGCATGGCGCGGATCGCCTCGTGCCGCTCGGCACCCAGCGAACTGGCGCTCGCCTCGGTCTCCATCAGGCCCGGCGCGACCGCGTTGACCCGAATGCCATCACCGCCCATCAGCCGCGCCATGCCCCAGGTCAGCTGGTTGAGCGCCGCCTTGGTCACGCCATAGACGACCGCCGGCTGGTAGCTCGCCATCGAGCTCTGGTTGATCACGCAGCCCTTCGCCGCCTTCAGCGCCGGTCGCAGCGCGCGGGCAAGGAACAGCGGAGAGAGCGTGTTAAGGCCGAGGAAGAACTGGAACTTGTCCCAGGAAACTTGATCGATCGGCGTATTGACCTCGCCATAGGCAGCGCCAGCATTGTTGTAGAGTACGTCGATGGACGGAAAGCGCGCCAAGACCTCAGTGCCGAGCGCTGCCACGGTGGCTTCTTGCGAAAGATCGCCAACGAAGGTCTCGACTTTTGCGCCCAGAGCCTCGGCCATGGACTTCGTCTCGGCAAGCCCCTCGGCCTTGACGTCGATCAGGCCAAGCGCTGCCCCTTCGCGCGCATAGCCGAGCGCGAGCGCCCGTCCGAGGCCTTGCGCCGCCCCGGTAACCACCACGACCTTGCCTTCATACCGCCTGCTCATGAACCTACTCCCGTTGTCCCGTTCGACCGGCTGATTCACCCGCGCGCGGCCAACCGCAAGCCTTGGCGCGCGATGATCGCCGGAGCGCGTCAGCCGAGTGTCGCGGCAACATCCTCCAGCCGCGCGGCGGTCCATTCAGGCTCGGTGATCATCAGGTCATGCCCGGTGTCGATGTCCCAGACGCGGCCCTGCGACCGTTCGCGCAGAAGGTCCATGTTCCGACCCACGGCAGTCGAGGTGCAGATGATATGGCTTTCAGGAATCGCGCGCATCGCCGCCTCGTTGGTAAGGACCAGCGGCTGAGTATAGCAGGCCCACGGCTGCGGCCCGAGCCGCGCTGCGGTGAACGCAGCGTCTTCCGGATCGGTGATGCCGAAGAAGTGCGGCGGCATATGCTCGGGAAAGCCGACCAGCTCCACCCCGTCGATCACGCGCATCGTTGCCTCGAGCGGCGCGATATTGGCGCCGGCATGAACCAGCAGCGATTCGCCGTTCACCGGATAGGCGGCGTCGAGATAAACGCGGTGCGCGACGCGGTCGGTCGCGCGGTCGGCAACCCCGGTGATGATCATGCCGCCATAGGAATGCCCCACCAGAATCACATCGGTCAAATCGTCAACCTCGAGAATGCGGACGATATCGGTGATGTGCGTATCAAGGTTCATTCCTGGAAAGCGCAGATGCTCGCGCTCTCCCATGCCGGTCATCGACGGATGATAGACGATGTGTCCCTTTGCCTGCAGCAGCCGCGCCACTTTCTTGTAGCACCAGCCGCCGTGATGGCCGCCGTGGACCAGCATGAATGTCGCCATCTCCATCTCCCTCATTTACCGGGGGAGACTGATGTCCGCTGGGCGTCATGGCAAGCTCGGGTCACGCCGCCCTGCCGATATGGTCAAGCGTGCTGGCGCGCGGACGTCTAGGATGGCTCGTAACACCTCAGGAAGTTGCCCATGCCGCTCGATCATTATCGCCTGCTCGGCCGCTCTGGTCTGCGTGTCTCGCCGCTCAGCCTCGGCACAATGACCTTCCGTGCGGAGGGCTGGGGCAGCACAGACGAAGAGGCCGCGCGCATGGTCGATCTCTATATCGATCGCGGCGGCAACTTTATCGACACGGCCAATTTTTACGGCGGCATGGGCGGGTCGGAAGAACTGCTGGGTCAGCTCATCGCGCAGAAGCGGCGGCAGCTGGTGGTATCGACCAAATATTCGCTCACTACGTCTCCCGGCGATCCCAACAATGCCGGCAATCACCGCAAGTCGATGGTCCATGCGGTGGAGGACAGCCTGCGCCGGATGAAAACCGACTGGATCGACCTGCTTTACCTCCACATGTGGGACTATCGCACCCCGGTGGACGAAATCCTGCGCGCGTTCGATGACCTGATCCGGTCAGGCAAGGTGCTTTATACCGGCCTTTCAGACGTCCCGGCCTGGCAGGCGAGCAGGATGCAGGCCATCGCCGACCTGCGCGGGTGGAACCCGTTCTGCGCGCTGCAGATCTCCTACAGCCTGATCGAGCGCACGGTGGAGCGCGAGCTGATCCCCATGGCTCGCGAGATGGGCATGGGCGTATGTCCCTGGTCACCGCTGGGGGGCGGTGTGCTGACGGGCAAATATGCGAAGCCCGGAAGCGACGGCATGCGCGAGGCGATGAACGTGGCGACCGGCAGGCTCAATGATCGCAGTGCCGCCATTGCCGCCGAAGTCGTCGGCGCGGCGGAGGAACTCGGCTGCACGCCGGCACAGGTCGCGCTGGCGTGGACGATGCTCGATCCGGTGGTCACCTCCCCGGTCTTGGGATGCCGCACCCCGGCGCAGCTTGAGGACAACCTCGGCGCTCTCGAGGTGAAACTCACCGACGACCAACGAACACGTCTCGATAGCGCAAGCGCCGTGCCGCTGGGCTTCCCGCATGAGACGCTGGCCGGCCCTTTCATGACCACGGCCTTTGGCGGCGTTACGGTCGAAAAGCGTTAGGCGGCGAGGTCTGCCGGTGAGCGTGTAACCACCATCCGGTCACGCCACTGGCGGTGCCATGCCTCCTCCGGCCCCTGAATTTCCACGGCCAGAGCGACATGGGCATAGGCGAGAATCATGTCGAGCAAACGCTTCTCCGCGTCGCTGAGCGCCTCTAGCGGCTTGGCATCGAGTTCGTCGATGACGCCTGCGGCCAGCGGGGACAGCGCATCGTAAAACGCCTGCCGCGCTTCCGGCGCAGAGTTGGAGCGTGCCATCGTGCGCTGCGCGGTGGTGGGCAGAGCCCACTGGGCGGCGAAGGGTTCAAGCTGAGAATAGGCTTCGGGAAGCAGGGCCATGATCATTCCTCTCCGGGAAGCCCATCCTACCGTGCGGTCTATTTTTTGCAACAGCCCTGTGGTAATTTTATTCGATGATCCCGTCCCGCCGCAATTGCCGGCGGTATTCGGCCATGAAACGCGCGTTGACCTCCGCCGGGTCGGCATCCGGCGTTACCGAATTGTGCATGATGCGCGGGCCGATAATCGCCGAGGCAAGCAGCATGACCGAATAGACCTCGGCATCCACTTCCTCACCGCGGCTTGCCTCGGAAAGGCTCTTCGCCATGCCGCTGACCAGGTCGTCCCAGCGCGGATAGCGGTCCCGGATGTCTCCGGGGGCGATGAAATCGTCGATCCACAGCTTGATCAGCTCGGGGTTGGCGAGGACGAACTGGTTGATCGCCGCCATGCGATCGAAGCGGGACGTGCCCGTGTCCATGCCCTTGGCAAGCTCGCCGCTCGACCATTCCTTGACCGCCGCGATCATCGCTTCGCGGCTCGGGAAGTGGTAATAGACCGTGGTGCGGTTGATCCCGGCCTCGCGCGCGAGTGCCGAGACGGACAGCGCCTCGACGCCCTTTTCGGACAGCAGGCGGACCGCCGTCTCGATCAGAGACTGGTGCGTCTCCTCGAAACCGCGATTGCGCTTCCGCTCGGTTGTCCGCGCCTTCTGCATTCCGGCGTAATCCCCCTAGTTCAGGGCGCCGGGTTAGCCGGTTGGCCTGCAAAATCAATATGCGCCTGTTGTCACAGGTCTTCAGGGTCCGCCGTGGTCACGCCCGGCCGCTCCGCGCCCATGCCGGAAAAGCCGATGCCATAGCCGCCATCGACCGGCAGCACGACGCCGGTGACATAGGCCGCCTCGTCGCTGGCAAGGTACAGCGCGGCATTGGCGATATCCATCGCGGTACCCCAGCGGCCCAGTGGAATGCCGGCCAGCACCGGGTAGCCTTCGGGCGGCGTGTCGTGGCTGGCCGACGCCGCGACCAGCCCGGTCCACATCGTTCCCGGCGCGATCGCGTTGATGCGGATGTTCTTGTCCGAATAGTCGAGCGCGGCGGCTTTGGTCATCTGATGGACGCCAGCCTTGGCGGCGGAATAGACCGAGTGGTGCTTCCAGCCGACAACGGCCGAACCCGAACCGGTGTTGACGATCGATCCGCCGCCGGTCTTGAGCATCGAGGTGATGCCGTACTTCATGCCGAGGAACACGCCGCGGATGTTGACGCTGTGGATGCGGTCCCAATGCTCGGCAGTCTGCTTGTGCAGCGGCGCCATGCCACCGCCGAAACCGGCGTTGTTGCACAGCACGTCGATCTTGCCGAAGCGCTCTTCCGCAGCGGCAATCATCGCCTGGATCTGCGCTTCATCGGCAACGTCGCAGTGGATCGCGCTCGCCGCCGCGCCGATGGCTGCCGCGACCTCGTCCTGCTTGCCCGAGACATCGGCGAGCAGCACCTGCGCGCCCTCCTGCGTGAAGCGGTGCGCCATGGCCTTGCCCATGCCCGAACCCGCGCCCGTGATGATGACGCTCTTGCCTGCCAGCCTGCCTGTCATGTCCAAAACTCCATTCCTGTTTCGTCATTGCGAGCGCAGCGAAGCAATCCAGAGCGGTTGCGAGCTGGACTCTGGATTGCTTCGTCGCTGCGCGCCTCGCAATGACGAAGCCCAAAAGCTCAAGCCGTCGTGTCGATGGTCGGACGGACGCTGATTTCCGAAATGTTCACGTTGCGCGGCATCGACAGCATGAAAACCACGACCGCAGCCGCTTCCTCGGCCTCGACCACGCCATCCTTGTTTACGTGCGACTTTATCATTTCGCGCCAGGTCGGGTCGGGCATCGATTCCGCCACTTCGGAACGCGTCGCGCCGGGCATGTAGATCGAGACGCGAATGTTGCGGTTGCCGACTTCCTGCCTGAGGCCATCGGTCATCGCGTTCACCGCGTGCTTGCTCGCCGAGTAGGAGCTGGTCATCGGCCCGCCCTTGCGGCCGGCGAGCGACGAGATGTTGATGATGTCGCCCACGCCCTGTTTCAGCATGTGCGGCACCGCGGCGGCGCAGGTATAGACCGTGCCCATCAGGTTGATGTCGATGGTCTGGCGATAGCGATCAAGGCTGGCGTTTTCGATGCCGCCCGAATCCATGATGCCGGCGGAGTTGATCAGGATGTCGATGCGGCCAAGCTGGGCAACGGTGTCTTCCACCGCCTTTATCGCATCGGCTTCGACCGCCATGTCACCGGCGATGGCGAGTGCCTTGCCGCCCACGGCCTCGATCTTGCTGACAAGCTGGGCAAGTCGGTCCACGCGCCGGGCGCAAACGGCAACAGTCGCCCCGGCCTCTGCCAGCGCAAAGGCGATAGCCGCGCCGATCCCCGATGATGCCCCGGTGACGAGCGCCACCTTGCCGTGCAGGCTGCCTGCCATATCCATTCTCCCAATCTCTATTTGCCGCATCGGTGAAGGCTGCGGCGCGGCCTGTCAAACGGTTTTGCTGAACAGGTGATCAGCACTGCGGCTGATCGTCCGTGCGACGCAGTTCGCGCTTGCCGAGGCGGCGCCTTCCCGGACAGATGCGCCGCATGTGCGGGCGGTTCGATTTCATACGCGGCGATGCGACCGGGCTGGACATTCCCGCCCATCCCGAGGCGCTGCTCGCCGCCGGGCCGGACTGGCTGACCTCTGCGCTGCACGCCTTCGGCACACTGACCAAAGGCAACCGGGTGATCGCGCTCCATGCCGAGCCCTGCCCCGGCGGCAGCACCGGCAAGAAGCTGTTCCTGCGTCTCGAGACCCTGCACGCCGAACCCACGCTGGAAGGCCGCCTCTTCGCCAAGTTCAGCCGCGACTTCGACGACGAACGGCGCGACTGGCAGCGCACCGAAATGGCGGGCGAGGCAAAGTTGGTCGCACTGTCCCGCCAAGCCGCTTTCCCGATCCGCGTGCCGCGCGGCATCTTCGCCGATTACCATGACGCCACCGGCACCGGCCTCGTCATCACCGAGTGCGTTTCCTACGGCGAGCACGGCATCGAGCCGCACCGCCGCAAGTGCCTCGACTGGCAGACCATGGCCGATCCGCTGCCGTACTACCGCGCGACCACCTCAGCGCTGGCCCGGCTGGCAGGGGCGCACAAGTCTGGCGCGCTCGGCAGCGAGGTCGAGGCGCTGTTCCCCTTCGACCCGGCGACCGGCAGTGCCGATCCGTTCCGTTACTCCCCCGCCGAACTGGCCGAGCAGCTCCAGCAGGGCCGCGACTTTGCCGCAGACTGCCCGCACCTGATGCCGCCGGAAATCTGCGACCCCGCTTTCCTCTCACGCCTCGAAAGCGACGTTGCGCTCGTCCTCGAACATGAAGCGGCGCTGCGCCAGTATCTCACGTCCAACCCGGCGATGATCGCGCTGAACCACTGGAACAGCCACATCGACAACGCCTGGTTCTGGCGCGAGGACGGCACTGTCCAGTGCGGCCTGATCGACTGGGGCCGGGTGGGCCAGCTGACCTTCGGCGCGGCGCTGTGGGGCGGGCTTTCCGCCGCGCACCTTGATGTGTGGGACCGGCACATCGTTGGCCTGCTCGACCACTTCCTCGGCGAGTACCACGCCCACGGCGGGCCACTGGTGCCCCTGCCCGAACTCAAACGCCACCTTGCTGTCCACATGGCGGTGATGGGCACGGCGCGGATGTTCTCCGCCCCCGAGATCATCCGCTTCCGCATGCCCGGCATCGCCTCGGCGAGCAGCCCGCAAGACCCCATGTTCCTACCCATCGAGGCCGATCCGGCGCGCAATTATCTCTCGTGCTATACCGCGCTGCTGAAGCACTGGCAGCGCGAGGACTTCGGCGCGCGTATCCGCGAACTGGTCGGCTAGGCCTCGCTCACCCCCAGCTGCCATTTCGCCGCACTCGTATCGAGAGCCAATGCATCGAGCGGCGGCATCCCGGGCGGCGGACCGTAATCGGGATGCTCGAACCATTCGCCGGTCAGGTCTGGCGGGCCGCGATAATGCAGCTCAAACAAGCGCCAGCCAAAACGCCAGACGCCGGCCTCCTCGACCAGCCGCTCGTAATAGCGCCCGATCGAGATGTTGGTCTTGCCGTCCGCCCAGGCGACGCGTTCATTGACCATCACCCGCGCGCACCACTGGCCATCAACCAGCGACAAAACCGGATCGCCATAGGAGAACAATACCCGGTGCATCCGGCCCAGGATGCGCCCAATGGTCTCGGCAATCTCCGCGCGCCCCTTCATAGCGAGGCCCGAAATCCGCCACTCGCCATCCTCGGCAAAGCAGTCCGCAAAGGCCGCCGCGTCCTTGCGCCACACCGCATCGGTATAGCGCGCATGAAGCTGCTTCACCCCGGCATGGACTGCGGCGAGATCGCTCATTTCTTCGCCGACTTCTCGGCGCTCAAACGCGTCATCAGCAGAGCCGCGCGCTTGGCCTGCCGCCAGATCGAGGGCACGTTGACCATCTCCGCCGCCGTATGATCGCCGCTGCTAGCCGGGCCGAGACCCGCCAGGCTATCGACATCGGCGGCGACGAAGCTGACATCCCCCGCCCCGCGCTTCAGCGGATCGAGCGCCGCCATCGGCTCCAGCCCCAGCGTGGCGTTCACCCCGTTGAGCTTGGCGAGCAGCGCCTCGTTGCCCGGCGTGGGAGCCATCGGCGGATACTTGTCCTCGAACTCGAATGTCGCGCTGCCGCCATTGAACGGCCGCGCCACGATGGCCTTCATCTTCGCCACCACCCGGTCGATCGACTCCCGGCTCAGCGCGCGCATGTCGCCGCGCGCCACGGCAGCGCCGGGGATGATGTTGGTCTTGCCGCTGGCAGAGGCATTGGCATCGTTGGGCGCGAGCACGGCATCGATGCCGCCCGCCACCAGCCCGACGTTGAAGGTGAGGTTCGGCTCCGGCAATTCCTTGCGGAAGGCGGTGAGGATCGCCGCGAGCGGATAGATCGCGCCCTCGCCCTGGGCATCCGAGAAGATGCCGCTCGAATGGCCGCTCTTCGCCGTCACGGTCACCTTCCAGTTCGCCGCCGAGCGCCGCGCGACCGATCCCATGTCCTTCCCGTCAAGCTGCACCAGCCCTTCGAAATCGAGCGCCGCATCGGCCCGCTTGCCCGCCGCGATCAGGTCCGCGCGGGAGGTGGAGAGCGGCAGCCCCGCCTCCTCCTCGTCCCCGGTCAGCGCGACCTCGATATTCGCCCCCTTCAGCGTCCCCGCCTTGTGCATGGCGCGCAGCGCGGCAAGGATGGTGACGATCCCGCCCTTGTCATCCCCCGCGCCGGGGCCCTTCACCGTGTCCGCGTCCAGCCGCTCGAACTTCTGGAAGGGATGGTCCGGCTCGAACACCGTATCGAGGTGCCCGATCAGCAGTAGCCGCTTGGTGCCGGGCCTGCCCTTGTGCTCCAGGTGAAGATGCCCCGCCCGTTCCACCGAATCCTGCGGCACCCACCGCGCGGTAAAGCCCAGCGCCGCGAATTCGGGTATGAGCATGTCGCGCACCTTGCGCACGCCCTCGACATTGCGCGTGCCGCTGTTCTGATTGACCAGCCTTTCGAGCAGATCGAGATGCCGCGCCTGCTCGGCATCGACGGTGGCGATCATCGTGCGTTCGGCAGCAGAAGGCGGCGCAGCTAGCGCAGGGGCGGCGGCAAGGGTGAGCGCGAGGGCGGTGAGGGTGTGTTTCAGCATGGCCCGAAGACTACCCATTTGCCGCGCAAGAGCAATCGCCAGCCGTGCGCTGGGGCGAACAGGGAAAGGTTCGACGAATTTCGTTGGATATGGCTTGCGGCCCCAACGCCAAAGTCAGGGAAACAGCGAAAGATCGATCTGCGATCCCATCCGCTCGTACCCCTTGTCACCGGGGTGAAGGTGATCGCCGGAATCGAATTCCGCTTTGAACTGCGCCGGACTGGTAGGGTCACGCACCATCGCATCGAAATCGATGACCCTGTCCGGCTCACCCGAGGTGCGGATCCAGTGGTTCACGCTGTCACGGATGGCGATCTTCGCGGCTGTCGTGAACTCGTCCCTCTGCTGGGGCGTCAGCGTGCCGATATAGACCTTGATGCCGCGCGCATGGGCGCGGGCGATGACCTGACGGTAGCCCGAAATCAGATCGTCGGCGGTGATCTCGGGGTTGGTGCCGAAGGGGCTGCGGCCCGAGAAATTGATGTCGTTGATCCCTTCGAGGAGGATCAGGTGCGTAACGCCCTCAATCCGCAGGGCATCGCGATCGAGCCGCGCCAGTCCGGCATTGCCCCAGCTGCGCGCCAGCAGGCGGTTTCCGGAAATTCCGGCATTCAGCACGGTATAGCTGCCGCCGCCCTTTCGCGCGGCAAGGCGGCGGGCGAGCACTTCGGGCCAGCCCCGCAAGGCGTCCGGCTTGGCCCGGTTGCCATCGGTAATCGAATCCCCGAAGGTCACGATGATCCCGCGCGGTACCTTGCCCAGAACCGCAATCGACGTGACGAGCGGCCTGCCCACCAATGGCTTCGGCTGGTCAAGCACTTCCCGCAATGTCTGATCACCCTCGGCCACGACAAAGCCCGCGCTGCCCCTGCCTTCATTCAGGATCGTCGTCGCGGTGGCCAGGCTGACGACCAGGCTCGAACCGGGCTGGACCGGCAGTTTCAGTGCATCGCTGACCAGCGGAGCACCTGCCGGTATCGTGGCGGAAGACCGGCCACCAAAGGTCACCGAGCGAAGAGATCCCGCCTTGGCGCTGAAGGCATCGGCTGCCAGACCGACAGACACCGCCTTCAGAAGCACGGGAGCCTTGCCTTCCTCGTTAGACAGGCGGATGCGAATCTCGCTTCCGCCCGCCTGCAGCGTCACGCGGTAACGGATCGTCCCGCTGACCGGCTGCGGCGTCAGGTTCGCGCGCAGATTGTCTTCGGGCACATGCCAGTTCTCGCTGGCGAACTTGATGAACTCCTCGGCGGGTGCCTCGTAGCTTGCCGGGCTTGAATGAAACGCCTCGCGCCATTGCGGCTTGGCCTCAGCCGCACCAAGACTGGCCGCGAAAGCCCCAAACACGATTGCGGAGCGCCACAAGCCCATCGCCATCTCCCTTGCCAGTTCGCCGGCCGCTGACGCCATTCGATGATTGCGCTGGCCAGATTGAATTGGAATACACGTTCACATTATGCGCGGTTCCTGTCAATCAGCGCCAATTGCGTGTGTCCCGCGCTTGACACTTGTCCAGCGAGCCAGCAAAATAATAACAGCATTCTAATTTGATGCGCAGGGCTCCACGCCTCGTGACGGTAGCAGGCAAGCGATGTTCGACATTCGGAGAGGCAAATGGGCAGGATCAAGTGGCAATATGCTGACCATTGGCGGACGGATTCGCCGAAAGGCCCGATCAACCAGTTTGCTTCGCGGACCGAAATGGACCGCTTCATCAAACAGATTTCCGCTGTAGGCCTGACCGGCATCGGCATGTTCGCCTGGAACCTTGCCGCAGTTTCGGCAATGTTCGGCAATCTGGCCAGCTACAAGGCGTTCCTCGCCGAGCGCGGCATCGAGAAGATCGTCGACCTGTTCTGGTGTCAGCCGCAGGCGACCCCCGGCATGACCGTGCACAATCCCGAGCACAAGGGCAGGGTCATCGGCATGCTCGATCATTTTGCCAGCCAGGCAGCGGGCCTAGGCGTGGAAAACCTGATCGTCATGCCGGCGCATTGCTACGCCGATAGCGAGCCGGTGAGCGCGGACAGGATCAAGGTGCTCGCCGACCTGTGGAATGCCGCCGGGCGGATGGCGCTTGAAAAGCATGGTATGAAGCCCGGCTGCCACCACGAGTTCTGGTGCGGAATTCGTTCAGCCGAAGAAATCGACGAGTTCTATGCCCTCACTGATCCTGACTATGTGCACCTCTATATCGACACCGCACAGCATGCGATTGCCGGGGTTGATCCGGTAGCGCTCTATCGCAAATACGCCCGGCGCGTGAACGGGTTTCACTTCAAGGACACCCGGCATGTGGACAGGGTCGGCGATTACCGCAGCCAACCCGATCCGGAACTTTGCGCCAACACCACGTCGCGCTGGTTCTGGGAGATGGGTACGCCCGGCGGCCTCGTCGATTTCCCGGCGTTGATGGAGGCGCTGGGGGACAATGGTTACGAGGGATGGATCGGCGTCGAGCACGACAAGGCCGATGTAGGCGGTGGAAACTATCCCGAAAGCACGGCGCTGGCCATGTGGTACGCCCGCAATGTCCTTGAACCAATCTATAGCTGAGGCGCCGCCCATGACCTTGAAATGGAGCTACGCGCTCAACCAGTGGAACAATGGGCATGACCGGTTCGTGCTGCGTGAAGACCACGAGCGCGCTTTCAAAACGCTCTCTGCCAGCGGCTTCGACGCGGTCGAAGTGCCGTGCGGTTCGGGCCGTTGGGAACCGTTGGGGCGCAAGGACTGGATCGAAAAATACTACGGCTCGGTGAGCGGGCTCAAATGCGCCATGGCCGCTTGCGGCATCGCCGCGGCATCGAGTTTCGTTTTCAATCCGGCCGAGCCGATCTTTGAGGAAGGCGCCTTTGGCCTGTCGCCGCTGAACGTCGCGGACCACGGCCGGATCTTGGGCACGCTTGGCCAGTATGCCGATATACTGCCCGAGCTTGGCGGCGACACGCTGGTCGTTCGTGCCCTGCCGAATTGGTCAGCAGATAGAGCGGTCAATCAGCAGTCGATGCAAGTCGCGGCGGATTGCTGGAACGCAGTGGGCGCGATGCTGGCGGCCCGGGGCGTGAAGCTGGCGCTCAATTTCGACTGCGTCACAATGGCCCGGACCGCGGACGACATCGGCCTTCTCCTGGCACTTTGCGACCCGGCATCGGTCGGTCTTTCGATCGACACGGCCGACGCGGCCATCATGGGACTTGATCCTGTCGCCCTGTTCCAGCGCTTTGCCGACCGGACCATTCATGTGCAGTTGAAGAACGCCCTGGCGAGGGACGATCTCGACGAATACCGGCTCCCATTTCCCGAAAAATTCATGCTGGCCGGCGGCGGCAGCCGCAAGATCCCGCGCTGGTACACCGAACTTGGTGACGAGGACGGCATTGTCGACATCGCCTCGTTCCACAAAGCATTGGTCGATGCGGATTACAGGGGCTGGGTCGTGGTCGAGAGCGACCAGAGCCCGGTCCCGGCAACTAGCGCGATGCTGAACGGCTGGTTTGCCAGGAACGTTCTGAAAGCGGATTTGCGCGGCTGAGCGCAATGAACGGCGCCGGCAAGGCAGGCCCCTCTGCGCAATAAACTTGCTTTTCCCCGCAACCTTCCCTACATGGCGCTCAGCAATCGGCGCGCGGGCTAATTTCCCGGCGCGGTCCCGGCGGCGTGAGGTTCGTGGTTTTCCCGCTGAACCGGCCCGGACTTTCGATCGCCGAACATCGCTGGAAGCTTCCTTTTTCACGCAGGGTCGCATCGAAACGAACCCTCGCTTCGCATGCACGGCACCCGTGCGTGCGCCAAGCTCCATATTGAAAGAATACCCATGTCCTATTTTTCCGACCTTGGCCTCGCCGAGCCTTTGCTCCGTGCGCTTGAAACCAAGGGCTATGCCGATCCCACCCCCATCCAGAAGCAGGCGATTCCCGCGCTGCTCGAAGGGCGTGACCTTTTGGGCATCGCGCAGACTGGCACCGGCAAGACCGCAGCCTTCTCGCTGCCCTCGCTGCACCGGCTCGCCGCTGATCCCCAGCCCAAGCGTTCGGCCTCGTGCCGCATGCTGGTGCTTTCGCCGACGCGCGAGCTCGCCGCCCAGATTGCCGAGAACATGCGCGGCTATGCCAAGTACCTGAACCTTTCGGTCCAGTGCGTGTTCGGCGGCATTCCGGTGAACAAGCAGGCCCGCGCGCTGGTGCCGGGCTGCGACGTCCTTGTCGCCACTCCCGGCCGCCTGCTCGACCTGATCGACCAGCGCGCGCTGACGCTGCGCAATGTCGAGATCTTCGTGCTCGACGAGGCAGACCAGATGATGGACCTTGGCTTCATCGTGCCGCTGAAGCGCGTTTCCGCGCTGCTGCCGAAGGACCGCCAGAGCCTGTTCTTCAGCGCCACCATGCCCAAGGCGATTGCCGACCTTGGCAAGCAGTTCATCAACAACCCGGTGCGCGTCGAAGTGACGCCTCAGGCCACCACGGCCGAGCGTGTCGACCAGTTCGTCACCCACATCAACCAGGCTGAAAAGCAGGCGCTGCTCACCCTGTCACTGCGCCGCGGCCTTGCCGAGACGGAAGGACAGCAGAAGATCGACCGCGCGCTGGTCTTCACCCGCACCAAGCACGGCGCGGACCGCGTGGTGCGCCACCTGCACACCGCCGGTGTCACCGCCGCCGCGATCCACGGCAACAAGAGCCAGGCGCAACGCACTGCCGCGCTCAATGCCTTCCGCAAGGGTGACTGCCCGATCCTCGTCGCCACCGACATCGCCGCGCGCGGCATCGACGTGACCGGCGTGAGCCACGTGTTCAACTTCGAGATGCCCAACGTGGCCGAACAGTACGTCCACCGTATCGGCCGCACCGCGCGTGCCGGCGCGGACGGCGTGGCGGTGAGCTATGTCGCCCCGGACGAGAAGCCGTACCTGCGCGACATCGAGAAGCTAACCCAGGTCAAGCTCATGCCGATGGCCCTGCCGGAGAACTTCCAGCAGGAGGCCGCGCGCCTTCCCGCCCCTGCCAAGCGCACCGAACCCACTGATCCCAATCCGCGCCAGCAGCGCGGTGGTGGTCGCAGTGGCGGCGGCCGCAATGGCGGCGGACGCGGCGACTCAGCCCGTCCTGCGGGTGAGCGCGACGATCGCCAGCACCGCCGCGGCCGGGGCGCTCCCGCTCCGCGCCCGGAAGTCCGCCGCGACGAACGCACCGGCGAACGCCGCGACGTCCGCCGCACCGCGACGCCGAACACCGGCTGGAGCCCGGCCAATTTCGGTCATGAAGGCGAAGGCCGCTCGGAACGTCCGGCCCGCGATGCCCGTCCGCAGGGCGATGCCCGTGGCGGCGAGCGCCGTCCGCAGGGTGACCGCCCGGCCCGTGCTCCGCGCCCCGAAGGCAACCGCGATGGCAACCGCCAGCCGCGCCCGGAAGGCAACCGTGGCGGTGATCGCCGCGACAACCGCTCCGGCGGCCAGGGTGGCGGCCAGCGCCGCTTTGGCGGCAACCGCAGCGGCGGCGGCGCACCGCGCGGCTGAGCCTGCCCTTACCAACTGACACTACCAGCGGGCCGGGAGCAGCGATGCTTCCGGCCCGTCCTCGTTATCGCGGGGGCGCATCGACTTGCCGGCCCGGGAAGCTAGAAACGGATAAGGTTTCTGGCAGAGGATTTTTATGAGCGCTCCACTCGCAGGCAAGGTCGCCCTGGTCACCGGAGCGAGCCGCGGCATCGGCAAGGGCATCGCCCTCGTCCTCGCCGAACAGGGAGCGCGGGTCTATGTCACCGGCCGCACGGTCAACGAGGGCGACTACTACCTCCCCGGCACGGTCGGCTCGACCGCAAGCGAATGCGATGCGCGGGGCTTGCAGAGCGGTGGCAGCGGCGTTGCAGTCGCCTGCGACCATGGCGATGACGCGGCGGTTGCCGCGCTGTTCGAACGGATCGCGCGCGACGAAGGTCGGCTCGACATCCTCGTCAACAACGCCTTCACCCTGTCCGACGATCTGCTGGAACCCAAGGGTTTCTGGGAAAAACCGCTCTCCAACCTTGAGATGTGGGACGTCGGCGTGAAGAGCAATTATGTGGCCGCATGGCATGCCGCGAAGATCATGGCACCGCAGGGCTCAGGCCTGATCGTCGCAATTTCCGGTTTCGCTGGTACTACATATACTTACGGCGTCGTCTTCGGCACGTCCAAGACCGCCGTCGGCCGCATGGCCCGCGACATGGCGGTGGAGCTGGCACCCCACAACGTCGCCTCTCTCACCTTGTGGCAGGGCCTGACCTTGACCGAAAAGGCGAAGGACAACCTCGCCAAGATGGGTGACAAGATGACCACCTCGATCACCTCGATGACCGGCTCTTCCGTAGAACACCCCGGCCGCGTGATCGCCGCGCTGGCCGCCGATCCCGAGGTCATGAAGCGGTCCGGCGGCGAGTTCGTCACCACCGAACTGGCGATGGAATACGGCATCACCGATATCGACGGCAGCGTCATCCCCTCGGCCCGCGCAACCCGAGGCGATCCGATCTGGCAGCCGATAGGAGCATGAGAACCATGGACGAAGCCCGCCTGAAACGCCTCGAAAGGGCCGCCGACCGGCTCGAGATTTCCGACTGCCTGACCCGCTTTTCGCGTGGCATGGACCGGTTCGACCGCGAGCTCTACCTCTCGGCCTTCTGGCCGGATGCGGAGATGGCGGCCGGTCCCTATGTGGGCGACGTTGCCGGCTGCTGGGACTGGGCCGTGCCGATGCACGAGGCGGGGCAGATCGTCACGCACCACTCGCTGCTCAACCAGACCGTCGATATCGATGGCGATACGGCGCACTCGGAATGCTACTACATCTTCGTCGGCCGCAACCGCGACGAGAGTCTGTGGATGGCCGGCGGGCGCTATATCGACCGGCTTGAGCGGCGCGGCGGTGAGTGGAAGATCGCTCTGCGCACCAACATAATCGAATGGGGCTGCCTGCCTCCGCCAATGCCGATCCCCTTCGCCGACGTGCCGGGGATCGAGAAGAACGGTGTCTCCAGCCGCAGCAAGGAGGATCCCTCGTACCGCCGCCCGCTGGTGAACCTGCGTGAGCCCTTCAATCCGGCAGGGTGACAGGCTAAGGCCTCGTAATGGCCACTCCTCTCGACGTCCTCCTCTACCTGCAAGACGCCATGGAACGTGGCGAGCGGACCGCGCTGATCGTGCTCACCGCCGTCGATGGCGGCGCGGCGCGGGGCGTGGGGACACTGATGGGCGTGAGCGAGGCCGGCCACTGGTGCGGTTCGCTTTCCGGCGGTTGCACCGAAGCGGCGATCGCGGGTGAGGCGCGCCGCGTGATCGAGAGCGGCAAGGCGGAGGAACTGCGCATCGGTGCGGGCTCGCCGCTGATCGACATCCGGCTGCCCTGCGGTTCGGGGATCGACCTTTTGATACTGCCGGAGCCGGATGGCCAGGCGATTGGGCAGGCTCTTGCCCTGCTCGGCCAGCGCATTCCCGTGCGTCTCGATGCCGGACTATCGGGTTCGCTGGCGGCCTGCGCCGCTGGACCGGGCGACCGGACGGGCCCTTGCCGCGACACCTTCTCGCTGCGCATCGATCCGCGGCTCCGCATGGTCATTGCCGGACATGGCGAGGAGGTCCGGGCACTCACCCGCCAGGCGCGGGCATGGGGCGCGGCGGTGCTGGTGCTGACACCGGACGAACACTTAGCCGGTGACCCGGACACGATCCTGCTCAAGAGCCAGACTTCCGAGGTCGACCCCGCGCTCGATCCTTGGTCCGCCCTTGTCCTGCTCTTCCACGACCACGACTGGGAAGTCCCCCTGCTCGCCCGCGCCCTGCCGCAGGAGAGCTTGTGGATCGGCGCGATGGGCAGCCGGGCGACGCACGCGCGCCGGCTGGTCGCCTTGGCACAAGCCGGCGTTCCGGCCGAACTCTCAGCAAAGATACACGGCCCGATCGGCCTGATCCCATCCGCCCGCGATCCAGAAACGCTGGCGCTCTCCGTGCTGGCCGAGGTCGTCAGCGCCTACAAACAGCGGGGATTCCCTTGAGCCGCCATTTGCCCTAAGGCCGCGAGGGCACAGGGAGTTTACGCAAAGATGGCCGGCACGATCCTCGTCCTCAACGGACCCAACCTCAACCTGCTGGGCGAGCGCGAGCCCGAGGTTTACGGCCGCACGACGCTCGCCGATATCGAAGCGCTGTGCCGCAAGGCTGCCGAGCCCACTGGCCACACCATCGATTTCCGCCAGACCAACCACGAAGGCGAAATGGTCGAATGGATCCAGCAGCACCGCAAGGGGCTGGCGGGCATGGTCATCAACCCCGCCGCCTTTTCCTATGCCGGCTACCCGATCCTCGACGCGCTGAAGATGGTCGAATGCCCGGTGGTGGAAGTCCACATATCGAACGTCCACCGGCGCGAGGAAGAGTGGCGCAAGGACACGATCATGACCGCTGCGGTTACGGGCATCATCTCGGGCCTTGGAGCGCAGGGTTATCCGCTAGCAGTGCGTTACATCGCCTCGCTGGGCTAGAGCGCAGCCTCTATCGCTGCCACATCCGCTGCGCTGGGCGACCATTCGGAAGCCATCGCCCCGCCCTCGCCAAACAGTGCCGCCACGCAATCCGCGCGGGCAGCAAGTTCCGCCAATTCGCCGGCGCGCGGATCGTCAACCGGGCCGTTCGCGCCGCGCAGGTGGCGGATCCAGCTCCCGACGCCCGACAGGATAGCCGGACATTCGCGGCCTTCACGCTGGTTCGCCGCCAGAGTTTCCAGCCACCGCTGCGGGATTTTCTGGCTGCCGTCCATGGCGATCTGGATAAGCCGGTGATTGAGCGCCGGATTGGCGAAACGCTCGATCAGCGCTTCCGCATAGGCAGCAAGGTCCTGCCCCGGCGCGGCCTCGATCGTGGGCGCAGCTTCATCACGCATCAGGCGTTCGGCAAGCGCGCGGATCGCGGGATCGGCCACGGCCTCGTGCACATAGGTGTGCCCTTGCGCCAGCCCGACATAGGCCAGCATCGAATGCGCGCCATTGAGCATCCGCAGCTTGGCGGTTTCATAAGGGCGGACGTCAGTGACGAGTTCCGCCCCGACCTTGTCCCAAGCCGGGCGCCCGTTGGCAAAGCGGTCCTCGATCACCCACTGGCTGAACGGCTCGGTCATCACTGCGGCTTCATCGCGCAGGCCGTCGAGCGCTTCGGCCACCTCGTCGCGGTCCAGCGGGGTGGTAGCGGGAACGATGCGGTCGACCATGGTCGAGGGACAGGTGCACTCGGCCTCGAACCAGCCGAGCAGGGCTGGATCATGTTGCTGCAGATAGGCGCGCATCAGCCCGGCGAGCTGCTTCCCGTTTTCGGCCAGGTTGTCGCAGCTCATCAGTGTCAGGCCGGGAAGCGCTGCATCATGACGGCGGCGCAGGCCTGCCGCGAGGAAGTGATAGACGCTTTCCTCACCGGCGAGCGCCGGGTCCAGACTGCCGTCCTTTGCCCGGCAATAGCCTTTCTCGGTGATGGTGAAACTGGCGATGCGAGTGCT
Source organism: Novosphingobium sp. MW5 (assembly GCA_025938935.1). Lineage (GTDB taxonomy): Bacteria > Pseudomonadota > Alphaproteobacteria > Sphingomonadales > Sphingomonadaceae > Novosphingobium. Next base: position 1,425,824 of record JAPCWB010000001.1, on the reverse strand, counting down.
CGGCGCGGCAAGTGCGGCAATGACCTCTTCGGGTTCATAGGGCGCGACCAGAACGTCCTTCACCGCGCCGATGATACGCGTCTTCGCCCCCTCACCGGATCGTTCGGTTACTGTATAGAGCCGCTCCTGCGGGTTCATCTGGTGCGCGACTTCGCCCGAGCGGAGCGAGACGCCGACGATGGCCCAGTCGCGGTCCCCCGCCTGCATCGCGCGGTCGGTGTACCAGGCCTGATGCGCGCGGTGGAAGGCGCCGATGCCGAAATGAACGATGCCCACGGCCTGCGCGTCGCGGTCATATCCGTAACGCTCGGCATCGGCAGGCGCGAAGGTGCCCAGTGTAAACGGGTTCAGGCGCAGCTCGCTCACAGCTTGTAGGCCTGCTTCACCAGATTGTAGGTCAGGTCCTGCGCCAGTTCGGCGGCCTCCCAGTCCTCGATGCGGTGTTCCACCACCAGCTCGGCGAGGAAACCGCAGTCAATCCGCCGCGCGACATCGTGGCGTGCGGGGATCGAGAGGAAGGCCCGGGTATCGTCGTTGAACCCGACCGTGTTGTAGAAGCCTGCCGTCTCGGTCGTCATCCGGCGGAAGCGCCGCATGCCTTCGGGGCTGTCATGGAACCACCAGGCCGGGCCGAGCTTGAGGCACGGATAGTGCCCGGCGAGCGGCGCGAGTTCGCGGGCGTAGCTGCTTTCATCCAGCGTGAAGAGAATGATCGACAGGCGCGGGTCATTGCCGAAGCGGTCAAGCAGTGGCTTCAACGCGCGGACATATTCGGTGCGGCTCGGCACGTCGGCGCCCTTGTCGCGCCCGAAGCGTTCGAACACGGCCGCATTGTGGTTGCGGAAGGCACCGGGATGGATCTGCATGACAAGGCCATCGTCGATGGACATCCGCGCCATTTCGGTGAGCATCTGGGCGCGGAACAGTTCGGCGTCGTCAGCCGTGAAATCGCCTGCGCTGACCTTGCGGAACAGCGCTTCGGCCTCAAGCGCGTTCAGGTCCGCCGTCTGCGCGGTGGGGTGGCCGTGGTCGGTGCTGGTCGCGCCCATGCCGGCAAAGAACTCGCGGCGCTGGCGGTGCGCGGCGAGGTAGCCGGACCAAGACAGGCAGTCCTCTCCAGTCAGGCCGGAAAGCGTGTTCAGGTTGTCGCGAAAGCCCTCGAACTCGGGATCGACCACCGGATCGGGGCGATAGGCGGTGAGGATCTTTCCGCCCCACCCGGACTTGCGGATCGCCGCATGGTGCTCGAGGCTGTCGAGCGGGCTCTCGGTCGTGGCGATGACTTCGATGTTGTAGCGTTCGAACAGCGCGCGGGGGCGGAAGGCGTCGGCCGCCAGCTTGTCTGTGATCGTGTCGAAGTAGAAATCCGAGGTCTCGGCATCGAGCCGGTATTCGATGCCGAAAGCCTGCGAGAACACCCAGTCCAGCCACATGCGCGATGGCGTGCCGCGGAACAGGTGATAGCGTTCGGCAAACAGCCGCCAGGCCGCGCGCGGGTCAACGCCGGGGTTGCGCACGCCCAGATCCTCCATCGCCACGCCCTGCGAATAGAGCATGCGGAAGACGTAATGATCGGGCACCAGCAGCAGTTCGGTGGCATTGCCGAAATTGGCGTCGGTCGCCCACCATTCCGGATCGGTGTGCCCGTGCGGGCTGACGATCGGCAGGTCCTTGATGCTGTCGTACAGTTCGCGGGCAACGTCGCGGGCCGAGCTCTCGGCCGGAAACAGGCGATCTGCGTGCAATTCGAGCGGACGGGGCATCAGCCGGCCACCGTGCGCAGGCGGTCCCGCCGTTCTTCAAGCCTGCCATCGCCTTCTGTGGCAAACATCAGTTGCTCGATCACCGAAACGAGATGCGCGCGCATCGCCGCACGGGCGGCATCGGGATCACGGGCACGCAAGGCATTCACCACCGCGCTGTGCTCGTCGACCACCGGCACGATGTTCGCCGAACGCGCCTTTTCATGCAGTAGCGCCGCTTCCGCGGAAGTTTCGCGCATGTCCCACAGCGAGGTAATCGCACCTAGCAAGGCGCCGTTGCGCGCGGCGCGGGCAATAGCGAGGTGGAAAGCACGGTCGGCCTCTTCCGCCCCGGTCGCGTTACGCTCGGCGCGGGCAATCGCCTCGACATAGGCTGCGATCTCCTCGATTTCAGCATCGGTGGCGAGCGTCGCGGCAAGCGCCGCGGCCTCCGCCTCGATCAGGGCGCGCGCCTCGGTCAATTCGAAGGCGGAGAGATGCGATCCGGGGTGATCATCCTCACTGGGCAGGCGAACGACATAGGCGCCCGAACCGATGCGTACTTCGACGATCCCCTGGACCTCCAGCGCGATCACCGCCTCGCGCACGGTCGGGCGGCTGACGTCGTAGATCGTCGCCAGCTCGCGCTCCGCCGGCAGGCGTGCGCCGACCGGGTACTTGCCCACAATCACCTCAGCAAGGATCTGCCGGGCAAGGTGCTTGTACATCCGGTCATGGACGGGAGGAGTCGTGTTCTGCATACCTGTGGCTCCACTGGACTGACCAATATTATTCCCATGACAGGCCCAGCAGTCGAAATCAATCACCCGCATCTGGCGGACAGTCACGAAGTCGCTGGCATGGGAGGCCTGGAGCGGTGAAGGGAATCGAACCCTCGTATTCAGCTTGGGAAGCTGCTGCTCTACCATTGAGCTACACCCGCGTCCGGCGCGGGCGCTTTGGCACAGGGCGCGCGCTGCGGTCAACGAGCATCTTCCCGGCGATCAGTCCGCCTGCCGCTTGCAGGCTTCGCGCCAATCCCTAGCCTGTCGCGCACAAGCTTAGGGAGCAGGCAGATATGGTTGCGGTCGAACGCGGGGCAATTTCCTTCGACGTGGCGGAGCGCCAGCGACAAGTGGTGGGCGATGGTCCCCGCATCGCGGCGTTGACGGGCGACGCCGTCGACCGTGATGCTCTGGGCCTGGTCAATGCCGTTCGCGCCGGGGCGGGAGCGACGCCCGTCACGCCCGACAAGATTCCCGATTACATGCGCACAATGATGAAGCACCCGGAGCTTTTCGCGCGGCAGATGGAAATGGGGACCACGCTCTTTACCGGCCGCATTCCGCCGCGTGAGCGCGAACTGGCTATCCTGCGCATCGGCTGGCTCTGCCGCGCGCCCTACGAATGGGGCCAGCATGTCGATATCGCCAAGCGCATGGGCCTGACGGCAGAGGACGTGGAGCGGGTGACGCGCGGTTCCGCCGATCCGGACTGGCCGGCGCATGACAAGGCGATCCTGCGCGGGGTGGAAGAACTGTTGGGGGATCACGCCATTGCCGCAGATACCTGGGACGTCCTTGCCGAGGCCTGGGATGAGGCGCAGATGATCGAATTTCCGATGATGGTCGGGCAATACGTTGCCACCGCCTATGTCCAGAATTCGCTTCGGATCATGCTGAACCCAGACAACCCGGGACTTAGCCACCGATGATGGCTTCGGAAGAGGAGATTGCCGCACGCGAGGCAGAGATCATCGGCGCGCCGATCCGCATCGCGCCGCTGCCACAGGAAGAACTGGGTGCAGAGGTTCGCTCGCTGGTCCGCCGCATCGGCGAGACGCTCGGGATCGAATCTCCCGAGACGCTGACCACCTACTTCGCCGTGCTGGCCCGCCATCCCGACCTTTTCCGGCTCCAGCTGGAAACCGGCATATTCCTGTTCAGCGGATCGACCATCCCGCCGCGTGAGCGCGAACTGGCGGTGCTGAGAACCGCATGGCTCGCCGGCGCACCATACGAATGGGGTCAGCACGTGCTGATCGGTCGCGAATTGGGAATAAGCGAGGAGGATACGGACCGGGTGCGGGCCGGACCAGAAGCCGAGGGTTGGACCGGGCATGAGGCGGCCCTGCTGCACGCGGTGGACGAACTGATCGACCGGCAGATGATCTCCGACGCGACTTGGGCAGCGCTGGCCGCGACATGGAACGAGGCTCAACTGATCGAACTGCCTTGCCTCGTGGGCCAGTACTTCGGCGTCGCCATGTTGCAGAATTCGCTGCGGATGCCGCTCGCCCGCGAAGCGCGGGGATTTGCCGAACGCTGATCTTGCGGTTAGGCTCCCTTTCCCAGTCAGCGGGGGCTTGCCGATGGATGACAATGCCGAACTGCCCGAAGGGCAAAAGGCCGTGACCGAAGTGCGGAGGCACCGGTTTTCCACCCGGGCCTGGCATTGGCTCAACGTGGTGACAGTCGCGGTCATGCTGATGAGCGGGCTGATGATCTCAAACGCGCATCCCCGGCTCTACTGGGGCAATTACGGCGCCAACCCCGACAAAGCCTGGCTGGAACTGCCGCAGTTCCCCGGCTGGGCGACAATCCCGTCGCATTACAGCCCTGCCGATGCGCGGCTGTGGCACCTGTCCTTCGCGTGGATTTTCGGTTTAGGGATCGCCGTCTATCTCGCCTGGTCGCTGGTGAACGGGCATTTGTGGAGGGACCTGCGCCCAAGGCTGGCCGAGCTTTCGCCGGCGCACCTGTGGCAGGACATCAAGGACCATGCAGCCTTGCGCTTCCCCAAGGGCGAGGCTGCGGCGCGCTATAACGTGCTGCAAAAGCTCGCCTATTGCGGCGTGCTGCTGGTCCTGCTGCCTCTGCTGGTGCTGACCGGCATGGCCATGTCACCTGCGCTGAACGCAGCGTTTCACGGTTTGCCGGAATTCTTCGGCGGCCGGCAGTCGGCACGATCCATCCATTTCATCTGCGCGGGCGGGATCGTGCTGTTTTTCCTGGTCCATATTGCCATGGTCTTGCTAGCCGGGCCGGTGAACGAGGTGCGATCGATGATCACAGGCCGCTTCCGCCTGCCGCCCGAAAACCGGGAGGAGCCCAGCCATGACTGATGCCTTCAGCCGCCGCCGCCTTCTCTCCGCCGGAGCACTTGGCACAGGCAGCCTGCTGCTTTCAGGCTGTGACAAGCTGGGAGGGAACCCTGCCTTCCGCGGCCTACTCGAAGCCGGGGCCGACGCGCACTATGCGGTGCAGCGGGGCGTGGCCGGAGATGCCCTTGCCGCCGAATTCAAGCCCGGTCAGATGTCGCCGGTATTCCGCGCCAATGGCAATACCAACGTCAAGGGCAACAGCGAATGGTCCGGCCATGCCGCAGACAATTTCGCGCGCTGGAAGCTTCGGGTCGATGGGCTGGTGCTCAAGCCGCTCGACCTGCAGCTCGATGCCCTGCGCGCCTTGCCCCAGCGCGCGCAGATCACCCGGCATGACTGCGTCGAGGGGTGGAGCGCGATCGGCAAGTGGCAGGGGCCGCAGCTTGGGGGAATCCTCAAGATGGCGGGCCTGCTGCCCTCCGCGCGCTTCATCGTGTTCCACTGCGCCGACCGGTTCGGCACGACGCCCTATTACGAATCTCTGGACCTGATCGAGGCGCATCACCCGCAGACCATCCTGGCCTGGGCGATGAACGACAAGCCGCTGCCCGTTGCTCACGGTGCGCCCGTGCGCCTGCGTGCCGAACGCCAGCTGGGCTACAAGCACGCGAAATACGTGATGCGGATCGAGGCTCGTTCTACGCTCGCCGGCCTCTACGGCGGCAAGGGCGGCTATTGGGAAGACGCCAAGGGCTATCAGTGGTGGGCGGGGATCTGACCCTGCCGCGCTAGTCGCGCTTGCCCACGCCGTCCTGAAGCAGGCGCGCCGCCTCTGCCGCAACCTCTTCGGGCGAACGTTCCTCGCCCCAGACGCCGAAGCGCAGGCCAAGGAAGACGTTCATTCCCATGGCGGCCCAGGCGCGCACTTCGTTGTCGCCGGGGGACATGGTGCCCGCCGCGACGCTCTCATCGAAGCGCGCGGCGATGCGCTTGGCGGTGCCCATGTAGTGCGCGCGGTAAGCCTCCGGATCGGCGAATTCGGCTTCGTCGATGATCCGGTAAAGCTCCTTGTGTTCCCGCGCGAAGGCCAGAAACCCGGCCAGCGCCTCGCGCTCTCGCGTCACGCCGGTGCTTCCCGGAGTGACCGCCTTGGCCGCCGCGACGGCGACCGACTGGCTCATGTGTGTGACCAGCGCCGAGAAGATCGCGTCCTTCGAATCGAAGTAGGTGTAGAAGCTGCCAAGCGCCGTACCTGCGCGGCGGGTGATGCCGCTGATCGAGGCTTCGTGGAAACCGCGCTCGCCGAATTCCGCGGCGGCAGCATCGAGCAGGCGGCGCAGCGTTTCGCGGCCGCGCGCGGTGCGGGGCTCCTTGCCAGGGCTGGCAGCGCCGTTGCGCGAAGGCAGGGCGGATTCCTGCGGCAAAGTCGATCGTCTCCCACGCGGCGGCTCAGTGGCAGCCTGTTGCTTCCGGGCAACGGATTAAGGTGTTTTGATCTTTTTGCCAATCAAAAGTTGAAAGGTGGTTCAACTTTCAATATCAGGCGATTCAGGAGCGGCGCGAAGTGCGCCCTCAGGGAGAGAGATTCACCGATGAGCTTTGCCCGTCACACCATTCGCATGGCCCTTGCCGCCACTGCCCTCACCTCGCTTTCGATGCCCGCCTTCGCGCAGGACACCGCTGCCGATGAAACCGCGGACAACGGCGAGGTCATCACCGTCACCGCGCGCCGGCGTGAGGAAACACTGATCGACGTGCCGATCGCGATCACCGCGATCTCGGGCGAGCAGCTCGCCAATTCGGGCGCGACCGACATCACGGCGCTCGCCGACCTGGCCCCGAACGTCACGCTTGAGCCTTCGCGCGGCACCAACTCCACGCTCACCGCCTTCATCCGCGGCGTCGGCCAGCAGGATCCGGTTTCGGGCTTCGAACAGGGCGTCGGTATCTATGTCGACGACGTCTATCTCAACCGCCCGCAGGCCGCCGTGCTCGACATCTATGACGTCCAGCGCATCGAAGTGCTGCGCGGGCCGCAAGGCACGCTTTATGGCCGCAACACGGTTGGCGGTGCGGTCAAGTACGTCACCCGCCGCATCGCCAATGAGCCGCACATGTCGGCCCGCGCGACCTATGGTTCGTACAACCAGATGGACGGCGTTGTCTCTGCCTCGGCCCCGATTGGCGATGGCACGCTGCGCGTCGGCGGCGCAGTCGCCCGCCTGACCCGCGACGGCTTCGGCAAGAACCTGACCACCGGCCTCGACAACTATGACAAGAACATCTGGGCCGGCCGCGGCACGATCGAAGTCCACGCCACCGATTTCTTCGCGCGGCTCTCGGGCGATTTCACTCACGACAAGTCGAACCCGCGCGGCGGCCACCGGCTGATCCCGGCGCAGCTTTCCAACGCCCCGGTTCTGGCCAACGTCTATGATACGCGCGGTGCGCTGCTGACGCCGAACCAGGACGTCAAGGCATGGGGCCTGTCGCTGTTCATGGAAGCCAATCCGGCCGAATGGCTGACCTTCCGCTCGATCACGGCCTACCGCAAGGACGACACGACCACCCCGATCGACTTTGACGCGCTGCCCACGGCCGATCTCGACGTTCCGGGCATCTACCGCAATCGCCAGTTCAGCCAGGAACTGCAGGCACTGGTCCAGACGGGCAACCTCTCGGCCCTGTTCGGCTTCTATTACCTCGACGCATCGGCGCTGACCCAGTTCGAATCGCGGCTTTACACCACCTCGGCGGGCTTCGCGGCCTATACCAATGCCGACATCGGCACCGACACCGCCGCCGGTTTCGCCGACATCACGTATGATTTCACCCCGCAGTTCAGCCTCTCGGTCGGCGGCCGCTACACCTGGGATAAGCGCAAGGGCTATATCCTGCGGCAGTCCTATATCGGTGGCGGTTCGCCGGTTTTCGGCAGCCCCGGCATTGCCCTCGGCGCACCGGCCACCAACTTCCGCGGCCAGCGCGTCTTCACCAAGTTCACCCCCAAGGCGACGCTGAGCTTCAAGCCGAGCGAGGACGCGACGATCTTCGCCAGCTTCAGCCAGGGCTTCAAGGGCGGCGGCTTCGACCCGCGCGGTGCGGGCGTAAACGCGCCTGACCTCAACGGCGACAAGACGCTGTCTGATGACGAAATCGCCGCCTTCCTCTCGTTCAAGCCCGAAAAGGTGAACAGCTACGAGATCGGCATGAAGGCCAGCCTGATGGACCGCCGCGTCTATCTTGCCGCTTCGGCCTTCCGCATGGACTACTCCGACGTGCAGATCCCGGGCTCGGTCGCCTGCACCATCGCCGGCCTGCCCAACTTCTGCGGCGTGGTCTCGAATGCCGGCCAGGCCCGCATGCAGGGCTTCGAGCTGGAAACCCGCGTGAAGCTGCTCGAGGGTACTGCCGGCACCGGCCTGACCTTCACCGGCTCGCTCGGCTATATCGATGCCAAGTTCCTCAAGTACGTCACCAATATCGCTTCGGTCCCGACCGACGTGGCCCAGTTCCGCAAGGTGCAGAATACGCCCGCGTGGACCGGCAATGCCTCGCTCAGCTACGGCGTGGCGGTGGGCGAAGGCCGTGTGGACGTGACCGGCGGCATGTCGTTCAAGAGCCGCACGACCAATTTCGAAGTGCCGAACCCCTATCTCGACCAGCCGGCCTACCAGCTGTTCGATGCCAGCCTGGTCTACCACGCACCGAACGACCGCTGGACGATTGGTGTGTTCGGCAAGAACCTGACGAACGAGCGCTACAAGACCTCGGGCTACACCTTCATGGCGGCCAATGCGACTACGGGCGCGCTGTCCACCACCAGCACCGGCGCGCTTATCCCGGCGCTCGGCAAGGAAGGCGTGCTGACCGCGTTCTATGGCAACCCGCGCCAGGTCTTCGTCACGGCGACGGTCAACTTCTGATCGCCGCATAACGCTTTAACGCAATACCCCCCGGCGGCTAGGAAGCGGTGATGAACCGTTTCCTGGCCGTCTTCCTTTTCCTGCTTACTGCTGTCCTGCCCACCGCCGCCTTCGCGCAGGTGACGCTGGCGTTCCACTCGTTCAACGGGACCTATCTGGGCGGACGCTATCCACATGCCTTCATCGTGCTCGACGGCACATTGGCCAATGGCACGCGGGTGCATGAGAACTACGGATATTCGACAAGCGCCTCAGCCCTTTCGGCGCTGTCCGGCCCGGTTCCCGGTGTGATCCAAGTGGAGAAGGAGAAGTACATCGCCTCAACCAACCGGCATTTTGCCGTGCCGATCAGCGACGCCCAGTACCGCGAGATCGTTGCGGAAGTGAACGCTTGGAAAGACGCCCCGGGCCAGAAGCGTTACCTGCTCGACCAGCGCAACTGCATCCACTTCGTCGCGCGCATTGCGCAGTTGGTTGGACTGAAGGCCGATGTGCCGCAAAAGCTGGTGCGGCGGCCCAAGCTGTGGCTCAATCTCGTAACGCGGCTCAACCCGCAGCTGGGCGCGCGCGAGATCAAGTAAGGGGGATAAAACGCCTCCCTACGCTTGCCCCCGCCCCCGCAGTCGGGAATCACACGCGCATGGCGATTCTCTCAGACAAATGGATCCGTAACGAAGCCCGCCACAGCGGGATGATCGAACCTTTCGTGGAGAACCAGCGGCGCGAGGGCTGCATCTCCTACGGCCTGTCGTCCTATGGCTATGACGCACGGGTGGCGGACGAGTTCAAGATCTTCACCAACGTCCATTCCGCCGTGGTCGATCCCAAGAACTTCGATGACAACAGCTTCGTCGATGTGAAGACCGATGTCTGCGTGATCCCGCCCAATTCCTTCGTCCTCGCCCGGACAGTCGAATACTTCCGCGTGCCGCGCGACGTGCTGGTGATCTGCACTGGGCAAGAGCACCTATGCCCGCTGCGGCATCATCGTGAACGTCACTCCGCTCGAGCCCGAGTGGGAAGGCCACGTGACGCTCGAATTTTCGAACACCACGCCGCTCCCGGCCAAGATCTACGCCAACGAGGGTGCGTGCCAGTTCCTGTTCCTCAAGGGCGACCAGCCCTGCGAGACGAGCTATGCCGACCGCTCGGGCAAGTACATGGGCCAGCGTGGGGTAACTCTGCCCAAGCTCTGATGGGAACTTAGCCAGCATCTGTCGGTTAGGTGGCGTATAAGACCCCCTTCCGGAGAGCTGCCATGTCTGCCTTTGTCGCCGCAATCGGCCGTATCCTGATCGCTCTGCTGTTCATAGTTTCCGGCGCCAACAAGCTGATGGCTCCCGGTGTTGCCGCCGCCGGCTTCGCCCAGGCGGGCATGAGCGATGCGCTCGTCGTGCCGGTGGCCGTGTTTGAGCTGGTCGCGGGCATCTGCCTTGCCATCGGTATCGTGACCGGCCTCGCCGCGACGGCGCTGGCAGTGTTCACTGCGCTGACCATCCTGATGGTCCATAACCAGTTCACCGACCCCACGCAGGTGCCGGTCATCCTCAGCCACGTTGCGCTGATCGGCGGGCTGCTCATGGTCATCGCGCACAAGCTTTCGCTCTGGCAGTACGATCGAATGCGCCTGTCGCGTGAGCGTGACCGCGCCAAGCTTGATGCCGAAGCTACCCGCCATGATGCCGAACTGCGCGCCGCCCGCGCCGAGAACCGCGCCGACCTTGCGGAGCGCAGCAACGTCCAGCCGGTCGAAACCACCCGCGTCGTCACCGCTCCTGCGCCTGATGGGACGCCGGTTCCGGTCGATGTCGGCTACGTCGATCCCCGCCCGCGCAAATGGTATCAGGTCTGGTAACCGCTTGATCGGCCGCACATCCCGGCTAATGCTGCCGGGGTGAGCGGTTTCTTCTTCGCCTTCCTAGCCGCGCTGCTTGCCTCGCTTGGCGCGCGTGACCAGTTGCTGGTGGCGCAGATGACCCTGCGGCAGGGAGCCCGGCCGGGCCTGCTCGCGGCAGCCCTTGTTTCCACTGCCTTGACCTGCGCCGCCGCGGCCTGGCTTGCCTCCACCCTGACGACGCAAGTGCCCGGCACCGGCGCGAAATCGATCTTCGCTGGTATCGCGCTGGTCCTCGCTGGAGGGGAGGCGGTCCTGCTTGGCGCGAAACGGCCGCCGGAGGAGCCGACCCGCTCGCTCTTTGCCGCACTGGTGGTGATTGCCGCGCAGCAGGTGACCGATGCGGTGCGATTCATGGTGCTGGCGCTCGCTCTCCTCACCGCCGCGCCGGTGACCGCCGCGCTTGGAGCCTTTGCGGCGGGAGCGGCCAGCCTCACCGCCGCATGGACCGCGCCCGATGTAGTGACCCATCCCGCCATGCCGACGCTGCGCAAGATAGCCGGGGCCTTCCTTTTGCTGGCCGGGCTGGTGCTCATTTGGAGAGGCCTGCCCTGATCGTCATATCCACTCAAAGAAGATGGAATAATCAATTTAGCAGATTAGGGAACCGGTTCAATATGTCCTTCGTTGCGAGGGAAACCCGAAGGGATCGGACCATGACCAAGACCAATGCCAATGCCGTGCTTGTCGACAGCCTCAACCAGCTGCTGGCGGACAGTTTCGCGCTGTACCTGAAGACCAAGAACTTCCACTGGCACGTGCGCGGCCCGCAGTTCCGCGACCTCCACCTGCTGTTTGACGAACAGGCGGCGGAGATCCTCGCCCTGACCGACCTGATCGCGGAGCGTGTTCGCAAGAACGGTGCGCCGACGCTTACCTCTATCGGCGCTATCGCGGGTCTCTCTAAGATCAAGGATCAGGATGCGAGCGACCTTTCCGCCGAGGACATGGTGCGCGAACTGGTTGCCGACAACACCGCCTACATCGCCCAGCTCCGCGCCACAAAGGAGGCTGCGGGCAATGCCGGCGATAATGCGACGGACGGCATCATCGATGACTGGACGGACCAGGCCCAGCAGCGCGTCTGGTTCCTTTCCAGCGTGATCGCCTGACTTTTGGCCTTAGCAGGGGCCGCTCTTGTGCTAAGGGCGGCCCCATGCCTTGCGAAATCATTGAAAACGCCAGCGATGCGCAGATCGCCGACTGGATCGAAAGCCGCCTGACCGCCGCTCTTGCTGCGGACGGTGAGGTTGCCGTTACCGTGCCTGGCGGATCCACTCCTTTCCCCATCTTCGCCGAACTCGCGGGGCGCGATATCGACTGGTCGCGCGTCTCGGTCTGGCCGGGGGATGACCGCATCGTGCCAGAAGAGCATTCCGCCTCCAACGTCGGCAAGATCCGCGCCCTGCTCGAGCCCGCAGGCGCTCGAATTGTGCCGCTGACCGAAAGTGCCGAGCCACCGCATTTCGCGCTGGCCTGGCTCGGCATGGGCGGCGACGGGCATATTGCCTCGCTGTTCCCCAACACCGATCCCCAGGCCGATGATCCCCTGCCGGTGCGCCGCCTGACGCCCGATCCTCTCCCGCCCGAAGCGCCGTTCGATCGGCTGAGCCTGACCATCCCGGCGCTGATTGACTGCGACGCGCTGATGTTCGTCATGCGCGGGGATGAGAAGCGTGCGCTGTTCGAGGCCGCGCTTGCCGGACAGCACGACCTGCCCGTCGCGCGCCTGCTGGGCGCCGTTCGCGCGCCGGTGACATGTTTCACCTGATACCCCGCCCGCTACACATCGCCGCGCTTCGCATTGCCCACTCCATCCGTGCGGTGTGGTGGAGCATGTCGAGCGGGGTGACGGTTGGCTGCCGTGTGCTGGTGCTCGACCAGGCCGACCGCGTGCTGTTGATCCGCCATTCCTATGGTTCGCAGCGCTGGATGATGCCGGGCGGCGGGCTGAAACGCGGCGAGGACGTGTTGGAAGCCGCGCAGCGCGAGGTGCATGAGGAGGTGGGCATCACCCTCTCGCCGGTTTTCGAACTCGGCATTTCCGACGAACCGCTGGGCGGCGGGCGCAATCACATCCACATGATCGCCGGCTGGACGGAAGACACTCCCGTGCCCGATGGCCGCGAGGTGCGCGAAGCGCGCTTCTTTGCCGCCCACGACCTGCCCGACTACATTGCCGCGCGGATTGCCGGACGCATACCCGACTGGATTACAGAAGCGAAAGCTGCTCGTCACGCGGCGGAGTAATCCCCTCCCCGCGTTCGCCCTCCATCGATGACAGCGTCAGCCCCAGCAGGCGCACCGGTTGCGGCAGGGGCAATAGCTCGTCGAGGAGCGAATGCCCGATGGCGGCAAACTGGTCACGAAAGGCGACTGGCGCATCGAGCGAGCGGGCGCGGGTTTTCAGGCTGAAATCGGCGTAGCGCAGCTTCAGCGTGATCGTGCGGCCGCGGGCGTGAAGCCGCTCGATATCGGCCCAGACCAGTCCGACGATCTTCTCCAGCGCCTCATGCATGGCAGGGCCGGTCGAAATGTCGTGATCATAGGTCCGCTCCGCACCGATCGACTTGCGCGCCCGGTTGGCGCTCACCCGCCGCAGGTCGATGCCCCGCGCGGCGCGGTAGAGATATTCAGCCTGGCTGCCGAAATGCTCGCGCAGGAAAATCATGTCCTTGGCCGCGATGTCTCCGCCGGTGTGCAGCCCCAGCCGCTCCATCTTCTCCGCACCTTTGGGACCAATGCCGTGGAAGCGCCGCACAGGAAGGTCGGCAACGAAGCGCGCACCCTCACCCGGACGGATCAGGCAGAGCCCGTCAGGCTTGTTATGATCGCTGGCAATCTTGGCGAGAAACTTGTTGTAGGAGACGCCTGCGCTTGCGGTCAGTCCCGTCTCCGCCTTGATCCGGGTGCGAATGATCTCGGCAATGCGCGTCGCCGAGCCGATGCCCTTGATATCCTCGGTAACGTCAAGATAGGCCTCGTCGAGCGCCAGCGGTTCGACGTGGGGTGTAAATTCGAGGAAGATCGCTCGGATCTGCTTCGACACTTCGCGGTACACGGCAAAGCGCGGCCGGGTGAACAGCAGTTGCGGACAAATCCGCTTCGCCTGGGCTGACGACATGGCCGAACGGACGCCGAACTTTCGCGCCTCGTAACTCGCTGCCGAGACCACACCGCGAATCCCGTCACCACCCACCGCAAGCGGCTTGCCGCGCAGCGCCGGATCGTCGCGCTGTTCGACCGAGGCGTAGAAGGCATCCATGTCGACATGGATGATTTTGCGCAGGCCCATCGGCTCGAAGGAGGTGTCGGATTCATCCGGAATCATGCGCGCAGCCTATTCGATTTTGCCTGAAGGGCGGCAATTTTTCGCGCATGGGCTGGAACAATGCTGCACTTGCGTTCATTGCGGGGCGATGTCCTCCGAACAACCCAAGATCCAGCTGGCCATCAGCGAGCGCGAGCTCGTGGTCATGCTCGCCCTGTTGCAGGCTCTGCACGCCTTTGCCGTCGATGCCATGCTGCCCGCACTTGGGCTGATTTCCGATGAACTCAACGTCACTGATCCCAACAAACGCCAGCTTGTAATCGGCATGTTCCTTCTGGGGCTTGGCCTGGGTTCGCTGGTTCCGGGGTCTCTGGCTGACCGGTTCGGCCGCAAGACGATCCTGCTGTGCTGCGTTACCGGCTATGTCGTGCTCTCGCTTGCGAGCGCACTGGTGACCGACATCGACGTTCTGATCGCCATGCGATTCGTGCTCGGCATAGTCAGCTCCGGCCTATCCGTCCTGCCGCAGGCAATTATCCGCGACCGCTTCGAAGGCGACCGCATGGCGCGGCTACAGTCGATGATCGCGATGATCTTCCTTGTCGTGCCGATGCTTGCCCCTTCGATCGGGCAGGGCATCATGCTGGCCTTCGGCTGGCGCTGGATCTTCGGCGCCATGGGGCTCGTCGGGCTGGGTATGATGGCCTGGGCGTGGAAGCGCCTGCCCGAAACGCTGCATCCGGAATACCGCCAGACGATCCAGCCCATCACCATCGCGCGCAACATGGGGCAGGCGGTGATGACGCGCAGCTCGATCGGCTATGTTCTGGGCAGCGCGGCAATGCTGGGGGTTGGCTGGGGCTATATCCAGTCAAGCCAGCAACTGGTGGCCGAGCACTTCGGCGCCGGCACCCTGTTTCCGATCATCTTCGGCGGCATGGCGCTGGCGATGGCGACATCCAATTTCCTCAATTCGCGCATCGTCGAAAGGTTTGGCGCGCGGCGCGTTTCGCACACCGCGCTGCTGACCTACATCGTCATAGCCCTCATCCAGTTCACCCTGGCAAAAAGCGGCCACCAGACACTATGGCAGTTCGTCGTCGTGCAGACGTTCTCGATGATGCTGATGGGTTTCGTCGGCGCCAATTTCGGTTCGATCGCGTTGCAGCCTTTCGCGCGGATTGCCGGTGCGGCCAGCTCGGTCCAGGCCTTCATTCGCATGGTGCTGGCATCGCTGATCGGCTGGGCCGTGGGACAGTCCTATGACCAGACCGCCCTGCCCTACTCGCAGGCGCTGGTGATTTCCGGGCTGGCGTGCCTTGCGCTGGTGCTCTTCAGCGAGAAGGGCCGGCTGTTCCGCCGGCTCAACCCGCCGGGAGCCGCACGTCCGGTATCAGCGCCTTAGAGGTCGCTCGCCTTCATCGCGAAGATCGGCTTGTGCGGCACGTAGGCAGCCATGCGGTCGAGCAGCGCCGCGAGCTCGTTCTCCGCGATGATGATCCCGGCGTGCGCCTCGCGAATGAAGCCGACTTCGATCATGTGGCGGTTGAACGCGAGCAGGTGGTCATAAAAGCCGCAGGCGTTGAGCAGGCCTACCGGCTTGGAATGATAGCCAAGCTGCGCCCAGCTGACTGCTTCCCACAACTCGTCCATGGTGCCGACGCCGCCCGGGATAGTGAGGAAGCCATCCGACAGGTCAGTGAAGGCAGCCTTGCGCTCGTGCATGTTGGCCACGACGCGCAGTTCGGTGCATTCGCGGTTGGCGACTTCGGAGGAGACGAGCGCTTCAGGGATCACCCCGATAACCTCGCCGCCAGCGGCCAAGGCCGAGCTTGCCACCGCGCCCATCAGGCCAAGCCGGCCACCGCCATAGACGACGCCAATGCCGCGCTCGGCCAGGGTGCGCCCGACTGCGGCGGCGAGTTCGATGTAGCGGGGATCGGCGGGGCTGGCGGAGCCGCAATAGACTGCAAGACGTTTCATGGCTTGGCCCTTAGACCCTGATGCGCAGCCATGGAAGGCTTGGCGTCAAGCGCTCCAGCCAACCGGGAACGATGCTGGGTGCAGGCGCAAGGGATCGCCATCCGGGATCGGCCCGTCCGGTTCGCCGCCCGGCGGAGGGAATGTCTTGCCTTCGCTCCTGTGATGGCGAAGCTCCGGTCCGCCCCACAGCATGGCGAAGGCGCGGCGAGCATGGTCGTACCAGTCGCGGCCATCGGCTCCGTGCAGCATGTTGCCCTGGAAAATCAGCGCATCGCCCGGCTCCACGTCGAAGCGCATGATGTCGAAGCTGTCCTTGTTCGCGGCAATATCCGGAACGAGCGGCAGGAAGGCATCGCCAAGCTGCGCGGCTTCAAACTCGTCCTTGCGTTCGGACAGGACGGGTGATGTGGCCATTGTCCGGGTGTTATATACCACGTTCCAGCGATGCGATCCGCGCACGACCTGCACCGTCAGGTCTGCGGGGCTGGGATCGCAGCACAGCCACACGCGCACCATCTGCTCTCCCCGCACCCGCAGGAAGGGCGTGTCCTGATGCCAGGGCGTCGGCGCGATTGGGCCAGGTGACTTGTAGAAGATCTGGTCAAGCACGAGCTGCGCGGATTGAGTGCCCATCATCCGCGCCGCGATTTCCCCGGGAAGGCCGCTCCCCACCAGCGCGGCGAGCGACGGGCTTGACTGGCTGGGATACTGCCCAACTATCGTCTCGCCAGTTCCGTCGGCCGTCCGGACGATCGAATGGCGGTGATCGCGGGTGCTGTAGGCTGCCTCGACGCCTGCTTCGAGCAGCGCAAGGGTCCCGGCATCCAGAACACCGCGCAGCACCACCGCACCGTCACGTTTGTAGGCGGCGATGTCCTCCTCACGAATGGCGGGCGGCGATCTCACCCGGCGGAGCATAACCACCCCGCTTTGCTTGCCAAGCCGTGTCGGCGATGCATGATGCGATCATGCAAAGCCTGCTTCCCAACCGGCGCGGTGCCCTTTTGGCGGTGGCAATGGCCGTGGTTTTCGGTGCGATCCTTTTGACCATGGGACGCACGCCGATCTGTACCTGCGGCACCATCAAGCTGTGGCACGGCGTGGTGCAATCCTCGGACAACAGCCAGCACATTGCCGACTGGTATTCGTTCAGCCACGTGATCCACGGCCTGCTGTTCTATTTCTTCGCCCATCTGCTGTGGCGGCGCAGGAAGCTGTTTGGCGGCCGCCCCGCGATTTGGGCCCTGCCGATCGCGGTCGCCTTCGAAGGCTTCTGGGAACTGCTGGAAAACTCCCCGATCATCATCGACCGCTACCGCGCCGTGACCATGAGCTATGGTTACGAAGGCGACAGCGTGATCAATTCGCTGTCGGACATCGGCTTCATGACGCTGGGCTTCCTGATCGCCAGCCGCCTGCCGGCCTGGGCCAGCGTGGTGCTGGCATTTGCGTTCGAATTGTTCACCCTTGTGATGATCCGTGACAACCTCACCCTCAATGTCCTCATGCTTGTCTGGCCCATTGAGGCCATCCGGCAGTGGCAGGCGGGCTGATCCCGCCGCCACATCCATGGCATTGGAACCGTACCTGCCCGCCGTCATCTTCGTTGTTCCGGTTGCAGGCAGGGTGCCTGCCCCGCAGCTAACGGATTAACAGGGATATGAACGGCAAGCCCAAGCCCACCACACCACAGCTCGTCTGCATCGCCGTTGGCGTCATCATCGGCTTCATCCTCGGCTTCCGCGTGCTCGATGGCGGCGCGCTGGGCGGGGGCTTGATGGGCGTCTGCGCCTTCATCGGCGCGATACCCTACAAGAAGGCCGTCGAAGCGGCGAAGCAGTGACGCGCCCTTGACCCCGCCTGACGATGCGACCATCGGCATCGCATCAACTGAGGGGGCAAATCATGAGCGGCGACGAAGACTACGTATACGACGAGGACAGCGGCGAATGGCTGCCTGCCTCCGAGCTCGCCGCCAAGCGCGCCGCGGAAAGCGCGGTCGAGGTCCGCGATGCAGTCGGCAACCTGCTATCCGATGGCGATTCGGTAACCCTGATCAAGGATCTCACCGTCAAGGGCGCAGGCCAGACGCTGAAGCAGGGAACCGTCATCCCCTCGATCCGCCTGACCGGCGATGCGCAGGAGATCGATTGCAAGTATCCCGGCATCAAGGGGCTGGTCCTGCGCGCGGAATTCGTCCGCAAGCGCTGACCCAGCCCCTCGCCGTCGGGATCAGTTGCAGCGCACGTTGCGGCTGTCGATAGCGGCACCTGCGGCGGCACCGCCAATCGCGCCAATCACCGTGCCCAGCGTCTTGGAATCGCCCGGCGCGATGATGTTGCCAAGCACGCCGCCAGCAATTCCGCCGACGATCAGACCGGTCGTGCCGTCGCTGCGGCGGCAGTAATAGCGCCCGTCCTGCCCGCGATAGATCCGGTCATCCGAACCTAGGGTGCGGGAACGGTAGCGGCGGTCATTGCGGTAATAGCGATCGGCGTAATAGCCGTTGTAGGTGGGGTCGTAGTTGTTCCAGTCATAGCGGCCATAGCGGTCATAATAGGATCGGTCGTAGTAACCCCAACCGTCGTAGCTGTTCGAGCGATAGCCATAGCCATCGTCATAGGTGGCGCAGCCGCCGAGCGCGGACATGGCGGCCACGGCGAGCGGAATGGAAAGCAGCTTGGTCATGGGAGTGTCTCCTTTCAGTGACCCTCCCGGCAGATAAACGGAGCGGCTCGCAATTGGTTCCGAGGCCCTTGCAGAGAGGCGGCCCGCCCCGGATCCAACCGGAACGGACCGCCCCGCCCACTGCCCCGTCGCCGGGGTAAGGGCGCTTGGAAGGTCAGTTTACGGTCTCCCTTTCGCGGACCGTGGCAGTGCCGTTGCGACCGGCTTCCTGCTGGCTGAAGGACTCATACTTGCGGAAGTCGAACGGCTCGGTCGCGGCGGTGCGCTGGCGATGCTCGGCGGCGGCAAGCAGGATGCGGGCGCGCTTGCGGCGGGTCTTGCGCGAGCGGAACGGGTTCGACGCATCCGGAGCAGCGGCGACCATCCGCTCGATCAGCGCCTGGCGCTCACCGCCGGTCGGGATCGGGCCGGATGGCATGCGGACCGGCTCCTCGGAAGGTGCGGCGGGCGGCGGGGGTTTCCTCGACGCGGGCATCGGGCAACGGCTTGGCAGTGGCAACAGCGGCTGCCGGGACGGTCGATGCAAGCGCGCTCGTGGCGACAGGCGGCCGAACCGGAGCGCGCGCTTCGTTGCGGGTCTCGCGGTACACC
The DNA here is from genome assembly GCA_025938935.1 of Novosphingobium sp. MW5. Lineage (GTDB taxonomy): Bacteria > Pseudomonadota > Alphaproteobacteria > Sphingomonadales > Sphingomonadaceae > Novosphingobium. Next base: position 1,406,626 of record JAPCWB010000001.1, on the reverse strand, counting down.
GAGGCATCAGCCGGGCGGATCTTGCGGCGGCGGTTGCTGGCCGTAGCAGCGTAGGCAATGCCGCCGCCGAGCGCGATGCCGCCGAGGGCCAGCGGGATCAGCCAGCCGTTATCCTCTTCCGGGGCGGCGGGCGGCGCGGTGTTGGCAACCGGGACCGGCGCGGTCACCGGGTCAGCGGCGGAAACCGGGGCCGCGTCCGTCACCGGGGCGGGAGAGACCGCTACGGGAGCCGAGGTGTCGGACGCGGCGCCGGCAACCACGGGGAAAGGTTCGGTGGCGCGGTTGCCGGTACGGGTTGTCGAAGTCGTCGCGCTGCGCTGCGCGGCGCGGGCGCTGGGCGAGGCGGCCGGTTCGGGAGCAGCCTGGGCGGCGCTAGGCGGCGCGGTGTCCGGGAGGACAATCGGCGCCGGGGCCGGAGCGGCGGGCGCGGCATCGACCGGGGGAAGGACGATGACCGGCGCCGGGGCCGGATCGGGCGCCGTCACCGGCGGGGTTGCCGCCTCCTGCGCCGAAGCGATGGTTGCGGGGAACGCGCTGGCCGCAAGAATAGCAGCGAGGGCGAGGGGCGAAGCAGTGGGGGCTCGTTTCGTCATAGGTTCAAGCTGGGGTAAAGAATCGGACAGTTAAACCTTGACAGTGGTACTTTTAGATCAACCGAATGCCCCAAGACGATGAATCGAGCCAATTTGAAATTTATGAAAAGTGTGGTTTTATTGTCGTTACGAAAGTGAGGAGCGCTCATTCATCTGATGTTTATTGGCGGTTCATTTCTCAGAAAAGTTTGCACACTCCTGAACACTTCGCCAACCCTGATAGACAACGGTTCATCGCGATCACGAACACCCTTCGACATAGCCCAGCTGCGGCATCATCCCGACATGGAGCACGGTGACCTTGCCCGAAGGGCTCAGCTCCAGCCGCACCGCCGGGTCGTCGCGCGACGAAACCGGCGCGGTCAGGTACTTGCCGCCGCTGATATATTTGTGCGGGCTCTCACGCAGGCCGGGAAAGGCCTCATCCACCTGCTTGCGGGTCGAACCGGGCCCGATACCCTCGATCGTCCGCGCGGTGGCCCCTTCCCCGGCGGTAATGCGGCGCACCTTGCCCTGTTCCGCGATGGCATAGACGCCGGGGTAATCGGGCGAGGTGATGATCCGGCAAGTGTCGGAAGCCTGCGCCCCGCGCTCGCTCCAGCTGCTGGCGTCGGGCACCGGCTGGCCGAGCTTGAGGGTGCTGAGCCCCTCAAGCGTCAGGATCTGCCCGCCCGCCCCGGGGGTCGTGGCCTGGCCAGCACCGGAAGACGCGGCGGAAGGCGTGCCGACAGCCGCCGACTCCGCGCTCGTCTCCGCTGCCGGATCGCTTTCCGTACTGTGGCGCGAACAGGCGCCGAGCGAGGTGATGACGGCCACCGGGGCCAGTGGCGAGGAGGGTAAGGATACGGCTCATGCCGTGCAAACGCGCCGCTTCCCGGCCTGTTCCGCCTTTTTGCGGTGAGCCGAGCGCGGCAGCGCCCCCACGCTGCGAACCCGGCTTACAGGGTGACAGAGGTGACACCCCGTAACCCTGCCCACCGCCCCCGAAACTGCCGGAAAACCGCCCTTTCTGGCCCATGGCAACAGGGTGACACATCGCGCGGCTCACCACCCGCCCGGCCTGGCCGGCGCCACCCTCCGCTCCGCCCTGATTTCCGCAGGCAGCGGATCGGGCGCGGTGTAGACGTTGGACAGGCGCTCTGCCTCACACTCGTCGACCGGGTTCTCGCCCGGCCATTCCACCCCGCCGTTCTCAACCTGCCAGAGCAGCCGGTCCCACCGTTCCGACCAGAAATCCGCCGCCGCGCGGTAGCGGCCCAGCTGCTGCGCCCCCGCCCGGTTGCGCGCAGAAAGGAGGAAGCAGGTCAGCCGCTCGTCGAAATGGCGGCGCACGCCCACCAGCTCGCCCTTGTGCCACACCGGCACCTCCACCCCGAACAGCGCCCGCTCCAGCGCGGCATGGGCCAGCGCGTCATAGGAATGCTGGAACGCCGTTTCCCAGGCGATATCGAAGGGCTGGCCCTTCAATCGGCTGCGCAGGCGATAGGCCGACTGCCGCGACATGCCGACGGACCGCGCGGCAGCGGCCACCGAGTGACACGAGGCCAGCTCGCGCAGGAACTGGGCCATCTTGGCCTTTGTCCAGCGATCGGGGTGGGAGGGTTTGAGGCGGGCGGGGAGGGATTTTGGTTCGGTCATCCGGTTAGGATAACCGATTTGGTTCGTGTAGGAAAATGGCGTTAGCTCTTGCCCAGCTCTGAGAGAATGCCGCGATCCTCCTCCATGATCTGCTCCGCCAAAGCCATCAGTGCCTGATGCCGCCGTTCCATGACGTCACGCGCTACCTTCAATTGCTCGTCGGTATTAGGCATTCTTTTTGCGGCCTTCGACAGTGGAAGCTTTCTGTCAGTCATCACGCCGCCTTTGCCTGATCTGCCTCGCATCTCAGCCTGATGCCCAGCGCAGAAAGCACCTTGAGCAAAGTTTCCAGCGTTGGATTGCCGTTTTCAGACAGTGCGGTGTAGAGCGCCTGCCGGTTAATTCCGGTCCTGGCGGCAAGCTTGGTCATGCCCTGCGAACGGGCGACATCGCCCAGCACTGCGGCGATATAAGGCGCATGACCGCTTTCGAGCGCGTCATTGAGGAAGTCGATCACGTCCTCGGGCTCAGTAATGTATTTTGCCGCATCAAAGGGCCGGGTTTCGATCTTGCCCATGGCATATTCCTTCACAAGCCCAGTTCTTCCCAAGGGTCGGGCGTTCCCCTGCATCACACCTGCTTCACCAGTTCCTTCGATAGCCGAATTGCACGGTCCTGATCGCTCTTGTCGCTCCCGCACAGCAGGATGACGAGAACTTCGCCGCGCATCGTGTAGTACAGCCGGTAACCCGGCCCGTGATCGACACGCAATTCACTCACGCCATCGCCGACAGTCTTCCAGTCACCCAGCAGCCCGGACTCAACTCGCCTGATCCGCATGGCAATCCGCTTTTGTGCCATGCGATCCCGCAGACCATCGAGCCATCGGTCGAACTCAGCGGTAGTCTCGACGCGGAACATATGTCGGTTATATACGACAGTCAGATGATGTAGTCAAGACTGAGCGTTTGTGAGATCGTCGATCATTGCGCACGCTATTGTTCTGCCGGCCACAACTAACATTACCATAATATCCAAAAAGCCTCTCTCAGATCCCCAAGGAGTCATCCGAATGAACGGAAACTGGATTTGGATTGCAGTCGCAATCGGAGTGTGTTGGCTGATGTTTCGCAAGGGACGCCAGCCAAGCATGACCAGCGACGCTTATTCTCCAACGACCTTTGTATCGGAAAAAAACTTCGACGCAGACCAACAATACGTTAACGAAGCGCTGAAGGCTCATGAAGAAGTGTGGGAAGGTATTCTGGAGGACTCTCGACATAGAGAAGAAGCTAAGAGAGACATATCTGGAAGGCTATCAATAGCACGGAACATAATCACAGAAACTGAGCTTGACCGTGCCGTCCCAAATCTATGGAATCACGTGTCGGATTGGCGCTCGTATGAAGGATCAGTAATTACTGACGATATTCCCGACGATTTTGCGAATGTACAATTAGAAAAGTCTAACGATACACACTGGGTTAGCTGGGTTTGGAATGGCCAATCCTACCACATTGCTTGCAGAGACGTTTACGATAATCCGGTCCTACAATTACAAGTTGCGGACAAAATCGTTTTAGAGATGCATTGTAATATCGCCTCTAGCTGGCCCCTCCGATATGATTACATCGATATTAGCGCCCTTGTTGTGGGCTCCTGGATGGCGGAAGTTATCAAGATGGCGGGACTCCTCGATCGTGCCTCTGACCGTATCCTATACGAGATGATGGATGAGATGGATCAAGAGACGGCACGCCGCATCGTCTTGGACGAGAAATCCTGAGTACTAGGTCACAAAACTTCAGCCGAGCCCCTCACCCACACTGAAACATCCCCCCATTCGGTAGCCCGATGTAATAGTCCCGCCGGAACTTCACCAAGGCATTGGCATAGTCCGGGTGGCACTGCGCCGCGTTCAGGCGGTTGATCGTGGAGTTGATCGTGTTGCAGCCGCTCTGCACGTAGTCGCCGCCGAGCGCGGAGCCGCCTCCCATCTTGAGCCAGGCTTCCACCCATTTGCGTGCGGCCATCATGTCCTTGGTAGCGCGGGCGACACCGGCATCCATGATGCCGCGGCACTCGGCTTCCTTGGGATCGACCTGCGGAGCGGGCGCACGGGACTGTTGCGGCGGCGAGGAATAGGACTGGGACTGTGCCCTGCGCTGCTGCTCGGCCTCTGCCTCAAGCTCGGCAATCTTGGCACGGGTGGCGATGAAGTCGGCCGTGTTGAGCCTTGCCGCGAAGGGATTGATCGACTTCGAATTGTTGTGCTTCAAGGCCGAGATGCAGGTATCCGCCAGCTTTGCCAGCTCAGGCCGGGTCAGTTCCCTTTGCATTTTCGACTTGCGCAGCAGGTATATGGGCCGCTGATCGGTGTTGTAGGTGAAGACCCCGGTGGCGTTGCCCAGCTTGGTCAACCCGTCCCAATAGTGGCGATAGACCTTCTCCTTGCCCTCCACCTTGTCGTAGGATTCCATCGTCGTGTAGATGGCGATGTGGCAATCGTGCGCGTCCTGCTGGATCAGCGACTGCGTTTTGGCCGGCTGCGGCATGGCAAGCAGCACGCCGCCGGCAATACCGAGGGCGAGGAGGACGGTGGGGCGCATCGGGGCATTCTCCGGGTCGGTTGCTCCTGCCTGATATCGCAAGGCGCGCGCCGGAGAACATGAAAAATGCCGTTAGTCGGCCCGCACGAAGGGCATCGCCTTATCCCGGTGGCGAGCGATGAATTCCTTCGCCTCAGCCATGGTTTCGGGCCAGGGGCCGACGCGGTACTGGGCGCTTAGGATCGCCTTGGGACGCCGCGCGGGGTGGCCGAAGGCGGATAGTGGCATGTCTTCATAGATGCGGAAATAGGGCAGGCCGGCGCGGGTGAGTGCAGCGACCACTTCCCAGGCCTTGGCATCGGACTTGGGCGGGGCGCGGAAATCGCTGCTCATCAGATAGGCGTCACAGCCGCAAGCGGGGCAGCGGCGCACCTCGATCGGGCGCGGCACGTTACGTTTGCCGATGTCGGCAACGGGTCGCTTGAAGACGCTATGGCAGTCGAGGCAGGCGAACTTGATCAGTTGCTGGCCTGCGCCCGGCTGTCCGTGGCCCTGCTTGTCGGTCGGTTCCGCCATCGATGCCCTACCCTATTTGCGTGGCTTTTCCGGCCGGACATAGTCCCGCCCGGCGTTGTGCGCGATCGCCTCGCGGATCAGCGCGGTGAAGGCATCCGCGTCGAGCTCGTCCCCTTCGTACAGGTCGATGGCGCGGCGGGTGCCGCCTTCCTGGGGGACGAACAGCCCCTTGGGATCGTCCAGCTTGGCGCCCCGCGCGAAGGTGAGCTTGACCTTGTCCTTGTAAGTCTCGCCCGTGCAGATCATGCCGCCGTGCGACCAGGTGGGCACGCCCGCCGGGTTGCTCGGCTTGCGCCACTTGATCTCCTCGACCACCGACGGATCAGCGGCGAGGATCAGCGCGCGGACATGGTCCAGCGTGGCCGCGCGCCAGTCGGTTGCGGGCTCAGTCATGCTCGCGGTCACCCGCGCCCATATAGAGTTCGCGGCCGGTTTCCTCGTAGACCTTGCTCATCTCGGCCATGCCCTTTTCCGCCTCGTCGGCGGCGACGAAGCTGTCGCTCGGCTGGTTCTGCAGCTTGGCGAAGTCGCGGACTTCCTGGCTGATCTTCATCGAGCAGAACTTCGGCCCGCACATCGAGCAGAAGTGCGCCGACTTGGCGCCTTCGGCCGGGAGGGTCTGGTCGTGGTACTGCTCGGCCGTGTCGGGATCGAGCGACAGGTTGAACTGGTCGCGCCAGCGGAATTCGAAGCGAGCTTTTGACAGCGCGTCATCGCGGACCTGCGCTGCCGGGTGGCCCTTGGCAAGGTCGGCCGCGTGGGCGGCGAGCTTGTAGGTGACCACGCCGACCTTGACGTCATCGCGGTCGGGCAGGCCGAGGTGTTCCTTGGGCGTGACGTAGCAGAGCATCGCCGTGCCGTACCAGCCGATCTGCGCCGCGCCGATGCCGCTGGTGATGTGGTCGTAACCCGGCGCAATGTCGGTAACCAGCGGCCCGAGCGTGTAGAACGGGGCTTCGCCGCAGGCTTCAAGCTGCTTGTCCATGTTCTCCTTGATCTTGTGCATCGGCACGTGGCCGGGGCCTTCGATCATCACCTGCACGTCTTCCGCCCAGGCGCGCTTGGTCAGCTCGCCAAGGGTGTAGAGTTCGGCGAACTGGGCTTCGTCATTGGCGTCGTAGATGCTGCCGGGGCGCAGGCCATCGCCGAGGCTGTAGGCGACGTCATAGGCCTTCATGATCTCGGTGATCTCGTCAAAGCGCTCGTAGAGGAACGATTCCTTGTGATGCGCGAGGCACCACTTGGCCATGATCGAGCCGCCGCGGCTGACGATGCCGGTCATCCGCTTGGCCGCCAGCGGGATATAGGGCAGGCGCACGCCGGCGTGGATGGTAAAGTAATCGACGCCCTGCTCGGCCTGCTCGATCAGGGTGTCGCGGAAGATCTCCCAGGTGAGGTCCTCGGCCACGCCGCCGACCTTTTCCAGCGCCTGATAGATCGGCACCGTGCCGATGGGCACAGGGCTGTTGCGCAGGATCCATTCGCGGGTGTCGTGGATGTTGCGCCCCGTCGAGAGGTCCATGACCGTGTCCGCGCCCCAGCGGATCGACCAGACCATCTTGTCGACTTCGCTGGCGACGTCCGAAGCCACGGCAGAGTTGCCGATGTTGGCGTTGATCTTGACGAGGAAATTGCGCCCGATCGCCATCGGCTCGCTCTCGGGGTGGTTGATGTTGCTGGGGATGATCGCGCGGCCCCGGGCGACTTCATCGCGGACAAATTCGGGGGTGACGTAATCGGGGATGCTTGCGCCGTAGTCCTGCCCGTCGCGCTTGTATTCCTTGAGCATTTCGCGGCCCAGGTTTTCGCGGGTGGCGACGTATTCCATCTCCGGCGTGATGATCCCCTTGCGGGCGTAGTGCATCTGGCTGACGTTGCTGCCGGCCTTGGCGCGGAGGACCTGACGGCGAACGTTGGGGAACGGCGGCACGCCGCCCGAACGGTCCGGGCCGAGCTGGCCGTTATCCTCGGGCTTCACCTCGCGCTGGAGCACCTGCTCGACATCGCCGCGCCCCACGATCCAGTCGCGGCGCAGTTCAGGGAGGCCGGCGGCGATGTCGATCGTCGCGGCGGTGTCGGTGTAGGGGCCAGAGGTATCATAGACCCGCACCGGCGGTTCGCCGCTGGTCGGCTCAAGGTAAATCTCGCGCATGGCAACGCCGAGCGGGCCAACGTGGATCTTCTTCGATCCCCGGATCGGCCCGGTGGTTACACCGATTTCGAGCTTGGAGTTGATGTCGGCCATGCGCAGTCCTTCATGGGGCGAAGGCGAGCGATGGCGCGAGGACCAGCCCTTCCCTCCGCCCGTGCTAACGGGTTCAGGTTCAACGGGTCGGGCTGCGTTACCAGCCCCTCTCAGTCACACGACTCCCCGGGGATGGCGTGGGTGTAGGCCAGAGCGCCCGGCGCGTCCAGTGGCTCAGAAGGTATAGCCCAGCCCGCCGATCAGCCGGAACTGGTCCGCATCCCCCGCCACCGAGACAATCGGAGAGCGGGCGAACTTGCCGGTGATGCGCGACCAGCCGCCAAGCGCGAACAGGCTCCAGCCGCGGCGCGCATCGCTGCCCAGCGCATGGGTGGCAAGCGCGGTGAGGCCAACGCTTTCCAGCCCGCCGCTGCCGGTCGAATAGGCGGGAAGCAGGGTCCCGGCGGGCACGTCGTAATAGGTCCGGGCAAAGCCCTTGCCCACGAAATCCGCCGAAGCGCGCAGCTGGGTGAAAGTGCGGTTGCCGATGGGCGTCTGGTAGCCGATCGACGGGCGGATCACATAGCTCTTGTGGACGCTGCCCACATCGTGAACCAGCGTGACGTCCGCCGAAACCTCGTCCCGGCGCGAAAGTACGCCGCGCTTGCCCACGCCGAAATAGCCGCCCGCCTCAAAAGCCGCGCTGCGCGTTCCGAGCGCGGCGACGCGCGGGTCCTTGACCGTGCCGTTCCGCTCAAGCCGCACCTGCAATACCGGCCCGGCGATCACATCCAGCCCCGCCCCGCGCTCCTCGCGCAGCAGGTCGACATAAAGGTTGGTGCCGCGCATCGCGAAGTTGAAGCCCGATACCGTACCCTGGACAATGCCGCCGGGCTGGAACTCGTAATCGTCGGAGCCGGAATAGCCCGGCGCGATGCCGCCGCCGAGGCCCACGGTCACCCGGTCGGGGCCGTACTTGCCGCCAGCAGGGGGGCCGCCTTCCTGCGCGGCTGCCGGAACGGCAAGCAGCAGGGCAGGCAGAGTCAGGCCGGCAAGGCGGGCAGCAAGTCGCATCGTTTCTCTCTCCACTATGCGCGGGCGCGCGGGCAGAGATAGGTACGGATGGCAGAGGGGAAAGATGCATTCAGCCCGGAAATTTCCCGGTCAGCGCATCAGGATATAGATCGCAACCGCTATGACCATCGCGGCAAACAGGCTGCGCGCCGTCCGCGCCCGGCCTTCCAGCCGTTTTGCCAGTGGCAGCGCGGCCAGCGTGCCCACGCCCCCGCCCGCCACCAACGCGCCGAACAGCGGCCAGGCGATCTGGCCCGATGCGGCATAGCTGGCAGAGGTTGCCGTGCCGAACAGCGTGACCGAAACGAGGCTGCTTGCCCCGGCGTTGGCCAATGTCATGCCGGTCGAGGCCATCAGCCCCGGCGCGATCAGGAAGCCGCCGCCGATGCCGAAGAACCCGGCAGCAAGGCCGGTCAGCAGCCCTACCGGGGCGAGCTTCAGCACCATCGGCCCGGTAAGGTGCACGCCGGGATCGCCCTCGTTCTTTTTCGGGAGCAGCATCGAAACCGCAATCGCGATCATGGCGAGCGCGAACCAGAACAGCAGCGCCTGTCCGTCAACCTGTTTGGCGAAGTGCGCGCCGACCAGCGCCCCGGCAAGGCCAGAGGCGGCAAAGACGCTGGCGCAGGGCCACTTGACCCGTCCGGCCCGTGCCTGTGCCGCAAGGCCGGTTGCGGCATTGACCGCCACTGCCGCCGCGCTGGTGCCGATGGCGGCATGAACATCGCCCATGCCGACAACGTAGAGCAGCCATGGCGTTGCCAGCACCGATCCGCCGCCACCGAACAGGGTCAGCAGCAGGCCGATGATGGCACCGCCGAGCGCGGCGAGCAGGAGCGGTTCCATGCCGGTCATGTCAGGCCGCCGCGCGCCGGTTCCACGGCATCAGCATCAGCACGCGTGCCATGGCGCAGGTGCCGGAAAGACCAGCGAATGTCAGGCCCGCGCCGACAAAGCCCGAAAGCCCGAACCACAGGGGCGAAACGAGGAAACCCAGCACCACGCCGGTCAGGATCATCAGGCCAGCAGTGATCTGAACCTGCCGGTTGATTTCCATCGGTGCCTTGCTGTCCTCGATCACCGGCAGGCCAGCCTTGGTCCATGCATCGAGCCCGCCATCAAGCACGAAGGCCTCGCCTGAAACGCGCGCGGCGAGCCGGTCACAGGCACCGGCGGTGCGCATGCCGGTGCGGCAGGTGAAGATCACGTCGGCATCAGGGTCCACGGTCAGGTGCGCCTGCTCCCAGGCGGAAAGCGGCTGCGAGCGCGCTCCGGGAACGTGGGCGCGGGCGAATTCGTCCGCCTCGCGAATGTCGACGAGCACGGCGCGGCCTGCGGAGAGGCGCGCCCGGACTTCGGCAGGGGACAGCTTGTGGAGTACGGCAGTCATGGATCAGGTCCTCAGTTCGGGCGGGCAGTACAGCTCCGCCAGGGTCTCGATCACCCGCAGCACGGCCGGGTCGGCGATCCGGTAGTAGATCGTCTGCGCCTCTCGCCGGGTGGCCACCGCGCCTTGTTCGCGCAGCAAGGCAAGGTGCTGCGACAGCGCCGACTGCGACAGGCCGACGCGCATCTGCAGGTCACCGACCGAAAGCTCTCCATCGGAGAGCTGGCACAGCACCATCAGCCGCTTTTCGTTACCAAGCAGGCGGAGCAGCCCGGCAGCCTTGCCGGCGCTTTCCTCAAACAGGGCGAGGTTGAATTGGGTGAGATCGAACATGGACCTCATTATATGCATTGAATCTAATTTAGCAAGTGCTAATATAATGGGCAAAGGAGACGACTCATTTCCGCTGCCAATGCCCCGCACGTCGAAGGCTTCTTCGATCCCGCCACCTTTACCGCGACCTTCGTGGTGCATGACCCTGCGACGAAGCGCGCCGCGATCATCGACCCGGTGCTCGACTACAATCCGCGCAACGCCCGCACCTCGACCGCATCGGCTGACGCCTTGCTCGCCTATGTCGAGCGCGAGGGGCTTCACGTCGATTACCTGCTCGAAACCCACGCCCATGCAGACCACTTGTCGGCCGCGCATTACCTGCGCGAAAAGACCGGCGCGCCGATTGTGATCGGGCGGCACATCACCGCGGTACAAAAGGTCTTCGCGCCGCTGTTCATGGCCGATGACGTGACCCCTGACGGCAGCCAGTTCGACCGGCTCGTCGATGAAGGCGATGCCCTGCCGCTGGGCGATCTTTCGATCGAGGTGCTGCACACGCCGGGGCACACACCGGCCTGCGTCACCTATGTCATCGGCGATGCGGCTTTCGTCGGCGATACGCTGTTCATGCCCGACTATGGCACCGCGCGCAGCGACTTTCCCGGCGGCAGCGCCACGGCGCTCTATGCCTCGATCCGCAAGATCCTGCGCCTGCCGGAAACGACGCGCATGTTCGTCGGCCACGATTACCTGCCCGCGGGCCGCACCGACTATCGCTGGGAAACCACCGTGCGCGAGCAAAAGTCGGCGAATGTCCACATCCATGACGGTGTGAGCGAGGCGGAGTTCGTGACCGAGCGCGAGGCGCGGAATGCCAAGCTGGAAGCGCCGGTGCTGATCCTGCCCAGCCTGCAGGTCAACATCCGCGCCGGCGCGCTGCCGCCGCCCGAGGCGAACGGGAAGACGTACCTGAAGCTGCCGGTAAACGCGCTCTAGGCCGATGGTCACCGACCCGGTATGCGCCGGGCGGTGACCACGCTTTTCCGCCTCGATGCCGCCGCACCAGCGATTGCCGCCCATTTCGGCGCGCGGGCCGGGCATGATCCGTGGGCGGGCGGGACGATTGCCCCGCACCAGTTCGCGCCGGTTATCACTTCGGGCCGAGAGGAGATTGCCGGCCCCCGCCCGACCGGCGATCCGCCCCGCCGCCTGATCCCGCGACTGTGGGGCGTGCCGCCGCCGCCATCCGCCTTCGATGCGTCGCGCCTCGTGCTCACCGTGCGCAATCCCGGCAGTCCGTTCTGGATCGGCAACCTGCGTAACAGCGAGTTCCGCTGCCTCGTCCCCGCCACCGCCGTCATGGCCTGGGGCCGCGCTGACCCCCAGACGGGCAGGCGCCGCCAGCACTGGTTCGCACCGTCAGACCAGCCGCTCTTCGCCATGGCGGGGGTGTGGAAGGACAGCGAGATCGCCAGCTTCGCCCTGCTCACCTGCGAGGCCAACGCCCTGTTCCGCGAGGCCGGGCAGGAGCGCATGCCGGTAATCCTCCCTGCCGATCCCGCCGCCTGGACGACATGGCTGCGCGGGGAGTGGAAACAGGCGGAAGGGCTGATCGCGCCCTATTCCTCTTCGCAAACCGCATTTGTTCAAAAGTGAACATTACTACATTAAAACAATAATTTAGTTGTCTTGCCGGACTTCCCTTCGCTATGCGCGCTGATGGGGGGATGCTCAGGATCGCATTTTGCAAAGCTTCACCTACCGCCCGGACATCGACGGGCTACGCGCGTTTGCCGTACTTCCGGTTATTTGGTTTCATAGCGGACTTCCCGGGTTGCCTGGTGGATTCACCGGGGTCGATACGTTCTTCGTTATTTCCGGCTTTCTGATTTCAAGCATCATCTACCGGGAGATCCGGGATGGGAGCTTCAGCTTCAAGACGTTCTACGAAGGACGCTTCAGGCGGATTGCGCCGGCCCTTGTCGCCGTGCTTGGCGTTACCTTCCTTGTTGGTTCCGTCCTGCTTTTGCCCTTTGAACTCGAAAAGCTGGCGCAATCGACCCTGGCCGCAACACTCGCAGTGCCGAACATCTTCTTCTGGCGCGAGGCGGGTTACTTCGCCCTAGGCACGCAGAGCACACCGCTGCTGCACACGTGGTCGCTTGGCGTTGAAGAGCAATTCTATCTATTCTTTCCTCCCGCCCTGATCGTGCTTGCCCGCCTTCGCCTGCTGCGACCGGGCCTGATAGTCGCGACGATTGCATCGTTTGCCCTGTGCGTGGCTGGAACCGCCGTCGCCCCATCGCTGTCGTTCTTCATGTTGCCTATGCGGGCTTGGGAAATGCTGCTTGGCTGCCTGTTCGGTGTTGGAGTTGTTGCGCTGCCTCTCAGCCCGGCTCTGCGCTCGGCAACCTCGTTGCTTGGCCTTGCCTTCATGTTCGCGGCAACAATCCTCATCACCGAGGACGACGCATTCCCTGGTGCCATCGCAGCCGCACCCGCGCTCGGCGCTGTGCTTCTGATCGCCAGCGGCCCCGGCGCAATAGCAAACAGGATTTTGGCTTTCGCTCCATTCGTTGGCGTGGGGAAAATCAGCTACTCGCTGTACCTATGGCACTGGCCGGTCATGGTTTTCATGCGACATTATCTCGCTGCCGAACGGCTTTCGACCAGCCAGGCAGTGCTCGCAATTGCGCTGTCGTTCGCGCTTGCTGCCGCGACCTACGTTTTCATTGAACAACCGGCCCGCCGGCCAGACAAAAGCACGCGGTCAATTGGCAGGCTTACATTTGCCGGTTCGGCGGCAGTGAGCGCCTGTTCGATTGCGGCAATAGTCATGTCCGGCTGGCCGTCACGTTTGCCGCCTGCGGTGATCGCGGCCAATTCCCCACGCTACGATGTCGGAACTCTCGTCCGCCCTTGCGAGAATGCGCCTGTAGGTAGCCTTGCTACAGACTGCAGCATCGGACAAGGACGCCCTACGGCCCTGCTTTGGGGGGACAGTCATTCCGCCGCTGTGGCCGATGGTGTTGCCGCAGGCCTTGGGCGAACAACCATGGTATCTTCGATGAACAACTGCCTGCCCGCGCAGGGGTGGGTCAGCCCGAAGCTGAAAGGCCGGGACGTTGCCGCCTGCCAACAACGAAATGCCGCACTGCTCGCGTTAGTGCTTGCAGATCCGGAAGTGCAGACTGTGGTCCTAAGTGCATACTGGTCTTCGCATGCCCGTTCATCGGAGCTTGGTATCTGGCCTCACGTCGAGGAGTTGGTCCGCGAATTGCGCAAGGGGGGCAAAAAAGTCGTAATTCTAGGCGGAATTCCCGAGCCCGGTTATGATGTCCCTTGGGCCAGCGCCATCCGCGAACGGTTTGGACGACAGCAGCAGGCCCGGGACTGTCCCGTTGCCATAGTGCCGATCGATGACGTGATCGTAGCAGACCTTTCGGCGGACTTCTGCCGGAACCCAAGGCCTCTCGCTCTCTTCAGCGACAGTAACCACCCGACTCTTATGGCGAGATCGGGAAGTGATTGGCCCTGCATTGGCGGCCATTCTTCGCGGTTCGCCGCAAAAGTCGGGTGTCAATTTAGCCGAAGCGCCCTAATTGAACCGCATCGCGCCCGCCATGTTCAGCGCGAGGCCGAAGGCGACGGTGGACATGGCCCAGCCGCGATGCATGTGGGTCAGGCTGCGCAGCCAGAACTGGGTGTAGATGTCGACGAAGCCGAGGATGGCGATCGCCTCGATCATCATCAGCCCGCCAAGGCCCTTCATCACGCAGGCCAGCACGTCCGCCGGGGCCCGGGGATTGGCGAGATAGACCAGCGTGCCGATCAGCAGTTCGAGCAGGCCGCAGAGGAATTGCAGCGTGGGCGAACCTTCGATCTCTTCGAGCATGGTGCGCCAGATGCCCGGCTTGCGTAGCGCGCCAATGCCGGCAAACAGCGCGGCAAGGCCCAGCAGCAGAGCGGACCACGCGGGCGCGTCAATAGGGTGGGTCATTCGACCTTTTTCCTTCCTTCCCAACGACGCCCGCAGCGAAGATGGCGAAGGATTGCACCCAAGTCCAGCCGGGACTTACCTCCCGACAGGCTTCGGCTGAACCGGCTGCATTTCGGCTGCCGTGAGCACGCCGTCCTTGTCGGCATCGAGCCGGTCGAAATTGGCCAGGGTGGCGGCGCGGTATTCGACCATGGTGATCACCTGGTCACGGTTGGCGTCGAAGCGCTGCATCAGCGGGCCGACATCGGGCGTGCCGGGATCCTGCACCAGCGCGGCGAATTCGCCGGGGGTGAGCACGCCGTTACGATCGGCATCGAGGCGGGCAAACAGGGCACGGTTGCCCTCTTGCGCCTGCGCGATGAGCTGCCCGCGCTCCCAGCGTTCAAGCTCGGCGCGGGTCACCTTGCCATCGCCATCGGCATCGCGCTTGCGGTGCTCCACATCCATCTGCGCGATGAAGGCGGCGCGGGAAAGGTCGGGCACCGGCGGCGCGGCGGGGCGCGGGGCCTGCGGCGGGGGCGCGGCAGGGACGGCGACGGCAGGCTTGGCGGGCGCGGGCCGCTTGACCTGCGCGGACAGCGTTCCGGGCGCCGCCAGCGCCAGCGCGGAGAAAAGAATGATCAGGACACGGCTGTGCAAGGCAAGGGACTCCGTCCGGGTTTGGCAAGCAGATAGGTCGCTATCGCTGCCCACTGCAAGCCACAAGGCCGCTTTTACCTGTCTGCGCGATGAACGGTTCGTCGATTATAGCATTGACCGCTTTGGCAGATTCCTTAGGAACCATGAATTGCAGGGGCAGCATTTCGACATATCGATCGAAGCCCCCCTCAAGGGTCGCAGAGTTTTTTCGTGCCTGGCACGAGCCTGCGAACCTGCACGCTCTCGCCACGCACATTTGGTGGAAGAGGGCAGCACTATGAAAAAGATTATGATCACGATGGCAGCCTCGGCGCTGGCCATGGCGTGGAGCGGTACGGCGATGGCAGCCGATACCTGCGACCTCAATGGCGTCGATAGCGGTAGCAATGCAGCTGACGCAAACAATGGCGCAACAGCCTCCGGTGCCTTCGGCAACACCAACACCGATGCACTTGCATGCGGCAAGAACTCCCGTGTTGAGTCCGACGGTGCCGTCGCTATTGGCAACGGCGCTCTGGTCGACTTTACGCCCGACAACACCGACGCAATCATGTCCGCCACTGTATACCCCGACGCCAGCGTTGCTGTCGGTAGTAATGCTCACGTTGATGGCGAGCGTAGCACGGCTGTCGGCGGTAACGCTGGAGTCGGAGGACTTTCGACGTTCACCTCCATCAACGACGGCAGCGCCTTTGGTAGCACCAGCTCCGTCCTCGCCGATGGCGGCACAGCACTCGGTGCCACTGCCAACGTCAATGCCGGTGCAACCAATTCGGTCGCCCTCGGCTTCGGCTCAGTCGCTGACCAGGCGAACACGGTTTCCGTCGGCTCCGTCGGAAATGAACGCCGCCTCGTCAACGTAGCGGCCGGCACTGGCGGCACGGATGCCGTCAATGTTGACCAGCTGAACGCTGCCATTGCCGCCATTCCGGCCCCTGTGGTCGGCGCAGGCACGGGCACCGGCGCGCTGCAGGGTGGTTCGGCTTCGACCGCAACCGGCAATGGCGCGGTTGCTCTGGGCGAAAACCAGACGGCCACCGGTCGCGGCGCGGTTGCCATCGGCGATCCCAACTCGGCCACCGGCATCGGCGCGGTCGCCGTGGGCGCTGACAACACCTCGTTCGGCACCGGCGCTCTGGCGGTCGGCTCGAACAACCTGTCGACCGGCCTTGGCGCTACTGCCGCCGGTTCGAACAACCAGGCGCTGGCCAATGGTTCGGTCGCCACGGGTAACGGCAACGTCGCCAACTTCACCGGCGCGGTTGCTTCGGGCTGGGGCAACGGCGCCATCGGCCAGGGTTCCGTGGCCATCGGTGCGGACAACGGTGCACAGGGTCTCGGCGCTGTCTCGATCGGCCAGGCGAACACCTCGCTCGGCCGTGGTTCGGTCGCCCTGGGTTCGGACTCGACCGCAAACGGCAACTCTGCGGTTGCTGCCGGCTGGCAGGCTAATGCCAATGCCGTCGGCGCAATTGCCCTCGGCAGCCAGTCGAACGCTGGCGTCGTGAACAGCGTGGCCATCGGTGCCAATGCCTCGGCCACCGGCGCGAACAGCGTCGCTCTGGGCGCAGGCTCGGTTGCCGGTGCTGCCAACACGGTTTCGGTCGGCGCTGCCGGTGCTGAACGCCGCGTGGTCAATGTGGCTGCCGGCACGGCTGCCACCGATGCGGTGAACAAGGGCCAGCTCGATGCTGAAGCCGCTGCACGCATCGCGGCAGACAACACGCTGACCACCAACCTGGCGACTGAAACGGCTGCCCGCATCGCTGCGGACAACACGCTCACCACCAACCTGGCCACCGAAACGGCTGCCCGCATCGCGGCAGACAACACGCTGACCACCAACCTGGCGACCGAAACCTCGGCCCGCATCGCGGCGGACAACACGCTCACCACCAACCTGGCGAACGAAACGACCGCCCGCGTTGCTGCGGACAACACGCTGACGACGAACCTCAACGCCGAAATCAGCAACCGCATCACGGCCGTGACCAACGAAGCCAACGCCCGCATCGCTGCGGACAATGCCGAAGCTTCGGCCCGCGCTGCTGCAGACACCAACCTGCAGAACCAGATCAACGGGCTGGGGACCAACCTCAACGCGCTGGTCAACCGCGTTGGCGCCCTTGAAAACTACGCTGCGGCTTCGACCGCGGTGGCAGTGGCCATGGGTGGTTCGACCTTCCTGCCCGACAAGAAGGTCTCGATGACGGCCAACGTCGCCACCTATGACGGTGCCTATGCCGGTTCGTTCCAGCTCAACGCCCTCGTTTCCGAGAACGTCGCGCTGAACGCCGGTGTTGCCACGGGTTTCAACAAGGGCGGCAAGACGGCTGGCCGCGTTGGCCTGACCTTCGGCTTCTAAGAACCTTCCGGTTCCACCGAGGGCGGGGGGCAGCTTCGGCTGTCCCCCGCCTTTCGTTTTGGGGCCTGTTGAATTAACGCGAAACGCGATGGACCTGCCCGCCGCCTACCGCACGCCAGAAAGCGCGGCCCGCCTGCACCTGATCGCCGAAAGCCACCAGCGCCTGCTGGGTGAGCCGCTGGTCACACCTTCACCCGATATCGCGACTGCATTGTGGAGCGCGCCGGAGGTGATCCTCGCCCATGGCACCGAGGCCGACCCGCGCTTCTTCTTTGCCAACCGTGCTGCCCTCGCCCGGTTCGAGGCGAGCTTTGACCAGATGATCGGCATGCCCTCGCGCCTGTCAGCCGAAGCCCCCAACCGCACCGAGCGGCAGGCCCTGCTCGACCGGGTGAGCCGCGATGGCTTCATCGCGGACTATGCGGGTGTACGCATTTCGCTTAAGGGAAAGCGCTTCCGCATCGAGCAGGCTACGGTGTGGAACCTGATCGATGCGGAAGGCAAGGTACATGGCCAGGCGGCTGCCTTCAGCCGCTGGACCGAACTTTAACCCAGCAACACTTCCGCGATCTGCACCGCGTTGAGCGCCGCGCCCTTGCGCAGGTTGTCATTGGCGAGGAACAGCGCAAGGCCGTGCTCAACCGTCGGATCGCGGCGCACGCGGCCGACGAAAACGGGGTCTTTGCCCGTGGCTTCGAGCGGGTTCGGCACTTCGGTCACCACCACGCCGGGGGCCGACGACAGCAGCTCCAGCGCGCGTTCGGGGCTGATTTCGCGGTCGAACTCGGCATTGATCGACAGCGAGTGGCCAGTGAAGACCGGCACGCGCACGCATGTGCCCGAAACCGGCAGGTCCGGCAGGTTCAGGATCTTGCGGCTTTCATCGCGCAGCTTGATCTCTTCCTCAGTGTAGCCATCCTCGGCATAGACATAGTTCAGCGGCACCACGTTGTGCGCCATCGGCACGGCCCACTTTTCCGCCGGGGCGAGCAGCGGCGAAGTATCGCCCTGCGCCAGCGCTGCGGCCTTGTCACCCACGTGGGCGATCTGGCGGGCAAGCACGTCGATTCCTTCCAGGCCGCCGCCTGACACCGCCTGATAGGTCGAGCAGATCAGCCGCTTCAGGCCCGCTTCCTCATGCAGCACCTTGAGCACCGGCATGGCAGCCATGGTGGTGCAATTGGGGTTGGCGATAATGCCCTTGGGCAGATTGGCCAGCGCTTCGGGGTTCACTTCGGCAACGACCAGCGGCACTTCCGGGTCCGAGCGCCAGGCCGAGCTGTTGTCGATGACGATGGCACCGGCCGCCGCTGCCTTGGGCGCCAGCTCCTTCGAGGTGGAACCGCCGGCCGAGAACAGCACGACATCGAGGCCCGAGAAATCGGCCGTCGCGGCGTCTTCCACCGTCACGCCATCGATCACCTTGCCCGCTGAACGGGCGCTCGCGAACAGGCGCAGCGAGGCGAGCGGAAAATTGCGCTCGGCAAGGATTTCGCGGATCATCGAACCGACAAGGCCGGTCGCGCCGACGATGCCGACGTTGAGCTTCTGACCGGGACTAAACTTGCTGGGAACTTGGGCAACCATCTTCACGTCTCCAATTCAAGGGAGCAGCGCGTGGGTTGATTTATCCGTGATTGGAAAGCCCCGCCTGCTCGTGCGGGGCGGGTTGTTCTGGAAGCTTACTTAGCCAGCACCAGAGCAACCGTTCCCGCCGCGGCGGTCGGTTTGCTGGTAATGGTAATGGTCGGCTTCACGAACATGGACGCGCCCCTAGCGGCGCTCCCACGCAATGTAAATGCTATTTGTTGCACTGCGGCGGAAAGATTGTTTCAATGGTAACCAGTTCAGCTTCCCTGCTGCTTACTGAAAGATTGGCGCAAGGGAATTGGTGGGAATAGTTCACGCAGAGACGCGGAGAAGAAAGTGGAGGCGCGGAGGGATGGCTTTGAGCCGAAGGCTCCCTGTACTTTCCGACGATACCGGCAGATCCAACGTTTGAGAAACGGAGTGGCCAAGCCGCAGACGCAACATCTCTGCGTCTCTATTTTCTTCTCCGCGTCTCTGCGTGAACAATCCCACGAATGCGGACACGTATAAGGTCGGCGGGGTCAAACAGACTCAGCCCAACGCTCTGAGCCTCGCCAGCACCTCATCCCGCCCGATCAGCGGCAGCAGGGCGGCCATGTCCGGACCATGCTCGCGGCCCGTGAGGGCGAGGCGGAGGGGAAGGAACAGCGCCTTGCCCTTGCGTCCCGTCGATTCCTTTAGCGCGCCGGTCAACGCCGCCCGGGGATTGTCGCCCCACTCCTGCGCGGCAAGCGCATCGGCGGCAGCCTTGAGGTAGCTGCGGTCTTCACCCTCGAAGTCGGGAGCCGACACCGGCCCCTTGATCACCGCCCACCAGTCTGCTGCCTCGGCCACGGTCGCAAGGTTGGGCCGTACGGCCTGCCACGCCGCCTCGTCCATGCCATCGGGCAGGCGTTCCGCCACCGCCGCGAAAGGAAGTTGGTGGACAACCTGCGCGTTGAGCCGCGCCAGCTCCGCCTCGTCAAAGCGGGCGGGCGCGCGGCCGAAAGTATCAAGCTGGAAGTTGGCGGCGAGCTGCTCACGGTCGATCACCGCCTCGACCGGCTGCGAAGTACCCAGCCGCGCCAGCAGCGAGAGCACTGCCTCGGGCTCGATCCCCTCGGCCCGCAGTTCCGCCATGCCGAGCGAGCCGAGCCGCTTGGAAAGCTTGCCCTCGCTGCCCACCAGCAGCGCCTCGTGCGCGAAGGCGGGCGGGTCCATGCCGAAGGCGGCAAACATCTGGACCTGCGTCGCGGTATTGGACACGTGGTCCTCGCCGCGCAGCACGTCGGTGACGCCCATGGCGATGTCGTCGATCACGGATGGCAGCATGTAGAGCCAGGAGCCATCCGCGCGCCGGATCACCGGATCGGACATCTGGGCCGCGTCGAAATGCTGGCGCCCCCGGATGCCGTCGATCCATTCGATGGCACGTGTGCGGTCAAGCAGGAAGCGCCAGTGCGGCCTTTCCCCGGCAGCCGCCTTCGCCTCGTGATCCGCTTCGGTCAGGTCGAGCGCGGCGCGGTCATAGATTGGCGGAAGGCCGCGTCCGAGGAGGACTTTGCGCTTGAGATCGAGTTCCTGCGCGGTTTCATAGCAGCGATAGACCCGCCCCGCCTCGACCAGCTTCCGGAACTCGCGCTCGTAAAGGTCGAAGCGCGCGGACTGGCGCTCCTCGCCGTCGGGCACCAGTCCCAGCCACTCCAGGTCCGCCCGGATCGCCTCGACATAGTCCTCGCGGCTGCGCGCCTGATCGGTGTCATCGATGCGCAGCAGGAAGCGCCCACCTGCCTGCCGCGCCAGCAGCCAGTTGTGCAGCGCCGTGCGGACATTGCCGACATGAAGGGTGCCGGTGGGGCTGGGAGCGAAGCGGGTGACGACAGACATGCCGCGCCTATAGCGGCAAGCCGGGGAGAGGCCAAACCTTCCATTCCGGTATCATCTAGGGGCTTATGCGGGGTTGCCCCGCCACCCGGAATAAAGGATTCCTGCGGGAAATCAGGGCGTAATGTCCATCAAGGGTCGTTCAAATTGCAGTCCGTCGCTCCCGCTCTTCGTCCTGACCCGTCAGTGCGCCGCGCGTTATCTCTCATGGCAACCACCCTGCGCGAGGCGAAGCCCGCGATTGCGCGCCGTTCGTGGCAATTATTCCACCTGGTGACCGCATTCGTCCTCGCCATGACCTTCACGGCAAGCATTTCTCCCCCTGCGATTGATCCGGAATGGACGACACCGGCCGAGGCTTTTGACGCGTCGCTCGCTCCGCTCGACTCTATCGATAAAGTCGTCGCCGCATCGCGCGCCAAGGTAAGGAAGCCGGACGAACTGGAAGCCGTTTACCAGCTCGAACAATTGCTCCGCTACCGCTTCTACCACGGCTACTCGCGCTATGGGATCCACGAGAACTGGCTTGCCTGGCTCTCGGCCAAAGTGCTCAACCCGGATTTCAATGCCATCGTCGATCCCGATGAGATTGTCCGCCACGGGTCTGCCGCCTGCAGCCAGCAGGCCATCGTGGTGCAGGCCGCGCTTGCCCGCCTGGGCGTGACCTATGCCACCGTCGAAGTCCCCGAGCACTTCATGACCGCGGCATGGATCGGCGGCCAGTGGTACATGGTCGATCCCTGGGGACCGAACCCGCGCAATCGAACGCGCCTGTTCCGTCTGGAAGAACTGATGACGGTCGACGGCCGCAAACGCCTTTTCCCCGAGGCACAATCCTCCGCCAAATGGGACCGCCTCCGCTTTGCTGTCCCCAAGCTGGTCAAGGTCGATCAATTCCCGGCTGCACGCGCCCTGGCGTTCCACCGCGTCACTGGCTGGATCAGCCATTGGTTGTGGCTGCCGCTGCTCTCGCTGGTGCTGGCACGGCTTGCACTGCGGCGTCCGCCGATCTGGCGCGGACTGTTCCGGCGCGGCCGGCAAAGCACCCCTTTGCCGGCGCAGGCCTGAACCCGGTCAGGCCGAACGGAACGCGTGGGTGATCGGATAGCGCCGGTCGCGCCCGAAATTGCGGCTGCCCAGTTTCACCCCGGGAGGGGCCTGCCGCCGCTTGTATTCGGCCAGATGCAGCAGCCGTTCGATCCGCACCACGACATCGCGGTCGAACCCTTCGGCGACCAGCTGGTCGACCGACTTTTCATGCTCCACCAGCCCCAGCAGGATGCCATCGAGCACCTTGTAAGGCGGCAGCGAATCCTCGTCCTTCTGGTCGGGGCGCAGTTCGGCGGAGGGCGGCCGGGTGATGATGCCTTCGGGCATGACCGGGCCGTCCGGACCGAGGCCGATCGCTGGCTTGTGCTTGTTGCGCCACTCGCTGATGGCGAAAACGGTCATCTTGTAGGCGTCCTTCAGCGGATTGTAGCCGCCCGCCATGTCGCCATAGATCGTCGCATAGCCGACGCTCATCTCGCTCTTGTTGCCGGTGGTCAGCAGCATCGGGCCGAACTTGTTGCTGAGCGCCATCAGCGTCACGCCGCGGATGCGCGACTGGACGTTTTCCTCGGTGATATCGACGTCCTTGTCGGCGAAAGTGCCTTCCAGCATGGTGTCGAAGGCATCGACCGCCGGGGCAATCGGGATCGTGTCGTACCGACAGCCGATCATCCGTGCGCATTCGGTGGCGAGGTCGAGGCTCAGCTGGCTGGTGAAGCGGCTGGGCAGCATCACGCACCACACGCGGTCCGGGCCGAGCGCATCGGCGGCGATGGCGGCGCAGATCGCGCTGTCGATCCCGCCCGAAAGGCCCAGCACCACGCCCGGGAAGCGGTTGCGGTCAACATAGTCCCGCAGGGCGAGCACCATCGCGCAGTAGATGTCCTCGGGATGGTCGGCGAGCTTGGCAATTTCACCCCGGTCGCAGGACCAGCCATGTTCGCCGCGCCGCCAGGTGGTGTGAACCTCCTGCTCGACCCAGTCGGCCATCTGCACAGCCAGACTGCCGTCGCCGTTCATCACAAAGCTGGCACCGTCGAACACCAGTTCGTCCTGCCCGCCGATGCGGTTGAGGTAGGCGATGGGCAGGCCGGTATCGACCGCGCGGCGCTTGGCCACGCCATCGATGCGCAGCGCGTCCTTGTCGATCTCGTATGGGCTGCCATTGGGGCAAAGCAGGATTTCCGCGCCGAAATCGGCGAGGTGATCGCAAACATCGGGGTGCCAGATGTCTTCGCAGATCGGCACGCCGATCAGCACGCCGCGAAACGGGATCGGTTCGGGCAGCGGGCCAGGCTGAAACAGGCGCACTTCATCGAAAGTGCCGTAATTGGGCAATTCGTGCTTGAGCCGGATGGCTGCCACCTTACCTTCGTCGAGCAGCGCCACACCGTTATGCAGCGCGCCATCGACCACGAAGACCGAGCCCACCAGCATGGCTGGCCCGCCGTCCGCCGTGGCCAGCGCCAGCCGCTCCAGCTCCGCCGCAGCGCGGGAGATCAGCGCGGGCTTGAGCACCAGATCCTCGGGCGGATAGCCGATCAGGTGCAGCTCCGGATAGAGCACAAGGTCCGATCCCGCAGCGGCAGCGCGCGTCCGCACGGCGAGCATCTGCGCGGCATTGCCGGCAAGGTCGCCGACGGACTGGTTGAGCTGGGCAAGGGTGATCTTCAGTACATCGGCCATAGGCTTGTCCTAACCACCGCACCCCGCCGCTGCAATCGACAGATTTCGCCAGCAGGATGAGCC
Organism: Novosphingobium sp. MW5; assembly: GCA_025938935.1. Classification (GTDB taxonomy): domain Bacteria; phylum Pseudomonadota; class Alphaproteobacteria; order Sphingomonadales; family Sphingomonadaceae; genus Novosphingobium. The sequence goes on along the minus strand of JAPCWB010000001.1, from coordinate 1,383,152 downwards.
GGGCTCTTGCGGGGCCAAGGCGGCACACTATGGTCCGCCCGCGATGAGCCAGAGCGCCGACCAAAAACCCCCACGCAAGGCGAATGCTGTCGGTTTCCTGCGATTGGTGCTCGCATCGCTGGTTATCATCAGCCACGTGCCGCAGATCATCGACGGTAACCCCTTACGCGATCCGTTCTACTGGCTGACCCGCACCATGGGCTTCGGCGGCGCGGCGGTGAGCGGGTTCTTTGTCATCAGCGGCTACCTGATCGCTGCGAGCTACCAGAACCAGCCGACGATCCGCGCCTATCTCGCGCGGCGCATGGCTCGAATCTATCCCGCCTTTCTGGTGGCGAGCCTGCTCTGCGTGGTCGTGGCCGCGCCGATCGGCGGGGTTTCGTGGAAGGCCATTGGCGAGGCCACGCCGGACCTGCTGAAGCGCGCGATCCTGCTCAACGGGCCAGAGATCAAGGGTGCCTATGCCGGCACCCATTACGCCAGCCTCAACGGCTCGATGTGGACAATCGCGCATGAGTTCCGCGCCTATCTGCTGATTGTCGTTCTGGGCGTGGCAGGCGCATTCCGCTGGCGCCCGGCGGTACCGCTGCTCTCGGCGCTGCTGTTCCTGGCCTGGGAGGTCGTTGCCGGCCATATCGCCGCACCGGGCCTGCGCGAATGGATTGTCTGGGCTGTGCCGATTGCCGGGCCAGCCAATGCGCTGCGGCTTTCCGCCGTGTTCCTCGTTGGCACCAGCCTGTACCTGTACCGCAAGGAGATCGGTTTCCGGCCGTGGCTCGCGGCCCTGTGCACCGCGCTGATGGTCCCCGCGTTGTTCCATCCGGCGCTGGCCGAGCCCGCTTTCGGCGTGCTGGGGGGCTATGCGCTGCTGACCTTCGCGTTCTGCGTCACTGGCGGACCGCTTACCCGCATCAACGCGCGGACCGACATTTCCTACGGCGTCTATCTCTATGCCTGGCCAGTGGCGAAGATCCTGCTGGCCTGGTGGCCCGACATGCCTCTGCTGCTCTGCCTGGCGCTCGACTTCCTCATTGCCTGCGCGCTTGGCTGGCTCAGCTGGCACCTCATCGAGAAGCGGGCCATGGCCCTGTTTTCGCGGCGGCGCCCTGCCATCGGCTAAGCAAGACTGCGGAGTAAAACCGCGATTGCAGCCTTGCGGCGTTCAATTGCCGCGATAAAGGTCCGCCGCGATGGCATCGACGCCCGCCTCCTCCGCAAAACCTGCGCACCACAATGCGTTCGGCTTCCTGCGGCTGGTCTTCGCCTCACTGGTGATCGTCAGCCATGCGCCGAACATGATTGACGGGGATTCATCTCGCGAACCGCTCTATTCGCTAACGGGTACGATGAGCCTTGGCGGCGTTGCGGTGAACGGGTTCTTCCTGATCAGCGGCTACCTCGTCGTGGCAAGCTTCTGCAAGCAGCCGACGGTCTTCGCTTACCTCACCCGGCGCATCGCGCGGATCGTGCCGGGATATGTCGTCGCCTGCCTGTTCTGCATCTTGATCGTCGCTCCGCTATCCGGTGTGAGTCTGGAGGTGCTGAGAGAAAGTGCGGCAAGTCTCGCCACTTCCACGCTAAAGCTTGAGGAACCGGTCATCACAGGCACCTTCGCTGGCACCCCATTTCCAGCGCTCAATGGGTCAATGTGGACAATCACATATGAATTCCGCGCCTACCTGCTGGTCATCGTACTAGGCCTCGCCGGTCTCTACCGCTGGCGCATCGGCATACCGCTTATCGCTGGAAGCGTGTGGCTTGGATTCGAAGTGACGAATGGCTTCATCGAGGCACCCCATTTGCTTTCCGCGCTGAGCTGGCTGTATCCGAAAGAATACTTGGCAATTTTCCTTGAGCTCCTGTTCAACTTTCTGGTCGGTTCGACCTTTTACCTCTACCGCGACCGCATAGCACTGCGCCCGGGAATCGCGCTGCTGGCTGCGGCCCTGCTTGTCCCGGCCCTGTTTGTCCCGCCGCTGGCCGTACCCGCCTTCGCCGTACTGGGGGGATACATCATCTTCACCGTGGGCTTTGGCGTGACGCGCGGGCCGCTGGCGCGGATCAACAATGCCAACGACATTTCCTACGGCGTCTACCTCTATGCCTGGCCGGTGGGAAAGCTGCTGCTGTGGTACTGGCCGGCCATGCCTCTCGTACTGTGCATTCTGCTCAACTGGCTGATCGCCTGCGCGCTCGGCTGGATCAGCTGGCACATTGTCGAGAAGCCGGCGATGCGGTATCTGACAAAAATGACAAGGCTTTCCTGACTTTTCGGCTTGTGCCAATCTTGCCCTGACCGACCTTAAGACCTTGGGGCCAATCCATGCGGAACCTTCATCTCGCCCTGCTTTGCGCAGTGGCCCTGCCCTGCCACAGCGCCTGGGCCGCAGCCAGCGAGCCGGCATCGCCCGCCGCGCCCCGGCTTTCGCTAGTCGAGGAAGTGCGCGCTGCAAAGCTGATGGACACCGGCGGCAATCCGAAGGAGGCTCTGGCCAAGATCGACGACCTGCTGACGAGGGCCGGGGGCAACAAGTCGATCCCCCGCATCGACATGATCTATGCCGAAGCCACCCGCGCCGCTGCCCTGTTCTGGCTGCGCGACTATGACCAGTCGCTCAGCATCTACCGGCGGCTCGATGCCGAGCTTACCGCCGGTAAATACCCGATGAGTTCCGACTGGGGAGAGCTGCTGAACAACATCGGATCGGTGCTTTCCACTGTCGGCAAGCTTGACGAAGCCATGCCCTACAAACAGCGCGCGCTGGAGATTTCGGAAAAGCTGACCGGCCGGGATTCGATCGAATATGCCGGGGCGCTCTATGGCGTGGCGCTGATCGACTTTCGGCGCGGCCGTCCCCTGGACGCGATTCCCAAGGTGAAGGAGGCGGGCCGGATCGCCCGCGCCGTGGCGGAAAAGACCAACGACAACTTCGACAAACCGGGCATCTATGGCCTGTCCCTGTCCACGCTCTACATCCAGGCAGGGGACAGCGCATCGGCCGTCGATGCCGCGCGAGAGGCAGCGCTGTGGTCGGAAGCAAAGCTCGGCGAAAGCCACCGCGTGACCATGGCGGCACTTAACCAGCTGGGTGCCTCGCTCAGCGATGCCGGCCTCTATGCACAGGCCATCCCCGTGCTGCGCCGTTCGCTGGAACTGCGGACAAAGGCCTACCCGCCCGGGCACCCCGATCTGGCCTATTCGCTCCACGCGCTTGGCTTCGCCCTCGACAATGTCGGCCTGGTCGACAATGCCAAGCCGTTCTACGAGCAGGCGGCGGCGATCTTCGAGAAGTCCCCCGATCGCGGCCAGCCGATGTCGCTCGCCACGGTCACCGGGCAATTGGCGCGCATTGCCATATGGGATGGGGACCAGGCCGGGGCACTGGCCCTGCGCGAAAAGGCGCTGGAGATTGCCCGGGCAAAGGCGCCCGCCCCCGAACACCCGGAACTGCTGCGGGCAGAGGCCAACCTCGCAGCCGAACTGATCACGGCAAGGCGGTTCGATGAGGCGGAAAAGCTGCTCGAACACGCCAACAAGGGGCTGGCGGAACGAGCGATGCCCGGCAACATCCTGCGCATCAGCGCGCTGGTCTATGCGGCCAAGGCGAAGGCTGACCGAGGGCAGGAAACAGAGGGCTTTGCCATGGCAAGCGCAGCCTTGCAGCCGGCGCGCAGCCGCCTGCTCGACCGCGCAACCCCGCGCCCGCAGCTCGCCCGCATTGCCGATCAGTACCACCCCCTGTTCGTCCAGTTTGCCGGAATTGCCGCGCGGGCCAACCGGCCGGATGCCGCGTTCGAGGCCTTGCAGCTTGCGAATGTCAGTGACCTTCAAGGCGCTTTTTCGACGCTCGCGGGCCTGTCGGCAGCCAGCGATGGCGAAGCGGCTGAGGCGGTGCGGGCCTATCAGGCGCTGGCCGTGGACGGGACCCGCATTCGCAACGGGCTCAACCAGGCCGTCGCCGCTGGCAACCGCGCGCAGATGGAACAGTTCGAGGGCCAGCTGGCCGAAGTCGATGGCAAGATGCGTGAACGCGATGCCCAGCTTACCCGGCTCATCCCCGGTTACGCAGCACTCACCTCGGTGCAGCCGACCAGCCTTGAACGCGCCCAGGCCAGCCTCGGCGCAAGGCGCGGCATGGTGATCTATGGCCGCGATGAAAGCGGCCTGTTCGTCTTCGCGGTCACGGCAAAGGGTACGGCCCATGCCCGCTCCGGCATTTCTCCCCGCCGGCTTGCCGAATTGCAGCAGGCGGTGCGCGGTTCGATCGAGCAGGGGCTGGAAAGCAACGGCACGACGCCGTTCGACCGCAAGGCTGGCCACGAGCTTTACCTTGCGCTGTTCCCCGATCCTGTACGCAAGCTGCTGGCCGGTGTTGACGAGATCGACGTGCTGGCCAACGGCAGCCTCGCCTCGCTGCCCTTTGCCGCCCTGGTGACCGAGGCACCCAGGGGGCGCGATGATGATCCGAAGGCGCTGCGGGCAACGAAATGGCTTGCCACCCGTCACGCCGTGGCTGTCCCGATCGGGCTCGGTGCGGAAAAGCCCGCCAATGAAGCGCAGCCCTCAGCAAGGAATTTCGCGGGGATCGGTGCGCCCTCGCTGGGCCCGGCGGCGAGGCTCGCCAGCCGTTCGGCAGTGCGCCTGCGCAATGGCGATACCAGCGGCGATGCTCTTCGCGAACTTGCCAGCCTGCCCGGAGCGGAACGCGAACTGACGGCCATGGCCAGCTATTTCGGCGGTGAGCGCCGCCTGCTGGTGGGCGCGCAGGCAACCGAAACCGCGGTCAAGGCGATGCCGCTGGACAAGGTGAACGTGCTGGCCTTTGCCACCCACGGCCTGGTCGGCGGGCGCTATCGCGATCTTGTCGAACCGGCCCTCGTGCTCACCCCGCCCGACAAGCCGGGAAGCGCGGACGATGGCTTGCTGACCGCCAGCGAGGTCGCGCGCCTGCGGCTCAATGCCGACTGGGTGATCCTCTCCGCCTGCGATACCAGCGCGGGAGACGGGGCGGCGGGCCCGACCTATTCGGGACTGGCCCGCAGCTTCGTGGCTGCCGGGGCAAGGACCCTGCTGCTCTCGCACTGGCCGGTGCGGGACGATGTCGCCAGCCGGTTGACGCTTTCGACGGTCAGCCGGGCGGCGAAGGGCGGCAGCCGGGCGCAGGCCTTGCGGCAGGCGCAACTCGCCATTTTGAAGGATGCCAGCATCCCGGGCGGTGCCCATCCGGCCACCTGGGCGCCCTTCGTTTTGCTGGGACACTGAGGGGCCGGCGCGGCAATCATTTGCCAAACGGTCCCCGATGGTCCATAGGGCGCGGGCTAACGTCGCCTGCGACGGACCTTCTGGCCCAACCGGCCCCTAGTTCCCTGTCTCGCCTCTATGCTGCCTGCGGCACTCTGCCGCGGGTAAATTTTGGTTCGAGAAAGGAACTAAACATGATCACCGGAACCGTAAAATTCTTCAACACCGAAAAGGGCTATGGCTTCATCGCTCCCGATGGCGGCGCTTCGGACAACTTCGTCCACATCAGCGCAGTCGAGCGTTCGGGCATGTCGAGCCTCGATAAGGACCAGCGCGTCTCGTACGAGCTGGAAACCGATCAGCGCGGCAAGACTTCTGCCGTGAACCTCGTGGCGGCCTGAATCGGGTGGCCAAAGAGGAGCTTCTGACCCTCGACGGCCAGATCGATGAAATCTACCCCGATGGCCGTTTCGGCGTCATGCTGGAAAACGACCACCGGATCATCGCTTACACGGCCGGGAAGATGCGGAAATTCCGCATCCGCTCGGTCGTGGGCGACCTCGTCAAGGTAGAGATGACCCCATACGACCTGCAAAAGGGCCGCATCGTGTTTCGCGAGCGTGGCCCCGGCGGCGGCGGACAGAGCGGCCCTTCGCAGCGCCGGCGTCGCTGATGCAGCAGACGGTCACATTCTACCTGGAGCAGGCCGCGCAGTGCGGCCGCGATGCGGATGCGTCAACGCTTCCCCATCAGCGCGAACGCTTCCTGCGCTCGCAGGCCGCCTGGCAGAAACTGGCCGATCAGCGCGCCACCACGCAGGCCGAGCGCCTGCGCATCGAAACCGAAAAGGCTGCCCGGGCATAACCGGAGCGCCCAACTGAAAGAGCCCGTCATGAGCAAGGCAACCTCGCACCCCTTCCTGATCAACAAGGACGTGGAGGGCAACTACCGCCTGACGGTCCGCGAAACGCGCTATAATTCGCAGGGCTATCCGCTGATCTCGGCGCACCTGCAGACGGAACTCTTCCGCACGGCGAATGAAGCCCGCAGCTTCGCCAAGCAGAACTTCCGCGCCGAAGCCGGGCAGTTCACCACCAAGTAGCGGAGGCTCACGGACCGCGCATCAGGCTTGGGACCAGTCCCAGAAGCTCACGCGCGAGGTAGCCTACCGGCCCGATCATCTCGGCACAGCGCCGCCCCGCCTCCCCGTTCAGCCAGACGGCCCAAAGCGTCGCCTTAAGCGGCTCGACGCCCACCGCGAAGGTTCCCGCCCCAACCCGCAAAACGCCCAACGAAAAGCCCCGCCGGATTGCTCCGGCGGGGCTTTTGTTTGTCCTAGAACGGCGCTTATTCTTCGCCGTCGCCCTGGATCAGGTAATCGCCGGCATCCGCGTCGGTGCCGTGGGTTTCACCCTCGACTGCCGCCAGCGGATCATCGCCGATTGCCGCTTCGGGACCCTGCGCCAGCTCGGCGGCGTGCTCTTCAGCCGCGGTGTGCGGCGCGATGAGCGCTTCCTGGAGCTTGCGATACTGGGCGCGGAGCGCGGCGTCGCGGCTGGAAGCGGCCACGCGCAGGCGGTTCATGCCCGCACCGGTACCGGCGGGGATGAGACGGCCAACGATGACGTTTTCCTTCAGGCCGATCAGCGAGTCCTTCTTTCCTTCGACCGCCGCCTGCGTGAGCACGCGGGTGGTTTCCTCGAAGGAAGCCGCCGAGATGAACGAACGCGTCTGCAGCGAGGCCTTGGTGATGCCCAGCAGGATCGGCTTGCCAACCGCAGGTGCCTGGCCGGGAGCCAGCTTGCTGTTGACCTCGTTCATTTCCTCGTAGTCGAGCTGTTCGCCCGCCAGCAGAGTGGTGTCACCACCGTCAGTGATTTCAACCTTCTGCAGCATCTGGCGAACGATCACCTCGATGTGCTTGTCGTTGATCTTCACGCCCTGCAAGCGATAGACTTCCTGGATTTCCGCGCAGAGATATTCGGCCAGCGCTTCCACGCCGAGCACTTCGAGAATATCGTGCGGGTTGGGCGAGCCCGAAATCAGGTTGTCGCCCTTCTTGACCCAGTCGCCTTCCTGAACGTCGATCACCTTGGACTTGGGGATCAGGTATTCAGCCGGTTCGCCTTCCTCGGGAATGATCGCGATCTTGCGCTTCGCCTTGTAGTCACGGACGAATTCGATGCGCCCCGAAATCTTCGCGATAACCGCGTTGTCCTTCGGAATGCGGGCTTCGAACAGTTCGGCAACGCGCGGCAGACCACCGGTGATGTCGCGGGTCTTGGCGGCTTCGCGGCTGGCGCGGGCCAGCACGTCACCGGCTTCGACAGCCTGACCGTCCTCGACCGACAGCGTGGTGCCGGGGGCGAGGAGGTAGCGGGCCGCTTCACCCGACTGGTCATCCAGCAGGGTCAGGCGCGGACGCAGGTCTTCCTTCTTCGAGCGGCTGGTCGTGCGGTTTTCGGTTACGACGCGGCTGGTCATGCCGGTCGCATCGTCGCTCCGCTCTTCCATGGTGCGGCCCTCAACGAGGTCCTGGAACTTCACCACGCCCGATGTTTCGGTGATGATCGGCAGGGTGAACGGATCCCATTCAGCCAGGCGATCGCCTTCCTTCACCTTCGCACCGTCCTTGTGCAGCAGGTGGGTACCGTAAGGCACCTTGTGGATCGCGCGTTCGCGTCCGTCGGTGTCGATCACCACGATCTCGCCGTTGCGGGCAAGGCTGAGCAGACGGTCGCGCTTGTCGACGATGGTCGGGATGTCGCGGTAATGAACCGTGCCGTCCGAAATCGCCTCGAGGTGCGAGGTTTCGTTGACCTGTGCCGCACCGCCGATGTGGAAGGTACGCATGGTCAGCTGGGTGCCGGGTTCACCGATCGACTGGGCAGCGATAACGCCGACCGCTTCACCGATGTTCACCGGGGTACCACGGGCAAGGTCACGGCCATAGCAGGTCGCACAGACGCCCTGTTCGGCCTCGCAGATCAGCGGGCTGCGGATCTTCACCGCCTGCACGCCGGTTGCTTCGACCGCAGCGGTCGCCGATTCGTCGAGCAGGGTGCCCGAGGAAACCACGACATTGCCATCCTTGTCGGCGATGTCCTCGGCCAGGGTACGGCCAAGAATACGCTCGCCAAGCGAGGCGATCACCGAACCACCCTGAACGATCGCGCGCATTTCGAGCGCCCGTTCGGTGCCGCAATCCTCGACGACGACGACGCAGTCCTGCGAAACGTCGACGAGACGGCGGGTCAGGTAACCCGAGTTCGCGGTCTTCAGCGCCGTATCGGCGAGGCCCTTACGAGCGCCGTGAGTCGAGTTGAAGTATTCAAGAACGGTCAGGCCTTCCTTGAAGTTCGAGATGATCGGCGTCTCGATGATTTCACCCGACGGCTTGGCCATGAGGCCGCGCATACCGGCGAGCTGCTTCATCTGGGTTGGCGAACCACGCGCGCCCGAGTGAGCCATCATGTAGATCGAGTTGATCGGCTTCTGACGGCCCGTTTCGGGGTCGATCGGCGAGGCCTCGATCTCGTCCATCATGGCCTTCGCCACCTGGTCACCGCAACGGCTCCAGGCGTCGATCACCTTGTTGTACTTTTCCTGCTGGGTGATCAGGCCGTCCTGGTACTGCTGCTCGTAGTCAGCCACCAGTTCCTTGGTCGAAGCGATCAGTTCATCCTTGCTGTCGGGGATGATCATGTCGTCCTTGCCGAACGAGATGCCGGCCTTGAACGCGTGGCGGAAGCCCAGCGCCATGATGGCGTCGGCGAACAGCACGGTGTCCTTCTGGCCGGTGTGACGATAGACCTGGTCGATGACGTCGCCGATGTCCTTCTTGGTCAGCACCTTGTTGACCACGTCGAAGGGAACGGTGTGCGACTTCGGCAGGCATTCGCCGATCAGCATGCGGCCCGGGGTGGTTTCATAGCGCACCATGCGCTCCACCTTGTCCTCACCTGTCTGCGGCACGCGGGCGGTGATCTTCGAGTGGAGCGTCACCGCACCCACTTCCAGCGCCTGGTGCACTTCGGCCATGTCGGACAGCAGCATGCCCTCACCCGGCTCGCCCGTACGGTCGAGCGAGAGGTAGTAAAGGCCGAGAACCATGTCCTGCGAAGGCACGATGATCGGCTTGCCGTTGGCGGGCGAGAGGATGTTGTTGGTCGACATCATCAGCACGCGCGCTTCGAGCTGGGCTTCGAGGCTGAGCGGCACGTGGACGGCCATCTGGTCACCGTCGAAGTCGGCGTTGAAGGCCGAACAGACGAGCGGGTGCAGCTGGATTGCCTTGCCTTCGATCAGGACCGGTTCGAAGGCCTGGATGCCAAGACGGTGCAGCGTCGGCGCGCGGTTGAGCATGACCGGGTGTTCGCGGATCACCTCGTCCAGGATGTCCCAGACTTCCTTGCGTTCCTTTTCCACCCACTTCTTCGCCTGCTTCAGGGTCATCGACAGACCCTTGGCGTCAAGGCGCGCGTAGATGAACGGCTTGAACAGTTCGAGCGCCATCTTCTTGGGCAGGCCGCACTGGTGCAGCTTGAGTTCCGGACCGGTCACGATGACCGAACGGCCCGAATAGTCGACGCGCTTGCCGAGCAGGTTCTGGCGGAAGCGGCCCTGCTTGCCCTTGAGCATGTCGGACAGCGACTTGAGCGGGCGCTTGTTGGCACCGGTGATGACGCGGCCGCGGCGGCCGTTGTCGAACAGGGCGTCAACGGCTTCCTGCAGCATGCGCTTTTCGTTGCGGACGATGATGTCCGGCGCGCGCAGCTCGATCAGGCGCTTCAGGCGGTTGTTGCGGTTGATCACGCGGCGATAGAGATCGTTGAGATCCGACGTCGCAAAGCGGCCACCGTCGAGCGGCACCAGCGGGCGCAGTTCAGGCGGAATGACCGGGATCACGTCAAGGATCATCCATTCGGGGCGGTTGCCCGAATCGATGAAGCTTTCGACGACCTTGAGGCGCTTGATGATCTTCTTGGGCTTCAGCTCGCTCTTGGTGGTGGCGAGCTCCTCAAGCAGGTCCTTGCGTTCCTGTTCGAGGTCGAGGTCCATGAGCATCGACTTGACCGCCTCGGCGCCGATGCCGGCGGAGAAGGCGTCTTCGCCATATTCGTCCTGGTAGTCGTAAAGCTCGTCTTCGGTGATGAGCTGGTACTTCTCCAGCGGGGTCAGGCCCGGCTCGGTGACGATGTAGCTTTCGAAGTAGAGCACGCGCTCAAGCTGCTTGAGCTGCATGTCGAGCAGCAGGCCAATGCGCGAAGGCAGCGACTTCAGGAACCAGATGTGCGCAACCGGCGCGGCCAGTTCGATGTGGCCCATGCGCTCGCGGCGGACCTTGGTCACCGTGACTTCGACGCCGCACTTTTCGCAGACGACGCCCTTGTACTTCATGCGCTTGTACTTGCCGCACAGGCACTCGTAGTCCTTCACCGGACCGAAGATGCGGGCGCAGAACAGGCCGTCACGCTCAGGCTTGAAGGTGCGGTAGTTGATCGTTTCCGGCTTCTTGATTTCGCCGAACGACCACGAGCGGATACGCTCGGGGCTGGCGATGCCGATCTGGATCTGGTCGAAGGTTTCGGGCTTCGCCATCTGGTTGGTGAACTTGGTAAGATCGTTCATGGTTCTTTTCCCTTACGGGTGAAATTCTGTGGGCGGAGGAGAGGTCGGGGTGGCCCGCAGGCCACCCGTGTCCCTTATTCCGCAGCCTCCGCGAGCCCGTCGTCGTCTTCGCCTTCGTTAAGCGAGGACAGGTCGACGTTGAGACCCAGCGAGCGCATTTCCTTGACGAGAACGTTGAAGCTCTCGGGAATGCCGGCCTCGAAGGTATCGTCACCCTTGACGATGGCTTCGTAGACCTTGGTGCGGCCGACCACGTCGTCGGACTTCACCGTGAGCATTTCCTGCAAGGTATAGGCGGCGCCGTAGGCCTGGAGCGCCCAGACCTCCATTTCGCCGAAGCGCTGGCCGCCGAACTGCGCCTTGCCGCCCAGCGGCTGCTGGGTGACGAGCGAGTAAGGCCCGATCGAACGCGCGTGGATCTTGTCGTCGACAAGGTGGTGCAGCTTGAGCACGTACTTGTAGCCGACAGTCACCTTGCGGTCGAAGGCTTCGCCAGTACGGCCGTCATAGAGCGTGACCTGGCCCGATTCATCGAGACCAGCCAGACGCAGCATGTCGGTGACGTCCTTTTCCACCGCGCCGTCGAACACCGGTGAGCCCATCGGCACGCCGCCGCGGATCGATTCCGCCAGTTCAACAATGCCCGTGTCGCTGCGCGAGGCGATCTCGTCGGCGTAGTTTTCGCCGTAGATCGTCTTGATCACCGAACGGAGCGCTTCGGGCGGCTGCCCGGCTTCGGGGTTCGGATTGGCTTCGCGCCATGCGTCCAGCGCCTCGCCAACCTGGCGACCAAGGCCGCGTGCGGCCCAGCCGAGGTGGGTTTCGAAGATCTGGCCGACGTTCATGCGCGAAGGCACGCCGAGCGGGTTGAGCACGAAGTCCACCGGGGTCCCGTCTTCGAGGAACGGCATGTCCTCCGAAGGCAGGATGCGGCTGATGATGCCCTTGTTGCCGTGACGGCCGGCCATCTTGTCGCCCGGCTGCAGCTTGCGCTTCACGGCAACGAAGACCTTGACCATCTTGAGCACGCCCGGGGCGAGTTCGTCGCCGCGTTCGAGCTTTTCCTTGCGGTCCTCGAACTTCTCCTGGATCGCCTTGACGGCTTCGTCGTACTGGGCCTTCACCGCTTCGAGCTGGCCCTGCATGCGGTCGTCCGCAACGGCGAACTTCCACCATTCGTGACGCTCGACCTCGGCGAGGTTTTCCTCGTTGATCGTGTCGCCCTTTTTGAAGCCCTTGGGAGCAGCAGCGGCCACCTGGCCGATCAGCATGTCGCGCAGGCGGTTGAAGGTCGCACGGTTGAGGATGCCGCGTTCGTCCTCACGGTCCTGGGCGAGGCGTTCGATTTCCTCGTTCTGGATCGCGCGGGTACGGTCATCGATCTCGATGCCGTGACGGTTGAACACGCGCACGTCGACGATCGTGCCGGCCACGCCCGGGGGCAGGCGGAGCGAGGTGTCGCGCACGTCGCTGGCCTTTTCACCGAAGATGGCGCGCAGCAGCTTTTCTTCCGGCGTCATCGGCGATTCACCCTTCGGGGTGATCTTGCCGACCAGGATGTCGCCCGGGTGCACTTCGGCACCGATGTAGACGATGCCCGCCTCGTCGAGGTTGCGGAGCGCTTCCTCGCCGACGTTCGGGATGTCGCGGGTGATGTCCTCGGGCCCGAGCTTGGTGTCGCGGGCCATGACTTCGAATTCCTCGATGTGGATCGAGGTGAAGACGTCTTCCTTCACGATGCGTTCGCTGATCAGGATCGAGTCTTCGTAGTTGTAGCCGTTCCAGGGCATGAACGCGACGAGCACGTTGCGGCCCAGCGCCAGTTCGCCCAGCTCGGTCGAGGGACCGTCAGCCAGGATGTCACCGGCTTCGACCACATCGCCCACCTTCACCAGCGGGCGCTGGTTGATGCAGGTCGACTGGTTCGAACGCTCGAACTTCTGCAGGCGGTAGATATCGACGCCCGACTGGCCAGGTTCGATATCGCCCGAAGCGCGGATAACGATACGCGTCGCGTCGACCTGGTCGACCACGCCCGAACGCAGCGCGCCGATGGCGGCGCCCGAGATCGCGGGCAACGGTTTCTTCCATGCCGGTGCCGACAAACGGCGCCTCGGCGCGCACCAGAGGCACGGCCTGACGCTGCATGTTCGAGCCCATGAGCGCGCGGTTGGCGTCGTCGTTTTCCAGGAACGGAATGAGCGATGCCGCGACCGAGACGAGCTGCTTGGGCGAAACGTCCATCAGCGTCACGTGTTCACGCGGTGCCATGACGAATTCGCCGGCTTCACGGGCCGAGACGAGCTCTTCCACGAAGGAACCGTCGGCGTTCAGTTCGGCCGAAGCCTGCGCCACGGTGTTCTTCTGCTCTTCCATCGCCGAGAGATAGACGACTTCCGAGGTCACCTTGCCGTCGATCACCTTGCGGTACGGGGTTTCGATGAAGCCGTACTTGTTGACGCGGGCGAAGGTCGACAGCGAGTTGATCAGACCGATGTTCGGGCCTTCCGGCGTTTCGATCGGGCAGATGCGGCCATAGTGCGTCGGGTGAACGTCGCGGACTTCGAAGCCGGCGCGCTCACGGGTGAGACCACCCGGCCCGAGCGCCGAGACGCGGCGCTTGTGGGTGACTTCCGACAGCGGGTTGGTCTGGTCCATGAACTGCGAGAGCTGGCTGGAGCCGAAGAACTCGCGCACGGCAGCCACGGCCGGCTTGGCGTTGATCAGGTCGTTCGGCATGACGGTCGACACGTCGACCGAGCTCATGCGTTCCTTCACCGCGCGTTCCATGCGCAGCAGGCCGACGCGGTACTGGTTTTCCAGCAGCTCGCCCACCGAACGGACGCGGCGGTTGCCAAGGTTGTCGATGTCGTCGACTTCGCCCTTGCCGTCCTTCAGGTTCACCAGTTCCTTGACCACGGCGAGGATGTCCTCGGTGCGCAGCGTGGTGATGGTGTCCTCGGCGTCGAGGCCAAGGCGCATGTTCAGCTTCACGCGGCCCACGGCCGAGAGGTCATAGCGCTCCGGATCGAAGAACAGGCCTTCGAACAGGGCTTCGGCGGTTTCGCGCGTCGGCGGTTCGCCGGGGCGCATGACGCGGTAGATGTCGGCCAGAGCGTGGTCACGGTCAGGCGACTTGTCGGCCTTGAGCGTGTTGCGCATCCAGGCGCCGGTCGAAACGTGGTCGATGTCGAGCAGTTCGAGGCGGTCGATGCCCGCCTTGTCGAGCGCGTCGAGGTTTTCAGGCGATACTTCATCGCCCGCCTCGATCCAGATGCGGCCGGTCTTCTCGTCGATCAGGTCGTGCGCGGCGTAACGGCCAAAGACTTCCTCGGTCGGGATGAGCAGGGTGGCGAGGCCATCCTTTTCTGCCTTGTTGGCAGCGCGGGGGCTGATCTTGGTGCCGGCGGGGAAGATCACTTCGCCCGAATTGGCGTCGACGATGTCGAACTGCGGCTTGGTGCCGCGCCATTGTTCGGCGGTGTAAGGCACGCGCCAGCCGCCTTCACCGCGGTCCCAGGCAATCGTCTGGTAGAAGTGGCCGAGGATCTGCTCGTCATCGAGGCCCAGCGCGTGCAGCAGCGCGGTGACCGGCAGCTTGCGCTTGCGGTCGATACGGACGTTGACGATGTCCTTGGCGTCGAATTCGAAATCGAGCCACGAACCGCGGTACGGGATCACGCGGGCGGCGAAGAGGTACTTGCCCGAGGAGTGAGTCTTGCCGCGGTCATGGTCGAACAGCACGCCCGGCGAACGGTGCATCTGCGAAACGATGACGCGTTCAGTGCCGTTGATGAAGAAGGTGCCGTTCTCGGTCATGAGCGGCATGTCGCCCATGTAGACGTCCTGCTCCTTGATATCGAGCACGGAGCGGGTTTCGGTTTCGGCGTCGACTTCGAACACGATGAGGCGCAGCGTGACCTTCATGGGCGCCGCATAAGTGATGCCGCGCTGGCGGCATTCGGTCACGTCGTACTTCGGGTCTTCGAGTTCGTAATGAACGAAGTCCAGTTCGCTGGTGCCGGCAAAGTCGCGGATCGGGAAGACCGAACGCAGCGTCTTTTCCAGGCCCGAAACATAGCCGGTCGAGGGATCGGAGCGGAGGAACTGTTCGTAGCTCTCACGCTGGACCTCGATCAGGTTCGGCATCTCGACGACTTCGTGGATGTCGCCGAAGATCTTGCGGATGCGCCGCATCGAATTGCTGCGGGGTGCGACCGCGGACTGGGACTTCTTCGCCATGAGGAGTATTGCCTCTTCGCTTTGTAGTGCCGGAAAATTCCGGCGGTAAATTCTGCCACGCGCAGTGGCTTTCGGCCCACCTTCTCCGCTGCCGGGCCCTTGAGGCCCTTGGCGGAGAGACGACAAAAGGCCGCACGGCACACGGGCACGCCCGAATCGGGAATGCACGGCCAGCAGCCTGTCGCGTCAGATGGAAAACCCGCCGCTTCCTTTCCGTGGAGCTTCCCTGCGCATGGAATCTCCTTGCTCGAAGCGACCGAGCGGAGCGCGCGTATAGGCGCGAGGGGGCCGCTTTGTCAAACCGGAGCGCGGAAATCCGCCACTTTTCGCAAAACAATAAAGGACATATCGTTTTTCGATATTATCGATTGACAATAAGACGACTCGAATTTATTGAATATCGATATCGAACATATCGGAGAACGATCAATGACCAAGTTCCAGACCTCGCAAGCCCTGTCCGTCCTGGCCTCGCTCGCCGTCGTCGTCGCCATGTGGCTGCCGACGCTCAGCACGCCCGGCCTCGCCTGATCCCCTCCCGCAGCACAAGGACCAGTGCCATGACCAAACAAGCGCAAAGCGACCTCCTGCTGAAGGCCGCACGGCTGCTGGTGATCCTCGGTCAGATCTTCATCGTTATCGGCACGATCGGCATCGGCATCGGCATCGGTGCCATGGTCACCGTGGGGCGCCATGCGGTGTTCGAGCGGATCGACAAGGTCGGCGCGCCCGAAACCGCCTTCCCCCTGCTGATCATTTCGCTGTTGCTGGTGATGGTCATGCTTCAGATCGGCTACCGCTTCCTGCGCAACCTGGGCGGTATCATCGCCACGGTAGGCGAAGGCGATCCCTTTGCCCTTAAGAATGCCGAGCGGCTGAGCACCATGGGATGGCTCACGGTTGCCGGCCATGTCCTTGCCCTCGTGCTTGCGGCGATGGCGGCTTGGTTCATGCCCTACCTCGTCAAGCTTGACGGCGCGAAGGGTCACCACGGCTACGACTTCGGCTTCAACGTCGGCCTTGGCGGGATCCTGCTTACCCTCATCCTGTTCATCCTCGCCCGCGTGTTCCGCGAAGGCGCCCGGATGCGCGCAGACCTTGAAGGGACCGTGTGATGGGTGACGAAACCGAAGGAAGGACCCGCATCGTGGTGAAACTCGACGACCTGCTCCACGCCCGACGCATGACGCTCACCGAACTGGCTGAACGCGTCGACATTACCCTGGCCAACCTGTCGATCCTCAAGACCGGCAAGGCAAAGGCCATCCGCTTCTCCACGCTCGAGGCGATCTGCGAGGCGCTGCAATGCCAGCCCGGCGACCTGCTCGGCTTCGAACCGGACTAAAGGATACCGGCTGACCGGGGCCATTGGTCCCCCGGCCCGGTCAGACGGAAAAGGGCGGTCCCGAGTGGGCCGCCCTTTTTTTTGTTTTTATCGTCGAATTTAGAAGATGCCCGGGATCAGCCGCCACTTCACCTGTTTCATGTATTCGGCATAGGCCGGGTCCTGCGAAAGCACGCGCTCTTCGGCCTTGATGCGCAGCACCTGTGCCCACCAGCCGATGGCATAGATCACGAGGTTGACCGGCCAGAACATCAGCAGCAGGACCGAGATGTGGACGATGCCATAGCCGACGTACATCGGGTGGCGGACATAACGGTAAGGGCCGGAAACCTTCACACCGCGGTTGGCGGGGGCGACGCCGAACGAGCGGCGCAGGACCAGCTTGGCCCAGAGCTGGAACAGGTTGCCGACGATGAACAGCAGCACGCCCAGCGGCACCAGCGCTTCGGAAACAACGACACCGGGCACGATCAGCAGGCCGGCGCAGGTCGCGGTCATGGCCAGCAGCCAGTCCCCCAGCCGCATCGACAGGCGGTCGGTCGGTCGGCGGATCAGGGTGAAGAAGGCAATGGCGCTTTCCGAGGCCAGCAGCAGCCAGGCCCAGGGGTTGTCCGAAAACTCGACGCGCCAGGCAAGGAAGCCCCAGAGGATGACGATCGCCACCTGTTCGGCCCGGTCGGCCACGCGCGGCGTCAGCCACGCAGGTGCGCCGGTCTTGGTTGCGGTCTCGACAGTAGCGGTCATGGGAGTCCTGCTCTCGGAATTACACGTAGGGAGCGGGATGGCAGAGCATGGTTAACAAATGGTGGAGGACAGCCGGCGCCGGGCAGGATAAGCCGCAGCCTATGATCGAATTGTCCTGCCATTGCGGCACCGTCCACCTGAAGCTCGCCGCGCGGCCCGAATATCTTCACGAATGCAATTGTTCCATGTGCCACAAGTCGGGAGCGCGCTGGGGCTATTTCCCGCCGTCCGCCGCCCAGATAGACGGCCCGACCAGCACCTATGCGCGAACTGACAAGGCCGATCCGGGCGCGCTGTTCCATTTCTGCCCCACTTGCGGCTGCACCACCCACTTCACGCTGAGCGCCTCCGCCATCGAGCGGCACGGCAACGTGGTGATGGGCGTCAACCTGCGCTTTGCCGACGAGACCGCGCTCGCCGGTATCGAACTGCGCTTCCCCGATGGTGCGGCGTGGGATGGCGAAGGCGCCTTCGGCTATGTCCGCGAACCTCGCGTCCTAGGAAGCTGAAGGCACGCATTTCCTTGACAGGTGGCGGCGCGATGCTATTGGCGCGGCCCTGACCGGCGGCCTCGTGCCGTCGATCATCCGTCCGAGACAGTTGCTGAGGGTTCCCCTCTTAATTTGCAGCCTAGACGGGGAAAAGAGAATTCCCGGCCCTTCGCTCGATTGACGAGTGCGGTGCCAACCCTGTGATTTCACAGGCTCCTTCCCCCATCGACGGACTCGCCCCGTGTGCTTTTGCACATGGGACAACGTAGCCGGTTGCATGGGCGTTTCCCGTGCAGCCATGTGTGAAGGAGTAAGGCATGGATCGTTCGCAGAAAGCCGAATCGGTCGCTTCGCTCAACGAAGTCTTCAACCAGGCTGGCGTGGTGGTTGTCACCCGCAACCTGGGGCTGTCGGTGGCCCAGTCCACCCAGCTGCGCACGAAGATTCGTGAAGCGGGCGCGACTTACAAGGTTGCGAAGAACCGTCTTGCCAAGCTTGCCATCCAGGACACGGACTACGTCGGCATCGGTGATTTCCTCACCGGCCCGACGGCCCTGGCTTCTTCGGAAGACCCGGTCGCAGCGGCGAAGGCCGTTGTCGAGTTCGCCAAGGCCAACGACAAGATCGAAATCGTTGGCGGTTCGATGGGTACCCAGGTTCTGACCCCCGAAGGTGTCAAGGCGCTCGCCTCGATGCCCTCGCTCGACGAACTGCGCGGCACCCTCATCGGGCTTATCCAGGCACCTGCCACGAAGATCGCCCAGCTCACCACCGCTCCGGCGGCGAAGCTGGCCCGCGTCTTCGGCGCATATGCCAAGGCAGCTTGATCAGACGCATTCAACTATCCTCCGGGGCATCCCTGTCCCGGCCACATCAATCTGGAGTGAAACATCATGGCCGATATCGCCAAGCTTGTTGAAGAACTTTCGAAGCTGACCGTCCTCGAGGCGGCTGACCTTGCCAAGGCCCTCGAAGAAGCATGGGGCGTCAGCGCCGCTGCTGCCGTTGCCGTTGCTGCCCCTGCTGGCGGTGGCGCTGCTGCTGAAGCGGTCGAAGAAAAGACCGAATTCGACGTCATCCTGACCGGCGACGGCGGCAACAAGATCGCCGTCATCAAGGAAGTCCGCGCGATCACCTCGCTCGGCCTGACCGAAGCCAAGGCGCTGGTGGAAGCCGCTCCGAAGGCGATCAAGGAAGGCGTTTCGAAGGCTGAAGCCGACGAAATCGCTGCCAAGATCGTTGGCGCCGGCGGCACCGTCGAAGTCAAGTAAGCCTCGCTTGCTCGAAATCAGGAAAGGGCGGTCCTTCGGGGCCGCCCTTTTTGTTTGTCCGCAGCACTTGTTCATTGTCTGATCAGCCCGCCTGCGCCACAGCGCGCGGAATATGATGCTTTCTTCGCTGATCCCGCTGCTGCTCGCCAAGAGCGCCGCCGCCGCTCCCTCCCCGCCCTGCCGCTGGACTATCCGGCCGAACTGCAAGCACGGCTGACCGAGGCGCGGCGCTTTACCGGCTTCATGGACAACTGCGGCCTCAAGAAAGTCCCGCTCGCCACGCGGCGGCGCTATACCGACCTGGGCGAACGGCTTGACCGGGCGATCCTGCGCGATCGCGGTGTGTGGGGCGTGTCGGTCAAGGGCAAGGACCTCGACCCGCGCGGGGTGGAAGTGCTCTGGCTGGACAAGGCGAACAAGGCCTTCCCCGCCTGCACCGCCGCCACCCTGAACCAGTCCGCCGCGCAGGCCGCCAAGGCCATCGCCGCGCTAGAGGCCGCTTCTGCCGCGGCGACGGCACCGATGGCGCAGGGCCTGTGGATCGGCCCGGTGCGCGCCTGCAAGGCCGATGTCCTGCCCAAGCTTTCGGGCGTGACGCCGCAGAACCCGGGGCGGCTGACCATCGCCTTCGATCCGCGCGGCACCAAGGCGTTGCGGCAGGTCTCGATCAATTCGCTGCGCCTGCCGATCGACGTGCGGCTCGACGGAAAGATCGCCGTGCAGCCGATCCTGGGCGATCCGATCGATAACGGACGGCTGGTGCTGCCGATGGACAGCGCGGCGCAGCTGAACCGCGCCGCCATTGCCCTGACCGAAGGGTGCTGAGGCCTACTTCAGCGTCTTGAGGAAATCGATCACCGCCTTGCGCTTGGCCGCGTCGGGCATGCCGGCATAGGTCATCTTGGTGCCGGGAACGTGCTTCATCGGGGCGGTGAGGTAGCTGTCCAGCGTCGCCTCATCCCAGGTCAGGCCCGAATTCTTCATCGCTTCCGAATAGGCGTAAGCAGAGGTGCCAGCCTTGCGTCCGACTACGCCGAACAGGCTGGGGCCGACGGCATTCACGCCGGGCTTGATTGCATGGCAGGTGGCGC
This sequence comes from Novosphingobium sp. MW5, assembly GCA_025938935.1. Taxonomy (GTDB): domain Bacteria; phylum Pseudomonadota; class Alphaproteobacteria; order Sphingomonadales; family Sphingomonadaceae; genus Novosphingobium. Next base: position 1,363,095 of record JAPCWB010000001.1, on the reverse strand, counting down.
ACTGGGAGAACTCGGCAGGAGCCGATGCGAGACTGGGGCCTTCGGGCGACGGTGCCGTGGCATCGGCCTGGGTTGCCGGCTCGGCAGGAGCCTCTGCCTTGTCCGATCCGCCACCACAGGCGGAAAGCAGCAGCAGGAGGGCGGGAGCAAGGGTCTGGCGCATCGGGCGTTCCTTCGTAAGCGGGACGAAAGCGCCATGCGATGCAAGAGCGCCACCGTCAACGCCTCAGGCAATGCAAAATCCGCCTGTCGGCTTTCCCTTTGTGCAATCAACCTCTATCCGGGCCGGCTTCATGGCTGAGACGACCGCCCCTTCCCCCTGCGCGCCGAGATCGGTGCGACCCTGCGCCTCGCGGGGCCGCTGGCGCTCGCCAACCTGCTGCAGATGGCGGTCTATGCCAGCGACGTGATCTTTGTCGCGCGACTGGGGCAGGATGCGCTGGCCGCTTCGAGCCTTGCCGTGTCGATCTTCATGCTGGTCAACTGGGGCCTGCTGGGCCTGACCGGCGCCGCCGCCCCGCTGATCGCCGCAGAGCTTGGCCACAAGGCGCATTCCGTGCGCGAAGTGCGGCGTACCATGCGCATGGCGCTGTGGCTCAGCGCGCTCTGCGCCGCCGTAGGCATGGTGGTCTGCCAGTTCGGCGAGACGATCATGCTGGCTACCGGGCAGGATCCGATGATTTCCGCGATGGCGCAGCAGTTCCTGACGATCCTGAGCTTCGCCCTGCTGCCGATGATCGTCGGCAATGTCCTGCGCACATTCGTTTCGACCATGGGCAAGCCGTTCTTCGCCACGCTGATCACGGCGCTGGCGATCGGGGTCAACGTGCTTGGCAACTTCGCGCTGGTATTCGGCTATTTCGGCTTCCCGGCGCTAGGCCTGCCGGGATCGGCGCTGTCCAGCCTGATCACCGCGACGGTGACGCTGCTCGCTTACCTGCTCGTCATCCAGTCGGACCGGCGGATGCGGCGCACTTATATATGGGGGCGGTTCTGGCGGCCCGAGTGGAAGCGGCTGAAGACCATGGTGCGGCTGGGCATCCCGATTGCCCTGACCGTGATGGCCGAGGGCGGCCTGTTCGGTTCGGCGGCTTACCTCATGGGCAATATCGGCGCGGCGCAGCTTGCCGCCCACACCATCGCGCTACAGGTCGCCGCCGCTTTCTTCCAGATCCCCTATGGCATCGGCCAGGCCGCGACGATCCGCGTCGGCTACCACTATGGCGCGGGCGACCGGGACGGAGTGCGCCGCGCGGGGCTGGCCGTGTTCGGCGTCTGCCTGATCGCGCAGGTGTTTGCCATCGCTGCGATGCTCGGCGCGCCGCGACTGATCATTTCGGCCTATGTCGATCCGGACCTTCCGGAGAATGCCGCCGTCGTTGCCTTCGCGCTCCAGTTCCTCGTCATCGCCGCCGCCTTCCAGATGGCAGACGGGGTACAGACCGTGGCGGCGGGAGCCCTGCGCGGGCTGCAGGATACCAAGTGGCCGATGATCATCGCGCTCGCCGGCTACTGGCTGGTCGGCTTCGTCGTGGCCGCATGGCTGGGGCTGTGGACACCGCTCGCCGGAATCGGCGTCTGGACCGGGTTGATGGCGGGCCTCGTCGTGGTGGCGCTGCTGCTCACCTGGCGCTGGTGGCGGCGCGAGCGTCTGGGTTTGGTCCCGGCCTGAACCCAGGCTGCCGCAGGGCAAATTTTTTCGCCCCGAGTCACCTTGACGGGGGATGAACCCCCTCCCATATGCGCCCCGCTGGCACTCTCCCTGTGGGAGTGCCAAATCATGTCAATCCATTGAGAGGAAAACACAATGGCATTCCGTCCTCTGCACGATCGTGTGCTGGTTCGCCGCGTCGAGGCTGAAGAAAAGACCGCCGGCGGCATCATCATCCCCGACGCCGCCAAGGAAAAGCCCGCTGAAGGCGAAGTCGTTTCCGTCGGTTCGGGCGCCCGCGCCGAAAACGGCACCGTCACCCCGCTCGACGTCAAGGCTGGCGACCGCGTGCTGTTCGGCAAGTGGTCGGGCACCGAAGTCAAGGTCGACGGTGAAGACCTGCTGATCATGAAGGAAAGCGACATCCTCGGCATCATCGGCTGAGCGACGCATCCTTCCATCTCACTGAATTTCAAAGGAACATAAAATGGCTGCCAAGGAAGTCCGTTTTTCGCGCGATGCCCGCGAACGCATTCTCGCCGGTGTCGATATCCTCGCCAATGCGGTGAAGGTCACGCTCGGCCCCAAGGGTCGCAACGTTGTCATCGACAAGAGCTTCGGTGCCCCCCGCATCACCAAGGACGGCGTTACCGTCGCCAAGGAAATCGAACTCAAGGACAAGTTCGAGAACATGGGCGCCCAGATGCTGCGCGAAGTGGCATCGAAGGCCAACGACGCTGCCGGTGACGGCACCACCACCGCCACGGTTCTGGCCCAGGCCATCGTGCGCGAAGGCATGACCGCGGTTGCCGCCGGCATGAACCCGATGGACCTGAAGCGCGGCATCGATCTTGCCGTCACCAAGGTTGTCGAGAACCTGAAGGGCCGTTCGAAGGCCGTTTCGGGCTCCTCGGAAATCGCCCAGGTCGGCATCATCTCGGCCAATGGCGACACCGAAGTCGGCGAAAAGATCGCCGAAGCCATGGAAAAGGTCGGCAAGGAAGGCGTGATCACGGTTGAAGAAGCCAAGGGTCTCGAATTCGAACTCGATGTCGTCGAAGGTATGCAGTTCGACCGCGGCTACCTTTCGCCCTACTTCGTGACCAACGCTGAAAAGATGCTGGTCGAGCTGGATAACCCCTACATCCTGATCCACGAGAAGAAGCTGTCGAACCTGCAGTCGATGCTGCCGATCCTCGAAGCCGTGGTGCAGTCGGGCCGTCCGCTCCTCATCATCGCCGAAGACATCGAAGGCGAAGCGCTGGCCACCCTCGTGGTCAACCGTCTGCGCGGCGGCCTCAAGGTCGCAGCCGTCAAGGCTCCGGGCTTCGGCGACCGCCGTAAGGCCATGCTGGGCGACATCGCCACGCTGACTGCCGGCGAAATGATCTCCGAAGACCTCGGCATCAAGCTGGAGAACGTGACGCTCGCCATGCTTGGCCAGGCCAAGAAGGTCACCATCGACAAGGACAACACCACCATCGTCGATGGCGCCGGTGCGGCTGACGAGATCAAGGCCCGCGTCGAACAGATCCGCGCCCAGATCGAAGTCACCACCAGCGACTACGACCGTGAAAAGCTGCAGGAACGCCTGGCGAAGCTCGCCGGCGGTGTTGCCGTGATCAAGGTTGGCGGCGCTTCGGAAGTCGAAGTGAAGGAGCGCAAGGACCGCGTCGACGACGCCCTCCACGCGACCCGCGCCGCGGTTGAGGAAGGCATCGTCCCCGGCGGCGGTACCGCGCTGCTCTATGCCACCAAGGCTCTCGAAGGCCTGAAGGGCATCAACGACGACCAGACCAAGGGCATCGACATCATTCGCAAGGCGATCACCGCCCCGCTCAAGCAGATCGCGACCAACGCCGGCCATGACGGCGCCGTGGTTGCCGGCAACCTGCTGCGCGAGAATGACGAGACGCAGGGCTTCAACGCCTCGACCGACGTCTATGAAAACCTCGTCGCCGCTGGCGTGATCGACCCGACCAAGGTCGTTCGCACCGCGCTGCAGGACGCCGCTTCGGTGGCCGGCCTGCTGATCACGACCGAAGCCGCGATCGCCGAAAAGCCGGAAGACAAGCCGGCGATGCCCCCGATGGGTGGCGGCATGGGCGGCATGGGCGACATGGGCTTCTAAGCCCGTCGTCCCGGGCTTGACCCGGGACCGCTGGCCGCAAGGCTGGTGGATACCGACAGCGATCCCGGCTTTCGCCGGGATGACGAGGGCCGGGGGAGCAATCCTCCGGCCCTTTTTCTTTGCTCCCATGTGGACAAATCAGACGCGGGTTCCCGCCAAAAGTTGCGCCCTTACGCATTTTCCCGCGCATCCGGTGCAACTCGTCGCGGCAGTCTTGTCGGAAAATGACATGTTCGTACAACAAATGTAAACCAAGGTGGGGTTAAGAGGTCTGCGTGACTGAGGGACTGCTTTCTCGTTTCCTGGCGGCCGGAGCCATGGCCGCAGCCTTGCTGGCCGCACCGGCACTGGCCGCGTCCGGCTCTGCGCTTGAGGCTGAATTCGATACTATGTTCGGCGGGCCGAAGGCCAAGGTCGAATCGCCGGCGGTCAATGTCCGCCGCAACCAGCTCCCCGCCTCGGTCCAGCCCGCAGTCGTTCCGGTGCGCCCGGCGGTATCGCTGGTTCCGGTCATCTCCTCACCGACGCCGAGCTATTCCTCGCCCTTCGAAGCCTCGATCGCCGCGCTGGCCGAGGGTTCGCAGGGCCGCATCGGCGTCGCCGCGCTCGATCTGGAAACCGGCCGCTCGGTTTCGATCCTGGGCGACCAGGCCTTCCCCATGGCCTCGACCAGCAAGATCGCCATCGTCGCCACCTTCCTTTCGGGCGTCGATGAAGGCCGTTACAGGCTTTACGACCAGTATCCGCTGATCGTCCCCGTACCTTCGAAGAAATTCTCGAGCACTCAGGCCCCGGTTCGCCAGGGTACGATGATGAGCGCGCAGAGCCTGATCGAAGCTGCCATTACCCGCAGCGACAATCAGGCGACCGACGCCCTGCTCGCTGCGGTCGGCGGTCCCTCGGTTGTCACCCGCTGGGTGCAAAGCCGCACCGGCATCACCGACTTCCGCATTGACCGCACCATCGCCACGTTGGTGCGCGATGACGGTGCAGTGAACCCGGCCACGGCCATCGACAAGCGCGACAGCGTTTCACCGATGGGCATGGTCCGCCTGCTGACCGGGCTTTACCGGGGCGACTGGCTGAGCCCGTCCTCCACCCAGGTCCTGCTTGGGGCGATGGGCCGCACGGTCACCGGCAAGCACCGCATCCGCGGCCTGCTGCCCGAAGGCACGCAGGTGGCGCACAAGACCGGCACCCTGTTCAACACGGCAAGCGACGTCGGCTTCATCAAGACGCCTGACGGACGCGATCTTGCGGTCGCGATCTATGTTACCGGTCAGGGCAGCAAGCCCGCGCGCGATGCCCGCATCGCCGCAATCGCTCGCTCGCTTTACGACGGCTACCTTGCCGAGGCCGCCAGCAACCGCCGCACCGCGCTGCGCTGATTTTTTCCTGCTTACTGTGGCTTGGTGGCTGTCCTGACAGGGCAAGTTTTTCGGCACGACCTGATTGGTTCACGCAGAGACACGGAGAAGAAAGAGGAGACGCGAAGGGGGCAGCCTGAGCCGTAGGCTCCCTCAATCAGGCCAACCGCGCCGCCTGATCCCACAGCCGCTTGAAAGAGCGGCTTCGCCGCAGACGCAACATCTCTGCGTCTCCACTTCTTCTCCGCGTCTCTGCGTGCACTATTCCCACCAAGCCGTTGGCACCGCCGCCCGAGATTGACGCTCTAACCGCGCAAAGAAAAAGGCGCGCGGGGCAATCCCCACGCGCCTTTCATGTGCATCCTCAGAGCAGGTGCTTACTTGGCGCCTTCCTTGGCACCTTCCTTCGCGCCTTCGACAGCGCCGTTGACGGCACCGGCGGCCTTGTCGGCGCCTTCCTTCATGGTGTCGGCGGCTTCCGAACCGGCCGCCTTGACGTCGGCAGCAGCTTCCGAACCGGCAGCAGCAACATCGCCAGCGGCGTCGCTCATGGTGGCGGCAGCGGCCGAGGCATCGGCTTCAGCACCTTCCTTGGTGTTCGAGCAGGCGCCGAGGGCGAGAACGGCACCGGCGGCAGCAGCCGCGAGAACGATCTTACGCATGAATTACAATCCTTTATAGCGAGTGGACCGGCAACCCGCCCCGCTTTCACGGGAATTGGGGCCTAGGGCGAGGCTGCCCAGAGGGCGGGCAAATGTCAATCAATGGTGCCTTCGTTTCGCCGCATTTCACATCCCTTTGCACGCAGGATCGAGGACAAAGAAAAAGGGCGCCCAGGTTTCCCCGAGCGCCCCAATTCTTCTTTGCCGTTAGGCGAAGATTACATCTTCGGAGCTTCCGAAGCGTCAGCGGCCGGAGCCGAGGCTTCAGCCGAAGCGTCAGCAGCCGGAGCCGAAGCGTCAACGGTAGCTTCAGCCGAAGCTTCGGTGGTGGCTTCAGGAGCCGGAGCTTCCGACTTGCAAGCCGAGAGAGCGAGAACGCCGGCAACAGCGGCGACGAGAGCGATCTTGCGCATGTATTGTAATCCTTGAGCGAGTGGACCCCGTTCGAACCCTTGGCCCAATGCCGCGGACTCGCCCGGTAAAGCCTACTTATCCGGTAGACTTCGAGCCGACAAATAATGCCAATGTTTCGAGGATGCAAGCACTGATCGCCATTCCGCGGTGGGCGGACGGCGAATCTGGCGGATAACCGCGGATTTGGACTATATGGCAGCCAATTGTGGCAAGCATATGGCCACATCTTTTTGGGTCCGCGCGCTGGCATGCCCCTCCAATGCTGCTAGAGATTCGTGCCATGGAATCGCCGCAGCATCTCTATCTGGTCGACGGTTCGGCCTATATCTTCCGCGCCTATCACCGCCTGCCGCCGCTGACGAACCCGCAAGGGACGCCGGTGGGCGCGGTCTATGGCTATACGACCATGCTGTGGAAACTGGCGGATGACCTGCACAAGGCCGACGGGCCGACGCACCTGGCGGTGATTCTCGACGCCTCGGGCGTCAGTTTCCGCAACGACATCTACGACCAGTACAAGGCCAACCGCCCGCCCCCGCCCGAGGATCTGGTGCCGCAGTTCCCGCTGATCCGCGACGCGACGCGTGCTTTCAGCCTGCCCTGCATCGAGGTCGAGGGGCTTGAGGCGGACGACCTCATCGCCTCCTATGCCCGTGCGGCGACGGAGCGCGGCTGGGACGTGACCATCGTCTCGTCGGACAAGGACCTGATGCAGCTCGTCGGCAAATGCGCCGAGACGGGCGGCTGCATCGACATGCTCGACACGATGAAGAACGCGCGCATCGACGTGCCCGAAGTGGTCGAGAAATTCGGCGTGCCGCCCGAGCTGGTTGGCGACGTGCTCGCGCTGATGGGCGATTCGGTCGACAATGTCCCCGGCATCCGCGGCATCGGGCCGAAAACCGCGACCAAGCTGATCCAGGAACATGGCAGCCTTGAAGCCGCGCTGGCCGCCGCGCCGGATATGAAGGCGGGCAAGCTGCGCGAGAGCCTGATCGAGCAGGCCGAAATGGCGCGCCTCAGCCGCGTACTGGTGCAGCTGAAGGAAGACTGCCCGCTGCCCATGCCGCTCGACGAATTCAAGCTCGGCGAAATCCCGCCCGATCCGCTGGCGCAGTTCCTGACCGAACATGGCTTCCACAGCCTGCTCAAGCGGCTGGGCGAAGGACGCGGCAGCCCCGAGCGGCGCACCGATCTCAATCCGGCCAAGCCGGTTACCGCCGCCAGCGCTCCTGCTCCCGAGGGCAATCGGCAGAGCCTGCCGCCGATGCCGGCGATCGACCGCAGCGCCTATGAATGCGTGCAGACGCGCGAGCGGCTGGAACACTGGATCGAACGCGCCATGGCCGCGCGGCTGGTGGCTTTCGATACCGAAACCTCCTCGCTCGATTCGATGAAGGCGGACCTTGTCGGCATCAGCCTCGCGCTGGGGCCGAACGATGCCTGCTACATTCCCTTGGGCCACGGCGGCAGCGACATGTTTGCCGAGCGGCCGCAGCAGGTTCCCAAGGCCGAGGCGCTCGCGCTGCTGAAGCCGCTGCTCGAAAGCGATGCCGTGCTGAAGGTGGGGCAGAACGCCAAGTACGACATCACCATGTTCGCGCGCGACGGCATCTGTGTCGCGCCGGTCGATGATACCATGGTCATGTCCTTCGACCTCGACGCGGGCCGGCAGGTCGACGGCATCGGCGCTGGCGGAATTGGCGGGGGCCACGGCATGGACGAACTGTCGCAGCGCCACCTTGGCCACACCACGCTGACCTTCAAGGACATCTGCGGCAGCGGCAAGAAGCAGATCTCCTTCGGCGAAGTCCCGCTGGACCGCGCCACTGAATATGCGGCCGAGGATGCCGACGTCACCTGGCGGCTTCACCGCGTATTGAAGCCCCGCCTCAGCGAGGAGGGCGGGACGCGCATCTATGAGCGCGTCGACCGCCCGCTCGTCAGCGTGGTGGCGCAGATGGAGCGGCACGGCATCAAGGTGGACCGCGAGCGGCTCTCGGGCCTTTCCGCCACTTTTGCCGAGGAAATTGCCAAGCTGGAAGGCGAGGTCCACGCGCTTGCCGGCCAGCCCTTCACCATCGGCAGCCCCAAGCAGCTGGGCGATATCCTGTTCGACAAGATGGGATTCAAGGGCGGCAAGAAGGGCAAGACCGGCCAGTATTCCACCGACCAGTCCGTGCTTGAGAGCCTGTCGGGCGAAGGCGCGGAGATCGCCAGCAAGGTGCTCGAATGGCGGCAGCTGTCCAAGCTGCGTTCGACCTATACCGAGGCGCTCCAGGCGGCAATCAACCCGCGCACGGGGCGCGTCCACACCAGCTACAGCCTGGTCGGCGCGCAGACCGGGCGACTGTCCTCGACCGAACCCAACCTGCAGAACATCCCGATCCGCACCGAGATCGGCCGCCAGATCCGCGACGCCTTCGTGGCCGAGCCCGGCAATGTCCTGCTCGCCGCCGACTACAGCCAGATCGAGCTGCGGCTGGCCGCGCACATGGCCGACGTGCCGGAGCTCAAGGAGGCCTTTGCCGCCGGGGAGGATATTCACGCCCGCACCGCGCAGGAAATGTTCGGCACGGTCGACCGCGACACCCGCGCGCGCGCAAAAACTGTTAACTTCGCCATCCTATATGGTATCAGCAGGTGGGGGCTGGCAGGCCGGCTGGGTATTCCGGCCGATGAGGCACAGGCTGTGATCGACCTCTACTTCAAGCGCTTCCCCGGCATCCAGCGCTACATCCACGACACGCTGGAAGGCGTGCGCGGCCGCGGCTATTCCGAAACGCTGTTCGGCCGAAAGACGTGGTTCCCGCGCATATCCTCATCCAATGCGGCTGAGCGGCAAGGCAGTGAGCGCGCCGCGATCAACGCGCCAATCCAGGGCACCAGCGCAGACATCATCAAGCGCGCCATGGTCCGCATGGGTCCTGCGCTTAGCGATGCGGGCCTGCCAAACGTACGGATGCTGCTGCAGGTGCACGACGAACTGGTTTTCGAACTGCCCGAAGCGGATGTCGGCGCGGCGAAGCCGGTGATCGAGCGGGTGATGGCCGAAGCCGCCGAACCGGCGGTCAAGCTGGACGTGCCGCTCGGCGTGGAGATCGGCACCGGGTCCAGCTGGGGAGCCGCGCACTGACCGCCGGGTCAGTGCCGCCACGCCCATGACACCTCCGGACCGCCCCCTTCTCCCTATGCGACCTGCTCGCGCGGGCAGGTGCTGCGCGATGCGAAGCTGTGGTGGAATTCCACCCGCAACGACGGCTTCGGCGTGCTTATCGCACTCGGCTTCCTGCTGCTGGTGGCGATGATCCTTGTCTGGGACACCGTCCGCGCCGAGCAGCAGCAGCGCACCCAGGCCGAACGCACCGACCATGTCATTTCGCTGCTGCACGAGATCATCGAACACACGACGAGCGCCGAAACCGGCCAGCGCGGCTATTTCATCACCACCGACCGCCGCTATCTTGTCCCCTACGAGAACGCGAAGCAGTCGTACCGTTCGACCCTTACCGAACTGAGGACCTTCACCCGGGACGACGACCAGGCAATCAGCCAGGATCTTGTCCGCCGGATTGGCGAACTGACCGAAAGCAAGTTCGCGGAACTTGAGGACTCGGTAACGCTGATCACCCGCGGCGAGATCGATGCCGCGCGTGAGCGCATCCTGACCGGCAAGGGGCTGACCGCGATGGAGCAGCTGCGCGCAGCCGTGGCGCAGCTTGAGGAAATGGAGCGCGACCAGCTGCTCTATACCAGCGAGCGCGCGGCGGCGGCGGAGGCGCGCATCGTGCCGGGGCTGGTGCTGATGTTCATGATGATCCTCATGGTGCTGGCGCTCGGCATGTGGCAGGTGCGCCGCCTGATCGATGCCGAGGTCCGCGCCGCGCATACCGATGAACTGGCCGAAGCGCGCGACCGGGCCGACCTGCTCAGCCGCGAGCTCAACCACCGGATCAAGAACCTGTTCGCCGTGGTGCTCGCCATCGTGCGCATGACCGGCCGCGGCGAGCCCGAGGCCAAGCCCGCGCTCGATCGGGTGGCCAAGCGTATTTCCGCCCTGCTCACCTCGCACGAATTGACGCAAAGCGGCGGCTCTGCCGTGGGGGCGAACCTCGGCAAGCTGATCGAGACCGCCGTGTCGCCTTACCTTTCAGACAACAACAAGGCCGAGATCGAAGGGCCGGAACTGGACCTTCCCGATGCTCACGCCCTGCCGCTGGGGCTGGTGCTGCATGAGCTGGCGACCAATGCGGTCAAGTACGGCGCGTGGTCGCAGCCCGGCGGAGTGGTCCGGGTGCAATGGTCGATCACCGATGCCGACGAGGCGCATGTGACCTGGGAAGAGCACTGCGGCTTTACTCCGCCTCCGCAGGAGGAGGGCGACCGTTTGGGTTTCGGCACCAAGCTGGCGGAAAGCTCTGCCCGGCAATTGCAGGGCCGGATCGAGCGGCACTTTGCCATTCACGGGCTCGTGCTGCAGCTGGTCTTTCCGCTCAGCACCCGCGGGCCGGAGGTTTCCGGGGAGGAAGGCTGACTTTCCTCCCCCGGTGAACACCTAGCCGTGCTTTTTCGGGCGGATCGGTTCGACCATGCCCGGCGCAAGGAAGCCGATCTGGGTGACCGCCATGGCGCGCTTTTTCAGTTCGCCTTTCATCCGGCCGTATTCGGCCTCCATTTCCTCGGTCACCGTCGCGCGGCTATCCTTCAGGGCAAGGTCGAAGTCCTCGGCGGAAACGGCCTTCACCTTCTCACCCGAGCGGCGGATGGCATTGAGACCGGCGCGGCGCACCACGTCTTCCAGATCGGCGCCAGTGAAACGCTCGGTCTGGGCGGCAACGGCCTTGAGGTCGACGTCCTTCGCCAGCGGCATCTTTGACGTGTGGATGCCAAGGATCTGGGCGCGGCCCTCGGCATTCGGCGTGCCGACATAGATCAGCTCGTCCAGCCGGCCCGGGCGCATGATCGCCGGATCGACCAGGCCGGGGCGGTTGGTCGCGCCGATCAGGATGACTGATTGCAGTTCCTCGAGCCCGTCCATTTCGGCAAGGATCGTGTTGACCACGCGGCCCGTCACCTGCGGCTCGTTGCCCCCCGCTCCACGCGCCGGGACCAGACTGTCGATCTCGTCGATGAAGATCACGCAGGGCGCGACCTGCCGGGCGCGGGCAAACAGACGGCTGATCTGCTGCTCGCTCTCGCCGTACCATTTGGACAAAAGGTCCGACGACTTGATCGAGATGAAGTTCGCCTCGCTCTCCTTGGCGACCGCCTTGGCCAGCAGGGTCTTGCCGGTGCCGGGCGGGCCATAGAGCAGGAAACCCTTGGCCGGTCGGATGCCGAGCCGGTGGAAGGCATCCGGGTGCTTCAGTGGCAGCTCGATACCCTCGCGGAGGCGCTCCTCTGCCTCGGGCACTCCGCCGACATCGTCCCAGCCGATGTTGGGCACCTGCACCATGACCTCGCGCATGGCACTCGGCTGGACGCGCTTCAGCGCCTCAACAAAGTCATTGCGCGTGACCGACAGGTTTTCCAGCACTTCGGGCGGGATCGTCTGCGCTTCCAGATCGAGCTGCGGCATGATCCGGCGCACCGCCTCGATGGCAGCTTCGCGGGCCAGCGCGGCCAGATCGGCGCCTACGAAGCCGTGGCTGGTGCGCGACAGCTCATCGAGATCGACGTCCGCGCCCAGCGGCATGCCGCGGGTGTGAATGCCGATGATCTCGCGCCGGCCCTTCTCGTCGGGCACGCCGACCACGATCTCGCGGTCGAAACGGCCCGGACGGCGCAGAGCCTCGTCAATCGCGTCGGGCCGGTTGGTGGCGGCGATGACGACGATGTTGGAACGTGCATGGAGGCCGTCCATCAGCGTCAGGAGCTGTGCGACCAGCCGCTTCTCCGCCTCGCCCTGCACGTTGGAGCGCTTGGGCGCGATCAGAATCGATTTCGTCGATGAAGATGATCGCGGGCGAATTCGCCGCGGCCTCCTCGAAGACCTCGCGCAGGCGCCGCTCGCTCTCGCCATAGGCGGAGCCCATGATTTCGGGGCCGTTGATCGTGATGAAATGCGCGTCGCTTTCGTTCGCCACCGCGCGGGCAAGCCGCGTCTTGCCCGTTCCTGGCGGGCCGTGCAGCAAAACGCCTTTCGGCGGATCGACGCCGAGCCGGGTGAACAGTTCGGGATAGCGCAGCGGCAGTTCGACCATTTCGCGCAGCTGGCGAATGGTATCGCCCATACCGCCGACGTCGTCGTAGTTGACGTCCGCACGGCTGTCGCGCGCCTCTTCGTATTCCTCGCGCAGTTCGACTTCGGTGTTCTCGTCAATGTGGACAATGCCCTTGGGGCTGGTCGCGACGACCATCAGGCGGATCTGGGTAAGCGCATAGGCCGGCGCGTTGAACATGCGCGCCACTTGCGGCGGCATGTCGCGTACCTGCTGCTGGCCTGCCGTGGCGACAAGGTCCCCGGCCAGCAGCGGACGCTGAAAGAAATTGCGGCGCAGCGCCTCGGCCGGGCCCTGCAGGCGCATTTCGCGCTGGGCGGGGGCGAAGACCACGCGGGTGGCGGGGCGCGATTCGACCGAGCGGACCTCGACATGGTCGCCCGAGCCGACATCGGCATTGGCGCGCTGCAGGCCGTCGAGCCGGATGACCTCAAGCCCCTCATCCTCAGGATAGGCGAGCAGGACGCGCGCCGGGGTGCTCCGCTTGCCGACGATCTCGATCACGTCGCCCTCGGTCACGCCGAGCCGGGCGAGCGCGGTCTTGGGCAGGCGGGCGATGCCGTGGCCGCTTTCTTCCTGCCGCGCCGCTGCAACCTGCAGCTTCACCGTATCGTCCTCTTTGGCTTTTGCTTGCGCCATCAAATCGTCCCTCTGCGTGCCCACCCATCACCGGGGGGAACGGCGAAGCTAGGAACTGGTTCCAGCGATTGCAAATGGCAGCGGCCAGGCACGAGGTTTACAGGCAGGGATCAACACCGCGGAACGGGCATGAAAAAAAGGCCCGGTCGTTACCGACCAGGCCTTGGAAAGTCTTTGGGAGAGGATGCCTGAAAGGCCTGTCCTGTATGCTTGCGACTCGATTATTGTGCAAGTGCGAAAAGCGCATTTTTAATTGCAAAGTTTGCAACTTAATCGAATTCTTGTGCGATCATACAGGAATCGCGGGATAATTCCCGCGATTCCATCATGTTTCCGATGCAACCATCCACCGCTGGGGCGATGCGTGTTGCGATGCAGCAAGGGCTAATGGGCAAGCAGCAGCGCCGGACCGTGCTTCATTTCCAGCATCGAGCGAGTCACCCCGCCAAACAGGAATTCCCGCACGCGGCTATGGCCGAAGGCACCCATGACGAGGAGCTGGGCGCCCCGCATCGTCACTTCGCGCAGCAGGGTTTCCTCGATCGAGCCGAGTCGCGACAGCTCCACCTGCTCCGCGCTCACGCCGTGGCGCGAAAGGTAGGCGGCGGCATCGGTCGCAGGCCATTCAGCGGGCGCATTCTCCACCGTGATCACGGTCACTTCCGCCCCGGTCAGCAGCGGCACCGCGCCGCGCAGGGCATTGGCCGCCTCGGCGCTGCCATCCCAGGCGATGCAGGCGCGCTCTATCGGGAAGGAGATCGGCGCTTCGTCGCTCACCGCCAGCACCGGGCAGCGCAGGGCCAGCGGCAGGTCCGCCGCCAGTACATCCCCGCGCGAGACCACCGCGAGGTCGGCCAGCCGGCCGGCGAGGGCCATGGCATCCAGCGCCTCGCTCTCGGCGCGCAGCACGGTGCAGGGCACGTCCTCGTTGGCGAGGTGCGCGTCAATCTCGCGCGCATAGGCGTCGTCGTCAGCCACGGCTTCTTTAAGCGCATCGGCAGCGATGGTCGCCCCGCCCAGCGCATCGACGGCTGTAAAGCGCATCACCGGCGTATCGACCAGCAGGGTAACGTGGCCGCCCGTCATCCGGGCGATGGAAAGACCGGCTTCGACCCGCCCTTTGGCAGCGGGAGTGCGGTCGGCAAGAACCAGAAGGGAGCGCATCGGCAATACTCCTTGTCAAAGCTATGACCCTGCCCTTCACAAAGCCCAGGCGTTGCCGATGCGCCATGATCCACGTCAAATCGAACCGATCTCGCAACAAATGGATTGCACAAGATGCGTCCCTTGGTGCGATAGGCGCAATTGCCCGTCCGAAGTGCTTCGGCTAGGCACGGGCCAAGTAAACCGGAGTGACAATGAACAAGCTCTATCCCGATGCCGCTTCCGCCCTTGATGGCGTCCTGCGCGATGGCCTGCTGATCGCCAGCGGCGGTTTTGGCCTTTGCGGCATTCCCGAACGCCTGATCGACGCGATCGCAGCCTCGGGCGTCAAGGACCTGACCTTTGCCAGCAACAATGCCGGGATCGACAACGAAGGCATCGGCAAGCTGCTGCGCACGCGGCAGGTGAAGAAGATGATCTCGTCCTACGTGGGTGAGAACAAGGAGTTCGAGCGCCAGTTCCTCTCAGGCGAGCTTGAGGTCGAATTCTGCCCGCAGGGCACGCTCGCCGAACGCATGCGTGCAGGCGGCGCGGGCATTCCGGGCTTCTATACCAAGACCGGCGTCGGCACCGCGGTTGCCGAGGGCAAGGAGAGCAAGGTCTTCGACGGCGAGGAATATATCCTCGAACGCGGCATCTTTGCCGATCTTGCCATCGTCAAGGCCTGGAAGGCCGACAAGACCGGCAATGTCGTGTTCCGCAAGACCGCGCGCAATTTCAACGTGCCCGCCGCCACCTGCGGCAAGGTAACCGTTGTCGAGGTGGAGGAAATCGTCGAGGTCGGCAGTCTCGATCCCGATGCGATCCACCTGCCGGGCGTCTATGTCCAGCGGCTGGTGCTGGGCGCGCCCTATGACAAGAAGATCGAGTTCCGCACCGTGCGCGAGCGGGAGACCGCGTAATGCGCACGGCGGGGGCGCTGAAAGCAGGACTGGCGCTCGGCGCGCTGCTTGCCCTGCAGGGCTGCGTCGCGGTGGCCATCCCGGTGGTCGCCGGTGCCGCGGTCGCCAAGAAGGGGATCGACGGACCGAGCAAGGGCACCCGTCAGGCTGATGCCTCAGCCCCGGCACCCGAAGTGCGCAAGGCGGTTTTCGTTGGCGAAGAGGCGCCCAAGGCCAACCTCGCTCCCACTGTGGTGACCGAGACCGTAGTGGTTCCTGCCGCTCCGGCACCGTCCGCGCCGAAGGTCTATACCGTTGTCGACCTGCCGCCATCCGCGCTGTCCGCATCGGCCGCCGAGGCCACTCTCGTCACCAAGGGTGCGCCCGCGCCCGCTCCCGCGCCACAGCCTGCGCCCAAGCCGGTTGAACTGGCGCCCGCGCCAGTGGAGGCAAAACTTGCCCGAGAGCCGGCCCCCGCTCCCGCGCCCGTCTCGGAACTGGTTGCCACTCCTGCCCCGCGAGCGTCTTCGTCCAGCGCGCGCGTGGTCCTGCCGGCCGAGCCGGCTCCGCTGGCCGGACGCAGCGCCGGATACCTCGGCCTCACCTCCTACGCTCTGTCGCGCGCGTCCTCGCCCTGGCCGATGCCGTGCTCGACGTGATCGACCCGAACGACCCGCTCAGCGCTCCGCGCCGCGCCCAGTGCGGCCCCCTGCAGCCCGCCGTGCTGATCGACCTCGACCCCGAACTCGAGGTGTTCAACCCCGCCGCCGCCGCCGCGCAGCCGGGTCTTGCCGAGGCGCTCTCCGCCCTGCGCGCCGCCGGGATCACCATCATGTGGTCAAGCGCGCTTCAGGTGGAACAGGCGGAAAAGGTTGCTGCTGCGCTGGCCCGCACCGGCCTTGACCCCAACAAGACTGACCGCCTGCTGCTGCTGAAGGGCCCGGGCGACCGCAAGCAGGCCCGCCGCCTTTCCGCCGCGCGCAACTGGTGCGTGATCGCCATGGCCGGCGACCGGCGCGGAGATTTCGACGAAGCTTTCGATTACCTCAAGGACCCGGACACCCAGATCCCGGCCGACCGCCTGTTCGGCAACGGCTGGTTCATCGCTCCGGCTCCGATGCCATAGGACTGTAGACACCATGACCACTCACAACGGCCTGACCAAGGGCTGGACCCGCGACCAGATGGCCGCCCGCGCCGCGCAGGAACTGCAGGACGGCTATTATGTCAACCTGGGCATCGGCATCCCGACCCTTGTGGCGAACCACGTGCCCGAAGGCATCACGGTGACGCTCCAGTCGGAAAACGGCATGCTCGGCATCGGCCCGTTTCCCTATGACGACGAGGTGGACGCGGACTTGATCAACGCCGGCAAGCAGACGATCAGCGAACTGCCGCATTCGGCCTATTTCGATAGCGCACAGTCTTTCGCGATGATCCGCGGCGGGCACATTGACCTCACCGTGCTGGGCGCGATGGAAGTGGCCGAGAACGGCGACATCGCCAACTGGATGATCCCCGGCAAGATGATCAAGGGCATGGGCGGCGCCATGGACCTCGTCGCCGGGGTCAAGAAGATCATCGTCGTCATGGAGCACTGCGCCAAGGACGGCAGCGCCAAGTTCATCCCGGCCTGCACCCTGCCGCTGACGGGCAAGAACGTGGTCGACATGATCGTCACAGACCTTGCCGTGTTCCAGCGGCCCGACCACAGCTCGCCCTTCCGCCTGGTCGAATGCGCCCCCGGCGTGACCCCTGCCGAGGTGCGTGAGCGGACCACGGCTCACTACGTCGAATAAGGAAGCCGGCTTGGCCTATGTCCTGATCACCGCGAACCGCAATTATTCCAGCTGGTCGCTGCGCCCGTGGGTGCTGATGAAAGCGCTGGACCTTGCCTTCGAGGACCGGATTGAGCCGTTCACCAAGCCGACGAATTACGAGGAATTCCGCAGCTTTTCGCCCACAGGCCAAGTCCCGGCGCTGCTGCATGAAGGCCGCACGGTGCACGATTCTCTCGGTATCACGCTTTATCTGGCAGACCGGCATGAGGGCGTCTGGCCGAGCGATCCCGATGCCCGTGCATGGGCGCAGGGCGTCGTGGCGGAAATGCACTCGGGCTTTTCGGCGCTGCGCAACGACTGCACGATGAATGTCGGCGTGCGGGTGCAGCCCAAGCCGATGTCGCCCGCGCTCAAGGCCAACGTGGCCCGCATTACCGAGATTTTCGAACAAGGCCTCGAACGCTTCGGGGGGCCGTGGCTGGCGGGGGCAGAGTTCTCCGCCGCCGATGCCTTCTTCGCGCCGGTTGCCTTCCGCGTGCGCACTTACGGCCTCGATGTCGGCAAGGGTCAGGCATGGGTCGATGCGGTGCTTGCCCATCCGGCCATGCGCGAATGGGAGGCCGCGGCGCTGGCCGAGACATGGCGCGAGGAAAGCCATGAAGCCGAACTGGCCGAGGCGGGCGAGATCACGGCGGACTATCGCGCCCGCGCCTGACGCGCGCCCCAATGCCCCATTGCCTTCCCTCAAGGGATCACTACCTTCAGGCTACAACCAGCCCGAGGAGGCCCCCATGTCGCAGATTCAGGATATCCCGCTTAGCCGCATCGACGGTTCGTTCGACACGCTCGGCGATCATCGCGGCAAGGTTTTGCTGGTGGTCAACACCGCATCCAAATGCGGCCTGACTCCGCAGTACGAGGGGCTGGAGGCGCTCTATCGGCGCTACAAGGACCAGGGTTTTGAAGTGCTCGGCTTCCCGGCCAATGACTTTGCCGGACAGGAGCCGGGAACAAATGACGAGATCGCCGATTTCTGCTCGGTGAACTACAATGTCAGCTTCCCGATGTATGCCAAGGGCGACGTCACCGGCCCCGGCAAGCAGCCGCTCTATGCCGCGCTGACTTCGGCAATGCCGACCAAGCAGGGCAATGCCGATGAATGGCGCGAAAAGCTGCGCGGCCACGGCCTGACCCCCACCGAAGATCCTGAAGTGCTGTGGAACTTCGAAAAGTTCCTGATCGGTCGCGACGGCAATGTCGCCGCGCGTTTCTCCCCCGCGACACCGCCTGAGGACATGTCCCTGATCGGCGCGATCGAGGTGGAGCTGGCCAAGGCCGGTTGACCGGCATGGGCGAGGACAAGGCCAGACGCGCTAGCTGGAGCTTCCGGGATCGTTATCTCGACGTCCTCGCCTCGGTCTATATCTACAACGAACACCGCGGCTACACCGCGCTCGACCGCGTGCTGGAAGCCGTGCGCGCCTGCCACCCGGGCGATCACGCGTTCATCGCCCAGATCGAAAAGCACCGGGCGGACGAGCACAAGCACTACCTGATGTTCAAGCGCTGGTTCGAGCGGCAGGGCCGCATGCCGCTCGCGCTTGACCGGCGGGTCGGCCACATCGACCGCTTCATCCTGAAAGCCTTCGGCTGCGAGATCGACGAGCTCGACACCAACGAGATCATCGCCCGCCCGGAGGAGTTCGAAACCCTGTGCCGCGTGATCGTGCTCACCGAACAGCGCGGCATCAGGCAGGTCGAGGTCCTGCTGAAAAACGCGCACGTCCTCTCCGACCCGATCATGACGCGCATATTCCGCATCGTGCACGTCGACGAGCCCGACCACTTCGAGCCCTATGCCCAGTGGCTGGAAAAGACCGGACGCGAAGGCCCGCGCTGGAGCGAGAAATGGACCGACTTCTGGATCCACCGCGCCTTGCTGTTCGGTCATATTCCGGCGATCTTCCTCGACCCGGGCATGGCCCGGATGGAACGCTGGCCGCATGAGGAGGACGCGGCCGCGGACATGCCGCACAAGCAAACCCTCGCCGCTTGACTTCTGACGGCCATTACGGCTATTTCTGAATTTACAGAAATTAGTGAGTCGCCGCGATGACCGCTCTGACCGACATTCCCGAGGCTCAGGCCTTCATCCTCCACTGGGGGGAAATGGGCAGCCAGTGGGGCGTCAACCGCTCGGTCAGCCAGGTTCATGCCCTGCTCTACCTGTCCGACCGGCCGCTCCATGCCGAGGAAATCTGCGACGCGCTTGGCCTCGCGCGGTCCAATGTCTCCACCGCGCTCAAGGAATTGCAGTCCTATCGCATCGTCCGGCGCACGCATGTTGCCGGTGATCGCCGCGATCACTTCGTGGCCGAGAGCGACCTGTGGGAACTGCTGACCAGTGTGGTCACCGAACGCAAGCGGCGCGAGGTCGATCCGACGATCGCCATGCTCGACAAGCTCGCCGCCGAACTGCGCGACCGCAAGGACGTGCCCGCCCACGTACGCGAACGCATCGAGCGGATGCACGAATTCATGGGCACGCTGGCCGGCTGGTACGATGACGTTCGCCGCCTGCCCAAAAGCACTCTCGTCACCCTGATGAAGCTGGGCAGCAAGGTCGCCCGCTTCATTCCGGGCAAGGCCAAATCCGACAGCTGATCTGAAAGGAGGACCCTATGTGACCACCATATGCCTGCATTTATAGATTTCTGTTTTTACCGAAATAACAGGAGGAAATGATGATCACCATTGCCTATGTCCTTTACCTCGCCATCTCCATCGGCCTGACGGTCTGGGTGGCGCGTACCTTGTCCAGCAACGGCGAGGTGTTCCTGATCGAGTGCTTCGGCCATGATGTGACCCTGGCCAAGTCCACCAACCATTTGCTGGTGGTCGGCTTCTAACTCGTCAATCTCGGCTTCATCCTGCTGACGCTGCAATTCGGCGATGATCCGGTAACCGTGCCTGACATGATCCGCTTCCTGTCCAGCAAGGTCGGGCTCGCCGTCGTCGTGCTGGGCTTCATGCACTTCTTCAACATGAACGCCATCGCCAAGTTCGGCCGCAAGGTGGGTCGCTGGCTACACGAGGCGAGCTATGAAGTCGCTGCCCGCGAGGCACGGACGAACGAAGCCTGACCGGACGATCATGGCCCGGTCGAAGAGAGGGGGAGCAATCCCCCCTTTTTCATGCCTTCAATAGACCCCGAAAAGCTTGGCGCTCGCCACCAGCAGGACCGCGCCCAGCGCGCGGACGACCCAGGGGGTGGAAAGACGGATGCCCAGCGTCGTGCCGACAATCCCGCCTACCAGCACGGCCCCGGCATAGAGCGGCAATTCGTGCGGGAGTGCCTGCACCTGGCTGAGGTTGCCGAGCAGGCCAGAGGCGGAGTTGGCGAGGATGAACAGCGCCGCCGCGGCGCTTGCGGGCTTGGGCAGCGACCAGGCCATGAACAGCAGCAGCGGCGAGAGGAAAATGCCGCCGCCCGTCCCCGTTATGCCGGACAATAGTCCGATGCCAGCGCCGCAGAGCACCGCCACCCAGACCGGCGGATCGTGCCATTCGGCCTGCGCCCTGATTGCTTTCGGCCAGAGCAGGCGGAGGCCGGAATAAAGCAGCACCGCGCCCAGCAGCGGGCGGTAGTACTCGCCCGGCACCTTGAGCGCGCCGCCGATGAAGGCGAAGGGCAGCGATCCGATCAGGAACGGCCACAGCGTGCGCCAGCGTAGCAGCCCCGCCTTGGCGAAGCGGAAGGTGCCCAGCCCGGAGACGATCAGGTTGAGCACCAGCGCGGTCGGCCGCATCGTCGCCGCGGGCACACCGAACAGCGCCATCAGCGCGATATAGGCCGAGGCTCCGCCGTGCCCGACGCTCGAATAGAGCGCCGCGCCGATCATCATGGCAAGGGCGAGGAGGTAATGGGCCTGAGTGTAGTCCATGCCCATTCCCCTCAGTTCTGGATCAGCCCAGCGCCGCCTTCAGGTCTTCGACCAGGTCGGTGCGCTCCCACGGGAACAGGTCGCCCTCTGCCTTCTGGCCGAAGTGGCCATAGGCTGCGGTCTTGCGGTAGATCGGCTTGTTGAGGCCGAGGTGCGTGCGGATGGCGCGCGGGGTCAGGCCGCCAAGCTTTTCGATGCCCATGATTGCGGCTTCGATCTTGTCATCACCCACGGTGCCAGTGTCATGCGTATCGACATAGAGCGACAGCGGCTTCGACACGCCGATGGCATAGGCCAGCTGGATCGTGCAGCGCGTGGCGAGGCCAGCGGCGACGATGTTCTTGGCAAGATAGCGGCTGATATAGGCAGCCGAACGGTCAACCTTGGTCGGGTCCTTGCCCGAGAAAGCGCCGCCGCCATGCGGGGCCGCGCCGCCGTAAGTGTCGACGATGATCTTGCGGCCGGTCAGGCCCGCGTCGCCGTCCGGTCCGCCGATTTCGAACGAGCCGGTCGGGTTGATGAAGTATTCGGTCTCGCGCAGCAGTACCGGCGGGATCACATCCGCCACCACGCGCTTCACATAGGCGTGGAGCTCGGCTTCCTTGTCGCCCTCGTCATAACCGGCGGCGTGCTGGGTCGAAACGACCACGGCGGTCGCGGCGACGGGCAGGCTGCCTTCATAGCGCAGGGTGACCTGGCTCTTGGCATCGGGTTCAAGGAACGGCGCCGCGCCCGAGTGGCGGTCGGCGGCCATGCGCTGCAGGATCTTGTGGCTGTAATAGAGCGTCGCCGGCATCAGGTCGGGCGTTTCGTCGGTCGCGTAACCGAACATGATGCCCTGGTCGCCCGCGCCTTCGTCCTTGTTGGAACCGGCATCCACGCCCTGCGCAATGTGCTGCGACTGGCCGTGCAGGCGGTTGATGAATTCGAACTTTTCCCAGTGGAAACCGTCCTGCTCATAGCCGATCTCGCGCACGGTCTTGCGTACCGTGGCCTCGATCTCTTCCTTGGCGCCGGGGGCCCATTCGCCGTTCTCGTAAACGCCCTTGCAGCGGATTTCACCCGCAAGCACGACCAGCTGGGTCGTG
The DNA here is from genome assembly GCA_025938935.1 of Novosphingobium sp. MW5. Taxonomy (GTDB): domain Bacteria; phylum Pseudomonadota; class Alphaproteobacteria; order Sphingomonadales; family Sphingomonadaceae; genus Novosphingobium. The sequence goes on along the minus strand of JAPCWB010000001.1, from coordinate 1,341,152 downwards.
GTCAGCGTTTCGCAGGCGATGCGCGCTTCGGGGTCCTTCGACAGGAACAGGTCGACGATCGAATCGCTGATCTGGTCGGCAACCTTGTCCGGATGGCCTTCGGAGACGGATTCGGAAGTGAAGAGGTACGATTCGCGCATGGTCGATCCTGATATAAAGAAATCGTTATATGGCGCGCTTCCTAGCGGCGCGCGCGGCTCAAGACAAGCGCGCTTAGGCCAAGAAGAATTGCGGCCAGCAAAAGCGGGAGCATGTTGCCGAAACGCGCGAAAAGCGTTGGCGCGTGGGCAGGCGGCACCTTGCCGTCAAGCCGGCCCGCGACAAAGCGCGGCAGGTGCTGGCGGACAATGCCATCGGCATCGATCACGGCGCTGATGCCGTTGGTGGTGGAGCGCAGCACAGGCAGCCCTTCCTCGATCGCGCGCAGCCGGGCCTGGGCGAGGTGCTGAGGCGGGCCCCGGGCGCCGAACCAGCCGTCGTTGGAGGGGTTGAAGATGTAGTCCGGCCGGTTGGCGCGGTCCGCCACCTGCCCCGAGAAGACGATCTCGTAGCAGACCTGAAAGCCCGCCTTGCCATAGGGCCCGAAGTCCAGCGTGCGCGGCCCCGGGCCGGGGAGGAAGTCGAGGCTGCCTGCCACCAGCCGCGACAGGCCGAGCGGTTCGAGCAAGCCGCGCATCGGCAGGTATTCGCCGTAAGGCACGAGGTGTGCCTTGGCATAGGAACCGCGCAAGGCACCATCGGGCGCAATCGCAGTCACCACGTTGCGGGCGCCGATGATGGCATCGCCCTGCATGTCGAGATCGACCGCACCGGTCAGCAGCAGCGAACCCGGCCCGATCACGCCCCCGATCCGCCGCCGCGCCATGGCGGGATCGCCGGCATAGGTCGATTCCTGATAGAAATAGGCGGGATAGCCCTCGCGCAGGTAATCCGGCACGCCACTTTCCGGCCAAAGCACCAGCCGCTCGTCCCCGCGCGTTCTGGGCAGCGAAAGCTTGGCGAGGCGCTGGAACTGGTCCTCGTAGGCGTCAGGGTTGGCAATGTCCTGCTGGGCGATGTTGGGCTGGATCAGGGTATATCTCATCTTCCCCTGCGGCGGCGGGATCAGGCCGGTGAGCAGCATCGGCGCGAGCACGACAAGGAGCGCCAGCCCGGCCATTAGACCCCGGCGGTTCCGGCCGATGCCGAGCAGCAGGCCCGACACCAGCACCAGCACGCCCGAAAGTCCGTAAGTGCCGATCACCTTGGCAAGCGGGGCGAGCCCCTGCCCGTCAAACGGCCCCAGCAGGGCTATGCCGAGCGGGTTCCAGGCGAAACCGGTGAAGACCCATGACCGCAGCCATTCGCTGACAATCCACGCGGCGGCAAAGGCCAGCACCAGCGCCAGCGGTCGCCGCCTTGCGTGCCATGCGGCCAGCGCCGCCAGGCCCGGATATACAGCGAGGTAGAGCGAAAGCAGAAACACCCCGAGGAAGCCCAGCGAGGCTGGCATTTCCGCCTGGTAAGTGAACGAGGTCGCGATCCAGAAACTGCCGGTGCAGAAATGCCCCACCGCCCAGAGCCAACCGGTCAGGAAGGCGCGGAAACGGCTCTGCGCGGTTGCCGTGGCCACGGTCAGCCACGCGACCGAAAGCAGCGTCAACGGCCACAGGTGAAGCGGCTCGAACCCGAGCGCGGCGACGGCGCCCAGTACGGGCGCGAGCAACAGCGGGCGGGCGAGCAGGCGCTCGGCGATGCGGGATAGTGCAGCCATCGCCGGCTTATGTGGCGGGCTTGGCTTGCACTGGCAAGGTGGGCGGCTCCGCTATGCGCAGGAGCCGCCAGTCACCTCATTATTCGGCAGCTTCTTCCGCGGCGGCCTTGGGCTTGCGCGGCGCGCGCTTGCGGGGAGCAGGTGCTTCCTCGGCAGCGGGAGCTTCCCCTGCCGCTTCCTCACGCGCGGAATTGATCGCCGGCGGCAGGATCGAGGCGTCGAGACCAGCGGGAGCATCATCCTCATCGCGGTCACGGCGCGGACGGCGCTCTTCGCGGCGGCCATCGTCGCGGCGGGGGCGCAGGCCCCGGCTGGCGCGGTTTTCGCGGACGAAGGGATTCTCGGCGGGTTCGAAGATCGATGCCTCACCCTCGCCTGCGCCTTCAGCGGTCTCGTCGCTGGTCACAGGCGCTTCCGGGGCTTCCTCACGGTTGCCGCGGGGGGCACGATCTTCGCGGTATCCGCGATCTTCACGCGGGGCGCGTTCCTCACGAGGCGCGCGCTCTTCACGCGGAGCCCGTTCTTCACGCGGAGCGCGCTCTTCACGGCGCCCCTGTGATGGCTGGTCGAAATTGGGGAAATCGCTGGCCTGCGTGAATTCGCCCGAATCCTCCCCGCCGCCTTCCTCGCCTTCCTGCCAGCGATCGCTGCGCGGGGCGCGCTGTTCTTCCTGGCGGACGCGCTGGTCGGCGATCACGCGGAAATAGTGGTCAGCGAACTGCAGGTAGTATTCCGCCTGGACCCGGTCGCCGTTGAGGTGGGCATCCGAGGCCAGCTTGCGATACTTTTCCAGCATCTGCGGCGCATTGCCGCGCGCCCGGCTGTCAATCCGGTTGAGCTGCTGGCCGTTGCCACCGCCGTTGCCCTGCCGATTGCCGCGGCCGCGCCTGCGGTTGTTGTTGTTCCCACGATTATTGTTCAAGGGTGAGTTTCCTTCACCGTTCCGCGCCGCGTCTTGCCCGGCAGGGAATCGTCTTTGATTGCACCACGTGCCCCTCCGACAGGCGTGGTGTCCCGACATCTGCCCTATGCGAGGCCTTATTGCCAAGCCTTTGCAAATGCTGGAGTTTGAGCCTGCGGGACGGAAAACCTGTTTCCATCTGACCGTTGGCCTGAAAGCGGTTTAGGCCCCCGCCCCCCGATTGCCAAGCGAAATCGTGTCGCAATGCACCATTTCCAGCACGCGCGGCCGCCCGGCAAGATCGCGGTGCAGCTTGGCCGCCATTCCGGCAGCTGCCGCAAGGGCGGAAACCGCCTCCGCCTGTTGATGGCCGATCTCCACGAAAGCCGCGCCGCCGGGGAGAGCAGCGCGGGTAATTGCGGTACCAGCACGCGGTAATCGTCGAGCCCCTCGGGGCCGGAGAACAAGGCGCTGGCGGGTTCATGGTCCCGCACCGAAGAGTCGAGCTCCGCCGTCTCCTCGACATAAGGCGGGTTGGCGAGGATCAGGTCGAACTTCCCAAGATCATCCGCCCAGCCCGGCTGGTGCCAGTCCGCCAGCTTCATCGCCGCCCTTGTCGCCAGCCCGAGCGCCCCGGCATTGTCGATAGCCACTGCGAGCGCGCCGGGAGAGCTATCGATGCCCACGCCCTCCGCCTCTGGCAGTTCAGCAAGAACGGCCAGCAGCAGCGCGCCCGAGCCGGTGCCGCAATCGAGCACGCGCAGCGCTCAGGGCCGCGCCTTCGCCGCTGCCTCGACCAGCACTTCGCTGTCGCCGCGCGGGATCAAGACGTCGGGCGTGACGCGCAGGGTGTGACCGTAAAAGTCCTGGGTGCCGGTGATATAAGCCACCGGCTCCCCACGCATCCGGCGCATGATGAGGTGGGCATAGCCCTCCACCACCTCTTCGCGCATATGGCGGATCAGGAGGTCCGAGCGGGTGACGCCCAGCAAGTGCGCCATCAGCAGTTCGGCATCGAGCCGGGCAGTGTCGGACTTGCCCTCCAACGCCTCGGCCGCCTCGCGGATCGCAAGGCCGACGCTCATGTCACTCGCCCATGGCTGCCAGGCGCGCGGCCTGATCCTCGGCGATCAGCGCGTCGATCAGTTCGCCCAGCCCCGGCCCTTCGAGGATCTCAGGCAAGCGGTGCAGTGTGAGGTTGATGCGGTGATCGGTGACGCGGCCTTGCGGGAAATTGTAGGTGCGGATGCGTTCGGAGCGGTCGCCCGATCCGACCATGGCCTTGCGCGCCTCGGCCTCCTCACCCTGCGCGGCATCGCGCTGGGCTTCGAACAGGCGGGCGCGCAGGACCTGCATCGCCTTTTCCTTGTTCTTGTGCTGGCTGCGCCCGTCACGGCAGGTAACGACCACGCCGGTGGGCAAGTGCGTGATGCGGACGGCGGAATCGGTGGTGTTGACGTGCTGACCGCCCGCGCCGCTTGCCCGGTAAACGTCGATCTTGAGGTCCTTGTCCTCGATCGAAACGTCGACCTCGTCCGGTTCAGGCAGGACGGCGACCGTGGCGGCAGAGGTGTGGATGCGCCCGCCGCTTTCGGTCACCGGCACGCGCTGCACGCGGTGGACGCCGCTCTCGAACTTCAATTTGGCGAAGACGCCGTTGCCGGTGATATTGGCGACGACTTCCTTGTAGCCGCCGATATCGCTGACGTTGGCCGAGACGACCTCGACCCGCCAGCCCTGTTCGGCAGCATAACGTTCGTACATGCGGAACAGGTCGGCGGCGAAGAGCGCGGCCTCGTCCCCGCCCGTGCCGCCACGGATTTCGAGCATGGCGGGGCGGCTGTCGGCACTGTCGCGCGGCAGCATGGCAATGGCGAGCTGGTGCTCGGCCTCGGGCAGTTCGGCCTTCAGCCGTTCGAGCTCTTCCTCGGCCAGCTCGCGCATTTCGGGGTCATCGAGTTCGGCGAGGCTGGCGAGCTCCCCGCGCATCGAGCGCACCGCCTCGGCGGCTCTGGCGACTGGTTCCAGCTCGGCATAGTCGCGGCTGGCGGCGATGAAATCCTTGCCCTCAAGCGTGCCAGACGCCAGCCTCGCCTCCAGTTCGGAGAAGCGGGAAGCGATCTGGGCAAGTCGGGTGTCTGAGACGGACATCGCGCCGATTAGCCCGCATCCACCAGAATGGCATGGATCGCGGCATTGTGCGCCTCATCGAACCCTTCACCGCGCAGGTTCACGACGGTCTGGCCATCGCGCAGCGAGAGCGAGGCGACACGCTTTGCCCCCATCTTCCCTGCCTTGTCGAACCGCTTTCGCGGCGATCCGGTGGCCACGATATCGGCGCTGATCCCGGCGCGGCGCAGCGCGGCGAGGCGCCCCATCGCGTGCTCGACCAGTTCGTCGGATTCGACGGCGATCACCACTTCGAAGTCGGGTGCCGGCGCGCTGCCAGCATCGGCCACCAGCATCGCCAGCCGCTCGATCCCCGCAGCCCAGCCAACCGCAGGCGTGAGCGGCCCGCCGAGGCTTTCCATCAGCCCGTCATAACGCCCGCCGCCGAGCACGGTGCCCTGCGCGCCGAGCCGGTCCGTCACGAACTCAAACGCCGTGTGACGATAGTAATCGAGCCCGCGAACGAGGCTGGGCGCGCGCGTCCATTCGACGCCTGCGGCGTCCAGCCCGCCGGTGACCTTGCCGAAGAAGTCCTGCGCCTCGGCGGAGAGGAAATCGTCGATCTTGGGCGCATCGCCAACGAAGGCCCTGTCGCGCGGGTCCTTGCTGTCGAGGATGCGCAGCGGGTTCTTTTCGAGCCGTTCCTGCGAATCCTCCGAAAGCTCGCCCTTCACGGCGCGGAAGTGTTCGACCAGCGCAGCCCGCCATGCCTCGCGGCTTTCGCCGTCGCCCAGCGTGTTGAGCATCAGCGTCACGCCGTCGGCAATGCCCAGTTCCTTGAGCAGCTGGTCGGCCATGACCAGCAGTTCGACATCCGCCTGCGGTTCGGCCGCGCCGATGATCTCGGCGTCGATCTGGTGGAACTGGCGGTAGCGGCCCTTCTGCGGGCGCTCATAGCGGAACAGCGGCCCATGCGTGGCGACCTTCAGCGGCGCGTGCTGCTGCCAGCCGTTGGTGAGGAAGGCGCGGGCAATGCCGGCGGTGAATTCGGGCCGCAGGGTGAGCGAATCTCCCCGCGATCCTCGAAGGAGTACATTTCCTTCGACACGACGTCGGTCGTCTCGCCGATGCTGCGCGAAAAGACCTCGGTCTTTTCGAAGACGGGCATTTCCACCCGGCGGAAGCGGTACAGCTTGCGCACGCGCTCAAAGGTCTCGACGACATGGGCGAAAGCCTCGGCCTCGGCGCCAAAAATGTCCTGGGTGCCGCGAATGGCTTGCGGGGTCTGGATGCTCATGGGCGCGCGCTTATACTTTTTTGTGCTTGCATGAAAGCGGTGCCGCGCGGCAGGAAGTTCCGCATGAAACCAAAGTTCGCGGTCGCCCCGCTCGCAGTGCTCCTGCTTTCAACCGTCCTTTCTGCTCCCCTCGCCGCCCAGAACCTTCAGGCGCCGGTCCAGAAGTCGGCACCAATCGCCGTGCCGATTCCCGAAACCGTGCCAGATGCGCGCGACGTGCCCTATCCCGGCGGCACTATGCTGCTCGACATCGACGCGAGCGACACCGTGCGCGGCGCTTACCGGGTGACGCAGACCATCCCCGTCGCCCCCGGCACTACGCGGCTAACCCTGCTGTTCCCGCAGTGGCTGCCCGGCACGCACGGATCGCGCGGGCCGCTGGCCGAGCTGGTCGACGTGCGTTTCTTCGCCGGAAACACGGCGCTGAAATGGAAGCGCGATCCGGTGGAGGTCTATGCCTTCCACGTCGATGTACCCGCCGGGACCAGCGCGGTGACCGCGAAGTTCATCCACACCAGCCCGCTGCAGACCAGCGAGGGCCGGATCACCATGACGCAGGAAATGCTCAACCTGCAGTGGGAGAAGATGAGCCTTTATCCCGCTGGCCATTACGTCCGCCAGATCAAGGTGAAGCCCACGGTGACCTTCCCGCAGGGCTGGTCGGTCGCCACCGCGCTCGACGGCAAGAGCGCCAGCGGCAACCGCGTGACCTGGGCGGAGACCGACTACGAAACGCTGGTCGATTCGCCGATTTTCGCGGGCAAGCACTACAAGTCCTATGACCTCGGCCAGAAGGTCACGCTCCACGTCGTGGCCGACAAGCCCGACCAGCTTGCCGCGACACCGGCGCAGATTGCCATGCACCGCGATCTGGTGACAGAGGCGCGGCTGGCATTCGGCGCCAACCACTTCGACCATTACGAGATGCTGCTGGCGCTGACCGACCGCATGGGCGGGATCGGCCTGGAACATCATCGCTCGTCCGAGAACCAGCTCGAGCCCAATGCCTTTACCGAGTGGGACAAGAACGAGCACGACCGCAACCTTCTGCCGCACGAGTATTCGCATTCGTGGTCCGGCAAGTTCCGCCGCCCGGCGCGGCTGTGGACGCCGGATTATCGCCAGCCGATGCAGGGCGACCTGCTCTGGGCCTATGAAGGGCAGGACCAGTTCTGGGGCACCGTGCTTGCCGCGCGCTCAGGACTTCAGGGCAAGGCCATGGTGCTGGGCATGCTGGCCAACTGGGCTGGCAGCTTTTCCGAACATCCCGGCCGCGAATGGCGTTCGATCGAGGACACCGGCATCGACCCGGTCTTCGCCGCGCGCAAGCCCAAGCCCTTCACCAGCCTGGCGCGCAGCGAGGACTATTACCGCGAAGGCGCGCTCGTCTGGCTTGAAGCGGACCAGATCATCCGCGCCGGCACGGGCGGGAAGAAGTCCATCGACGATTTTGCCCGAAGCTTTTTCGGCATGCGCGATGGCGACTGGGGGCAGCTGCCTTTCGAGGTGGACGAGATCATCACCCGGCTGAACGCCGTCTATCCCTATGACTGGAAGACTTTCCTCGACACCCGCATCAACCAGCCGGGCCAGCCCGCGCCGGTGGGCGGCATCGAAAAGGGCGGCTACAAGCTGGTCTGGAAGGACGAGCCCAACCCCTATGACAAGGGGCTGATGACCGAGGGCAAGAACCTCAATCTCAACCACTCGCTGGGCATCACGATCGACAAGGACGGCAAGGTCACCTCCACCCGGTGGGACAGCCCGGCCTTCAACGCCGGCATTGTCAGCGGCGCGAAGATCGTGGCGGTGAACGGCGATGCCTATGACGCCGATGGGCTGAAGAAGGCGATCACGGCGGCGAAGGACGGCGGGCCGCTGGGCCTCCTCGTCCAGCGCGGCAGCCGGTTCCAGACGATTGCGGTTGACTGGAAGGGCGGACTGCGCTGGCCATGGCTGGAGCGGGTTTCGCCAACCGCAGGGCTCGACGCGCTGTTCACGCCGCTGCGACCCATGCCAAAGGCGGAGGCTCGCAAGCGCAAGTGACAAACGGAAGGGGCAAGGCGATGAAGACTCTCGGCAACCGGATTGCCCCGCCGCGTTTCCTCGCCTTCCTTGTACTGCTGCCGCTGGGCGCGTTTGGCTGGCACATGCTGGCCGGCGCCCCCCGGTGGCAGGACAGCGCCGCCATGGGCTTCGACTTGGCCGCGCTGCTTTTCCTGCTTTCGCTGATCCCGCTGCTGCGTGCGAGTTCGGCAACGGTGATGCGCCGCCATGCCGAAGACAATGACGCCAACCGCGTGATGATCCTTGTCCTCGCCACGCTGATCGCCACTGGTTGTCATGGCCGCGATCACCGGCGAACTGGCCCCGGCCAAGAACGGCGAGTCCTGGGCTATGATCAAGCTGGTCGGCACGCTGGCGCTGACCTGGCTCTTCGCCAATTCGGTTTACGCGCTGCACTATGCCCATGCCTATTACCTGTCGGACAAGGATACCGGGAAGGACGCCGCCGGCATCGATTTTCCCGGCACCAAGACGCCCGACTATGGCGACTTCGCCTATTTCGCCTTTACCTTGGGCATGACTTTCCAGACCTCGGACGTGGCCGCGCGCGCGCCGGGGTGCGGCGGATCATGCTGGTGCACTGTCTTGCCGCTTTCGTCTTCAACATCGGACTCATCGCCTTCGTGATCAACGCGCTGGGCTGATCGCTTCGGCTGAATTTGAGCACTTCGGACGAAAGTCTGTGTTGCGGTGCAGCAAGCTTCGCCCTAGAGGCGCGGGCCATGAACATCGACCTCATCCCCGTTGGCGATAATCCGCCCGAAAGCCTCAACGTCATCATCGAAGTGCCGGTCGGCGGCGAACCGGTGAAGTACGAATTCGACAAGAAGTCAGGCGCGCTCTTCGTTGACCGCATCCTTCACACGCCGATGCGCTATCCGGCGAACTACGGCTTCGTGCCGCACACCCTGTCGGACGATGGCGACCCGATCGACGCGCTGGTCGTAGCGCGCTCGCCCTTCGTTCCGGGCTGCGTCGTGCGCGCCCGCCCGATCGGCGTGCTCCACCTCGAAGACGAGCATGGCGGCGATGAAAAGCTGATCTGCGTGCCGGTCGATTCGACCTTCCCGTACTATTCGGACGTCGGCGAACAGAAGGACCTGCCCTCGATCGTGCTCCAGCAGATCGAGCACTTCTTCACCCACTACAAGGACCTCGAGGCCGAAAAGTGGGTGCGCGTGGGCAAGTGGGGCGATGCCGCCGAAGCGCGACGCCTCGTGCTCGAAGCGATCGAGCGGCACGACGCGGCGAAGGACTGAGCAGGCCTAGGCTGCCGCCTTCGCCGGACGGCGGGGGCGCAGCACTTCCGACACGGCCTTGATCCTGAGCGCGCCCTTGCGCGCCGGATCGTGCGGCACTTTCGCCAGGTTCAGAGCGCTGTCGAGCAGGTCGCGCACCCCCGGCAGGTCAAGGTCGTCGGCGCTTTTCAGCACGACATGGCGCACCGCCGGGCCCTCGCCCACCAGCAGCCGATCGGGATCGTCGAGCGAGGTCCCGCGCATGAAAAACAAGCCGGCCCAGCGCGGGAACAGCGCGATGGAAACGATGTTCGCCGAGGTGGTCCCGTCTGGCGAGAATCCGACGGCGAGCGCATTGTAATTGTCATAGACCAGCGCGTCGCAGCCGGGCAGCCGCGCGCGCATCCGCTTGATGGCAGCCCGCCCCAGCCCGGCAACACCGGGCAGGTAGCGGGACAGGAACAGTTCGAGCTGGGCTTCGGGCGAGTCCATAGGGTGCAAAGCTGCGCCCGGAGCACGGCGAACTCAATCGGGCCAGCGGGGCTTCGTCGTTATCCTGACCCGGCCCGGCGCTTAGAGCCTGTCCAGCCTCAGTCGCCCGCCACCATCATGCCGTCGACTCGCAAGGTCGGCGCATTGACCGCGCGGTAAAGTTCAAGGTCATTGGCGGGCGTAAGCGCGGCAAACATCGACAGGAGGTTCCCGGCGACAGTGAACTCCGCCACAGGCCCCGCAATCGCGCCGTCCTTGATAAGGTAGCCCGAAGCGCCGCGGCTGTAATCACCGGTCACGCCGTTGACGCCTTGCCCGATCAGCTCGGTGACGAGCACGCCTTCCCTGATGTCCGCGATCAGTTCGGCGGGGGAAAGCGACCCGGCGCTCATGTGGACGTTGCTCGCCGAAACATTGGGCGCGCCGCTCGCCCCGCGCGAAGCGTGGCCGGTGGGTTCCTGACCCAGCTGGCGGGCCGAGGCGCTGTCCATCAGCCAGCCGGTAAGCCGTCCGCCCGCAACCAGCGCGCGGGGCGCCGTGGGCAGGCCCTCCCCATCGAATGGGCGCGACCGCAGCGCGCGGGGGCGCAGCGGATCGTCATGGATCTCGATCGCGGGATCGAAAATCTGCTCGTCCTCCTTGCCCAGCAGGAAGCTTGAGCGGCGGGCAATGGCGCTGCCCGCGATGGCACCAAGCAGGTGGCCGATCAGCGTGCCACTGACGCGCGGATCGAAAACCACCGGCATGGCTCCGCTGGTGAGCCGGCCGGGGTTCAGCCGCTTGACGGCGCGTTCGCCGGCCAGGGTGCCGATTTCCTCTGGCGAGATCAGGTCTGAAAGGTGACGCGCCGAACGCCAGGCGTAGTCGCGCTGCATGGCCGCGCCTTCACCCGCGATGACGCTGGCGGAGAGGCCGTGGCTGGTCGTTTCGAAGGCCCCGGAAAAGCCGTGGCTGGTGGCAAGGGCGAAGACTCCGCGGCCAGCGCTGGCCCCGCCGCCCTCGCTGTTGGTCACGCCGGACACGGCGCGCGCGGCATCCTCTGCCGCCAGCGCCATTTCGCGCAAGGCGGCAGGTCCCGGCTCGGCCGCATCGACAAGATCCAGGCCTTGCGGCAGTCCGCGGGCAAGCCGGTCTTCGGGCGCGAGCCCGGCATAGAGGTCATCCGGCGCGGCGCGGGCCATGGCGACGGCGCGGGCGGCCAGTTCGTCGAGCGCGGCATCGGCCAGGTCGCTCGATCCGATCGAGGCCGATCCCTTGCCGACGAAGACGCGCAGGCCGATGTGCTCGTTCTCGCTGCGCTCGACATCCTCGAGCTTGCCCAGGCGGACCGAGACGCTCTCCGATCCGTCGCCAACATAGACGGCATCGGCGGCATCGGCGCCGGCCTTGCGGGCACGGTCGATCAGGGCGGAGGCGCGTTCCTGCGCTGCGTTGGGGGAAAGCATGGCGGCGGCTTAGCCGCGCGGACGCTGCCGATCAATCTTGCACTGGGTAAACGATCACTCGCCAGTGACGAAGCGCGTCAGGCCCATGAAAATCGCGGTGAGCACAAAAGGCAGGCCGATGGCGATTGCCCAAAGCCAGAGCCGGTCCCGGCGATAGGCCGCGCCATAGGCCGGATCGGCGGCCTGTTCGGTGGACAGGCGGTTCCAGCGGCGTTCGAATCGGCGGCAGGCCGGGATGATCGCGGCGACAAGGATGACCAGCGCGAAATAGGGAAGGATCGAGCTCTTGTGCCCCTTGAGCGCGCCCAGTGTGACGAAGATCTGCAGGCCGGTGTAAACCAGCAAGGCATAGGCGATATTGTCGCTCATGCGCTTGCGCCAATCGAGCGGCCTTTCGCCAGTGCGGACCCAACGGGTGACTTCGACCATGAGGCCGATCCTTTCCTCTTCCCTATTGGAACCAGTAGACCAAAGTTTGAACAGATGATCAAGCGCCGTTAACCGCGATTTGTTGTGCAGCTTTGCATCAGCCATGCAGGAATCCTGCCAGTTTGCTCCATCTTCGCCTGATCGCGGCTTGAAGTGCACGAAATGGCTGCCTAAACCGGATGGCAATGAACCAGACACAGACCGCATCGGAAACTATGGGCACGGCCGGCTCCGGCAATGGGCTGGAGGTCGTCTCGATCGCCAAGAGCTATGACAAGCGCGCCGTGCTGACCGACATTTCGCTGTCGGTGGCCAAGGGCGAAGTGCTGGGCCTGCTGGGGCCGAACGGCGCGGGCAAGACGACCTGCTTCTATTCGATCATGGGTCTGGTGAAGCCCGATTCGGGCCGCATCCTGATGGACGGCGTCGATGTCACCAATCTGCCGATGTATCGCCGCGCGATCCTTGGCCTTGGCTACCTGCCGCAGGAAACCTCGATCTTTCGCGGGCTGACGGTGGAGCAGAACATTTCCGCCGTGCTCGAACTGAACGAGCCTGACGCCGCAACCCGGGCTGAGGAGCTTGAGCGCCTGCTCGAGGAATTTGGCCTCACGCGCCTGCGCACCAGCGCCGCCATGGCCCTGTCGGGCGGTGAACGCCGCCGCTGCGAAATTGCCCGCGCTCTGGCGGCCAAGCCCTCGATCATGCTGCTCGATGAACCCTTCGCCGGCATCGACCCCCTGTCGATCAGTGACATCCGCGACCTGGTGAAGGACCTCAAGACACGCGGCATCGGCGTGCTGATCACCGATCATAACGTGCGCGAAACGCTCGACATCGTGGACAAGACCTGCGTGATCTACGGCGGCCAGGTGCTCTTCGCCGGCACGCCCGAAGGCATGGTCAATGACGAGAACGTGAAGCTGCTCTACCTCGGCAGCGATTTCACGCTGTGACGGCGGGCCGTCCGGCGGACTGATCGATGGCACTGGGGCCACGCCTCGATCTTCGGCAAAGCCAGTCGCTGGTAATGACGCCGCAGCTGCAGCAGGCGATCAAGCTGCTGGCGCTGTCAAACCTTGAGGTCGAGACCTTCATAGGCGAGGCGCTGGAAGCCAATCCCCTGCTCGAGATCGGCGCCCCCGCCCCGGCCGAAGGCCCTGCGGAACCGATCGATGAGGGCCGCCGCACCACCCTTGAAAGCTCCCCGGTCGACCAGCTTATCGGCGAGGCGCGCGGCAGCGAGGACCGGCCGCTCGACGTGGACGTGTCCACCCTCGACATCGACCGCGACACTGGTGATTGGGGCGCGGCCGTCTCCAGCTATGGCGGCGAGGACCTGCCGGGCATCGAGGAGCGCGGGGAAGGCGGCCCGACGCTGGCCGAACACCTCGAACGCCAGATCGGCCTCTCGCTCGCCACTCCGCGCGAAAAGCTGATCGCCCGTGCACTCGTCGACCGGCTGGATGATGCCGGCTACCTCGCCAGCCCCCTGCGCGAAGTGGCGGATGAACTCGGCGTGACACTCGGTGCGGTGGAGTCGGCGCTGGTCCTGCTGCAATCGCTCGACCCCACCGGCGTCGGCGCGCGCAGCCTTGGCGAATGCCTCGCCCTGCAGGCACGCGAGGCTGACCGCCACGATCCCTGCATGGCGCGGCTGCTGGAAAACCTCGATCTCCTCGCCCGCGGCGAAGTCGCGCGGCTGAAGCGCATGTGCGGCGTGGATGACGAGGATTTCGCCGACATGATGGCGGAACTGCGCAGCTATGACCCCAAGCCCGGCCTGCGCTTTGCCAGCGGCGGCGGCGAACCGGTGACGCCCGACGTGCTCGTCACCCCGCGCGCTGACGGCGGCTGGGACGTGAGCATCAACCAGGACACCCTGCCGCGCCTGATCGTCAACCGCAGCTACTATGTCGAGATGAAAGGCGCCTGCGGCAGCAAGGACGCACGCGGCTGGCTGTCGGAAAAGCTGGCCGACGCCAACTGGCTGGTGAAAGCGCTCGACCAGCGTCAGAAAACCATCCTGAAAGTCGCCAGCGAGATCGTGAAGCAGCAGGAAGGCTTCTTCCGGCAAGGCGTATCGCAATTGAAGCCGCTCACCCTGCGCGCGATTGCCGAGACGATCGAAATGCACGAATCGACCGTCAGCCGCGTCACTTCGAACAAGTATTTGATGTGCCCGCGCGGCACTTTCGAGCTGAAGTACTTCTTCACTTCGGGCGTTGCCTCGACCGATGGCGAGGGCGGTGCGTCTGCCGAAGCGGTGAAGGCCGCCATCCGCCAGCTGATCGATGCCGAGGATCCGAAGGCGATCCTTTCCGACGACACGCTCGTCGATCTGCTCAAGGGGCGCGGTTTCGACCTCGCAAGGCGCACGGTCGCCAAGTACCGCGAGGCGATTGGGCTCGGCTCGTCTGTGCAGCGGCGGCGGCAAAAGGCGCTGGCCGGGGTGCGCTAGGCACCGATCCAACTGTTATCATAACAAAAAATGCTGACCATGGTCAGTAATGATACAAAATATCATTGCGCGTTATGTGATATTATGACATAGAACAATCGTCCGGACACGACTCACATCATTCGCCGCACCAGACGGCGAGGAACAGGAAGAGGTGTGTCATGGCCTATGTTTCCAGCCAGTCATCCGCCAGCCGGGCCAGAACCGGCATCGCCGTCGCCGCTCTGCAGGCCGCCGGGATCTATGTGATTATTGCCAGCCTGAGCTATGTCGTCGGGCCAAGAGACCCCGGCAAGACGATCACCACCACTTTCACGCCCGTTCCGCCCAAACCGACGGAGACGCCTAAAGCCGAAGAGCGGACGATTTACGATCCGATACCCCAGCCCACACCGCTGCCCACCCCGCCGGTTGCTCCCACCAGCCAGCCGACCGGCACCACCGGCCCAGGCGAGGAAACCGGCACTGGCACCGGCCCGGGCACCGGCACGGCTTCCCCCAGCCCCACCAGCGAGCCAACCCGCGCCGCCATTACCCCCAAGGCGCCCAAGCCCAAGGGCCGCCCGGGCGAATGGGTCACACGTAATGACTATCCGGCGCAGGACCTGCGCGAAGGCAACGAAGGCACAGTCCGCTTCCGCCTCGGCGTCAGTGCCGATGGCAAGGTGACAAGCTGCACCGTGACTGCATCGAGCGGCTTCCCCCGGCTGGACGCGGCTACCTGCGCCAAGCTTTCCCAGCGCGCCCGTTTTGAGCCCGGCACCGATGACACCGGCGCAAAGGCGGCGGGCACTTGGTACTCTTCTGTGAGGTGGTCGATCGAAAAGTAAGTCTCAACAACTCCACCCTGCCTCGCCCCGCATCCCTGTCCGGACGCGGGGCGCTTTTTTTCGCTTTGACGGCGCGGAGTTCCGGCTAGTGTCCGGCAAACTCGTTTCGGGAGAAACCGCCTTGAAGACCCGCCTGCTCCTTGCCGCCGCACTTGCCGCGCTCGCCACCCCCGCGCTTGCAGATACCGCCGAATACCGGGTGCTGATGCAGGGCCGGGACATCGGCCATTTGAAGATCGACAACCAGGGAGACGAGGTCACCGTCGATTACGACTTCAAGCAGAACGGGCGCGGGCCGACCATGAAGGAGGTGCTGAAGCTGGGCAGCGACGGCGCGCCGGTCAGCTATACGGGCACGGGCCGCACCACCTTTGGCAATGCGGTGAACGAAAGCTTCAAGCGCACCAATGGCGGCGTTACCTGGCGCGATGCCGCGGGCGGCGGCACGATCAAGGGCAAGGACGCGCCGCGCTATTACGTGACGCAGAGCGGCTCCCCGCTGGATCAGGCTCTGCTGGCCAAGGCCCTGCTGGCCGCCCCCGGCCGCACGCTGAAGGTCGCCCCCGGAGGCTCTGCCACGCTGACCGAAAAGGATCGCCGCACGCTCGACGGCACCGGCGGGCCGCTTGAGGTCGTGACCTATGAACTCTCCGGCCTGTCGATCGCGCCGGGCTATGTCACGCTCGACAGCAAGGGCGAGCTCTTCGCCCTGCCAAGCTCGAACTTCATCATCGCCCGCGCCGGGTACGAAAAAGGCGCGGACGCTACCCTGCGCGGCGTGGCGGAAAAGCTGGCTTCCGACCGGCTCAAGGATCTGCAAAAGGAAGGCGCGCGCAACTGGGCGGGACCCGTGCGGCTGCGCAACGTCAAGGTCTTCGATCCCGTCGCCAAGAAGCTGACCGGCCCCAGCGACGTAGTCTGGTTCGATGGCAAGATCAGCGAGGTCGTGCCCGCCGGTTCACTCGCCACGCCCGGCGAGACGGTGATAGAGGGCGACGGCGGCACTCTGATCCCCGGCCTTACCGACATGCACGGCCACCTCGACCAGCAGGACGGCCTGCTCAACGTCCTCGCCGGGGTGACCTCGGTGCGCGACATGGGCAACAACAACGCCCTGCTGGACCAGCTGATCACCCGGATCGACAAGGGCGAAATCGCCGGACCGCGCGTGGTGCGCAGCGGCTTTGTCGAGGGCAAGAGCCCGTTCTCGTCCGCCACCGGCCTGCTCGCCTCGACCGAGACCGAGGCATTGAATCACGTGCGTTGGTACGCGGCGCGCGGCTATAACCAGCTCAAGATCTACAACTCGATCGACCCCAAGTGGGCGCCGCTGATGGCGGCCGAGGCGCACAAGCTGGGCATGCGCGTGGCAGGGCACGTGCCGGCATTTTCCAGCGCCGATGCGATGATCGCGGCGGGCTATGACGAGATCACTCACGTCAACCAGCTGATGCTCGGCTGGGTGCTCAATCCCGGCGAGGACACCCGCACCCTGTTCCGCTTCACCGCCATGCGCCGCTTCCCGACGATCGATGTGCAGGGCGCCAAGGTGAAGGCCACGCTTGACGCGATGGTGGCGAAAGGCGTCTCGCATGAGCCGACCATCGGCATTCACGAACTCGGCATGACCGCGGTCGACGGCGCGCCAAATCCCGGCGCGGTCGACTATATCGAGCACATGCCGCCCGCCGAGCAGCGCGCGATGAAGCAGGCGCTGTTCGGGGCCGACACGCCGCAGCAGCGCGCCGAATATGTCGCCGCTTACGGCAAGGTGATCGAGACGCTGGCCGAGATGCACCGGCGCGGCATCTTCCTGATCCCGGGCACCGATACCGGCGGCGCCTTCACGCTCCACCGCGAGCTGGAACTGTTCGGCAAGCTGGGCATGACCCCCGCCGAGGTGCTGGCGCGCGACACGATCGAGGTGGCGCGCTACATGAAGCTCGACCAGCAGCTTGGCTCGATCGAGCGCGGCAAGCTGGCCGACTTCTTCCTGGTGCCGGGCGATCCGACCAAGGACCTCAAGGCGATCAAGTCGATCGCGATGGTGGTCAAGGGCGGGACGGCCTATTTCCCGAGCGAAATCTATCCCAAGCTGGGGATCAAGCCCTTCGCCGATGCGCCCAAGGTGACGGCGGGGAAGTAGGCCTCAAGCCTCCAGCTCCACATCCCAGTAGAGCCAGTCCCGCCACGTCTCATGCAGGTGGTTCGGCGGGAAGGCCCTGCCTCGTTCCTGCAATTGCCAGCTGGTCGGCCGGATCGGTTCGACCAGCAGCGGCATGTGCGCCTGCCGGGGCGTACGGCCACCCTTCTTGAGGTTGCACGGCGCGCAGGCGGTGGCGACATTTTCCCAGCTCGTCCGACCGCCAAGGCGGCGCGGGACGACATGGTCGAAGGTCAGGTTGTAGGGCGAGCCGCAGTACTGGCAGGAAAACCGGTCGCGCAGGAACAGGTTGAAGCGGGTGAAGGCGGGAAACTCGTTCGGCCGGACATATTGCCTCAGCGCGATGACCGAGGGCACCGGCATGTCCCAGCTGGGCGAGTGAACGTGCCGGTCATAGCTGGCGACGATGTCCACGCGCTCAAGGAACACTGCCTTGATCGCGGTCTGCCACGGCCACAGGCTGAGCGGGTAATAGGACAGCGGGGTATAGTCCGCATTGAGCACCAGCGCAGGGCAATCGGACAAGTGGCGGGACGGATCCCCGTCGGCGCTGCGGAACCGGGCCGCGCGCTCTATCAGCTCCGACTTGAGCATGGCCTTTCTTCGCAAGGCTGGATGACGGCCGAATGACAGTTCATGACTGCAATGAACATGGGGGAACAGCCCTCGTCAAGGCTTGCCTGCCCGTTAAATCCACAGGACAAGCGCGGGGTGTTCAAGACCCGCTTTGCTCCCAGTCCCAACGGCTCGCTTCACCTTGGCCACGCCTGGGCCGCGATCATCGCGCATGACATTGCCCGCCTGCGCGGCCTGCAGTTCATCATCCGGATCGAGGACATTGACGGCACGCGCAGCCGGCCGGAGCTGGCAGACGAGCACTTGGCCGATCTCGAATGGCTTGGGCTCACCTGGGACGGGCCGGTGGTCCGCCAGTCCGACCGCCTTCAATCCTATGCCGCCGCCGCCGCCAAGCTTCACGAGCGCGGGCTGATCTATCCCTGCACCTGCACGCGCAGGAAGTGGCCGAAGCCGCGCAAAAGCAAGGGCCGGACGGGCCGGTCTATCCCGGGACCTGCCGGGGAAAGCATGCCGATCTGTCCGATGACGTCGCCTGGCGGCTCGACATGGACAAGGCGCGCGAAGCGGCGGGAGCGCTGTTCTGGCACGATGAACTGGCGGGAACCCAGCGCGCCGTTCCCGAGATTTTCGGCGACGTCGTGCTGCTGCGCCGCGATGCGCCAGCCAGCTACCACCTCGCCGCCACGCTCGACGATGCGGCAGACGGCATCACCCTCGTCACGCGCGGCGCGGACCTGTTTGCCGCAACCCATGTCCACCGCCTGCTGCAGGCGCTGCTCGGCCTGCCGGTGCCGGTCTGGCACCACCACGCCCTGCTGGTTGAGGCGGACGGGCGCAAACTGGCTAAGCGGCGCGGCTCGCCATCCCTCGCCGACCGCCGCCGCGCTGGAGAGGATGGCATCGCTCTCGCCGAAGCCTTGCGGGCCCGGCACTTCCCCGCTGGCATTTCGCTCGGCAAAGGCGTAGATGAGTCGGCATGAAATGGCTTCTCGTTCCCGTCCTGCTCGTGCTCATGGGCCTCGTCGTCTACAGCCTCGTGCGCGGCATTGCCGCCTTCATGCACAGCACGCGGATGGACCTCGAACACGATCCGTCCACCGGCCCTTCGCCCTCGCAGCTCAAGCAGAACAAGATGATGTTCAACCGCATCCTGTTCCAGGGGCTGGCGGTGCTGGTCGTGGCCTTGCTGCTGGCGGCTGGCAGCTCCTGATCCTTGGTCAGGCTCAACAAGATCTACACCCGCACGGGTGACGGCGGCACATCGGGCCTCGTCGATGGCTCGCGCCTGCCCAAGCATGACCTGCGCTTCGAAGCGATCGGCGCGGTGGACGAGGCGAATTCCGCAATCGGCCTCGCGATTTGCGCGATCGAGGCAGATGAACCCGCGCGCGAACTGCACCGGGTGCAGAACGACCTGTTCGACCTTGGGGCGGATCTGGCGACGCCGGGTGATGACTTTACCCCCGGCGAAATGACCTTGCGCATGGTTCCGGGACAGACTGCCCGGCTTGAGGCGACCATTGACGCGATCAACGAATGGCTTGAGCCGCTGAACAGCTTCATCCTGCCGGGCGGGAGCGAGTCGGCAGCCCGCGTCCATGTCGCGCGGGCCTGCGTGCGCCGGGCGGAGCGCGCCATGGCGACCCCGGCTGGCGAGACGCCGGTCAATCCCGCGGCGATGAGCTATATCAACCGGCTGTCCGACTACCTGTTCGTCCTCGCCCGCGCGCTTAACGACGGCGGCAAGAACGACGTCCTGTGGGTGCCCGGCGGGAACCGCTGAGAGGGCCCGCGCGTTTCTCCGGTCTAGGAGAACACCCATGAACGAGCATAACCGCGACCTTGCCCCCGAAGCGCATAACATGGAGCAGGACGACGAAATGGCACAGGCCCAGCAAGTGGCCGAGGAAGCGGGCAATCCCGACGATCCCAGCCCGCTCGACAGCGAAAAGGCCGGCTCAGGCATCGAAGGCGATGACACGCAGGACCTGATCGACCACATGCGCGACATGGAAGCCTCAGGCCGGATCGACATGGGCGCCTTCGCCGGCGAACCAAACATGGACGACGAGGACGATACTTACGGCGAAGGCCACGATCCCGACGCGGTTTGAAACATTCGTCACCCCGGCGAAAGCCGGGGCCCAGTCCAGCCAAGACGCATTGCTTCGCAATACTCTTGGTTTCGCTGGGTTCCGGCTTTCGCCGGAATGACGGAATCAGTTCGCCGCGTCGCGCTTCAACTCATAGAGCAGGTCGAGCGCCTCGCGCGGGCTGAGGGAGTCGATGTCCAGCCCCTCCAGCTTCTCGCGCAGGCGGTCGACCTTTTCCTCGGCGGCGTCGAGCGCGGCGGCGAAGAGCGGCAGGTCGCCAAGTCCGGCCGCCAGTCCGCCGGTTTCCGCGCGGCCCTTTTCCAGCTTCTCCAATACAGCCTTGGCCCGCGCGACGACCGGCGCGGGAACTCCGGCCAGCTTGGCGACGGCAAGACCATAGGACCGGTCCGCCGGCCCCTCCGCCACCTCATGCAGCAGGACCAGATCGCCCTTCCACTCCCGCGCGCGGACGTGGTGGAGCGACAGCGCCTCGCAGGTATCCGCGAGACGCGCCAGCTCGTGGTAATGCGTGGCGAACAGGCAACGCGAGCGGTTGTTGGTGTGGACCGCTTCGGCCACGGCCCATGCGAGCGCAAGGCCATCATAAGTCGAAGTCCCGCGTCCGACCTCGTCGAGGATGACGAAGCTGCGCTCGGTCGCCTGACTGAGGATCGCGGCCGTTTCGACCATTTCGACCATGAAGGTTGATCGCCCGCGCGCTAGGTTGTCGCTCGCGCCGACGCGGCTGAACAGGCGGTCGACAAGGCCCAGCTTCGCCGCCTCTGCGGGGACGAATCCGCCCGCTTGCGCCAGCAGCACGATCAGCGCGTTCTGGCGCAGGAAAGTGGACTTGCCGCCCATGTTCGGCCCGCCGACCAGCCACAGCCGGTCCTCGGCCGAAAGGGCGCAGTCATTGGCGACGAACCGCTCGCCGCGCGCCGCCAACGCAGCCTCGACCACGGGATGGCGGCCGCCGGTAATCTCGAGACACGAATGCTCAACCAGTTCGGGACGGCACCAGCCGCCCTCCGCCGCGCGCTCGGCCTGTCCGGCGGCGACATCGACGCGCGCGAGGGCCGCGGCGGTGCGGGCGATGGCTTCGGCCTGGGCAACCGCGGCGGCGACCAGTTCCTCAAAATGCGCTTCCTCGGCAGCGAGCGAATGGCCGCCCGCCTCGCCGATGCGGCTCGCTTCCTCGTGCAGGGCGAGCGCATTGAATCGGACCGCACCCGCCATGGTCTGGCGGTGGGTGAAGCCCGAGTCCGGTGCCATCAGCCGGTCGGCGTGCTTGGCTGGAACCTCGATGAAATAGCCTAGCACGCCGTTGTGCCGGATCTTGAGCGCGGCGACCCCGGTCTCGTCGCGGTATTTTGCCTCGAGCGCGGCTATGGCGCGGCGCGAATTGCTCGCCGTGGCGCGAAGGGCGTCAAGTGCGTGGTCGTATCCCTCGGCGATGAAGCCGCCCTGGCTGCGCTCGGTCGGCGGCGAAGGCACGAGCGCGCGCGAATAGAGATCGACCAGCGCGCCGTGGCCGCCCAGCAAGGGCAGCAATTCGTCGAGCAGCGCCGGCCGGTCGCCCCGGCGCAGCAGGTGATCGCGCAGACGGCGCGCTTCGGACAGGCCGTCGCGGAGTTGCCCGAGATCGCGCGGGCTGCCCCGCCCGGCGACTACGCGGCCAAGCGCGCGGCCGACATCGGGCAGCGCGCGCAGCACGGCGCGCAGGTCCTCGCGCAGCAGCGGATCGTCGTGCAGCCACTGCACCAGCGCCAGCCGCGCCTCGATCGTGGCAATGTCGGTGAGCGGTGCGGACAGGTCCTCGGCCAGTTGCCGCGCGCCCGCGCCGGTGACGCAGCGGTCCACCGCGTCAATCAGACTGCCGCGCCGCCCGCCGGAGCTGGCCTCCAGCACTTCCAGACTCGCCCGCGTCGCCTCGTCCATGGCGAGATGCGCCGCGCCGTCACGGACCACCGGGGGTAGCAGCAAGGGCAGGTTGCCTCGCCCGACATGGTCGAGATAGCCGATCAGGCCTCCCGCCGCGCCGAGCATCGCCCGGCTGAACTGGCCAAAGCCGTCCAGCGTCGCAACGCCGTGCACGCTGCGCAGCCGCGCATCGCCTTGGTCACTGGCAAAGTCGCGTCCCGGGCGGGGGATCGCGTCAAGCGGTGCGTCGGCCCAACCTTCGGGGCAGACCAGCTCGCTCACCCCCAGCCGCGCGAGCGCCGCGCCGACACGGTCGGGCGCACATTCCTCAAGCTCCATGCGGCCGGTCGAAATATCGACCGCCGCCAGCCCGATGGCGCCGCGTACTTCGCAGACGGCGGCGAGCACATTGGCGCGGCGCGGCTCCAGCAGGGCTTCCTCGGTCAGCGTCCCCGCTGTGACGAAGCGGACGATATCGCGCGCCACGAGCGCCTTCGATCCGCCGCGTTTCTTGGCCTGTTCGGGCGTCTCGGTCTGCTCGGCAATCGCCACGCGGCAGCCTGCCTTGATCAGCCGCGCAAGGTAGCCTTCGGCCGAATGGGCCGGCACCCCGCACATCGGCACGCCATCACCCCGGCTGGTCAGCGCAATGTCGAGAACCTGCGCCGCCACGCGCGCATCATCGAAGAACAGCTCGAAAAAGTCCCCCATGCGGTAGAACAGCAGGCAATCGGCGGCCTGCGCCTTCAGCGCATGATATTGCGCCATCATGGGTGTGGCGGGGCCCGAAGCAGGCGAGGGGCTCGTCGATGCGTGCATCGCGGCAATGATTAGACCTGCCTAAGTCGATTCGGAAACGGTAGTGTGGCCGCCTTTCCCCTATCGTCTCGCGACATTTGCGGTTAGGGGGCTCGGAAAGGCCTTGCGTTGACAGCCTGGTGTCAGCCGTGAGCCCTAAGGCACCTCCGGCATCTGACCTAAGGGAGAGTTGGCTTGTCCGACGAAAGCAACGTCAAGTTTACCGAGCGCGAGGCGCTGTTCTATCACAAGACCATCCGCCCGGGTAAGATCGAGATCATCGCCAGCAAGCCGATGGCGACCCAGCGCGACCTCTCCCTCGCCTATTCGCCCGGCGTCGCCGTGCCGGTGCAGGCCATCGCCGACGATCCGGCAACCGCTTACGACTATACCGCCAAGGGCAACCTTGTTGCCGTGATCTCCAACGGCACGGCCATCCTTGGCATGGGCAACCTTGGCGCGCTGGCATCGAAGCCGGTGATGGAAGGCAAGGCGGTGCTGTTCAAGCGCTTCGCCGACGTCGATTCGATCGACATCGAGCTCAACAGCGAGGACCCCGACGCGCTGATCGAGGCCATCGCCATGATGGAACCCAGCTTCGGCGGCATCAACCTTGAGGATATCAAGGCCCCCGAATGCTTCATCATCGAGCAGGCCCTGCGCGAACGGATGAAGATCCCGGTCATGCACGATGACCAGCACGGCACCGCGATCATTGCCGCCGCCGGCCTGGTCAATGCCTGCTACCTGACGGGCCGCGAGTTCAAGGACGTGAAAGTGGTGGTCAACGGCGCGGGCGCTTCGGCGCTTGCCTGCACGGCGCTCATCAAGTCGATGGGCGTGCGGCACGAAAACGTCACCGTCTGCGATACCAAGGGCGTGATCTATGTCGGCCGCGAGGGCGTGGACCAGTTCAAGTCCGCCCATGCCATCAGCACCGACAAGCGCACGCTCAAGGAAGCTCTGCAGGGCGCGGACATCTTCCTTGGCCTGTCCGCAGCCGGTGCGGTGACGCCGGACATGGTAAAGGACATGGCGGCGAAGCCGATCATCTTCGCCATGGCCAACCCCGATCCTGAGATCACCCCGCCCGATGCCAAGGCGGTGCGCCCCGATGCCATCGTTGCCACGGGCCGCAGTGACTATCCGAACCAGGTCAACAACGTCCTTGGCTTCCCCTTCATCTTCCGCGGCGCGCTCGATGTGCGGGCCACCGCGATCAACGAGGAGATGAAGATCGCCGCGGCCAATGCCATCGCCGAGCTGGCGCGCCAGCAGGTGCCCGAGGAAGTGGCCGCAGCCTATGGCACGAACCACCAGTTCGGCCCGGAATACATCATTCCCGCCCCCTTCGACCCGCGCCTGATGGAAGTCGTTTCCTCGGCCGTGGCCAAGGCCGCAATGGATTCGGGCGTGGCGCAGAAGCCGATCGAGGATTTCGACGCCTATCGCACCAGCCTGAAAGCGCGGCTCAACCCGACCACTTCGACCCTCACCTCGGTTTACGAACAGGTCAAGGCGAACCCCAAGCGGGTCATCTTTGCCGAGGCGGAGAACGAGGTCGTGCTGCGCGCGGCGATCCAGTACCGCGATTTCGGCTATGGCGAGCCGGTGCTGGTCGGCAGGACCGAGGCGGTGAAGGCCAAGCTGGCCGAGCTGGGCGTCAGCGATCCCGAAAGCTACGAGATCCACAATTCCGCCATCTCTCCGCACGTCGGGGCCATGGTGGAAGTGCTGTACGAGCGCCTCCAGCGCCGCGGCTTCCTTGAGCGTGACGTCAAGCGCATGGTCAACCAGGACCGCAACGTCTTCGCTTCCATGCTGCTCAAGCTGGGCATCGGCGATGCGCTGATCACCGGCGTGACCCGGCCGTTCGGCCAGACGATGAAGGAAGTGCGCCAGGTGCTTGATCCGAAGCCCGGCTTCCTGCCCTTTGGCACGCACCTGATGGTCAACAAGAACTACACGGTGTTCCTGGCCGATACGACCGTGAACGAGCGGCCGAGCGCCGAGGACCTGGCGATCATCGCCAAGGAAACCGCCGCCGTAGCCCGCCGTCTCGGCCATGAACCGCGCGTGGCCTTCCTGTCCTACTCAACCTTCGGCAATCCCCACGGCAAGTGGCTGGAACCGATCCGTGGGGCAGTTGCCATTCTCGATGCAGAGGGCGTGAACTTCGAATACGATGGCGACATCGCGCCCGATGCCGCGCTCAACCCCAAGGTCATGGCGAACTATCCGTTCTGCCGCCTATCCGCTCCGGCCAACGTGCTGGTCATGCCGGGCCTGCAATCGGCCAATATCTCGGCCAAGCTGCTGCGCGAACTGGGCGGCGGGGCGACTATCGGGCCAATGCTCGTCGGCATGGAAAAACCGGTCCAGATCGCCCCGATGACCGCGATTGCGCCGGACATCCTGACGCTGGCCGTGCTGGCGGCTGGCGGCGTGGTTGGCTAACCCGGACAGCGACGCTCCTAATCCGGTTCTGTTCAGGCGGATGGCTTAACCCCGCTACGCTGGTGCAAATTCGCATCGGCAGAGGAGTTCACGCAGAGTGCGCAGAGAAGAAGGTGGAGACGCAGAGAGGTTGCGCCTGCGGCGAAGCCGCTTGTTCAATCAGGCACTGGAATTGGCGGCAGCGTCAGAGAGTAGCGGGAGCCTTCGGCTCAACACGACCCCTCTGCGTCTCTGCTTTCTTCTCTGCGTCTCTCCGTGAACTAATCCCACCAAGCCGCATCCGCCCAGCTGTCGGGTCACGCACTTCAAAGGCGCTAAACCCGCGCTGCCACCCAGGCGATGGCCATGGCAGCAGGCAGGAAGAACGCCTGCGCCAGCAAAGTGCCGACAAGGCGGCTGATCGACACCCAGACAATCGTCCGCCGGAACAGTCCGGCATCCACCCGCCCTTCGACCACATCATCGGTCAGCACCGAGATTTGCGGGTCGATCAGTGCGAAGAGCAGGATCGTCGCCACGCCGTTGATGATCGCCGAAAGCTGCGAGGCGGTGACGCGAAATTCGGGGTTGAGGTAGCCGGCATAGAGCGAGGCGAGCACGCCAACTGACAGCAGAGCCTGCGCCAGCACGTTGGCAGCCAGCACGCCCCAGCCCACGCCCTGCATCGAGGTGAGCGTCTTCAGGTTCTTCAGCTTGGGCATGGTCAGCGACTGGCGGATCGTGCTGAGCCCGCCGGGCGTCACCGTGTGCAGCAGCAGCCTGCCGGTCGACCGGCTCTTCTGGAAATAGCCGATGGCCTCGGCAAACAGGCGCTGGCCGGTGGGGACCAGCAGGATACCGGCAAATACGGCGATGCTGGCCGAACCCAGCACCATGCGGAAATCGCTCAGCAGCGCGTCTCCCCCGCCGCTCGCCAGCCGGTTCTCGATGCGTTTTGCAAGGAAAGGGCCGAGGAAGCCGTTCGCCGTGCGGCTGACCAGCACGAGAATGTTGAACAGGGCAAAGCTCATGGCGATGCGCCCGGTGCGCACCCCGGCGATCCGCGCGGCATAGGCGAGCGCGCCGATCAGGTTGATGCCTGCGGTAAGCAGGCAGATTACAAGCAGATTGCTGTCCAAAAAACCGTGTCCTGATCCCGAGGTGTCGGCTTCAGGTAGCGGCTCAAGCCTGCCCGGTCCAGATCAGCCCCAGGCCCTGTACACGCCGTAGAGGCTGGTCAGTGTCAGCACCACGCCGACAAGGATCAGCATCGGCTTGGCCGGGAAGTGCTTTGCCGCCCATGCCGCGAGCGGAGCGGCAAGCACGCCGCCGATCAGCAGGCCGAGCGTGGCCCCGGCAAGGTCGGCAATGCCAAGATGCCAGATGAACGTGGCGGAGACGGCCAGCGTCAGGAAGAATTCGGCCGCATTGACCGAGCCGACGACCTTGCGCGGCTCGACGCCACTGGATCAGCAGGTTCGAAGTGACCACTGGCCCCCAGCCGCCACCGCCGGCGGCGTCGAGGAAGCCCCCGATCAGACCCAGCGGGGCCACGACCTTGGCCGGCTTCTGCTTGGGCGGATATAAAAGTCCGCGCGCGAGCAGGTATAGCCCGATCCCTGTGAGATAGAGCAGCACGAAGGGCTTCACCACGCTCGCATCGATCGAGGTCAGCAGGTAGGCCCCGGTTACACCGCCGATCACGCCGGGAATGACGAGGCTAAGGAACAGCCGCTTGTCGATATTGCCATGCAGCAGGTGGCTGATGCCCGAAGTCGCGGTGGTGAAGCATTCGACCACGTGGACCCGCTGCGATGCCAGTGCCGGCGGCACGCCCAGCACGCCGACCAGCAGGGTGTTGCAGATCACCCCAAAGGCCATGCCCAATGCGCCATCGACCATCTGCGCGGCAAAGCCGACCAGGATGAACGGAAGCAGCGCCGAAAAATCGAGCGACGAAATCCAGGCAGCAACGTCCATCATCGGGACTCCCTACATTCTCAAGTCTCGCGATAGAGATTCGCTCCCGCCATGCCTAACAAGATTTTCATGCAGGGGTGCGAAGCGAAACTTTCGTGCGACGAACCGTGCCGTCGCACGCGTTTCATGCCGCCAGCGATTGCCCCAGCGCCTCAACCGCGGGCGAGTGCGGAACCTGCCCGAGTTCGGAAAGGGTGAGCAGGTTGGCTTCGATGGCATCGAGATCATAGACGTAATTAACCATGACCCCGTGGCTTTGTTTCAGGCCGCGCGCCGAAAGATCGGCATCGGCATGAATTGCCTCAAGCCGCGCACCGTTGCCGAGGTGGAAGCGCGCCACCGGATCGAGCGGCCCGCCCTTGCCGTCGCGGCCCTCGACCAGATATTCCGCCGCTTTCGCACGCAGCCCCTCGCCGTCGAGCCCGTCGGCGCCGCCAGCACCGGCGAGCCAGCGGGCGAAACCGGGGACTGGGGATAGCGTGGCAAATGTCGTGAGCTGCGGCAGTTCCTCACGCAGCAGGCCGACCACGCGCTTGATCAGGAAATTGCCGAAGGGCACGCCCTTCAGGCCCTGCTGGCAATTCGAGATCGAATAGAAGATCGCATGGCTGGCGGCGTGCGGATCGATGGCCACGCGCGTTTCGTCGAGGATCAGGCCGATCGCGTCAGGCAGGACCATGGTCAGCGCAACCTCGACGAAGATCAGCGGCTCATCCGGCATCTGCGGGTGGAAGAAGCCGTAGCAGCGCCGGTCGGCCGGCTGGACGCGCGCGCGCAGGTCATCCCACGAAGCGATCGAGTGCACGGCTTCGTACCTGATCACCCGTTCCAGCACCGAGGCCGAGGTTTCCCAGTCGATGCGGCGAAGCTCAAGGAAGCCCGCGTTGAACCAGCCGGCAAAAATGTACTCGA
Source organism: Novosphingobium sp. MW5 (assembly GCA_025938935.1). Classification (GTDB taxonomy): domain Bacteria; phylum Pseudomonadota; class Alphaproteobacteria; order Sphingomonadales; family Sphingomonadaceae; genus Novosphingobium. Next base: position 1,313,248 of record JAPCWB010000001.1, on the reverse strand, counting down.
AATCGGCGTCGAGCGCGGCTTCGTCACCCGCCAGCTTGCCCTTGGACAGCAGGTCCTCGCGCATGCGGATCAGGCGGCAGGTGCCGCCGGGCGCGGTATTGAGCTTGCGGATCAGCTTGTGGCTGCGCGCCTCTGCCGCCTTGTGCAGCGCGCGGGCAGAGGGCTCGCCGGGTTCCGCCTGCCAGCGGGCAATGGCGGCTTCGATGGCCGCGCCATCGCGCGGGAAACGGGCGCGCAGGCCGGAGAGGAAAGCGCGGCGATCTTCCAGCGAAGAGGCATCGTAAAGGTCGAAGAAGGCCGAGGCCAGCGACGGGCCGGATGCCTTGCCTGAGACCGATAGCAGCGAGATCGGCAAGGTCGTTCATCCGCTCGACAGGGCCGATCGCCGCGCCCTTGGCGCGGCTGATGCCGATGCGTTCGAGCAGGCGGCCAAGCCGGCCGGAAAGCAGAGCATCGATCCTGTTGCGCACCTGAACCACGGCATTCCCCTGTCGGACTATGCTTGCAAGCGACCTCGCGTTCATGGACTGGCTCCTTCCTGCGGCACCTTGTGCCGGGGGAATCGGACGCCCGTGTGACGCTTGCCGCAGTGCAACAAGGATGTGGGCGTCACACCCCGCATGGCAAGGGCCGCGCGCATCGCCGCGGCGCTGATCGGTCAGACGAGGGGAATTGCGCGCCGATCAGGCGGCCGCTTTGCCTGCCAGGGCAAACAGCCGTTCGCGCAGGGCGGCGAAATCGGCGATGCCGTAATCCTCCGGTTCGACCGAGGCGACGATCTCGTCTTCGCCGTAACACTCGCCCAGCTCGATATATTCGCTGCGCACCAGCTTGCCCTGCGGAATCGACCAGAACGTGCGCAGGCGCGGGCGGGAATAGTCGGCGGGATCCTGATCGACCACCATGGCCAGCCGCTCGGAGCGTAGGCGCACCACCGATCCGATGGGGTAAATGCCGATCATGTCGATGAAGTGTTTGAGCACGTCGGCGTCGAACCAGGCCTTCATGTAGCTCAGCTGCTCGATCGCGCTCGAAGGGTTCATGCCGACGCCTTCGGCCGTGTCGCTGACCATCGCGTCATAGGTGTCGCAGATCGCGGCCATGCGCGGAAACAGGCCGATCTCGTCGCCCTTCAGCTTGTTCGGATAGCCGGTGCCGTCGAGCGCCTCGTGATGGGCGGCGCAGGCCTCCAGCACGCGCGGCGGGAGGCCGCCCGCGGCCGAGAGCAGCCGGTGACCAAGGTCCACGTGCTGTTCGAAAACCTTGATCGGCACGTTGCGATAGTCGCCGCCATAGGCGCTGAGATCGACCGGCAGGTGGCCAATGCCGACATCGAGCAGAAGGCCCGCCATTCCCGCCTCGCGGATTTGCGCGGGCGGAAGCTTCATCTGCCGGGCGAGCGAGATCATCAGCGCGCTGACGGCAAGGACGTGGCGATAGACGAATTCGTTGTCGCGCTTGCACCGCATCAGGCCGTTGAAGGCATGCGGGTTGCGCTGGACCGAGGCGAAGATGTCCTCGATCACCGGCTCGACCTGCGCCGCCTTGATCGTCTTGCCCAGCCGCGCCTGCAGGAACATGCGGCTGACGACCTTGCGCGATTCGCCCGCGACTTTCTTGGCCAGGCCGAATTCGCGCGCCATCGGCTGCGGCGCGGTGGAGCGCAGGTCGACCGGAGCGGGCATATCGCGGCGGATCGGCACCGGCGCGCGGCGCGCGGTGCGGAACACGGGCGGCGGCGGCGACTTCGGGCGTTCATCCGGCGTCACCCGGCGCGGAATGGCGCGCAGGTCGAGCCCCTTTTCCGTGTCGATCACCACCGTATCGAGCGCAGAGTGCTGCAATTCTTCCAGCATCGAGGGGTCATCGAGCAGGAAGCGCGATTTCCAGAAAGGATGCTTGAACCAGCTGCCCTCCAGCTTGTGCAGGAACATGCCAAGTTCAACCTGGGAAATCGCAATTCGCTTGAGCATCGGTTCACCGGACAATCGGGTTGGTTCCCGGTCAGGCTATCGTCTGCCCGTTCAAATTCTCGCGCCGGGCGCCTAGGTAAATTCCGAAGGGAGCGATCAGAGCAGCGCCTTGGCGAGCTCCCTGAGGTCCGAAAGCGACTGCGCCAGCCCGGCCCCGCCGGTAATGGTCTGGATGCAGACGTGATCCGCACCGGCATCATGGTGTTCGCGCACCCGCGCCGCGATGGCACCGGCATCGCCCATGGCGAAGATGCCGCCAAGCAGGGCATCGCTCTCAGACTCGATGTCCGCATCGGTAAAGCCCAGCCGCTTCCACGAATTCACGTAGTTCGGCAGGCGGCGGTAATGGACCAGTGCCTCGCTCGCCTTGGCGCGGGCCGAGGCTGGATCGGGATCGAGCACCACTCCCTGCTCGGGAGCAACAAGCTTGCCCGGCCCCATGATGGCGCGCGCCTCAGCGCTGTGCGCGGGCGGGACGAGATAGGGATGCGCGCCGGCCGTGCGCTGACCCGCAAGCTCCAGCATTTTCGGCCCCAGCGCGGCGAGGCAGGTCTGCTTGAGCGGCATTCCGGCAGCCTCGAAGGCATCAAGCCAAGCGGCCATCTTGGCCACCGGCCGGTTCCAGTTCTCGCCGATCAGCGGTCCGTGGCTGACGCCAAGCCCCAGCATTACGCGGTCGCGGTGATCATCAGGCAGGGCATTGAACCATGCGGCAATCTCGGCCGGTTCATGCTTCCAGATGTTGATAATGCCGGTGGCAATCGGGATGCGGCTGGTGGCGTTCAGCAGATGGTCGAGATCGCCGGTAATGTCCCCGCCGATGCCTCCCGGCACCCAGATCGCGCCATAGCCAAGCGCCTCGATCTCAGCCGCGCCGCGCGCCGCTTCGGCCTTGTCGCCAAAGCGCAGTTCCATCGACCAGACGCCGACTTTTCCCAGATCCATGTGCCCGCTCCCAAAATCGCTTCGCCGCCAAGGTGGGCCAAGGCGCGCGCCTGTCAACGGCAAAGGGCCCCTTCCCCGCCGGGAAGAGGCCCTTGTTCGCTCCGGCGCTAAAGCGCCCGGCGGGGGGTTACTTTGCCTGCGGCGCCGCGGCTGCCGCGTTGTCCGGCAACCCGCCCAGCTGGCTGACAAGCTTGGTATAGCCATCGAGGTAGGCGAGCACGATCACCTGGCCGATGTCGGTGTCGGTATAGCCAGCGCCGCCAGCCCCGGCGAGGCCGCCAGCCCAACCAACCCCGCCGCCGCCGCCAAAGCTCAGGTCGCTCTTGCGGGCATAGCCTTCGACCAGCGCCATTTCCTCGGTCGTGCGGGCGTTGACCACCGACAGCGTGACCTTGGCTTCCTTCTTGTTGACCGAAAGGCCACCGATCAGGCCGCCGAACGTGCGTCCACCGATCATGCCGCCGAGACCGCCGAGCATGCCGCCGCCGCCCGACTTCTTGTTGGTGGTGACGATGTCGGGCTGGAGGAAATAGTCAGCCGCCTTGACCTGGCCCTTGCCGAGGTTCGAGCCGTCCTGCAGCTCGCCGTTATCGGCCATGGCGCGCTCCATCGCGCGGCTCTGCATCGAGCGGCCGCGGTTCACCAGGCTGAAGCAGCCGGACTTCTGGACGAACAGCTTGATGATCGCTTCCGGGCTGCCAAGGTTGAGTTCGCGCCACCACTGGTTGTCGGGCTCGACAATGGCCACGGTGCCAAGGTTCTTGGTGCAGACCGGGATCTGCGCCTCGCCCTTCTTCTGAGCCTGATGGCCAGACGAACCCTTGTCAGCCGCTATCGCGCTGGTGCTGCCAAGCGCCACGGCAATCGCGGCAAGGCTGCAAACAAATTTCTTCATAACGGTCGCACTCCCCAATGTGGGACCCCGGCGCCAATGCCCTCCAGCAAAGCCGGTGTCCGGAAAACTGATCTGCGACCCGTTGTTTGCCCATGGCCGGAGCCAAGGCAAATGACGAATACTGTTAGTAGCGCCAAACCGCCTTGTTGTCGATCAAACGTGCCTTGCCGATCCGCGCCGCAACCAGCAGCCGCGCAGGTTTCTCGCCAAGTTCGGACAGGATCCGAAGCGAGATCGGCATCGGCGAATTCGGCATAGTCGACCGAGGCAAATCCCCCGGCGATCACCGCCTGCTTCAGCGCCGCGATGGCATCATCCAGCGCCGTGCCTGCCTGCACCGCAGCGATCGCCGTGTCCATGGCGCGGGGCAGCACCGCCGCAGCCGCGCGCTCCTCCGCGGTCAGGTAGGCATTGCGCGAGGACATGGCGAGCCCGTCCGCCTCGCGCACCGTGGCGACGCCGTGGATGGCATCGGCCTTCGGGAAGGACAGGTCGAGATCGCGCGCCATGCGGCGGATAACGGCGAGCTGCTGCCAGTCCTTCTCACCGAACAGCGCCATGTCGGGGCGGACCTGGTTGAACAGCTTGCAGACCACTGTCGCCACACCATCGAAGTGCCCCGGCCGGGCGGCACCACAAAGCGTTTCGCTGACGCCCGAGACAGAGACGTTGGTGGCATAGCCCGGCGGGTACATCGCCTCGCCGTCAGGGTTCCACAGCAAGGACACGCCCTCACCGCGCAAAAGCTCGCAATCGCGCTCGAAGGGGCGGGGGTAGGAGGACAGGTCCTCGTTCGCGCCGAACTGGCGCGGGTTGACGAAAATCGAGACGACCACGTGCGCCGCTTGTCTTCGCGCTTCACGCACCAATGTCAGGTGGCCATCGTGCAGCGCGCCCATGGTCGGCACCAGCGCCACCGGTCCGTCGCTGCGCAAGGCCTCGACCGCTTGCCGTAGTGGATCAATGCGATTGACGATTTGCACGGCAGAAGTCCCTTGCGTTAAAGATGCAGTCCCCTAGCGCGGTCGATGCGCGCAGACAAACCACGCAAAAGGCTCAACCAACACCGTGACTTCCGCTTCCGGCCCGCATCGTATCGTTTTCGCCAATGAAAAGGGCGGCACCGGCAAGTCGACCACGGCGGTCCACGTGGCGATCGCGCTGTCCTACATGGGCGCAAAAGTGGCGGCGATCGACCTCGATCCGCGCCAGCGCACGCTGCACCGCTATTTCGAGAATCGCGCCGAAACCGCCAAGCGCCGGGGTATCTCGCTGCCCACCGCGCGTTTCGAGGTGTTCAACGGGGACGCTACGGAACAGCTTGACGCCATGGCCGCCGAAGTTGGCGAAGGCATGGACTTCCTGGTGTTCGACACGCCCGGACGCGACGATGTTTTCGCACGCCACGCCGCCACCGGCGCGGACACGCTCGTCACCCCGCTCAATGACAGCTTCGTCGATTTCGACCTGATCGGGCAGGTAGACGCGGAAACCTTCAAGGTCCGCCGCCTGTCGTTCTACGCCGAGCTGATCTGGGAAACGCGCAAGAAGCGCGCGATGATGACCATCGAACAGGGCCGGCGCGAGCTGGACTGGGTCGTGGTGCGCAACCGCACCGGCCATATCGAGGCGCGCAACCAGAAGCGCCTCGAAGGTGCGCTGGGCGAACTTTCAAAGCGCGTCGGTTTCCGCATCGCCAACGGCCTGTCCGAACGCGTGATCTACCGCGAACTGTTCCCCTCGGGCCTGACCCTGCTCGACAAGGGGCACCTTGGCGACCTTGGCACCAGCCATCTTGTCGCGCGGCAGGAACTGCGCGCCCTGCTCGCCTCATTGGCGCTGCCCATGCCGGGAACAAAGCCCGCCGAACTTGCTTTGACCTAATCGGAGGAAGCGCGCGTTGATAAGACTGATCCTGATCGCCGCGGTTGTTTCCATCGCCTGCCGGGCAATCTTCGGCCGGTGGCCCCGGGACTATCTCAATGCCGCACCGACGCGGGAACAGGCAAGGTTCAAGGCGCGCAAGCTGCTCGCCGTGCGGGCCGATGCCAGCCGGCATGAAATCATCGAGGCGCACCGCCGCCTCATCGCCATGGTTCATCCGGACCGTGGCGGCACCAACTCACAAGTCCACGAAGCAAATGCCGCGCGCGACCTGCTTCTGGACGATCTGCCAAACTGAGGTTTCATGACACACAGCTTCCACCCCACGGTCCTGCGCGAATACGACATTCGCGGCATCATTGGCGAAACGCTGGGTGCGGAGGATGCCTATGCCATCGGGCGAGGTTTCGCGACGCTGCTGTCCCGCGCGGGCGGCAAGGCCGTGGCAGTGGGCTATGACGGCCGCGTCAGCTCTCCCATGCTGGAAGAGGCGCTGGTGCGCGGCATCACCGATTGCGGATTGAACGCTGTGCGCGTCGGCCTGGGGCCCACGCCGATGCTGTACTACGCCGAAGCTTCAATTCCAGAGGTACAGGGCGGCATTCAGATAACTGGCAGCCACAATCCCGCCAATTACAATGGCTTCAAGATGGTATTTATGGGTCGGCCGTTCTTCGGCGCCGACATCGCGAAGCTGGGCGAAATGGCCGCCGCCGGTGACTGGATCGACGGCGAGAGCACCGGCGGGAAGGGCAGCAGCGAGCACCGCGAGATCCTCCTCGCTTATGTCGACCGGCTGACCGAGGGCCTCAAGGGCATTCCCGCCGAAAGCCTGGCCCACCTGCGGATCGGCTGGGATGCGGGCAACGGTGCGGCTGGACCCGCTCTCGAACTGCTGGCGAAGAAACTTCCCGGTGAACATCATCTTCTCTTCACTGAAGTGGACGGCACGTTCCCGAACCACCATCCGGACCCGACCGAGGAGAAGAACCTTGCAGACCTGAAGGCGCTGGTCGCGGCCAAGAACCTCCATTTTGGCGTGGCTTTTGACGGCGATGGTGACCGGATTGGCGCGATCGATGGCGAAGGGCGCGTGATCTGGGGCGACCAGCTGCTCATGATCTACGCCGAGGACCTCCTGAAAATGGTCCCCGGATCGACGATTATCGCCGATGTGAAGGCCAGTTCGGCCCTATTCGATCATGTCTCTGCGCTTGGTGGACAGCCACTTATGTGGAAAACCGGACACAGCCTGATCAAATCCAAAATGAAGGAAGTTGATTCCCCGCTGGCAGGCGAAATGAGCGGCCACGTGTTTTTCGCGCACGAATATTATGGTTTCGATGACGCGCTTTACGCTGCCGTCCGCCTGATCGCCGCCTCTGCCCGACTCGGCAAGACGGTGACCGAGCTGCGCGGCGAAATGCCGGCCATGATCAACACGCCCGAGCTGCGCTTCCAGGTCGATGAAAGCCGCAAGTTCGCGGTGATCGAGGAAGTGAAGCAGCGCCTTTCGGATTCCGGAGCCGACGTCAACGGCACCGACGGCGTGCGCGTTTCCACCGCCGACGGCTGGTGGCTGCTGCGCGCCTCGAACACCCAGGACGTCCTCGTCGCCCGCGCCGAGAGCGAGAGCGAGGAAGGGCTGGAACGCCTGATGGGCGAGATCGACGCCCAGCTTGCCGCCAGTGGTCTGGAGCGCGGGCCGCAAGCGGGGCATTGAGGCCGGGGCTCTAACCCAGCAGCAGAACCAGCGCCGAAGTACCCGAAGCCAGCGCGGCGGCAATCAGCGCCAGCGCACCCGGCCAGCCCTTTGCCCTGCCCGGCACGGTCAGCGCTATGCCCGCCTTGAACAGCGTGTTGAGCAGGACCGGCGGGGCAAGGATCAGCCCGGCCAGGCGCGGGGCGATCATGCCCGGCGGCAGGTTGCCCATGGTGATGATGGCCGAATCCACATCGACCGAGCCGGTGGCGGCAAGCACCACGGCAAGCCCTGCGTCACCCCATTCCTCCAGCACCCAGCGCGCCGCCACGGTCGTCACCATGACCAGCACGGCGAGCCACAGCGCGGGGCCAAGGTCGAAGGGATTGCGCAGCTTGCCGGTGCCCTTGCCCCCGATGCCTGACGACTTGCGGAACTGCCACCAGGCGAAACCCGGGCTGACCAGCATCCCGGGCACGGCGATCACCGCAAAAGGCGCGAGGGCAAAAGGCGCCAGCACAGCGCAGAGGACCATGACGCGCAGGAACATGACGGCGGAAGCGAGCGCGATACCTGCATGGAGCACTGGTGTTTCTTCGTTCGAGGCATCCTTGAGTTGCCCGGCAAGCCCCGCCGTCACTGCCGTCGATGAGACCATCGAACCCGCTGCCGATGTCGCCAGCACGCCGCGCGTTGCGCCGAAGTGCTTGGCGGCGAGGTAACCGGCGAAGGAAAAGCCCGAAACCATGACCACGACCATCCACAGCTGGCGCGGCTTCCACGCGCCGAACGGCCCCATCGGTTCGGCTGGCAACAGCGGCAGGATGACCAGCGCAATCAGCGCAAAGCGGGCGATCGCCATGACCTCGCGCTCGTCGAGCGACTGGACCCAGCCGTGGAGCTGCTCGCGCAGGGCCAGCACCAGCACCATCAGGCCGACCGCAACGGTGGCCACAACGCCCTCGCCCGATCCGGCAAGATACCCGGCGGCGAGCGTCAGAAGCGCGACCATGCTCGCCGTGCCGGAAACGTTCGGCCCTTCCCGCGTTGCGCGCCAGTAGCCGAGGAGGACCAGCGCCGCACTGGCCGCGAGTACAACGGCGGAGAGCACCGGCTCGCTGCCCTTGAAAGCCCCGGCAAAGCCGCCGGCAAGTCCCACCAGTGCAAAGGTCCGCACTCCGGCAAAGCGCCGCCCGTCCATCGCGTTACGCTGCGCCCAGCCGCGCTGAATACCCACCAGCAGGCCCAGCGCCAGCGCCAGCCCGATTGGCAGCAGTTCGGGGTAAAGGGTGAGCGGGCTCTCCATTGCTGGCGGTGTGGCACTCCGATGCGCTCGGCGCAATGACGTCCTCCCACTTGCAGAACGGGCAAAAGTTAGACAATTGCCAAGGCGCAAAAAATCCCTACGCTTCATAAAGATACGGATCGATTCGAGTTGGTTGCCGATAAACGGGGGGAATACGATGCGAAACGTGGCAAGCATTCTTGCGCTGATTTCTATGTCTGGATGCGCATCCACTCCGCCTGTGACAACTCATTACTATGGCGCCCGCAGCACGCTTGAATTGAAGATGGTGCGCACGCTGGGTTGCGACGCGCAGAACCTCCCGGTTATTGCCACAACGGTTACACCATCGGTTGCGCACCTGGCTGATCCGGCGCAACCGCGCAGCATTGCCTTCAAGGGCATTGATGGTTCCATGGCCAATAGCGACATAACCATGGAGTTGACGGCAGATGGCCGTTTGAAGTCGATCAATGCTACGACCACGGGCCAGGGCGAAACGATCATCAAGGCCGCAATCAAGCTGGCGGAAGCTGCGCTTGAGGGCGATGATGACAAGTCGCCGATCATCACGGCCTGCAAGGCCTTCAAGGCCCGATTCGCTGACAAGCCCCAGACGGCGGCCTATGTCTGGGCCGGCAGCCTGTCTGAGGCTGGGCCAACAATCCAGCTAAAGCCCGATCCGCTGTCCAGCGATCTGGCAACGGATTTCATTGCCTTGCTGGGCGAGCCCTGCCTTCGTCTTGGCGCTGTGGAAGCGCCCGCCAGCCCCGCAACGGTTTCGCCCGACTATGCTGCAAGATTCAAGGGCGTCATTATCGAGGCGCGGCAACCTGCCCGGCGCGAATTGGCCGTGTCCGTGGGCCCCAAGGGCAGCTGCGAGGCAAACCATCTTTGGACCGGATATGCATCGGTCGCGCAGTCGGGGACCGATTACAAACTCTACGTTCCCAAGGCGGCGCTGTTTGGCAAACAGGTATTTGCCGCCAGCTTCGACGATGCCGGAGGGCTAATCAAACTCCAGTATGCCAAGGAATCAGGGGCGGCGAATGCAATCGGGGTCGCCCAGGCCGGGCTGGAGGCGCTGCAAACAACACCGGCTGAGAAATTGGCAGCAATCAAGGCCGAGGCAGACATGATCGCGGCGCAGGAACGTCTGGTGAAATGCCGGGCGACACCGGACAAATGCTGATGGTTCGGGCTCCCGGGCCCTGGCGGGTCTTGCTTCTCGGCATCACGGCCCTAGTCCAGGCCTGCTCAAAGCCTGAGCCCCGGGGCGAGCCTGCGGAATCGAGTTCCGCCAGCGGGCAGGTCGCAGCAACCGAAGAGCGGCTCAGGATTGCCGGCATCGATGCAATCCCGCTGATGGAAACCAAGGGCTGGGTCGACAGCCGGACCAAATGGGCCTCACCCCGTATCGCGGTATGCTGGGAACAGTCGGCGCTGGGTTACAGTCGGGAGCAAGGCTGGATCAAAGATGCCCTCAGCAAAAGCTGGGAAGATGCATCGGCGGTCCAGTTTGTTGGCTTCACAGCCTGCACGGCTGGCCAGCCGGGAATCCACGTCGCACTGGAAGACAGCGGCGCGCGCACTCTCGGCCTTGGCAGGGAACTGGACAAGGTCAGCAATGGGCTGCGCCTGAATCCTGCTTTCAGCAGTTGGAATTCCTGGTGCGCAGCCGACGAACCGACGCGGGAAAGCTGCATCCGCGCCAATGCCGTTCATGAATTCGGACATGCCCTGGGCTTCGTCCACGAACAGAACCGGCAGGACACGCCAACCAGTTGCAACGCACCAAGGCAGGGGAGCGACGGGGACCTTGTCCTGACGCCGTGGGACCCCGATTCGATCATGAACTACTGCAACAGGGACCGGATGCGGCAGAGCGGGCGGCTCTCGCAGGGTGACCGCGACGCGGTGGAGAAGTTTTACGGGAACGAGATCTAGATCACTTCCCACCGGCGCTCACATCCCTAAGTAGGGGGTGTGAGCGCCGCGCCTCTTCCCCCTGTCATCGCCGACTGGTTCGCCAAGCGTGGCTGGCGGCTGCGGCGGCATCAGGCCGAAATGCTGGACGTGGCCGCTTCGGGCCGCCACGCCCTGCTCGCCGCCGATACTGGCGCAGGCAAGACGCTGGGCGGGTTCCTGCCGACGCTAGCCGAATTTGCTGGTGAGGAAGTGCCCGGTGAAGGCCTGCACACGCTCTACATCTCGCCGCTCAAGGCGCTGGCGCATGACGTGCAGCGCAACCTGATCGCCCCGATCGAGGAGATGGGCCTGCCGATCCGGGTCGAGACGCGCAGCGGCGACACGCCGTCCGACCGCAAGGCCCGCCAGCGCGTGCGGCCGCCGCACGTGCTCCTGACCACCCCGGAATCGCTGTCTCTGCTGCTGTCCTACCCGGAAAGCGCGGCGCTGTTCTCCACCCTGAAGCGCGTCGTGATCGACGAGATCCACGCCTTCGCCGCCGGCAAGCGGGGAGACCTGCTTGCCCTTGCCCTCGCGCGGATCAGCGCTGTCGCGCCGCAGGTTCAGCGCGTCGGCCTTTCCGCCACGCTCGCCGATCCGGACGCCTTTCGCGCCTGGCTTGCACCACATGGCCGGGGGGAAGATGTCGCGCTGGTGATCGGTGAGGAAGGCGCGGAGCCCGAAGTCTCGATCCTGCCGCCCAAGGAAGAGCGCGTGCCGTGGAGCGGCCACGCCGCCACTTGGGCAATCCCGCAGCTTTACGAGGCGATCAAGGCACACCGCACCACGCTGGTCTTCTGCAACACGCGCTTCCTGGCCGAACTGATCTTCCAGCTCCTTTGGGACGCCAATGAGGAGAACCTGCCGATTGGCGTCCACCACGGTTCGCTTTCGAAAGAGGCGCGGCGCAAGGTGGAAGGGGCCATGGCGGACGGGCGCTTGCGCGCGCTGGTCTGCACCGCCAGCCTCGACCTCGGCGTTGACTGGGGCGACATCGATCTCGTCGTGCAGATGGGCGCTCCCAAGGGCTCTTCGCGCCTGCTCCAGCGCATCGGCCGCGCCAATCACCGGCTCGACCAGCCCAGCCGCGCGCTGCTCGTCCCCGGCAACCGTTTCGAATTCCTCGAGGCGACCGCGGCGATGGAAGCCGTGGAGGAAGGACAGCGCGACGGAGAGGATTTCCGCCCCGGCTCGCTCGACGTGCTCGCCCAGCACGTGATGGCCTGCGCCTGCTCGGGCCCCTTCAGTGAGGCAGCGCTGCTGGCCGAAGTGCGCAGCGCGCATAGCTATGACTGGCTGGACGAGGAGCGCTGGGCGCGGGTGCTCGATTTCGTCGCTACCGGCGGATATGCCCTGCGCGCCTATGAGCGCTTCCGCCGCATCGTGCGCTCCAGCGACGGCCTGTGGCGGCTGACACACCCCGAACACGCCGCGCGGCACCGGATGAACGCGGGGATCATCGTAGACAGCGAAATGCTCCACGTGCGGTTCCGCAACGGGCGCGACCTCGGCAAGGTCGAGGAGAGCTTCGGCGCAACGCTGCGCCCCGGAGACACCTTCCGCTTTGCCGGCATGGACCTCGAGGTGGAATCGCTGCGTGACCTCGACCTGATCGTCAAGGCCGCGAAGAAGCCGGGGCAGATCCCCAGCTACATGGGCGCGCGGATGCCGATTTCCTCGCACCTGGCAGACCGGGTGCGCGCCATGATGGTCGACCGCGCGGGCTGGGCGCGCTTTCCCGATGACGTGCGCGAATGGCTGGAGATGCAGGACTGGCGCTCACAGCTGCCCGGGCCGGGGCAATTGCTGGTCGAGAGCTTTCCCCATGCCGGGCGGCACTACATCGTCTTCCACACCTTCGAAGGCTGGAACGCCAACCAGTGCGCTGGGCATGCTGGTGACGCGGCGCATGGAGGAACGCGGGCTGATGCCGCTGGGCTATGTCGCCAACGACTATGCCGTTGGCATCTGGAGCCTGCGCGCGGTCACGGACCCGGCCCCGCTGCTATCGCCCGATGTGCTGACCCATGAATTCGTCGATTGGGTGCAGGACAGCTATATGCTGCGCCGCGCTTTCCGTGAGGCGGCGGTTATCGGCGGGCTGGTAGAACGCCAGCACCCCGGCAAGCGCAAGAGCGGGCGTCAGGTGACCTTTTCGACCGACCTCATCTATGACGTCCTGCGCAAGCACGAGCCTGACCACGTACTGATCGAGGCCGCCTGGGCCGACGCGCGCACGCGGCTGACCGATGTGGGACGGCTGGCTGACCTGCTCGACCGCGCGGCGGGGCAGCTCGTCCATGTCGAACTCGAGCGGGTAAGCCCCATGGCCGTGCCCCTGCTGACGATGATCGGACGCGAAAGCCTGCCGAGCGGCGCGGCGGATGACGAGCTGGTGGTCGAGGCGGAGAGCCTCGCGGCGCTGGCGATGCAGCCTGATTGAGCATTGCTGGTCAGGCAGGGCCGGTTCAGCGCAAGGAGAGCGTGCGCTCGATTTCTACTCGGCACACGCCCCCTTGATCCGTGCCGATACCCCGCCGCCCGTGCGGGGCTGGCCAGACGGGCCTACCTGCCTGCCTGCTTGCCGAAGCCCGCATACTGCTCGGTACCGACGAAGCCGAAGCCCAGAACTCCGCTTGCGCGGATGTTCCGCAGCACCCGGGCAGTCACGCCATAGGGCGCCGCGCTTTCGGGGGTGAAGCGGACTTCCGGTGCCGGCCTGGTTTCAGCCACGCGCTGGAGAACGGCGACAAGTTCGCCTTCGGAAACCGCCTCCCCGTTCCACACAATCGCGCCATTGGCGGTAACCGAGAGCAGGTTCACTTCCGGCCGGATCGTGGGCAGCGACTTGCCCGGCGCTGGCAGGTCCATTTCGATCTCGTGCGTCGCGGGCGGGATCGTGATGATGAACAGGATGAGGAGGACCAGCAGCACGTCGATCAGGGGCGTGGTGTTGAGATCGGCCATCGGCCGGTTGCGGGTGACTTCGGTTGCGGTTGCCATGGGATTGTCTCCCCTGCTTTGGCGTTGACGAGAGCCTCCACGCCTGCCTCGTTCCGCAGTGCCGATGTTACCATATCACATGGCCAAGGCAAGCCGTGTCGCGCGCGTGCCCGATCCCAACGCGAAAAGGGGGCGGATCACTCCGCCCCCTCGGGTATTCGCATGGCTCGTTCGGTTACTTGACCGGCGGTTCGCTGGGGTCCTTGCCGAACTGGTAGTACTGTTCATTGCCGACGAAGCCGAAGGCCGTGACGCCCGAACCCTTGATCAGGCGCAGGACGCGCGCCGTGGTTTCATAGGGAGCCTGGGCATCGGGCTGGAACTGGAGTTCCGGCTCGGGCTTGATCTTCAGCGTCTCGGTCAGCTGGTAGACAAGCTGGCTCTCATTGAGCGAGGTGCCGTTCCAGGTGATCGTGCCGACCGAATCGACCGACAGGACATTCTTGTCGCGCTTCGGCGGCGGAATGTTCGTCGGCGGCTGCGGCGCGGGAAGATCGATGTCGATCGAGTGCGTGGCCACCGGGATGGTGATGATGAACATGATGAGGAGAACCAGCATGACGTCGATAAGCGGCGTCGTGTTGATTTCCATCATTGGCGAGCCATCGTCCTTGCCGCCTGACATTGCCATTGGAACTTACTCCTGAATACGCGTGGCGGTTTGAGCCGCCGGGCAGATGAGAGCCGCGGGCCGTTTAGCCGTTGGGATCCACCGGGGTCGAAATGAAGCCGACGGTCGGATAACCGGCGATCTGCACGTTGTAGATCGTGCCTGCCACGCAGCGCCACGGAGCGTTCACGTCACCGCGGATGTGGACCTGCGGGATCTTCTCCGGGTTGGCGCGGAGAGCTTCGGGGCCACCTTCACGCTTGATGATCTTGTCGAGGCGTTCGTAAGCGATCTTGGCCAGTTCGTCCGACGTCACCGGGGTGATGTTGTTGAAATAGACGCGGCATTCGCCATTCCGGCTTGCGCCTTCATAGCCCGGATCGCCCGAGCTGCGCCCGGCATCGTCGGTGGTGGAAACGGTGATAAGGAGGTTTTCGACCTTATCCTTCGATTCCACGGTTTCCAAAATCGGGATCTTCAGCTTCTGGATCGTCTGGATCGCGACCGGAACCGCGATCAGGAAGATGATCAGAAGCACCAGCATGACGTCCACGAGCGGCGTCGTGTTGATGTCGGACATCGGCTTCTCTTGTCCGCCGCCGCCTACTGCCATCGCCATAGTTTACTTCCTATCCTGTTCGTTCTGCCGGGTCGGGCCTGCTTCATGCCGATGTGGCACAGACCCGGATCCCACCGGCGGGAGCGCATGGACTCCCGCCGTCCTCTCCATTGGGGCTCAGGGCTTAACCGGAGCTGCCGGAGCGGGCTTGGCTGCAGCCGGCTTGCCGGGTGCGATCGTCGCCGGGCGCACAGCACCCTTCGAGTTGATGTAGGCCAGGACATCGGTCGAGAAGCCCGAGAGCATTTCCGAGATGTTCTTGTTGCGGGCCTGCAGGTAGTTGTAGGCAAGCACGGCCGGAACGGCGACGAGCAGACCGAGTGCGGTCATGATCAAAGCTTCACCGACCGGACCGGCGACCTTGTCGATCGAGGCCGAACCGGCGATGCCGATGGCGACGAGCGCGCGGTAGATGCCGACCACGGTACCGAACAGACCAACGAACGGCGACGTTGCACCGACGGTGGCGAGGAACGGCAGGCCCGAAGCGAGACGCGAGTTGATCGCAGCTTCCGAACGCGAGAGCGAGCCGTGCAGCCAGTCATGGGCTTCAAGGGCGTCGGTCATCTTGCCGTGGTTTTCTTCAGCGGCGAGGCCGTCGTCGACGATCTGGCGCCATGCGCTGTTCTTGTCGAGCTTCGCAGCGCCTTCACGCAGCGAGGGAGCGCGCCAGAAGTTGGCACGCAGTTCGCGGCCCTGCTTCAGGATCTTGTTCTGATCGATCCACTTGGTGATCAGGATGAAGAACGAGCCGAACGACATGATGGCGAGGATGATGACGGTGCCATATGCAATGGCGCCGCCCTGCTCCAGAGCCTCCCAGAAGCCGAACTTGTTCTGCGGCGTGGCGCTTGCGCCCGCTGCCTGGGCGAGAAGTTCAAAAACCATGCGAATAGTCCTCTCAAGTAAAACTGGTAATCAGATTGGTGTCACGGGCCCGGCGCGAACGCCGGGCCAAGCTCAAAAATATCAGTCCTTCGGGATGACCCAGCGGATCGCGTTCGAATACGAACCCGTGGTCGGCTGGCCTTCCCCGTCCGTTGCCGGCGTGAAGCGGGCGCGGGCCTTGATCTTGGCGCAGGCGACGCTGTCCAGATCCGGGCTGCCGCTCGATCCGGTCACCTGGCAATCCGTTACGCGGCCGTCGGGACCGACGGTGACGCGGAAGCGGGTCGTGCCCTGGCGTTCTTCACGAAGTGCCTGCGAAGGATAGTCATTGGTGGTCGCCCACGAAGCCGGGTTGCCCTTCGGCTGGGCCGGCTTGGGCTGCACGCGCGGAGCGGCCGGTGCCGGGGGAGCCAGCGGCGGAGCCTGCGGCGGCGGCGGCGGTGGCGGAGCCATCGGCGGCGGCGGCGGTGCAGAAAACGGCGGCGGCGTGATCGGCGGCAGCTTGGTCGGCGGCGCAGTGATCGGCGGCGGCGGCGTCGCCTTCTTAGGCGGCGGCGGCGGCGGCTCGTCCTTCTTGGGTTCGTCCTTCTTGATGTCGATCGTCGTGACCTTCTTCACGACCTTCGTAAGCCCTTCGTAAGCGAGACCGCTCACGAGCAACCAGCCAACGAGGACATGCAGAAGGGCAACAACGATGAATGCGGTGATCCGGTTACCGGATACCTGTTGGTCAGCGTAAGCCATTCAGACGCATCACTCCAAATTACAGTCCCAGGACATCTGAAGCCAGACACCCCTCTCCGCCCCAGCACACCCGCGTAGCGAACGCGCCGAGGCCGAATTCTTAACTAATCCGCCCTGCCGGTCATTACGGTACCCCTGTCGGGTCCCGAAGCCCCGACGGGCGAACCTTGTGGCCTTGTTGTTTTCTAGGCCAGCTTTTCCGGGTGCTTTAACGCCGAGTCAAAGGGCGCGCAACGCCTTAATCCACCCCGAATATGTGTTAACCCATGATTCACGGAAGTTAAGGGCAAAACTTATCGGTCAGCGGTCAAAACTGCTGGAATCGCGTAGGTTCGCCGAATCGGCCTGGAGATATGAAATGACAATGATGCGCATGGGCAAGGCCCGCACGGCTTTGGCAGGAGCGCTTTTGCTCGGGCTGGGGCTGTCCGCAACCGCCGAATCCCGCGCCGCCGAATCGCCGCAGCCCGCCCCTGCCACGGGCGGCCCCGCATTGCTGACCTATGCCGATTACGCCGACCTCGCTGACCATGCCCAGCTCGTCCTTCGCGCGAAGGTAAGGAAGGTCGCGGTGCTCAAGCCCGAACAGGGTGCCGCATCGCGTCCCGGAATGGCACGCGTATATGTAGAGGCGGTGACCGAAAACCTGCTTACCGGACCAGCTGCCGTGGGCGAGGCGCTGCGCTACCTGGCCGACGTGAAGCTCGACGCGAAGGGCAAGCCGCCGAAGCTGGCCAAGCAGTCGGTCCTGCTCTTTGCCTCTCATGTAAAGGACCGCCCGGGAGAGATCCGGCTGGTCGCGCCCGATGCCCAAGTGCCTTGGACCGCCACCGGCGAGGAGACTGTGCGCCAGATCCTGCGCGAGCTTTACGGCCCTGATGCTCCCCGCCGCGTGACCGGGGTGCAGGAGCTGATTCATGTGCCGGGAACGTTGGTCGGCGAAGGCGAGACACAGGTGTTCCTGAGGACCGAAGACGGTGAGCCCGCCTCGCTCACCGTGCTACACCACAATGGCGCGCCGTCGCACTGGGGCATTTCCTGGTCGGAAATCGTCGCCACCACGGGCCAGCCGCCCAAGCGCGACACGCTGGTCTGGTACCGCCTCGCCTGTTTCCTGCCCCGCGCCCTGCCGCCAGGGGCCAACCTCTCCGCTACTGACGCGGACAAGGCGGCGGCAGTAGGTGACTACGCCAAGGTGTTATCCGACCTCGGCCCTTGCCAGCGCAACCGCAAGTGACATTGCGGGGCTAGGAATCCCGCCTGCCCTGCACTAGGGCGCGCACCGAAAGGGCATAGGGATTCACATGGCAGAGCCGCTTCGCATCGCATTGGCAGGACTGGGCACCGTGGGCGCAGGCGTCATTCGCCTGGTCGAGGCGAACGCGGCGCTGATCGCGCGGCGTGCCGGCCGGCCGATCGAAATCGTCGCCATTTCGGCGCGTGACCGCTCCAAGCGGCGCAGCGTCGATATCACGCCCTATACCTGGGAAGACGACATGGTCATCCTGGGCGAGCGCGCCGATGTCGATGTGGTGGTCGAACTGGTCGGTGGGTCGGACGGCTCTGCCCCGGCCTGCGCGCGCACCACGATCGAGGCGGGCAAGGCGCTCGTCACGGCCAACAAGGCAATGATCGCGCACCACGGGCTGGAGCTCGCCAGCAAGGCCGAGGCGGCGAAGGTCCCGCTCAAGTTCGAGGCGGCGGTCGCGGGCGGTATCCCGGTGATCAAGGGCTTGCGCGAAGGCGCGGCGGCCAACGAGTTCGAGCGGGTTTACGGCATCCTCAACGGCACCTGCAATTACATCCTCTCGACCATGGAAGACACGGGCCGCGACTTTGCCGATGTGCTGAGCGAAGCGCAGGCCAAGGGCTATGCCGAGGCCGATCCCGCCTTCGACATCGAAGGCACTGATGCCGCGCACAAGCTCTCGATCCTTGCCGCCATCGCCTTTGGCACGGCGGTCGATTTCCGCTCGGTCGAAACCACCGGCATCACCCGCATCCTCGCCGCCGATATCGCGCAGGCCCGGACGCTCGGCTACGTCATCCGCCTGATCGGCATGGCCGAGACCGATACCAATGGCGACGGGGTGGAACGCCTGTTCCAGCGCGTCCAGCCGCACCTGGTGCCCTTCGATCACCCGCTGGCGCATGTGGACGGCGCGACCAATGCGGTCGTGGCGGAAGGAAACTTCTCTGGCCGCTTGCTGTTCCAGTGGCGCGGGCGCCGGTGACGGCCCGACCGCCAGTGCCGTCGTTGCCGACCTTATAGATATTGCACGCGGCGAAGCCGGTCCGGCCTTCTCGGTCCCGGTCGAGGAACTGCAGAAGATGGAGGCCGCCCAGACCGGCCACCGCCGCAGCCGTTCCTATGTGCGATTCCTCGTCGCCGACCGCCCGGGCGTGCTGGCCGAGATCACTGCCGCCATGCGCGATGCCGGGGTTTCGATCGAAAGCCTGATCCAGCAGGGCCGTGCCGGCAGCGAAGGCGAGGTTCTCGTTTCGCTCGTCACCCACGAAGGCCCCGAAAGCGGGGTGAGCGAGGCGCTGCGCCTGCTGGAAGGGTCGGAAAGCCTGACCCAGCCGCCGCTGGTCATGCACCTGCTCGGCAACTGAACGGGCTTTCTGGTTATTTCGCTTTCCTACATATAACCAGATAGGTTATACGCTCCAGCATTCGAAGCGGCTGCAGCGCATCGGATGAACCGTCTTCCGGTGCCCGTCCCTTGTGGGGCGTTCATGCGGAGGAGATGATCGGCGCGGGCGTCCCGGCAAAGTCCGAACGTTCGCAATGGCAAGCTGCCACGTCCACCCGCTCCGCCGCGTCATTCGCTGGAGACGGGTCCGCACGGGCCGGCGGCATCAAATCTCGACGCACTTCACTACCAAGACCAAGATCGTCGAGTCCGGGCACAAAATGCGGCAACCCCGCGCCGGTCATCCGTTGCATTCGCCCCGGCAGCCAGCGGCTGGCCGGGCCAAAGGCGCATCACCGATCGCTGATTTCGCCCTTCGCCACCTTTTCGGCATCCGAACCCTTGGGCGGCAGGGGAATGGCTTTCACGTCGATGATGAGCACCGGCGGCGGCACCCGGCCAAAGCCGATACAGCCCTTCTGGCCCTTGCCCTTGCACGATTCCATACCGACCGAAGGCGCGCGGGGCAGGCCATCGTCGGTGCGAAGTTCGTCATCGGGCACGCGCACGTCCGAGCCGTCATCCTTGCCGCAGACGAGGATCTCGCCATTGGGCCCCGGGCCCGAGCACGCCCGCTTCTTGCGCGTATCGGTGACCGAAAGGTTGATCGGCCCAACCGGCTCCGCAGCTTCTGTGCTGCTTTCCGCTGCCTGTTCTTCCGGCGCATCGGCTTGCTGGGCCAGAGCCGGCTGTGTCCATAACGACAGGGCAAAGGCGAGGAGTGCCAACCGCCAGTTCAACATTCTCGACAAACGTAGTTCCCCGCTTTAAGCGCCGCGGCCAAGCATTCCCCTCACCTCTTTGAACACGGACTGAACATGACCGCAACACCCGCCAGCAAGGTTCTCGACCGCGTCCTCGTACTCGAAATGGTGCGCGTCACCGAAGCAGCGGCGATCGCCGCCAGCAAGCTGGTCGGCCGCGGCGATGAAAAGGCCGCCGATGCCGCCGCCGTGGAAGCCATGCGCAAGGCCTTCGACGAACTGGCGATCGACGGCACCGTAGTGATCGGCGAAGGCGAACGTGACGAAGCCCCGATGCTCTTCATCGGCGAGAAGGTGGGCGGCGCCCAGGGTTCGGGCCCGAAGATCGACATCGCGCTCGATCCGCTGGAAGGCACGACGATCACCGCCAAGGCCGGCCCGAACGCGCTTGCCGTGCTGGCCTGCGCCGAGGAAGGCAACCTGCTCAACGCGCCCGACGTCTACATGGACAAGCTGGCCGTCGGCCCCGGCTATCCCGAAGGCATCATCAGCCTCGCCAAGAGCCCGACCGAGAACGTCAAGGCGGTCGCCGCTGCCAAGGGCGTCGAACCCTGCGACATCATCGTCTGCGTGCTGGACCGCCCGCGCCATGCCGAACTGATCGCCGAACTGCGCGGCCTGGGCTGCGGTGTCGTGCTGATCGGCGATGGCGACGTGGCCGGCGTGATCGCGGTCACCAATGAAGACACCACGATCGACCTCTACATGGGCTCGGGCGGTGCTCCCGAAGGCGTGCTGGCAGCAGCGGCGCTCCGCTGCGTTGGCGGACAGTTCAACGGCCGCCTGCTGTTCCGCAACGAGGACGAGCGCGCCCGCGCCCGCAAGTGGGGCATCGAGGACCTGAACAAGATCTATACCCGCGACGAGCTGGCCAAGGGCGACTGCATCTTTGCCGCCACCGGCGTGACTGACGGTTCGCTGCTTGACGGGGTGAAGCGCCGCAAGGATGGCACCATGACCACCCACACGGTCGTCATGCGCGCCAGCACCGGCACCGTGCGCTGGGTCAAGGCCGAACACCGCAAGGTCGGCTGACCGGCGCTTCCGAAAGCGCGGCGTGTGCGGCTTGGTGGGAATAGTTCTCGCAGAGACGCGGAGAAGAAAGCGGAGACGCAGAGAGGTCGCGCGCAGCCGAAGGCTGCCGAAATTCTCCGGAGTGGGCGCCAATCTTGATGCCTGATCGAAGAAGCGGCTTTGCCGCAGGCACAACATCTCTGCGTCTCTGTTCTTCCTCTGCGTCCTCTGCGTGACTCCCTGTACAGATGCGAACATACACCAGCGGAGCCGGTGTTGCTTCTGGACTCACTCTAGCTCAGCAGGAAGATCGCCGCTACCGCAACCATGACCGCGGTGGAGAGCCAGCCGCCGAAGGCCAGCTTGCGGGAAATGACCAGCTCGCCCATCACCTTGGGATTGCGCGCGATCAGCATGGTGACGATCATCAGCGGCGGGGCGAGCAGGCCATTGACCACGGCGGCCCAGTAAAGCGCCTTCATCGGGTCGATTCCGATGAGGTTGAGCGCCACTCCGCCCACCGTGGCCAGCGTAATGACCCCGTAAAACGCCTTGGCCTCACGCGGGCGGCGGTCGAGCCCCTCGGTCCAGCCGAAGGTCTCGCTCACCGCATAAGCGGCACTGCCGGCAAGGATCGGCACGGCGAGCAGGCCGGTGCCGATGATGCCGATGGCAAACAGCGCAAAGGCCAGGTTTCCGGCGATTGGCCGCAGCGCCTCTGCCGCCTGCGCCGCGCTGCCTACGTCGCGCACACCGTGGGCGTGGAGCGTGGCCGCCGTGGCGACGACGATGAAGATCGCGACGAGGTGCGAGAAGCCCATACCCACGAGTGTGTCGGTGCGGATGCGGTTGATTTCGGGGCCGGCCTCGGTCGGGCTGACCATCAGCGGCTTGACGTGCCGGCGGTGCTGTTCCTCCACCTCTTGCCCCGCCTGCCAGAAGAACAGGTAGGGGCTGATCGTCGTGCCGAAAATCGCCACCAGCGCCATCGCGTGTTCACGATCAAAGGTGAAACTGGGCACCAGCATGCCCTTCAGCGCCTCGCCCACCGGCACGCCGGCCACGAAGACCACGCCGACATAGGCGAACAGCGAAAGCGTCGCCCATTTCAGCACGCGGGCATAGACGGTGTAGCTGAGGAAAATCTCCAGCACGACGCAAAGGGCGCCAAAGCCCACGACATAGGCCATGATCGGCCCCGGGATCAGCAGGGCCAGCGCGGCAGCCATGGCGCCAAGGTCGGCGCCAAGGTTGATGACATTGGCAACCAGCAGCATCAGCACCACGACCTGCAACAGGCGGCGGGGGTAATGCTCGCGCAGGTTCTGGGCGATGCCCATGCCGGTCGTCGCACCGATGCGTGCGCAAATCGCCTGTATCGAGGCGAGCAGCGGGAAGCCGAAGACCAGCGTCCAGCCCATCGAATAGCCGAATTGCGCGCCGACCTGGCTGTAGGTTCCAACGCCCGAGGGATCGTCATCCGCCGCCCCGGTGACGAGGCCGGGACCGAGCACTTCGAGCGCGCCGCGCTTGCTGGACGAGGTCTCCGTCATTGCCGCGGTTCGGCGTTAAGCGCGTTGATTGCCTTGCGCACTCGCTCCTCGATCCCCTCGCGCGGCAGGCCGGCGGGGATTTCGGGGCCGAAGGCCACCCGGATCGTGCCGCTGCGCTTGATCCAGCGGTGATAGATGTGGCCGCTTTGCACCGCCATCGGCACGACCGGCAGGCCGACCAGCTTGTAGATGCCGGCAAAGCCCGAACGCAGCGGCGGCCCCTCACCCGGCGCGACGCGGGTGCCTTCGGGGAAGATCACCAGCGGCCGCCCTGCATCGGCAAAGGCGCGCGCTTCCTGCATCATCGCGCGCAGGGCCTTGGCCCCCTGTTCGCGCTCCACCCGGACCATGCCGTAAGCCTTGCCCACCTTGCCCCACAGCGGGATGTCGAGCAGTTCGGACTTGGCGAAAGGCACCGGGCGATCGAGCAGGTTGGGCAGGTCGATCGCCTCGAAGAAACTCTCATGCTTGCCCGCGACGATGACCTTGCCGCTGGGCACCTGCCCCTCGATCACGATTTTCACGACGAGCAGATGGCGCGTGCACCAGCGGTGCCAGCGCGCCCAGATCGCGCCCAGCCCGGCCATGCGCGAGCGGGCGATAAAGCTTGCGGGAACAGACGCCAGCGCCAGCAGGAACGAGCCAAGGTAGAAGGCAAGGTAGAAAGCGATGCTGCGCACCGCCGCGATAAGCAGTTTCATTTTCCGACCACGCTGAGCGCCATGCGCGCGAGCAGCTTGTTATATTCAAGGACCATCGTGTCGAAGCCGGGCTGCGATGGCACCGCATCGCGGATGATTTCGAGATCGTTGGGTGCCACTCGCGCCAGTTCGAGCGCGGCGCGGCGCATATGCCAGTCCGATGTGACCAGCCGCACCGAGCGAATGCGATTGGCCGCGATCCAGAAGGCGGACTCGCTGGCATTGCTGACCGTATCGACCGACTTGAAATCCAGCACGACGCAGCAGGCCATGGTGCCGGCCGAAACGCCATATTCGGCGGCGAATTCGCGCGGCTTCACCGACTTGTCGACGCCAGCGACGAACAGGCGCACTGGAGACACCCTTGCCCAGCATGTCGAGCGCGCGGGGGATGCGGCCAACATCGCCGGTCAGCACGACAATGGCATCGGTGCGCTGGTTCCCCGCAGGCCCGGGCGGCACCAGCGCGAACCACAGGAAACCCAGCACATAGGCAAGGACCAGGCTGGCAAAAAGGCGCGGGAGGCGAGTCATCGTTGGGGACGCCTATAGCATCCTTGCCAGAGAACGCAGCACGGTAAGCCGCGCGGTGATCGTGGCCAGCGCTATCCCGGCGAGCGGCACCAGCGCGAGCACCAGCCATTCGAGCCAGCCGAGCGAGCCGCCGCTGATCATTCCCGCACCCAGGCCGGCAAACTGACGGCCAAGCAGCATGACGACGATGACAGCGGCGGCAAATCCAGCAACCCCGCCTTCCGCCGCGGCAATCGCGGTCGATCGCTGGTAGATGCGGGCAATCTGGCTGTCGGTCCCGCCGAGCAGGTGGACGATCTCGATCGTCTCACGGTTCGATCCCAGCGCCGATCGCGTGGCGAGCAGCACCGCTGCTGCCGTGGCAAGGCCGAGCAGCAGGACCAGCGCCAGCGCCAGCAGTTGCAGCGATGACAGCGCGCCAAACACCGGTTTCAGCCAGGTCGACTGGGCATCGACCCGCGCGGTGGGCACCTTGCCGCGCAAGGCGCTGCGCAGGTCTTCCAGCCGGTTGCGGTCGACCTTGCCTGCCAACCGCGCGTCGATCAGTGCCGGAACCGGGATCTCCGCCTGCCCGGCTTCCTCGCCCAGCCATGGTTCGACCAAGGCATCGACCTCGGCCTGCGGCACGGCGGCGACCTGCGCCACGCCGGGGAGGTCCGAAAGCACCTGCACGGCTTCCTTCACCTGCCTGTCGCGGACTTCGGGCCGCGCCTCGACGATCTGGACGGTGACTCCGCCCGAAAGCTCGTTCTGCGCCACTGATGCCAGCTTGCGCAGCGAAAGCCCGCCTGCCGCCGCGATCACCGTCAGCATGACCATGATCGCGATGACCCACGGGATCGGCCCGGAAAGCCGCGCCTGCGGGACAAGGTCTGCAGTGCCGCCGGCCTTGCGGCCGCCGATAGGCAAGAGCTTCAGCGGGCGGTTCATACCGGCAGCACCGGCCGCTTGGGCGGATATTTGAGCGCCCCCGTGGGATCGGACAGCCGCCCCTTGTCGAGCCGCATGATCAGGCTGTCAGGCACTTTCCGCAGCAGGTGGACGTCGTGGGTGGCGACAACCACGGTCGTGCCCAGCCGGTTGAGCGCCTCGAACAGGCGCAGCAGCTTGACCGCCATGTCGGGATCGACGTTGCCGGTCGGCTCGTCGGCCACCAGAAGCTGCGGCCGGCCGATCACCGCCCGGGCGATGGCGACGCGCTGTTGCTCCCCGCCAGAAAGCGTCGCGGGGCGCGCCTGCATCCGGTCCGCCAGGCCTACCCATTCGAGCATGTCGGCCACGGGCCGCGTCAGGTCGCTCTCGCTGAAACCCGCCACGCGCAGCGGAAGGGCGACATTGTCGAACGCCGAGAGGTGCGGCACCAGCCGGAAATCCTGAAACACCACCCCCAGCCGCCGCCGCAGCGCGGGCAGTTTCTCACGCGGCAGGGTGATCGCATCGGTGCCGAAAATGCGGATTCCTCCGCGCGACGGGCGCTGCGAGAGGTAAAGCAGCTTGAGCAGCGAAGTCTTTCCCGCGCCGCTCGCCCCGGTGAGGAAGTAGAACGATCCCGGAAACAGCGTGAAGGACAGGTCGGTCAGCACCTCGCGATCGGTGCCGTAACGCAGCCCGACATTGTCGAACTGGACGATTTCGCCGCTGCCGGACTGGTTCATCGATCTGCGGTCCTGGTCACTCGGCGAAGGTATCACGGGTTGTGCGCGCGTCCATAGCCGCGATCCCATGTGGAAAAAAGGGCGCGCGTCCATGTCTTTGCCCGATAAAGCGGTGGACAGGGCCTTGTCTGGCGGGTCCGGCGCGCTTAACCCGTGGTTTCATGATCATTGCCTGTCCCGCCTGCACCACCCGCTACGTCGTCCCCGACGCGGCGATCGGCGTGGAAGGCCGCACCGTGCGCTGCGCCAAGTGCCGCCACTCCTGGTTCCAGGAAGGGCCCCAGGTTGCCGCCCCGCCCGCGCCGCCGCCCGCCGCGCCGGTTCCGGCTCCAGAGCCTGCTCCCGCGGCAGCCGCGCCTGCCCCGGCACCGCAGCCTGAACCGCCCGCTCCCCCGCCGCCTGCTCCCGAGCCGGCACCGGCCGAGGTGCATGACGAACCTGCCGAGGACATCAGCGAGCCGCCGATCCCGGAAGCGCCGCCCAGCTATTACGACGATACCTCGCCCGCCTATCAGGACGACTATTCGAGCTTCGAGCACGAACCCCCGTTCCGCCCGCGCCGCAATCCGCTGAAAATGTACACCATGGCGGCCGCGCTGTTCGCTGCCGTGGCGACCGCCGCCATCGGCGCGGTCTACTGGTTCGGCCTGCCGGACTGGGCCCCCTTCGGCAACCAGACCTTTGCCGAAGGCCGGGCCGACCTCCAGCTCGATTTCCCGCCCAACCGCCTCGATCGCCGCACCCTGCCCAACGGGGTCGAATACTTCGGCGCAAGCGGCAAGGTGACCAATATCGGCAAGCAGCGCCGCACCGTGCCGCCGATCCTGATCGTGCTGCGCGATCTGCGCGAACGCATCGTCTATTCCTGGGTCGTCATCGCGCCGAAGCGCCAGCTCAACCCGGGTGAGAGCGTGACGATCAACGAAGCTGTCACCGGCGTCCCGCGCACGGCCAAATATGCCGATGTTGGCTGGAAACCGGGCTGATCGCGAAAGCATTGGCCAGCAGGCAAGATCACCGCTTGCCCCCTGCGCACTCCTTTGCTAGTGGCGCGCTCCTACCCCCCGGGGCAGCCGAATCCCTCGATCCGGCACCCTGATGATTTAGCGGTCATGGCGGAATTGGTAGACGCGCAACGTTGAGGTCGTTGTGGGCGAAAGCCCGTGGAAGTTCGAGTCTTCTTGACCGCACCAATCAGTCTTTCGAGGTAACAGATTCTCGCCCTCGGGCGACCCGGACCTGCACAATGGCGCAGTTCTGCGGGGTTTGGAGCTCCGGTAGGTCCGATCATGGGCCAGAGACGCAGAACCCCGCCCAACGTTCAGCAACAAATCGGCGCGATTCTCTGTCCGACATGTCGTCGCCCACGCGGCCAGCGATGTGATTTTGTGGATCGCCCTCAGGCAGCGAACTCGAGCAGCATTTCCAGACCTGCCCAGGCGACTGGCAACTCGGTTTAGAGCAGGCGGATCTCGATTGATCGATTTCGGCTGAGCGCCATCGACGATTGACTCGATAATCCGCGGGCTGAGCCAACTAACATTGAGCAGCTTCATAAGTTGTTTGCGGCAGCGACCATTGCTCTTCGCAATCTGGTTGAGGCTGAGTCCCGATGACGAGACGACCAGCGCCCGCACCTCAAATGCTTCTGCAATCAGCTTGAGAAGCTGTTGATCTACTTGCTTGCTCTGCGAGGGACCATTGATCTTGAGCTTCGCCTCGCGAAACGGCTTGCGCGCTGGTAGCAGGTGCTTGATCCGCCAATACGCTTGCCCTGCAAAGCCCAGCGCAGCTGGATCGAGCGACAGTTCAAGGTGATCGACTTGGATGCTGATCGCCGCAATCAGTTCACGTATTTCTGCTTTGGCCTGAGTCGGTTGCGCTAGTCGACCCAGCAGACGTCTGGCGCGCTGAGGCGATAGGTTGGGAGCAAGCGCGCTATATCGGCGCGCCCACTCGGGTTTGAGGTCCTCGCTGGGCATAGCTGTCAGTCGAGCAAGGTTCACGGTTGGGCGCCGCCCCATCAGGCATCCGCCTTCTCATAGGCCTCTGAGAGGCCCGTGAGACGATAGATGGTAATGCCATCCCAGCGCTAGGTCCGCTCGACTTGCTTCCCCTTCTTGCGCAGGCCCGTGAGGAAGGCTCGGCATGTGTGAGCCTGCCAGCCGGAGGTTTTGCAAAGTGCATCGAGCGAGGCGCCCTCGCCCGCCGCGAGTAGCGCCTCGACCTGCGCTGCCTTCGTCTGGCGCTTTAGCTTGGGCTCGGCAGCAACCTTCGCGGTGGCAGAAATCTCAATCGCAGCGATTGTGTCCACAATTGGTTCGCGGGCCATACGGGGCGCCCGCTTCTTAGCGATGTGTGGTTCGATGGTATTCGTCATGGGTGTGGCTCCTCGCTACGGAGCAACTTGCCGCTTCTCCCACCACCCAAGGCCCAGCCGATCGCGTCGGTCAGGGCAGCGCGCGCCGCTCAGGCCCGCGATTTAGTGAGCACACTAATGCTTGCGTTGACTGTGAAGTCCAATCGAATGTCGGTTCTTGCGGACGATCCGGAACGGCAGCTTTTGGTCGCAATGAGTGGAAAGCGGCTTTCTGCGTAGCGCGACGCGCTTTTACAAACTCGCAGGCCTTTGTCGGTACCCATGAGCATTCACGCTAGAGCGAAGCTTTGTTTCATCCTGGCCTTGTCCGCACTTCTCCCGGTGAAAATTTCGAACGCGCGCGCGGCTTGGCCTACGACCATTCCACTGCCATCGAGCGTGCGGCACCCCTTTCCACGGGCAACCTTGAGGAGCGCAGTTTCCAGGGGGAAATAGACGATATCGGCAACCCAATGACTTGACGAGATGAAGTCCGGGTCGATCGCCGGTTCGGGATGCGCAGCCATTCCCATGGGCGTTGTGTTGACGATTCCAGTGACTTCCGAACTCTCAAGGTCCTCGACGCGGCAGACCGCGGCCCGAGCGGCCCCGTAGGTCCCACAGAGCCGGTCCGCAAGGGATCTTGCCCGCGTGTCGTCGACGTCGGATATCAAAAGCCGAGTGGTGCCAAGCGAGAGCAGCGCGTTGGCAACAGCCGCCCCGGCGCCGCCCGCTCCCAATTGCAGGACCTGAGCCAACGAGGCACCAGGGAGTCCCTCGGCAAGACTTTCCCCAAAGCCGGTCTTGTCGGTATTGTATCCGATCAGCCGCCCGCTGCGCATGGCAACCGTGTTGACTGCCCCCACGCTGGTCGCACAATCGGCGAGTTCGTCCAGATTTGCGATTACAGACTGCTTGAACGGGTAAGTGATGTTTACGCCGCTAAAGCCGTCAACTGCGAGCCGGCGGAGCATGGGGCCCAGTTGCACATCGTCGAGTCCCAGCGCGGTAAAGTCGAACAGTTCGTAAGTCAGTTCGAGTTTCTGCGCCCTCGCCTCCTGCTCGTGAAGCCACGGCGAGCGGGAAGCCTGGATAGCGCGGCCGATAAGTCCGGTTTTCAGCATGTCACGTTCTGCACCTAGCGGGCTGGCGCTGGCCGCGCCAGTACCAGCCCGCAAGGCTTTCACTCAGAACTTCACCTTTGCGCCGACGAAGAACGAGCGGCCGACGAGGTCATAGCTGGCCGTATCGGTGCTGGTCTGGTTGCTCGCGACAAAGGGCAGTCCGCGGTTGAACAGATTGTTCACGCCTGCGCGCAGTTCAATCCTCTCTGTCGGCCGGACGGAGGTGAACAGATCCCAGGTGGCATAGGCCGGCACGCCAACGGCGATGTTGGTCGGGGTATTGACCTTGCTGACGTCAGCGAGCGCATTCTGGTACTTCCAGCGAAGGCCAAGGCTGAACAGGTCCGACCGGTAACCGAAGGTGGTCAGCGCCTTCCACTTGGGCGTGGTGCGCGGCGGCAGGCTGCTGTCGCCGGCCGAGCCGTTGCTGATGCCCGTATAATCGAGGAAGGCGGCGCCCGGCAGCAGCTGGACCTTGTAGTTGTTCAGCCAGCCGATCGCGGTGTCGATATAGAGCTTGCCGCTTTCGCTCAGGAAGCGGGCGGGAATGCCCCAGTGGATCTGCACCTCGACACCATCGGTCTTGAGCGCGCCGAGGTTGCGGAACGGCGTGTTGACCGTCAGGATCTGGCCGGTCGACGTATCACGGCTGATCAGCGGGCAATAGGAACCGGTCACCGAATAGGTCGGGTTCGAACCATCGAGGTTGTAGCAGCCCGAAAGCACGACCGTGCCCGGAATGGTCGAAATAACGTTCTTGATCGAGATGTTGTAGTAATCGACCGAAAGCGAGAAATCTCCAAAGATGCCGTCGCTGCGCGGGGCGTTGAAGGCAAAGCCAACGTTGAAGGTGTCAGCCTTTTCCGGAGTGACGGCGGTGCTGCCGGCAGAGGTCTGGCCGGTCGCGGTGGTCGGGAACTGGTAGGTGCTGATCAGCGCCGAAGGAATGCCCTGGGCTACGCAAAGGTTGGCGACCTGGGTAGCGTTGGCCCCGGTTCGCGCGGTCGAGCGCACGTCGCAGGGGTCGCCAATGGCCGCGGGCGGTGTGCCGATCGCCAGCTGGGCGTTCGACGGGGGCGAGAACAGCTCGGCGATGTTCGGGGCGCGAACCGCGCGCTGGTACGAACCGCGGATGAGCAGTTCATCCACCGGCTTCCAGCGCAAGTCGGCTTCGTAGCTGGTCACCGACCCGGTCACCGAATAGTCCGAAACGCGACCCGCCGCGCCGATCGCCAGTTCCCTGAAGAAGGGCTTGTCGGAAATGAGTGGCACGTCGATCTGTGCGGCGATTTCCTTTACGTCGATCTCCTTGCGCGGAACCGGCAGGACCACGGTGAAGCCTTCGACGTTACCGCCAGTGCGCGAAGCCCGAATTGGCCGTGGTGTCGGCATCGGGCGTGAACTCGTAAGTGTTCTTGCGGTAGCCGCCGACCACAGCGAGCTGGACCGGGCCAGCACCAAGATCGAACAGCTTGCCGTTGATCTGCAACTGGGCCTGGGTCTGGCTCAGTCGTTCGATGCTGATCGCATCCTTGGTCAGGTAGGAGACGCAGGCCGCAGAGAGCGAGCGAGCGTTGCTGTCACCAAACGGATTAAAGCCGCCGGCGCAGATCGAGCGGCCGCCGTCGGCCGCGTTGAGCAGGGTCTGAACGCGGCTCTTGAGCGTGGCGAAGTGCATGACGGAGTTGTGGACCGACTGGTCATACGAGACGAAGCCGTCAAAGCTCCAGCCTTCGGCGATATTGCCCTTCAGGCCAGCCATGTACTGCTGGATCTCATAGTTTTCGTCCCAGCCCTTGTAGGGAATGCCGACATAGCGTGCGTTCCAGGCGAAGGGTGCAGTGGGATTTGGACGCGAAGCCAGGATCGTGCGGAGATCGGCGGGGATGAAGGGGTTGGTCACCGGGATCGTCGTCAGCGTCGGGAACTGGGTGAGGCTGCCGCCCGAGTGGGTGGTCGTCGTCAGGTCAACGAACATGAACTGGCCATACATCGTGATGTCAGGCGACAGTTCGTAATCGGCCTTGAGGAAAGCGGTCTTGCGGTTGAGGCCGTTGATGTAGTCGATCTGCTGACCCACCGGCATGCGGACGTTGCCGCCGACAATGGCATAGCCGTTTACGCCATTGGGGCCGCGATAGTTCAGCGCGCCCGTCTGGGTGAACAGTGTGCCATCATTGTTGAAGCCGAGGTTGGAGGCAAGCGGACTGCGGGTGCCGGCAACTCCGTAGGAGTTGAACAGGGCAGTCAGGACTGCACCGTCAGGCGCATTGGTCGCGCTGGGGATGAACGTGCCGGTGCCGATAAACGAGCTGGGCGTCTTGTCGAAGAAGAACGAACGCTGGCTGCCGTTGAGCGGATCCTGCTTGGCGTAGGAGAAGGCCGCGATCACCCGGCCGCGGTCGTCGGCAAAGTTGGTGCCGAAGGCCAGCGACGCCTTGAACTTGAATGCGTCACCCTTTTCGCTGATGCCAACCTGGGCATCGGCGACCATGCCGTCAAGCGAGCGCACGGTCTTGAAGTTGACCACGCCCGACATGGCGTCCGAGCCATAGATGGCCGAGGCACCGCCGGTGATCGCATCGATACCGCCGATGATCGCATCGGGCAGGATGTTGATGTCGACGTTGCCGCGAATGTCCGACACCGGCAGGCGGCGGCCATCGAGCAGAACAAGGTTGCGGTTGGTGCCGAGGCCATGAAGGTTGATTGTGGCGCGCGCACCCGTTCCCTGGCCGCCGGTCGCCTCATTGCCGCCGACGGTGAAACCCGGGAGCTGGTTAAGCGCGTCGACGAGGTTGGTCTTGCCCGTTTCCTTGATCGTTTCAGCACCGATCGAGACGATGGGCGAAACCGAGGTCGCGTTGGGACGCTGGATCAGCGAGCCCGTGACAACGATTTCCTTGTCGGCAACCGATTCGCCTTCGTCTGCTGTAGCAGCGTCCTGCGCCATGGCGGGAGCAGCAATTGCAGCAGCAAACGACAGAAAAGACGCAGAAAACGCAAGGCGCATAGCAGATTTCTTCATGAAATTCCCCTCCCTCTTGCCGGCCCCTTGGCCAGTCATAGCGGGCTTCATTTATGTTACGAACTAGTTCCTGTCAATTCAGTCAGCTGCGCTCGATCGCTGAACCATGAAAACGCAGGCGGCGCAGGCAAGGAGCGGGATGCAATAGGTGCCGAACAGGACAGGCAGGGAAACTTTGGCTGCCAAGAGCTGCCCGCCGAGCCAAGGTCCGACGATCGCTCCGCTACGGCCGATGCCGATAGCCCAGCCAATTCCGGTGGCGCGGACCGAAGGCGGGTAGGTCCCCGCAGCCAAGGGCCAGACGCCGTTGTAGCCGCCTTGCAGCAGGACCCCGATGAGAAATGCGACCGCCATCGTCGCTGCGACCGACATGGGGACCGATCCGAACCAGAGCATGGCCGCTCCTGCGCTGCAGAGCATTGCCGGGACAAGCTTGCCCAACGGCACGCGCACCGCGAGCATGCTCATTGCGACGGTCCCGGCGAAGGCGCCAAGGTTGTAGAGCGCACCTGCGTAAATGCCGTTCGTTTCCGAAAGCCCGGCGGCGATGGCGAGCTTGGTGATCCAGCTGACGACGAAATAGAGCACCATCAGGCCAAAGAACACAGCACCCCAGAGTGCAATTGTCCGCCCGCGCAAAGCCGGACTGAACAATCCGCGCACGCCCGTGCCGCCTGCGGTTTCGGCCCCGCTTTGCGGTACCGCGTCACTGAGCAGCACCCACGCGAGCGGAAACAGGGCGATGGTTATGGTCCCGGCACCAATCAGCATTGCGTGCCAGCCGTAATGCGGCAGCAGTTGCGCCACGACGAGCCCGGTGAATACTGCGGCAAACGGATAGCCGGCCTGGACCAGCCCCACGGCCAGGTTGCGGTGCCGCTCGGGCGCGCTCTCGGCCGACAGGGCAGCCATCGCTGCTAGGACGGTGCCGATCCCCGCGCCGACAACCACGCGCAGCAGGAAAAGCTGCGAAACAGCCGTGACGAAGCCGCTGGCCAGCATGCCCGCAGACATCAGCGCGAGGGCGACGAGGATCACGCGCCTGCGACCCAGGCGATCGGCCAGAGGGGCGATGAACATTCCCCCAATCGCCATTCCGAGCAGTCCGGCACTGAACAGGGTACCCATGACGTCCGGCCCGATCTGCCAGTCCTGCTGGATTCTGGGCGCGATGAACGAGAGGATGGTGACGTCGATGCCGTCGGCCATGTTGATGGCAAAACACAGGGCAACTGTTGCAATCGCCCGCTTTGTCCAGTTCGCCGGCGCGGGGGCGCCGGTGGTCACAGTTGATCCTGCCATTGATCCTCTTTCCCTTTTGCCGGGCAATCGCAGTTACATCCGTCGCCACCGGCAGAAGCCGATACGGATCAATCCTTGTGCGTCACCCAAGCGATTATGATGTCGGCAACCTGGCGCGCCCGTCGCGCTATGGCTTCGGCACTGGTCATATCGACCCCGAAATTGTGCGCGAAGGTGAACTGGTTGGAAACGTTGTAGAATGCGAGCGCGGTCATGTTCAGATGCAAGTCGACCGGATCGATGCCCTTGCGGAAGCTGCCCTCCGCCTCGCCGCGCGCGATGATGCGCTCAAGAAGTTCAATCACGCGCCGGTTGCTCGATTGCAGGCCTTCGATCTGGCGAATGTGCTCGGCCCTGTGGATATTCTCGTTCATCACCAAGCGCACCAGTTCGGGGTGCTCGGAATGATAGTGGACATCATGTTCGATCAGCCGCCGGAGCGCCTCTACCGCGCTGCCCTGTTCGATGTCGACGCTGTCCTCGCTCGAACGGACTCGGCGATAGGCGCGTTCGAGCACGGCCCGGTAAAGTTCGTCCTTGCCTTCGAAGTAGTAATAAATCTTGCGCTTGGTTGCCTTGCCGGCAATCTCGTCGATGCGGGCTCCGGCGAGGCCCTTTTCGACGAATTCTGCGGTCGCGATGTCGATGATCTGGTTGATCGTCGCCTCGCGTGTTTCGGCGTGGCTGCGACGCGGCCGTTTTGCGGCAGAATCAGCGGGTGGGACATCAGATGACAAGGCGAAATCTCCGGCAGCGGGGCTGCCGCGCCGGTTAGCCGGAACGGGAATTGCCCCTGTCCTGCCAACGATAACGCGATTTTCCCTCGCCGTCTGCACTCGCGAATAGCCTCTCATTTATGTTACGAACTAGTTCGCATCATTTTTCTTTTGTCAACTCCCGGCCCGTGTTACGCCCTGCAAAAGGGAGCAAACGACTCCGCCAGGGACAGGACGGCCGAAAGCGCGATGAAAACCTCGATAGCCACCGTTTCGATCAGCGGCACGCTGGAAACGAAGCTGCAGGCGATTGCCGCTGCCGGTTTCGATGGGGCGGAAATTTTCGAGAACGACCTGCTGTCGACACATCTGACCGCTCGCCAGATCACGGCTTTGATGAGCGACCTTGGCTTGGTCTGCACGATGTTTCAGCCCTTCCGTGACCTCGAAGGGCTGCCCGAACCCAACCGTGCCCGTGCCTTTGACCGACTTGAGCGCAAGTTCGATGTCATGGAAGAACTCGGCACCGATCTTGTGCTGGCCTGTTCAAGCTGCTCCCCTCAGGCGCTGGGCGATCGTTCCCGCCTGCTCGACGATCTCGCAGAGGCGGCAGAGCGCGCGGGCAGGCGCGGACTGCGCATCGGCTACGAAGCGCTTGCCTGGGGCCGTCATGTCAATGACCACCGCGAGGCCTGGTCGCTGGTCCGCGATGTCGATCATCCCGCGCTGGGTCTCGTCCTTGACAGTTTCCACTCGCTCGCCCGCGGCATCCCATCGTCGAGCATTGGCGACATTCGCGGCGACAAGCTGTTCATCGTCCAGGTCTGCGACGCCCCGCAATTGCAGATGGATTACCTTGGTTGGAGCCGCCATTTCCGCTGCATGCCCGGGCAAGGCGAATTCCCGCTCGATGACTGGGCAGAGGCGATCCGCCGCACTGGCTATGATGGTTACTGGAGCCTTGAAATCTTCAATGACCGTTTCCGCGCCGGTTCGGCAAGCGGCGTGGCGCTTGACGGCCTGCGCTCGCTGCGGCTGCTTGAAGGCGGGGTCACCCGTCCGGTCTCGACCAGCGCCGCGCTCCCCGCAAAGGCGGCGGCGCGCGGGGTTGAATTCCTCGAATTCGCCGCCAGCCATGAAGAGGCCGAGGACCTTGGTGCGATGCTTCGGCCGCTTGGATTTCGCCCCACTGCGCGCCATCGCAGCAAGGACGTGACCCGCTGGACACAGGGTCCGGTCAATATCGTCGTCAATTGCGAGCCCGAAGGGCTGGCGCACAGCTTTGACGTAGTTCACGGCGCTTCGGTCTGTGCGATCGGCCTTGCCATGGACGATGTGCCGGGGGCGCTGGCCCGCGCCGACGCCTTGCAGGTGCCTCGCTTCGAGCAGGCGATCGGTCCGGGGGAATGGCCCATCCCCAGCGTACGCGGCGTGGGCGGAAGCCTTCTTTATTTCGTCGATAAGGCCAGCCGCGAAGCGATGTGGGCGCACGAATTCCCCCATGCTCTCGAACCCGCCGCGCCAGCGCAGTTGACTGGCATCGACCACGTTGCCCAGACCATGCAGTTCGAGGAATTCCTTACCTGGCAGCTGTTCTATGTCAGCCTGCTCGACATGACAAAAACGCCGCAGCTGGAAATTGCTGACCCCATGGGACTTGTGCAGAGCCAAGCGGTGGAGAGCCGCGATGGTTCGGTGCGTTTCACGCTTAACGGCTCGCTTGCCAGCCAGTCGCTTTCCTCTCGCTTCATCCAGAACTATTTCGGCGCCGGTGTGCAGCATGTTGCGCTCGCCTGCACGGACATTTTTGCCAGCGTCGATGCGGCGATTGCGGCCGGGATCGAGCGGCTGGAAATCCCGCGCAACTACTATGATGACCTTGAGGCACGCTGGGGGCTGGAGCCGGACCTAATCGAGGCCATGGCCGCGCGTGACATCCTCTATGACCGTGATGGCGAGGCGGAATATTTCCAGTTCTACACGCGCGCCTTCGCCCGGCGCGTGTTCTTCGAGCTTGTCGAACGCCGGCATTACTCTGGCTACGGCGCAGTCAACGCACCGATCCGCCTGGCCGCCCAGGCGCGGCACAAACCTGACTTTCTTGATTGATGGAGACCTTTAAAATGCGACTTGCGTCCAGCCTTGTTGCGCTTTCCGCCCTGTTTGCCGGTTTGGGCGCGCAGGCTGCCCCTTCCCGAGTGTTCGCGGTCGCCGAGAAGCCCGTTCTTGCCGACAATTTCCCGGTCGTGCCGGCGAACTTTCCCAAAGGGGTAAAGGGCTACCGCGACGTCGTGTATCAGCAGCTCAACGGACATGTGCCGCAGGTGGTGGATATCTACGTTCCCGCGACCAAGGGACCGCATCCGCTGGTGCTCTACATCCACGGCGGCGGCTGGACCGGCGGCCATACCCGCCATTCGGGCGCGCTTGCTGACTTCCCCCGCGTTCTCGCGGCGCTGGCGGCAGAAGGTTTTGTCGTGGCCAGCCTGGAATACCGCCTGTCGGCGGATGCCAAGTTCCCGGCCCAGGTGCAGGATGCCAAGGCATCGCTGCGTTTCCTTCGTGACAATGCTGCGCGCTATCGCATCGATCCCTCGCGGGTGGGTATCTGGGGCGGGTCGGCAGGCGGTCACCTCACCGCGCTGACGGCGCTGAGCTGCAAGGATACGAAGCTGGATCCTGCTGCCGCCGCAGATGTCTGTGCTTCAGCAGCCGTGACATGGTACGGAGTCTTCGATTTTGCCGCCATGGCCGCCGGACGCGAGAACGGCGTCGATGGGGCGGCGGAACGCCTGCTGGGCTGCGCCGGCCGCTGTTCGGCCGAAGCCTACGCCCCGGCCAGCCCGGTGACCTACATCGATGCCAAGGATCCGCCTTTCCTGTTGATCCACGGCACGCAGGACAAGGTCGTGCCAGTTGAACAATCCCGCCTGGCTGAAGCGCGTTTTCGTGCGGCCGGGGTGCCCGTGGAATCGATCTATATCGAAGGCGTCGATCATTCGTTCATCGGTGCCACGGCTGATCAGACACGCGAAGCAACGCTGCGCGCAACAAACGCCACCTTTGACTTCTTCCATCAAAAGCTGGGCGTTCCCCAGCGCTGAAATGGCCTTACCGGGGATTCTTGCGGCGGCCCTGATAGCGGCGGCGCCTGCTGAATGCGCCGCAGAACCTCCGCTGAATTACATCTGCGATGTGGTGAAGCCGGAGGACGTGCTCGCGCTCCCCGGTACGCCATGGCTCGTGACAAGCGGGTTTGCACCCGGTGCCGGCTTGAAGCTGATCGATGGCAGATCCGCCAGTTCCCGCCTGTGGTACACCGGTTCGCCCGAACAGAGCGGCGAAGGGCGTGATGGCAGCCTTGCCTGTCCCGGCCCCGTCGACCCGGCGCTGTTCAACGCCCGCGGCATGGCCTTGCGCCAGCGAGCAGGCAATCGTTGGCAGCTTCTGGTCGTCAACCACGGGGGACGAGAGGCGATTGAGCTGTTCGACGTCTTGTTGCGGGGACATGCCGAGCCTCGGCTCCTGTGGCGCGGCTGCCTGCCATTGCCGCCCGGACAGGTAGGCAACAGCGTGGCGAGCTTTGCTGACGGCACGGTGCTGGTCACCGTGCTGACCCGGCCCGGAACGACAATTGCCGATTTCGTCGAAGGCCGGGACACTGGCGCAGTATGGAGCTGGTCGCCCGGTGCCGCAGGGTTCGCCGAACTGCCCGGCACGCGGCTGCCCGGCAATAATGGCATCGAGATCGACCCCGATGAGCGGCATTTCTACGTGGTCGCTTTCGGCTGGCATTCGGTTGTCCAGTTCGACCGGCGGGACACCGCCCGTCCACTGGCAAGGATAGAGGCGCCCGGCTTCATGCCCGACAACATCCACTGGACCGGCGGCAGGCTGCTGTTGACCGGTATGCGGCTCGACGAGCCTGCATGCGGCGGCATGCGCAAGGTTGTGAACGGCGTTGCAGATCCCATGCTGTGCCACCGCGGCTGGGCTGTTGGCGAACTTGACCGAAAGGCGCTGTCCATCCGCGTGGTTGCCAAAGGAGAACCGGCTCCGGGCTTCAACGGTCATTCTTCAGCCGCAATTGGCGCGGGCCAATTGTGGCTAGGGTCATTTCAGTCAAGCCGCCTGGCGCGGCTCCCGCTTCCTCCCACCCTTGCCAGAGGCCATCGCCAATGATCGACCGCCGCACCACCGTTGCTGTACTTGCCGGAGCGGCGTTAGCGCCAGCATCGCTGGTCCGGGCTGCCACGCCCCCGTCTGGCCGCCTTACAGCCCGAGAAGTCTTCGCGGCGATCAAGGCAGCCTCCGGTCAGTCATGGGATCCGAATCCCACCGATGACCGCATCATTTATGGCAGGCGCGATGCACCCATCACCGGAATCGCTACCTGCTTCACGGCGAGTATCGACGTATTGCGCCGGGCAAAGGCGGCAGGGCTGAACTACATCGTCCCGCATGAGGCGAGCTTCTTTGAACGATATGACGATTTCGCCGAATCCGCGCTACGCGATGCCGATCCCGTGCTGGTCGCCAAGAAGCGGTTCCTCGACACCAATGGCATGGTTATCCAGCGCATGCATGGCCATGCCCACAGCTGGCCGGGCGATGCCATCATGACCGGATTGGTGCGGAAGCTCGGCTGGGAAGGCAATCGCGCGCAGCGTCCCGGCATGCCGTGGATCGATCTGCCTGCCATCAGCGCGCTGGACCTCGGCCGGCACATCGCCGCGCGGCTTGGACGCAGAACCCTACGTATGTTCGGCGATCCCGGCCGCATGGTCCGCACGGTTTCGGTTTCTGCAGGCATGCCGGGGGAAAATGCCCAGATCCAGCAGCTGGAATCGGGTGCCGACGCGGTGCTTCTTGGCGAAGTTCGCGAGCCTGAGGTGCTCGGCTATGCGCAGGACATGGCCGCGACCCGCCCGGTCACTGTCTATCTAGCCGGTCATACGGCAGAAGACCCCGGCATGGAACTGGTTGCCGACTGGCTGAAGACGGTTTTCCCAGCATTGCCGGTGCAATGGCTGGAAGCCGCCGATCCCTATACCAATCCCGCCTAAGGAGCCCGCAATGCGCGGACATGAGCTTTTCGAACTGATCGAGCGCGGCCTTGGGCCTGAGGCGAACCGTCATCGCGGTGTCGATGCCCCGGCGCGCCGGGACACCGCGATTGCCGGCGGCTCCTATCGCGCGCCGGCAACTCTGGTCGACGGGTTCCGGGCCGGCGATGGCGACGGTGAGGTACGAGGCGTCGTTGTAAGCGCGCGGGCATCTACCCAGGTGCTGACCCGGGCCGCGGAAATGGGGGCAAACCTCGTCATTTCTCGTCAGGCATTCCTGGGCGACAGTCAGGACCGACCGGTCGGCAAGCCGGAAAAGGCCTTGGCGGAAAAGCTGGCGCTGATCGACCGGCTTGGCCTGATGGTCCTTCGCATTCAGGACGTGCGTACAGGCTCCAAGGGGCGCGAAATTACCGAGGCCCTGCCGCGCGCCATTGGACTGGGAACCGCGATGCAGGTTGGCAATCCAGCGGAAGGACTGGTCTACCGGCCCGCACCGGTCCGGCTTCGCGAACTGGTGCAACGGACAAAAAGCGCGACGGGCAGTCCGGCTGTCCGACTGATCGGCGATCCTGACATGATCCTCCGCGGCGTCGCGCTTGCTCCCGAGACCAACCGGCCTAACGCCCTAAACCCGCTTCTGGCGCGCGGCGACGTCAACCTGCTTATTGCGGGCGAAGTGCACGAGACGGAAACTGCCGCCTATGTCCAGGACGCGATTGCCCTCGGCCAGCAGAAGGCTTTGTTGCTGGCCGGTACCATCGCCTTGGAAGAACCTCCGGCCCGCAGCCTCGCCGAATGGCTGGCCAGCAAGATAGCTCTGCCAGTTGCCTATATACAGTCGGGCACGATGTTATCCGAAGCCGCTTCGCACTGAATTGTGTTGGAGACCAGATTTTCACTGGTGCGTGACCTAGGATGAACGACGGCCGCTTTGTTCGCGATACCGGCCATAACAGATTTGGCGCGCGAACGATTTTGGTTTGGTGAAGGAAGTTCAATTCGGTGCCCCGTCGGCTATCGCTTACGCCGCCAAAGCAACGCGCGCGCGACCATTATTCTTGGCTTCGTAAAGGGCTAGGTCTGCATCATGCAGCGCAGAATCGACGCTTCCTTTGATAGATGTAATCCCGGCGCTAGTCGTCACAGAGACCTTGTCTTGCCGCCAGTTGACTTGAAGGGCAGCAATAGCGTCCAGAATACGTTGGCATACTGCCTCTGCCTGCTCAATGGACGTGCCCGGCAAAAGCAAGGCGAACTCTTCGCCTCCAAACCTTGCCAGCGTATCGCCTATGCGGATCGTTTCTAGCGCCGCGGTAGCGACCTCTCTGAGGACCCAATCTCCAGCAGCGTGACCGTGACTGTCATTCACCGTTTTGAAGTGATCGATGTCCAGCAAGGCAACGCAGCCATCGACGCCTGAGGCGACCAGTTTGAATGCCTCATCGAAGAATGCGCGGCGATTGAGCAAACGGGTCAACAGGTCTGTTCTGGCTGTCGCCGATAGTTCGCTCTCTAACTGCTTGCGGCTAGTGGTCTCGCGAATGGTGCCGACGACACCATTAGGAATTCCATGTTCATCAAGCGTAGCGCGCCCACAAGTCTCGAACCATCTGCAACGACCGTCGCCGGTAACCCCGATATACTCGACACGCACAGGAACTCCGTGACTTCGCAGCATCTGATTATGCCGCTCACGCGCAATCGCATGAAACTCCGGATCGATCAGATCCAGCGCAGAGGTTCCCACCAGAGTTTCCGGGCTCAGTGCAACGTAATTGCGAATGGAAGGGGAAACGTAGGTGAAGCGTCCGGCGCGATCGAGCGACATGACAATGTCAGTCACGTTCTCGGTCACCAACCTGTATCGCTCTTCACTCTGTTTCAGCTTGGCATTCACATCCCGCCGCGCGGTCAACGAGGCCGCCAGAGGCAGAAGTGTCAACCCAGTCGAAGCCAGATAGATCTGGAGTAGTCGAGTCGCTTCGACCGCGGAGCCATGGATCAGAGCCACCGGCCCCAATCCGCGCGCCGTAAAGACACCTCCGATTACGGCAACCAGAGCAGTGCCAAGCGCGGCACCGGGATAGCCCGTTCGATAAACGAACCCGACCAAGGCCAGCACCGGTATGAAGAGCAAGGGATAATTTAACTGCGAGAACGTTGCCCAGGTCGACGCTATCACAAGTATCAGGAGTGCAAAATCCAGGCCCCGCTTCCGCCGCAATGCGATGCGTAGCCAGCCCGCAACGGATCCGCGCATCCAATGTAGAAATACCGGAGCGAACGTCAGCATTCCGAGGCTATGGGCGATGAGCCAGTTCTTCAAATTGCCCTGGAAAGGCGTGTCTGTGGCAAGCGTGGCGACCAAAGCACCAGGGAGTGCCGTCGCAGCCGGCCCGATGACACATGCGACGACAAGGAAGGCGGCCATCGACGAACCGCTAATGGACCCGCGCCATCCTGCGCGCCGGAACAGCAGTGCCACCAGAGCAGCTTCCGATACGTTGACGACTGCAAGCGGCCCTGCCGCATAGCCTATTACCGCACCAACAGTTCGGGCAGCATGACGACTTCCCCAGTGTCGCTCT
Source organism: Novosphingobium sp. MW5 (assembly GCA_025938935.1). Lineage (GTDB taxonomy): Bacteria > Pseudomonadota > Alphaproteobacteria > Sphingomonadales > Sphingomonadaceae > Novosphingobium. The sequence continues at coordinate 1,271,629 of JAPCWB010000001.1, read as the reverse complement.
ATGGATCTTCAGCCGGCAACTACTGCCCGCCACGTTCGCACTTGCTAGCGACGATGACGCAATCCGATTTCAACACATACGCGGACTCGTTGACCGCGAATGGTGCGACCTATCTCGATATCGGAATGATGTGGGGAGCCAGGATCAGTTCGCCAGACGGAATATTCGGAGATAATGTCAATTCTTCACCCTCGAATGGGGGGCAGGTAGGTTGGCACATCATCTTCATGACCGACGGGCAAATCGATACCGCCAACTATGTCCTGCAGTCCTATGGCATCGAATATCACGACCGCCGAACGGCGGAAGAAGTTGTTGTTCCCGCTGACGTAGCCGATTCCAACATTGGCAAAGTCGGCAAGACGGCTCGTTCCGGGGAGATCCAGAACATCGGCGTACAGTTTGCGGGCCGAGGCCGAAATCAGAAAGGGCCTGAGCCGTCGGTTCCAGACATTGCGCCACTCGTCGAGGTCGATCCGTACCGTAGGCTTCGGAACCGTTTTGGAAGGCTTGAACTCATCAACGATCGTCAGATCGATCGCATCGCTCCTGCCTCCGAACCCTTCAGTGTAAAGCAGCCAGCAATCTTCAGAGAGTTCAGGAAACAGCTTCTTGCGGACCGCTATGACTTGGACGTGAGAAAAAGAGTTCACCAGATATTCGAGCAAAGGAGCGGCATATGGCGCGTGACCAATTTCGGCCGGGACGACGAATGCCATCCGTCCGCCGCTCTTCAAGAGGCCGGCAGTAGCGACGAGGAACGGGGCCGAAGACGAAGCCAGCCCGCTGAAAGCCACCCCGAGGTCGAGACATAGATCGAGCGCGCGACGCCGCATCTCGCCCTTGAATGTCTGATACCGGATAAAAGGAGGGTTTCCTGCAGCGCATTCGAACCGCTCATGGGTCTCAGTTGCCCAAACGAAGAAGTCTCCCTCATGAACCAGGGCTCCAGGAGCCCGTTCAATTGCCCGATGCGCGGAAACAGGATTTTGTTCGATGCCAACACTGTTGCTGTGGAGGGCGAGAAATTGACCGTCGCCGCACGACGGATCCACCATCCGGTCTGCCGGCTTGCGACACGCCCAGGCAACCAAGGCAGCACTTACATTGCCAGGCGTGAAATACGCTCCTGACCGCTTCTGCGAATATTCCGGTGCGGTCGTCCTCATTATTCTGCCTTAGCCAAACCGCCCTCGCCGTTCAATTAAAAGAACATATAAAGAACGCGCATTGTCGGCAATACCTATGCTGTTTGCCGCCACACCGACCAACGAACTCGGCTGTGATACGGCGGTCCAATTGCTGATTAAAAGAGGTGGAAGCTCGGGTCCAACTTATGGGCGAAGGTGGCGCAAGCCCCTTCGTTCCCGCCAATATCGGTGGATGCAATGAGGCCCTTGCGGACGATCACTTTCACTGTGCAGTAAAGCGGGCTGCCGTCGCGGTTAGTGTCATCATTCGCCCAGATATAGAGCACCGCGCCCTGAACCGTCATCCTGCGATCGGGGTAGTCCAGGCGGTCGAAAGCAACTTGAGCGCGTTTGCCGTGCAACTTGCGAAGATCCCGGCTGAGGACATCGCCCGCACTTGGCGGCAATGGCCGGCTCAACACGTCCCTGAGTTTTTCTTCCCATTCCGGCGTTCCCGGCTTCGGAGCTGGGGTGCTCGGCACCTCTGATAGGCCGGCCGCCGCGACAAGCATCAAATAAGCATAATCCCCTTGGAGTATCGACTGCCCTCGATTTCTAGGCGGTCTGGGCATTTCTTCAACGAAAATGGAGCGGCGCGTCAGCCCGAGCAACTCGCCTCATTTCACATAACGCCCATTGCCAGCACTGTTGGACGATGATTAACAAAAAGAATAATTTTGCGCACTCAGGTTCTGGTTTGGGTAATCATTTCGCAACCCCCGTTTTGCCGAACCGCGGAAGCAAATGCTGGAATGCGATCGGCTTGGAGGCATGAAAGCAGTGAATCCTTGGAATCTCGTCGACAGATTGGTCCTTGGCTGCCTACTCGCGTTGCTGGCCTTCTCTTCAAGGCAAGCCGAGGCGCGGAATGTGACGGTATCTCTCAGTGTTCCCGGCGCCTATCGCAGCATCGGTGAGGCCATTCTGGCAATTGGCAAAGACGGCGGAACCGTTCGCCTCGCTCCGGGTGTTTGGCGGGAAAAGCTTACCGTAGCCGCCAATGGCATTACCTTGATCGGACTCGGAGCCAAGCCGGCCGATACCGTGATCGAATGGTCTGATTCGTCGAAAACAGCAGGAGGAACATTCAAGTCCGCAACCCTTACGGTGACGGGTGACGAATTCACAATGGCCAACCTGACTGTGCGCAATGGCTGGGGATTGAAACTCGAGAACCCTCCGTCGCAAGCTGTTGCTCTCGCTGTAACGGGCGACAAGGCCTACTTCGAACAAGTGGACCTGATCGGACGGCAGGATACGCTTTATGCCAACAAAGGTCTGAACGGCCGGATGGCGCGACAGTACTTCTCCGAATGCTTCGTTGAGGGGCACGTCGATTTCATTTTTGGCAATGCGAAGGCATTCTTCAACCGATGCCGCATCCATGCGGCAGCATGGCCGATGGTCATGTTGACGGCGCAAAGCAGGAATGCCTCCAACGAGGACAGCGCATTTGTGTTCGACCGTTGCCGGGTAACTGCTGAGTCGGGGACGGGAGAGATCTGGCTCGGTCGGCCCTGGCGGGACTATTCGCGCGTTATCTTCCTCGACACCCGCATGGACACGAAGATCGTGCCTGCCGGATGGCGTGAATGGACACCCGGAACGACCAACCGCCTGCCACTGGCCTTTTATGCCGAATATCGCTCGCAAGGCATCGGCGCATCGCCACATCAGCGGGTGGCAACCTCGCACCAGCTCGATGCCAGGCAGGCACGCGAATGGCGGGCGGATCGCTTCTTCGCGGGCGATACCGGCTGGATCAACGCGGCGCGAAAAGCCGTCCGCAGCGAATTAAGCCATATCCGTCGCTAGGGCTGTACGTTGACGATGACGCGCCGATAGCGCGTCAAAGCTGGCTTGCCGCTATCGGTTACCGCAACCACGAAATGCATGGTGCCATTTCGCAGCACACGATTTGTCGGCACAGTGAAGCTGGCGACGGGCGTGGCAGCGTCCTTGATCTCCACCGGGCTTCCGCTGCGGGCAGCTGAGACGGTGAAGGTCCCGGGTTCGCCGTAGTAGAACCACTGGTAGTTCAGTGTGTCGCCATCGGGATCGCTGGAGGAACGAGCAGATAGCGTAACCGTCTCGCCGGGCTTGGCGTTAAGTCGATCTGGATGGTCGAGCCGCGCCACTGGCGGGTGATTGGCTTCCTTGCGCGGTTTGATCGTCCAGTCCATCCGCGCGGCGAAGTCGTTCTGATAGGCACTGCGCCAGCGCCAGATCGTCGCCTTGTTGTCGGTATGCCACTTGCCATCGACGCCCATGACCTCGTCTTCGGCGTCGGCCCACATTGGGCGCGTCTCGGGCTGGATGAACCACTTTTCAGTGCGCGGCGTGTAAAGCTCATAACGCCCGCCCCAGCTACCCCAGTCGGGATGATCTGGGCTGCCGAGCCCGTTTTCGATGAGGTAAAGGAAGGTAGGCGTATCGCCTTCCATCAGGAACTTCGCCTCAGGGTACTGCGCGCCGAGCGGGCCCTTGCTGCGGATGTTCTCGGCCAGCCAGGGATTGTCCACGATCGTGTGGTCAGCGCCGACGAACCGACCGTGGAAGTTGTCACCGCTGATGCCGCTCCAAGTCGCGCTGTGATAAGCGCCACCTGCGTGCATGCCGGGACTGGCGATATAGAACAGGTCCGGGAAGGAAGCGCGAATCCAGGGCCCGCTGTCGTCCTGATCCGACACCGCATAGACCCGCAGCTTGGCGACGAATTTGGCAAGCTCCTCAGGCGTGCGGGTCCGGCTGACTTTCCACAGCGCCTGAGCAAGCACGTTTGGCCCACCCCAGACGAGCACCCACAGTGGGCGGGCGTCGCTGGCGTCGACCCGCTCGATCAGCAATTCCGACCCGGGAGAATCGTGGCCTTCGCCCACTGCTTTCAGGCCATAGAGCGGCAGACCTTCGCGGATGATCGACATAAGGTAATCGCGGGTAGGAAATCCCGGCTCATGCAGCAGCAGGTTCGGCTGGACCTGACCATAGGCCTCGACGATCTCGCGAATTCGCCAAGCGGCGACCTTGTTTGGCTGGTGAATAGAAGTCGTCGCAACCAGACCTTCGACGTTCCACTGGTTCGAATAGACGAGAAAACGAACCATCGATTCGGCATCGTCTGGCTCGTTCTCGATATCGGTCAGGACAAAGACACGCTGTCGATCAGTCAGGAATGCCTGCTGAGCCTTGGCTCCGGCAGCCTTGCTCGATTTGGTCGATGCGGCGTGGGCGGGTGCGGTTGCCACGACGGCCCCAAGCAACAGGCCAATTATCGTTTTCCGAAGCATGGCATCCTCCGATCAGCGCGTTTCAGACATCGACGAGAACAGCGCCTGCCGTGCGAGATTGAGCGCGGTCACCGCATCGTGCCGTGCCTGCGCCTGCTTCATCGCTTCGAAATCCAGCTTGTCGAGCGCACGCTCAACCGCCTTCAGGAAGTCGATGGCGCTCGTTGCAGCGGCAACGCTATCTTCCCGGAACGGGAACTGGTCGAGCTGCCAAACCCCTTCCCAACCATTCTTGCGCAAGGTGTAGAAGAACTCGAACAGCTCGATCGGATGGACCGAGCCGGCAATTAGATCGTCATCCCAACCGCGCAGGTTGTCGTTGACGTCCATGCCGAAGAGGCGACCATGGTCGATAGCCAGCTGGGCGGCATCAGCCGGGGATTCGCCGCCATAAAGCGAGTGACCGAAATCGAGCAGAACGCCGACATTCGGCAGGCCTATCTTCTCGATGCCAAGCAGCGTGCGTGCCATGCTGTCATAGCTCATGTGCACTCGTGGTTCGCGCGGCTTGTATTCGATCACGAACTTGAGATCAGGGTTGGCTTCGGCCAGTTCGCCAACACCGTCGATGCTGTTCTTCCACAGCACGCCGTGATCGACCTGGAATGGGTAGTCCCAGCCATCCTGCCCGGGCCACAGCTTCACATAGCTTGCGCCGAGCCGGCGCACCACGCCGGCCGCTTCGGTGATCACTTCGTTGGCGCGGCGGCGAACGCCGGGATCTGGGTTGGTGAATGCACCCTTGGCAAATTCACGGGTGTAGATCTCAGGCGTAATGCCGATAACCGAAAGGTTGTTGCGGGCCAGCGCCGCTTCGACCGTATCGAGCGAAAGCATCGGATCGGCGAAGGGGAAATTGATGTCCACCACGGTCAGGTCTTCCACCTGCGCTGCAAGGTCGATCATTTCCAGCAGACTACGAGCCGGGCCATAACCATCGGTGGCATAGCGATCGACATAGGTTGCGAAATGCCAGATTCCGGCACCAAACTTCTGGATGCTGCTCACGGTCTCTCTCCGGTTGGTCAGTTGGCCCGAAGGGCGAAATTATCGAGCCGCGCTGCGGCAGCGCGATCGATCAGGAAGCAATCCATCAGCAGCTTTTCCGGCTGTCCGGTGGAGCCCTTGGCAAGGAAAAGGTCTGCCAGTTCCACCGCAAATTGCGCCTGACGCGCGGCAGGTTGGAGTACGGTTCCAGCCAGTTCTCCGCGCAGGATGGCATCGCGCGCGTCGTTAGATCCGTCGAATCCGAAGACCACCACGTCGCCGCGCCCCGCACTCTTCAGTGCAGCGAGAGCGCCCATCGCCATCGTGTCATTGCCGGCGATCACGCCCTTGATGCCGGGGTGCGCCTGAAGCAGCGACTGCATGACCTGAAAGGCCTTGGCCTGATCCCAATCTGCGCTCTGGCGAGCGACCATCTTCATGCCTGGGAAACGGTCAATCACATCATGATAGCCCTTGGAGCGGATCGCAGCATTGGCATCGCTCTCCTTGCCCACGAGCTCGACATAGTCGCCCTTCTCGCTCATGCGGCTGACGAAGGCTTCGGCACCCAGCGAGGCGCCCTGGTAATTGTTCGAAACGATCTGCGCCGCTGCCACGCCGCGCGCCGAAATCTCGCGATCGATCAGAAACACCGGCACCCCGGCGTCCTTGGCCTTGCGCACCGCGGCCACGCTGGCATCGGCACCAGCGTTGTCGAGAATGATGGCAGAGGCGTTGGCGGCGATCGCGGAATCGATCAGCTCGCTCTGCTTGAAGGCATCGTCGCCGTGTGAGTACTTGAGCGTCTTATAGCCAAGCTCACGCGCACGATGTTCTGCCGCGACGGCTTCTTGCCCGAAGAAGGGGTTTTCCAGCGAGGGCGTGATGATCACGATCAGCCGGTCGGTCTTTTTCAGGGGGGCCGGAAGAATGCCAGAGCAAACCCAACCACGAGTAGGGCGGCAACCGGCTTCCAGAATCGCAGCAGGGCTTTGTTCACGTGACCATGACCTCAATTCCGGCCCGCTCGAATGCGGCCCTATCTTCATCGGAGATCCCGCTGTCGGTAATCAGCGTGTGGATCAGGTTGACCTCGCCGAGCGACGAGAACGAGCGCTTGCCGATCTTGCTAGAGTCCGCGACGAGATAGACCTTCTCGGCCGTCTTGATCATCGCGCGCTTGACCGAAAGGTCGGACAGAGCGGGAAACGTGAGCCCCGCATCGAGCGAGACCGCGCCGGTGGCAAGGAACAGCTTCTGGGCAAACAGGCCCTCGAAATAGTCGGCCGAGCGTTCACCACTTAGCGACAGGGTCGGCGCTTTGAAGTGCCCCCCGGCATATGAACTTCGCAGTTCGGCAAGGCACCCAGCATCAGCGCGATGTTGAGCGCATTGGTAATGACAGTAAGCCTCTCGACCCCCGAAAGGTTCGCCGCGATTTCGGTCGTGGTCGATCCGGAATCAAGGATAATTGTCTCGCCGTCGCTGACCAGCGCGGCGGCAGCGCGGCCGATCCGTTGCTTGGCATCCATGTTGATGAGATGGTGCAGCGCCATCGCCCGCACCTGCTGCTGCACTGACTTGAGGTAGGCTCCGCCGTGCTCGCGCACGATGTGGCCTTCGGCCTCAAGCCGTTCCAGATCCTGTCGCACCGTGACTTCTGAAACCGAAAAGGCGCCGGCAAGGTCGCGCACGCGGGCGCTGCCTTCTTCCCGGATCCACTCCAGGATCTTCGCCCGCCGCGCCTCGGCCAGCATGTTGGATGAACCTCCGCGTGCCATTGTCATCAACTCCTGTCGCCGTCCCCAAGCCGGGACTGGAGCTGATCTAACACGACGGCACCGACAATTACTGTGCCTTTTATCACCATTTGCCAGAACTCGCTGACGCCCATCATCACCATGCCATCAGCCAGCGTGCCGATCACGCAGGCGCCGATGATAGTGCCGCCGATCGTGCCACGGCCGCCGCTGAGCGAGGCCCCGCCCAGCACCACTGCAGCTATCGCGCTGAGTTCAAACGCCTCGCCGGAGGCCGGATGGGCCGCGACGAGGTCAGACGCGACAATCAGTCCGGCAAGCGCCGCACAGGCTGCGGAAATAACATATACGAGCACTTTCACCCTGTTGACATTGACACCCGCAAGCCGCGCCGCGCGCTCGCTGCCGCCAACCGCATAGACCTTTCGACCGAAAGTCGTGCGCGCCGCGACGAAGGCAGCAAGCAGACCCACCAACAGCAGGATCACCACCGGCATCGGAATTCCCACGATGCGTCCAGATCCCAGAGATTCGAAGCCGGTGTTGCCCAGATCCTCGAAACCGGTGAGGTTGGGGAAAGTTGCCCCATCGGACAGCAGAAGCGCCGCGCCGCGCGCGACGTACAATGTACCCAGCGTGGCGATAAAAGGCGCGACCGAGAACCTTGTGACCAGCACGCCGTTAACCGCGCCGACCAGCCCGCCCAGCGCAACGACGATCAAGATGATCATAGGCACTGAGGGATAGATCACCAGATCCAGCGCATTTAAATGCAGACCGTTGAGGATCAACCCTCCGGCGACCATGCCGGCGAGACCGGCAACCGAGCCAACCGACAGGTCGATCCCGCCTGACAGGATCACGAAGGACATGCCAATGCCCAGCAGCGCAATCAGCGCGATGTGCTTGGTCATGATCAGCAGGCTGGCAAGGCTCAGGAAGTTCGGTGCCATGACCGAGAAGAAGGCCGCAACGACAATCAGCGCGATCAGAGCGCGCAACCTGACCGCCAATTGCAGCATGGTGCCGACGGAACCGGGCTGGCTGACAGGGCGAACGCTCATACAGTCTCCATGGTCGGGGTGGGCGCGGCATTGGCTGCAGCGACCAGTCGCGGCTCGTCCGCCTCGGCGGCGCTGAGGTCGGCGGTCACGCGGCCTTGCGCCATGACTAGGATGCGGTCCGCACCATCAAGCGCCTCGTGCAGGTCCGATGTCGCGAACAGAACCGCCATGCCGCGGCCTGCAAGCTCGCGCACGATTTCGAAAATTTCGCCACGCGCACCGATGTCGACGCCGCGGCCGGGCTCGTCGAGCAGGATCGCGCGCGGACCGGCCATCAGGCAGCGGCCAATCACCACCTTCTGCTGATTGCCTCCCGAAAGCGCCATCACCGGTGTATCCTGCGATGCCGTTCGCACACGTAGGCGAGCGATCATGGCATCAATTTCGCCGCGTTCGCGCGAATCGTCGAGCGTGCCAAAGCGACTGAACTCGGCAAGGCTGGAGAGTGACATGTTCTGTCCAACGGAGAGATTGGCAAACAGACCATCGCGCTGCCGATCTTCGGGCACGAGCAGAATGCCGGCGCGAACGCATTCGGCGGGCGACAGTCCGTTCACCGGCTTGTCTTCCAGCAAGATATCGCCCGCCGAAGGGCGCAGGCCTGACAGCGCTTCCAGCAACTCGGTGCGGCCCGATCCGAGCAGGCCGTAAACCGCCGTGACCTCGCCGCCATGGATGTCCAGCCGCTCTAGGTTCACCTCGGTGCCGCCTTGGGTCCGGGAGTAAACCGCAAGGCCGCGCACCGAGATGACCGCTTGTCCCTTAGTAGCTTTGCCTGCTCCCGGCGCCTTGGTAGCGCGGGGTTCGCCGAGCATCTGCTCGACGATCCGGGGAACGGAAACATCCGCCATCGGGGAATGAGCGACCCGCCGTCCGTCACGAAGGACCGTGACATGATCGCCAATCCGCACCAGCTCCTCAAGACGGTGAGAAATGTAGATGATCGCCGTACCCTTGCGCTTGAGCTCTGCTATCACGCCGAAAAGCACGTCGACCTCAGACGCGCTCAGCGCTGAAGTCGGCTCATCAAGAATCAGCACGCGCACCTCTTCAGCCAGCGCGCGGGCAATCTCGACAATCTGCTGCTGACCGACCCTTAGCGACGACACCCGCGCTTCCGGATCAATCCCCGGCCCGATCCGTTCAAGCAATGTCGTCACCGCTCGGCGCTCGGCATCGCGATCAAGCAGGAAGGCGCGATCGGTGGTGAGAAAGATATTCTCCGCCACTGTCAGGTTCGGGCAAAGATTGAGCTCTTGATGGACGATCCCGATCCCAAGCCGCGCTGCTTCACGCACCGAACGGAGCGACACTTCTGCATCCTCGAGCAGAAGGCGGCCCGATGTCGGTTGATCGGCACCGGCAAAAATCCGCATCAGCGTGGACTTGCCAGCTCCGTTTTCGCCGATCAGGACGTTGACTGCCCCCGCGTGGACATCGAAATCCACGCCATCAAGTGCCAACGTCCCGCCGAAGCGCCGGCTGACATTTTCCGCCCGCAGAACGATCATGGCACAGGCTTGACCGCAACCGGCGTGACAACCCACGCATCGCCCGCTTCGCGCAGGGCGACCACACCAAGTAACTCGATTCGCGATCCGGCCTGCACCGAGTCCAGTGCCGCAGACTCCTTTAGCGCCCGCGCGGTCAGCGCATTGCCGACCTCGGCAAAAACGATCTGGTCCTTGAAATCGTTGAAGCGAATGAAATCGAGCGCATCGCGGATCGCAGTGCCCGACACATAAGGCCCGGACTGGAGAATCGCCTGTCGGAGACCTTTCGGCGTATCGAAGGAAACGGTCACCGTGCCGCGCTGCGAGCTACGATCGACAGATTCGACCTTCACCTGCCCGCGCACAACAAACGTCCAGGACGAACCTTCCCCGGCGCTGCGTCCAAACCGGTCTCCAGCCTTATCCATGCCTTCACTCAGCGCGGTGGCGAGGTCGGCCGGGTTCGTCGCCCGCTTGTCCAGCGCTGGCAGAACCGTGCTGACCCAGCGCGCCTCGACATAGCGACCGGCATCGACATCCCGCGATCGAGCCTCGCGCATCGCTTTGTCTTCTTCGCTCGAGAGCACGGTGCAGCCGTTCACCGCGACAACGATCGCAGCGCATAGGGCAATTCGGGTCGTGCTGGAAAACAGCGCCATTCAGTCCTCTCGCGACCGCCCTCTCGCGGGACGGCATCTTGTTGCGATGGCCCGACGATAATGCGCGCCTTCAGGGCATGTCAACAAGTATGGATGCCATTCGTAAGTAATAACGAAAAAAAACGAAAGTTGGTTCTTGCGACTCCGGATCGTGGCGGCTAGCTATTGGCGCAAAGAAGGGAATGGCGAGAAGATGCTTGCGCTCGAAAAATTCGAAGGTTCGGCTGCGACGGAAGTTAGGCGGCGCGCCGGTTGGATCCGGCGTCGCGCGATCCAGATGATCTTTGAGGCCGGACAGGGCCACCCCGGCGGTGACCTTTCTGCCGCCGATACCCTTGCCGCGCTTTATTTCGGCGTGATGCGCCATGATCCCGCCAATCCGAACGATCCTGCGCGCGACCGGTTTGTGATGAGCAAGGGCCACTGCACAGGGGCTTTCTATGCCACGCTTGCTGCGGCCGGCTATTTCCCAGAGGCCGAACTCTCGACATACATGCAGCCGCTGTCGCGCCTGAATGGCCATCCCAACCGCACATATCTGCCAGGCGTCGAGACCAATACCGGACCGCTGGGGCACGGCATGCCGGTCGCCGTAGGTATCGCCGTTGCCGGACAGATCGATGGCGCACCTTTCCGCGTATTTGCACTCACCGGCGACGGCGAATTGCAGGAAGGCAGCATCTGGGAAGCTGCCATGTTCGCCGGACATCGTGGCCTTTCGAACCTCGTCGTGATTGTCGATCGCAACGGCCTGCAACAGGGCGCAACGACCGAGGAAACGAACACGCTTGAGCCACTTGGCGATAAGTGGCGCGCCTTTGGCTGGGACGTTGCCGAAGTTGATGGCCACGATCACGCTGTCTTGCTCGAGGTGCTCGCACCCCGCCCTGCCGCAACCCGGCCCCTGGCGGTCATCGCCAGAACCGTGAAAGGATCCGGCGTCAGCTACATGGCAGGGCAGGTTGGCTGGCACCACGGCGTACCCAATGCCGAACAATATGCCCTCGCCAAGGCAGAACTTGAGCAGGAGTACGGGCTGTGAGCGCTCCCCAGGCCAAGCAGGGCATGTTCGATTGTCGCGATGCGTGGGCCGAGACGCTCCACGACCTCGCAGCAGGCGACAGCCGCATCGTTGCGGTCTGCAATGACTCCGTCGGCTCAAGCAAGCTGAGCGGATTCCGCAAGGCTTATCCCGAGCGCCTAGTCAATGTCGGCATAGCCGAGCAAAATCTTGTTAGCGTCGGCGCAGGGCTTGCCAACGGGGGCAAGATTCCCTTTGTTAGCGCCGCCTCGTGCTTCCTGACTGGCCGCGCGCTCGAACAGATCAAGGCAGATTGCGCGTATAGTTCGGCCAATGTGAAGCTTTGCGGCATGGCGCCCGGCGTTGCCTATGGCGAGCTTGGCGCGACGCACCATTCGATCGAGGATGTTGCCTGGCTGCGCGCCATGCACAACCTGACGATCCTCGTCCCGTCGGACCCTTGGGAAACGGCCGAAGCTATCAAGGCAGCCGCAGCCTTTGACGGCCCGGTGTTCATCCGCGTCAGCCGCATGCCCGTGCCTGCAATCGAGCGGGCCAATGCGACCTTCGCGATCGGCCGCGCCGAAACTTTGCGCCAAGGCAATGACCTTGCATTTATCGTCAACGGCACCCTTGTGCACCGTGCCCTCGAAGCCGCCGAGATCCTCGCTGCAGAGGGAATTTCAGCTCGGGTCATAAACATGTCGACAGTCAGTCCATTGGACCTTGCCGCAATCGATGAAGCAGCGAAGACAGGCGCAATTGTGACAGCGGAGGAACACGTCGTGCGCGGCGGACTAGGCGGGGCCGTTGCCGAACAGGTGGCTATTACCCGGCCCGTTCCTATGCGAATTCTCGGCTTTCCGGGCTTTGCGCCAACGGGATCCGCTGAATGGCTGCTTGATCACTTCGGACTTAATGCCGCCGGCCTCGCCCGCGCCGCGCGCGAGGTGATCGCGGCAAAGGGTGCGGCGTGACCAAATGCATCGCCGCGATTGACCAGGGGACCAGCAGCACCAAGGTTCTGCTCGTCGATCGCTCCGGCAACGTCCTTGCGCGGGGCTCACGGCCGGTCGGGCTGTCACATCCCCGCGTCGGCTGGGTTGAACAATCCGCGGACGATCTGTGGGCTAGCGTGCTGGAGGCGCTCGCCGATGCGATAGCAGCCTGCCCGCAGGCGGAGATCGCCGGGATCGGCATCTCGAACCAGCGTGAGACAGTGGTGCTGTGGGACCGTATAACCGGCCGGCCGGTCGCGCCCGCAATCATATGGCAGTGCCGCCGCACATCTGACCGCTGTGCCGCACTGCGCGCCAGCGGTCATGCCGGAACAATTGCGCGCCACACCGGGCTAGGCATCGACCCTCTGTTTCCAGCAGCGAAAATCGAGTGGCTGCTCGACAGCAACCCCGATTGGCGCGCCCGCGCCGAACGAGGCGAGCTGGCGTGTGGCACCGTCGACAGCTGGCTGCTGTGGAATCTCACCGCAGGCGCAGTCCACGCCACCGATCACAGCAACGCATCGCGCACCCAACTGTTCAACCTCGACCGGCTGGAATGGGACCAGGAAATGCTCTCCCTGTTTCGCGTGCCGCACGCGTTGCTGCCTCATGCTCGGCCATCAAACAGCCGCTTCGGCACTGTGTCTGCTGGCATTGACGGCATCCCTGAGGGCGCGCCAATCCACGCCATGTTGGGTGATTCTCACGCATCGATGGCCGGCCATGGCTTCACCAGTCCTGGCTCGGTAAAGGTCACATGCGGCACTGGATCATCAATGATGGTGCTTACGCCGGAGCGGCTCCATTCCCACAACGGCCTATCTTCGACGATTGCCTGGACCTGCGGTGACAGTGCACAATATGCGCTAGAGGGCAACATCTCTGTCTCGGGTCAAGCCGCTGCTTTCGCGGTGCGCCTGCTCAACCTCAAGGACGAAGATGAGCTGACACGACTCGCTCAGAGCGTGACCGGCAGCGACGGGGTGACATTCGTGCCTGCGCTCGCCGGCCTTGGCGCGCCCTATTGGCAGGATATGGCACGCGGCCAGCTTGGCGGCATGTCGCTTGGCACCACCAGCGGGCATGTCTCGCGCGCCGTGTTCGAAGGCATTGCGCTCCAGATCCTCGACGTTTTCGCCGCGATGGGTGCCGATCTCGGCACGCCACCAGCACAGCTTTCGATCGACGGTGGAGCGGCCCGCAACAACTTCCTTGCGCAGATGATCGCCGACATGGTGGGCGGCACGGTGCTGCGTCCATCGATGACCGATCTCAGCGCACTGGGCGCGGCCCGCTTCGCCCAGCTGGCGATGGGCTGGATCGACGAACTGCCAGCCTGCGCTGCAGCGGACAGCTTTGCCCCAGCCATGGCCGACATTGATCGCGATACCATCGTCACACAATGGAAGGCCGCGATCCGCCGCGTGACCCTCGACCTGCACGGTCCTGATCGCGAGCAGATTTGATCGAGCGCCAGCGAAAGGCGCAATTTTGGGGAGAATGGCATGAACAGGAAGACGCTGACTGCTATTGGTATTTCGGCCATGGCTTTCGCCTTGGCACCCGTCCCGCCGATTTCCGTTCAGGCAAAAGCGGCTGAGGCTCCCGCAAAGCTGCGTTGGGGCACGGGGATATTGCGCCAGTCCGACGGCTTCTATGGCTCTCCTCAAGGGCTGCAAGTTGCCGATGCAGTACTTCGGTACCAGTCAGCGGAGGGCGGCTGGCCCAAGAATCTTGACCTGACGGTCGATCCTGGAACGCCGGAAAACCTCGCCAAACTGGTCGAAGGAAAGGCGAACACGATCGACAATGGCGGCACGACCATGCCGATCCGCTATCTGGCGCGCGTCAACGCCGCCCATGCCGATCCGCGCTATCGTGCAGCAGTGGAGCGCGGCCTAGATTACCTGTTCGCTGCGCAATATCCCAATGGTGGCTGGCCGCAGTTCTTCCCACTGCTCAAGGGGTATTACAGCAACGTAACCTTTAACGATGATGCCATGGTCCACGTGCTCGAATTGCTGCTGGACGTGGCCCACGGCCAAAAGGAGTTCGCCTTCGTCGATACGAAACGCCGCACAGCTGCAGCTGTGGCGGTGCGCAAGGGGCTCGACGTGATCCTTCGCACGCAGCTCAAAGTCGATGGCAAGCTCGCCGGCTGGTGCGCGCAGTATGATCCTCAAACCCTGAACCCAGCTTGGGCACGAAAGTATGAGCCTCCTTCGATCTCGGGAGGCGAGACTGTTGGCATCGTGCGCTTCCTGATGAAGTTCGATGCCACGCCGGAAATTGCCGCCGCCATCGATGGAGCGGTGCAATGGCTCGACAAGGCAGCGGTCCAGAACGTTCGGGTGGAAGATTTCACAAATGCCGACGGCCAGCCAGACCGGCGCGTAATTGCTGACAAAGGTGCACCAAGGATCTGGGCGCGATTCTATGAACTCGAAACCAGCCGCCCGATCTTCCTCGGCCGCGACTCGGCGTTTCACTACACCTTCGGAGAGATCGAGCGCGAGCGTCGAACAGGCTACGGATATTACGGCAACTGGGCGGAAAAGCTGATCGCGCAGGACTACCCGGCCTGGAAAGCCCGCAAGCGAAAGCGCTGAATCCGAGTAAGCAACGTCGCAAAGACATTTCGGAAAGTTTCGTATCCGCTCTGTCGGAATGAACACGGCTGCTCTTTGGGCACTTCTCTGCCGTTCATTCGATTGGTTTTTGCCAAGATATTCTCGTAATTCTGCGGAATTTTGATCTCGAATCTTCGAGCGAAAGCGAAAACGACAAAATTCGAAAGTTTTCGGTTGAGTTGTGCGGACGACTCAGGCAATCTTCCACCCAGTCAAAGCATGACACCGGTTACCAAGGGGAATGAGGATGAATGGCATGCATGCGCGCTCGTTGAGGGGTTTGTGCGCGGGCGTTTCGCTGGCGACGGTTTCCATGTTGCTCGTGGAGCCGGTGCAGGCTCAAGCGCAGGCACAGGACGCTGCGGCTGCGGAGACCGCCAAGAAGACAGAGTCCGACACAGCCGGCAATGAAATCGTCGTGACCGGCTATACAGCTTCGGTCATCAAGTCGCTTGAGGAAAAGCGTCGATCCAACACGATGATCGACGTGATCTCGGCTGAAGATGTCGGCAAGTTCCCGGAATCGAACCTCGCTGAAGCGCTGCAGCGACTTCCCGGCATCAACATTGAGCGTGAGAACGGCGAAGGGCGCACCATTACTGTGCGCGGCCTTGGTGGCGATTTCGTCCGCACCCGTCTTAACGGCATCGAAACCGTTGCTGCTGCCGGCAACAACGAAGGACAGACCAACATCAACCGCACCCGCGGCTTCGACTTCAACGTCTTCGCATCCGACCTGTTCAGCAGGCTCACTGTGCGCAAGTCGGCCGAAGCCACGGTGGACGAAGGCTCACTCGGCTCGACGGTCGATATCGATACGGGTACCGCCTTCAAGAAGAAGGGCTTCCATGTCAGCGTCTCGGCGCAGGACACCTTCTACCAGAACGACAAGCAGCATAACCCGCGTTTTGCCGGGGTGGTATCGAACACCTTCTTCAACGACACCTTGGGCATCACCCTGTCGGGCGCATATCAGAAGCGCAAATCGAGCCTGAGCTTTTATGACCGCAACCCCGGCCAGTTCGAAGTCATCTATCGCGGCTCCGACCTTGCCGGCCCAGTCCAGAACGGCACCGGCAACGCCAATACACCGGTTTGCATCACCAGCGGCGCGCCAACAGTCAACGCAACCACCAATCGTTCGCCGCTGAACTGCTTCTGGGGGTTCGCCATACCGACGCCCAGCACGACAAGCGCGGCAGCGTCAGGCATTGGCCGGACCGCCTTCGGGATCGATGCAAACTCTTTGATGTTCGGCTCGGACCCTACGGCCTATTCAGTCGTATCCAACAACCTCGCTGCGAACATGCCCGCACTCACAACTCTGCAAAAGCAGGAGCTCGAACAAGAGCGCCTTGGCCTTACCGGCACAGTGGAATGGCGCCCTACCGACCACACTCGGCTGCGTATTGACGGCCTTTACGCCAAATTTGATGCTGACAGCGATTCCCACATTCTGGGCGCGTTCGGCCTTAACCGCCACTTCGACAATGCACGTGCGGAAATCGGACTTACGAACACCTCGACCGGCCTCCGCCCCTTCTCGGGCACGGGTGCAAGCTATTTTGGTGACCGCCGCGGTGTCTATGGGAACAGCTGCACCACCAGCGCAACCCTGGACTGCACTGGAACTCTGGGCAACGCTAGTGTGGCTGTGTTGCCAACGGCCCAATACTGGAATGGATCGACCTATGTCAGTGTGCCATCAGTGCTGAACGTCAACACCTGGTCTACCAACCCATACAATCTCGACACATACGATTATTACAACAACCCGAACTCGCCCGGATACAATGCTGCGGCTGCAGCGACGGATCCCCGCGGCATCCTCAATTACGATCAGATGGTCGGCAAGGAACACACCGCGATCGTCGATGCACATGCCAACGGCGCCGGACAAATCGACTACTTGAAGCTTAACCGGGTCGATTGGCTGACGAACGACGCCTACGCGCAGAACCGCAGCAAATATTATCAGTTCGACATCCGCCTTGAGCAGGACTTCTCTGAACGGCTTAGCGGAACCTTCACCTGGGGCCGCTCGAGCAGCGAGCTCAGGATCGATGGCGGTCGCACCGATGTCTTCGCGCTCGACAAGAACAATTTCGTCTTCGACGAGCGCCAGGGCGGAGTCATGCCCACCTTCCAGCCGGGCTTCGACGTTACCAACGTCAACGAGTTTGGGGGCGGTGATCTGGTAAAGGGGTACGCGGGCATCGCACGTTACACCCGCGAGAGCGATAACAAGTACCAGACTTTCCGGGGCGACTTTAATTGGAACATCATTCCGGACAAGTTTTGGCTTCTGTTCGGTGCCAGCCAGCGCAATTATGATTATCGCGCCTCGCAGAAGCAGGTCTCGCGCGGCGTAATCTCGACGATCAAGGAGCTCAACAAGTACGGCCGCGACACCAATAATCCACTCTATGCCAACCTGACGCTGGCACAGATGGGCAGCCAGGTTACCTTCGGCGAGGGGCTCGACCTGCCCGCCGGAACACCGACCAGCTGGTGGTCGCCCGATCGCAAGGTGTTTGAAAAGATCTTCGGATACACATGCGACTGCGTGAACCAGTTTGCCGACTGGCGCCTTGCCAACGAGAACGGCAACATCCTCTACGTCAAGGAGCGCGACCTCAGCGGCTATGTCCAGGGCGATTTCAACTTTGACCTGTTTGGTCGCCCGCTTCGCGGAAACTTGGGTGTTCGCGTCGCACGTACACGCGTAAACAGCCGTTCGGTGGGAACCACGGGTGCCTTCAACGGCGTCGAAATTGCCGGTGCCAACGAGTACACCGACGTTCTGCCTTCGGCAAACTTCAACTATGAATTCACTGACAAGCTTGTTGCCCGACTTGCGCTCGCCAAGACCATGGCGCGCCCGCAGCTCGGCAATCTCGGACCCGGTGTCACTTCGATCTCCATCGGCACGACGCCAGATTCCTCGAACCTGCCGCGCGTCACTCTGGGCAACCCCACGCTTAAGCCATTCCGCTCGAACAACATCGACTTCGTAGTAGAATGGTACCCGAACAGCAAAACAATGCTGTCGCTTGCACTATTCTACAAGAAGCTGGGTGATTACCCCCGTCAGCAGACCTTTAATGCCAAGCTCGACGAGTTTCTGCCGCCAGAAACTTATGCCGCCATCCGCAACGGTTTGACGCTGACCGCGCAGCAGTCGGCCTACATGGACGGCGATAACATCTGGGCAATCACTTCTTTCGTCGATAGCCCGGGTGGTTATGTGAAAGGTGTCGAAGTGCAGTTCCAGCAGGTGCTCTCCTTCCTGCCCAAACCGTTCGACGGGTTCGGCGTGCAGGCGAATTTCACTTACCTGAAATCGGAACTGTCGTACCTCACCCAGCAGGGGACACAAGCAAAGGCGCCGTGGCCGTTTGCCTCGCCCCACTCGCTTAACGCGACACTTTTCTATGAGAAGGGTCCGTTCGAAGCACGCGTATCGTACTCCTGGCGAGATCGCTATGCCTCAGTCTTCCCCCAGTCGATCGGCGTCTGCCCGCCGGGCCTGCTGACCGATCCAGCCACCGGCGGCGTCTGCACCAACCCGTATAACGATTTCAGCGGCACAGAGGGCAGCCAATATGTCGACTTCAAGATGAGCTACAAGATTACGAAGAATTTCAAGGCCGACTTCGCGGTCCAGAACGTTTTCAATGAGCCGGAAAGCCAGTGGCTTTACGATCCGAGCGTGGTTCGCAAGTACTCGTCGGGTGCTGGCAGAATCTTCACCTTCGGTCTGCGCGCAGACTTTTGAGAAAGGCGCGGGGGAGGGACAAGCCCATCGTTGTTCCCCCGTGACGCCCCCAGCTGCCGAGGAGCCGGTTGTGATGGCCAGGACCATGACTGCCGGCTTTCTCACTTTCACGGCATATGCGGCGTTGCTCTCTGCAACGCAGGCCAAGGCGGATGAGCCCAACGCCCTCGAAATGGCCTTTCGCAACCCGCCGGCCGAGGCTCGGCCGTTGGTCTTCTGGCAGTGGGTAAACGGCAATGTCAGCGAGGATGGCATCCGTGCCGACCTTGCCTGGATGAAACGGATCAAGCTGTCTGGCGCGCTGATTTTCGACATCGGCTTTCAGACACCCCCGGTTCCGCAGCTAGTCGAACGCCGCGTTGGCTTTGGCACACCTGAGTGGCAGGCCGCCTTTAAAGTTGCCGCAACCGAAGCCCGCAAGCTGGGCCTGTCGCTGGGCGCGCAATCGGGCGGCGGCTGGAGCGTTAGTGGCGGTCCCGGTGTCACGCCTACCGATGCGATGAAGAAGCTGGTCTGGTCTGAAACGCCAGTGGCGGCCGGTCGCGGGCCAGTGAGGTTGGCGCCTTTGCCTGTCGTGGCGGGACCATTTCAGGACTTACCGGTCGGCAATGGCGACCGCACAGCCGATGCCGGCGGTGATATCGCCGTCTTTGCCTTTCCAGCGCCGACTGGCCTTTGCAAGGCCGATACTTCGAGATCCATTCTAGATGATAGGCGTTTCGACAGGTCCCTCACCCTGTCTCCCGATGCGAACGGGCTCGTCACGGTGACAACTGGCAAAGGCCAGCCGCGCAGCCTGACCCTGGCTGTGAGCGGCAACTTTGAAAGCTTGCACATCCTCACCGCAGCGGGCGAGGTCGCCACCAAAATCGCCCCCGAGCCCCGTCGCGCAGGTCCGGTGACGAGCTACGCGCTCGATGTCCCGTTCTCCCCGAGCTGGTCCCTGCAATTCGTAGGTGTGAAAGCGCCGCTGGAACTGCGCGAGGCGCGGTTGTCTGACGAGCCGGTGATTGACCACTTCGAGTTAAAGACCGGTTTCGGCACGAGCTATGCCATCCCTGCCCACCAGTCGCCGGCCGGGCTTGTGCCCTCGCAGGTGCTCAATCTTGGAGCGAAACTGAAAGCGGACGGATCTCTCAACTGGCGACCGAGCAGCGGCTGCTGGCAAGTTCTGAGGCTGGGCTGGTCGAACACCGGGCGCGTCGCTGTCCCGGCCACTCCGGAAAGTCGCGGGCTTGAGGTCGACAAGCTCGATGCCGGCGCAGTTTCCCGCTTCGCCGGTGCCCATTATGACCGGTTCGCCAAGGCAGCGGGCACCAGCGGCGCCCTCTCAATCGCCCTGACCGATAGCTGGGAAGCAGGCGTGCAGAATTGGTCGCCAGGTCTGGCGGCCGAGTTCGCGAGACGGCGCGGCTATGATCCCCTGCCTTGGCTCCCGGCGTTGGCGGGACATCTGGTGGGCAAGCCTGGCGAGGCGGATCGCTTTCTTGCAGACTGGCGGCGCACGATCGCCGATCTCATCGCCGACAATCACTACGCGGCCATCTCAGCCAGTGCACATTCACGGGGCCTGGTCTATTTCGCCGAGGCACCCGGCACTGACTTGCCGACGATCGCCGATGGTGTGCAAGCGCGCCGCCGAGTGGACGTGCCGACCGGCGAGTACTGGTACCGGGGCGTAGGAGCGGAACCTAAGGCAGAACATGTGGCCGACATCCGTGAGGCCGCCTCAGCCGCACACCTCGAAGGCAAGCCGCTGGTCGCTGCCGAAGCCCTCACTTCTGCAGGCGAGGAGGCATGGGCATCGGGCCCGCGCGAATGGCGCGGCACGGCCGACCGGTTCTTCGCAGAAGGCGTCAACCGGATAATCCTGCACACGTCGGTGCACCAGCCCTTCACCGATAGTCGCCGCCCGGGCATTACGCTGCGCCAATACGGCCAGCATTTCACCCGCAATGAGACCTGGGCCGAGCTCGCTGGCGGCTGGACCGATTATCTCGCCCGCACCTCGTTCCTGCTGCAGCAGGGCGAGCCGGTCGCCGACATCGCCGTCTTCACCGGCGAGGAGGGCGCGGCGGGCGCGGCGCTCGGCTTCAAAAGGCCGGTCGGTTTCGACTATGACCTTATCGACCGTGAAACGATGCAGGCGATGCGCGTGCTTAAAGGCGCGTTGGCAACACCGAAAGGCCGAACCTATCGCGCAGTCATGCTGCCCGCTTCTGTACGAACTCTGTCGATCCGGACGCTAGAAAAGTTGCTTGCCTTCAGGCGTGCCGGCGGATCCGTGCTTGGTCAGGCACCTGATGCGCCTGCCGGTCTGGCCGACAATCCATCCCGCTTCGCCCGGTTGGTAAAGGCGATCTGGGCAAGTCCACCAGCCACTTTGAGAGCGCTCGGCGTTCAAGCCGATCTACAACTCTCGCAAGGCCATCTCGACTGGACTCATCGCCGCACGGCGGACACTGACATCTGGTTCCTCGCCAATACCAGCGGCCAACCGTGGTCCGGCGACGTCACACTGCGAGACAGCGTTGCCTCCCAGCCGCAGGCCGAGTTGTGGCAAGCAGAGGACGGCCGCACCACTGCCTTGGCCCTGAAGCACAACGAGAACGGCTTGCAGTTTGGCTTGCGGCTGGAACCATACACGTCCTGCTTCGTCGTGATCCGTGACAACAGCGGCATTCAGCCCCCCAAAGTGCAGCCGCAAAACAGCGATCACATCATCCTCGACGGCCCCTGGCAACGGCGCTTCCTCAATGGCCCCGCCGCAAGCCTTCCTGCCGATAACGGCCCACTCGGCTCGTGGACGGACTCCACCAATTCAACAATTCGCTTCCATTCGGGCCGCGCGATCTACAGCAAGGACTTCGATATCCCTACCGCACTGGGAGGCCAGGCTATGGAGATCGATCTCGGCACCGTGGGCGAGATGGCGCGAGTTACCTTCAACGGGCGCGATCTCGGCGTGATCTGGTGGTCACCGGCAAGGCTCTTCGTGCCGGCGGGCCTGACGGTTTCTGGGCGCAACACGATCGAGGTCGAGGTGGCGAACTACTGGAAGAACGCCCTTGTCGGCGCTCAACAGCCAGGCACTGCCGCGCAGACCTTTTCAACAATCAACCCCTACGATGCCGCCAGCCCGCTTCGTCCCTCCGGTCTGATCGGGCCAGTAGTGTTGCGTGCTGCAAGGGACAACTGATTGCCACCCATTTCGCCCCTCACGCTGGAGAATTGAAATGAAACTCCCCCTTCGCCTGACCCTTGGCCTCGCTTCTGCCGCACTGACGCATGCCAGCTTTGCCGCCCATGCGCAGGAGGCATGGCAAGCACATGGCGCACTGAAAGTTTCGACCGACGGACACCGTATTGCGCATGCGGACAACACGCCCTTCCTGTGGATCGGCGATACCGCTTGGGGCTTGTTCCAGCAGCTAAAGCGCGAGGAGGTCGATGCCTATCTTGATAACCGCAAGGCGCTGGGCTTCACGGTCGTGCAGGCAGTGATCCACTGGTATCCCCACGGCGGCGGACTGCCAACTGGTCCCAGTAATGCCGCCGATGCATATGGCTTCCGACCATTCGCTGGCAGCGATAGTGCCCCCGACCCGGCCCGGCCCGCCGTGACGCCCGGTGGCAGTCCACAAGCCCCAAATGATTACTGGGACAATGCGGACTATGTTGTCGAAGCGGTGCGCAAGCGAGGCATGTACCTCGCCCTGCTGCCCACCTGGGGGCGCGCCACCGTCGCGGGGCAATTCGGCGAATCCAGCACCATATTCAACGAAGATCGCGCCCGTGCATACGGAGAATTCCTGGGCGCGCGCTATCGCAACCAGCCCCACATCATCTGGGTGCTGGGCGGTGACGTGAAGGCGCAGATAGATGGCTATGACAAGAACCAGGCCCCTGCCTCGTTCGACAAACGCCCGGTCTTCCGTGCAATGGCGGAAGGAATCGGTGCAGGGGTTACGGGACGCAAACTGGCGTGGAATAGGCCGGATGGCTGGGACGCACTGTTCATGACCTATCATCCGGACGGCGATCCGCTCGACAACTCGTCGAAGTGGTTCCACGCCGATGCGTGGCTCGATGCCAACGGCGTGGAGGTCTGGCGCGAAGTTGATCAGGTCTATCCGGTGATGCTGGGCGACTACGGTTTGAAATCACCCGTCAAGCCCAGCCTGTTCCTTGAAGGAAGCTATGAATTCGGCTCCTACCGGAACGGCTGCGGATCGGTAACCCCGGTGATGGTGCGCCGACAGGCCTATCACACTTTCTTCGCCGGCGGCGCAGGCCATACCTACGGCGCGGGCCCGATCTGGGCGATGCGGGGGACGGGCGGCGACTATAACTGCGGCTATACCTGGAAGCAGGCTTTGGCTTTCCCTGCAGCCAATCAGTTCGCCACGATCGCCCGTAAATTCCTTGAGCGCTATGACTGGGCTCGCTGGATCCCGGACGGCCGCATGATCAACGGCGTCGGCGAAAAGGCCAGCCTGAAGACCGGGGTTGTTACGTCTGATGGCAAACGTGCGCTGGTTTATTTCTCTGATGGCTCGGCAACGAGGGTGCGCAACCGCCTGTCCGGCAAGGTCGAAGCACGCTGGTTCGACCCGCGCAGCGGCGAGGAAAGCGCTGCCGGCACTTTCGGAGAGGGTGAAGAGCGTTCGATGCTGCCTCCCGATCGCTGGGAAGACGCCGTGCTTATCCTCGAGGCGACTCCGAGCCCCAAGTAGACTGGAACCCCTCAGATGAAACGCATTGCGCTTGCTCTGGCTACTCTCTCCGCCCCGGCATTGGCCCAACCGGCAGTGGATGTCGCGAGGACAGAAGTGGCGAGCCCGGTATCGCCGTCGAAGATAATCCTCGTTGGCGATTCCACTACCTCCGTGGGTTCAGGCTGGGGTTCGGTCTTCTGTGCGGAACGGGTAACTCATGCCGCAGCCTGCCTGAACCTTGCCCGCGCAGGGCGCAGCACGTCATCCTACCGAGCCGAGGGGTCATGGGCCATCGCCATGGCCGAGGCCAAGGTTCCGGGATACCGGCAGACATTCGTGTTGATCCAGTTCGGGCACAACGACCAGCCCGGCAAGCCGGGCCGCACCACTGACCTTAGGACCGAGTTTCCCGCGAACCTCGCTCGCTTCGTCGACGAAGTACGCCAAGCGGGCGCGATGCCTGTGCTGATCACACCTCTCACCCGTCGCAAGTGGAAGGACGGCAAACTGGAGCGTGATCTGGCAGACTATTCAGCCGCTGTCAGGCAAGTCGCTTCTGAGCGGAAGGTACCCCTGCTCGATCTCAATGCCCGGAGCACTGCGATCATCGAAGCCATGGGGCCTGCTGTGCAGAACCTTGTTGCGGGGGCACCGGCGCCCGCGGAGATCGGCGCGGCCGCCTCTATCGAACGCGTGACGTTGCCTTCATCGACGGGTGCGCCAGTACCAGCCAGCAGCGGCATCGCCCAGCGCACCGCGAGGACTGGCAGAACTTTTGACTACACACACCTTGGCTCGGCCGGATCATCGCTCTTCGCGGCCGTGATAGCCGACGAGCTTGTCAGACTGGTCCCGGAGGCACGGCCAT
This sequence comes from Novosphingobium sp. MW5, assembly GCA_025938935.1. GTDB lineage: Bacteria > Pseudomonadota > Alphaproteobacteria > Sphingomonadales > Sphingomonadaceae > Novosphingobium. The sequence continues at coordinate 1,247,173 of JAPCWB010000001.1, read as the reverse complement.
TGGTTAGCCCCTAAGGTGCCGCATTCATGCTGATGTGAAGTCTTTTGTCAAAATCCGGCTAAAAATTGCGGAAGGCACTCGCAACTGCCTTGCGAATCACATCAGTATGTGAATATAGGCCCTAATGGCAAAAGATCTCATCGAACGCGTCACATTCCTCGTAACCAGTGGACAGATGAGCCGCTCCGGCCTTGCCCGGGCGGCCGGACTGCACGCCAATACCCTGCGCGATTGCGGCGAACCGCATTGGAACCCGACGGCAGAGACCCTAGGCAAGCTCGAGCGGTTCCTGATGTCGAACGACGACCGGCGTGTTCTCGTACCCATCGAAGAGATCATCGACGAGGCGCGCAACGGCCGCATGTTCATCCTCGTCGACGATGAGGACCGCGAGAACGAGGGAGATCTGATCATTCCGGCCCAGATGGCGACCCCGGATTCGATCAATTTCATGGCCACTCACGGCCGCGGTCTGATCTGCCTTGCCCTGACCGGCGAGCGCTGCAAACAGCTGGAACTCGAGCCGATGGTGCGCGAGAATGGCACGCCGCTGGGTACTGCCTTCACAGTCTCGATCGAAGCGCGCGAGGGGATCACCACCGGCATCTCCGCCGCCGATCGTGCGCGCACTGTCTCGGTCGCCATCGACGGCACCAAGACCAAGGCCGATATTGTGTCGCCCGGGCACGTGTTCCCGCTGCAGGCCCGCGATGGCGGGGTCCTGGTGCGCACTGGCCATACTGAAGCTGCAGTCGACATCTCGCGGCTGGCCGGGCTCAATCCTTCCGGCGTGATCTGTGAAGTCATGCGCGACGACGGTGAAATGGCGCGGCTGGATAACCTTATCGCCTTTGCGCGCATGCACGACCTGAAGATCGGAACGATTCGCGATCTCATCACCTATCGCCGCCGCCACGACCATCTCGTCACCAAAAAGGCCGAACTCGATTTCCAGAGTGAATGGGGCGGCACCTGGAAGGCCTGCACCTTCTATAACAAGGCAACCGGCGACGAGACGATGGCCATCGTCAAGGGCCGGATCGACCCGACCAAGCCTACGCTGGTCCGCATGCACACGCTGTCGATGTTCGCCGACATCTTCAACGAAATCGGCGAACGGTCTGGCCTGCTGCAGCGTTCGATGAAGATCATCGCCGAGGAAGGCACCGGGGTAATTGTGATCATTAATCGCCCGATGCAGCGTCTTATGTCTCGCACGATTGAGATCAAGGAACAGATCCGCGCCGGTGAAGAAGCGCCCATCGAGGAACTGCGGGACTACGGCGTGGGTGCGCAGGTTCTCGCAGAACTGGGCGTGCATGACATGATTCTGCTGACTAACACGCACCATTCGCTAGTCGCACTAGAAGGCTACGGTCTGTCGATCGTCGCGGAACGCAGGATCGATTGAGTTTTGGTGGTGGGGCAAACCTGCGCCGGAACCTGCCCCGCGAGTCTCGCAAGCAGCCAACATATGCATTTATTCAAAAGCGTTCGACGATTGTCAGTCACGCTTTATGCACACGACCATTGGGAAGCTAACGTCGAAAACAATCTTGAAATCGGCCATGTGAAACGGGGCAGGATATTCTCCAAACCTCTCATCTAGTCAGTGGCAATCGAGGTTTGCCTCAGGAACGAACTTATAAACCAACTAAGTCACCAACAACCTCTCCAATCCAAGTTCCCCGACCGTCATCGTCGGCCATACCGTCCCGCGCTCCCGGAATGGCAGCCCTGCGGACTTGCACTGCGAAATGAGATAGTCCTCCCACCCCTTGAGCCAGCCTGCACCGCGGTTGATCACGGCGAGTTCTTCCTTCTTGGTCGGGTGGCGCATCCTCACCGGCAGCATGATGAACCTGATGAGGTAATTGAGCATCCAGAACCCGATCTTCGAGTTGTTGAAGTCGTCCGGATCCAGCTTGTCCTGCTCCTGGGTGTAGAGTGTCATCTCCCAGCACAACAGCGCGATGCGCCGCTGCTCGAGGTAATGGCCATTTTCCTCTTCATCGATGGGGCCATTGAAGCGGACACGCCGGTCTTCGTAGTCCAATACAATGTCATCCGGATGGGGAACCAGGTCAGGTTCTGGATCACCTGCTGCTTGGGCAGCTTTGACCTCGGCTTTGGCTTTGGGGTGATAGTCTTTCCAGAACTCAAAGCTGCCTTCTTGCCGAACAGCTTGGCGCGCATCCTCTTCCCTCTGCAGTGAGAGATAGAGGCGCATGGCCATTGGCCCGCCCTTGAGTGCCATCTGGAACAACACATTCATAGCTGCATCGTATCCGCTCATCTCGGTCACCTCGCCGTTGACCTTAACCTGGTGGACTCGCTGTCCGCTCTTTCGGATGGCCTTCTGGGTAGGAAGATATTGCGGGACGACAAGCGGCTTGGCCTTCGCCTTGCGAGGGCGACCTTTCAGGTTTCTGATCTCACCCTTCTTGATCTGCCCGCTCCTGGGCGGCTTGCCATAGCCAACTGCGTCGTCGTCCTGGCCCTTGGGCTTGCGATCTTCAGCCATTGCCTTGTTCCTTTGCGGTGATGAGAAGTTCTTTCGCCCCGAACGTCTCCCCGGTGCCGGCAAGGCGAGCCTCCTTGCCGGTGTAGGCTTCGAACCGGCGGATGATGGTGTCGCAGTAGGCAGGATCGAACTCGATCAGCCGGGCACTACGCCCGGTCATCTGCGCGGCGATCAGGGTGGTCCCCGATCCCGCAAAGGGATCAAGGACGATGTCGGCGCGCTTCGAACAGTCGCGAAGTGCATCAGCGACGAGCGCCGCAGGCTTTACCTTCGGATGCATCGCAAGCTCGGCCTGGCGGGTGGCAGACCTGCTGCTGATCCCGGGGTAATCCCAGACATTGGTGCGATAACGCCCGGTCTCGCCAAGCCCGAAGCTGTTGACATGGGGCGCTTCGCCAAACTTGAACACGAAGATCAGTTCATGCTCGGAGCGATAGAAGGCGCCCATGCCCCCATTGGTCTTGTTCCAGACCACCAGGTTCTTGAGCTCAAGCGCACAGTCCTCGCCTGCCTCGCATAGCTCACGCATGTGCCGCCAGTCCATGCAGACATAGAGTATCGAGCCGGAAACCAGATGCTGCACCATGTTGGTGAGCGCGAGCCCGAGGAAAGCCGTGAACTCACTCGAGCTCATCTCACCGCTCGCCATGGCGAACTCGCGGTGCTGCACCGAACCCAGCCCGCAGACTTGGCCATCGATCGGGACATTGTACGGCGGGTCGGTAAACACGATTGCCGCAACGTCGCCGCGCATCAGTTCGCGATAGTCCTCCGGCGCCCGGGCATCGCCGCAGAGCAGACGGTGCCGGCCCAATTCCCAAACGTCACCTGCACGGCTGACCGTGACCTTGCCGGGCTCAGGAACAACATCCTCGGGCGCATCGCGCGCATCCGTATCCCCTTCCCTCGCCGCATCGAGCAGCGCATCTATCTCGGCCAAGGCGAAGCCGGTGATCTCCAGATCCTCGTCAAGCTCGATGAGGTCCTGAAACTCCAGCGCCAGGATCTCAGGGTCCCAGTTTGCATTAAGCGCGAGCTTATTGTCGGCGAGCGCATAGGCTTTGAGATCCCTGGCACTGAGATCGCGAAGGCAGATCACCGGCACTTCCGTCATGCCGATCAGCTTGGCCGCTTCAACCCGACCGTGGCCGGCAACGATACGCCCGTCATCATCGACCAGCATCGGACTAGTGAATCCGAAGCGTTCGATACAGTTGGCGATCTGCTTGACCTGCTTGCGCGGATGGACCCGCGCATTGCGCTTGGCATTCTTCAGGCCCGCTATGGGCCGCATGACCAGCTTGTCATGGACGATGGGCTTGGGGTGGTTCATTCATTCCTCCTGCACTGCGATTGTGCAGAAAGTTACAAAATTTAATACTTTAGCATCAATCCTGCCAAACAAGTCCAAATCGAGCTTCTTAGAACCCTCTTAGAACCCTCTTAGAGGTTCGTGACTTGACAATACTTGGAATTTATTTAATACTGTAAATTTCGAGACGACAGTAATAACGCGATCGGCGCATCAGACCGCAGTGCAAATGCGGGAAGAACGGCGAAAAAAGTTTTCTCCTTTCCAGATATATCAACCGGAACTCAAATTGGCCCTGTTCTAGCTAAAGCGCCTCCAAGTAACGGGAACACAAAAATGCGCACGTCGCGCGCGCCGGCTCAGCACAGTGGAGCAAGTGATTCGCGGGGCCTGAAAAGCCAGGTCGCGCTTCCCTGCCGCCACGCCTGCTCGCCCTTCCCCGGCTCGTCCCGCGTTCATCCCACGCAGGTGCCTAACGGTCCCACGAAAGCGCTTCCCATCCCGCGATAGGCAGTTCGCGTCCCACCATAGGCGCTTCCAATCCCGCGATCAGCTCCGCCGATCCCACGCAAGCGATCGAAATCCCATTTTGGCGTTTCAAATCCCACGCAACCACAGGTGAATCCCATCTAAGCAGGGTAAAATCCCATGTAACGGGCCATCCTGGGCAGACCGGGGGATTTGAATTCCCAGTTATGCGCCGGATCGAGGTTTGAATTCCCTGTTATGCAGAAACGATTTCCCTGTTCCGTGTGAAGGGAATTTGGACCGTAAGATGGCGGTTTTCTGCGGGTTAGAAGAACGTCGGGCGCGCACCAAATGCCGCATTTCTTGCTATTTTCCCTGTAAATTCCCGTTGAACAGGGAAATCACGCGCAGAGCGCAGTGCGCTTGGGACTGCGTCGCGCACCATTCAGTCTAAAATATCTACCCCTAAGTCCAGTAAGTCAGCGAGAACAGCCGCTATGGAACGCCCCCTTCACATAACGCCCATCATCCATCTGTAGCTGCCTTAAACTTCGCCGATCCCCCCTGATGGAGGGATGTTCTCTTAATCGCGCTCAGCCAAGATTGCAGCGATTGGAGGCAAAGTGATCGCTGCGTATTCTTGGTCAGCCGTGGTGTTCTTGAGCGTCGGATGGCTGCTTTTACAAATGGCCAAGGCGCCTGAAGGGTGGCAGGATTCAATGGGTTTCCATTTTGGGAGACCCTGACACGTGATTGCATTTCGTAAGGAATGCTCGCCGCCGGCCTAATTCTGGATCGGAAGATTGCCCCTCCCTAGACACCGCCCCTTTCCAGTTCGAGCTGCAATTTGGCCAACATCTAACGACACGAATGCCGCGTCCAGACTGCTCAGAGGGAATACGAGTTAGACATGGGGCCCAGTTTTTCCCGTTAGCCGTCGCATTTCTGCCTGTCACAAATTCTCGCAACGTATCTGTTGTGGCGGCCCGCCAAGTTTGTACTCGCCGCTATCAAATCCCGAACCAGTGAAGTTTTGCCAAAGATCCACCGAATGGATCCAGCAGGTGCCATCGGCCTTTTTCGCCGCCACCCATGCGCCAATCTGGCGATATTCCGGATAGGATGTGGTCTCGTTCTTATGCACGTACCAATTGGCGCTGTAGGGGTGGATCTTCATGACCGTCTGCCCTGGCACAAGACGGGGAAAGGCGCTGCGGAAGCCTGCAATCCATTGCGGGTTGTTCGACAAGGCGGGTTTCAGGCGTACCGATGCCAGCGAGCCAGAGCGGTTGCGGCTCACCATCTGCGTCGCCGATTCCTCGCCGCCCATCTTTGTCAGCGCTGCGTTAGCCTGGGCGAGCGCAACTTGCGCTTCGTTCATGTCGGGATAGAGCCGTGCAATGCCGGCAAGCCCGTCACGCACAGCAAGCACGCTGAGGTGTTGTCCCCTGGCGTTGCACAGATCCTGCTCGGCCGAGGGGACATAGCCGTCCGGGCCGCGTTTTCCGACGTTGTTAAAAGCGGTGAGATAAGTATCGATGGAGGGGCCGGCGCCCAGCACTTGCGCCAGATAGTTCTTGCGTTCCAGCCCAAGCTTTTTGGCATCGGCAGGTCCACTCAGGAATTCTTCTAGGAGCCGGTTCGACGCGTCGAGCGCGGCCTTGGCCTGCTCCGCATCCGCCCCGCAGCCGCCGCGACCACCAAGGTTGATGATGCCAAAGCGCCTGGTGAAATCCCAGGTCCGCTTGACCGGCTCGGGTGGGAGGGGGCGCTGCGCCGATGCCGAGGGGGAGCCTCCCCGCCTCTGCGCTCCTGTGCGCTGGCCGTCATTTGAACAAGGGCCATGACCAGCGCAACACTCACCCATGTCGCCTGCCGCATCGCAACCACTCTCCCGCCTTCACTATGACCGGAATGTGCGCCGCAGCGCGGCGCACGGCACTCCCCGCAAATGCAGGGATGGCAGCATGGAAAATCAGTCTGCCTGGAGGCTCAGGCTTAGGCGGACCGAGGTGCCGCGCTCGCCGCTATGGACGTGGAGCGCGCCGCCGATGGCTTCGGCGCGGCTGCGCATGCTGGTGAGGCCGCGTCCGCCCTTGATCTCCGCCGGGAGTCCGCGCCCGTCATCGGCGACCTCGATCTCGATGGCCCGGTCAGGCAGGCTGCGGCTGGTAAGCGAAATTTCACGCGCGCCGGAATGCCGCATTGCGTTGGTAACCGCTTCCTGCAGGACGCGCAGGATCTGCAACGTGGGCCGCGGCCCCGGCCCCGGCTGGTCTTCCTCCAGCCCGTGGCGGACAGTGAAAGTAATACCGGCGGCTTCCACCTGCGCGCGCACGCGGTGCTCGAACGAACGCAGCGTTTCCGCCAGTCCCTCTTCCGCCGTGTCCATCGAATCGACGATCAGGCGCAGGTCCGCAATGCTGGATTGCAGGCCTTGCTCGATAACCTTCGCCTCGGTCGCCCCGCCGCGCACCTGCATCATCAGGCCGAGCAATTGTCCGCCGATCCCATCATGCATGTCGCGGACGATGCGCTGGCGCTCTTCCAGCACGACCTGGCGCTGGAGCATCTGCTTCTGCGCGTCATAGCTGCGCGCCAGTTCGGCATCCTGCTCTTCAAGCCTTGCCGCAAGGATCTGGTTCGACTGCATGACAGTCCGCCGCGCCTCGCTGGCCTCGCGGGCGATCGAGGCGACGATGCCCAAGCCAAGGAACAGGCCGGCCGGACCGGCCGAATAGAAGGTCAGCGGCAGATCGCGCACGAACGGGAACGACAGGTCGAAGGCCGAATCCGCTGCATCGACGCTGAGCGCCAGCAGGCAGAACATCAGCGACAGACGCTCCAGCCAGCGCCCGTCACGCCGCGTTGCCAGGCCCCAGCTCAATGCGAGAAGGCCAAAAATGGCCAGCACCGCCAGCAGGCCGGATTCGATGAAGGCCAGCGCCTTGAACCAGTTACGCACGGCTGGGCCGACCACGAAACCTGCAGCGGTGATGCTGGCGAGATAGACGATCAGGGCAACCCAGAGCCATGCCAGCCGCTTCAGCCAATGCGCCGAGCTTGCCTCGCCCGCGAGCAGATGTCGGGCAAAGGCGATGATCACCGAACCTTCAAGCAAGTAATAGAGGAAGCTGGTGATGAGGAACGGCACTTCGAACGGCGTCTGGAAGGTGATGAAATAGGTGCGCAGTGCCCAGATCCCCATCAGCACAACCAGGCTGCGAATGCGCGGCCGGTCTGCCGGCGGCCAGTTGGTGACAAGGCAGAGCAGGACCGCGAAGGTCAGGAAGGAAATCGCCACCAGCGGGAGGGTGGTGGAGATCAGGTCCACCATGGCCGCTGCCTTCGCCGCCTCCACGGCGGGGCCGATATGAAACGGAGCGAGCGCGAGGATCGAGCTTTGCGTTTCGACCAGCACCTCGATCTCGTTACGACCGGCTTTCAGTGCCGTTTCAGGCAGCATGTAATAGACCGCCGTGCCATCCGCCGCACCGCGCAGCGTATCGAGCGGCACGTTGGGCTGGATCACCTGATGGTTCAGCCTGATCTCCTGCAGGCCCGGAGTGGCGGCCAGGAAAAAGGCAAGGTCTGCCTGCGGGCGTGGCAGATCAAAGGGCACGATGAAAGCGACCCGCGGCCCCGTTTCGCCCACCACGGCGCGATAGATGGGATCGGCCTCATACCGCGCCGCCTGCCGCTTTGCCGTGGGGACAATACGTCCTGCGGCGTCAACCGGCGCATATTCGACAAATTCCTGCGCCTTCAGCCCAGCCGGTCGGACACTGCGTTCGCCGAAATAGACCGCCGCTGCGAAGACGGCGAATATGAAGACGAGCGCCAGTCCGGCCTTCGATGCTTTGCCCCACCACCCCATCGATCTCTCCGCGCTGCAAGGCCCGCAAGGTCAATGCCTTCAAGCAGATAGCTGCCGCTTACGCCAGCCCATGCCGATCAGCGCGAGGCCGGCCAGCCCGCCAACCGCAGCGGCGGCACGGGACAGCCAGACGAACCAACCCGAGGTTTCGTATTCTAGTTCGTCGGTCAGCATCATGCTCTTGTAGTCCGTCGGTTCGCGGATCACGGTTGTCCGGTCGCCCTTTGCAAAGGCTTCGTGCCAAGATTGGCCGGTTTCGATCTGAGTAGTGGTGACCGCGGGATAGATTGGCTTCGGAAAGGTCCGCCCCGCCTTCCAGTCGGCATAGGATAGCTCGGCATTAACGTCGTGTGACAGCGTCATCCGGTAGATGGTCCGGGTCTTGGTCCGTCCCTTGCGATCGGTATAGCTCTCGCTGTTGGCCGCCTTGTCCGCAATGACTACCTCTGCCACGACGCCCTTGGCCTTGATTTCGGAAAGCCTGCGACCCTCCTGCTGCATTGCGAAAAAGGCAAAGACCGCGGCGGCGAGAAGGACCGCTCCCGTCACCAGGGCCAGTTCCCCAGGTTTCCCCGCCTGCGGGCGCGCAGCTGGGTGGCGGCGGCCTGATATCCGGCCATTACACTGTGCCCGGAATGCGCGCCGCTTCCACCATGCCGCGCAGCGCCGATGCCTTGCTGATGCGGCGGCCGATCATCCAGAAGGCCAGCATCAGGACGAGCGCGATGGCGGTTTTGGGATAGGCGGGCGAGGGATCGAAGGCCTCCACCTCTGCCACGAGGACCGGTGAATCCGCGTCCCACGGGGTATTTGCCACAGTCAGGAGGTCGCCCACCTTGGTGCGATCATAAACGTCCCCGGACACCCACATGATGCCGAGATTGGCCGAATCCTTCATCGGATCGCCGGTCAGCGGCGGCGCGACCGGCAAGTCCGCCTCCTTCACCTTGGCCGGGAAGTCGGCATATTTGACGGTCGACTTGGGCACGTGGCGCACGGTCAGCACCCAGATGTCGTTCTGTGTCGTGTAGCCGGAGCTGCGCCGCCCGATGCCTGAATGCTGCGTGGTCGTCTGATCCTGCTTCTTGTCCGTCACCAGCGCCCGCGAAACGACGCCGTTAAGGCGCATCTTGTCGTTGGCGGACTGGTCATCCATCATCCGCATGAAGAAGACGAAGGCAAAGATCAGCGAAAGGATCGACAGGCACTTGAACACAAGGCCGATCCACGGACGGGCAGCAGAATTCATCGAAAACCCCCAAGGTTTGAAACCAGTTCAGGGCGTTCTTACCCCCTCGATCGAAGGGGGCGCATTCCCTTCATTTGAGGGGGGCGCTTCACCGAATTTCCAGCTCGTCGGATACCACAGCCGCGGCCAGAACTGCGGCGGCACATTGCGGCAGCGGTCGTAGCGCCGGTGGTCCAGCATGTAGAACTCCCTGGCGGCATGGCCGAATGTCATCTGCTGCCCGCACATGTCCCGGTCGGCAGGCGGCAGGTCCACTTGCAGCTTTGCGCCCTCGACAAACCGCGCGCGGAATTGGGGATAGAGCTGTCCGGCCGTATCGCGCGGATCGATCCGTTTCAGGCTGCCCAGCCCAGTTTCGGAAAGGATGACGGACGATGCTGCGCACTGCGCGAGCCACAGATGGGTGCCGTCACCGAAACGCAGCCCTTCAGCTTTATTGGCCGCCGCGCCGCCCGGACACGACCGGATCACTCCCGATGGCGCGGGATGGTCGGCGGGCGATGGGCGCTCGACAACGTAGTGATATTCCTTGAGCCAGGCCGCATCCTCTGCCGGTGTCATGCGCGGTGCGCGCGGGTGCTGCAGCCGATCCATCTTCGCCAGCAGGCGCGATAGGTTGCCGCGCGGCATCCGGGCGTTCAGGCCCGCGCGGCTGCGGATGGTGGTGGCAGGCCAGGATCGGAAAGCGCGCACAACCTTGTCCGCACTTTCCGAGCTCATGCGGAAAGCCCCGTCCGGCGCCGTCGCTGCAATATCCAGTTTCACCGAGGGCGGGCGCTCTGACAGCCCGCTTGCATGGAGCTGCCATTCCTCGTCGGGGGTCAGGGGTATGATAGCTCCCTGCCCATCAATGAAACCGATCCGGACCGAGGGGCTGACATCCTTGCGAATACCGCGATTGATCAGCACCACGGCACGGACCTCTCCCGGCCTGCCCGATGGCTGCGTCACGCCGATGATCTGGCAGAGACGCGTGGAGTTGCATTGCAGAGTCCAGTCCCCGGCATCGTACGCCCGGTCTAGCGCATCAAGGTAATCGGGCAGGCCCGGATGGGTCCGCGCATGGGCGGTGACGGGCGCGAGGGCAAGGGTTGCGGCCAGAAGCTGCGGCAGTTCACTCATCATGGCCCTCGGGATGGGACGGCGTAATGTAGGTGCGGATCCAGTCCGGCGGTCCCAGCCCCCGACAGAGCGGCATTTCACTGCTATGGACGAGTTGCCAACCGTGGGCGGTGAAGCCCCAGACTCGCAAGGTGCCGCAGTCTTCACGGCCTCCCGGGTGATCAAAGCTCCGCAGCGTGCCGAAATCGAAATCAAAGGTGGCATCTGGCAGTCCCTCCTCTCCGGCCTTGATGCCGGGCATGCCGGGATTGGGCAGGATGAGCGGCACGGGGTTTGACGCAGCATCCGCGCCCATCGCCCAGTAGCTGCGCTGGCCGGCGCCCTCGAGACCACATTTATAGCTCCACAGCAGTTGCCCTCCGGCCAGCCGGAAGCGGCGCAGGTCGCGGATTGCGCTGGGACCGCAGCGGTTTTCGGTCAGCAGGGGATCAATGCCCGATACCATCTCAGGTACAGCGGCCTTGCGGATCAGCGGACGGGGGCGGCGCGCCTGGACCGGAGTTCCGCCTTCCGCTGCCGAAGCGCCTTGAGAGCGCGGGAAAACTCTCCAGACGGAATTCCCGCCTTGCGAACTGGGTCCCCAGCGGAATGGCCCGCGCCGAGCAGGAGCAAGAGCCGCGCCGTCTCTTCCGCTGGCAGCATGGACGGCACACCGCCGGAAAGCGGCACCCATTCGCCTAACGTCTTATCATCCACCGCGAAGGTGAAACGCAGCGCCCAGCCCTGCACGGCGAAGTCTCCGTCGATGGCGGCCAACGGCTCAGGGAAACCCAGCAGCGTGCAGCTGGCAAGATTGTCACAGCCGGCCAGCCAATCGCCATAAGTCTGCACATGGCCGCGCTTCAACAAATGGTCCCGGTGCAGAGACTTGGCCGTCGCCGATCCGCCCCCAATCGCAAGTGCGAATGCGAACGGCAGCAGATGCACTGCCGCCCGCATTCGCGGCTGGCGGGAAACCTTGGGGTTGGTTGGCACCACCAGCAATGCAAAGGCGCTCCGTCAGAACGCGAAGCTGACACCGGCGCGGACGGAGTGCCGGTCCGTCGTGCCGAATTCGCCAAGGTAGCCGAGGCTGAACGTCGCCCCGCCGCGGGTGGTATAGTCGAGCGAGACGCCGCCGGTTCCCTGCAGCGCATTGCGGGTATCGCCCTGCAGCACGACACCGGCATTGCTGGCGGCGAAAGTGACCGGGATCAGTCGGTCGCCCAGCGCGCCGAGGTAACGGCCACCGAGATCGATACGCAGATCGAGCCCGCCGGGCAGTTCCTCGCCGCCACTGTTGGCATCCCACAGCCGGGTCTTGGCGGTGAGCCGTGCCTGACCTTCAATCGTGCCGGTCTTCAGCTCACCCACGGCAAGGCGCAGCGGGCTGTTGCCGCTTTCGGTATAGGCGTCCTGCGTCTGGTGGACATAGCTGCCGCGCGCATTGGCGCTGAACGCCCAGCCGCCAGCCGATCCAAGCGGCAGGCCAATCTCGCCATAGACGCCGAAGACCTTGGAATCGGTCTCGCCACTGACACTTGCCGAGAAGCCATTGAAGCTGACGTTGCGCAGGGTCTCCTGATTGACCTTACCCAGCAGCACGCCCGCGCCCAGCGTAAAGCCTGTGCCAGAATAGCGGGCGTGGAGCGAACCGAACACGCTGGACTGGTCACCGCCTCCGCCGTTCGATCCCAGCGTTATATCGCCCTTCGCCCAGCCGAAGGCGGCACCCAGCGTCAGCGCATCGCCCGCGGCGAAGTTTACCCCGCCGCCCAGCCCGCGCGAATTGTGGTCATAAGCCAGCGTAGTGCCCGATGCCGTGCGGTTGCCCCATGCGCCGAAGCCGGTCATCCACACGCGGTTGCCTTGGCCGTGGCGCAGGTCTGCCACGCCGATCGAATCGATGAAGCCCAGCGCGCTGTCCGCCGCGGCGAAGGACTGCGCGTTGAAGGTCGATGGCCGCGCGGTCAGCACCGATGGGGCCATGATCGCGCTGTTCGGCTGGTAGATCACGGCCAATGGCAGCGCCGCGCCCACGGTCTCGACCGTGGCAAAGGTGCCGCTGACACCGCCGCCCGCGGTGAGGAAGTGCCGCCGCTGCCTTCTGCCCCGGTAGTCGAGATGAAGCGCAGCGTGCCGCCGTTCAGCGTTGCCGTGCCGGTGACCGCCAGAAGGTCGATTCCGCCTGCGCCATCGAATTCAATTTCCAGCACCGAACCCGCGTTATGGACATAGTTGCCCTGGACGTTGAGCGTGCCGATCGAATTGCCTGGGGCCACGGTGCCGTTGTTGGTGAGGCTGCCGATCACCCTGCCCGTGCCGTCCATCCGCGCGCCCGAGGCCACACTGGCATTGCCGGTGAGCGTGGTATTAAGCCGCACAGATCCGGCATCGACAGCCAGAGTGCCGATGGTGAAGGGATTGCCGAACAGCAATTGCCCGGTGCCCAGTTTGCGGAAGGTGCCTGAACCGAACGCCCCCGCCCCGGATAGGCCGTTGGTGAAGGTGGCATTGCTGGACGCCGAATAGACCAGTTCCGCATTGCCCGCGATGGCCACCGAGCCACTTCCAAGCCCTGAAGAACTGGAGTTGACCAGAACGCGGCCGCCTAGGATCGTCATCCCGCCTGTGAGATTGTTGCTGGTAATTGTCAGATCGCCGGCAACCGATTTCACCAGACTGCCGGCACCCGTCAGGTTGTTGGCCAGCGTCTGGTTGGTGGAATTGCCGATCGACAGGGCTGTTCCCGCCGCAGTTGAAATCGTACCGGTTCCCAGGGCCGCGACGTTGGCTACGGTCAGGGTGCCGCCCTGGATGTCGATGCCGCCCGAAAAGGTGTTGGCACCCGAAAGGGACCCCGTGCCCGAAGCCGTCTTCACCACGCGCCCGCTGCCGGTCAGTGTATTGGCGAGGGCAATGTTGCCAATGGCCAGCTCTGCCCCCGAATTGATCGTCACCCCGCCGGTGCCAAGCCCGTCGCCAAAGTTGAGCCCGAGTCGCCCGGCGTTGATCGCCGTGCCACCGGTATAGCTGTTGCCCCCGGCGTTGATCACCACGGTGCCGGTGCCATCCTTGACCAGCGTGCCTTGCCCGCTGAGCGAATTATTGAGCACGGCATTGCTGCTGCCGTTGTAGTCGAGGATCAGGAAGGTGCCGGAGCCGCTCAGGTTAACGCCGCCCGTGCCGAGCGCCGCCGGAGAATTGACCACGACCGAACCCTGCTGGATGTCGAGACCGCCCGAAAAGGTGTTGTTGCCGGTGAGCGACCCGGTGTTGTTCGCGGTCTTCACGACGCTGCCCGCACCGGTGATTGTGTTGCCAACGGTCACACCGCCAAAACTGAGCTGGGCACCCTGCATGACAATCGCAGTGCCAGTGCCCAAGCCCTGTCCGTTGTTCAGGCCAAGACGGCCCGAATTGATGATCGTGCCGCCGCTAAAGGTGTTTGCATTGTTGACGACGAGCACACCCGCGCCGTTCTTGGTCAGGGCGCCCGCCCCGCTGATTGGCGCGTTGCTGATTTCGGTCGCGGCATTGTCGAAAACCAGCTGGGTATCGGCGGCAAGGCTGACCGGCCCGCCACCGATCGCGCCGGCCGTGTTCACGATCACACGCCCGCCAACCACGTCAACTCCGCCGGTCAGTCCATTGGACAGCAGCGTGAGGTCGCCTTGGTCCGACTTGCGCAGAATGCCCGCGCCGGAAACAGCCTGATTCAGCGATTGCTGTCCGGCAATGGAAAGGTCCAGCGCCGCGCCCTGCTGGACGGTAATGGCCCCCGTGCCGAGGAAGCTGACATCAGTCACCCGCAGCGCGCCCTGCTGGATATCGGTACCGCCTGAGTAGGAATTGGTCCCTGTGAGGAGGACCGTGCCGGTCCCCGTCTTCACCACACCGCCATTCCCCGCGACATTGTTGGATAGCACCGTGCTGCCCGCCGTATTCAGCTCAGGCCGCGCGGCGCTGCTGACCACATTGACGTTGGCCGTGCCGATGTTCTGGCTGCCCTCGACCTGCAAGGTGCCGTTGGAGACGAAGACTACGCCGGAAAGCGTGTTGTTGCCGGTCAGCGTCAGGCGGGCGTTGCTGAAGTTTTCAAGATCGCCCGCGCCCGAAATATCGGCGGCAATGGTCGTATCGCCGACAGCGGAATTGACGAATACGAAGCTGCCGCCGGCAATCGCGAGATCGCCCGATCCGGCAGCCCGGCCGTCGGTCAGCTCTACCCCGCCATCCTGAACATCGAACAGGCCGGTGAAGGCGCTGTTGTTGCCGGAAAGCGTCGCCTGGTTGTTCGCCGTCTTGACGATCGAACCGCTGCCCGAAACCGAATTGGCCAGCGTAATGCCGCCAATTCCCAGCGTGGCCCCGGCATCGACTTGTACATTGCCGCTGCCCAGCGCGGCGCCGTTGTTAAGGCCGATGCGCCCCGCGCGGATCATGGTGCCGCCGGTGTAAGTGCTCGACTGGTTCATCACGACCTCGCCGGTGCCCTCCTTGATGAAGGACCCCGCGCCAGACATGAACGGCGTGGTCTGGAGCAGCTGGCCGGCGCCATTGTAATCGAGGATCAGGCTGCCGCCCGCATTGGCCACCACCGCCCCGGTGCCCAGCCGGGTAAAGTCATCGACCCTGATAGCCCCGGCATTGATCGTTGTGCCGCCGGCGTAGGTGTTGGTGCCGGTCAAGGTCACCGTTCCTGCGCCGGACTTGCTCAGGGCAATCCCCGAGCCGATGTTGTTCGCCAGCGTGCCATCTGCGGCAATGTCCAGTTCCAGCCCGAAAGTGCCTGGATTGATGGCGCGAATGGTGTTGCCCACGCCCCCAGAATTGACACTGGTCAGGCGGATGCTGCCGCTCAGGATGCCAAGGTCGCCGGTGAAGGTATTGTTGCCACTCAGAGTGCCAACCCCCGGCCCGCCATGGGCAACCAACCCGGTGCCGCTGATGTCATTGGCAACGGTCACGTCGCCGAACTGCAAAAGGCTGTTGTTGATGATATCGGCTGTGCCGAGCGCATTGCTGCTGCCCAGGATCGTCCGGTTGCCATCGACGACATAGGTTCCTGAAAAACCCGCGCCGTTGCCGTTAAGGGTGATGGCACCAGCCAGCTGGCGGATAACCCCTGCACCCGAAAGGTTCTGGCTCAGCGTGGTGGTGGTGTTCTGGTTCAATTCCAGCGACGCGCCCGAGGCGACGCTGACATTGCCGCCCGCCTGACCAAGCGCCGCGAAGTTGGTGACATTGACCGTGCCACTCGCCACGTTGAACTGGTTCACGCCGCCATGCGACCCGGTGAGCACGCGGTAACCACCTGCGCCAGGATCGAGGTTCAACATTTCGATGTTGATCGAATTGTAATTGGACGTGCCCGAACCAAGGATCGCCATCGTGTCATTATCGGCCCCGCCGTTGAACACGATGTTGTTCGATGTGCCGCCACCGATGAAGGCGCCGTCCTCAATCAGGAAAGTGTCATCCCCGGCGCCGCCATCGATGGCGCGGCCATCGGCCTGCACGCTGAAGGTGCTGCCGCTGAACAGCTCGAAGCTCTGGTTGCCGGTGCCGCCGGTGACCAAATAGGACGATCCCGCAATGGTGGAACCGTAAAGCTGCCCTGCAAGGCCGAAGGTGCTGGTGGTGCCCGCGGGGCCGGACAGGTTGATGCTGCCCTGGTTGGCCGATGTGATTGCGCCGGCATTGATGCGGAAAGCGGAATCCGCGCCGCTGACATTGACGGTCACAAAGGAATTGACCGTATCGACAAAGCTGACTTGCGCCTGTGGCCCCGTCGCTGAAAACGAAGTGTTGCTGGTGCTGGCCGACTGGCGCACCTCGATCGTGTTGTTGGTGCCGTTTACCGATACCGTGCTGTTGTTGAGCTGGGTGCCGAACAGTCGCACCGAAACCAGCACGTTGTTCGCAGTCGCCGCAATCGCCGCGCCGCTGGTCACGCCCGAGCAATCGACCTGCGAATTGTTGGTCGTGATATTGTTCAGCGGCTGAGCAGGCGTGGCGCTGCAGGCCGCCTGAGCCTCTCCCGCGAGAGTCAACGACATCAGCGAGGCCGAGGCCATCAGGCCGAGGCCACGGATCAGTCTGGTATGGGTACGAAGGCGGGCGGCAGGCATGGGTATCCCCTCTGTTAGGAAAAATCCCGGCCTCCCTCTCATTGTGCATCACCTGCCACTATCCCCCCAGAGAAGGGGGTAAGGGCCTGTCAGGCATGGAAAAGCACGCCCATGCTGCTCGTGCAGGCGGCTCGTGTCGCTGCTTGACCTACTCTGGATCGATGCGGATCAGCTTGGCCTGGATCGCTTCGAACACGGCCTCGCCGCGCGACCGAACCTGCAGCTTGCGATAGATGCTCTGCACGTATTCCGCGACTGTATAGGGAGAAAGGCTCATCAACCGCGCCGCTTCCTTCCGGCTGATCCCGCGCGCCAGATATTCGAGCAGTTCACGCTCTCGCGGAGAAAGGTGTGGAGCGTCCGGGTTCGCCGCCTCCTGCGCCACTGGCTCGTCGCGGACCAGCGTGAGGAGGTGACCCGCTGCCCGGGCGCTGATCGGGGTCTCGCCCGCCAGAGTCGCACGGACATAGGCCAGCAGCATTTCGGCCGTGGTGTCCTTGAGGATATAGCCATCAGCCCCGGCCTTGAGAGTTCCGAGCACACTCGCCTTGTCCTCGAACACGGTAAACACCAGTACACGGCAAGCGGGAACCTTCGCCCGGATTGCCTCGATCAGGCTCGCCCCGCTGCCATCGGGCAAGCCTAGGTCGAGCAATGCAATGTCGGGCTTAAGATCGACAAGCGGCAAGGCGGCGGCCAAGGTGGCGGCATCGCCCACCACCTCGATATCGGACGCGGCGGCGAAGACGTCGGCGGCATAACGGCGCAGGCGGTCGTCATCCTCGACCACTATCGCACGAGCCGGCAGACACGGCTCGACCTGCTCGAGGCTGGGGTCCTGTTCGCTCATCACTTCTGCATTACCCGCCACATCCAACATCTTCCACCCCGCTTTGAGCACCAGCCGCCGCCAGAAATCAGCCAACGCGGACCCTCGCCGCTAAGGCTACAGCCACTTCAGGCAAGAATGCGCCAAATACCCCGCCGAACCGGCCCATGCCCGCCCCCTTTTCCTGTCTGCCGGATGAACGGACCACGCCTTATCCGGCAAATCATTCCCGTCAGATGAGGGGATGGGCGGCACCGAGCCCAGCGCGCAGTCTGCAATAAATTGGCCAATGGGGAGCCCGACATGCGCAAGAACCTGATCTTTCCGCTTGCAGCTGTAGCCGCCGGTATCGGCATGAGCACCTGGGTGAGCGCCAATCCGCTCGAAAGGTTCCAGAGGGCGCGCGGCTCGTTGCCAGCCGCACCGCCAAGCACTGCGCAGTCCGGGCCGCAGGCGAAGGGCGGCATGATCGCCGATCAGGGCGTTCACAACGAGGTTCATGCTGCACATCAGGGCCAGATTGTCTTCACGCGCACCGATCTCGGCATCGGGGCGATCAGCGAAGCGGCGATTGCGAGCGACTTTACGCTAGGCCAGCCTATGTTCTTCCGGGTCTTTACCGAGCGGTCTGCGGTCAACGCCATCGCCGCGGCAAACAGCCTGCCCGCATCACAGGTCTTTGCCGATGGCGTCCACTACATCGCGCGCTTCACCATCGCCGGGCAGGCGTTTGATACGGACATTTTCCCCTGGGGCAGCCGCCGCGATCATGAAACCTGGACGACGTGGCGCGGGCAATTCGTCAATTCGATCAACGCCCAACGCACCCCCGGCTCGGAAGCCTTCCTCGAGATGCTTTCGCGCGCCACTGCCGCAGGCCTCCTCAAGCCCGGCAGGCACGAGGTGAAGATGGAAGTGATCCCGCAGACGAACACCGAAAAGAACGGCAAGCTCAAGGCAGGCCCGGTGGCCGCCGGCACCTTCAACCTAACTGTTCCGGCCGGTGTCTTCCAAAGCGGAAACCCGCACATCTGCGGCGCCCCTCGCGGCGCAGCAGGCAGCGCCGCGATAGAGGCGCGTGCCTTTGCCCAGGCCCGCCAGTTCTGGGACTGGCCCGATCTCACGTTGGTCAAGGCAGTCGCCAGCGGAAACGACTGGAAGGTCGAACGCAACGAGATTACCGGCATCCCGATCGAGCGTTCGACCCAGGTGCGCATTGTCGCGCGTGGGGCGAAGTACTGCACAAGCCACATCCATGAGTTTACTGAGAAATATATGGGAGGCGGCAACTTTTCCACGTCGACCGGCGGCATTTCGGTAAACTTTACACCAGGGTATGTGCCGTGCGGATGTGTGGGGCCGAGTTGACTGAGATATCCTGAATTTCTTTCGTTTGTTCAACTCGCCCCCGTCAAATGCCGCTCAGATTGACCCGTTTCCCATGCCTCGTTTGGAATAGTGCCATGAGAGGAACTGACTGATGCTATCGATCTGATCGTCATTGCGACCTTGCGGAACGCTTACAATCTCGATGCGCAGATCCTCAAGCCAAGGTGCCCGCTCCGGCAGCCAGATGTGCCCTGCCTCGATCCAGGCCGACTGCGCATGGAGGTGGGTGAGCTTGTCATCCTTGAGCACAAAGGGTGTCGGATAGACAATCCCGTTCGGTTCATAGCGAAGCTGCTGCATCAAAGCCGTTGCGCTGCCCAGAGCGCGGCGCATCTGCTCCAGAATCACCAGCGGCTCACGTTCCGGGTGGAGAACATCGCCTGGCTGGCGGTAATGGAACTTTTCCCGTCCGATCGGGATAAGCGAATCCTCCCCCGCAATTGCCGGAACGCGTAGCGAGAGCCAATCATCGAGTTCCTCGACATGTCCCGCCAGGTCATCAAGGTGCTTCATGAAAGCGGACAGGATCTCGCGGCACATCAATGACTGCTGCCCCGCCCAAAAGGTCCACTCCAACATCCGCCTGACCGGACCGAAACTGATGATCGCCCTGCCGGAAAACTTTGCGCTGGAAGGCGAACCATTATTCCATTAGGTGAAAGCACTTAGTTCTCTGGGGGGTCAGGGTACATTGTTTCACCGCGTTCCGCTTTCGGTACGCCGATCGTTGGCCTATGCGCTCATGTTTGCGCTGGGCGGATTTGCGCCTGATGCGCAGGCGGATACCCTCACCATCAATGCGACCGGGACGATCCTTGGTTCCTGCCAGATATCGGTCGGTTCGAACTTTCCCACCAACGCCGACCTTTCGGTAAGCGGCAGCTCTTCTGCATCGGCGGTGGTCAATTGCAGCACCCCATTCAAGATCAACGCGACTTCGAGCAACGGCGCCTTGACCACTTCCGCCGCGGCGGTCAGCGGTTTCACCAATTCGCTGGTCTATACTCTGGCGATGAGTGTGCCGCTCAACACCGGCGGCCCGGTGACAGCCAGCTGCACATCCGCGCAGCTCGTATCCGGCCAGAGCAGCTGCGCGCTCTCACCCGGCAATTCGACCGGGCTCTATTCCGGTGCCACGGGAACGGCGACGAACAAGACCGCATCGCTCACCGCTTCGTGGACCACTCCGACGACACCGCGACTGGTGGCGGGAGCCTATGCCGATACCCTGACTGTTTCGATTGCGGCGGTGCCATGAACGCCCCGCAATCCATCCCCGACAGCCTTTCCGCCGTGCATCGACGGGAAGCTGACCTGTGCAGTTCGCACAGATTTACTGCTGGAAATGCAATTAACTAGGAAGGAACAGAAATGAAGAAGTACCTGATGATAGCGGCGGCCGTTGCGGCTGTTTCCGCCACGCCCGCCATGGCGGCAACCTATGACGTGAAGGCGAATGTTGCAGCCACCTGCACCGCGCTCACCGGTTCGACCAGCGATCTCGACTTCGGTACGCTGACCGTCGGCGCCGATGGCAAGCTGACCGGCAGCTATTCCAAGAACTCGTCGCAGGCCAATGTGATGTGCAACGGATCGAATACCACGATCACGGTCACGAAGACGGCCATGACCAACAGCGCAACGCTGACCGATACGACGAACTTCACCAACACCATCGACTATACCGCGACCGTTTCGCTTGCCGGCAGCCCGGTGACGGTTGACGGTTCGCCGCATGTGGTAGGCGAGCTCTACGGCACTCTCTCGATCACTGCCGGCACCTTGGCCCCCTCAGGCAGCAAGGCTCTGCTCGCAGGGTCCTATGCAGGTACGGTTGTCGTAACCCTTACGCCTACCGCCTGATGTTTCCTGCCCTTCCCGGAGCACCGACCGGAATGACGCGCCTTGGCGCGGCCATTCTGGTCGCTTCAGCCTGCGCGTACGCCAGCGACGCGCAGGCTGCTCCCGGACAGGCAGATTACCAGACAAGGGCCCGGGTGGAGGCGCAGTGTTCGATCACCACCCAGATCCCCCCGATGACGCTGACAGCCACCATCGACAAGAACGGCAAGCTTGATCCATCACTGGTCAACACGTCATTCCGCATCGATGGGATGATCTGCACGGCGCCATCCCAGATCGTGATTTCCGCCACGTCGCTTCGACTTACCCGGCCTCAGCTTGTCCTGCCCGCAGGCCAAAGCCAGACGATAAATTTCATCGCGAAGGCAACTGGCTGGTCCGCCAATCCGGCGACAGTAACCACCCGCGATACGTCACCGATCGGCTCGCTCGAAGTCTATGCCGGCGTGCCGCAGGTCCAGTACAATGCCAGGTCCGGCGGAATAACCATCAACGTCCAGAACTTTGCTGTGGTCACGGAAAAGGCCCCCAACGGGAATGGCGCGCCGGCCAAGCCCGTCAGCGGCAACTATGCAGCAACAATCACCATTTCGCTGACGCCAAAGAATTGAGGGTCCAATGAAAATGTTTCGCACCAGGATCGCAAGGGCCTTCAAGGGTGCTTCTCTGATGGCATCGGCGATTTTGACCCTTGCCCTGCCGATCGCCGCGCAGGCAACCACGGTTTCACCTGTCATGGTTGACCTGCAATCCAGCGGACGCCGTGTCGTGGCGAATGTCAGCGTGAACAATACCGGTGCCAATTCGCTGCCGGTCGAAATCGTGGTGACCAAGCTCAAGGCCAATGCGACGGGGTTCGAGCAGACCAAGGACAATGCGGAAGACCTTCTGGTCGTCCCGCCCATGGCCTTGATCGCGCCGGGCCAGACGCAGACCTTTCGCGTGCAATGGATCGGCGATCCCGACATCGCAGAAAGCAACCATTACTATGTCGGCATCAATCAGGTTCCGGTGAAATTGCCCGAGGGCAAGTCGGCCGTACAGGTCGTCTATAATTTCCAGGTTCTGACCAGTGTCTCGTCTCCGCAGCGCAAGCCCAGCCTTGTTGTGAAATCAGCAATGCCGGCCAAGACCAGCGAAGGGAAACCAGCCGCCAGCGTGACGATCGAGAACAGCGGCGCCGCGCATGATTACCTCAGCCAGCACCGCATCCGCATCACGCAGACCGACGCCAATGGCCAGCAGGTGTTCGAGAAGACCATGAACGGATCGGAGTTCCAGCAGGCGATCGGCTATGGTCTGGTCGCCAGCCACTCGACGCGGACCGTCCTCATTCCGATGCCCCTGCCTTCGGAAACCGGCGCAGTCAGTGCCGCACTGCTCGATCCGCAACCGCAATAGTTTCGTCCGCCTGGGCGGACTGCTGTTCCGGCTGTCCCGCCTGATTTCCTGAACCTTGCTTGGGGCAATTCCGCAATGCCGGTCGATGTGCCAGTTCAGCCACCGACAGCACCGCAGGCGCAACAGGCGCCGGCGGCGAAGTCTGCTGACCTGCCGGTACCGGCATTTGGCCACCGCATAAACCCGACAAACCGCACCCTCCGGTTCATCGTCCCGCTGGCCGACAATGCCAATTACCTTGGTGATGTCGAATTGGCGGTTGCACCCGACGATTCGCTATCGGTTGTCGCCCCCCGCTTCCTGCAATTGCTGCAGCAGCTTTTGACGCCCAAGGCATATGCCACGGTCAAGGACCGGATCGGCAGCGGCGCGGAAGTTTCCGGCGCAACGCTCAAGGAAATGGGCATCGGCCTGGTCTATGACGATGCCCGCCTCACCCTGGCGATTTCGCTTCCTCTGGAAATGCGCGAAGTCAGTCGCATCAGCCTGCGCGATGTCTACTCGAATGGCGGCGAGACGCTCGAACCTGCCAACGTCAGCGGGTACCTGAACCTGCGCGGCGCGATGGACTTCGTGGAAAAGGGGGCGGGAAGCTCGGTGCTGGCGCCACTTGTCGGGATCGACGGCGCCTTCCGTCTTGGTGATGTGGTGGTCGAAGCCGAAGGATATGGCTCGTTTCGCTCCAACGAACCCACCTTTCGCCGCACCGGGACACGTCTGGTCTATGACAATCTCGTGCGGACCGTGCGCCTTTCGCTGGGCGACATTCGCATGGTCTCGCGCTCCTTCCAGTCGACGCCGAATGTCGCGGGCCTTTCGGTTACCCGCCTCTACTCGCAGCTCGATCCGCAGCGAGAAATCCGCTCGAACGGAACACAAAGCTTCAGCCTGTTCGCGCCGAGCGTGGTCGAAACGGTGGTCAACGGCCGCATCGTCGAACGCAAGCAGCTGCAACCGGGCAATTACAGCCTGCAGGACTTCCCGCTGGCCGATGGTGCCAACCAGGTCCAATTGAGGGTTGAGGATCCCACCGGGCAGCGGCGCCTGATCAATTTCGATCTCTATTACAGCCGCTCGCTGCTGGCGCCCGGGCTCACCGAATTCTCGGCATTCGCCGGTGTCTATGCCAACCCCACGGCGCGCGGCATTTCCTATTCCGGTGACTGGATCGCATCGGGCTTCGTTCGCAAGGGCATCAGCCAGAAGGTTTCGGCAGGCGCGAATTTCCGTGCAGACCGGCAAGCGCAACAGATTGGCGGCGAGTTCCTGGTCGGTAGCTCGCTGGGGCTCTTCGGCATCGACCTTGCGGGAAGCCGCACGCGCGGCGGCAAGACGGGTTTTGCCGCCTCGGCGAGCCTCGAGAAGATCATTACCGGCAATGGCGACAACTCGCAGTCGCTCCACCTGGGAGCAGAACACCGCAGCGCGCGCTTTGCAGTGCCGGGCCAGCTTGCCGGCATCGAGCCCCTCAAATGGCGCCTGACCGCCGGCTATACCCGCAATTTCGGCCGGGATCGCTATTTCTCCGTCGATGCCAATTACAGCCATGATCGCATTGCGCGCGAAAACCGGATCAGCGCGCGCGCAGAGCTCGGCCTCCGGTTGAGCAATACGGTCGGCGGGATCATTTCCGCGCAATATGACCACGGCACCCTGCGGGACGGATTTGTCGTCAGGTTGGGCCTGCGCGCCCGCTTCGGCATGCGGTCAAGCGCTCAGGTCGATGTCGACAGTCGCGGATCGGCACGGGCGAGTTTCCAGTCGAGCGGCGGCGACGGTATCGGCGCCTGGTCGACGAACGCCGATCTGGCCCGCGATAACCTGGGCTCGTCGCTGAATGCCAACCTCTATTATGTCGGCAACCGCTTCGAAGGCGGGATCAACCAGATGGCGGACTACAGCTCTGCCCGCAGCAGCCTGACAAACGCCCGCACTTCGCTGCGCTTCTCGACTGCGCTGGCCTTTGCCGACGGAACATTCGCGATCGGTCGGCCGGTATCCGAAGGCTTCCTCGTCGCACGCAGCCACCCCTCGCTAAAGGGTGAGCCGGTGCGCATCGACCCGCGTGACAAGAGCGAAATGGCGCGTTCGGGCACGCTTGGCCCGGCGATGCTGGGCAGTCTCAGCGCCTATTCCAACCGCACGCTCATTTACGACGTAAACAATGCACCGCCGGGGTATGACCTGGGCCAAGGGAATGTACATATTTACCCTAAGTATAGGGCAGGATACAATTTAACCGTAGGCTCCGATTATCACCTTCTCGTGGTCGGCACCCTTGTCGATCGCAATGGAGAACCCATTCCCTTGCTTACAGGCGTTGCAACAGAACTTGCCGAACCCCAGCGTGGAGGCATCTCGTTCTTCACCGGAAGGACGGGGCGTTTCGGTATCCAGTCGATGCGTCCGGGCAAGTGGCGGATCGAACTGGCCACGGAACCACCGACATTCTTCGAGATGAACGTGGTTGAGGATAGCTCGGGCACCGTGCGCGTGGGCGCGCTGCATCCCGTCGAAGGGAGGCAAGGCAAATGAGGACCATGCGCAAGTTCGCCGCGGCAGGGGCCATGTCCGTTGCCCTGCTTGCCGCCAGCCCGGCTATGGCGGTCTGTGCCGCAACGATCAGTGCGTCGCCGGCGACGCTCAATTACGATCCGATCAAGGCCGTCGCCGCAACGACGACGACGTTTACGGTCACCATCAGCAAGGGCGCCAATTCCGACGATGCCTTCCGGCTGATCTTCACCGATTCCGCAACAGGAACACTGCGGATTGGTGCCGCGGGTCCGCAGTATTCGATCACGAATGCGAACAACCAGACCGTGTCCTTCCAGAGCGGCACGACCGCGGCGGGCCAACCGGGCATCACCGCGATTGCGCTCGGGACTGGTAACGTCACGACCTCGGCAACATTTACCGTTTCGCTTCCGGTCAACACGACGACGGATTTTGTCGGTGGCAACAGCTTTACCGAAAATCTCGGCTATTCGCTGCAGTGCCTGAAAAACAATGTTGTACAAACGTCGGCCACCGGTTCGCTGACCAGCCTCAATTCCACCATCACCAATGTCCTCAGCGTCGTCACGGCCAGCCCGCAGACGCTCGATTTCGGCAACTTCACCAGCGCCACCCAGACCCTGCAGGTTGGCCTGAAGAGCACCAATTCGATCAACGTCGCGGTCTCCACGCTCAACAGCTCGACCATGGTTCTGGCGGGGGCAACGCCGCCCTACAACACCAGCAATTCGATCCCCTATTCCATGACGTTCAACGGTTCGACGCTCAGCAGCAGCGGCACCAACAACGTTGCGCGCGCCACTGTGGCGGGGAGCACCTATCCCTTCGTAATGTCGCTCACCGGCGGCGTGCCCTCCGGCAAGCTCGCAGGCGTCTATGCAGATGTCATCACGCTGACTTTCACGCCCGGGATCTAGCTCTCACCTTACTTGAGTTCATCGGTCCGAAGCGAGATTTTCTCGCATCGCGGCATCTCGATCCCGCCCGAATGTCATGACGAGGCCCTGGTTCGGAGAGCTTCATCAGCTTTCCGGATCAATCGGCAGCCACCCTCATCATCGCAAGTGCCGCGAAGGCTGTGGCGACCGCGCCGATCAGGAAGGTCCAGACGGGATCGCCGGGGAAGAAGGCCGTCAGGATCGGGCCCATCGTCGTTGAAACGAGGATCTGCGGGATGACGATGAAGAAATTGAAGATGCCGAGGTAGATGCCCAGCTTGTTCGCCGGCAGCACCTTGGTGAGGATCACGAAGGGCAGCAGGTTCAGCGATGTCCAGACCAGCCCGAAGCCGACATAGGGCACGAACAGCAGGTACTTGTCGCGGATGAACAGGATCGACACGTAGCAGGCAACCGCCAGCCACAGGAATGCGGTGTGCGTCCGGACATTGCCGAAGCGGCGGGCCAGCCAGGGAAAGAGCAGCACCGCGGCCAGCGCCGAAACCACGCTGTAAGTCGTATTGAGCAGGTCCACCCAATTGGCGCCTTCGTTGTAAGCGGCGGAGGTCGGGTCGGTCGAGTGGAAGACATATTGCGTGATCACCGGAGTGGTGAACGGCCAGCGGATGAACAGCGCGATCCAGGTGAAGAAGTGGACAACCGCGAGCTGTTTCATCACCGGCGGCATCTGCGCCAGATCGCTGAAGACATGGGCGACGAAGCCGTCCCGCGCCCCCCGCGCATTGGCCATCTGCGCCAGCCCGACCAGCACAGCGCCAAGGCTGAGCACATAGAGCGAATACTGGGTGCGGGCGAATGCCGGGATCAGTGCCGTCAGGACCAGTCCGGCGATCACCACCCGCTCTCCGCCGCGCGGGCGAACCAGCGCTTCGTGCGGACGCGCCTCCGCCTCTTCCTGATCGCCGAACGCGGCGAGTTCCGCCGGGCTGTATTCGCGCACGGCAAAGACCGTCCACCCGACTCCAAGGATAGTGAACAGCGCGCCGATGTAATAGGACAGGCGCACCGTATCGGGGATTACTCCAGCCGGGGCGACGTTCGATACGTTGATCTGCTCCAGCACCCAAGGCGCCATGTGGCCAACCACCTGCCCACCGCCGCCAATCAGCATGCCGAGGCCAAAGGCAAAGGTGCGCTGGCTGGTCGGCGTCATCTCGCTGGTAAAGGCGCGGCCCGGCTCCATGACGGCGTTGAGCGCGAAGTCGAGGATCCACAACATGGCCACGGCCAGCCACAGCGAACCGGCATTGGGCAGGACCAGCATGGCGAGCGTGGCAACAATCGCGCCACCCAGAAAATAGGGCCGCCGCCGTCCCAGCCGGCACCATGTGCGATCGGAATAGTGGCCGATGATCGGCTGCATGATGAGCCCGGTCACCGGCCCGGCGAGCATGAGGATCGGCAGGGTGGCAAGCTCCACCCCCATGGTCTGGAAAATCCGGGCGGTGTTTGATTCCTGCAGGGCAAAGGAACTGGCAACGCCAAGACCCATGATCTGCATGTTGACGAGCCCGCCAAGCGACTTGCGCGGCTTTTCCATCATTCCCCTCCAATCGGCTTCACGGCCTGTTGTGCAGGGTTTATTACAATCGATTGCATAAAGCAAATATCGCGCTATGAAATGCCTCTGCCGGACAGGCCGATCGGGAGAAGATCATGGAACAGCAGCTGGACGCCGGCGCGCAATGGTGGCGCGGGGCGACGATTTACCAGATCTATCCGCGCTCTTTCGCTGACAGCAACGGCGATGGCGTGGGGGACCTGAACGGGATCACCCGGCACCTCGATCACGTCGCCTCGCTGGGGGTGGACGGGATCTGGCTCTCGCCCTTCTTCACCTCGCCGATGGCCGATTACGGCTATGACGTGTCGGATTACTGCGACGTCGATCCGGTCTTCGGCACGCTCGATGATTTCAAGGCGCTACTCTCCCGCGCGCACGACCTCGGCCTTAAGGTCATCATCGATCAGGTCTATGCCCATTGCTCCGATGAGCATCCCTGGTTCACCGAAAGCCGTGCCAGCCGCGACAACCCCCGCGCTGACTGGTTCGTCTGGGCCGATGCCAAACCGGATGGATCGCCGCCCAGCAACTGGCAGTCAGTGTTCTATGGCCCGGCGTGGACCTGGACGCGCGGCGCGGGCAGTATTACATGCACAATTTCCTGCCCGAACAGCCGCAGCTCAACCTGCATAACGAGGCGGTGCAGCAGGCGCTGCTTGGCGTCGCGAAGTTCTGGCTCGACCTCGGCGTTGACGGTTTCCGCCTCGATGCCCTGCAATGCGCGTTCTACAACACCTCGCTGGCCGACAATCCGCCGAGCGGCATGAAGCATCCGACCCGGCCGCACGATTTTCAGCTTCAGATCAACAACATGTCGCAGCCAGAACTGGTGCCTTTCGTCGAGCGGCTGCGCGCGTTGATGGACCTCTATGACGCGCGCTTCACCGTGGCCGAGATCGGCGGCGCCGATGCCACCCGCGAAATGCAGCTGGCGACGGCAGGGAACAAGCGGCTCAACACCGCCTACAATTTCGACTTCCTCGCCGGGCCGCAGGTGACCCCGGCCTATGTGGCAGAAGTCATGGGGCGCTGGCCGGAAGGGACCTGGCCCAGCCTCGCCTTTTCCAACCATGATGCCGTGCGGATCGTCAGCCGCTGCGGGCAGGGGCGCGACGCGGACGGCTATGCCAAGCTGATGCTGCTGCTCCTGATGTGCCTGCGCGGCAATCCCTTCGTCTATTACGGTGAGGAGCTGGGGCTGGTCCACGCCGACATCCCCTTCGAACGGTTGCTTGATCCCGAGGCCATTCGCAACTGGCCGCAGACCAATTGCCGCGACGGGGCGCGCACGCCGATGGTGTGGGACGATGCGCCGGATGCGGGCTTTGGCAGTGACGATCCGTGGCTGCCGGTCGATCCGCGCCACCTGGCGCATTCGGTCGCCGCGCAAGAGGCGGATGCGGGTTCGGTGCTGCACTTTGCCCGCGCAGTGATCGCCTTGCGCAAGGGCTCGCCTGCCCTGCGGCTGGGCACTTACACCCTCCTGCAGGCTGACGACAATGTGCTCGCCTTCACACGCAGCACGGGGAGCGAGACGTTGCTTTGCGTTTTCAATCTCGGACATGCCGACGGACAATTCGCTTTCGACAGACCGGTCGAATCCCTGATTGCACTTGGCGCGCCGGACGGGGATGAGCTGCCCGTGCTTTCGGCCTATGTCGGCCGGGTTTGAACCAAGGAACGGCGATGGCTGAGCGACTGATCGGGGCGATTGAGGCGGGCGGAACCAAATTTGTCCTCGCGCTCGCGCGGGAGGACGGACAGGTGCTCGCCGAAACGCGCGTCGCCACGCGCAGGCCCGAAGAATGCTTTCCCGAGGTGGCGGATTTCTTCCGCCGGGCGGTGGCCGAGCACGGTCCGATCGCCAGCTTCGGCGTCGCCAGCTTCGGCCCCATCGACATCGATCCCGCCTCGGCAGACTATGGCCGCTTCACCACCACGCCAAAGCCCGGCTGGGCCGGCGCGCGGTTCCACGATTGTCTGGGCGAATTCGGCGCGCCGATCGTGGTCGATACCGACGTCAACGGTGCGGCTCTGGGCGAATGGGCAATGGGCGCGGGGCAAGGTTGCCGGACGCTGGCCTATACCACCATCGGCACCGGCATCGGCACAGGCGTCGTGCAGAGTGGCCGCTCGCTCGCCGGATTTTCACACTTCGAGGCCGGACATATTGCCGTGGTCCGCGATCCCGCGATTGACCCCTTCCCCGGCCGCTGCCCCTTTCACGGCGATTGCCTTGAGGGTTTGGCCAGCGGTCCGGCGATCGAGGACCGCTGGGGAACCAGCCTATCCAAACTGGCAAGCCCGGCCGAGAAGGTGGAGCTGATTGCCGGATACCTTGGCCAACTCGCCGCGAACCTTGTGCTGCTGCACATGCCCGACCGGCTGGTCTTCGGCGGCGGGGTGATGAAGACGCCGGGGTTGATCGAGGCGCTTCGATTGGCAACTGAACGGCTGCTGGGCGGCTATGTCCGGGCAGCTCAGCTCGATCCGGGGCTGGAACGCTATATCGTCCTGCCCGGACTTGGCGACGAGGCGGGAATCACCGGGGCTATCCTGCTGGGCAAGTCCGCGCTCTAGAGCGGGCGGCGCACATCGAAGGCGACCACCAGCCGCTCGCCATCGTCGAACGGCACGGTGCCGTGCCAGGTGGTTGAAGGGAACAACGCCAGCCGCCCCGGCTCGGGCCGGATCGTCCGGTACGCCGCCAGCGGCAGGCCCAATTCTGGCGGCGCCGCGCCGAATTCGATGTAGCCCGCAGGCTCCGGCCCCATCCGCTCGGGCAGTGAGATGTAAAAGGCCGAGCTCAGCCAGCCCATCGCGTGGGTATGCGGCACGTTGAAGCCTTGCCGTTCCAGCCGCACCGACCAGCTGCCTTCGATCAGGTGCGGCCCATGGCGCGGTGCCGCCAGCAGCGGGTGCGCCGGATCGGCAGCAGGCAAATGGGCAACATGGCTGGCGACCATGTCCAGCATTCGTGCCCGCAGCCGTTGCAGCGGCGCTTCGTGGCGGAGCAGGACCGAACGATCGGTCTGGGTGCCGCCGCGCACCGACTGTTCGATATAGGGCGCCTGCGCGGTGTGGAGCGAGCGGAGGAGGTCCGCCAGTTCCTCAAGCTCGTCCGCTGGCATGTCGCTTTCGATCGCCTGAATCAGGTCATCCGGCCGGTCGAGCCAGAGCCAGCGCTCGTCGTCCAGCAGCCGCCATGCCAGCGAGAGGTAGGGCCAATAGAGCGGCGCGGAAGGTCCGCCGACTTGCGCCAGTGCCTCCGTCTCGGCAGCGCGGAAATCGCCGCTGCGCAGGGCATGGCGCACACGGCACAGGCTGGTTACGTCGCCGCGAATATGCGCAGTCTTGGCAAGCAGTCCGGGCACCGCCGCATCGTCATGCGATTCCACCGCGACAAACAGCCGGCAGGCAAGCATGGCTGGCGAACCGGCGTGGTGCCGCTCGGCCTCGTCCAGCACGGCCGAGGCCGCCGGCCAGTCCCGCGCCTGCGCGGCCATGCGGAACCACGCCGTCCACAGGTCCAGCCGATCGGGCAGGGCGCGGCAGGCGGGGGCATAGTGATCGGCGAAATGCCCGCGCGCGCCGTGCGTCCATTTCAGCGTGGCGAGCACCTTGTGCCCATCAAGCCAGTCGGGCCGCTCGGCGAGCTCTTTCTCCAGCATGGCCCGCGCCTGATCGGCCGCGCCTTCCGAAACCAGCGCCAGCGCCCGGTTGCGCAGGGCGTCGCGGTTTGCCGGATCGAGCCGTGCCGCCTCGCCAAACAGGTCCGCCGCCGGATGGCCAAGTTCATAACGGGTCTGCGCCTGCAGGAAGGCCAGCACCGGATCTGCCGGATAGCCTTCGCGCGCCTCCGCCAGCAGCGCGTCAGCCTCCAGGTAACGCTGCGCCCGGCGGAGCGTCTGGACCTGCATCAGCAGGCCGCGGAGCGCTTCTGGCAGCTGCGCCACCGCGCTGCTCAGCCGATCAGGCGCTGGATAAACTGCGCGTGCCCGGGCATGGTCTGCGCCTCGCGCTCCATCGCGCCGCGCAGCTTATCCAGCCAGTCGCGCGCATCGACGCCGCGATGAGCCATGAGGGGTTCGAGCCGTTCGGGATAGTTGAGCTGGCCGATGTGTACCGCCAGCCAGCTGGCCGGGGCAAACAGGTCCATCTCGCGCGCTACCAGGCGGCCATAGCGGCGGAAGTGGTCGATCTTGAGCTGCAGTGTTTCCGGCACTTCCATCGCCGCGCAATAGCGCCACAGTTCGGCATCGTCGCGCTGCATCAGCTTGTAGTGGAGGATGATGAAATCGCGGATCCGCTCGGTCTCGATCGTCGAAATGCGGTTGAATTCGGCGATTGTCGCGGGATCGAAATCCTTGTCGGGGAACAGCGCGATCAGCTTTGAGATGTTCGCCTGGATCAGGTGGATCGAGGTCGATTCCAGCGGTTCGAGGAAGCCGCTCGACAGGCCGACCGCGACCACGTTCTTGTTCCAGTGCTGCTTGCGCCGCCCGGTGGTGAAGCGCAGCGAACGCGGATCGCCCAGCGCCTTGCCATCAAGCCGGCTGGCCAGCAGGTCGGCGGCCTTGTCGTCATCAAGGAACTGGCTGCAATAGACATAGCCGTTGCCAGTGCGGTGCTGCAGCGGAATGCGCCACTGCCAGCCGGCCTCGCGCGCGGTGGAGCGGGTGTAGGGAGTCGGCTCGCCGGCGTTCTCACAGGGCATGGCCACGGCGCGGTCGCAGGGCAGCCAGTGCGTCCAGTCCTCATACCCGGACTTCAGCGCGCCTTCGATCAGCAGGCCGCGAAAGCCCGAGCAGTCGACGAACAGCTCTGCGCCGAACGACCGTCCGTCTTCCAGTGTCACGCTTTCGACGAAGCCGGTTTCGGCGTTCAGCGTCACATCGCCGATCTTGCCTTCGATCCGCACCACGCCCTTGGCCTCGGCATAGCGCCGCAGGTACTGGGCATAGAGCCCGGCATCGAAGTGATAGGCATAGTCATAGGTTGAAAGGACCGAGCGCGGGTCCTGGCTGGGCGGAGCGAAGCGGTTCAGTCGGGCGATCTGCCAGTGCCATCGACCAATCGTCGATCGGGGCTTCCTCACCCTCGGCGCGGGCCTTCAGCCAGTACTGGTGCAGTGGCACGTAATCGAAATTGCGGCCATGTCCGCCAAAGGGGTGGAAATAGCGGTGGCCCTGCTTGCCCCAGTCGACAAATTCGATGCCCAGCTTGAACGAGGCCTTGGTTTCGCGAACGAAGTCAGCCTCGGCAATGCCCAGCGTTTCGTTGAAGGTGCGGATCGGCGGAATGGTCGCCTCACCCACGCCGACGGTGCCGATCTCCTCGCTCTCGATCACAGTGATGCGGCAGGTGCCACGCAGGGCCTCGGGCGAGCGCGGCGGCGGTCATCCACCCGGCGCTGCCACCACCCACGATCAGCACTTCGCGGATGCTGCGATCTTCCATACCCACTCCCGTCATTTGCTTGTCCCCTAGCCTGAAAAAGAACGGGCCGGAAGTTTCCTTCCGGCCCGCAGTACCCTGCCTCCAGGGAGGTAGGACAGGGAGGAGTTTCGCTTAGAAGTTGTAGCGGACCGATGCGGTCCAGGTGCGACCGAGGGCCGGACCCGTGCCGATGACGGCGGGGCTGACCGAAAGGTCGGCCGGACCGCCACTGCCGCGCAGATCATAGCGGTTGAACACATTGTAGCCCTGCACGCCAAGCTCGAGGTTCTTGATCGGACGAACCTTGAGGTCGACACCGATGACCGCCCCGCCCGGATAGGAACGGCCGCCATCGTCGAGAATGCCCGACTGGCCGATGACGTTGAAGCCGAGCGAGGCGATATCGCCGAAGTCATAACCGGCCTGCAGCGTGTACATCAGTTCAGGCATGTACTGGGCGCGGACGAAGGGCGTCGGGTTGCCCGAGGCGTCGGTGCCCGAACGGGTCGGCTTCGACCAGGTGGCGTTGGCGGTCATGTTGAAGTTGCCGACATTGGCCGTGCCGAAGAATTCGACGCCGTAGGACTTGTAGCGGGCATCGATCACGCAGCCACCAGCGCCGCCGGGGCAACGGGTGGCCGAGAGTTCGAAGGTGCTCTGCTTGAAGTTGCCCTTGAACACGGTGAGGTCGACAGCGAAGCGGCCATCCGCACCCAGTTCGCCGCGGGTCTTGAGGCCCAGTTCGTACTGGTTGACGAAGTCGACCGAAGGCGTGACGCCGTCCGCCGTACAACCGCCGGTGCCGGCCTTGGCCATCGCGCCGGTGCAAAGCGCGCCGGTTGACGAGATCTTGCCGCCGAAGGTCTGGCGATCGCCGTTGAAGCGGCCGCCGCGCGATGCACGGACGAACAGGCTGGTGCTGCTGCTCGCCTTCCACAGGGCGCCCGCCGTCCACGAGGTGTAGGAGCGGCTGTAGTCGAGCACTTCGCGGGCACCGTTGGCGGTGATCGCCGGGATGTTCACCCCGCCCGAATTCACGAAGAATTCGGTGCCGCCCACTCGGCCGCCGCCGCTCGCCTTGACGCGCTCGAAGCGGACCGAACCGTCGATGGCGAAGTGTTCGCCGTCGATTTCCAGCGCCGCGTAAGGTGCGGTGTTGGTGTAGGACAGGTCATAGTCACGGGCGCAGCAGTTGCCCCAGTTGTTGTTGTAGCCGGCAATTCCTTCCTGCGTCAGCTTGGCACCGGTGGTGCTGTAGAGGTCAAGCTGGGCCGGATTGTCACCGCTGACTTCACGCAGCGACTTGTTGACGTTCCACTCCATGGAGATGTCCTGGTCCATGTAGAAGAAGCCGGCGCGCGCGGTGATCTTGGCAAAGGCAGTATCGAACTTTGCGGCGAGGGCAAAGTCGTTGGCCAGGCTGCCGATGTCGCGGATCTTGGTGCGGACGTTGACGTTGTTGTCGACATAGGTGCCGTTGAACACCTGGCCGGCCTTGGGGCCATTGGCATAGCGGATCGAACCGACCGTCGCATAGGTCGTGCCGTTCAGCTGCATGGCCGATCCAACGATGCCGTTCGCCCGCGCCGTGTTCTGGAACGGCGAGGTGAAGGCACCGCTCATGTCGGTCCAGCGCAGGTTGTTGTCGATCGTGATGTTGCTGCTGGTTTCGTAGTGGAACTGGCCACCCAGCGAGACTGCCTTGGTGGTGATCCCGGTCATGCCGACGCGTTCGAGCTGGCCCGAACGGTTATAGATCAGGAAGTCCTTGTTGTAGATCGAGTAGTTCGAGCTGTTGCGCCCGTCGAAACCGGGGAACGGCTGGACGTTGCTGAACTGGCCGCCGCTCAGGCTGGCGAGCGCGGGGGCACCGGTGTAGTTCGGCTCCTGCGTGTCGGCCACCTTGAACAGCAGGCGAACGTAACCGTCACCCTCGGCGAAGTCCTGGGTCAGGTTGCCCTTCAGCTGGAA
Organism: Novosphingobium sp. MW5; assembly: GCA_025938935.1. Lineage (GTDB taxonomy): Bacteria > Pseudomonadota > Alphaproteobacteria > Sphingomonadales > Sphingomonadaceae > Novosphingobium. The sequence goes on along the minus strand of JAPCWB010000001.1, from coordinate 1,212,576 downwards.
GCTTTCCGAAACGCGGTAATCGGCGTGGAGCGGGCCCTTGCCGATCTTGGCATAGCCGCCGATGTGGAAGCGGGTGGTTTCGCCCAGTGGAGCGCCATAGCGGAAGTTGAAGCGCTGCTCGTTGAAGTTGATGCCGGTGGTCGCCTCGACATAGCCGCCGGCTTCCTTGCCGGTGTGGCTGATGTAGTTGATGACCGCGCCCGGTGCCTGCGAGGCATAGGTGGTTGAACCGCCGCCGCGGACCGATTCCACGCGCTCCACGCTGGCGTCGTAGTGGGTCCAGTAGTCGTTGTTGCCGAACTGGATGTCACCGAACAGCACGGTGGGCAGGCCATCTTCCTGCAGTTGGACGAAGGGCGAACCGCCGGTGGCCACGGGAAGGCCGCGCACAGCGATGTTCGAGTTGCCGCCCGGGCCGGACGTGCCGGGAACCTCGGATGCCGGGGATCATGCGGAAGACTTCTGCTTCCGAGCTGGGGCGCAGCGATTCGATCGCTTCGGCGCTGATGCTGGTGACCGAAACCGAGGTGTTCAGCTGCGACTTGTTGCCGCCCGATGCGGTAACAACGATCATGTCGGCATCGTTGACGGCTTCTTCCCCAGCCGCATCCTGCGCGAAGGCAGGCATCGCGATGACCGATGCGGCGGCAAGCACTGCCACTGACGCACAGGTCTTCAGCACGGATTTCTTCATTTCCTCTCCCCTCCAAAACGAGAATCGCTTGCGTGCAGCAAGTCGAGCGTTGGAATCGCACATACAACAATCGATTGCAATACATTTCGCAATCGATTGTTATCGAATGTTCAGAAAAGACGGGATCGCGCCGGTTTGGGAGCGACAATTTGGAGTTGCGAAGTCCAAAAGCGCGCGGTTTCCCGGACGAAAGAGGCTGCGACGTTGACAGGTGGACCAGTCGGAAGGCATCAGCCTTCAATCGTTTTCACTCAGTCCGGAGCCACCAGAGGACATGACCGACTCGTCTGATCCTCCTGTCCGCATCCGCAACATTGCCGAATTAGCCCGAATTGCCGGGGTTTCGGCCGGCACGGTCTCGCGCGCGCTGGCAAACAAAAGCCTGGTCAACAAGGCCACGCGAGAAAAGATCCAGGCGATCGCCCGCGAACACGGCTTCCGTCCCAACCAGATGGCCCGCCGTCTGCGGGTGCAGGAAACGAAGGTCATCGGCGTGGTCGTGCCGCTGGGCCACGAACAGCGGCAGCACTTGTCCGATCCCTTCTTCATGGCGATCCTTGGTCACTTGGCCGACGCCCTGACCGAAAGCGGCTATGACATCATGCTCAGCCGCGTCATTCCCAATGCCGATGACTGGCTGGAGCGGATCGTCGAATCGGGCATGCTCGATGGCGTGCTGGTGATCGGCCAGTCCAACCAGATCGAGGCACTGGAGCGGGTTGCCGAATATTACAAGCCGATGGTTGTCTGGGGCAGCCGCAAGGAAGGCCAGCGCCATTGCACGGTGGGCGTCGATAACCGCGCGGGCGGCAGGCTGGCGGGCGAGTGCCTGATCCGCTCAGGCCGCAAACGGCTCGCCTTTCTGGGCGAGACCGACGTGCCCGAATTGCTCGATCGCTATCAGGGACTGTGCGAGGCCGCGAAGGCTGCGGGTCTGCCGGAGCCGGAACAATTCCACGTCCACCTCGCCTCGGACACAATGGCCGAGGAAATCGCCGGCCATGTCGATCGCATCCGCGCCGGAATTGACGGGATCGCCTGCGGGTCCGATCTGATCGCCATGTATACCGTGCGGGCGCTGGCCGATCTCTCCATTTCGGTGCCGGGCGACATTTCGGTGACCGGCTTTGATGACTTGCCACTGGCCGAACAGACCGTGCCGCGCCTCACCACGATCAGCCAGAACATTGCCGAAGGGGCCAAGGAAATGGTCCGCCTGCTGTTCGAACGCATCGCCGGCAATGACACCGCCTCGATCGAGATGCCGCCGCTGCTGGTCTTGCGCGATACGGCCTGATCCGGCCGTTCAGACGGTCGCCGCTTCCTCGATCCGGCATTCCAGCGTTTCGCTGGCAAGGCAATGCTGCAAGGTGAGCGCCGCCGCGCCGCCATCGGCCAGCACTTCCAGCGATCCGGCATCGAGCCACAGGTCGACCGGAGCGTCGCTGGCGAGCGCCATTTCGCGGCTGGCATCAAGGAACGGACTGGCCGCATCCTTGCGCACCGCGCGCAGAACGCTGCCATCGCGTTCCAGTTCGATCGATCGCCCGTCGCCATCGTCCAGCACCACGCGCCAGTCCCTGCCCTCCATGCGGGTGCGTGACGCAATCGAACACGCGCTGCGCAGCTCGGGAAGATCACTTGCGGCCTGTTGGGGAACCTCCTGACACAGCAGAAGTCCCGCTCCGGTCGGGCGCAGCGCGATGCGGCGCGGCAGGCTCATCGCCCCGCGCCAGCCCTTGGCGGGCAGGTGGCCCTGATAGGCATGATTGCCCATCCAGCCGATCCACAGCGGGCGTCCCTGCGCGTCGCGCGGTTCGTGCCAAGCGATGGCGGCATAGAAATCCGCGCCCCAGTCCGCCACCTTCCAGCCGTCGCCGTCGGGCAGGAACTGGTCGCCATCGAACGTCCCTGTCAGATAGATCGCGCCCGATCCGGGGCCGCCGCGCAACACATCGACCTTGAACAACCAGCGCGAGCCGCCGCCTTCGACCGGCAGTTCGATCAGCAGCGGGCATTCCCAGACCTCGCCCGGTGCGGCTGCGCCTGAAATCTCGGACAGCCTGTGCCAGTCCTTGAGGTTCGTCGAACCATAGACCAGCGCGCTGTTAGCCGCCGAAAGTGCGACGACCATGATCCAGCGCTGGCTGGCTTCGTGCCAGAACACGTTGGGATCGCGGAAATCGGCAAGGCCCAGATCGAGCACCGGATTGCCGGGATGGGCAGCGAAGGTGCGCCCGCCATCCGTGCTGGCGGCGATGCACTGCACCTGCCGCGGCGGTTCGCCAATCATCGCGCCGGTATAGAGCGCCACCATCGCATCGGCGCCAAAGCCGGCGCTGTTTGCCGCGTCGATCACCGCGCTGCCCGAAAAGATCATGTGCTGCGCATCGTCGCGCAGGGCGACGGGGAGTTCCTCCCAATGGGCAAGGTCGCGGCTGACCGCGTGGCCCCAGCTCATGTGGCCCCAGTCCTCGCCTTCGGGATTGTACTGGTAGAACAGGTGCCATTCGCCATTGTGATGGACGAGGCCGTTGGGATCGCTCAGCCAGTTGCTGGCCGGCGCATAGTGATAGCGGGGGCGCATGGATCCGTCTCAGCCGGCGATCGAAACCTGATCGCCGGCGAAATGCAGGCGGAAGGTGGGCGAAGGCGTGCCGCCGAACTGGCCGCGCAGGAGCTCGGGATGATCGTCGAAGCTGCGACCCTGCATGCCCCAGTGATCGATGAAGCTCCACACCTCGCCTTCGCCAGTGGTCCACCAGCTGTAGCACTGGGTGGGTTCCTGCGCCGGATTGGCGGCAACAAGGCCCGAGCCGTTGACCGGCGTCCACGGTCCTTCGATCCGATTTGCCACCGCGCCGTAAAGCCCGTTGGGCCCAGCCGGCCAGCCGGGCGCGAAGGTGCGGCGCTGGGTGGACCAGAACAGGTAGTACAGGCCGTCACGCACGATGACATGCGGCCGCTCAAGCTCGTTGTTGACGCCGACTGCCTCGATCAGAGGATCGCCCAGCACCCAGCTGCCATCGGCAGCCGGGGTCGCGATGCCGATCAGGCCGTTGAAATCGTCGTCCGACCAGGCGGCGCTGCCGGTGAACAGCAGGTGGCTTTTGCCGGTGGCGGGATCGCGAAACCATGCCGGATCGCGAAACGCCTTGATCAGGCCCGGCTTGCCCTCTGCCTCGCGGGCAATGACATAGCGCCTCCCATCAGCCTGGACGATCTCGACCGGCGTGCCCCAGCCCCCCGGACCATCCGGGCCGAGCTCTCCGTTCACGGCGAACAGGCGCTGCTCGAACGAGTGTGCCTCGCCCAGCCGGCCCGCAGCGGTGAAGAACAGGGTAACGCTGCGGCCATCATCGTGCAGCACCGCCGAACCGGCCCATTCGCGCGATCCGGGACCGGCATTGTCGGGCAGGGCGTTGCCATGATCACGCCAGCCATCGGCACCCTTGGACACCAACCGGATGCGCGCGGCATCGTGGCGCTGGCCGGGATCGGGAAAGCACGGCGCGCTGAGCATGAACCAGTACTGGCGGCCATCGTGCACCACGGTGCTGCCGTCCTCATGGGTGAGCGGCCAGTTGTCCCACAGGTCGATGCCCGGCAGGATCGGCGCGGCATCGGCAGTCGTAACCAGCGGCAATTCGGGCGCGGCATAGGTCTGTGGCCGCCAGACTGAAACTCTGGAAGCTTCTGCGGATAGGTTCAGTTCGGGCATAGTCATTCACACTCTCCGGCCAGCACGCGGCCAGTCTGTTCAATCATGATTTCAAGGGGCGCACCGCTGGGCGGCGCGTAGTCTTCTTCGATCCGGGCGCGAACCCGGTTGGTCTGGGACGAAGGCATCACGGCAACTACCGCGCCGCCAAAGCCGCCGCCGGTCATCCGCGCGCCGCCCTCGCTGCCGATGGCATGGCCGAGCAGGTCGACAAGCCGATCGACATGGGCCTCGCTGACCTCGAATTGATCGCGCAAGGAAGCATGGCTCGCGCGCATCAGGTCGCCCAGCCGGGTCAGGTCCCGCTGCTCGATGGCGCTTGCCGCCTGTGCCACGCGGGAAATTTCCTCAACGACGTGGGCAGCGCGCCGAGTGACAACCGGGTCGAGATTCGCGCGTGCAATGGCTTCGGCATCGGCATGGCGCAGCGATGACAGTCCCAGTGCCTTTGCAGCGGCCTCGCAGTCCTCGCGGCGGCGGTTGTAGTGCCCGTCCACCAGCCCGCGCCGCACGCCGGACTGGACGATCATCACCGCCCAGTCATCGGGCAACGGCAGGTTCCGGTGCGACATATCGGCGCAATCCAGCAGCAGCGCACAGCCCGGTTCGCCCGCCGCGACAGCCATCTGGTCCATGATCCCGCAGCGCACGCCGGCCCAGTTGTGTTCAGCCGACTGGGCCGCAAGTGCCAGCGTTTCCGCGCTTGCCTGAACGCCCCCCGCCTCCGCCAGCGCCCGCGCAATTGCGACGCAGACCGAGGCCGACGAGGACAGGCCCGATCCGCGCGGGATCGAACCCGCTATCGCCAGCCGGGCGCCGGAAGCATGCAAGCCTTGCCCGGCCATGGCCGCAGCCGTCCCGCGCAAATAGGAGCGCCAGTCGACAGGCTGGTGCGGCGTCGCATCGCCGGGACCAAAGCTGTCGCGCTCTTCATCGAGATCGAGCGCCACCGCCTCTACCCCCGGTGCGTCCCCGCGACCCCAGGCGACTGCCGTCCCCGCCGAAATCGGCATCGGCAGGACAAGGCCATCGTTGTAATCGACGTGCTCGCCGATCAGGTTGACCCGGCCGGGCACGAAGGCCACGCCCTCCGGCATTTCGCCGTAAGTGCGGAGATAGCCATCGCGGACACGCCGAAGCAGGGTCATGCGAAATTCCCCGCTTCGCGCAGGCGCTGGGCTGCGCTTTCGGGCGTGATATCGCGCTGGGTCTCGGCGAGCAGTTCGAAGCCGACCATGTGCTTGCGCACGCTGGCCGAGCGCAACAGGGGCGGGTTGAAGTGGGCGTGGAGCCGCCAGTGCGCCGTATCATCGCCCAGCGCATGCGGAGCGCCGTGCCAGCCCATCGAATAGGGAAAGTCGCAGGAAAACAGCGCGTCATAACGGCCCAGCAGGCGCGCGAGGAGCTGCGCCAGCGACTGGCGGCGATGCGGCTCGAGCTCTTCCAGCCGGGCGGCGGGAGCAAGCGGTAGGACCATGGTTTCGAACGGCCAGGCCGCCCAGAAAGGCACGAAAGCCAGCCAGTCCTCATTGACCTCGACCACGCGTTCGGCGGCCACGATCTCTGCATCGGCTACGGCATCGAGCAGGCAAGTACCGTGCCGCGCCAGCCAGTCGCGCTGGCGGAGATCTTCCTTCGCGGGCAGTTCGGGAACGAAGTCGCTCGCCCAAACCTGGCCATGCGGATGCGGGCTGGACGCGCCCATCATCGCGCCCTTGTTCTCGAACAGCTGGACATGCGCCCACTTCGCGCCAAGTTCGGCCGACTGATCGCACCAGCAATCGACCACTCGGGCGATGCCATCGACCGGCAGGCGGGCCAGCGTTGCGCCGTGATCGGGGGCGAAGCAGATCACCCGCGCCTCGCCCGTCGCCGGTTCGGTGCGGAAAACCGGATGCTCAGCGCCGGCCTCCCCGCCTTTATCCAGCAGGGCCGCGAAGTCGTTAGTGAAGACGAATGTGCCGTCGTAATCCGGGTTGGCCTCTCCCGTGGCGCGGGTGTTGCCGGGGCAGAGGTGGCAGGCCGGATCGTGCGCCGCTGCGCGCTGGGCATCGGGCGGCGAGGCATCGCCCTGCCACGGCCGCTTGGCCCGGTGGGGGGAGACCAGCAGCCATTCGCCGGTCAGCAGGTTCTGCCTGCGATGGGGAAAGTCCGCCAAGGTCATGGGGTCACCTTCACGTGAAAGATCGCTGCCGTTTCGGCCCCCAGCGGCGGCATTGGCAGGCCGGCATGGGCGAGCCACGAGCCTGAGAAGGAAGCGGTCTGCTGCCACAGCTCTGGCAAGGGAATGGCATGCTGCTGACTGCCGCTGGCGATCCGCAGCAGGTCAAGATCACAGCGGCCCGCGCCGGCCAGAAACGGCAGCTTGAGCGGCTGCGGCCGGCGGTCCAGCGCCGGGGTGGTGCGAACGGCGAAGAGCAGGAATTCGTCACCGCGGCCCTGCGCCTGCCAGACGAGGCCATCGGCCCCTTCGCCCAGCCAGACCTGCCCCTGATGCAACAGGGCGCGCCATTGCTTGTGAAAGCCGATCCAGTCAGCCAGTTCGGCGCGCTCTTCGGCGTTCAGACGGCGCGGATCGAGTTCGATGCCGAAATGTCCCGGCATGGCCACCGCCGCTCGGAAGGCAAGGCTCTGGCTGCGCCCTGTTGCGTGGGCAGGGCTCGCGCCGATGTGCGATCCCATCACCTCAGGCGGGAGGAAGGTCAGGAACCCGCGCTGGATCGCCGTGCGGCTTACGGCGTCGAGGTTGTCGCTGGCCCAGAAACGGTGGGTATAGGCCATGATCCCCGCATCGCTGCGCCCGCCGCCGCCCGCGCAGCTTTCGATTTCGACCGACGGATGCGCCGCGCGAAGGCGAGCCAACAGGTCATAGGTGCCCTGCACCTGCGCCGCGCCGCCCGCCGGGGCAAGATCGCGGTTGTGGTCCCACTTGAGGTAGGACACGGGAAGCTCGCGCAGCAGGGCATCAAGCGCCGCGAACAGATAGTCCCGCACTTCCGCGCGGCGCATGTCGAGCACCAGTTGATTGCGCGCGGTCGGCCGGTCGCGCTCCGGCAGGGCCAGCGCCCAGTCGGGATGGGCGCGGTAGAGGTCGCTGTCGGGGTTGATCATTTCGGGTTCGACCCAAAGCCCGAACGCCATTCCCATGCCAACAATGCGGTCCGCGAGCGGTTTCAGGCCGTGGGGATACTTGGCCGGATCGGCGGTCCAGTCACCCAGTCCGGCGTGGTCATCATTGCGGCCCCGAAACCAGCCATCGTCGAGCACGAAACGCTCCACGCCGGCATCGGCGCAGGCTTGGGCGAGGGCGACGATCCGCTCCTCGTCGTGATCGAAATAGCAGGCTTCCCACGAATTGGCATGAACCGGACGCGGTGCCATCGCACCCCGGGCCAGGCGATCCGCGCGCGCACCGCCGCGTGCTGCTGCGCCATCGCGCCATTGGTCCCGCGCGCTGAAACCGCGAGGATCGCCTGCGGTGCGGACCAGCTCTCACCCGGCTGAAGTACGATCTCGCCCGCTGCGGGAACCGCCCCGGCGCCCAGCACCCAGAACCCCTCGTCATCGCGCTCCACGGCGATGCGGCTGTCACCTGACCATGCCAGTTGGAGCGACAGCACGAGCCCGGTGTCGTTACCCGCCGCTTCGTCCAGCACGACCACGCCCGCCGGGCCGCCGTGGCCGGGAATGCCGCGCCGACCTTCGCGTAGCCGGGCGTGCTGCGGCATCGGCTCGCAGCATTCGGTCAGTTCGGCATTGTGCCGCCCGCGCCACGAAACGAGGCGCGCGGCGCTGGCGGGCAGCGGCAGCAGAACGCTCGCCAGCCAGTCGATCGTCACCGGATCCGCGCCGCGATTGGACAGGCTGCTGCCGAACAGGAAGGCGCCGCCGGGGGCGAGGGTGATCTGCTGGACGACTTCCAGCCCGCTTGCATCGTCCCTTGCGGTGATGCGGATCGCCTTGGCGTCCGTGACGATCGAAACCGCACCAAACACCGGCACCAGCGCCGCACCATTCTGCCTTGCCGACAGGGCGGGCTGCCCGAACCAGCCAAGTCCGGCAGGCGGCAGGGGAGAGAAGGGCACGTCGCTATCGAGCGAGAACGATGCCCCGGTCCGCGTTACCGCCAGCGCCGCCAGCCCATCGGCATCGACGCGCGCGCCAAGGTGCCGCCACACGGGCGTGCCACTGGCGGTGCATTCGAGGACGAGGCTGGCCTCGTCGCTGTGCAGGCAGGCGAGCGCCGCGATCATCAGGCGGCGGCAAGCTCTGGCGCGGTTGCCGAAGCGCGGCCTTCGCGCACCCACAGCACCGAGACGGCGGCAAGGATCAGGCAGGCGCCGCAAACCGTCAGCATGTTGCGCGGATCATTGCCGAGCAGGCCCGCATAGGCCCCAAGGCCAAGCTTCACGATTCCGAGATCGAGCTGGCTCATCACGATCGCGAAGACCAGCATCGGGATCACGATCATCATGTTGAAGATGCCCATGTAGACCCCCGTTCGCGCAGGCGGGATCGAATTGGTCAGGATCGCATAGGGATTGCCCATGATGCTGCCCCAGGCCAGCCCCACTCCGAAGGCCGGAACGAACAGCATGCCAACGCTGGTTACGTGCGGCATGACCGCCATGCCGATACCCCCGGCGGCCAGGCAGGCGGCATGAAGCGGCCCCGGCCCGGCGCGCCGCACCAGCGGCACCATCACGAAGGCAGAAGCGAAAGCGATGAAATTGTAGAAGGCCGCAACCAGTCCATTGGTGAGAACGGCCGAATGGAATGCGGACGAATTGGGCTCCGCTGTCTGATAAACGGTGCGGCCAATCGAATAGACGGCATAGGTCCAGTAACCCGACATGCCGAACCACTGGAACAGGCTCATCACCCCCAGCTTGCGCATGGCGACCGGCATTTCGCGGATGGCGCTGCCGATCTCGGCAATGGTGGCGCCGATGCCTTTCGGCTGCGCATCGATATGCGCGCGTTCCGCCGGGGTAAGCGGGAGTTCCGGCACCCGCATCACCGACCAGACGATCGTGACCAGCGAAAGCACGGCGCCCACCCAGAACACGATCCGCACGGTGTAGGGAATGTTGTGGCTGTCCACCCAGTCCTGATTCATGCCGAGACCGACCAGCAGCGACGGCGTGGCAAAGGCGAGGCACTGGGCAAGGCCGGTGAATGCGCTCTGGGTGAGGAAGCCCGCCTGCCGCTGATTGGGGTTCAGCCGGTCAGATACATAGGCCCGGTAGGGCTCCATGGTGATATTGTTGCCGGCGTCGAGAATCCACAGCAGCGAGACCGCCATCAGCAACGATGCCGACAGCGGCATCGCGAACAGGCCGATGCAGCACAGCAGGGCACCGAACAGGAAATAGGGCGTGCGCCGCCCCCACTTGCCGCCGGTCTTGTCACTCATCGCGCCGATCAGCGGCTGGATCAGCAGGCCGGTGATCGGCCCTGCGAGCTGCAACATCGGCAGCTGCGATTCGTCCGCGCCAAGATAGGAATAGATCGGCCCCATGTTGCCCTGCTGCAGCCCGAAGGAGAATTGCAGGCCAAGGAAACCCAAGTTCATCTCGAGGATGCGCGGCAGCGAAAGCTGCGGACGATGAGCTGACATGGCATTCTCCCGCGATGCGTCTGGCGGCATCGATGGTGCCTTTTCTCACAGGTTGGACCGCAAGACAACAATCGATTGCAAAGGCTAATCCGAACACCTTTCCGAGCGGCCCTGTCCCGTTGACTTTGCTGACCCCGCTTGAGCGGTTCCAAAGGGCGCGCGGTTCGGGACGAAGAGCGTCGCAGCCGAAACAATAGTCGGCTAGGATCAAGACATGGCCGGTTTGCACGCAGGAATGCGATTCATCGAAGGCGGGACCTTCACCATGGGTTCGGAAGCCTTCTATCCCGAGGAACGCCCGCTACGGCTGGTTGCCGTCGACGGCTTCTGGATTGACGAGACGCCGGTGACCAACCGTGACTTCGCCCGATTTGTCGAGGCTACAGGCCACAAGACTGTTGCGGAGATGGCTCCCGATCCGAAGGACTATCCCGGCATGGACCCCGAGCTGGCGCAGCCGGGCTCGCTGGTCTTCACCAAGACCGCGGGTCCCGTGCCGCTGACCGATTACCACCAGTGGTGGAGCTTCACCTTCGGCGCCGATTGGCGGCACCCCTATGGGCCGGACAGTGACCTTGCTGCGCTTGACCTTTGGGACCACCCGGTGGTCCATGTCGCATGGGGCGATGCCGCCGCCTTTGCAAAGTGGGCAGGCAAGGAACTGCCCACCGAAGCCGAGCACGAATTTGCCGCGCGCGGCGGGCTTGAAGGCAAGGAATTCGCCTGGGGCGACGAACTTGCGCCCGGCGGGAAGATGATGGCCAATTACTGGCAGGGCTTGTTTCCCTTTTCCAACACCCGCGAGGACGGATGGGAGCGGACCTCGCCGGTGCGGACCTATCCGCCCAACGGTTATGGACTATACGACATGGTCGGCAACATTTGGGAATGGACCGCCGACTGGTGGGCGGAGAACCCGGCAAAGGGCATGAAGGATAAGAAGCCGGGGCAGTCCTGCTGTGCGGCCAAGAACCCGCGCGGGGGCAAGCTGAAGGACAGCTTCGACCCCAGCCAGCCGCAGGTCCGCATCGGCCGCAAGGTGATCAAGGGCGGCTCGCACCTTTGCGCGCTCAATCACTGCCAACGCTTCCGGCCCGCCGCGCGTCACCCCGAGATGATCGATACCTCGACCAGCCACATCGGCTTCAGGTGCGTCGTACGGTCACGCAAGTAGCGCAGTCGGATGGGGGTTAGCCAGACAAACCCCCCGCCAGCCCGCATCCCAGCGAGCATGTGCCGGTTGCGGTCAAGCAACCGGCACTTTTCTTGTCGGCAAACCATGGGTTGCCGGTTTGCAGACTGTTACTTGATACAGCCAGGCGTGGTGCAGCCCGTTGTCGGCTTTGTGGAAGGTTCTTCGGATGGGGTCGTCGTTTCAGGGGCCGATGACGGCTCGGCGGCTGCGGAAGGTTCGGCAGAAGCAGCTGCTTCGCTTTCACTTGCCGCTGGCGGAGTTGACGAGTTGCAACCCGACAGGCCCGCAATCAGGATCATCGCCGGAATCAAAGTCAGTTTACGCATGAAGTCCCCCTTCTCGTTTCGAGGGGCAAAGGCTAGGCGAAACCGAAGCTTCGTAGCAAGGCCGAAAAATCGGGCCGCCCGCGCAGCGGGTCCAGCTTGGGATCGACCTTGAGCATGGCAAGGCCGGTATCTGTCATCTTCTGAGCGAGGGCCAGTTTTGCCATGGCATCGTCCAGCCGGCCCCATTGGGCCAGGATCGTGGCGAATTGGTAGGTTGCCAGATCGCCAAGCTCGGCGGCCAAAGTGTCATAGGCCTGCTGGGCGGCCGGCCTGTTGCCAAGCTTCCATTCCGCCACTGCCAGGCCCGTCAGCCGGGCAAGTTCGCTGGGCTCAGCAAGATAGGAGCTGCGCCCTTCATTGGCGCGGCCGAGCTGAAGCAGGCAGTCGCCGATCATGAAATGGCCAAGCTCGAGGCGGGAATCGAGCGCAAGTGCCTTTCGCGCAAAGTCGATGCCTCGCGCGTAATCACGCGCGCAATAGGCTGCGAAGGCGGCCATGCTGAAGGCACCAGGGTTCAGCGGATCCAGTTCGGTCGCCCGCTTAGCAGCGGATGCAGCTTCGGCGTGCTGCCCCATGTAGGCGTAATAATTGGCGACATAGCCCATTACCTTTGCGTCGCCCGATCCCAGCTCACGCGCCCGCGCAAAGGGCGCTGAAGCGCCTTTGAAATCGAGCCTTGCGTGGATCAGGACATTGCCCAGTGCCGCCTGGACAAACGGAAGCTGCGGAGCCAGTTCCGCCGCCCGGCGCACCGATGCGATCGCCTCATCATAAGCGCCCTCGAGCTCGCTCGCCTTGCCGAAGGACGTCGCGAGGTAGACAATCATCCGCGCCCGGCCCGCGTATGCCTCGGCATATTTCGGGTCGGCCACGATGGCGGCATCGTACTGGGCCAGGGCCGCGCGCCCGCCACCTTCACCATCGACAAGCTTGGCATAGCCGTTGCCCAGCAGATAGGCATCGAAGGCCTTGGCGCTGCGTGTTCCGCCCATGTCCAGATGAGGGGCGGCGCCGTCAGCCGTCTGCGCTTTCAATGCGCGTTCGACCAGGCCGGCAATGTCATCCTGCGCGGCGAAAATATCAGAGACGCTGCGGTCCAGCTGGTCTGTCCAGGCGACGGTCCCGCCCGCTGCTTCGGTCAGGCGCGCGGTGATGCGAACCTGATCCCCCCGGTGGCGCACGCTCCCGTCGAGCAGGTAGGCGGCATCAAGCTTCTTCGCGATGGCAAGAACTTCGGCGCTTGCCTCCATCGCCGCAGCCACAGATGTGGGAGCCATGACCTGCAGCTTCGGATTGCGTGACAGTACGGTGCGGATCTGCTCCGAAAGGCCCTCGGCGAAATAGTCATGGCTCTTGTCGCCGGAAAGGTTGCGGAAAGGCAGTACGGCAACGGTGCGCGGTCCGGATTGGGGCGGTGTAAACAGGCCCGCCTTCCGGGCAGCCAACCCGCAACCGAACGCCGCAAGCCCCCTGCCCCGGCCAGCAGAAGCTTTCGCCGCCCCTTGTCTGGCAGCGGTGCGGCGGGGATTGGCGGAACCGAAGCCACTGCGGCCGCCGGCTCGCCCGGGCGCAGGATGCGGAAACCCACCTTGGCGATCGTTTCGATCCGCACCGCCTCAACGCCGATCTGGTCAATCGCCTGCCGCAAGAGCGAGATTGCGCGGGTGATGGCCTTGTCGCCTACGATCTGGCCGTCCCAGCACGAAGCGATCAGGTCGTCACGCGATAGCACCCTTCCCGGCGTTTCGCACAGAGCCACAAGGACCCGCATCACGCGCGGTTCAAGCATTTCGCTGCGCTCACCGCAGCTGATCCGGCGCGCCGGCGGATCGATCGCGAGCGGGCCGAGCTGGAACGGCGCGATCCTCGCGAGATCACGGGTCCCCGAACGCGACTGATGACTGAATTCGCCCCCCATCGCTCCATCTTACGGAGATTACCGCAGTCAGGCCAGAACGATGTGCGAGAAGCCGGGATAGGCCAGAAAAGCCCGATTTTATCGCATCATCGCCACAAAATCGCACTTTCATTACCGTTTGTGGGACGCGCGCCCGCGATTTTTCCGCGACCCGTTGCCCTCGCCGACATGGCTTTGAAGTTCCTTCGGGGACTTCCGGGCTGGGCGGTGACCTGACTTCAAGCGGGGGTAGGCAGAGACCGTGGAGCAATCGATGCAGCCAGCAGTGCGGGGGGGCCGCGGACCGGGCTTGTTGATGAAGGTGAAGCCCCATCTCGGCGGCCTGCCCGATCACGTCCGGCGGAGCCTGCGGCAAGCCAATTTCGCAGCGGCACTGGCATTCCTGAGCGCCGTGATCCGCCGTGATTGGCACTCGCTGATGATTACCTTGATCACTTGTTCGGTCGCTGCGGTGGTCACTGCATTTCAGTATCAGGTCTATACGTCCTTTGTCCGGGCGGGAGCCGTCGCGCCGCGTTATGTCGGCGGCGCAGTCTGGGTAACTGCGAGCTCGATTGAGTGCTTCGACTTCCCCGGCGTCATCGGCGAAGACTATTCCGGCCAGCTGGCGCGCTTCCTGCCGCAGGGCAGCAGCCGGCGCATCGCCTTCGGCTTTGCCGGATGGACCTCGCCCACAGGCCGGAGGGGCAATGTTGCCGTCATCGGTATCGATGGGGCCGCCGCCGATGACACCGGAAGGGTTCCCGACGGCGGCTTTGTCGCCGATGTCTCGGATCTGGCGAGGCTCGACCTTTCGGGCGAGCCGGGACAAGTGGCGACCCTCGGAAACGAGACAATGGTGCTCTCCGGTACGACCGACCGGCTGGCCAGCTTCCTTGGCGCTCCCTACGTAGTCACTACGTTTGAGCGGGCCCGTTCGATCCTGCGGATGGATCCGAGCACGACCAATTTCATCGTGACCGGCGGCCCCGAACCCGATCGAGCCGAAACGCCCGGCCTACTTGCAGAGGCCAGCGCACGGTTCCCGGAACTGGCCATATTGAGTTCAACCGACTTCGCCGCGAGCTCATCCAACTACTGGCAGCGCAAGACCGGCGCCGGCAGCGCGATCCTGCTCGCCGCGGTCCTCGCCAGCCTTTTGATGATGATCCTGCTGGCCAATGGCGTGTCACGGTTCCTGCAGCGCTATTCGCAGGACCTGCTTTCCATGCTGGGGCACGGGGCGGGCCAGCGGGACATCTGGCTTGTCACAGGCGGGATCGCCATCGTGGTCGCCGCCGTCACCCTGCTGGCGACGATGCTGCTGACGCCGCTGATGATTGCAGTCGCCCGCCCATTGTTTCCCTGGGTTGAGTTCGTCGCCGCCGATGCACTGGTGCCTTCAGCCGCCGTCGTCATCGCGCTCGCCATCGCGATTGGCAGCGCAGGCAAGGCAGTCAGGCAATTTGGCCCCGAAGCGGTGTTCCGCACATGAAGCGTCCCGCCCTGCTGCTCTGCCTGCTGGCCCTGCCGTCCTGCGGATCATCGCAGGGGTCCTCGCCGCCTGCCGCCGCATCGCCCTACCGCGCCACCTCGGTCGGCAGGATCGACAGCGCGGGCGAGGCGCGCGAGCTGGTCGCGCAGGTCGATGGCGTCATTGTCGGAGTGCTGGTCCGCCGCGGCGAGCGCGTGCGCGCCGGACAGGTCCTGCTCGAAGTCGGCTGCCAACCTTTGGCCGCTGCTGCGCAGGCGGCCAAGGCAGTGGCCCGGCAAAGCGCTGCCCGAGGCGGGTCTCGTCAGCGCAGGACCACGCCGGGAGGAGATCGAGGCGGCGCAGGCTGCCTTGCGCACCTCCGAGGCAAACCTGATCGATGCCCAGCAGATGCTGAACCGCTCGGCTGCGCTGGCGGAGAAAGGCTTTGTCTCGCGCCGGGAACTTGAATCCAGAACCGCACAGCGCAACGCAGCAGCGGGCGAGGTGGACGCGGCGCGGGCACGGGCGGCGCAGTTGAGCAATGGATCCCGCCGGCTGGAAGTTGTCGCCAGCGCCGCGACGGCAGCGGCTCGCCAGAACGAGGCAGCGGCGGCGCAGGCCCAATATGCGCAGTGCAAGGTCACCAGCCCGATTGACGGCGAAGTCTTGCAGATCCTGCGGCGTGAGGGTGAATTTTCCGGCGCCAGCCAAGGCGTGCCCCTTATCGTCGTGGGCGAGCTGGGCCGCCGCATTGTCCGTGCCGAGGTGGGCGAGCGCGATGCCGCACGGATCGCCATCGGTGACAGGGCCGAAGTGTGGATCGACGGTTCGCAGAGGCGCTGGAAGGGCTCGGTCTCCGAAGTCGCCTCGCTCATGGGACGACGCAGCGCCCGCTCGCTCGACCCCACCGACCGCTTCGACCGCGACATCCGCGAGGTCATAATTTCGATCGAGGGCAACGACCTGCCGGCAGTTGTCGGCCTGCGTGTCACGGCGGGATTTCTCAAATGAGCGCGTTGCCCGTGATCGTCGAGGGATTGAGCCATTCGGTGCTCGATTCCGGTCAGGAGAAACGGACCCTCGCGCCGCTCTCTCGAAGCTTCCTTCCCGGCAAGTTGCATGTCGTGAGCGGGCCTTCCGGCTCCGGCAAGACAACGCTGCTTTCCTTGCTCGCCCTGTCCGTGCGGCCAAGCCGGGGGCTGATCCACTGGGGAAAGCTCAATCTGACCCAGCTTTCACATCCGGATGCCGCGACTTGGCGGAAGGCAAATCTCGGCCTGATCTTCCAGACCAGCCGCCTCGTCAGCGTGATGACGGCGGTCGAGAACGCCTGCTTTGGCGGCAGGATCCGGGGTTTGCGGATCGAGGACGAGGCGCACCGACTTCTTGCTGGCTTCGGTCTCGCCGGACGTATGGACCAACTGCCATCGCAGCTTTCGGGCGGTGAGAAGCAGCGCGTTGCGATTGTCCAGGCGCTCGCCTGCCGGCCCCCGCTACTGCTTGCGGACGAACCGACGGCCAGCCTCGATTCCGCCAATGCGGCCTTCGTTGCCGAAACACTGAAAGCCTACGCCAGATCGAATTCCGCCTGCGTCATTTGCGTCAGCCACGACGCCACCGTGATCGACGCGGCCGACGACCTGCTGACCCTAGCAAGACCGTGATGGAGACCCAGACGATGCACGATGATCGCTTTTTCGACAAAACGCTGGAGATGATCGAAGGCGGCATGCTCGACTTCGCCATGCCCATGCTGGTCGGTAAATTGTATGGCGCTTTTGGCCACCGCGAAGGCTGGTTCAAGACCCGTGACACCTACCGCAAGCATCCCTTGCGGGCCGTCATGATGGAAGATCCCTATATCGCGCGCTGCGTCACCAAGCCGCGCGGTTATGCGGGCGATGCGGAGCTGATCGACCTCATCTATGACCGGACGCCGCCGGAAACGGCCAGCGAACGCGGGCGGCGGATCTTCAGCCACGGCATCGAATTCCAGGCCAGCGAGGGCGTGCGGCAGCGCCGTGACTATGCGGAGAAATTCGTTGGCCAGGCCTTCCAGGATGGCAAGCGTATCCTCTGCCTTGCCTGCGGCCACTTCCGCGAAGGCGATCCGCTGATCGGCAAGAACCTTGAGCGCATCGACCTGGTCGACCAGGATCCGCTGTCGCTGGCAAAGGTCCGCAGCCGCCATGGCGAGGCCGTGCGGTGCCACGAAGCCAACGTCTTCAGCTACCTGCGCGGGGCGGTAAGCAGGGGCGAGCAGTTCGATCTGGTCTATACACTGGGCCTCACCGACTATCTCGATGACCGCGCGATGTCGCTGCTGCACCGGATGGTCAAAAGTGTACTGGCCCCGGAGGGCCGCTTCATCCTGGCCAATTTCATGCCCAACCACCTTGCCATCGGCTGGATGGACGCGGTGATGGACTGGCAGCTGATTTACCGCGAACCCGCCGAACTGGCCCGTTTTGCCGATGCCGCAGGATTTTCGCCCAAGACATGGATCGACCGGACCGGCGCCATAGCCTGGTGCGAGATGGAGTCGCCCTGGTGACCCGCCCCGCCTATTTCCTCACCGATGGCTGGGCGCACGGCAAGCCCACGTCCGTGCCCGGAATGTTGCAGGGCGGTTCGCTGGGAGCCTTGCGAACGGTGTCCAATGCGGTGCAGCAGGCCATCGTCCACCTCGGCACTCTCGCCGCCTTCTGGCTGGCCTGGCGCGACGGGATTTCGTGGGTGGATGTAAGCGCCCTCGCCGTTTTCTATGCCATTGTCGGCATGGGCGTCTCGCTGGGCCTGCACCGCCTCTTCTCACATCAGAGCTTTCGTCCGCAGCCGTGGCTGCACGCCTTGCTCGCGGTGTTGGCCAGCATGGCCATGCAGGGATCGCCGGCACGCTGGGCAACCGATCACCAGAGGCATCATGCCTGCTCCGACCGAACCGGCGACCCCCATTCCCCGATTGTCGACCCCTTCGGCAGGCCGATGAGCAAATGGCGCGGGCTCTATCACGCGCATTGGGGCTGGATGTTCAACGGCGTGGTGACCGACAAGGCGGTCTATGGACAGGCCATCTGGGGCAATCGCGTGCTCCGCCTTGTTTCTAACACGCATTACTTATGGATCGCCTTGGTGCTGATGCTGGCCTGGACCTGGGGCAAAGTTCTCGGCGGGTCGGACCGGGCGGCTTTGTCGGCCATGTTGTGGGGGGCCTGCGTACCGGCTTTCCTGCTGATGCACGGCGTCCTTTCGGCCACATCGATCGCGCACTGCATTGGCAGGCAGGACTTCGCGACGGGCGACGCCAGCCGCAACAACTGGTTCGTGGTGCTGCTGACCTTTGGCGACGGCTGGCACAACACGCACCACATGTTCCCGCGGTCCGCGCGGCATGGCCTGCTTCGGGGCCACATCGACATTGCCGGCCGATTGATTGAACTGCTGGAGAAAGTGGGGTTGGTCAGCGGGGTGGTGCGGGTGCCTGAGCGCTTGATTCAGACCTCGGTGTCGCGAGGGGTTTCGGACGCAGGCTAGCCTCCTCGCACCTGCTCATCCCAGTGGCGCACGTTGAGCACGCCGCCATCGGCACGCAGGCGGTCGACGTGGGCGGTGTCGATATCGGCGAAGACCCAGCCGGGTTCGCCCTCGCGCCCCAGGGCGATGACGCCGTCCTCGGGCATTCCGTGGTCCGGCGGCCCATAGATGCCGGCGGCGCCGCGGTTGATATCGACGGCGGGGGACCATGCTGCCTCGCCCACCGTGGGGGAATGGACTGCATAGCATTGCCCTTCGAGCGCGCGGGCTTGCGCTCCGATCCGTACCCGCCAGTAGCCGTGCAGGCTGTCGGTGCAGCTGGGCACGAGCAGGACCTGCGCTCCCCGCTCCACCGCCGCACGTGCAAGGAGGGGAAACTCGCTGTCATAACAGATCAGGATCGCCAGCCGCCCGAGAGACGTATCGAACACCTGCACGCCCTGCCCGCCGGCAATGTCCCATTCCTCTCGCTCGAAACGGGTCATGATCAGCTTGTCCTGCGCGCCGATCAGGCCGTGCGGGCCGAAGAGCCGGGCAGTGTTTCGATAGCAACCTTCCGCTTCCTCGCGCGGGGCGCTGGCAGCAAGGATGTGCATCGCATGGCGCGCCGCCAGTTCGGCGTGGAGCGCGTCGACGCGGGGCAGCAATGCGGAGACCGACTTGAGCGAACCGGCAAGGCTGCCCATCGTCCCGGTGTCGAGCGAGGCGAGCTCCATCGCGCCATATTCGGGGAAAACGGCAAGCTCCGCCCCGCCAGCCTTTGCTTCGGCCACCCAGCGCGAAAGTTTTTCCTCGTAGGCCTGCCAGTCGGCGAGCCGGTCGATCGGGTACTGCCCCGCCGCGACGCGCCAGGCTACCATTGGCGGAGCCAGTACTGCATCGGCTTGGCGCTCTCGCCCTCTTCGCCGATGTCCTTCCAGGCGAGGTCGGTCGTCAGGCCCCCAATCGGTGCATAGCCGCGCCGCTGCCAAAACCGGTCGAGCGGGACATAGCCCTCGGGCCGGGCCGGATGGTCCTCGGGGCGGATCACGGCGGCGAAGCAGGCGGCAGTCGCGCCGAAATCCCGCGCATGATCTTCGCGATGGTCAAAGAACGCGTGGCCCACCCCCTGCCCGCGGTATTCGGGCAGCAGCACGCTCTCGCCAAAGTAGAACAGCCGCGAACTATCAATGCCGCGCGCCTCGAAAGGAGCACGGAATTCCGCCTTTTGCTCCATCATCGGCGCGGCAGTGGCAGCACCGACCACCTGATCGCCGTCAAGCGCGACGACGAGGACCGAGCCCTCTGCCGCGGCATATTCCCGCAGGTAGCCGGCCTCGTAACTGAGATCCCCATCATAAAGGTAAGGCCAGGCAGCGAAGACCGCGATCCGCAGGCGGGCGAGGTCTTCGATCCACTCGGCAATCTCCGCACCGGTCAGCCTGCGCACGACAAGCGTCATGCCCCGGCCACCTGCCGGGTCCAGTCCTCAAGATTGTAGTACATCGTCAGGCGGTGGATCAGCCCATCATGAATGGCGATGAAGGCGCCCGCGGGCAGGACATAGGTTTGACCGACCGCTTCTGGCAGGCCCACATCGGTGACGAGGTATTCGCCGTGCACGGTGAACTCTGCGGCGCAGCGGGTGCCGCTGGCATCGACCATCAGGACCAGGTCCTCCAGCCGCTCACGGTAACAGCGTTCCATGTGGCGAAGAAATGTGCCGAAGCGGTCCTTGCCCACCTGCCGCTCGCCCTGGTTAACGTCATGCGCGATGTCATCCGCAAGGCAGGCGAGCATGCCTTCCCAATCGCCCCGGTTGAAGGCGGCATAATAGCTTTCGATCAACGATAGTGCGGCTTGCTGTGCAGCGGTCATGGGCGCTTCGATTACCTGCTTTGATCCTGCGTCGTCATAACCTGCGGTTCACCAGGTTCAACCGGCAAGTCAGCCGCCTCCAACCCGGGCCGGCACGCCAACCACGTGGATAGGCCCGGCGCACTGCAAATGCCCTTTCCAAGTGGAGCCTTTGTCTGTTAGAGGGCGCAGGATAATCGGCCTGACCAATTCTGGAGAGGAAGCAAAATGATTCGCCTGCCTTCGCCGCATCGCGTGGCGCTGCTCGCCTCCGCCGTTTCCCTTGCCGCGCTGGGCGGATGCGCGACAGCTTCGGAACGGCCCGCCAATTCTATCGCTTCGCTCCCCGTGGTTGCACAGGTCGATGAACGCTACCAGTCCTACAACGTCGAAATGGTAGAGATCACCGGGGGGCGGTTCTGGGCGCCCTATGGCGGAAAGCCGGGCGAAATGTACCGCATGCGCCCGCCGACGAACCTGTCAGACCCGCGCCTGATCGCCATGGCGAAGCTGCTTGGCCCGGCCTACATCCGCGTTTCGGGGACCTGGGCCAACAGCACGTACCTGCCGCTGGAGGGAGAGGTCGTCACCGCCCCGCCTGCCGGCTTCAACCAGGTCCTCCAGCGCGACCAGTGGAAGGGCGTGGTGAATTTCGCCCGCGCGGTCGATGCGAAGATCACGACCAGCTTTCCCGCCAGTACCGGCGCGCGCAATGCCGATGGCAGCTGGAACCCCGAACAGGCGCAGCGCCTGATCAACCTGACCCGCAAGGCGGGCGGCCAGATCCACAGCGCCGAGCTGTTCAACGAACCCACCATCCCGCAGCACGGTGCCTTCCCCAAGGGCTACAAGGCCGCCGACTTCGGCCGCGATTTCCGCATTTTCAAGGAATGGGCCGCCAAGGCCGCGCCGCAGATGAAGCTCGCCGGGACTGGCGGCACGGCAGAAGGATCGATGCTGAAGCATTCGGCGCAAAGCGAAGCGATGGGCAACCTGCAATCGGAAGACCTGCTCAAGGCCAATCCCGGCAGCCTCGATATCGTGACCTACCACTTCTACGGAAATGTCTCGCAGCGCTGCGGGTCACCGCCGAGCTTCAGGGATCAGGCGCTGACCGACGCATGGCTTGATCGCACCCTGCTCGATGCAGAGTTCTATGGCGCCCTGCGCGACAGGTACGAACCCGGCAAGCCGCTGTGGCTCAACGAGACCGCGCAGGCCGCCTGTGGCGGCGCGCCCGGGCGGCGACCTTCCTCGACAGCTTCCGCTACCTCAACCAGCTCGGCGTGCTGGCGCGGCGGAACGTGGCAGTGGTCGCGCACAATACGCTGGCTGCGTCCGACTATGGCCTCATCGACCAGGACACGCTGAAGCCCCGCCCCAACTTCTGGGCGGCGGTGCTGTGGAAGCGCACCATGGGCCGCACTGTGCTGGCTGCCCCGGCGGCACCTGACAGGGTGCGCCTGTTCGCGCACTGCCTGCCGACCCGCAATGGCGGTGTCGGCCTGATGGCGATCAACACCGGCGATGCCGCGCAAATGCCGCTTGCAGGTCCGGCGCAGGCATGGGTGATGACCGGTGCCGATGCCGAAATGGTGGGCGTCAAGGTCAACGGTGCCGTGCCGGAAATGGCCGCCGATGGCCGCCCGCGCGGCCTGGATGGCGTTGCAGTCAAGGGAGCGCTGGCGCTGCCCGCAAAGTCGATCACCTTTGTTTCCATTGCCAAGGCAGGGAACGCGGCCTGCCGCTAATCGGCAGGTTGCCCTTGTTTCCGTCGCCGTGTTGCGCCTTGACCCGCGCCGCGATTGCGGCAAAGGGAGGCGCGACAAAATAGCGGGACAGGCCCGCCAGGCAAACGGGCGCTTATTCGCGCCGCGGGGCCGTAGAATAGGTAAGGGATCCTATGTCTGCGAGCTACCAGTTGTCCTCTTGCATTGAATGGCAATTTGCCGAAGCCGGCGAGCTTGATGCGCGCCTGCGTGCCGCCAAGGCCGTCGGGCTGGAATTCGCCGAATTCCACCTCTGGCGCGACAAGCCGGTCGATGCGCTTGCCAAGGCGCTGGCCGACACCGGCATGAAGCTGACTGGCGTCTGCGTCGATCCGCGCCGCTCGATCGTCGATCCGGCCGAGCGCGAAGAGATGGTAACGGCGGTGCGCGAAACCATCGCGGCGACCGAAGTGCTGGGCAAGCCCGCGCTGATCGTCGCATCGGGCTTCCGCGTCGAGGGCATGAGCGAGGAAGAACACTTCGCCAATGCCGTTGCGGCCCTGCGCGCCGCGGCCGATGCGGCAGAGGAAGCGGGCGTCATGCTGCTTCTCGAACCGCTCAACACCCGGCTTTTTGCGGCCATGTACCTTGTCAGCACCCGCCTTGGCCTGGATCTGGTCGAGGCGGTGGGCAGCCCCAACCTGCGGCTGCTCTACGACGTCTGGCACAGCGCGGTCATGGGTGAGAACATGGCCGAGGTGCTCGCAGGCCGCATGCACCTCGTCGCCCACGTGCAAGTGGCCGACATGGAAGATCGCAATGAGCCCGGCACGGGAAGCCTAGACTGGGCGGCGATCATGCAGACCCTGCGGGACCTGGGCTACGCCGGCCAGATCGGCCTCGAATATTTTCCGACCCTGTCGATGGACCAGTCACTGGCCCTGTCGGAAAAGACTCTCGGTTGTTGATCGGGGCTGCTGGCGCGGGGTCTGCTATCCGATCATCATCAGGCTGGCATTGCCGCCCGCCGCGGCCGTGTTGATCGAGATCGAGACCTCCTCCACCAGCCATTCCATCGGATAGGCGAGCGCCTGCCCTTCGCGCGCCGCGTGGACCGAAAAGATCGGCCCCGGCATGGCTGCCGCGGTTTCGACCATGGCGGCCACGCGGGCAGCGCCGCCTTCGACCAGCGCAGCAGCGTAAGGCTGGGCGTGCTCGCTGCGCAATACCCGGGCCACACTGTCGGGCAGTCCTTCGGGCAGGACCATGCCCTCCAAGGTGGCGCAATTTCCGGTGGCAAGCACGGCGGCGATCTGTTCGAACAATCCCTCGCGGGTCGCCGGGCGCAGCAGCAGGCGGCCGCGCGGATGGAGCTGGTAGATGTTGCGCTCGCCCACCGGTCCGGCCAGTTCCATCTCCGCGCCAAGTGGTGAGGCTTCGCCATAGCGGCGCGCGGTTGCGGCGGCTTCGACCTCGCCGCTAGCCTCGAGCCACCCGATGAAGTCGTTGAGGGCCGCTAGTGAATGCCCGCCCGTCATGCCGAGTGCCGGGGGCACTGAAACAAGCCGCCCCAGATAAAGCGGCCCGCCCGCCTTCGGCCCCGTGCCCGAAAGGCCCCGGCCGCCGAACGGCTGCACGCCGACGATGGCACCGATGACGTTGCGGTTGACGTAGAGGTTGCCCGCCCGGACCCGCGCGGTGACATAGGCAATCGTCTCGTCCAGCCGGGTATGAATACCGAAGGTCAGGCCATAGCCGGTGGCGTTGATCACATCGATCAGTTCGCCCAGCTCCTCGCGGGCGTAGCGCACGACATGGAGTACCGGCCCAAAAACCTCGCGGGTGAGCTCGGCGATGGACGCCAGCTCGATGATGGCGGGGGCGACAAAGGTACCGTGAGCAGTCTCATCCGGCAGCCTGACCTGCTCCACCTCGCGCCCCTTTGCGCGCATGGCGGACAAGTGCTGCTCGATGGTCTCCTTCGCCTCGGCAGAGATGACCGGACCGATATCGACCTTTAGCGCATCGGTGCGCCCCACGCGCATTTCCGACAGCGCGCCTTTCAGCATGGCGAGCGTGCGGTCGGCCACTTCCTCCTGCAGGCACAGCACGCGCAGGGCCGAACAGCGCTGGCCCGCACTGTCAAAGGCCGAGGCGATGACATCGGCGACGACCTGCTCGGTCAGCGCCGAGCTATCGACGATCATCGCGTTCTGACCGCCGGTTTCGGCGATGAGCGGTATGGGCTTGCCGGCAGGCGAGAGGCGGGCGGAAAGCTGGCGCTGGATCAGGCGGGCGACCTCGGTCGATCCGGTGAACAGAACCCCCGCTGTCTCCGCGGCGCCGACCAGCGCCGCGCCGATGGTGCCGTCTCCCGGAACCAGTTGCAGCGCATCGGCTGGCACTCCCGCTGCGTGCAGAAGGCGCACCGCTTCGGCGGCGATGAGCGGCGTTTCCTCGGCCGGCTTGGCGAGGACAGGGTTGCCAGCGACCAGCGCCGCGGCGACCTGTCCGGTGAAGATCGCCAGTGGGAAGTTCCACGGGCTGATGCAGACCAGCGGGCCGAGCGGCTGTTGTTCGGGTCCGAAGCTGGCGCGGGCCTGCTGCGCGTAATAACGCAGGAAATCAATGGCTTCTCGCACTTCGGCAATGGCATTGGGCACCGATTTGCCCGCTTCGCGAACGGCGAGCCCGATGAGGATGGGCATCCGCTCCTGCATGGCATCGGCGGCGCGCTCCAGCATGGCGGCGCGGGTCTCCACCGGGACATCGCTCCAGGTCGAGGCCGCCGCCCGGGCCACCGCTTCTGTCGCCGCCGCTTCCGAAGCCTCAATCACCGTGCCCACCCGGTCGCGGCGGTCGGCGGGATTGAGCACGGCCCGCGCCTGTCCTGCGCCGTCAGCCGGAGCGGCCTCCCACGCATTCTCCGCGCTTTGCCGCAGGCTGCCTGCCAGCGCGGCAAGGGCTGTCTCGTCGCTAAGGTCGATCCCCCGCGAATTGCGCCGGTCCGGATAAAGGTCTCCCGGCAGGGCAATCGCATCATGCCGCGCACCCGGATTCGGCATGGCCTTCACTACCTCCGTCGGATCGGCGATCATGTCCTCGACCGGCACCGCCGGATCGGCGATGCGGTTGACGAAGGAGGAATTGGCCCCGTTCTCCAGCAGCCGCCGGACGAGATAGGCCAGCAGCGTCTCATGCGTGCCGACCGGCGCATAGATCCGGCAGGGGCGATCGAGGTTCCCTGCGCCGACCACCTGTTCATAAAGCGGCTCGCCCATGCCGTGGAGGCACTGGAACTCATAATCGCCGATTTTGAAGTCGGGTCCGGCAAGATGATAGACCGTCGCCAGCGTCTGCGCGTTGTGCGTGGCGAACTGGGGGAATACGGCATCGCGTGCCGCAAGCAGCTTGGTTGCACAGGCGATGTAAGCGACATCGGTGTGGACCTTGCGGGTGTAGACGGGAAAGTCCGCCAGCCCGTCCACCTGCGCGCGCTTGATCTCGGCATCCCAGTAAGCGCCCTTGACCAGTCGCACCATGATCCGCCGCCCGGCGCTGCGGGCCAGATCGACGATCCAGTCGATGACGAAGGGACACCGCTTGCCGTAGGCCTGGACGACGAAGCCCAGCCCGTCCCAGCCTGAGAGATCGGCATCGCGGGCAAGGCTTTCGAGCAGGTCGAGAGACAGTTCAAGCCGGTCTGCCTCCTCGGCATCGATGTTGAAGCCGATGTTGTAACCCTTGGCGAGGACCGCCAGCGCCCTCACGCGCGGCAGCAGTTCACCCATCACCCGGTCCGCCTGCGCCCGCGAATAGCGCGGGTGGAGCGCGGACAGCTTGATCGAAATACCAGGCCCGCCGTAGATTCCGCGCCCGTTCGATGCCTTGCCGATGGCGTGGATCGCGGCCTCGTAATCGCGGTAGTACCGCTCCGCGTCCTGCATGGTCGCCGCCGCTTCGCCCAGCATGTCGTAGCTGTGCTGGAACCCCTTGGCCTCCAGTGCCCTCGCGCGCCTGAGCGCTTCGCCTATGGTCTCGCCGGTGACGAACTGTTCGCCCATCATCCGCATGGCGAGATCGACCCCGCGGCGGATCACCGGCTCTCCGGCGCGCGCGACCAGTCGCTGGAGCGCCGCGCCCAGACCGCGATCATCGACGCTGTCGACCAGCTTGCCGGTCACGACCAGTCCCCATGTGGCAGCATTGACGAACAGCGATTTGCCCCCGCCAAGGTGTGAGCCCCAGTCGCCGCCGACGATCTTGTCCCGGATCAGCGCATCACGCGTGGCGTGGTCGGGAATCCGCAGCAAGGCCTCGGCAAGGCACATCAGCGCGACGCCTTCCTCGCTCGACAGCGAATATTCGTGGACCAGCCCTTCGACGCCGCTACCCTTGTGATTGGCGCGCAGGGTCGTCACCAGCAGCCGCGCTGTTTCGCGGACCTTTGCCTGCGTGGCGGGATCGAGCGTCGCCGCCTCGATCAGCGGGTCCAGGCAAGCGGCCTCATCGCGGCGATAGGCACCAGTGATTGCGGCGCGCAGCGGCGTGGCTGGTTGGATGGCGGGGGCGAACTGGACGAAGGGGGCGCGCTGGATCATGACAGCATCCTATCCCATTTGCCTTTGTCAGCCTGACCAAATATGGTGCCTTCGTAAATGAAATCGACCTGATTTCATCTCAATAACAGGCGATCTGGATGCCCAGCAGCGCAAAATCGGTCGATCTGGATGACTTCGACCGCAAGATCATCGCCGTGCTTATGGAGGACGGCCGCATCACGGTAACCGACCTCGCCCAGCGAGTTGGCCTGTCAAAGACGCCGTGCCAGGTCCGCTTGCGCAAGCTGATCGACAGCGGCGTGATCCTTGGCTTTCGCGCCGTGGTCGATCCCGCCAAGCTGGGCCTCGACCATGTCGCCTTTACCGAAATCAAGCTGTCCGACACCCGCGAACAGGCGCTCGAGGCGTTCAACGCCGGCGTGCGCCGCATTCCCGAGATCGAGGAATGCCACATGATCGCCAGCAGCTTCGACTACCTGCTCAAGGTGCGCACGGCTGACATCCGCCGCTATCGCATCGTGCTGGGAGAACGGATTACCAGCCTTCCTCACGTGGCCAGCACCTCCACCTTCGTCGCGATGGAGACGATCAAGGACCACTCCGGCTAAGGCGTGTCAGCCCCTGCCGCCGGTCAGGCTGGCAATGGCCGCCACAATGCGCGGATAGGTGCCACAGCGGCAGATATTGGTGATCGCCGCGCGGATTTCCGCTTTGGTCGGATGGGGATTGGCCTTGAGCAGGGCGGATGTCGCCATGATCATGCCGGACTGGCAATAGCCGCATTGCGGAACCTGTTCGGCAATCCATGCGGCCTGAACCGGGCTGAGCCCGCCCTCCTCCGAGCCGAGGGACTCGATCGTCGCCACCTTCCGCGCGCCGACCTCGCTGAGCGGCACCTGGCATGATCGCACGGCCTCGCCATCGAGATGGACAGTGCAGGCCCCGCACAGCCCCGCGCCGCAGCCGAACTTGGTGCCCGGCAGGTTCAGGTCCTCGCGCAAAACCCACAGCAGGGGCGTATCGGCATCGGCATCGACATTGCGCGCCTGGCCATTGACGGTGAGCTCGGTCATGCCCGGGCCTCCTGAATATCGAGACTGTTGGCGATCGGCAGCTTCCTGATGCGCGGGCCGCCAGCGTCGGCGATCGCGTTGGCCAGCGCTGGGGCAATCCCGGGCACGCCCGATTCCCCGACCGATCCGGGCCGGTCAGAGCCGTGCAGCAAGGCGACCTCCACCCTCGGAACATCAGCGAGCGTCGCCATGCGGTAGTCCGAGAAGTTGGCACTGGTGACCGCGCCATCGGCGAAGTGAACCTCACCCCACAGCGCCGCCTGCAGGCCGAAGATAATCCCGCCCGACATCTGTGCCTCTACGCTCGCCGGATCGATGGCGAGGCCGCAATCGAAGGCGCAGGCAATGCGCTCGATGGTCAGCGCCTTGCCCTTGAGCGAGACTTCGACCGCCTGCGCACACCAGGCATTGTCCGCATAGGAGAGCGCCACGCCGCGCCCGCGGCCCTTGGCGCGTTTTGCGTTCCAGCCGATCATCGCCGCCACCTTGTCCAGCACCGCAACCCCTCGCGGATGCTTTGCCAGCATGGCGCGGCGATAGGCGAGCGGATCGGCCTTGGCGGCGCGAGCTACCTCGTCGATCATCGATTCGGCGAAAAAGGCGTTCTGCGACAGCGTGACGCTGCGCCAGAAGCCGACCGGGATCGACAGATCCGCCGGGTGATAGCGGATCAGCTTGTCCGGGAAGTCATAGACGCCGTAGACCAGCATGGCAGCGGCAGAGGGATCGCCCTGCCCCGGCGGACCCTTCCGCTTGTGGAAGCGGTTGATCGACTGGCCTGCGATGCGCGAATCCATGGCAAGCAGCTTGCCGTCCTCGGCCATGCCTGCGGTGTAGCGGGCGGTGAAGGCGGGGCGGAATTCGTCCTGGGCGAAGTCCTGCTCACGCGTCCAGATCGTTTTGACCATGTGGCCGGGAGCACCGAGTGCGGCCTGCACGGCGACCTCGACGAAATCGATCGACCACTTTCGGCCGAACCCGCCGCCGATGTAGGTCACCTCTACCCGGACCTTTTCGAGCGGCAGCCCGGCCACCTTGGCGGCGATGTCGCGCGATGCCTCGGGCGCCTGCAACGGCCCGCGCACCAGCAGTTCGCCGTCCTTCAGCCGTGCCGAACAGACCAGCGGCTCAAGCGTGGCATGGGCGAGATAGGGAACCGAATATTCGGCCTCCAGCTTGCGCGGCGCGGCGGCGAGCGCCTTGGCCACGGCCTCGGGGTTACCGGGCGTGAAGCGCTGCGGGATCGAAACGATGTCGACATCGGGGAATGGTTCGGCTGGCACAGTGTCGAAGGCGGAGGAAATAGCAGCTGCCACCTTCGCGTCGTCCAGTCCCGCAATGGGAGATTCGCTTACCGTTACCAGCAGCTTTTCCGCTGCCTTGCGCGCACGCCAGAAACGGTCGGCGATCACGGCATAGCCGCCGTTCACCGGCACGACTGCCTTGACTCCCGGCATGGCCTTGGCCTCGTCAATGCCGGTCGCGCTGGCTTTGGCATGGCGGTGCGGACCGAGCGAGAGGGCGGCAACCAGCATGCCGTCTTCATGCACGTCGATGCCGAATTCGGCCCGGCCCGTGACCTTGGCGGCCAGATCCTTGCGCGGACTGCGCTTGCCGATCAGGGCAAAGTCTGCGGCCATCTTGAGCTTGGGTTCGGCAGGCAGCGGCAGGGCAGATGCGGCCGCCGCCAGTTCGCCGTAGCCAAGCACGCGGTTGCTGGATACGTGGCGCACCTGTCCTTTGCTGGCGGAGAGTTCACTGGCGGGTACGGCCAGCTTTGCCGCCGCCGCATCGATCAGCACTGCCCGAGCGGCAGCACCCAGCCGCCGGAGCGCGGGGTAATAGCCAGTCACGGTCATCGAATTGGCGGTGAGTTGCCGCTTCGCCACGGGATTGATGAAGGCCTTGTCCGCCCACGGCTGCCGGATGATTACGTGCGCCCAATCGCAATCGAGTTCTTCGGCAATGATCCGAGCCAGCGCTTCCTGTGTCCCCTGCCCCATCTCGGAAGAAGGGCAGACAATCGTGACCGCGCCATCCGCGCCGATGCCCAGCATGGCGCCGAACTGCGCTCCGCTGCCGCCCTGCGCGCCGGCCGGACCCGCGCCGATCACCAGGGCGCCCGCGCCAAGCCCCAGGGCCTTCAGCAGGCTGCGGCGGTCAACTTTCGCAAGAGTTTCCATGGCCTCAGCGCCCCTTGGCATCGAGATCGCGGGCAACCCGCATGCCGAAGATCCAGCTGACCTGGTCTTCCGGATCCCGGCCACGCCATGCCGGGCGGTTGCGGAAGGGCACGGTCATCCAGCTGCCGCCTCGCACGGCCCGGCGGCCGCATTCGCCCTTCACCTGATAGGCGCTTCCGTCGGTTGGCACGTCAGCGGCATAGGGCGCGACATAGCAGTCCTCGGTCCATTCCCAGACGTTGCCGGTCATGTCGTGCAGCCCGAAGGCATTCGCCCGGTAGCTGCCCACCGGCGCGGCCCCGGCATGGGCATCGTCGCAGGCCGCATGGGCCGGCGCGCCGGGCTTTTCCTGAAAAGCGGGAAGCATGCCTGAAGCGATGGCCCGCTTGTCGAGCACGTTGGCCACTCCGCAACCCCCGGCGGGGTCCTTGCCCCAGGGATAGTCCTCTTGCGAACCCGCGCGGGCGGCATATTCCCATTCCGCCTCGCTGGGCAGGCGATAGGGCTTGCCGGTCTTGTTCGCGAGCCACGCAACGTAAGCCTTGGCGTCGCGCCACGAAACGCAGACCACCGGAATGTCGGGTGCACCGTCGCCAGCACCAAGTCCGGGCTTGCGGAAATCGGCATCGGCACGTTCGACAACGCTTCCACTCGCCCGATCCCATGAGCGGCATCCACCGGTCGGCTTGCGGCCGGTTTCGGCGATGAAACGCGCATACTGCGCGTTGGTAACTTCCATGCGGCCAAGGGCAAAGGGCTTGGCGATCGTCACGTCGTGCGGCGCGCCTTCGGGCCGGCCTTCCTCGCCCCCATCCGCGCCCATGCGGAACTTTCCGGCGGGAACGACGACCATCTGCGGGCAGTCCTCCCTGCAGTCGCTGAACACACGGGGAGCGGGCGGCGCCTTCAGGAAGCCGCGCGCCTGGATCCACCAGTAAAACTCATCAATCCAGTAGTCGGTAGTCAGCCCGCGCTTGGCCATGCCAAAGCCGTGGTTGCCCTTGTCGTACAGGTGGACCTCGGGCTTGTAGCCCGCGTCCAGCATCGCGGCGTAGTACTGGCGGAAGCCCTGCCCGGCGATCTCGTCATCCTGCGCGATCACCATGAAGTGGGGTGGAAGGGAACCGGGTGCCGGAGTCGGCACCGGGCGCAGCCATGGCTCCTTGGGCGTGCCTTCGGGCCATGGAAGATTGGCGGCAGGCAGCGGCGGCGGCGGGGTGATGAAAGGCATGCCATAGATGAGCCCGGCGAATGCAGGCCGTTCGGGCTCGGGCGCCAGAGCCATCATCCCGGCGACATGGCCACCCGCCGAAAATCCGACTACGCCAATGCGCTGCGGATCGATACCGTAGCGGTCCGCCCGAGCACGGATCAGGCGAAGCGCCTGAATTCCATCCTCGGCCGCGCGGGTGCCTCGATCCTCGTTGCGCATGGTGGCATTCAGCCGGTCTCGCTGTGCTTCGGGCGTTTCGCCGGGCAAGCGCGTGACAAGCCGGTATTTCAGGACGAAAGCGGCGATACCCCTATCATTGAGCCAGCGGGCGACGTCGGTACCCTCCTTGTGGATCGAAAGTTGGCGAAAGCCCCCGCCGGGAGCGACAACCACCGCCGCGCCGTTGCCCTTGCCCTTGGGCGGCAGGAAGGCCTGATAGGTGGGCGTGGTGACGTTCCACACCTTCTCCGCATCCTCTTCCTCGCGCACTTGCTCTGCCCCACCGGGCACCCCTTGCGGCCAGACAGGCTCGACCGGCAAGACCTGCGACTTTGCCAGCGCGGGAGCGGCGATCAGGGCCAGGGCAAGCGGGATAAGGCGGATTTTCATGCAGCAACCTCTTCGGGGTCCAGGTCGTAACGGGAGACGGCCAGTATCGCGCAAAGCAGCGCGGCAGCGGGGATGATCGAAACGCAAAGGCGCACGGCGAGAACGGCGCTGTCAGACTGCGCGGCGGCAGTGCCCGCGCCCGACGAAACATAGCCCATGGCGGCAAGGAACCAGCCCATTGCGGCCAGGGCAAAGGCGGCGGAAAGCTTGTCGAACAGCGTGGTAAAGCCGGCGAACGCCCCCTCTCGCCGCTCACCGCTCTTTACAAAATCGTGGCGCACCGCGTCGGACAGCATGGAGTAGGCGCAGAGGATCATGCCCGCCGCACCGGTGCCGATCAGTGCGGCGCGCAAGATAAGCAGCCACTGCGCCTCACCCTCGGCGGCGGTCAGCCAAAGCAGGTGCATGCCGCCGTAAAGCGCCATGGCAGCGATGTAGCCCGCCTTCTTGCCGATGACGCGCGAAAGCCGCACCCAGAGCGGCGTAGCGACGAGGTTCGCTATTGTGGCAACAAAGAAATAGGAGCCCAGCCAGCCGTCGCCCGCCTTCAGGACATAGCGGCTGAAATAGGCCATGCCCGCCGAACCGATCGCCGTGCCGAACAGCAGGAAGACATGGGCGATGGCCAGCAGGCGGAACGGGCGGTTGTCCCATGCCAGCCGCGCCTGCCGCTTCAGGCTGTAGCGCTCGCGCGTCTCAGTCCCGGCCTCGGTACGCGGCGCATCGCGCAGCAGCCAGACGGCGATCAGCGCGGCACAGAAGACAATAGCGCCCACAACCAGCGCCATGATAAAATGGCCGCCGCGCGTCGGGCCCAGCCCCGCCAGTAGCCAGCCGGGCAGCGTTGTGCCCAGCATGGTCCCGGCCGAATTGCCATAGACGCGCCAGGCCATCAGCCGGGTTCGCTCATGATGGTCGGCAGAGGCTTCGACCACCATGGCAAAGCCGGGAATGGTCAGCAGGGTGAAACCGGTGGCGTGAACCGCCAGCGCCAGAGCCACAAACAGCTCTGCCAGCAAAAGCGAGGAGAACGAGGGCGCGCCGAACAGCAGAGCGAGGCCCAGCGGCATGGCCAGACCACCGGCAAAGAGGAATGGCAGCCGCCGGCCCCAGTTGCTGCGGAACCGGTCGCTCCATGCCCCTACTGCGGGATCGAGCAGGCCGTCATAGACCTTGACCAGCGCAAAGATCGTCCCCGCCGCCCCGGCTGAAATGGCCAAGCTGTCGGTCAGGAAGCGCAGTCCCAGCATGGTGACGACGTTCATCCCCGCCGCATGGGCGAGCGGCACCAGCAGTGAGCCGATCCGGATGCGCCATGCTTGCGAGGTATTGTCCTGCATCACTTGAAAAGCCTTGGCGTAAAGTCGGCAAGGTAATTGCGCCAGTTGATCCAGGTGTGCCCACCGTCCGTCTCGCGGTAGACGTGCCGGATGCCGAACCGATCAAGCATCGCGCGCGCTGGGGCCACGGTGTCATAGACGACGTCATCGCGTCCCACGGCCATATACATCAATCGCAGTTCTTTCGCCGACCGGGCCAAGGCGGCAGAATGGGTGTCGCCAAAAGCCTTGGCCTCGGCAGCGCCCCCGGTGCCAAGGCCGATCGAGAACACGCCGATCGAGCCAAACACTTCCGGATGGATCAGCCCGACATGCAGCGTGTGCTGCCCTCCCATCGATTCACCCGCCATCGCCCGGTTGCGCGCGCCGGGAATGGTGCGAAAATTGGCATCGACCCATGGGACAAGATTGCCCAGCAGGTCGTCGGAAAACTCCCGGTTGCTGAACACGCTCACGCCTGGGCGGTACGGCGTATGGCCCTGCGGCATGACGACAATCATCGGCCGGACCTTTCCGGCAGCGATCAGGTTGTCGAGGATGAAGTCCACCCGTCCCGAACTGATCCAGCTATCGTCGCTGCCCCCCGCACCGTGGAGCAGGTAAAGCACCGGGTAACGGCCCTTGCCCCGCATATATCCGGGCGGCGTGTAGACATGGGCGCGGCGCAGGTCCTCCGTGGCTTTCGACCAGTAATTGACCTTGCTCACGGTGCCATGAGGAATGCCAGACTGCCATTCGTGCAAGGCGGCAGGTTGTCCCGGAACCTCGATTAGCGATGACACGCCACGCCGGTCTTCTGCATGGCGCGTGGCGAGCGGATCGGATGTGCGCACGCCATCTATGCGGAAAGCATAACGGTAAACCCCCGCCGGGAGGGCGCTGGGCGTCGTGACGCTCCACAAGCCATTGGCTGCACGCACCATGGCCAGTCCGGACGGTTGTCCGGCCGGGTAGCCTGTCGGAACGACTCCGGCCATATCCTGGCTGACCAGAATGACTTCGCGCGAATCCGGAGCGCAGAGCCGAAAGGTGATCCGCGAATCACTCTGCAATTCCGCAGAATTATAAGGCGGCGCACCGAAGGCCGGGGGAACGGCACAACCCGCCGATGGGGCACCCGTTTGAGCGAGAACAGCGGGACTGGCAGTCATGGCGGCCAAAGCCACGACCCAGCGCAGAGCCGTCAACGATACTGAACGCAGGCTGCAGGGATGCGACATGGACACCAAGTAACCTCCTGCGACGCGGACAGACCACGCAACTTGCGCGCGATGCCGGCAACTGCAGGCTGCTGGCCAAAGGTTTATCCGCTGTGCGGATGCCCCTCCCGCAGCGATTGAGGCGCAGGGCTGCGCACCCCCTTGCTGGACGCGAGGCAAAGGGAAGATTGGCCATGGCGACGACATCGGCGGATTCGATAGAAATAGCCCGGGCGGAACCAGGCGAATTCCGGCGCGGCTGGAAGGTCGTTACCGCTGCCCTGATCGGCATCGGCTGCGGGCTTTCGCCGCTGCCCTTCTACACCATGGGCGTCTTCGCCCCGCATCTGATCTCAAGCTTCGGCTGGTCGGTGGCCGAGGTCATGGCGGGCCTGATGATCACCACCTTCGCGGTTGTAGTCGGCGCGCCGCTCGCGGGCGCTTTGTCGGAGAAATACGGCACCCGGCCGGTGGCTCTGGCATCAATCGTGCTGTTCGGCCTGTCATTCATGTCGATGGCGCTACTGCAAGGCTCGCTGGTGCAGTTCTACCTGACCTGGGGCGTGATCGCGCTGGTCGGATCGGGCACCTTGCCCATCACTTTCACCCGCACGGTCAATTCATGGTTCGACAAGCGGCGCGGGATTGCACTGGGTCTGGCCATGTCCGGCACGGGCCTGTTTGGCATCCTGTGCAAGCCCTATCTCGCCTGGGTAATCGGCAACTGGGGCTGGCGCGCGGGCTATGCCGCAATTGGCGCGATCCCGCTGGTGCTGGCCTTGCCGCTCGCCATTGCATGGTTCCGCGAACCTTCGGGCGCGGCGCGCCAGCACATGACCCAGGCCGAGAAGCGCACTGGCCTGACGCGTGGAGAAGCGCTGAAAGGTGCGCGGTTCTGGATCATCGCTCTGGCCATGCTGATCGTGTCCTTCGCGCTGGGCGGGCCGGTGCCAAACCTTGAGGGCATCTTGAAGGATCGCGGCTTCGATGCCGCAACTGCGCTGTCGCTCACCCCGCTGATCGGCCTTTCCGCCATCGGAGGACGAATTATTGGCGGCCTGCTGCTCGACCGGTTCTGGGCCCCGGCAGTCGCCTTTGTCATCCTTGGCCTGCCGAGCCTTGCCTGCTGGCTGCTGTCCCAGGGCAATTACGACGTCGGCACGGCCGCCTTTGCCATCCTGATGATCGGCTTTGCCCTGGGCATCGAATACGACGTGCTGGCCTATCTCACCTCGCGCTATTTCGGGCTGAAGGCCTATTCGGGGCTCTATGCCATCCTCTACGTGTTCTTCGCGCTGGGATCGGGCGTGGCGCCGCTCGTCTTCGGGCGGATCAAGGACGTAACGCACGGTTACGGACCGGCCTTGCTGACCTCCGCCATCGCCCTCCCCCTCGCGGCCGCGCTGTTCCTGTTGCTGGGCCGCTATCCCCGTTTCGAGGAGGACGCAGCATGAGCGACATCATCGGCACACGCATGGTCAGCGACGGCAAGACCGCGCGCCAGCTGTTCGAGGAAGTGATGGCCAACCCGGCCCGCACCAAGTTCGGCTTTGGCGAAAAGCTGGCGATCGTGAACGTCGATTTCCAGAACGCCTATACCCGGATCGACCGCTACAAGACGGCCTACGAAACCGATCCGCGCCAGATCGAATATACCAACACGATCTCGGCGCTGGCCCGGGCAAAGGGCATGCCGGTGATCTGGACCCACGTTGCCTATGCCGAGGACGCGAGCGATGCGGGCGTCTGGGGCACGCGGACCAACACGCCGGATTCGCTGCAGAACATCAAGTACGACAGCGACCGTCACGCAATTGACGAGCGCTGCGAAATCGACCCGGCGGACATGATCTACACCAAGCGGATGCCCTCGGCCTTTTTCGAAACGCCGCTGCAAAGCCTGCTGGTGTGGCACAAGGTCGATACCGTGGTCGTGACCGGCGGCAGCACCTCGGGCTGCGTGCGCGCGACGGCGGTGGACAGCCTCTCGCGCGGTTATCGCACCATCGTCCCGATCGAGACCTGCGCCGACAAGCACGAGTCCTATCACTTCGCCAACCTGACCGACCTGCAGCTCAAATATGCCGATGTCGAGCCGGTGCAGACCGTGATCGACTGGCTGGAGGCGCGCCCGTGATCGAAGGTGCGGCCGATCCCGGCCTCTACGACTACGTTCCCTATAGAGGGCGCAAGCCATTCGCGTGGCCGGGGGGCAAGAAGGTGGCGGTCTGGGTTTCGCCCAACCTCGAATATTACGAAATCGACCCGCCGCTGAACCCGCACCGCAAGGCCTGGGCCATGCCGCACCCGGACGTAGTCGGCTATTCGCACCGCGACCATGCCAACCGGGTGAGCCACTGGCGCATGGCCGATGTTATGACCCGGCACGGCTTTCCCGGCTCGGTCTCGCTGTCCGTCGCGCTGTGCCAGCATCACCCGGAAGTCGTCGCCGACGCCAATGCGCGCGGCTGGGAGTTCTTCAGCCACGGCATTTACAATACCCGCTATTCCTACGGCATGGACGAAGCGCAGGAACGCGCGATCATCGAGGATTCGATCCGCACCGTGCGCGAGGCGACCGGGCAGACGATCCGGGGCTGGCTCGCGCCCGCGCTCACGCACACGCCGCGCACGCTCGACCTGATCGCAGAGTACGGCCTCGATTACACCTGCGACCTCTATCACGATGACCAGCCGTTCCGGGTGAAGACCGCGAGCGGCGACCTCATCTCGATGCCCTACAGCCTCGAAGTCAACGATCACTACGGCTTCTTCATCTACAACATGAGCCCGCGCGAATATGCCCGCACGCTGATCCGCCAGTTCGAGCGACTGGCGGACGAGGCCAGCGGCACGGTGATGTGCATTCCGCTGCACTCCTACTTGATCGGCCAGCCGCACCGCATCGGCGCTTTCGAGGAAGTGCTGCGCCACATCGCCGCCGATGGCCGGGCCTGGGCCACGACTTCCGGCGAGATTGCCGACGCT
Organism: Novosphingobium sp. MW5; assembly: GCA_025938935.1. Classification (GTDB taxonomy): domain Bacteria; phylum Pseudomonadota; class Alphaproteobacteria; order Sphingomonadales; family Sphingomonadaceae; genus Novosphingobium. The sequence continues at coordinate 1,175,403 of JAPCWB010000001.1, read as the reverse complement.
TGGAGGGCCGCGCAATGAGCCTCGACCCCGCCTATCTCGAATACCCGCGCCGCCGTGAAGGGTACGACCACGAACTCTACCCCTACGCCCCGCTGCACCGCCGTGCGCCGATCCATTGGCCGGAGGGCAAGTCCCTCGCCGTCTGGTTCTGCGTCAGCGTCGAATGGTTTCCGATCACCCCGGCCGACAAGCCCTTCCGCGCACCGGGGCACATGCAGACAGCCTATCCCGATTACCGCCACTACACCGCGCGTGATTATGGCAACCGGGTGGGCGTCTACCGCCTGCTCGATGCCTTTGCGAAGGCCGGGATAAAGGCCAGCTTCGCGGTCAACGCTGCCATTGCCGAGCGCTATCCCGTGCTGGTGCGGGACATCGCCGCGGCCGGGCACGAGATCATCGCCCATTCGACCGACATGAACGGCACCATCGCCTCCACCCTCCCGCGCGAGGATGAGGCGGCGCTGATCGAGGCTTCGCTCAGCCATCTCGAAGCCGCCACCGGCACCCGCCCGCGCGGCTGGCTCTCCATCGCCCGCTCGCAGAGCTTCGCCACGGCGGACCTGCTGAAGGACGCCGGTGTCGAATATTGCTGCGACTGGGCGAACGACGAACTGCCATGGGCCTTCACCAACGGCCTGATCAACCTGCCGCTCAATCACGAACTGTCCGACCGGCAGATCCTCAATGTCCAGCAGCAGACCATCGACAGCTATGCCGAGCAGGTGCTCGACGCGCATGACTGGCTGTCGAACGAAGCAGCGCAGTGCGCCGGCGGGCGGATGCTGCCGCTTCACCTGACGCCCTACATCACCGGCCTGCCTTACCGGATGGACACCTTCGAGCGCCTGCTCGCCGAACTGGCAGCACGGCAGGGCACATGGTTCGCGCGCGGCGCGGACATCATCGACGCATTCAGGAGCACCACGTGAAAGCATATGAAATCGGCGCGCAGGACGGCATCTCCGCCCTGACGGAAGTGACTCGCCCTGATCCTGTCGCTGGCCCAGGTGAAGCCGTGCTGAAAGTGCGCCTGATCGGCCTCAACAACCGCGACGTGCAGGTGATCGAAGGCCGCTATGGCGCGAAAAAGGCGTCCGAGCGCGTGCCGCTCTCCGAAGGCGTTGGGGAAGTCGTCGCGCTGGGAGAAGGGGCAACCGGCATCGCCGTGGGCGACCGCGCCGTCTTCGCGCATTTCGCCACGTGGATCGACGGCGCCTTTGCAATGAGCGCCTTCGGCCACGACGTTGGCATCACCCATGACGGCTGGCTTGCCGAATACGTCAAGGTTCCCGCTTCTGCGCTGGTGCGCGTGCCTGAGAGCCTGTCCGACGAACAGGCCGCCCCCCTCGCTTCGGCGGCGGTGACGGCATGGAACGCCGTGGTTGCAGTCGGTCAGGTCAAGCCGGGCGATCTCGTCCTCGCGCTCGGCACCGGCGGCGTCGCGATCTGGACGCTGCAGATCGCCAAGGCGCACGGCGCGCAGGTGGCGATCACCTCTTCGAGCGACGAGAAGCTGGAACTGGCCCGCAAGCTGGGCGCGGACTTCACCGTCAACTATGCCGAGCACCCGGACTGGGCCGGCGAACTGCTCCGCCAGACCGGCGGGCGCGGGGCAGACATCATCGCCGAAACCGGCGGACAAGGCACGCTCCCCCTGTCGATCAACGCCGCCGCCGCCAATGGCCGAATCGTGCTGATCGCGGTCGGTTCCGCCGAAGGACCACTGCCGAATTACGGCGGCATCATCGGCAAGAACCTGGTGATCAAGGGCATCACCGAAGGCAGCCGCGCCATGCTTGCGGGGCTGGTAGATTGCATCGCCGCGAACGATATTCAGCCAGTGATCGACCGCACCTTCGGGTTCGATGAAGCACGCGATGCCTATGCCTACCTGAAATCAGGCGGGCATGTCGGCAAGGTGCTGATCAAGCCCTAGCGCGTCAGTTCGACCAACTCATACCAAGTCTGCATGTAACCGCCGACGCCGCCCTGCACGAACAGGGCGTCGTCATCGGCGGTCACCCACATTTCATAAGGCGGGTGCGCGCCATTGGCGTTGACCATGCCGCCGTGCGGATCGGTCCATTCGAACTTCCAGCAATCGAACGTCCCGGCGGCTACGGTCACCGTTTCCTCACCAATGTAGCCGAGCTGCATCAACGATTCGGCCAGGAACGGCGGCGTTGCCCCGCGATGGTCCGGAGAAGGCAGGAAGCAGCGGAACTTGCGCGAATGCGGGCCTTTGGAGCGGTCAATGCGCCGCGCGTTATAGGCGTCCGCCACAATGGGATGGGTACCGAACCCGTCGAACTCGCCAATCACCGGCAACTTCTGCGATACGCGGCCAATCGATGGTCCATAGCTCTCGCACTCGATGTATTCGCCGGCGTTGCGGATCCAGCCCGAGCCCATGAACTTGTCGCCCACGGTCAGCCGCACGAAAAGGTCCATCGGCACGTCATTCTCGTCGAGCGAATAGACGATGTCGCGATGGACGGTGGGATCGGGCTCGTCGATCTCGCAGCGCGCGCGCAGGGTCTTCTTGCCGTCCGAATGGTGCGTCCAGGTGAAGAACTCGCGTCCGCGCTCCTCCCCTTCACGGCCCGGCTTGCGCGAGGTGTAGAGGATGCGTCCAGTGACGGTGCGGTGCTTTTGCAAGTCGGATACTCCAGAAGATCAGATCGGTAGGGCTATGCCGGTGAAGCTGGCGAGCAGCACGATCACCCAGATGCACATGACGCTTTTGGTGGTGCGCGACAGCACGTCCGCGATGGCGGCATTGGTTGCCTCGCTCGCCCCTTGCGCGCGCAAGGCGCCCACGGCAGGGAATAACGGTGCGAGCTGGCGGCGGATCAGCAGGCCCAGGCCGATGCCCGCAGCGAGCAGCAGCAGCTTGATCGCGATGAACTTCGACAGCGCCAGGGCACCGGCCAGTCCGGCAAGGCCGCAGGCCAGCAGCGCCGTCAGCGCGGCATAACGGACCGCCGCATCGACCTTGCGATAGGGTTCGGCGGCCGGACCGTGCTTCAGGTGGATCGCCCAGGCAATCGCCAGCCAGACAAGCCCTGCCAGCCAGACCAGCAGCACGGCCCATGCCGGGGTGGCCAGCCAGCCTTTCGTGACGGCGAGCGCGAAGCCGGTGGGAAAGGCCGAGGATCAGCGCGGTGCGCGGGCCCATGTCGCAATTGAGCAGGATCTTGAGCGCCATCAGCCGCTGCTCCGCCGAATAGGCTGGATTGCGCAGGACCTGCCCCGAAAGGAAGGTGCCAAGATCGCCGCCCAGCCAGTAGATCGGCACCAGCAGGTGCAGCAGCGTCAACAATGCTTGCGAAAGGTCCATCGCTCAGCCCCCTGTGGCGAAGAAGGAGTTCATGGCAGCCTGCCGCGCATCGGCAAAGGCCGGATTGGAAAGCGGCGGCAGGGCGGCGAAGCGGCTCTCACCTGCGAGCGCGGCGGTATCCTCGAACAGCGGATCGCTCTCGCTCGCCATGAACAGCGCCGGGCGGTTCACCAGCGGCAAGCGCCCACGCGCGTCCCATTGGAAGGCCGCACGGTAATTGCGGTGGAAGGTCGTCGCGGCCTTCATCACTTCGGTGAACAGCCCGTGGAAATCCTCGGGCGGCGGCAGGCCTCCGGTCCGGCGGGCCTCCTCCGTGCGACGGTACCACGGGTAGAACAGGTACTGGTTCTGGCAAAAGTCGAGCGCGCGTTTCAAGTAGTCGCCCTGCGTGTCTGGCGTGAAGGGATGGGCGTAGTTGGCGAGGAAGTCCGCCAGCACTTCGCCTTCCCAATGCCCGACGCCGTCATAAACCGGGGAGCGCACGCGATCGGGTGCCAGCAAGGCCAGTTCCGCGCCGATCGCCGATCCGGTATGGCTGCCATAGACATGGGCCGAGGCGATGCCCGCCCGATCCATGAATTCTAGCGTGACGGCGGCGAGATCGGCAATCGTTGGCGCGTCGAGCGGCAGCGGCTCGCTATCGCCATTGCCCGGCGTATCGGGCGCAATCACGCGCATGGTGGGGGAGAAGCGAGCAATCAGCCGCACCAGCTGGCGCGAACTGCCGGGGGAGCCATGGAGCAGCAGCAGCACATCGCCCTCGCCCGCCTCGCGGTAATGGACCTGCCCGTGTGATAGATCGGCAAAGCGGCGGCGGATCACGGGTTCATGTGGCATCGATCACCTCCAGCAGCGCGCCTTCCGGGGTCTGCAACAAGCCGCTCATCCGGCCCTGATATATGGCCCCCTCGCGACGAACGGGGGCGGAGAGCCAATGCCCGTCCAGACGCGCGATGTCAGGGTGCAGCATCGTGACGACCGCCACGCCCGGCGGCAGCGCCCCCTTATGGCATGGCCGCTCGGTGGCGGCGGCAGGATATTGGTCAAATTCGAGGAAGGTCTCGCCGCCCGGCCACTGCGCGGTGGTGATCGCGGTCTTGTCCTCGGGCGAAAGGCCGAAGGACTTTTCGATCATGGTATAGCGGATCGAGACCGGCTCGATCGCCTCCAGCCCGACGACATCGCGCAGCCAGGCCAGGCCCTCGGCTATGTCCTTGCTGGCGTGAACGATGATGAAGGGCCGGTCGACCAGCGTTTTTGGCTGCGGCAGGGCGAGCGCGGGATCGCTGCCGGCGAATTCCGTCAGGTAGACGATTTCCGCATCGGGCCCGCGCACCTGCATGGGCTTGATCGTGGCATAGCCATCGAGCACGCGCGGCGGGCCGATCACCTCGAACGGGCTGGCGATCATCCGCTGGTGGACCGCCTCGACATCGGTGACGCAAATCTCGGTCGCGGCCCAGCCATAGGTGCGGATGGGAAGGTATCCCGCAACGGGATCGCCTTCGGCGAAGCGCAGGAACACTGCCTCACCCGATTCCGGCTGCATCACTGCATAGGCCCGCCCGGCGCTGGCCGGGGCCTGCCATGCGGCGGCGAGATCGGCGGGCACTTCGCCGCTTTCGATCACGGCATAGCCCAGCCACTCGGCATAGCGCTCGCAGGTGGCGGAAACGTCCTCGACCACAAGAGTGGCGCAGCGCAGCAGGGTCATGCGATAACTCCGCTGGCTTGGAGGGCGGACAAGGCATCGCCTACCGCATCGATGCCATCAATGGCCGCAACGAGCGGGTCTAGGCATGGCCCCAGCCCGGCAAATTCCAGACAGCCCCGCGCCTTGGCCAATTGTTCTTCGCGGCTCAGCGGCCGCTGCGGCGAGCCGAGCAATGCGGGCACAGTGTCCACCAGTTCGCCTCCGCCCGTCAGCCGCGCGCGGGCAATAGCGGGGACGAAGGCTGCCTGATCGGCATTGCCATCGTTCACCACCGTCACCTTGGCCGAGAGAGCCAGCAGCGCGGGATCGTTCAGCGAATCAGCGCCGAAATCGCCGAGCGAAACCGTCCCGCGCATCAGCGTCACGGCCGCCAGATACTGCAGACAAAGACGGGCATAGCCCGGGGCCATCCCTTCGTGCGCGGGCCGTCCGACCAGCCGGTGGATCAGCGGCGGGGCTCGGTATTCAAGCGCTTCGAGATTGGCCGAAGTCAGCCCCTTCGCCATCAACCGCTGCACCGCGCCGATGCCGCCATGCCCGGCGCGGCCGGTGGGGAACGGCTTCCAGCTTACCTCCTCGATCCGGTGGCCCTTGCCGAGCCGGGCAAGCGCCGGGGCGAGTGCGGTTTCGCCCTCGAGCAGGGCGAGATAGCCGAATGGGCCCTCCACGGTCCCGCGAACACCGGGCATTCCGGCCCGCGCGAGATCGACGGCGACGAGGCTCCCCCGCGCCGCATTGGCAACCTGCACCGGCAGCGCGGGCTTGCCTTCAAGATGTGCCTGCATTGTGCCCGAGGCAAAGGCCAGCGCATGGCCGAAAGCATCGAGCGCTTGCTCTCGCGGAAGGCTGCGCAGGCTGGCGATGGCTGCGACGCAGCCGAAAATCCCCGCGGTGGCGGGGCGGAAAAGGTCAGCGCTCCCGGCGCGGCAAGGCCGAGCGTGACCGCCACTTCCACCCCGGCAACGATGGCGGCAAGCAATTGCTCGCCGGTTACCGCCTCGCCTCGCGCCATTTCCGCCAGCAGGGCGGACAGCACCGTTGCCATCGGGTGCAGGACCGCCGCCTCATGGACGCAGTCATGTTCCTGTCCGTGGATCTGGAAGGCATTGACGAAGGCGGCGGAGGGCGCGGGCAGCTTCAGGTCCGGGCGGCCGAGCACGCCTGCCGCCCCGCCATCCCCCCAGCCGCGCACCATGGCCAGCACGCCATCGGCATGGGCGGCGTTTCGCCCCGCAGCCCCGACGGCGAGGCTATCGAGCAGGAAGGCCTTTGCCGCCGCACGCGACTGGTCCGGGATAGCTTCCCAGCGCAGCGCCAGCGCGTGATCGATCAGGACGGCGGAAGCGTCGGTCAATGCGGCTCTTCCCCGCCTGACACGTTCATGCTCTCACCCGTGATATAGGCCGCATCGTCCGAACACAGGAAGGCCACTGCCGCCGCCGTATCACCCGGTAAACCGGGACGTCCCAGCGGTATGCGCGCGGCCATGTCGGCAAGGTATTGCTCCACGGTCTTGCCCTGCAGCGCGGCGAAGTGTTCGTTCTGCCAGGCGCCAAGCCCGGTTGTGACATGGTTCGGGCAGACGTTATTCACGGTGATGCCGTGCCCGCCCAGCTCGATCGCCGCCGAGCGGGTGAGGCCGACGAGCCCGTGCTTTGATGCCGTATAGGCCTGGGCGTGGGGAAAGCCGCTCTTCGCCGCCTGGCTGGCAATGTTGACGATGCGCCCGCCTTTGCCCTGCTTGACCATCACTGCAGCCGCAGCCTGAAGGCCGAACCAAGCGCCGGTCAGGTTGACATCGATCACCACGCGCCAGTCATCGGGAGAGACCTCCTCTAGCGGCTTCATGATATAGCCGATGCCGGCATTGTTCACCCAGATGTCGAGCGAGCCGTGCGTGGCCACCGCGTGTTCGGCCAATGCCTTCACCTGATCCGGATCGCGCACATCGCAGACAAAGGTCGAGCCGCCGTGGGGCAGCGAGGCGGCGATGGCCTGCATTTCCGCCGTGCCGCCGATCATGTCATCCGGCGTCGCCGCGTCCCGCGAACCGCCAATGTCGGAAATGACGACCGTGGCACCCTCCGCCGCCAGCCGCCGCGCAATCGCCGCGCCCAGCCCCGCTTCGCGGCCCGCGCCGGTGACGACGGCAACCTTGCCCGCCAGCCTCATGCGGTGATTTCTTCCGTTGCGATGAAGATCACGTCGGCCATGGTCTGGAACTTGGCGGCAATCGCCTGCATCGTCTCGCTCGAGGCGTCGCGACCAAATTGATCCATGTCGTTGATATCGATGATTTCGACGTAGGAATAAGGTGGCGCAGCATCGCTGAACAGCAGGCCGGTACTGCGGAAAACGCGGAAGGAATCGATGGAAGGGAGAGCGTTCACCGTCGGCAGGTCAAGCTCCTTCGCGAAGGCAAGGTATTCGTCTGGCGATACTTCCGGTTTCAGATTGAACAGAGCGATGACCCGCATGGTAACTCCCCCGATAGGTTGCCGAAACCGGACTAGAATTTGCCGCCTGGCAAACAATCAAGGAGCATCACAGTGACCGCCGTTCGGAAAAATAACCCGGCAGCCGGCTATGACGGCCCCCCAGACTACCGCGCCATCGGCCGCCACGCGCTGTTTCCCGAGACCAGCCACGACGAGATCGAGCGGATCAACTACCTCGCCCAGATGAACCGTCACCTTGCCGCGCGCGTGGTGCCGGGGTGCGCGCCGCCTACACATCGCGGGTCGAACCGAAGTTCGAGGCCGCCCATGGCCGCAAGATCGCCAGCCGCAACGAAGCGCGCAAGGCGATGCTCGAAGACCCCGCCTTCCAGACCTGGTCGGCACTGCGCCGCATGACCATGGAACAGCGCCAGCAGGCCGGACGCTTCACCGTGATCCGGCAGCGCGAGGAACTGAACGAAAAGGCGCGCGAACTGACCGAGGGCGATCCCCGCCTTAAGCTCGACCCCTCGCTCACTATCCCGCGCTATGTCGCGGCGATCGACCATCACTGCATGCCGGGCGGCTATTGCACCGAATATGTCGCAGGCGATGTCACGAACGGCGCGAACTACGACCACGCCGGCTTCGTCACCACCAGCGGCCTGCTCGGTTCCTATTCGGATGGCGGCGGCAAGGCCGTGGTCAACTGGGTCAAACGCAACCTGCCCGATTTCAAGCCGAAGAAGATCCTCGATCTGGGCGGCACGGTGGGCCATTCCACCCTGCCGATCGCCCGCGCCTTTCCCGATGCGGAGGTCACGATCCTCGATCTCGGCGCGCCGGTGCTGCGCTATGGCCTTGGCCGGGCAAAATCGCTGGGCGTGGACAATGTCAGCTTCGTCCAGGGCACGGGCGAGGACATGTCGATGTATCCGGATGCCAGCTTTGACTGGATCCAGACGACGATGTTCCTCCACGAACTGTCATCCAGCGCGATGAAGAAGATCTTCGCCGAGACGCGCCGCCTAGTGCGCCCGGGCGGGGTCGTCATCCACGTCGAGCAACCGCAGTACACCGCCGACATGCCCTTTTTCGAACAGGCGATGCGCGATTGGGACGCGTTCTACAACAACGAGCCGTTCTGGAGCCGGATGCACGAAATGGACCTCGATCAGGCCATGATCGATGCCGGGTTCGAGAAGGACTGGCTGGTCCATGGCGACGTCTATGGCGTGGTGGACCGCGACATCTTCCCCGATGCGCAGGAAGACGAAACCGAAGACTATGGCCGCAAGGCCGCCTGGCATGTGATTGGAGCCGTGCTGCCATGAGCTTTAACGACGCACTCAACGAAGCCGGGGCCAAGCCCGCCGGCAAGCGCCCCTGGTTTCTGGAAAACCGCGAAGTCGAGCGCAGCCTGGCCATCACCATGGCCATTGCGCAGGAACTCGCCGTCGCCCGCCAGCGCATCGACACGCTGGAGCGGCTGCTCGCCGCCAAAGGGATCATCGAGGAGGGGGAGATCAATGCCTTCCGCCCCGATGCCGATGCCATGACGGCGCGCGCGATGTGGAACCAGGAATACATCGCCCGCATCCTGCGCATCGTACAACAGGAAAACGAAGCCGCGGTGATGCCTGAGGAAGCCACCTCGGGCGAACTAGTCGAGGAACTGGCCGTCACCTGATGGACTTCGAATTCACCGTACCCGTATTGGTCGTGGGCGGCGGCGCATGTGGATGCGTCGCCGCCCTAGCCGCGCGTGATGCCGGGGCCGAAGTCCTGCTGATCGAGGCCGATGCCCGCCCGCTGGGATCCACCGGCATGACGCTGGGGCTGGTCTGCGCGGCCGGGTCCAAGGCACAGGCCGCCGCAGGCATCGCGGACAGCGCCGAGGACTTTTTCGAAGACATCATGGCCAAATCGCGCGGGCTGGCGAACCCGGTAGTGGCGCGCGCCCTGGCCGAGCAATCCGGCCCCGCGGTCGACTGGCTGGCCGAGGCGCACGACTTCCCGCTTGAGCTCGATACCGGCTTCCGCCCCGCCTATGGCAACCGCACCTACCGGATGCACGGCTGGCCGGGACACGGCGGCGAGGACATGATCGGCCTGCTCCACCGCCGCCTTGGCGAAGCAGGGGTGGACGTGCTGCTACAAGCCGAACTGGCCGAAGTGGTGGCTGACGAGAACGGCCGCGTGCTCGGCGTGGTGATCGAGCGGCCCGGCGGCGTGACCGAGCGGGTGGGCTGCGACACGCTCATCCTTGCCTGCGGGGGCTTTGCCGCCAACCGCGAAATGCTCGCCCGCTACATCCCCGAGATGGCAGCGGCGCGTAACAATGGCCACGAAGGCAGCCAGGGCATCGGCGTGAAAGTCGGCGAAGCGCTCGGCGCTGCCTTTGGCGACATGGGCTCGTACCAGGGCTATGCCATGCTCACCGACCCGCAAGGGATCAGCGTTTCACCGCAGGTGCTGGTTGAGGGCGGTATCCTGGTGAATTCCTCTGGTCGCCGCTTTACCGACGAGACCGAGGATATTGCCGGCATGGTCCACCCGGTCATGGCGCAGGACGGCGGCACGGTCTGGACGATCTACGACGCGCGGATCGAGTCGGCGACCGCCTATACGCCCGACATGAAGGCGCTGAATGACCTCAACGCGGCGAAGCGGGCCGAAAGCCCCGAAGCGCTCGCCGCGCTGATCGGCGTCCCTGCGGACGCGCTAGCAGCGAGCCTTGCCGACGCATATACCGCGCGCAACCGCGGCGGGGCGGACAGCACCGGGCGGGTTTGGGGCGAAGAACTGCCGCCGCACGGATCGCTGCGGGCGCTTAAGGTGGTCGGCGCGATCTATCACACCCAGGGCGGCCTTGAGATTGACGGTCAGGCCCGCGTCTTGCGGCCCGATGGGACTGCCCTGCCCAACCTCTTCGCGGGCGGCGGCGCTGCGCGCAGTGTTTCGGGGCCAAGCTCGTGGGGATACCTGCCCGCCATGGGCCTTTGCACCGCCGTCACCCTCGGCCGGGTCGCCGGGATGACGGCAGCCGAACAGGCACTTCATCCGACAGACAGATAATCGCGGGCGAATTGCGGTCATTTCCCGCCGGAAGTTTCAAGCCGCTAGGACCATGACAGAACTCTCTCTTTGCTCGCCCGATCTGCGCGCCCGCTTTGCCCAGCTGGTCGGTTCCGACAACCTGCGCGATGACGAGGCCAGCCTGCGCCTGTTCAGCGAGGACATCTGGTCCGCCAGCGATCATGTCGCCGCGCTGATCGTCGCGCCCGAGACGACCGAACAGCTCGCCACCGTGGTGGCGCTCGCCCATGCCGAGGGCCTGCCTATCGCGCCGCGCGGTGCGGGCATGGGCTATACCAGCTCCTACGTTCCCGCCGCGCCGAACACTGTCTCGATCGACACGACGCGCATGAACAAGGTTCTGGCGATCAGCCCGGATGATATGACGGTGACGGTGCAGGCCGGTTGTTCATGGCTGGACCTCAACGAAGCGCTGAAGCCGCATGGCCTGCGCACGCCGTTCTGGGGGCCGATGTCGGGCATCGCCTCGACCATCGGTGGCGGGCTTTCGCAGCTCAACGCCATGTTCGGATCGGGCCACTATGGCACCTCGAGCGAGTCGATGATCGCGATGACCATGGTACTCGCCGATGGCCGCGTGCTTCGCACCGGCGCGCGCGGACCGGATGGCGATACGCCGTTCTACCGCCACTACGGGCCGGACCTGGCCGCGCTGTTCTGCGGGGATAGCGGCACGCTTGGCATCAAGGCCGAAGTGACCATGCGCCTGATCCGCACGCCCGAGTACGAAGACTGCGCCAGCTTTTCCTTCGATAGCGGCGAGGTCATGCTTTCCGCCCTTGCCGAGATCGCCCGCGGCAGCCTCGCAGCAGAGGCCTGCGGCTTTGATCCCGGCCTTGCCCGCGTTCGCATGAAGCGCATGTCGATGACGCAGGACGTCAAGACGCTGGGCAAGGTGATCGCCAAGGAAAAGAACCTGGGCAAAGGCCTGCTCGCCGCGGCCAAGGTGGCACTGGGCGGCCGGGACTTCATCGATGAGGGCGACTACTCGATGCACATCACCTGCGAAGGCCGCAGCAAGGCGGGCGTCGCGGATGACATGGCCGCCGTGCGCGCCATCGCGGCAAAGTTCGGCGGCAAGGAAACGCCGAACACCATCGCCAAGGTGATCCGCGCCATGCCCTTTCCGCCGCCCAATTCGATGCTGGGACCGGAAGGCGAAAGCTGGGCGCCGGTCCACGGCCACGTCTCGCTGTCCAATGCGCCGAAGATGCTCAGCCGGATCGAGGACTATTTCCGCGAAATGGAGCCGCGCTTCGAGGCGCTCGGCATTTTCACCGGCTTCCTGTTCACGTCGCTTTCGACCAATGCCCTGACGATCGAGCCGGTGTTCTTCTGGCCCGAGGGTTACCGCCCGGTCCACGCATCGATGGTCGAACCGTCGCATCTTGCCCGCCTGAAGCAGCTTGGCCCCGCGCCCGAGGCGACGGCGCTGGTCACCGAAGCGCGCGAGCATATCAAGGCGATCTGCAAGGAATTCGGCACGGCCCACTTCCAGATCGGCCGCGCCTATGACTGGCGGGGCAGCCGGGATGAGGCCTTTCTTGATGTGGTCGACGCAGTGAAGAAGGTGGTCGATCCCAAGGGCCTGTTCAACCCGGGCGGGCTCGGCTTCCCGCAATGAGAGAGACAGCCCGCGCGCTGAGGATGGAACGGCACGCCGAGAGCTTCCGCGCGGCGACCGATATCGTGCACCTGCCCGTCACGCCTCCCGGCGCGGGCGAAGTGCGCGTGCGCAACCTCTGGTGCGGGATCAATGCGATCTTCGACACCCAGATCGCCCGCGATGCGGTGGACTATGTGAAGATCGGCCTGCCGACCTTCACCGGGGTCGAGGCGCTGGGCATGGTCGAGGAAGTGGGCGAAGGCGTTGATGGGCTGGCCGTTGGCGATGCTGTGGTCACTACACGTTTTACCGGCGGCTACCGCGAGCAGAACACGGGGCCAGCGGCGAACTTCGTCAAGGTGCCCGATGCCCGGCCCGAGTGGCTGGTCCTCGCATCCACCGGCGTTTCCGCGCTGGTGGCGATGGAGCAGATCGGAGAGATCAAGCCCGGTGAAACAGTGGCAGTTTCGGCGGCAGCGGGTGGTCTCGGCCACCTCCTCGTGCAGCTGGCGGCCTCGCGCGGCTGCCATGTCATCGGCATCGCCGGAGGGCCGGAAAAGTGCGAATTCGTCCGCTCTCTCGGCGCTGCGCGGGTGATCGACTACCGCTCGGAAGACGTCGCGCAGGTGCTGGCGAATGAATATCCCAAGGGTGTTGATCTCGCCTTCGACACCGTCAGCGGCGCGATCCATGATGCGTTTCTGGCAAATATCGCCAACCATGGCCGGCTCGTCGTCGCCGGGGCGGCGTCGGACCTCGATGGCAAGCCCGAAATGGTCACCGCCCCGCGCATCGCCCACGCCATCTATTACAAGAGCGCATCGGTGCGCGGTTTCATGAACGGCCTGCTCACCGCGCACTGGCCCGACGCCCGCGCGCGGCTGTTCGACATGTTCCGCGAGGGCGAAATCCGCGTCTGCCTCGACCAGCGCCAGTTCGAAGGGCTTGAGAGCATTTTCGACGCGGTTGAACACCTGCTTTCGGGCCGCTCGATGGGCAAGGTCCTCGCCCGGATCGCGCCAGAATGACCGCGCCGCAGACCCTGTTCGACAAGATCTGGCAGGCCCACCGCGTGGCCGAAACGCCCGGCGGAGCCAGCCTGATTGCGATAGACCGGGTGTTCCTGCACGAGCGGACCGGCGCATCGGCGCTCAAATCCATGGCCGCGGCGGGCCGTCCGGTGCGTGATCCCGCCCGGGTTTTCGCGGTGATGGACCATATCGTCGACACCCGCCCGGGGCGCGGAGACCAGACGCTGATGACGGGCGGGCAGGCCTTCATTACCGAAACCCGCGAAGCCGCGCGGGCAGCCGGGATCACCCTGTTCGACGTCAACGATCCCGATCAGGGCATCACCCATGTCATCTCACCAGAGCTGGGCATTGTCCTGCCCGGCGTCACGCTGGTCGCGCCTGACAGCCACACCTGCACCCAAGGCGCGCTCGGCGCTCTGGCCTGGGGCATCGGATCGAGCGAGGCGGAGCACGCCATGGCAACCGGCGTCCTGCGGCTGAGCCATCCCGGCACGATGCGAGTGCGCTGGGACGGAGCGTTGGGCGCAGGCGTGACTGCGAAGGACATGGCGCTGCACCTGATCGCCGCCTACGGCGCCGGCGGCGGGGCCGGGCGGGCGCTGGAATTCGCCGGAAGCGCGGTACGCGGGCTCGATATCGAGGCGCGCATGACCTTGTGCAACATGGCGACCGAGTTTGCGGCGATGAGCGCGATCATCGCCCCGGATGAAGCGACGTTCGCATGGCTGGCGGGGCGGCGTTATGCGCCCGCGAGCATTGACGGGCCCTATTGGCAGGGCCTGAAGTCCGACGATGAAGCACGCTTCGATGCGGAGGTCTCGATCGATGCAGCCAGCATCGCGCCCATGGTCACCTGGGGCACCAGCCCTGAGCAGGCAATCCCAGTGGACGGCCTTGTGCCGCAAGGACCGGCCCGCGCGCACGACTACATCGGCCTCTCCGCAGGACAGCCGATCAAGGGCGTACCCATCGATGCGGCGTTCCTCGGTTCGTGCACCAACAGCCGCCTGTCCGACCTGCGCCGAGCCGCCGTGTTGCTAAATGGCCGCCGCATCGCGCCGTCGATCCGCAAGGCGCTGGTCGTCCCCGGCAGCTCGGCCGTGAAGCGCGCGGCCGAGGCCGAGGGGATGCACCACCTATTTCAGGCCGCAGGCTTCGAATGGCGCGAGAGCGGCTGCTCGCTGTGCTTCTATGCCGGCGGCGAAGGCTTCGATCCGGGCAGCCGGACGATTTCCAGCACCAACCGCAATTTCGAAGGGCGGCAAGGGCCCGGCATCCGCACCCACATCGCAAGTCCTGAAACCGTTGTCGCCTCGGCGCTGGCAGGGGCGATTGCCGATGCGCGGGAACTGGCGGCATGAAGCCATTCACTACCCTGACCAGCGTCGTCGCCCCGCTGAGTGTCGATAATGTCGATACCGACACCATCATTCCCAGCCGCGAGATGAAAAGCACTGGCCGCACTGGCCTTGCCGACGGGCTATTCGCACCATGGCGCTACACCCACGCAGCCGCACGGACACCTAATCCGGACTTCGTGCTCAACCGACCGGAATATGCGAACGCTGAAATTCTGGCGGCAGGCTGCAACTTCGGTTGCGGTTCGAGCCGTGAACACGCCGTTTGGGCGCTGGCCGAATGGGGCATTCGCGCAATCGTAGCCGAGAGCTTCGCCCCCATTTTCTACCAGAATTGCATCCGCAACGGCATTTTGCCGATCGTCGCCAATAATCATGCCCTCGCCCATATGGCTGGAGCTGAAGTGACGATCGATCTTGCAAGACAGGTCATTGTCCGTGGCGCAACAGAGATTGCCTTCCAGATCGGCGAGGAAGCGAAGACCATGCTGCTCGAAGGGCTCGATGCTATCGACCTCACCTTGAAATCGCGCGCCGATATCGATGCCCGGACCCAGCGGGACCGGCAGGCGCGCCCATGGGTATACCTGTCATGACCGAAGTGCTCGTCTCCGAAGTCGGCCCGCGCGATGGCCTGCAATCGATCGACCGGGTCATGCCGCTCGAGGCCAAGAAGGCGTGGATCGCCGCCGAGGCCGCAGCCGGGGTGCGCGAGATCGAGGTGGGCAGCTTCGTGCCGCCCAGCCTGCTGCCGCAGATGGCCGATACCGCCGCACTGGTGGAATTCGCGCGGACCATCCCGAGCCTGACCGTTGTCGCGCTGGTCCCCAACGCGAAGGGCGCCGCCCGCGCAGCTGAGGCGGGGGTCCACGGCATGTCGATCCCTTTTTCGATGAGCGAGACCCATTCGCTGCGCAACGTGCGCAAGGACCATCCCGCGATGCTCGCCGAAATCGCCGAGGCCGCACGGATCGCCGATGAGGCTGGCCTCCACTTCGCTGTTGGCCTCGCCACCGCATTCGGCTGCACGATCGAAGGCGGGGTGCCGGAAGAGCGCGTAATCCGTCTGGCCGAAGCGGCCGTGAAGGCGGGCGCGAAAGAGCTCAGCCTGTCAGACACCACCGGCTATGCCGATCCGGCGCAGGTCAAGCGCATGGTGCGCTCGGTGAAGGCGGCGGTCGGCGGCGATATGCTCACCACGCTGCACCTCCACAACACGCGCGGGCTTGGCCTCGCCAATGCGCTGGCGGGGCTGGAAGAAGGCATCACCACGATCGATGCCTCGCTCGGCGGCCTCGGCGGCTGTCCCTATGCGCCAGGGGCTTCGGGCAATCTGGTGACCGAAGACCTCGTTCTGATGCTCAATTCCATGGGCGTGAAGACCGGCATCGATCTCGACAAGCTGCTGGCGGTTCGCAGCATCCTTGAAGAGGCGCTGCCGGGTGAGCCGCTTTACGGCTTCACCCCGCTGGCCGGTCCGATGCTAGACTACCCCGAAAGGATCGCCCGATGACCGCGCCAACCCCGCTCGCCGGTCTCCGGGTGGTCGAATTCACCCACATGGTCATGGGGCCAACAGTGGGCCACATCCTGGCCGGGCTGGGTGCAGAGGTGATCCGCGTCGAACCCATCGGCGGCGATGCCACGCGGCGGCTGCTGGGGTCTGGCGCGGGCTATTTCCCGATGTACAACCGGGGCAAGCAGTCGATCTGCCTCGACCTCAAGTCGCCCGAGGGGCTGGCAGTGGCCAAGGACCTTGCCGCCGGAGCCGACGTGCTGGTGGAGAACTTCCGCCCCGGCGCGCTCGACCGGCTGGGGCTCGGCTGGGAGGCGCTCAGCGCCTTGAACCCGCGCCTTGTCTATTGCTCCGAAAAGGGCTTCCTCCCCGGCCCTTACGAGGATCGCACCGCGCTGGATGAAGTGGCACAGATGATGGGCGGACTTGCCTATATGACCGGCCCGCCCGGCCGCCCCCTGCGCGCCGGGGCCAGCGTGATCGACGTGACGGGCGGCATGTTCGGCGTGATCGGCATCCTTGCCGCGATCGAGGAGCGCCATCGCACCGGCAAGGGCCAGAAGGTCATCGCCAGCCTGTTCGAAACGACGATCTACCTTGTTGGCCAGCACATGGCCCAGTTCGCCGTGACCGGCAAAGCCGCCGCGCCGATGCCCGCGCGGATTTCGGCCTGGGCAATCTATGACGTGTTCGAAACACAGGACGAGCCGGTGTTCATCGGTGTTGTCACCGATGCGCTGTGGAAGAAGTTCTGCGAGCTTTTCGCGCTCGACGACCTGTGGGCGGACGAAAGCCTGCGTGCCAACAACCAGCGGGTGCTGGCGCGGGACCGGATCATGCCGCAGATCCGCGCGATGATCGGCGCGATGACCCGCGACGAGGTCGTGGCCAAGCTGGAAGGCACCGGCCTCCCCTTTGCCCCGATCGGCCGCCCGGAAGACATGTTCGACGATCCGCAGCTCGCCGCCGGCGGGCTGGAGCCGGTCACGCTCGACACCGGCAAACATACCCGCCTGCCGACAATCCCGCTGGAAATGGACGGCAAGCGGCCCGGCGGCGAGGTATCCCTGCCCCAGCCGGGGGCAGACAGCCGCCCGGTGCTGGAGGCGCTGGGCTATGCGCCGGACAGGATCGAGGCCCTGCTGAAGAGCGGGGCCGTGCAATCCACCTGACCACGAGGGAGAAATGCGATGACGGACGGCAATGACGAGATGTTCCTGCTGGGCCGCCGCGCCCTCATGATGGGTTCCGTCGCTGTTGGTGCAAGCGCAGCGATGCCGTCGCTGGCGGCCGCCCCGGCAGCTTCGGGCCTGATCCGCGAGCAAGGCATCCCCACCGATCCCGCGGCGCGGATTGCTCTGATCCGCCGCATGCGGCTGCGCACCGATCCGGGCTATGTCTACTGGTGGTTTCGCGGCCGCAACTACGCCCAGCAGGGCGCGAAGCTGACCCCGCTGTGCGAACTGGTGTTCGGCGCGGTAATGAAGATCAATCCGCTGGTCGATGGCAGCATGGAACTGACCTCCTACGAACTGGGCTTCCGCACGGCGCCCGGGAGCAGCGAGTGGTCCGTGCAGCTGCGCAACCCGCTGACCGGCGAAATGATCGACGTTCCCTTCGTGCCGGTCGGCCCGACTGTGGTGCGCTACAGTGCGGCAAATGACCTGATCTTCGACGGCAAGATCGGCAACACCACTTTCACCGCCGAACACGTGCCAGAACTGTTCTACCACATGGGTGACCAGATCAGTTTCCAGACACACACGGCTGCGGACACCGAAACGCCGGGATTGCCGCCACGGCGCCTCAACGACATGACTATGATCACCAGCCCGGCCAGGGAAGCGCTGAACCCGCGCGTGCACTGCGCCAGCGCGACCGGTTACGGCACCGATCTTTCCGACTATGCGCGGTGGTGGAAGATGCCCGCCGGCATGGGCACCCAGTGCCTGCGCAGCGTCGGGCGCAAGGAAACGAACTATGCCAACATGCCGGCAGACTGGGTGGCCATGCTCGCCCGCGTCAACCCCGACGGTGCCCGCGATCCGCGCAAGCTTTTGACGCTGAAACAGGAAGAGTACCGGAACTGATACCGGCTGATATTAAGATAAAAAAAGGGCGGCCAGTTTGGCCGCCCTTTCCTTTTTGCGATTGGTGTTTCCGGCTCAGAGCGGCTTGACCGTGCCCAGGAAGCAGATGCCCGAAATCGTGATCCAGTACACATAGGCCATCAGGCGGCCGTAAAGGAACTCCCGCTCCAGCGCCGCTTCCACCGCCGGGTTCGGGCCTTGCGCGAGCACGCGGAAGCGCGCGGTCCACTGGCGCATGATCCAGCGCAGGCCAAGACCGATGCACAGGGTGAAACCATAAAGCGTGAACTTCAGCGAATACCAGCGCATGCCTTCGCCCGCCTCGAACGGGCCGTGGCCCAGCAGCGAGGATATGCCGACGACGAAGATTGTCGGGATCAGCACCCAGCGGATCTTCTCGTCAAGCTTGGTCAGCATGATGCCGGTATCGGTCTCACGTTTGATGAAAGCGCCCCAGCACAGCGCCAGCCAGCCGGCGACGAACAGCCACATGAAGGTCAGGAACGAGCCGCCATAGGGTTGCAGGCCATAGATGTTGCCCATGTGCAGGCCTAGTGGCAGCAGCAGGATGATGCCAGTGCGCGCCAGCACGTCGATGCGATAGGCGGTTTCCATGTGACGGCGCCGCTCGTCCATCGATAGCGAGCGGTTGATCACGTTATAGCTGGTCTGGAACACACCCCATTCACCGCCCAGCCAATAGACCATGCTGATGATGTGTACCCAGCGCAGGATGAGCACTTCTTCCATTGCTTCCCCCTAAGTTGTTCGTTGTTGTCAGAATTCCGAGAGCAGGCGGCCAAGCCCCTGCACCCGGTCGTCGATCCCGCAGGCGCGCAGGCCGTGCCAGTAGGTTGCCGTGTTGATTGCGATCACCGGCTTGCCGAGCGTCGCTTCCTTCTCCGCGGCCAGGCTGACCATCGAGAGGTTGGTGCCGACCTCGACGATGGCGTCCACTTCCGGTCCGTCGAGATGGTCGATCACTTCGCGCAGGCGCTGCGGCGTGACCTTGGCAATGTCGGTCCAGCGCTTGCATTCCAGCGGCACGTCGCGGACCACCGAGAAGCCCGATTCCTCAAGGAAGCGGCGCACTTCGGCATTGGCCACGGGGTAATAGGGCGAGACGAAGCTGACCGTCTTGACGTTGCCATAGGCGTGAAGTGCCGCGGCAATCGATTCAGCGCCCGTGGATGCGCCGATACCGGCGACGTCCTCGACCTGTTTCTTGAAATCGAGCGAGCCCTGAACACCGCCGTAAAAGGTGATCGCCGACATGCCGAGGATCAGGTAATCCGGCCGGCAGGTCATCACCGAACGCACCGCGTCCATGGTGTTTTCCGCGATCGCCGTGGTCCCGGCGATGAAATCCTCGTTGTTCAGCGCCACCGGGTCTTCGACGAAGATGCGCGAGAAGTGGTTGGTCACGCCCTCGGGGCGCATCCGTTCCATGTCCGGCTGGACGGTCGTGTTGGTCGAAGGGGCAATAACCCCGAGCAGTCGGCGATAGCCGAGTACGTCACCCATTTGCGAGATTCCTTCCCTTTCGGGCGATCACTGAATAGCCGCGGCTTGCGCCAGGCTTTCGAACATCGCCTGCTTGAGCATGTATCCCCGCCGTTTTTCGTCGTCGGCCTTGATCGCCAGCATGGCGTCGCGCCGCTTCTTGTGTGCGTCATCGGCCCCGCCACTGATCAGGGCCATGTTCTCAATCGTCTGCGCCTGGGTAAAGGCGTGCGTCACGGTGCGGCGCTGGCGATCGTAGAGCTGGAGCGAGCCGTTGGGCTTGCCCGCCTTGAGCGCCGGTTCCAGCTTTTCGAACAGGTTGAAGGCATCATGGACGCCCGAGTTCATGCCGAAGCCGCCAAGCGGATTGTTGAGATGCGCGGCATCGCCCGCCAAGATCACGCGGCCCTCGACAAAGGACTTCGCGACGCGCTGGTGAACGCGGTACAGGGTGCGATGCTGGGTGACGACCGAAGCGCCATCGCCGACGAGGCGGTCGAAGATGCCGTTCTTGATGCGGTCCGAACGCAGCTCGTCATCGCCCTGCGAGGCATCGGTCGGCACCAGCACGCGCCATACCGAAGGCACGCGCAGCAGCACCAGCCACTCCTGCGGATCGGAGACATAGTTGACGTAGGCGAGGTTCGGCAGGTGATCGGCCAGCTCGTATTCGGTCGACAGGCAAAGGAACCGCTCGGGATAGGTGAACCCGTCGAATTCGATGCCCAGCCACTTGCGCACGATCGAATTCGCGCCATCCGCCGCTATCAGGTAATCGCAGCGCAGCTTGTCGATCCCGGTCATGGTTTCGACCCACAGGTCGACCCCGCTGTCATCCTGCTGGAAGGTGAGCAGGCGGTTGCTGAAGCGGACCTGCGCATTGCCGTGCTTCGCCAGGCCATCGGCCAGCGCGCGGGAAAGGTGGTACTGCTCGCACTGGATGCGGAAGGGGTAGCGGGTAACGTCATCGAGTTCCGACATGTCGAACTCGATCACCTCGCCGGACTTGCGGTCGCGCCAATGGTAGATCGGCGCCTTCAGGCCGCGTTCGAGGAGCATCGGCGTGATGCCGATCTGGTCGAGCATTTCGAGGGTAGGCGAATGGAACGTGGATGCGCGAAGGTCCTGCGCACAATTTTCGCCCGCTTCGAGCACGACAACATCGTACCCGGCCTGGGCAAGCAGCGTTGCAATCACGGTCCCGACGGGACCTGCCCCGACGATTGCAACCTGGCACCGATCAACTGACATTCAGGCGAACTCCACCCAATACTTACCTGGGTGGCTATGAACCCGCCTCTAGCCGGGGGGCCGAAGAAGGAAGAATTATCCGCCTTGCGGTGATTGAGGCTGGCAGGGGGCGGAAATTGAAGGGCATACGGCAGGACTTGGGGCCAATTGTCCGACTGACGGAGAACGCCATGCGCCGCCTGATTCTCGCTCCCTGGCCCTGATTTGCCTGGCCAATGACGCGCCCGATGCGGAAAGCGAATATCGCCAGCGCTTTGCCACGTACCTGAAAGACCCGGGAAATTATCCGTATGCGCCGATGGAGGCGCTGCCCGGGGTCAAGACCCATCGCCCAATGCCCACCGGTAATGCGGGAATCTCCCCGGCGGCGCTTGCCGAGGCTCGCGCCTATGCGGCGGGCAATCGCTCGACGGCCTATATGGTTTGGCACAAGGGCAAGGTTGCCGATGCCTGGTACGGCCCGGGCGTGACCGCCGAAACGCCGCTGGTGTCGAAATCGCTGTCCAAGCCGCTGACCGCGATCGCGGTCGGACGGGCCATTGCGCTGGGCAAGATCAAGTCGCTCGACCAGCCGCTGGAAGAGATCATTACAGAGCTGAAGGGCAAGCCCAAGGGCCGCATCCTCGTGCGCCACCTGCTCGACATGCGTTCGGGCATGCTGGACCAGGGCTTCAGCACCGATCCCGACCATCCGCTGAACCGCTGCTATCTCAGCACCGACCACGGCGCCTGCATCATCAACGACTATCCGATGGTGGCGGAGCCGGGCAAACGTTACGCCTATGCCAATGCCCCCAGCGATATGATCGCACTGGTCATCGAGCGCGCGACAGGGCAGCGCTATGGCGAATTCCTTAGCCGAGAGGTGCTGAAACCGCTCGGCGCGCAGGGCGGCGAGATCTGGGTCGGCAGCAAGGGGGGACTCGCCCATGCCGGGTGCTGCAAGTACCTGCCGGCGGAGACCTGGCTACGCTTCGCCGTGTTGCTGCTTGATGACGGCATGTGGAACGGCAAGCGGCTGCTACCCAAGGGATATGTCGCCCAGATGCGCAAAGGCACGCCGCAGAACCCGAACTTCGGCCTCGGCATCTGGATCGGCGAGCCTTACCGCCAGCGCCGCGGCTTTGGCGCACCCGGCGCGCCTGGGCCGCAGGTGCTCCATTCGGAGCCCTACCTCGATCCGGACATGTTCCTGTTCGATGGCAACAACAACCAGACGGTCCATATCTCGCCGAGAAACCGGCTCATTGTCCTGCGCATGGGGCCGAACCCGCCGGCCAGCCCCGAATGGGACAATGCGAAGCTGCCTAACCTGCTGATCCGGGGCTTGCTGGCGGTCAAGGAAAGCCTTGAGATCGCGAGTAAACAGGTCGGGATTCTCCCACATCGGGAAGTGGCCGAGCTGAGGGTATTCGATCAGTTCGACCGTGGTGTTGGTGAACCGCTTTATTGAAGCTGCGGGGCCCTGAGAGATCACCGTGTCATAGCTGCACCATTGCAGCAGCACCGGCACCCGCACCGATTCCGCCACCGCGCCCACATCGGTCGTGTTGAACAGCTTGGTGTTGGACGCGATGTACTGTGCCTGCCGGTCAAGCGCGCCGGGCAGGTTGTTCATGTCGCGGATGCGCTCGGCAATTTCGGGGCGCGGATCGAACGTGGGCGGGGTCGTGTCCTCCAGCACCAGTTGCCAGAACTGCTTGTGCCGCCAGCCTGGGACAAGGTTCTTGTGAAAGGAGAGCATGGCCTGAAGCCGCCAGTCCACCTTGCGCGTCTGGCTGGGCCGTTCGAGCGGCAGCATGGAAAAGGCCATGGCGGTCGCATGGCCCGGATAGCGCCGGTTGAATTCGAGCGCGACGTTGCTGCCATTCGACGTGGCGACAACGGCGAACTTGTCATGGCCCAAAGCCTTCATCAGTCCGTCCATCAGGTCGGCGGCGCGGGCGGTGGTGTACTCGCCCTTGGGATCGGGGCCTGACAGGCCATAGGGCGGCCAGCTGAAGCGGACGACGCGGTAGGACCCCTTGAGGCGCGCCGCGACATCGTCCCATTCGGCAAGGTCGACGATCGAGCCGTGGAGCAGGACCACGACCGGCCCCTGCCCTTCCTCAACCACATGGATCGGCACGCCATCGACCGTCACGAATTTGGAGGGCGGTCCGGCCCAGCGCTTCGTCGCCTCTGCCCGGTCCGTCTCCCCCACCCGGCCCGCAGCGCGATGACGCTGCCCGCCGCGACCAGCAACAGGGCAAGGACGATCCGGACGAGCACTTTCATTCGGGCAGGCCCAGTGTCGCGCGCAGGCTCGTTCCCGGATAGCTTGTCCGCAGCCGCCCGCGTTCCTGCAGGATCGGCACGACCTGATCGACGAACAGCGCGAGTTCGCCCGGCATATAGGCCGGTTGCAGGGTGAAGCCATCGCAGGCCCCTGCGTCGATCCATTCAATCATCATGTCCGCCATCTTCTGCGGCGTACCGCGGAAAACGTGGTGCCCGCGCGGCGTTCGCACATAGCGCGCGGCAAAAGCGCCAAGGCTGAGCCCTTCGCTCACCGGCCCGGCAAGAACGCGGGCAATGTCCTCCCGGGGCAGCAGGGTCCCGGCGAGGATTTCAGCTTCCGGAATCGAGCCGGCAGGATCGAAGGGTGTCAGGTCAAAGCACAGCGATTCAGAGAGATATTCGATGCACAGCGCCTCGTCCGCGAGCGCCAGCAGGGCCTCATCCTTGGAAATCGCCGCCGCCTCGCTTTCGGCGAGGATGAAGGACAGTCCCGGCATGATCCGCACCCCATCGGGATCGCGGCCAACCTCGGCGATGCGCTGGCGCAGGTCGGATCGGAAGGCGATTCCGGCCTCGATGGTCGCTGCCGGGCAGAAGATCGCCTCGGCCGTGCGGGCCGCGAAATCGCGTCCGTCGCCGGACTGGCCCGCCTGGACGAGTACCGGGCGGCTCGCCGCGTCCCATGCCTCGCAGCACTGGCTGACGACATCCTTGGCATGGGCATAGCGCAGGCCCTTTTCCGGCAGCTCCTCCTGCCCGAAGTTGGGTGCGGTCGAGGGATGCGCGGTGGTGACGATGTTCCAGCCCGCACGCCCGCCGGTAATGCGATTGAGCGTGCCGAAGCGTTCGACCAGCTCGGGCACGTCGTTGTAAGTCGTCGACACTGTCGCAACGAGCCCGATGTGCTGCGTGACCGAGCCGATCGCCGCCAGCAGGCTGACCGGATCGAGCGTCGGCATGGCGAGCCGTTCGGGCGTGCGCCCGCCAGCGCCGCGCGATTGCAGCTGGTCACCGTAAACGATGGCATCGATCATCCCGCGCTCGGCCAGCAGGCCGACCTTGCGGTAATAGTCCATGGTAAAGACGCCCGCCGGATCGGCACCGTCATGCCGCCAACCGCTGGGATAATGGCCGATGCCTTGCAGGAAGGCCCAAAGGTGGATCTGCGCGGTCATGCCAGTACCTCCGAAAGCCCGACGCGGGCGCGCAGGGTGGCTGCCTCCCCGCGCGTTTCGGCCTTTGCGAGCGTTGAAAGTTCGGCCAGCGGATCGCTGAGGTCGATATGCCCGGCCCCCGCGCCGATCTCGACATCGACCTCCGCGATGCCCGGAATCGCCCCCGGCAGCCGCACCAGCAGCGGATGGCCCTGCGGCGGGCGCATGGCGTTGACCGGTCCGGCGACCTTGAAGAACGGTCCCTCGTAATTCGGCACCTTGACCTTGGCCGAGTCGAGGTAATGCCCACTGGCCTTGTCGATCACGAGGCAATCGGCTCCCCAGCCATCCCACAGCGCCTGCGCCGCGCGGACCATGTCCTCGGCCATGCCGGCAGGCGCGCCTGCCGCAACGGGAGCCCAGCCGGACTTGCCGCCGCTCAGGAAGTCGATCGCCGAAAGCGCGCGGGCCACGTGGAATGGGTGCGACAGGCTCATAGGCACGCAGGCGACAATGCCCATATTTGTCACCCGAGGCGCGGCCCGGGCGGCGAGTACCAGCGGATCGAAGGGCAGTTCGCCCTCGCGCCCGAGCACGAGGAAATCGAGACCCGCCGCTTCGGCCGCATCGAGCACCTCGGCAGCATAGGCCGCGTCGTTCATCCGCCGGTCGGCAACCGTGGCGGTACGAAGTGTCTGGGTCATATCACGATCACCGTTTCATGTTCCGAATGGATGCAGCGCGCCCCGTCGCTGGTAATCAGCATGAGGTCCTCGCAATGCGCCGAACCGCCGATGCCGGTATCGAGCACCGGGCAGTCGATCGACACCACCATGCCTTCTTCCAGCACCAGGTCCGGCTTGCGCCAGAAGCCGCCGTGGTCCTCGCCCGGCTCGTCGGTATGGGCGAGGCCAACCGAGTGGGGGCCAAAGCCGATGTTGGTGTGATAGCCCGCACCGCGCACGGCCTTCTGGCCGATGGCAATGATCTCGGAGTAGCGTAGACCCGGGCGCAGGTGTTCGCGCACGGCGTGCCAGGCCATGCCCGAAGCCTCAGCTGCGCGGCGGGCGCACTTGGGTGGATCGCCAACGAAAAGCGTGCGGGCGAAATCGCCGTGATAGTTCTGGAAATGGCTCACTGCGTCGAGGAACAGGGTCTGCCCGTCGGCAATTTTCGCCAGCGATCCTTGCGTCGAGGCACGGTCGACGTTGAGGAAGACAGAGGTGTTGCCGCGCTTGGCGGCTTCGATGCGGAATAGTTGCTGCAAATCGCAGTGCCGCGCCCCGGCCCTCGCAGCCTGCGCTGTGGCCAGCATGGCGCCGACATTCGCCTCTGCCGCGCGGGCCATCAAGGCCTGCTCCAGCGGCGATTTCACCAGCCGGATCTCGCGCACGATGTTGTCGGCTGGAACGGCGTGTCCGGGGTGATCGTGGTGCGCCATGACGCGGGCGATCACCGGATCGTCGAACCCGACGCGGCCGCTGGTCCACAGCCCCATCCCGCGCAGCGCCGCGACGAGCGCCGCCCCGGCATCGCGAAGGCTGGCCCGCGGCGGTGCCACCCGTGCAAGCTCGCCAGCGCGGTGCTGTTCGAGCGGGCTGAGCGGCACTTCCCCCGCATCGCTGCACATCGGAAACGGCGCGATGGAGGTCAGGTCGCCGCCATCGCCAAGCTCGCCATAGAGCCACGGCTGGACATCGCCGCGGCTGCGGCCATCGGCCCAGGTGTAATAATAGAGGAACCGGCTGCTGACCAAGCCCCACTCTCCAGGGCGCTCACGCGTGAGCACGGCAAACACGCTGGGCGGCTGACCCGTCCGGGTGCGCGCAATCACCGGCCAGTGACCGAGCGCGTGGAACACGTTCTCCGGCCTGCCCAGCACCAGCCCGTCAAGCCCGTGCTGCTCCATCACGGCGATGGCGCGCGGCAGATTCATCGGCCCTTCGCGCATCAGGGCTGCGTGGAGCGATTCGTCGTCGGGGAAGCCGGTGACTGCCATGGCCGCACTATCACGCCGCCTTCACGCCGCTGGCCGCGAGCGCCGCGCAGCTATCCGCCTGATGGACAGGCGGCGCGGGAGACCATCGCCTGCGCGCCCTTCCGATAGCCTCACCCCTGAGCGTGGGAGAAAACGCCGCATGATCGAACGAGCCTTTGTGCGCCTTGCCGAGGGGCAACTGCACCTGCGCCGCCTGCCCGCGAGCGGGGCGGGCCTGCCGCTGCTGCTGTTCCACGCCTCGCCCGCGTCCTCGTGGTTCATGCAGGGGCTAATGCTCGCCCTGCGCGAGGCGGGTTACGCGGGCGAGATCATCGCGCCCGATACGCTGGGCAACGGCGATTCCCCCACACCTGCCGAAGATGCCCCTGACATCCCCTATTTCGCCGGATCTATGCGCCGCCTCTGCGAGGCGCTCGGCCACGGGCGGGTGAACCTTTACGGTACTCACACCGGCGCGCGCATCGCCTGCGAATTTGCCGCCGCTTTCCCTGAGACGACGGGCAGCCTGATCCTCGACGGGATTACCGAATATCCGGACGACTTCCGCGAGGAGGTGATCGCCAACTATGCTCCTACCGTAGAGCCGGACGAATATGGCCGCCACCTGATCTGGGCGTTCAATTTCTGCCGCGACCAGGCGCTCTACTTCCCCCACTTCAAGAAGGGGCCGGAGACGCGGCTGGGCGGCGTGATGCCGCCGCCGGAAGTGCTCCACCGGATCACGCTCGACGTGCTGAAAGCGCTCGATACCTATCCGCTGCCCTACCTTGCCGCCTTCCGTTACCGCGCCTTCGAGCGGATGCCCGCTATTGCCGCGCCGGTCCTCCTGCTGAAGCCCGAAAACGAGCTCGCCCTGCTCAACGCCTCGGTCGCCACCGCGCTGGACCTCTTGCCCGATGGCCGCGCCGCCACGGTTCCGGCTGGCGATGCCCCCAAGGCGCAGACCATTGCCTCCTTCCTCAAGGAAACGACATGACCGAACGCCTCAGCCTCAAGACCTGCCTTGGTTTCAGCATCGGCACGGTGGGCGTGTCGATCATGCTCAATGCGGTCACGGCCTATTACCCGGCCTTCATGTCGACCGTGCTGGGCCAGTCGCCAGAGATCGCGGGCTTCCTGCTGATGGTGTCCAAGCTGTTCGACGCGCTGATCGACCTCGGCGTCGGCGCGATGAGCGACCGGACGCGCTCGCGCTGGGGCCGCCGCAAGCCGTGGCTGCTGGCCGGCGGCGTGCTTTCGGCGGCAAGCTTCCTGATGATCTTCTCCCCGCCAGAGCTCAGCCAGGGGGCGATCACGATCTACATGATCGCGGCGCTGCTGCTCTACAGCCTCGCGTATTCGCTGTTCAACGTGCCCTACATGGCGCTGCCCGCAGAGCTGACCGACGGGTTCCACGAACGCACGCGGCTGCTGTCCTGGCGTACGCTGTTCGTTTCCGCCGGTCAGCTGCTGTCGATGGCCGGAACGGCGGCGCTGATCCAGCGGGGCGGCGGCGGGGCGGAAGGCTATGCCACCATGGGCCTGGTCATGGCGCTGATCATCGGCGGGGCCATGACGGCAACCGCGCTGGCCGTGCCGGTCACACAAGGGGCCGCGCCGCGTGCGGGCCAGCATATGCCCACGCTGGGGCAACTGCGCGCCATTGTCAGCAACCGGCCCTACATGCTGCTGCTGGGGGCCAAGGTGTTCCAGTTCCTCGCCTTCGCCTCGATCGCCTCTTGCGGGGTGCTATACCTGCTCAACGTGCTGGGCGTCGGCTATCGCGGGCAGATCATTCTCGCCGTCACGCAGAACGTCGTTCAGGCGCTCAGCCTGCCGCTCTGGGTGCGGCTCAGCCGGGCGCAGGGCAAGCGGACGACCTACCTGTTCGGCGTAGTGCTGTTTTCTCTTGGCGCGCTGTCCTGGCTGACCGCGACGCGCGACATTTCCACGCTGGGGATTGTCGCGCGCGGCCTGCTGAGCGGTGCCGGTTCGGGCGGCATCATCCTCATGTCGATCTCGATGCTGGGAGATACCCAGGCCTATGACCGGTTCATCACCGGCGAAGGACGCGAAGGGCTGCTGTCCTCCACCGTCGCGGTGATCGAGAAGGTGAGCTTCGCTCTGGGCGTGGCCGTGCTCGGCCTGTTCCTCAAGGCGTTCCACTATGTGCCGACATTTGGCGGCAAGATCGTCGAGCAGCCGCCAAGCGCCGTGCTGGCATTGAAGTTGGGTTTCGCGGTGCTTCCAGCGGCGATATACGCGATCAACGCCGCCTTCATCTGGCGCTACGATCTCGACGAGGCAAAACTCAACGCCGCGCGCGAAGCGGCTGAGAAGGACGCGAGCGAAAGGGTCTGACTCAGCGCTTGTCCGCGGCGAAGTGCACGCGGTCGAGGAAAGCTTTCGCTGGACCGGCGCTGCGCTCTCCGCATTCCTGCGGCATCATGTGGCCGCAGTTCGGCACGGTGACCAGCGCCTTGTCCTTGGCGGCGAGCAAGGCGAGCGCGCGCTGGCCGTCATCCTCGACCGGTGTTTCGGGATCGCCGTCCGACCACAGCAGCAAGGTTGGCGCGGTGATCGCTTTCAGGTCCGCCGGCGTCCCGGCAAAGGGCTTGCCGCCCGGCCACGGCTTGCGCGGCCAGCCCTGGGTGCGGTTGTTGAGATCGGTCCATTCGCGCACCAGTTCGGGCGTTACGCGCGCCTTGTCGGCATAGTTCATTTCCAGCACGCCGCGCCACAGCGCCGGCGTGTGCCAGCCCTTGAACCACGGATCGACGAAAGCGGCGGCCTTGAACATGGCCGAACGCTGCTGCGGGCGCATGACCAGCGGCCCTGCGGCAATATTGGCGAGGATGACCGCATCGACACGCTCGGGATGAATCGCGGCATAATGGGCAACGCCTTCGCCGCTGCTCGACGTGCCGACGATGGAGAAGCGCTTCAGACCGAGGTGGTCGGCCAGTTTGCCGATCAGTTCAGCCTCTGCATTGCCGTCATAGCGCGCGTCCGGGCTAGGTCCGCTCAGGCCCATGCCGGGCCGATCGAAGCGGATCACCCGGTGGCGGCCTTTGAGGGCGTCAACCCACTCGCGCCACATGCGCAGGCTGCCATAGGAGCCGTGGACAAGGATGACCGGCGGGCCGGAGCCTTCATCGACGAGGTGCAATGCCTGCCCGCCCACGCTCACGAATTGCGAGTTCGGCAGGCCATAGCGCGCCCGCAGATCTGCATCGTCGGGCCGCAGCCAACCGCTGCGCGCGGCTAGGACGAACGCACCGCAGCCCAGTGCCCCTGCCAGCAGTACGCCGCCGGTCCAGCGCTGCCAGCGCTTCACCGGCGAAGAGCCTTCGACCGGCGCAGGGCATCGGCGCGAATGTCGGCCCAGAACAGGCCGAAATCATGGTAATGCATCGACCCGCCGGGCAGCGGCTTCATCTCAAGCGACGGATCGACCTCCACCACCAGCAGGCCCTGTTCGCAGCGCGCTGCAACCTTGCCCGCCAGAAGGGGCCGAATGGCACCCGCCCCCGGAACGCCCGGCACCGCGCCCAGAGCCGCCGAGGCCGGCGCGGTCGGCCTGCGCGCGTCAAAGGTCAGCGGGTTGATGCAGACGGTCTGCTTGCCGGGAAGATCGCCGTACTTGCCGACGAAGGTGGATTGCGCCCGCGTGGCGGCGGTGGTCACATCGCTGCCGGCAAGTATTGCCTCCCATTGCAGCACGCAGCCGGTCTGGCTGGGCGTTTCACAGGGGCGGACGTGCTGGAATCGCCGTCCGAAATCGCCTTCTGACAGGTTGATGCCGACGATATAGGCCGCCACCATCTGCTTCTGCAGCGGCGTGCCCTCGATCCGCTTTTCGAGCAGGGTCGCTGCATGGAAGGCGCCCTGGCTATGCCCGGCGACGATGAAAGGGCGGCCCTTGCCGCGAACCTTCAGGAAGTGGTCAAAGGCGCGCTCGATATCGGTATAGGCAAGCGCAAAGGCCGCCTTCTGTTTCGCCGGATCGGCGAAGGAATTGTAAGTCGCCGCCCGGTAGCGCGGAGCATAGACGCGGCAGCAACCGGTGAAGACGCTGGCCTGGCGGGCCACCGCGCTTTCGTCCACCCACAGGTTTGCCTTGGCATCCGCCGGGTCGGCGTTGATCGCGCCGTCAGGGCTGCGGAAGGTAGTGGGGTGGATGTAGAAGACATCGACCTTGGGAGCCTTGGCCGGCTTGCTCGCCCCGGCGGGCAAAGCTGAGGCGGCAGCGGACCAGTTGGCTGCCCGGCCGTAATCGGGCGGAGCGACCTGAGCCGAGGCCGGAACTGCTCCGATCATGAGGCCGACAAGGAGCGCCGCGCGCTTCATCCGCGCCCCACGATTTCGATTGCCGCGCGCTCGCCGCTTTCCATCGCCGATTCCATGCCGATATCGAGCCGCCGGGTATGTTCCCCGGCAAAGTGCAGCACGGCCCGGGGATCGTTCATCCGCCGGGCATAGGCGTTCACATGCCCCGGCGCGAGGCTGAAACCACAGCCGCGCTGCAGCGGATCGCGCGCCCAGTCCTTGTAGGTGTCGAGCCGGATCAACCCCTTAGACGCGGGCCGCAGCCGCGCCAGTTCATCAAGGATGAACTTTTCCGCCTCTGGCCGGTCGCGTGAGGACATGGCGGCGGCCACTTGGCCCACCATGACCACCATTGCGCGGTGCCGTCCCTCGCCCGTGTGATTGTCGATCCCCCAGAACATGCCGATCGGCCCGTCGCTGGAGAAAGAGGGCGGCAGGCCATCATCCTTCCAGAACGGCTTTTCGACCGTCATGTAGAGCCGCGCCGTATTGGCATAGGGCATCGAGGCGATGGCCTTGCGCTGGTACACCCCGCCCGGCCCGGTGATCTTCACATCGCGCAGCATGGTGAAGGGGATTGCCGAGATGATAAAGCGCCCGGAATAGGCGGTGCCGTCGGCGCAGGTTACCGTACCGGCGCGATTGGTCATGGTAATGCTCGCAGCGCGCTTGTTCAGCCTGACGATACCACCAAGCTTGGCCGCCATGGCGAGCGGCAGCTTCTGGCAGCCGCCCTCGATATTGTTGATCATGGCAAGGCCATCGATCAGGTTGCGGTCATTCGCCTCGCCGAACGGGTGGTCTTTGTGCCCCGGCGCGGCGGTGGAGGCCAGTTTGCGGTCGATCTTGCCGCGCGTATCCTCCTGCCACATGCGCAGGACGGATGTGCCGTCGATCGAGATGCCGGGCGCGGAATACTGCGCGAGGTCGATCGCGGCCTGGCTGTGTCCCTTGCGGCGCATCAGTTCGCGCAGGGAAATGTCGTATTCGGCATATTTGGGGTCGAGCCATTCATCCACTTCGGCAAGCGGATTGTATTTCGACACCAGCGTGGAGCCCATCATCATCGGCGCAATCTTGCGCTCGTCGCCGACCGTCAGGTTGAGCGGGTTCGATTCCAGGTCTTGTTGTCGACCCAGCCGCCCCGGTAATAGGTGCCGAAAGTGAGCAGGTCGCGGTCTTCCGGGATCAGCTTCAGCCCCAGCTTCTGACAGGTATCGAGAACGCGGGCATAGCCGCGCCCGATCTGGCTGGCGCCGACATCGATCGGCCCGTCCACCGTATCGACCGTATGCACCCGCCCGCCGATGCGGTTGTTGGCATCGAGCACAATGACCTTGTAGCCCTGCTCCTTAAGCAGCGTGGCGGCGTGGAGGCCCGAAAGACCCGCTCCGATGATCACCACGTCGGCCCGCTCGGCCGCCATGGCCATACGCGGGAGACCGCCCGCAGCAACGCCTGCGGCAAGGCCGGATGCGACAAATTTGCGGCGGTTCAGCATGAGCGGCGTTCTCCCTGTATCAATGGGCGGAACCTGACCAAGACGCACCGCATTACGAGGCACGGCAAGGCAAGTTACCGCCCTGCGGATAGCCGTTCGGCCTCAGACAACCGCGCAGACCGTCTTCCACTCGAGGTAATTGTCCAGCGCCTGCTTGCCGCTGTCCCGGCCCCAGCCCGACTGGCGCACGCCGCCGATGGGAAGCGAGGCATCGTACATGGCGTGGCAGTTGATCCACACCGTCCCCGCGCGAATATCGCTCGCCATGCGGTGGGCGCTGGACAGGCTTTCGGTCCAGACCGAGGCGGCGAGGCCATACTGGCTGTCATTGGCAGCCGCGACGACTTCTTCGATGTCATCATAGGCCTGCGCGACCACGACGGGGCCGAAGACTTCCTCCTGCACGATCTCGAAGTGAGGCTTCACATCGGTGACGACGGTTGGGGAAACAAAGGTTCCGGCATCGCCGAACCTTTCGCCGCCTGTCAGCATCGTTGCACCCTCGTTGCGTGCCCGTTGCAGAAAGCCCTCGACGCGCTCGGCCTGCCGCTGCGAGACCAGCGGGCCCATCTGCGAATCGGGTGCCAGGCCGTGGCCCAGCTTCATGCCCTTGGCATAGGCCGCCACGCCCTCGACCACCTCGTCATGGATCGAACGGTGCACATAGAGCCGCGATCCGGCGATGCAGACCTGCCCGGCGTTGAAAAAGATGGCATTGGCAACCCCCGGAATTGCCAGCGAAAGATCGGCATCGGGCAGGACGATTGACGGGCTCTTGCCGCCGAGCTCCAGCGTCACCCGCTTGAAATTGGTCTTGGCGGCATCAAGCACCGCCCGCCCCGTCGCGGTCGAGCCGGTGAAGGCAATCTTGTCCACGCCGGGATGACTGGCAAGCGCCGCGCCGGTCTCCGCTCCCATGCCGGTGATGACATTGACGACGCCCGCCGGCAGCCCGGCCTCCTGCAGCAGTTCGCCCAGCCGCAGCGCGGTGAGAGGGTATCCTCGGCCGGCTTCAGCACCACGGTGCAGCCCGCGGCAATGGCCGGAGCGAGCTTCATCGCGGTGAGCACCAGCGGCGAATTCCACGGCACAATGGCGGCAACCACGCCCACCGGCTCGCGCACGGTCCAGCTGCGCATCTGCTTGCCGGGCGGCTGGTAGCCGATCGAGCTTTCGATGGTATTGCCCTCAATCGCCATGGCCTGCCCGGCGAAGAAGCGGAACTGGTTGATCGCGCCGGGAATCTCGGCCCAGCGGCCAATGAACAGCGGCTTGCCCTGATCGAGCGTTTCCAGCTCGGCCAGCGCATCGATTTCCCTCTCAAGGATGTCGGCGATGGCCCAGAGCACCTTGGCGCGTTCGACGGGAAGAGTCGCGCGCCAGCCGGGAAGCGCCGCGCGCGCGGCGGCAACTGCGGCGGCAACGTCGTCAGCCCCGGCAGCGGCAATGCGCCCGGTTTCCGTGCCGGTGGCCGGATCGAGCGTGGCAAAGGTCGCCCCGCCTGCCGCCTCGGTCCATTCGCCGCCAATCAGCAGGCCCTTGCCCGCCGCGCGGCGGGCCAGGAATTCGCGGTTGCCCTGGCAAAGCGAAGCAAGATCAAAAGTCACCGCAATTCTCCCCGTAATCGGTAGGCGCCAAGGACTATCGCCAGCGCGCCGCCATGGGGAACGCGGCCCCCGAAAATTCGCCAGCCGGATAAGTCTGTCCGAAATCCATCGCGGAGGGAACCCGCCGCGCTAGGCCATGGAGATTGAAAAGGCGGGACTCAAGCCGCGCAGCCGATTGGGGATAGCATGACCTACAGACTGGGTGTCGACGTTGGTGGCACTTTCACCGACCTTCTGTTGCTCGATCCGGGCAGCGGTTCGTTCTGGCGGCACAAGACTCCGTCTACCCCGCATGACAGCTCCGAAGGCGTACTGAACGGCGTCGACGCGATCTGCGCCACGGCCGGGATCACTCCGGCCGACATCGAATTCTTCCTCCACGGCACAACCGTGGCGACCAATGCGGTGCTGGAAGGCAAGGGCGCCCGCGTCGGCCTCGTCACCACCGAGGGCTACCGCCAGGTCATGCAGATCGCGCGCAGCTTCGTCCCCGGCGGGCTTGGCGGCTGGATCGTCTGGCCCAAGCCCGAACCGCTCGCCCGGCTGGAAGACACGGTCGAGGTCAAGGGCCGCATGGATGCCCGCGGCAACGAAGTGCGTCCCATCGACGAGGCGGAGATCCGCAGCGCGCTGGGCAGCCTGAAGGCGCAGGGCGTGCAGGCGCTCACCGTCTCGCTGGTCAACGCCTATCTCAACGGCGCGCACGAAGCCCGCATCGGCGAGCTGGCGGCAGAGATCATGCCCGACGTGCCGGTTTCGCTCAGCCATGTCGTCCTGCCCGAAATGCAGGAATACGAACGCACCCTGACCACCGTGGCCAACGCCGCGGTGCGCCCGGTGATGCGCAAATATATCAGCAACCTGCGCGCCGCGCTGCGCTCCGGCGGGATGAGCGGCAATATCTCGCTGCTGCGCTCTGACGGCGGCCTGATGTCTTCCGAAAAGTCCGAGGAACATCCCGTCTCGCTGCTGATGTCTGGTCCGGCGGGCGGTGTGACCGGCGCGATCTGGGTTGGCCGCAATGCCGGCATTCCCAACATCCTGACGCTCGACGTGGGCGGCACCTCGACTGACGTGGCGCTGATCGAAAACCTGCAGGCCCGCCGCGTGCGCACGACTGAAGTGGGCAGCCTCGCTGTCCGCGCCTCGGCGCTTGATGTGAAGACAGTGGGCGCCGGCGGCGGTTCTATCGCCTATGTTCCCGAACTCACCGGCGCGCTGCGCGTCGGGCCGCAGTCGGCCGGCGCGGTCCCGGGGCCGGTTGCCTACCAAAAGGGCGGCACCGAGCCGACCGTTACCGACGCCAACGTGGTGCTGGGCTACCTGCCCGAAAACCTGCTTGGCGGCACATTCAGGCTTGACCGCGAAGGCGCCAAGCGCGCGGTGCAGACCATTGCCGACAAGCTGGGCATCGGCCTGATGGAAGCCGCGCGCGGCATCATCGACATCGTCAACGAGAACATGTTCGGCGCGCTGCGCATGATCTCGGTCCAGCAGGGCTATGACCCGCGCCACTTCGCCCTGATGGGCTTTGGCGGCGCCGGCCCGCTGCACGTCAATGCGGTGGCTCGCCTGATGGGTTCGTGGCCCGCGATCTCGCCGGTCTCGCCGGGCGTGCTCTGCGCGCTGGGGGACGTGACGACGCGGATGCGCACCGAAACCGCGCGGAGCTTTTCGCGCCGCTTTGCCGCCACAAGCCTTGCCGAGGTCCAGGCCGTGCTCAGCGAAATGGACGGCCAGACCCGCGCCGAACTGATGGCCGAGGGCGTTGCCTCTGCCGATATCACCAGTGTGTTCGAAATCGACGTGCGCTATGAAGGCCAGGCCTTCGAAGTGCCGCTGGTGGTGACGCCGGAAGACCTCGCCAGCGGGGGGCTCGAAGCCGTGATTTCCCGCTTCGACGAGGAGCACCTGCGTCTGTTCACCTTCAACATGGACAGCCCGCACGAGCTGGTGAACCTGCGCGCCATCGCGCAGGGCCCGGTGCTCGATCTGCCCTCGCC
Organism: Novosphingobium sp. MW5; assembly: GCA_025938935.1. Taxonomy (GTDB): domain Bacteria; phylum Pseudomonadota; class Alphaproteobacteria; order Sphingomonadales; family Sphingomonadaceae; genus Novosphingobium. The sequence continues at coordinate 1,139,599 of JAPCWB010000001.1, read as the reverse complement.
CAAGCTGCCCGAGGGCACTGGCGATCCGGTCGAGGCGAAGATCCGCGACCACGAATTGTGGGTCGACGGCGCCATGCGGCCGGCGGTGATCTATGACCGCGCCAAACTGCGCGCCAATGACCGTATCGAAGGCCCCGCCATCGTTGTCGAAATGGACTCGACCACGCTTATCGAAGCGGACTGCATCGGCATTGTCGATGCTTCCGGCAACATCCTGATCAACCTGCGCTGAGGAGCTGCAACATGCCTGCACGCATTATCCAGTCGAACAGCGAGCCCTTCAAGAAGGTCCCGGTCGATCCGGTCACGCTGGAAGTCATCGAAAACGCCCTGCGCAACGCGCGCATCGAAATGGACGCCACGCTGGTGCGCACCGCCATGTCGCCGGGCATCCGCGAACAGGGGGACGCCTTCCCGCTGATCGCCGACAGCAAGGGCAAAATGATCGTCGGCCAGTTCGGCAGCTACATCGGCCCCTTCCTCGAAGGCTATGACGGCACGGTCGAAGATGGCGACATGATCTTCCTGTCCGATCCCTATTCGGTCGGCGGGGCGATCAGCCACTGCAATGACTGGCTGGTCTTGCTCCCCGTGTTCCGCGAAGGCCGCCTCGTTGCCTATACCTCGATGTTTGGCCACCAGAGCGACATCGGCGGCAAGGTGCCAGGCTCCATGCCGATCGACGCCACCTCGATCTTCCAGGAAGGCGTGCGCATTCCGCCGGTCAAGATCTGGAAGAAGGGCGAATACAACGAGGACCTGGTCAAGCTGGTCATGCACCAGGTCCGCACGCCCGACTGGTGCAAGGCCGACCTTAACGCCCTCATCGCCTCGTGCCGCGTCGCTGCGCGCCGCGTGATCGAGATGTGCGAACGCTTTGGCGACGATGTCTACGCCTCGGCCACCGACATGCTGCTTGACCGCAATTACCGCGCGATGAAGCAGCTGATCGAAACCTCGGTCAGCGAAGAGCACGTCAGCTTCGAAGACTATGTCTGCGACGACGGCCTTGGCTTTGGCCCCTACAAGATCAAGTGCACCATGTGGCGCGAGAACGGGCGCGTCGTGCTCGATTTCGACGGCACCGATCCGCAGAGCCAAGCCTCGATCAACATGTTCCTCAACGAGAACATGATGCGCATGTTCTTCGGCATCTACATGATCATGGTCTTCGATCCGCAGATCCTGTTCAACGATGGCTATTATGACCTGATCGACGTGCGCATTCCGGAAGGATCGCTGCTCAAGCCGAAGTTCCCGGCCGCACTTTCAGGCCGCACCCATGTGCTCGGCCGCCTGTTCGACATCCTTGGCGGGCTGCTCGGCCAGAAGACACCGGAATTCCTCAACGCCGCCGGTTTCAGCTCTTCGCCGCACCTGTTCTATGCGGGGACCGACAAGCAAGGGAACTGGTTCCAGCTGTTCCAGATCGGCTTTGGCGGCATCCCGGGCCGTCCGATGGGCGACGGGCCGGACGGCCACTCGCTGTGGCCGGGCTTCACCAACGTGCCGAACGAGTTCCTTGAACGCTACTTCCCGCTGGTGATCGAGCGCTATGAAACCGTGCCCGACAGCGGCGGCGCGGGCCTGCACCGCGGTGGCAACGGGATCGACATGGTCTACCGCTTCCTCGAACCCGGGGTGATCGCCATTCACGACGACCGCTGGTTCGTGCCGCCCTGGGGCGTCAACGGCGGCGAGCCGGGCGCGCGTGCGCGCAAGGTGCTGGTCAAGGCCGACGGCACGGAGATCGTGCTGCCCAACAAGTGCGAGGACTACAAGGTCGAGGCTGGCGACCAGCTCCACTTCATCACCTGGGGCGGCGGCGGCTGGGGCGACCCGCTTGACCGTGATCCCGCGCTGCTGGCCAAGGAACTAAAGCAGGGCCTCGTCACCGAAAAGGGCGCGCGCCGCTATGGCGTGGTGCTGGTGAATGGCGAAGTCGATCCCGCGGCCACCGAAGCCTTGCGCGCCGAAATGCGCGAGGCTCGGGGCGAAGTCTCCGTGTTCAACTATGGCCCGGACATCGAAACCCTGCGCGCCAACTGCCTCGCCGAAACCGGCCTTCCGGCGCCGCAGGCACCCAAGTGGCACCACTACGCGGAGGCGGCCGAGTAAGGCGCGATGGCCAATCCGATCTTCAGGGAAAAGCTTGCCTCGGGCGAATTCTTCATCGTCCCCGGCATTCAGGATATGATTGCCGCGGTCATCGCCAACAAGGTGGGCTTCGACCTGGTTTACGGCACGGGATACTGGCTGACGGCATCGGCCTATGGCCTGCCCGACGCCGGCATCGCGACCTATACCGAGATGCTGAACCGCATGGCGACGCTGGTGCAGACCAGCGACGCGGCCGTGATCGCCGATGGCGATACCGGCTATGGCGGGCTGCTCAACGTCCACCACACGGTGCGCGGCTATGAGGCGGCGGGGGTCACGGCGATCCAGCTTGAGGATCAGGAATTTCCCAAGAAGTGCGGCCACACTCCCGGCAAGCGGGTGATTGCCGCCGCGGACATGGCGGAAAAGGTGCGCGTTGCGGTGGATAGCCGCGATAGCAAGGACTTCCTCGTCCTCGCCCGCACCGACGCGCGGCAGATGGAAGGAATGGACGGCGTGCTGCGCCGGCTCGAAGCCTATGCCAAGGCGGGCGCGGACGTGCTATTCCCCGAGGCGCTGACCAGCGAGGAGGAAATGCGGACCGTGTGCGAGGCGTTCGACCTGCCGATCATGGTGAACTGTTCGAACCACGGCGCCACCCCGGTTCCGCAGGCACAGGTGCTGGCCGACATCGGCTTTGCCTATGCCATCTATCCCAGCCTCACCAGCCTTGCCGCCAGCGCCGCGATGGAAAAGGTGCTGCGCGACCTGAAGGATCACGGCGTCGGCCAGCCCGACGGCCTGTTCGATTTCAACGAGTTCTGCTCGCTGATTGGTTTTGAAGACGTATGGGCCTTCGACAAGAAGTGGGCGCAGGTTCCATGACGCGCATTGCCGCTGCCGTCCTGAAGCAGAGCGGCGGCAATGCCGCGCCCTATGTCGATAGCAAGCCGCTGGAAGTGCGCGAACTGGAACTGGCCGCCCCAAAACCGGGCGAAGTGCTGGTCCGCATCGACGCCGCCGGCGTGTGCCACTCCGACCTTTCGGTGATCAACGGTGATCGCCCCCGCCCCATGCCGATGGCACTGGGGCATGAAGCCGCGGCCACCGTGCTCGCGCTCGGCGATCCGGAAGAGCCGGGCCTTGCCGTGGGCGACCGCGTTGTGCTGGTCTTCCTGCCGAGCTGCGGCCAGTGCACGGCCTGCCTGTCTGGCGAGGGCTACCTCTGCGCGACGGCGGCGGCGGCCAATGGCAAGGGCGAATTGCTGCGCGGCGGATCCCGGCTCTCCTGCAAGGGCGAGCATGTCCACCACCACCTCGGCGTGTCGGCATTCGCGACCCAGGCCGTGGTTGACCGGCGCTCGCTGGTGAAGATCGATTCCGATATTCCGCCCGAAACCGCCGCGCTGTTCGGTTGCGCGGTGCTGACCGGCGTGGGCGCGGTAATGAACACAGCGGCGGTAAGGCCGGGTGAGTCCGTGCTGGTCTATGGCCTCGGCGGCGTGGGCCTCGCAGCCCTGATGGGCGCCATCGCCTCGGGCGCACAACCGGTCTATGCGGTCGATCCCATGCCCGAGAAGCGCGCGCTGGCGCTCGAACTGGGCGCGGCGGCGGCGGTGGCTCCGGGTGAAGAGGCCAGCCTATTCGGCACCGACGTGGTAATCGAAACCGTCGGCAAAGCCGCGGTGCTTGCCACGGCCTACAAGGCGGCAAGGCGCGGCGGGCGGATCGTTACGGTCGGCCTGCCCAACCCGGCCGAAGACCTTGCAATCAATGCCCTGTCGCTGGTGGCGGACGGCAAGACGCTGATGGGCAGCTACATGGGCTCGTCGATCCCGTCGCGCGACATCCCGCGCTATATCGCGCTGTGGCGAGCCGGAAGGCTGCCGGTGGAAAAGCTGCTCACCTCGGTCAGTCCGCTGGAAGAGATCAACGAACTCATGGACAAATTGGCGGAAGGAAAGGCCGTCAGGCAGGTAGTCGTCCCCGGCTGGTGAGAGTGTTTATCCGACTGTCGGATATTCACTTGAAGAAATCGGAAAATGCCGCTTCCCTAGGCACTCTCGTGTCATTGAACCGACACATGGGGAGTGCACCGTGGAAAAAGGCGTTCCGATTCGTTCGATCACCCGTTCGATTGCCGCGCTCAAGGCGATCAACCGCCACGGCTCGCTGTCGATGATGGAAATCGCCAAGTCGGCGGAAGTCCCCTATCCCACCGCCTGCCGCATCGTGCAGACCCTGCTTTACGAAGGGCTGATCGAGCAGGAACCGGCGCGCAAACGCTACCGCGCCACGGCCCTCGTCCAGACGCTCGCCACGGGTTTCCAGCATGACGATGAACTGGTACGCCTCGCCCGCCCGCACATCATCGCGTTGACCAAGAAGGTCGGCTGGCCGGTCTCGGTCGCCATCCGCGTTGGCCGCCAGATGATGCTGCGCGATTCGACCCACGCCAATTCGTCGCTCACCTTCGAGCACTATTACCCCGGCTTCACCCTGCCGATCCTCGACAGCGCATCGGGCAAGGTTTCCATGGCCTATGCCCCCGATGACGAGCGCGAGATGATCCTGCGCTTCATGCGTGTGTCGCAGGACATCGATCTCAACTACCTTGCCACCGCCGAAGTCAGCCTCGATGTCGAGCGGATCCGCGCCCAGGGTTATGCCGTGCAGGGCCGCAACCACTTCAACCTGACGCCGGGCAAGACCAGCTCGATTGCCGTGCCGATCTTCCGCAACGGTCACTTCGAAGCCGCCATGACCATGGTGTTCTTCATCGCCGCAATGAAGCTGACCGACGCGCTGGAGCAGTACCTCGACGAGCTCAAGGCGACTGCGGCCGCGATCAGCCACGACCTGTCGAACGGCGGCCCCGCAGGCAGCGCCTAGAGCGGTGTGCGGTAAATCCGCACCGCTCTAAAGCTGCGGATTGGCGAGGTATTCGAGGATATCCATCCGCTGCTTCGTCCAGTTCGCTGTGTCAAAGATTTCGGGCGTGTATTTCTCCAGCCCCTTGCGCGCGGCGAGCGGAATGCCATCGAGCGAACGCAGCTTGACGCCGTGCGAATTGCCATAGGTCCGCCCCGGACGCTGTCCCATGCCGAGCCAAGGATGCCATGACCCCATGTTCTGGAAATGGGCGAAGGCATCGGCGCAGGTCACCTTCTCGTCAAAGGCCTGCTTGGCCGGCGCGGCATAGGTCGCCTGCGATTCCCAGTAGGATGTCGGCCCGGCGTAGAGCTTGGGGAACTTCTGCGGATCGACCGGACTCGGCCGCGCCATCGATGCGGCGGTCGGCACGATCACGGTGCTTCCTATGGTCTCCATGCGTAGTGGCTTGGGGGCCAGTTCGGCATTCCTGGTCACCAGACCATCTGGGCCAATCGTGACATCGAACGGCCCGCCGAGGAACTGCCAGACACGGCGCTTCTCATGGGTGAAAGGGTTCTCCCACTCTTCCAGCACCTCGTCGGTGTCGAACTTGCAGTAGACGCCGCATTCATGCGTCTTGGTGACGAAGCGGTCGGGCGCGGTCTGCTGCCACTTGTTCACCGACAAGTGATTCATAGTGAAGAACGGCACCAACTGGCCGCCGTCGTAGCCATAGATGTTGAGCCGGTAGAAGATGTAGACCGTCTCGCCCGCCGTCGATCCGATGATGCGGGCACGCATCCGGGCGCGGGCGGCGGGATCTGAAGGGATGGCGCGCGAGGCAGGTGACGCGGCTGCCGCTTCGGCCGCCCCGGCCATCAGCGAAAGACCCATCATTCCCACCGGCGCCATCATCATTGCCGAACGCCGATCGAGTCCGTCGCTCATTCCATTTCCCCCTGCTCAGAGTCTGGCGGTCACCGCCTTGGTTTCGAGATAGGCATCGAGCCCCGCCTCGCCGAATTCGCGTCCCCAGCCGGACTGGCCATAGCCGCCGAAGGGTATGTTTGTGCCCACGCCGCCGTGGCAATTGATCGACACGTGGCCCGCGCGGATACGGCTGACGAGGCGGTGCGCGGTGGAAAGATCACGCGTCCAGACCGAGCCGGAGAGGCCATAAGGCGTATCGTTGGCCAGCGCCGCGATGGCGTCCAGGTCGCCCGTTTCGAAGCGCTGCACCGCCATGACCGGGCCGAATATTTCCTCGCGCATCACCGCCATGTCGCGGGTGCAATTGGCAAAGATGGTCGGCTGGATGAAGTTGCCCGGCCGGTCGAGCTTGCTGCCGCCCGCGACGAGCGTTGCGCCCGCTTCCTGCGCGCCGTCAATGTAGCCCATCACCTTCGCCGCATGAGCGTCCGAGATCATCGGCCCCTGCTGCGTCGCCGGATCGAGGCCGTGACCGAGCGTCATCATGCCGGCAAAGGCAGCCACGCCTTCAAGCAGGGCGTCATGGACATCGGCGTGCGCGAAGATGCGCGTGCCGGCCATGCAGTTCTGCCCCTGGAGGAAGAACGTCGCGAGCGCGACACCGGGATTGGCAAGCGACAGGTCCGCATCGGGCATGACCACGACCGGCGATTTGCCGCCCAGTTCGAGCGCCACTTTCTTGAGATTGCCCAGCGCCGCCTGAACGATCCGGCGGCCAGTGGCAGTGGAGCCGGTGAAGGAGATCTTGTCCACCCCCGGATGGGCCGCCAGCGCCGCCCCGGCATCCGCGCCAAGGCCATTGACCACGTTGACCACGCCCGCCGGGAAGCCCGCTTCCTGCACCATGCGGCCCAAGGCCAGCGCCGAGAGTGGCGTCATTTCCGAAGGCTTCACCACCACTGTGCAGCCCGCCGCCAGCGCCGGGGCAAGCTTCAGGATGGCGGTGGAGAGCGGCACGTTCCACGGCACGATCAGCCCGGCAACGCCCACAGGCTCGCGCAGGGTATAGGTCAGCGCTTCGGTCTCGGCGGCGATGTGGCGCGGCGGGGCGATCGTCTCACCCGCAATGCGCATGATCGCGCCGGAATAGTAGTCGACCATCTCAACACAGTTTGCCGTGGTCAGGCCCGCGATAAACGAGGGCATGCCGTTGTCGACGATGTCGAGCTCGGTCAGCAGGCGCGAATTGGCCTCCATGATCCGCGCGAGCCTGAACAGCAGCGCCGTGCGGTCTGCCACGGTCATGCGCCGCCACGGACCTTCGAAAGCGGCCCTTGCCGCGGCTACGGCGCGGTCGATCTCGGCTTCGCCGCCAGTAGCGAACGTGGCGAGGGGCAGGCCGGTGGCGGGATCGGTGGAGACCATTTCACCCGAGCCGTCGACCCATTCGCCGCCGATCAGCAGTTGGTGCCTTTCCGCGAGGAAGGCCGCGGTTTCGGGCGCGATTGCGTGGCCGTCAAACGGCACCGGGCCGCTCATACTTCTACCGTCCGGGGATCGTAGTGGAACAGGCCGAGCGATTCCTCGTCCTTCATACCCTCGATGCCGAACAGGTCGGTATCCTGTCCCTGCATCCGGTCTGCATTGGTATTGCTTTCAAGCTGGATGAAGGTCGCACGCTCGTGCCGCGCCTTTTCGTAGCGGGTGAGCCCTTCGGCAACCTTGGACGAGGCCGCCATGGCGCGGGCGAGGACGATGCCGTCCTCGATGGCGCTGGTTGCCCCCTGCCCGAGGAACGGCGTCATGCCATGCGCCGCGTCACCGACGAGGGTGACGTTGCCGTCGACGATCCAGGTCGGGATCGGGCGGCGGGCGTTGATCGCCCACTTGTACATCGGTTGCGCGGCTGCCGCCTCGATCAGCCGCTGGGCATCGTCGCACCAGCCGGCATAGGCTCGGCGCAATTCATCCGGATCGGCAGCGATGGTCCAGCCATCGTCGGTCCATCCATCTTGCCGGCGGAAGAAGACGAGGTTGAGGATCGAGGAGCCGCGCACGTTGTAGCGCGCGATCATGCCGCCCGGGCCGATGATGATGCCCGGCCAGTCGGACAGGTCCTGCACCTCCGGCGTCACCGGGATCAGGCAGCGCCAGCAGACATGGCCGGTGAAATAGGGCGGCTCTCCGCCGAAACGCTGGCGGACAACCGACTTCACCCCGTCCGCCCCGATCAGGCAGTCGGCGGAGATGCGGGTGCCGTCGGCGAGGATGGCCGTAGTGCCTTCGGTGGCGACGACCGGGCTGTTGGCGCGTAGCTCTACGCCCGATTCCCGCGCCACGGCGAGCAGTTCTTCATGGATGTCGGCGCGGTGGATGGTGACATAGGGTGCGCCATATTTCTCACGCTGGGTACTGCGGTCGATCGAGACAAGCGTGCGCCCGTCCTGCCAGTGGGTGAAGCGCTGCTTGCTTGGCTCCACCCCGGCGGCGGCGACCCGTTCACAGGCACCGATGAAGTCGAGGCCCTTCATCGCGTTAGGCGTGATCGTCAGCCCCGCACCGATCTCGCCGAATTCGGGCGCGGCCTCGAGCAGGGTCACCTTGAAGCCCTGCTGCGCCAGCGCAGAGGCCGTGGTCAGCCCCGCAATGCCGCCGCCGACGATCAGGAAGGTTTCGCTGCGGCTCACTTCAACTGTCCCGGAATATGGCTCTCATGATTGGCGAGATACCACTCGGCGATTTCCTCGCGCGTCGCCCACCACACGCCGGGCAGCGACTTCGCGTGTTCGATGAACTCGCGCAGCGCCCGCACGCGGTGGGCGCGGCCCGAGACGTGCGGGTGCAGACCGACGTTCATGATCCGGCCGGTGGTCGCGCCTTCCTCGTAGAGCACGTCGAGTTCCTCGATCAGTGCATCGCGGAACTGGTCGGTGGTGAAGTTCTTGCGCGTGATGAAGGTGAAGTCGTTGATCTCGTTCGAATAGGGCACCGAAACGATCGGCCCGTGCGGCGTGCGCAGCAGGTAGGGCTGATCGTCATTCATGATGTCGCAGTAGAAAGTGCAGCCCTGCTCGGCGAGGATGTCCGCCGTCTGCATGGTTCCGCGCAGCGAGGAGGAAAGCCAGCCCTTGGACTTTCGCCCGGTGTACTTCTCGAACTGGTTGAGGCTGGCCAGCACAATCTCGCGCTCCTTGGCCGGGTCATGCGCGAAGGAGGAGAGCAGCTCGCCCTGCTCCCAGTTATGCGTCAGCAGCTCCCAGCCGCGTTCCAGCACCGCATCGGTCATCGCCCCGCGCCGTTCAAAGGTGACGGCATTGGTCGTGCAGCTGGCCTTGACGCCAAGCTGGTCGAACAGGTCGAACAGGCGCCAGATGCCCACCCGCTGGCCATATTCGCGCCAGGTGAAGTTCGGGAAATCGGGCGTGTTGCCGGGCAGCACATCGGGCAGGATTGCCGGACCGCCCGCGTAATAGGGCTTGTCGGTGTCCTTGGTCAGGTCCCACGTCTCGAGGTTGAACGTCAGGATCAGGGCAACGCGCGCGCCGTTCGGCCACTTGAGCGGCTGGCGCTTTGGCAACGGGATGTAATCGTATTCCAAAGTCAGGCTCCCAGAACTTCGAGGGCGACGCGTTCGGCGGACTCGAAAGCCCCTTCCAGACCGCGCGCGCCGGTGGCGGTGTGTTCACCGCAGAAATGGATGCGGCCCGCAGGTTTGGCCATGTGATTGACGTATTTCGAGATGTGGCCCGGGCCGAAATAGGCCCAGTCGCCCAGATTGAAGCCTTCGTTCTTCCAGCTGAAGAATTCGGCGGCGCGCAGCTTGCCCTTGGCCGCCGGGCGCATGGCCCCAATCGCGCCGGTGACGGCGGCGAAGACAGCTTCCTTGCCCATCGCGTCCCACTGGTTCGCAAGGCCGCCGCGCGCCTGCGCGATGAAGCCGGTGATCTCGTCCGGCGTGGAGCCGAAACGCTGGACCATGACGTTGCCCGCGATGCCATCGGTCCACATGCCGGGAGCAAGGCCGTCCTCGTCCCAGAAGGGCGATGTGGCGGTGAGGAAGACCATCGACAGCGGCTGGTATGGCAGCCGCGCCACCGCCTCTGCCTGCACGCCCTTCAGCCCGGGAAGGATCTTGACCTTGCGCAGGGTCGAGAACGGCAGCGAGCAGACCACCTTCCGCGCGGTGAACTGCGAACCGTCGCGGCAATGGACCGTTGCCGAACTGGCGCTGGAGGTGATGGCGATCACTTCCTTGCCGAGCAGGACATCGCCCTTGAGCAGCCTTGCCATACCCTCGGCCAGCCTGATGTTGCCGCCCTTGACCGCCATCGAGCGGGGGCCCGCGGCGAACTGCGCCTTCACAAAGCCATCGTTGTATTCGAGCATCAGCGCCGAAACATCCGCCGCCGTCGTGCCGTAATAGGGCGACACATCGTTGCCGAGCCGAATGGCCTCGTCCGAAAGCCCCTGCGCCTTCATGAATTCCCGCAATGAAATGTCGAGCTTCGCGTTCGCCGGATCGTTCCACGCGGTCCAGTCTCCGAGCGGGTTGTTCTTGGACACGAGCACGGCCACCAGCTCTCCCGGCAGCGTCATCTTCAGCGCATCGGGGAACGGATTGCCGGGGAATTTGGCCCATTCCTCACGCGTCAGCGGCTTGCCGTTGAGCCAGAGCATCGGCGGCTTGCCAAAGCGGTAGCGCGCGCCGACTTCGACCATTTCCACGCCCGCGCGCTCGGCCGCGTCGAAGCCCCGGCCATAGCCATCGGCCATCGAATTGAAGCCCATTTCGGGATAGCCCGGCTGGTCGGTCAGGGTAGCGATGCGCCCGCCGACGCGCTTGCGGCCTTCGAGCACTTTTACCTTCAGGCCCTGCTGTTCCAGCAGCCATGCCGCCTGCAGGCCCGAACCGCCCGCGCCAAGCACCAGCACATCGAGCATCTTCGCAGGCTTGCGCCGAACCTTCGCCTCGATCGGGGCGGCGAGCGCGCCAAGGCCGAGCGCGGCGGCACCCAGCGTGAAATTGCGCCTGTCGATCATCAGCGGCAGTCCTTTCGTTCCCCGGTTCACGGCAAGGCTTCGGGATGGCCGCAATCACTTGCCAGCACGGCCCCCCGCGTCGATCAAACCGCCCATTGCTCACCACCTGTCGGATAGAAGCGCAAGCCTTTTGAAACGCCAATAAATGGCCGATAACCGGGATAAGGAATTTGCACGGGGAGTCTCGGACATAATGGCACTTCGCAAGGTCTTGGCCGCACTCGCGCTCGGCGCGGCATCGCTTCCCGCCGTGCCCGTCATGGCGCAGTCTGCCCCTGCGTCCGCCTCCACGGCGGCAAGCGAGCTTCCGCGCCTTTCGGTGGCTCAGCTGCGCAAGAAGTACCAGGACGCGCAGAGCCGCTACATGACGATCAAGGGCGTCGAAATCCATTACAAGGACGAAGGTCCTCGCGGCGCGCCGGTGCTGTTCATGGTGCATGGCTCGGAAAGCTCGGTCCGCACCTGGGACCGCATCACTGTCCTGCTGAAGAAGCGCTACCGCATCGTCCGCTATGACATTCCGGGCTATGGCCTGTCCGAAGGGACAACGGACGAAGCCGCGGCCAACGTCCAGCCGGTCGAGATTGCCGAAGGTCTGATCGACAGCCTCGGCGTAAAGAAGCTGACCTTCGTCGGTGTGTCCAGCGGCGGAACCATGGGCATGTACCTTGCCGCGAAGCGGCCCGAACTGGTCGAACGGCTGATCCTGTCGAACACGCCATCCGACCCGGTCAAGACCGACCATCTGGTCCAACCCCAAAGCTTCCTTGACGCGCAGGCCGAGGCGGTGCGGACCAAGTACCGCAACCTGACATTCTGGAATGAATTCCTCGCATATTTCGCGGGCGATCCCGCGCGCATTTCGCAGCGCACGCGCGAGGAATATTACGACTTCAATCGCCGCCTTCCGGAAAAGCACCCCATCGCGTTGGTCGCCCGGATCGGCGACGGGAAGCAGGCCGCGATCGAAATGGCCAAGGTCCGCGCGCCAGTCCTTCTGGCCCGGGGTACCGGCGATCCGCTGCTGCCTGAAAGCGCCGCCCAGGCCATCACCCGCTACCTCGCCAATGCGCAGATCTCGCGGGTCTATATGCCCGATGTGGGCCACTACCCGCCGCTCGAAGTGCCCGACCGCTTCGCCCGCCTGATCACCACCTATGTCGAGGCGGTCGTGCCCGATCCCAATGGCAAGTGGCATGGTGCAAAGTAAGATGACCGGCCCGCGCACCCTCTACGAGAAGCTGTGGGACAGCCACGTCGTTGCCGATCTGCCCGGCGGCGAGGCGCTGCTCTATATTGACCGGCAATTGCTGCACGAGGTGTCGAGCCCGCAGGCCTTCGTCGCCATGCGTGAGGCGGGACGGCGGCTGCGTCGGCCCGAAACGCACTTGTCTGTCGCCGATCACGCCGTGCCGACGAGAGCGCGCACTGGCGGCATCGCCGACCCACTCGCCCGGGCGCAAGTGGCCGAATTGGAAGAAAACGTCGCAGACTTCGGCATCGACTATGCCGCACTGGATGGCCCGGATCAGGGCATCGTCCATGTCATCGGGCCGGAACTGGGCTTTACCCTGCCCGGCACGACCATCGTCTGCGGGGACAGCCACACCACCACCCACGGCGCTTTCGGCGCGCTGGCATTCGGCATCGGCGCGAGCGAGCAGGCGACCGTCATGGCCACCCAGTGCCTGCGGCAGGGCAAGGCGAAAACGATGAAGGTCGAGCTGGTGGGCGCGCGCCATCCGCTCGTCTCGGCCAAGGACGTTTCGCTCGCGCTGATTGCCCGCATTGGCTCCAATGGTGCGGTCGGCCACGCGGTGGAATACACCGGCGAGGCGGTGCGCGCCATGTCGATGGCCGAGCGCATGACCCTGTGCAACATGACCATCGAAGCCGGCAGCCGCATCGGCCTCGTCGCGCCGGACGAGACGACCTTTGCCTTCGTCAAGGGCCGCCGCATGGCCCCCACGGGCGCGGACTGGGACGCGGCGCTGGCTTATTGGCGGACCTTAGGATCGGACGAGGGCGCGCAATATAACCGCGTTGTCACCATCGACATCGCCGAGGTCGCCCCGCAGGTCAGCTGGGGCACCAGCCCGCATCAGGCCGGTCCCGTCACCGCCGCCCTCCCCGATCCGGCCACGCTTGGCGAAGGTGCGGAGCGGCGTGAGGCGGAGAAGGCGCTGGCCTATATGGGGCTGGAGCCGGGCGGCCGGATCGCCGGAACTCCGGTCACTCACGCCTTCATCGGTTCCTGCACCAATGGCCGCATCGAAGACCTGCGCGCCGCCGCCGCCATCGCGCAGGGACGCAAGGTGGCCGAGGGCGTGAAAGCCATCGTCGTCCCCGGCTCTGCCGCGACCAAGGCTCAGGCCGAGGCCGAGGGGCTTGACCGGGTGTTCCTGGACGCAGGTTTCGAATGGCGGCTCGCGGGTTGTTCGATGTGCGTCGCCATGAACGACGACCGCCTGAAACCGGGCGAACGCTGCGCCTCCACCTCCAACCGCAATTTCGAGGGCCGGCAGGGCCCCGGCGGGCGCACCCACCTGATGAGCCCGGCCATGGCCGCCGCCGCTGCGGTGAGTGGCCACATTGTCGACGTGCGGGAGCTTGCCGAATGAAGCCCGAACCGTTCACCCGCGTCACCGGGCCTGCCGCCGCGATGCCTGAAGACAATATCGATACCGATATCATCTTCCCCGCGCGGTTCCTGCTGCTGACCCAGAAGAAGGGCCTTGGCGCCCACGCCTTCCACGATCGGCGTTTTGACGCGGACGGGGGTGAGCTTCCCGGCTTCGTTCTCAACCAGCCGCAATTCCGCGCGGCGAAGTTCCTCGTCTGCGGGGACAATTTCGGGTCCGGATCGAGCCGCGAGCAGGCCGTCTGGACCATTGCCGACTTCGGCATCCGCGTGGTGATCGCCACCTCGTTCGGCGAGATTTTCCACTCAAACTGCATGCGCAACGGCGTGCTGCCGATCACGGTGAGCGCCGAGGACGCCGCGCGCCTCCAGGCGGCAGCGGCTGAGGGGCGTGCCTTCACCGCCGACCTTGAAGCCATGACGCTGACCGCCCAAGGCCTCGCCCCGATCACGTTCTCCCTTCCTGCCGAGCGGCGCCAAGCCATGCTGATGGGATGGGACGAAACCGACGTCCTGCTCGAGGGCTACGGCGCGGACATCGACCGTTTCGAGGCCGCACAGGCCGCCAGCCAGCCCTGGCTCTACAAAGAGAAAGCAAGCGCATGAGCGACGATGAACTGCTGGCCAACTATGCCCGCGCCTATAACACCCGCGTCGGATTCGGATCGCGCCCGGCGCTGATCCTGATCGACTTCTGCCGGGGCTATTTCGATCCCGAGTGCGATCTCTATGCCGGGGTGGAAGATGCCATCGCCTCCGCCCTGCGAGTGCGCGAAGCGGCCCGCGCCGCCGGAGTGCCGGTGATCCTGACCAACGTCGTCTATCACCCCAGCGCCATCGACGGCGGCCGCTTCTTCGAAAAGGCCGCGCCGCTCAAGAACTTCATCAAGGGCAACCCGATGGGCGCGTTCGGCCCGGGCCTCGTCCCGCATGACGACGAACTGATCGTCTCAAAGCAGTACCCCAGCGCCTTCTTCGGCACCTCGCTGGCATCGACGCTGACTGCGGCGGGGATCGATTCCGTCCTGCTCACCGGCCTCACCACCAGCGGCTGCGTGCGCGCGACCTGCATCGATGCCATGTCGCACGGCTTCCGCACCGCCGTGGTCGAGGAAGCCTGCGGCGACCGTCACCCGGCGCCGCATGAAGCCAACCTGTTCGACATGAACGCCAAATATGCCGACGTCGTCAGCGAGGCCGAGACGATCGCTTTCCTGAATGGCCTGAAGGGCTAGACCCGCTCCAGCAACTCGAGCCGCGCACCCCATGGCGTGCGGATTGAAGCGGCGCGGCACTCCCCGTACGGCTGCCAGTCGAAGCGCGCTTCCGGCGAAACCTCGCAGCCACCTGCGCGGGCGCGCTGCAGCATGACGGCCATGTCGCTCACCAGGAAACGCAGCGAGGCCCAGCCGCGGCCCGGTCCGGCCTGAGAGAAATCGATCCCGGCAAAGTCGAAGGCGATGATCTCCACCGATCCCTCCATCCGGCCCTGCGGATGATAGATGCCGACCTTAGCATGGATTCCCGGGGCCAGCCCAAGCGGAAGTCCCATGCAATTGCGCCCGTCCGGGTGGACGAGCTCCGATTCCTGCACCACCTGCCAGCCGAGCACATCGACATAGAAGTGCCGCCCCGCATCGAAATCCGGCACGATCTGGGTGGAGTTGAACACCCACGATGCCGGTCCGCCGATACCCTCATAACCCTGTAGCGGGGGAGCGACGCGTTCCATGAGCGCAATCACCACGCCGTCGGCATCGGCTTCCACCACTTCGCGCACTGACAGCGGGCCGAAATCCCAGTCCGTGATGGGCGCTGGCGAGGCGAAGCCGTTGAGCGACAACGCATGATGCAGCGGTTCGATGCCCTGCAATGCGCGGATGTTAATGTCGAATATGCCGCCGCTATCCCACGGCTGGGCACCGTCGCGGGCGCGCGGCAACGCTTCACCCTCCACCTCGATCAGGCGAATCGCGCCGCGCGAAGAGTCGGGATGGGCCAGGAGCACTTCCGTCCCCTTGCGGCCGTTCAGGCCAAGCAACGCCATTGCCTTCTCAGAAACAGGCGCGTGATGAACTGCGCTGTATTGCAGGCACTCTTGCAGCCGCATGGCGGTGGCCGAAGCACTGGCGACAATCGCCACCGCTTCCTGGAATCCGTTGTCTAGCGAGATCATGGCCTTTGCCTAAACGCCTTTCGAACCGTGACTCAAATCTTGCCAGCGGCATCCGCGCAGCGGACAAAGTGATGGAACGAAAGACAGGACCGGACCAAGCCTCCAGTTAAGCTGTTGAAATTAAATGCATCAGGCGAAGTCACGAATCCGACAGGCGAATAACAAGGTGTAGTTCTGTTCAAATTGACGGGCGGGAAGGAGAGCCTCTCCTCGACCTTAAAGGTGCCGGACCCAAGCCAACCGGGCGGGGCGGCACATTCCACATGGGGGGAATTATGAAAACTGCCCGTTTCCAGCGTCACCTTGCCGCCTCGATGTCGCTTGTCGCCATCGCCACCACCCTTGCCGCAGCGCAGCCGGCCTTCGCCCAGACTGCCGATGACACCGCCGAGGAAGCCGACAGCGGCGCCATCGTCGTCACCGCTCGCAAGCGCGAGGAAGACATTCTCCAGACCCCGGTCACCGTCCAGGCCTTCACTGCGGAAAAGCTGGATGCCAAGGGCGTCACCACGATGCAGGACCTTGCGGCCAACACGCCCGGCCTGAACATCAACGACAGCTCCTCGGGCCATGCTGACCGCGGCTTCCAGCAGGTCGTACTGCGCGGCTTCACGCCGGTGACCACGCTGGCCACCACCACTTCGCTGTTTATCGACGGCGTGCCGGTGTCCTCGCCTTCGGCCTTCACCTCGATTTCCACGCCCGAGCGCATCGAAATCCTCAAGGGTCCGCAGAGCGCCTACTTCGGCCGCAACACCTTCGCCGGTGCCGTCAACGTGGTGAACCGCGAGCCTGGCAATGCATTCCACGGTTCGGGCCTGGCCAGCTACGGCACGCACGACAACCAGAAGTATCGCGCCGAAATCGAAGGGCCGATCCTCGAAGACATCCTGATGATCCGCGGCTCGTTCGACTACTTCAAGAAGAAGGGTTCGTGGGTCAACGCCGCTGCTGGCGGCGGCACGCTGGGTGACCAGTCGTCGACCTCGGCCAGCATCACGGCCGTGTTCAAGCCGTTCACTGGCCTGAAGATCAAGGCTTTCGCCCTGTTCTCGAAGGATCAGGACGGCGCCCCGGCCAACGGCCGCCTGGTAGCCTATGACGTGAAGAACGCTGCCGGCACGATCATCCTGAAGAACGCCGCAAACTGCACCTTCACGGGTGACAACCGCGGTGTTCAGGGCGCGGCGGGGCTGGTAGCAGTGACCAACCCCTACATCTGCGGCACGATTGCCCACCCGAACAATCCGGTTTCGGCCAACGTTACGAACGATGCGATCACCTCGGCCTTCCTCGCCATTCCGGAAAACCGCCTCGTCCGCCCGCAGGATGGCGTTCAGGGTTATGGCCTGAAGCGCAACTATCACCACTATCACCTGACCGGCGATCTTGAGATCACCGACCAGATCACTTTCTCGGCCCTGGCCGGCTGGGGCCGTGAGCAGTGGAACACGATGATCGACCTCGACGGGTTCGACGGCAGCGCGATCGCCGCCGGCTCGGGCGCATCGGTCCCGGCCAACTCGCCGCGTGGTTTCTATGACTTCCCGTTCCTCGTCGAACGCAAGACAGCTGACAATTCGATCGAAGGGCGCCTGTCCTATGAATCGGACAGCCTGCACATGGTCGGCGGCTTCAGCTATCTGAACGCCACAGTCCAGTCGGCCCAGCGCGGTACTACCTCCCCGCTCACGGCCGCATTGACGTCGGCCCCCGGTGGCGTGAGCCAGAACAAGACCTATGGCATCTTCGGTGGCATTACCTACGACTTCACCGATCAGCTCTCGATCAGTGCGGAAGGTCGTTACCAGACCGACAAGCTCTACGTCTTCAATGGCGCAAGCGCCGTCACGGTGACAGTCCCAGACCTGATCCCGGTCGGCACCTACGCACCGCGTGCACTGCTCGCCAGCGCTACCTACAAGAACTTCATGCCCCGCGTGATCGTCAACTACCAGGCGACCGAGGATCTGATGGTCTATGCCAGCTGGGCCAAGGGTGTGAACCCGGCGCAGTTCAACTCCAACCTGATCACCCAGGCTGCGGCTACGCAGGTTGCGGCGGCAGCGGCCGGCGTGAAGGTGGCGGTGCTGCCGGAAAAGATCACCAACTATGAACTGGGCATCAAGGGCAAGGCGCTCGACGGCGCGCTGCGCTATGCCATTGCGGCCTACTATGCCGAGTGGCGTAACCAGATCAATTCGGTCCAGCTGCTGATCCCGGTTGCCGGCGGTTCGCCGATCCTGACTGGCGGTGTGCAGAACGCCGGTTCGGTCAACCTGAAGGGTATCGAAGCCGAAGTCGCATTCCGCGCCAACGACTACCTGACCATCGACATGGCCGGTGCGATCAACGACAGCGACATCAAGCAGTTCAAGAGCGTTTCGCTGAGCCAGCTGACCGGCATCTACGACTATTCGGGCAAGGAAATGCCCTATTCGTCGAAGTATTCGGCAACGCTCGGCGTCCAGGTCGGCCATGACATCGACGGCTGGGACAACGGCAGCTGGTTCATCCGCGGCGACATGTCCTACAAGTCGGGAACCTGGAGCGGTCAGGCCAACACGACCAAGTCAGCCGGTCGCACTGTCGTGAACCTGCGTGCCGGTGTGACCAAGGGGCCGTTCACCATCGAAGGTTATGTCAGCAACCTGTTCAACAACACGAACATCACCAGCCTGATCGACCAGACCCAGTTTGACCCGATCAATGGCACCTTCGGTGTCCGCGCCAACGCGGCGGTGTTCTACAACCTGCCCGACAAGCGCACCGCTGGTGTGGTTGTGAAGGCGAAGTTCTGACGACAGGTCCCTCCCTGACGTTACGAGACGGCCGCACGAAAGTGCGGCCGTTTTCGTTTGGGTTCGGGATTGATGGCGCTGGGGTATGAGCGGCGCAGACGGGCTCAGCCGTCGATGGCATCCGCCGAATTGGTGCGCAGGCTGGCGCGAACGCGGTCAAGCAGTTCGATCTGCACTGCCGCTTCCCCTCCGCTCGGGCAGCGATGGGCCTCGCCGCGCATGGCCTTGCGGAATTCCTCAAGCTGGCCACGGAAGTAATGCGCCAGGTCTCGCCCGCCCATTCTGCCCGGATCGGTAACCATGCCCGGTGGCGGCACGACAACTGGATCGCCGTTCCACAGCAGAGTCTCGCCGTGGACGATCTCCATCACGCCCTTTTCGAAAAACAGAACCTTGCGGTCGTGGATCGGCAGCTGGTTGTACGAGATGTGCAGGCTGGCCATGCGGCGGCCGGGATAGGCGAGCACGACTATCGCCTCGTCCTCGCCCTGCCAGCCGGACTGGTGGCGCGCACCTTCGGCGTGGACGCGCAAGGGTGCCTCGCCGCCCATGGCAAGCTGGATGAAATCGAGCGAATGGGGCGCGAAGAGCGAGACGATCAGCCCTTCCTCCGGCGGGCGCTCCGCCCACCGGGGAGCCTGCGGGCCATCCCAGAACACACAGGCGCTGACCTCTACCGCGCGCAGCCGTCCGAAGCTGGCCGCGTGGTCCTGCAGGTAGCGCACCGGGGCACAGTGGCGGAAGGTATGACCCGCCGCGAGCACCAGCCCGCGCCGCGTCGCCTCCGCCGCCAGCGCGCGCGCCTGTGCGCCGGTTTCCGCCAGCGGCTTTTCTACAAGCACGTGCTTGCCCGCTTTCAGGCAGGCCATGGCCTGATCGAAATGATCGCCATTGGGCGTGCAGAGGATGACGCAGTCGACGCCGGGCTGGGCAAGAGCTTCGTCCAGAGAAGCAAAGGCTTTGGCCCCGAACGGCGCGGCGGCGGCTTCGGCGCGGGCTAGGCTGGAATCGATTGTGGCGACCAGCCGGTAATCGCGCGGCAGTTCGGCAAGCGCGCGCAGATGCGAGGCGCTGATCCTGCCGCATCCTGCAAGGACGATCCCGGCAGGCTCAATCGGCATTGCGGCTTCCTTCGCGGCAATCCTCGATAAAGCGCCAGATCAGCAGGGCCGCGACCAGCTTGGCGACGCCGGGCAGGTATGAATAAGACAGGTAGATCCCGCTGACCGCCTCTGCCGATTGCGCGACGCCTTGTTTCGCCGCAGCAGCGTCAAATCCGCCAGCCGAAAGCAGAGCGCCGACGATCAGGGTGCCGCCGAGCGCGATGCCCGCTTTCTCGATGATCGACCAGATCGCCGAATAGACCCCGGCGCGGTTCTCCCCCCAGCGCTCGCGGGCGTCGGAAATGGCATCGGAAAGCAGCGACAGCACGATCAGCCCCCAGCCGGCGTTGCACATCGCCATGATCGCGGCGAGAATGTAGGCCGTCCAGATCGGCAGCGCGGCAATGGGCGTCCAGGCCAGTGTCGCGAGGCCGTGCCCACAGGCGGCCAGCACATAAGTGTTTTTCTTGCCGATCCGTGCCGCTACGCCGACCCAGATCGGCGATCCGGCCATGACGGCCACGGCCATAACTGTCGACATGATGCCCATCTGCGCGAAAGCATCGGCCCGGTTCATCGCGAGATCTGACGAAGAAGGCGAAGGAGGCATAGGAGATGCCTGCTGCCACAGTCATGATCACGGCGGAAAGGCACAGGATCATGAAGCTGCGGTCCGTGAAGGCCTTGGGCAGATCCTTAAGCGCCAGCGGCTTGCCGATGCTCTCAACATCGGGAATGCGCGCGGCGAAACGCCATGCGGCAACAAGGCAGGCAAGGCAGATCAATCCGACCAGAGCTGCCGTGGAAAGATAGGCCGCGCGGTCTCCGCCAAGATAGCCAACGAGAGCAGGGGCGGCGGCAGAGCTGAGCAGCACGCCAGCGCCGGTAAAGCCGTGTTTCCAGGCCATAAGCTCGGTGCGCTCGGCGGGATCCGACGACATCTCGGTGAACTGGGCCAGATAGGGCACCGAAAACATGCTGAATGTCGCCATGTAGACACTGAAAGTCAGGAACACCCAGCCGACCTGCAACGACTGGGAGCCATGTGGCACGGCGAAGACCGCGATCATCGCGACTGGTGCCAGCAGCCCACCGACCAGCAGCCAGCGGCGGCGAGGAAAGCGCGCAGCAATCCGGTCTGACCCCACGCCGACGGCGAGGTCAAAGAGTGCGCCGAAAACGACCTTGGGAACGAAGATCGCCGCTCCGGCCACCGCCGGGGCAATGCCCATGACCGTGGTCAGGTAGAACAGCAGAAGCAGCGAAGGGACATCGCGGAACAGCTGCCCGGCAATCTGCCCGACCGCGAAGCCCGCCTTGGTGCCCGTCGCCAATTTTTCCATAGCTGTCTCCACGCCTATGGCGGGAGTGGATAGAGAAAGACCGGCAGCGCCTTGCCCGGCGCGGCGTTTGTCCGATTGGTGGATAGGCGGACGGGCAGCCAACGCCGCCTTGCGAGTCGCTTGCATGTTCAGCCTCAAGACGGGGAGCTCGATGAATATCCAACGCGCCTATACCAACTGCCGCTATGGCCAGATGCACTACCGGACCGCCGGCGCCGACAACGGCAAGCCGGTGCTGGTCCTGCTGCATCAGAACCCGTCCTCCTCCTTCGAATACGAAGCGCTGATCAAAGCCTGCGCCGCCGATCGCCGGGTCATCGCCTTCGATACGCCGGGCTATGGCATGTCCGATGCACCGCCAGCGCCTCCCGGCATACCCGGCTATGCCGCCGCTTTTTCCGAAGCGCTTGATGCGTTGGGATTGACCGGTCCGCTCGATTGCTATGGCTTCCATACCGGAACGCTTCACACCATCGAACTGGCCCTGTTGCGCCCCGATCTGATAACCCGCATCGCGCTTACCGGCATCCCGATGTACCCGCCCGAAGGCCGGGCGGAGAAGCTGGCCGATGCGCTGAATTACCCCAAGATTGACGAGGATGGCGAGGTCATCAAGGCCCTGCTGGCCAACCTGTGGAACTATGTTATCGTCAACCGCGACAAGCGCGTGCCGCTCGACAAGGCGGTGTGGAACTTCGCCGACAAGGCAAAGGTGCTGCACCATTTCACCTGGGCCTACAAAGGCGTCTGGGAATATAACTATGCGCGCCTGCCCGAGGTGAGCCAGCCCGCACTGCTGCTCCAGCCGGAAGAGGACATCGCCGGCTATTCGCGCGCGGCGGCGGCGTTGCTGCCCAATTGCCGGGTAGTAGACCTCCCCGACCTTGACCGCGACATTTTCGACGTAGCCCCCGAACGGATAGCCAATGAACTCCGCTCCTTCTTCGCCTGACAATCCCCCCGTCAGCGCCGTGATCTCGCACTCGGTGCTCGCTCCGGCCTTCATCGCCGCCGAAGTCGCGCGGCGGTACGACCTGCCCGGGCCGGTCACTGCCCTCCTGCTCTATCGCGGCATGAACGACGTCTACCTCGTCAAGGACGGTGCCGGCACGCACTTTGCCCTGCGCGTCTGGCGCAAGACCTGGCGCGATGTCGATTCGGTCGGCTACGAACTGTCCTTCCTCGATTTCCTCCGTTCAAAGGGCTTCCCCGCCTCGGTCGCCATTCCCCAGAAAGACGGCTGCCTTTGGTTCAAGGCCGCCGCCCCCGAAGGCGACCGCGCCATTGCGCTTTATGACTGGGCGCCCGGCGGCAAGTTCGGCGAGCGGCTGAGCGAGGACACCGCCTATCGCATCGGCGCGCATTTTGCCGACATGCACCGGCTGGGCAGCGAATGGATCGGCGCGGGGCACAAGTTCTCGACCACGCAGGCCAAGGAATATTCGGTGTGGATGCCGGCGCTGATCGACTTCGTCTATGACCGTCCAGACGACCTGCGCGACTACCCGATCATCGCCGAGCGCCTTGCCGAACGGCTCGATGCCTTGGCGGCAGAGGGCGTGCCGATGGGCGTATGTCACCGCGATTTCCACCCCAGCAACGTCCATGTCGATGACGATGGCAACATTACCCTGCTCGATTTCGACGCGCTGGGTGAAGACTTCCTGATGCAGGACGTGAAGAACTACACCTGGGGCAACCTGTTCTACGGCTACTCGCCCGCCTATGGCGAGGCGTTCGAGGCGGGTTATGCCTCAGTCCGGCCCTTCACCGCAGCGGAGATCGAAAACCAGGAGCTGTTCCTGATGGCCAAGGCGTTCCGGCTGGTTTCGGGCATGGCAGACAGCTCCCGCTCGGTCGGGCGCGGCACGCTCCGGTTCCGCGGTCTCGACTGGCTCGGCGATTACATCAAGACCCGCGCCCGCGCGGCGGGCCTGCTTTGACGGCCGACTGGCCAAGCCCGCGCAAGGCATGGGGCTTCGTCGCCCTGCTGTTCCTTGCCGGGCTGTTCTCCGTCATCGACCGGGCGGTGCTCAATGTCGTGGTCGATCCCGTTCGCCATGATCTGGGTATCGGCGATCAACAGATCGGCCTGCTCCAGGGGCTGGCCTTCGGGCTGTTCTATGCCTTCATGGGACTGCCGATGGGCCTGCTGGCGGACCGCAAGTCGCGCCGCAACCTTGTGATACTGGGCATCGGGTTGTGGAGCATGGCCACCATCGCCAGCGGTCTGGCGCAGAGCTTTGGCCAGATCTTCACCGCGCGGCTGCTCGTCGGCCTTGGCGAGGCTGCGCTGAGCCCGGCGGCGATTTCGCTGATTGCCGACCTGTTCCCGCCCGCACGGCGCGGGAGGCCGCTCAGCGTGTTCATGCTGGGCCAGAGCCTGGCCAACGGCACTGGCCATCGCGGTCACCGGTCTTATCCTTTCGCACGCTGCATCGGGGGCCTTTGCGGGTCTGCCGCTGGTCGGCGGTCTGGTGCCGTGGCGGCTGGCCTTCGTGCTGTTCGGCGCGGGTGGACTTGCCGTTGCGGCGCTACTCCTCCTGTGCCGTGAGCCGCAGCGGCAGGGTTCGGCGCAGATGGCGACAAGCCTGCCGGGGCGGGCCGAGCTCGCCTTCCTGATTGCCCACCGGGGCGTGCTGGTGCCACTCTACCTGGGCTTCGCAGTGTGCTTTGCCGTGGTCTATGGCGCTGCGGCCTGGACTCCGGCCATGCTGACCCGGCATTTCGCCGCAACCCCTGCTTTCTTCGCCGGCGTGCTGGGGCCGCTATCGCTGGTCTTTGCCGCCAGCGGGCCGCTGATCGGCGGCTGGCTGCTTGACCGGACAATGCGCGCAGGCAAGCCGCTCGCGCGCTTCACCGTGCTGGCGCTGGTTCCGTTCTGCGCGATCCCGGCGCAGCTCGCCGTCATGGCGGGCAGCCTGCCCATGGCTGCCGCGCTGGTGGCAAGCGCCGGGGCAGCCTTTGCCGTGCTGGGCATCGTCACGCTGGCGACCCTGCAAGCGGTCGTCCCGCCCCGGATGCGCGGCGCAGCGGTGTCGCTGACGCTGGTGCTTAACACGGTCATCGGGGCGACTCTGGGGCCACTGGCTGTTGCTGCGATCACCGAGCGGGTGATTGGCGATCACGCGCAGGTGGGCTGGTCTATCGCGTTGTTCGCCGTGCCTTGCCTGCTGCTCGGCGCGGGCCTCTATGCCCTCGCCCGCCGCAACATCGCCCGCGACCGCGAGCTGGTAAAGCTGCTGTCAGCCTAACGCGCGTCCCATAGGGGGGCAAGCAGCGAAGCGGGGTCCTTCAGCACATCGGGCCGCCGTGCCCGCGTCGTCTCGATCCACGCGGGCGGGAACATGGCCAGCGAGGAGGTGTGCTGCCCCGCCCCCGTCGCGGTCAGGTGCCCGGGATGGTCGCCCATCTTCAACCAGGGCCGCCACGAAACGACATTGGTGAACGATACATCGCTCGTCACCCGAGTGGCACCTTTCGCGTCGATGGCCGAGCGCTTGGCCTTGAAGATGTTGCTTTCCGAATAGCGCATCGGCTTGGCCTGACCGGGCAAGGTAAAGCTGCTGCGCGACCGCTCGGTCATCCACACTGCATCACCGCGCATGTCCGGGCCAAGCACTTCGTGGGTGAACTCCATGCCGGGTACCGAGCGGGCCAGCCGCATGGAAAGGTCGGGCATGAAATAGATCTTTGACGGCGTAAGCCCGCCCATCGGCACGTCCACGACCTGACCGGTATAGGGATTGCGATAGGTATCGAGCGCCTTGCCGGTGTCCTTGTCGACAAACCAAGCCAGTTCGCCGGAGACCCCTTCATAACTGCCATCGGGCATGCGCCTGTAGCGGGCGAAAACGGCGGCGACGACATCGAACAGCGGCTCCATCCTGTCTTCGACGACGCCGTAGTAATTGGCCGACATCCAGCTGGAGATCAGCCCTTCATCGAGCGCGGCGCGCATCAGCATGAAGGTACGCATCCGGCCTGTGGGCGAACCGGCCGACGTGCCCGCCGCACTGGCCTGCGTGGCCAATGCCCCCGCCGCCAAACCGCCCAGAACCATTCGCCGGTCGATATCCATGTACTTGTCCTCCGTTTCGCCGAGGCTCCGACGGCCTGTGCCCAGGCGCCATTCCGCCCCGCCGTCTATCCGCTGCACGGACATGCGCACGCCGCCCGTGGCTCCCCGCCCGCCGCCGCATAGCCTGCCCGCCTGACACGGGGAGACTGGCCATGTTGAAGCGGATCGGCAAGGTGCTGCTGGCACTTGTCCTGCTGGTTGCAGGCGTGCTCGGCTCGATGCGGCTCGGCTGGTGGAACCCTTCCTACGAGAGCGTGAAGGCGCATCAGGCCAGCGCGCCATCGCGCTTCGAGCAGCACGGCACGGTCAACCTTCACATCCGCGACGAGGGCGAGGGGCCGGTCGTGCTGATGCTCCACTCCTCTATGACGAACCTGCGCGAATGGGATGCCTGGGCCGATGCGCTCAAGGGGCGATACCGGGTGATCCGGTTCGACTGGCCACCCTATGGCCTCTCCACAGACAGCGCGCCGTCCACCGGCATGCCGGGCGTGGTCTCGCTGATTGAGCGGGTCATGGCATCGAAGAACATCAGCAATTTCTCGATCGTCGGAACCTCGAGCGGGGCAACCATCGGAACGCTCTATGCCGCGCGCCATCCGGAACAGGTCAAGGCGCTGGCGCTTTCCGCCCTGCCGCTCGAAGCGCCGCCCACGACCAAGTTTTCGAACCTGATGTGGTCGATGGTCTGGGTCCATGAGAAGCTGGTCCCGAACTATTACCCCAAGGCCTATTACCGCCAGTCGCTCTCCGAACTTTACGGCAAGCCCGAGCGGCTGACCGATGAGACCGTGCAGTGGTACTATGAGACCAATACCATCCCCGGCGGCTTTGCGCGGGTGAAGGAATACTGGGAGGCCAACAAGAAAGCCGTCTGGGCCAAGGGCGCGGGCGGCGATGCGGCAAAGGTCACCGCGCCGATCCTGCTGCAATGGGGAGACCGCGATCCAGTTCTGCCCACTTACCTTGCCGACAAGGCGGTGAAGCAGTTCGAAAAGGCGCAAGTGACTCTCGTGCATTATCCCGACGTTGGCCATTATCCCATGCTGGAGCTGCCGCAGGAGACCGGGCGCGACCTGGCCGCCTGGATGGACAAGGTCCACTCGCAGTGACGCCCAATATTGCCGGAACCTGGGACTTGGC
Source organism: Novosphingobium sp. MW5 (assembly GCA_025938935.1). Lineage (GTDB taxonomy): Bacteria > Pseudomonadota > Alphaproteobacteria > Sphingomonadales > Sphingomonadaceae > Novosphingobium. The sequence goes on along the minus strand of JAPCWB010000001.1, from coordinate 1,113,367 downwards.
CGGACGCGCAATTGGCCCTGACGGGTCGGAGCTCTATCGCTGGGCTGGCGAGGTCACGATCCGCACCGACTTGTCAGTCACCTTGCAAACGCGCGGGGAGCGGATCTCGCGCTCGCATTCCTATGCCGAGCGGGTTCGGGAGCTGCCCTCGGGCGGGTGGAAGCTGACCTATGGCTACGAAATGGAGCCCGACAGCGGCGCGCCCGAAGGATACGACTACTTCGGGGTGAGCCAGCTGACTTTCGCGCCGGACCTGCAATCGGCGCGGGGCAATTCGTGCAACTGGAACGGCACCCGCTATGTCGTGATGGAGCTGGAACTCACCCGCGCGTCATAGTCCGCCACCTTGGCGCGCAGCAGCGGGGCAAGGTCGCGGCCGATGGCGATCACGTCCTCGACCGGATCGAAACCGCGCAGGATGAACTTGCTCACGCCCGCGCGGTAATAGTCCATCAGCGCCTCGCTCAGCGTCTCCGGACTGCCGACCAGCGCGCCCGAATTGCTCTGCCCACCGCGCAGCTGGTTGATGCCGTTCCAGAAGCACCGCTCCAGCCGGTCACCGCGCTGGGCCAGCGCTTCGGTGCGCTTGAACCCATCGGCGGCGGATGCGCCCTTGTTCACCGCAAGCTTGCCCATGTTGGCGGCGACCACGTCGCGGATCGCATCGGCGCGCGCCCAGGCCTCCTCGTCCGTTTCGGCCATGACGATCCGGATCGACATAAGGAACGCCGGATCGCGGCCATGCGGCGCGGCCTCGGCCCGCACCTTGCCTACGGCTTCGGTCATGCCCTCGACCGTGTCGGACAGGGTGGCGAAAACATCGCAGCACTCACCCGCGACGGCCAGCGCGGCGGGACTCATGCCGCCGAAATAGACCGGTATCGCTGGCTGCACCGGTTTCACCGCGGCAAAGCCGCCGGTGAAGCGGAACCACTTGCCCTCATGGTCGAAGGGCGCCTCGCTGGTCCACATCCGGCGCAGGATGGCGATATATTCGCGCGCCCGGTCATAGCGTTCGACCTTGCTCAGGTAATCGCCATCGGCCTGCGTTTCCTCGTCGCTGGCGGCGGTGATGATGTGGACGCCCACCCGGCCCGGCATCAGCTGATCCAGCGTCGCCAGCATCCGCGCGGCCATGGTCGGCGGGATGAAGCCGGGACGGTGCGCCAGCATCACGCCCAGCCGCTCGGTCTGTGCGGCAATGAAGGCGGCAATGGTGAAATTGTCGGGCATGACCGCCGCATTGGCGACGAGCACCCGGTCATAGCCCCACTCATCATGCAGCCGCGCCATACGGCCGATGCCCTCGCGGTCGAAGGTGGCAAATGGCAGCGGGTGCGTTTCCGAAGAGACGTTGTGATTGAGCAGGCCGTTGATCTCTACCGGCACGCGCTCAATCCTTTACTGCCGAGCAGGCGTACCAAGAACCGAGCATGGTCCGCCCTTCCGGGTGGCCCTCGGTGAAGAAATCCTCACGCTTGGGATCGAGGCTCCGCACCCCACGGCGATAGCCGATGGCGATCTTGTCTTCGGCAAAACCGGCGCCAAGTGCGACCTCCATCCAGTCGGTGCGGGCCAGCACGGTCATGAAGGGTTCGTTGTTGTAATGCGATTCCCAGTCGAGCCGCATCTGGTCCCACAGGCCGAGGTGCTCATGCCGCGAAGGCACATCGACATGGACCATCACCCCGCCGGGACGCAGCAGGCGGTGGCTCTCCTTGAAGATCGCCCGCATGCCCTTGGTCGAGGTTTCGTGCAGGACTGCGGCCGAGCAAACGAGGTCGAAGGAGCCGTCCGGGAAGTCGGTACATTCGGCGTTCTGCTGGCTGAGATGCAGCGCCGCCCCCATCGCCTCGGCCCGGGCATGGCCATAGCGCAGCATCGGCGCACCGACATCGACACCAAAGATTTCCGCATCGGGAAAGGCCTCGGCCAGAGCCACGGTCGACTGGCCGATCGAACAGCCGAGGTCTAGGATGCGCTTCGGCTTCAGGTCGGGGTAGAAGTCCATGACATGGCTGGCGACGGTATGCCCGCGCCCGTCGTTCTTCCAGCCGCCGTTGAACATGCGGAGGTAAGTGGAAGAGAACCGGTCATAGAGCGCACCGGCGCGGAAATCGTTGTCCGCCGTATCGACGGTATAGGACCCCGGCATGCGGTGGTTGTCGATCGCCATGATATAGCGCGGCACTTCGAGATCGGGATTGAGCCGCAGCGAGCCCTTCGGATTGGCGACATGCTTTTCCACTTCGCCGGCGAGCTCGTCAAACTGCCGGTCGATCGCCTCGTCAATCGCGTGCCACATGCGATCCTGATAGGCGAGCGTCAGGGTCAGCCAGTACTGATGAAACGGCTCCGCCTCGAGCGCGCGGCGCACTTCGGTGCTTTTTTCGGGCTTGCGGCCGAGTTTCTCGCTCACCTCGGGCACGACGATCTCGTCGAGCAATCGCCGGTCGAGCGGATCGAGGTTGCGTGCAGTCCATTCGCGAAGGGCGAGGAAGTGGTCTTCCAGCGCCTGTTCGTCATGGTTGGCCTGCGGCATCACCGCGTGGCCGTAATGTTCGGGGGCGTTCCTGATCATGGCCTGGTACCTTCGCTTCCGTCCGCGACGGCGGACAGGGTTTCGTCATAGCGCTGCTGCTCGGTAAGGAGGTCGGGCACCAGCTTGTCGCGGCCCGCGCCGAGCACGCGGTTGTAACTGGCATTGCGGACCTCTGCCCTTCGGGCCTTGGCCGCGGCATCGGGCTGGAAGTTATCTACGCGCTCCGGCCCGTGCAGCCCCGCCGCTTCAAGCAGGCGCTCATTGGCATCGAGCCGGTCGCGCAGCACCGCCACTTCGCCCAGCAGGGCGATGACCATGGCGGCGAGCGCATCGACGGTCTGGTTCTCGAACACCACCGGCTGGCTGCCCTTGGCTCGCTGGATACGGTCGCGGTTGCTGCGTTCTGCCATGCCTAGTTCCTTTTGCGCGCGGTCATGGCCGCCCGCTCCACATCTGCCGCAACACGCCGTCGCGGCGGATGAAATGATGATACAATGCCGCCAGCCCGTGCACCAAGACCAGCACGCCGCCCAGCATCAGCATATAGACGTGGGCGCGGGCGAACAGGCCGTAGCCGAGCAGGACTTTAGCGTTCCACGGATGCGGCTCGACCAGGTGCGGGATGAGACCCGAGGCGAAGCCGTCATGGGTGAAGAACCACATTTCCGGCGCCGGATATCCTCCGCCCGCGCCAAGCGCCGAAAGCGCCGCCCAGCCGCTGAGCGGGATCAGCAGGAGCAGAAGGTAGAGTGCCGCCTGCGTGCCCCGCGCGGCGAGCCGCTGCCATGCGGCAGTTCCTCCCGGCAAGGCAGGCGCGCCATGCTTCCAGCGCCAGAACAGGCGGTAAAGTACGGCCAGCAGGATCAGCATGCCCAGCGTATGGTGCGTCTGGCTGGCGCGCAGGTGGAGCGCCTGATCGCCGGCCACCTTGCTGCCGTAGGTCCAGGCCATGGCGAAGCCTGCCGGAACCTCGACCAGCACGGCCAGCGCCATGCCCCAGTGGAGCAGGCGCGCCGTGCGGGTCCATGCCTGGGGTTGGTTGGCGTCCATCCGGCGAGCATGATGGCGCGGGGACGAGCCACGAAAGCCGGATAAGCGACTCTCCGCTGTCCGGATAAGGCAGGGTCGGCTAAGCCGCATTCCGGGGAGAAGTCGCAAGACGCGAGCCAAGACAAATCCCGAGGATTGACCATGGCAACGAAGACACGCGCACAGGCCGAAACCGTGACAGAGGCCCTGCGCGCCGCGCTGGGCGAAGCGGCGGTAGTGACCGATGCCGCGGCGCTCGATTACTTCGCCAACGACGTTTACCGCGGCGGGGGCGCGCCGCTGGCCGTGGTCCGCCCCTCGACGGTCCAGAATTTGCAGCAGGCCGTGCGTATTTGCGGCGATGCCGGCGTGGCGATGGTCCCGCGCGGCGGCGGTGCATCCTATACCGATGGCTATGTCCTGCCACAGGGCGGCCACGTGCTGTTCGATACCGGCGCGCTCGACACCATCGAGATTGACGAGGCCAATGCCGTTGTCACCGCCGGGGCGGGTGTCACCTGGGCGAACCTCAAGGCCGCGCTCGATGCCAAGGGCCTGCGCACGCCGTTCTGGGGGCCGTTCTCGGGCATAGCGGCGACAGTTGGCGGCAGCCTCAGCCAGAATTCGGTGAGCCACGGTACGGCAGCGCACGGCATCTCCGCAGAATCCGTGCTGGGCATGGATGTCGTGCTTGCCAGTGGCGACCTGGTCTCGACCGGCGCGAGCAGCTCGATCCGGCAATATGGCCCCGACATGACCGGGCTCTTTACCGGCGATTGCGGCGCCTTCGGTATCAAGGTGGCGGCGCGCCTGCCGCTGATCGCACTGCGCAATCATTTCGAATGCCTGAGCTTCGCCTTCGACGATTTCGCCAAGTTCCACGCCGGTTCGCGCGCGGCGCAGCTGGCGGGCATCGAGGATTCGCAGTTCGGGCTCGACCTCGCTCTGTCGCAGGGCCAGATCGGCCGGCAGGAAGGGCTGGGCGCGCGTCTGGAGATTGCCGCACACGTCCTGAAACGTGCGCCCAACAAGCTGAAGGGCGTGGCGCAATTGCTGCGCATGGCCATGGCCGGCGAAGACCCGATGCGCGCCGGGGCCTATATGCTCCACTTCATCGTCGACGGCGCGGACGCGGAAGAAGCGGCGCTGCGTGCGAAACAGCTCCGCCGCGTGCTTTCCGCCCATGGGCGCGAGATTGCCAATTCGATCCCGACCTTCGTCAAGTCGCTGCCCTTCGCGCCGCTGTTCAACATCCTTGGCCACTGGCGGCGAACGCTGGGTGCCCATCCATGCGCTGCTGGCGCACGATCAGGCGGTGGCCTTCGATGCCACGTTCAAGGCGCTGATTTCTGCACGCAAGGCGGACATGGACAAGCACGGAGTCTGGGTGGGGACGATGTTCTCGCCCGTGGGATCGACCGGCTTCCTTTACGAGGTCGCGCTCTACTGGCCCGACGCGCGCACCGCCTATCACAAGCAGACGCTGGGCGATGAATACCTTGCCGCCCAGCCCGATTTCGCCGCCAATCCGGAAGCGCGCGCCTATGCCGACGAGCTGAAGAACGCGATCATCGCGGTGATGCAGGATCACGGCTCGGCGCATTTCCAGCTGGGCCGCGCCTATCCCTACCAGCAGCGCCTTGCCCCGCAGATGCGCAGCCTGCTCGGCGCGATCAAGCGAGAGCTTGATCCCAAGGGGCTGATGAACCCCGGCGTTCTCGGCCTCTGAAAGAGAAAACCCTCCCCGCCGGTTATCGGCGGAGAGGGGCTTGGGAGAGCTCTCTAAGCCTTACTTCTTGAGCGAAGGCGGCTGCGGCGGCGTCCAGCCTTCGGGCACCGGCGCGGGCTTCTGTTCGCGCGCGTAGTTCTCAAGGCTGGAAAGCGAGGGACCGTAATCCTCGGTCGGCGCGCTCAGCCACTTGTCACCATATTCCCGCGCGGCGGCGACAAGGTCTGCCGGCAGCCCTGCGATACCGTTCGTCATGGTCTGGAAGTGCGTGAAATACGAGATGTGGCCCGGCGCCTGGCCCATCAGCATCCACGGCAGCCACGGAGTGATGCGGCTCCACGAACCGATGTGCGGGATGTGGGTCAGGTTCGGATTTTCAACGTCCTTGCGCTTCACGACATAGATGAAGTGCTCTGACACCCGGTTCATCGGGCCCGAGCTTTCGCGCACCCATTTGTCCGGCTGGAGCGCGTTGGGATAGATCATGTCGATCCCGGTGTGCAGCACCATGGTGCCATCCGGGCCGAATTCCCAATCCTGCAGGAAGGGCTTGGGCTCCATCTTCACCTTCTGCAGGCCGCCATAGGACGGCGGCTCGGGCTGGAAGGCGCTGATCGTGAAATTGAAGGGATCGTTGGCGATCGGCACGACCTTCACCGTCTCACCGGTGTAGGGGTTCTTCCATTCCTTCAGGATCTTGCCGGTTTCCAGATCGCGGTAGAACACGATCTCGCGCAGCATGCGGCGGACCGATCCGTCTTCGAGCCGCTTGGTGCGGACAACGGAAAATCCCTCCACGCCGAACAGCGGGCGGACCTTTTCATTGTCCCGCACGCCATAGGCCTTACCCTTGAGCCAGCCCACTTTTTCCTTGGTGGGATCAAGGTCAGCGTCGATCCGCGCATAGGTATCGCGCGTCCAGTACGGGTCTTTGAAATCGATCTTGGTGATGAACTTGGGCTTGGCCCCCTTGGCCAGGGCAGGCGCCGCCGCCGCTCCGGCAGCAAGAGCCGCCAGGCCAAGGCTTTCGCGCCGCGAGAACCGTGCATCGTCCATTGTGTAATCTCCCTTTGGGTATGGACCCGGTTTTTCCGCTTTCGCCTTCCCACATCAGCGCGATACCATGGCCTGTCCGCCAAGCGGATAGCGGACCTGCGTGGACCTTGCCCTGCGGGCCGGGCCGCCGCAAGAACGCGCCGCTAGCGATTAGCCGAGTGGAGAAGCGGATGCTCAATACCTTCCAGCAGGCCCCCCATGCTGCCCTGCCCCATGCCACGCATGACGAGGCATCGCGGCAAGAATTCGCCAAGAGCTTCAAGGGCTTTATCCAGTCCACCCTGCTCCCCGGGCTGACCCCGATCTACCAGACGCGCGTCGCCCCGAAGTTCGAGCGCGAGAATGGCCGCGCCCCGGCCGATCGCCGCGATATCCGCGCCGGCATGGTCAAGGACACCTATTTCCACCACTACGCCGCCGCGAACCGCATCGCGCAGGAACTGCTGTGGGAATCGGTCAACGTTTCGGTCGACCGCCAGCTTCCCGAACTGAACGCCAAGGCCAAGGAGCTTTCCGCCAGCACCAAGGCGCAGCTGGTCATTCCCGAAGGCTTCGTGCCGCCGCGCTATGTCACGGCGCTGGACATTCACTGCATGCCGGGCGGCTATTGCTCGGAAGTGTGCAAGGACGACATCTCGGTCGGCGCGCTCTATGATCGCGGCGTCTACCTCTATTCGATGGGCTATACCGGGCCGAACAACGACGACATGGGCCGCTCGGTGGTCAATTATCTCAAGCGCAATCTGCCGGACTTCAAGCCGCGCCGCATCCTCGACATGGGCTGCACGGTGGGCCACTCGACCCTGCCCTACAAGGAACTGTTCCCCGAGGCGGAGATCTGGGGCATCGACGTGGGCGGGCCCTGCGTGCGCTATGCCCACGCCCGCGCCGCCGCCTTCGGGCTTGAGGTCAACTTCGCCCAGATGGACGCGACCGCCACGACCTTCCCCGACAAGCATTTCGACCTCGTCGTCAGCCACATCCTGCTGCACGAAACCAGCGGCAAGGCCATGCCCAAGGTGTTCGAGGAAACCTACCGCGTGCTCGCACCAGGCGGCCTGATGATCCACGCCGACCTGCCGCCATTCGACCTGATGGACCCCTTCACCCAGTTCATCCTCGACAACGAGACCTGGTATAACAACGAGCCGTTCTGGGGCGCGATGCGCGACATGGACCAGTACGAACTGGCGGTGAAAGCCGGGTTTGACCGCGCCGACGTGCGGTTTGACACCGCGCCGATGGCTGTCATGGAATTCGCCGCTGCGGCCGAAGGCTACAGCCAGGAAGCATCGGAACACGTGGCCGAGCGTGAGTTCACCGCCGGCGAATTCGCCCCCGGCGGTGGCTGGGAAGTATTCATCGGCCGCAAGGCAGAAGCAAAGGCAATGGCAGCATGACTGAACGTCCTCACGTGATCCGTCACGCCCGCGGCAAGCGGCCCGAGTTTTATGAAACGCCGGGGCTTGATGAAGCAATGTCGATGATCATGGTGCTGGCCAGCGAGCTTGCCACCCTGCGCGACCGGCTTGATTCTGCCGAGCGTGTCGCCAAGGCGCAGGGGCTGGACCTTGCCGCCGGGATCGAGACGCTGGAACTGGATCAGGACGCGCTGGAAGAACGCGAGGCGCGGCGGCAGGATTTCCTTTCCCGCCTGTTCTACCTGACGTCCAAAGACGCCGCCGAAGCTGCCGAGGCGCAGACCGCCGAGGCTTATCGCAAGACCATCGAGGAAGTGGCTGAAGGCTGAGCCCTATTTGCGGAGCAATTGCACCGGCAAGTTATTGCTGACCTGCCGGTCCAGCAAGCGCCGCGCTGTCTTGTCGCCTGCTCCAAAGCCACGCATGAACTGCGAGGATATCCGTTTGGCGTCCTCCAGTCGCTCGGCTTGCTTGGGTCCGGGCACTTCATAGCGGCAGATCAGCCCGCCAAAGTAATGGTCCACCCCTTCGAGCACGAGGCCATAGCGATGGCCGCCGGGAGTGGCCGCGTCGTAAGGCACCAGATGCCCCTTCCACGAACCGGGGACTGGCGCGAGGCCGGGTCCGGCGGGGGGATTGTCCGCCGTCCCGGTCTGGATCAGCGCGGGCACGGAGATTCTGGAATAACCCTCAGCCGTGCACAGCACTGGAACCGGCGCCGGCGGTGAAAAGGCGACCACTGCGCTGACGTTGAAATCGGAAAGCGGTCCGCTGATACCCGGAGGCGGCACGGCTGCGGCGCCGCCCATCGTCAGCGCAACGAGCCCGCCATAGCTGTGCCCGGCGGCAACCCATGGGCGATTGCCGACGTGAGCCGACAAGGCGCGCATATCTTCGATACGCGCGCCCCAACTGGCAAGGCCGGGAAAGTCCTTCGTATGAGGATGACGTTCGGAATCAACGTGCAGCGGCGCCATCACACGCCAGCCATCGGCGACCCAATGCCCGATCAGGCCTTCATAGAGTTGCGGCGCGGATAGCGCGCCGTGCGAGAACAGCACCAGCCCGCGCTCTCGTCCCCGGGGACGCCAGTCGGTGATCTGGATGGTCCGCCCGCTCGGCCAGGGGAGGTCGAAAGTCCTGACGGAAGCCGCCGCTGCAGCCAACGAAGACGCCAGCGGCGTGAGCAAAGCCCCGCCAACAAAGGCCCGGCGGCTGAAATCCATCAGGGAACCGGCTTCTTGAGATAGGCGATCACCGCCGCGCGGTCGGCCGGATTAGGCAGGCCGGCAAAGACCATCGAAGTGCCCGGAACCATTCCAGCGGGGCGCGCCAGCCACTTGTCGAGCGCGGCATCATTCCACTTGATCGCAGCCTTCTTCATCGCCGGCGAATAGGTGAAACCGGCAACGGAACCGGCGGTGCGGCCAACGACGCCTTCGAGGTGCGGGCCGACCTTCTTGGGCGCGCTGGCAGAAACGGCATGGCAGGCAGCGCAGCGCATGAAGATGAGCTTGCCCTTCACGGCCGGATTGGGCGCCGGCGGGGCGGAGAGCGCAGGGGCGGCAGCGGCCAGCAAGCCAAGGGCCATAAGGGCGGGGAACATCACTCGCATTTTCGGCAACCTTTCAATCAATCCGGCAAATCCTAATCGTGTCGATCTGGCGCGCAGGTGAACCGCGCGACCTCTCCGTCTGGCGAATATCCGGTCTCTTTGTCACTCCGCCGTGGGTAGCCGATAGCGGCTGAACAGGGCCAGGCTGATCAGCTGGGTGGCGACCGGCACCAGGCTGTAGAGCAGCAGGATGCCGGTGATGGCATGGGGGGTCTGCTCGACAACGCCATGCGTCGATTCCCTGAAACCGAAGACGCTCATCACGATACCGGCAATCACAGGACCCAGCGCGAAGGCCAGCTTCTCCGCTGCCGAGAATATGCCCGAGAACACGCCCTCGTTCGCAACGCCGGTTCGGGTGCGCTCATAGGCGATGGTGTCGGTCAGCATCGACAGGGCGAGCATGATGAAGGACGCATTGAACACGCCGATGATGACCGCGCGGAGCAGCACCAGCAGGTGCTGCGTACCCAGCCCCGCGATCACCACGTCATCCGCCGGGCGCACAAAGAACCAGCTCGCCGTCACCAGGGTCCAGCCCAGCATCGCCGCGACATAGCAGCGCTCCTTGCCATAGCGGCGCGAGAGCGCGACCCAGACCGGTTGGCTGATGATCGCCATGACCGACATGACCAGCACGAAGGGCAGGATGATCCACACCGCCTGCACGGCATAGAGATATACGAAGGCAATCACCGTGTAACTGCAGGCCTGCCCCACGCTCTGGATGAAATGGGTAGCGAGCAGGGTGCGGAACGGCCGGTTCTCACTCGCCTGTTTCAACTGCGAGAAAATGTTGCCGGGCGTGCTCTCGCTCTCGATCAGCGCCACGCCTTTCAGCCCCAACGCGGTGACCAGCATCGTGCCGATGCACAGCAGGCCAAAGGACAAACCCATGGCCCGCCAGCCCGCCGCGCCGCCGCCGAAGGCCTCCATCACGGGCTGGGCCGCACCCACGCCCACGACGACGCCAAGCGTCATGAAATTGAGCCGGTACATCATTACCCGCGTGCGCTGGTGCGGATCGGAGGAAATCTCAGATCCAACCGCGAGGTAAGGCACCGAGAACATCGAAAAGGCGGTCGACCCGACGAAAAACAGCGCGCAGGTGACCAGCGCCGCCATGGCAGAACTCGAATAACCGGTGTGCCAGAACAGCGCCACAAAGGCGAGGCTGGTGAGCACCGCCCCGGCCAGCAAGAACGGAGTGCGCCCCTTATGCGGCTTCACCCGGTCGGACCAGGATCCCATCAGCGGATCGCAGACGATCAGCCACAGCTTTGGCACCAGCACCACGAAGCCCGCCAGCCACGGCGGCACGCCGAGCATGGTCGTCATGAACAGCGGCAGCAGCACCGCCGGGGTATCGCGGAAGATCTGCGCCCCCAGCTGGCCCGTGCCATAGGCAAGAGCCACCCGCGTCGGTACGCGTGCTTCGGTATTGGCCATGTCTCCCCTTCCGCCCCTTTACCCCGGGGCTAGATGATGCCCTTGTCCGCCAGTTCGGCAAGTTCCTTTTCGCCCAGTCCCAGCCGCTCGCCAAAGACTTCGGCATTGTTTTCACCCGGAAAGGCCGCCGCGGTCCGGTGGATCGACGAAGGCGTTTCAGAGAATTTGGGAAAGCAGGCCTGCATCCGCACTTCGCCGAATTCGGGATGTGGCACCGAGACTATGGCCTCGCGCGACTGGAATTGCGGATCGGCCAGCATGTCTGGCGCGCGGTAGATGCGGCCGGCGGGGATCGAATATTCGATCATCTTCGCCTCCAGCTCGTCGATGGTCAGTGTCCGGGTCCATTCGTTGATCCGGTCGTCCAGCTCGGTCTGGTGCGCGCCGCGAGCGACATGGGTGGCATAGCGTTCGTCACTGGCGAGTTCGGGCTGGCCCATGGCCTCTGCGAGGCGCGCAAAGATCGCATCGCCATTGGCGCCGATCATGTATTCGCCGTCCGAGGTGCGATAGACGTTCGATGGCGCGATGCCCGGCAGGACCGAGCCTGAACGCTCGCGGATGATGCCCATGGTATCGTATTCGACGACAAGGCTTTCCATCACCTGCAGCACCGATTCATACAGCGCGGCGTCGATCACCTGCCCCTTGCCGGTCTGCTCACGCGAGCGCAGCGCGGCGAGCGCGCCCATGCAGGCGAAGGTCGCGGTCAGCGAATCGCCGATGGAAACGCCCATGCGGCTCGGCGGCCGGTCCGGATCGCCGACGATCGCGCGCCAGCCGCCCATCGATTCCGCGACCCCGCCAAAGCCGGCGCGGCCGGAATAGGGGCCGGTCTGGCCATAGCCGGACACCCGCACGATGATCAGACCGGGGTTGATCGCGTGGAGCGTAGCGGGATCGAGGCCCCACTTTTCCATCGTGCCGGGCTTGAAATTCTCGATCATGATGTCCGCATCGGCCAGCAGCTTGCGGGCCAGTTCCTGCCCCTCGGGCACGCGCAGGTTGATCGAGACCGAACGCTTGTTGCGGCCGATCACCTGCCACCAGACCTTTTTCTCGCCATTGCCCCAGACGCGCATCGGATCGCCCACCTCGGGCGCTTCGATCTTGACCACGTCGGCGCCCATGTCGCCCAGCAGCTGGCCGCAGAACGGGCCGGCAATCAGCTGGCCCAGTTCGACAACCTTGATGCCCTTGAGGGCTCCGGTGTTTTCCTTGACGATCACTTCACTTCACCCTTTGGAAATCCGCCCGCCTTCGCCAGCTGCGAAGGGAGCTGCTTGCCCATGATGCCGCCCAGCCAGTGCGAAGTGGCCACCAGCGCATCGAAATCGACACCCGTCGTCACGCCCGAGCGATCCAGCAGGTAAATCACGTCCTCGGTCGCGACATTGCCCGCCGCGCCGGGGGCAAAGGGACAGCCGCCCAGCCCGCCAATTGCCGCGTCGATCGTGCTCGCCCCTGCCTCGACCGCCGCCCAGACATTGGCGATGGCGGTGTTGCGGGTATCGTGAAAATGGGCGCGCACCGGGATCGTGCCGATCTCCGCCTTGACCATGCCGACCAGCCCGGACACTTCGGAGGGCACGGCGACACCGATGGTATCGGCCAGCACGATTTCGCAGGGACCCGCATCGGCCAGCCGCCGCGCCATGTCGACCACGCGGGCGGGATCGACCTCGCCCTCGAACGGACATCCGAATGCGGCAGAGATCGTGACCTGCGCGGATAGGCCGGCGGCCTTGCCCTGAGCGATGATGCGCTTTGCCACCTCGACCGATTCATCGCTGGTCTGCTTCTGGTTGCGGATGCCGAAGGTGTCGCTGGCCAGCGTCACCGCGCCGAGCTGGTCTAACCCGCAGGCAATCGCGCGGTCCGCGCCCTTTTCGTTGAGCACCAGTCCGATGCGGGTCACGCCTTCGGGCCGGCCGAGCAGCTTCACCACATCCTCGGCATCGGCCATCTGCGGCACACGCGCGGGATTGACGAAGCTAGTTACCTCGAGCCGCTTCACCCCCGCGGCAATCGCGCGGCGGGCAAGCTCCACCTTGTCGGCGGTGGAAACCATCACCTTTTCGTTCTGCAACCCGTCGCGCGGGCCAACCTCGACGATTTCGACAGCGGCCATGTGCCGGAACTCCGCTCCTGCCAGTGATGAACGTGGTGTCGCAGCTATTGCCGCGCATGCAAAGTGGGCCGGATTTCGTCCGAATGATCGTCTGGCGGTTGCGGACCTTGGCAGCACCCGCCGCGTCCTTCCCCTGTTGCCCCGCAGGGCGGCTTGGGGCAAAGGGGCGCAATTCCATTCACGGGACCCGGCAAGACATGACGAATTCGCGAGGCAACCTTTTCGGCAAGCTGGTGGTGCTGGTTGGCGGAAGCGGCTTTTTCGGCACTAAAGTGGCGCAGGACCTGCTCTCGCGCGGCGCGCGTCTGCGCGTTGTCTGCCGGACGCCGAAGAAGGCCTACCGGCTGAAGGCGCTGGCCAACCTCGGCCAGATCCAGTTCGTCCGCGCGGACATTACCGATTATGCAGTGCTGCCCTCGCTGGTTGAAGGGGCCCACGGCGTGGTCAACCTTGTCGGCGCGTTCAAGGGCGATCTCGACGCGGTCCATGTCCGCGGCCCAGCGGCGCTCGCGAAGGCAGCGCGAGAAGCCGGGGTTGGCGCTTTCGTCCACATTTCCGCGCTGGGCTGCGATGCCGATAGCGAAGTGGACTATGCGCGCACCAAGGCCGAAGGCGAATCCGCCGTTCGCGCGGAATTCCCGCAGGCAACAGTGCTCCGCCCATCGATCCTGTTCGGGCAGGACGACAATTTCGTGAACATGTTCGCCGGCCTGATCTCGCGCCTGCCGGTGCTGCCGGTGTTTGGCCCGCAGGCGAAGTTGCAGCCCGTCTTCGTTGACGATGCGGCGGAGGCCGTGGGGAACGCGCTTGAGAACCCGACGGTATATGGCGGCAAGACCTATGACGTCGCCGGGCCCGAAGTGATCACCATGGGCGAACTCAACCAGCGCATCGCCAAGGCGCAGGGCCGCAAGCCGCTCTTCGCCGAGCTGCCCGACGCGGTTTCAGGCGCAATCGCCGCCGCCACCGGCTGGCTCCCCGGCGCGCCGATCAGCACGGACCAGTGGAAACTGCTCAAGGCCGGAAATGTCGCCTCGGGCGGGCCGGGGCTGAAGGCGCTCGGCATTGAGCCGCGTCCGCTCTCGCTGTTCCTCGACCGCTGGATGGTGTCCTACCGCAAGCATGGGCGCTTCGGCAGCAAGGCTTCGGCCTAACTAACCGTCCACATTCCCGTAATGCTCGGGCGGGTGGATGCCGTCCTGCCGTTCGGCGAGCAGCGGCCGGAAGCTAGGCCGGCTTTTCATCACCGCGTACCAGGAGCGTGATTGGTCGTGCCCAGACCAGTCGATACCGCCCAGGTAATCCGCCACTGAAACATGCGCGGCGGCAGCGATGTCGGCGAGGCTCATCGTCGCGCCGGCCAGCCAGGGACGGCGGTCGAGCAGGTAGTCGACGTAATAGAGGTGCTCGTGCGCCAGTTTCATCGCCTGCCGCAGCGCCCGGCTGTCTGGCGGCTGGCGCAGGATCACGCGCTTCTTCATCTTTTCGAGCAGCAGCGGGCCGGAAACGTCCTCGTAAAAATTCTCGTCGAACAGCGAGACGAGCCGGCGCACTTCCGCGCGCTGCGAGGCATTGCCCGGGATCAGTTGCGGCTTTTCCTCGGTTTCCTCGAAGTATTCGCAGATCGCCCGGCTGTCACACAGCGTCAGCTTCTTTTCCGGATCATGCAGCATCGGCACCCGCCCGGCCGGGTTCCGACCGAGAAACTCGTCGCGCCCTTCCCACGGGTTTTCGCGCCACAATTCATAGCCGATGCCCTTTTCGGACATCAGCAGGCGCACCTTGCGACTGAAGGGGCACAACGGGAATTGATAGAGCTGCCACATAACCTGCCCCAATGGCGCAATAAAGCGCCCGCCTCCAAGGTGTAACACCCGGAGCGGGGCGATTATTTCTGTGCAAAAGCCCGATCAGTACTCGTAGCCGTCGTCGTAATAGGGATCATCGCGGTAATCCCGCGGCGGGGCGGCGCGATCGATAACACGCCCCATGTCGCGGGCCATGCGCTCGAATTCGGGGATCATGCCTTCGATGGCCCCCGCGGTGCGGCCCATCTGGCCCATGGCGCGCGGCAGTTCGCGGGCGATATCACGCGAAAGTCCGCGCGTTTCGGGACCGGCGAAATCGCGCAGGCGGGCGTCATAGGGGACGCGGCGCAGGTCCGGATCACCCCATTCACCCATGGCGCGCGCCAAGGGACCGACCTTCAGGTCGAGCACCATTTCGGTCATCAAGGCGGCCATCGCCGAGGCCCGGGCCTGGACCGCCGGATCGGTGAGCCGTTCCGCCACATGCGCATCGCGGTGAACGGGCCGCGCCATGGCGGACGAGGGAACCAGCGCAACGAGCGCTGCGGCGGAAAGGAGAGAAATACGTGAAGTCATGCCCGGACCTCCTTCAATCGGGGACGGATACAAGCGCGAAGGCCTAACACCGCCGCGCTTTCCCCCGGCTGAATGGCGAGCGAGCATTACGCCGGCACGAGCACCTTTTCGGCTGAAGTGTTGGCGGGCGCGCGTGCCGCCAGTTTATCCTCGATCACTTCCCACAGCCGGCTTAGCGCCTTGTCCACGCGCGAGCCCTTTGCACTGGCCCCGATCGGCTGGCGCCGGACTGCAGCCTCCTCGACCTGGTTGGCCATCGGCACCACCGGCCAGCTCGGCATATCGGTGGCGCGCAGTGTCCGCTCGTGGGGCCGCTGCGCATTGTACATGGTGAGCACGGGCAGAATCGGCGGATGGCGGCCATGCTGCGAGGCGATTTCCTCTCGCACGGCATCAAGCGTGCGCAGCGCCATCGGCGAGGCGCGCAGGGGCACGATCAGCACGTCGGCGGCATTGATCACCTGCTCGCTCACCTCGTTCAGCATGGGCGGGCAATCGAGCACGATGCGATCGTAGCTTGCCATCAGCGTAGCGGTAAGCTGCGCCAGGCGCCGCTTGTGGCCGATCCGCGCCAGCGAAACCGAGAGCGAGCGGAGGCTGGCATCGGCTTTGAGCAGGTCCAGCCCGGCAAAGGGCGTCTGCTCGATCAGGTCCTTGGGCCGGCCGTCGCGCTGGAAAACCGAGGCCGCGCGGGGGCGAGGGCGCTCATCGACACCGAGCAGGAAGGCCGAGCCGCCCTGCTGGTCCAGTCCCACAGCAAAGTCCGAAATGCGCCCCTTGCGGACGACCGCCAGGCAAGGTCGACCGCCAGTGTCGTCTTGCCAACGCCGCCCTTGGCGCTGAATACGCCGATAACCGCCATCAACCCACGCCCCGTTATTTATTGAGGCGAAGCTTATACTTAATAGCAAAATAGGCAATAGGGCGCCGCGCCGCGTTCCAATACGGGTCAAATCACGCGTAATTCCTTGTCCGCGCTCTAGAAACTACCCTTCACCTGAAAGGTGAATATGGGACCAATCAATCGATTGCGTTCCTCCGTGAAAGCGACCGGAGACGTGGTGCGGGGTCCAGTGAAGACCGTGCGATCCCAATGCTGACGCGCGCCCAGCAGATTGTTGGCCTGAAGCCGCATGGTCAGCCCCATCACGTCCTTGTGCTCGATAAAGGCCGAGCCCCAGAACGGCCCTTCATAGTCGTGGCCGAACTCGGTCAGGCGGTAGCTTAGCGATTGTTCGTAATGGCCGATGCCGAGACCCCACGCGATCTGTGATCCCGGGATGTCGTGCCGCAGGTTCGCCTCGATCCCCAGCTTGGTATAGCCGTTGAACGGGATCCGGCCGCTGCCCAGCGGGTCCTTGTAGCTGGCGCTCTGGTAAAAGGCCCGGAAGTTCACCTTGGCACCCTTGAAGCCCATCGGATCGAGATTGATGGTGCTGACATTCTCGATGAAGCGCACCCGCGCGCGGGGCACGTTGCCGACCGATTCCCCGCCGCCGATCGGGATCAGCGTGACGTAGTCCTGCGTTTCCTTGAGGATCCAGTGCAGCTTGGTGGAACCCCAGGGCCCGAGCCCCTTGTTGACCTCGCCCTCAAAGGTCCAGTCCTGCCGTGGGCGCAGCTGGTTGTTGCCGGTGTTGGCATTGCCGTTGTCGAGGAAGACACGGGCGAGGAAATCGTAGAACGAGAGCTGCCCCACTTGCCGCCGCAGCTTGATATTGACGTCAAAGTCCTTTGACGGCTTCCACGCCAGCGAAATCGAGCCCTTGGGCCGCACGAAGCTGCGCACCAGCCCGCCAGGCCCGGTTTGCGACAGGGTCGAGCGCTCCACCGCTCCGATCACCTGCAGGGTCAGGTTCTTCGCCAAGGGCCGCGACATGCTGAGCGAGCCTTCGTAGCGGTCTTCCTTCACCCCTCCGCCCGCTTCCGGGAACGGCACGATATCGAAGGTGCCGCCTGCGTTCAGTGTGCCGAGCGTGGCGGAGGTTTCGAGCCGGTTGAACGCCGCCTCGCCCGCCGCCTGCCAGTCACCACCCAGCATTTTCCAGCTGTATTCGGCGCGGGCTATGTGTTCGGCGCGGTCACCGATCTGTTCGAAGCGGTCACCGGTGGGGGCAGCCCCGGTCGAGGGGATCGAAATCACGCTCTGCCAATAGGGCTCATGCGCGGCGCGATCGAGGCCGATCAGCTTGAGCCTGCCCGGCCCCAACGCGAATTCGAAATCGCCGCCAAACTCGCGGTTCCAGCCGCTCATGCGCGAGGCGACAATCCGGGTGCGCGGGGTTCCGACTGTCGGCGTGCGCAGGCCGGTCTCGTCGAAACGCTCCCACACGCGCTGGTAGGAGGCGTTGATATTGCCAACCGACGTGCCGGGGCCGCGAAACTTGAGCGTGCCCGAAAGCTTGGGCGCGTCGCGGTCAGAGGTCAGCTCGTCATGCCGGGTCTCGCTGATCGAACCGGCGGCATTGCGGATGATCGTCGGCCCTCCCGCCGCGCCGCGATTGGCATCGTTGACGAGGCTCAGCGAATATTCCGCCGCGCCCAGCTTGCCAGTGACCGAGAGCGAGCCATCGTACCAGCTGGGATGGGCGTAGTGCGGGCGGAACTGCGGGCTCCAGCTGAACTGGCCGGAGAAGCTGTCGGACTTCGAAATGACATTGGCGACAACGCCGGTCAGCCCCGGCACCTTCAGCGTCGCCGCATCGACGAGGTCGATCCGCACGACGTTGCTGGCGGGAATGCGGGCAAGCTGGGTGAAGATGTCGTCCGACTTGGAGGACAGCCGCTCCGAGTTCACCAGTACGTTGCCGGTCGCCTGCCCCAGCCCGCGCGAGTTCTGGTCAGGTTCCGAGATGGTGAAGCCGGGGATCTGGCGCAACATGTCGAGCGCCGAGCGCGGGGCAAAGCGGGCGAAATCGGCAGCAGTATAGCTGCGCTTTGAGGACACAGCCTCGGTCGGCTGGGGCGCGCCCTCGGCGGCCTCTTCGGCATGTGCCGGGGCGGCAAAAATCAATGCAATGAGCGCACAGGACGTGAAATGGCTCTTCGCCATGGAGGCTTCTCCCTATCGTCCCGCAAGGACGATGGGATAGGCGGGTCGCGGGCGATTGATAGCGCGCCTCGACCGGGGACGGACCCGGCCCGACGAACGGATTCAGGGCTTTAGGATCAGGGTTTCGTCGCGGACGGCACTTCGGCATCGAGCAGCGGCAGGCAGGCGCGGACCGTGCGGCCGACAAATTCCTGCGGGTTGGCGGCCTCGATCGCGCCCTTTTGCAGAGCCTCGACCCGCACCTTGAGCAGGGCCTGCACCGTCTCGCGGCTCGCGCCGGTTTCGTCCATCAGCCGTGCAGTGGTGCGGACGAAGAACTCCTTCCCGCGCGCGCCCAGCGGGGGATAGGCATCGGCGCCCGGAGCTCCTCTGGACTGGTCGTAGGCGATCAGGCCGAAAGCCGCAGAACACCGCAGCGCGGTTTCCCGGGACAGCGTCAGGGTGGGCTGCGGTGCAGGGGCCTGTGTTGGCGTCTGCGCGGACAGGGGCAGCGCAGAAAGCAGCAGCGCGGGGATCAGGAGCAAGCGGTTCATCGTGTCCATCT
This sequence comes from Novosphingobium sp. MW5, assembly GCA_025938935.1. Lineage (GTDB taxonomy): Bacteria > Pseudomonadota > Alphaproteobacteria > Sphingomonadales > Sphingomonadaceae > Novosphingobium. The sequence continues at coordinate 1,094,415 of JAPCWB010000001.1, read as the reverse complement.
GCCAGCCCTTACCTGAACGCCAGCCTATCGGCGCGAAATGAGGAACACCGCGTGTTCAGCGCGGAAAGTGGCCATGGCCGGCGAGCACAGCTTGTCACCAGAGAGGTACCACGCGTTTTCGACCGAGATACCGCGCTCCGCAACGAGATCGCGAAAGTCTGCCACGGTGACATGGTGGATGTTCGGCGTTTCATACCATGCCACCGGCAGCAGCCGCGTGACCGGCATGCGCCCGTTCCACAAGAGCGACAGCCGCACCCGCCAGTGGGCGAAGTTGGGGAAGGAGACGAAGGCCTTGCCGCCGATCCGCAGCAGGTGTTCCAGCACCTGGTCGGGCCTGTGCGTGGTCTGCAAGGTCTGGCTCAGGATGGCATAGTCAAACGACTGGTCGGGGTAGATCGCCAAGTCGCTATCGGCATCGCCCTGGATCACCGAGAGGCCCCGCGCGACGCAGTTGGCGACCGAGGCGCTATCGATCTCCATGCCGCGCGCATCGCACTGCCGCTCATCACGCAGCACCGCGAGCAGGTCGCCATCGCCGCAGCCGACATCGAGCACCCGTGCGCCCGGGCGCACGTTGGCGGCGATGATCGCCAGATCGGGACGCAGCTTGTTCATTGTGAAAGGAATCCGGCGATAACGCGGTCGAGTTCGGGCACCTCCAGAAGGAAGCTGTCATGGCCGAATGGCGCTGCGAGTTCGACGAAGCTGACCGGCGCGCCCGCGGCATTGAGCGCATGGGCGAGCTTGCGCGATTCGACTGTGGGGTAAAGCCAGTCCGTATCGAAGGAGACGAGGCAGAAGCGCGCCTTGCAGTCCTTGAAGGCGTCCGCCAATCGTCCGCCACATTCCTCCGCCAGATCGAAGTACGACATGGCGCGGGTGATGTAGAGATAGGAGTTCGCGTCAAACCGCCCGGTGAAGCTCTCGCCCTGATAGCGCAGGTAGCTTTCCACCTGGAAATCGGCGTCGAAGCCAAAGCTCTTGGCCTCGCGGTCCTGCAGGCGGCGGCCGAACTTCTCGCTCAGCGTTGCTTCCGACAGATAGGTGATATGCGCCGCCATGCGCGCCACCGACAGGCCCGAATCCGGCGCCTTGCCGGTGCCGTAATAGGCCCCGCCCTGCCAGTCGGGATCGGCCATCACGGCCTGACGCCCGACTTCCTGGAAGGCGATGTTCTGCGCCGGCATTTCACCAGTAGCGGCAATCGCCATGACGCGCTGGGTCCGCTCCGGCCAGTTGGCGGCAAGGCTGAGCGCCTGCATCCCGCCCATCGATCCGCCGACAACCGCGTGCAATTGCCCCACTTCCAGCGCGTCGAGCAGCGCGAGGTGGGCGCGGACCATGTCGCGGATGGTGATGACCGGAAAGCGCATGGCCCATGGCTCGCCGTCCGGCGCAGGGCTCGACGGGCCGGTGGTGCCCATGCAGGAACCGAGCACGTTGGGGCAGATGACGTAGAACCGGTCGGTATCGATGCCCTTGCCGGGGCCGACCATGCGGTCCCACCAACCGGGCTTGCCGGTGATCGGGTGCTTGCTCGCCAGATACTGGTCGCCGGTCGTGGCGTGGCAGATCAATACGGCATTATCGCGCGCCTCGTTGAGCGTGCCGTAGGTCTCATAGGCAATGCGCACGCCATCAAGGCTCAGCCCGCAATCGAGCGGGAGAGCTTCGTTCAATTCCAGCACGGTGCTGGTGACTTTGGGCGCGGCGCTGGCCATGGCTGCGGACTAGAGCCTGCGTTCTGACTGTCAATGGGCTGGCAATGGGGTTTCAATCGCGCGCTGGGGTGCTAAGGCCCGCGCGAAATGAGCCAAGGTCCGATCCCCAAGAGCTGGATCTCCGCGATCCACGCCTATGTCCCCGGCAAGAGCACCGGCGCGGACGGCCGTCCGCTGATCAAGCTTTCCGCCAACGAGAACCCGCTGGGCACTTCGCCCGCCGCGCTCGCCGCGCGCGCCGACGCCGCCGGGCCGCACCGCTATCCCGACCCGGACAGCAAGGACCTGCGCCGGGCCATTGCCGAGGTGCACGGGCTCGATCCCGCACTCGTGGTCATGGGCACGGGCAGCGACGAACTGCTCAACCTGGCCGCGCAGGGCTATGCCGGCGTGGGCGACGAGGTGCTTTTCCCGCGCTATAGCTTTTCGGTCTATGACATTGCCGCGCGGCGCTGCGGCGCGACGCCGGTGGTGGCCGATGACCTCGATTACGGCACCGATGTCGATGCCCTGCTGGCGCTGGTGAGCGAGCGCACACGGGTGGTCTTCATCGCCAACCCCAACAACCCGACCGGCTCCTACCTGCCAAAGGGCGAACTGGAGCGGCTGCACGCCGGCCTGCCCGGGGACGTGCTCCTGGTGATCGATCAGGCCTATGCCGAATATGTCGCGCCGGAAGATGACGATGGCGGCTTTGCCCTCGCCAAGGCGCATGGCAACGTGCTGGTCACGCGCACCTTTTCCAAGATCTACGGCCTTGCCGGAGAGCGCGTCGGCTGGGGTACTGGCGCGGCCGGCATCATCGATACGCTCAACCGCATCCGCGGCCCGTTCAACGTGACCAACAATGCCCAGTGCCATGGCGATGGCGGCGGTAGGCGACCGTGATTTCGTGACCGCGACCCGCGAGCACAACGCAAGGGAGCGCGCCCGCTTCGTCGCCAAGCTCGATGCGCTCGGCAATCACGGCCTGCGCCCGCTGCCGAGCGAGGCGAACTTCGTGCTGATCCTGTTCTCGGGCAGGCTGACGGCCGAGATGGCCTATAACGGGCTGGCGGATCGCGGCTACATCACCCGCTGGCTGCCGGGACAGGGCCTGCCGCATGGCCTGCGCATCACCGTGGGCACGGCCGAGCAGATGGACGAGATCGCCGCCGCCCTGCGCGCCATGGCGGAGCGCCTGCAATGAGCTTCGACCGCGTCGCCATCATCGGCCTTGGCCTGCTCGGCGGATCGATTGGCCTTGCCGTGCAGGACGCGCTGCCGGGCGTTGTGACAACGGGCTATGACGCCGACGCCGCCACCCGGACCCGCGCGCGCGAACGCGGCCTCTGCGCCCACATCTTCGACAGCGCAGCGGAAGCGGTTCGCGATGCCGATCTCGTGATCTTCTGCGTTCCCGTCGGCGCGATGGGCGCAGCGGCCGGAGAAGTGGCGGGCGCGATTAAGCCGGGCGCTATCGTCAGCGACGTCGGCTCGTCCAAGGAAAGCGTGGCCAAGGCCCTCGCCGAAGCCCTCCCCGGCGCGACGATCATTCCGGCCCACCCGGTCGCCGGCACCGAGAATTCTGGCCCCGACGCAGGTTTTGCCAGCCTGTTCCGCAACCGCTGGTGCATCGTCACCCCGCCCGAAGGCGCGGCGCCCGACCACGTCGAGGCGGTCTCGGCCTTCTGGTCAGCCCTCGGCGCCAATGTCGAGGTGATGACCCCGCAGCACCATGACCTCGTGCTCGCCGTCACCAGCCACCTGCCGCACCTGATCGCCTATACCATCGTCGGCACAGCCAGCGACCTCGAGGGCGTGACCCAGAGCGAAGTCATCAAGTATTCCGCCGGCGGCTTCCGCGATTTCACCCGCATCGCCGCCAGCGACCCGACCATGTGGCGCGACGTGTTCCTGTCCAACAAGGACGCCGTGCTGGAGATGCTCCAGCGCTTCAGCGAGGACCTCACCGCCCTGCAACGCGCGATCCGCGTGGGAGACGGTGCCCAGCTGTTCGACCACTTCACCCGCACCCGCGCCATCCGCCGCTCGATCATCGAACTGGGGCAAGACGACGCCCGGCCAGACTTTGGCCGCAGCGACCACGGTAGCGCGGAAAGCTGACGCAAAAGGAGAACGCCGATGAGCTACGCAGTCTGGATTGCCCTCGCCGTCGTGTTCATCGCGGTCCTGCCGCCGATCATCAAGTCGGCGCGCGCCAAGGAGAGCAAGGGTGATAGCTCGGGCGATGCCGGCTCGACCTCAAGCAGCAGCGATTCGTCTTGCGATTCCAGCGATGGTGGAGACTGCGGCGGCGATTAAAGGTCAGTTGACGACAACAACCGTTGAAGAACGCAGACCCTGATGCCGTTCACATATTCATCGGAAAAAACGCGAACCCCAGGGGATCACGGCTATCATCAGCCGGAACTTCTTCAATTTTTTCGATAGATACTGCTGGGCGAGGTTCCCTACCATCGTACCACTCGGGACGGGCCAATTTTGGTTCCTGTCGAAGCATCTCAACAACCTTAGCTTCAGCTTCGTTGCTGTTCTTGGCCTCGACCCAGCGCGTCGTATAGAATCCGAACCTTTCAACGTTTCCGTCGAGTAGGCGGTAGAAATTCTCGCCCGCAGCAAAGCATTTGAACCAAGGCATCAAGCCCGCCCCAGATCCCCCCGGCCCACGGTGCCGCTCGCCATTTCGAGCATACGGTCGAGGCTCCGCTTCGCCTTCAAGCGCAGGCCTTCCTCGATCTCGATGCGCGGCTCCAGATCGCGCAGGGCGACGTAGAGCTTCTCCATCGTGTTGAGCGCCATGTAGGGGCAGATGTTGCAGTTGCAGTTGCCGTCCGCGCCGGGGGCACCGATGAAGGTCTTGTTCGGCAGCGCCTTTTCCATCTGGTGGATGATGTGCGGTTCGGTCGCGACGATCAGCTTGTCGCCTTCCATCGTCTTTGCATACTGCAGGATGCCGCTGGTCGAGCCGACGTAATCGGCATGGTCGATGATGTGCGGTGGGCATTCGGGATGCGCGGCGACCGGCGCGCCGGGGTGCTGGGCCTTGAGCTTGAGCAGCTCGGTCTCGCTGAAGGCTTCATGCACGATGCAGACCCCCGGCCAGAGCAGCATGTCGCGCCCGAACTTGCGGTTGAGATAGCCGCCGAGGTGCCGGTCAGGGCCGAAGATGATCTTCTGGTCCGCCGGGATCTGGGCGAGGATCGTTTCCGCGCTGGAGCTGGTGACGATCACGTCTGACAGCGCCTTCACCTCGGTCGAGCAGTTGATGTAGGTCAGCGCGATGTGATCGGGGTGCGCCTCGCGGAAGGCCTTGAACTTTTCCGGCGGGCAGGCGTCTTCAAGGCTGCACCCGGCGTTCATGTCGGGCAGGACGACGATCTTGTCCGGGCTGAGGATCTTGGCGGTATCGGCCATGAACTTCACGCCGCAGAAGGCGATGACATCGGCGCTCGATTCCGCGGCCTTGCGGCTGAGCTCGAGGCTATCGCCAACGAAGTCCGCCAGGTCCTGGATCTCCGGCTTCTGGTAATAGTGCGCGAGGATCACCGCGTTGCGCTCTTTCCGCAGGCGGTCGATCTCGGCGCGAATGTCGAGGCCGGTGAGGTTGGTCGGCTGGGCTGTCATCGTGGCGCGTCCCTTTGGGCGTGTGTCCGAAGGGGGCAGATAGGGACTAACGCGCCGTGAATCTATCCCCCGGCGATCGATGCGGCGAGATGTTGCACCATGGGGCTGACCGCGGCGAGCGAAACGAGGACTTCGCCCATGGCAAGGATGCCGCCGACCGTGGCGGTCGAGGGGTGGATGCGGCCGATGGTTTTGCGGTCATGCATGGCAATGATGCCGACGAGGACCAGCTCGATGGCCAGTGCCAGCCAGTTGCCCCAGGGCATGATCAGCGGCATCGGCAGCAGGCGGCCGAGTGCGGGGTTGCACAGCAGGATCAGCGATCCGGTCATCAGGCGGCGGTGATAGTCGGTCTCCTTGCGGCGGGTGATCGCGGCGAAGACCACGCCGCCCCAGACGACCGCGCCGACCTGCGTCAGGGCAAGGAAATAGGCCGGCGTGAAGAAGGGCGGAACATAGCCGCCGCGCAGCGCCGCGATGCCGGAAAAGGACATGGTGCCGACCACGGCAACGGCAAGATAGGCCCCGATCCAGCCGAGCTTGCGATGCCGGGCAAGGTCTCCACCGGCGGCGTGGCGCGCCTGGAACACATGCAGCGCCAGCCACGAGATCATGACCAGCCCATGGACGTGCGGCCAGAACAGCGCATAGCTGTAGGCGGCGCGGCCGAGGAGGGCGTTCTGCGCGAAGCCGAAGACGATGAAGACCGCAAGGATCGTCGTGAACCGGCGGAACCACGCTGCGTCGTTAACCTGGCTCATCGCCGGTGCCGTTGCTGCTTCCATGCTGAAATTCCCCTCATCGCCCTACCCTTAAGTTACAATACTTAAATCGGGCGGCAAGAGGGTTTTGAAGGTCACTCGACCAGTGACCAATGCTCATCGACACGCGTCGCTTTCCCGCGCTGTTCGAGGTCGATCAGGTGCGCCAGTACCGAGCGGCCGGCCGCCGGCCAGAGCCGTTCGTCGACGCCCTTGTACATGCGCGGGACCATCACCGCGATCTCACCCAGTCCTTCGCCCATCAGCCTGAGGATCTGGCGTTCGCGCTGGCGGCGGTGGCCGATCATGCCGCGCACAAGTTGCCGGGGCTTGTCCACCTGCGGCCCATGCGCCGGGTAATAGACGCGGTCCTCACGCTCGTAGAGCTTTTCGAGGCTGGCCATATAGGCAGCCATGTCGCCATCGGGCGGCGCGACGACCGAGGTGGACCAGCCCATGACATGATCCCCCGTGAACAGCGCGCCGCTTTCCTCCAGCGCGAAGCACAGGTGGTTCGAAGTGTGACCCGGTGTGGCCACGGCAATCAGGGTCCAGTCCGGGCCGGCCAGCTTCTCACCATCGCGCAGCACGCGGTCGGGGGCGTAAGTGGTATCGAAAGCGGCATCGGCGCGCGGGCCATCGTCCTCATAGGCCAGCGCGGCGCAGCCGATCACGGGCGCTCCAGTCAGCTTCGACAGCGGTCCGGCAGCGGGGGAGTGGTCCCGGTGGGTATGGGTGCAGCAGATCGCGGCCACTTCGGCGTCACCGATGGCCGCCATCAAGGCGTCGAGGTGCTCTGCCTCATCCGGCCCCGGGTCGATCACCGCTACCCGGCTCCCCGCGCCGACCACATAGGTCTGCGTGCCGGTATAGGTGAACGGCGAGGGATTGGGCGCGAGCACGCGCCGCACCAGCGGTTCGACCGCTTCGCTCGTGCCGGTCGGCCAGGGGCGCTCGGGAATGTTCATGGGGACGCGCTATGCGTATTCCCATGGCCCCTGTCGAGCGGTTAGAGTCGCCACGCGGGAGAGTGGCATGGCGAATGAACCCCTGATTCTGGTGCTCGACGAAGGGACGACATCGACCCGGGCGATGGTCTTTTCGGCCTCAGGCGCGGTGGTGTCGCAGGCGCAGCAGGACCTGACGCAATATTACCCGCAGCCCGGCTGGGTCGAGCACGATGCCGCAGAGATATGGGACAAGACGCTGTCCTGCGCGCGCGATGCGGCGGCGCTGGCCGGAGGCGCCGAAAAGATCGCCGCCATCGGCATCACCAACCAGCGCGAGACCGTGGTGGCATGGGACAAGCGCACAGGTGAGCCGCTCCACCGCGCGCTCGTCTGGCAGGACCGGCGCACGGCGGACCAATGCGCGGCGCTCAGGCGGCGCGGGCTGGAAACGCACGTGCAGACCGTCACCGGCCTGCTGCTCGATCCCTATTTCAGCGCGACGAAAGCCGCTTGGCTGGTCGAGAACGTCGAGGCCGTGCACGATGCCGCGGCGGCGGGCACACTGGCGCTGGGCACGATCGAGACATGGCTCGCCTTCAAGCTGACCGGCGGCCTGCACATCAGCGACGCGACGAACGCCAGCCGCACCGCGCTGCTGCCGCTCGATGCGCCGACATGGGACGCGGGGCTGTGCGACATGTTCGGCGTGCCGACCGGGGCGCTGGGCGAAGTGACCGACTGCGCCGGACCGCTTGGCATGACCCTGCCCGAATGGCTGGGGCGCTCGGTTCCGCTTACCGGCATGGTGGGGGACCAGCAATCGGCCACCATCGGCCAGGGCTGCCTTGCCCCGGGGGACGTCAAGGCGACATACGGCACCGGCGCCTTTGTCCTCGCCAACATGGGCCCGCGCCTGCCGCGTTCCAGCCACCGGCTGCTCGGCACAGTGCTGGTGCAGAAGGGCGGCAAGCGGACCTATGCGCTCGAAGGGTCGGTCTTCGTGGCGGGCAGCCTGGTCCAGTGGCTGCGTGACGGGCTGGGCCTGATCGCCAGCTCAGCCGAGACCGAGGCGCTGGCCCGATCGGTGGAGGACAGCGCCGGCGTGGTGATCGTCCCCGCGCTATCAGGCCTCGGCGCGCCGCACTGGCAACCCGAGGCGCGCGGGGTGATCAGCGGGCTCTCGTTTGCGGCGGGCAAGGCGCATCTGGCCCGCGCCGCGCTGGAGGCCATGGCCATGCAGACCCACGACCTCGCGCGCGCCTTTACCGCCGATGGTGCGGCATGGAGGCACCTGCGCATCGACGGCGGCATGAGCGCCAATGACTGGATGGCGCAGGATCTGGCCGACATGCTGGGCCTTGAGGTCGAGCGCCCCGACATGGTCGAGACGACGGCACTGGGCGCAGCCATGCTGGCGGCAGTTGGGGCAGGGATTTTTACGACCCTGGCAGAGGCAGCCAAGGCCATGCGCGGCGACACGCGTTGCTTCCGTCCCGCGATGAACGAGGCAGCCCGCGCAGACCGCATCAGGTTGTGGGAAAAGGCGCTGGCGGCGGTGTGACCCGGGCGGTCAGCCTACCATGCCGCCCAACCGCTCACGCAGGCGGCGGATGGCGGGAACCTGAGGCATTTCGCTCTCGCGCCAGCCCTTGTCGAGCCGCGCGAGGCGGGCATAGAACCGCTCGGTCGCGCCGATCAGTTCGCAGACCTGCGGCGAGAGCTGGGCCAGCCGCTCGGGATCGGCGACGGGGAAATCGGCCTGCAACTTGCCATAGCGGCGGAGCTGGAATTCGCTGATCTCACCCCGGAAATAGGCACGGTGATTGAGCAGCCAGGCAACTGCATGCATCATCCGCGTGGTGGTGCGCAGCGCCTCGCAGGAAAGCGCGATCCGCGCCTCGTCCTCGGGGCCCCGGTTGCCATGATCAGCCAGGCTGAACATCGCGCGCACCTCGTCCGACAGGACAAGTCCCTCGTTGTACAGCGCCTCGATGATGCGCGGGTTGATGTTGGCCGGTCTCTCCATCGCCACTTGCGATAGACCCGTGAATCCGCGCGATTCAACCGGTCTGTGCACTGTTGCACAGGCCAATTCGGGACTGTGCCGTGACGGGACGTTTTGATGTCCTTGTTGGGTGCGGAAAAGCCATCCGGCTTTTCCTTGCATCACCAGCCCGCTCCCCGGCCCGACCACCCGATCAAGGTACCCTGTGGGTGGTCGGGCCGGGGGAGCGGGCTGGTGATGCCAAGCTCATGACGGATGTCATGAGCGCACCAACATCAGGCAATAATATCCGGGATCAGATAATCCTCGATCACCGAGATCTGGTCCTTCAGCTTCAGCTTGCGCTTCTTCAGGCGGGCGATCTGAAGCTGGTCATTGGCCCCGGCAAGCGTCAGCGCATCGATGGCGGCATCGAGATCGCGATGCTCGATCCTGAGCATTTCCAGTCGCTTGCGCATTTCCTCTTCGGTCACGCCGTCCTGTTCCTTCACCCATGCCGACGAAATGACCGGCGGATACGGTTAACCGCCCGCCGCGCGTCCGGTGCGATTGCTCCGGTATAGTATCGGTTCCACTTCGCAAGATAATGGTAATGTGCTTACCTGACAATCGCACTGCAGGACAGCCATGGTCCGAGTCGCTTGGACTGCCCGGTCCCGCAGTGACACCTGTGAAAAACAGGGGGAGCAACCAAGGAGTAGCTCATGGAACACGCGCATGTCAGTGCACTACAGCTGAAGCACGAAGGCCTCGAACGTCGCATCCAGCAGGAAATGAACAGGCCTTCACCTGACTTCGTACAGGTCCAGTCACTCAAGAAGCAGAAGCTCCGCATCAAGGAAGAGCTCGCACTCTGATGAACACGGGGGTCGGCCGGGATCATTCTTTCCCGGCCGGATCCACACCCATCCGTTTCAATTTCCGGCACTATGCGCTAGGCAGCCGCCATGCTTGACGCGATTGCCTCCGCACGTTCCATCCTGAACCGCCTGCACGAGGTCATGGCCTCGCGCAGCGCAGCACAGGCAAAGCTCAATACCGTGGTCGAAGTGATCGGCGCGGGCCTCGATAGCGAGGTCTGCTCGATCTACCTGCTGCGCGAAGGCATGCTCGAACTGTTCGCCACCAAGGGGCTGGCGCAGGAAGCCGTTCACGTCACGCGCATGGCCCTGGGCGAAGGCCTTGTCGGCACAATTGCCGGCAATGTCGAGACGCTCAACTTGGCCGAGGCGACCGCGCACCCGGACTTCTCCTTCCGCCCCGAAACGGGGGAAGAGAAGTTCCATTCGTTCGCCGGGGTGCCGATCGTCCACCGCGAGCGTGCCGTCGGCGTACTTTGCGTCCAGCACGTCGATCCGCGCCGCTATGCCGAAGTCGAGATCGAGGCTTTGCAGACCGTGGCCATGGTCCTGTCCGAACTGATTTCCAGCGCCGGCCTGGTGGACGAGGAACAGGCCTGGGGCACATCCGCCGCGATGTCCGGCCCGGCTCAGATGCAGGGGCTGACCCTGGTCAAGGGCCTCGCCAGCGGCGTCGCCGTGTTCCACCAACCGCGCGTCACCATCGAACACACCGTGGCCGAAGATACCGAGGCGGAGCGCCAGCGCGTCTACCTCGCCTTCGACCGCATGCGCGAGCAGATCGACAAGATGGCCGCGCAGGCCGAATTCGGCGGCGGCGGCGAGCATGACGAGGTGCTCGAGACTTACAAGATGTTCGCCTACGACGAAGGCTGGAAGCGCCGCATCAACGAGGCGATCGATTCCGGCCTGACCGCCGAGGCAGCGATCGAGCGCGTCCAGCAGCATACCCGCATGCGCATGCGCCAGATCGACGATCCACTGCTGGCCGACCGGATGCATGACCTTGAGGACATGGCCAACCGGTTGATGCGGACCGTTTCGGGCCAGCTCGGCACGGCAGCTTCCAAGGGCCTTCGGCAGGACGCGATCCTGATCGCGCGCAACCTGGGCCCCGCCGAACTGCTCGAATATGACAAGCGCCGGCTGAAGGGCGTGATCCTTGAGGAAGGCTCGCTCACCGCGCACGTGGTAATCGTCGCGCGGGCCATGGGCGTGCCGGTTCTGGGCCGCGTCGCCGGCCTGCGCAGCGTGGTGCGCGAAGGCGATGCCCTGCTGCTCGATGCGGACCAGGCGATTGCCACCGTGCGCCCCACCCCGGCGATCGAGGATGCGTTCAACGCCCGCTTTGCCCGCAACCGCGAAAAGCAGGCGGCCCGGGCGGCGCTGCGCGATGTCGAACCGCGCACCAAGGACGGTCAGCGCATCACCGTGATGATGAACGCCGGCCTGCGTGATGACATGCCCATGCTCGGCATGACCGGCGCGGACGGCATCGGCCTGTTCCGTACCGAATTCCAGTTCCTTGTATCCGCCACCCTGCCCGCGCGCGAACGCCAGACCCGGCTTTACCGCGACGTGATGGATGCCGCGGCGGGCAAGCCGGTGGTGTTCCGCACGGTCGACATCGGCGGCGACAAGGCGCTCCCCTACCTGCGTCACGATGAGGACGGGGATGAGGAAAACCCGGCGATGGGCTGGCGTGCCTTGCGCGTCGCGCTGGAACGCGAAGGCTTGCTGAAGGCGCAGGCGCGCGCCCTGCTTGAGGCAGCCGGCGGCCGCACGCTTTACGTCATGTTCCCGATGGTGTCCGAACCGTGGGAATTCGACGCCGCCAAGGCCGTGTTCGATGCGCAGCTCAAATGGCTCAAGGGCCAGCGCAAGATGCTGCCCGAGGCGATCCGCTATGGCGCCATGCTCGAAGTGCCGGCGCTCGCCGAAATGCTTGATGTGCTGGCGCCCAAGATTTCGTTCCTGTCGATCGGCACCAACGACCTCACCCAGTTCCTCTTCGCCGCCGACCGCGCCAATCCCAAGCTGGCCGAGCGCTACGACTGGGTCAGCCCTTCGATCCTGCGCTTCATTGCCCGCGTGATGAAGAACCTTGAGGGCAAGGACGTGGACATTGCTGTCTGCGGCGAAATGGGTGGTCGCCGGCTCGAGGCGCTGGCGCTGATGGGGCTTGGCGTGCGGCGCCTGTCAATTACCCCCGCATCGGTCGGCCCGATCAAGGAACTGATCACAAAGGTCGACACGCGAGAGATCGCAGAGGCCATGAAGGGCTGGCTGGCCAATCCGCCGCAAAGCCTGCGGGCGGAACTGGTCGCATGGGCAGCTGCGCGCGGCATCGACTGCGACTGATTCATCCAGCCTGAAGCGGCCTGCCGTGAAGGCCAGCCGGGTCACCTATTTGTAACATCGTTTTGCTTGACAACAGGCTGGTCCAGCCGTTGGTTACCAATTCACTTGGTCGCAACACTAACAAATCGGTACCGGATGTCAGAGCAGGAAGCCCAACAGCCGCAACTGCCCCTAGTCGGCGTGGGTCCGCGGTTGAAGGCCGCGCGGGAGCAGGCGGGAATATCCCGCGAGGGGATTGCCCAGAAAACCCGCATCGCCGAACGCCTGATCATCGCGATCGAGGCGGGCAACTGGGATGCGCTGCCATCGCGCACCTATGCCACCGGCTTCACCCGCACCTATGCCAAGGCTGTGGGCCTGAACGAGAAAGAGATCGTTTCAGAAGTCCGCCGCGAAATGGGCCTGGCCGAACCGATCGAGCACCGCACCAGTGCCGCTTCGCTCGAACCGGGCGATCCGGCGCGCGTGCCGGGATCGAAATTCGCCTGGGGCTTGGCCTTTGCCGCGCTTGTCCTCGCGGTTGGCGGCTATTTCGCTTTCCGCACGCTCTTTGCGCCGGCCGTGGTCCTGCCTGAAATGCTGCCGGTGGAAACCGCCAGCGCAGAGGTAGTTGTGACGACCGAGGCTTCAGTTCCCGCAGTCGATGCCAGCCTGGCAGCAATGCCGAGCGAAAGCGCGACCCCCGCCTATATTCGCGTGCCTGACGTCCCCCGGTCCGAGCGGCCCGCCCCGCGGCCCAGCCCGCGCGCCACGGCCACGGCTTCGCCCACCGCCCAGCCCGCGCCGCCGCCAGCGGGAGAGCAAGCTCCGGTTCAGCCGCCGCCTTCCACCGTTTCGAACTGACCTGCTCTCGACAGGGCTTGCCTGTCGGGGTTAGGAACATTGGTTAAATTTGGTGTGGTGGAGCGCGCGCGGAGCGATGAATACGCTGTCTTGGAAACGTTCGGGCCTGGCCCTGGTTGCCCTTTCGCTCATGCTGGGGGCATCGCCGGTAACGGCGCAGAAGGCCTCGACCCAGGCCGACGCCGAAGCCCGGATCAAGAAGCTTGAGGCTGAGGTCAAGGCCCTGCAGCGGCAGGTCTTCCCCGGCGGCGACGGCAAGTATTTCCCGCCGGAGATCAACAAGCCCGCTGGCACTCCGGCAACCGCTGCCGGCACCCCTGCGACCACACCGGTGACTGACCTGCTGACCCGCATGGACGCGGTCGAGCTGCAACTGACCCGCATCACTGCTGCAAACGAGGAAAGCGCCAACCGCATTGCCCAGCTTGAGGCGAAGCTGGCGGCGCTTGCCCCGGCACCGGCTCCTGCCGCGACACCGGCGGCTGCTCCCGCAACAGTGACTGCTACACCGGCGACAACCGCGGCCACCGTCCCGGCAGCGTCGGCGGCAGTCACGCCCGCGTCGACGGCTCCGGCGACAGTGGCTCCGACCACGACTTTCCCGACACCCGCCCCGGTGACGATTACCCGTCCGACCCCGACCACTGCGGCGACCAAGCCCGCGGCCGCCACCCCCGCCCCTGCAGCCGCCAAGCCGGCCGCCCCCTCGGCGGCGCGCGTCGCGGCGGTGAAGGAAATCGAAAAGCCCAAGACCGCCGACGCCGGGGATGACGAATATTCCTATGGCTACCGCCTGTGGGAAGCCAAGTTCTATCCCGAGGCACAGCAGCAGTTGCAGCTCTTCCTGACCAAGTATCCCAAGCACCAGCGCGTCAGCTTCGCCCGCAACCTGCTGGGCCGGGCCTACCTCGACGAGAACAAGCCGCGTGAAGCAGCACAGTGGTTCCTCAAGAACTATCAGGCTGACAAGACCGGTGCCCGCGCTGCGGACAGCCTGCTCTACCTCGCCGAATCGATGCGCCAGCTGAAAGACACCAATCGCGCCTGCATCGCACTCGCCGAATTCGGCGATACCTTCGCGGCAGAGGCCGGCGGCCGCCTGAAGACGCAGTACGAGGCGACCAAGCGCGGGGTTAAGTGCAATTGATAACGGGGAGTAGTCCGCTTCCGGCAGTCTCTGGCTGCCCTGTGGCCGGGCGAAGGCAAGCTGGGCCTTGCCGTATCTGGCGGACCGGATTCGCTGGCAATGCTCCTGCTTGCGGCGGAGGCGCTGCCCGGACGGGTCGAGGCCGCCACCGTCGATCACCGCCTGCGCCCCGAAAGCGGTGATGAGGCGGCGATGGTCGCCGCGCTCTGCGCAAAGCTCGGCGTGCCGCACGAAATCCTTTCTGTCGATGTCGAACCCGGCAATGTCCAGGCCGAGGCCCGCGCCGCGCGCTATGCCGCGCTGGCGGACTGGATGGAACGGCGCGAGCTTGGCGCCCTGCTCACCGCGCACCATGCCGATGACCAGGCGGAGACCCTGCTGCTGCGGCTCAACCGGGGGAGCGGCGTGGCCGGCCTCGCAGGCGTGCGCGGCACAGGCCGGGTGCCCGGCACCCGCCTGCCGCTGCTGCGGCCATTGCTTGACTGGCGTCGCGAGGATCTGGCTCAGGTCATCGCGGCGAGCGGCGTGACGGCGGCGCAGGACCCTTCCAACACCAACCCCAAGTACGACCGCGCCCGCATCCGCGCCAAACTGGCGGAAACGGACTGGCTCGACATCCCCGCCATCGCGGCCAGCGCCGGTCACCTCGCCGATGCCGATGCCGCGCTCGACTGGGCAGCGGCGCGCGAATGGACGGAATGCGTCGAAAAGGCACCTATGGGCCTGACCTATCGCCCGCAGGCCCCGCGCGCGATTGCGCTGCGTGTCATCAGCCGGATCGTCCGTCAACTTGACGGTGAGGAGCCGCGCGGATCGGCGGTGGCGCGCCTGTTCGACAGTCTGCTGGCGCGCCAGCCCGCCTCGATCGGCAACCTTGTCGCGCGGGCGGGGCCGGGCGGATGGTCCTTCATGAAAGCCCCGGCGCGGCGGAGCTGAGGTCCTCAGCTCTCGGTCAGCGATTGCCCCACGCCGGTCTGCTTGCCGCGCGTGATGTAGACCTTGTCACCCACCTTCGCGATGCCGAACAGCTTTTGCGCAAAGGTGTCGGCACGCCGATGCAGCCGTGGCTGGCATAACCGTTTTCCACCTTGGTGCCGTGGATCGCCACGCCGTCCACGGTGAGGTTCATGGTGTAGGGCATGGGCGCATTGTCATAAGTGCGCGAGTGGTGATCGGCCTTCTTCCAGTTGATCGGGAAAACGCCGAGCGGGGTGGGCTTTTCCGTGGTGCCAAGCAGCACCGCCGTCGCCGCGATTTCATAGCCGCCGCGGAAGACGGAGAGCACGCGGGCCTCAAGGTCCACGGTCATCACCAGCGGGCCATCGGGCACTCCAGCCTCGTCCCAATGCCATTCGCCGTACTTGATCGGGCCGGTGATCGGCAGCACCCGCTTGATGACGAAGCGTTCGTCTACCGGCTTGGGCGCAGGCGCGGGTGCGGGCTTGGCCGGAGAGGCAGCAACTGTCTGGGGACCGGCCGGTCCTTCCAGCGAGATCAGTGCGGCCCCTGCAACGACAATGCCGCCCACAGCCGCCACCAAAGCACCCCAGCCCTTTGCACCCAATGCCATCGTCGCGTTCACCCGAATTGGTTCCGGAGCCAGAACAATCGGCAATTTCGCCGCAAAGGCCAGCCCCTTGATGCCCTCGTCCCTATACGGGACCGGGGATGGCAATTGGGTTAACCCGCTCTGCTGCCTTGCAAACAGAAGGGAGCAATGGCACGCGAACAAGGGGGTGAGCGGGGAACGGACCACTTTGAACTGCGAACTCTTCGTCGGATCGGCAGCATTCTGGCAGGCGGCCAGTGCCGACATCGCTTCTGCCCGCCGCCGCGTGCTGATCCAGGCGATGACCTTCGAAGGCGACGCCGCGGGCCTCGGTGTGGCCGGGGCCATCGCCAGATCCCCCGCGAGCGAGCGCCGCGTTCTGGTCGACGATTACACCCGTCACGTGATCAACGACACCTTCCTTGCCCTGTCAAAGGACCCCGCGCTCCACGCCGAGGCGCAGGCGACTTGGGACATGATCGACGCCATGATTGCCAGCGGCGCGCGCGTGCGGGTGACCAATCCAGTGGGACGCAACCCGTTCAACTATGTGCTGCGCAATCACCGCAAGCTGCTCGTCATGGACGATGCCGTGTGGATCGGCGGGATCAACTTTTCCGACCACAATTTCGCCTGGCACGACATGATGCTGCGGATCGAAAGCGCGGACGTGGCAGACTGGTTCGCGCAGGAGTTCGACAAGGACTGGCACGGCCAGACCGCCCCAGCGCGCGCCAGCTTCGGCGGGCTCGATGCCTATTCACTCGACGGGCTGCACAATGCCGAAGGCTCGCTGCCGCTGCTCGACCTGTTCGAGAACGCACGGCATTCGCTCGAGGTGATCAGCGCCTATCCGACCTTTCCCTTCGTCAGCGCCATGGCCCGCGCGGCACGGCGCGGAGTGGCGGTGACGATTTACACCCCCCGCCCCAACAACAAGCCGATCGTACGCGATTACCTGATGGGCATTGCCGCGCGCAGCGGCGTTCGCCTGCGCCTGCTGCCCGATATGACCCACGTGAAGGCGGCTCTGGTCGATGGCGAGACGGTGGTGGCCGGATCGAGCAATTTCGATTTCGTCGGCTACCGGGTCAGCGCGGAATATTACGCCGTCATGCGCGATACCGGGATTGTCGCGGAGTTCGAGCGGCGCCTGTTCGCTCCGGCGCGCGATGGCTCGAGCGAGCCGCAAGCGGGCGACCATTCGCCATGGCGTGCATGGCGCGCCGCAGTGGCCTTGCGGGCGGCGGACGTGCTGATCCACGGCCTGCGCCACCCCCGCGCGTGAGCGAATGGGTCAGGCCCGCCTGACCTATCCGTGCGCTCCGAACTGGTTCGCGATGGTCAGCCCGATCCGCAGGGACAAATGCCAGGCCCGCTCGATCGGGTCGATCGAATCGCGATGGATTGCCCGGTACCCGCTGGCCCCGCTGTCCGGGTAATCGCTCGGCTCGCTGACCGAGAAATCCCCAAGTGCCGGCATTGAGGTGGGGAAGGCACGGCGCAGTTGGGCGAGCGCTTCCTCGATGCGCAGGGTGAAGACCATCTCCCACACGTCCTCACGCGCGATGTCGTTTGCGCGGCTGAAGGCGGGGATGGAGACGACGCGGATGAACATGTGCTGGAACAGCGCCAGCCGCAGCGCCTGCGCCACGCCGAGCGAGCGGCGGACCTGCTCGCGGCCCTTGAGCGGCGCCTCGTCCTCAATCGGATCGATCAGCCGGTGCAGCTTCAGAGCATCGACGCGCAGGCGCGAGGCGAGGCGGCGGAACACCCCGGTGCGGTCATCGGTGGTGAAGGTCTCCGCCAGCACCAGGCAGGCATCGGCTATCTGCTCTTCGCCGCCACGATAGGGCCGGCTCGCCCAGTAGGCCGAGTTGAACAGCTCGCCATATGCGGCCACGGTCTTGATCGAGGCCAGCGCGTTTGCCGAGCGGACGAGGCGCAGCATCTGCCGCCCGCGCGCGCTCGATTGCAGCAGCGCGCGCACTTCCTCGTAATTTCCCTCTGCCGCGGTGCCGAATCCGGCGATCACGTTCACCGGATAGCCAAGCTGCTGCAGCACGGCATTGTGCGGGATGGCGCGGATCTGGCGCAGGCTCATGGCGCGGTCGGCGGCAAGGTCCGACTGGCGGCGTGACTTGCGGCTGCCGGTATCGTTGAGCAGGCCGAGGCCAAAGGCGGTGACCGCGCGCGGATAGGTCGCGGAGTTCAGGTGCCGCTGCTGCACGCGGCGGATCGCGCGGTAGAAATCGAGGCTGAGGTCGGTGCGGCGATAGAACGGATCAGCGGGCGCATCGGCATCGGCATGGGCAGGCGCGTTCTCTGCCATGCGGGTCAGCGTGGCGAAGGCCAGCTTTTCGGAGCCGAAGAACAGGTAGCCATCGCCGCCTTGGAAGCTGACTTCGGGTTCGAGCCTGATCCCCGCGCGCACGAAGCGGCGGCGCGCCCACGGGGACAGTGGCCACTCGAGCCGATCAGTGAACGAGCCCGGATGGGCCCCGCGGCCCATGGACTCGCCGTGGGTATTGAAGATCAGCGCGGCGACATCCGTCAGGCCGTTGGCGGCCATGGCTTCACTGAGCCGGCCCTGCAGGCGTTCGATGGCAAGCGCCGCCGGGATCTGCCCAACGAAGCGCCCCGCGTCGGAAAAGCCGGTCTGGATCGAAACACGCCCGCGGATGCGGGCATAGGCCTGGTAATGCGGCTCCGACATCACGGCATCGAGCAGGCGTCCGCCATGTTCGAGCGCGGTTTCGGTCTCGAACAGCGGCGACACGTCAACATGGCCGTCCACGCCGAACAGCTTGGCGAAATAGAGCGCGGCGAGCACCGTGCTCGGCTGTTCGCATTCGGCCACCAGCATGCGGATCGGGGTATCGGCGTCCACGTGGTGCAGGATCTGCGCCATGATGAGGAACTGGCGGATGGCCGTGCTGTTCTCGATCGCCAGCGCGGCGAGGTTGGAGCGCAGCGGTTTTACCTCGCCCAGCAATTCGCGCAGCCGGGCAAGCGCGGCCTGGCTATCGAGATCGAGCAGGCCATCGGGATCGATGCGGCGGCGCACCGCGTTTTGCAGCTGCGAATTGTTCACCCGGAAATGGACCCAGCCCATGCCGAGACCATCGGCGCGCATGGCGGCGGCGGCGATCAGCAGGGCGCGCGCCTCGGCTTCTCCGGCAACGGCCGCGCGGGTCTCGAGGTCGGCAATAACGCCCGCAAGGCTGGTGAGCTTGTCGGCGTGGGGTGCGGTAAAGCGGTTGGCGATGTCCGACAGCGCGGCAGGCTGTGACAGGTCAGCCGCGAACAGCGCGCTCATGTCCGAGGAATAGGCGGAGGCGCGGGACAATTGCTGTGCGAGGTCGGGGGCCACGCCTTCCAGCGAGGCCGCATAGCTCGCCAGTCGCTGCGCCTTTTCGGCGAGGCGGTAGCGCAGGCAGGTGTGCCAGCCAATGTCGGTGCGCCCGTCCATGTCATAGCCGACCCAGGTGGCGAAGCGGAACGGCGTGGGACGCGTATTGCGCCACTCGTCCGGCCAGCGGGCGCGGGCGGTGTCGAGGACATGGCCGGTTATCCGGTCACGCGCGGCCTGTCCGTTGGCCAGCGCCTTCATTGCCTCTTCGTGTTCGTAGTCGAGCGTGATCGTGTCGCGGTCATGCGGGGCGAGGCAGACGCCGGTGTCGATCTCGCCGCTCGATGCCGCAGCGGCGACCGAGGCGCTCTGCGCCCGGCTGAGGAGAAAGGTCGGGTGGGCAGTAAAGACCACGTGGGCGGCAGGTCGCTGCCAGCGGGCGGCAAAGGCGGTGAAGTCCTCGGCCTCAACCAGCGCATCGATCGCCGCGCCATTGGCCGCAGGTTCGACCGGGCTGACCAGCCGGTGCAGGTGCCGGGCGCGCGATTGCAGGGAGTCGCATTCGAGCTCGCTGACCAGCGCGCTCACCGCGTCGAGGCTGAGCGAGCCCTGTTCCAGCTGCCGCGACAGTTCGAGGCTGAGCTGGAATACCGGGTTGAACAGCGGGGTTTCCGCCGTGCGCAGGTGAAGCTGCTGGAGGCGCTCTTCAAGCGCGGCGACAGTGACGGGCCCAGTCACTGGCACGCCGCCGCTCATCCGCGCAGGCCCGCGGCCCGGCGGGCGGCAGCTTCGATCTTCGCCACGTCAGGTTCGCCCTTGGGGATCATCCAGGATCCGCCGACGCAGAGCACGGCATCGAGCGCCAGCCAGTTCGGCGCGGTTTCCGGCGTGATACCGCCGGTGGGGCAGAACTTCGCCATGCCGAAGGGTGCTGCGATGGCGGAAAGCGCCTTGATCCCGCCCGAGGCTTCCGCCGGGAAGAACTTGAAGCGCGTCAGGCCAAGGTCAAGCCCGAGCATGATGTCGGAGGCGTTGGCCGTGCCGGGAAGGAACGGCACGTTCGCGGCAATGGCAGCCTTGCCGAGATCGGTGGTGAGGCCGGGCGAGACGATGAACTCCGCCCCAGCCTCAAGCGAGGCGTCGAGATCGCGCGGGTTCAGCACCGTACCCGCGCCGACCACCGCACCCGGTACCTGCTTCATCTCGCGGATCACATCGAGCGCGCAGGGCGTGCGCAGCGTCACTTCCAGCGCGGGCAGGCCGCCAGCGACCAGCGCCTGCGCGATCGGCACGGCATGGGCGACATCGTTGATCACCAGTACCGGGATCACGGGGGCCAGTTTCATGACCGCTTCGGGGTTGCTCACTTCAAATGCTCCTGCATGAAGGCAGCGGCGGCGCCGAACAGGCCCGGCTGCGGATGGGTAATGAGTTTGACGGGGAGGCCCGCCATCAGTGCCTCGAACCGGCCCTTGGCGCGGAACCGCTCGGCAAAGCCCGAGGCTATCAGGCTGTCCTTGATGCGCAGGCCGAGGCCGCCCGCGATGACGACGCCGCTTGCGCCCTGAGCCAATGCGATGTCCCCCGCGACAGAGCCCAGCGCGAGGCAGAAGCGGTCAATCGCGGCGGCGGCAAGGCTGTCTTCCCCGCTGGTGCCGCGCTGCCAGATCGTGCGGTCGTCAAGCGGGGTGATCGCGCGCCCTTCCATGGCGGCCAGCGTTTCGTAGATATCGACGATTCCCGGTCCGGCGACCACGCGCTCCACCGATACGCGGCTGTGGCGCTGGCGCAGGCGGGCCAGGATTGCTTCCTCGATCGAGATCGAGCGGCGCGAAGGCGATATGCCCGCCCTCGGTCGCCTGCACGCGGTAACCGCCCTTACCGTCACGCCAGACGTGTGCAACGCCAAGCCCGGTGCCAGGGCCGACCACGGAGAGTGTGCCTTCCACCGGCAGTGCGCTTTCCGGTCCGCAGAGGTGGACGAATTCACCCTCCCCCGCCTTGGCGGCGGCATGGCCCACCGCGCCGAAATCGTTGACCAGGGTAAAGCGCTCGACGCCCAGCTTTTCGGGGATCAGCGCCGGGCGGATGATCCACGGGTTGTTGGTGAAGCGGATGACCTCGCCGCCGACCGGTCCGGCGATGGCGATGGCAACATCGCGCGGCAGGTTGCCGCCGGTGCGCGTCGCAAAGTCCTCCCAAGCGGTCTGGAAGCTGGCGTGGTCGCTGGTGTGAAGCGTAACCGGATCACCAAGCGTGATCGCACCTTCCGCGCCCAATTCGGCGAGCGCGAAGCGGGCATGCGTGCCGCCGATATCGACAGTGACGAGATCGGCCACGGCCTTACAGTCCCGCTGCGGCAAGGATGGGAGAGGCGCCTTGCTCCGCGCCATCGGCGCTGAGGCGGAACAGGCTGAAGACCTCACGGCCCATGCCTTCGCCCGAAGACGGCGCGGCGGCCGGTTCGCGGCCCGAAAGATCCGCCAGGACTTCCAGGCTGCCGGTATTGGCGCAAAGCCGCACCACGTCGCCATCGCGCAGCAGCGCGAGCGGGCCGCCAGCAAGCGCCTCGGGCGTGACGTGGATCGCGGCGGGCACCTTGCCGCTCGCACCCGACATGCGGCCATCGGTGACCAGCGCCACCTTGAAGCCTTTGTCCTGAAGGACGCCGAGCGGCGGGGTCAGCTTGTGCAATTCGGGCATGCCGTTGGCACGCGGCCCCTGGAAGCGGACGACAACGACGACATCGCGGTCAAGCTCGCCCGCCTTGAACGCGGCCTGCACGCCTTCCTGATTGTCGAAAACGCGGCACGGCGCCTCGATCGTGCGGCGCGAATGGTCGACCGCGCTTGTCTTGAAGGTCGCCCGGCCGATATTGCCCTGAACCAGCCGCATGCCCCCATCGGGGCTGAAGGGCTCGGCGGCCGGGCGCAGAATCGTATCGTCGCCGCTCGCTGCCGGGATATCGCGCCATTGCACCGCATTGTCTGCCAGCACCGGCTCCTGTGCATAGGCCGCCATGCCCTGCTCGCTCACCGTCAGAACGTCACCGTGGATCAACCCAGCGCCCAGCAGTTCGCGCACAACGAAAGCGATGCCGCCGGCCGCGTGGAAGTGGTTCACGTCGGCCGCGCCGTTGGGATAGACATGGGCAATCAGCGGGACGACCGAGGACAGCTCGTCAAGGTCCTGCCAGTCGATCTTCACCCCAGCCGCGCGCGCCATGGCGGGGATGTGCATCGCGTGATTGGTCGATCCGCCCGTGGCGAGCAGCCCGACGCAGGCATTCACCAGCGCCTTTTCATCGACGACCTGCGCCATCGGGCGGTAATCCTCGCCCTTCTTGGTGATCGCGGCAAGCCGGTGGACGGCCGCCCGCGTCAGCGCCGAGCGCAGCGGCGTGTTCGGCGGCACAAAGGCGCTGCCGGGGATGTGGAGCCCCATCAGCTCCATCATCATCTGGTTGGAATTGGCCGTGCCGTAGAAGGTGCAGGTTCCGGGCGAATGGTACGAACCCATCTCGCTCTTGAGCAGTTCCTCGCGGCTCGCCTTGCCCTCGGCATAGAGCTGGCGGACCTTCTGCTTTTCCTTGTTGCCGATGCCGGTTGGCATGGGGCCAGAGGGCACGAAGATCGCGGGCAGGTGGCCAAAGCGTAGCGCGCCCATGACAAGGCCGGGAACGATCTTGTCGCAAATGCCGAGCAGCGCCATGCCGTCGAACATCGCGTGGCTGAGCGCGATGGCGGTGCCCTGGGCAATGGCATCGCGGCTGAACAGCGACAGTTCCATGCCGGTGTAGCCCTGAGTCACCCCGTCGCACATTGCCGGAACGCCGCCCGCCACCTGCGCCGTCGCGCCGACTTCGCGGGCGTAGAGCTTCATCGCCTCGGGATAGCGGCCATAGGGCTGGTGGGCCGAGAGCATGTCGTTGTAGGCGGTGACAATGCCGAGGTTGGTCGCCTTGGTGAAGGCAATCGTCGCCTGGTCTTCCTCCGCCCCGGCAAAACCGTGCGCAAGGTTCGAGCAGCCGAGAAACGACCGGTTGCCGTGGGCATCGCCTTCACGCGTCATCAGTTCGAGGTAACGGGCACGGCCCTCTTTCGAGCGTTCGATGATCCGCTGGGTGACGCGTTCGACCGTGGCATTCAGATTACTCATGCCAGGTCACTCCATCGCGTTCGGCGAGCGCAATCGCGGCGCTTGGCCCCCAGGACCCGGCGTTATAAGTCTTCGGAGTGATCCCGTGTTCGGTCCAACCGGCGCGGATGGCGTCAATCCAGTCCCATTGCGCTTCCACCTCGTCGCGGCGGACGAACAGGGTCTGGTCGCCCTCGATCAGGTCAAGCAGCAGGCGCTCATAGGCAATGCGCTTGACCGGCCCGGCGAAGGCGTCGCTCATCGCGATGTCGAGTTCGACCGGACGCAGGCGGATGCCCTGCCGGTCCAGCCCCGGCACCTTGGCCATGACCTGAAGGGTGATGTTCTCTTCGGGCTGGATGCCGATGACCAGCTTGTTCGGCACGGTCTTCGCCGCTTTCGAAGCAAAGATGGAGTGCGGCACGTGTCGGAACTGGACGACGATTTCGGTCACGCGCTTGGGCAGGCGCTTGCCGGTGCGCAGGTAGAACGGCACGCCTTTCCAGCGCCAGTTATCGACATGGGCCTTGATCGCGACGAAGGTCTCGGTGTCGGAGTCCTTGCCCAATTCGTCGTCGTAGCCCGGCACCGGCTGGCCGGCGATGGCCCCGGCGCGGTACTGGCCGGTGACCGATTCCTCGCCCGCGACATAGCGCAGCGAGCGCAGGACCTTCACCTTCTCGTCACGGATGGCCGTGGCATCGAAATTCGCGGGCGGCTCCATCGCCACCAGCGCGAGCAATTGCAGCATGTGATTCTGCACCATGTCCCGCAGCGCGCCCGAGCCATCGTAATAGCCGACGCGCGATTCCAGCCCGACCGTCTCGGCCACGGTGATCTGCACATGGTCGATATGCGCCGCGTTCCACAGCGGTTCGAACAGGATATTGGCAAAGCGAAGCGCCAAGAGGTTCTGCACCGTTTCCTTGCCGAGGTAGTGATCGATGCGGAACGTCCGGTCCTCCGGAAAGGCACTGGCGACGGCATCGTTGATGTGGCGGCTGCTTTCCAGGTCGGTGCCGAGCGGCTTTTCGAGGCCGATGCGCACCTTTTCGCCAGCCAGGCCGCTGGCCGAGAGCCCGGCAATGGTCGGCTCGAACAGGTGCGGCGCGGTGGAGAGAAAGATGGCCAGCCCATCACCGATAGGACCAACCTTGTCGGCCAGCGCAGAGAACCCGCTGATATCGTTCGCATCAAGCGGCTGGTAGTGCAGCCGGTTGAGAAATTCGGCCATCGATCCGCGGCGCTCTGCTGGCAGGTATTTCTCCAGCGCCTCGCGCGCGAACTGCCGGTAGCCCGCGTCGTCCAGTTCCTGCCGCGCCGTACCGATGATCCGCAGGTTCGGCCCGATCAGGCCATCGGCCCCCAGAGCACAGAGCGAGGGGAGCAGCATGCGCTGGGCAAGGTCACCCGTGGCACCGAAAAGAAGGAGGCTGTCAGCAGTGAACGGCATTCGCGCGGGGTTCCTCGATCGAAAGGCGGGACGTTCATAGATGAAGTGCAATCGATTGCAATCGCGCAATACCTAGCGCAATGGGGTTAGCATCGCCAGCGCGATCTGCCTAGTGGCCTTGCCAAAGGTGCCCCGTGAAAATTGTCACGGACCTAACAGTTTTTGTCAGCGGACATGAAGGCTGGCTTTGCGCAGTTTCGAAACACCTGAGATCGCGGGGCCCTTGCATTCCCCAAGACGGGGCCGCGCGAGTGGACCGCGCCGCCAACCTCCGGCGGCGCGGTCCTTGTTTTGCGAGCCGTTGTCCGGTGCGCCAGTCGCTTCCGCGACTGGCTTGGCATCACCAGCCTGCTCCCCCGGCCCGACCACCCGTTCATGGTACCCTGTGGGTGGTCGGGCCGGGGAGCGGGCTGGAGATGCAGGAAAGGCCGGATGGCCTTTCCGCACCGCCGTGAGGCGAACAAAGACTCCTAACAAGGAATGTCATCAACATGACAGGCCTCGTGTCTGGAGGAAATTCGCCCGCGCTTTAGAGGCCGTTAGCAAGATGACGTCGCTTGTCAGCTAGATGACAGGCTGGCACTTTTGAACCGGCTTGGGGGCAAGGGTCCTTTCGGATGATATTGATGCACCGTGACGGAGCCGGTTTTGGTCCAGTTCGAGGCGCGAGGAGTGAGCCATGCCCAGCATAGTGATCGACGAGCAACGCAGAAATGGGCCAAAACCGGCCCGCCCCTTCGGGGTTGCCGCTGGAAGCCCCTCGGACTGCGTTGCGTCGCTTGCACGGGCAACCAGCCCGCGCTGCGCGACGCTCCTTGCCGAGAAGCTTCCAGCAGCAATCACGTTGCATCAATATCATCCGGAAGGACCCTGATGGCAGGCATCAGCATTCTATACGTCGAGGACGACCAGCGCGCCGCCGAGGAGGTGCAGGAGCTGGCCCGCGCCAATGGTGACAGCCTGATATGGGAAAGCACCGGTTCGGGCGGCCTGCTGCGCGCCGGACGCGACCGGTTCGACGTGATCATCCTCGATCGGATGCTGCCGGACCTTGACGGCATGACGATCCTCAAGCGCCTGCGCGAAAGCGGCGTGGGCACGCCGGTGCTGATGCTCTCGGCGCTGGGCCGCACCACCGACCGCGCCGAGGGGCTGGATGCAGGTGCCGACGATTATCTTGCCAAACCCTATGAAGCGGAAGAACTGATCGCCCGCCTGCGCGCGCTGCATCGGCGCAATTCGGGTCGCGAGCATGCCGCTGTCATCATCTACGGCCAGTTCGAATGCCACACCAAGGCACGCACCGCTTTTCGCGCCAACCGCCACATTGCCTTGAGCCCCAAGGAATTCGAGCTGTTCCGCTATTTCATGGAGAACGCCGGCGAAGTGGTGACGCGCGAAATGCTGCTGCGCGACGTTTGGAAAATGAACTTCGATCCGCAGACCAACGTGGTCGATGTCAATATCGGCCGGCTGCGTCGCAAGCTGGAGGATGGCTTCACCTCCCCCGCGCTCGAGACGATCTGGGGCACCGGCTACCGCCTGATGGAAGGCCGCTGAACCCATGAGCGAGGTCCGCTTCCGCCATTCGATCTTCGCCCGGCTGGTGCTGTCGGCGATGCTCGTTTCGGTGAGCGTGACACTATTGCTCTGGGCCGTGACCTATACCACGCTTGACCGATCGAGCCGCGCCGCGCTGGTGCGCGCGGTGGACGTCGATCTTGCCGGCATGGCCGACATCCACGCCAGCGGCGGACAGGCGGAACTGGCCAAGCGGATCGAGGACCGGCTGGCGCTTTCGGCATCGGACGGCAATGCCTCGCACTACCTCGTCGCCAACAACGCGGGCCAGCGGCTTGCCGGCGATGTCGAGGCATGGCCCAAGCTGGACGCGCGCCTTTCCGAAGCTGGCTATATCACCCTGCCCGGCGGCGTCCCTGCCTATGCCCGCGCGACCCAGCTTGCCCCCGATCTCAAACTGCTGGTGGCGCGCGAATATGGCAATGATGCCGCGCTCGCCCGGCGCATCAGTTGGGCTTTCCTGGCTGCAGGAGGACTGGCGGCAGCCGTGGTTGGCCTGCTCGGGCGCTGGCGTGCGAACCGGCTGGCGCTCCGCGTCGGCCGCATCAATCGCGCGTTTCGCGAGCCCGACCAGCCCAGCCTGGAGGCACTGGAAGAAGGCAGCAAGGAGCCGGACGAGATCGGCGAGCTCACCCGCCACACCTCGGAAGCGCTGGCGCATCTGCGCCGCATGGTCGGCGCGCACCGCGAGACCACCGACCAGGTCGCGCACGAATTGCGCACGCCCTTGATGCACCTCGACAACCGTCTGGTGAAAGCGCTGGCCAAGGCACAGGAAGAGGAAGACCGGCGCCTGCTGAGCGATGCCCGGGCCGAGATCCGCCACGTCATCGCCCTGCTCGAATCGCTGCTCGATATCGCGACGAGCGAGGCGCGCAAGGGTGACCGGCTCGGCCTGTCACCGGTCAACCTCAGCCAGCTGGTGAACCGCATCGCCGAACTTTACGCCGACAGCGCCGAGGAAAGCGGCCACACCTTCGTGCGCTCGATCATGCCGGGCGTGTCCTGCCAAGGCGAGGAAATGCAGCTGACGCGGCTAATCACCAACCTGCTCGACAATGCGTTCAAATATGTGCCCGCGGGCGGCACGGTTCGGCTCGCGCTTGAGCAGGGGCCGGTGATTACCGTTTCGGACAATGGACCCGGCGTGCCCGAGGACGAGCGCGAGCATATCTTCGACCGCTTCCGGCGCGGGCGTTCCAATGTTGCAGCCAGCAGAATCCGGCCGCCGCCACGGCGCGGGGCTCGGCCTCGCCCTCGCGCGCGCCATTGCCGAGCGCCATCGCCTCACCCTCACCCTCGCGCCCAGCCCCAAGGGCGCGGCCTTTGTCGTTGCCCCGGAGACCAAGTGATGAACCGAATTCACGCCCTCTCTCTCGCCGCCGTACTGACAGCCAGCGCCTGCGCCTCGGCCCCGGCGGTCAGTTCGGCGGGTGCTGCGCCAGAAACCAATGTCGCCGTGCGCCTCGCCAATGCGCTTGCCGATGCGGCCGATGCCGAGGCGCGCGGCGATACCGAGG
This sequence comes from Novosphingobium sp. MW5, assembly GCA_025938935.1. GTDB lineage: Bacteria > Pseudomonadota > Alphaproteobacteria > Sphingomonadales > Sphingomonadaceae > Novosphingobium. The sequence continues at coordinate 1,066,545 of JAPCWB010000001.1, read as the reverse complement.
ACCTTGGCCAAGGCGGTGCAGATAATCGACGGTTCGGGCTCACGGCCGCTCGAGGCCTCCCCCACGGACCCGGTTCCGGCATGGCGCGATGCCGCGCGCGGGAGGCCTCGCCCCCTATCGCGGTCGCCCGCTCGGCCCCGGATACCGGAGCGGCAAGCTGGGCGTGGGCGGGCGCGAGAGCTTCAGCCAGCTGTTCCTCTCAGGCACCGGCGCCACCATCGCCCTGTCCGCCCCCACAGGCGACAAGCTTGCCCTGCGCGTGCTCGATCCGCAGGCAAAGCCTATCTGCACCGACGAAAGCGGCCGCGGCGGCCTGTGCAAATGGGTACCGCTGTTCACCCAGCGCTACACCATCGAGGTGATGAACCGCGGCGCCGGGGACGCGCGGTATTTCCTCGTGGTGCAGTAGAAAGCCGGTCCCGAAAGAACCCTCGTCATTGCGAGGAGCAATGCGACGAAGTAATCCAGAGCGTCACGCACAACCGCACTGGATTGCTTCGCTGCGCTCGCAATGACAAAATTAGTGCAAAGGGTCCGGCGGCTTACCGTTCCTTGGTCGCCGAAAACACCAGATCCGGGTTCTTTTCCTGCTGGTAGCTGACGTCCCAAGCAGACCGCGCCATGAACACCGGATCGCCATCGCGGTCCTTGGCAAGGTTCGACATGTTGAAGTCCGCAAAGGACTTGAGCGCGGCATCGCTGCCCTTGATCCAGCGCGCCGTATCGAAGGGTGAAGCCTCAAGCACGGCTTCCACCTTGTACTCCGCCTCCAGCCGCGAGATCAGCACGTCGAGCTGGAGCTGGCCGACCACGCCGACGATCCATGCCGAGCCGATCTCCGGGTAGAACACCTGGATCACGCCTTCTTCGGACAAGTCGTCGAGCGCCTTGCGCAGCTGCTTGGTCTTGGTCGGGTCCTTGAGCGCGACGCGGCGCAGGATTTCCGGCGCGAAATTCGGCAGGCCGGTGAAGCGCACCTTGTTGGTTTCCGACAGCGTATCGCCCACCCGCAGCGTGCCGTGGTTGGGGATGCCGATGATGTCGCCCGGCTCGGCGGTATCGGCAATTTCGCGGTCCTGCGCAAAGAACAGGATCGGCGAGTGGATCGCCACCGGCTTGCCCAGCGCCGACGGGGTCAGCTTCATGCCGCGCTTGAAGGTGCCCGAAACGAGCCGCATGAAGGCAATCCGGTCGCGGTGCATCGGGTCCATGTTGGCCTGCACCTTGAACACGAAGCCGGTGACTTCCTTGTTCGAAGGATCGATCGTGCCCTGATCGCTCGGCTGCGGGCGCGGCGGCGGGGCATAGGTAGCGATGGCGTCGATCAGTTCGGCCACGCCGAAGTTCTTGAGCGCGGAGCCGAAATAGACCGGGGTCAGGTCGCCATTGCGATAGGCTTCAAGATCGAATTCGGGATAGCCGCCCTGCGCCAGCTCGACCTCGTCGGCGATGTTGGCGGGCAGCGGCTCCTTGTCGCGCTTCCCGAGAAATTCGCGGCTGTCACCCTCGGGCCGGGCAATCTCGCCCGTGGCGAAATCGAGCACGCCACGGAACTCGCCGCCCAGCCCCACCGGCCATGCCATCGGGCAGACATCGAGCGCCAGCGCATCGGCCACTTCGTCCAGCGTCTCGAACGGTGAGCGGCCTTCGCGGTCGACCTTGTTGACGAAGGTGATGATCGGCACCGAGCGGAGGCGGCACACCTCGAACAGCTTGCGCGTCTGCGGCTCGATACCCTTTGCGGCGTCGATCACCATGATCGCGGAATCGACCGCCGTCAGCGTGCGGTAAGTGTCTTCGGAAAAGTCTTCGTGACCCGGCGTGTCGAGCAGGTTGAAGGTAATGCCGCCGCGTTCGAAGGTCATGACCGACGACGTCACCGAAATCCCGCGCTGCTGTTCGATCTTCATCCAGTCCGACCGCGCCCGCCGCGCCGCACCGCGCGCCTTGACCTGCCCCGCGAGGTGGATCGCGCCGCCCTGCAGCAGCAGCTTTTCAGTCAGCGTGGTCTTGCCCGCGTCAGGGTGCGAGATGATGGCGAAGGTACGGCGATTGGAGGACACGTTGCGGGTTCAGTTCGTCAGGAGTTACGGGCGACCTGGAAGCCGGCGAAGCTCTGGCTTACCGGCATCATCTCGATCGTGTTGATATTGTAGTGCGGCGGCAGGTTGGCGATCCATGCGACGCTTTCGGCAATGTCGTCGCCGGTGAGCGGATCGGCCCCGCCATAAAGCGCATCGTGCGCCGCCCGGTCACCGCCGTTGCGGACCATGGTGAAGCCGGTTTCGACCATGCCGGGTTCGATCGAGGTGACGCGCACCCCGGTCCCGGCAAGGTCGCTGCGCAGGCCAAGGCTGAACTGGCGGACGAAGGCCTTGGTCCCGCCATAGACGTTGCCGCCAGTGTAGGGATAGATCGCTGCCACCGAGGACAGGTTGATCACCGCGCCGCGCCGCTCGATCAGTCCCGGCAGCAGCTTGTGGGTGATCGAAACCAGCGCGGTCACATTGGTGTCGATCATGGTCTTCCACTGGTCGAGATCGCACGCCTGCGCCGGCCCAGTGCCGAGCGCCAGCCCGGCATTGTTGACCAGCAGGTCGAAGCCATTCACCGGCAGCGCGGCCAGCGCCGCATCGCGGGCGGCTTCGTCGCGGATGTCGAACACGGCGGGGACGAAAGCCTCGCCCAGTTCAAGCGCCAGTTCTTCCAGCCGCGCCGCATTGCGTCCGGTGCCGACCACGCGCCAGCCGGTCGCGATCAGCCGCCGCGCGCATGCCTCGCCGATCCCGGCAGAGGCACCCGTGACCAGCGCGGTTTTCATCCGCGCAGCACCGCGCCGAGCTTGGCGGCGGCGGCGGTGACCTTTTCGGCCACGGCCCTGAGCTCGTCCTCGGTATAGCTCTTCTCGCCAGGTTGCAGCGTGACCTCGACAGCAAGGCTCTTCTGTCCTTCCGGCACGCCCTGTCCGCGGAAGTCATCGAACAGGCGCACGGCGACAATGTTCGCCTTGTCAGCGCCCTTCACCGTGCGGACGAGATCGCCCGCCGGGACGTCCGCGCCGATCAGGAAAGCAAAGTCACGCGTCACCGCCTGCAGCGCGGGCGGCGCGTAATGCGCGCGGGCAAAAGTGGCTGCGCCTTTCTTGCCCGGAATGGCATCGAGGAACAGCTCGACCATGGCGACCGGCGCATCGATGTCGAACACCTTGGCGGTGGCAGGGTGGACCATGCCGAGGCGCGCGAGGACGTTCTTCGGCCCAAGCCGCAGGGTCGCCGACTGGCCGGGATGGAACTGCGCCCCCGCCTCGCCCATGACCTGCAGGTTGTCGACCGGCGCACCGGCCTCGGCCAGCAGGGCAAGCGCCTCGGCCTTGGCGTCGAAGGCATCGAAAGGCTGTGCCTTGCCGCTGGCCCAGCCGCGCGGGGTCTTGTCGCCAGCGAGCACCACGGCGAGCGACAGGCGCTCGTCCGAATGGCCTTCCGAACCACGCAGATAACGCCGGCCGATTTCGAACAGACGCAGGCTCGACGCCCCGCGATCCAGATTGCGGCGCGCGGCCGACAAGAGCCCCGGCAGCAGCGAGGGGCGCATGGCCTTCATGTCCTCGCTGATCGGATTGGCCAGCGTCCACAGCTCGCCCTCGGCGAAGTGTTCGGCCTCGCCGGTCGGCAGAAACGACCAGGTCACCGCCTCGTTCAGCCCGCGCGCGGCGGCGGCGCGGCGCAGGCGGCGTTCGAGTTTCTGCGCGGGCGTAGCGGTCGGGCGGGCCACCCCGTCGGTGCGCGGCAGCGGAGCCGAAGCAATGTTGTCGAGCCCGTGGATTCGCACCACTTCCTCGACAATGTCGGGCGCACCGGCGACGTCGCAGCGCCAGCCGGGGGTGGTGACGGTCCAGTCAGCAGCCACGGCAAAGCCGAGCGATTCGAGGATCGCCTTCTGGCGTTCGTCGGCAATCGGCACACCGCCCAGCGTTGCCGCGAGCGAGGGGTCATAGGCCACGGCCTTCGCGCCCGAAGGCGGTGTTCCCGCGCGGATGACCTCGCTCGCCTCACCGCCGCAGATGCGGAGGATGAGGTCGGTCAGCAGGTCGAGCCCGGTATCGAGGAACTGCGGATCGACCCCGCGCTCGAAACGCTGGCGCGCGTCGGAGGTGAGGTTGAGCTTGCGGCCCGTCGAGGCGATGTGCGCCGGATCGAAATAGGCGATTTCAAGCAGGACGTCGCGAGTTGCTTCCGAGCAACCCGAGTGTTCGCCGCCCATGATGCCAGCAATATCATGCACGCCGCTGTCATCGGCGATCACCGTCATCGTGCTGTCGAGCGTGTAGGTCTTCTCGTTAAGCGCGACGACCTGCTCGCCGTCCTTCGCCTTGCGCGCCACGACCGCGCCGTTCAGTTGCGCGAGGTCATAGGCGTGGGCCGGGCGGCCAAAGGCAAGCATCACATAGTTGGTGATGTCGACCAGCGCCGAGATCGGGCGCTGGCCCGCGCTCTTCAGCCGCGCCTGCATCCATTCGGGCGAGGCACCATTGGTCACGCCCTTGATGACCCTGCCGTAGAAGGCGGGGCAACCCGCCGCGTCGTCCGTGCGGACCTCTACCGGGCAGGGGAACGAGCCTTCGGTGCGCGGAGCCTCGACCGGCTTCAGCGTACCGAGGCCGGCGGCGGCGAGATCGCGGGCGATGCCGTAAACGCCCATGCAATCGGGCCGGTTGGGGGTGATCGAGACGTCGAACACCGGGTCCGCGCCGTGGTAATCGGCAAACGGCGTGCCGATGGGCGCATCGGCGGGCAGTTCGATGATGCCGTCATGGTCGTCGCCAAGTTCGAGTTCGCGGGTCGAGCACATCATGCCGTTGCTCTCGACCCCGCGCACGGCGGCGACCTTGAGCACCATGCCGTTTGCCGGAACCGTCGCGCCCGGCAGGCCGAGCACGCCGACGAGGCCGGCGCGCGCATTGGGCGCGCCGCAGACGACCGTGAGCGGCGCCGCCCCATCGCCGGTATCGACGGTGAGCACTTGCAGCTTGTCCGCCTGCGGGTGCTTCTCCGCCGTCAGCACCTTGGCGACGCGGAAGCCAGCGAGCTTCTCGGCCGGGTTCTCGATGCCTTCCACCTCGATGCCGATCGCGTTGAGCGTGGCCGAGATCGTCTCCACCGAGGCGTCGGTTTCGAGGAAGTACTTGAGCCAGGAGAGCGAGAACTTCATGCCGCCGCTCCTACGCCGCCGGAAAGGGTGGGCACTTCGAGCGCCGCAAAACCGTAGTGCTGGAGCCAGCGCACGTCGCCGTCGAAGAAGGCGCGCAGGTCGTCCATGCCGTATTTGAGCATGGCAAGCCGGTCGACGCCGACGCCGAAGGCAAAGCCCTGCCACTCGTCGGGATCAAGCCCGCCGAATTCGATGACCTTGCGGTTGACCATGCCCGAGCCGAGCAGTTCCATCCAGCCGTGGCCGGGCTCATCACCCGAACCGCCGAGCACGCGGCGGCCGTTCTCAAGCTTGAAGCCGACGTCCACTTCAACCGAAGGCTCGGTGAAGGGGAAGTAGCTGGGGCGCAGGCGCAGGACGATGTCCTCGCGCTCGAAGAAAGCCTTGAGGAAGGTTTCCAGCGTCCACTTCAGGTGGCCGAGGTGGATGCCCTTGTCGATGACGAGGCCTTCGACCTGGTGGAACATCGGCGTATGCGTCGCGTCCGAGTCCGAGCGGTAGACGCGGCCCGGAGCGATGATGCGCAGCGGCGCGCCCTGCGAGAGCATCGAGCGGATTTGCACCGGGCTGGTATGCGTGCGCAGCAGCATGTCGCGGCCTTCGGCGTCCTTGTCCGGGAAGTAGAAGGTATCGTGCATGGCGCGCGCCGGGTGGGTTTCCGGCATGTTGAGCGCGGTGAAGTTGTGCCAGTCGTCCTCGATCTCCGGCCCGGTGGCGACGGCGAAGCCCATGTCGGCGAAGATCTCCGCCAGCTCGTCCATCACCTGGCTGACCGGGTGGACTGAACCGCGCGGAGCTTCGGGCGCGGGGAGCGAGAGGTCGATGCGTTCCGCCGCCAGCCGCGCTTCAAGCGCCGCGCCTTCAAGCGCGTCCTTGCGGGCAGTCAGGGCATTGGTCACGCTTTCGCGCAGGGCGTGGATCTTCGGCCCCTCGACCTGCCGCTCCTCTGGCGACATGCCGCCCAGCGTCTTCAACAGGCCCGAGATGGAGCCCTGCTTGCCGAGAAATTCGACCCGCAGCTTCTCCAGGCTGTCGAGATCGCCCGCCGCCTCGATACGGGCGAGCGCTTCCTGTCCTGTACTTGCGTGGTCCACGGGCATGTCCTGCTGAAACGGGTTGAACGCGGCCCTTTAGAGATTGCGGGCATTTGCCGCAACCTTGGCGAACGTCTCAGCCCGCGCCGCCCGCGGGGGTATCGAGCGCTTGGACCGCCTTTCCGGCAAAGGCCGCGCGCTCGCGCATCACGGCGGTGAGGATCGGCTTGTCGAGCAGACCGTACTGGCGCGGCGACATTCCCATGAACTGCTTGAAATCGCGTACGAACTGCGCCTGATCGTGGTACTGGCTGTCAAGCGCGCCGATCCACTTGAGACTGGGATCGAGCACGTACTTGGCCAGGCTGCGCAGGAACCGCTGGCGGCGCAGCAAAAGCTTGGGCGGAAAGCCAAAGGCGCGGCGGCAGACACGTTCGACCGTGCGCTGGCTCGCACCGGCGCGTTCAACCAGCGTGGCGACGCTGTCCACCTCGGGATCGATCAGCGCGGTGTGGATGGCAAGGATGCGCGCCTCATCCGCGACGGGCAGGTTCAGGCGGGCGAGGAAGAAGGCATTGAGCCGGGCAAGCTCGCCCTCCACGTCCGCCGCTCCTTCGAAAAGGCCATGCGCCAGGTCGGAAAACTCCGCGAGCGCGGGGACGGCGTGGCCATCGACCAGGCCATCGGCCCATTTCGCCGCATCGGTGCGGATGAATTTCGCCCAGCCGAGCGGCAGCACGCCCACACCCCACATGCGCAGCGAGCCATCGAACTCGAAGCGCACCGCATGGCTGCTCGGCCCGGTGAAGTAGAGCGAGGTTTCCCCCACGCGTGTGCCGCTCGCATTCTCTGCCACGGGCTTGCAGCCGCTGACGAAGCGGAAATTCGCCCATTCGGGATGGAGGTAATCGAAGCTGTCGCGATTTTCGCTCGAGGCGAATTCGACGCAATAGAACGTCGTGAAGTAGCGGCACAATTCCGGCGCGGGCCGAAAGAAATGGGCCCTTACCTCTCCACCCTGCGACACCTGTCCACGCCCCTTGTCTTGTGCCTTCCTTTTGCCCGAACGCAGGCTGCCCCACAATCGCCGGAAAACAAAAAAGGCGCGGGAAAAGCCTAAGCCTTCCCCGCGCCTTTTTTACAAGACCTGCCGGTCAGGTTGAAGTCAGCCGAGAGCTGCCTTCGCCTGTGCGATCACGGCCGTGAACACGCCGGCTTCGTTCATCGCCAGGTCCGCCATGACCTTGCGGTCAAGCGTGATACCGGCGAGCTTGGCGCCGTGGATGAACTGCGAATAGCTGAGGCCTTCGGCGCGGACAGCAGCGTTGATGCGCTGGATCCAGAGGGCGCGGAAGGACCGCTTCTTCACCTTGCGGTCGCGGTAGGCATACTGGCCGGCCTTTTCGACCGCCTGACGCGCAACGCGAATGGTATTCTTGCGGCGGCCGCGGTAGCCCGCTGCCTGTTCGAGAAGCCGCTTATGCTTGGCGCGGGTGGTTACACCCCTTTTGACACGTGCCATCTTTCAGAACTCCTCAATTAAGCCCGTAGGGCGCCCACTTCTTGATCACCTTCGCATCAGCGTCGGAAATCACTTCAGTGCCGCGGTTCTGTCGGATGTACTTGCCGTTGTGGCTCATAAGGCGGTGGCGCTTGCCGGCAACGCCGTGCTTTACCTTGCCGGTGGCCGTGAGCTTGAAGCGCTTCTTGACGCCGCTCTTGGTCTTCATTTTGGGCATTTTCGTCTCCTGTTTCGGGAACACGTCCGACCTGCCCTGGCAGCCCTTGTCGCCAGGCAGGTCATCGAAATCGTGTCGATGAAGGGCGCGCCCCTATGCGAAGAGGCGCGCGAATGCAAGCGATTCGGGTTTACGCTTTAAGCCTGATCGCCCCCAGCCAGTCCATCTTGCCCACGGCCACGCCCTGGTTGCGCAGCACTGCATAGGCCATCGATGCGTGGAAATAGAAATTGGGCAGCGCGAAAGAAAGCAGGTAGTCCTCCACCGTGAAGGGCATCCGCCGCTCGCCAAAGACGAAGGCGGTGTCGTTTGCCGCAATCGAATTGACCTCTTCCGGCGCCACCGCCTTCAGCGCGGTGATGGCATCTGCCACCGCAGCGGCAAGCGCATCAAAGCTCATCGGCGGCGGGGTCATGTCCGGCCCGGTCTCGCCCTTCTTTACGCCGGCAATGGCCCCTGCCGAATGCGCGACGGCGGCCATCACCTGCTTGGCAAAGGGCCACATGTCGGGCGCCAGGCGCTTGTCGCACATCTCGGCCTCGTCCCCACCCTGCGCATGGCAATGGGCGCGCGCCTTTTCGACAAGGCCGGCCAGCGGGGTAAGGATCTGCAGGTAGGAAGGCACGGTGGCCTGGTACAACGATAGTGTCATCTCGATCTCCCTTTGCGCTCAGGCTTCGCGCAGGCCGGTGAACTGCGCAAGCCCCGTTTCGGCCAGCCAGCCGCGGAAATCGCCACCGGGAATTGGCTGAGCGCCCTCGGGTAACGGCTGATTGAAGCGATAGACCTGCGCCCTTCCCCCGCTCTCCAGCCCGATCTCCTCACGCACATAGAGCGAACCCGCAAGGTCAGCCGGATCGAAATCCTCATAGGCATCAAGCCGGGCAAGATCGGCGGCATCAAACCCCGCGCGAGGTACATAAAGGCGGCCATGCACTGCTCCCTGCCCCGCCACCAAGGCCGGAAACCAGCCCGCCTCATCGGGAATGGCATATAGGACGCCAGCGGCCTCTGCCTCGCCCATCGGCTCGAGCAGCCGGTGCACCTCGCGCGCCACCGGATTGTCGCTGCCATCCAGCAGCGTGCCGTAGAAGAAGAACGGCAGTGGCCGCATCAATGCCCGCAGGCCAGCGCCTCGACCACGTCTTCCAACCGCGCCGGATCGCCGAGCGCGAGCACATGGCCCGTGGACCCGGCGTGGAGCGGCTCGCCATTCCAGTCGCACATGGTTCCGCCCGCGCCTTCGACCACCGGCACCAGCGCGGCGAAATCGTGCAGCTTCAGTCCCGCCTCGCAAACAAGGTCGAGATGCCCCGAGGCGAGCATGGCATAGTTATAGCAGTCACCGCCCATCACCATGCGGCGGTGATCGGTCTTGGCCGCGAGCGCCATGAAATGCCCGCCTTCATGATCGTCGAAATAGTGCGGGCCGGTCGTCGCCAGCGTCGCTTCGGCGAGAGAGCGGCAGGCGCGAGTGCGCACAGGCTGGCCGTTCAGCGTGGTCGGCCGCCCGCTCACCCCCAGCCAGCGTTCCTGCATCACCGGCTGGTCGATGACGCCCAGCACCGGCCAGCCTTCGACCACCAGCGCGATCAGCGTGCCGAACATGGCGCGCCCCGCCAGAAAGCCCGCCGTGCCGTCGATCGGATCGAGCACCCAGGTGCGGCCCGAAGACCCCGGCGATGCACCGAATTCTTCCCCGTGCACGGCATCGCGCGGCACCTCGGCCTTGAGGATGCGGCGCATGGCCTCCTCAGCCGCGCGGTCCGCCTCGGTCACCGGTGTGGCATCGCCCTTGCGGTCGCTTTGCAGGTCCGTGCGGAACCGGGGAAGGATCGCCGCGCGCGCCGCATCGGCAAGGCGCAGGGCAAGGGCTATGTCGGCATCGAGGTTCATCGCCAACCTCCTGCCCGCTAGGTGGCCAATGGGTCAAGACGCAACGAAAATGGCGCGAATTGACAAGTTTACATCTTGCCATTCGCCTAGAGTCGCGCAAATTCATCCCCGGGCAGCGCAACGACGTTGAACCGGGGACAGAAACGGGGCGCAACAAGGGCATGCACAATCGGGCCATTCCGGCAATCGATGCCGCGCTGACGCCGCGCCAGGGCGTCACGCGGCTTGGCCAGCCGATGTCCTACAGCCGCGCGCCGGCCTGTGACCTCGCCCCGTGGATCGGCCGGTTCTATGTCACCGCGATCGACCTGCCGGAGGATTACCAGCTCGATTGCGCCCTGCTCAATGACGTAGCCGTGATCCGCATCCAGCTTTCCGGCCAATGGACCGCCACGACTGGCCGGGGCGTGATGCGCATGGGCAAATCGGCCCTGCTGTTCGGCCCGCAGATGAAAGCCATGCCGGTCAGCGTGATCGGCAGTTTCATCTCCATCGGCTTTGCCGTCCGGCCCGGCACCGGCGCAACGCTGGGCTGGGAAAGCACGACCAATGTGGTCGACCGGCTGTTCCATCTCGATGACGTCGGCCTGCCGGGGACCCCGATCCTGGAAAGTCTCGATCCGGATGGCAGCCCTGAGGACTGGATCTCGGCGATCGAGACTATCATCCGGGGCGAAGTGGAGCGCCGCAAGCTGGCCAGGCCCGATCCGATCACGACCCGCTTCGAAGTGCTGTCCTACCGCGACCCCAATGCCAAAATAGAGGATTTCGCCAGCGAATGCGGCATCGGCCTGCGCCAGCTGGAACGCATAGTGCGGCGCGATTTCGGCATGAGCCCCAAGCAGGTCCTGCGCCGCGCCCGCGCGCTTGACATGGCCGCCCACCTGCGCGGCGTTGCCGATCAGGCCGAGGCGGAAGAGATCATGCTGCGCTATTACGACCAGAGCCACCTGATCCGCGACTTTACCAAGCTGTTCGGCATGAGCCCGCGCCAGTTCGTCCAGCGCCCGCTGCCGCTGATGACCCTCACGCTGGAAACCCGGCAGGCCCGGCGGCTGGAGGCGATCGACCGGCTGGAACCGGGCGGGGTTAGGCCGTGGGAGTGAGGGGGCGACACGATCACACCCGCAGCACCAATCCGCCACCCCCGTCATTCCCGCGCATGCGGGAATGACGAAAGGTTGGGGAGAAAGCCGAAAGACGCCGGCCCCGCGCAAATCGTCCGAAACGCTGAATCGTTATGAGCGACTGGCCCGATGCCGGCGTCCGGCGGGCATAGTGCGATACCGGCCCTTGCCGCAGGGCCCCCGGCACCGCACAACCCGATCAGCCGCCGCCACGCCCGCGTCGAAACCCGCGCCAGCCACAAGGGCGGGGCGCAGGGGACCTTACTGTAGAGCAGGGTCACGCGAAGGTCGCGAAGGAGGATCAACCCCTTTCGTCGGCCCGGACTTGATCCGGGCCTTGGCGTTTTCTTGTTGGCGCAGCGCCTGGAGAAAAAGCCCAGCCCCGTGTCAGGCACGGAGCGACGGCGGTGCTGGCACAAGCGCGCTGTCCTACAAGCCCGCGATCTGTCATCTTGCGCGTCGCCCGGCCTTGTCGGCGCTCGCTCTTTGACCTTGTCGAACTCCAACAGCTTGGCGCCCCCGGGCGCGCGTTTTTGCGCGCGGGAGGCCTATGGAAAAACTCCATAGATGCGCTGCGCGTGTACTTCATCAACTTGCATTTCATGCAAGCGTGAAAAATGCCCGAAATCTGCGGTTTTCAGCTCAATCGAACAGGCTGGACACTGAACTTTCATCCGCAATGCGCCGGATCGCCTCGCCCATCAGTGCCGCAATCGGCAGCACCCGTATACGGTCGCAAGCGAGGGTCGCTTCGGTCGGCTGGATCGAATCGGTGATGACCAGTTCCTTCAGCGCCGAATTGCTCACCCGCTCCACCGCCTTGCCCGATAGCACGCCGTGGGTGAGGTAGGCGGTGACGCTGGCCGCACCCGCTTCCATCAGCGCCGCGGCGGCGTTGCACAGCGTGCCGCCCGAATCGATGATGTCGTCGATCAGGATGCACTCACGGCCGGTGACGTCGCCGATGATGTTCATCACTTCGGAAGAACCCGGCTTGTCGCGGCGCTTGTCGACAATGGCGAGCGGCACGTTCTCTGCCAGGCGCTTGGCCAGCGCGCGGGCGCGGACGACGCCGCCCACGTCGGGCGAGACGACCATCAGGTCCTCGACCTTGCCCCGGCTGAGGATGTCCGCCGCCATGACCGGCGCGGCATAGAGGTTGTCGGTCGGGATATCGAAGAAGCCCTGGATCTGCCCGGCGTGGAGGTCCACCGCCAGCACGCGGTCGGCACCCGCTTCGGTGATCAGGTTGGCGACCAGCTTGGCCGAGATCGGCGTGCGGGGGCCGGGTTTGCGGTCTTGCCGGGCATAGCCGAAGTAGGGCGTGACCGCCGTGATCCGGGCAGCCGATGCGCGGCGCAGCGCGTCGATGCAGATCAGCAGTTCCATCAGGTGGTCGTTCGCCGGGGCGCTGGTCGACTGGACGACGAAGACATCCTCGCCGCGGACGTTCTCGTGAATCTCGACGAAGATTTCGTCATCGGCGAAGCGGCGGACCGAGGCGTCGGTCAGCGGCAGGTCGAGATAGTCGGCAATCGCGCGGGCGAGCGGCAGGTTGGAGTTGCCGGCAAGGATCTTCATGGCCTGTTCCCCTGGCTGCCCCAAGCTCCGCGGGGCTGTCCCCTGCGCCCTTAACGGCAAGGGAACCGATTGCAACCGCGCTTCCGGCGCTTTGGCGATAAGGTTTGGGAAAAGGCCGCCTACCGGAACGCGCCAGGGCCGGGATGCGGCTACCCGCGTCCCGGCCCGCGTGAGAGCGTTGCTTGATTGGGCAGCCGGTTAGCGAGCAACCCGCCAGCAGGTGTGATAGCGGCGGCCGTCCTTGAAGCGATAGCCGCAGCGCTCGCGCCAGCCCTTGTGCTTGCCCTTCGTCCAGCCAGTGTGCGCCTTGGCGCGGTGGCTGTCGGGCACTACGCGCGTCGTCAGCCTGGTGCTGGCATGGGCGTTTGGCACGGGGCTGTGGAGCACTGCCCCGGCATTGGGATTGGCGTTGACGCTCGCGTGGACCCCGGCGTGCGCTCCGGTGCCGTGCATGGCGGGCGGATCGGCAAAGGCGGCACCCGATGCGGCGAGCGAGGCGGCGGCGAGGACCATGGTGAGCTTCTTCATCGTGCGTACTCCGTGATGAATGGCGGAACAGCGCGAGGAATCGTCGTTAGCTAGCGCTGCCTGTCCCGATTAAATGCGCGGGCGAACGAAAGGTTCATGCCCTTGGGGCGGAGAAGCAACGTTTCGTCGCGGATGGGGCGATCAGCCGAACAGGTCGACAAGGCGGAAACGGCGCGGCGCGGGTTTGCGGCCAAAGCCCCGGTCCGGCGCGGCGAGGTACTGCAAGTGGCCCAGCCAGCGTCCGGAGCCTTCCTGCGGCGGCGGCGGAGCGGGGGCGGGAAGCGGCGCAGGTATCGCGGCGTCGGCCAGTTTGATGATCTTTTCAAGCTCCTCCCGGTCAAGCCAGACGCCGCGGCATTGGGGGCAATGGTCAATCTGTATGCCATTCCGTTCGCTGGACACGAGGGCAGCGGAACAGGAGGGGCATTCGAGGGCGAGGATCTGGCAGGGGGCGTGCATCGGTTGCTTTCGTCAATCGGTGACGGTCAGGAGAAGGGGCGGAACTTTCGCTCCGCCCCCACTCCGCTTAAGGTTGGCCCGGCGCGTCAGGAGGTGTAGCTGGCGCTCGGAGTGGCCATGCCCTCTGTCCGGTGCTTGAGCGCGGACATTTCATCATGTCCGGCGCGGACCGATTCCCAAGCCTTGTTCACCGCCTCGCGCGCCTGCGGAGTAAGGTCGGCGTGGCGCTGGGCCGCTTCGAACTTCTCCTTGAGATAGTCCTCGCCGCGCTCGATCTCGGCGATGATGGCGGCGTCGTCGCGGCTGGAGACCGCCTCGCGCAGCGACTGGAAGGCGCGGTGGAGCGAGCCCATGACCGATCCGTCATCCTCAGGGTTGCCGCCCGCACTGGGCAACTGCGGCCTGGAGCGTCGTGATGGCCTGCTGGCGTTCGCGGGCGCGGGCGTTGAACATTTCGGCATAGCGCTGGTTGTCCACGTCGCCGGCCGACTTCTGATACCCCTCGACGCTGTCGATCAGCGTGGCAATCAGCGTGTTGAGCGTCGTCGTCGTTTCGTTGTGTTCGGTCATGTCAGCTTCCTGATGAGGGGGTGCACGCAGCCGGATGGCCGCGGCGGACAGGAGCTAAACACTTGGAACGGCGAGAACGTTTCCCCCACCCACCGCACGCAGAGGGCGGCTGGTCAGGTCAGGTTTTCGGGCCTTTTCCGCACTTGCAGCAAATGCAAGTTGATGAAACCCACGCTATGCGCGCCTATACATTTTCCAAAGAGCCACGCCGGCCAGGGCGCGGGGGCACTATAGCGGGCGACGGGCCTGTAGGAAAATCTTTCCGCCCCTCCCGGCCTTGGGACCCGCGCCCTCGCCCGGTCCTCCTCAGGCCGGAGGCGCGCCCATGTAGTCCGCCTTGCCCAGTTCCACCCCGGCGCCGCGCAGCAGGGCATAGGCCATGGTGCAGTGGAAGTGCAGGTTGGCGAGGACAAAGCCGAACAGGAAGTCGCGCCCGGCAAAGGTCATCTCGCCGCGCGGGCTGGGGAGCACGATCGTGCGCTCCTCCGCACCTTCGAGGCTCTCGGGCGTCACGCCTTCGAGCACCGCGATGGTATCGGCAATGCGCGCCTGCAGGTCGGCAAAGGTGCCTTCCCGGTCATCCATCGGCGCAGGCTCGCCCCCGGCCATGCGGACAATGCCCCGGCGCGGCACGTCACAGGCGATGCGCACCTGGGCGGAGAGCGGCAGCATGTCCGGCACCAGCCGCATGGTGAGGTAGTTCGCCTCGTCCGTCCCCTTGGCCTCGGCATGGGCCTGCCCCTTGGCGAGCACGCCCGACAGCGCCTTCAGCTGCTTGACGATGACGGGGACGGAGGCTTCGTAAACGGAAAGGGACATGAAAATGGCTCCTGCGGAAAAGGTCTGCGCGGCTTGTGGTGCAGCCGGCCCGGCGAAGCAAGCGCGCTTGGCCGCGGCGGGTCAGCCGCGCGTGATCAGCCAGCCGATTCCCAACAGGACGGCCAGGGCCTGCAGCACCGCGATCCTGAAGAGCTGACTGTTGAACGGCTGCTTGCGCGTCTTGTGGCGAAACACGGAACGACCGGCATAGGCCCCCAGTATCCCCCCGAAAAAGGCGAGGAGCAGTAAGGTATCCTCCCGCGTCCGCCACATCCCCCAGCGGGACTTTGCCTTGTCTATCCCGAAGGCAGCGAAGGCGAGGAAGTTCATCACAATCAAGGCGATCGCAATGTTCGCGGGAGTGATCCAGACCGGCAAATGCATGGTGCGATGTCTGGCAAAGGATGCGCGGCAGGGAAAGGGTTGATGCAGGGGCCGCGCTGGAATCAAACGCCTCCCCTCACCCATCGTCGCCCCGGGCTTGACCCGGGGCTGGGCTTCTTTTCCCCGCGCAGCGCTTGCCAAAGAAAAGCCAAGGCCCGGATCAAGTCCGGGCCGACGAGGATGGTTGGGGTGGTGTATTCCTCCGCCCCGCCATTCAGGCCAGGCCAAACCCCGCCACTTCGGCATCGAACACCGCCTCCAGCGCCGCGCTGGTGCCGCGCAGGCCGTTGACGACCTCGGCGGACCAGCGAACATATCCGTCGCGGCGTTCCTGCGGCCAGTCGAGCGGCGGGCGGGCGGCGAGGTCGCGCAGGTTGGCGATCTTGTCGGCCAGCTTGACCAGCTTCGCGCGCGGCGAGGCGTGGGCGGCGTGGGCGATCTGCAGCGCCTTGCGCTCCTGCTTGGGCAGCGCCTTGTCATCGGTCACTTCGGCGACGATGCCCGCCACCTCCGCCCCGAAGCGCGCCTCCAGCTCGGCCGGGGTGGTCTCGGTATCCTCGACCGTATCGTGCAGCAGCGCCGCGGCAATGACGAGCGGATCGCGGACCCCGCCTTCATTGACGAGGATATCGGCCAGCGCCAGCGGGTGGTTGATGAAGGGGGTAACGGTATCCCGCCGCCGCTGGTCCCGGTGCCGGTCAGCGGCAAAGTGCGCGGCGGCGATGATGAGCGGGAGATCGGTCATAGGCGTCCTTTCAAACAGGATCGCCCCGCGCGCGGTTTGCGAGCGGGGTGGTTCGGGGTTTGGTTTTTGGGTGTGGGGGAGGTTTATGCTGGGTGGGTGGGGGAAGGCAAGTGTACTTCAGCCTAGTTAACTTCGATCGCAGCCGTTAAGCTCTGGCCGTAAATTGCGTCCAAAATTTCTTCACCTATAAATTCTGCCAGCTCCCCCGTCGGTCTACCTTTTGCAAGAATATTTCCGACAATTCTCGTCCATCGACCCATATCAGGAAAGATCAAGCTCTCAATCGTAGGCATTAAGCCTTTGAGGTCCACATCCTTTTTTGGGAGAGAAATGATCTTTTTTAACTTTGCCTTTTTTGAGGCAGATTTCCCTTCCCATCCTTCGATCTTTTCGACAAAATCACCCCATGTCAAACCGATTTGCGCTAGCACTTCATCAGTGAGAACTAAATTTTCGATCTCGTGACATTTCAATCTTTCGAATTTGATATAAATCTGTCGGTTTCGTGGATTAGGCTCCGGCAATTTTTTATCAGCGTCGAGAATTGCAATACCAAATGGCTTACTAACTGGATCCCTCAGCCCTTTAAACAAATCCTCTAAAAGCTTTTGTTTCTTCTTCATTCGCTCACCACCGCCACAAGGGATGACGGTTGCGTTTAAAGACCCGGTGCGCGCTGCTTGCGACCAAACATCATGATCATCTTCACCTTCAACAAGCAAAAGCAATGCGCCGAATAGCCGGCCCATTAGCACGCCACCCCCTAAAGCTGACAGAGCTTCAGCATGCATACCCTCAATAGGACGAGCCCTAATTTCAGTTGAGTTCGGCTCGAGAATTGCACAGGCGGTTCTATCCGGACAATGCAAAGCCAAACCGCCAATAATTTCCACGCTATGCGTAGCAATTACAACATTCATCCCAATTCTTTTTTGAAACACAGAAATCAGCCGGCAAAAGTTGGCTTGCGTGTCAGGATGAATATGCGCATCAGGTTCATCAATTAGCAATGTTCTAAATTGCGCTGTATTCTTCGGCAATCTAGAATACTGTGCTAAAATATCCATTGACATAGATAATATTTGCGATTCTCCCGACGATAACTGATCGCTATTGTCAATCTTGTGACCATTACTCAGCCTTTCCCCTCTCCAAAACGGCGGGGTTGCAATCAGTTCAAATCGATAATTTGGAAGCGCGATATTTAATAATTCAATAAACTCGTCCTTGCCAACCAATACATCCCCGTTCTGGACGGCATAGTCTGTATAGTACCTTTGAATTGATGTGGAAGCTTTTTGGCGGTACTGCGTGTCTATGTTTTGCTCAGACCGCATCTCTTGATTATTAATCAATTGTCCATAGACGTTCGGATCAAATGTTATCGATCCACTTCGTTCTGGATTGATATAGTGCACCGGATCCGAGATGTTCGACCGCCAATGCCTCAAAAATATACTTTTCCCAGCCCCATTTCGACCAAGAAGCACTGTAATTGGTCCGAAATTGGAAGCTATCCAATGGCCGCCGCCGAGGAAATCAGGCCTTGGAATTGGCCCCGGACTGTAGGTCACCCTTACTCCGCCGCCACGCCCGAAGCCCCAAACATATCCGGCTCACCCGCCGCATCTTCCAGCGCATCGCCATCGTTCGCCGACTTCGCCTTCTGGCGCTTGTCGAAGCTGGCCCAGACGGTCTGCCAGTCACCCCGGGTCGCGCCCTTTGAATATTCGGTCGCGCGGGTTTCGAAGAAGTTGGCGTGTTCCACGCCGTTGAGCAGCGGGGTGAGCCAGGGAGGGGTGGTCCTCGATCATGTAGATCGCGGGCAGGCCGAGCTGGCCGAGGCGCCAGTCAGCGATGTAGCGGATGTAGCGCTTGATTTCCTTGGCGCTCATGCCCGGGACCGGGCCTTGCTCGAACGCGAGGTCGATGAAGGCGTCTTCCAGCCGCACGGTCTTCTGGCAGCAGTCGATGATGTCTTCCTTCACCGCCTTGGTCAGGCAGTCCCGCTCCTTGACGAAGGTGTGGAACAGCTTGGTGATGCCTTCGCAGTGGAGCGATTCATCGCGCACCGACCACGAGACGATCTGGCCCATGCCCTTCATCTTGTTGAAGCGCGGGAAGTTCATCAGCATGGCGAAGGAGGCGAAGAGCTGCAGCCCTTCGGTGAAGCCGCCGAACATGGCGAGGGTGCGGGCGATATCCTCGTCCGTGTCGACGCCGAAGGTGTGCAGGTAATCGTGCTTGGCCTTCAGCTCCTCATACTCAAGGAACATGCCGTATTCGCTTTCGGGCATGCCGATGGTGTCCAGCAGGTGCGAATAGGCGGCGATGTGCACCGTTTCCATGTTGGAGAAGGCGGCGAGCATCATCTTGATCTCGGTCGGCTTGAACACGCGGCCGTATTTCTCGTGATAGCAATCCTGCACCTCGACATCGGCCTGGGTGAAGAAGCGGAAGATCTGGGTGAGCAGGTTGCGCTCATTCTCCGAAATCTTCTGCGCCCAGTCCCGGCAGTCCTCCCCCAGGGGCACTTCCTCTGGCATCCAGTGGATCTGCTGCTGGCGCTTCCAGAAGTCATAGGCCCAGGGATATTCGAAGGGCTTGTAGGTCTTGCGGGCTTCGAGAAGGGGCATGGTTTGGGCCTTGAAATAGAGCGTGAGAACAGAAAGTGAATCGCGGGCGCGCCGCGGTTGACGTCAATGTATCAAATCGAGCGATTCCCGCCATCGAAATGTGCTACGCGTTCCTGCGGCATTCGGCGATTATCCACAATATGTTGTGGCGGGCGCGCGGCGGGGCGCGTGCCTTTCCTTAGCGCGTCGGCGCGGCTAAGCGGGGGGACATGAAAAGCGCTGCGAATGCCTTTCCCAACCAGTTCCTGATCGGCCGGGATCTGCCCGCCCTTCCCCCGGTTTCCGCGAGGTGGCGCTGCCGGGCGGGCTGCGGCTGGGAGCGGACGCGGGGGTGCGCCTGTTCCCTCTGGTGGTGAACGGCGCGGACATGGGCGCGGTGCTGGGCCATCCGATCGAGATCGACGCGGCGCGGATGCTCACCGGCCCGCTGGCGCTGGACCTGCCCGCGCCGGTGAGCGCGGGCGCGGTGGAAGCGGCGGTGATGGACCGGCTGGCGGGCAGCTTCCTCTTCGTCGTCGCGGCGGGGGACGGGGCGTTCGCCTATGTGGATGCCAGCGCGACCATGGGGCTGGTCTATGACCCGGAGCGCGCGCTCGCCGCTTCGAGCGCGGAGCTGCTGCTGGGCGCGGACTATGAGGTGCGGCTAGATCACAGCCTGATCCGCGAATTCGGTGCGGACCGCGATGGCTGGTTCACCACCGGGCTGACCGCGCACCGGGGCGTCTATCGCCTGCTGCCGAACCACCGGCTGGACCTTTCGGGCTTTGCGGCGGCGCGGCACTGGCCGCCGTCCATGCCGGCCTATGTCAGCGATCCCGAGGGCGTGGTGCGCGCGATTGGCGAGGACATTGGCCGCTCCACTCAGGCGGCGCTGGCCGAGGGCGCGTGCCTGCAATGCCTGACCGGCGGCAATGAAACCCGCGCGCTGCTCGCTGCCAACCGGGCGCAGGAGGGCAAGCTCGAGTTCGTGACGCTGGGCGTGCCGGGGGCGGAGATGGACGCTTACCTTGCCGGGCGGCTCGTGGCGCTGGGCGGCCTCAGGCACCGCGTGCTGCCGCCCGTCACCGCGAGCGCAGAGCAGATGGCGCGCTGGCGGCGCGGTGCGGGGCATGGCCAGTCGGGCATGAACGCGGTCTATCACCCCACGGTCGGCCCGCTTTCCGGAAAGGTGCTGATCGGCGGGCTGGGCGGAGAGGTGGGGCGCGGCTTCCTCTGGCCCGCGGACCTGAGCGAGCACACCGCGATCACGCCCGAGTTCCTGCTCACCCGGCTCAAGCTCCCCCACCACCCGGTCCTGCTGCCGCGGGTGGAGGCGTGGCTGGCGGGCCTCCCCGAGGGGCTCGACCCGTGGCAAGTGCTCGACCTTGCCTACCTCGAGCTGCGCAACGGGCCCTGGGCCTTCGGGCAGGGCTATGCGCGGCAGGGCCCGCGCGACCTGCATCCGCTGATCTCGCGCCGGCAGTTCACCCGCATGTGGTCCCTGCCCCCCGCCTTCCGCCGCAGCCCCGGCTTCCTCTCGCTGCTGACGAAGCAGTTCTGGCCCGAGCTGGCAGCGGTGCCGATCAACTCCTACGGCGACTGGCGCGACAGCCTTGCCCTCATCCGCAAGCTGTGGCGGCGGCCCGACCGGGCGTGGCGCAAGCTGCGGCAGATCGTGCGCCACCGGACGGGGCTCTAGCGCCGGGCAGCCATCGGCGCCCTGTCGCACGCGCAAGGCGGATCGGCGGAACACTCCCCCTCCACCCCGGAACCGGAGGGCCGCGCGGCGGGTTCTCAGGACACGCTCGGGGCCACGCCTCGTGACGCTTCATGGAGAGAGACGATGAACGACCAGAACAACCAGCCCGCCACCACTGCCGCCCAGAACCAGGACCAGAGCGCAACCGGCGGCCAGCCCGACGGCACCTATGGCCAGCGCGCAGACAATTCGCAGGGCGGCTTCGCCACGGGCCAGCAGCAGCAGGAAGACACCGGCTCCAACAGCCAGACGGGTGCCGCTGGAATGAACAGCAGCGGCCAGACCGGTTACAACGCCGGCCAGCAGTCGCAGTTCGACGCTGGCGATGCCGGCCAGTTCCGTGACCAGCTGCGCGAGCACATGGACGTGATCGATGCCAACGGCGACCACTGCGGCACGATCGACTCCGTCGATGGCGACCGCATCAAGCTGACCCGCGAGGATTCGACCGACGGCCAGCACCACTATGTTGAAATCGGCCAGATCGCCGGCATCGAAGGCGGACAGGTGCGCCTGAATTCGACCAGCCAGGCCGGCCAGGCGGATTCGAACGCCGCCGACAACTTGAACGGTTGACCTAGCGGACGGCCTGATCAGCCGTCACTCCAGTCGGTCCCGCGCCTGAGGCGGAAACCGGCGGAGCGGAGCGCCCTTCCCTTGTGGAAGGGCGTTCCTGCATCTGCCTAGAGCGGTGTGCACCGCTCTAGACGGTGCGGCCCTTGCCAACCGGATGCGCGGGCAAGGTCACAACTGCATAGCGCGCCACTTCCGGGCCATCATTGCGCCAGGTATGGATCACCCCGCGATCGGTCATGAGGTCGCCAGCGCGCAGCAGCACCTCGCCGGTTTCCAGTTCCAGCACCACTGCGCCTGCCATGATCACGATGTAATCGATCGTGTCGGTGGCGTGGGTGCTCGACCGCTCGCCGGGGGCGAGTTCGATGACGAAGAAGTTGCTGCCGCCGTCATGGAACAGGTCATAGGCAAAGTGGTCCGGCGCAGAGTCCCCGCTGCCTGAATTGTCAGCCGGGACCGTGGCTGTGCGCCATGCGTAACCGCCGCCTTCGAAGCTCCGCACCGGCCCATCGAGCACCACGCAGGAGCGGCCCGCCCCGTCCAGCCCGGTCACCACGCGCCGGACGGGCGGCAGCGTCACACTGTCCGCCCCTTGCCGACCGGATGGGCCGGCATCATGACGATCGCGGCGCGCGCGGGTGCGCCGCTGTCATTGCGCCAGCAATGGACAATGCCGCGATCGACCAGCATGTCCCCGGCGCGCAGGGTTACCTCGCCGGTTTCGGTCATGAAGACGATCTCGCCCGAGAGCATGGCCACGCATTCGACCGTGTCGGTCGCGTGCCAGAACTCGCCCATGGTGGGCGGGTATTCCATCACCATGAAGCTGGCGCCGCCGGCATGCATCTGGTCGAACGAGAACACCGGAAACGGCGCGTCGGCAGGGAGCGAATTGTCGACCGGGAGCGCCGGGGCGCTCCACACCATGGCCGCGCCGCCCTGCGAATGCGCGATCGGCTCGTCGATCAGGATGGCCGACCTGCCATCGGCATCGAGACCGGTGAGGATGCGCCGGCCGCTCACTTCCAGAACCAGCCGGGCTTGAGCGCGCGATTCTTCCGGTTGCGCCACATCGAGATGTAGAGCCACAGGCCCGAGAAGCTGAAGAACACCATGGCAAGGCCCGAGAGCGTGGCGATCACCGTGCCCAGCGGGCCAAAGGTTTCGCCCGAGTGCAGGTGATGGATCAGGCCGACATTGAGACCGCCGGTCTGCGGCTTCTTGGGACGGCAGATCATGGTTTCGGGGCATTTGAAACCGGCCGGAATGGCCGCCTTTGCCGCGGCCTGTTCCGCCGCCTCGTCCTTGCCGCCGAACTGTTCCTGCCAGATTGGAACCTGGCTCAGTACGCCGGTCACCGCGATCCAAAGGAGGAAGACGCCGAAAAATACCGAAAGCCAGCGGTGCCACTTGCGCATTGAACTACATTCCCTGTCTATTGCGAATGATTCGCAACAAGCTGATATCAACCTGTTCCGCAAGGGGAAGGATTGTCACAAAGTGTGTCAGCGGCCCTCGGGCACCTGCAGGCGGCGCGCTTCGGTGACGGGAAGGCCGGCTTCTGTCGGCACATAGATCAGCTGGGCCTTGGTATCCTCAAGCGCCTGAATTTGCAGGTAGCGAAGGTAGCCTTCCGGCCCGCCGAGCGAGATCCTGCAGGATCTTGTTGGCCTTGGCCGCACCTTCGGCACGGATCACTTCAGCCTCGGCCAGACTGATCGCGCTTTCCTTCTTGGCGCGCGCTTCGAGGATGGCGACCTGCCGCGAGCTTTGTGCTTCGGCCAGTGCCGCCTCGCCCGCCAGCCGCTGCTGGTAAACGCGGTACTGAGGATAGCCGACCATCCACGCGAGCACGGCGATGACCAGCAGGCCTATGCCGACGCCGATGCAACCGGGCTTCACTTCTGCAGTCGACGTCAAAGCCATGTACTTACCTCCGCGTCAGGCAGCCTCGGCCCGCCTCACTGGCAGGCGAGGCATTCCTCGTAGTCGGTTTCCTTGGCGGCAAGCTCGATCTTAGGCGCGTCGGCGGTGTTGTCCGCCTCCACCCCGCCGGCAAAGCCCGCGCGCTGCACCGACTTCGAGCGCAGGTAGTAGAGCGACTTGATGCCCTTTTCCCATGCCTGGAAGTGCAGCATCATCAGGTCCCACTTGTCGACATCGGCGGGGATATAGAGGTTCAGGCTCTGCGCCTGGTCGATGTAGGGCGTGCGGTCTGCCGCGAATTCGAGTAGCCAGCGCTGGTCGATTTCGAAGCTGGTCTTGTACACCGCCTTTTCCTCAGGGCTGAGGAAATCGAGGTGCTGGACCGAACCGCCGTGTTCGAGGATCGAGTTCCAGACATTGGTCGAATCCTTCGACTTCGACTGAAACAGCTTCTCAAGATAGGGGTTCTTGACGACGAACGAGCCCGACAGGGTCTTGTGCGTGTAGATGTTCGCCGGGATCGGTTCGATGCAGGCCGAGGTGCCGCCGCAGATGATCGAGATCGACGCGGTCGGCGCAATCGCCATCTTGCAGGAAAAGCGCTGCATCACGCCCATGTCCGCCGCATCGGGGCAAGCGCCGCGTTCCTGCGCGAGCAGGAGCGAAGCCTCGTCCGCCTTGGCGGCGATGTGCTTGAACATCTTGAAGTTCAGCGCCTTGGCCATGGCGCTTTCGAAAGCCACGCCCTTTTTCTGCAGGTAGGAGTGGAAGCCCATGACCCCCATGCCGACCGAGCGTTCGCGCGCGGCGGAATACTTGGCGCGGGCCATCTCGTCCGGCGCGCGGTCGATGTAGTCCTGCAGCACGTTGTCGAGGAAGCGCAGCACGTCCTCGATGAAGCGTTCGTCGCCGTTCCACTCTTCCCAGGTTTCGAGGTTGAGCGAGGACAGGCAGCAGACCGCCGTGCGATCGTTGCCGAGGTGGTCGCGGCCCGTGGGCAGCGTGATTTCCGAGCACAGGTTCGAGGTCGAGACCTTGAGCCCCAAGTCGCGGTGATGCTTGGGCATCATGCGGTTCACGGTGTCGGAGAAGACGATGTAGGGCTCACCCGTGGCGAGGCGGTTTTCGACCAGCTTCTGGAACAGGCTGCGCGCATCGACCGTGCCGCGCTCGCTGCCGTCCTTGGGCGAGCGGAGCTTGAATTCGGTGCCGTCACGCACGGCTTCCATGAATTCGTCGGTCAGCAGCACGCCGTGGTGCAGGTTGAGCGCCTTGCGGTTGAAATCGCCCGAGGGTTTGCGGATTTCGAGGAATTCCTCGATTTCCGGGTGCGAGACGTCGAGGTAGCAGGCAGCCGAACCGCGGCGCAGCGAGCCCTGCGAAATCGCCAGCGTCAGGCTGTCCATCACGCGGACGAAGGGGATGATGCCAGAGGTCTTGCCGTTGAGGCCGACCGGCTCGCCAATGCCGCGGACATTGCCCCAATAGGTGCCGATGCCGCCGCCCTTGCTGGCCAGCCACACGTTCTCGTTCCAGGTGTTGACGATGCCTTCGAGGCTGTCATCGACCGAGTTGAGGTAGCACGAGATCGGCAGGCCGCGCCCGGTGCCGCCGTTCGACAGGACCGGGGTTGCCGGCATGAACCACAGCTTCGAGATGTAGTCGTAGATGCGCTGGGCGTGGTCCTGATCGTCCGAATAGGCATCGGCAACGCGGGCGAAGAGGTCCTGATACTTCTCACCCGGCAGCAGGTAGCGATCGTCGAGCGTGTCCTTGCCGAATTCGGTCAGCAGGGCATCGCGCGAGCTGTCAGTCACGATGGTGAAGCGGCGCGGCTGGACGGACTTCGAATCCTCCTTGGGCTTCTTCGCGGCAGCGGCGACCTGCGTCAGGGCACCGGCGAGCGCCTCCGCGCCGAGCTTGTCGACGAGGGTATCGCTTCCGCTATCGCTCTTTTCGGCCATGGGCACTGCGGCTCGCTCCTGAGGGGTCGACGCGGTGTCGACCAGATCCAGACTTTCCATCACATCATTGTCCGACACGGACCCGTCCCCGTTCCTGAAATCCACTGTTACCGCCCCCGTTCAACCAACCAGCCGCGCCTGCGCGGCAAACCAGATCCACACACCTGCGGACCGAATCGAAGGGCAAGCCGCCTTCTACCATCCGCACGAACCCAAGGGGAGAACAAAAAGGGAAAGTTTTTCCCCAGCCTTGTCCCCCGTTTAATGGCCCCGCAACCGGCTCCCGGACCGAATCCGGCCCCTTTCGCCGAAATCGGCGGCAGGTAGCCAAATCTAGGTCTTGTGGGTCCCCCCAGTTGCCGGACCACTACTGATAGTGCCTCATCCTGAATCGCGCGCAAGAGGGTAAATGGGGGCCTAAGGGCACACTCCTGGGGATGAAGCGCCGTCCACAGCTTTTTGCGGCGCAGCGACGCGCGGGAAATCCTCGACTGGTGCGGACCGCAAGAGTCAAAGTGAGCCGTTCAACTTTTTTCTCCACATCGACGAAGCGAGTCCTGCTTGCGCCCAGTTGAATCGGCACTTGTCCGCGCGCCGCGCGTTATGGATGCCGAACGGGGCGAATTGCGTTGCCGCAAGCCGGCGCGCGGGTTAGCCCCTTGCACCATGGGGCCGGGGAGCACCGGCCGCTCAAGGACGGGAGAACATCCTCATGCTGAACGTCATTTCCTATATCCTCGTCGGCCTGGTGGTCGGCGTGCTTGGCCGCTTTTTCTATCCCGGCAAGGTCGAGATGGGCCTGTTGTGGACGATCGTGCTCGGCATCGCAGGTTCGCTGCTCGCGGGCATGGTCACCAACCGCGGCGCGCCGGGGCTGAACCGCGCGGGCATTCTCGCCTCGATCCTCGGCGCGATCGTGCTGATCTTCCTTGGCCGGATGCTCAACATCGGCGCCTGAGGCAGGGCACGAAAAATCTAACGGAATAAGTCACCTGCCCCCCACATTCGAGGCGTGGACAGCGCCGCGGGTTTGATAGAACCTGCGCGCACGAATCGCCTCGGGGATGGGGGACACTTTTATGCGCCTGCGCTGGATCGCCACGCTGATCGCCCTGGGGGCGCTCCCCTTCGCCGCGCAGAGCGACACCACGCCGCAAGTCGTGCTGGCGACCACCGGAACAGGCGGCGGTGCGGGCGGCGCGGTCGAGCGCTTCACCCTGCGCTTTTCGGAAAACATGGTGCCGCTGGGCGATCCCCGCGCCACCCCTGCCGCGACCAGCGACTGCCCGGTAGCCTCGACCGGGCGCTGGGTGGACCAGCAGACCTTCGTCATCGACTTTGCCAAGCCGCTGCCCGGCGGCCTTTCGTGCAAGGTCACCCTGCGGGACAAGCTAACCACCCTGCGCGGGATCAGCGTGGGCGGCAATTCCACCTTCCCGATCGAAACCGGCGGGCCCTCGGTGCGCACGGTGCTCGCCCCCGGCAGCGATGGCGACATCGACGAGGACCAGGTCTTCCTGGTCGCCACCAATGTCCGCGCCAACCCGGCATCGGTAGGCGCGCTGGCGAGCTGCGCGGTCGACGGCATCGGCGAGGCCAGCGCGGTTGACGTGCTGCCGGCCGACACCACGGGACGCGTGCTCGAAGGCATGGGCGAGGACAACTGGACCCGCCGCAATTTCCTCGAGGAAGCGGGCCTTCCCGCCAAGCTCCCCGCCGATGCCCGCCTGCGCGCCGAGGCGCTGGGCAATGTCATGGCGCTCAAGTGCCGCCGCCCCCTGCCGCCCGAGCGCGACATGGCGCTCGTCTGGCCCAAGGCGATCAGCGGCGCGGGCGGCAAGCTCGCCGGCACCGACCAGCGTTTCGACTTCACCGTGCGCAAGGCCTTTGCCGCCAGCTTCGACTGCGGCCGGGTGAACGCCAGCGCTGGCTGCAACCCGATCACCCCCGCCTATGTCCGCTTCACCGCGCCGATCCCGCGGGGCAAGGCCATGGCCGTTCGCCTGCGCATGGCCGACGGGCGGGAGATTGCGCCCAAGCTCGATCCCGACACGCGCGGCGATACCGAGCTTTCGGACCTCGAATTCCCCGGCCCCTTCCCTGCCGCGACCGCCGCGCAGGTGATCATGCCCGCAGGCGTTCAGGACCTTTCCGGCCGCACGCTGTCCAACGCTGCCCGCTTCCCGCTCGCCATCCGCTTCGATGCCATGCCGCCGCTGGTCAAGTTCGCCGCGCAGTTCGGTATCGTCGAGGCGAGCGAGGGGCTGCTCCCCGTAACCGTCCGCGCGGTCGAACCCGACCTGATCGGCAAGGCCACCGCCATCGATGGCCGCTCTGCCCGCATTGCCGACGATGACCGGGTGATCGCCGACTGGCTGCGCCGGCTCGATAAGGCGACCAAGCGCGATTACGAATGGATCGAGCTCAAGGACGGCACCTCCAAGGCGATCAACCATACCGGCGAAAAGGCTCTGCTCAAGCCCGCCGAGGGAACCGCGATCAAGCTGCCGCTGCCCGGAAAGGGCAAGGACTTCGAAGTGATCGGCGTGCCGGTGAAGGCCAAGGGCTTCCACGTCGTCGAATTCGCCAGCCCTGCGCTCGGCCGCGCGCTGCTGGGTCGCAACGTGCCGCGCTATGTCCCCGCCGCAGCGCTCGTCACCGACATGGCGGTGCACTTCAAGTGGGGCCGCGAATCCAGCCTCGTCTGGGTGACCAGCCTTTCCACCGGCCTGCCCGTGGAAGGCGCGAGTGTGCGGATCAGCGATTCCTGCACCGGCGCGCTGCTCGCCAGCGGCACGACCGACAAGGCCGGCGCGCTCTTCGCCCGGTCCGGCCTGCCCGAACCCGAAACCGGCGGCGGCTGCGACGAGGACCAGACCCACCCGCTGATGGTCTCGGCCCGCGCGAATGGCGACATGAGCTTTACGCTCACCACCTGGGACCAGGGCATTTCGCCCTATGATTTCGATCTCTCGTTCGGGGTGAATTCGGATAGCGAGATCATCCATACGATCATGGACCGGTCGCTCGTCCGCGTGGGCGAGGCGGTGCATTTCAAGCACGTGCTCAGGAAGCCCATCGGCCCCGGCTTCACTTATGCCAAGGGCTTCACCGGCAAGTTCGTGCTGCGCCACGATGGCTCGGACACCGAATTCAGCCAGCC
This sequence comes from Novosphingobium sp. MW5, assembly GCA_025938935.1. Taxonomy (GTDB): domain Bacteria; phylum Pseudomonadota; class Alphaproteobacteria; order Sphingomonadales; family Sphingomonadaceae; genus Novosphingobium. The sequence continues at coordinate 1,038,452 of JAPCWB010000001.1, read as the reverse complement.
GGTTACGATCGATGGCATGGGATCGGGCGAGAATGCCTGGACCGTGCCGCAGGGCGCGCCGCTGGGCACCTATTCGCTGCGTTTCGAAGTGGACGGCAAGACCGTCTATTCGAACCAGGAAGTGCGCGTCGACGAATACCGCCTGCCCACCATGCGTGCCTCGGTAACCGGGCCGGACATGCCGCTCGTCCAGCCCAAGGCCGTGCCGCTCTCGCTCTTCGTCGGTTACCTCTCGGGCGGCGGCGCGGGGGCGCTTCCCGTCACGCTGCGCACCGATTTCAACCCCTGGAGCCGCAGTCCGAAGGGCTGGGACGCTTATGAATTCGGCGGGGCGGAAGTGAAGGAGGGCGTGCGCCCGCTCTCTATCGAGGGTGAGGGCGAGGTGTCCGATCCCCTGCCCTATTCGCAGACCATTCCCGCCACGCTCGGCGCGGACGGCACGGCCAAGGCGGCGGTCGATGTCAGCGCGGCGATCAACCAGCCGGTCTCGCTGATGGTCGAGATGGATTACCCCGATGCCAATGGCGAAACGCTCACCGCCGGGCGGCGGCTGACGCTCTATCCCAGCGCGGTGCAACTGGGCATGAAGACCGATGGCTGGCTGATGCGGTCGAGCGACCTGCGCCTGAACTTCGCCGCGCTGGACCTTTCCGGCAAGCCGATCTCGGGCCAGATGGTCAAGGTGGAGCTATTCTCCAAGCAGACTATCACCGCGCGGCGGCGGCTCATCGGCGGCTTCTATGCCTATGACAACCAGGAAAAGGTCGAGCGCCTGTCCGCTGGCTGCACCGCCTCCACCAATGCGCAGGGCAAGGCCGACTGCGTGATCGACGCGGGCGTTTCCGGCGAGGTGACCGTGGTTGCCACCACCACCGACCGCGATGGCCGCGTCGCCCGCTCGACCCGCTCGGTCTGGCTGGCGGGTGAGGATGAATGGTGGTTCGGCGGCGACAATGGCGACCGCATGGACGTGGTGCCGGAAAAGACCGCCTATGCCGCCGGCGAAACCGCGCGCCTGCAGGTGCGGATGCCGTTCCGCGAGGCAACCGCACTGGTCACGGTCGAGCGTGAGGGAGTGCTTTCCAGCTATGTCACCCAGCTTTCGGGCAAGGACCCGGTGGTCGAGGTCAAGATGCCCGGCTCCTACGCGCCCAACGTCTATGTCTCGGTCATGGCGGTGCGCGGACGGGTGACCGGCGCGCGGCCATGGCTGACCGAAATGGCGCAGAAGCTGGGCCTGCCCTTCACCAGCGAGGGCGTGCCCGCCACGGCAACGGTCGACCTTGCCAAGCCAAGTTACCGCATCGGCATGACCGAGCTGAAAGTCGGCTGGGAAGGCCACAAGCTGAACATCGACGTGAAGCCCGACCGCGAGGCTTACGGCGTGCGCGAGAAGGCGCAGGTCAAGGTTTCGGTGCGCGATCCATCGGGCAAGCCGGCGGCGAGCGCCGACATGGCCTTCGTGGCAGTCGACGAGGCGCTGCTGCAACTCAAGCCCAACGATTCGTGGAAGCTGCTCGATGCCATGATGGGCGAACGCAGCCTTGAGGTCGCGACCTCGACCGCGCAGATGCAGGTCGTCGGCAAGCGACATTACGGCAAGAAGGCCGTGGCGGCGGGCGGCGGAGGCGGCGATGCCTCGGGCGTCAACCGCGAGAATTTCCAGCCGGTGCTGCTCTGGAAGGGCCGCGTCGCACTCGATGGCAAGGGCGAAGCCGTGGTCGAAGTGCCGCTGTCGGACGCGCTCACCCGCTTCCGGCTGGTGGCCGTGGCGACCGACGGCGCGCAGCTGTTCGGTACGGGCGAAGCCTCGATCCGCACGCGGCAGGACCTTGCCGTCTATCCCGGCCTGCCGCCGCTGGTGCGCACCGGGGACACCTATGATGCGGTGTTCACGCTGAGGAACGGGCAGGACAAGCCCATGACCGTCACCGCCAGCCCCAAGGTGGAAGGCGGCGTGGAAGTCGGCAAATCGCAGACCGTGACTATCCCGGCAGGCGGCGCAACCCGCGTGCAGTGGCAGGTCAAGGCCCCTGAAGCGCCCGGCACGCTCAAGTGGACGGTCGAGGCCAGAGCCAAGGACGGCAAGTTCCGCGATACCGTGGTCGCCATGCAGGAAGTTGCCCCCGCCGTGCCGGTCGAGGTCTGGGCGGCTGCGCTCACCCGCGTTGGCGAAGGCCAGCCCCCTTCGATCATGGTGCCGCAGGGCGCGCTGCCGGGCGGCTATGTCGATGTGGCATTGAGCGACAGCCTTGCTCCCCCGATGCAGGGCGTGCGCGAATACATGCTGGCCTATGCTTACAACTGCTTCGAACAGCAGCTTTCGCGCATCGTCGCCACGGGCGATCTGGCGAAGTGGGACGCGCTCTCGGCATCGATCCCCAGCTACATGGATGGCGATGGCCTGCTGCGTTACTGGCCGGTGGCCGACATGCGCGGTTCGACCGAACTGACCGCCTATACGCTGGCGATCACCTCCGCATCGGGCCTCAAGATCCCCGAGGAATCGCGGGCAAAGATGGTTGCCGCGCTCAAGGGCGTGGTCGAGGGCCGGGTCACCCGCACCCGAGCCTTCTCGGCAGACGAGCGGCTGGTGAAGATCGCCGCGCTCTCCGCCCTAGCCCGCGCCGGGGCGGCCGATCCGGGCCTTGTCGCGCGTATCGACATGGTGCCCGCGCAGATGCCCACCGGCACGCTGGCGGACTGGATCGTCGCGCTTGACCGCCTGCCCAGCGGCCCCGCGCGCGGCCATGCTGAAGGCCGCGGCCGAGGGCGAGCTGCGCAAGCGGCTGGTCTATGAAGGCACCCGGCTCGACCTCTCGGACAGCGCGCGCGCGCCGTGGTGGATGATGGTGAGCGCCGACGAAATGGCGATCAAGGTGCTCGACGCGACGCTCGGCAAGCCCGACTGGCAGTCCGAAGCGCCCAAGCTGATGATCGGCGTCGCCAGCCGCCAGCAGCGCGGCCACTGGGATACGACCCCGGCCAATGCCTGGGGCGCCGTGGTGGTGCAACGCTTCGCCAAGCTCTATCCGGCGAGCGCGATCATGGGCACGACGCAGTTGGCGCTCGGCGGCACGTCGCTCAGCGCCAAATGGCCGCTGCGCGCCGATGCGCCGCCGCTGCGCCTGCCGCTGGTCGCCGGGCCGATGTCGCTGACCCAATCGGGCGGGGCTGGTCCCCGGGCAACCGTAACGGTCAAGGCCGCCGTGCCGCTGAAGGAACCGCTGATGGCAGGATATCGTCTGGCGCGGCAGGTCACGGTCGTATCGGCGCGTGAGAAGGGCAAGCTCTCCGCCGGGGACGTCATCCGGGTGAAGCTCACCATCACCGCCACCGCCGACCGCAACTGGGTCGTCGTCAGCGATCCGCTGGCGCCGGGAGCGACGGTGATGTCGGGCCTTGGCGGCCAGTCCACCCTGCTGCGCAAGGGCGAGGGCGAAGGATCGGACGGCACCTGGCCCGCCTATGTCGAGAACACGCGCGACAGCTACCGCGCCTATTTCGACTGGCTGCCGCGCGGCACGACCTCGGTGGAATATACCGTGCGGCTCAACGGATCGGGCCAGTTCACCCTGCCCCCGGCACGCGTGGAGGCCATGTACGCGCCGTCGATCCGGGCGCAACTGCCGGTGGGAGCGATGCAGGTGTGGGGCAACTGACGCGCCTTTTCGCCGCCTTCACCGCATGGGTTGACCGCACCGAGCAAGCGCTGTGGCCGCACGTCCATCGCATGGGCGCGAAGGTGCGGAGCGCGCGCGACTGGCTGTGGCCAAAGCTGAAGGCAATCGGCTGGAAGCGCGGGCTGCTTGCCCTGCCGGTGCTGGCCGTGCTGTGGCTCTACCTCGCTACCCTGCCGCCCTCTCTGCCGGACTTCGCTGACGTCAGGGACGAATGGAAATCGAGCGATTCCTGGCTTTATGACCGCAACGGCCAGCTGCTCGACGAAGTGCGCGTCGATTTCACCATGCGTCGGCTGGCGTGGATGAAGCTCGATGCCATGGGCGCACCCTTACGCGATGCGGTGATCCATGCCGAGGACCGCCGTTTCTTCGACCATGGCGGGGTCGACATGCTGGCCCTCGCCTCATCTTTCCGCAGCCGGATTGAAGGCAAGCGTGCCCGCGGCGCATCGACCATCACCATGCAACTCGCCGCCTTCCTCTCCCCCGACATCGCCCGCCCCGGTGCCCGCGGATGGAAGGACAAGCTGCGCCAGATGCGCGCGGCATGGGCCATCGAGAACCATTGGGACAAGGACGAGATCCTTGAAGCCTACCTCAACCTCGCCCCCTTCCGCGGTGAGGCGCAGGGGGTGCCGGCGGGGGCGCTGACGCTGTTCGGCAAGGCCCCGGACAAGCTCGACGCGCGCGAGGCGGCGGTCATGGCCGCGCTGCTGCCGGACCCCACCGCCACGCCCCAGAAGGTCGCCGCACGCGCCTGCCGCCAGTTGGCCGAAAAGGACTGTTCGGTGATCGAGGCGCTGGCCGCGAACATATCCGCCCGCGGGCGGCTGAAGGCGCAGGATCCCGATCTCGCCCCGCACCTGGCCGGCAAGCTGCTACCCGAGCCGGGCATGAAGGTGAAGACCACGATCGACCCCAAGGCGCAGCTGATCGCCGTGCAGGCGCTGCGCCACCAGCTCATGGGCCTCGGCCCCACCCGCGTGCGCGACGGGGCGGTGGTGGTGGTGGACAATGCCAGCGGCGAGGTGCTCGCCTATGTCGGCGGGGTCGGCCTCGATTCCACCGCCGCATCGGTCGACGGGGCGGACGCGGCGCGGCAGGCGGGATCCACGCTTAAGCCGTTCCTCTATGCCCAGCTGATCGAGCGCAAGTGGCTGACCGCCGCTTCGATCCTCGACGATTCGCCGGTCCAGCTCGATACGGCTTCGGGCCTCTATGTGCCGCGCAATTACGACAATGCCTTCCTCGGCCCCGTATCGGTGCGCCGCGCGCTGGCGAACTCATTGAACGTCCCCGCGGTGCGCGCGCTGCTGGTGGACGGGGTGCAGGACTTCCGCGACCGGCTGTGGGACCTTGGCTACAACGGGCTTGAGGGCGACGGCGCCTATTACGGCTTCTCCCTTGCACTCGGATCGGCGGAAGTGACCCTGCTCGAACAGGCCAACGCCTATCGCACGCTGGCCAACGGCGGGCGCTGGTCTGCGCTAAGACTGCGTGCCGGGGATGAAGGCAGCAAACCACGCCAGATCATCGACCCGGCGGCGAGCTGGATCGTCGCTGACATCCTCTCCGATCCCTCTGCCCGCGCCGGGACCTTCGGCGTAGATTCGGCTCTGCGCCTGCCGTTCTGGGCGGCGGCCAAAACCGGCACCTCGAAAGGCATGCGCGACAACTGGTGCGTGGGCTTTTCGGACCGCTACACCGTGGCGGTATGGGTGGGAAACCTAGAGGGCGATTCGATGCGCTCCGTTTCAGGCACCAGCGGCGCGGCGCCGGTCTGGCGCGATGTCATGCTCGCGCTCCACGCCGGACGACCCGGCACCGCCCCGCCGCGTCCCAAGGGCATCGAGGCCATGCGCGTGACCTTTGCCACCGGCAGCGAGCCCGCCCGCAGCGAATGGTTCATCGCCGGGACCGGACAGGCGACCATGGCCGAGGCCCCCGCCTTTTCCCGCCGCCCGCGCATCACCAATCCGGCGTCGGGCTCGGTCTATGCCTATGACCCCGACATCCCGCCTGACCGGCAATCGCTGGGCGTAGCCGTAAGCGGGGCGGTGAGCGGCTATACCCTGTCGCTCGATGGCCGCGCCTTGCAGGGTTCGCCGAGCGGGATGCAATTGCCGATGCTGCCCGGCAGCCACCTCCTCGCGCTCCACGACGAAGGCGGGCGCAAGGTCGATCAGGTGCGCTTCACCGTTCGGTAATGCGTTACTTCACGACAACCCGCACCCGCCCGATGTTGGGTATGCGCGCATAGGGCGTCGTCATGTTGCCGGTGCGGTGGGAATAGGCCCGCATGGCGACGAAGTAGGTACCGGGCTTGGCGAAGGCATGGCTGGCCTTCAGCGTCACGCTCTGAGCCGCCGCTTTCAGCTCCGATTTCTCGGCAAACTTGCCCGAGCCGTCAAAATCCCACTCCGCACCAACAACCTTCCCCGTTCCCGGCGGCACGGCGATGGTCGTGACGAAGTTCACTTTCTGGCCTGCCCTGACCACGGCCTTCGCGCCGCCGTTGGCTTTCAGCGTAACCACCGGTTGCACACCGCCGCGCGCGGCGGCCGTGGCGGCCGGGTAGACTTGTCCATCGAGCACCTTGTAATTGGTGCTTTGCGGCGGGGTCACGCCCTTTTCCACCCAGGCCGAAACATCGCGCAGCGCCTGTTCGAGCACCGGGTTGTAATTGATCACCCGGGTCGGATCCTCGACATACTGCTGCGCGCCATGGAGCGCGTTCTCGGTGTACCAGATGCGGTAGCGGTTGCTGGCATCCGCGCCGTAATGCTCGTCAAACTTGCGGCGGTACCAATCCGCCTGCCAAGGCACGGCCTCACGGTCGAGCAGCGAATCCACGGTGATGATCTTGCCGTTGAAATGCCCGGTTGGCACCGTGCCAGCCGCCCCTTGCGCGAACAGCGGGCCGAGCAGCATCCGGCGCTGCGGGTAGAGCGGCTTGCCGTCAGGTCCGCGGAACTGGTCATAGACCTTGTAGCTGGCGTCCGGCACCTGATGGCGGTGGAAGGTCTGCGCGGCGAGGAAGTTCGAATTGTCGACCCGCACCTCGTCGCCCGGCTTGATCTTGGCCACGGTCTTCAGATTGGTGACGCCCAGCGTGACGACATTGCCCTTCAGCAGGCGAATGGCGATCTTAGCGCCCTTCGCCTCGCCCGAAAGCACGACCAGGTCCCCGCCAAGGAAACCGACATCGGGCGGCGTGCCTTCAAGTTCAAAGGCAACCGTGCGCTTCGAGCCATCGTTCACCGCGATGCGCCAGGCATCTTCCGCCGTCCCGCGCGAGGTGCCGGGAATGCGCAGGTCGGCCATGCCCTTGGCGGTCGCCTCATCCTCGTCGAGCGGATCGCGGATCTTGGTGACGAACTGCAGCCGCGCCTTCTTCAGCGATTCCGGCGGGTTGAAGCCGAGGTAGCCCGGCTTGGTCCAGAAATCCTCGAAATAGGTGGGGTCGGCCATGACCATGCCCTGATAGAGCGCGGTGAAGGCATGAACGCCGAACTTGTCGACGTTGAACCAGGCTTTCAGCGGAAAGCCCATGGCGGTCGCTTCCTTCAGCGCGGCGGCCTCCTCGGCATTGAGGCCCTTGTAGGGATCGCCGCTGCCGCCGGCATCAACGGCATCGATGATCTGCGGGAACTTGTCCTTCAGCACCCGCATTGCGTGCATGCGAATGGTGAAGCTGTTGGGCGCGGCCATCGGCGATCCGAGCACGAAAGGCACGGCCCCGTCCCACACGCCCTTGGTATTTTCCATCGATCCGAGGGTGCGGTAGCCGCCGCCGGAACCGCCATAGAGGTAGCCATAGACCCGGCCCGGCCCGTACATTTCGCCCGCCACCTTGCGCGAGAACATGGCCGCTGCTGCATTGGCGCGGAAGGCGGCGATCTTGGGATCGACGTTGAAAGCGGGACCGGCCGTGGCCGCCGTACCGCCACTGTTGGTCTCGACGAAATAGGCGTCTGAATCGATCGAGAAGCCGATCTGGTTAAGGCCGTTGGTCGGCGCCAGGTTCTCGCTGTCCGGCACCGGGGTGACATACTGGAAGAAGCGGCCCTGGTACTGCTCCTTGGGCGGGAAATAGAAAGAGAAGCGCGCGTCCGTGCCTTTGAATCCGCCGTGGACGTAGCGGTGGCGCACCGGCTGGTCTCGCCATTCGTCAATGTCGACGTAGGGCTGGCTGAACAGCGGGTCGGCCGCCGGTGCCTCTGCAGCGGCGGGTTCTGCGGCGAGGAGCGCATGCGGCGCTGCCAGCGACGAGCCTGCCAGCATACCGATCAACAACGCCTTGCGCACGGCTGCCTGTCGCATCCTTAAATCTCCCATTCGTCTATTTGTGCAGCCTGACACGCTCCCGGACCATCCGTCCAGCCGCCCAAGCGATCATCGACAATTTGCGACAATTTGGCTTTCCCCGAGACCGGCTTTGCCGCCAGACTGAACAATCAGGGAGAGAGCAGGCATGACGACTTTCGCGGGCAAATCGGCGCTGATCATCGGCGCGGGGCAGAACATCGGGCGGCGCGTGGCGCAGGAATGGGCGCGGCGTGGAGCCCGGCTCGCGGTGGCCGATATCAGTGCGGATGGCGCCGAGGAAACCACCGCCCTGCTGCGCGCGGCCGGGGCCGAGGCCCATGCCTTTGCCTGCGACGTCGCCAGCGAGGCATCGGTGCTCTCGTGCATCGATGCAGCGGAGGCCGCACTTGGCCCGCTCGACATCCTGATGAACAATGCCGGCATCCTGTCGGGCGGCAATCCCGAGGACATTCCGCTGAGCGAATGGCAGCGCATGTTCGATATCAACCTGTTCGGCATGGTCCGCGCCAACAATGTGATCGTGCCGCGCATGATCGCGCGCGGCTGTGGCCACATCGTCAACACCGCCAGCTTTGCCGGCTTCTATCCCTTTGCCGCCAGCCGCGTGCACTATGCCGCCTGCAAGGCGGGCGTGCTTTCGATGAGCGAGAACCTGGCGCTCTACCTGATGCCGCTGGGGGTGAAAGTCAGCTGCCTGATCCCCGGCCCCGTGATGACCACATCGACCACGGGCATGAAGGAATTCAGCGAAAACTACACCATGCGCGCGCCGGGCAGCCACATGTTCGTCAAGAGCCAGCAGGAAACCGCCCGCGTGCTGTCTGACGGGATGGAAGCGGGCAAGATTCTCATCCCGACGCATGAGGAAGGCTGGGACTCTTTCCGCGAACACGCCGCCGATCCGGACGCTTTCATCGCCAGGAAGAACGCCGAATACCTTGCCGGGGATACCGGCAAGCCGGGGATCACGCAGGACGTGATCGATTCGATCCGGGAATAGGATGATGACCGTGAACCGACTCGGGATCGAGAACCTCACCCATATGGGCATGCCGCCGGTCGAACTGGTGCGCGTGGTTGCTGCCAACGGCTGCACCGGCATTTCCGGCGCGCTCGGACCGATGCCGCTGGCCATGTTCGGCTATCCTGACTTCCATCCCTATCCCGAATGGTCGCTGGAGAATGACCCGGCGCTGCGCCGCGAGATGAAGGCGGCCATGGCCGATACCGGCGTGCGCATCGAGCTCGGCGAAGGCTTCCGCGTTGGCGCCGACCGCGAGGTTGCGGACTATGCCCACGGGCTCGACCTGATGGCCGAGCTTGGCGCGGTGCGGATCAATGCCGTGTCGATGGAGCCCAGCCTTGAGCGGACATACGACCAGCTTGCCCTGCTGGCGGACATGGTGATCGCGCGCGGCATGATGTTCACCATCGAATTCGCGCCGATGAACACGATCAACAATCTCGCCTCTGCGCTGGCGGCGATCGACCATATCGGCAAGGGCCGCGCGCGAGTGCTGATCGATGCCATGCACCTGTTCCGTTCGGGCGGCAGCGTGGCCGAGGTGGCAGCGCTTGATCCTGACGTGATCGGCTATGCCCAGCTTTGCGACGTGCCCTTGGTAGCCCCCGAAGGCGTGCCGTATTTTAAGGAAGCGACATTGGCGCGCATGGTCCCGGGAACGGGCGAACTGCCGCTCGCCGAATGGATCGCCGCGCTGCCCGCAGACCTGCCGATCGGCATCGAAGTGCCAATGATCGAGGCGCTGGTCGGCGGCGTGCCGGTGGCTGATCACGTCGCCAAAGTGGTGAAAGCCGCCCGCGTGCTGGGGGCCTGATCAGCCCGCGAACAGCCTGCGCGGGTTGTCGGTGAACATCGCGTCGATCTGCGCTTCGCTCACCCCGGCCTCGCGCAGCAAGGGCAGCACGTCATCATGGATGTGGTGCAGGTGGTGGTTCGGCATGGCGCGCTGATAGTCTTCGAAGCGCGGGAAATAGTCCGACCAGCCCACGCAGCAATCGTGGCTCAGCGCCATGCGGTCACCGTAACCGCGCCGCACCATCTCGGCGATGGTATCGACCCGCGCCTGCGTGGTCAGGGTGAAATCGATGCCGAAGCGGTCCATGCCGAGCAGCGAGCCCTTGTCCGCCAGCCGCATCAGGTAATCGATATCGCTGGTATCGCCGCAATGGCCGATAACCACGCGCGACAGGTCCGCCCCCTCCTCGGCCAGCACGCGCTGCACCTCCAGCCCGGTGTGCTCCTTCGGCGCGGTATGGACAGTAATCGGCGTACCGGTGGCGACATGCGCCTGCGCCACGGCGCGCATGGTGCGCTCCACGCCCGGCCTTAGTCCTGCCGCCTCGATCGCGCATTTGAGCATGCCGGCCTTCACCCCGGTGCCCGCCATGCCGACGGTAATGTCGCGCACGAACAGGTCGACCATCGGCTCGGGCGCGTCGACCATCAGGCCGGGGCCGTGGAACTCGAACGGTCCGGGGACAGCATCGAAGGTATAGACCCCGGTTGACAGGATCATGTTGACGCCGGTCCGCTCAGCCACCGCGATCAGGCTCGGCACGTGACGGCCAAGGCCGAGCACGGTCAGGTCGACAATCGTGTCATAGCCCAGCGCCAGAATCGCATTCAGCCGCGCAGCCGCTGCATCGAGCGTTTCCTCGGTGAAGAAATCGGGCCGGAAATTGAGTGTATATTCCATGTTCATCAGGAACACGTGCTCGTGGATCAGCACCTTGCCGAGCTGGTCGGCAGCAACGGGCCCGCGCGCGGTTTCGACTTGGGTCACGGCGCGATCCAGATGCCGCCGTCGACGTTGATCGTCTGCCCGGTAATGTAGCTGCCGCCCGGGCCGCAGAGGAACACCACCGCCGCGCCGACGTCGTCCTTGCTGTTGCCCAGCCGCTTCATCGCGGTCTGATCCGTCAGTTCGTCGATGAAGCCGGGCTGGGTGTCGATCATGTATTCGACCCCCGGAGATTCGGAGAACGGGCAGACCACGTTGACCGTGATACAGTGCGCGCCCCATTCGCGCGCCGCCACCCGGCTGAGCCCGCGCACCGCCTCTTTCGCGGCGGCATAGGCACCGAACCCCGCATCGCCGCGCAGGCCGGCGACCGAACCGAGGTTGATCACCCGTCCCTTGGCGAGCTTCAGGTGTGGGAAGGCCGCCTGCATGCAGTAGAACCCGCCGTGAAAGCCCTGAAAGGCAAGCGCCATGTCCTTGTCGCGCGTGGCTTCGACGCCGACCATCGGCCGCGAGGTGTGGGCGTTGTTGACGAGGATATCGAGCCGTCCGAATGCGGCTACCGTTTGCTCCACCAGCGCCTCGCAATCGGCGCGCTGTGACACGTCGCAGGCCAGCGCGAGGCCTTTGCCGCCCTCGCCTTCGATCTCGGCGAGCACCGCCTCGCACTTGGCGAGTGTGCGTCCGGCGAGCACGACGATTGCACCCGCCGCCGCCAGCGCGCGGGCGATTCCCCGGCCGACTCCCTGCCCCGCCCCGGTTACAATGGCGACCTTGCCTTCAAGCTGCACGTTGCTCTCCTCTCACACCCGTTGTTCCCCGTGATCGCCGAAAGGCCAAGGCGTTTGCCACCAACCTGTCCAATATCGCAGCCGCGCTTGCACTCGGATGGAGAAGCGTTGAACACTTGATCAAAGCAATTGGGAGAATGCAGATGGAAGCCGCCGTTCAGGCCCTGATCGACAAGGAAGCGATCCGCGATTGCGTGGCCCGCCTCGCGCGCGGTGAGGACCGCCGCCAGCCGGAGGTGCTCTCTGCCTGCTTCTGGCCGGATTCGACCTTCGACTATGCCATGTACAAGGGCAGCTTTCCCGAATACCTCGCCTGGGTCACGCCGGGGGCGGATGCGATCACCAACACCCAGCATGTGCTGGGCCAGACGGTGATCGATCTGGATGGCGATACGGCCAAGGCTGAAACCTATGTCATCTCCTACCACCGCGTCGACATGGGACCGGAAACCGGCGAGCGCGATACCTGCATCGGCGGGCGCTATCTCGACAGCATGGAAAAGCGTGACGGCAAATGGGCCATCGCGCACCGCACCATGCTCTATGACTGGTATCAGGACTGGGGCGCCAGCGCCGACTGGAGCACGGGCATCATGGGCTATCCCTTCCACGGACCGAACTACACCGGCCGGGTGAAGGACGATGCCTCCGTCGCATTCTTTGCCGGCAAGCCGTTCTGATGAAACCGCTTGCGGGTAAGGTCGCGGTCGTCACCGGGGCGAGCCGGGGTATCGGCAAAGGCACCGCCTGCGTGCTCGCCGAAGCGGGGGCGACTGTTTACGTCACCGCGCGCACGGTCGATGCCGGGGCCAGTCCGCTGCCGGGTACGATCGGCGAAACGCTCGCGGAGATCGAGGCGCGCGGCGTCAAGGGTGTCGGCGTCGCGCTCGACTTGCATGACGATGCCGCGATCGAAGCGCTGTTTGCCCGCGTACAGGCTGAACAGGGTCGGCTCGACATTCTGGTCAACAATGCGATGTCGATCCCGGCATCGATGACCGAGCGCAAGGGCTTCTGGGAAAAGCCGCTGGCGGACGAATGGGACATCTGGGAGGTCGGCGTGCGCGCCGCCTTCATCGCCAGCCACCATGCCGCGAAGATCATGGTGCCGCAGAAGTCCGGGCTGATCGCCTTCATGTCGGGCTATGTCGGGCGCACCTATACCTATGACGTGATGTTCGGCACGGCCAAGTCCGCGACCGACCGCATGGCGCGCGACATGGGCGTTGAATTGAAGCCGCACGGCGTGGCCAGCGTCTCGTTGTGGCAGGGATTTACCTACACCGAACGCGCGATCGAGAACCTGAAGACCGTGCCGGGCATGGCGAGCCAGCTCAATTCGGCGGTGGGTTCCTCGCCCGAATTCGTGGGCCGGGTGGTGACCGCACTGGCCGGCGCGCCCGACCTGATGGAGCGCACCGGCGGCAGCTGGATCGTTGCCGAACTGGCGCAGGCTTACGGCGTTACCGACAAGGATGGCCGCACGATCCCGAGCTTACGCGAAGAGCGCGGCGCGCCGATCTTCGGGCCGGTCTGAGCAATGCCCTTTTACGTCATCCCGGCGCAGGCCGGGACCCAGCGAACCGCAAACACGCCGCTTGGCGGCTCTACTTCGTTAGCCCGCGCCAAAGACGCTGCCGCGTCCAATTTATAGAGCTGGGTCCCGGCCTGCGCCGGGATGACGAGCAATTGAGGAGTTCATAGATGACCCAACGTCGCTTCGATGGCCGTGTCGCCGTCATCACCGGATCGGGCCGCGGGCTTGGCTTCGAATATGCGCGGCTGCTCGCCAGCCTGGGCGCGAAGATCGTGATCAACGACAACGGCTCCGCACTCGACGGTTCGGGCGCTGACACGTCGGTGGCGCAGCAGGCGGTCGACCAGATCAAGGCCGAAGGCGGCGAAGCTGTCGCCTGCACCGAAAGCGTCGCGACCGAACATGGCGGCAAGGCGATCATCCAGGCCGCGCTCGACACATGGGGCCGGATCGACGCGCTGATCCACAACGCCGGCAACACCCGCTTCGATTCTGCTCGACGAGATCACCCACGAAGCCTTCCGCGCGCTGGTCGACGTCCACATGATGGGCGCGTTCAATGTCGTGCGCCCGGCTTTCCCGGTGATGAAGGCGGCGGGCTATGGCCGGGTCGTGCTGACCGGATCGATCGGCGGCATCTACACCATGCCGCAGACCGTGCATTACGCCATGTCGAAGGCGAGCATGATCGGGCTGAACAATGCGATCAGCGTCGAGGGCAATGAATTCGGCGTGAAGAGCAATGTCATCCTCCCCGGCGCGGTGACGCGCATGGCCGAGGGCATCGACACCAGCCAGTTCCCGCCGATGGACCCTGCGCTGGTCGCGCCGATGGTCGGCTATCTCGCCCATGAGGACTGCGCGGTGAGCGCCGAAATCTACGCCGCCGTCGCCGGCCGCATGGCGCGGGTCTATGTGACCGAGACGCACGGCGTCTGGCACAAGGACTGGTCGATCGATTCCGTGGCGGAAAACCTCGATGCCATCCGCGATACGTCGAACAATCTCACCTTCCACCCCGCCGAGGGCGGCTTTGGCGCACATCTTGGCACCAGCTTCGGCATGGTGGGCAGCTAAAAGGCATCGCACCGGCGCGGCGGCGCAGGGCAATTCCCGGTTGCGCTTGGCGCGCCGGGGCGGAACATTGCGCGCCAGATAAACCGGGAGAGTGCGATGACCTTGGCAAGCGGCCGCCCTGCAGAAAATCCGTCCGCGCAAGTGGCCGAAGGCTGGACGCTGACCCGCGCCACCCGCCCGAGCCGACTGGCCGGGGCGAACGGCATCCGCACGGGCGCGGACGGCAAGATCTATGTCGCGCAGGTCGCCGGCAGCCGCGTTTCGACCATCGATCCCGACAGCGGCGAGGTCTCGGCCCTGACCGCAATCGGCGGCGGCATTACCGCACCGGACGACCTGGTTTTCGATGATGAGGGCAACCTCTATTGCACCGAAATCACGCTCAACCGCGTTTCCGTGCTGCGCCCAAACGGCTCCGCGCAAGTGCTGCAGGGCGAGATCAACACGGCCAACCCGATCACCTTTCATCAGGGCCGGCTGATCGTCGGCGAACTGACGCTCGATGCACGCATCATGGAACTGGACCGCAATGGCGGTGCACCCAAGGTGCTTCTCGAGCACGTACCGATGGTCAATGCTTTCGATGTCGGCCCCGACGGCAAACTCTATTTCCCCGCGCAGGGCGCGAACGAAATCTGGCGCATCGGACTGGATGGCGGCGAGCCCGAAGTCGTGGCGAAAGACCTCGGTGTTCCGGACTCGGTGAAGTTCCATCCCGATGGCTACATCGTTTCGACGCAGGTCCATTCGGGGCAAGTGCTGAAAGTCGATCCGCGCACCGGATCGCAGGAAGTGCTGGCCAACATCGGGCCGGGGCTCGACAACGTGACCTTTGTCGGCAAGCGCATTTTCGTCAGCCATATCACCGGCTCGATCCACGAAATCACCGCGCCCGGCGTGGCCAAGCCGCTGCTCGAACGTGGGCTGCAATGGCCGCTGGGGCTGGCTGTCGGCCCGGACGGCTCGCTGTTCATCGCCGATGGCGGCTTTGTCTATACCCTCGCATCGGGCGGCGATCCGCAGCTGGTCGGCCACCTGTTCTCACCCGGCTTCCCCGGCTGGACGCGCGATGTCGCGGCATCTGCCCCGGGCGAATGGGTAGTGACCACGGCGGCTGGCACGGTTGCGAAGTTCCGCCCCGCTGCGGAGGAAAGCGAAGTCCTCGCCTCCGGGCTTGGCGTGCCGATGGGCGTGGCGGTCGCGGCGGACGGCGCGGTGGTCTTCACCGACGCCCAGACCGGCAAGGTGCAAAGCGCCAAGGACGGCAACGTCGAAGACCTCGCCAGCGGACTCGACAAGCCTAGCGGTGTCGCCATCGGCCCGGACGGCACGATCTATGTGTCGGAAACCGACGCCGGCCGCGTGGTCAAGATCGCCGGTGGACGGGCCGAGACTGTGATCGACGGACTTGGCCGCCCCGAGGGTCTGGCCATCAGCGGCGGGCGACTGCTCATCCTCGACGTTCGCGCCAAGGAACTGCTCTCCACCGACCTGTCGGGCGGCGCGCGCGAAGTGCTCGCCTCAAGCCTGCCGGTCGGTGCGCCAGCGGGCATGGAGATGCCGCGGCTTGGCGGCATCGGCATCTTCTGCGGGCCGATGTGGACCATGTCGGGCATCACCGCCGGCGCCAACGGCACGATCTACATTGCCGGCAGCGCCGAAGGATCGGTGCTGGCGCTGAAGCCGGAGTAAGGACGATGTTCAAGCAGATCTGCTTTTTCCGCAAACGTCCCGACATGACCACGGACGAGTTCCTCGACTATTACGAGAACCAGCACTCGCAGCTGTCCAAGCGGCAGGGCCGCGCGCCTTCGTTGCCGGGTGCCCAGCGCTATGTCCGCCGCTACCTCGTGCCCGAAAAGAACCCGGTAACGGGAGAGGTCCACGATCCCGGCTATGACTGCCTGATGGAAATCTGGTGGAACAGCCGCGAGGATTTCGAGAACTCGCAGCGCATCATTTCAGATCCCTCGCGGCTGCCCGCGATCAAGGAGGACGAGCTCAACCTCTTCGCCAGCCACGACAATCCGGTCTGCACGGTGATCGAGTACGATTCTCCCATGGGGCCGCAGGGCGAGCCCACGCGGGTGGAAGTCATCCACGGGGACTGACTGTCCCCTTGCAGGCGATCTATTTTGCCGAGCGCACGAACACTGGCGCGGAATCGAAGCTGGCGATCCGCCAGTGGCCGTCCGCCTCGCGCCGCACGTCCATCCAGACGTCGGCATAGGACAGCGGGTCGGCAACGTCCGCGCCCATCTTCGTCACCACGCTGGAAAAATAGGTCAGGTTGAAATCGCAGCGCGCCTCGTCCGCCGACTTGAAGGTGACGCGGTGGTTGGCGAGCGCATGGCGGTGGATCGGCGGGCCATCGGGGAATTCGCCGAGCCGGCCCTTGTAGAAGGCAAGCACCGCATCGCGGCCATCGCGCAGTTCCCCGCGCACGACGTACTGGCAGTCCGGCGTGAGCAGCGGACCCATCGACAGGCCGTTGTGCACGTCCATCTCATAGGCCCATTCGTTGATGACCTGGTGGATCGCCAGCACGTCGGCAGCCTGGTTTGCGTCGAACTTTGCCATGGCGATCAATCCTTCCCGTCTGTCCTGTCCCGCGTCGCTAGCGCGCCGCGCCCCTGGCGATCAAGCCGCCCGCGCCGCGCCCTGATTCCATCGCTGGAGCGTCCCGCTTTGCCATTGCGGCAGGGTATCAACTTGGGCAATCCGCGAGGCTGGAAATTGACCGTGTCCGCAATCGGACCAGACATTCAGGGAAGAGTTGAGCCATGAGCTACGCCGATACGCCCGCCGCCGACGCCGGCACCAAGCCCAAGGGCGTGCCCGTTTACAAGCGCCTGCTCGACCTGTTCGAGGCCGAAGGCATCAAGACCCTGTTCGGCATCCCCGATCCCAACTTCGTCCACCTCTGCCTTGAAGCGGAAAGCCGCGGCTGGACCGTGGTTTCGCCCCGCCACGAAGCTGCCGCCGGCTTCATGGCCGAAGCCGCCAGCCGCATCACCGGCAAGCCCGCCGTCTGTTTCGGCACGCTCGGACCGGGCCTCGCCAACCTGATGCCCGCGATCCAGTGCTGCAAGGTCGAGAACTCGCCGGTCATCTTCCTCGGCGGCCAGCGCGCCCGCATCACCGAACAGCGCATCCGCCGCGGCCGCATCCAGTTTGTCCGCCAGGAACCGATGATCCAGGATTCGGTCAAGTATTCGGGCGTGATCGAATATGCCGACCAGACCGACGAGATCGTGCGCGAGGCGATCCGCGTGGCCATGTCGGGCACGCCGGGCCCCTGCTACATCGAATATCCGTCGAACGTGATCCTTGAGGAAGTAGAGGATACACCGGTCCTGCCGCCGCACCGCTACCGCCTGACCCAGCAGGGCGCGGACGGTGACCGCCTGGCCGAAGCGGCCAAGGCGATCATGGAAGCGAAGAACCCGATCCTCCTCGTCGGCCACGCGGTGCACACCACCAAGTCGGGCGAAGCGGTGAAGGAACTGGCGCTCAAGATGAACTGCCCGGTGATCCAGACCTCGGGCGGCACTTCCTATATCAAGGGGCTTGAGGACCGCACCTTCCAGTACGTGTTCTCCGACGCCTCGATCGACGCGGTAGAGGAATGCGACGTTGTCGTCGCGCTCGGCACCGAACTCGGCGAACCGCTGCACTTCGGCCGCTGGCGCCACTGGTACGATGGCGAAGCCACCCGCAAGTGGATCTACGTCCAGCAGGACGCGACCGCGATCGGCGTCAACCGCCCGATCGACATCCCGCTGGTCGGTGACGTCCGCGCCGTGGTGCCACAGCTGACCCGCGCACTGGGTGAAGGCCGTGCAGAAGCCCCCGGCCTGCAGCGCTTCATGAAGGACGGCGCGGAAGAACTGGCCGAACTGGCCGAGGAAACCCTGAGCAAGAGCGACGGCACCGGCAATGTCGCCTGCCACACCAGCCGCTTCATCGTCGAGGCGACCAAGCACTTCCCGCCCGAAGGCATCATGATCCGCGATGGCGGCGCTTCGGTGATCTTCGGCTGGACCTATAACCAGTGCAAGCCGCACGACGTGATCTGGAACCAGAACTACGGCCACATCGGCACCGGCCTGCCCTATGCCAACGGCGCGCTGCTGGCGGACCAGGCAGAAACGGGCGTGGCGCGTCCCGGCATGCTCGTCACCTCGGACAGCTCGTTCCTGTTCCACATCGGCGAACTCGAAGTCGCGGTGCGCAAGAACCTGCCGCTGGTCTGCGTGGTCGCGGTCGACTTCCAGTGGGGCCTTGAAGTGGGCGTCTACAAGCGCACCTTCGGCCAGGGCACGGCAGAAACCGGCACGCACTGGTCCGACAAGGTCCGCTTTGACAAGATCGCCGAAGGCCTTGGCGCACGCGGCGAATTCGTTGCCACGGCGCAGGACATCGGCCCGGCCATCGAGCGCGCCTATGCCCACATCAAGGCAGGCGGCGGCCCCTCGGTGATCCACGTACCGATCGATCCCAAGGCGAACTCGGAAGAAATGCCGAAGTACGAACGCTTCCGCACCTGGTACGCCGAAGGCACGCAGTAAGGATCACCATGAAATCAGTTCGTCATTGCGAGGAGCGCAGCGACGAAGCAATCTAGGGCGGAATGCGAAGCCCCTGGATTGCTTCGCTTCGCTCGCAATGACGAATTGAGGATCGGGCCGCTGCGCCTCTCCCGTTCGCCAAAGACAACGGGAGCAGGACATGCGCAATTACACCCAGTTCTACATCGACGGCGCTTTCGTCGATCCCATCACGCCGAAGACGGCCGAAGTCATCAACCCGGCGACCGAGCAAGTCTCGGGCACGATCTCGCTCGGCAGCGAGGCCGATGTCGACAAGGCCGTTGCCGCCGCCCGCCGCGCCTTCGCATCATGGTCGGTCTCGACCGTAGCCGAACGCATCGACCTGCTCGGGGCGATCCTCGCCGAATACGAACGCCGCGAGCGTGAACTGGGCGAGGCGGTGACCGAGGAAATGGGCGCTCCGCTCTCGCTCGGCTGCGGGTTCCACACCCTGCTCGGCAAGGGCCACATCGGCACCGCGCTTGAAGTTCTGAAGACCTACAAGTTCGAGGAAGAGCGCGGCGTCACCATGATCCGCAAGGAGCCGATCGGCGTCTGCGGGCTGATCACCCCGTGGAACTGGCCGATGAACCAGACCTGCGTGAAGATCGCCCCGGCCCTCGCCACCGGCTGCACGATGATCCTGAAGCCGCCGCAACTCGCGCCCTATTCGGCGCAGATCCTTGCCGAGATCCTCCACACTGCCGGCGTGCCGGCGGGCGTGTTCAACATGGTCCAGGGCGCGGGCAGCGTCATCGGTGCGGCGCTTTCGCGGCACAAGGACGTCGACATGATTTCGTTCACCGGCTCCGAGCCGGTCGGCGTGCAGATCCAGAAGGACGCTGCCGATACGGTCAAGCGTGTCGGCCTTGAACTGGGCGGCAAGTCCGCCTGGATCGTGCTCGACGATGCCTCGATGGCCGGCAATGTCGCCGGGGCGACTGCGGGCATGATGGGCAATTCGGGCCAGACCTGCTCGGCCGGCTCGCGCCTGCTGGTGCCCGCCGCTCGCATGGAAGAAGCCGTCGCCGCCGCGGCCGAGGCTGCCAATGGCGTCACCGTGGGCGATCCCACCGGCAACTTCGCCATGGGTCCGGTCGTCTCCAAGAGCCAGTACAACATCATCCAGGACTACATCCAGAAGGGCATCGACGAGGGCGCGCAGCTCATCGCCGGCGGCCCGGGGCGTCCTGAGGGCATCGACAAGGGCTGGTTCGTCCGCCCCACCGTCTTCGTCGGCACCAATGACATGGTCATCGCGCGCGAGGAAATCTTTGGCCCAGTGCTGGTGATCATCGGCTACGACGATCTCGATCACGCGGTGGACATCGCCAATGACAGCGATTTCGGCCTCGGCGGCTATGTCTCGGGCGAGGACCTGAGCGTGGCGCGCGACGTGTCGAAGAAGATGCGCACCGGCGCGATCTGGGTCAACGGCGGCTTCGATTTCAACGCGCCGTTCGGCGGCTACAAGCGTTCGGGCAACGGCCGCGAATGGGGCATCGAAGGCTTTGCCGAATATGTCGAGACCAAGGCCATCATCGGCTGGAACGCGGCGGGCTAACCGCCCATCTGCCTTGTCAGGCGGCGCGCGTCCTCGACCAGCGCCGCCTGCAATTCAGGCAGCCCCGCCCGCTCCAGCGCCGCCGTCAGCCCGATGGCGACAAGGGCGTGGCTGGGCGATCCCGCTGCCTGCCAGACGGGCGCGGCGAGAACGGTGA
Source organism: Novosphingobium sp. MW5 (assembly GCA_025938935.1). GTDB lineage: Bacteria > Pseudomonadota > Alphaproteobacteria > Sphingomonadales > Sphingomonadaceae > Novosphingobium. Next base: position 1,017,957 of record JAPCWB010000001.1, on the reverse strand, counting down.
CGCCCGCGATGTAATTGCCTTCATCGATGCCGAAGCCCTGAACGCGCGTCTGCTCTACCTGCGCCATCCACTCTTCAAAGCTGGGCGGATTGTCCCAGCGCAGCCCTTCGAACCGGGCCTTCAATCGCGCCTCGGAATGGTTGCCAAAAGCCGCGATGCAGCGCCCGGTCGCGCTGATCAGCGCCGGGAAGCGGCTGCCGACTTCGGTGGCGAGCTGGAAACCCGTGCTCCCCCGCGCCACGCCGACGGCGATGATGTGATCGAGCCCGAAGATCTGCACGCCCAGCACCGTGACCCCGAATTCCCCGGCCAGCCGTTCCAGCACCGGCGCTGACAGTTCGGCAAACTGGTCCCGCTGCAGCCACGAGCGCGCCAGCGTCAGCACGCCCGAGGCGAGCGAATAGCGCTTTGATGCCGGGTCGAAGGCGACCAGCTCCTCCGCGACCAGCGCGCGCAACACGTAGAGGCAGGTGCTGGGGTTAAGCCCCAGTTCGCGGGCTATCGGATTAAGGCCAAGCGGCGCATCGCTCTTGCCCAGCAGGCGCATGACCGCTGCGGCGCGGCTGATGGCGGGGGCCTTGCTGTCCTTGACGGCGGCGGCGAGATCTGTGGTATTGCTCATTCTGTATATTGAATAGCATTCAACATTTGCAATAGCAAGTGCATTCTGTCATAGGCACGGCCATCATGACCCGACTCACCGATTACACGTCCTATGCCGATGCCCAGGCGCACGCCTCGTCGGCCGCGCTGTGGGAGCTGTTCGACGGGGACCGCGAGCACCTGAACATCGCGCACGAATGCATCACGCGCCATGCCGACGGCTCGGGCCGCCCCGCCGTGCGCATTGCCCATGCCGATGGCTCGGATGAAATCCTGAGCTTTGACCAGATCTCGGCCGGCGCGGCGCAGTTCGCCCACTGGCTTGACGCGCAGGGCATCCAGCAGGGCGACCGCATCGCTTTCATGCTCGAACCCAGCCTGCCGTTCTACGTCTGCCTGTTCGGCGCGATGCAGACCGGCGCGATCTCGGTGCCGCTGTTCACCCTGTTCGGCCCCGACGCGCTCAAGCTGCGCGTGGGTGACTGCAATCCCACGATCCTGATCACCAACCGCGAGAAGGAAGAGCTTGCCCGCGGTTCGGTCGGCGCCGATGGCCTGCCGCGCGTGGTCGTCGCCGATGACGGCCTGCTCGACGAGATCAAGCAGTACCCCGCCACTTACACGCCGAAGAGCAAGGCCAATGACATGGCCGTGTTCCAGTACACCAGCGGCACCACGCGTGAGCTTCCCGAGGCGGTCAAGCACTCGCACCGCACGCTGGTTACGCTGATGTTCGCCGCGCTTTATGGCACCGGCATCCGTCCGGGTGACGAGTTCTTCTGCCCGTCCAGCCCGGCCTGGGGCCACGGCCTGTGGCATGGCACGCTCGCTCCGCTGGCCATGGGCGTGACCACCGGCACTTTCGCCGGCCGCTTCGATCCCGTCCGCCTGATGAAGGCGCTGGACGATTACGGCATCACCAACATGAGCGCCGCCGCCACGCACTACCGGATGATGAAGAATTCCGGAAAGGGCGGCGACTTCCAGTTCCACTTCAAGAAGCTGTCCTACACCGGCGAGCCGATCGATCCGGCGACGCTCGAATGGGTGGACCAGACCTTCAAGGTGCCGGTCTGCTCGATGTACGGAACGACCGAGATTGGCGTGGTGCTGGTCAACTACCCCGGAGCGCAGGACTTTGTCGTCAAGCCCGGCTCGCTCGGCAAGGCGGTTCCCGGCCAGCGCCTCGAAGTGCAGCGCCCCGACGGTTCGGTCTGTGACCCGGGCGAAATCGGCGAGCTGATGCTGTGGCGAGGCGGCGGGTGGATGACCACCAAGGACCGCGCCAAGACCGACGAGGACGGCTATTTCTACCACTGCGGCCGCGCTGACGACGTGATCATCTCTGCCGGCTGGACCATGTCCGCGGTCGAGATCGAGAACACCATGCTGCGCCACGAAAATGTGATGGAATGCGGCGTGATCGGCGTTCCCGACGAAGCGCGCGGCCAGGTGGTCAAGGCTTTCGTCGTCGCCAATTGCCCCGGCTCCGACGCACTGACGCGCGAGCTTCAGGATTTCACCCGCGAACGCCTCGCCCAGCACGAGTTCCCGCGCATCGTCGAATATGTCGACGAATTGCCGAAGAACCCGGCCGGCAAGGTCCACCGCAAGATGCTTCGTGACCGTGAGGCGGCAAAACTCGCCGCCGCGGCCAACTGACTTTCAGGAGAAGAGAAAATGGCAGCCAAATTCCCCAAGATCACCGAAGAGGGTCTCGCTGACCTTCGCAGCCGCATTGGCGTGAAGATCGAGAATACCGTCGAGCCGTGGAACTATGAAGCCACCCGCGACGCGATCCGCCACTATGCCCACGGCATCGGTGACGACAATCCGCTGTGGTGCGATCCCGAATATGCGGCGAAGACCCGCTATGGCTCGATCGTTGCCCTGCCTTCGTTCCTGTTCACCACCAGCCGCATCGTTTCGGGCTATTGCGGCGGCCTTTCCGGCGTCCACGCCATGTGGGCCGGTGCCGACTGGACCTGGCACAAGCCAGTATTCCGCAATGACACGATCCGCACGGTCGCTTACCTCAAGGATCTGGTCGAACATCAGACCAAGTTCGCCGGGCGTTCGTTCCAGCAGATCTACCACGTCGATTTCTACAACCAGAACGACGAACACGTTGCCGAGGCTGACAGCTGGGTGTTCCGCACCGACCGTGACGAGGCCCGCGAACGCGGCACCAAGTACACCGAAGCCCGCGGCCGCGTGGAACCCTTCACCGATGAACAGCTGAAGGAATGGGGCGAACTCTATGCGAACGAGGAAGTTCGCGGCGCCACCCCGCGGTACTGGGAAGACGTCAACGTGGGCGACGAACTGCCGCGCATGATGAAGGGCCCGATGACCGTGACCGGCTTCATCTGCTATGCGCAGGGCTGGGGCGGCCTTTACATCCGCGCCAACAAGCTGGCGTGGAAGATGCAGCAGGCGCACCCGGGCCTGGGCATCAAGAACCGCTTCAACGTGCCGGACTGCCCCGAGCGCGTCCACTGGGACGAAGAATTCGCCCTCGAAGTCGGTGCGCCGGGCGCATACGACTACGGACCAGAGCGCAATTCGTGGCTGACCCACCACATGACCAACTGGATCGGTGACGATGGCCACCTGTTCAAGACCAGCTGCCAGATCCGCCGCCACAACCCCGATGGCGACGTGATCTTCATCGACGGCAAGGTGACCCGCAAGTTCGAGGAAAACGGCAAGAAGTACGTGGAAGTCGAGCAGAAGGCGACGACTCACCGCGGCGAACTGTCGGCCTTCGGCACTTCGGTTGCCGAACTGCCCAGCAAGGGCTGATCCATACCCCTTGGGAGGGGGCGCGCGGGGTGAGGCTGTCCGCCGGGATGCACCGGAGGGACGGAAAGTCTCACCCCCGCCTCTCCCCTGAAGGGGCGGGACTTGCTACAGCCCGGGTGATGACCGAAACTTCCCCAGAGGCCACATGGGCCGGACCGCTCGCCGGCGTGCGGGTGCTCGATTTTACCCGCGTGCTGGCCGGACCGGCCGCCAGCCTTGCCCTCGCCGATCTCGGCGCCGAGGTGATCAAGGTGGAGCCGCCGCGCACCGGCGACGATACCCGCACTTTCCCGCCCATCCGCGACGGTGAGAGCCACTATTTCCTCAGCATCAATCGCGGCAAGAAGTCGATTGTCATCGACCTCAAGTCGCCCGATGGCCTGCAACTGGCCAGGGACCTCGCCGCCAAGTGCGACGTCCTGATCGAGAATTACCGCCCCGGTGTGATGGACCGGCTGGGCCTTGGCTATGAGGCGCTGACGGCGATCAATCCGGGCCTCATTTACTGCGCGATTTCGGGCTACGGCATGACCGGCCCGATGCGCGACATGCCCAGCTTCGACATCGTCCTGCAGGCGCAGTCGGGCGCGCTCTACATGAACGCCGAACCCGGCGGCCGGCCGATGAAGCTGGGCCTGCCGATGGGCGACCTTGTCGGCGGGATTTCCGGCCCCATCGGCATCCTCGGCGCGCTTTTCGAGCGCACCCGCACCGGCAAGGGGCGGCTGATCGACGTCAGCCTGACCGAGGGGCTGATCGGCCTGTCAGCCTACCTGCCGCAGCTTGCCTGGTTCACCGGCAAGGACCCAGAGCCGCAGGGTTCGCAGCATCCCAACCTCGTCCCTTATGGCGTGTTCCCGGCAAGCGATGGCTCGATCGTGGTTGCCTGCCTGACCGCCGGGTTCTGGGGCAATATCTGCAAGGCCATCGAGCGGCCCGAACTGGCGGATGATCCCCGCTTTGCCACGCTGGAGCAGCGCCGCGATGCCCGCGCCGAGATCAACGCGGCGGTGAGCGACTACACCTCTCGGCACACGGTGGCCAAACTGGTCGAACGCTTTACCGCGCATCAGGTGCCGCACGCGCCGATCCTGTCGGTGCTGGAAGCGCTCAACTCGCCCCAATCGCAGGCGCGCGGCGTGGTGACCGAAGTAGACCACCCGGCACTTGGCACCATTCCGCTGGTCAACCGCCCGATCCGCTTTGCCGATGAAGAACAGGCACCGGTGACCGCCCCGCCGATGCTTGGCGAACATACCAATGCGATTCTTGCCGATTTGCTGGGGCTGGACGAAGACCGGATCGCGGAGCTTCGCGCGGACGGTACTGTCGCCTGAATTCACATTCGTCATTGCGAGGAGCGCAGCGACGAAGCAATCCAGAGCCGCAGCGCGATCCGCTCTGGATTGCTTCGCTACGCTCGCAATGACGAAAGGGCTGGTAAATGACCGAGCTGCGCTTTGACGACCGGGTTGCCGTGATTACCGGCGGCGGGCGCGGGCTTGGGGCGGCCCATGCCAGGCTGCTGGCCGCGCGCGGCTGCAAGGTGGTGATCAACGATCCCGGCGTGTCGATGGCTGGCGATGCCACCAGCGAAGGCCCGGCCGAGGCTCTTGCCGCGGAAATCCGGGCTTCTGGCGGTGAGGCCGTGGCTAGCACCGATTCCGTCGCCAGCCCCGAAGGCGGCGCGGCCATCGTGCAGACGGCGCTCGATGCCTTTGGCCGCATCGACATCCTCATCCATTCCGCCGGCAATGTCCGCCGGGCGCCGCTGGCCGAAATGAGCGCCGAGGACTGGCAGTCAGTGATCGACGTCCACCTGAACGGCGCGTTTTACGTCACCCGGCCTGCCTTTGCCGCGATGCTGGCGCAGGGCTATGGCCGGATCGTCTACACCGCTTCGGTCAACGCGGTTTATGCCAACAAGCAGGTGGCCAATTACTCGGCAGCCAAGGGTGGGCTTGTCGGCCTTGCCAACACGGCGGCGATCGAGGGCTTTGCATCGAATGTGAAAGCCAACTGCATCCTGCCTGCGGCGGTGACGCGCATGTCTGAAGGCATCGACACCAGCCAGTTTCCGCCGATGACGCCCGAAATGGTCGCTCCGCTGGTGGCATACCTCTGCCACGAAAGCTGCGAGCTCACCGGCGAGATGCTGATCTCCGCCGCTGGACGCATGGCGCGGGCGTGGACGGCGGAGTCCGCCGGGGTCTACAAGCCCGAGTGGACGGTCGAGGACGTGGCCGCGAACCTGCCCGCGATCCGTTCGATGGCCGATCCGCTCCACTTCGCGCCGGCACCGCAGGGGCACCTCGATCACCTGCTCTACAGCTTTGGTATGGCGCGCGGCGGATAGGCTTCCCATATGGGCGGGAACCTCTGTTTCTCCAGCGAGTTTCCCCGCCCATGAAAAAGCCTGTCCTCACGATCGCCGCTCTGCTCGCCGCCGGAACCCTGCTGGCGGGCTGCGCCGCGCTGGGTCCCAAGCATCCGGTCGGCAATGCCGCCGTACCGCAGCCGGCGAAGTCGGTTGAGCTTAACCGCTACCTTGGCCGCTGGTACGAACTGGCCCGCTATGAGCAGGGCTTCCAGAAGGACTGCGACAGCGTCACGGCGGACTATTCACTGCGCGACGACGGCAAGATCGAGGTGCTGAACGCCTGCGTGAAGCCCGATGGCAAGCGCACCGATGCCAAGGGCAAGGCCAAGATCGTCGACACGGCGACCAATGCAAAGCTGAAGGTCAGCTTCTTTGGCCCCTTCTATGGCGATTACTGGGTGCTCGACCATGCTGAGGATTACAGCTGGTCCATCGTCGGTGAGCCTTCGGGCCGCTACCTCTGGCTGCTGTCGCGAGAGGCCAATCCCGGCAAGGAGCGGCTGGACGCGCTGATGGCCCGCGCCCGCTCGCTCGGTTACGATACCTCGATGCTGCGGATCACCAAGCAGCCCTAATGGTCAAGGAAGTCGCGGGGAATCCCTAGCGCGGCCGCCGCCACCTGCGTTTCGCGCAGGAACAGGGTGAGCGCCCACATCAGCAGGCCGATGGCGACGATGAAGAAGCCGGCGGCAACCCGCTCAAGCTTCATCGAGACCACTTCTTCGAGGAAGAGGATCGCCACGGTCATGCCGATCGACAGGCCCGAGATCACCAGCAGGCGGATCGCGCCGCCGATCAGCTTGATACGCTTGTCGGCATAGCGGATCTCGCGCACGACCATGTCGTGTTCCCTGCCCTCGGTCTGGCCGTGCCGCCCTTGCAGGTGCCGCGCGCGGTCGACGATGCGGCCGAGGCGGGTCGACAGGATGTTGAGGATATTGCCGATCGCGACCAGCACGAAGACGGGCGCAAGCGCGAGCTGGATGGTCTGGGCGATCATGCGCCTTGGGTAACCCGCAAGCCGCCCATGCGGCAAGTGCTCACACAGCCTGCGCGATCAATGCCTGCGCATCGGATACGAGCGAGACTTCATCGAGCGATCCCGCCTCGCAGCATTCGCCGACGGCCACGAGTTCACCGCCGACGCGCACTTCGCCCTTTCGAGGAATGACCAGCAGCGGCCCGGTATAGCGTTGAGCCAGCTTCGCGTCGGGCGTGCCCGCGATCCGGTCGAGCAGGAAGACCGGTCCATCGACCAGCGTGACGTTGCCGTGTTCGGGCACCCGGCGCTTCGAGGCCTCCGGATAAGGCTCGCCCATTGCCACCTTCATGCCCTCATCGAGGTGCAATTCACGCGGGCGACCGTAGTCGAACAGGCGGTAGGTAACGTCCGAGTTCTGCTGGACCTCGACCAGGCTGATGCCCGGACCAATCGCGTGGACCGTGCCGGGCGGAATGTGGAAGAAATCCCCGCCCTCGCCGGGTGCCAGGTCATCAGCTGTTCGATCGATCCGTCAAGCGCAGCGGCGCGCATGGCTTCTGGCGAAATCGCCTCGTTAAATCCGATCCCCAGAGTGGCGCCGGGTTCCGCATCGATCACCAGCCAGCATTCTTCCTTGCCATGACCGGGAAGCTGCGCGCTGGAAGGATGCACCTGCACCGAAAGCTTCTCACTGGTGAAGATATATTTGACGAGGAGCTGCGGCAGAGACGGCTGCGGTTCGAACCACACTTCGCCGATCACCTGCCCCGCCGGCGCTTCGAACGGCGCGGGGAGCGAGCTACGCCCCCAGGGCCGTTCGACCATGCGGACGGGCAGCTTCCCGCTCACTGGTTGACCGCGCCTGAAAGCTTGCCGACGAGCTGCGCGCCCGCGATGGTCGTCACCAGAATCTCGTCGCCATCGACCACCACGATCACGTCCTCCAGCCCGATGACCGACACGCGCGGGCCATCGCTCTCGACCAGAACGTTCCTGCAATCGACCAGTTCCGCGCGTCCTGACACGCGGTTGCCGTTTTCGTCACCGGCGCGGGCATCGCGCAGGGCGTGCCAGTTGCCGATGTCGGACCAGCCCATGTCGGCTGGGACCATGGCAGCGCGGGAGGTATTCTCCATCACCGCATAGTCGACGCTTTCGCTGTCGATCCGCGCGAAGGCCTCTGCGTCAGGGTGGAAGCGCGCGCCCTCCTCGCGGCCAGTAGCCACGGCGGCGCGGGCGGCTTCGAGGATGGCAGGGCGATGCTCGCCCAGTTCCTTGAGGAAAGCGCCGGTGCGGAAGGCAAAGATGCCGCCGTTCCACGCATATTCGCCCGAAGCGAGGAATTCCTGCGCCCGCTCAAGATCCGGCTTTTCGACAAAGCGCGCAACCTTGAAGCCGCCGCTTCCAATCGCCTCGCCCCGGTGGAGATAGCCGAAGCCCGTTTCCGGGGTTTTGGCCTCGATCCCGAAGGAGACCAGCCAGTCCTCTGCCGCCAGCGCGGCGGCGGCCTTTGCGGCGGAAGCGAAGGCGGCGCTGTCGGCAATGTGGTGATCGCTCGGGCAGACGAGCATCACAGCGTCTTCCGGCAGGCGCAGTGCGGCGAGCGCGATAGCGGCGGCCGTGTTGCGCGCGGACGGCTCAACGATCACCTGCGCCCCTTCATGCCCCGACAGCTGCCGTTCGACATGATCAAGGTGCGCGGTGCCGGTCACCACGATGGGCGGCGCGAAGGCGGCCGGATCGGACGCGCGGGCAACCGTCCCTTCGAATAGCGTTTCATGGCCAACCAGCGGCAGGAAGGGCTTCGGGAAACTGGCGCGGCTGCGCGGCCACAGGCGGGTGCCGCTGCCACCGCAGAGGATGACGGGGGTGATCTTGGTCATGAGTGCAGGGTATCCAACAAGCCGGGCCGACGGGCAACGTCCGGAGGCGAAAAATGTTGCACGATCAACCGCGTTTGAGCGCGCCGACCGTTGGCGCTATGGTCAGCCGGTCCAGCAATTCGGCGACTTCCTCGAGCGGATAGTCGGGCCGATCGCGCAGCCACCAGCCCAGGATCTCTATTGTTGCGGTCACGCCGAAACGGATGCCCAGTTCGCGCGGCAGCCATTCGCTGGGAAACGATGACATCGGCATCTCGTCCGCCAGACGCTCGAACTGTTCGCGCAGGTGCGTGGCCGCGCCGCCGGTGAGCAGGGCCGACCAGACATCGCGCCGCCCGCCGACATGCTCGGCCAGCACCCGGCAGCTTCGACGGGTATCGGTGGGATCGAGCAGCGGCGCGGTGCGCGCCATCATCTCGGCAATTTCCTCGCTGGCGATGGCATCGAGCATCGCATCCTTCGAGGGATAGTGCCGGAAGAACGTGGCATAGCCGACGCCCGCCTCTGCCACGATGTCACGCACGGTGATCTTGTCATAGGGCTGGCGCGGGATCAGCGCGATCAGCGCGGCGCGCAGCGCGGCATCGCTGCGCAATTGGCGCGCGTCGCGTGTCTTCCCGGACTGGGCGGCAGTGGCCATGGGTCCCCTTTTGCAAATGGCCCGGCCACCATGCGCGATTGCGCGGCGCGGCTCAAGCGTCACGGGCTTGCGGAGCGCAGGATATTGCCTAACCTGCGGCAAGTTTCATCGAACACGGGTCCATTCATGTCCAGAACCTTCGCCGCTGCGCTCTGCGCCGGCCTGCTTTCCACCGCATGCCTTTCCGCTCCCCTTTACGCAAAGGCCAAGCCTGCCGCTTCCCATACCGAGGCAGAGGCGCGTACGCTCGCGCTGGCCAAGCAGCTTGTCGCCATCAAGTCGGTCGAAGGACCGGGCAACCAGACCATCGTTGCCGACAAGGCGATTGCCGATGCGCTGGTCGCCGGAGGCTGGACGCGCGGCGACATCGATATCGTACCCATGGGTGACACCGCCTACATCATCGCCAGCTGGCTAGGCAGCGACCCGAAGCTCAAGCCGCTGGTGATTTCCGGCCACCTCGACGTCGTCGCAGCCGACCCCAAGGACTGGGAGCGCGATCCCTTCACCCCGGTGATCGAGGACGGCTTCCTGTTCGGCCGCGGAGCCTCGGACATGAAGCTGGATGCGGCCAGTGCAACCTCGGCGCTGATCGAGCTGCGACGCTCGGGCTACAAGCCGCGCCGCACCATCGTGCTGCAGTTCTCGGGCGACGAGGAAACCACGATGAAGACCAGCCGCGTCATCGCCGATCGGCTGAAGAACGCCGAGGTCGTGATCAACATCGACGGCGGCGGCGGCGCGCTTGACGAGAAGACCGGCAAGCCGGCCTACTGGTCGTGGGACGGCGCGGAAAAGATGTACAACGACTACACGATCGAGGTGACCAACCCCGGCGGCCACAGCTCCGCACCCCGCCCCGAAAACGCGATCGTCCAGCTTTCGACTGCGCTGAAGAACATTGGCGAATACAGCTTTCCGGTGGAGCAGAACCCGCTGACCAAGGCCTATTTCGAGAATGCCGCGGCGTTCGAATCGGACCCGAAGATGGCCGCCGCGATGCGCGCCTTTGCTGCCGACATGAATGACAAGGCCGCCGTCGCCACGCTGCGATCCAACCCGTCCTATGTCGGCAAGGTGAGCACCACCTGCGTGCCCACGCAGGTGAACGCCGGCCACGCGCGCAATGCCCTGCCACAGCGGGCGCGGGCGAACGTCAACTGCCGCATCTTCCCCGGCCACAGCCGCGAGGAGATTCGCGCGCTTCTGGAAAAGGTGGCGGGCGTGCCGCAAGCCAGCGTGCGCGATGCGACGGGTGACGAATCAATCGCCTCCCCCGCCTCCCCCATGCGCGCCGACGTTCTGGCGGCGATGACCAAGGCGATCCGGGCGAACTATCCGGGCATTCCGATCATCCCCACCCAGGCCTCGGGCGCATCGGATTCGATGTACTACCGCGCGCTCGGCGTGCCGAGCTATGGCGCGAGCCCGACCTTCATCAAGGATTCGGACAGCTTCGCCCACGGGCTCAACGAGCGGGTGCCGCTCAGCAACATCGCACCGGGCCTGCGCTATTACATGAGCCTGTTCACCGACCTGTCGAAGTAAGGTCTTCCGGTCGGTTGATGTTGGCGGGCGGCGCGGGGAGCGCAACCCGCCGCGCGCCGAGGCTTTCGGCAAAGGCGAACATGGAGTGGCGCCCCTGCCCGCGCAGGACCGCCTCGATGGCTGTTGCCCCTTCCCGCGCTGGCCACCGGCCGATCACCGGCTGCTGGTCAATACAGGCGGGGGCGGGGAACAGCAGGTCGGGCAGGTCCGCGGGCAAGCCGGGGAGTCGACCCCGCAGCTGATGACCTCGCCATAGCCCTCGTCCACCGCATAGCGCAGGGCGGCAGAGAGGCCGCCGAGCGGGCCCATGCCGGCACGCGGCCAATCGGGCAGGCAGGGCGCCGGCCCGCTCTCCCGCCCGACGATGACCACATGGTCGCACCAGCCGGAAAGCTGCTCGACAGCCAGAGCGATCAGGCTGCGGCCGCCGATCTCGGCCAGCGCCTTGTCACTGCCGAAGCGGCTCGACTGGCCGCCCGCGAGGACGACACCGAGGATGGGAACGCGGGCCATGGGATCAGCCTAAGGCGGACAGGCCCTGCCGTGCAAGGCGCTTACCGGCGCGGCGGCACGCCCGCGGAAAGCCCGCCATCGACCGGCAGGTTCACGCCGGTGATATTGCCCGCCATGTCCGAGGCAAGGAACAGCGCGGCCTGCGCGCAGTCCATCGGATCGATCGGACGGCCAAGTGGATGCGTTGCTCCCATGCTTGCCTTGGCCGCTTCATTGGCGTGGAGGCCGGGGATGAAGTTGGTCGCCATGCCCGCCGGGCAGACCGAGTTGACCCGGATGCCCTGCGCGGCAAGTTCGAGCGCCAGCGTCTTGGTCAGGATCGTCACCGCGCCTTTCGACGAGCCATAGGCGCTGCCGCCCCAGCCGATGAGCCCGGCGACCGAAGCGGTGTTGACGATAACGCCGCCGCCCCCTTGCGCTTCGAACTGCCGCACCGCCGCCTTGCAGCCGTTGATCACGCCGGTCACGTTGACACGGTAGATGCGCTCGATCTCGTCTTCATCGGTGTCGATCAGCTTGCGCACCCCGGCCTGCCCCGGTCTCATTTGGAGGGTGATGCCGGCATTGTTGTAGATCACATCGAGCCGGCCGAAAGCCTTGACCGCAGCGGCGACCGCGGCATCGACCGCGGAGGCATCGCCGACGTCGCAGATCCGCGCGATTGCCGTGCCGCCCTCGACAGTGACGCTAGCCACGGTCTCGTCGAGCGCTTCCTGCCCGATATCGAGCGCCAGCACCTTGGCCCCGTGGCGCGCGAAGAGGAGGCAGGCGGCTCGGCCCACGCCTGAGCCAGCCCCGGTTATGATGGCGCTCTTGCCCTCCAGCAGACCTGGCATGATCTTCTCCCATAATTCGTAATAGCGAATATGTTTTCGGTAAATGATGCTATGGACAAGTCGCATGTCGGTCAAGCCGCGCTGCTTGACGCAAGGGGCGAGGCCGCTTAGCAAGCCCGTTCACAATAGCGAAAAGGCCCGCGATGACCCGCACTTCCCCCGGCGTGAAACGCATCGCGGCGATCCTCGATTTCCTGGCTGACCACCCGACCCAGTCCTTCGCGCTGACCGATCTGGTGAGGGCTCTGAAGCTCAGCCGCGCGACCGCCCATGCCCTGCTGACGGGGCTGGTGGAGGTCGGCTATCTCTACCGCACGGGTGACAAGACCTATGTCCTCGGCCCTGCGCTCGCCCGCGTCGGCCGTGCGGCGGCGCAGAACATGTCGCCGCTGCAGATCGCCCAGCCCGAGATGCGCGCGCTGGCGGACAAGTTCGACGTGGTCTGCTCGGCCTTCTTCCTTGAAGGCGACACGATTGTCAGCCGCGAGCGCGCCGCCTCGATCAGCCATGTCGGCTACTCGCTGCCGCTGGGCACGCGGATCAAGCTGATGCCGCGATCGCTGCCGACCTTCTTTTCGTGGCAGCCGGAGGAGGCGCTCGCCCGCATTGACCGGGCAGACCCGCCAGTCAGCCCTGCCCAGCGCGAGGCGATCGAAACGGCGATGGACTTCGTGCGGAGCAATGGCTTCGCCGTGATGATGCGCACCGATGATGCCGGCCGCCAGCCCGACAGCCTGGAAGCCTTCGGCAGCGAGGCAGACCGCCCGGTGACCATCCTGGGGACTATCTCGCCCGACGAAACCTACGCCGTGAGCGCGGTAATCGCGCCGGTATTCAACGGGCACGACCGCATTGAGTTCGTGCTCTCGCTGATGGGCTTCACCGGCCCTCTTTCCGGCAGGCAGGTCTTCACCGCAGCCGAGGAACTGAAGGCTGCCTGCAAGCGGATCGGCGCCTTCCTCGCCTGATCGGAGCGCTTGCGACCGCTCCCGCATTCGTCTAAAACTGCGAACAACAATTCGCAGTTACGAATTATATGCGGGAGAGCCTGAATGTCCGACGTGATCGTCGCCCCCGAAACGCGCGACCTCGATGAGCTAGCGGCCGCGCTCTCAGGCTGGCTGGCGGGCAAGGTGGGCGCGCGTTCGGTCGAACTTTCGGACATGGCCTATCCGCGCGGTGCGGGGCAGAGTCATGAGACGATCCTGTTCACCGCGATCTGGCAGGGCGGCGCGCTGGAGGGCGTTGTGCGGATCAAGCCGGGCGGCTTTACCGTCTTCCCCGACGACCTGTTCACCGAGCAATACCACGTGATGAAGGCGCTTCACGCGCAGGGTCAGGTGCGCATTGCCGAGCCGCTCTGGCTGGAGGAAGACCCCGCAGTGCTGGGCCGCCCCTTCTTTGTCATGCGCAAGGCCGTGGGCCGCGTGCCGGTCAGCGTGCCGCCTTATTCGGAGAGCGGCTGGGTGTTCGAGGCCAGCCCCGATCAGCGCCGCGTGCTGTGGGAGGACGGCGTGCGCCAGCTCGCCGCGATCCAGCTGGCCGATCCGGCGGACTTCGCCTTCCTCGCCGGGCCTGCCCACGCGCGCGATGGCCTGACGCAGGAATGGGACAAGTACCGCCGCTTCATCGCCTGGCTTGAGGAAACGCCCGCCAGCCGCCCCTTCTGCCGGGTGCTGGAACGTGGCATGGCGAAGCTCGCCGAGACCATGCCGCAGGACGCCCCTGCCGGCCTCGTCTGGGGCGATGCGCGGCTCGGCAACATGATGTTCGGCGATGACTTCCGCGTGGTCGCAGTGATGGACTGGGAGCAGCCCAGCCTTGGCGGCGCGCTGCATGATCTGGCGTGGTTCGTCACCATGGCCGAAAACTGGCACCGCCGCCCCGGCCGCCCTTGGTTCGATGGCATGGGCACGCGTGAGGAGACGATCGCGTTGTGGGAGGAGGTCTGCGGCAAGAGCGCGGCGCACCTGCCATGGTTCGAGGCCTTTACGCGGGTGAAGACCACCTGCACTGGCCTCAGGCTCGACCAGCTGCGCGGGACCAGCACTTACAATGAGGAAGCGCTGGCGAAGCGGTTGGGGGTGGATTGAGGCAAACGTCGTCCCGGGCTTGACCCGGGACCGGTGGCCTCCGGGCGCAACCGATGATCGACGAGGCCAGCGGTCCCGGGTCAAGCCCGGGACGACGCGACCTCACCCCAGATTGAAGAACTTCCTCGCATTGTTGCAGATGATGTCCTTCGTCTCTTCCGCCGGGATCCCGTCGAAGTCCCGCATGATGATCTTGCGCGAATTGGGGAAGGTGGTTTCCGAATGCGGATAGTCCGATGACCACATGATGTTGCGCCCGCCCGGAAGGTTCCGGCACAGCACGCCGGTGCGGTCCTGGATGAACGAGCCCCAGACGTTCCTTTCCATGTAAAAGGCCGGGCTTTCGGTCAGCGGGCTCTCGGTCCAGAAGCGCTGCTTTTCCCAGGTCCGCGTTACATATTCGGTGAACCACGCCATCCAGCCCACGCCGCTTTCGATCATGCCGAGCCGCAGGCCGGGAAAGCGCTGGAAGATGCCGTGGAAGATGAACATCGACACCGGCTCTGCCATGGCGAGCTTGCTCATCGGCATGTCGGGCAGGAAGTGCAGCTTGTCGCCAAAGCGCGGAACGCGGCCGCCCAGATGCATGGTGACGGTGAGGTTGAGGTCCTGGATCGTCGCCCACAGCCGGTCGAATTCCGGCTGGTAATATTGCAACTCGCCCTTGGGATCGCCGGTCAGGGCGGAGACCTGCCCTGCCTTCATGTTGGCGACATTGGATGTCGTCTCCCACGCCTTGGCGTTCTGCGGGAAGGCCGGCAGGTTGATCGCCTTGAAGCCCATTTTGGCAAGGCGGTGGATGTGGCCCAGCGTCTCGTCGATGTCGCGCATCGGCACGTAGCCGACAGGGAACAGGCGACCCCGATCAGCGCCGCACCAGTCCCACACCCAGTTCTGGTAAGCCTCGTAGCTGGCCATGTAGAGCTCGTTATCGAGCGTGCCGAGCAGGCCGCCGCCGAACAGCACCGCCTGCGCCATGTGATCGAGGTCCATGTCGGACAGGCGGAAACTGGCATCCCACGACTGGCGCATGTCGGAGAGCTTGCCCCGCATCTTGAAGTTCTTGCCGTCGCGTCCGGCCTGATTGTTGATCATCTGCAGAGGGCGGCGGTTGCCTTCGAAAACGATCCAGTCGCAATCGTCGCCTTCCTCGATCTGCGGACCGCGCTCTTTGAGGTGAGCCGGCAGGTATTCGCGCCACATCGAATAGGGCGGATCGATATGGGCATCGGCATCGACAATCTCGCCGAGGGTCCAGTTTTCGACGTCAACCAGCGGGCGGTCGAGCGTATCGAGATCTGCCATCTTGCCTCTCCACATATTCGGTATTGTGAATTAAAAATCGGTATCCCGAATTATCACGCAAATGGGAGGCCGAGTCAATCAGTCCGCAGCAGCAGCGCGCCATAGCCGTAACCGCCGTTGCACACGGCGCTGACCTTGGCGTCCTTCACCTGCCGACCGCCACCCCGGCCCCACAATTGCAGGCAGGCCTCATAGGTGTGGCCATAGCCGTGGAAGCGCCCGCCCGAGAGCTGGCCGCCGCCGGTGTTGACCGGCAGTTCGCCGCCGATGCCGGTGCGTATGCCGCCTTCGAAGAAGTGCGCCGCCTCGCCCGGCTGCCACAGGCCGAGCGCCTCGCCCCACAGCCAGACGTGGATCGAGAAGCCGTCGTAGATCTGCGCGCAGGAGAGGTCCTTGGGCGTCAAGTCAGTGCGTTGCCACAACATCTCGCCGGCCTTGGTCGCCGGCAGCGTGGTGAAATCGCCGACGTGAATCCCCTGCCCGAGCCCGCCGAGCGACATGCCCATCGCCTCGATATGGATCGGCGGATTGGCGCAGTCTTTCGCCGCGTCGCGATGCGAGATGACCAGCGCGGTTGATCCGTCGATATGGGTATCGCAGTCATAGAGCCGCAGCGGCGAGGAGATCATGCGGCTGGATAGGTAATCCTCGATGGTCAGCCTCTCGCGGTAGATCGCGTTGGGGTTGTGCGCGGCATTGGCGCGGGCGTTGACCGAGACCCAGCCGAGCTGCTCCTCGCCCACCCCGTACTTGTCGAAATAGGCACGGGCGAACAGCGCCCAGTGATTGGTCGGGGAGACGGCGTGGAACGGCACGGTCCAGGCATTGTTACCCGAAACGCGCGCCGCCGTGCCCGACAGCAGCGTCGCCTCGCGCGATTGCAGCCGCGCCTGCGCCTGCGCCACCGTACGGAAGACGAGGACGTGGCGGCACAGCCCCGTCGCCACGGCCATGATCGCGGCAAACACCGCGCCCATGTGGCCGGGGCCTTCGTGGTTGGCGACGCCGATCCACTTGGCATCGATGCCGAGCGCGAACATCGCCTCGTTCACCCCGACCGGCGAGATACCGCCGCCAAGGTCGGTCTTGGGCGGGTAATTGACGATGCCGTCGATGTCCTCGACCCGCAGGCCCGCGTCGGCGATCGCCATGTGCGCGGCATCGAGCGTCAGTTCGATGGGGCTCTTCGCTGATGGCCGTCCGACTTCGGACTGCCCGATGCCGGTCACGCGGCAGAGCTTTTCGGGGAGCTCGGTCATGCCGGGTCCGCCGGGGCGAAGAGCGGGAACCAGACGTCATCCTGCTGCTCGAACGTCACTTGCACTGCCATGCCTGAGTGCACTGCATCGGGCGCGCAGAGCACGTTGCTGAGCACGTAGAGTTCAGGTTGTTCGGCCAGCTCGATTGCGGCGAATACAAAGGTCGGGTCCACCCCGCTCTGCCAAGACTGGTGATTCACGGTCCAGGTCTTGACCCGTCCGCGCCCCGAAACGGCGCGTGGCTGCAGGTCCGCTGAATGGCATTTCGGGCAGCGCACCAGCGGCGGGTGCTGCCAGTGGCCGCAGGTCTCGCAGTGCTGCACGAGCAGTTCGCCCGCAGCGCCGCCGGTCCAGAACGCCTCGGTCAGTGGTTCGATCAGGGGCAGTTTGCGCGCACCGTTCAAAACACCACGCCTTTCACCTTGAGGTCGATGATCTCATCCTCGCTGAGGCCGGCGGCAGCAAGCACTTCATCGCTGTGCGCGCCGACATCGGGAGCCTGTCCGGCGGGAAGCGGGCGCCCGTCGAACTGCATTGGCACCGAAACGACCGGGATATCGACGCCCACCGTGGTCGTCACGGTCTGGAGATATTCGTTGGCCTGCACCTGCGCGTCGCGGTGCAGTTCGCCGATATGCTGGACCACATCCCACTGGCCGTCCTGCTGGCTGAGGATCTCGCGCCATTCGGCCAGAGTCCTGCTTTCGAACACGCGCGTCAGTTCGGCGCAGCATTCGGTGCTGTTGGCGGCGCGGGCGCGGGAATCCGCATAGCGCGGGTCCTCGATCAGGTCCTCGCGCCCGATCAGCTGCATCAGCGGCGCCCAGTACTTGTCCGACTGCAGCATGCACAGCGCGAGGAAGCGGCCGTCGCTGGTGCGGTAGGTATAGGACAGCACGTTGTTCGGCTGCCCGCGCGGTGGCCGGGGGAAATTGTCGCTGCCGCCGATCGTCGTCTGCGCGATGCCCCGCTGCATCGACCACATGGCCGCGCCCAGCAACGACACCTCGACGCTGGAAGCCTCGCCCGTCAGCGCCCGCTTGGCGATCGCCGCGCAGACACCGCCCGCCAGCATCGCGCCCGAGAGCGTATCGCCATGCGCCGGCCCCGGCGGGCCGACCGGATAGTCCGCATCGACCTCGGTCAGGGCCGAGGATATGCCCCCGCGCGACCAGTAGGTGATCGCATCATAGCCGCCCTTGTCGCCCTCCGGCCCGCGATGCCCGACCGCGCTGCCATAGGCGTAGATCAGCTTCGGAAAGCGGACGCGCAGCGTGTCCTCATCGATGTTCATCGCCTTACGGGCGCGCGGCAGGAAGTTGGTGAGGAAGACGTCCGCATCTTCCAGCAGGCGCATCAGCACGGCCTGTCCTTCAGGCTGCTTTAAATCGAGCGTGATCGATTTCTTGCCCCGGTTGTAGCTTTCCCAGGACAGTTCCAGCTTCTCGCCATGCCCCGCCCCCGGAACCGAGCGCAGCCCGCGGATCGGATCGCCGGTGGTGGGCTCGACCTTGATCACCTCGGCCCCCATGTCGCTGAGGATCGCGCCGGCGGCAGGGACGAAGGCCCACATCGAGGCTTCCACCACCTTGATTCCTTCAAGCGGCCTGCCCATGCCTTTTCTCCCGGTGCCTGTTCCGACTTTGCGCCAGCCTAAACCGGCTTGACGGGGGGTCAACCGTTTTCGAATATGCGATTGTTATTTCGCAATAGCGAATTCATTCGCGAAGGAGAGTGATCGCCATGGCTGATCCCAAAGTGCCGGACGGGCTGGTCGAAGCGCTCTCGCCCGAGTGGCTGTCCGCGGCGCTGGGGGTCGAAATCGCCCGCGTCGAGACGGTCGAGGTGATCCGCACCGTCGCCACCAAGGCGCGCTTCGTGGCCCACCCGGCGGATGGCTCACCATCTCTGGCCCTGTGCCTCAAGGGCCTGCTCGACGGCGACGAGATGACCCGCATGGGCGGGCCGACCATGGTGCGCGAGGCAGACTTCTACGGCAAGGTCGCCGGCCATGTGGCGGTGCGCGTACCCTCCCTGCACAGCAGCGTGATCGACCGCGAGGGGCGGCAGGCTATCGTCATCATGCACGACCTGATCTCCGGGGGTGCGGTGTTCTGCTCGGCGCTCGATCCCTTCACCGCCGATGACACGGCTGCCAGCCTTGAACAGCTGGCAGCGCTCCACGCCGGGCGCGGGCTGCTCGCCAGCGAGCCGTGGATCACCCGGCGGATCGATGAATTTGCCGGGCGACCGCACCTGACGGCACAGCAACTCCAGGCGCTGCTCGATGATCCGCGCGGAGCATCGCTCGCCCCGCAGACCAAGGACGCCGCCCGCCTGCTCTCCGCCCTACCCCCGCTCGCCGCGCGCGATGCCTTGCGGCCGCAGTTCCTCGTCCACGGCGATGCTCATGCCGGGAACATCTTCCGCACGGAGCAAGGCCCCGGCCTGATCGACTGGCAGCTGTTGCAGGCCGGCGGCTGGGCGCTCGATGTCGCCTATCACATTGCCGCTACCCTGCCGGTCGATGTCGCCGCTGCCGAGGAACGCAGGCTCCTCTCCCATTACCTCGGCGTCATGCGCGGGCACGGCTGCGACATGCCGGGTGAGGAAGAGGCATGGGGCCAGTACCGCGAAGCCATGGTCTATGGCTTCTACCTCTGGGCGATCACCCGCCGGGTCGAGCCGCCAATCATCCATGCCTTTACCGCGCGGCTGGGTGCGGCAGTCGAACGGCTCGACAGTTTCGCACTTCTGAGCGTCTGAACGAGCGAACGGGGGACGGGATTTCTCCCGCCCCCCGCAGCTTGCAGTCGCGCCTTGGGAGGGAGCGGACCGCCGCTACTCAGCCGCCGCCGAAGGTGAAGCGCAGGCGCACGCCGTACATGCGCGGCGGGCCGTACATGAAGTCTCCGATGCCGGAAGATTCGAACCCGCCGCCCGACGAGGTCTTGTAAAGCTGGTTGGTGACGTTGCTGGCAAAGCCGATCACGTCCACCCCGGTGCCGCCGATGTTGGCCCAAGTGGCGTTGAGGTTGAGCAGGTTGGTCTTGGGAATGCGATTGTTGCCATCGACCAGCTGCGACGAGGTATGGGTAAAGATCGCCCCCAGCGTGATCTTGCCGAGTTCCTCGGGCGTCGGGATCGTCAGATCGGCCGATGCCGTCAGGCGGTGGTGCGGCGAATAGGACAGGTCACCGCCCACGGTGCCACGCGGGATGATCTGCTGGAACGGGCTGTTGGCCGCCAGCACCGGCGTGATCAGCTCCTTGATCTCGGTGTCGAGGTACGAGTAGCCGATCGACACCTTCAGGATGCGGCCAAGGTTGGCCCCCGCGTCAACCTCGATGCCCTTGATCGAGGACCGGCCTGCATTGATGATCGCCGCGCCGCCGGAAAGGCCCGAATTGGGCTTGGCGATCAGCGCGCCGAAGATCTGCTGGTCGCGGAAATTGTTGTAATAGGCCGCGACGTTGAAATAGCCCGGCACCGCCCCGCCAAAGGTGAACTTGCCGCCCACTTCATAGGTATCGACCTTTTCCGGACCCGCCGTTTCGATGCCCGGGTTGGTGAAGTTCACCGTCCCTTGGCGATAGCCGCGCGACCACTTGGCATAGACGAGGATGTCGTCGGTGGGCTTGAAATCGACGCCGAGCAGCCAGGTCGGCTTGCTCGACTTGGTGACGATCCGCGTTCCGCAGAGCGAAACGTCGGGCGTGGCCAGCAGGTTGACCGTGGGGTGGTTCAGCACGTCGTTGCAGACGCGCTGGACCGGGATCGTGCCCGTGCCGGGAATCGTCGCCAGAACGAAGCGGTTGCTCTCGGCATAACCGTCGATCGTGTCGAAGGTGTAGCGGAATCCGCCGGTCAGCGAGAGCTGGTCGGTGAACTTGTAGGTCGCCTGAGCAAAAAGGCCGTGGTTGTTGAAGTTGAACCGCGTGCGCGATTCCGAAACGATCACACCGGCCGCAGTGAAACTGGCCGAGAGCGGGACGAGCGGCAGCGCGCCGGTGCAGTTCAGCGTGCCGGGATCAGTGCACTGACCGTAAATGCCGGTGCGCTGCTGGTTCCAGCCCAAGGGCCGGCTGAATTCAAGGTAGCCACCCACCACATAGCTCAGCCGGTCATCGGAAGTGCGGCCCTGAAGCTGGAGCTCCTCGGTCCAGGTGCTGCCCGATGCCGCATCGTAGCCGGGCTGGGTGCCGAGCTGGATGTACTGGAAGCGCGATCCCGGCAGAGGTCCGCCGCGGCCGGCGAAGAACTGTGTCGTGGAATTGTTCGGCACGAAGAAGTTGTCGCTGTAGAGCTCGAACGCGCTCTGTTCGCGGTATTCGCCATAGCTGATGGTGTTCTTCACCGTCAGAGTGTCGGTGGCTTCCCACTTGGTCGTGTTGATCACCTGCCACTGGCGCAGGAAAATGCGCGGGTTCTGCGCCGATACTTCGACGTCGAGCGGTCCGTCTCCGCGCGCCTTCTGCCGGGCGATCTGCTCGCAGGCGGCGATTGACGTGTAGTAGCGCGTCAGGCTGCCGCCGACGAGCGGCGAGGCGGCATTGGGATCGCAGAATTCATAGTGCGAGGCATAGCCGTTGGTGTCCGACCGGCTGTAAGTCGCGATGATCGTGTTTTCGAGGTTCGGGGTCAGCTCGCCCAGGATCGAGAGGCGGCCGTAGAAGTAGTTGACGTCGTTGTAGTCCGCCGGACCAATCCCCGAACGGTTGCGCATATAGCCGTCACGTTCATTGCGATCGAAGGAGAGGCGCACCTTGAAGGTCTCGGCAAGCGGAATGTTGAGCGCGCCCTGCACGCGCTTCTGGTCGTAATTGCCGTAAGTGCCTTCCAGATAGCCGCCGAACTCGCTGGTCGGCCGCTTGGGCACCAGCAGGATCGCGCCGCCGGTGGTGTTGCGGCCGAACAGGGTGCCCTGCGGACCCTTCAGCACCTGGACATTCTGCAAGTCGGTGAACGATCCGGCGCCGACGGTGTTGCCGCCCGCCGTGCCGCCCTGCGCGCGGGTGCCGACGACATCGGCGAAATAGACGCCCACGGTCGGCGCGGTCGAGGCATCCTGGTTGAACCCGCGGATAGCGAAGGTCGCCTTTTCCGGGCCGAAACGCGTGTTGGAGGACAGCGATGGCGTATATGTCGCAAGGTCGGACGGAACCGCAATATTGCGCTGGCTCAGTTGTTCCTGGTTGAACACGGTGATCGAGATGGGAACGTCCTGAAGGCGTTCCTCGACGCGGCGGGCGGTGACGACGATGTCGCCGGCGGAATCGGCCGCATCCTCGTCACTCGCATCCTGGGCAAGGGCTGGGCCGCCCAGGCTCATCATGAGCGCGGCGGCAAAGATAGACGCAGTTGTCCTGTAGATCGCCTTCATATCCATCTCCCAATATGGACGCTGGCCCATCGCCTTGCGTCGTTCTCTTAGCTGGCTCTGACGGCCCATTCGTCTTGGTAGTTATGAAATACGCTGGCTCATACGATCATTGCCATGAGCGTTCGTCAAGCACTCTTTGTGAACCTCCACTTGAACCTTTCGGCAATCGGACCTGACCAGCGCGACTGGTCAAACCAGTTTCGTGCGCAACCCAAGCTCACTCGACAGCGGGATTGACGCGCGTTGGACAAAGTGAGAAAATGCGAATAGTTTTTCGTTATTGCGAATTTGCACGGGAGAGATCATGGAGCACGCCGGCTATATCGACGGACGCTTCGTCACCGGTGAAGGCGCTGCCTTTGCGGTCGAAAACCCGTCTGACGGCAGCACGGTGGCCGAAGTGGCGGGCCTCTCCATCGCGCAGGTCGATGCCGCGATTTCCGCCGCCCGCCGCGCCTTTGACAAGGGTGACTGGAGCGGACTGCCCCGCGCAGAACGCGCCGATGTCATGCGGCGCTATGCTACCGCGCTGGCCCGCCACGCCGACCGGCTCAAGGAACTGGCCATGCTGGAGGCGGGCTGCCCGGTTTCCTCTTCCGTCATGTTCGCGCAGGTGCAAACGCCGCTGCGCCACGCCGCCGAAATCCCCGATGTCTACTTGTCGCTCCCCGAGATCGAGGAGAACCCGCTGCCCATGCACGAGCGGCTGGGCGTCGCCGGAACTCCCATGCAATCGGTCAGGCGATACCTGCCGCACGGCGTGGTCAGCGCCATCGCCGCCTACAACGTGCCGCTGTTCACCGCGCTGTGGAAGGTCGTGCCTGCGCTCGTGACGGGCAATACGGTGGTGCTGCGGCCCAATCCTCTTACCCCCCTGTCCTCGATGGTGTTTGCCGAGGCGGCAGCGGAAGCAGGCCTGCCCGCTGGCGTCCTCAATGTCGTGGTCGAGGGCGGGTTGGAAGGCGGGCAACTGATGTCGAGCGATCCCCGCGTCGACATGGTCTCCTTCACCGGCTCGGTCGGCGTCGGCATTGCCATCGCCCAGCAGGCAGCGCCGACGCTCAAGCCGCTGGTCCTCGAACTCGGCGGCAAGTCGGCGCAGATCTTCCTGCCGGACTCGGTGGACAAGGCCGCCATGCACGCCCGTGTCATCTGCGTCAGCCATGCCGGGCAAGGCTGCGCACTCGGCACCCGCATCCTCGTACCCGAAGACAGCAAGACCGAGGTGCTGGCCCGGATGAAGGAGCTGCTCGCCGCGATCCGCATTGGCCCGGCCAGCGATCCCGCGACGGAAATGGGCCCGTTGATCAACGCCGCCGCCGTCGCGCGCTGCCAGCGCATTGTGGACGAAGCCGTCGCGGCGGGCGCGACAGTGGTCCACGGCGGGCAGCCATGGCCCGGCGTGAAGGGCGGGCACTATTTCGAGCCCACCCTGCTCGATGTTCCCGACAATGCCAATCCTGCCGCACAGCAAGAGGTCTTTGGCCCGGTCGTCTCGGTGATCGGCTACCGCGATCTCGACCATGCCATTGCCATGGCCAACGATTCAAAGTTCGGCCTGTCCGGCTGGGTTCACGGCGCGGACAAGCGCGCCGCGCTCAAGGTGGGCGAGGCGATGCGGTCGGGCTCGATCAACGTCAACAATGGCGTCACCAGCGCCTGGGCCTCTTCCGGCGGCATCAAACTGTCCGGGCAAGGCCGCGAGCGCGGGCCGGAAGGCATTCGCGCCTTCCAGCAGATGAGCGTCCTCAACTTCAGCTAAGGCAGGCAAGACATGGCACAGAGCGAAACCATCGAGCGGCCCGAGGAACAGCAAGAGAAGCTGATCGAGATGTTCTCCGTCGGCAGCCAGGCGGGCAATGCCGGTCTCGACACCGACCGCGACTATTCGGACGCGATCAACGAACTGCGTGAAGCGGGATCGGTGCAGAAGGGCAGCCCCCGCAGCCTGCTTGGCCTGCCAGACGTAATCGGCGGCACCATGGTGGAGCGCGAGGACTGGACCCTGCTGGGCTTCGATGCCTGCGAGCGGGGCTTCCGCGAGAACATGATCTTTTCGTCCGAAATCATGGCGGAAAGCGCAGGGTTGAAACAGGTCGGCCCGACGATCCTCCAGATGATCGGCAAGGAGCACAAGCGCAACCGCGCCGTCGCCCAGCCGCTGTTTCTCCGCCCGCGCACGATGGACTGGTGGAAGCCGAACTGGATCGATCAGGCGGTCACTTCGCTGCTCGCCCCGCTCGAAGGCAAGGCGCGCGCCGATCTCAACCTTGAGCTTTGCGCCTGGCTGCCGATGTTTGTCGTTACCCGCAGCCTGGGGCTGGCGGGCAAGGACGAACTGGACTTTCGCTTTCACCTGACCCGCAGCACCTTTGGCGCGCGCGATCACACGCCGGAACAGGTCGCGGAATCGCGCCGGGTGGTGGACGGCATCCTCACCGAGATGGTCGCCTCTCGCCGCGCGCAGCCGCAGGACGATGTGGTTTCCGGACTGCTTGAAAACGAGATGAAACTGCCCGACGGCACCAGCCGCAAGATGACGCAGGAAGAGCTGTTCTCGTTCGCCAAGCTGGTGATCTTTGCCGGCGGCGGCACGACATGGCGGCAGCTTGGCATCACCATCGACGCCCTGCTCACCCACCCGGAAGCATGGCAGGAATGCCTCGCCAACCGCGACCTGATCGAGGCGGCAGTCGACGAGGCGCTCCGCTGGCGCGCGACTTCGGGCAACTTCTACCGTGTCGCCACCAAGGACGTCGAAGTGGACGGCGTGGTCATCCCCGAAGGCGCGCGGGTGAACCTGTGGCTCGCCGCCGCGAACCGCGACCCGCGCATGTTCGACAATCCCGACCAGTTCAACATTCACCGCCCGAAACAGCATCACCTCGGCTTCGGCCTCGGCCCGCACCGCTGCCCGGGGATGGACGTCGCCAAGCAGGAGATGATCGCCGCGATCAACGGCCTGATGGATCGCTGGCCCAACCTGCGCTACGATCCGGAAGCGCCCACGCCGATCTTTGCCGGGCTCGACATGCGGGGCATGACCGCGCTGCCGGTGATCCTCGACTAAGCTTGACTTGCCCCCGCCCGCCCGCTTCACCGCAAGGGCATGGGCCGATGGCAATTCTGGATCGATCGCGGCGGGACTTTCACCGATGTCGTCGCCCGCGCGCCCGACGGGCGCATTCATACGCACAAGCTGTTGAGCGAGAATCCGGAGCACTACCGCGATGCCGCGACGGCGGGCATCCGCGCCGTGCTGGGACTTGCCGCCAATGCGCCGATCACGCCTGACCTTGTCAGTGAGGTCCGGCTTGGCACCACGGTGGCGACCAATGCCTTGCTCGAACGCAAGGGGGCCAAGGTCCTGCTGCTGGTCGACGCCGGATACGCCGACCTGCTGCGCATCGGCCACCAGACCCGGCCCGACCTGTTCGCGCTGGAGATCCGCCTGCCCGATCCGCTTTACGCCGATGTGCTGGAAGTCGGCGGACGCGTTGGCGCGGATGGCGCGGCTCTGGCTCCGCTCGACGAAGCCGCGCTCCTTGCGGCGCTGAAGGCCAGGCGCGAGGCTGGCCTGGAAACCTGCGCCGTGGCGCTGATCCACGCCTGGCAATTCCCCGAAGCCGAAGCCCGCATCGCCGCGCTGGCGCGGGAGGCGGGCTTTGCCCATGTCTCGGCCAGCCACGAAGTGTCTCCCCTGCTCGGTCTTGTCGCGCGGGCACGGACCACGGTCGTGGATGCCTATCTGGCGCCGGTGCTGCGCAATTACGTGGCACAGGTTTCCGCCGAACTACAAGGAGTGCCGCTGTCCTTCATGCAGTCGAACGGAGGGCTGGCGGCGGCCGACCGGTTCCGCGCCAAGGACGCGATCCTCTCCGGCCCGGCGGGCGGCATTGTCGGCGCGGCGAAATCGGCCGAGGAAGCGGGTGAGCCGCGCGTCATTGCCTTCGACATGGGCGGCACCTCTACCGATGTCGCGCTTTATGCCGGGGCCTTTGAGCGGCAGTTCGATACCAAGATCGCCGGCGTCGAACTGCGCGTGCCGATGCTGGCGATCGATACCGTGGCGGCGGGCGGTGGTTCGATCCTGTCCTTCGATGGCGCGCGGCTTAGGGCCGGGCCGGAAAGCGCCGGGGCCAATCCCGGACCAGCCGCATACCGGCGCGGCGGGCCGCTGACCGTGACCGATGCGAATGTGCTGTGCGGCAAGATCCAGCCGCGGCACTTCCCCGCCGTGTTCGGGCCGCAAGGCGACCAGCCCTTGGACGCCGAAGTCGTAGCGCGGAAATTCACCGAGATGGCCGCGCCCCTTGGCCGCGATCCGCGTGACCTTGCCGAAGGGTTCCTGACCATCGCCGTCGCCACGATGGCCGCCGCGATCAAGCGCACCGCCCTGTCGCGCGGCGAGGATGTGGCCAGCTTCACGCTGCAATGTTTCGGCGGCGCGGGCGGTCAGCACGCCTGCCGCGTAGCGGAAGAGCTCGGCATGCGCCGCGTGCTGATCGATCCGCTGGCAGGCGTACTCTCCGCCTATGGCATCGGCCTGTCGGAGCGCTCGGCGCTTAAACAGGCGGCGGTCGAACTGCCGCTGGTCGCGGACCTGACCCCGAAACTTGAAGCCTTGGAGGCCGAAGCGCGGCACGGACTTTCGGGCCAAGTCACGGCACAGGCGAGTGCCCGCCTGCGCTACGCCGGGACCGACGCCGCGCTGTCCGTGCCGCTTGGTGAACCGCAGGCGATGCGCGCGGAATTTGAAGAGGCCCACCACCGCCGCTTTGGCTTTACCACGCCCGAGCGCGAGGTGATCGTTGCCGAACTGGCGCTCGAGGCGGTTGAGCGATCCGCCCCGCCCAAGCGCCCCGCATTGCCGTCCGGAAGCGGGGCCGCGTCGATCGACACTGTCCCGCTGTGGACCGGCGCGCGCGAATGGCAGGCCCCGGTGTTCGACCGCGATGCTCTCGGACAGGGAGACACCATCCCCGGCCCCGCCCTGATCCGCGAAGCCATCGGCACAGTGGTGATCGAGCCCGGCTGGCGCGGCGAAGTGCTGGCGAACGGGGCATTGCTGCTCACCCATGTCGAAGCCGCCCCTGCCGCGCTGCCTGACCTGTCGCAGCCCGATCCGGTCCTGCTCGAACTGTTCAACCAGCTGTTCATGGGCCTTGCCGAGCAGATGGGCGCGGTGCTTGAGGCGACCTCGTCCAGCGTCAATATCCGCGAGCGGCTCGATTTCTCCTGTGCGCTGTTCGATGCCCACGGGAACCTCGTGGCCAATGCCCCGCACCTGCCGGTGCACCTCGGCTCGATGGGTGAGGCGGTGCGGACGGTGATCGCCAGCCATGGCGCGAGCCTGAAACCCGGCGACGCGGTGGTGCTCAACAATCCCTACAACGGCGGCACGCACCTGCCCGACGTAACCGTGGTTTCGCCGGTGTTCGACGAGGACGGCGAACTGCGCGCCTTCGTCGCCAACCGCGGCCACCATGCCGATATCGGCGGCCGCACGCCGGGATCGATGCCGCCGGACTCGGTGCGCCTGGAAGAGGAAGGCGTGGTCATCGACCCCATGCTGCTGGCGAGCGGCGGGCGCTTCCTCGAAGCCGATTTCCGCGCCGTCCTTGCCAGCGGCCCCTTCCCGGCGCGCAACCCGGATATGAACGTCGCGGATATCAAGGCCCAGCTTGCCGCCAATGCCACCGGGCAGCGAGAGGTGGCGGGTCTGGCGGCGCGCTGGGGCTGGCCCTGCGTTCTGGCCTATATGGGCCACGTGATGGACAACGCCGAAGAGAGCGTGCGCCGGGTGATAGACCGCCTGCATGACGGGCGCTTTACCCTGCCCATGGACCAGGGCGGATCGATCGAGGTTGCGGTCACACTCGACCACGCGGCCCGCTCGGCCCGCATCGACTTCACCGGCACCAGCCCCGAGCGCGAGGGCAATTTCAACGCGCCGCCCGCCGTCACCCGCGCCGCCGTGCTCTATGCCTTCCGCTGCCTGACAGGCGATGCCCTGCCGCTCAACGAAGGCTGCCTGCGCCCGCTGGAGATCGTCATCCCCGCCGGCTCTTTCCTCTCCCCCGCCATCGGCCGCGCGGTGGTCGCGGGCAATACCGAGGTCAGCCAGGCAATCACCAATGCCGTGTTCGGCGCGCTCGGGGCACTTTGCGCGGGGCAGGGCACGATGAACAACTTCCTGTTCGGCAACGCGCGTCACCAGTATTACGAGACGATCTGCGGCGGCGCGGGCGCGGGTCCGGGCTTTACCGGGGCGGGGCCGGTCCACACCCACATGACCAACACCCGCATCACCGATCCCGAAGTGCTCGAACTGCGCCTGCCGGTGCGGCTTGAGGAATTCTCCGTCCGGCGCGGATCGGGCGGCGCGGGTCAGTGGCCGGGCGGCGAGGGTGTGCTGCGGCGCTTGCGCTTCCTTGAGGATATGACCGTCACGCTGGTGGCTTCCAGCCGCACGGTCGCCCCCTTCGGCCTTGCCGGCGGCGGCGATGGAGCCTGCGGCCGCCAGTGGATCGAACGCGCCGAAGGCCGGGTGGAGAGCTTTGGCGGTACCGACGAGGCGCAGGTCGGCGCGGGCGACGCGGTGGTGATCGAGACCCCCGGCGGCGGCGGCTATGGAGCGCCCTTCATCGGCGGATGAATGCCCTTGGTCGATAGCGCATAGGCACTTGGCTGGGGCCTCCCTAACCCGGTCCGCACAGGAGGGGCACCTGTTCGGGCGCGCTTCGTGGGGAAAGGCCCCGCGCAGCTTCCCGGGTTTTGTTTGGTAAGCGGAAAAGCCTTCGTCATGAGATATTTATGCCCCGCGGCCCTGCCGCTTGCCCGTGGATTCGCGCTTGTTGCGGCGCTTGCCTGTGCCGCACCGGCGCTGGCCCGCGACAATGGCGAGGGCACCGTCATCCCGCCCGCGCAGGCCGGGCGCAGCACGGTCTACCAGCCGGACTATTTCGCCCAGTTTGCCCCCTCCAACGCGCTCGACATCGTGCGCCGCGTTCCCGGCTTCGTGCTGGAAGAAACCAATACCGAAGTGCGCGGCTTTTCCGGCGCGGCGGGCAATATCGTGGTCAACGGCGCGCGGCCTTCGTCGAAGACCGAGAGCCTTGGCGCAATGCTCGCGCGCATCCCAGCGCGGCGCGTGCTGCGCGTCGAGGTGGGACCGGGAGACCTCTACGGCTCGGACTATGCGGGCAAGAGCCAGGTGCTCAACGTCGTGCTCAGCCGCGAGGGCGGCCTCGATGGCAACGTCAAGGTGGGCGTGACGCGCCTGCACGAAGGCACGGTCATCCCGAACGTCGAAGCCTCCGCCCTGATCCGCAGCGGCGCATCGACTTTCAACCTTTCGGGCGGCCTGAACCGCAGCGGTAATGTCGAGATCGGCTTCGACGACATCCACCGCGCCAGCGACGGCACGCGGCTGGAGTTTCGCGACAAGGTCAACACGATCAGGGAGCGCAACCCGTTCCTTGCGGCAAGCTGGACTCACGATGGGGGTGAGAACCGCTCGGCCCACATCAACCTGCGCTATGCCCCCAGCCACTTCATGCTGGGCCAGACCAACCATGTTACCCCCACCGGCGGGCAGGTGCGTGACGACCGGCTGACGCAGGACTACCGCAACACCGGCTATGAGGTCGGCGGCGACGTAACCCGGCCGCTGGCGGGCGGGGCGATCAAGTTCGTGGCGCTCGCCAACCGCCGCGATCGGGACAATTACGATGCCAGCTTCAACCGCGTGAATGGCGCGACCATTGGCGGCTTCGAGCAGGTGCAGGTCGCCCGCTATGACGAGGCACTGGGCCGGCTGAGCTGGACCCATCCCAAGGTCCTGGGCTTTTCGGCCGAGGTCGGGACCGAACTGGCCTACAACAAGCTGGAAAACGCGACCGAGCTCTACCTGCTCGGCGCTGGCGGCGCGCGCAACCGGATCGACCTGCCGATCGACTTTGCCACGGTCGATGAGGTGCGTTCGGAAACCTACCTCAACCTTGGCCGCCAGCTATCCGGCGGGCTGCGGCTCGATACGTCGTTCGCGTACGAAACCTCAAGCCTATCGGTGGGCGGCGATACCTCGGCAGAGCGGGTGGTAAGCTTCTTCAAGCCGGGCATGACGCTCGACTGGAAGGCGAAGTCGGGCTGGCATGTCCAGGCCTCGATCCGGCGGACAGCGGCCCAGCTCAATTTCTATGACTTCATCTCCTCGGCCGAACTGGCCAATGGGCGCTTGAATGGCGGCAATGCCGACCTCAAGCCGCAGAGCGCTTGGGAAGCCCGGCTGACGGTTGAGCGCCCTGTGCTGGGCCGCGGCCTCGTCAAGCTGGTGCTGGGGCATGACTGGGTAAGCGAACTGCAGGACCGCATTCTCACCACCGACGGTTTCGACGCCCCCGGCAATCTTGGCAACGGCACGCGCCGTTTTGCCCGCTTCACCTTTGACGCCCCGCTCGACAAACTGGGACTGAAGGCGACCCGGATCAAGTTCGACGGCGGTGTGCAGGACAGCAAGGTGCGCGATCCGCTGACCGGCCAGGTGCGGGGCTGGAGCGGCTACTGGCCCGAATGGGACTGGGGCGTGGAACTGCGCCGCGACCTTGCCAAGTGGTCCTATGGCCTGACCATGAGCGACCGCGCGCCGATCACCTTCTTCCGCATCGAAGAGGTCGATTCCAACTTCAACAGCCAGCCTTTCGCCTCGGTCTTTGCCGAATACCGGCCCGACAAGCGCACCACGCTGCGGCTCGATATGGAGAACGCACTCGATACGGCGGGCCAGCGCCTGCGCACATTCCATGCGCCCAATCGCGGCAATCCGGTGCCCTTCATCACCGAATTCCGGCACCGGGATTCCCACGCCAGCGTTACCTTTTCGATCAACCGCACCTTTGGCGGCAGCGGAAACTAGGGCGAGGTTCCGCTGAGCGCGCCCCAGGCTCGGTTCGGCGCAAGCGCCACCTCCTGTTCATGCCCAATGGCCTTCTGAAGCGTTTCAGCGGCGAAATTCCCAAAAACAGGAGCATCACAATGACATTCGGCATGAACAAGGCAGCGCTCGCAATGGCAGCCATGGCGCTTACCATGGGGACGGCCAGCACGGCTGAAGCCCGCGCGTGCAAGCGCCTGACTAAGACCGAAGGCGCCGTCGTGGGCGCAGTCGCCGGCGGCGTGCTCGGCCACGTTATCGCCGGACGCGGCAACCGCACCACCGGCACCGTGATCGGCGCAGGCGTGGGCGGCGTGGCCGGTCATGAGATCGCCCGCAAGAAGTACAACCGCAATTGCTATCGCCGCCGTTAAAAACCGGCTTTCCCTTTTTCTATCGGTAGCTTAGCCTTTCCCCCGCAACCGGGGGAAAGGCTGCATGACATTTTGTAGAGATCTGGCGGCCGGCATCGGGCTTGCCGCATTCATCGCTGTGCTGAGCCCTGCATCCGCACAGGAAGCCAAGCCAGCCGCGGCTTCCGAGAAGCCTCCGCGCTACCCGGCCAAGGCCTTTGCCGGGAATGATACGATCCGCAGCGCCACCTTGTCCCCCAATGGAAAGCGCATCGCTTTCACCACCATAAAGGACAAGATGCTGATCCTTGTCGTCGCGGACCCGATGACGCGGCAAAGCCAGTTCGTCTTCAAGTTCGACGGCAAGCAGGAACTCAAGTGGTTCCGCTGGGCAGGCAATGACAAGGTACTGATGTCGCTGAGCAACACGGCGATCATGGACGGGGAGGAGGTCCGCTATACCCGGCTGATCGTATCGAACGTGCTTACCGCCAAGACCGACTTCATCGGCCGGTCAGGCATGGGCGTGGTCGGTGACGACGTGCTTTACGTCGATCCCGATGGCAGCAGCATCCTGCTCGCGCTTCAGGAAACGATCTACGAATACCCCTCGGTCTGGAACTTCCCGCTCGATGAAACCGCACGCAAGGCCGGCAGGGAGATCCAGAAGCCGATCGACGGCGCGTGGGACTGGTACGCCGATGACAAGGGCAATGTCCGCATGGCCTTCGTCTATACGTCCGGCGCGGTGAAGGTGCTCTACCGCGCCAAACCTGAAGACAAGCTGCGCGAAACGGTGAAGATGACCAGCAAGGACTGGCAGCAGAAGTGGTGGGACGCGATGCGGATTTTCGCCGGTTCCGACACGGGTTATGTCATCGAGCGCAACCTTGAAAACCGCGCCGTGGTCGTCTCCGCGGACTATGCGAGCCGCACCACCGGCGATACCGTCTATGCCCAGCCTGGCTCGGACATCACCGACTTCGACCTTGATGAGAACAACAAGCTGAAAGCGGTCTATTACACCGACGATGCGGACCGCATCACCTGGATCGATCCCAGGATGAAGTCGATCCAGAAGTCGCTCAACAAGGCACTGCCCGGCTCCGAAGTCACACTAGGCTCGCGCGCCCGTGACAATTCGCGGATGCTGGTATGGCAATCGTCGCCCGGCGATTCGGGGGCGCTCTACATCTATGACGTTGCCTCGCGCCGGCTCGAACAATTGGCGATCATGCGGCCCGACCTCGATCCGGCCAAGCTCGCGCAGCCCAAGGCGATCGACTACACCGCACGCGACAAGGTGCAGATCCGCGCCTACCTGACGCTCCCGGTTGGGCGCGAGGCCAAGGGCCTGCCGCTGATCGTCCTGCCGCATGGCGGACCCTACTGGGTGCGCGACAAGCTGGAATACAACGACGAAGTCCAGCTCCTTGCCAATCGCGGCTATGCCGTGCTGCAGCCCAATTACCGCGGCTCCGAGGGATATGGCGAGGGCTTTGCCGGCCTTGGCGAGGGCCAGATCGGCCGCGCCATGCAGGACGATCTCGATGACGGGATGGACCACCTGGTCAAGCAGGGCATTGTCGATCCGAAGCGCGTTTGCCTCGTCGGTTCGTCCTATGGCGGCTATGCCGCGGCCTGGGGCGCGATCCGCAATCCGGAGCGCTATCGCTGCGCCGCCAGCTTTGCCGGGGTGATGAACTGGCAGCGGCAGGTGAGCTATGCCAACCGCTTCGAATCCGATCCCAAGGAACGCCGCAAGTGGAGCCGGCAGGTGCGGGGCGGCAGCGACGGCGCCTTCAACGTAGACCTCGTTTCGCCCGCCAAGCAGGTCGGCCGCCTGACGCGCCCACTGCTGCTCGTCCACGGCACCAAGGACAGCCGCGTTCCCTTCAGCCAGTTCAAGGAAATGCGCGACGCGGCGCTCAAAGCCGGCGTGGCGGTCGAACCGGTCGTGCTGGAAGGCGTCGGGCACGGCTTTGAAAGCAGCGAGGAAACCGAGAAGTGGTACGCCGCACTCGACACCTTCCTGGCAAAGCACAACCCGGCCGACTGATTGTTCCCCGTCAGGCAAGCGCCTTGCTTGGCCAGTCCATTGCCCTCCCCGTCCGGTTTGGCGATAGTTCGCCGACAAGAGACGGGAGAGCACGATGATCCGCGGCATCCATCATGTTGGCATCCACTGCCACGACATCCAGCGCATGATCGCGTTCTATACCGAGGCGCTCGGCTTCGAGATGGTGGGCGAGTTCGACTGGGCCAACGAGGAAAAGCTCGATTACATCGTGGATCTTGAGCGGTCTGTCGCGAAGGGCGCGATGATGAAATCGGGCACCTGCTACATCGAGCTGTTCCAGTACGCCGAGCCCGCCCCGCGCAATACCACGGCGCTTACCGCAGCCGATAAGGGCTATACCCATATCTGCATCGATACCGACAATATCGAGGAAGACTTCCCCCGCCTGATCGCTGCGGGACTGCAGACGGGCGGCAAACAGTGGGTCGACATGGGCCACGTCCGCACGCTCTATTGCCGCGATCCCGAAGGCAACCTGATCGAGCTGCAACAATGCATGCCGGGCAATGGCATGGAGCTGAAGGACGCGGCAAAGGGCGGCACGGGATAGTTTCCCTCTGCGGCTTGCGAGGCGGGGAACGCGGCGATAGTGTCAGGTGATACCATCCCGCCTCTGGAGCCTGCCCGATGAACCGCTTGCCCGCCGCGCTGACGCTTGCCCTCCTCTGCGCGCTTCCCGCAGCCGCATCGGCGCAGGGCACGCCCGCATCGGTTACCTATATCCACGCCGGGCGCGTAATCGCCGTACCCGGGCAGGCCCCGCGCGGTGCAACGACGATCATGGTCGAGGACGGCCGCATTACCGGCCTTCAGGACGGCTACATCAGCGCTCCCGCCGGAGCGCGGACGATCGACCTGAAAGGACGCACCGTCCTGCCCGGCCTGATCGACAGCCACACCCACCTTTCCTCGGACCGTGCTGGCAACGAAGGCATCGCCGCCTGGGGGACCGACAGCCTGCCGCTCAACGCCTATGAAACATACTGGAACGGGATGAAGACCCTGCGCGCCGGCTTCACCACGGTGCGCAACCTGGGTGACAGCGATGGCAAGGTGCTGGCGCTGAAGGAAGCGATCCGGCGGGGCTACCTGACCGGCCCGCGCATCATCGACGCCGGGGAATCGATCTCCACCACCGGCGGCCACATGGATTCGCGCGTTGGCATGGCCGATGACGTCCACCCGCACATCGGCACCGAAAACCTCTGCGACGGGGCCGACGATTGCCGCCGCGCCGTGCGCCGCCAGGTGGGCCGCGGGGCAGACGTGATCAAGTTCGCCACCACCGGCGGCGTGAACTCGGGCACTGGCCTCGCCACCCGCATGTTCGAGGATGAGGCCAAGGCGCTGGTCGAAACCGCCCATGCCTATGGCCGCAAGGTCGCGGTCCATGCCCACGGCGCTGATGGCATCCGGCTTGCCGTGGCGGCAGGCGCGGATTCGATCGAACACGGCACGATGATCGATGCCGAAATCGTCAAGCTGATGAAGGAGCACAAGACCTTCTACGTGCCGACGCTGAGCACTGTGAACGGCTACCTCGAACGACTCGCCGCCAATCCCAATGCCTATCCCCCGGCGATCAAGAAGCAGATCGACTGGCGCATCGGCGTGACCGGCAAGTCGCTGCAGATCGCCTATCCGGCGGGCGTGCGCATCGCCTATGGCACCGACGCGGGCGTATCGAAGCATGGGCGCAATGCCGATGAGTTCGAACTGCTGGTCAAGTACGGCATGCCCCCGGCAGAGGCGATCAAGGCCGCCACGGTCAACGCCGCCGAACTGCTTGGCGTCGACAAGGAAACCGGCACGATCGAAGCCGGCAAGGCGGCAGACATCATCGCGGTCGACGGCGATCCGCTGGCCGATGTGAAAGTGCTGAAGGCGGTCAAGTTCGTGATGGCGCGCGGCGAGGTGATCACCGGCCCGTAAGGGGTCAGGCGGTCAGCGCCGCGACCAATGCCTTGACCTTTTTCTGCCGCCACTGCGGCAGCGGGGCGACGAGCCAGTAGGCACGGCGGCAATCATCGCTGGCGCCCAGCGCATCGATCCGCCCGGCCGCGTGCCATTCGCGCGCCAGCAGCGCGGGCACGCGGGCCTTGCCGAGCCCGGCGGCGGCCGAGGCCAGCGCGATACCGGCATCGCCGACATGGACCGGCGGCTCTTCCTCACCCTCACCCTGCGGCGCGGGATCGCCCGGCCAGGTGATCCAGGGGCCTTCGCCCACGGTCACGCGCTCTGACGAGCCAAGCTGCACGCCCTCGAGATCGCCGGGCCCTTCGGTCCAGCGCACGGCAAGATCGAGGTTCGATTCGGTAAAATCGATGTCCTCTCCATCCAGCAGGACATAGCGCACTTCCGGGTTGCCGGCGCGGAATGCGGCGAGGCGCGGGGCCAGCCAGACGGCGAGGAAATCGCGCGGCGCGGCGATGGTGTAGACGTGACTTGCCTGCCCGGCCTGCATGGCCTGAACGGCGTCTTCAAACTGGAGAAAGCCGCAGCGCAGCGCCTCAAGCCCGGCCGTTGCCTCGTCGGTCAGCTCCAGTCCCTTGCTGGTGCGGCGGAAAAGCACGACACCCAGCAGGTCTTCGAGCGCGCGGATCTGCTGGCCCACGGCGGCGGGCGTCACCGCCAGCTCGTCTGCCGCGCGCGTGAACGACAGGTGCCGCGCAGCGGCATCGAACACGCGCAGGGCGTTCAGGGGCAAGTGGGTGCGCTTCACAGCCCCGCGTTTAGGGCGCGACTGGACTATTGCCAATAGGTTCGGTTGCCATGGCCGTTGGCGCCCGATAACGTCGCGGCCATGAAGCGATTACAGCGAATGGCTACGAAAGGCTTCCTGACACTCTTTGCGTGCGGTCTGCATGGTCCGCTCTCTGCTTCCGCTCCGCTACGCATCAATTCCGCAAATCTATGCTCGGCTGTCGAGGCGCAAACGCTGGAATTGCAACCGGGCCACCCCAGCGTGATGTACCAATACCAATCGTTGGTTTTTAATGCTGCGGGCGTCAAGGCTTCCGACGATGAGGCAACGGCTCACGCCAAAGCACGTTCAACCCTGAACCGCGAGATGCCCCGGCTGCTGTGCGACCAGTTTAACTTTCGGCCGAGGCTTGGCAACGTCTTGAAGCTTGCGGTTTCCACGCATTCTGATCCCTTTATCGACGACGCATTGCGGTCATGGGGAATCAATTTGAACCAAGTCGATCAGGCTGATGGCTTGACCGTGCTCGACTACATTGAATTGAAGATTCGGGAAGCTGGCTCCAACAAGGTACTCGTCAGGCTCTATCAAAGGTATGCGGATCGCTTCCGTAAAGCTGGGGCGAAGCGGGCCAGTGAGCTATCACCCGCAGCCAAGCCCTAAAACGGCTCGCGGCGTTCCGAGCTTTCCGTCGCGGGCGCTGCGAGCGGGAAGAAGGGAATCGCGGCTTCGAATTCCGCGCCGTCCTCGCCCCGGAACACGTAGTGCCCTTCCATCGAGCCGTTCGGCGTGGTGAGCGGGCAGCCCGAGACATAGTCATGGCTGCCGCCGGGGCGGATCAGCGGCTGTTCGCCGACCACGCCCTCACCCTCGACCAGGTTGACCATGCCGCGCCCGTCGGTGATCTTCCACGAGCGCGAGAGGAGCTGCACGGCGCTCTCAGAATGGTTTTCAATCCGGATGTGATAGACCCAGAACCACTTCCCCGCTTCTATCCGCGATTGTTCGGGCAGGAAATTCACTGCCACGCGGACGGTAATGCCGTCGGTCATCGCGGCGTGCTGGAAGAACTGCTCCATGGCCGCAGACTAGCCCCGTTTCGCTGCCGGAGCAATGGCGGCGCGGACCTGATAACCGATTTGCTATCCCACCGCATGCTCGGCGGGGCAGGTCAGTGACCAGGTGAAGCCCTCGTCCGGAAAGGCAACCTGGACCTCACCGCGCAGTTTGCCCTTGGGTACCGCCACCAGGATCTGCGAGCCGAAGCCCTCCCGCTCGGGTTCACTGACGGCAGGGCCGCCGCTTTCGCGCCAGTGCATGGAAAACTGGCCATTTGCGACCGTCCAGGTGATGTCGATCCGGCCAGAGGAGACGGATAGCGCGCCATACTTCTCGGCATTGGTCGCCATTTCGTGGACCGCCATCGAGATCGCCTCGGCCGCCCCGGGAAGCAGCTCGATCGTGGGCCCGTCGCAGTGCACCTGCGCGCGGGCATCGCCCAGCATGCGCAGTTGGGAATCGAGCAGGGCCGCAATCGGGACCGGACGCCAGTCTCGCTCGACCAGCAGGTCCTGGTTGGCCGAGAGCGCCGCGATCCGCGCTTCGAGCTTGCCGACAAAGGGCGAATCCTTGCCCAGGGTACGCCGCGCCATCGACTGGATGATCGCGAGCATGTTTTTCGAGCGGTGATTGACCTCGCGCAGCAACAGGCTGATCTGCCGCTCGGAAGCGCGCCTTTCGGTGATGTCGGTATTGGTGCCGAACCAGCAGCCGATGGAGCCGTCTTCCTCATGCAGTGGCACCGCGCGCGAGAGGAACCAGCGGTATTCGCCGTCCGTGCCAAGTAGCGGGAAGGTATCCTCCCACGGTTCGCCGCTCTCGATGTGGCGCTTGAACTTCTCGGTCACGCGGTCGACGTGATCGGGGTGGTGGATCTTTTGCCAGCCCCAGCCGTCCATCTCTTCGGGAGTGGTCCCGGTGTACTGGTACCAGCGGTCGTTGTACCAGTGGATCGCGCCGTCCGCTTCGGCAATCCAGGCGAGCTGCGAGATATTGTCCGCCATCAGGCGGAAGCGGCGCTCGGTTGACTGGAGCGACTGGAGCAGGCTCCGTTCCGCCGTAATGTCGCGTGCCATCTTGCTGGCGGCAACGATGTTCCCCTGCGCATCGCGCACGGGCGAGATCAGGACGGCGATCTGGACAATCGATCCATCCTTGCGCAAGCGCTCGGTTTCGAAGGTGTGGATGCGTTCCCCACGCGAAATTCGCATGAGGATGTCATCCTCCTCGTGCTGGCGATCGGCGGGGATGAGGCGGCGGATCGATTGACCCACCATCTCCTGTGCCGTCCATTGGAATATGCGTTCGGCAGCATCATTCCACGAAAGCACGGTGCCATCGAGCGACTTAGCGACAATCGCATTGTCGCTCGATTCGATGATCGCGGCGTAGAGCGCTTCGGGACTCATGCTGCAGGGGGGACTTGCTGCATCGATCGAAGATGGCGGTGGAGCCGCACTCTGGCAAGCTGGAATCGGCGAGCCGTTACAATCCGATCTTGCGCAGCGCCTGGTCCAGGTCTTCCATCACGTCGACAGGGTCTTCCAGTCCGACGCTGATCCGCAGCATACCCTCGTTCACCCCCATGAGCGCGCGCGTTTCGGGCGTCAGGCTGGAGTGCGTGGTCGAGCAGGGGTGCGTCATCAGCGACTTGGTATCGCCAATGTTGTTCGAGATATCGACCATCTCGAGCGCGTCGAGCACCCGGTGCGCCGCCTCGCGCCCGCCATCGACCTCGAACGAGAAGACCGAGCCGGCATAGCGCATCTGGCGCTTGACCAGTTCGTGCTGCGGGTGGCTGGGCAGGCCGGGGTGATTAAGCACCGGCACGCGGGCTTCGAGGAAGCGGGCAACCTCCAGCGCGTTTTCGGCCTGCTTGACCGCGCGCAGTTCGAGCGTCTCGAGTCCCTTCAGCACGATCCACGCGTTGAATGGCGAAAGGGTAGGTCCGGTGTTGCGCTGATAGGGCAGCAGGGTTCCGTTGATGAACTCAGCCGAACCGCAAACCGCCCCGGCGAGAACCCGGCCCTGTCCGTCCATCAGCTTGGTGGCGGCATAGGCAACCACGTCCGCGCCCAGTTCCAGCGGGCGCTGGAGCGCGGAGGTGGCAAAGGCATTGTCCACGACCGAGCGGATGCCATGCTCCTTCGCCAGCGCGCAGACGGCGGCGATATCGACGATGTCC
Source organism: Novosphingobium sp. MW5 (assembly GCA_025938935.1). GTDB lineage: Bacteria > Pseudomonadota > Alphaproteobacteria > Sphingomonadales > Sphingomonadaceae > Novosphingobium. Next base: position 978,411 of record JAPCWB010000001.1, on the reverse strand, counting down.
ATCGTCGGGTTGGCGGGCGTTTCGAAGAAGAAGACCTTGGTGTTGGGCTTGATGGCTGCCTTCCACTGGTCGAGGTCGCGGCCATCGACTGCCGTGCATTCGATGCCGAAGCGCGGCAGCAGGTTGTCGGTCACCCAGCGCGTCGGGCCGAAGGCGGCGCGGGCGACGACCATGTGGTCCCCCACCGAAAGCTGGCAAAGCATGGCGGTCGACATGGCGGCCATGCCCGATGCCTGGGTGCGGCAGGCCTCTGCCCCTTCCATCAGCGCGATGCGTTCTTCCAGCATCTGCACCGAGGGGTTCTGGGTGCGCGAATAGGTCATGCCCGGCTCCTGCCCGGCAAAGCGCGCGGCAGGGGTATGGGCATCGTCATAGCAATAGCCCGAGGTCATGAAGATGGCCTCGCTGGTCTCGCCCTGTTCGGAGCGCCAGGTGCCGCCACGGACGGCACGGGTAGCGGAACGCCATTTCGACGTGATCGAGCGGTTCTGACCGGTATCGCGCTTCATGGGGCGGGCCTTAAGACTGGGCGCGAGCGCGTGCAAGCCGGTTGCGCTTGCCGTCCGGGCCAATTATCCGTGCGCCGGTGAAGCCAGCCAGCCTCTACACGCCTGATCGGGACCCATGGCGCTGGTGCGCGGCGATCTGCGCCGCCTTCCTCGCGCTGATCTGGATTCGGCTGCACATCCCGTCGAAAATCTATTTCGATGAAGTGCATTACGTGAAAGCGGCAAGGGCGCTGCTGGCGATGGAAAAGCCGGTCAATCCGGAGCATCCGCTGGTCGGCAAGGAGATCCTGGCCGCCGGGATCGCGCTGTTCGGGGATACGCCCAAGGCTTGGCGGATCATGCCCGCGCTGTTCGGCACGCTGGGCCTTTTCGCCTTCTCCCGCCTTATCTGGGCGGCGAGCGGGCGCGCGCTGGCGACGGTGATCGGCACCGTGCTGCTGGCGGTGAACTTCTCTTGGTTCATCCAGAGCCGCATCGCCATGCTCGACATTTTCATGGCGACGTTTGCCATGCTCGCCTTCTGGCAGGTCGCGGCGGCGTTTCGTTGGCAGGGGCAGGCGCGCTGGCGGCTGGCGCTGGCCGGCCTTTTCCTCGGCCTGTCGATGGGGGCGAAGTGGTCGGTCGTGGTGCCAGCCATGCTCCCCGGATTGGGGCTTGCGGTGCTGTGCCTCGCGCAGCGGCGCAAGGGCTTCGTATTCTCCACCAAGGGTCCGCCGCTGCCGGGGATCAGCCTTGCCGAAGCCTTCGTCTGGCTCGGGATCGTGCCCCTGCTGGTCTATTTCGCGACCTTCTGGCCGGCCTTCCACTATGCCACGCGCCCGGTCGATCCGTGGGGCATCGTCCAGTATCAGGGCTACATGGTGCAGCTGCAGGACAGCGTCACCAAGAAGCACAATTACATGAGCCACTGGTGGCAGTGGATGCTCGACATCCGCTCGGTCTGGTATCTTTACGAAGACGTCGATGGCGCGCGGCGCGGTATCGTGCTGATCGGCAATCCGGTGGTGATGTGGGGCGGGCTGATCGGGCTCGGCTGGTGCCTTTATGCCGGCCTGAGGCAGGGGCGGCGCGATGCGCTGGCCTTTGCCCTCCTCTACCTTGCCGCGATCGGCATGTGGGTGGGCAACCGCAAACCGGTGCAGTTCTATTACCACTACCTGTTGCCCGGCGCCTTCCTGATGGGCTGCCTCGCCCTCGCGCTCGACCAGGTCTGGCGGCGCGAGGATCGCTGGCGCTGGCTGGGGCGCGGAACCGTGGCGGCAGCGCTTGCGGTTTTCCTGTGGTTCCTGCCGATCATCTCCGCCGCCGAGCTTTCGGGCGGCAAGAAGGCCTATGTGCAGTGGATGTGGCTGCCGACGTGGAGATAGCGTCGTCCCGGACCTGATCCGGGACCGCTGGCCTTTTTGAGCGAACCTTCGCGCCCAGCCGCCAGCGGTCCCGGGTCAAGCCCGGGACGACGGATATCAATCCATCAGCTTCGAGACAAAGTACGTCATCCGCAGCGCCGAGGTATGGGCCTGCTGCTTCAGGTCCGCGCCCGAACCGTGGCCGCCTTCGGTGTTCTCGTAGAAGTAGAACGGCAGCTTCATGTCCTCCAGCTTGGCGGCAAATTTGCGCGCGTGCTGCGGACCGACGCGGTCATCGCGGGTCGTGGTGAAGACATAGGGTTCGGGATAGGCAACGCCGGACTTGAGCGCGTGGTAGGGCGAAACCTTCTCCCAGAAAGCGCGCACCGCCGGATCGGTCTCCGGGTTGCCATATTCGCCCTGCCACGAAGCGCCGCGCGCGATCTTGCCGATGCGTAGCATGTCGAGCAGCGGCACCTCGATCGAGATCGCATTGTACAGCTCGGGCGTCTGGGTCATGGCGACGCCCATCAGCAGACCGCCGTTCGAACCACCGAATGCGCCCAGACGGCGCGGGCTGGTCACCTTGCGCGCGATCAGGTCCTTCGCCACGGCCGCGAAATCGTCATAGGCGACCTGGCGCTTGGTCTTCAGCGCGGCCTCGTGCCAAGCCGGGCCGAATTCGCCGCCGCCGCGAATATTGGCGAGGACAAAGGCGCCCCCGCGCTCCAGCCACTGCTTGCCCAGCGTGCCCGAATAGAACGGCGTCTCGCTGTTCTGGAAACCGCCATAGGCATTGAGCAGGGTCGGCGTCGAACCATCGAGCGGCATGCCCTTTGGGTGGACGATGAAGTAGGGAATCTTCGTACCGTCCGTCGATGTCGCTTCCCACTGCTCGACCACGTGCTTAGAGGCATCGAAGCGGGCCGGGAGCGACTTTACTGCGGTCACCTGACCAGTCGCCGCGTCACCGCGGTAAAGCGTCGTCGGCGTGAGGAAACCGGCGGCGTTGAGAAACAGCGTATTGCTGGTCAGGTTCGTCGTCACCACGCCGAGCGCCATGTTGTCCGGCAGGGCAAGCCGCGTCGCCTGCCACTTGCCACCGGCCACCGGCGCGAAGGCCGTGATGCGGCCGCGCACGTTATCGAGCGTGGAGACGATCAGGCGGTCACGCGTGGCCGATACGCCCTCCAGCGCCTCGCGCTTGCCCGGTGCCCAGAGGAGAGCAGGCGAGAGCTTGGCCGGATTCTTCAGCAGGGCGGCATGATCCACCCAGACGAGCGAACCGGCGGTGAAGGTCTTGCCACCAACCTTCCAGTCCTCGTCAAGGCTGATGACCACGCGGCCACCGACCATGGCCTTGATCTCGGCCTTTTCGGGGATGCCGATGCGCGCCGTGCCCGCGTTCGTCAGGATGTGGACCTGCGAATGGTAGAAGTCGATCGCGCGCGTGATCAGCGGCAGCGAATGGCCGTTGCCGTCCTGCAGGGTGGAGGCAAAGACGCCGGTGTCACCCACCTCGCCGCGGAACACTTCCTTCGCCTGCGCGATCGGCTGGCCGCGCAGCACCCGCTTGACGATGTAGGGATAGCCGGACTTGGTCAGGTCCTTGCCCGACCAGTCGGTCGCGACCAGCATCGACTTACCGTCGACCCAAGCTATCGACTGGATCGACTTGGGGATCAGGAAGCCGTTCTTGACGAACTCGCCCCGCAGCACGTCGAATTCGCGCGCCTCGGTGGCATCCTCGCCGCCGATCGACAGATTGATCATGCAGGGATTTTCGTTGCGGCCAAGGCAGTTCGCGCCCTTCCAGACATAGGACTTGCCCTCCGCCTTGCCGAGCGCGTCGACATCGAGCAGCACCTGCCACTTCGGCTCGGCATTGCCGTAGTCTTCAAGGCTGGTCTTGCGCCAGATGCCGCGCAGGTGGTCCGGGTCCTGCCAGAAATTGGTGACGAGATCGCCGGTGAGGTTCGGCGTAGCGATACGGTCCTTGGCACCCAGAATGGCCAGCGCTTCGTCACGCAGCGGCGCGTAGTGCGGGCTGGCGGTCAGGCGCTTGTCGGTCTGGGCGTTGTGCTCGGTCACCCACGTCATGGCGCGGGGGGTGGACCATTCCTCAAGCCAGACGTGCGGATCGTCTTCGGCGAATGCGGGGGCGGAAATCGGCATCAGGGCAAGCGCTGCGACAAGCGAACGGAAGTGCATGGGACCTCGCGAAAATTCATGATCGCGGGAACCTAGGGAGCGTCGCCTGTTCGACAAGGCCTATCCGACGAACGCCCGACAGTGGCCGTTCAATACTTGCCCCAAACGAACTTGCTCGACAGCGCGAAGTTCCACACCGAGCCGAGCACGATGCCGACGATCACCGCGACAAAGGCGGGCAGGCCGATCATTGTCTTGAGCACATAGGCCGAACCGACATTGGTCAGCAGGCCCAGCGCGCAGGTCAGCGCGAACTGCGCCCAGCCCTTGAGCAGCGGGAAGAACCCGCGCAGGCGCTTGTCCGAATAGGTCAGTTCATTGTTCAGCACGAAGTTGAACGACATGGCAACCACGGCGGCGACGGTGTTGGCGACGTTGAACGTGGTCGATTCCGACCAGTTGCCGTAAACGAAGCGCTCCCCGAAGACGAGGTGGAGCATCACCCACAGCGCACCGAGCTGGACCACGACGCCCAGCGCGCCGACCGTACCGAACAGGGCAAACCGCGTCGGGATGATGCGGCCCAGCCACTTGTCGTAAAGGCCGATAAGGAATTCGAAGACGACGGTCTGGTCGAGCTTGGATTCACCCTCGGCCCGGGCGGCAAAATTCATCGGCAGCTCCTTGACGCGCAGCGGCCGTTCGACCGTGGCGAGGATATCGAGCAGGATCTTGAAGCCCACGCCAGAAAGCTTGTGAGCATCGGCGCGCAGCAGTTCGGCACGCAGCATGAAATAGCCGCTCATCGGGTCGGAAAGTTCGACACCGGTGACCTTGTTGGCGATCTTGTTGGCAAAGCCCGAGGCCTTGACCCGGTCCGGGCGGCCCCATTCCTCGGTGCTGGCACCCTCGGCAAAGCGCGAGGCATAGGCGAGGTCGTATTCGCCCGAAGTGACGGCGGCGAGCATCTGCGGCAGCAGTTCGGGATCGTGCTGGTGATCCGCATCCATCACCGCGACAATCGGCGCGGCGGTGGAGCACATGCCCTCGATCGCGGCAGAGGCGAGGCCCCGGCGGCCAATGCGCTGGATGCAGCGCACGCGCGGATCGGACAGCGCGATGCGCCGCGCCTCATCCGCCGTGCCATCGGGGCTGTTGTCATCGACGATGACGACTTCCCAGTGCGATCCCGGCGAGCGCCTTGTCGAGCCGCTCGACCATGCCGCCGATGTTCTTGCGCTCATTGTAGGTCGGCAGGACCACGGCGAGTTCGAGGGGCTTTTCAGCAAGCATGGCGGCGTTTTCCAACGAAATCGGGGTCATGTCCATGCCCCCCGAACTAAGGGTAAATCCTCAAGAAACGGTTTATGGTTTACAGGGCGCTAACCACGGCATCGCCAATCTCGCGCGTGCCGGCGCTGCCGCCAAGATCGCCGCCCTTTACGCCGTTCGCCAGCGCGGTGGCCACCGCCTTCTCGATCCGGGCGGCCTGCTCCTCCAGCCCGAAGGAATGGCGCAGCATCATCGCGGCGGAAAGGATCTGCGCCATCGGGTTGGCCTTGCCCTGCCCGGCAATGTCGGGGGCGGAGCCGTGGATCGGCTCGTACAGCCCCTTGGTGCCATACTGCGTCTGCGTCTCACCCAGCGAAGCCGAGGCGAGCAGGCCGATCGAGCCGACGCACATGGACGCCTGGTCCGAAAGAATGTCGCCAAACAGGTTGCCGGTGACGACAACGTCGAACTGGCCGGGGTTCTTGACCAGCTGCATCGCGGCATTGTCGACATACATGTGGCTGAGTTCGACATCGGGGTATTCGGCGGCAACCTCGATCACCACGTCGCGCCACAGCTGCGAGGTTTCGAGCACGTTGGCCTTATCGACCGAGCAGAGCCTGCCCTGCCGTCCCTGCGCGGCGCGGAAGGCGACATGGGCGATGCGGCGCACTTCGTCTTCGGCATAGGACATCATGTCCCAGCCCTGGCGGCGGCCGTCATCGAGCGTGCGGACGCCCTTTTCACCGAAATAGACATCGCCATTGAGCTCGCGCACGATCAGCAGGTCGATCTGGCTGGCGACTTCGGCGCGCAGGGTGGTCAAGTCTTCCAGCCCCTTGAACACGGTGGCCGGGCGCAGGTTGGCGAACAGCGTCAGTTCCTTGCGCAGGCCCAGGATCGCCTGTTCGGGGCGCAGGTGCCGTTCAAGGTGGTCGCAGTCGAAATCGCCGACCGAGCCGAACAGGATGGCATCGGCGGCATGGGCAATGTCGATCGTTGCTTGGGGCAGCGGGTGGCCATGCTTGCGCCATGCAGCCCCGCCGACATCGCCTTCGATCAGCTCCATGCCGGGAAGATCGAGCTTCTCGAGCACGCGCACGGCCTCATGGACAACTTCCGGTCCGATGCCGTCACCGGCGAACACCGCGATCTTCATGGGCTTCCCCTGCTATGATATCTTGCCTAGCCGGTCCCTCAACACGGCGCGGGCCCCCATAACATCCGAACGGCGATCGGCAAGCGGATAGCGCGCGATGCGGGGGGCTAGCCTGTCGAGCGCGTCGAGCAGGGCGGGGAAATCATTGGGATCGGGGCGCTGGACGGGCACTTCATAGCCCAGTTCGCGGAGCAGCAACGCCTCGTAGCCAACCAGCGCTGCCGCCCAGCCGCGCGCCGAGGGGGCGTGGCACACGGCATCGAGCAGCGCGCCAAGGGCATCAAACAGGGCGGGATAGGGGTGCCGCTCGGGCAGGGCCGCCGCAGTCAGCGAACAGGCCCAGGTGATCGCGGCGGAGGCGAGCGGCTCGCCGAGCCACGGCCCACGGCTCTCCAGCAGTTCAAGCTTCGCCGAGGGCATCGACCCTTCGATCCGCGAACGGATGTCAGCCTCGACCCTATTTCCGGGAATCAGGACCGGACGAAGCGTCCGCCCGCGCGCTCCCGCAACATAGGCCCCGATCATGCCCGTCTCGCGCGTCATCAACCGCACGACCGCGCCGGTTTCGGCGTGGTTACGAGCGGCGCAGACGAAGGCGGTGGCGCGCAGTTCCATCACGCGCGGCTGTGGCCCGCGCAGTGAGGCTTGGCAAGGTCAGGTCGCGCCCTGCGCGCTGATGGTGAAATCGGGCCGGCTGTCCGGCCCGGCGCAGCTGGCCTTGGAAGAGGCAACCAGCGGGTTCTCCGCCCGGCCCATCGACCAGTTGCGACCCATGCGCACCTTGGGATTGGGCGCGCACCAGATCTCGCCGGTGGCATCGATGGCGGTAACCCACATCAGGTTATGTTCCTGGCCATAGTCGATCATGCCGATCGCATAGCCATCGCCCTTGCCAAGGACGTGAAGGGGAATGGGGGGATTAAGCTGGGTAAACATGGGAAACCTTCGTTACTGGTTCCCCATTCAACAACCCGGGAGCTAGTCAGGTTCCCGGCGACTTCTTGCCCTTGGTGGCGAGACCGGCCTCAAGCGCGGCGATCCGGGCCTTGAGCGCTTCGGTTTCCTCGCGCGCTTTCGCCGCCATGTCCTTGACCGCGTCGAATTCCTCGCGGGACACGAAATCCAAGCCGCCAAGCGTTTCCTTGAACCGCTCACGCGCCGCATCGCGGGCTTCGCGGCCCATGCCGGCCATGGTGCCCGCCGCGCTGTTCAGCATCTTGGCGAGATCGGCGAAGAGGGGGTTTTCACTCTGCATGGAGGCTAGATGGGCGCATTGCCCCGCGCGTTCAAGATCAAAGCTCGATCCGCTGCACCGCGTTGGAGGTCGGCCGCCCATCGGCATCGGGATTGAGCCGCAGGAACTCGTAGTTGAGCAGCGTCGCGAAGCAGACCCATGCGAGGTAGGGCAGCAGCAGGACGCCCGCCACGGTGCGCACCTTCCAGAACAGGAACGCCGTGACCGCCACCGCCACGTCAAGCGCGAAAAGCAGGTAAAGCGCCGAGGTCATCTGGTGCGCGCCAAAGAACAGCGGCGTCCAGGCAAGGTTGAGCACGAGCTGCGCCGCGAACATGGCGAGCGCAATGCCGCGCCCAGGTGCCCCGCGGGCCGCGGCGATCATGGCGGCGGCAATGCCCATCAGCAAGTAGAGGATTGACCAGACAATGCCGAAGGCGGCAGGCGGCGGGTAGATCCCCGGCTTTACGAGATCGGCAAACCACGGATTGTCCGGCCCGCTTTGCGCCAGCTTGCCCGAAACGAAGCCGAGCAGCATGACCAGCGGGACCAGCACCAGCGCCCAGCGCAGGAAGGAGGCCTTGAGCTGGCCCGGCGAAGCAATCATGTTCATCCGTTGTCGACCCTATGCTTATGATCTCGCTACGGCATTCCAAGGGGATATTGGCGCGGAGCGATGGCGCTGGCAATCGGCGAAGGCAATCAGGGGCATCCCGGATCGGGATTGTCCGGGTGGCGGCCCGATTTGCGAAGCGCCGAGATCAGGAATTCCACATTGCCTTCCGGACCCTTGATCGGGCTTTCGACGATGCCCTGAACCTGCCAGCCAAGCCCTTCGATCCATGTCCGAACTTCGCCGCAGACGCGCTCATGAAGCGCGGGATCACGCACCACCCCGCCCTTGCCGACCTCGGCGCGGCCCACCTCGAACTGCGGCTTGATCAGCGCGACAAGGCGGCATTCCGGGGCGGCAAGGCGCAGCGGCACGTCGAGCACCTTGGCGAGACCGATGAAACTGGCATCGCAGACCACCCAGTTACAGGGGCGGTCGATCATCTCTGCAGTGAGCAACCGGGCGCTGGTCTGTTCGAGCACGGTGACACGGGGATCCTGCCGCAGCTTCCGGGCAAGCTGGTTAGTGCCGCTGTCGATTGCAAAAACATGTTTCGCGCCCTTGGTCAGCAGCACATCGGTGAAGCCGCCGGTGGAAGAGCCGATGTCCATCGCCGTGGCTCCCGCCGGATCGAGCCCGAAATGCTCGATCGCATGGGCCAGCTTGATCCCCCGCGCGAAACCCGGGGATGATCGCGACCGCGCACTTCGAGCGGCGCGTCGCCCGGGACTTGCTGGCCGGGCTTTGCAATCTTGGTCTCACCGCTGAACACCACTCCGGCAAGCACGAGAGCCTGCGCGCGGGTGCGGCTTTCCGCCAGCCCGCGATCGACCAGCATCTGGTCGATACGCATTTTCGCGGCAGGGCGGGTCTTGGCGGGGTTGGTCATGTCTCTCGGGGGCTTGCCGTCTCGGCACCCTCCTTCCATACCGGGGCGATGAAGGCAAATGCCCCCCGCTTCCTCGCGCTCGCTGTCTCGATGCTGGCCTTCGCCCTTGCCGGCTGCGCCGGGTCGCCGAAGCCGAGGCCCAAATACCAGCCCGTACCGCAGCCCGAACAGCTGCGCCCGGTCCGTCCCGCCCCGACCACGCCGGTCGCTCCCCGGCCACCAGCCGCCGATTGGCGTGACCAGCCGCGCACGGCAGGCGATTGGTCATGGAGCCGCGACGGGCAGTTCTCCATCGCACGTTATGGTCGCCTGTTTTCAGTCGCCTGCAGCCTGTCCGACCGGCGCATTGCGCTGATGCTTGCCAGTCCCGCCGCTTCATCGCAGCCGATGGTCGTCACCACCACCTCAGCCCGCCGCGCGCTCTCTGCCGAACCCGAGGGCGGCCAGCTCACCGCGCGCCTTCCCGCCAGCGATCCGCTGATCGATGCCATGGCCTTCAGCCGCGGGCGCTTCATGGTGGAAGCCGGCGGCACCGCGCCGCTCTACCTGCCGAGCTGGCCGGAGATCACCCGCGTGGCCGAGGATTGCCGCTGATCAATGAGGGGAAAATCAGGCTGGGGATAACCAGCCCGAAAGCCCGGATTCTGACAGCAAAAAAATTTCACGCAAGACTTGTTGTTGGCGCGATGATGAATCACATTGTTACCCAAGGACGGCGGTGATTTGCCCCGGCCCAGCCCCGAGAGGGGTGACTTTGGCTTCAACAGCGCGAAAGGAGGTGACCGATGTCTCATGGTTCAGCAGGGAGGTCGGTAATCCGCGTCATGGAGCATTATCGCTGAGTTCATTTTCGCGATAAAGGCTTCGTGAGCGGCACTTTCCGGCCGCTGACCATGCGAAGGGCTGCACTCCTTGGGAGTCGCAGCCCTTCTCATTTTTGGTGACGCGTTTTGGGAGCCGCACGCCTTGGGAGTTGCAGCCCTTTCGCATTTTCGAATTAGCGCCGCACCAGCCCCTGCGGCTTGACCACGCCTAGGTCGAAATGGGTCACGACGCCCGGTGTCGCCTCGCAGACGTCGGCAACTACGGTGCAGCCCAGCAGGCCCGTCCACGGGATGCCGTAGAAGGGCTGGCGGCCGTCTTCCTCTTCCTGGCCCATTAGGTGGCATTCCATCGGCGGATCGCCGTGGATGCGCACACGGTACTTCGCCTCGCCCACTTCCCACAGCGGGTCGAGATCGGTGCCGAGTTGCCAGTAGAAGTGATAGACGATCAGCGGCTTGCCCTCGGACCCAGGCGGTCCATTCATAGTGCTGGCCGCCGCAGGTGCCCTTTTTGACCACGCCATAATCGTGCGTGATGTCGGCCGTTGCCTTCGACACTTCGAAGCGGGTGGTAACCTTCTCGATCTCCACGCCCAGCCCCTCGGCGATCATCTGCATCGAGGAATAGAAGTGCTGGTAGGTATCCGGCCCGCGCCGCGGATTGGCGAGCAGTTCGTCGCAGTCCGCGCCGAAGCCCATGATCTCGGTATAGATCATCGGATTGCGCTTCTTGTCGATGATCTCGGTCACCTCGATGCAGTCGATCCGGCTCATCAGGCGGGCAAGCGTCAGCGGCAGGATGTCGCTGGCAAAGCCGGGGTGGATGCCGCACGAATGGAACGACACGCCGCCCGCCTTGCAGGCCGCCTCGACCCGGGCGGCATGTTCGGGAAAGAACTTGTTGGGCAGGAACGGCCCGGCGGGCGAGATCACGTTCTTGCCGCTTTCCAGCAGGCGGCAGACCATGTCGACAGGCGGGGTCATCATGCTGGGCGCGAAGAGCACCGCGTCGGCCTCCATGGCGAGGATCGCCTCCTCGCTGTCGGTGCAGAGCACGCCGGTTTTTGGCAGGCCGACGATATCTCCCGCATCCTTGCCCACCTTGTCGGGGTTGGTGACGAGCACGCCGACCAGTTCGGTCACCGGGTTCTCGATGAAATACTTCAGCGCCGCCTTGCCGACCGTGCCGGTGGCCCACTGGATGACCTTGTAGGTTTTCGTGGTCATGCGATCCTCCTCAGTTGAGCCCGCGGGTCTGGCCGCCATCAACGCGGTAATTAGCCCCGGTGATGAAGCCGTTGGCCGGGCTGGCCAGCATGGCGGCGACCATGGCGAGTTCCTTCGGCAGGCCGAAGCGGCCGGCGGGCGGAACCTCGAACACGGCTTCGGCAGCCAGCCGTTCGTTGACCTGGTCGGCGGTCAGGCTGTCATCGCCGAACTTCATCCGGCCAAAGCGGACGAGGCCATCGACGAGGATCACGCCAGGGGTAAGCACATTGGCGCAGACATTCACACCGCGCAGCGATCCGGCCAAACTAACGGTGTAGTTGAGCAGCGCCGCCTTGGCCGCCGAATAGTCCGCCCCCATAAAATTCGGCTGCATGGCAACGGCGGAGGAAACGTTGACGATGCGACCGAACTTCGCCGCGACCATGTCCGGCACGCAAAGCTGGCACAGCGCAACCGCACCCAGTGTGTTGGCGCGATAGTTCGACATGAAATCGGCGACCGAAATCTCGGCCGGCTTTTTCGAGGTATTGCCTTCCGAATTGCCGCCGGCGTTGTTGATCAGGATCTCGATATTGCCGCCCAGCGCCGCGACCGCCTCGGCATGGACCGCATCGGCGGCGCCATCTTCCGAAAGCTCGCCAATCGCCACGCCAGCCGCGCCAATCTCTGTCGCGACCTTTTCGGCACGCTCCCGGTTGCGCCCGTGAACGACAACCTTCGCGCCCTCTTCGGTCAGCAGGCGCACGATTGCCTCGCCAATGCCGCTGCTGCTGCCGGTCACCAATGCGCGGCGCCCCTGGAGTTGCAGGTCCATCCTCTCGTCCTTTTTCTTGTCTGGCGAACATAAGAGGTCGCCGCCTGTCCAATGGCAAGGCACTGGCGGACTGTGCGCGGACGAGATCCCAAACTCCGTCATGGCGATGGGCTGGCGGCGCAGCCCCTTCCCTCGCCATGGAAATCGGCTAAGAGGGCGCTATCGAGGAGCAATCCTTGCCTTTAATTCCAACTTGCTTGCCATTTAAGTAATATTCGTTCAATGGCGGCGTCAATTTTGTAATCAAGGGAACCTGCCATGGCGACTCTCGCCGCATCGGACATCAGCTTCACCCGCCTGCCGCACCCTAATCCTGTGCCTGCAGACGTACGCGATGCGGCGCTGGCCGATCCCGGCTTCGGCAAGCTGTTTTCCGATCACATGGTGTCGATTGAATGGAGCGAGGAAGCCGGCTGGCACAATGCGACTGTCGGTCCGCTCACCGCGATCCCGCTCCACCCGGCCGCATCGGTGCTGCATTATGCGCAGGAGATTTTCGAGGGACTGAAGGCCTACCGCCTGCAGGACGGCACCATGGCGCTGTTCCGTCCGCAGGCCAATGCAGCGCGCTTCAACGCTTCGGCCCGCCGCCTTGCGATGCCCGAGCTGCCCGAGGATGTCTTCGTCGAAGCCTGCCGCCAGCTCGTGGAGATCGATCGCGACTGGTTCCCCAGCGTTCCCGGCGGCTCGCTGTACCTGCGCCCCTTCATGTTCGCGGATGAGGCCTTCCTCGGCGTGCGACCGGCCAAGAGCTACAAGTTCCTCGTCATCGCCAGCCCGGCGGGCAATTACTTCAAGTCCGGCGCTCCGGCGGTTTCGCTCTGGGTCAGCGACTACACCCGCGCGGCTCCCGGCGGCACCGGCGCGGCCAAGTGCGGCGGCAACTATGCCGCGAGCCTGGTTCCCACCGCCGAAGCCTTTGAGCGTGGGCATGACCAGGTGCTGTTCCTCGATGCCGCCGAGCACAAGTGGGTCGAAGAACTGGGCGGTATGAACATGTTCTTCGTCTTCGATGACGGCTCGATCGTCACTCCGGCGCTGACCGGCACGATCCTGCCCGGCATCACCCGCGAAAGCCTGATCGCGCTGGCCCGTGAGGAAGGGCTGACCGTGCGCGAGGAGCGCTATTCGATCGACCAGTGGCGCGCCGATGCGGCGTCGGGTCACCTGGTCGAGGCTTTTGCCTGCGGCACGGCGGCGGTCGTTACGCCGGTCGGCCGGGTCACCGATCCTCACAAGGGCGAATTCGTCATCGGCAGCGGCGGACCGGGGCAGACCACCGGCAAGCTCAAGGACCGGCTCGTCTCGATCCAGCGCGGTGAGGCTCCCGATCCGCATGGTTGGGTGATGCGGCTCGATTGACCCGCCCGGAGCGCGGCGCGAAACGCCAAGTAAATCCCCATTAACGCGGCATAGTCTGGCCGCCGCGAATCGGTTATGGTTACCGCCGATTCCACGGGGGCGGGAATTGGCCAAGCCGCGCAGCACATCCCGGAAAAAGAAGCGCCCAGCGGTGCGCGGCTGGCGGCTGCTCGATCCGCGCACGGCTGACTGGTCGCTGCTCAACTGGCGGCACTGCGCCCCTGCCTTCGCGCTGTTGCTTGGCGCTGACCAATTGGCCACGGCCGATCCCGACAAGCCGGTGTGGAGCGAGCCGCAGGTTGCACAGCTCCTGGCCGAAGCGCGCAACGCCCCCTTTGACGGATTGCCGCAGCCGGATACCTCCGCTCTCAGGCAGGCGATCAAGCGCGGGCAGCCCGGCGCGATCAATCGCAGCGCCAGCGAACTTGCGCTGCTGCTCGCGCGGCAGCACCTTGTCGGCATCACGCCCGCGAATGAGCGGGTGGAGTGGTACATCATCGACACCGACCGGGCCGAAGGCTTGCCCGCCGACCTCAACATGGCATTGCGCGAAGACCGGCTGGCCGACTTTTTCGCCAGTGTCCGCCCCGCCCACCCGGACTATGCCGCGCTGCGCGCCTCGCTGGCACAGGAGCGCGATCCCCAGCGCCAGATCGCGCTGATGCGCACGATGGAGCGCTGGCGGTGGCTGCCGCGCCAACTGGGTGAGACTTTCGTCATGGCCAATGCCGCCGGGTTCGAGGTGAACCTGTGGCGGGGCGGCTCCCACGTGAAGCGCTGGGCGGCGATCTCGGGCAAGTCGAGCACCCAGACGCCCTCGCTGATGGCCGAGGCCGTGGCGGTCAACTTCAACCCCTGGTGGGAAGTTCCGCCCAGCATCGCGGCGGAAAGCAAGATGCGCGCGGGCGGCCGCTATGTCTGGGAGAAGAACCGCTTCCGCCAGCCGCCGGGACCGGGCAATGCGCTGGGACGGATGAAGGTGATCATGCCCAACAGCCACAACATCTACCTGCACGATACGCCCAGCCGGGGACTGTTCGGCGCGCAAAGCCGCGCCTTCAGCCATGGCTGCATGCGGGTGGACGACGCGCTGGGCTTCGCCGCCGCCCTGCTTGAAGGCACCCGTTCGCGCAAACAGATCGACAAGCTGTTCGAGGAAGAAAAGCCTTTGCCCGGCACCGTAATCGCCAAGCCGGCCGAGCCGAAGTCGACCGTGGTGCCGCTGCCTCAGAAGGTTCCGGTATACGTAACCTACATGACGGTTACGGTGAAGCAGGACGGCGCGGTGTCCTTCCACAAGGACATCTACGGAAGGGACGCAAAGATCGCCTGGGTCCAGCCGCGCACCGGCGCGCAATTGGCGCTTCAATAGTCCGGTTATACCTCGGGGAACTGCGCCGGGTGCCGGATCGCCGAATGCGGTTCCGGCCAGCCCGTCGGCAGGTTTTCGCAGAACCAGATGAGCCGGCCATGCGCTTGCCTTGGTTCGATGGCGAAGCGCGTGGCAGCGTTTCCGATCAGTTCGAAACCACGCGTGTCCAGATAACGCCACGCGGCCTGCGCATCCTTCACCTTGAAGGTGATGCCGCAAATGCCTGCATCCCCCTCGCGCGGCGGTGTCAGGGCCTCCAGAACCGCATCGCCCATATCAAATGCCGCGCCCCTGCGGCCGCCTTCGGGCAGGTCGCGCTCGCCCAGGGCCCGCCAGCCCAGCCGCTCCGCAAACAGTGCCTGCGCCTCGCCAAGGTCACCGCAGGCCAGATCAATCGAGAGCAGGCCCTCAATCCCGAGCGGATGGTCGTCACGCCATTTCCGCGGCTGCCAATCGGGCTTGAGGCGCGGATCGTTCGGCAGTTCGCCCTGCATCACCTCGATCCGCATGCCCATGGCCTGCCGTTTCGTGATCAGGAAATAATGGTTCTCCATCCCCCGGTCATAATGCAGCTCGAACCCGGCAGCGCGGAACCAGCGGTCCGCCGCCTTTAGGTCAGCCACCCGAAAGGCAAGGCCGATCCAGCGGTTCGGCCCAGCCGTGCGCCGCAGCATGTCGCCCAGCGGATTGCCCGGCTCCGCCCCCGGCCCGGCGGGAGCGATCGGGATCAGCATGGTATCGCCCACCACCATCAACCGCTCCTCGCGATCGAAACGGTATTTCGCCGTCTCCGGCGTGACGAGCATTTCGTAGGCAGTTTCCGCCCCGAACAGGTCGATAAAGAAGGCATCGCAGGCGGGACGGTCCGCATTGTCGGCAATGGCCCAGCTGATATGCGCCAGTGGCATCGCGGCCATGAGATTCTCCCGATCGTATGCTCGCCCGCCTTGAACTTGGCGCGCCAGACTGCACATAGTCCACCTTCACAGGAGATTTACCGCATGGCCGATGCCTATGTTCCGCCCCGCGTCTGGGCACCCAAGCCCTCTGACAACCCATTTGCCAATATCAATCGCCCTGTCGCCGGTCCGACGCACGAGGCCGAACTTCCGGTCGGCCGCCACCCCTTCCAGCTCCATTCGCTGGCCACGCCGAACGGCAAGAAGGTGACGGTCATGTTCGAAGAACTGCTCGCCGCCGGACATCCGGCCGAATACGATGCCTGGCTGATCGACATCATGAAGGGAGACCAGTTCTCCACCGGCTTCGTCGCCGCCAATCCCAATTCGAAGATCCCGGCGCTGGTCGACCGGTCCGGAGCCGATCCGGTGCGCGTGTTCGAATCGGGATCGATCCTGCTCTACCTGGCCGACAAGTTCGGCGCCTTCATTCCCACAGACCCGGCACAGCGGGCAGAGTGCCTGTCCTGGCTGTTCTGGCAGATGGCCGGGCAGCCGTTCATCTCGGGCGGCTTTGGGCATTTCTACCACTATGCCCCGGTGAAGATCGAATATGCGATCGACCGCTATGCGATGGAAACCAAGCGCCTGCTCGACGTTGCCAACCGCCGGCTGGGCGAGGCGGAGTACTTTGCGGGCGACACGTACACGATTGCCGACATGGCGGTCTATCCCTGGTACGCAGGCTTCCTTGCCGGCACAACTTACGGCGGCGCCGCGGAATTCCTCTCGCTCCACGAATATGCCAACATCCGCCGCTGGATCGACCTTGTCGGCGCACGTCCGGCGGTGGCGCGCGGCATGATCGTCAATGACCGGGAGAAGCTCGCAGAACGGCACGACGCGGCTGACATCGACGCCGCGCTGGCACGCTGAACCCCCTTCCCTTCCCCGCCAATCTTGGCTAGGCGGCGCTTCCCGCATGGTGGGGCGTCGCCAAGTGGTAAGGCACCGGTTTTTGGTACCGGCATTCGCAGGTTCGAATCCTGCCGCCCCAGCCAGTTTCAAAGAAACTTGACCAGCGCCGCGATTGCAGCGATTGGGGCCGGACAAAATAGCGGGGATAGACCTCGCCAGGCAAACGGGCGCCTTGTGCGCCGCGGGGCCGTAGAGTGGGAAACGATCCTATGTCTGCGTGCCGCCAGTTTCCATCCAGAAGCATAGTGCAATTTGCCCGGGCCGGCGCGTCCGATGCGCGTTTGCAGGCAATCGTAGGCGACGTTCCCGGCCCGGCCGATTGCCGCCACCAGTCCTGACAAAACCGTCGCGGTCACGGGCCCGGCCCGGACGATGGTCTGCAAAAGCGAATTACCCGAACACAGGGATGTTTGACATGAACACCGATGCGATCGCGATAAGCCTCGATCTGATCAATCGTCACTACCAGGAACCGAACCGCAACCGGTACGAAAGCCGGTACTTCTGGGAGGAGCTGTATCGTCTGCTGGCCGCGGCCGGATTTGCCGCAATCGAAATTCCCTATGAGCCGGTATGGCAGTTCGGCGGGCGCAGCGGCGTGCCGATGAACCGCTATTGCGTGAACACGAAGTACGGCGATGCCGCCGGCTATCTCGCGCAGTTGCGGGCAAACGGGATCGAGCGGGTGGCGGGGATCACCTTCGATCCCAACCTGTTCATGCGCAATGACAGCCTCGATTTCTACTTCGGCGCGGGCGGCCATTTCGCCGGCGAGGCGCTGGACCATGCGGCCGACCTTGGCGCGCAGTATTTCGCGATCAGCCCCTCACCCTATTACGGCCGCCTCGCGCAGTATCACCCCGATCTGGCGGACAAGCTGGACGGGTTCACCACGCGCACGGTCGAGCTGCTTTCCGGTCTGGCCGCCAAGGCAGAGGCGCGCGGCATCAGCCTGGTGCTGCGCAGCGAATACTGGAGCCTGTTCGGCGGCGAACGCCTTGCCCCGCTGCTGGCTGCCCTGCCCGCCAGCGTGAAGCTCGACGTCGATACCGCAAACCTTTTCGTCGGCGGCATTTCCGCAGCCGATTTCATCGCCGCGCATTCCGGCCGGATCGGCTGCGTCCACCTCACCGACACGGACTTCACCGATTCTGGGGAGGTCTGGAAGACGCCCAACCCCGAACATCCCGGCGGCAAGGCCACCCAGGTCTTCCGCGATCCGGGAACGGGATCGGTGGACCTGGCGCATATCGTCAGCCAGCTCGACAGTCTGGGCTATCAGGGCCCCGTCACCGTCAGCGCCCGCCAGACCCGCGATCCCTTCCGCGCCCTGCTGCGCATCCGCGCCCTGCTCAACACCCTGCCGAACTAAGCCGGACGGAGATCACCCCATGCCCAACATCCGTTACGCCAACATGTGCCACTGGAAGACGATCCCCTATCGGAAGATCGAGAATTTCCGCGACTTCTACTACGAGGACAAGACCAACTCGGCCTACTATTCCGACTGGGATTCGATCCTGAAATACCAGTCCGCGCTGGGCTTCGAAGGGATCGAGATCGCCCCATGGGACCTGGCCGATATCCTGCCGCTGTTCGGATCGCCCGAAAACTTTACCGAGTTCGCTGCGGAGCGTGGGGTGGAAGTGATCGGCATGTTCCACGGCGCTCACGCCAGCCACGACGCCGGCCACTTTGACGAGGCCGTGCGCGCCGGGCGGGAGGCGGTCGATACCATCGTTCGCTTTGGCGGCACCTACATGAACACCTGCCCGACGCAGAACTACTTCGGCACCGGCCCGCTCAGCCGCGAGGAAGTTCAGCAGTGCGCCAAGGTGATGAACGAGATCGGCCGCTATGCCACCGATCACGGCGTAAAGATCGGCCTGCACAACGAGTTCTTCTGCGCGATCAACCTGCCCAACCACCGCGAACTGATCGAATCGACCGATCCGAAGCTGGTCCACTATTGCATCGACACGGCCCAGATCTCGATCATGGGCGAGGATCTGCTGACCTTCTACCGCGACTACCACGACCGGATCAGCACCTTCCACCTGAAGGATACCGCCTCGTCAAAACTGCCCGACAGCGTGCGCTATTCGCAGGACCCCGAAATTGCCGATGACGGCACGCGCTGGTTCTGGGAACCGGGCATGGGCGAGCTTGACCTGAAGGGGCTTTACCGCCTGCTGAAGGAACACGGGTTCAAGGGCTGGATGTCGGTCGAATACGACGGCTCGCCAGACCTGCTCGCCTCGATGGCGCTGACGCGGTACTACCTCGATAAGGAACTGCGGCCGATTTACGACTGAGCGGTGCTTGCCGCCAGCTCAGTCCTGCGAACAGGCAGCCAGCAAGGCCGCGCCCAGTTCCTCCAGCGCAAGCTGGCTCTTGGCCCCGCCAGCAGCAATGCTGGCGGCAGGGGCTTCTGCCACCATGGCCGAGGAAGGATCCTGCGCGAAGGTATCGGCTCCGGCATCGCGCATCATCTTGAGCCCCTTGGCCCCGTCTTCGCCCAGGCCCGAAAGGACGGCGGCGGCGGCCGGGATGCCGGCGCGGGCGAAAGTGCCGAACAGCAGGTTGGCCGAAGGGCGCGCGCCGTCGACCGGATCGCGCGGCAGCAGGCGCAGGCGCGGCGGGGTGCCGGCTTCGAGCACGGCATGGCTGCCCTGGTCGGCGGTCACATGGACCACGCCCTGCACCAGCTGCGCCCCATCCTTGAGCGCCCGGACCGAGCATTTGCAGTCGGCATCCAGCCGGGCGATAAAGGTTTCGATCAGCGGCTGCTCGGCCTGCAGGCAGATTACCGTCGGCGGGCAGTTCTGCGGCCAGCCGGACAGCAGGATCGACAAGGCGTCGATGCCGCCCATGGATGCCGAAAAGGCAGCGATGTGTCCGTTCCACTTGAATGGCGGAGCTTCGACCGCAGCCTTCACACGCGGCTTTGACCGCAGGTTGGAATTGGCCGCCGCAAGGACGATCTTGCCCAGCTTGCCCACCGTCTTGGCGAACTGGTCCGGCGTCGCCTTGAGAGGCTTGGGGAAGCATTCGACCGCGCCGAGTTCATAGGCCTTCAGCGAAACCTCTGTACCGCTCTGCGTCAGGCCGGAGAGCATGACGACCGGCATCGGCTTGGTCTCCATGATCTCCTTGAGGAAGTCGATCCCGCTCATTCCCGGCATTTCGACGTCGAGCGTGACGACATTGGGCTTCAGTTCGGCAATCGCGCCGCGCGCCTCATCCGCGCTGGCGGCCGTGCCAACCACGCGCACGTCGCGCTGCTGCTCAAGGATGTCGGAAAACAGCGCCCGCATCGCGGCGGAATCGTCGACTACGAGAACTCGGGCTTCGTGCATTTGCGTGTGCCTCAAAACTGGTCAGCAAACAGGTCTCCGCGCCGGACTAGCTGAAATTTGGACACCAAATGCGAACGACGGAGCCAGCATTTCTCCGTAAATCGGTCGAAACTGCGCATTTGTCGGCCACCACTATCTGCCGCTCCAGGCCGCGGGTCGCTTCCTTGGCCATGAAAAGGCAGGAGATTTCCCCGATGCTTGGCAGAAAGACAGGAGCAGCGTTGGCCCTGGCGATGGTAATCGTGCCGGCGAGCGCGCATGCCGAATCGGCGGAAACGCCATCGATCGAGTGGCAAATATCACTGGTTACCGACGCGGTAGGAATTTCGCGCGATACCGGCAGCGGGGTGCGCGCCCTTGGTTTGCTCGATGCTGGGGCGGACATCTCGCTTGATAAGGTCGCCAGGTGGAGCGGCGCGGTTCTGCGCGTACGGGGCCTCTCCAGCTTCGGCGGCCGCCCCAACGATCTCGCGCTCACCGCGCAAGGCATCGACAATATCGAAGTCGACAAACATCGGATCCGGCTCTTCGAACTTTATCTCGAACAGGCCTTTGCCGGCGATCGTGCGTCAGTGCGTCTCGGCCTGTCCGACCTCAATTCCGAATTCTACGCCACCGAGGCGTCCACTCTGCTCGTCAGTCCGGCCTTCGGCATCGGTTCCGAGCTTTCGGCCACCGGACCGAACGGACCTTCGATCTATCCCGCCACCGCATTGACCGGGCGGCTGCGCTATCATTCGGACAGGGGTGTCTATTTCCAGGCCGCCGCTGTCAATGCACAGACCGGCCTGCTGGGCGAGCGCGGCGCGGCCCGTCCACTTTTCGGCAAGGGCGCTCTGCTGATTGCCGAGGCTGGAACGCACCGAGCCGGGACCTTCCACGCCGGCATGGGCGCGTGGACATATACGAGCCGCCAGCCTGACCTGCGCGATACCGATGCCGCAGGCCGGCCAGTCGCCCGCCGCGCCTTCGGTATCTATGCACTCCTGCAGAAGCGGCTGGCTGGCAGCGAAGAGCGCAACGTCACCGCTTTTGCCCGCGCGGGCCTGTCCGATGGCAAGACCTCCCCTTATGCCGGAGGGTGGCAGGCAGGCCTGCTGGTCAGCCGGCCATTCGCTGGCCGTCCCGAGAGCCGGTTCTCCATCGGCATCAACCAGGGCTTCATGACCGGACGCTTCGTTCTGAATGCACAGGACGAAGGACGCTGCGGCCACCGCAAGGAGACCGGGGTCGAGCTGACCTATGCGGACAAGATTGCCGGAGCGCTGACCGTGCAGCCCTTCGTCCAGATCAACCACAACGCCGATCACGAGCACGATGCCCGGCATACCTTTGTCTACGCGCTGCGCCTGCGCGTGGAATTTACGCCGCGCTGACAGGCCCTTGCGCCTTCCAGCATCCCCCTAAGCATAATCGCCTAGCCTTAGAGAAACCGGGAATTGCCGGGTCTTGGTTAATTCGCACCGGTCACAGGTTTCAGGGCGCACAGGCAGAGAACGCGAGTAAACTACGATGAATATCAGCAAGAAAACCAAGGTCGGCGGTATCGCCTTCGTCGCCCTGATCGCCGTGTCGATCGCGGTCACGACCTTCTCGATCAACCGGATCCGCATGGGCGGAGCACTTGATAATGAAGACCGGCTGATCAGCGACCTGGTTGCGGACACGATGCCGCCCCCGATCTATATCATCGAGCCCTGGCTCGAGGTGTCGCTCATTGCTGACCAGCATGGCTCGACTGCCGAACACCTTGCCAAGCTTGATGTACTCCACAAGGAATTCACGTCGCGCAAGAAGCATTGGCTGAGCCAGGATATTCCTGCGGATCTCAAGACCAAGACTGCCGCAGCGGTCGATGAAGCGGACAAATTCTGGAACATCTACAACGCATCGTTCCTGCCCGCTGTACGCGCCAACGACATGGTCGCCTTCGAAAAGGCGCATGACGCGCTTGGTGCGGTTTATGATGAGCACCACGCGCATATTGAAGCGCTCGTCACCGCAACCAGGGATCATCAAGCCAAGCTGCTTGCTGCTGACGAATCGATCGTCGACTGGACGATTGCCCTCCTTGGGCTGATCGCCGTCCTGCTGGCTGCCGGCGCTTCTGCAGCAGCCTGGGCGATCCTGAAATTCATCGTCAAGCCCGTCGACGAAACCGCCGATACCATGCGCTCCATGGCTGAGGGGCAGCTCGATGCCGGCCGTCGCAGCGAACACCGCGACGACGAGATCGGCACAATGACCCGGGCTCTCGAGGTGTTCCGTGAATCGGCCATCGCCCAGCGCGATGCGCAGGAGCATCAGCGCAAGGTCGTCGATGCCCTTTCTTCCGGCCTGGGCGAACTTGCAGCGGGCAATCTCACCCACCGGATCGAAACTCCGCTGGCTCCCGAATACGAAGCGCTGCGCGACAGCTTCAACAATACCATCGCCGAACTTCGCACCCTGATCCAGCGCATCAACGGTTCGGCCCAAAGCGTCGCCACCGGCGCCGGAGAAATCCGTGCCGCCAGCGATGATCTTGCCCTTCGCAACGAACAGCAGGCCGCCAGCCTGGAAGAAACGGCCGCCGCGATGAATCAGGTCACGGGCATCGTCAATGGCACGGCCAAGGGCGCTGGCGATGTCCAGCGTTCAATCAACGAAGCCCACCGCGAAGCCAGCGAAGGCGGCGACGTCGTCATCCGCGCCGTCGATGCCATGGCGGCGATCGAGAAGAGCTCGGAAGAGATCTCGCAGATCATCAACGTGATCGATGGCATTGCCTTCCAGACCAACCTGCTGGCCCTGAATGCCGGCGTAGAGGCCGCCCGCGCCGGGGATGCCGGCAAGGGCTTTGCCGTGGTTGCCAACGAGGTGCGCGCACTCGCCCAGCGCTCGGCCGATGCCGCCAAGGACATCAAGGAACTGATCACCGCATCGACCGAACAGGTTGCCGGCGGGGTGAAACTGGTCGGCGAAACGGGCGATCTGCTTTCCAAGATCGTCGGCCGCGTTGGCGAGATCAACACAATGGTCGCCGAGATTGCCGCGTCCACCGAACACCAGGCGACAAGCCTGCAGCAGGTCAACAGCGCGGTTTCAGAAATGGACCGCATGACCCAGCAGAATGCCGCGATGGTGGAGGAATCGACCGCCGCTGCCCGCAGCCTGGCCGATGAAGCGAGCGAGCTGACCAGAGTGGTCAGCCAGTTCCGGA
This sequence comes from Novosphingobium sp. MW5, assembly GCA_025938935.1. Classification (GTDB taxonomy): domain Bacteria; phylum Pseudomonadota; class Alphaproteobacteria; order Sphingomonadales; family Sphingomonadaceae; genus Novosphingobium. The sequence continues at coordinate 955,198 of JAPCWB010000001.1, read as the reverse complement.
CCGGCTTGCCCGCATCATCCAAGCCCATTGCCCATCTGGCCGCGAAAGCGCCGGTGCGTACCCGCCGTGTCCCCGCTGTCAGCGGCAATCTTGCCCTGGCTTCATCCCCTTCCGACGACGACTGGACCGAATTTTGATCCCCGGCCCCTTCGCCTCCTTGCTGGAGTATCTGCCATGAGTTCCGAAATTGAAGAACGTATCGGTTATTACGGCCTGCGGTCCGAAGAGGGCAGCCTGCGTTCCGTCGGCCGCAAGATCGACCGAAGCCTCGATGGCGCGCTGTCGCTGTTCTACGACAAGATCCGCACGGTTCCGGAACTCGCCGGGATGTTCACCGGCGGCGATCACATGTCCAAGGCCAAGTCGTTGCAAAAGCTGCACTGGCAGAAGCTGTTCGCGGAAGGGCTGAACGATGCCTATCTCGAACGCGCGCTGCGCATCGGCAATACCCATGCGCGGATCGGCCTCAAGCCCAAGTGGTATATCGGCGGCTATGCCACCATCATGGAGCAGACCATCCGTGCGGTGATCGCCCCGGGCATTCTTGGCTGGCTGCCGTGGAAACGGCGCCAGGCCCGCCAGGTCGCCCTGTTGGTCAAGGCCGGGCTGTTCGACATGGACATCGCCCTTTCGACATATTTCGACAAGACCGAGCAGGACATTCGCGATGTCGTCGATCAGTTGAGCGGCGCCTTGTCGCAGCTCGCCAAGGGCGACCTCACCGTTCGCATGCCGCAATTGCCAAGGGAATTCGCGCAGGCAGAACAGGATTTCAACGCTGCGGTACAAAGCCTGCAGCAGACTATGTCGGCCGTGGTCGGGGGTATTCAGTCGATCTCTACCGCCTCGTCCGAGATCCGCGCGGCGACCGATGACCTTGCCCTGCGCAACGAGCAGCAGGCGGCCAGCCTTGAGGAAACAGCTGCGGCGATGAACCAGGTGACCGGCAACGTTCGCCAGAGCGCGACCCGCACGGCAGAAATCCAGTCCACCATTGCCGCCGCCCATGCCGAGGCTTCTGACGGCGGCACCGTGGTGAGCCGGGCCATTTCCGCCATGGACGAGATCGAGAGCGGCGCACTTGAGATCACCAAGATCATCAATGTGATCGATGGCATCGCCTTCCAGACCAACCTGCTGGCGCTTAACGCGGGGGTCGAAGCGGCCCGCGCCGGGGATGCCGGCAAGGGCTTTGCCGTGGTCGCCAACGAAGTGCGCGCGCTTGCCCAGCGTTCAGCCGATGCCGCCAAGGACATCAAGGAACTGATCACAGCATCAACCCAGCAGGTCGCCGGCGGGGTGAAGCTGGTGGGCGAAACGGGCGAGCTGCTGTCGAAGATCGTCGTCCGCGTTGGCGAGATCAACGAACAGGTCACCGAGATCGCCAGCTCGACCGAAGGCCAGGCGGCCAACCTCCAGCAGGTCAACGGCGCCGTTTCGGAAATGGACCGCATGACCCAGCAGAATGCCGCCATGGTGGAACAGTCGACCGCCGCCGCGCGCAGCCTGGCCGACGATGCCGGAAACCTGGCCGAACTGGTCGGGCAGTTCCGCACCGGGCAGGACCAGAAGGCACTGACCGCGCATACACCGCGCCCGGCCCCCGCCGCCGCGCCGCGCCGCCACCGCCAGTTGTGCACGGCAATCTTGCCCTGAAGGCCGAACCCAAAGGTCACGACGACGACTGGACCGAGTTCTGATCAGGCCGAACGGAGCCAAGCACGATGCACCTGATAAAACTTCCCCCGCGCTGCGACCGGACCTCGACCGTTGCCCTGCTGCCCGAATTCATTGCGACGCAGGCCGGACAAGGCCTGACCATCGACGCGAGCGACGTGGAGCAGGTCGGTCAGGCTGCGCTGCAACTGCTCGTCAGCGCCCGGCGCAGCATTGAAGGTGCTTCGATCGTGCCGTCCGCCGCCCTGCTCGATGCCGCGCAGCTTGCCGGCCTGAGCGACATCCTGTTTGACGGAGACGCCTGATGACGCCTGAGGAAATCCAGTCGATCTTCTTCGTCGAATGCGAGGAATCGCTCGCCGCTGCGGAAGCCGGGCTTGCCGCCTGCAAGGACGGCACGGCCGACGGCGATACTGTCAACGGCGTGTTTCGCGCGGTCCACTCGGTCAAGGGCGGCGCGGGCGCCTTCGGCTTCGAGGCACTGCAGGCCTACACGCACACCTTCGAAACATTGCTGTCCGAGGTGCGAGACGGCACCCTGCCGTTCACCGATGCGCTGATCGACCTGGCACTGCGGTCGCTCGATACGCTGAGCGATCATGTCAACGCGGCCCGTGAGGGCGCGGAGCCGCCGTTCGATGCCGACCTGATCGCCGAAATGATCGCGGCTCAGGGCGGCGGAACGCAAACCCTTGACCACCCCGAGCCGGAAGCGCAGCCCGAGACTGCCGCGCCGGAGGAACGATCTGGCGATGATGACTTCGGCCTCGGCCTGGACCTCGATTCCATGCTCGATTCCCTGGTCGGTGAGCTGGCTCCATCCGAAGCAGCTGCGCATTGGACGCTCAAGCTGCGCTTCCACGCCGGGGCCATGGCCAATGGCAGCGAACCGCTGCTGATGCTGCGTGAGCTGGCGGGGCTAGGCGCCACCTGCGTGGCCTGCGACGTGTCAGATGTTCCCGCGCTCGACCAGTTCGATCCCCTGCAGGGCTATTTCGGCTTCGTTTTCGCCATTCCCGCCGAAGTTGACGAGCAGTCGGTGCGCGACGTGTTTGATTTCATTGCCGACGATTGCGAACTGGCGATCGGTGACGATGAGCCGATGCCATCGCTCCTGCTTTCCGCCCCCGCAGAATGTGTCGCAACTGCACCAGAACCCAGTCCGGTGGCCGCTTCCGCCCCTGCGAGCGAACAGGGCCCGGTACCGGCCGCCCCCGCAGCTGCGGCCGCTCCGGCCACAGCAGCCGGCACAGCCAGCGCCCCGGCGCAATCAATCCGCATCGACCTCGGCAAGCTCGACCGGCTGATCGATTCGGTCGGCGAACTGGTCATCGCCCAGGCCATGATGGCCCAGCGGCTCGAGACGGCAGGCCTTGCCGGGGTAGAGGAAATCGCCCTGCTCGAAGGCCTGACCCGCGAAATTCAGGAAAGCGCGATGTCGATCCGCGCGCAGCCGATCAGCTCGGTGTTCAGCCGCGTGCCGCGTATCCTGCGCGAGCTGGCTTCGTCGACCGGCAAGCATGTCCGCCTTGAACTGGTTGGCGAAGGCACCGAACTCGACAAGACCGTCATCGAGCGGCTTGGCGAGCCGATGACGCACCTGATCCGCAATGCCGTCGACCACGGCATCGAAAGCGCCGAGGACCGGCTGTCGGCGGGCAAGAACCCCGAAGGCACGCTGACCCTTTCGGCCGAGCAGCGTTCAGGCCGTATCCTGATCCGCATAGCCGATGACGGCAAGGGCATCGACCGCGCTCGCGTCTTTGCCAAGGCGGTCGAAAAGGGGCTCATCGCCGCCGACGCGCAAATGTCGGACGAAGAGATCGACCACCTGATCTTCGCCCCCGGCTTCTCGACGGCGCAGACCATATCCAACGTATCCGGCCGCGGCGTCGGCATGGACGTGGTGCGCCAGAACGTGAAGGAACTGGGCGGGCGCATCACCATAGAATCCGAACAGGGCAAGGGCACGGCCTTTACCCTCACCCTGCCGCTCACCCTCGCCATTTCCGACGGCATGATCGTCAGCGTGGGCGACCAGACGCTGGTCGTGCCGCTGGCCAACGTGGTCGAAAGCCTGCGTCCGCAGCCCGGCGAGATCCAGGGCATGGGTTCAAGCCGTCAGATGCTCAACGTGCGCGGCCGCTTCATCCCGGTGATCCCGGTCTGCTCGGCCATCGGGGCCAAGGCCTGCGTCGAGCAGGTGACGGACGGCGTCCTGATCGTCGTCGATACAGAGGCCCTGGGCAAGGCGGCGCTGCTGGTCGATGCGATCAGCGACCAGCGCCAGTTCGTGATCAAGAGCCTCGACACCAATTACCGGTCCGTTGACGGCGTGGCGGGGGCAACCATCCTCGGCGATGGCCGCGTGGCGTTGATCATCGATGTCGACGGACTCGTTTCCGGCAATCTCGCAATGTCGACGAGGATGGCCGCATGAACCTCGCCACCGCCTTTCGCGAACCGCTGCCGGGCATCAGCCCCGAAATCTATGGCGAGGCCGATTTCCGCGCCTTGGCAGAGATCATCTATGCCTCGTCGGGCAATGTCCTGCCCGATGGCAAGGCGATGCTGGTCTATTCGCGCATCTCCCCGCTGGTGCGGGAAACCGGCTGTGCGACCTTTGCAAATTTCGTCGAGCTCATCCGCAGCGACCTTGAGATGCAGGACCGCGCGGTCGCGGCGCTGACCACCAATCACACCTTCTTCTACCGCGAATCGCACCACTTCGACCATTTCGAAAGCAAGGTTCGCCCCGATCTGGTCCGCAAGCTCGAAAGCGGCAAGCCGGTCCGGCTGTGGTCTGCCGGCTGCTCCAGCGGCGAGGAAACCTGGTCGCTGATGATGGCCCTGCTGGGCACTGACCAGCTGGCCGCCAAGCGCATGGCCAAGCGCGACCTGCGCGTGCTGGCGAGCGACCTTGCCCCCCACGCGTTACGCAAGGCGGAGGCCGCGACCTATGCCGCCAAGGATCTCAAGGCCGTGCCGTCGGATCTGGTCCAACAGTGGGCGCGGATCGACGGGGAAACGGCGACGATCGCTGACCTGCCGCGCTCGCTCGTCCGGTTCCGCCTGCTGAACCTGATGGGCGAATGGCCGATTTCGGGCAAGTTCGACACGATCTTCTGCCGCAACGTGATGATCTACTTCGACCTGCCGACCAAGGAGCACCTCGTCGCCCGTTTCGCAGAGGTGCTCCAGCCGGGAGGCCATCTTTACATCGGACACAGCGAGAGGGTTACCGGCCCTGCCGGAGCCATTCTCGAACCCGTAGGACCAACCATCTACCGCAAGAGGGCTGCATGAGCATTCGCGTCCTGATCATCGACGATTCCCCCACGATGCGCGCCATCCTGATGTCGCGCCTGTCCGAGGAACCGGACATCTCGGTCATCGGCACGGCCAGCAATGCGCTGGAAGGGCGCGAACTGATCAAGCAGTTCAACCCCGACGTGGTCACGCTCGACATCGAAATGCCCGGCATGAACGGCCTCGATTTCCTCGAGAAGATCATGACACTGCGGCCGACGCCGGTGATCATCGTTTCGGGCACGACGCAGGAAGGCAATGAGGTGACCGCCCGCGCGCTCGCACTGGGTGCCGTGGATTGCTATTCCAAGGCTGACCGGTCTGGCGGAATGGCGCTGAGCGACAAGGGCAAGCTTGCCAATCTGATCCGCGAGGCGGCGCAGGTGCGGTTCAACAACCGCTGGCCGGTTGCTCCCGCAGTCGCCGCACGCGCCAGCCGTTCGGCGCGGTCCAATTCGGCGCTCATCGCCATCGGTTCTTCAACCGGCGGGGTCGAGGCCCTGCAGACCCTGCTGAAGGACTTTCCAGCCAATTGCCCACCCACGGTCATCGTGCAGCACGTCAACCCGCGCTTTGCTCCGGCAATCGCGCGTACGCTGGATCTGGCAACGCCTGCCAAGGTGCAGATCGCCGAGCAGGACATGCCGCTGGTCAGCGGCAACATCTACCTCGCACCGGGCGGTGACCGGCACCTGTCGGTGGCCGGATCGGGCATCTACTATGCACGGCTTCGAGCGGGTGACCCGGTTTCCGGCCACATTCCCAGCGTCGACATCCTGTTCAACTCGGTTGCCGAAGCCGTGGGCGGAAAGGCGGTTGGCATCCTGCTGACCGGAATGGGCAGCGACGGCGCCCAGGGCCTGCTCGCCATGGCCGGGGCCGGCGCCCACACCATTGCGCAGGACGAGGCGACCTGCACCGTCTTCGGCATGCCCCGCGCTGCCATATCGCTCGGCGCTGCCGGAATCGTCGCGCCGATCGGGCGCATTGCCCACCATGCCCTGAAGAAGGTCGCCTGAACCGATGAATGCGCCTTCACCTTCGCCTCTCCCGGTTACCCGCATCACCGTCATGCAGGGCCAGGCTCGGGTCAGCGCCGGCCCGCGGGTGGAACTGACGACGGTGCTGGGCTCCTGTGTGGCGACCTGCCTGTTCGATCCCGAGGCCCAGCTGGGCGGCATGAACCATTTCCTGCTTGCCGAACCGCCGCCAAACCACCCGCGCAGCGTGGTGGACGAGCACTACGGCGTGTACCTGATGGAGCTGCTGATCAACGAGATGCTGACCAACGGCGCCGCCAAGCCCCGCCTGCGCGCGCACCTGTACGGCGGCGCGAACCTGCGGGCCGGGATGATGCCTATCGGCACGGCCAACGCCAATTTCGCCCGCAATTTCCTGGACCGCGAAGGCATACCCCTGGTTCACGCAGAGCTGGGCGGAAACCAAGCCCGGCGCGTCGATTTTCGCCCCGCTGCCGGCAAGGCACGGTGCCGCATTGTTGAAAGCACCCTTGCTCCCGAAACCCGCCCCGCACCCCGCAGCTACGCCGATTCCGGCGAAGTAGAACTCTTCTGAAAGGTTAAAGCGAGACAGGCCATGACCACACGACCAACCCGCGTCCTCACCGTAGATGACAGCGCCTCGATGCGCGCGCTGCTCAACCATGCCCTTTCTGCCGGCGGCTTCGAAGTGGAGCAAGCCGATGACGGCGTCTCCGCGCTCGAATGGCTGGCCCTCAACGATGTCGATGTTGTCATCACCGACATAAACATGCCCCGGCTCGACGGCTTCGGCCTGATCGAGCAGCTGCGCACCGGCAGCCGCCACTGCGACCGGCCGATCCTGGTGCTGACCACCGAAAGCTCGGACGAGAAAAAGGCCCGCGCCCGCGCCGCCGGGGCAACCGGCTGGATCGTCAAGCCGTTCGACCCAGCCAAGCTGATCGCCGCCGTCCGCCGGGTCGCCCACTGATCCCAACCGAATTTTGCAGGAAGAAAACCCATGCAGCGCGAACTCATCACCTTTGAAGTGGAAGGCCAGATCTTCGGCCTCGACATCATGTCGATCCGCGAGATCCGGGCATGGACCCCGGTCACCCGCCTGCCCAGCGTCCCCCATTACGTCGCCGGCGTGGTCAACCTGCGCGGCACTGTGCTGCCGGTTATCGACCTTGCCGCCCGGCTAGGCTGGGAGCCGACCGTGCCCACACCGCGTCACGCCATCATCGTGGTGAACCAGGATGGGCAGGCGCGCGGCCTCATCGTGGATTCGGTCAGCGACATTGTCACCATCGCCTCCGATGCCCTGCAATCGCCCCCGGCGACTACCGGCGATGCGATGCTGCCCTTCCTTGAGGGCCTTGCTGCGGCCGATGACCGCATGGTCATGGTGCTCGACCTCAAGACCGTTTCGGCCGGCGAGGAACTGGCAGAAGCGGCATGAGCGCGCAGGAATTCCGCCTCCATGCGGCCGCGGCGGCCCAGGTGCTCGCGGAAATGAGCCTCGAGATCGAGCGGCTCGGTGCAGCGCTGTGCAACGATCCCAGCTTCGCGCTCAACCATGTCGAGGAGCTGCAGGCGATCGACCTCATCGCGCAGAAGCAGCGGTCATTGGCGACCATGCTCGAAGCGGATTGCCCGAAATCGGCAGTGACGGGGATCGGGCTGGACGCGCTGGCGGGCCGGCTTCAGTCGCTCGCCAGGTCAGCTCCGGACGGCGAGGACACGGTTTGACCGGCTGGCGGGCAACCGCCGCCTCCACTACAGATTGCGACAAAATTACACCTTGAACGGACAGGCAATCCCCGCTCCAAGGGGCCAATGCCTCTCCCCAGTCAACGGCCGCCCCGTTCTCGCGGCCTTTTCCTTACCTTAACTGCCACCGCCGCCCTCGCCGTACTGTCTGGCTGCGGCGCGTCGAAGGATGGCAAGGGCGGGCGGGAAGCCGGCACGCCAGAAGTCGGCTACCGGGTCATGCAGCCGACTTCGGCGCCGATCGTCGTCGAACTTCCCGGACGCATTGCCGCTTCGCGCAGTGCCGAGGTGCGGCCGCAGATCACCGGGATCATACAGGCAAGGCTGTTCACCGAAGGGTCCCTCGTTCGCGCCGGGCAGCCGCTCTACCGCATCGATTCAAGCCTCTATCGCGCCTCCGCCGCCCAGGCGCAGGCCAACCTTGCCAGTGCCGAGGCCAGCGCCGCGGCCGCTTCGGCCAAGGCCGCCCGCTACAAGCCGCTGGCCGAAGCCGGGGCCGTCGCCTCGCAGGATTATACCGATGCCGTGGCCGCGGCCCGGCAGGCCCGGGCCGCCGTTGCCCAGACCCGCGCGGCGCTGAACACGGCGCAGATCACCCTGCGCTTTACCACCGTTCCCGCGCCGATTACCGGGCGCATCGGCCGCTCGCTGCTGACCGAGGGCGCGCTGGCGACAAGCGGGCAGGGCGATCCGCTCGCCGTCATATCGGTGCTCGATCCGGTCTACGTCGATCTCCAGCAAAGCGCGGGCGACCTGATGAAGCTGCGCGCGCAGCTGGCCCAGAACGGGCAGACCCCGGCATCGGCAACGGTTTGGCTCTACCTTGATGACGGCACGAAGTACCCGGTCGCGGGTAACCTCGCATTCTCGGAAGTCACGGCCAATCCGGCCACCGGCACGGTTGCCCTGCGCGCCCGCTTCGCCAATCCGCAGGGACTGCTATTGCCGGGCATGTTCGTTCGCGCGCGGCTGGAACAGGGCAGCCAGCAGAACGTCTTCCTCGTCCCGCAATCGGCGATGAGCCGCGATCCCCGCGGCAATGCGCAAGTCCTTGTCTTGGGCAAGGACGGCAAGGCCGAGGCGCGGCCGGTGACGGCGCTGCGCACCGAGGGCAATGACTGGGTGGTTTCCGCCGGGCTCAAGCCGGGTGACAAGCTGATCACCCAGGGCCTTGGCAAGGCGCGCGCGGGCAGGCCGGTAAAGGCCGTGCCCGAAGGAACCTCGCAGCAGCCGCGCTCCGGCAAGCCCAAGTCCGGCTGAGCGGGCATGTCTCGCATCTTCATCGACCGGCCGATCTTTGCCTGGGTCATCGCCATCATCACCATGCTGGTCGGGGCAATCAGCCTTTATACCCTGCCGGTCGAGCAGTTCCCGGACATCGCCCCGCCGCAGGTCAACATCCGCGCCAATTACCCGGGCGCTTCGGCGGCAACGCTGGAAACCAGCGTCACCCAGGTGATCGAGCAGCAGCTGACCGGGATCGATGGCCTGCTCTATTTCAGTTCCACTTCCACTGCGCGCGGATCGGTGAGCATCTCCGCCACCTTCGAAAAGGGCACCGATCCCGACATCGCCCAGGTCCAGGTGCAGAACAAGGTGCAGCAGGCGCTGAGCCGCCTGCCCCAGCAGGTGCAGCAGCAGGGCATCACGGTGACCAAGTCCAACCCGGACTTCCTGATGATCGTCGGCATGCAGGACACGACCGACCGCACGACCAACGTCGACGTGGCCGATTATATCGCCACCAACCTGCAGGACGCGATCGGGCGGGTTGAGGGTGTGGGCGAAACGCAGATGTTCGGCTCGCAATATGCGATGCGCATCTGGCTCGATCCGGCGCGGCTCGCAGCGGCCAGTCTCAACCCGGGCGACGTGATTTCAGCGATCCAGACACAGAATGCCGAGGTCACCGCCGGCGAAGTGGGAGGCACGCCCGCACCGCCGGGCCAGATGCTCAACGCGACGATCACCGCCCAGTCGCGCCTGCAGACGCCCGAGCAATTCGCCAAGATCGTGGTCAAGACCCTGCCCGACGGATCAATCGTCTCGCTGCGCGATGTCGCGCGGATTGAGCTGGGGGCAGAAAACTACGGCACGACCAGCCGCCTCAACGGCCATCCCGGCGCGGGCATGTCGGTCAGCCTTTCGCCGGGTGCAGACGCGCTCTCCACCGCCGAACGGGTCAAGGCCGAGGTCGAGCGCCGCTCGGCCGATTTCCCGCCCGGCTATGTCGCCGATTTCCCGCAGGACACCACGATCTTCATCGAAAAGTCGATCGACGACGTGGTCAAGACGCTGTTCGAGGCGGTGATCCTCGTGGTCATCGTCATTTTCGTGTTCCTGCAAAGCTGGCGGGCAACGCTGATCCCGGCGATTGCCGTGCCGGTGGTGCTGCTCGGCACGTTTGGCTTCATGGCGCTCGCCGGTTTCACCATCAACACGCTGACCCTGTTCGGCATGGTGCTCGCCATCGGCCTGCTGGTCGACGACGCCATCGTTGTGGTCGAGAATGTCGAGCGACTGATGGCCGAAAACCCGGGCATGACCCCGCGCGAGGCGACGATAGAATCGATGCGCGAGATCAGCGTGGCACTGGTCGCCATCGCGCTCGTGCTCTCCGCCGTGTTTCTGCCGATGGCCTTTTTCGGCGGGTCGACCGGCGTGATCTACCGCCAGTTTTCGCTGACCATCGTCGTCGCCATGGCGCTCTCAGTGGCCGTCGCGCTGATCCTCAGCCCGGCACTGACCTCGACGCTTCTCAAACGTCATGAGGACGAGAACACCGACGGCTTCGTTGGCCGCAATTCGGCCCGGATGCGAGTCTGGTTTGAACGGAACTTCGGCAAGCTGGTCGCCTGGTATCATGTCCGCGCGATGCACGTTGTCGAGCGCAAGCGGCTGTCGCTGGGCGTCTTTGCCGGCATCGTCGTCGTCATGGGCCTGCTGTTCTGGCGGCTTCCCACCGGCTTCCTGCCAAACGAGGACCAGGGCATGGTCCAATTGCAGTTCCAGCTGCCGGCCGGCGCGACGATCGATCGGACGCGCGAGGCGCAGCTGGCGATCGAGAAGACACTGCTCGAAACCGAAGGCAAGAACATCGACGCCCTGATGGTGATCGCCGGCGGCGGCGGCGGGGCGGCCGGACAGAACAGCGGCCGCGGCTACATGGCGCTGGTCGACTGGGACAACCGGCCGGGCGCAGAGAACGTCGCCGATGCCATCGCCCGCCGCGCGACACAGGCGCTGTCGGGCCTGCGCGATGTCGAGTTTTTCGCCACGGTTCCGGCAGCGGTGCGCGGGCTGGGCCAATCGTCGGGCTTCTCCGGCGAGCTGCTGAACTCCGGCGGCCTTCCGCGCGAAGAGTTCCAGAAGGTGCAGCAGGACATTGTCGAGGCGGCGCGCAAGGATCCCACCCTTGCCAACGTCCGCTTGTCCTCGCTGCCTGACCAGCCGACGCTGAAAATCGATATCGACAGCCAGAAACTGGCCGTGCTCGGCCTCACCCAGAACGACGTTTCGACCACCCTCTCGGCGGCCTGGGGCGGGCGCTATGTCAATGACTTCATCGATCGCGGCCGGGTGAAGCGGGTCTATGTGCAAGGCGATGCGCAGTACCGCGCGAAGCCAGAGGACATGGCCCAGTGGCAGGTGCGCGGATCATCGGGTCAGATGGTTCCGTTCAGCGCCTTTTCGACGATTTCATGGGATGTCGCGCCCACTTCGCTGAGCCGGTTCAACGGCGTTTCCAACTACTCGCTCAACGGGCAGGCAGCACCGGGAGCCTCTTCCGGCGACGCCATGAATGCGGTGCAGAAGATTGTCGATGGCTATGACGGCGTCTCGCTCGACTGGTCGGGCGTATCCTATCAGGAGCGGCTGTCATCGGGGCAGGCGCCGCTACTCTACCTCCTCTCGATCATCGTCATTTTCCTCTGCCTTGCAGCACTTTACGAAAGCTGGACGGTGCCGGTGGCGGTGCTCTTCGTTATCCCGCTGGGACTGATCGGGGCGATCCTCGCCGTGTCGCTCAGGGGCCTGCAGAACGACGTCTATATGCAGATCGGCCTGCTCACCACGATGGGCCTTGCCGCCAAGAACGCCATCCTGATGATTGAGTTCGCCGAGCAGGAAGTGAAGAAGGGCAAGCGCATTATCGATGCCGCGCTGGAGGCGGCGCGAGTCCGGCTGCGGCCGATCCTGATGACCAGTGCCGCCTTCATTTTCGGCGTCCTGCCGCTGGCGATTGCCAGCGGAGCCGGGGCGAACAGCCGGATTGCCATCGGCACGGCGGTGATCGGCGGGATGCTGACCGCGACGGTACTGGCGGTGCTCTATATCCCCCTGTTCTTCGTCATGGTTCGCCGGGTGACGCGCGACGGGATGAGCGGTTTCCGCAAGAAGTACGATGCGCCGAGCGGGGAGGTTCAGCCATGATCCGCGCCGCCCCCTCCTCGCGCTCGTGCTCGCGGGCTGCTCGATGCAACCGGCCTACAACCGCCCTGCAACGAATGTGCCCCCGGCCTGGCCCACGGGTGATGCCTATCTCCGCCAGAGCGAGGCGGCGCTACCCGAATACCAGTGGCGAAGCGTGTTCACCGATCCGCGTTTGCAGACCGTGATTGCCGACGCACTTTCCAACAATCAGGACGTCGCCCGGGCGGCTGCCAACATCGCGCTGGCCCGGTCGCAGTATCAGGTCCAGCGGGCGGAACGGCTCCCCAGCCTCGACGCCGGGGTGGGCCTGACCCGAAGCGACAACGGTTCGGGTGCCTCCACCCAGGCTCGGGCCGAGCTTGCCGTGACCGGTTACGAGATCGACCTGTTCGGCCGGGTCAAGTCGCTGACCGACGCGGCGAAGAACCGCTACCTCGCCAGCGAGAGCGCAGGCCGCGCGGTGAAGCTGGTGCTGGTGGCCGATGTGGCCGATGCCTGGCTGAACTATGGCGCGGATACGAGCCTGCTGGCCTTGGCGAAGGATACCGCCACCGCCGCGCGGGAAAGCCGCCGGATCGCCGAACTGCGTTACAAGGGCGGCATCGCGCCGCTGTCCGATCTGCGGCAGGCAGAGATTGCGCTGACCACCGCTGAGGCCGATGTCGCCAACCAGACGACGCTGGTGGCGCAGGACCTCAACGCGCTGCGGCTGCTGGTTGGCAATGAGATAGCGGCGGAGAACCTGCCGCGCTCGATTGACGATGCCACCGGCCAGATTGCCGAGGTTTCCGCCGGGCTCAGCTCAGAAGTCCTGCTGCGCCGTCCCGACGTGGTCGAGGCGGAGTGGCAGCTGCGCGCCGCCAATGCAGAGATCGGCGCGGCGCGGGCCGCCCTGTTCCCTCGCATCAGCCTGACCGGCATTCTCGGCCTCGCCTCCAATGCGCTCGGCGGGCTGTTTTCGGGCGGCAACTTCACCTGGTCGGCGGGGGCCAATGCCGGCTACTCGATCTTCTCAGGGGGAGCCGGCAAGGCCAATGTCCGGGTGAGCGAGGCGCAGCGCGATGCCGCTCTGGCCGGTTACCGCAAGGCCATCCAGACTGCGTTTGCCGACGTTGCCGATGCCCTCGCCCGGCGCGGCACTATCGACGCGCAGCTTGCCGCCGCCCGGCAGGGGAGCTTTGCCGCGGGCGACAACCTGCGCCTTGCCGAACTGCGCTATCGCGGCGGAGTGGACAATTACCTGCAGGAGCTCACCGCCCGCCTCGCCAGCTACAACGCGGCGCGCACGCTGGTGCGGACGAAGGTAGTGGCCGCCTCCAACCGCGTGGCGCTTTACCGCGCGCTGGGCGGGGATGGTTCGCTTTAGGGTTCGGGCGTGGCGTTTGCGGCTTGGTGGGGATAGTTCACGCAGAGACGCGGAGGAAGAAACAGAGACGCGGAGGACCGCTTTAAGCCGAAGGCTCACCGCAAATTGCCGACTTTTTTGCCAAATCTGACGCTGGAATGGAAAGAGCGGCTTCGCCGCAAGCGCAACATCTCTGCGCCTCCACTTACTTCTCCGCGTCTCTGCGCGAACTATTCACCGACGCGAACATGCACCACCGCCGCAGGGTTAGCTCCCCGCCAGCAGCGCAACACTGCAAAAGAAAAATGCCAGGGGACCTGTAAGCCGGGTTCTGTTCTGCCGACGGTATGCCAGACGGCACCGTATCGGCAGAGGCAGCCATTCCTCTAGGCGAACCGTTGCCGGAACGCTCAAGCAACCAACCCGGGCGGTCGATGCGAAACACATCTGCCAATCCTTGCGAACTGACGCGCCGCCCCTATTCGGTCTTGCTCCGGATGGGGTTTGCCATGCGGGTTCTGTTACCAGCCCCCCGGTGCGCTCTTACCGCACCCTTTCACCCTTACCTGATAAATCAGGCGGTCTGCTCTCTGTGGCACTTTCCCTCGGCTTCCCTGCAAGCAAGTCGCCGGGCGGGCGTTACCCGCCATCCTCGTTTCGTGGAGCCCGGACTTTCCTCGGCGCTAGCAAGCTAACGACGCGGCTGCCCGGCCCCCTGGCGGGGCGGATGTAGGGGATGGCGGGGGGAGTGGCAAGGATTTGGGGCCGAGCACTTAAGTGCATTCCTACGAGTCAGGTTTCCGCTTCATCAAGTGCGGCGACCGCCAGTTTCAAAATGCTTCCTTCCCAAGGGTCTTCCTGCGCCTCGCGCCGGAGCCATTCGTAATCCTGCGCAATCATGAGCATGGTTTCATCTGGTGCTGAATTGACCATGTCACTCCAAGCAATGAGGGCGGCCACCGTCAGGTCTCCGGCAAACAGGTCACATTCGGCTTGGGGATGATCGATTACAAATCTCGCGACAGGGCGGGCCAGCCACTCTAGTCCGAGGCGTTGGCCCACCAGCACTCGGCATTGACCGCAGGTTAGGTCGGCTGCGGGAACAACCCAGGCTTCCGCGACGCGGCGAGACAGTCCCGAAGCAAACCATCCCGACCGGGCCTTTGCCGCATCTCCCGTAAGCTCAAGAAGCGGCGCAGCAGGCAACGTGCAGTCCTGCACGAAATCCAGTAGTCGCGCCGTCCCGTTCTTTGTGTCGGTGGCTGGCAGAAATTACTCCGCCGCAGCCGACGCCGCAGCCGCCGGGAGCGCTGCTGCCGCCGACTTCACGAAGCCGCACTGCTTCTGCTCCATCGGGATCTGCTTGGTGATGCGGGTGGCATTTTCCTTGTAGGCTTCGGTCACGGTGCCGCTGTTCACCGTCTTGCCGCGCAGGACGGAGACGTTGTCGCACAGGTGGAAGACGTGTTCGGTATCAGCCTTCTGGCCCGCCTTTTCAGAGGCGATCCAGTACACCTTGTCGAGCCCGTTGGGGTTGGCGTCGCTCTTGGTCGCCTCGGCCACGGCCTTGGAATCGCGGGCGATGGCCTGGGCCTGCTCGGCCACTTCGGGCGAACAGGCGGTGGTCGGCTGGCCCGATTTGATCTGGGTGGCGCAGAGGTTCATGTCCTCGGTGTATTGTTCGACCGAGGGCGGCTTGAAATCGATGCCGATCGTGGTGGCAAGAAGGGCGAGGACCACGCCGACGCCGCCGGCGATCTTCTTGTTCTTCGGGTCCATGTCCTTGTCGAGGAAGATCAGCGCGAGCAGTGGCAGGAACGCCAGCACGGTGATGATCGCGCCAAGCTGGTTCTGCACGAAGAAGCGGAAACCATCGGCCTTGCTGGCCGGATCGTGGCGGTTGGCCTTCTTCCACATGACACTGCCGCCGATGGCAAAGGCGGCGATGACCACCAGCAGGCCAATCAGCAGCGCCATGTTGCCGGTCTGGAACTTGCCCTGCTTGAGCATGACGATCGCGGCAATCTCGGTGCCAATGGCGACCAGCCAGCACAGCGCGGCATAGATGCGCAGCTTCTTCGCCGAATCCTTCTGCCCCTGCGAGGCCGCCCAGGCCTTGGTGACATCGACTTCGCCGACCGGTTTTTCGTCCGCCATGTTGTGACCCTTCCCCTTTGCCGCTCCCGCAGGAGCGAATGCGGTGGTTACTATGTCTTTGATGCGGCAGGTTCGCAATCCCCGCGTCAATCAAAGTCCGTCAGGTCATGTCGACTTACACAGCGTCCAGATCAACGTTCCTCACAAAGGAGGAGCGTGAACTTGCCAAGGCCCCGGCCAGATGGCAGCCTGAAACGCATGGACCCCGTAGCTTTCGTTGCTCGCATTCGCGACCATTATGTCGATCAATTCAGTAGCTTTGCGATGCAGCATCGGGCGAACTGCACCCATGGCGCATCCGAAGTAAAGTTCCAGTTAGACGAGCAGAGCGAATTGTTTGACCGGTTGTATTGCGCTGATTTCATCAACAACGACGCCGCTGTCGAGATGGTGGAGTTCGAACCGGAGAACCTTCTCACGTTCGAGCCGATCGCGGGCACCTTCGGAAATGCCTCTTTAGCAATAAACTATCTGCGCTGGGATGATGTGGAGATTTTCCACGACGTTGAAGAATTGCCGGCTGATGAGTTGTCAAATTGGTTCGAGCGTTGGTTCGATCCAGATGATGCCCGTCATGTCCCCGGCGCTGAACTTTCGGAGATCATTCATTCGATGCTGATACAGCCCCATTGCATCAGCATCGATTTCGGCACTGCGAGGCCGGATGCCTTCTGGGAAATCCTTCAATTGCTTGATGATGCCGGGACCGCTCATATCGAGGTCAGTAGCTCTCAAGCGGATGCCGAACCGGTCGAGGCCTAACTACCGCGCCTTCCCAGCATCCCGCTGCAACAACAACTCAAACAACAGCGCAGAAATCTCGCCGTCTATCTCGCCAGTAATCCGCTCGGGCCGCCAGCGGCGTTCAAAGGCGCGCACCGCGGCCGGGCCGTCGGTGATGTCATAGCCGAACCGCTCGAGCGCGAGGAAGAAGGCGCCGTCGTTGTCGAAGACCAGCGGCATGGTGATGCGCGGGGCGGGGATGGCGAGCTTGTGGCGGGCGAGCCGCTCCCACGGGAACAGTTCGCCCGGATCGGTCTTGCGCGCAGGCGCTATGTCCGAATGGCCGACCACGTTCGAGCGCGAGACGCCGTGGCGCTTCTTGATGTCGGAGAGCAGCGGCAGCAGCGCCTCGATCTGCGCCTCCGGAAAATCGCGGTAGCCGAATTCGTGACCCGGATTGACCAGTTCGATGCCGACCGAGGCCGAATTGACGTCGGTAATCCCGCGCCAATAGCTTTTCCCCGCGTGCCATGCGCGGTGCTCCTCCGCCACCATTTGCGTGACCGTGCCGTCTTCGTCGATCAGATAGTGCGCGGAAACCCCGGCTTCCTCGCTGCACAGACGCTCCAGCGCCTCGTCAGCGCTTTGCATGCCGGTATAGTGCAGCACGATCATCGTGACCGGCAGTAGGCGCTCGTTGAAATTGGGCGACGGTACTTGCCGATGCACCAGCCAGTCGCGCATCGAGTTCATCGCGCTCCCCACCCCTTTTTCGTCATTGCGAGCGGCAAAGCCGCGCGGCAATCCAGAGCGTTTCGCGCGGCGGCTCTGGATTGCCGCGTCACTTCGTTCCTCGCAATGACGAAGGATGTTGGCAAATATCAGGCCCCCGGCAGAACGGCGCCGAGCACCAGCGCCTCGCCCGTCAGGGCATATTGGACGCCGCCTCCCAGTTCCTTCGCCAGCGCCTGGACCAGCGCGGCGGGGGCGGTTCGGCTGGAGAGCTGGTCTTCGGGCAGGGTCCCGTCGAGCGCCTTGCCGATCGTTTCGTCAAACGCGATCCGCGGGCCGGTGGCGCGGATGACGATTTCGCTGGTGGTGCCGTTCAGTTCCGCGCCCACTTCCAGCGTGCCGCCCCGCACCAGCGCTTCCATGCCGAACAGCGAGAGGTTGAGCAGCACCTTGACCGCCGGCTTGGGCAGGGCATCGGCGGAAACGTTCCAGTCCAGCGTGATGCGCTCGTTATTGCTGACCAGCCCTTCGACCAGGCTGCGCGGTTCGGCCACGGCCACCATCTCGCCAAAGCCGCCCGCCGCGCCGAAGGCGAGCCGGAAGAACTTGAGCTTGTCAGCGCTGGTCTTGGCGCTCTGTTCGAGCAGCTCGACGATGCGCTTGCGCATTTCCCCGTCGCGCTCCTCGGCGAGCAGTTCCAGCCCGTTGGACAGCGCGCCCACCGGGCTCAGCATATCATGGCACAGGCGCGAACAGAGCATCGAGGCAAGATCGGTGGCGGAAATGGTCATGGGTGGTCCCTGGTAAGCCCTTGGCCCTCCCCATACATCCCCGCGAGTCGCGTGGAAAGCGGTTCGAAGCCATCCGGACCATCGCGCCAGAAGGTTACTTCCCCCTTCGCGGCAATCGCCCAGACGCGGAGATCGCCGCTGGCGTGCTGACAGTCGGTTGCGGAGGGGAGCGGGTGGCCTTCCGGGTGCGAGTGCCAGTAGCCGATGAGCAGCTCCCCGCCAGCACGTTCGGTGCGGTGCGCGGCGATCAGGGCGGCGGGGTCGATCTCGAAATGGCGGAGCGGATCGGCGGCCAGATTGGCGCAGGCGACCGCGCGCTCGATCACGCCGGCGCGGCCCAGCAGCAGGCCACATGCTTCGCGCGGGTGCTCGCGCGCTGCAAATTCGAGAACTGTGGCAATTGCGCCACTTGTCACGCCGATGTCGGTTCCCATCTGCATGACATGGGGGACGTCGAGTCAGTTCTGCAAGGCATTATCGCCACTGGTGGCGAGCGGCTCGACAAGGCGCTCTCGGCAGCCACCGGCCTGTCGCGCGAACGCATCAAGGTGCTGATGGGCGAAGGCCGGGTCGAGCTTTCGGGCAAGGCTGTCAGCCAGTGGCTCGCTCAAGGCGGCCGAAGGCGCGGAATGGGCCATACGCGTCCCCGCCGTGGCTGCGTCGGAAGCGCAGGCGCAGGACATCCCGCTCAACATCGTGTTCGAGGACGAGCACCTGATCGTGATCGACAAGCCTGCGGGCCTTGTCGTCCATCCCGCCGCGGGCAATCTTGACGGAACGCTGGTCAATGCCCTGCTGCACCATTGCCGGGGCCAGCTTTCAGGCATCGGCGGCGTGGCGCGGCCGGGCATCGTTCACCGGATCGACAAGGATACCTCGGGCCTGCTGGTGGTCGCCAAGACCGACGCGGCGCACGAGGGGCTGGCAAAGCAGTTCGCCGACCATTCGATCGAGCGGGCCTATATCGCCCTGGTCGGTGGCCGTCCCAAGGCTCTCGAAGGCACGATTTCCACCCATCTTGGCCGCTCTGCGCATGACCGCAAGAAGATGGCGGTGCTCCACGAAAAGGACCAGCGCGGCAAGCATGCCGTCACGCACTACAAGGTGCTGGAAATGCTGACACATTCGGCCATGGTCGAATGCCGGCTTGAGACCGGGAGAACCCACCAGGTCCGCGTTCACATGGCATCCATCGGCCATTCGCTATTGGGTGATCCCGTGTACGGCAGGAACCCCGCCCCCTTGCGTGCGTTGTTGGAGCGAATCGGCTTTCGCCGGCAGGCGCTCCACGCGGCCGTTCTGGGCTTCATCCACCCGGTAACTGGTCAGAACGTGCGGTTTTCCAGCCTGTTGCCTGCCGATATGGAGGCGCTGTTGGTCGATTTAAGATGATTTTTCCGCCGCAATTTGCTATGAAAGTTCCCGTGGCTGCCGCGGGGGATGCCTCGGAAGGGTCCCCTATTGGGCAAGCCGACACAGAAAGGACGATTGAGTACGATGTCCGACTTTGACAGCACCTCGCAGGGCAACCTGCCGGCTACGTCGAATGCCATGCCCACGCTGGGTGGCGAGGCGAGCCTCAACAGGTATCTCAGCGAAATCAAGAAGTTCCCCATGCTGACGCCCGAGCAGGAATACATGCTCGCCAAGCGTTATGCGGAACACCAGGACCCCGAAGCGGCCAAGCAGCTGGTGACAAGCCACCTGCGACTCGTGGCGAAGATCGCCATGGGCTATCGCGGCTATGGCCTGCCGGTGTCCGAACTCATTTCCGAAGGCAACATCGGCCTGATGCAGGGCGTCAAGAAGTTCGAGCCCGATCGGGGCTTCCGTCTTGCCACCTATGCCATGTGGTGGATCAAGGCCTCGATCCAGGAATTCATCCTGCGTTCGTGGAGCCTTGTGAAGATGGGCACCACCGCGGCGCAGAAGAAGCTGTTCTTCAACCTGCGCCGGATGAAGAAGAACCTCGACGCCTATGAGGATTCGGACCTTCACCCTGACCAGGTGCGCCTGATCGCCACCAAGCTCGGCGTGTCCGAGCATGAGGTGGTCAACATGAACCGCCGCATGATGATGGGCGGCGACGCTTCGCTCAACGTCTCGCTCAATGAAGAGGGCGAAGGCCAGTGGCAGGACGTGCTCGCCGATGAAGGCCCGCTTCAGGATGAGGCTGTTGCCGATGCGCAGGAAGCGGGTTTCCGCCATGCCCTGCTGCTCGAGGCGATGGAAAGCCTGAACGACCGCGAAAAGCACATCCTGACCGAGCGCCGCCTGATCGACGATCCCAAGACGCTTGAGGAACTGTCGCAGACCTACAATGTCAGCCGCGAACGTGTCCGCCAGATCGAGGTGCGCGCCTTCGAAAAGCTGCAGAAGGCCATGCTGCGCATCGCCAATGAAAAGCAGCTGATCGCCGCCTGACGCGCGTCATTACGGGCAAAAGAAAACCCCGCGCAGAGGTAGGGCTCTGCGCGGGGTTCTTGCTTCCTGAGAGCTCAGACGCCCTTGTAGCAGTACTGCACGCCCAGGTAGTAATAGCACTTGATGCCATGGCCGACCGACTGCGCGCCTTCGCGGGCATTGGCGGCGGGAACCATCGCGCCCATGCCGGCGGCGAGGAAAGCCGCGGCAGCAGCGGCGGTGGTGATCTTCTTGATCATGCGGGTAGTCCTTTTTCTGTCGTGCAAGGTCGATCGCCGACAGCAATCTCTCCCCCTGGCACAGGGACATAACGAGACGCTTGCGGAGTTATTCCGCGGCCTGTGCAATTTTTTCGGTTTGCAGCTCAGCGGCTTGCAGAACTTGCCAGCTGGCCCGCTCGCCCGTTAGGATGGCCGCGATGCAGCGCGCCCGCCTTCGCCTTCCCCGCCTGCCCCGCCCGGGCCCGAACCGCGGCTGGCTTTATCGCTTCGCTTGGTGGGTGGCGCGCGCCTTCATCTGGTTCGTGATGATCAGCCTCGGCCTTGTCCTGCTGTTCAAATGGGTGCCGGTGCCCGTCACCGCGACCATGGTCATGGATCCCAATGGTATCGAGAAAGACTGGACACCCCTTAGCCGCATAGACCGCAACATGGTTGCCGCCGTCATCGCGGGAGAAGACGGCAAGTTCTGCAGCCACAACGGCTTCGATACCGAGGCGATGCAGAAGGCGTGGGAGCGCAACCAGAAGAGCAAGCGCGTGCGCGGCGGCTCCACCATCAGCCAGCAGACCGCAAAGAACGTCTTCCTGTGGCAGGGCGGCGGCCTGTTCCGCAAGGGACTGGAAGCCTGGTTCACCGTGCTGATCGAAAACATCTGGGGCAAGCGGCGGATCATGGAGGTCTACCTCAACGTCGCGGAGACCGGCATCGGCACCTATGGCGTGGAAGCCGGGGCCCAACGCTATTATCGCCATTCCGCCGCGCGGCTCAGCAGGATCGAGGCGGCGCGAATTGCCGCCGCCCTGCCCAGCCCGAAGAAGCGCGATGTCGTCGATCCCGGTGGCTTCACCCGCCGCCACGGCAACACGATCGCGGCGCGCACATCGGTGATCAAGACCAGCGATTACGACGGCTGCGTCTACGACTGAGCAAGTACGGCAAATGCATCGCCGGGGCGCAGAATCGCCTCGCAACGGCGCTTGCCTTGTCCGCGAAAGATCGCACCATTGCGAATCTGCGGCTCGCCACTTAGTGAACAGGGCTGTTGATTATAGATTGCCCGCGATTAGGGTTGGGAGATACCATGCACTGCAAGCCCACCGATGTGCCGTCGGCCGAGGAACTCGATATCCCGGCGCTGCGCGCGAAGTACTATGCCGAGCGGGACAAGCGCCTGAATTCGAAGCTGGGCAGCCAGTACATTCACGATGGCCCGGGGCAGCTGCACGATCTTTACAACACCGATCCGCACATGCCGGTGCAGCCGCGCGATCCCATCTCTGAAGAGCTGGACGTTGCCGTTCTGGGCGGCGGCTTCGGCGGGGTGATGGCGAGCTATTACCTGGCGCAGCAGGGTGTCACCAATATCCGCAACATCGACCACGCGGGCGATTTTGGCGGCGTGTGGTACTGGAACCGCTATCCCGGCATCCAGTGCGACAACGAAAGCTACTGCTATCTGCCGCTGCTTGAGGAAACCGGCTTCATGCCCTCGCGCCGCTTCGCGCCGGGGCCTGAGATCATGGGTTATATCCGCCTGATCGCGGAGAAGAACGGCTTTGCCGACAAGGCGCTGTTCCACACGCTGATCACCTCGCTGAAGTGGGACGAGGACATCCAGCGCTGGCGCATCGGCACCGACCGCGGTGACGACATTCGCGCCCGCCACGTGGTCATGGCCTGCGGCGTGCTCAACATGCCCAAGCTGCCGGGGATCAACGGCATTGCGAAGTTCAAGGGCAAGATGTTCCACACCAGTCGCTGGGAATACGATTATACCGGCGGTTCGTGCGACAACCCGGTGCTCGACAAGCTGGCCGACAAGAAGGTGGCCATCGTCGGCACCGGCGCGACCGCGATCCAGGCGGTGCCCTTCCTCGCCAAATATGCCAAGCACCTCTACGTCGTGCAGCGCACGCCCTCGTGTGTCGATACGCGGCCCAATCCGCTCACCGACCCGGAATGGATCAAGAGCCTCGAACCCGGCTGGCAGCAGGAACGCATCGCCAATTTCCAGCGCCACGCGATGGAAATGCCCAAGCCCGGCGAACCCGACCTCGTCTGCGATTTCTGGACCGAGCTTAACCGCAACCTCTGGGCGCAGCTGGCCGAGGAAGGCTATCCGCAGCTCAGCCCCGAAGAGTTCATGGCCAAGCGCGAAGTGGTCGATTACCAGATCATGGAACGCTTCCGCCGCCGCACCGACGAACTGATCGACGATCCGGAACTGGCCGAAAAGCTGAAGCCCTATTACCGCTTCCTCTGCAAGCGGCCGCTGTCGAGCGACACGTTCTATCCGGCCTTCAACCAGTCCAACGTAACGCTGATCGACACGTCCGAAACCCAGGGCCTTCAGGAAATCACCGAGAAGGGATTCCTGCAGGACGGCGTAGAATACGAGGTCGACGCGATCATCTTTGCCTCGGGCTTCGAAGTGTCGAGCGAGCTGGAACGCCGCTGGGGCTTTGACGCGATCGACGGGCGCGATGGCGCCTCGCTCTATGACCACTGGCG
This sequence comes from Novosphingobium sp. MW5, assembly GCA_025938935.1. Taxonomy (GTDB): domain Bacteria; phylum Pseudomonadota; class Alphaproteobacteria; order Sphingomonadales; family Sphingomonadaceae; genus Novosphingobium. The sequence goes on along the minus strand of JAPCWB010000001.1, from coordinate 932,121 downwards.
GCAGGGCGCGAAGACGCTGAACGGCGTGACCACCCATGGTTTCCCGAACATGTACTTCATCGGCTACATCCAGGGCGGGCTCAACGGCTCGGTCACCGAACAATTCGGCCGGCAGGGCGAGCATGCCGCCTGGATCATCGCCGAAACCATGCGCCGCGGGAAAGCCGTCGCCGAAACCACCAAGGAAGGCGAGGAAGGGTACTGCAACCACTTCGCCGAGATCGAGATCGACGTCTCCGCCTTCAACGCCGAATGTACGCCCAGCTACTTCACCAACGAAGGGCAGAAGAACGCGCCCTGGTCGCTGTTCCGCGCCTATGGCCACGGCTGGGATGCCTGGCGCGGCCGCATCGAGGGCTGGCGCAATGCCGGAACCTTCGAAGGCATGGAACTGCGCTGAGGGGGAATGACATGACCGACCGCGTGATCACCGACGAGGACATGGACCGCGAGGTCCTTGCCACCTACGGCACTGAGGCGTTCCTCAGCCCTGAATATCTTGAAGCCGAAAAGCGCCTGCTTTGGCCCAAGGTCTGGCAGATGGTCGAGCGGCTGGAAGACCTGCCCGACGTGGGTGACTGGCTGACCTACAACGTCGCCGATGAATCGGTCATCGTCGTGCGCGTGGCAGAGGGCGACAGCGCCGAGGCCTTCCGCGCCTTCCATAACGTCTGCCCGCATCGTGGCCGCCAGCTCGTCTCGGTGCCGGACCATCTCCCCGGCCTCAACAGCAAGAGCGACAAGCCAGTCCATTCGGTGCGCGGCAAGAACCGCAAGAACTTCATCTGCGGCTTCCACGGCTGGACCTTCAACACGGAAGGCGAGAACACCTACATCCTCGACCCGCAGGACTGGCAGAACCGGCTGACGCCCGAACTGACCTGCCTGTCGGCCGTCAAGGTCGGCACCTGGGGCGGCTATATCTACATCAACATGGACCCGGACAGCGAGACGCTGGAAAGCTTCATGGGCCGCGCGGGTGAGATCCTGAGCCACTTCGAACTCGACAAGATGCGCTACAAGTGGCGGCAGTGGGCAATCTATCCGTGCAACTGGAAGACCGCCATCGAGGCCTTCCTCGAGCCATACCACGTCGCCGGCACGCACACGCAGCTGCTCGCCTATGGCAATTATTATGCCCTGTCGAAGCAGTACGGCTGGCACTCGGTATCGAGCTACGACACCCGCGATGTCGAGTTCCAGATGAACGAGGCGAGCGGCACGACCCGCGCCGGCAAGGGCGACGATCCGCGCCGTTCGACCTATGAACTGATCCGCGAAAACTATGAGACGGTGAACTATTCGGCCTCGACCGAGACGCTGGTCAATGCCGCCAGCCGCCTCGTCGACGAGCTGCCGGAAGGCACTCCGGCGCAGGAAGTGATCGCGCACTGGATGGCCTCAGCCAAGGCCGACGACGCCAAGCGCGGCGTGATCTGGCCGGAGATTCCCGGCGAGGTCATGGCCGAGGCAGGCCTCGCCTGGGGCCTCTGGCCCAACCAGAACATCCTCCACGGCGTCACTTTCGCGCTCTGCTACCGCGTCCGCCCCTATGGCGACGATCCCAACAAGTGCGTGTTCGAAAGCTACGCGCTGGAACGCTTCCCCGAAGGCGAGGAGCCAAAGACCGAATGGGTCTATGCCGAGCCGACCGCGGAGAACTGGGGCTCGGTGCTGGAGCAAGACTTTTCCAACATGGAATTTGTCCAGAAGGGCATGAAAAGCTCGGGCTTCCGCGGCACCCTCCCCAACCCGCACCAAGAGCAGAAGGTGATCAACCTGCACCGCAATCTGGCGCGGATGATGGAAGGCCGAGGGGCACCCAAGCCGCTGTTTCCGGTGAACTAGGCGCGTTCCCCTAACAGGCGTTCGGCTTCAGCCAGCGCCTGAGGGGTATCGACATCAAGCAGGTCCTCGGCGCGGGCGTAAACCAGCGAGACATCGCCGCGCCCGCGCAGGACCCTTGCCGCGCCCTGATCGCCCGACAGCGCTTCCAGTTCCCCGAACAGCGCGGCGGGAATGAGTGCGGGCGCGCCGGGCTCAAAGTCGTAGGAACATGCCGCAGGCGATCCCGCCGCGATCAGCCGCGCCAGCAGCGCCGGGCTCACCAGCGGCATGTCGGCGAGCATGACCAGCAGCGCCCCAGCCTCTCGCTCGCGCGCCAGCCGCGCGGCGAGGGCAACGGAGGTTCCCATGCCCTCCGCCGCCTGCGGGTTGAGCGCCACTTGGCAAGTCACGAAATCCGGCGCGGCGTGCCCAGCAATCCACACCACCGGCAGCCCGGTCCCCTGCGCCGCCTCCAGCGCCCACTGCCCCAGCGGCCTGCCCGCACAGGGCTGCGACAGCTTGTCCGCGCCAAAGCGGCTCGCACGTCCTGCTCCGAGCAGGGCAATCATGATATCGGCTGGGCGGCTCATGGGTTCGGCAGAATTGCGCTAGGCTGGGCAAAACAGCAAGTCGGAGAGCGTGGGTGAACCGGATCGAGGGGCTTATCGAGCGCGCGAAACAGGCCGCGCAGTTCGATGATTTCGGCGCGGACGGCTGGCAGGAAGGACTCGAACGCCTCGTCCACTCAGCCGAGACCGAGGCGCACCACACCCAGATGGGCGCAGCCGTGTTCGACGGCATGGTGGTCGACCTGCTCAAGCAGCGGCTCGAAGTCGAAAGCTGGTATGCCCGCCATCCCGAGATCGATGATGAGCAGATCGTCGCCCCGCTGATCGGCCTTGGCCTGCCGCGCACAGGCTCGACTGCCTTTTCCTGCATGCTGGGCGAGGACCCCGCCGTCCGCACGCTGCGCACCTGGGAGCCGATGCAGCTTTGCCCGCCGCCCGAAACCGCGACCTATGATACCGACCCCCGCATCGCCATGGCCGAGGCATCGATGAAGCTCCGCGACGAACGCTTCCCGCGCGCCAAGCAGATGCTGCCTAGCACCGCGACCTCGCCCACCGAATGCCAGCTGATCATGGGCATGGATTTCAAGGCGCAAATCTTTCAGGCGATGCATCAGGTGCGCTCCTACGTGCACTGGCTGCACCACGAAGCTGACCTCAAGAGCACGTACCGCTGGCTGAAACGTGCGCTAAAGCTGCTGCAATGGCGCTGCCCTTCGGCGCTGGGTCCGAACACCCATTGGCGGCTGAAGAACCCCAGCCACATCCTTTGGATCGATGACCTGAATTCCGTCTTTCCCGATGCCCGCTTCTGGATGACGCACCGCGATCCGGCGGACGTCGTCACCTCGGTCGCCGACCTCTATTTCGAATATACCAAGCCCTTTACCGAGAGCGTCGACAAGGCGTGGCTGGGGGCGGTGAACATCGAATACTGCGAGCTTGGCATGAGCCGCGTGATCAAGTTCCGCGAAGGCGCAAACGACGCGCGCTTCTTCGACGTGAAGTTCGCCGAATTCCAGTCCGACCCATGGCCCGCGATCGAGGCGCTGTACCGCTGGCTTGGCGAGGAACTCACCCCCAGGCCCGCGAAGGCATGCGCAAATGGCGCGAAAATACGCCGCGCGACAAGCACGGCACCCGCTCCATCGACCCGGCCGACTACGGGCTAGACAAGGAGGCATTGCGGGCAAGGTTCGCCTTCTACCGGGAACGCTTCGGCATTTGAGAGGTCAGAAGCCGCTGGCCACGAAGTTGGCGGCAATCCACCGGGCGCGCGATTTCACCAGGCAGCTGGCGACCGACAGGCGGCCGTCCGTCCTATAAGTCAGGCGGCAGGTCCCCTGCGCATCGCGCGCCTCGGCCTTGCGCAGCGCGACACGCGAGATGCGGATGTCGCCGCCATGCACCTGACCGTAAAAGCGGTCCGATTGCCCCCAACCCTTGCGCAGGAAATTGAGCACGACGCCCTGTCCCTTGTCTTCTACGGCCACGCCATCGCAGGCGATGAAGGTCGTTTCAGCCGCATAGTCTTTGGCCGCATCGGGATATTGGCAGCGCCCGGCGGCTTCGCGGGGCACGCTTTGCGCATGGGCATTCGTGGCGGCGATCAGGGCCGAAATGCAGGCAGCCATGGCAAGGGCGCGCGTCATGCAGGCCATCCTTCCATGGCAATGCCAAAGCGGGAAGTCAGTTCTGCCATGATTCCTGCATCGCGCGGCATTTCGTGCACGTCCCGGCTCATCGCCTCGAAGAAGCGGTCGATCGGCCCGCCGACCGTCCATGCGAGGAAGCGGACGGGCACAGGTCCGTTATTGGCATAGCCATGGACCGTTTGGGGCGGCACATGGCCGAAGTCACCGGGCGCAAGAACGCGGGTCTCGGCCCCGATCGTCAGTTCCAGCGTGCCTGCGAGCACGAAATAGCCCTCCTCCTCACGGGCGTGGCTATGCGGGGGCACGCCGCCGCCGGGCGGTACCTCTGCAACCATGACGGACATCTCGCAGGGCGAATCGGCAGATCGATGAAGCAGTGTGATCTGGTCGGACAAGACCTGGAGGGGAGCGATCTGCGCTGAGCGGGCAAAGGCCATGGCGGTTCTCCTGTAAGTCAGGCCATCGAAGGCCGTTCATCGTAAAAGTCGATTTGCATCCGCATTGGGCCGAGAGGCGTAACGAAATGCGGTTGCTGCGGCTCGAGCAAGCCGGGACACCCGGGCGACAGGACCTGCTCGCGCGGAGGATCGATCGTGGTCAGCCGCAACTCACCCTCGATCACGCGGATCACGCCCCAGACCCCGGCCTTGGTCGAATGCTCGCTGCGCAGGGCTTGCGGCAGAGTGAGATCGTCGAACACCGGGGTCGAGCGGTAGGGCCGCGGCACCGTCACCTTACGCGGCCCGGCGGATGGTGTCGGCGTGGGCCGGATAGGGGGCCGGATCGGCTGAGGCTTCATATCCCGCCAGGGTGTTCGCCATGCCGTGGTTGATGTCGCGGTGATGCGCCTCGTCCGCGCGGACCAGAAGGACGACGTCGCGCAGCCTGGCAGTGTCATCCATTTGCCAGTAATGGCGCGCGATCGCGGGTGCGGGCGGGTTGGCGCTGCGGCCTTCGTCAATCTCGCGCAGGTAGAGGGTATAGCTGATCACCGCCTCTTCCTCGAAATAGCCGACGATGCGGTGCGCGGTGCGCGGGCTCACCAGGTAGAGCGTGAAAAAGCCGATGTAGAAGACCCATTGCACCGCCATGATCACCATGCGTTCGAACAAGGTGGGCTGGGCGACCTCGATGAAGGTCATCAGGTGCATGCGTTCGTTTTCGGCTTCCTCCATCAGGGTCCGGATCCAGCCATTGTCATCGCACATCCGGCGCAGGCAGCGCAGGTGATTGACGGTTGCACCAACCATTCCGGGAACCGCGGCAACCGTTTCGAGCACGATGGCGCGGTGGCCATAGCGCTTGGCGAAAAAGGTGTCGGCGCTCCACCGCAGGACCTTAGTGAAGCCAAGTGCCACCCGGTCGCGCCAGTCGCGCGGGGCGTGATGGATGCCGGTATCGACGAAGGGGACCTGTGCCATGGAATCAGTTCGCTTCTGCTGGGTTGAGGGAGAGGTTGCCCCGGGCGGGAGGCAGGCGGAAAGATACCGCCAGTTGCAGGCTTTCGGCGATGCGTTCGGCCTTGGCCTGAAGTTCGGCAGCTGCGGGCGGCTGCATCATTTCGCTGGTCACTTCGCGCCACAGGCCAAGCCAGCGCGCGAAATTCGCCGCGGTCATCGCCTCCCGGTGCTTGAGGTGCGCCGGAACCGGCTGGCCCTTGTAGCGGCCGCTGGTCAGCATGACCGAGGACCAGAAGGCCGTCAGTTTTTCGAGGTGCCCGGGCCATTCGCTGATCGCCGAGTTGAAGATGGGGCCCAGCACCTCGTCAGCGCGGATGCGGGCATAGAAGGCCGGCACCAGCCGCGTCAGCGCTGCTTCATCGAGGGAAAGCTGTTCCACGACTCGCTCCAATCATTCATATGAAATGCATATATACAATCGTAGTAAATGATGCAAACTGTTTGAATGATTTTTGGAGAGCGCCTGTGCGCCTGACCCGCTACACTGATTTCGCCCTGCGCGTGCTGCTTTTCCTGGGCCGGGAACCCGCGCGCCTCGCCTCGATCGCGGAAATTTCGCGCGCTTATGGTGTCTCGCAAAGCCACCTTATGAAAGTGGTCAGCGACCTGGTCGGCGCAGGCTATGTCGAAAGCGTGCGCGGCAGGCGCGGCGGCATCCGGCTGGCACGCCCCCCGAACAGATCCTGATCGGCCCGCTCGTACGCCATACGGAGGCGGACTTCGACCTGGTCGAATGCGGATCATGCCTGATCGCCCCGGCCTGCGGCCTGACCAGCATGTTCGACGAGGCGCTGATGGCCTTCCTTGCAGTCCTTGACGGTTACTCGCTGGCCGATGCCCTGGCGCGCAAGGGGGACTTCAGCCACCTGCTGCTGCGTGCACCGCCTGAAGGCAATGGCGAGCCGCTGCCGCAGTCCGACTGAAACGGCAAAGCCGCGCCTGTCGCGCCGGAAAGGACGCGGAACACTTTGGTGATGTGAAGAAAACTGGAGCGGGCGAAGGGATTCGAACCCTCGACCCCAACCTTGGCAAGGTTGTGCTCTACCCCTGAGCTACGCCCGCTCTGGCGCCTTGGAACGGCTGGGCCGTCCGGGTGAGGCGCGCGATTAGCAGCGCCTTTCGGGCTTGCCAAGGGGATTCTTCAAGGAAAATGCAATCCGCACCTGCACCGCGCTTCCGGCCTTCACAAAATCGTGGCAGGGCCCACATAAGGCGCTTGTCGAAAAGGAGTTTGCGCGTGGCGAGCATGGGACTGAACATCGAGGAACAGAAGGCCGTCGAACGCTTCCGCAGCACGGTGGTGGAACCGTCGATGACCCAACTGGTCGTGCTCGATTTCTGGGCCGAATGGTGCGGCCCGTGCAAGGCACTTGCACCGGTACTGGAAAAGGTCTGCGCCGAATATGCGGACAGGGGCGTGGTGCTCGCCAAGATCAATGTCGATGAGGAAGGCTTCATCGCCGGCCAGTTCCAAGTCAAATCGATCCCAACGGTCTATGCCCTGTTCCAGGGACAACCCATTGCCGACCTCACCAATGCGCGCAGCGAATCGCAATTGCGGCAGATGCTCGACCAGTTGCTTGCCAAGCTGCCGGTCCAGCCGGGCGGCGGCGATCCGGCACAGGACATCGCCCCGCTGATCGCCATGGGTGAAGACGTACTGGCATCGGGCGACGGCGAGCGGGCGGCCGGCATCTTTTCCCAGATCGTCGAGATCGCGCCCGATTCGGTTGCCGCCCATGCCGGGCTGATCCGCGCGCTGGCCATGGCCGGGCAGGTGGAAGAGGCACGGGCCGTGGTGGAGGCGCTCAATCCGGACATGGCCAGCGATCCCGCGCTGGCCCAGGCCAAGGCCGCGCTCGAACTCGCGGCGGACCGGCCCGAGGAGAGCGAACTTGCCGCGCTCCGCGCCGCCGCGGCCGAATCTCCCGCCGACATGGACAAGCAGTTCGCCTGGGCCAGCGCCGCCTTTGCCGCCGGGGATCGCGATGCCGCAGCGGAGACGCTGCTGCGCATGATTGCCGCCGACCGCGAATGGAACGAAGGTGCCGCGCGGACCAAGCTGCTGCAGATCTTTGAGGCGATCGGGCTGGAAGACCCTTGGGTTTCCGCTACCCGGCGCAAGCTTTCGACGGTCCTGTTCGGCTGACCATGGCAGGCACGCGCATCTCGATCTTTCCGCTGCCCGGCGCGATCCTGTTTCCGGGCCTGCAATTGCCCCTGCACATTTTCGAGCCGCGTTACCGCGCCATGGTCACCGACTCGCTCGCGCGTGACCGGCGCATCGGCATGATCCAGCCGCAGCGGGCCGAGGAAGGCGCGCCGCTCTATGCCGTGGGCTGCCTTGGCAAGATCGACGAGGTCGAGGCACTGGAGGATGGCCGCTTCAACATCGTGCTGGTCGGCGAGGCGCGATTCCGTGTGCTCCGCGAGCTCGATGTCACCACCCCGTTCCGCCAGATCGAGGGCGAGCTGATCGAGGAGCCGGTCGAGGAAGCGCTGGCCGCAATCGAACGCGCCGGCTTCGAGCGTGAAGCGCGCCGCTTTGCCGAAGCGCAGGGTTACGGGGTCGACTGGGAATCGGTCGCCCGGCTCGACGATGTATCACTGATCAACGGCGTCTCTCAGATCGCGCCCTTTGACCCCGCGTCAAAGCAGGCGCTGCTGGAAGCGGGGACGATTTCCGAACGCTGCGAGCTGATGGTGCAGCTGATGCAGTTCTACGGCCGCCGCGACAGCGACGACGAACGCGCGACCTTGCAATAGGACCGCATTCGTGGGGATTGGCGGGCTGAAAGACCGGCGCTACGTTTGCCCCATGCGCGTCCTTCCCCTGCTTGCAGTCCTGGCTCTGCCAGTCACCGCACACGCTTCCGATGACGACGGCATGTGCCGCAATGGCCTGTTCGCGGAGAGCAATCCGGCGCCCGGGCTGGCGGCCATCACCGGCAAGGGCCGCGCCAGCTTTTATGGCGACATGGACGGCTGCCCACAGGCCGGCGAACGCTGCCGCCAGCGCAGCTATCTCATCGGCGGTAACCGGGTGGTAACCGGGCGCAGCAAGGGCGCTTGGACCTGCGTGTTCTATCCCGGCGGCGGTGGCGGGACGGCGGGCTGGATGGAAAGCGCGCGGCTGGCCACCGTGCCGGTCAACCCCCAGCCCGCGATCGCCGCATGGCTGGGCGAATGGCAGTCCGATGGCGCGCGCTTTGTCACGTTCACGCGGAAAGGCGCCGGCCTAGCGGTCAAGGGCATGGCCTTCTGGCCCACCCGCAACCCGGATCCGCGCGAGCGCCCCGGCGGCCCGAACATGGGAGAGATCGATGGCACCGCCGGGCCCAAGGGCAACAGCCTGATCGACGAGGGCTGCTCGGTCCGCTTCGTCCTCTTGGGCGACTGGCTGGTCGGGAGCGATCCCACACGCGACTGCGACGGGATGAACGTGACCTTTTCCGGCATCTACAAGCGCGCGCCGGCAAGGCGCCGCTAGGCGCTCCTCTCGCTCGCCCGCGCAATGACCAGCGCAGAGGCGACCAGCGCCATGCCGATCAGGTCCACTCCGCCCACGGTCTCGCCGAACGCCAGCCAGCCCGCAATCACCCCGATCACCGGCTGGGTCAGCAGCATCAGCCCGATCACGAGCGGGCGGAAATGCCTGAGCGAATAGACCAGCAGCCCCTGCCCCAGCACCTGGCTGGACAGGGCAAGGCCGACAACCGGCCACCATGTTCGGGGCCAGACCGGCTCGCCCAGCGCCAAGGCCGCGGCCAAAAGCAGAAGCGCGCTGGCAAGGCTGGACCAGGCGAGCAGCGACCAGTTGCCCAGCGTCCCCCGCGCCTTTTGCAGCGGGATCAGGTAAAAGGCGTAGCAGACACCGGCGAACAGGCTGAACAGGTCCCCGGCCAAGGTGCGGGTGGAGATCTCTAGGCTGCGGCCGAACAGGATGCCGGCCCCGGCCATGGCGGCAAGGATGGCCAGCGCTTCTGCCCCGTGCGGGCGGCGGCGAAGGGCAACGAAGCCCCAGATCATCACTATCAGGCTGCCGGCGTTGCCGAACAGCGTGGCATTTCCCAGCCGCGTCATGCCGATGCCGATGTGCCACGTGGCAATGTCCACGCCGAAGAACAGCCCGGCGGCAAAGACGATCAGGAGGGTGCGGCGCGGAAAACCAGTGACCGGCTGGCCGCTCATCCGCGCGAAAAGGAAGAGCAGCGGGAGGGGGAGGAAACAGCGCCAGAAGCCCGCCGAAACCGGCCCGGAGTCCGCCATGCGCACCCACCAGGGTCCAAGCGCCAGCGCGGCATTCGCAGCCAGCAGGGCAAGGAAGTGCCGCCATTGCCAGGTGCGCGGCGGCGGCGGGGAAGCAGTTTCGGCCAAGACCTATTGCGGCTCTGCGGCGGGGGCCTTCGGCGCAGGCTCTGCGGCAGCCTCGGGTGCGGCCTCGGCCTTGTCGGCCTCGCTTGCCGCCGCTTCGCCATCGCTCTTGTCGGAGGTCACGGTCTTGGGCGCCAGCGGCGGCTGCGAGGTGGCCGTGTCGAGCGGCAGCATGGCATCGCTGATCGATCCTTCAAGGATTTCGCCGCCAGCCTGGGCTTGGGTCTCGGGCTTCTTGTTGCAGCCGCCGAGCGCCAGCACGCAAAGTGCGGCCCCGGCTGCAAGCGTGTGCCTCAGGAGCGTCGAACGGGTCATGCGGTTCCTTCCGGGGGGCAGGGAATGTCGAGCCGCGCGAGGAAATCCCCGGCGCGCGCCAGCAATGCCCGATCCCAGTCCTCCATGGCAAGGCTCACACCCAGCCTTTCGAGGCTGGTAACCCCGGCATCGCCGATGCCGCAGGGCACGATGCCGCCGAAATGCGACAGGTCGGGCGCGATGTTGACCGAGAAACCGTGCATCGTCACCCATTTGCGGATCCGCACGCCGATCGCGCCGATCTTCGCCTCGCTGCCGTCGACATCGCGCGTCCAGATGCCGACGCGGCCCTCGACCCGCCAGGATTCGATGCCGAAATCGCGCAAGGTGTCGATCACCCAGCCTTCGAGCGCGTGGACAAAGCCGCGCGCGTCGCGGGCGCGCTTGCGCAGGTCGAGCAGGACGTAGCCGACGCGTTGTCCGGGGCCGTGGTAGGTATAGCGCCCGCCGCGCCCCGCCTCGACCACTTCGAAGCGCGGATCGAGCAGTTCGGCCGAAGCGGCGCTGGTCCCCGCCGTATAAACCGGCGGATGCTCGAGCAGCCAGACCAGTTCCTCCGCCTCGCCCGCGGCGATGGCGGCATTGCGCGCGGCCATTTCATCGAGCGCGGCGCGATAGGGAACGCGCTCGCTATCCACGCGCCATTCGATGCCACTGGGGAGCCCTTCGACCATGCCGGTTGCCTGCCGGTCTTTGCCGTGGTTATCAAGGGGCAAGCATCCGGAGGAACCTAGAAGATGAAATTCGACAGCAACCGCGCCTGGCTCGAAGCCATGGCCGCCGTGAAGGCCTGCCGGTCGTTGCTGGTGCCGGTAGCGGGTGTGTTCTTCCTGGTTCCGAGCGTCGCAACTTCGTTCTTCCTGGGCGACGTGCAGGCGCGCATCATGGAGAACATGGCCAACCGCGAGGTGCTGAACGGCATCATCGAAGCCGAGTTCGGCAAGATCATGGGCTTTGGCCTGGGCGCGATGATTGCCGGGTTCATCGGCTACCTTGCCGTGCTGGTCCTGCTGACCGACCGCACGCGGCCTACCGTGGGCGAGGCGATCGGACGCGGCGTCAAATACTTGCCGACGCTGCTGGGCGCGGTGATCCTGGGCTATATCGGCCTGATGATCGGCCTGACGCTGGTTGCCGTAGTTGGCGGAATGATCGCCGCTGTGCTCGGCGGGCTGGGAGCCGCGCTCATGTTCATCGCGATCTTCGCCTTTGTGCTAGCCCTTACCGTGCGCCTGTCGATGACCCTGCCGGTGATCGTGGTTGAAAACACCCTGAACCCGGTAACCGCGCTGGTCCGCTCGTGGCGGCTGACGGGGGTAATGCTTTCAAGCTGCTGGGTTTCTTTGCCCTGCTGTTCATCGCCTATGTCGTGATCGCGGTGATCGTAATGATCGTCATCGGCGCAGTGACCGGCATGGCGAGCGGCGGCGAGCCGGGTGAGGTCACGCTGATCCTGGCGGGGATCCTGTCAGGCGCGATCAGCGCGGTTGTCGGCGTGATCGCCAGCGCCGTTCTGGCCGCCGTCCACGCACAACTTGCGGGTGTCTCGGCACGGTCGCTGGACGAGACATTCGGCTGAAGCTGTCCGCCTGCCTCAATCGTCGGCGGCGGTATCCTTCCAGCCCCAGAACAGGAAGCAGGGCAGCACGTTCAGCAGCTCGAAGCCCTTGTCGATGCGGGTGAAGTGCTTGGCCATGAAGTCCCGCGCCTTGGCGGTGAACTGGTAGACCAGGAAGGCGCCGCCGGGGCGCAGCACGCGGTGCGTGGCCGAAGCGATCGCCGGTCCAACACCGTCTGGCAAGGTTGAAAACGGCAGGCCCGAAAGCACGTAATCGGCATGGTCGTGCCCATGCGCGCGGACGATTTCCTCGACGTCGGCAGCCGATCCCAGCACCGCGGAAAAGCGGCTGTCGGTGATCGTCGTGCGCAGGTAATCGATGAACAGCGGGTTCGTATCGATCACGATCAGCTGCCCGTCGCGGCGCAGGCGGCTGAGCACCGGGCGGCAGAAAGTGCCGACGCCGGGGCCATATTCGACAAAGACCTTGCACTCGTCCCACTTCACCGGCCCCAGCATCTTGGCGATGGTGAAGCGCGAGGACGGAATGATCGATCCGACCATCACCGGGTGTTCGAGGAACCCTTCGAGGAAGACCCCTCGCGGTCCCAGCAGGCGCGATACTCGGCGCATGATCCGGCGCGCCAGGGGTTCGCGGGCAATCTCACTGCTCGTCATAGGGGAGAGGTGTCCGAAAGCGGCATCATAAGGGTGTGTGGCGTTTGCAAATTTGCCTCTGCTTGGCAAGCCAATAGGGACCGGCTGTGCCGGGCAAGGACGGGTCAGAGGATCTCGTGGACCTTTTCTTGCGGACGGCAGAGCCGCACGCCCTTGTCGGTTTCGACCAGCGGGCGTTCGATCAGCACCGGCTCGGCAGCCATGGCGGCAAGGACTTCGCTGTCGCTCGCCTGCGGCAGTCCGCGCTCCTCTGCATCGGTGCCGCGCAGGCGCAGGCCCTGGGCCGGGGTGATTCCGGCGTCGCGGTAAAGCTGGCCGAGCTTTTCGGCCGAGGGCGGGTTCTTGAGGTATTCGACGATGGTCACGTCCACCCCGGGCGTTTCCTGCAGGATCGCCAGCGTCTTGCGCGAGGTTCCGCAGTTCGGGTTGTGCCAGATCGTCGCCTTCATTTGCGTCCTCGTTGTCATGGGCGAGCTTGGTGCCGCCGCTTGCCATCGCACTAGCGGCTAAAAATCAGCCTCGCAATTTGATCCTTGTCAATGAGAACGATTCGCATTAGCGGCATATTTATTGCGAATGGTTCTCATTAAGGAAATGCTCTTGTCCCTCCCGATCCGGTCCTTGATCCGCCTCTCCACTGCCGCGCTGGCACTTGCCGTGCCGCAGATTTCCGCGGCGGAAGAGCTTGCGGCGGATGCGCCAATTGTCGTCGAGGGCCACCATGAGGAAGGCTACAAGGCCGATTCGGCCAGCAGCCTGAAGACCGGCACCCCGCTGCTCGATACGCCGCAGTCGGTTACCTCGATCTCGCGCGAACAGCTTGATGACCAGGGCATCGAACAGCTCAACGATGCGCTGCGCTATGTTCCGGGCGTGACGCTGGCGCAGGGCGAGGGTCACCGCGACCAGATCTCCATCCGCGGCCAGTCGACCACGGCGGACTTCTACCTCGATGGCGTGCGCGATGACGCACAGTACTACCGCCCGCTCTACAACACCGAGCGGGTCGAGGTCCTGAAGGGCTCGAACGCCCTGCTGTTCGGCCGCGGCGGCGGCGGCGGCGTGGTCAACCGCGTGTCAAAGGTGCCGGTAATCGGCGACAACCGCTACGGCCTGTCCGTTAGCGGCGACAGCTTTGGCGCCTGGTCGGCCTCTGGCGACGTCAATCTCGCGATCGGTGAGGCAGTCGCGCTGCGCACCAATGCCACTTACGAGGAATTCGACAATCATCGTGACTATTACGGCGGCCACTTCCTCGGCGTCGCCCCGACGCTGGGCTTCAAGCTGGGCGATAGGACCAAACTGAGCCTCGCTTACGAGTATGTCGAGGATGACCGCACCACCGACCGCGGCGTGCCCGCCGCACCGGGGGGCACGATTGCCGCACCCTCAGCGCCAATTTCCGGTTTCGACGACACCTTCTTCGGCGATCCGGCTGTCAACCGCAGCACGGTAACCGCCCACTTCGCCCGCCTGCGGCTCGACCACGAACTGGCCGAGGGACTCACCTTCAACGTGATCGGCCAGTACGCGACTTACGACAAGTACTACGGCAACATCCTGCCCGGCTTGGTCAATGACACGCGCACCCTGGTATCGCTGACCGGCTATCGCAGCAGCACGACGCGCGACAACTGGATCGGACAGGCGAACTTGGTGTGGAACGGAAATACCGGCGGTCTCAAGCACACGCTGCTGGTCGGCATGGAAGCGAGCGACCAGTCCACGCTGTCAGGCCGCGAAGATGCCCTCTTCTCGGGCAAAACCAGCTATCCGGCACCGCTCGCACTAAGGATCACCGTGCCAGCGGTGAGCTGGGCAGCACCCAGCCGCAACCAGTCTGCCGTCCGCTCGCTCTCCGCCTATGTGCAAGACCAGATCGAGATCGGCGACCATCTCCAGCTTATCGCCGGCCTGCGTTATGACGACTTCCGCATCGAGGCGACCAATCTGGTCAACGGGACGGTGACGGGCCGCAGCGATGGCAAGTGGTCACCGCGCTTCGGCCTGGTGGTGAAGCCACAGCCAAACATCTCGCTCTACGCCAGCTATGCCAAGAGCTTCCTGCCGCAGACCGGCGACCAGTTCACCACGCTCGCCGCCAACCTGCAGACCTTGGCGCCGGAAGAGTTCCGCACGCTGGAAGCCGGGGCAAAGTGGGACCTGACCCCCGCCCTCGCCCTGACCGCCGCCGTGTTCCAGCTTGACCGCACCAACACCCGCGCCACCGATCCGCTGACCGGCAACCCGGTCCTCACCGGTTCGAGCCGCGTGCGCGGGTTCGAAGCCTCGATAGCCGGGCAGATCACCGACAACTGGCAAGCGAGCCTTGGCTATGCCCACCAGACCGGCGAGATCCGCAGCACGACAACCGCCGCACCCGCTGGTCGCAGGCTAGACAAGCTGCCGCGCGACCAGGTCTCGCTGTGGACGCGCTACAATGTGACCAAGGGTATCGGCCTCGGTCTTGGCGTGGTCCACCAATCGAGCCAGTTCGCGTCGATCAGCAATTCGGTAGTCCTGCCCGCCTTCACCCGCGTCGACGCCGCCGTGTTCTTCGACGTGACCGACCGCTTTGCCGTGCAGTTCAACGTCGAGAACCTGACCGACGCAACCTATTACCCGAGCGCCCACAGCGACAACAACATTGCCACCGGCAAGCCGCTCAACGCCCGGATGACCGCGCGGCTGAAGTTCTAAAGAGACTTCAGCGCAGGGACGGGACCGGACTTCGGGGCCGGCTCCACCCCGCGCGCGATGCGCCCCGCGCGCTGGACCGCGCGGACAAGGCGCGGATAAGTGCCGCAGGGGCAGAGGTTGGTCAGCGCCTCGCGGATCTCCATCTCGCCAGGATCGGCATTGCGCGTGAGCAGCGCCGCCCCGGCCATGACGATCCCGGGCGAGCAGAACCCGCACTGCACCGCGCCTTCGAGCACCATGGCCTGCTGCATCGGGTGTGAGCCATCGGACGACAGGCCCTCGATAGTCGTCACCGTGCGTCCCTCGGCCTCGCCCAGCGAGATCGTGCACGCGGCGCGCACCTCGCCATCGACCAGCACGTTGCAGGCGCCGCAGAAGCCCTCTCCGCAGGCATATTTCGCGCCGGTCAGGTTGGCGCCGTCGCGCAGCGCCCAGAGCAGCGGGGTCTGCGGGTCCATCTGGAAGGCCAGCGGGCTGCCATTCACGGTTAGGCTCGTCATGAGGACCATCCTAGATCGGATTCGCGGCGGTGGGAATCCTGCTTCATTCCGGCACGGCCCGCGCTCACACCGTCGCGCGCCACTTGCCAACACGCAGGCAGCCGCTAGCCTCGCGTGCTGGGAAAAGGGTGAGGCGCAGGAGAGCATCTGTGCACGGCAGCAATGAATGCGCGAAGTTCACGGCCTTGACCGAAGGCACCCAGCAGGACTGGGCGATTATCGCGCGCGAAATGACCACTTTCGGCAAGTCGCTGCCTGATCGGGTGATGGCGCACCTGACGCTGCTTGACGGCGACCACGGCGGCTTCCCCATCGACCGGCTGCAGCACTGCCTGCAGACCGCAACGCGCGCGCACCGCGATGGCCGCGACGAGGCCTATGTCGTGATGGCCCTGCTGCATGACGTGGGCGACACGCTGGGCACCTTCAACCATCCCGACATTGCCGCCGCCATGATCAAGCCCTTCGTGTCAGAGGAACTGCGCTGGATCTGCGAGCAGCACGGCATTTTCCAGGGTTACTACTTCTTCCACCACCTCGGCTGGGACCGTGACCTGCGCGAAAACTTCCGCGGCCATCCGCATTTCGAGGCCTGCGCCGAGTTTTGCGAGAAATACGACCAGGCCGCGTTCGACGCGGCTTACGACACCGCCCCGCTCAGCTTCTTCGAACCAATGCTGCGGCGGGTTATGGAACGACCGCTAACCGGCATCTATTCCGGCCTTACGGACGGCGAATAAGCGCCCCGCGCCAATCTTTCAGTCCGTTCTCGGCAGCGGGGGCCGCGCGCATTGCGGCAAGCTCTCCCTCAACCATGCGTGCGCGGACTTCGGCCCGGTCGTGGTAGGGCTCGGGGAACAGCGCGGCGAGGCCCTTGGCCCCGCGCCGCCGCAGGAGGCCGGGCGCGAGCGAAGGATCGTAACCGGCATTGGCCATCAGCCAGACGGCAATCCGGTCAGCCTCGCGCTCGGTCTCAAGCACCACGGCCCGCGCCTTGCTGGCTGCCTTGCGCCGAGCCTGATGGCCAAGCACGATATGCGCCGTTTCGTGCGCGATCACGAAGGCGGCCTCATCGTCCGATCGTGTCTCCGCCAGCATCTTCCGGCTCACCTGGACCAGACCATCGCCGGCCTGAGCGCCCTTGCCATCGGTGGTCAGCTCGAAGTGGACATGGCAGGCTGGCACCCCGCGCAGGGACCTGATGCCATCCTTCAGGCCGAGCCTGACTTCGCCCGCACGTCCGACCATCACTTCGATATAATCATGCAGCGCGTTCAGCCGTGTCGTACTGCCGGGCGTTCGGCCGGCCAGCACGGCAGGCGCATTGCCGTCGATGGCGAGCAATTCCGACCCTGCCACAATCCCGGCGCGGCCCGCGGGTGAACCCGGCGCCACCGCCTGGACGGCAATGTCGCCCGAAAGGCCCAGCACATCCCGGATATCCCGCGGACTGCGATAGGCGGCAATGTCGGTCAGCAGCAGCCCCGTGGCAGAGGTGCGTTCATCGCAGAACGGGGCATTGGCCGTGATGATGCGAAAGCCGATGACGTTGACCCGCTCATCGTCCGCTTGCAGTCCGCGAAAGGCGTCTGCCAGCAAGCGATCCGCAGCCTGCAACGGACCCGCGCCCGCAAGCGCCAGCGCCAGCGCGGCAGCTAGCGCCGCCGGGGCCCGCGAAGGTCTCAGCTCTGCGATTCCTTGATCGCGGCCTGCAGGCGTTCCTTGCCGACGGCGCCCGAAAGCAGGGTATCGCCCACAACCCAGCTGGGCGTGCCGTTGAAGCCGAGCTGGCGTGCGAATTCGATATTGCGGGCAAGCTCGGCTTCAAGCCGCGGATCGGCAACCGCCTTCTGGGCGCGCGCCATGTCCAGACCGGCGGTCCTCGCCGCCGCCTCGATCGTGCGGGCATCCGGCTTTCCGGCGGCATACATGGCGTGGTGGAAGGCGGAGTACTTGCCCTGCTCGGCCGCGGCCATGCCCCACTTGGCGGCATCGGCGCTTTCGGGCGAGAGGATCGGCAGCTGGCGGATCACTACCTTCAGCTCAGGGTTCGAACGGATCAGCGCGTCAACATCGGCCTCGCTCTGGCGGCAATAGGTGCAGGCGAAATCGGTGAATTCGACCAGCGTGACCTTGCCCGCGGGGTTGCCCAGCACCTGGCCCGGCCATTCTTTCATCACATCGCCGCGAATACCCGATAGCGCGCTGGCGTTCTCCTTTCGCTGGAGCGCCTCCATCGCCTTGGGCAGGACTTCGGGGTGCTCGATCAGGTAATCGTGGACCACCTGTTCGATAGCCGCGCGGTCTCCGCTCGAAAGCGAGGCGGCCGGATTGGCCGAGTGCCGCCACTGCTGCCAGCCCCAGCCGAGCGCAAGCCCGGCCGCGACGCAGGCGATAGCGATGAGCAGGGTGCGGCGGTTGCTTGGCTTTTGGTCAGACATGGCGCGGGCCTAGCGGCGCTTGCGCCCACGTTCAATCGCGGCGCGTGCCTGCATGGCAATATCCTGCGCCCGGATCCAGTCCGGCGTGCCGCGCGGCAGCCCCGCCTCCGCCGCCTCGGCATTGCGCAGGGCTTCGGGATAGCGCAGCGTCATCACCTGCTGTTCGGCACTGGCAAGCTGGGCACGCGGCAGGTCGCCATTGGCGGCATAGACCACGCCGAGCTGGTACCAGGCATAGGGATTCTCGCGGTCACGCGCGACGGCGGCCTTCAGCACCCGCTGCGCCTCGGCAAGGTTCTTGGGGTCCTCGGTCGCCACCAGCGCGTGACCGAAAGTCGTGGCGATCAATGGCTGGTTCTGGGTGATGTCAGTTGCGCGGCGCAGGTCGGCCAGGGCATCCGCAGGCTTGCCCGATTCGAGCAGGATCTGGCCCTTGAGCTCGAGGAAATAGGGATCGTTCGGCGACTCTTTCAGCAAGGCGTCGGTCTCGGCCATCGCCTTGTCGATCAGGGCTTCCTTGTGCCAGGCATAGGCCCGGGCATAGCGCGCGGGCACGCCCGTATCGGTCAGCGGATAGGCGCGCAGCGTGTTCTCGGGCTCGGCCAGATATCCGTAGAGCTTGGCCTTAACCCGCCGGAAGCGTGCTTCGAGTTCCGGATCGGACGGCTTGTTATAAGCCGGGTCTTTCACATAGGTGTCGGAAAGGGTGGCGATGCGGTCACTTTCGAGCGGGTGCGTGCTCATGAAATCGCCCAGCTCTTTCTGGCTGTAGCCGGCGCGGTATGCCTGGTTGGCGAGCTTCTTGAAGAATTCGACCGAACCCTTTCCAGTGATGCCGGCTTTGGACAGGTACTGCGCGCCTGCCGCGTCAGCCGAGCTTTCCTGCGCGCGGCTGAAGGCGAGGTATTTGCCGAGCGCCGCCTGCTGGCCCGCCATGATCACGCCCATCGCCGCTTCACCGCCGCCGGCCGCCGCAGCGGCGGCTCCCAGCAGGAGCGAGAGGATCGAGATGCCGTTTGCTTCCTTCGCCGCGCTCTCACCGCTGATCGCGTGGCCGCCGGTGATGTGGCCCAGTTCGTGCGCAATCACGCCCTGTACCTGGTTGGCGCTGTCAGCCGCGTTGATCAGGCCGGAATGGAGGTAGACCGCCTGCCCCGCGACAACGAAGGCATTGATCGAGGGATCGTTGACCAGAACGATGTCGACATTGTTCGGATCGAGCCCTGCCGCGATTACCAGCGGCCGCGCCATGTCGCGGAAGAGTGCCTCGGTCTCCGCATCGCGCAGCACCGATTGCGCCATCGCGCTCTGCACGCAGAAGACCGCCGCGAGGAAGGCCGTGAAAATTCGGGAGAGCGAGCGCATGGGCGCGTTTGAAGCCTTACAGCGATGAACCAAGGCTTAAGTTAGCGCGGAAACGCGAGAGGCGCCATGCCCGTTGCCGGACACAGCGCCTCCACTCGCTCACTGTAAATTGCTTAGAGGGCCAGCGCCTTTGCCGCGCGTTCGAGCAGCGGCACGTCATCGGCCACCTCGCCCACCACCATGACCTGCCCGTCACCCATGCGGCGGACCACGACGAGCGCGAATTCCTCACCCTCGCTGTCCAGCGCATCGATCGGACGCGGTTCGATTTCGCGCAGGCGGCGGGCGAGCGCCTCGCGCGGGGTATCGCGCAGCGCGCCGGGCTTGCCGCTTTCCTCGCGGCGCAGGCGGCGTTCGGCCTGGACCACGCCCTTGAGGCCGCCGGGATGGCTGGCGAGATAATCCGCCAGCGCTCCCTGCCCGATGCCGCAGCGCTGGGCATGCGCCATGGCCGAGGCATATTCGGTAAGGCGCGTCTTGTCGTAATCAGCCCCGAAGACGAGCTTTACGACCGGCGTATAGGGCGCGCGCTCCTGACGGGTCAGGCCCGCGTCTTCGAGCAGTTCGGTAAAGTCCTCGGGATATTTCTGCGCGGCAAGCGCAAAGTCCCAGGCCCGGCCAATCGCGGCATAGAGCGCATTGCGGGTGCGGTCTTCCGAACCCTGTGCGGCCTGGGCCAGTTCACGGGCCGAGGCCAGCCAGTCAGCCAGGGCAAGGTCGGCGTCGCCATCGCTTTCGCCAAAGGCCGGCTCGGGCCAGTCGAGCGCGCCCATGCCGACATCGTCGAACGGCACGTTGAGTTCGAGCACGTCGGCACCGGAATCGACGGGGCCGTCCGCCCAGTCGGTCAGTTCTGCCGCCTCGCGCCGCGGCGCTTCCTGCAGCGCGCGGTCCACTTCGCGCAGCAGGGCGTCCGTCGAATCCTGGTCGGCCAGTTCCTTCCAGTTGATCACGCCGTAGATGAGGTCGATCTCGTTCGAATCTTCCGAACCCGAGAAGGGCAGCAGGATGCCGCGATAGAGAATCGTGCGGCCCGCGGAATTGACGAATTCCGCCTCGAAGCCGATCGGCGCCTGATTGGCGTGGATTTGCAGGTAATGGTCGGTAATGCGCGAGAGCAGCGACCGGCTCGGCACGTCGGAAAGCGTGCGGATGGCCGCGGCGTCGGTTTCGCATTCCTCGGCCAGCGAGGTGCCGAGGTAGCGAATCGCCGGATCCTCGATCCCGTGCGAAAAGTCGAGCAGGACGCTGAAGCGGTCGAAATCGGGCAGGCTGCCGGTCGCCAGGTCGGCGATCACCGGGAAGGGGCGGTCGTGCAGCAGGCTGGCCCAGTGGTTGTAGGCGCGCACCTGCAGGCGGCGCTCGTCCGTGCCGATCGCGGCCGGGGGCGCTTCGTGGCCTACTTCGTCTTCAGCCGGATCATAGGAATCGCCGCGGTCCGAATGACCACCGAAATCCCCGCGCAAGCTGTCCATCTTCATTCCCCCTGAGGTCGTCAGGGGCGTTCTCGCGCAACATGGTTGATTAAACGTTAAGTTGCGCGAAATTTGGCGCGACTTGTTTTTACAGCATCTCGACGCGGCCTTCGTGCCTCTTTGGCAGCGGCGCGATCAGCGGGAACAGGACAAGCACCACGAACATCCAGACGCTGGCGCTGAGCAGCGCGGCCTGCAGGCCCTGCCAGTCCGCCACTGCACCCCACGCCCATGCGCCCAGCGCCATGCCGCCAAAGGTCGTTGCCGAATAGGTGGACAGACAGCGGCCCAGGATCGCGTCAGGCGAGCGGAACTGCATCGCCATGTTGAGCGTGTTGAGGCAGGTCGCCCAGCCGGCACCTGCGAGAAAAGCGAATGGCAATGCCTGCCAGACCTGCGACAGGAATGGCAGCACGGCCAGCGGCAGGGCATAGGCAAGAGTGCCGAAGGCGATGACGATCTCGGTCCCGTAGTTCCTGCGTGCGGAAGGCAGGGCCAGCGCGCTGATGATCGAACCGAGGCCGAAAGCGCAAAGCACCACGCCGAAATCGAACTCGCTGCCGCGCAATTCCTCGCGCACCACGACCGGGATCAGTGCCTGGTACCCGGCAATGCCGAAACCCACGACGAAACCCCGGGCAAGTACCTTGCGGAGCGACGGCGAGGTGAAGCAGAAGCGCAGGCCGGTCGCGATCGACGGCAGGATTGGCTGGCGCACCGGCTGCGGCGATCCCGGGCGCCAGCGCCACAGCACCCATATCATCGCGAGGAAGCTGACCGTATTGAGCGCAAAGGCGGCTGCCACGCCCGAGAATGAAATCAGCAGGCCGCCGAGCGCCGGCCCGATCGAACGGGCGAGATTGAAGGCGATGGTGTTGAGCGAAATGGCCGCGGGCAGGTCCTCTGGCCCGACCTGCGCGCGCACGGACGCCTGCCACGCCGGCGAGTTGAGTGCGGTTCCTGCCCCCAGCACCAGCGTCAGGATCAGCAGCGAGGCAGGGCCGATGAAGCCTTCAAAGGTCAGCACGGCGAGCACGGCCGATGCCATCAGCATCGAGATCTGGGCGGCCAGCATCACGCGCCGACGGTCGAAATTGTCGGCAATGGCACCGGCGAAAAGGCCCAGCGCCATGATCGGCAAGGTGACCGACGACTGGACCATGGCGATCAGCCGGTGCGATGTGGTGAGGTCGGTCATCAGCCATGCCGCACCCACCGACTGGACCGAGGAGCCGATCGCGGAGAACAGGTTGGCCGTCCAGATCGCGGCAAAGGCCGAATGGCGGAAGGGAGCGAGGCTGCCACCGGGACCCTTGGCCCGGGCCAGCCAGCCCTCCTGTCTCTCCGGATCACTCATGCACTTTCGATGGCGGTCGCGGCGGGCAAGGTCAAGGCGCGGGCGGGATAGCTCCAATATGGTGACAGCCATGAGGCCTCACCCGCTTGCGGCAGCGCGCGCTCTGTGGTTCATCATCGCGATGCGCCACCACCCGCACAGCCCCTGCACTTCGGTTTGCCGGATCGATCCGGTCACGCAATGGTGCGAAGGCTGCCGCCGCACGCTGACCGAGATTGCCGACTGGCCAATGCTTTCGGCAAGCGAGAAGCGCGCGGTGCTGAGCCGCCTCCCCGCGCGCAGGGTGGCTGCCAGCTCCTGATTGCGCGCGTTCGCGCGAGCGGTCAGTGGCCGGGGAAATCCATCAGTGCGTCAACCGTCACCCCCGCATCGCGCAGCCGCTGCGCGCCGCCGAGGTCTGGCAGGTCGATAACGAAAAGCGCAAGGTGTACCGAGGCGCCTGCCTGCCTTAGTAGACCCGCTGCTGCGAGGGCTGTGCCGCCAGTGGCGATCAGGTCGTCGACGATGATCACCCTTTCACCCGGAGAGATCGCGCCCGGATCGATCTCCAGCCGGTCGGTGCCGTATTCGAGGGCATAGTCGATGCCCAAGGTCGGGACCGGCAGCTTGCCGGGCTTGCGGACCGGCACGAAGCCGATGCCCAGGCGGGCGGCGACGGCGGCCCCGAAAATGAAACCACGCGCTTCCATGCCGGCGATCGATTCCGCCCCGGCAGCTTCGGCCCGGCGGGCGAGGTGATCGACGCTCGCGGCGAATCCCTCACCATGCGCAATCAGGGTGGTGATGTCGCGGAACAGGATGCCGGGGGCGGGAAAGTCCGGCACGGTGCGGACCAGTAGCTTGAGCTCTTCAAGGGTCACGGAACATCCTTCCAAAGGAAAGGCCCCCCGCACCATGGTGCGAAGGGCCTGATCCTTCATGCCATCACTGGCGGTTCGATCAGTGCTTGTCGGCCCAGATCTGGCGCTTGGCCATATAGGCAAGCACCGTGGCGAAGAGCAGGAAGCCAAGGACAACCCAGCCGGTCTGGCGGCGCTTGTCCTGCTTCGGCTCGGCAGTCCAGACGAGGAACGCAGCGACGTCCTTGGCCATCTGGTCCTTGGTCGCCTTGGTGCCGTCCGAATAGGTCACCTGACCGTCACCGGTGATCGGTGCCGGCATCGCGATGTTCAGGTTCGCGAAGTAGGGATTGAAGTGCAGGCCCTCTGCAGGATAATTTTCCTTGGGCAGCGGCTTGCCTTCTTCGTTCTTGTAGGTCGCCGGATCGGCATAGCCGAGCAGCAGCGCGTGGACATAGGCTGCGCCGCCGTGACGTGCCTTCGTGATCAGCGAAAGGTCAGGCGGAACGCCAAGACCACCATAAGCCACCGGCGGGAACTTGTCGGTCGGCAGGCCGGGGCGGGTCTTAACTTCGCCGGTGGCGGCGTTGTAGACGGGCACCTGATAGGGCTTGGCAATCGCCTTGATCTCGTCGTCGTTGTAACCCAGCGCCTTTAGGTCGCGGAAAGCGACGTGCTTCAGCGAGTGGCAGGCACTGGCACACTTCCTGGTAAACCTTCAGGCCGCGCTGCAGCTGCTGGTTGTCGAAGTGACCGAAGACGCCTTCGCTCGACAGGTGGATCGGTTCGGGATGCTTGACGAACTGGGCTTCGACCGTGTGCGGCAAGCCGTCCTTGGCGGTGGTGACGGCACCGACGATGAACGAGTAACCCAGCACGACCGAGAAGAACAGGCCGACGAGGATGGAGAGAATGCGGATCATGGTATGTCTCTTTCCTTCTCGGCTCAGGCCTTGGCCGTATCGTTTCCGAGCACCGAATCGGTGATCGAGAACGGCAGCGGGTCAGGACGTTCGATCGAGGACACGATCGGCACGATGATCAGGAAGTGCGCGAAGTAGTACAGCGCGGCGAGCTGGCTGAGCATGACGTAGGGTTCTGCTGCCGGCGCACCGCCGCAGTAGAACAGCACCAGCATCGACGGGATCAGGCCGAACCAGAAGAACTTCTTGTACAGCGGGCGATAGTTCGCCGAGCGCACCGGCGACTTGTCGAGCCAGGGCAGGAAGAACCACACCAGGATCGCCGAGAACATCGCGAGGACGCCCATCAGCTTCGCCGGGAAGAACAGGAAGTCCTGCGTGAAGGCGCGAAGGATCGCGTAGAACGGCCAGAAGTACCATTCGGGCACGATGTGCGCCGGAGTCTGCATCGGGTTGGCCGGAATGTAGTTGTCCGGGTGACCGAGGTAGTTCGGCGCGAAGAACAGCATCGCGCAGTAGATCAGCAGGAACACGCCCAGCCCGAAGCCGTCCTTCGCCGTGTAGTACGGGTGGAAGGGAACGGTATCACTCTCGGTCTTCACTTCGACGCCCGTGGGGTTCGACGAACCCGGGATGTGCAGCGCCCAGATGTGCAGGATGACAACACCCGCGATCACGAAGGGCAGCAGGAAGTGCAGCGAGAAGAAGCGGTTGAGCGCGGCATTATCCGGCGCGAAACCGCCGAGCAGCCAGTGCTGGATCGGTTCGCCGACCAGCGGAATGGCGCCGAACAGGCCGGTGATGACCTGCGCGCCCCAATAGCTCATCTGGCCCCAGGGAAGCACGTAGCCCATGAAGGCGGTGGCCATCATCAGCAGGAAGATGGTGACGCCGATCAGCCAGATCATTTCGCGCGGCGCCTTGTAGGAGCCGTAGTAGAACCCGCGGAAGATGTGGAGATAGACCACCACGAAGAAGGCCGAGGCCCCGTTCGCGTGGGCATAGCGCATCATCCAGCCCCAATTGACGTCGCGCATGATGTGCTCGGTCGAATCGAAGGCGACGAGGGCATTGCCCGCGTAGTGCATCGCCAGAACCACGCCGGTGACGATCTGCAGCACGAGGCAGAAGCCGGCCAGCACGCCGAAGTTCCAGAAATAATTGAGGTTGCGCGGAACCGGGTAACCGGCACCGATTGCATTGTAGACAAGGCGCGGAAGCGGAAGCTTCTCGTCCAGCCACTGCATCAGCGGCGCTTGCGGCTTGTATTCCTTGGCCCAGGGAAAGCTCATCGTCGTCTACCTCAGCCGATCTTCACGACAGTGTCGGAGGTGAATTCATAATCCGGAACCAGCAGGTTCTTCGGCGCGGGGCCTTTGCGGATGCGGGCGGCGGTGTCGTAGGACGAACCGTGGCAGGGGCAGAAATACCCGCCGAATTCGCCCTTCACTTCGCCTTCGCCGGCGCCCTGCGGGACGCAGCCGAGGTGGGTGCAGACGCCCATGGTGATGAGCCAGTTCTGCTTGCCTTCCTTGGTCCGCTCCTTGAGCGTCTGGGGATCGCGCAGCGAAGACACGTCAACCTTGTTGGCGGCATCGATTTCAGCCGGTGTCAGGTTGCGGATGAACAGCGGCTGCTTGCGGAACACGGCCTTGATCGCCTGTCCCGGCTGGACCGCGCTGATATCGACCTCGGTCGAGCTTTCCGCGAGGACGTCTGCCGAAGCCGACATCTGGCTGATCAGGGGAACCAGCGTTCCCACCGCGCCGACGCCAGCTGCGCTGACTGCCGCGATATTGATGAAGTCGCGCCGGCGCACGCCCTCGGCCGAATGGCCTTCAGGGGTGGCGGTGCCCGCATCCTGTGACATGGTTGACCTTATCCCGTCCTGGCGGCCCGCTTCGCAGCACAGTGCCGCTGACAGGCCGGAAACCACAATTTGCGCCTTTCGGAGCCCCCTCCCGCCGGTGGGGAGAGCACGGTTGCAACACCGCCCCGATACCGACTTGCGGCCCCCTCTAGACGCGAAAAATTGGCCTGCCAACCGCCTTTTTTACTGCCGTCCCCGGCTGGGCGGGAAGGCCTGCCTCAGAGGCCGATCAGCGAGAGCTGGCGGCCATAGGTAGCCTCGCCGTGGTGCGTGGCGCGACGGTAGGAATAGAACCGCTCCGGCGCGGCATAGGTATCGAGGCCAAGCCGCTCGACCCCGCCGATTCCTGCCGATTCCAGCCGCATGGCGACATAGCCTTCCAGGTCGAACTGCCAGTGCCCGGCGCGTCCCGCGCTGAAGCAGGCCCCTGCCGCCGCATCCTTTTCCAGGAACAGCTCGCGGAAGCCATCGTCTACTTCATAGGACGCCTGCGCGATGCAGGGGCCAATCGCGGCGGCGATTCTCGTCCTGCTGGCGCCGAGCTCTTCCATCGCCTCGATGGTCCGGTCGGTCACGCCGCCGATCGCGCCTTTCCATCCGGCGTGGGCCGCGCCGATCACCCCGGCCTCGCGATCAGCCAAGAGGACGGGAGCGCAATCGGCCGTTACTATTCCAAGCAGCAGGCCGGAGGTACGCGTGACAATCGCATCGGCGTGCGGCCGCTCGGCAATGGGCCAGGCCGCTTCGGCCATGACGCAATCGGGCGAGTGGACCTGGTAGACAGTCACCAGTTCGGCCCCGGGAAGCACCGCGGTGACGGCGCGGGCGCGATTCTCCGTTACGGCGCCATCATCGTCGCCTGCGCCCAGCCCGGCGTTGAGCCCGGCGACTTCGCCGGTCGAGACTCCGCCACGCCGGCCAAGGAAACCATGGGCCACGCCCGCCAGCATCCCTGCACGGTTGACCTCAACCGGCTCAGGCACCTTTTCAACCAAGGCTCTTGCTCACCTGCTCGAGCGTGTCGCGTGACAGCGCGGGTGTGGCAGCAATCCGTTCGAGCTCGGCGCGCATCATCGCAGCGCGGGTGGGTTCGATCCGCCGCCAACGCCCGAGCGGGGCGACAAACCGCGCCGCCGTCTGGGCGTTGACCGGGTCGAGCGCAATGATCAGGTCGGCGATCATCCGGTAACCCTTGCCCGAGCCATCGTGGAACGCGTGGCCATTCGCCGCGAGCGCCATGTAGAGCGCGCGCACCCGGTTGGGGTTGTTCATGGTGAAGTCCGGATGCCCCGCCAGTGCCTCTGCATGGGCGAGCGCATCGGGGTGCAGCGAACCCGCCTGCAGCGAGAACCACTTGTCGATCACCAACGCGTTTCCGGCATAGCGCGCGCGGAAATCGGCAAGTTTTTCCTCACGCGCCGGAGTTGTCAGCCCGCACAGCGTCATCAGCGCGCCCTGCCGGTCGGTCATGTTGTCCGCCGCGTCATATTGCGCCGCCGCCCGCCGCGCCGCTTCCTCCGGCGCGCCCGCGGCGAGATAGACAAGCGCCTGCGTCTTCACCTTGCGCGCGCCCTTGGCGGCCGCATCGTGGCCGAAGGGTACGGCACTCGCCCGGTCGTGCATGGCCTCGAACGTGCCCTGCAGCGTGGAGCCCAGCCAGCCCTTCAGCGCCTCGCGCTCCCGCCAGATCGCCACCGGGTCCGCCGTCGCCAGTTGCTCGGCAAGGTAGGCCTCGCCCGGTAGCACGAGCAGTTCGCCGCGCATCAGGTCATCGAGAGACGTGTCGTCGAGCACAGCCGCAATCGCTTGCCCGATCGCCTCGCGCCCGTCCTCCGCCGCCTTGCCTTCGAGCACGCCGACGAGGTGCTGAACGACTAGGCTCTGCAGGGCTTCATAGCGCGCGAACGGATCGTCATCGTGCGCCGCAAGGAAGACGAGGTCCGCCGCGTCCTGCCCGGCGTCCATCGCCACTGGCGCGGAGAAGCCGCGGTTGATCGACAGGACCGGACGGCTGGTATGGCCGGCGAACTCGAAGCGGTCCTCGGCCTTGTCCAGCACGACCAGCTTTTCGCCATCGTGTTTGCCGGTCGCTCGATCAAACAGTGCCACCCGCAGGGGAATCGGCATCGGCTGCTTGTTGGGCTGGCCCGGAGTCTCGGGCACCTGCTGGGTCAGGTGCAGGACTGCCTTTCCGCCTTCATGCTCCAGCCGCGCGCTGACCTTTGGCGTCCCGGCCTGCGAATACCACAGGCGGAACTGCGTCAGGTCGAGCCCCGCGCCGTCCTCGATTGCCTTGACGAAGTCCTCGCAGGTCGCCGCCTCGCCGTCGTGGCGATCGAAATAGAGGTCGGTGCCCGCGCGGAACCGCTCAGGTCCGGCCATGGTCCGCATCATGCGGATTACCTCGGCGCCCTTGTTATAGACAGTCGCGGTGTAGAAGTTGGAGATCTCCTGATACGAATCCGGGCGGATCGGATGCGCCAGCGGACCCGAATCCTCCGGGAACTGGGCAGCGCGCAGCACGCGCACATCCTCGATCCGCTTGACCGGCTCGCTGCCCATCGCCGCGCTGAACATCTGGTCGCGCAGGACCGTGAAGCCTTCCTTCAGGCTGAGCTGGAACCAGTCACGGCAGGTGACGCGGTTGCCCGACCAGTTGTGGAAGTATTCGTGGCCGATCACGCCTTCGATGCCATCGTAATCGCCATCGGTAGCGGTGTCCGGATCGGCGAGGACATAACGCGTGTTGAAGACGTTGAGGCCCTTGTTCTCCATCGCCCCCATGTTGAAGTCCGACACGGCGACGACATTGTAGAGATCGAGGTCGTATTCGCGGCCGAACGCCTCCTCGTCCCACTTCATCGAGTTGATCAGGCTGCGCAGCGCATGATGCGTGCGATCCTCGTCACCCGGGCGGACCCAGATGTTGCAGGTGACTTGGCGTCCGCCAGAGGTGGTGAAGGTATCGCTGGTAGCGACAAGATCGCCGGCGACCAGCGCGAAGAGGTAGCTCGGCTTGGGCCGGGGTCGTGCCATTCGGCCCAGTGGCTGCCGTCCGCGCCCTCGCCGCTGGCGACGCAATTGCCGTTCGACAGCAGGATCGGGAACGCCGCCTTGTCGCCGCTCATCCGCACTGAATAGGTAGAGAGCACGTCGGGCCGGTCCGGGAAGAAGGTAATCCGGCGAAAGCCCTCGGCCTCGCACTGGGTGCAGAGCATTCCGCCCGAGGCATAGAGCCCCATCAGCTGCGAATTGGCCGCCGGGTTGATCGCGGTTTCGATGACCAGTTCGTGCGTGTCGCCTGTCAGGTCGACGAGGAGGTCCGCACTGTCCATCCGCCAGGCATTGCTCGCCGCGCCATCGATGCTGACCGAAAGGGCAGTGAGGCCATCGCCGTTGAGGCGCATCGTTCCTTCACTGCCGTTCCGCTTTACCGAAAGCCGGGAAATGACGCGCGTTTCATCGAGACCGAGCGCGAAATCGAGCGCGATCTGCGGCACCAGCCAGGCCGGTGGGCGGTAATCCTCGCGCCGGATCGTGGCGGGAGCCTGCGGCGGCACGGCGGCGTCGGCAGTTTCAGGGTTGGTGGCGGGTTCGGAAGGTCTGCTGGCAATGTCCATGCCCTTGTCTAGACCCCCGGCGGCCACGGTGTCGAGGGTGTCTGCCGCTACTCGACTTGGCGCTGCGGCGAAGGCATGGAGGCCGGATGCCCCGCATGTTCATCTTTGGCCTCGGCTACAGCGCCGCCCGCATCGCCCGCCGCCTCGAAGCGCTTGGCTGGGAAGTCGTCTCGACCGGGCGCGACGGCACGCTGCGCTTCGACGACCGGGACAATGTATTGATGGCCTTGGCCGATTCGAGCCATGTCCTCTCGTCTGTCCCACCATCGGGCGAAGGGCTCGACCCGGTGCTCGAAGCCTTTGGCGATCGGCTCGTCGGCAAGTGGCTCGGCTATCTCTCATCCACGGGAGTCTACGGCGACACCGGCGGCGCATGGGTCGATGAGAGCGCGTCCGTCGGCACCGGACGCCGCACCGCGCGGGCGGATTGCGACCGCGAATGGCTGGCCCGCGGCGCGCGGGTGTTCCGCCTGCCCGGCATTTATGGCCCGGGCCGCAGCGCACTCGACCGGGTGCGCGATGGCAAGGCACACCGCATCGACCTGCCCGGACAGGTGTTCAGCCGCGTCCACGTAGATGACATCGCGAGCGGCGTGATCGCCGGACTGGACGCGCCGGGCGGGGCCTACAACCTTGCCGATGACCTGCCCTGCTCGCAGAACACGGTGATCGAGCACGCCTGCCGCCTGCTTGGCCAGCCCGCGCCGCTGCTGCTGACTATGGACGAGGCCCAGCTCTCGCCCATGGCGCGCGGCTTCTATGCCGAGAACCGCCGCGTTGCGAACGGCAAGGCGAAACGCGTGCTCGGCTGGAGCCCGCGCTTTCCGACCTTCCGTGAAGGGCTTTCTGCCTGCCTGACCGCTGAGCGTCAGTAGCCGGGCAGGGTCAGGCTACCGCGCTTCCAGTCTACCCACAGGTCGACCCCGCTCACCGCCGGACGGCCAAAGCCATCCTTCGCACCGGTGAACCGACCCTGCCGCGCGATCTTGCAGGCGGCGGCATCGAGCGCGTCGTTTTCGGCGTAGCCGAGCGCAGTGCAGGATTGCGGCTGGCCCTTGCCATCCAGCAGGATACGGACCCGCGACGGCCACTTGGGCAGTTGCGCCGGGATCTGATCGGGCGGGATGACGATCGGGCTGGCGAGACCGGGAAGAACATGCGGCCCGGCGACCGCCATTTTCGCCTTGCTGCCCTGCCAGGTAACCTCGACCGGAAGGCCGTAAGTTCCGAAGCGCGTGGTCGTGGCGCGCACCGTAAGGAGCGCCGCGCAAGTGGCGTCGTCAAGCCGCTGGTCATCGGACTTGCGACGCACCTCGCACTTGGTCACCTGCCCGGTGTTGGCGACCTGAAGCACCGCGCCGACCATGGTCTTTTTGGGGAGGTTCTTTGCCTCACCAAGGAAGTCCTTGAACTGCGGCACAGGCAACCTGAGCGTACCGTCGGTGCTGTAATAGCGGGGCGGCCACGCATTCTCGTCATAGCGGCCATTGCCCAGAAAACGGCTCGGCGGCGGGGGCGCGGGCGGGGCGAGCATCTCGTAACGTTCGCGCTTGTAATGGACCGCAATTGCGACGGGCGCCTCTATCGGCCGCCCTTCGCTATCGATCGCCGGGCGGAACTTGCGATTCCCTGCAACGAGCGCACAGGCCTGATCGCCCAGCGAGGGATCCGGGGTCAGCTTGGTCGACTTGCCTTGCGCAGGATATTCATAGGCCTCGAGCTCGAATGCGCGGCAGGACTTGATTGCACCATCGGCTGCAACGACGAGGTCGAGCGTGGCAGTCGCCGTCCGGCGCGCATCGCCGCTGCGCAGCCACGCTGGGAACGACGCATTGGACATCGAATCGCGTTGTTCGAGCAGGTACGGTTCGCGGATCATATCCTTTGGTCGCGCAGCCTGCGGCTCGCGCCACGAACGATAGACCGTAATCATGTCGCGCAGAGGAGGCTCCACGCAGGCGGGTGGTCTTGGGCCCCAAGCCTGACACACCTGCACCGGTGGCGGCGGAGGAACGACCACAACCGGCGGCGGCGCTTTCGCCGGAGCTGCAGCAAGGACCAGCGTGAACACAATCGATCCCATGATTCCCCCCTCCCGTTTTACTTCCGATCAGACAATGCGATCACCAGCCCGGCCAGCGCCAGTGCACATCCTGCCACCGCCAGGCCCGTCCAGCGATAGCCTTCGAGCATGGTCGAAAGGAACATCGCCAGCACCACGACGAGCACGCCATTGTAAGCAGCCTTTCCCGCGCCAAGATTGCGCACGAGTCCGAAATAGAGCGGGAAGGTGACTACTGACCCGGCGATGGCGAGGTAGGCCGTCCCTGCCCAGAATGAGGGATCGCGCGGCACAACCGGCGGGCCGGCGGTGACGAAAGCGAACACCGCATCGAACAGCACGCCCCAGGCCATCGACCAGGCCAGAAGGCTCGCCATCGGGATCGAGCGGCCGGTCTCGTTGGCCTGAACCACGTTGGCCACGGCCGCCGCCATCATGCCGAAGAAGGCAAGCACGACGCCCAGCCAGACGTTGCCGCCAACCCCGCCGGTCCGCGCCTCGTTGAGGAAAAGCAGACCGATGCCGACAATCGCGACCAGGCTGCCCCAGGCAAAGCGCGCAGTCGTCTTCTGGCCCAGCAGCACGCGGCCCAGCAGGGTATTCGGCACGAACAGAAGCGAAAGCATGACCGCGACGATGCCCGAAGTCAGGTGCCGCTCCGCCTCGTAGACGAAATTGTAATTGCCGCAGAACTGGGTGAGCCCGACCAGTATGGCGAGCCGCTGGCCCTTCGGCCCGATCCTCAGGCTCGCACCTGTCGCAAGCGCCAATAGCGCCATGGCCGGCGCGGCAATAACGAAGCGCCAGACGACCGCCCAGCTGGCGGGCACGCCGTCGATCTGCCCGGTGATCACCCACCAGGTCGATCCCCAGATCAGCGCGACCAGCAGGAACGGCAGGCCAATCCTCGGGTTGAGGAACGAGGCGTTGGGGGCGGAACTCACAGCGCTGCTATGGCGAGGGCGAGCGCGGTGACATGGGCCGGTTCGCTCGACCAGGCGGTGACCAGCCGGGCAGCGTCCGTGCCCCAGTCATAGAAGGAAAAGCCCTGCCTGCGCAGCGCATCGCGTTCGGCGGCGCTCATCTTCACGAACAGTTCGTTCGCCTCGACCGGATACATAAGCCGCTCGCCGCAGGCCGATCCGAGTTCCTGCGCGGCCGCATTGGCGGCGCGGGCATTATCGAGCCACAGCCCGCCCTCGACCATGGCAATGACCTGCGCGGCGAGGAAGCGTCCCTTCGATTGCAAATGCCCGGCGCGCTTGCGGCGATAACGGACCATGTCGGCCATGCCTTCACGGAAGAAGACGATCGCCTCCGCACTCATCCCGCCGTTCTTGACGCAGCCGAACGACAGCGCATCGACAGCGCCCGATCCGCAGGCCTCGTCCGGCGTGCAACCAAGAAAGGCGACGGCATTGGCAAAACGCGCGCCGTCCATGTGCAGGCGCAGCCCGCGCTCCTGCGCCAGCGCGCCGATCGCGGCGACCTCATCCGGGCGGAACGAACACCCATATTCGCTCGCCTGCGTGATCGAGATTGCGTGCGGCTGGACCTGGTGGACATCATCGCGAATCGGGTCGATCACCGCGCGGATCGCGTCGGGCGTGAGCTTTGCGCCTTCGCCTTCGGCCAGCATCAGCTTGGCCCCGTGGAGGTAGAACCCGGGCGCGCCTGCCTCGTCCATCTCGATATGCGCCTCTCGGTGGCAGACCACCCCGCCGTGCGGCTGGACCATCGGCGCGAGGGCGAGACAGTTCGCGGAGGTACCCGTCGCGGTCCACAGGACCGTGGCCGGCCGGCCGAACAGGTCTGAAAAAACCGCGTCCAGCCGCCGGCTCAGCGCGTCGTTGTCATAGGGCGAATCGGGGGCATCGGCCGCCTGCATGGCTGCCCAGACCTGCGGGTGGACCCGGGCGGCATTGTCGGACATGAATTGCATGACCATATCGGCTTTGCCGATGGGGGCCTTTTGGTCAAGGAGTGCAAGTGAATATGGAAGGCCTGACGATCACCCGCCATGGCGGCGAACACGCTGGCGAATACCACGCCCATGTCCCCGGCAGCGACAAGATCGGCCGCCTGACCTGGGTGCAGCACGGCAATGTCCGCGCCGCCGAACACACACTCGTCCCGCCGGAACTGGGCGGCAAGGGCGTGGCGGCACGGCTGGTCGATGCGCTGGTCGCCGACGCGCGCGAACAGGGCTTCAAGGTGAAGCCGGTGTGCAGCTATGTCGTGAAAGCCTTCGAAAAGCACCCCGACTGGGCGGATATCGAAGCCTAGGAAGAAATGGTGCGTGACGCAGTGTGCGGCAACCCAGTCTCACCGTCCGAATTCCCTGTTTCGGTCGTTTTTCAGACGTCAGGGATGCCACGCGGGGTCTGAAACGACGCGTTTCCGGTCTTCTGGCGCGTCTCCTCCCCATCGAACGCCAAGATTATCAGGGAATTTCGCGAACCCGGAACAGGGAACTGCCAGGACTTGAACAGGGAACCTTGAGGCATTCAAATGATGGTTTGACAGACATAAGAAAGCTGCTCTGCGATTCGCCTCAAGTGATGGAGCGAACCCATGGAAGCAGTTTCACCGTACGAGCTCTTCAGTCCCATTCACGTCGCCTGGCTGCATCGCCGGGATCGGCTTGGCCTTGAAGTGATGCCCGCAGAGCTGGATTCCATT
Source organism: Novosphingobium sp. MW5 (assembly GCA_025938935.1). GTDB lineage: Bacteria > Pseudomonadota > Alphaproteobacteria > Sphingomonadales > Sphingomonadaceae > Novosphingobium. The sequence goes on along the minus strand of JAPCWB010000001.1, from coordinate 897,851 downwards.
GCGGCCAATCAGGCCGACGCAGTTAGTGATGCACTTTTTGTCGAGTATCTTGACCGCGCAGCGGCGGGGCGGCTGCGGAGAAAGCGCGGCCGCAAGTCCATATGGGAGCGCGGATTTGGCCGCCTGATCTGGGCCGGTATCCTCGTCGATGATGAGGTGGAGGCAATCTGGTCTGATCGCCGCTCGGGTCACAGGAAGCGGCAGCGCTGCGATGAGTCCCCGATTCATGAAGCCGCCGAGAAGGTTGCGCGAGAATTGCGTTACGGCTCTGGCCGGTCGTTGCTCAATCTCCTTTCCCGGCACAGGTTTCGCTGAAAATCCGTGAAAGATTTCAAGGTCGCTGACTGACTAACGGAAGGCTCCTTCAACCAAGGAGCTCTTTGAAATGTCAGATATCCCACACCTGGACGGGCACAAGCTCGTCCACCTGGACCCGTCGTGCCTGAAGCCGCATCCTGATAATCCGAGGACGCATTCGAAGGAGCAGGTCCGCAAGATCGCCGCCAGCATCAGGCGCTTCGGGTTCCGCAACCCGGTGCTCGTCGACGATGAGAACCGCGTCATTGCCGGTCACGGCCGGCTGCTTGCGGCAGCCGAACTCAAGCTCGCCAGTGTTCCGGTGATCCAGCTTTCCGGCATGAGCGAAGCGGAACGGCGGGCCTATATCATTGCCGACAACCGCCTTGCCGAATGTGCCGGCTGGGACGAGGCGCGGCTTGCTTCCGAACTGGCGGCGATCGCGTCGTTCGATCCCGAGTTCGATCTTGCCCTGACCGGGTTCGATGGCGGCGCCCTCGAACGGCTGCTCGAGCAGGCGATTTCCGGGCCAGCCGGTGCCGATTCCGAGCCGGAAATCGATCCCGATGCTCCGCTGGTCAGCCGGACTGGCGACATCTGGATCCTCGGCAACCACCGCCTTGTCGTCGGCGACGCCCGGGATCCTGCCGTACTGGACGTGCTGATGGTCGGCGAGCGCGCGCAGATGGTCATTACCGACCCGCCCTACAACGTGCCGATCAACGGTCACGTCTGCGGTCTTGGCAAGGTCCGCCATGCCGAGTTCGCGATGGCGGCTGGAGAGATGAACTCGAGCCAGTTCCAGGCCTTCCTGGAAGCGACGCTTGGAAACATGGCGCGGTTCAGCCGTGATGGCTCGATCCACTTCGTGTTCATGGACTGGCGTCACATGAAGGAGATCCTTGCCGCCGGGGACGCGGTCTATGACGAACTCAAGAACCTCGTCGTCTGGAACAAGGACAATGGCGGCATGGGCGCATTCTACCGCTCGAAGCACGAACTGGTGTTCGTCTTCAAGAAGGGGAAGGCGAAGCACGTGAACAACTTCGAGCTCGGCCAGCATGGCCGCTACCGGACCAATGTCTGGGACTATCCCGGGATCAGCTCGGTCGGCCACGACCGCGATGATCAGCTGACCATGCACCCGACGGTCAAGCCCGTCGCTCTGATCGCCGATGCGATTCGCGACTGCTCGAAGCGTGGCGGGATCGTACTCGATGCATTCGGCGGCTCGGGGACGACGCTGATCGCGTCCGAGGAAACCGGGCGCAAGGCGCGGCTAGTCGAATTCGATCCGCGCTATGCCGACGTGACGATCCGGCGCTGGCAGGCGATGACCGGCAAGCCGGCGATCCACGAAGGCAGCGGCGTACCTTTTGACGATCTGCAAGGCCGCCGAGACTGACGGCCGGATGGCTGGGCGGGCAGCGGCGAGAATCGCTGCCCGCTTCCTCCATCAGGTCGCGGGCAGTTTGAAAGATGCCTAACAAGAAGTAGGCTATCCCACGGTCAGAAAATGCTCACCGCCGCCTTGTCTCGTCAGCTCGATCCGCCGCCTCGTGAAGCGCCTGGCGATGTCGATAGCCGTCAGCATGTGCTGGCTCGGCTTCACAGTCGAGAGCGATCCGCCGCCCGCCAGCGCGAACGGCAGGACAAGCTGGTCAGCCAGGTACGGGCCGGCAAATGCCGACGCCTCGATGTAGCCATTCATCCGCGCCGCACAGGTCTTGGCTAGGCGTTCGGCAGGTACGCCAAGCTGCCCGAAGCCGCTTACGACCTCGTTCACATTAGCATAGCGCGCCTCCAACATCAGGATGATGCCCGGTCCTTGATCGGCAGGCAGCTCGCGCACGGAGAAGGCGTCTTCAGGCCAAGCGCCGAGATCGCGCTGGACGCGCGCCAGCATGCGCTCCGCGATCTCGACCGGCAGGCCGGTGTAGACTGCCTGTCCGGCCACGCCCAGCGGTTCGCCGCGCTCGATGCAATCGATAGGTGCGAGTGGTGCCGGGATGATGTCGACCTCGATCCGCCCGCCGCCGCGCGGGTAGAACCCGTGCAGCACGATGCGCGCCGAAACATGCGGCCCCATGCGGTTGATCACGGGCAGGAAGGTGCGCTCGATGAAGTCGAAAGGCGGCGCCAACATGTTGTGGGTACCGCCTTCCAGAATGAGCCGCGAGGGCCCATCTGCAAGCACAAGCGGCATCAGGACCGTCTGCAGCACGAGCCCGGTTGAGCCGGCCGTGCCCACGGCGCATCGGTACTCGCCAGCTGTCACGCGCCCCGGCCGAAATTCGAGTTCGGAGGATCCGACCGCCAGACCGGAGCACTCCGATCCCGAGATGACGCAGGCGGCTTCGACCGCGGTCACATGCTGGCGCATGAGGCCCGGCTTCGAACGCCTGGCGCGAATGTTGCTGATCCGGAAAGGCTCGCCAGTGACAAGCGAGAGCGCGCAAGAATTGCGCACCATCTGCCCCCCACCTTCGCCTTCTGATCCGTCGATAGTAATCATTTTCTTCTTCATTTGAGTTCCGCAGGGTGCCTACGCAAAGGGGATCACCCCTTCACGCAGACCACCTGCTTCAGTGTATGGACGATCTCAACCAAATCGGCCTGGGCGGCCATCACGGCTTCGATCGGCTTGTAGGCGCGTGGCGTCTCATCGATCACGCCCGCGTCCTTGCGGCATTCCACACCTTCGGTGTCGCGGATGTGCTCGTCGAGCGTCACCAGCTTTTTCGCCTCGGTGCGCGACATGATCCGACCCGCGCCGTGGCTGCAGCTGTCAAAGCTGTCCGGGTTGCCCAGCCCGCGCACGATGAAGCTTTTCGCCCCCATCGAGCCCGGGATGATCCCCAGCACGCCCTTCGCTGCGCGCACAGCCCCCTTGCGGGTGACGAGCACGTTTTCGCCGAAGTGGTTCTCGCGCGTCACATAATTGTGATGGCAGTTCACCGCCTCGAGTTCGGCATCGAAGGGCTTCGCGATCTGGCTCCGCAGCGCGGCGATGACATTGGTCATCATCATGCGGCGGTTGAGCGCGGCGAAGTCCTGCGCCCAGCCGACCGCCTCGACGTAGTCGTCGAAATGGTCGGTCCCTTCCGGGAAGTAAGCGAGGTTTTCGTCGGGCAGGTTGATGTGCCACTTGCGCATGTCCTGCTTGGCCAGTTCGATGAAGAACGTGCCGATCGCGTTGCCCACGCCGCGCGAGCCGGAATGCAGCATCACCCAGACGCGGGCTTCCTGATCGAGGCACAGCTCGATGAAGTGGTTGCCCGTTCCCAGCGTGCCGAGGTGCACCAGGTTGTTGGTGTTTTTCAGCCGCGGGAACTTCCCGCAGATCCGCTCGAAGCGCTGCACCAGCATGGCCCAGGCTTCGACAATCGCCGGGGGCGGAGAACCCCACGAACCCTTGTCGCGCTTGCCCCGGCCGACATCACGCCCATGCGGCACCGCGTGCTCGATCGCCGAACGAATATGTTCGAGGCTGTCAGGCAAATCATGCGCCATCAGCGAAGTGCGCGCGGCCATCATGCCGCAGCCAATGTCGACGCCAACGGCGGCCGGAATTACCGCGCCCTTGGTCGGGATCACCGAACCAACGGTCGCGCCGATCCCAACGTGCACGTCGGGCATGGCCGCGACATGCTTGAAGATGAAGGGCATCTTTGCCGCACGCGAAAGCTGGTCGCGCGCCTTGTCGTCAACCGGCACGCCGCGCGTCCACATCTTGATCGGCACGCCGCCTTCGACGGCCTGGAATTCAAAGTCGTAATGGTCATCGCTGACCTCCCGTGTTTCATCATGGTGTCGGCGACGAGGTGTGGCGAGACATTTTTCCTGAGCTACTTCGGATTGCTCCGAGGGTGGATTCGGACCACCGACCTCCCGCCTCTAGGGCGGACGCTCTACCCATGTAGTCCCGCCGGCATTCGCCAGCATTGATCGGTTTCACGGCGACGAGGTGTGGGAAAGACATTGCCCGCAAGGGGCGCCGCTCTATCCGCTGAGCTACGGGCCCACATCTGGTGGACCCGGCGGGATTCGAACCCGCGACCTGCATCGTGGAAGGATGTAGTCCTTACCCGGCATTCGCCGTGAATTGGGGTTGCCGTGGCGACAAGGGATGGTGAGACGCGGTCCTTAAGCTACACGGCAAGGCGGGATTCGAACCCGCATTTCCCCAGGCCGGATTGCTCCTTGTGGGGCGCTTTACTCGTCGGACCTTACCTTTCGGTTTGGAGCCAATGTAGTCCCGCCGGCATTCGCCACGGCAATTCCTGAATTTCGTCAAAGGGTCACGGCGACCAGGTTTGGAAAGACATTCGTGCTCTACCAACTGAGCTACTGCCCCGAGGGGCAGGCGGGGATCGAACCCGCGACACCGACATTATCAATGTAGTCCTTCCGGCATTCACCGTGACCCTTTCTTTCACACCTCCGTATTCTGAACGATCTCGACCCAATCGCGCGTCTCACCCTTGGCGAAGCGCGCCATCGCGTCGAACACCGCGTCGGTGAAGCCACCGACATTCATGATGTCTGCTCGGTCCTTGGCCTGCGTCGAGCCATAGGGCTGAATGTCGATGCAAATCAGCTTCGCGCCCGGGTTGCGAGCCTTCAGCTTATTCCACTCGTTCATCGTCGCCGTAGCGCCGCGCCGCGAGGGATCGACCCAGGACTCGTTGTCCGAGACGATCACCACCGTATCGACCCGTGCCCGCTCCTTGTTGAGCAGCGCGAGCGGCGCCGAGACATTAGTCCCGCCGCCACCGACCCCGGCCAGCTTCGCCGCATTCGCGGCAACGCGGGCGTTGGCGTCGAGCTTGAGCTTGACCACGTCCACCTCGAACGGGATCACCCGGGCATTGCGGTTCTTGCGCAGCACGGCGGCCGAAACCAGCGCGGCGATATCGATGCAGCGCACCTTCGAGCTAGCACCCTTGCGGTAGCCCGTCGCCGGCGAACTCATCGAGCCCGAGACATCGGGGCAGACCACAACCTGGCCTTCCAGCTGCGGCACACCAGCCAGCGATGCTTCAAGCGCACTTTCGAGCGCTGCCTGCACCGTGAGCGGTACACCATCACCCACCCGGCCCATTGCCACCATCAGCTGATAGGGCATCGGACGAATGTGGGCGATCGTCTGCTGGTCAGCAAGCCGAGCCGCGACCGCTTCGGTGACCCCGTCCACCGCGAACGCGCCATTGCGCGCCAGCGTGTTGAGGTTCATCCGCAGCGCCTGCCAGCCCATGCGGCTGGCAAGCACTCCCCACTGCTCAGGCGAGAGCGGGAAAGCGGTCAGCCATTCGAACGGCACCTGGGGCAATTCGCCCGAGGGCGAACGCTTCCAGGCCTCGAATGCTGCGATCTCGGCGGGCAGTGCCGCGACATCGTAGGGCTTGCCGATCAGCCAGCCGTAGAAAGCACGCCGCTCGGCATTGGCCGGTGCCGGGTGGACCATTTTCACGATGTCCGCCAGGCTGGGGTCATTGCCGGTCGCCGCCTGCATCAGCTGCGTCATCGACGCCTGCTCCAGCCATTCGCGGACCAGCCGCTTCGGGCGGGAGCCGAGCGAGGCACGCCCGACCTGACCCGAACGCATGATCTGCACGAAAGTGCGCAGCATGCGGCCGTTATCGATAACGCGCTTGAACACGCGCACTGACAGGTCAGGATCGGCCATGGTCAGGTAAGCCGCCAGCAAGGCAGGCATATCCTTCATGGCACCCGACTGGCGGGCATAGACCGCGCACTTGGCGACCCATTCCGGATCGACGTCCTTGGCTGCCAACACGACATCGGCGAGCTGGGTCTCCGCGCTCGAGTAGAAGCCGTCGGCCAGCGTGCCGGTTGCGGCAAGCTGGGCCAGCCTGGCTTCGGGCCCATAGGCATAGGCGGACCCGCCCGCCTGGTTGACCGTGTCGGCACGCGGCAGGAACCGCGACAGCGCCGAAGCGAAGATGTTCTTGTTGGCCATAGTCCAACTCCTTGAAACTTTCGGGCCTCGGAGGCGGCCGGCCCATTCCGGCCGCCTCTTGGTTCCGCTTGTGCCGGGCTGTTCGACTGACCCGACGCAGGAGTAAGTGCAGGGGGCGTGCCAGTTTTAATCGCAGATCTGTCGCAGTCTCATATCCATCTGATATGACGCGCTATTTTCCGGATAAGCTGCTCATTCCATAGTTTCAAGGAATTGAGCAAGACTCGAAATTTGTATCCTATGAGATAAGATGATAGATATTTGGCGCATGAAGCCAACCACAGTCATCAGCTTCCTCGGCTCGACCCTCGATGCCTCAAAATTCGGCCCTTCGCGCTGGATGAAGTGGCGACCTTCAGTCGGGTTGTGCATGCACGAGGACCTGCGGGTCGATCGGTTTCTGATGATTCACGGCTCGGCGCACAGTCGCCTTGCGGAATATGTCAGCGAAGACATCGCTTCGGTCTCGCCCGAGACCTTGGTCGAGCGGCATGTGATCGATTTCGTCGACGCCTGGGACTTCGAAGAGGTTTACGGCAAGCTGCTCGACTTCGCGCGAGCGCAGCCGCTTGATCCCGATGTCGAAGACTACCTGATCCACATCACCACGGGTACGCATGTTGCGCAGATCTGCCTGTTCCTGCTGACCGAGGCGCACTACCTGCCCGGCCGCCTGCTCCAGACCCAGCCCGGGCGCGGTGGGCCTGATGCGGCGGGAACCTGGAGCGTGATCGACCTCGATCTGTCGCGCTACGACAGCATCGCAACCCGCTTCGCCAGCGAAAGCGCCGAAAGCACCTCGTTCCTCAAATCCGGTATCGAAACGCGCAACGCCGCGTTCAACACGATGATCGAAGAGATCGAACAGGTCGCCAGCCGCACCCGCGCGCCGATCCTGCTGATGGGGCCGACCGGTGCGGGCAAGAGCCAGCTCGCTAGGCGAATCTTTGAACTCAAGAAGCTCAAACGTCAGGTGAGCGGCCAGTTTGTAGAGGTGAACTGCGCCACCCTGCGCGGCGACAGCGCGATGTCGGCACTGTTCGGCCACAAGAAGGGCGCCTTCACCGGCGCGGCAGCAGACCGGCCCGGCCTCCTGCGCACTGCCGACGGCGGGATGCTGTTCCTCGACGAGATCGGCGAGCTTGGGCTCGACGAGCAGGCCATGATCCTGCGTGCCGTCGAGGATAAGCGGTTCCTCCCCGTGGGTGCGGACCGCGAGGTCGAGAGCGATTTCCAGCTGATCGCAGGGACCAACCGCGATCTCGCCCGGTGCGTCGCAGACGGCACCTTTCGCGAAGACCTCTACGCACGCCTCAACTTGTGGACTTTCGCGCTTCCCGGCCTGGCCGAACGCCGAGAGGATATCGCGCCAAACCTCGACTACGAGCTCGACCGCCACGCCGAGCGCGAGGGCGAGCGAGTGACCTTCAACAAGGAAGCGCGCGATCGTTACCTGGCATTCGCGATGTCAGGCGAAGCGCTTTGGCCGGGCAATTTTCGCGACCTGGCCTCCAGCATCTCCCGCATGGCGACATTCTCGCCAAAGGGCCGCATCGATAGCGAAGTCGTGGCGACCGAAATCGTCCGGCTAAAACGACTTTGGTCGGGAACGCAGGGCAATTCCGACCAGCTGGTTGATTTGCTCGACACAGATGCTCTTGCGGAGATCGATCCCTTCGACCGCGTCCAGCTCGCTTACGTAGTCGCAACCTGTCGAACCAGCCGCTCACTGTCGGATGCCGGACGAAAGCTCTTCGCCGCATCTCGGGAAAAGCGGTTAAGCATCAACGATGCCGACAGGTTGCGGAAATACCTCGGGCGTTTTCAGATCTCTTGGGAGCAACTGATCAGGTGAGGGCGACAGGGCCGCCGCATTTCCCATCGGTCACCCTCTCCTCGGCCATCCATGACGGGGGCCGTCGAGAAACCGGCACATCCCGGCAGGGCCACTACCGCTGAGTCTGCAGCGGAGGGAAAATCCGTGAAAGGTTCTCCGGCCGAGATCAGGCATGCGGCGGAGATGACCGATGACGAAGACAAGGTCGGCTATGGCCGGCCGCCGAAACAGCACCGCTTCCGCAAAGGGAAGAGCGGTAACCCCCGGGGGCGACCTCGCAAGTCCAAATCGCAACTTCTGATCAGCGATGCCGACATCTTCCGACGCCTCGATGCCGAGGAGATCGAAATCGGCGGAAAGATGATGACGAGGCGTGAAGCCGAATTGCGCCGCTTGTTTCAGCTCGCCGTCAAAGGCGATCGCAAGGCGCGCCGACTTGCCGAGCGGATCTGGGGCGCTCGGGCCACGAAGGGCCGCGGTGGCGGGGTCCTCGAATTGCCGTTCGATGAGTTCATTGAGAGGTTCAGGTGAAGCCCGGGAAGATCGACAGCCCGGAAGCGTTCCTGGCTGAAATGTTCAGCATGCCCGTGACCATCGACGGGCGAGAGATGACCGCCCGCGAAGCCTATGTCCGCGCGATCCATGCCCGGGCCCTTGCCGGCGATGCCGACAGCCTGGTCCAACTCGACCAGCTGCGCCGGGCCTGCGGGGCTGATGAGACGGTTCGCGCCGGCTATCTCGTCGTTCCTGCAGCCCTTCCGCTGGATGAGTGGGAACGGCTCGCCGCGGAGCAGCAGCGGCCATTCCGTGAAAATCCGAACGGGCAGCGGGGTTAGCCAGCCCGCTCCAGGATCTGGAGAGCGATCGCGCGCGAAGTGCGGGCCGCAAGATCGTCGAGGTAGCGAAGCTCGTCAGCGCCTGGTTCGTGTGGCGAGGCAAAGCGCCAGCGGCGGTGCTCGAGGAACAGCTGGGTCCAGAGCAGCCCCGCCTCGGACCCAAAAGTGTCGCTGCGACCCTCGGCGGCCCTGGCCTCGAGCCACGCGGCCGGATCAGGCTCCAGCGCCTGTTCGAGCAGGGCATATCCATCGATCAGGTGGGCCCAGTGGATGGAGGCTTCGAAGCTGGCGCCCCGCAGTTCGCCACCGAGGCGGCGTCGCCAAGACTGGCCGAATTGTCGCCGCAGCTGAGAGATGGCATGCGATGTGGTCTCGCCAACCGGTCGCCCGAACAGCCGGTCAGCGAGCGCGCTCAGTCCATCGAGCCGCTCGAATTTCGCGATCCCGACATTGCGGAGCGCCGGGCGCTGGCCTTTCGAGCCTGCACTGTCGCCCTTGCTGTGGCGGGTGACCTTGCTGCCTAGTTCAGGCAGCGGCTCACCGGGGTCATCGCCCAACCAGCGGAGAGCGGTAATGGCAAGCGCCGCCGGATCATAGCTCATCCAGACCACGCAGCCCGATGGCCTCGCGCGCAGCCGGACGTTGATGTCGACGTGCCGGCGCTTGCCGCCTTCCCGGCTGGCCTTGAGCTGGACGTGACGGATGATGCCGCCTGCCTCGAGCACCACATCGTGTCCCTGCGCGTCGTATTCGCTGCGCAGGATGTCCAGCGACACCCCGCGCTGAAGCATGATCACCGCCAGTTCCGACAGCAGCCGGTGCTCGAGCACCTTCTCGCGTGCGGTCGACAGCGAAGCTCCGGTCAGGTCTGGAACAATGTCACTCATCGACGACACGCAATGCTTGCCAGAGCGCCCAAGTCAACTCGCTATGTCACTTATCGTCTGCCGATCGATGATCCGGTCTCCTGGCCAGGAGACGCATACGGATATACGGTAAGGCCGGGTTCCGGGTCAGTCAGTCAGTCATGGTAGGTCCACGGCGATACATTGGCGATATCACCGAATACTGCCGCGATGCCGCGCTCGATCGGATCAGCGGCCTTCAGTTTCTGCTCCGCCCAGTCGAGCCATTCGGCAATCGGCCTGCCCTCGATCCGGCTTTCTTCGGGCAGATCAAGCTCCCGCAGGGCAAGGAGGAAGCGCCGAGCGGTTCCCGCCTCGTCCCATGCCGTGGCGATCTCGGTGAATCGTCGCCACCGGTTCCGGTCCTGCCTCAGGCGCTGGCGTGCTTCCTCTGCCCGTCTTGCCTCCTCCTCGCGCTGGCGCCGTTCCTCGGCCATGATCGGTCCCGCGACCATGAAGTTCGCGGCGATCTCGGCGAGCCGGTCCTCGATCGGCGCGTCATCGCGCTCGAGCCACTCCCGCCGCAGGGTTCGCGGCAGGTAGCTCCTGATCGCGAACAGGAAGAAGCCTGTCGGCTTCAGCTCCTGCCTCGTACCGGTCTTGTTGCTCCCCCAGCGCAATTCCTCGGCGGTCAGCGGCCGGCGCACCTGCCTGTATTTCTCCCGCAGTTCGAACTCGAGCTTCTCCCCCGAAACCATGGCATGGAGGTCGTGGCGATCGTTTTCCCCAATCCGGGCTCCCTGCATCTCCAGCGCCTTGAACAGCGCATCGAGCAGGCGATGCCGGCGCCTGTCCATGGGGGTGAAGTCGCGGGGGCGGTAATGAACGGTCCAGCGGTCGCGGTCGCGCCGCGCCAGCTCCAGCTGGCGCTCGTGTTCGGCGAGCCAGCCCGCGATTATGGCGTGGGGCTTGTGGAGGCGCTCGGGTACCCGGAGGACTCCGACCTTCGCCATGACCTCCGACAGGGCGCTCTGCAGACCGGGGGCGAGCTCTTCGGCTGGCTTGGGTACTTTCCGGTAGATCGCGGTGGATGAAGGCGTGCAGGGTCTTGCCCTGGGCAGGGCGGTGGCCCTGACCTCCTTTTTGGCAGCTAGCCTGGCCCAGTATCCGCGCGGTGGGTACGGGACGTCGAGACGACGGCATATCTTGGCAAGGCCATTGCCGCTGAGCCCGAAGCGTTCGGCCAGCCTCGACATCGGAGTTTCCCAGACGAGCCTGTACAATTCGTCCCGGGTCAGCGTGATGGGTCCGGAACCTTCAGGCTGGTGGTCCATGGCATTTCGCGGCCTCGTCGTATTGCAGGCCAAGGCCTAGCAGTAGGGTTTCTGGCCGATCATTCCTGCGGATTGCGGTAACCTCGCAAGGCCGGACTGCGAGCCATTGCAGACATTCAGCCTTCTGATCGTTGCAGCGCGATCACCCACAGCTCACCATCTGCGTCCGGTCGCGCGACGATCACGACGGCGTGATGGTCATCCTCCGCCTCCAGTTGCAGCCACACCGGCGGTCCTCCGCACGTCACTGGCCGGAAGTCCGGCGAGGTCAGAAGCAGATCCACCATCTCGTCGGGCAGTCGGCGGAACTCGGCCCCAGTTGCCGGGATCATCTGGGTCAGGAATGGAAGTACGTCGTGATGACGCCTGAGTCCGGCGAGCATGGGCGCAAGTTCTTCTTCGACCGTCATGTCCTGCAACTAGACCTCCACTGGTCGCAAGTCACGCGATCGAGTCCTCTTTTCCGACAGATCGGGACGCTGTTCCGGTCTGTCGGCGGTTGCCGCCCGTCCCGGACGCGAGCGAAGCCATATCAGACTGCCGGATCCTCGAAATCGTCCCATGACAGCTGCAGCCGCTCTCCCCTGCCCCTTGGCAGGGCCTTCCTGTCGATCAGCTTGCCGCGGACCTCGAAGTCCGCGTCGATCCTGACGATGAGCACCTGACTGAAGTTGCGCTTCATGTTGAGGCACACGGTACTGCTGTTCTTGAACGGAGTGATCGTCTTCACCTCGACGAGGTGGTTGCCGATCCTGCCATCCGAACCCTGCGCGTAGTTCCGGTGCGGCTTCATTCCATGGACGATGGCGGCATAGAGCTCACCGATATCGCCGTAGACCTGCAGGTGGCGCCCGGTGTGACGGTAGTAGTCTTCTGCCGTTTCAAGCAGCTGCTCGAAGATCGGAATCAGTTCGATGTCCGCGTTCGGATATTCGGCCTGCAGTTCCTGACGCTCGAGATGGGAATTGATCTCTGTCCAGGTGATCCATTCGCCATCATCGTAGATGGCATTATCATCGTTCCACATATCGCTCGCAGCTCGAACCGCCATGGGCAGTGCGTAAGGTGTGCGGGTTAATATCCCCGGAGCGCAGTCGTGGCGATCCCGGCCGTCCCCGGACGGGAGTTCCGGGCTCGATGGACCGACCTTGAAGGGGGCGTCCTACTCCGCCAGCAGTTCCGCGGCAGTCACCCCCAGGGGAACGGCAAGCTTCTCGACAACGATGATCGTCGGATTGCGGGCGCCGCGCTCGATATCGGAGACATATGTGCGGTGGATGTTCGCCTCGAACGCGAACTTCTCCTGGCTCCAGCCCTTCTGCTCGCGCAGACGGCGCAGATTGCGGGCAAGGCGAAGACGGACATCCACGCCGGTCACGAACCCGACTGCAGACAATCAATCTACAGACGATGAGTGACAGTGCCCGGCAGGACGTCCGGGCCCGCGCGAGGCGAACCGGTCTTATGTAAAGCCCCGGTTCGATTCCCCCGACCCCGACCGCTCCCCGCCGCCCGCTTCGGGCAGCTCGAGCCGGTGCTCGTCCGAGCGCAGCCATGCGGCGAGCCTTGCCATCAGCGGGGCGGTGTCCCTCCCGCGCAGGCCGCATTCCCAGACCACGCCAATGCGCCAGCCGGCACCGGCCAGAAGCGCGGCGTCGCGCGCGTCGCGCGCGACGTTGCCCGCGAACTTCTCCTCCCAGAACTGCACCCGGGTCGCCGGCGTGGTGGTTAGCGGGCAGCCCTCGTGACGGTGCCAGAAGCAGCCGTGGACGAGGATCACGGCGCGGTAACGCGGCAGCACGATATCCGGTCGCCCCGGCAGGTGGCGGTCATGTAGCCGGAAGCGGAAGCCTGCGGCATGCAGGGCCTTGCGCAGCAGGACTTCGGGGCGGGTATTCCTCCCGCGAATCCCCGCCATCATCCGCGAGCGGGTCACCTTGTCCACGATGTCAGTCAAATTGTGACTGCCCTTTCCCGAAGCTCCCGCTATCACCCGGGCAAGCCGAATTCATCCGGAGCAGCGCGTGCCCTCGAAATACGGAGTCATCGACCTGTTTGCAGGCCCGGGCGGGCTTGGCGAAGGCTTTGCCTCGCTGGTCGAGAACTCATCCTCGCCCTACCACATCGGGATCTCGGTCGAAAAGGAGGCCTCGGCGCACAGCACCCTGCGACTCCGGGCTTTCCTGCGCGAATTCATAAGGAGGCATGGTAACCTTCCGTTCGAGTACATCGAGTTCCATGCCGGTGCGCGCAGCGAGCCGGACTGGAATTCCGTCGATGCTGCAGCCTGGGAGGCAGCCTGCCGGGAGGCGCGCTGCCTCGAGCTGGGCACACCCGAAGCCGCGGAGGAAATCGACGCCGCCATCGACCGGCTCCGGTCCGGGCATGCGGAAACCGTCCTGATCGGCGGTCCGCCGTGTCAGGCCTACTCGCTTGTCGGCCGGGCGCGCTCAAGGGGAAAGAAGGACTACCGCCCCGAGGACGATGCACGGCACTTCCTGTTCAGGGAGTACATCCGGGTACTTGATCGCCTCCGCCCGGCCGTCTTTGTCATGGAGAACGTCAAGGGCATGCTGTCCTCGACCGTCCAGAGCCGGCAGGTCTTCGGGATGCTGATGGAGGATCTTTCGTCGCTCGGCGGAAAGGGACGTGCGCGCTACGAACTGCGTGCCATCCGGATCGAGGACGGCCGCATCCGCCTGCGCGAGGCGCGCCGCCCGGCAGACTTCATCGTCCGGGCCGAGGACGTCGGAGTGCCGCAGCGGCGCCACCGCGTGATCATCGTCGGCGTGCGCTCCGACCTCGCCGGGCGTGCGGACCGGGCCGAGGTCTTGCTGCCATCGCAGCCGCGGGTCACGGTCGGTGATGCCATCGGCACGCTCGCAGCGCTGCGTAGCGGCCTGTCGCAGAAGGGCAGCGATTCCCCCGAAGCCTGGAAACGCGCGGTGCGCGATGCCGCGCAGCGGCTGCGCTCGCTGGGCCCGCTGACCCAGAAGCCGGCAGAATTTGAGGGCAGGCTGCAGGACGTGATCCGGAAACTCGATCATGGGCCCGTACCGCCACGCAGCTCGCGGGTCCTTCCCGAGGGCTACGGAAGCTCGAACCATCCGCTCCGCCAGTGGCTGGAGAACGACGAGCTGATGGCGGTGGCCCAGCACGACAGCCGCGGTCACATGGAACCGGACCTTTCACGCTACCTGTTCGCAGCAGTGTTCGGCGAGGTGATGGGACGGAGCCCCAAGGCTTCCGAGTTTCCGGCCAGTCTGGCGCCCGACCATCGCAACTGGGATACGGGCAAGTTCGCCGATCGCTTCCGGGTCCAGCTGGCAGACGAGCCTTCGACGACGGTCACCAGCCATATCTCGAAGGACGGGCACTATTTCATCCATCCCGACCCGGCGCAATGCCGTAGCCTGACGGTGCGCGAGGCAGCGCGGCTACAGACTTTCCCGGACGACTATCTGTTCCTTGGCAACCGGACCCAGCAGTACGTTCAGGTCGGGAACGCAGTTCCGCCCTACCTGGCGCGCCAGATAGCCCAGCTCCTGCTGCGCCTGCTCGGCTCTGGCGCACCGGAGGCAGCACTGGCCGGTGAATCGGAAGCAGGATTGCTGGTCTCCTGAGTGACATCGGACGGCAGGATGCCTTGCGCCCCACCAGATGCCTTGGCGGCACTGTCGAAGAATTGATCGAGCAGGTCTGCGAGCTCGCCCTCCGGCAGGAGCGAAAGGCTCCGGATCTCGTTGCGGATCCGCAGACGAAGGATCGTCAGTCGCATGACATCTTCCATCTGCCGCTTGCCGAACCGGACACTCGCCCGTACCCAGGCCTCTGCAAGTGCTCTTGCAAGAACCGCATCTGCTCCGATACTGGGGCGTTCGGTGATCTGCACGAGCGCGTCCTCGGTCAGGCTGTCGAGCAGACCCCATCGATCGGCAGCCCCCTCACCCCTGTCAAGAACGCGGGCCCTCATCCAGAGACGCTGGAAGGTATTGCGGACCCCGCCAAGATATCGCTCCTTCGATTTCCCGAAGCGCCAGTGAACAATATCGGGCGCAACCACGACGCCGATGAAACTCCAGACATCGTCGCGCAGCGCTTCTCCGGTTCCGAAAACAGGCTGCCCGGCCAACCATGCGCCCATTGCCGCATCGAACTTCGAATGTGCCGCTCTTGCATCACTGGTTCCGAAACCGTGCTCTTCGGCCGCAGCCACAAGACCGAGGCGAAGGTCCCGCAGCTGCGCCGGATCCGCAGCCGATCCCCCGGTAGCACCGAAGCGGGTCTCTTCAGGTAGACTCGTCTGATCGAATCCGGGCCATCGAAGGGTTTCTCCATCGAGGAGCCGGTCCAGCATGGCTTCCGCTGACGGGGCGGGAAGACGAGGCATCAGCGTGATCACTGTTCGTTACCCCGCTGTTCCGCGAGGGCATGCATCGCCGCCCTGAACGTCCCGGGGCGGCTCTTCAGCTGGGACTGGACGAAGTTGATGTCCCGATCCGGCCAGGCAGCCCTTATCCAGCTCACGGCCTGCGCCCCGAGTGATCCCGGCTCGAATGCCGGGGCCAGTGCCTTACATTCATCGAGGCTGACAAAGCGTTCGCACACCTGGCCCATCACATCTGCCATGATGGCCCTGAGTGTTTCAGGATCGCCCTTCTGGACCCTCTCGATGAAGGCCGGGTGGTCCCTGTTGAGGAAGAGTCGCAGGGATCCGTGGAAGTCCCTCGACCAGTCACTCGGCGACCAGTGGACGTACCAGGGTGCCGATCCTGCAATGCCGCCAGCAAGCAGGTTCGCGAAGTCCGCCACTTCGATCGGGAATCTCGGTTCCTCGCCTTCAAGGCGGACACGATGCGTATCATGCCAGACCCGTTCGCAGCTCTTCGAAGGCGAAAGTGCGCCGGATCGCGCCGGGGCCTGCTCGATGACGATCTCGGTCATGAGATCGAGCACTGACGACAGGACTTGCCCGGGCACCTCCAGATCCAGCACCACCGTGTCTGCGCCTTCATCGAACGAGCGCAATTGCTGCGAGATGATTGATCGGGGAAGACGGCCGGCTCCGGTGCCAACCCGCACACAGAGCGCGAGTCTCAGATCATCCTGTTCGATCCCGAGGTCCATCGCGGCGCGGTCCCTGTCGATGGAAACGGCTCGCTGGAGGGAGATCCGGGAGGCGTAGTCCCAGTCCGAAAGGTAATCCTCCGCCGGAGCCTGTTCTCCATCGTCAAGAACCAGCATCCAGCTGTCCGCAGCGACGGTCTTCTCGCCGAGGGTCAGAAACGGGAAAGCGACACGAGAACTCATGCTTCGGCTCCCGGGAGGACTTCTGCTTCGACTGTTACGGCACAGTCTTCGGGCACGGTCACCGTGATCTCGTATTCACCGTCTGCCCCGTCGAGCAGGAACAGGTCGCTGGCCACCGACCCACTTCCATCGAGGGCGCGGATCTCGATGACCCGAGGACCTGCCATCGACTGGTCGGTCTGATGGGTCGCCGATCCTTCGAGCGCCACTGCCGCTGAGGCCCGCAACTTCACTCCGCTGCCCTCCGCATCCTGCTGCACCTCTGTCGAGAAAATGGCGACCTTCGTTCCATTCCTGCTCTCCAGTCTGGCGAAGACCGGTCTCGTGGTGCGCGCACGTGCCGGTCTGGCCGCCCCCCTCGGCCGCCGCCAACGCCCGCACGTGGTCGACCAGCCCCTTCGCCGGTCGCGCCTTCGAGTGCGGCACCGAGCATCCCTGAAACCCGCGCAAGAGGGGGGCTTCCCCATTCCGGTTACTTCCGGACGATGTGGGCATGCCTATCTCGGCCGCGCGCGTCTCGAGCTTGCGCAGGGCCACCTTAACGAAGGTCTTGGCATGGCCCTTCTCGAGGTTCCCGGGAATCCAGTCATCATGAGCCGGCGGCTCCGAGAGTGCGAAGGCTCGCTCCACTTCGTCCTCGTCCGATGCCAGGAATACCCCCGCCCATTCCAGCCGCTCATCGGGCAAGGCCGTTCCTTCGAGGTACTTCACGACCAGCTGGACTGGGCGCATGAGCGCAATATGCCGCGACGTCTGGCTGAAGAGACTGTCATCATGGACAAGAGGCTGCCTGGCGCTCCTGAGACCTTTCTCGATGGCAAGCCAGCCGAGGTCCTTCGCAGGTCTTTCGGAGAAGATGCGCTCGGTGCCGTCACCCTCCTGTTTTCGCGCCTTGCGCATTGCGCGGCAGAACAGGTGGAGCGGAGGAAATCCTTCCGGATCCGGAATTTCCAGCTGCTCACCATCGACCTCGACCCTGCAGGTGAACCGCTTGTCGGCGGAAGCATCCTTCATCATTCGAGGCCAGAAACTGTAGAGAAGGCCCTCGACAATGCGGTTTCCGACGGTCCGCAGATCCTCGCCTTCCGTATTGAAATCGAGGATCATGATCGAGGTGCCGGATCGACTCGCGTTCCTGGCGGGAAGACCGAGTGCCTCGGCCAGCTCTTCCGCACACGGCCCGACAGCCGGATCGGCAACGCCATCGGACGGATCGGCGACACCCCACCAATGACGGCCGGTGAACTGTTTCATGTAGCCATTTTCGACAACCTCATGCCTGGCACCAATATGGCAGGCAATCAGGCGGCGTTCGTTCTCGTCGGCATAGCCGATGAGTGTATCGACAAGGATCGTTCGGCATTTGCTGGCGGCGTAGAGCGAAGCCTTGCCGAAGCCGTAGGTACCCCCGCCATGCTCGGTGTCGCGCGGCGTGCCGATATTCCGAAGGAAGTTGATGAAATCGGTTCGTCTCGTTCCGACCGGAATCCTGTCGGCCCTGGTCGGACCGCCGAGCCCGGTCGTTCCGAAGTCGCAGATTTCGAGAACGATCTGTTCCTCGCTGTTGAGGAAGTCCTCGAATTTCCGGCGCGAACTTTCTTCCTCGGGAATTTCGGCGAGGACATGGTCGCGCATGCAGCCTCGCTCGCTCTCGCCAAGGCGGCGCAACCTGATCAGGATTTCCGGTCCCTGCCCCAGCTTGGCGGCGTCAGCAATGTTCTGCACGGCCTCGCGGACCACGGTCTGCAACGGATCGGCCGACGGCGTGCCAAGCAGGCGCAGGAAGTTCTCGCCTATGTTGCCGGTGGTACCATAGGGTTCCGAGTAAAGTCCGAGATCTACCGGCATCCGAGAAAAAGCTCCTCGATGGTACTCAGTTCGGAAGGATCTACCCGGAAACCCGCAGCCATCGACAAATCGGTCGTGTACGACACGCTGGAAATGCCGGCGGGATGCGGGCCTTCCGAAAGCATGGAGGGAACAAGCCGCGGGAAGCCTTCGGCAACCTTGAACAGGGTCTCGTTCTCGAGCCTGAAGGCGGTATGATTCCACGAAGGGTCGCTGACATCATTGCAGCCCAGCGCAGATAGCAGCAGCCCAAGATTCTCCGGTTCGGAGGCCTTCGCTAGCGCGGCCTTGCCGAGTGCATCCACGGACAGCATGCCCGATCCGGTCGCTTCCAGTTCGAGGTGCAGCAGATGAAGGCTGCCGCCAGTCGGAATCTCCAGCTGGTCAAACCCGTTGATCGTGACCTTGGTCCGGCCCTTGCTCAGGGACACCTTGACCTCGAGCGAATGAGGACCGGCTGCAAAATCGTGCCGATCTCCGGCGGGTCCGCGCCAGCACTTCCAGGCGACAGCGTCTCTGTCGAGGAGCCTGTTGAGCAGAAACAGCTCTCCGACAAGCCCCGCCACCTGGTTCAGCGGCACCAGCGATGAATTGGGACGTACAAGCAGAGAGCGGAATTCCTCAATCGTAGAGTGGGCCGCCTCGGCACATGCCGTGCCCGACTCGATTCTCGACAGGATCTCGTCACCGAGTTCGGCAAAGACCTTCTCGAGCTCGACGGACATGCAGGTCAGGTCAAGAAAGCGCTGCTGTCGCCCCCTGTAGCTATAGGTGGACACGGCAATTCGAAGTGCCGGCGCTCCGATCACTTCCTTCCCTGATTCCTTTGCGGACAGCGGGAGCAGTATCCGCGCTTCACCATTCTGTCCGAGAGCAAGCCGGATCGGGCCCTCGCCAGTCGCGACTCCCGACGGAACCGTCGCGATCTCGAGGCCCGAGGTCTCACCCGCGCCTGCGCGCAGAATGATCCAGGCTCTTCCGGCGCTTCCCGCGTCCTCGCTAATCGACACCGGCTGCATCCGCCTGCGCCATTTCTTCGGCTTCGATGCTGTCAATCTCGTCGGCAGAGACGGTCTCAAGTTCGACAGACACGAACTCCGCTCCCTCCTTGACCGAGCCCGGGAACACCAACCCATAGCCCATAACGTCATGGGCTGCATCCATGGGTACCCGCTCCCTGCTGCCGTCCCCTGGGCGCCGAATCCCGATCAATCGCATAGAGAAGCAGGAGCGGAACCTGCCCGATCGCGGCGGCTCGAAGTTGCTTGAGGTCGTCCCAGCTCTTGCCCGCCTCCATCTTCTCGGGGCAATCAAAGGCTATGTCGCTCCCGGACATGAGCGCCTTGATGTCGGCCGTCCTGCCACTGTCCCTGAGCTTTGCTCTCGTGACGAGCCCGACATTTCCGGCCTCTCCCAGTGTCCTTGCGGAGAGCTTCCGGCGACCTGCTTCAACGACGCCGACATCCCACCTGTCCAGCCGTCCGTCACCGGCCTGCAGGAACGGGAGGAGGATACCCGGATCAAGATCGGCATGGGCCCTGTGAGGAGCATAGCGCTCGAAAAACCGCACAATCAGCTCCCTCGGAACTTCTCTCCAGAGCATGCCGCGCCATTCATCGTCTCGAAGTCCGAGCTTCGAGGCAGCGCTGACCAGGTCCGCGGCCGCAGTCCAGTTCGCCGCAAGCAGCTTCTCGTTCCTGTGCTCGAAACGGAAGGTCTGCTTGTGCGTTCCCCAGTAGCTGATGGAGCATGTCCTCGCGGCTCGCATCTTGGTAGCACCGGTGATTGCCATGCCCGGGATTGCCCGGATCCTTACCGCAATATCCATCGGGGTCAGATCCTGGATGCGGTACCGTTCGATATCCTGCCTTATTTCCGTTTCGACCTGGGCCAGATTGCGGAAACGGAGTTTGAGTTCTTCCGGCATCCAGATGCGAGGGAGATCCTCGTAGCCCGGACGGTACCCGAACCATCGACCCATCTGGAGCAGCGTGTCATACTGGTTCGCTGTCCGCAGGAAGTAGCTGACCATTAGCCCCTCGAGCGTCAGCCCCCGGGCGAGGATCGAGCCGCCGACGACAATGTAGGTCCTCGCAGGTCCTTCGTAATCGATACGGTCATCGCTCGCGCCGTTCTCGACCGGAAACTCGAGTGCTGCAAGCACGTCGGGGAGGAACTCGAAGATCTGCTTCGTAGTCACCGGTGCTGCATCGGTGATGTCTCGCGGGAGACGATCCTGCTCATTCTGCCAGATCGATCCGAGCTTCGTTCCGATCGGTGAATGCGCGTCCCGGATGTCGTCTCGATGTTTGCCAACCCAGCCCGAGATCATGTCGGCAACGCGCTGGTGGGCAACCACATAGGCAGAGGTGTGAACCAGCATGGTCATGTGTTTGCCCGCATCGCCCCTGGCGCGCCGGGCCGCGCAGCAGGCGAGGAAATAGAGAATCGCCTCCTCGAGACTCTCGGTCATTTCCGGGTAGAATGAGTCCCTCTCCTTGGCGCTGGTTGGCTGCAGGGCGGCCTCATCGGCGTCGGGAACCTCGCGGATCATGTCGAGGCCCTCCTCTTCGAGGCGCACGTTTTCCGCATCTTCGGGGGAGCCGAAAAGCTGCCGGGTCCCGAAATAGTTGTCAGATGAGGGCAGCGCCGTGATGAAGTCCCGGGGATAGAGGTCGTCGAGCTTTTCCTTGCCGAGCTGGTCGACGCGGTACGGATCGATCAGGACGTTCGCAAATGGCGTTGCTGTATATCCAACGTAGGAAACCGCGGGCAGCATGCCGAGAATTTCGCGGATGTTCTGGTTGATCGCCGATATGTTCAGTTCGCCGCTTGCCGCATTGACGCTCGCCTGGTCGCATTCGTCATCGATCACGAGAACCCGCAGGCGGCGCAGATGAACAGGCAAGGTGTCCTGGATTGCGGTCTTGAGTTGCCGCAAGGGAGAGACGTTTTTCTTGATGACAGCAAGCTGCGAAAGATCCACGTGGGACAGAAAACCTCCCTGCGGAGGAGCCCTGAAGTCGAGATTTGGATCATTCGGGGTCAGGATCTGCCAATAGGCCGGCCGACGCTGAACGAGATCCCCGAACATGCGCATCTGCGTCTGGTATCTGAGCTTGTTGGTAAGACCGGCCAGGACGATCACCGCATTGTACCCTGCATCGAGCGCCTTCGCGATCACGCCAGTCATGTTCGCGGTCTTTCCGGACTGCACATGACCGACAACAAGACCTCTGCAGGAGAACCGTTCCTCCTTGGGGTTATCAAGCAGCGATACGACTTCGTTAGATGCCTGATCAACGTTCTCGACGTCAGCCTCGTCCCAGCCCTTCCCCAGCATGAACTGCTTCAGCGCCGGCCAGTGCAGATCGGTCGGTCGGGGACCGAAGTACCATTTGGGCCGGCGGCGGATGACTGAGTGGGTCGTCAGGATCTCGATGGATCCGAATTGCTTCTCGACCTCGCGGCGCGCTCGCTCGATGTCATCCGACAATTTGTCCGCGAGCCCGGGCATGATCCTGTCGAGACCATTGCGGACATCTTCGACGGCGCGATCCAGTTCGCCGAGGCGAGGCAGCGCATCGAGGATCTGTCTGACGAGCTGCTCAACCTGAGGGTCCATCAAACATTCTCCGATTAGTAAGACTTGCAGGGGGGCAATAGGAATTAAAGAGGTTCCGTAATTGTTATGCAAGTGCTGGAGTGAAATCAGAGGATTACCAATCCCAATTCTGCCATTTGGATTGATGGCTTTGCCACAAGCGCGCCGAAATGCCCTCCACATCCATCAAGGCCTGAACCGTGAAGTAGAGACAGTCTCGATCCCGGTCATACTCGTACTACTGCTCCCGGCGCTGCAAATGCTCGTCTATCGAACGATCACGATCTGCGATGATTTCTGCGTGACGCTGAGCCAGCAGATCGGCTTCCCGCCGCCGATCGTGCCCGACATGGTGCTGTGCTCGCGCGGCTACTTCGCCCAGCACCTGATCGAAGCGCTGCAGTCGAGTGCCACACGCTCGCGGGTCGCTCCAGCGGAGGATACAACTGGCGGTCAAACGGGTGCTGATGAAAGCCCTTCGATCTAGTGGTCTGACGACGCATTCGACGCCTCAGCGGGCTCGGTGCGATGGTGTGGTGGGGAGGAGTTGAACCTCCCCTACGGTGAAAACGGCTGATCGCGCCCCGCTATACCCGGTCTGTCACTGCATGGATCGGCGCGCCACCAAGGCACCACAACACCGTATGCTTCACCACGCCCGAAAGGTCGAAGAGTTTGTCCATGCTGATCTCCATCGCGAGTTGAAGGCCGAAGCCGAGGTCGACTTGAAACAGAGTGATGCTCAGCAGCGACGCGATCCACACCGTGACGGCTACCAGGAACTTGGAAAACGACTTTGACGCCGAACCAAACCCGTGCCTGATATAAGGAAGCATAGCGGCGAGGCAAGGGCGTCACCGCGCGACTGAACCATCGTCTCATCGCGATTGGCGATACGATACGACTTGGGGGAGCAACGTGGCTAAGGAATTCAATCCCGGAAATCTCGTTATCGTCGGCGCAGGCTTCTCGCTGAATGCCGGCCTTCCCCTTGCGGGCAGCTTTACCAAGCAACTCCTCAACCTCGGGCGCGTGGCGGTCGATGGCCCGAGCGCCCGACAGATTTCCTACATCAAGAGTTTTGCCGATCGGGTCTTCGGCGAAGGTGCGCCGCGCACGGCCGATGAGTGGCCCGACTTGGAGGACATCTTCACGCTTGTCGACCTTTCGGCGAACACCGGCCACCATCTAGGCCCGCATTTCTCTGCTGCCGACCTTCGCATTGTGCGCCGCGCGATCATCGTCCGGATGATCCGCATGTTGTCGCAAGCCTATGCTCGCAAGCAGCGCAAGCCCGACGCCGGATGGCGAGCACTGGAGAGCTTCTTTGGTGGATTTCGCGCTGACATCAGCGCGGTTCTCAGCATGAACTGGGACACGGTGTTCGAGCGCGGCATCGCGCGTGCGCAGACGATTCGCCGCGTTGATTACGGCTGTCATGCGCGGGCAGTGACGTTTGATGGCAAAAGTCTCGTCAAACGCCAGCTCAGCGGCGAAACGCTTCATATCTTGAAGCCGCACGGCTCCGTGAACTGGCTCTATTGCGACGCCTGCCGCGAGACGTTCTGGGTTCCACCGAGCGATACCGAAATGGTGGCACAGACCCTCTTTCGCCGACATGACTGGGCGGCCCTGCCTGCGCCCAAGACCGCCAAGATGCCTGCAATCCGAAGTCCCGGCTGCCCCCATTGCAAGACCAAAAGCCTCGGCACGCGCTTCGCGACCTTCAGCTATCGCAAGGCGCTCGATTTTCCGATGCACTCTGCAAGCTGGCGGACAGCGGAGCAGTATCTCAAAGGAGCCGCCGACTGGGTGTTCATCGGCTATTCGATGCCCGCGGCTGACTTTGAGTTCAAACATCTCCTGAAACGCGTTCAGCTCACCGAGGGCGAGCGACCCGATATAACCGTGATAACCGGCGGCGCCGATGCCGACGTTACCGTCAATCGGTTCAAGAAGTTCTTCGGTGACGTGAAGGGCAAACGCTTTTTCTTCACAAACGGGCTGGATAGCGCGGCGCTCAAGCATCTCGAGACGATTCAGGTGCTCCGCACCTAGCCGAAATCGCGCGGATTGAGGCCAACAGCCTCTCCGCCGGATCGCGCGAGTTCACGCTCGGGCCGTTGCGACGGATCAACTGGCAGTTCGGTCGCGGCCGTGACGGGCCAGCTATCGCTTGACCGCTCTTTGTTCTCCCGCATGCTCTCCTATATTTGGTGAAAGGGGGTTGGGGGACAATGTTCGAAATTACTGGCACACAAGTCGCCGACCTCAATGACGCCGATCTGCGGACACTCGTCGGACGTCTCGCTTTGGCAGAATTGCGAGCGCAGGGTTGCCCCAGTTCGTCGGTGACCGCTGGCGGCAATCAGGATGCGGCCGATGGCGGGCTTGATGTCCGGGTCGAGTGCCCGTCCGCACTGCTGATGCCGGATTTCGTGCCGCGCCAGCACACAGGGTTTCAGGTAAAGAAGCCCGACATGCCGGCGAGCGCAATCCGCGATGAGATGCGTCCTGGCGGCGTACTACGGCCGGTCATCGCCGAACTCGCTGCTCGCTCGGGCGCCTACATCATCGTCAGCGCGCAAGGGTCGGTCGCAGACAAGCCGCTGAGCGATCGTCGCGAAGCGATCCGGGCGCAGCTCGACGATCTGCCTGAGGCCGGGCAGTTGCATAGCGACTTCTACGATCGCGACCGGCTGGCGACATGGGTCAATCACTATCCCGGGATTGCCGCCTGGGTCCGCACGCGGCTCGGCATCGGTATATCGGGGTGGAGCAGCATCGGCGATTGGTGCGGCGTCGGCGTGAGCGAGGAGACGCCCTATCTCTTCAACGACAAGGCTTGCCTAACGGATGAGCGAACGAGCGACCGCGAGCAACTCACCATCGGCGAGGGTATCGTGCGGCTTCGCGTGTCTCTGACCAAAGCTCGCCAATGTATCCGGTTGATCGGCTTGTCCGGTCTCGGAAAGACTCGTCTCGTGCAGGCACTGTTCGAAGATGGTGTCGGCGAAGCGCCGCTGGACCCGGGGCTTGCCGTTTATACTGACTATTCGATCGAGACAGACCCGACCGCCCGGGAAATGGCGCGCCAGCTAGTTATCGCACGGCAACCCGCGATCCTGATCGTCGATAACTGCAATCCGGCGACGCACAGCGAACTTGCCCGCATCTGTTCGGAAGCAGGGAGCCGGTCAGCCTCCTCACGGTCGAATATGATGTTCGCGACGATGAGCCCGAGCGTACCGAGGTTTTTCGCCTGCAATCAGCATCGCCCGAAATGGTCGAGCTGTGGCTGGAAAAGACCTTCCCCAATGTGACGCAGGTGGACCGGCGCACGATATCGGAGTTCAGCGACGGCAATTTCCGCGTGGCGCGGACCCTCGCCGAAACCCTCGGGAAAGGCGAGACCCTGGGAAAGCTCAAGAGCCGTGACCTCTTCGAGCGGATTTTTCACCAGCGCAACGAGCCCGACCGGGATCTCATTTCCGCCGCCGAAGACCTTTCACTGCTATATTCGGTCGATGGCGAAGACACTGCGGAAGGCGGCGAACTTGCGCGGGTTGCTGCTATTCGCGGCGTTTCCGTGGCGACGATATATGCGGCGCTGAACACGCTTCGTCAGCGCGGGATCGCGCAGTTGCGCGGACGTTGGCGCGCGATCCTGCCGCACGCGATCGCCAACCCGCTCGCCGGGTTCGCCCTCGAACGCATGCCCCCAGCCGATTTCGATCGCTTCTGCGCGTCGCTCACGGCGCGGATGCAGAAGTCCCTTTCGCGCCGCCTCGGCTATCTACACGACAGCGCCGAGGCACGGGCCGCGGTCAAGCGCTGGCTCGGTGCCGACGGTCCTCTTGGCGATCTCGCGGCGTTGGGCGAAGACGGCCTCCAGATCATCACGAATATCGCTCCGGTCGCGCCCGATGCCGTGCTCGCAAGAATCGAGCGAGACGTGGCCGGGCCGCGCGGCACCGAGATACTCAATCCGCAGTCGAGCGACCGATGGCAGTGGATACGGTTGATCAAGCTCCTCGCTTACGATCCACCGCTATTCGACCGCGCAACGACATTGCTTGCCCGGTTCCTTTCCGCCGAACCGCCCAATCACAACAACAACTCGGCATCGGACATGTTCGCCGAGCTGTTTCACCTGCACCTGTCCGGCACCAAGGCATTGCCAGATCAGCGGCGATCACTTGTGCGCCGGTTCGCGCAATCCGGTGATCCGGCTTTGGTGCGCTGCGCCGGCGTCGCCCTCGATGCGCTGCTGAAGGCGCACCATTTCAGTTCATCCAGCGACTTCGACTTCGGCGCCCGGTCACGCGACTATGGCTGGCACCCGCCGACCTATGGCGACATCTGGGCCTGGTACAACGGTGCGGTCGACTTGGCGGTCGAGCTTTCGCCAATCATCGAAGACGCCCGGGACCACCTTGCCCATAGCCTAAGGGATCTGTGGCATTTCGGCGCCTGTCACGATGCGCTCGAACGGGCAGCGACCCACTTCTCTTTCGAGCGGCCCTGGATCGAGGGGTGGATCGGCTTCCGCACTGCGCTGCGTTTCGAGGGCGACGCTATGCCTGATGAAGTTCGAGCGCGTCTCACTGCGCTCATCGACCGCCTGAAACCGGCCGATCTTCTCCATCAGGCTCGTGCGGTCGTATTGGGGCGCGGCAGTTTCGGTTGGGATGTCGCTGACGGTGATGCCGACGACGGCGATGTCATGAAGCCGTATGAGCGCGCCTCCCAACTTGCGAAGGAGATCGGAACCGCGCTCGCCCACGACCCGGAGACGCGCGCTGCCTTCATCGCCGAACTGCTCGTCGAACAACATCCGCAGCGCGCCTACGAGTGCGGCATCGGCCTGTCGGATGGCGCCGCCGATCTTGATGCGATGTGGCGGGAACTGCTGGGCCTCTTTTCCGCCGCCGATGCGGACAGCCGGAATGCGACGGTGCTGGGTGGGTTCATCCATGGCGCGCACGCCAGAGATTCGGCCTTCGCCAACGCCGCGCTGGAGGATGTGATCGGGAATCCCGATCTCGCCGCGAGCCTGCCCTATCTTCAGGCGCGTATTGCTATCGATCCCCAAGGCATTGCGCGGCTTCGGCGTGCGATTGAACGTGGCGTCCTGTCGGCGCGGACTTTTCACAGCATCGCCAATGGCAGCGTCGGGGATTCTCCACCCGACGCGCTTGGCCCGCTGCTCACCGACATCGCCAGTCTCGCCGACGGCGTGGAGATCGCGCTCGATATCCTTCACATGCACTTCTACCGCGATCGGGAGGAGGACCGACAACGCGCTCCAACCTTGATTGCCGTCGGCCGTGAGCTGTTGCTGCGCGCCGACTTCGGGAAGAAGCAGTCGCTTCGCGATTTCGGGCTGCATACCGTCATTCGGGTCTGCTGCGCGGGACCTGATGGCGCGGCGACGCTGCGCGAGATTTGCACGCGGGTCCGGGCCGGGCTGGAGACCGTCTATCTCTCGTCCTACGATCTTGGTTATGTCCTGACGGCGCTATTCGAAACGCATCCCCTCATCGCTCTCGACGAATTCCTGCTTCCTGAGCTCCGGCCGAGGAATCGGGGATTATTTGAGGGTGACTTTGGGTCTGGCACGCCGGTGGAAGATGTCGGCGCCAAGATCCTTGTTCAGTGGGCAAATATCGATCCAGATCGGCGCTATCCGCTGCTTGGCAAAAGCGTCCCCATGTTCAAGCGGCGGCAGGGCGAAGAGGAGAATGGTGTCTCCACGCTTTTCCTCGAAATATTAGGCCACGCGCCAGACAAGCGGGCGTTTCTCGGTGATATCTGGTCGCGGCTGCATCCGCGCAGCTGGAGTGGCTCGCTCGCCGATGTCCTGGTTCGGCGTCGCGCAGCTATCGCAACGCTGGGTGACAATGTCGGAGGCGAGGTTCGGCAATGGGTCACCGACATGCTTCCCGAACTCCAACGCTGGATCGAACATGAGAGCAAGCGCGATCGGGAAGGCGAGCAGAGTTTCGAATAGCTGCTGATCCGTGCATCCCCAGCGGGGCTCTGACGCCAATCGCGGCTCTCGCGGGATCTTAGGCCGGACCCGTCGCCCTTTGCAATTCTGCCCGACGGCTTCGCGCTGGGCGAATGGCGAATTTTCGAGGGAGCAGCCGTTCAAAACACGATAGGCGAATGACTTAAGCTGGTCGATAACTGCCTGTTCGCTGACCGTCTGCTCCAAGGGGTGTGAAATTTGACCGCCGAGCGGCCGAAATGGCTTATGCATTGTTCGCCGTGCTCAACAAACTAGGCTGCTTCGCCCTAAATCCAGCCAAGCAAGTAACGGCACCTCGCCATCGCCTGCACTTCACCATATGCTTGGTGAATGCAGGCATTCCCGATCCGCGCCCTGACCGAGACCGATATCGACGACATCGTCGAGGCTGCCGGCGGTGTTCGCGCCCATCCCGACCAGGATCGTCGCGAGGAGGTCGGGGCTGACTATGTCCTTGGCGGCACCGTCATCGAACTCAAGCTCCTCGATGAGGAAGGGTTCGGCAAGCCGGAACGCCAGGCAAAGCTGGCGGCGCTGTTCAAGGACACTCAACCTGGCCGCCCGGTGGTGGTGCTCGACGAAACGCTGCTGCCCCAGCCCGACCTGCGCAAATACCGCAATGCGATCGAGCAACCGATCAAGGGCGTGGTCGCGAAGGCGAAGCGGCAGCTTGTCCAGACTCGCGACGAGAAGCCGAACACGACGGGTTCAGTGCTGTGGATCTTCAACAACGGCTATACGGCGCTCAACCATGAGACGCTGGAGGAGCTGGTGGCCAACCGCATCCGCCAGGACACTAGCAATATCGACGGCGTGATCGTGTCGGGCTGCTATTATCACAGCGACGGGCTCAATAGCGTGATCCTTTGGTCGTGCAATTATGTGCCGATCCGCGTTGACCATTCCTTTCCCGAGTTCGACCTACTTCAGAAGAAATTTCAGGACTTCTCCGACCGGTTCATGACCAAGCTGATGCAACAGACCGAGCCGAGCGGCGGCAAGGGTGAGGTGCACGACCTGGTTTTCGACGTGGACGGCGTCCGATATGTGCGCCCAGCACCGGTGATGGGAGCGCCATCGGAATTTTACGTAGGAGGCCGTCCGCGTGCGAACAGCGCCGACGCGGGCGGCATTCCCCCGGTTGCACTGATCGTGCCGAAATTGATCCGGTCCGATCTTGAGATGATCGCCAGAATCACAAGTGTGCAGACCGGCCCGTTATCGAGCTGGGCGCATTGGCTGCGCCATATCGAAGGCGCTCGGGACGCCGCGCTCGTTAACAAGCCGCTAGTTTCGATCACAGTGGGCGCTGAGACTTGGCTGCGCTGGTGCGTCCAGGAGAAGCGAGCGCCATCGCTGGAGGCGCTTAATCGCTTTGCGCACAACCTGTTCGACGAGCGGATGCTGGCGATCATCGACACCGCGCGCGAGCGAATGCTGGGCGGCATCTTGCCCAGCACCTATGTGCTGGCAGTCACTCAGGAGATCGGCCAGGACAAGGCGAATGACGTCTCGGATATTGCTGTGGTCCGGGAGCGCTTGACCAAGGATCCACTCATCCGTCCCGTCGCCAAGAACCTGAGAATCCATCACGAGCACGCCGTCCACCTAGCGGCGGCCTACGCGCTCGCCGAAGGTGTCGACGTCATCCTGTGGTCCAGGAACCGCCGTCATGGATGGGTTTGATAATCGCATAGGATGCACCCTCGATAGGTGCGCCGACAACTTCAAATAAGCTTCGCTCAGGCCGTAAATCTGGTCACACGAAAGAGCGGCTGCTATCGAGACTTCCAGCATCTTTCTCAAATGATCGAGACTGGAGCGCAAAACCGATCGGCTGGTTTGCGCGAACCGAAAGGCGGATTTCAGCAAAAGCCGATGCTCACATCAACGCCACTGAATGGCTCGAGCCGGTCGACAGCCGCCGTTTTCCAAATCGCCCGTCCTGCAGACAGGCGCCGCTGACAATACCGTCATTCCAGACGGCAAGCGGTGACGTCGAACGCGATCGTTGATTCATCATCGTCGCAGCGCCCTGGAATGACTGTGCCCGGGACGAAGCCGTCATTCCGATACGGTCCGCTAAACGACAGCTATCGCCAAATCCTGTCGGCAGCTGATCGGAAATCCTCTAAATTCGGTTAGGCGAAAGATTAGCCTCGATGCTGCGGAAGTCGACGATATGATCCACCAGGGCCTGGGCTCGCTTGGAGAACTGCATTGGCACCAGATGATCCGTGATCAGGGCGGAATCCAGCTGAAGGCGATCGACCGATATGCCGGTCACCCTGGCCAACTCAGCCGGTTGGGCCTTCAGGAATGTGATCCGGTCGAGATGCTTCTGGATGGGCGTGCGCTTGCCACCCGGGGAAGCGAGGGTCGCATACTCCTGCAGCCTCTCCCCGATCTCACCGATCGAGCGGGCACGCTGAAGGCGCTTGCATTCGATGGCTAGGACACGTCCGGATTCCTCGTGCCAGGCAAGGACATCGACATCTCCCAACTCCTGTCTGCCACCGAGTTCCGTCAGCTTCACATCGGGCCGGGCCTTCCATCCGATCTCGATCATCCGATTTGTCACCCGGCGGTTGAACGCATGCCCTTCACGATTGACGGCGGTGCCGATCCAGCTGCGCATCTCCTTCGTCGAATACAGTTCGACCGGCAGCAGTCCTTTCCCGGTTTCGAGAAGCCGCTGAACGAAATGGTCCAGAAGGGTCGGATAGACCAGAATGACAGGATCCTCGCCGCCGCCGACTTGGAGGAACGGACGCTGAAGAAGTGAAAGCCTCCGATTGAAGCGCCAAGGATACCAGTCGCGCTTCTTGGCGCCAGCCGGATTCTCCTCGTCCCACGCGGCCCGCGGACGAAGTGACAACGCATCATAGCAGCGATCCGCATCGATCGCGGGCTCGTCATCCACCGGGCCCGCGATGCGCCCGACCAGTTCGCTCTGTGTGAGACGAAGCATGTTACTGCCAGCCGCCGCAGCCTCGTTGGCCAATCCGCTCGCAAGCCGAACCAGCCCCTGAAGGCTGATCGCGTATTCGGCTTCGATCGCCGCCTTCCACTGCATGTCGATCTTCAAGGCGGACGCTGCCGAGACTGAGCTGAAATTGCTCTCGTAATCCTTTGCGGAGCCCCGAAAATCACGCTCTCCCTGGGCCTCGTAATAGGGGCGCTGCTGGGTCCGCTGGAACGAGCCGTCGAAGGTCAACGCACCACTGGGGGTGACCACGGGCATGCTTGCGACCAGATCCCAGCGGATCGCATCGCTCTGGTTGGCACACTCGATGATGACAGCGACATCGGCGAGCATTTTATCGAAGTCGGCCTGGGTGACGTCCATGCCGCCCGTCTCCGGACATGCGCATATCGCCATTTCCGCGATCACGCGGCTGGCGAGGGACGCCATGCCGCGCTTCGACTCCATGTGGTTGAACGCCGATACGATGTCCGCCTGGTCGCGATACAGCGCCAGAAGCGCCGACGCGGTCTGCGCCCATTGCTGCCGATCCCATGCGACACGATCGTGATTGTTCAGCGTGAAGGTGGCCAGCCTCTCCCGATCGAACGTCATCATGAGCGCATGGACCCGCCCCCAGAGCGCCTCGACCGCGGCGTTAAGAACGGTGGACGCGTCGTTTGCAGACAGGGGGCCGCTACGACCAGTCCAGCCCGAAACGCCGGCCAGGCCAAAGCGACTCCATGAAAGATCCTCCTGCTGGAGCAGGCGAGGCCGTCCGAGACCCGCGGCAGCATAGACCAACGCGCTCGGTGTGCGTGGCGGCAGCATGTGGAAGAATCGCGCCTGCGTCGATCCGGCAATATCGAGAGACAGTGCCTCGACACCATCGTGATCGATGTCCGCGCCTGACAGAGCGCAGGCTCCGCGGATGATCGCCCCGATTATCAGGCGCTCGCCGATGTTCTCGGCCCGGCCAAAACTCCGGAGGTGGTCTGCTCCACAGGCAATCACGATCGCGCCGTCATCGATATCCACCCTGGGCGGACCGAACGCAGCGTCCGATGAAGGTGACGCACCGCCGATCTCGTCCGCACCAGGGACGGAGATGCTGATGCTGATCTTGCCCGCCGGGAGGTCGGGCAGCAAACCGTCCAAGCGGGGGGCTGCCCGCACCAGCCAGTTCTGAGCCGCGTCCCAGACCTGATACTCCACTGACTTCCCGGTCGGGGTCACGGCCGCATCGACCAGTTCTATCCACCATGGACGTGAAGCCGTCTCCACACAGGATAGCAGGCGTCCGCTGGCGGCTTCTGCGACACTCGAATAGAGGGGAAGCCTTTCAACCTCGCTGAAGAAAACGTCAAGGCCGGAGCGCTGGACCTCGACCCAGTGGCCTGCGCCGGGTCCTCGCGCGACATGGGCGTCGATCAGGGACCGAAGACGCTGGCGGACGTTGGCAATGAAGTTCGTCGCGACCTCGAAGGGACCAGGCGCGACTTCGTCCGGCACGATCGCCATCGAATGCGCCTGCATGAACCCGTATAGGTTGACGAGTCCATTGACGTTATGAATCCCGTAGCCCCGGGAAGCCAGGTGACTGTCCTGGTCGAGGATCTTCCAAAGACGAAGGGCGTCAAAGTCATGCTCGCACCACATGCGGGCCAAGTCGGACTGCTCGATCCCCGTGAAGTGCCAGCCGTCTATCGATTCCGGCAGCATAGTCGCGAAGCCCCGGCCGATACCCGCGTGAACGACGACGGTCAGCCCCCGCCGATAGCCGGCCTTGCCGGCCAGTTCCGTCGATGTCGCGATGAGGGCCGCAGTCAGTTCCGAGGGAAGACGCTGAAGGGAGCGAAGCCCTTGGTCCAACGCGTCGGATAGGTCTTCGTGGACATGTACCACGTGGATCACGCCGCCATCGTCGAATTCAGCCACGAAGTCGCGGCAGCGATCGATCATAGGCTGTGGCGACCGGATGCCCTTGAGCCGGAGGCCTGCCAGCCCCGGGCCCGCCAGTTCGGCCAGATGGAGGTTCGCGACGAGATCCTCCACCTCGGGCAGATCTCCCGCTTCGCGCGCGCACTCGATGATGTACCTGCGGATGGCGGCGCCTATGGCAGTCGGAAGCGCCACGACGATGGCCTTGCCATTCCATATGAGCGGCCGCCTCTCGAACGTCGTGTTGCCGAGGGTCTCGCCCTCGATCTGCGCGCGATGCTCATCCAAAAGCACAAACGGGCGGAGCAACGGCGCGGGAATGGCGAGGCCATGCAGGTCGCTGACCGAGAAGGTCACCCGAGCCTTCGCCTCCTCCAGGCCTTTGCTGACGATCCGCAGTTTCTGCTTCGGCTGTCCCGCTGACAGAGCATATCGTTCCAGGCCGCTCCGCTGGGCGAGGACGTCACTCAGCTTGAGCAGCGCAAGGCAGGAGACGAGGGCGTCCGCTGCCCATTCGCGGTCGCTGAAGCGTAACACTGCCTGCAGCAGCGCCCTCACACCAGTATCATTGTCACCCCACAGTCCGTCGAACAGGCGCCGATTGCCTTCGGGAGAGGGCACGTTCGACACGAAGACGTCTTCGACCGGATCCTCAAGCTGACCGATGTCGTCTCGCAGTAGAGCATCGTTCAGCCACTCGCGCAGATGCGCTGCGGATGGCGCGCGTGCGCCATCTGCATGCACGGCCGCGAGCGTGGCGAGCATCTCGAGCCTGAAGGTCGCTGGCTGGTTTTCGGATTCCGTGAGAAGTCCGCCTACAGCACTCGCCAGCTCATGAAATGAGCAATGGCTCAGGCGACGTATGAGCGCCGTAAGCCGAACTGAGGTGCCGGACAGTCTCAGCGTGGCGTCAGATGCGGCCAACGCACCGAAGCTTCTCCACGCATTCCATTTCATATCTTCACGAGCCATGTCTCCGACATAGCAGATACTGTCGTCGCGTGAGTCATACGAAAGGGGGTGTTCGTATTTCCACCCGACGCCTATATTGCCGGTAAGGCTCTCTACAGGAGCCTGCCGCCCGCCAGCAGCGAAGCCGTCATCGGTACTGTTCTGATGAAACGACGGTCCTCTTCGGATCCGTTGCTAGGTGGTGGGCGGGCGACGCTTGGCAGTATGGATCGGGAGAATGACATGTCCGATATCAAAAAACTGCGTCCGACGACCATTGCAGGCATCAAGCGGTTAGCCAAGCGGCTGCAATCCATCTCGACGCTTGCGAGAAGCGCCGCGCTCGATGCTGCATCCATGCAGGCAGGCTTCCAGAACTTCGCGCACGCCAATCACGTGATCGATCAGGCGAAGACACCGTCCGCGACAATCCAGAGCCAACCTATCAGCCAGCGCGAAGCATACCGTGCACGCAGCCGTGCCGAATGGGTGGAGAGGATCAATGGCGTGCCG
This sequence comes from Novosphingobium sp. MW5, assembly GCA_025938935.1. Lineage (GTDB taxonomy): Bacteria > Pseudomonadota > Alphaproteobacteria > Sphingomonadales > Sphingomonadaceae > Novosphingobium. The sequence continues at coordinate 863,553 of JAPCWB010000001.1, read as the reverse complement.
GGTGCCTACGGCTCCGCTTCCCTGTCTTGGGACAGCCTTCCAGACATTGCACGAGTGCTGGAAGCGTTCATGGGATCCGGGCAGAATCATTGCCACTTCCCGGCGGGTGGCGGCCACGACCTCACCGGTGTGCGCCTCTCGCGGTCTGAGCCCGGCTGCCTCGAATTCCGCGTCACCGACCGTCTTGTCTACATCGGGCGGCCCGTTCGTCTCCGACTGGAGCGCATCGAGGCGGAGCCGGCGGAATCTTACCTCTACATCGAGCAGATGGAACTGCCAGAGGCCGGGGTGTATCTGACGGATGAGGACGATGACACGCCGAGGCGGATCCGCGACCATGAGGAACTCGTCGATCTTGGCGGTGGGGAGTATGCCGAGCGCGGCGCGTGGGACCGCGGCTTCACGCAGGATCCCGAGGATCCACTGCCGGATTCCGCGCGACTGGTGAACCGGATACTCCGCGGCGATCTCATGCTGGTCGGCAAGGCCAGCGTCTGGAACGGCAGCGGTCAGACCTACAATGGCCTGCACAACAAGCTGGGCTCGGCAGGTGTGAGGCAGTTGATCGAGAACGGGCTGGCACGTCGGGCCGCATAGCGACCGAATTTCGGCCCGTTCGGGGCGGGGGAATCCCGCGCCAGACGAAAGGGCCGCGCGGGATCGGCGGAAACGGGAACGGCGCCGGCTGGTCGGCAGCCGCCTCCGGGCACTACGCATCCGAATGGCCGCTATCTCGTTTTTGCAGTCCATAAGCCGTCGTTCCGGACTGTCAAACAGAGCTGACATTCGATTGGACTTCCATGAAAAGCCAAGCATTGGTGCTGTCATTGAATCGCGGCCCGGGTGAACGGCCGCCGCCCTGACCGACGCGATCGGCAGGGCCTTGGGTGGTGGAAGCAGCGAATGGTCGCTGCCTCGCACGGAGAACCACCCATGACTAACTCGACCGAAGCCAATGCCGATGCCAAGCAGGGGACCAAGCGTCCGCGCAAAATGGCCCGTGAACCGAACCAACAGGCTGCCGACCAGGCTCTGCCTGCGAGGCAGACCAAGACCGACCTGGTGCTCGACCTACTTCGTCGGCCAGAAGGCGTGACGATCGACCAGCTGGTGGCCGCTACCGGCTGGCTGCCCCACACTACCCGCGCCGCACTGACCGGCCTCAAGAAGAAAGGGCGCACAATCGTTAGCGAAAAGTCCGATGGGATCCGCAGCTACCGGATCGACGGAGTTGGAGCTGCCTGATGGGTTGGCTGGCAACCGACCTCAAGCATATTGCGGCAATGAGTGGCGAAACCTTGGCATCGGCGTGGATGGAAACATTCGATACACCGATGCCAGAGGTGGCACCATCGCTGCTGCGCCGCGCGCTGGCTCATGAGCGCCAGGAGCGCAAGTCTGGTGGACTGCCGCTGGTGGTGCGCAAGCAGCTCGAGGCCGTATCAGCTGACCAGACGAGTGCTATGCCCGCGCCGCTAAAGCTGAAGCCCGGCACCCGGTTGGTGCGCGAGTGGAGCGGGACGATGTACACGGTGCTGGTGACCGCGGACGGCTTCGAGTTCGCGGGCCGGCCTTGGAGCTCACTCTCGATGATCGCCCGGCACATCACCGGGGCGCAATGGTCGGGTCCGCGCTTCTTCGGGCTGAAGCGGGGTGGCAGGGGATGAGCCGGGCAGTGCCAACGCCCGTGCGTTGCGCGATCTATACGCGAAAATCGACCGAAGAGGGCCTCGAACAGTCCTTCAACAGCCTCGATGCCCAGCGCGAGGCCTGTGCTGCCTATGTCATGTCGCAGCAGCACGAAGGCTGGACCCTGTTGCCGGATCACTATGACGACGGCGGGATTTCAGGCGGGACAATGGATCGGCCGGCGATGCAGCGGCTGCTCGCCGATGTTCGCGAGCACAAGGTCGATGTCATCGTCGTCTACAAGGTCGATCGGCTGACCCGGCGTCTGATCGACTTCGCAAAGATTGTCGAAGTGCTCGACGAAGCGGGGGCCAGCTTCGTCAGCGTCACCCAAGCATTCAACACCACCAACTCGATGGGCCGGTTGACGCTCAACGTCCTCCTCTCATTCGCCCAGTTCGAGCGCGAAGTCACCGGTGAGCGGATCCGCGACAAGATTGCTGCTTCCAAGCGAAAAGGCATGTGGATGGGCGGGCCAGTGCCGATCGGCTACGATGTTATCGACCGCAAGCTGACGATCAACCCGGCCGAGGCCGAAATGGTCCGTCTGATCTTCACGCAGTACCTGGATACTCCATCAATCGAAAGCCTCGCCGAAGACCTCAAAAGCCGAGGCGTCCGGTCCAAGCAACGGATCACCCGCAGCGGGCGACTATATGGCGGAGCGCCCTTTCGACCCGGCGGCCTCCGCCACATTCTCGGCAACCACATCTACCTCGGTGAGATCAATCACAAGGGCCAAGTTCACCCTGGCGAGCATGATGCAATCATCGATCCCGACCTCTGGAACAAGGTGCAGGCCCGGCTCAGCGATGCGGCTAAACGCCCGCGCACCGGCGCCATCAGCGTGCTGGCCGGACGGATTTTCGATGCCGAGGGCCAGCGCCTCTACGCCGCCCATGGCAAGAAGTGCGGCAAGCATTACCGTTACTACGTCAGCAGTATCCGCGACAACCGCAACGGCTGGCGCCTTCCCGCCGGTGACGTCGAAGCGCTGGTTCAGCAATGCTTGGAGCGACTGCTCTGCGATCCCGTCCGGCTTGATACCGAACTTGGCACGCTCGGCCTGCAAGACACGGCTATCTCACACGCTGCCCGGCTCGCACCGGCAGCTGGGGACAGCGGGGCACTGCGCGAAGTAATCGAGCATCTTGATGCACGCATCTCCATCGAGACTCATGCGCTCAGGATTGAACTCGATCGGAGCCTGCTCGCCGATGCCCTGAAGGTCGGCACTGCAGACGTTTTGATTCGCGATCCAATTGTCCTGGTTGCACCGGTCTCGCTCAAACGCCGTGGAATCGAGCTTCGGCTGGTCTACGCCGCACCCGATTCGCGGCCCGCCAACCGGGATCAGCATCTCATCGATTTGGTCCGCCGGGGCTGGGCAGCTTGGAAGAAGCTGACCAGCGAGCCTCGTTCGGCCAACCCCGTGGAGCGCAGTCATCTCGTCCGTTTGGCGCGGCTGCGCTTCCTCGCTCCCGACATTACGCTTGCGATTCTCGAAGGCCGCCAGCCTGTTGAACTGACCGCACGCGCGCTGCTGCGCTGCGGTGAGCTTCCGGTCGAATGGGCCGATCAGCGCAAGGCGTTGGGATCTCGCGTAAGCGACGCGGCCCACAGATCCTCTCAGAACCACCTCAGGACAGGAAAAGCGGCTTCTGAGAACCGCGGCCAGAACTGGCCATGAGCGGCCGGTTACCCGACGTCTCTGTCCTCAACCTGATTCAACTAGTGCCGAAACGGCGCAGAACCGCGCGGGTTTGGGCCTGGCGATCTCGCGGGAAGGGAAATTCCCGTCCAGACGACAGTGAAATGGTGCTGCTGGGGAGGATTGAACTCCCGACCTCAGCCTTACCAAGGATGCGCTCTACCACTGAGCTACAGCAGCCAACCATTTCTTGCGTCCGGTTTCCCCAAGGGGCCGCCGGACAGGCGGGCGCTATTGTCCGCGCGGGCGGGCAATGTCAAGGACGGCTTGACCACTATGGCAATTCAGGCGGAAATTCACCGGCAATGAGCCAGAACGACAAGCACCTGACCCGCGAGGAACGCCTTGCCGCGCAGCTTCGCGAGAACCTGAAGCGCCGCAAGGCGCAAGGGCGCGCCCGCGAATCTGGCGATGAAGCGCCCCTTTCCAAACCCGACCCCAGCGGCTAGGGGCGGCGCTCCTTGGAGCTTTGAGGGAGCTTTCGCACGGTGCCTCGCCTGATTCTCGTTCGCCACGGCCAGAGCCAGTGGAACCTGGAAAACCGCTTTACCGGCTGGTGGGACGTCGACCTGACCGAAAAGGGTGAGGAAGAGGCGCGCGCCGCCGGACGCCTGTTGGCGGAAAAGGGCATGCTGCCGGACGTGGCTTTCACCAGCTTCCAGACCCGCGCGATCAAGACGCTGCATTTCGCGCTCGAAGCGGCGGGCCGCCTGTGGATTCCGGAAACCAAGGACTGGCGCCTCAATGAACGCCACTATGGCGGACTGACCGGGCTCGACAAGGCCGAGACGGCGGCAAAACATGGCGATGACCAGGTGAAGATCTGGCGCCGTTCGTTCGATATCCCGCCGCCGGTGCTCGAAGCTGGCAGCGAGTTCGATCTGGCGCGCGACCAGCGCTATGCCGGGATCGCCATTCCTTCGACCGAGAGCCTGAAGGACACGATCGCCCGCGTCCTGCCCTATTACGATTCGTCGATCGTGCCGCATCTGCGTGCCGGATCGACCGTGCTCGTCGCCGCCCACGGCAACTCGCTGCGCGCGCTGGTCAAGCACTTGTCGGGCATTTCCGATGCCGACATCACCAGCCTTGAGATTCCCACCGGCCAGCCGATCGTCTATGAACTGGACGGCGACCTGAACGCCACGGAACGCTATTACCTGTCGGAGCGATAAGCATGAGCGCACCTGTCGCGATCGTCATGGGCAGCCAGTCCGACTGGGCGACGATGAAATGCGCCGCCGATGCGCTGGACAAGCTGGGCGTAGCGCATGACGTGCGCATCGTCTCGGCCCACCGCACGCCGGACAGGCTGGTCGCTTTCGCCAAGGGTGCCGAGGCCGAGGGCTTCAAGGTGATCATCGCGGGCGCTGGTGGCGCAGCGCACCTGCCCGGCATGGTCGCCAGCATGACACACATTCCGGTGCTTGGCGTGCCGGTGCAGAGCCGCGCGCTTTCGGGGCAGGACAGCCTTCTCTCGATCGTACAGATGCCCGCGGGCATTCCGGTTGGCACGCTGGCCATCGGCGAGGCAGGCGCGACCAATGCCGGGCTGCTCGCCGCCGCGATCCTCGCCACGACCGACCCGGCCCTGACCGAGCGCCTCAAGGCCTACCGCTCGGCGCAGAGCGAAGGCGTGGCGGAAAGGCCGGTTGAAGTTCAAGCTGAAGGCGGTCCCGGCTGGGATGCCAAAGCGATCAGCAAGATTGCCAGCGATGTCTATGGCGATATGGCGAAGATGTTCGAAGCCCACGGTTGGGCCGAACGCGGTTCTGCTATGATGACAAAAGTGCAGAAGCGTATTGCCGAGCAATACGGATCGATCGCCGCTTTCGTCGAACAGCACCGTTCAAAGAAGGCACCTTAAGCGAAAATGATCCCGCCCGGCGAAACCATCGGCATCCTGGGCGGCGGCCAGCTTGGCCGGATGATCGCCATGGCCGCAGCGCAGCTCGGCTACCGCTCGCACATCTACGCGCCCGAAGCCGATCTCGATCGCGGCGGAAGTCTGCGGCGGCTTCACCTGCGCGGCATGGGACGATGCCGAGGCGCTGGCCCGCTTTGCCGACGACTGCGCGGTCATCACTTACGAGTTCGAGAATGTCCCAGTTGCCCCGCTCGCGCCGCTTGCGGGCAAGCTTCTCGCCCATCCCCGCGCGCTGGAAACGGCGCAGGACCGGGTGAACGAGAAGACCTTTGTCGAGCAGCTGGGCGGCAAGCCAGCCCCTTGGGCCGAGGTCAACTCGCGCGCCGATCTGGACGCCGCGATTGCCCGGATCGGCACCCCCGGCATCCTCAAGACCCGGCGCGACGGCTACGATGGCAAGGGCCAGTGGCGCATCATGACGCCGGACGATGCCGATGCGCTGGAGCTGCCCGGAAAGCCGCTGGTTTACGAAGGTTTCGTCGATTTCCGCGCCGAGTTTTCGGTCCTGCTGTGCCGCGGGCAGGATGGTGACATCCGCTTCTGGGACACGCCTGAGAACGTCCACAAGGGCGGCATCCTCGATAGTTCGACCGTGCCCGGATCGGCGCTGGTGCAAAGTGAAGTGGCCGAGGCGCGGGCGCTGGCGGGTAAGGTGGCTGAGGCGCTGGACTATGTCGGCGTGCTCACGCTGGAATTCTTCGCCACGGAAAACAGCCCCGTTTTCAACGAGATGGCCCCGCGCGTCCACAACTCGGGGCACTGGACCATCGAAGGCGCGATCACCAGCCAGTTCGAAAACCACGTCCGCGCGATCTGCGGCCTGCCGCTGGGTGACTGCGGGATTGCGGCCCGGGGCGTGGTGATGAACAACCTGATCGGTGACGACGTGCACGACTGGGCGCAGATCCTCTCGGATCCGGCCAATCACCTGCATCTTTACGGCAAGGCGGCGGCGCGGCCCGGGCGCAAGATGGGCCACGTTACCCGGCTGATTCTGTGAGCTCGGAAGTCTTCCTGATCTATGCCCGCGCCGACAATGGCGTGATCGGCAAGGACGGCGGGCTGCCCCGGCACCTTCCCGCAGACCTCAAGCATTTCAAGGCCTTGACCATGGGCAAGGCGATGATCATGGGGCGCAAGACCTTCGAGAGCTTCCCGGCCCCGTTGCCCGGCCGCCGCCATATCGTGCTCACCCGCGATCGCAGCTGGCAGGCGCATGGGGCCGAGGTAGCCCATTCGGTGGCCGAGGCACTGGAACTGGCGGGCGATGGTCCCGTCGCGGTGATCGGCGGTGCGGAGGTTTACGGCCTGTTCCTGCCGCTCGCCGAGTGGATCGAACTGACTGAAATTGCTGGCGAATATGAGGGCGACACCGTCATGCCGCCACTCGGCCCGGAGTGGCGTGAGGTATCCCGCGAAGAGCATCCGGCGCTCGATGGCAAGCCCGCCCACGCCTTTGTCACCCTGCGGCGGGGCGCGCCATGATCCGGCTCGACCACCGCGATTCCATGCCCGAAGAGCTGCGCGGCGGGGTGATCGCGCTGGGCAATTTCGATGGCTTCCACCTTGGCCACCAGGCCGTGGTCGGCGAGGCGCTGCTCTTTGCAAAGGCACTGCAACGCCCCTGCATCGTCGCCACATTCGATCCGCATCCGATGCGCTACTTCCGGCCGGAGGCAGAGCCCTTCCGCCTGACCACGCTCGACCAGCGCGAGCAGCTTTTTGGCCTCGCCGGAGCCGATGCCATGCTGGTGTTCCACTTCGATGGAGCGCTCGCCGGGATGGACGCCGAGAGCTTCGTCAAGGACCTCCTCGTCGGGCAGCTCGGTGCCGCTGGAGTCGTCACCGGCGAGGACTTCACTTTCGGAAAAGGGCGCGGAGGCACCTGTGCCACCTTTGCCGAGCATGGCCTGCCCGCCCGCACAGTCGGCCCGGTGATGGATGGCGGTGCGCCGGTGTCATCCAGCCGCATCCGCACTGCCCTGCGCGAAGGCAACCCTGAGGAGGCTGCCCGCCTGCTCACCCGGCCTTTCGCGGTGCGCGGCGCGGTGCAGCATGGCGACAAGAACGGGCGGCTGCTCGGCTACCCCACCGCAAATATCGACATGGGCAACTACCTGCGCCCGCGCTACGGCATCTATGCGGTGACCGGGACGCTGCCCGATGGGCGCGTGCTGAAAGGCGCGGCGAACCTTGGCGTGCGGCCGACTTTCGACCCGCCCAAGGAGCTGCTGGAACCGCACTTCTTCGATTTTTCTGAAGACCTTTATGGCCAGGAAATCGAGGTAGCCTTCCACAAGTTCTTGCGGGGAGAGGAAAAATTCTCCAGCCTGGAATCTCTGAAGAACCAGATGGCGCGCGACTGCGCTCTGGCGAAAGAGGTTCTGGGGGCTGATTTGAGCGACGCGATCTACGAAGACGAAGACCTGCCGCCGCCCCCGCAGCCCGCATGGAAGATCTGGAGCAAACGCCTGGGCATGGTGCTGGCGCTGCTCCTGCTCATCCTCTCCTTCGTCAACGCCTCATGGCTCGCCCCGATCCCGCGCGGTACGGTGAAGCTGGTCGCGCACCGCGGCACCTCGCAGCAGTTCAGCCACAAAGGCATCGACAACCAGACCTGCACCGCCACGCGGATCGAGCCGCCGGTGCATGACTATCTGGAGAATACCCTGCCCTCGCTCACCTCCGCCGTGGCGCTTGGCGCGCAGGCGGTCGAGGTGGATATTGCCCCAACCGCCGACGGCCGCATTGCCCTGTTCCATGATTGGACGCTCGACTGCCGCACCGATGGCAAGGGCGACACCCGGTCGAAGACGCTGGCCGAACTGAAGGCGCTCGATCCCGGCCATGGCTATACCGCAGACGGCGGCAAGACCTTCCCCCTGCGCGGCTTCAACCGGGGGCAGATCCCCGCGCTCGACGATGCGCTTGCCGTCCTGCCGGACACCGCGATCGTTTATAACCTCAAGAGCAAGGACGCCAAGGAGGCGGACCTGCTGATCGCCGTACTCCAGTACCTGAAACGCGATGTGGTGAAACGCGGCGACGGCTTCCTTGGCACCGATGTGCAGGTGGCGCGCATCCGAAAGGCCTTCCCCGGCGCCTGGGCCTTTTCCAAGGACAGCGCCAAGGCCTGCACCAAGGCCTACCTCGCCGCCGGCTGGTTCGGCGTGGTGCCCGAGGCGTGCAGGAACGGCACGCTGATGGTCCCGCTCAATTACCAGTGGGCCTTCCCCGGCTGGCCCAACCGCACGCTCGCCCGCATGAACGAGGTCGGCGCGAAGGTGGTGATCGTGGGGCCCATGGGTGACGACCTGCCGATGGGGCTCGACCTGCCAGAACAGATCGGCAAGATCCCCGCCAGCTTCACCGGCTATGTCTGGGTCGACGATATCTACACGATCGGCCCGGCGCTGCGCCCCTATTACAACAAGCGCAGCCCCGAAAAGGAGATGGCGCTGGCCCGCAACCTCGAGGCGCGGAGGAAAGCGCGCGAGTAGAATGGTTCACGCAGAGGGCGCAGAGGAAGAAAACGAGACGCAGAGATGCTGCGTCAAGCGCCGCAGGCGTTCTAATTCCTCATACCCCGCGCCAAACGCAACGGAGCGCGATTGAGAGCGGCTTCGCCGCGCGAACGACCTCTCTGCGTCTCACCTTTCTTCTCCGCGTCTCTGCGTGAACCAAAAATTGCGAAACGTCGCCTCGCCCGCTAAGGCGCGCGGCATATGACCGACAAGCGCGATTTCAGAGACACCGTCTTCCTGCCGAAGACCGATTTCCCCATGAAGGCGGGCCTTCCCCAGAAGGAGCCCGGCATTCTTGCGCGCTGGCAGGCCGAAGACATTTACCCGCAGCTGCGCAAGGCGCGCGAAGGGCGTGAGAAGTTCATCCTTCACGATGGCCCGCCCTATGCCAATGGCGACATGCACATCGGCCATGCGCTCAACCATATCCTCAAGGACATGGTGGTCCGCACGCAAAGCCTGCTGGGCAAGGACGCGCCCTATGTTCCCGGGTGGGATTGCCACGGCCTGCCGATCGAGTGGAAGGTCGAGGAACAATACCGCAAGAAGAAGCTCAACAAGGACGAGGTTCCGGCCGCCGAATTCCGCGCCGAATGCCGCGCCTATGCCCAGCACTGGGTGAATACCCAGCGCGAGCAGCTGAAGCGGCTCGGCATCAATGGCGATTGGGACAATCCCTACCTGACCATGGATTTCCAGGCCGAGGCGACGATCGTTTCGGAACTGCTGAAATTTGCCGAGAGTGGCCAGCTCTATCGCGGTGCCAAGCCGGTGATGTGGTCGCCGGTGGAAAAGACCGCGCTGGCCGAGGCTGAGGTTGAATACGAGGATATCGTCTCGACCCAGATCGACGTGGCCTTCGAGATCACCGAATCGCCGATTGCCGAACTGGTCGGCGCGCACGCGGTGATCTGGACGACGACGCCTTGGACGATCCCGGTGAACCAGGCTTTGGCTTATGGGCCGGAGGTTGAGTACACGTTGGTCGAAGCTCACGGCCGCAAGCTTCTGGTCGCTGAAGACTTGTTTGACGATTGTGTAGAGCGTTACGTCAAATCTGACGTCGTCCCGGTTGGATTAGGCTGGCAGGTCCGATGGGAAGGCAAAGGCTCTGACCTCGCCGGAACCATCGCCCGTCACCCGATGCACGCGCTCGGCGGGTTCTTTGCCAAGCCGCGCCCGTTGCTCGCCGGCGACTTCGTCACCACCGAGAGCGGCACCGGGCTGGTCCACATGGCGCCCGATCACGGCGAGGACGACTTTGCCCTGTGCAAGGCGCATGGCATCGAGCCGGTCTTCGCGGTCGAAGGCGACGGAAAGTACCGCGCCGACTGGCTGTGGCTCGGCGGGCAAGGCTCGGTCATCAACCCCAAGTTCAACGCGCCCGATGGCCCGATCTGCGAAGCCCTGCGTGAGGCTGGCGGCTTGCTGGCGGCGAGCGCGGACTACAAGCACAGCTACCCGCATTCGTGGCGTTCGAAGGCCAAGGTGATCTACCGCTGCACGCCGCAGTGGTTCGTGCCGATGGACAAGATCGTCGTCCCGGCGAACGCCGGGATCGCTGGCGATGAAGCGCCGGATGGCCAGCGGTCCCGGGTCAAGCCCGGGACGACGTTGAGGGAAACCGCGCTTCAAGCGATCACCGACACCCGCTGGGTCCCCGCCAAGGGTGAAAACCGCATCCGTTCGATGGTCGAAGGCCGCCCCGACTGGGTGCTCAGCCGCCAGCGCGCCTGGGGCGTGCCGATCACGCTGTTCGTCAACCGCAAGACCGGCCAGTACCTTTGCGATCCGGCAGTCAACGCCCGCATCATCGCCGGCGTGCGCGAGAACGGCGTCGATGCCTGGACCGAGGAGCGCGCGCAGGAATATCTTGGCGCCGATTATGATGCCGCGGATTTCGAGCGCGTCATCGACATTCTCGACGTGTGGTTCGATTCGGGCTGCACCCATTCCTTCGTGCTCGAAAGCGGGCGCTGGCCGGGGATGCAGTGGCCGGCCGACCTCTACCTTGAAGGCAGCGACCAGCATCGCGGCTGGTTCCAGTCGAGCCTGCTGCAGAGCTGCGGCACCCGCGGCCGCGCGCCCTACAAGGCGGTGCTGACGCACGGCTTCACCATGGATCAGAAGGGCATGAAAATGTCCAAGAGCCTTGGCAACACCATCGACCCGCTGAAGGTGATGGAGACCAACGGCGCGGACATCATCCGCCTGTGGGCGCTGTCAGTCGACTACACCGAGGACCACCGCATCGGTGACGAGATCCTGAAAGGCGTGGCCGACCAGTACCGCAAGCTGCGCAACACCTTCCGCTACCTGCTGGGCGCGCTGGACGGGTTCTCTGAGGCAGAGCGAGTAGACGTGGAGGCCATGCCCGAGCTGGAACGCTATGTGCTGGCGCTGCTGGCCAAGCTGGACGCGACATTGAAGCAGGCGGTCGCCGACTTCGATTTCAACACTTACGTCCGCGCGCTGACTGACTTCTGCAACGAGGACCTCTCCGCGTTCTTCTTCGATATCCGCAAGGATTCGCTCTACTGCGACGCGGCGACCGATCCCAAGCGGATGGCCTATCGCACGGTGCTGGACACGCTGTTCCATGCGCTGGTGCGCTACGCCGCGCCGGTGCTGGTGTTCACCAGCGAAGAGGTGTGGGGGACGCGGTTCCCGGATGGGGGGTCTGTGCATTTGCTGGAGTGGCCGGAAGTGGCCTCGGCCAATGCCGACGAGGCGAAGTGGGCCGACCTGCGCGCCCTGCGTGCCCAGGTACTCGAGGCCATCGAACCGCTGCGCCGCGAAAAGGTGCTGGGTTCGGGGCTGGAAGCGGAAGTCACCGTGCCTGCCGACGCGCCGGAGGCCGATCTCGCAGAACTGTTCATCTCGGCCAAGGTCTCGCGCGCAGATAGCGTTTCGGTGAAGCGCACCGACAACCACAAGTGCGGCCGCTGCTGGCGGCACCTGCCGGAAGTCACCGAGGACGGCGACCTCTGTTCACGTTGCGACAATGTCGTGGCGGGCATGGACGCGGCATGAACCCCGCCCGCCGCCTTGGCTTTGTCATCGCCGCCGCCATCTTCCTTGCCGACCAGGCGCTGAAGTGGCTGTTGATGGGGCCGCTGGCGCTGCGTGACCGCTTCATGCAGCAGATCGAGATCGTGCCCTTCTTCCGCCTGACCTGGGCAGAGAACCGGGGCATTTCGCTCGGCCTGTTCACTGCCGAGGGCGAGGCGGGCCGCTGGGCGCTCGTCGCGGTCACCGCGCTGATCGCCTGCGGCGTGGTGTTCTGGATCATGAAGGAAACCGCGAAGGCCGATATCCTCGCGCTCGGCGCCGTGCTCGGCGGGGCGCTGGGCAATATCGTCGACCGCGTGCGGCTGGGCTATGTCGCCGACTATGCCGACCTCCATTTCGGCGATTTCCGACCCTTCATGATCTTCAACCTTGCCGACGCCGCCATTTCGATCGGCGTCCTGATAGTGCTTGCCCGCTCGCTGCTTTCGCGCGAAAAGGCCCCAGATCCCAATAGCACCCAACCGGCGGGTTCCGCCTCGGAGAGCTGATACAATGCGCAAGTCCATCGCCTTCACGACCCTCATCGGTGCCTCGGCCCTGCTTTCGGCCTGCGGCGGCGGCGGGCTGTTCAACCGTGACCGGCCTGACGAATTCGCCGTCCAGCGCCAGGCGCCGCTGGTCGTGCCGCCCGATTTCAGCCTGACCCCGCCGCAGCCCGGCGCGCCGCGTCCGGCCGATTCGTCCGCCGCCGCCCAGGCGCAGGACGCGCTGTTCGGCCCCGGCCCCAACCGCAGCGAAGTGGAAAAGAGCACGCTTGGCCGCGCTGGTCAGGCCGCTCCCGGCATCCGCTCGACCGTGGGCGATCCGCAGACCAACACGGTCGCCAAGGGTTCGGTCACGCGCGACGTGATCGCCGCTCCCGAAGGCGATGGCCGCGAAGCACAGGCTGTCGCCGGCGGCTGATCCGCAGGCAATTTCTCCTGCCTGAGAGTGATTTGAAAGGCCCGGTGCTTGACGCGCCGGGCCTTTTCGCGTTTCGGGGCGGAAAAGGGAGTGTGCAGGCATGAGTGCAGCGGATGTCGTGATCGTCGGGGCCGGACATGGCGGGGCGCAGTGCGCGATTGCGCTTCGGCAGAACGGCTTCGAAGGCACCGTCGCCATGATCGGGCGCGAGAGCGAGCCGCCCTATGAGCGCCCGCCCCTCTCCAAGGAATATTTCGCCCGCGAGAAGACCTTTGACCGACTCTACATCCGTCCGCCCCAATTCTGGGAAGAAAAGGGCATCGACCTGAAGCTGGGCGTGGAGGTGACCGCGGTCGATCCGGCGGCGAAGCTGCTCACGCTCTCGACCGGCGAGACCTTTGGCTACGGCACGCTCGTCTGGGCAACCGGCGGCGATCCGCGCAAGCTGCCGGTTCCGGGCGGCACCCTCGCCGGTGTCCATGCCGTCCGCACCCGCGAGGACTGCGACCAGCTGATGGGCGAGATCGACGGCGGCGTGAAGAACATCGCCGTGATCGGCGGCGGCTACATCGGGCTTGAGGCGGCGGCCGTGCTGACGAAGCTCGGCTGCAAGGTCACCCTGCTCGAGGCGCTCCCCCGCGTGCTGGCGCGCGTCGCGGGCGAGGAACTGTCCGCCTTCTACGAAAAGGAACACCGCGACCACGGCGTCGACCTGCGCACGAATGTGACGGTCGAATCGCTCGAGGGTGAAGGCCGCGTGACCGGCGTGAAGCTGGGCGACGGCACGGTCATCCCCGCCGACGCGGTGATCGTCGGCATCGGCATCATTCCCGCCGTCGCCCCGCTGCTCGCCGCCGGTGCGGCAGGCGGCAACGGCGTCGACATCGACGACTGCTGCCGCACCTCGCTGCCCGACGTTTATGCCATCGGTGACTGCGCCGCCTTCGCCTGCGACTTTGCCGGCGGCACGGTGATGCGCGTCGAATCGGTGCAGAACGCCAACGACCAGGCGACCTGCGTGGCCAAGGCCATCTGCGGCGATGCCAAGCCTTATCACGCCTTCCCGTGGTTCTGGTCGAACCAGTACGACCTCCGCCTGCAGACCGCCGGCCTCTCGGTCGGCTTCGACCAGACCGTTGTGCGCGGCAGCCCCGAGGATCGCTCGTTCTCGGTGGTCTATCTCAAGAACGGCAAGGTCATCGCGCTCGACTGTGTCAACATGGTCAAGGACTATGTGCAGGGTCGCAAGCTGGTGGAAGCCGGGGTTTCGCCGGACCTCACACAGCTGGCCGATGCGAACGTGCCGCTGAAGGAGCTTATCCCGGCCTGAGCCGCGCCGCCGCCCATCGGGCGGCATCGGCCACCGCCGCATCGGGATCGCCGAACAAAGCCTCCACCTGCGGCAGCAGACCCGCGTCTCCGCTGTTGCCCGCGGCATAGAGGCAGTTGCGCACGAACCGGTCCCGCCCGATGCGCTTGATCGGGGAGCCGGAGAACAGCCGCCGGAAGCCCGTGTCATCCAGCGCCAGCAGCTCCGCCAGCTTCGGCGCGGCCAGTTCGGCGCGGGGGAGGAAGGCGCGGTTGGCGGCGGCGCTGTCGGCAAACTTGTTCCACGGGCAGGCCGATAGGCACAGGTCGCAGCCATAGATCAGGTTGCCGAGCGCCGGGCGCAGTGCCTCGTCCACCGGGCCCTTGTGCTCGATCGTGAGATAGGAAATGCAGCGCCGCGCATCGAGCCTGTAGGGCGCGGGAAAGGCATCGGTCGGGCAGGCGCGCTGGCAGGCGTCGCAAGAACCGCAGCGGTCCTTCCCCGGCGCATCGGGCGTCAATTCCAGCGTGGTGTAGATCGCGCCGAGGAACAGCCACGAGCCATGCTCCCGGCTGACGACATTGGTATGCTTGCCCTGCCAGCCCAGCCCCGCCGCCTCGGCCAGCGGCTTTTCCATGACCGGCGCGGTATCGACGAAAACCTTCACGCCGACCTCGCCTAATCCCCGCCGCTCACCCTCGGCCACCAGCCACCGGGCGAGGTGCTTGAGCGCCTTCTTCACGGTGTCGTGATAGTCCGCCCCCTTGGCATAGGCGGAAATCCAGCCGCGCGAAGGCTCGCCTGCCAGAGCCAGCGGATCGCCCGCGGGGGCATAGCTCATGCCCAGCGCGATCACGCTTTTCGCCTCGGGCCACAGACCTTGGGGAGAACGCCGATGGTGCGCCCGGCCCTCCATCCAGTCCATCTGGCCATGCGCGCCGTCGGCCAGCCACGCATCGAGCCGCGCCGCTCGCAGGGGGTCCTCTTCGGCGCGCGCAATGCCGCAGGCGACGAAACCCAGCCGCCGGGCCTCTTCGCCCAGCGCTGCCTCGATTCCAGCGGTTACCGGCCCGTTAACCAAACTTGGCGCGCTCCTCTTCACAGGGCGTGGTTATTGCGGCACCCCATGAAGATGGACCTAGGACAATGGCAACCGGCGGGCAACGCGCCCGTCTCCGAACTTTCCGGCATTGCCGCAACCGGCAAGCCGCTCGCCATCGAGGCGCGCGGGTTGGTGAAGCGGTTTGACGGTTTCACCGCCGTTGATGGCGTCGACCTGTCCGTGCCCGAAGGCGCGATCTATGGCGTGCTCGGCCCCAACGGCGCGGGCAAGACGACGACGCTGCGCATGCTGCTGGGCATCATCGATCCGGACGAGGGCTATCGCCGCGTGCTGGGGGCCGAACGGCCGCACGATGTGGCCCATGCCATCGGCTATCTGCCCGAGGAGCGCGGGCTTTATCCCTCGATGAAATGCCACGAAGCCATCGCCTTCGTCGGCGCGCTGCGCGGCCTGCCGCTTGAGGAAGGCCGCCGCCGGGGCAAGGAACTGCTCGAACAGCACGGCCTTGGCTATGCCGCCGACCGCCAGATCCGGCAGCTGTCCAAGGGCATGGCGCAACAGGTCCAACTGCTCGCCACTCTCGTCCACGAACCGCGTCTGGTGATCTTCGACGAGCCGTTCTCCGGCCTTGACGCGCTCAACCAGGGCAAGCTCGAGCGCATGATGCGCGCCCTCGCCGAAAAGGGCACGACGGTGATCTTTTCCACCCACGTCATCGCCCATGCCGAGCGGCTGTGCGATTCGGTGGCGATCATCGCCGGCGGCAAGGTGCCCTTCGCCGGGCCGGTCGACGTGGCGCGTGACCGGATTCGTCCGCAGGTGCGCCTCGAAACCCGCGCCGGCGACGGCAACTGGCGCGGCGCTCTCCCCGCCGATGCACGGCGCGAGCAGAAGGCCGATGGCAGCACCTTCTGGTATTTCGACTTGCCAGACAGCGGCATCGAACCCCTGCTGCGCGCGCTGATCGAAGGTGAGGCGGGCATCCTCTCGCTCTCCATCGAACGCGCCGGCCTGCACGATGCCTTTGTCGCCATTGCCGGCGAGGCGGCGGCGCGCGCGCTTGAGGAATCGCCCGAAGACGTTCTTGCCATGGAGAAGGGCCGATGAGCGGCGCAGTCACTTCCGGTCGGCTTTCGACCCTGCAGGCGGCGCTGGTCGTCGCGCGGCGCGATTTCGGCGCGATCCTGTTCAGCCGGACGTTCTTCTTTTTCCTGCTGGGGCCGCTGTTTCCGCTGATCGTCGGCATTGCCGCCGGGTCGGTGACGCAAAAGGCCGAGCAGGCCGCCGCCCGCCCGGTGCTGGGCGTGGCCATGTCGGCGAAGGACACCGACGCCATGATTGCGGCGGGCAATGCGCTGCGCCGCGAGATTGGCGATGCCGCGCCCGACATGACCGTGATCCAGCGCGTCGCCCCGGGTGAGGTGGTCGATCCCGGCAAGGCCCTGACCGACAGCCACGGCAACCTTGCCGCCGTGCTCACGGGTACGCTTGCCAATCCGCAGCTCACCGGCACGGAAGGCCAGATCGGCTATTGGAGCGGGCCCGTCTCGCTGATCGCCGCGCGCGCCGCCGATGCCAGCCCGCAAGACCTGCCCAAGGTCGCCCTTGCCGCCACGGCAACCAGCGTGGCGAGCGAGCGCCACGGCCAGATGCGCACGGCGCAGGGCGGGCAGATGCTGCTGTTCCTGCTCACCATGATGCTGGCCGGCATGGTTCTCTCGAACCTTGTCGAGGAGAAGGCGAACAAGATCATCGAGGTGCTGGCCGCCGCGATTCCGATGGACGCGGTATTCTATGGCAAGCTGTTCGCCATGCTCGGCGTATCGCTGGTGGGCATCACCGTCTGGGGCCTCGGCTTTGGCGGGCTGGTGCTGCTGGGCCGCGATGCGCTCGCCGGGATGGCCGCGCCGGCGGTGGGCTGGCCCGCCTTCGTCGCGCTTGGCGTCGTCTATTTCGCCATGGCCTACCTGCTGCTCGGTTCGGTGTTCCTGACTATCGGTTCGATGGCCTCGACCGTGCGCGAGGTGCAGACGATCTCGATGCCGGTGTCGATGTCGCAGCTGATGATCTTCTTTTTCGCCACTTATGCCGCCGCCCAGCCGGGTACCGCCATATCGCTTGCGGCAGAGGTGATCCCCTTCTCCTCGCCCTTCGCCATGCTGGCGCGCGCGGCGCAGGATGGATCGGTGATGCCGCACCTTCTGGCCCTGGCCTGGCAGGTCATGTGGGTGGCGATCTTCGTCCACTTCGGCGCGAAGCTGTTCCGCCGCCGGGTGATGAAGTCCGGCCCGCAGGTAGCGAGAAGCAAGAAGGGCAAGCGGCAGGCCGCAACCGCCTGACCTTTCATTCAGGGTCTCTCCGGCCTATATCCATGCCTAGGGCAGGATAGAGGAAAGGCCGGAGACATGACCGACGAATACCCCAATCCTGGAACGATTACCCGCCGCCGCATGGCGCAGTGGCTCGCCGCGGCAGCCGCGATCCCGCTGGCGACAGCCTGCGGCAAGGACGCCGAGGCCAAGGGCTATCCGGTGCGCTTCACCGATGCCGAATGGAAAAAGCGGCTGACCCCCGCGCAGTATTACATCCTGCGCCAGAAGGGCACCGAGCGGCCCGGCTCATCGCCGCTGGAGAAGGAGCACCGCAAAGGCACCTTCGTCTGCGCGGCCGATGGCAACCCGCTCTATTCCTCCGCCACCAAGTTCGACAGCGGCACCGGCTGGCCCAGTTTCTGGAAGCCGCTGCCGGGCGCGATTGCCACCTCTACCGATTGGGAGGTTGGCTATCCGCGCACCGAGGTGCACTGCGCGCGTTGCGGCGGGCACCTGGGCCACGTGTTCGATGACGGGCCAAAGCCCACCGGCAAGCGTTACTGCATGAACGGCGCGGCCATGCTGTTCCGGCCGGGCTGATATACGTCGTCCCGGGCTTGACCCGGGACCGCTGGCCAAGGTGCTGCTTACGCCACCGGTCCCGGATCAAGTCCGGGACGACGCTCAGCCCTGCTGAGCGCGGCGGAAGATCGCGTCTTCCGGGTCATCGGCAATCGCCGGGGGAATCGGCTGCAGGTCGAACAGCAGGCGCGCCAGCTGGTCGAGCTTGAAGGTCTGTTCGAAGACCAGCCCGACGACATTGCCCTTGCGCCAGCGAACCTTGGCGTCGAGCGCGGGCAGGCCTTTGACGCTCAGCGAGACACGCTGCTCGATCGCCAGCGGTGCATCGCATTCGATCTGCCCGCCCTGCTGCGAGATGTTGCGCAGGGTGGCCGCATAGGCCTGGCCCGCCGCCGTCATCTTGCCTTCCAGCGTGATACGGGCGCGGACCGGGCGCTTGCGATAGCGGCTGCGCTCCTCGATCAGGTGATCGACCGCGGCCGCCTGGGCAAAGGTGAAGCCGGCCTGGTCGTCACGCTCCCACATTTTCTCGATGTCGTATCGGTCGCCATTGCCCAGTTCGAGCACCATGAAGCGTTCGACCGGAAGCGGGTGGAACAGGCGCAGGCGCGCGCCTTTCGAAGCGACGTCGCGCAGGATGCAGAGGTATTCGCCGCTGCGGCAAATGACCTTGGCCGGGCGCAGCAGCAGCACCAGCCGCTGCTCTTCCCGTTTCTCCTGTCCGCCGAACTGCCCGTCCGGCTCGCGAAACATCTCAGCCATGCATGAACCCCGGAGCGGACCATCCCCCGACGGCCCGTTACAGGTGCAAACTAATGCAAGGACTTGAAACAGGTGCTGCGAACTATGGATAACGGCGCGTTAACCACGGTTCGCGCGCGAGGCGTCGTAGCTGGTGGTGCGGACGGTGGGACTCGAACCCACACGATCAAGGATCAGGGGATTTTAAGTCCCCGGCGTCTACCATTCCGCCACGTCCGCCTGGCTGTCGCCTTAGGGCAGCGCGTGGGCGCTATCCAGCCCTTACAAACGACACCGGCCCGCTCCCCTGAATGAGGGGCGGGCCGTGTTGCAAGGCAGCCACCGAAAAGGGCCGCCGGGCTAGAGCCTGATGACTATCAACTGACGTTGAGGCGGGCGCGCATTTCCTTGCCGGGCTTGAAATAGGGCACCTTCTTGCCCGGTACGCTGACCGATTCGCCCGTGCGCGGGTTGCGGCCGATGCGGGCTTCGCGTTCGCGGGTGGAGAAAGCGCCGAAGCCGCGCAATTCGACGCGGCCGCCCTGGGCGAGGCGTTCGCTGATCTCGTCGAAGAAAATATCGACCACACGCTCGACTTCCTCGGCGCGCAGTTCGGGGTTTTCCTTGGCAAGGGCGAGGAGAAGTTCGGAACGGATCATGGCAGCTCCCATTGCCGCGTTTTGCGGCCTATATCCCGTCCCAGGTCGCGACCCCCCGCTTGAGGGACCTGAAAAACGTAGTCGCACTCTGGCATAAACTACGTAGCTGCGCAATCGCCTGAATCGCGTAAAATCAGGCCTCTGCGAGCAGGTCGGCCGGTTCAAGGCCCAACATGCGGATGCGCGAGACGATGGCAGGCCATTCGCTTTTGACGAAGGCCTCGCGCTCGGTCGCGCGCAGCCGGTCCGCCGCGCCTTTCGCCACATACATGCCGACGCCGCGCTGGACCTCGACCAGCCCTTCGAGCTGGAACAGCTGGTAGGCCTTAGCCACGGTGAGCGGGTTGGCGCCCTGGTCCGCCGCGAAGGCACGCACCGATGGCAACATGTCGCCCTCGCCGTAAGTGCCGTCGATAATGGCGGCAGCGATCAGGTCACGCAGCTTGAGATAGACTGGCTGGCTGTTCTTCGGGCTCTGGCTCATGGTGCATCAGTGCCATAATACAGCGATTCACGCAAGCACGCCAAGCGCCGGAAATGTGGTTTCTTTGGCAATTAGTTTCTTCCCCTCGGCCATTTTCCCGCTAGGGTGCGCGCTTTGGCGCAGGCACGGAACAAGTGCCGCGCGGGGCTGCGTGAGGAGTTGTGAATGAAGGAAATGGCACTGTGGAACGAAGGGGACTGGATCGCGGCGATCGCGGCCATTGCCCTCTTCGCCTTCCTGGTCGTTGGCGGCGTGATTGCCGGCCGCAAGAGTGAGGAGGTTATCGGACACCCGCGGGGCCTGTTCGTCCTGTTCTATGCCGAGATGTGGGAACGCTTTTCCTACTACGGCATGCGCGCGCTGCTGATCCTCTACCTGACCAAGTTCTGGCTGTTCAACGATGCCAAGGGCAACCTGATCTATGGTGCCTATACCAGCCTCGTCTACATCACCCCGGTGCTCGGCGGCTATCTGGCTGACCGCTGGCTGGGGCAGCGCAAGGCGGTGTTCTTCGGCGGCATCCTTCTCGCCTTCGGACACCTGTTCATGGCCTATGAGGGCATGCAGGGCGTGGCCGACCCGCTGACCAAGCAGGGCGATCCGGCGATCAACGTGTTCTGGCTGGCGCTGGCGCTGATCATCGTCGGCTCGGGCTTCCTGAAGGCAAACATCTCGGTGATCGTCGGCAAGCTTTACCGCATGACCGACGTGCGCCGCGATGCGGCCTACACCATCTTCTACATGGGCGTGAACGTGGGCGCGGCGCTGGGCACGATCCTCGTCGGCTACCTTGGCGAAACACTCGGCTGGTCGTGGGGCTTCGGCCTTGCCGGCATCGGCATGGTGCTGGGCCTGATCATCTTCGTGATCGGCCGTCCGGCGCTGCTCGAGCGCGCTGAACCGCCCAAGGATCTGACCCGTCCGAACGAGTTCAAGCTTTACGGCATCGGCATTGCCGCCGTGGCGGTGATCTGGTTCCTCATCCAGTATCAGGACATCATCCAGAACCTGCTGATCGTCACCGGCGTCGGCATGCTCGGCTACACTCTGTACGAGGCGTTCAAGCTGGACAAGGAAGCGCGCGAGCGGATCTTCGCGATCCTGTTCCTGATCGCGCTCAACCCGATCTTCTGGGGCCTGTTCGAACAGGCCGGCGGTTCGCTGAGCCTCTATACCGACAAGTACGTCGATCGCGGCGGGGTGCCGACCAGCCTGTTCCAGTCGATCAACCCGATCTACATCGTGCTGCTCGCCCCGCTGTTCGCCGGGCTGTGGCAGTGGTTGGGCAAGCGCGGGCTTGAGCCTTCGGCCCCGGCCAAGTTCGGCCTTGCGCTGGTACAGGTCGGCCTGTCGTTCCTCGTCTTTGTCTGGGGCGCCAAGGCTGTCGGCATCGAGGCGATGACCCCGGTGCTGTTCGTCTTCCTGATCTACCTGCTGCAGACCACCGGCGAGCTCTGCCTCTCCCCGGTCGGCCTCTCGGCGATGACCCGCCTTGCCCCGCTGCACCTTGGCAGCTTCATCATGGGGGCGTGGTTCTACATGACCGCAGTGGGCAACTTCGTGGCCGGCAAGATCGGCGAAGCGACTGGCGGCGAAAGCGGCGAGATGTCGAAGGAACTGACCCTGTCGATCTACAACGAGATCGGCTGGATCACGCTCGGCGTCGCTGCGGTCGTGCTGCTGCTTTCACCCTTCGTGAAGAAGTGGATGCACCTCGGCACGCTCGAGGACCGCTAGACCAAGACCTGTTACGCGGGCCCGGAGATGATCCGGGCCTGCCCTTACCGATACGAAAAAGGGGCATGTCCTGTGCGTTTGAAACTCTCGCTCGGCGCGGCGGCGCTGGCCATGATCCTTGCGGCCCCGGCCAGCGGCGCGAAGGACAAGGATAAAGACAAGAAGCCCGCGCCTTCACCGGCGGCGAGCTTCAACAAGAACCCCTATCCCTCGACTTATCGGCCCTACCCCGGCACCCCGACGCTGATCGTTGGCGCCACGGTGTTCGATGGCGAGGGCCGCCGCTTTGACAATGCCAGCGTCGAATTCCGCGACGGCAAGATGGTGGCGATCCACCAGGGCAAGGTCGAGGCCGGCGCGGGCGTGCAGGTGATCGACGGGACAGGCAAGTTCGTCACCCCCGGCATCATCGACATCCACAGCCACCTTGGCGACTATCCCAGCCCGGCGATTCAGGGGTTGTCCGACGGCAACGAAGCCACTGCGCCGACCACGGCGGAAGTCTGGGCCGAACATTCGGTCTGGCCGCAGGACCCCGGCTTCAGCCGCGCGCTGGCCAATGGCGGCGTGACCTCGCTGCAGATCCTGCCCGGTTCGGCCAACCTGATGGGCGGGCGTTCGGTGACGCTGAAGAACGTCTACGCACGCACCATGCAGGGGATGAAGTTCCCCGGCGCGCCTTACAGCCTGAAGATGGCCTGCGGTGAAAATCCCAAGCGCGTCTACGGCGAAAAGGGCCGCATGCCCTCGACCCGCATGGGCAACCTTGCTGTCAACCGCGCAACCTGGATCAAGGCGCAGGATTACCGCCGCAAGCGCGACGCCGGAAAGCTGGAGAGTCGCGACCTCGCCATGGAAACGCTGGCCGGCGTGCTCGACGGCGAGATCATGATCCAGAACCACTGCTACCGCGCCGACGAAATGGCCATCGTCCTCGATATGGCGAAGGAGTTCGGCTACAAGGTCACCGCCTTCCACCACGCCGTGGAAAGCTACAAGATCGGCGACCTGCTCAAGGCCAACAACGTCTGCAGCGCGGTCTGGGCCGACTGGTGGGGCTTCAAGATGGAAGCCTATGACGCGATCCCCGAAAACGCCGCCCTGCTTTACAAAGCCGGTGCCTGCGTAGTGATCCACTCCGACGATGAAAACGGCATCCAACGGCTCAACCAGGAAGCAGCCAAGGTGCAGGGCGACGCGAAGCGCGCCGGCATTGTAATCTCCGACGAAGAAGTGATCCGCTGGCTGACGCTCAACCCGGCGACCGCCATGGGCATCGACAAGCAGACCGGCAGCCTTGCTGCCGGCAAGATGGCCGATGTCGTGCTGTGGAACGCCAACCCGCTGAGCACTTATGCCCGCCCCGACAAGGTGTGGATCGATGGCGCGCTGATGTTCGATTCTGCCGATCCCAAGCGCCGCCCGGTGAGTGACTTCGAGCTGGGACAGCCCGGCGAGGGAGATGTGAAATGAGCGCCCGCGTGATGGCACTCGCAGCCACGGCGCTGCTCTCGCTCACCGCCGCCCCCGCGCTGGCGCAGTCGGTTGCGGTGACCAATGCCACGCTGGTGATCGGCGATGGTTCGGCACCGATCCAGGGCGGCACCGTTCTGGTTTCGGGCGGCAAGGTGGTTGCCGCCGGAACCGGTGTTGCCATTCCCGCAGGCACGCGCACGATCGATGCTGGCGGCAAGTTCGTCACCCCGGGGATCGTCGTCGCCGTCACCGACCTCGGCCTCGTCGATGTCGAATCGGACGATACCAGCAGCGACGTTGGCGCGAACCGTTCGCCCTTCGGGGCGGCGCTCGACTATTCGGCGGCGGTCAACCCGCTGGCCCAGCCCATTGCCATCAGCCGCGCCGCGGGGGTGACCCGCGCGGCGGTGATCGGCAACGCGACCAATTCGATCTTCGCCGGACAGGGCGCGGTGATCGACCTTGGCGCGGACCGCGATCCGCTCGTGCAGGCCCGCGCCTTCCAATACGTCGAACTGGGTGAGGACGGCGGCCGCATCGCCGGGGGCAGCCGCGTGGCCGCTCATGCCGTGCTGCGCAATGCCCTCACCGAAGCGCGCGACCTTGCCCGCCGCCACGGGCCCAACGTGGCCGCTGCCGACATGCGCCTCGCCACCACCACGCCTGAAAGGCCGGGTGATGCCGTGCTCAACCGCTTCGATGCCGCCGCATTGGTGCCGGTGGTGAACGGGTTGCAGCCGCTCTATGTCCGCGCAGAACGCGCGGCGGACATCCGCGCCGCGCTTGCGCTAAAGGGCGATTTCCCGCTGCTAAAGCTGGTGATCGTCGGCGCAACCGAAGGCTGGATGGTTGCTGGCGAGCTCGCCGCCGCGAAGGTGCCGGTAATCGCCAAGCCGCTCAATGACCTGCCGAGCGACTTCGAACACCTCGCCGCCACCCAGTCCAACGTCGGCCGCATGTCTGCCGCAGGCGTGCGCGTCTCGCTCGGTGCGTTTTCCGACCAGCCGCGCCACGCCACGCAGTATGCCGGCAACCTCGTCGGCCTGACCCGCGTACCGCGCGCCAGCGGGCTAAGCTGGGACAAGGCGATCGCCTCGATCACTTCCGGCCCGGCAGACGCCATCGGCATGGGCGACAAGTTCGGCAGCCTGAAAGCCGGCCGCGCCGGCGATCTAGTGATCTGGGACGGCGACCCGCTGGAGATGACCAGCGGCGTGGTCTCGGTGTTTATCGACGGCGTGGAACAACCGCTCGAAAACCACCAGAGCCGCCTGCGCAACCGCTACATGCAGCCGCAGGAAGGGGCGCTGCCGAAGGCCTATGATTGGTAGGAAGTGACCGGCGGGGTCAGGCGCTCAGGCCCTGACCTCTCCCACACCGGCATCATTCCAGCGCAGTGCTTTCAGCACGGTCTCCACGATGTGCGGCGCGTTCAGCCCTGCCGCGTCGTATTGCTTTTCGGGCGAATCGTGGTCCTGGAACACGTCCGGCAAACGCAGGGTGCGGATCTTGAGGCCGCTGTCGGTGATGCCTTCGTCGCTCGCCATGGTGAGCACGTGGGCGCCGAGGCCGCCGATCGAGCCTTCTTCCACCGTGACGACGACTTCGTGCGTCGCCATCAGCTTGCGGATCAGGTCCTCGTCGAGCGGTTTGGCGAAGCGCAGGTCGGCGACCGTGGTCGAAAGGCCCTTTGCCTCGAGCTGGTCCGCCGCCTTGAGGCTTTCGGCGAGCCGCGTGCCGAGCGAGAGCAGGGCGATCTTGGTGCCGTGGCGCACCACCCGACCCTTGCCGATTTCCAGCCGCTGCGGAACTTCCGGAAGCGGCACGCCGACGCCATTGCCGCGGGGATAGCGGAAGGCGATCGGGCCATCGTCATAGAGCGCAGCGGTGTGGGTCATGTGGACCAGCTCGGCCTCGTCCGCCGCGGCCATGACGACCATGTTGGGCAGGGTGGCCAGATAGGTGATGTCGAACGACCCGGCGTGAGTCGCGCCGTCTGCGCCGACCAGCCCCGCGCGGTCGATGGCGAAGCGCACCGGCAGGTTCTGGATCGCCACGTCATGCACGACCTGATCGTAGGCGCGCTGCAGGAAAGTCGAATAGATCGCGGCGAAGGGCCTCATTCCCTGTGCGGCGAGGCCCGCGGCAAAGGTCACCGCGTGCTGTTCGGCTATACCGACGTCGAAGTAGCGGTCGGGATAGGCGCTCTCGAACTTGTCGAGCCCGGTGCCGCTCGGCATGGCGGCGGTGATCGCGCAGATCGTGGG
Source organism: Novosphingobium sp. MW5 (assembly GCA_025938935.1). GTDB lineage: Bacteria > Pseudomonadota > Alphaproteobacteria > Sphingomonadales > Sphingomonadaceae > Novosphingobium. The sequence continues at coordinate 838,097 of JAPCWB010000001.1, read as the reverse complement.
ATCGCGCGTCGCCTCGGCCAGCAGGGCATTGGCGAAGACACCGGTATAGCTGGGCGGGCCGCCCGCGCTCTTCACCTGTTCGCCGGTGATGACGTCGAACTTCTGGACGCCGTGATACTTGTCCGCCGCCGCCTCGGCCGGAGCATAGCCCTTGCCCTTTTGCGTGACGACATGGATCAGGCAGGGGCCTTCGGCGGCATCGCGCACGTTCTCGAGGATCGGCACCAGCTGTTCGAGGTTATGCCCGTCGATCGGGCCGACGTAGTACATGCCGAGCTCTTCGAAGAGCGTACCGCCGGTCAGCCAGCCGCGGGTGAACTCGTCGGTCTTGCGCGCCGCCTTGTGCAGCGGTTCGGGCAATTTGCGCGAGATTCGGCGCGCGATGTCGCGCATGTGCAGGAAGGGCCGCGAGGAGACCAGCCGCGCGAGGTAGGCCGAAAGCCCGCCCACCGGCGGCGCGATCGACATGTCATTGTCATTGAGGATGACGATCAGCCGGTTGCCCGCCTGCTTGGCATTGTTCATCGCCTCATAGGCCATGCCCGCGCTCATCGCGCCGTCACCGATCACCGCAATGCCGCGCCCGGGCGTGCCCGCCAGCTTGTTCGCCACGGCAAAGCCCAGTGCTGCCGAGATCGAGGTGGACGAGTGCGCCGTGCCGAAGGGATCGTATTCGCTCTCGCTCCGCTTGGTGAAGCCGGAAAGCCCGCCGCCCTGGCGGATCGTGCGAATCCGGTCACGCCGGCCAGTGAGGATCTTGTGCGGATAGGCCTGATGGCCAACGTCCCAGACCAGCCGGTCATCGGGCGTATTGAACACGTAGTGGATCGCCACGGTCAGTTCGACGACACCAAGGCCCGAGCCGAGGTGCCCGCCCGTCTGTCCGACGGCGGAGATCATTTCCGCGCGCAATTCATCGGCCAATTGCTTTAATTGGGCGGGATCGAGCTTGCGAAGTTCGTCGGGCGTACCGACATTGTCGAGAAGCGGTGTGGCCGGATTGGCGGTCATGGCGCTCGCCTTACACCCATAATCGGGTAGTGTCGATTGACTGCCTTACTCAAGGAACCCCCTGAATGACGATCCCCGCCGCCTCCGCCCCGCTGTGCTTCGTGCTGACCGCCGACCGCGCCCGCGCCAAGCCCTTCTATGCCGATGTGCTGGGGCTCAAGGTGCTTGGCGAGGATGACCACGCCGTCACTTTCGACCTTGGCAACCGCACCCCCATGCGGCTCACCGACCTGCCGGGCCACCAGCCGAGCGGCCACACCGTGCTGGGCTGGCACGTGAAGGATATCCGCGCGGTCATGGCCGATCTCAGCGCCAAGGGCGTGACCTTCCACGTGTTCGAAGGCTTCGACCAGGATGCCGACGGTGTCTGGCAGGCGCCCGGCGGCGGCGCGAAGATCTGCTGGTTCTCCGACCCTGACGGCAACGGGCTGAGCCTGACGCAGTTCGGCTGAAGTCAGCCCTCTTCGCTGCACTGCGCGCAGACGCCGCGCACTTCGACCACGGGGCGGATTTCGTTGAAACCCGCCGCGCGGGCTGCTTCGACCAGCGCGCCGGTCAGCCTGTCATCGTCATTGTGCACGGCGCGGCCGCAGGAATCGCAGATCAGGAAGATGCAATCGTGCCGGCAGCCCGGGTGGCTGTTGGCCACATAGGCGTTGGCGCTTTCCACCCGGCGGGCAAGGTTGGTGCGCACGAAGAGGTCGAGGATGCGGTATACCGAGTTTGCCGCCACCCGCTTGCCGCGCAGCTTGGACACGTCTTCGGCCACGTCATAGGCGGAAGCCGGCTTGTCCCGCTCGGCCAGCGCAGCGAAGACGTCGGCGCGCATTTCGGTCCATTGCTCGCCGGCTGCCTGAAGCGCCGACTGCGCCTCACTGGCCAGTGCCTCGCCGTGGTGTTCGTGATGTTGGTGGCCGCTCATGTCCACCATATAGGATGCAATCAGCCGCGGGTGAAGCTTGCCTTGTAGAGCGAGGGGAAAAGCCGCTTGAGCGCGGCGACCTTGGGCACGTCCCAATAGGTGATATAGGGGTGCTGCGGGTTCTTCGCGGCGAAATCCTGATGCTCGGCCTCGGCGGGCACGAAGCCGCGATTGGCCTCGATCTTCGTCACGATCGGCGCGCGCCAGCGGCCCGATGCTTTCATCTGGGCGAGGTAGGCGCTCGCCACGGCCTGCTGCTCGGCACCCAGCGGCACCAGCGCGGATCGGTACTGTGTGCCGACATCCGGCCCCTGCCGGTTAAGCTGGGTGGGATCGGCAATGACGGAAAAGAAAACCTGCAGCAGCTGGTCATAGCGCACTTGCGACGGGTCGTAGGTTACCCGAACCGATTCGGCATGGCCGGTATTGCCGCCCGACACGCTTTCGTAATTGCCGGTGCGCCGGTCTCCGCCATGATAGCCGGAGACCACGCTGGTAACGCCCTTGACGTGGCTGAAGACCGCTTCGTTGCCCCAGAAACAGCCGCCCGCGAAGATCGCGGTCTTGAGGCCAGCGCCTTCATTGGCCTTGCGTGCGGGGACCGGGGCATCAACTGCGCTTTCGCGCGCAGGGGCAGCCGTGCCTTGCTGGCAAGCGGCGAGGGTCAGCGATAAGGCAATCAGCGCTGCGAAGCGCTTCATTTCAGCGCGCCGGAGCGGCAACCGCGGCGGGGACCACGCTGTTCGAAGGCTCACCCGTTCCCATCGTCATGAACAGCACCGCGCAGCCTGCGACGAAGCCGATACCGAACGAACGAAGAAGGTCTGCCTTGAGGAACGACATGAAACGATTCGCCTGCGTAGAATTGCGTGTTCGCTGCATGTGCGAACGTGACTTGCCAAGAAGTGAACAATCGAGTCGCGCCAGCCCGGCTGCGGTGAGCCGTTAACCGTCTGCGGTGAGTGGAACTGCTTAGTGGCGAAAGTGCCTCATTCCGGTGAAGACCATGGCGAGGCCCGCCGCGTCCGCCGCGTCGATCACTTCCTGATCACGCATCGATCCACCCGGCTGGATCACCGCCGTAGCGCCAGCTTCGGCAGCGGCGAGAAGGCCGTCGGCGAAGGGGAAGAAGGCGTCCGAAGCCACGGCCGAACCCACCGCCCGGCTGGCTGCCCAGCCGTATTTCTCGGCGGCTTCGGCGGCCTTCATGGCGGCGATGCGCGAGCTATCGCGGCGGTTCATCTGCCCCGCGCCGATGCCGGCGGTGACGCCGTCCTTTGCATAGACGATGGCATTGCTCTTCACGTGGCGCGCCACGGTCCAGGCGAAGAGGCAGTCCTTGAGTTCCTGCGCGGTCGGCTGGCGCTTGGTCACGACCTTGAGGTCGGCTTCGCTGATGGCGCCATTGTCACGCGTCTGCACCAGCAGGCCGCCGGTGATCGGCTTGACGGCAAGCCCGCCGCGGCGCGGATCGGGCAGGTCGCCAGTCAGCAGCAGGCGCAGGTTCTTCTTCTTCGCGAAGGCGGCAATGGCCTCATCCGTGGCGGAAGGCGCCACGACCACTTCGGTGAAGATCTCGCAGATCGCCTCGGCCGTCGCGCCGTCGAGCTCGGTGTTCACCGCGACGATGCCGCCGAAGGCCGAGACCGAATCGCACTGCAGCGCGCCGTTCCATGCCTCGACCAGGCTGGAGCCCTGAGCCACGCCGCAGGGGTTGGCGTGCTTGACGATGACCACGGCCGGGGCCTGCCCCCTGAATTCGGCGCAGAGTTCGAGCGCGGCATCGGCGTCATTGTAATTGTTGTAGGACAGTTCCTTGCCCTGCAGCTGGCGGGCCTGGGCGATGCCCTGCCCGTGCGGTCCCTTGGGGATGTAGAGCGCCGCGCGCTGGTGCGGGTTTTCCCCATAGCGCAGCTCTTCCTTCCGCGCGCCGGTGATCGCCAGCATTTCGGGGAAGGTTTCGCCCTGATCGGCAAAGGCGAACCACTGGCTGATCATCGCGTCATAGGCAGCCGTGGCGGCATAGGCCTTGCCGGCCATCTTGCGGCGGAATTCGTAAGAGGTCGCGCCGTCCTTCGCCTCCAGCTCGCCGAGCAGGGTGGCATAGTCCGAAGGGTCGGTCAGGATCGTGACATAGGCATGGTTCTTCGCCGCCGAACGGACCATCGAGGGGCCGCCGATATCGATATTCTCGATCACTTCGTCACGCTCCGCGCCCTTGGCGACGGTGGCTTCGAAGGGATAGAGGTTGACCACGACGAGATCGATCGCGCCGATTTCGTGCTCAGCCATGGCCTTGGCATGTTCGGCATTGTCGCGCACGGCGAGCAGCCCGCCGTGGACCTTCGGGTGCAGCGTCTTGACGCGGCCGTCCATCATTTCCGGGAAACCCGTCAGCTCCGAAATGTCCATGACCGTCAGGCCCGCATCGCGCAGCGCCTTGGCCGTGCCGCCGGTCGAGACCAGTTCCACGCCGCGCGCGGAGAGCGCCTGCCCGAGTTCGACCAGTCCAGCCTTGTCGGACACCGAAAGCAGCGCCCGGCGGATCGTCACGTCAGTCACTTGTATACCATCCCTCGTCATTGCGAGCGTAGCGAAGCAATCCAGAGCGATTGCGCGCCAGACTCTGGATTGCTTCGTCGCTGCGCTCCTCGCAATGACGAAGCAAGTGGAACCGAACTACCCCATTTTCTTCAGCAGCCAGGCGAAGTTTCCTCCGCCGCGCGAGGCGAGCCCCTGCACCACAAGCTGCTGGATGGCAACCGGACGGCCGTGCTTGTCCGCCCAGAGCGAATCCTCGATCTGCACCTCGCCGCCGCCCGAACGGAACTGCCAGTAGGTGCCGTCAGGCAGGGCAAGGCCCGCGCCCTGCCGGTCCTCGCTGAGGCGCGCATCGATCCCCGCGCCCAGGTGGAAACGGATGGCGAAGGCAACCTTGCCGCGCGAACCCTTGCCCTTGGCGGGAACCAGCAGGTCCTCGCCGCGCAGCTCGGTGCCATCGTCGCGCAGGATCAGGATGCGGCGGTGGATCAGGCCATAGCGCGAGGCATAGCCATCATGGCTCGCCTCGATCCGGGTGGCACCGGAACCGCGCTCGCCTTCCAGCGTGCGGCGCTCGATATCGACCTGGTTCACGCCCGCGCCGATCTTGCCGCCTATCAGAACGGCGGTGGAATTCGAATCGTCGAGCACCAGTGTGGAGTGCGCCGCCGTGGCGCGCAGGCCTGCGTCGAGCCGCGCCGGGATCAGCCCGCCCGCCGCCGCCGCGCCGCCGCAATTGACGATCAGGCGCTGCCCCGCATGACTCAGCTCGAAGGCCAGCGTGGAGGCGCAGCCGGTGCGGGCGTGACGCGCCAGTGGCGGTGGGGCCGTATCGAACTGGAGCACGGACTTGCCCGCAACCGCGCGCTGGTAGCCCCACTGGCGCACGTCGCGTAAGGGGCGGGTGCGCGCGCCGCTGGCTTCGATCAGGCGGGAAATCTGGTCGGCCCCGATGGCCCAGCCGCCCTGCCATGAGCCGAGCGAGCCGTCGCCATGCGTCAGTGCCAGCAGCGGCGGCACCAGCATGGCCTGCATGGCGGCAATCGCTTCGGGCGGGTCGCGGCGGACGGCCCTGTAGCAGGCACCCAGCCGCACCAGCAGCTCGATCGCCTCGATCTGCGCGAGCGGGCTGCGCGATAGCGTGCCGCCGTCATCGCCGACCATTTCGCCGATGGCGCGGACCAGCCCCGCCTCGCCAAACAGGCGGCGCGGCTTGCCATCGGACAAGAGCAGGCCCGCAGCGGTAATCGCCGACCAGCCGGCAAAGCGCGCCAGCAAGTCCTCGCCGCGCTCGACATGGCGGTCGAGCCAGCGGGCGTGGCCGGTGATTGCGGCCATGGCGCGGCCCCGAAACTTCTTGTCGCCCGAAAGGATCAGCGGCGCGTGGACCAGCCAGTTGAGCAGGCGGGTGCCGGCGCTATCGACGGTCCACAGGCCCGCCTTGCCGGGCTTCTTCGGCTCCTTTGGATTGGCATCGAGCCAGGCACCGAGCACGCGTTCGGCCACGGGCACGCACTGTTCGCGCGGGGCGGCGGCTTCGAGGTCTGCCAGCCAGGCGAAGGAATGGACATAGCGCTCCATCGGCGGAACCATCCGCGCGACGCCGCCGAAATCGGCTTGGCTGACCGGCAGCTTGACGCCGTGTAGCAGGAAGTGCCCGGCGCGCAGCGCGGTGCCGGCCACCTTGTCTCCGCCGAGGGGATTGTCCGCCGCCGCAGTCAGTTTCTCGCGCGCCGCCTTGGAGAACGGCCGCGCCAGCGCCTGCCCCGGCACGCCCAGCTTGTAGGCGAGGCGCAGGAACCGCTCACCGGCACTGAGTCGCGGCGGGGCAAAATCGGCGAGGGCCAGCATCCGGCCCGGCGCGATCACCGCATCGAGCGCACCTTCGGGCGCCTCGGTGGGTTCGTCTTGTCCGGGCTTGCCGATCACCAGGTCCTCCTGAACGCCGGGCCGGAGCGGCAGGGCGCTGCGCGTTTCAACGGGCGCATCATTGTCCGCCTCGTCCCGGGCCGCAAGCGGCGCATCGAGGAGCGAGGCATCCATCGCAGTTACCCAAGTCCCTTGAGCGCGGCGATGTTGGCGGCATAGCAGTCCGGCCCGCCGCGGAAGGTCGCCGTTCCTGCCACCAGAGCATCGGCCCCGGCGGCGACGCAGAGCGGCGCGGTCTTCACGTCAACCCCGCCATCGACCTCAAGCCGGATGTCGCGGCCGGACTTTTCGATCATCTTGCGCACCGCCTCGATCTTGCGGAGCTGGCTGGAAATGAAGCTCTGCCCGCCGAAGCCGGGGTTGACGCTCATGACCAGCACCAGGTCGATTTCGTCGATCAGGTAATCGAGCATCTTGGCCGGGGTGGCCGGATTGAGCGAAATGCCCGCCTTCTTGCCCAGCGACTTGATCAGCTGGACCGTGCGGTGAACGTGGGGCCCAGCCTCGGGGTGGACGGTGATGATATCCGCCCCGGCATCTGCGAAAGCCTCGATATAGGAATCGACCGGAGAGATCATCAGGTGGACGTCGAAGGGCTTGGCAGTGTGTGGGCGCAGCGCCTTTACCACCATCGGGCCGATCGTGATGTTGGGGACGAAGTGGCCGTCCATCACGTCGACATGGATCCAGTCCGCGCCCGCCGCGTCGATCGCGCGCACTTCTTCGCCCAGCCGGGAAAAGTCGGCAGAGAGGATCGAAGGAGAGATCAGGGGTGCAGCCATGGAACCAAAAGGCAGTAACGCCCTATCTAGGGGGGACAAGCGAAGGGCGGCGCTTTTCCACACTAGATGTGCGATTGGCTCGCACCGGAATGGACCTTTGGGCGCGAAAGGCGTCGAGGCTGGAAAATGGGTCCCATTTTGGCTAAGTCGCTGCGAAATCGGGGGGCGCTGTCCCAATTTGGTCAAATTCAGCCGCCATTAACGCGACGAATCGCATTTCACGGGGGACAAAGCGACTGTTAACAGCCGTGCCGGGTGCCACAACGGCGCGCCCGGCGATCCTCCCCCTTCATCAAGACCCTTTTGCGGAGTTCAGGACGAACGACCATGGCCATTTCGACTTCCATCCGCGCGGCACTCGCGCTTGGCCTGACGGCCCTCGCGGTCCAGCCTGCGCAGGCACAGGCTCCCGCCGGCTGCACCGGCACTCCGAGCGATACCTGGGTTACCGTTGTGGCGGATGGCCTGCGCAACGGAAACGGCCTGCTGGCGATCACGCTCTATGCCGACAATTCGAAGAAATTCCTCGCCAAGGGCGGCGCGATGTATGTCGGCTTTGTCAACGCCAGTGCCGGCACCACCCGCGGCTGCATCTTCGTGCCCAAACCCGGCGTCTATGCCATCGCGCTGTACCACGACGAGAATTCGAACCGGAAGATCGACCGCTCGGGCATCGGCCTGCCGACCGAGGGCTTCGGCTTTACCAACAACCCGGCCACGATCATGAGCCTGCCCTCGTTCAGCTCGGTGCGGCTGAACATCCCGAAGACGGGCCTCGTGACACGGATCCGGATGAAATACCCCTGATGCCGCTTGGGATCGGCCTCGCAATCCTCATTGCCGCCCAACCGGCAACCGATCTACAGGAACCGGTCTTTGTTTCCGAGATTGTCATTCGGACCGATAAGCTTTCAGATCGCGAGATCTTGGTGGCCAATAGATACGCCAGCTGTATGACGCTGCCCTATTTCGCCATGCCTTCCAATTTTGACGCCAAGCGGATGAAATGTCGCAAGCTGCGCGGTTTGCGCAAGGTTGGCACGCACCTCGAAGATATGCTTGCCCAGATCGACAGCGTCGTCCGTGGCGATCCAGGCAGCGAGGCGAGCCTTAGCGTGTCCCGGAAGGACCCGCGGTAACGCCGCACAAGCTCAATCGCTTACCCGTAAATCTCGCTGAGCATCACCGGGGCCTGCGCCTCGGCCAGTTCGTGGGCGCGTGGGTCGTCGACGTCCATCCACCACGATGCCCGCTCGTCGCTGCCGATGTCGTGCGTGGCCGCGCGGCCGCGGTCGGCGAGCCACTGCATTCCGTCCGACAGGCTGCCTTGCTTGCCCTCGGAAATCGCTGCGGCAATCGCCTTGGGCAATTCCTGTGTGGCGAGGAAAGCCCCGCAATCGACCGCGTCGTATTCGGGGATGGTCTTGCCAATGGCGGCGATGAAGCCGCGTTCGTCTGTCTTCACCCAGGTCGCGTCATCGGGATCGATCAGCGGGCTGGTCACGCGGTAATCGACACCGAGCGTCACGCCACGATCCGCCCCGCCGACCTTGGCAAGGCCTGCGAGCACCGGCGCGGCAAAGATGTGGTCCGCCATCATCAGCAGGAAATCGCCGGGGACGCGTGAGGCACCGGCCATCACCGAATAGCCGTTGGGCTTTGACCAGTCCTCGACGCGCACTGCCTCGATGGCGATACCGGTCTTGGCGGAAAGCTCAGGCAAATAGGCCTCGACCCGCTCCGCCTCATGGCCAGTGACGACAACCACCTTGCCCGCGCCCGCTGCCGCAGCCTGACGCACGCCGAGTTCGATCAGCGGCTTGCCAGCGACCGGCGTAAGCGGCTTCGAATCCGATATGTCCCGCAGGCGGCTGCCGAAACCGGCGGCGATGATGACGGCGTCCATCGAGTCTCCTTATCTTCGCTGACGCGAAGGGCAACACCGGCCCGCTCCCCGGCCCGACCACCCATAGGGTATCCTGAACGTGTGGTCGGGCCGGGGAGCGGGCCGGTGTTGCTAGCCATTCGCGGATGCGAATGGCGCACCAAACCAAAACTCTCAAACAAAAACGGCGCCGGAAACAACCGGCGCCGCAATTGTGCATTTCGCTCCGATTACTCGGCGGCGATGGCCTGTTCGGTGATGTACTCGTCAACCATCTGGGCGGCGAGGTCATCGTTGAACTGCTGCGGCGGGTGCTTGCAGAAGTAGGCCGAGGGGCCGATCAGCGCGCCGCCTTCACCACGGTCGAGAGCGACCTTGGCGCAGCGGATCGCGTCCATGACACAGGCGGCCGAGTTGGGGCTGTCCTCCACCGAGAGGCGGAGTTCCAGTTCCATCGGCACGTTGCCCCACTGCAGGCCTTCGAGGCGCAGGAAGCACAGCTTGTTGTCCTTCTGCCAGGGAACATAGTCCGACGGGCCGACGTGGATGTTCTCGTCTTCCAGGCGCTGGGCAAGCATGGCCTGGACCGCTTCGGTCTTCGATTCCTTCTTGGAACCAAGGCGCTGGCGATCGAGCATGTTCATGAAGTCGGTGTTGCCGCCGGTGTTGAGCTGGTAGGTACGCTCAACGGTAACGCCGCGGGCGGCGAAGAGGCTGGACAGCACGCGGTGAACGATCGTGGCACCGACCTGCGCCTTGATGTCGTCACCGACGATCGGCAGGTTCTTGGCGCGGAACTTGGCTTCCCATTCCGGACGGCTAGCGATGAACACCGGCATGCAGTTTACCACGGCAACGCCAGCTTCAAGGGCGCATTCCATGTAGAACTCGGTCGCTTCCTGCGAACCGACGGGCAGGAAGTTGATCAGGACTTCGGCGCCCGAAGCCTTGATGGCTTCGACGATCGATTCCTTGGTCGCTTCCGGAGCATCGGCAACGATGAAGCCCTTTTCGCCCACCGTGGTCATGTGCGGGGCGACGCCGTCCGACACCTTGCCCATGATGACCTTGGCACCGGTGGCGGGCACGCTGGCCTGGAACACCTTGGTGTTGTTGGGAGCGGCGAAGATGGCTTCGGCAATGTCCTTGCCAACCTTGCGCGCATCGACGTCGATACCGAGAACGAAGTCCACGTCGCCCGCGCCGTAGCCACCGATCCGGTCATGGATCAGGCCCTGCGAGCTGTTGTTGTTGCGGTAGTATTCCACACCCTGGACCAGCGAACTGGCGCAGTTGCCGACGCCAATCATGGCGACCTTGATGGGCTTCATTATTTCTCGATCCTTCCGAGCGGCGCTAGGCGACCCCGCGAAGGATCACCCGCAGAAAAAATATCGCGCGCCAAAAGCAAGAAGTCTGGCGCAGGTCAAGCCGAATAGCACAGCGACGCAAGTGGCCATTGCCACATACGCCCCAACAGATTCGGTGCCGAATAGGGCCTTTTCCCTTACGGAAATCAGCCGCACCCCGGCAATGTGCCTGCGCAATGCAGGCCTACTAGCATAGCACGATCATTTCGCGGGGCAAACGTTAACGCAATCAGCTCGGCTTATTTGCGCTTCTTGAGGAAGGCATAGGCGGTGCGGCGCATGTTTTCCGCCAGTTCCGGCGCGGTGCGCTGCGCGGCTTCGCCAAGCCGGACAAAGAAGCGCCACTGGGCGAAGAAGAAGGTGATCACGCTGTAAACCGCGATCATGACGAAGCCGCCGTGCCAGGCGCCCAGCGCGACAAAGGGGATCAGCGTCCACATGAAGGTGTTGCGCCGCCCGGAGAAGAGGCGGAACCTGCGCTCGATGGGTCCCGCATCATCCAGCTGGCCGCCGGTCAGCCTGCGGTAGAATTCGCCCTGCACCGCCTCGGCAAGCGCGAAGAGGACGATCAGCGCGCAGACCGCCCAGGCCCAGCCCGTGCCGATCCATGCCGCCATGCACATGTAGCAGGCATATTCGACGATCTTGTCTGCGACATGCTCAAGGTCGCCATAGGGAGAGAAATCGAGCCGCGTGCGCGCCAGCTTGCCGTCCAGCCCGTCAAGCGGACCGATCACCAGCATCAGCGCGAGCGCCAGCGGCCATGCGCCGGTGGCAAAGCACCATGCCGCATAGAGGCCCAGCAGGAAGACGAAGACCGAGACCTGGTTCGGCGTGATCGGCGTGGGCAGCAGCAGCCGCGTCAGCAGGTTCTCGACCGGCGGATGGAGAAAGCGCGCCGGCCAGTCGAGACAGCCCTTCTGCGCGGAATCGAGCAGCACAGTTGTCCCGGCGCGGCCATCGGCGGCACTGCGCAGCCGCATCCACACCATCGGCAGGCGGCGGCGGCGGGCCGGTGCGTAATCATCGAGTCCTGACAGGTCCTCGCGCCGCACCGCGCCCTCGGCAAGCCCGTCCAGCGCTTGTTCCATCAGGCTGGCAGCGACAGAAATACTGGTGGTCCCGGGCGGGAGGATCGCAAGTCCGGCATGGCTGACCGGACCGGCATCGCGCGTGGCCAGCACAGGCCGGGCTCCGCAGTGCAGGTCTTCATCGCCCAAAAAGGCATCGAGCATCCGCTCGTCGACCAGCAGGCCTTCATCGATGGCAAGCGCACAGCTTGCGCCAAGGGCCTCTGCCAGTTCGCCCGCCGAGTGGGCGACTTGCAGTTCCATCCGGCCGCGCGCCGCTTCGCTGCGGGCCTGTTCGAGCGCCGCCTGCTGCCCGGTGCCGAGCGCGAGGACGACCCGGGTGACGCCCATGTCATGCAACTGGCGGATCTGGCGCCGGATGATCGCTATGCCCCCGGCGGCGACGGTTGCAACCGGCGCGCCTTCCGCCTGCCGAAGGGCAAAGACCAGGCCCACGGATTCGGCCGGGCGCGGAACCGGCGCTTCGGCCAGGGCAACTCCTGCAGCATAGGAAGCAACGCGGGCGATGGCTGCGCCAGATTGCGAGGCCAATCCCGGAGAAAGCGGTGGCGAATACTTCACTTGGTAGCCTAGTCCATCTCAATCTAGAGAGCTGAACGCCTGTCGAAGCCCCCTGTTCCTCGGTCCCCAAGCCCTATATGGGAACAAAATCACGACGGGTGGCAAGACTTATTTTCGGGGGCGTCTGCAGCTTTCAACATGAAAAACAGTGTAACGACCCGGCCCCAGCGCAAGCGTGAACTGCAGGATTCGCTCAACCATTACCTCTATCACCCGCTGGCCTGGCAGCTTGCCCGGCTGCTGGCGAAAACCCCGATCACGCCTAACATGGTCTCGGTCGTGGGGGCTCTGTTTGTCGTCGGGGCGGCCTGGTCCTACGCCCAGCCGAGCTATCCGCTGTTCGCCGCGATCGGCATGATATTGCACATGACCTGGCACGTGGTCGATGGTGCGGATGGCGATCTTGCGCGCCTGACTGGCCGGTCCAGCCCGGTTGGCGAGATGGTTGATGGCCTGTGCGATTACCTCAGCCACGTGGTGCTCTACCTCGTGCTTGGCTGGCTGCTCAGCCAGTCGATGGGCGGCTGGGCCTGGGTGTGGATGGTCGCCGCGGGGGTGAGCCATGCCGTCCAGTCGAACCATGTCGAGGTGCAGCGGCGGCAGTACCAGTACTGGGTCTATGACACGCCGTGGATCCGCCTCAACCACAACGCCGATTCAGAGACCGCGAAAAGCCCTTTCGCCGGACTGGTCAACGCCTACCTCGCCGTCGCCAGCGGCATGACGCCCCATGCGCTGCGCATCGATGCGGCGGTGGAAGCCGCCAAGGGCGATCCCGCCCGGCTCGAGGCGATCCGCGCCGCCGTCCGCGCCGAGGCGCCGCCGCTGCTGATGCTGTGCAAGGTGCTCGGCCCCAACCCGCGCGCTATCGTGCTGGGCCTGTCGATGCTGGCGGGCGGCGCGGGATGGCACGGGGCGCTGTACTACTTCGTCTACCAGGCCATCGCGCTCAACCTGATGATGGCGGTTTCGGTTCGCGCGCATAACAGGGCCGCCCAGCGCATCGCCGCGCAGGTCGGCGCCTGACGCATCTCGACAGCGGCAGGCATGCGGCTATCATGCCGTGATGCTGACCCGTGAGATCCTTGGCGCCGCCCGCGCCATCGAGCCAGAAATCGTGGCGCTCCGCCGCGCCATCCATGCCGAGCCGGAGCTTGGCCTGCATACCCCGAAAACCAGCGAGAAGGTCCGCGCAGCACTCGCCGACCTGCCGCTCGAATGGCGCGAGGGACCGTCGACCACCGGCATGGTCGCGACCTTGAAGGGTGAGGCCGGACCGGGCCGGCGGGTGCTCCTGCGCGGCGACATGGACGCCCTGCCCATGCCCGAGGAGACCGGGCTCGACTTCGCCTCGAAAATCGCCGGCGCCATGCACGCCTGCGGTCACGATGCGCACACTGCCATGCTGGCCGGGGCGGCCCGCCTCTTGTGTGACCGTCGCAGCAGCCTTGCAGGCGAGGTGCAGTTCATGTTCCAGCCGGGCGAGGAAGGCTGGCACGGCGCGCGCTTCATGCTCGACGACGGCCTGATCGACCCCCTGCCCGATGCCGCCTTCGCGCTCCATATCATGCCCAACGCCCCGCACGGGGTGATCGCCGGTCGTGAAGGACCGCTGCTCGCCTCCGCCGACCAGCTCGAAATCGTGGTCGAAGGCAGCGGCGGCCATGCCTCCCTGCCCCACGAAACCCGTGATCCGGTGCCGGTCGCGGCGGAGATCGTGCTTGCCTTGCAGGCCATGGTCACCCGCCAGTTCAGCGTCCACGATCCAGTCGTGGTGACGGTAGCAAGCGTCTCGGCCGGATCGGCGCACAATGTCATCCCCGACCGCGCGGTGCTTAAAGGCACGATGCGCTCGCTTTCGCCCGCCAGCCGCGCCCGCCTGCGCGAGGCGGTGGAACTGCTCGCAGTCGGCATAGCCGGCGCGCATGGCCTGACGGCGAGAGTCACCGTCCTCGAAGGCTTCCCGGTAACAATCTGCGCCGGCGCGGCGGTCGATTTCGGCGAACGGGTAAGCCGGGACATGCTCGGCGAAACCGGTTTCCAGCGCCTCGCCGACCCGATCATGGGCGCGGAAGACTTTGCCTATGTCCTTGAAAAGGTTCCGGGTGCGATGTTCTTCCTTGGCGTCGCGCCGCAGGGGGACAACTGGGCAAGCTGCTGCGGCATCCATTCGACCCGCATGATGATTGACGAAGGCGCGATGCCGATCGGCTCGGCCCTGCTCGCCGCGCTCGGCGAACGGTTCCTCGCCGAAGGCTTCGCCGCATGACCGAAATTGAGCGGCTGACCGCTATCGAGGCGATCCGCAACGTCAAGGCCGCCTATTTCCGCGGCGTCGATACCGAGGACGGCGAACTCGTCCGCTCGATCCTCGCCGCCGACTGCCGACTCGATTACCGGGGCTGTTGCACCGATCCCAAGAGCGGCAAGGATCACATGCCCGCGATGAACGTCGTGCTGGAAGGCCGCGACGCATGGGTATCGGGCGCTTTTGCCGAGGCCGGCATCACCAGCGTGCACCAAGGGCACCAGGCACAGATCGAGATAACGGGCGCGGACAGCGCCAGCGCATCTTGGGCCATGGCCGACCGGCTCTTCATGCCGCCCGGCGCGCCTTTCGCCCTGCTGCAGGGCTTTGGATTTTATCACGAAACCTATGTGCGAGAGGCGGACGGCTGGAAGATTGCCACGCTGACCATCGAACGCATAAGAGTTGAGACGCTTTAGCCCCGAAAGAGGGCGGGAGAGGGAAGAATGCTGGGCGGAATGCAGGACTGGCCCCTGAGGGTCGAACTCATCGTCGATTACGCGGCGCGCGAGCATGGCACGCGTGAGCTTGTAACGCGCTGGGCCGATGGCAGTGAGAGCCGCACGACCTGGGCGGGCATCCGCCATGATGCGCTGAAAATGGTACAGGCGCTGCGCAAGCTCGGCATCGGCAAGGGCGACCGCATTGCCACGCTCGCCATGAACCACCATCGGCACCTGATCACCTGGTATGGTGCGGTCGGCGTCGGCGGCGTACTCCACACGATCAACCCGCGGCTGTTCGACGACCAGCTCGAATACATCGTCAATCACGCGGAAGACCGTGTGCTGTTCTATGACGCGGTGTTCCAGCCAATCGTCGATCGTATGCGCGGCCGCTGGCCGACTATCGAGCACTACTTCTGCTTCGATTCCGCGGCCCATTCCCCCGCTTTCGAAGACTGGATCGGCGGCGAGGACGGCGACACGACCTGGACCTCGGCGATGAGCGCGACCCCTGCATGCTCTGCTATACCAGCGGCACCACCGGCCATCCCAAGGGCGTGCTCTACACGCATCGCTCGACCATGCTTCACGCGCTGACCAGCCTTCAGCCGGCGATCTTCGATTTCGATGCGCGCTCAGTCATGCTGCCCATCGTGCCGATGTTCCACGCGGCTAGCTGGGGCCTGCCCCGGGCCGGCGCGGCCTGCGGGGTGAAATTCGTTTTCTCCGCCGTGAACGAGGGCAAGGTCCTGTGCGACCTGATCCACAAGGAGTGCGTGACCCATTCGGCTGGCGTGCCAACGGTCTGGCTCGCACTGTTTCAGCACCTCGATACGCACGGCGGCGACCTTGGCCGCCTGCGCCACCTGATCTGCGGCGGCTCGGCCATGCCGCGCGCCATGGTGGAACGCTTCATGCGCATGGGCATCAACGTCGCCCACGCCTGGGGCATGACCGAGACCAGCCCGATCGGCACGACCGGCACCAAGCCGTGGAACTGGGACGACATGACCTTTGACCAGCAGGTCGATGCCAAGGTCCTGCAAGGCCGCGTCCCCTTCGGCGTCGAGCTCCGCTGTCTCGACCTCAATGATCCGGACACGGTGCTGCCGCGCGACGGCAAGACATCTGGCGCGCTGCAGGTACGCGGGCCGTGGGTGATCAAGCGCTACTTCAAGGCCGGACAGGACGCCGCGCCCGATCCCGAACAGTGGTTCGATACCGGCGACGTCGCCGTGATCCACCCCGACGGCACCCTGCAGCTGACCGACCGGACCAAGGACGTGATCAAGTCCGGCGGGGAATGGATCAGCTCGGTCGAACTCGAAAACGCTGCCATCGGCCATCCCGCCGTCGCTGAGGCCGCCGCCATCGGCATCGCCCATCCGCGTTGGGACGAACGGCCGATCCTGGTCGTGGTGAAGAAGCCGGGCAGCGAGGCAAGCGCCGAGGATATCCGCACATTCCTCTCCGGCAAGGTCGCGAAGTGGTGGCTGCCCGACGCGGTGGAATTCGTCGATGACCTGCCCCACACGGGCACTGGCAAGATCAGCAAGAAAGACCTGCGCGAACGGTTCAGGGATTACAGACTAGCGGGGTGAAGTCAGGGGTAGCACACGCAAAGGCGGCCCTATTGACCGACCCTGTTAATGGCGCACCCGACAGGATCTCGAACCTGTGGCCTCTGCCTTCGGAGGGCAGCGCTCTATCCAGCTGAGCTACGGGTGCCCTGTTTCCCTGTGGGCTGTGGCGCGGTTAGCAGAGGGTTGGCGGAGTTGCCAGACTTAATCGGTGCGGGGCACGCAGCCGCCGCCACCTTAGCAATTTTGCAAGGGACGCCGGGTTAAGGGACTGGCATGACTGGAACCATCTCTTCCTTCCCGGGCGTCGGCGGCACCTCCGCTGGCGGAACGCTCGCCGCCGCAGGCCGCGCCTCGTTTGGCCAGGCTTCTGCCAGCTCGATGGGCATGAAATGGTCCGCGCTGCACGATGCTGCCGGGATTGTCGCCTCTCTGGCCGGCATGGCGCCCGAGCCGATGACTACCGAACTGCGCAATTTCCCGGCCGTGATCCGCGACGTGGGCGGCTGGCAGAAGGAAACGGCCGAGCAGGGCGTCGAGGACCTTTCGGCGATCATGGAGACGGGAATTGGCGCGCTGCTCGCGGTTCATGCGCGCGGGATAGACGCGCGGAATGCGGCGCTCAGCCTGTGGCACGAGTTCGTTGCCGCCCGCTCCGGCTTGCTGGCACTCGCACCGCAGGCGCGGGACATGCGCCGCCCGTTCTGAGGCGTCTTGCAGAGTTCACCTTCTGTTCCTAAAATGCGGCAATGAACCTTGCGCCGCCCTCCGATTCGGTTGTTGAGCAACGCACCGCACTGGCCGTAGCACGCGGCATCTGCCGGCTCTTCGCCCGCAACGGCATCTGGTGCCTGCCGGAAATGCCGCTGCGTTCAGGCCGCCGGGCCGACCTGATGGGAATCGACGCCAAGGGGCGGGTGATCATCGTGGAGATCAAGGTGAGCAAGGCGGACCTGCTCGGTGATGGCAAGTGGACCGACTATCTCGACCATTGCGACCGCTTCTACTGGGGCCTGTCACACCACCTTGACCGCGACTGCATGGAGACGGGTGCCTTCCTGCCCGATCGCTGCGGGCTGATCATTGCCGATGGCTATGATGCCGAATTCCTGCGGCAGGCTCCCGATCTTGGATTGAACGCCGCGCGCCGCAAGGCCGAGGTCGAACGGCTCGCACGGGCATCACTGCGTCGACAGGTTGTCGGTGCCGACCCGCATTGCGGTGAGTGGAATTAATAAGCCCGGTCGTGGACCAGCACGCGAATCGTCGAGAAGACGATGGCGACATCGCGCCAGATCGACCAGCCGTTCAGATATTCGAGATCGGCGTGCAGCCGGTCGCTGAGGTCTGATTCATGGTCCGTGGCACCGCGAAAGCCGCGAACCTGGGCAAGGCCGGTGAGGCCCGGTTTCAATGCATGACGCAACCAATAGCGCGAATCGACTTCCCAGAAGGTCTTCTCGCCGGCCATCGAGCCGATGGCATGCGGGCGTGGGCCTACCACCGCCATGTCGCCGAGCAGGACATTGAACAGCTGCGGCAGCTCGTCGATCGAGGTCTTGCGGATAAAGGCACCTATCCGGGTGACCCGGACATCGTTGCGCGCGGTGGAAACGGAACCGTCCTCGTCTAGCTGCGCAACCCGCATCGAGCGGAACTTGAACATCGGGAAGAAGGTGTTCGACAAGCCCATGCGCTTCTGGACGAAGAGCACCGGCCCCCGGTCTTCAAGGAAGATCAGCAAGGCGACAAGCGCCATCAGTGGCGACAGGACAACGATCGCCGCACTGGCAACGACAAGGTCGAACGTACGCTTCATCGCCCTTGAACGCAGGCCGAGCGGCCCCACCGACACCAGCAGGAGCCCGTGCCCGCCGACTTGGCGCGCACCGATCGCATCGAGCTCGGCGATGGTATTGTCGATCACCTCACCCGCGACGCCGGTCCCTTTGAAGATGTTGGCCCAAGCCACGCGCCGCTCCGCGGGACAGGACACCACCACGCGATCGCAGCCGCGCAGCAGGCTGCCGATGCGGTCAAGCGCCATGGGATCGGCAAGGTCGGGCACGAGGTGATGGCGCTGCGCCGAAATCCGGGTGGTGCCAGGCAGGTTGATCACTGGGCCGCCGTCATCGATCAGCAACTCGTAAGTCACCCGGCTGCCGCAGCGCCAGCGCACGAAGCTCCTCATCTGGGCGCGCAGCCAGGGCACCAGGCAGGCGGCAAGGGCCACGCCAAAGGTGAAACTGACGCGGGAAAAGTCCTGGCTCGACTTCGTGTAGAAGGCGATGAAGATGACCGCGGCTGACGAGATGCCCAGCGCGATCAGGGCCCGCACCGCGCCGTAGGACGCATTCTTCAGCGCCGCCAGCGAGTAGGAGTTATTGTAAAGCGCGATGGTCAGGTAAACCGGCAGGACCAACTGGCCCAGCACCAGCCCGAAGCTCAGTCCGTCGCTGCCCATATAGAGCCAGCCGGCAAGGGCAAAGCCTGCAAACAGCATGACGATATCGCCCACCAGCAGGGCAAGATAGCATTGCAGGCGGCGGCGCTCCAGGCCCGGCCGAATGACTGCGGGAAGCGCACTGCCACGCGCCCGCGTCCCGGCTGCAAAGATGCTTTCGGCGTTCACTGCGCTACCACCCCTTGGACGGTCGGAACTGGCAATAACGGTTGCCAAACAAGCCGGTCGTCCATGTCTCTTGCTCCGTGTTGCACTGCAACAGGGACATTATTCAAGTGCTTTGTGAAGACTATTTAGGGAAAAATACTGACTGCCGAAATGGGACAGTGGCAGGCCTAATTCTTGTGCGCGGCAAAGCGGGCGATTTCCGCCAATTCCTGAGCAAGGAGCAGGTCCGCCGACTGGCTATTGGCAAGGAGGTTCCGGTGCAGCTGGGCCAACCGGTCAACCAGACGTTGCAGACGCTTGCCCCGCCAGCGCATCAGTTGCGCCTGGAGGTCGCGTTCATCCTTGAAGAAGATCCGCCTTGCGTTCTTCTCGGACTCGATCAGTCCTCGCACGTCGCCGCGCGGTCCGAGTTTGGCGGCGAGCTGGGCGAGTTGCGCAGCGCGGCGCTCGAACTGGAGGAGCAGACCGACGGGATTGATGTTCATCTCGCGGATCCGCCGCAGTTCGCCGGGCAGCTTGGCGACGTCGCCGGCGAGTACGGTGTTCACGACCGGCATCATTCCGTCGTCGCCCGTCGATGCGCCGATCGCGTCGAGAGCGGCTGCATCGGCCGTGCGTGGGCGTTCCCGGCTTGCGTCGAGATAGAGTGCGAGCTTGCTCACCTCGCTTTGCGCCAGGCGGGTGTCGAGGCCAGAGGCGCGGGCGATCCGATCGGCAATGGCGCCATCGATCCGAAGACCCGCGGCACTCGCCATATCGCGGACCGAGCGCGAGACCGATCCAAGGTCGGGCGGCCAGAACATGGCCACCAGCGCGTCCTTGCGGTCCGCCAGCAGCTTGGCCGTGCGGCCCTTGTCGGTCGCGCCAGTGGCGACGATCAGCACCGGGCAGGCCTCGACATCGCTCGCGAGGTGGATCTGCACCGCCTCGGTCGCCTCGTCGCCCTGGGCGCGGACCCAGATGTGGCGCTTGTCGCCGAACAGCGAGGTCGAGCGCGCCTCGTCACCCAGCCGTACCGGGTCCTTCTTCAGTTCCGCTCCGGTCAGCTCGATGCGCTCGCCGATGTCGCCGAGCAAGCCAGCGATGCGAAAGGCGGCGTCCTGCGCGCCGGCCTCGTCGGGACCACAGAAAAAGAAAGTGTGCGCCTGCGCCGCCGCCTTGGGCGCGACCGTATTGAAATCGCGCTGGCTGGCCTTCACTGCTGCGCGCCTGCGCCCTTGCGAAGCTGCAGGGCGATCTGCGTGACGATGCGGCTGGCGACTTCCTGCGACAGGTTTTCAAGCGCCTTGTTCTCTGCCGCGATGGTCGCATATTCGGAGCTGACGACGTCGATACCGGCATCGGCCCCGGCGGTGGCATCCATCACGATCGCGCCCGAGGCGAGGTCGACCAGCTGGTAGCGCGCACGCAGCGTCCGCCGTTCGCGGCCGATCGTATCGTCGGACAGCAGGCCGAGTCCTTCGAGCTTGTCATCGAGCCGGACGTCGAGCCGGTAGCGCGCTGTGCCGCCCTGTCCGCCCGCCTGCAGCCGGTCATTGAGCGCATTGCGCATCAGCCAGCCGGCGCGGCCCTCGATCGGCGGCACGTCGATTCCGGCAAGGCCCTGCGCCACAACGCCCGAGCTGCCGCCAGCATACATCGGCTGGAGCCCGCAGCCCGAAAGCGCGAGCGCAGCGCCCAGAGCGATGACGCCAGCGCGGATCATGCGACGAGATTGACCAGACGGTCGGGCACTACGATCACCTTTTTGACTGCCTTGCCATCGAGCGCACGCTGGACCTTCTCGCTGGCGAGCGCAAGCGCCTCAAGCTCTTCCTTCGGCAGCCCCTTGGCGACGGTGATGGTGTCGCGCAGCTTGCCGAGCACCTGGATCGCGACGGTGACCTCGTCCTCGACCAGCAGGGCAGGATCGACTTCCGGCCAGGCGGCGTCGGAAACGAGACCTTCTCCTCCCATTGCCGCCCAGGCCTCTTCGGCAAGGTGCGGCATCATCGGCGCGACCAGAAGCAACAGCGTGCGGATCGCGGCCGAGCGGCTGGCCGAAGGCGCGGCCTTTTCAACCGCTGCGGTCAGCTCGTAAATCCGGGCCACCGCCTTGTTGAAACCGAGCGAGGCAATGTCCTGCGCCACGGCATGGACCGTCTGGTGTGCCTTGCGGTCAATCGCCTTGTCCTCGCCAGAGGCGGTGGCATCATACTGCCCGAACAGGCGCCACAGGCGCTGGACGAAGCGGTTGCAGCCTTCGATCCCCGCTTCGGACCACGGCAGGTCGCGTTCGGGCGGCGAGTCTGACAGCATGAACCAGCGGACCGCATCGGCGCCGTAAGCCGCGATGATGTCGTCCGGATCGACGACATTCTTCTTCGACTTCGACATCTTGATGACGCGGCCGATCTCCACCGGCGCGCCATCGGCCTTGAGCACGGCGCTTTCCCCGCCGCGATCGACTTCTGCCGGGCTGAAATAGACCGGCTGACCGTTCGACGGATCGGTGCGGCTATAGGTCTCGTGCGTCACCATGCCCTGAGTGAACAGGCTGGCGAACGGCTCGGCAAAATCGAGCTTGCCGATATGCGCCAGCGCGCGAGTCCAGAAGCGGGCGTAAAGCAGGTGGAGGATCGCGTGTTCGATCCCGCCGATGTATTGTTCCACCGGCAACCACTGCTTGACGACTTGCGGGTCGAACGGCTTGTCGCCCGGCTGGCTGGCAAAGCGCAGGAAGTACCACGACGAATCGACGAAGGTGTCGAGCGTATCGGTCTCGCGCGTGGCAGGCTTGCCGCAATGCGGGCAGTCGACATGCTTCCAAGTCGGGTGGCGCAGCAGCGGATTGCCGGGAACGTCGAAGCTGACATCCTCGGGCAGGACGACCGGCAGGTCCTTCTTCGGCACCGGGACGACGCCGCAAACCTCGCAGTGGATGAAGGGGATCGGCGTGCCCCAGTAACGCTGGCGACTGACGCCCCAGTCGCGCAGGCGGTACTGCGTCTCGCCCTGGCCCCAGCCATCGTGCTGGGCCTTGGCGATCACGGCGGCCTTTGCGTCATTGACGCTCATGCCGTCGAGCCATTCGGAATTCACGATGCGGCCCGGGCCGGTATAGGCCTCGTCGCCCTCGAACTCTTCGGCGGTGTTATCGCCATCGGCGACCACGCGGCTGACCGGCAGTTCGTACTTGCGCGCGAAATCGAGGTCGCGCTGGTCATGCGCCGGGCAGCCGAAGACCGCGCCGGTGCCGTAGTCCATCAGCACGAAGTTCGCGACGTAGACCGGCAGGTGCCACGATTTCTTGAGCGGGTGCTCCACCGAAAGTCCGGTGTTGAAGCCCAGCTTCTCCGCGGTTTCGAGTTCGGCGGCCGTCGTCCCGCCGCGCTTGCACTCGGCGATGAAATCGGCAAGCTCGGGCACGTTCGCGGCCATCGCCTGCGCCACCGGATGATCGGCCGCGATGGCAACGAAGCTGGCGCCGAACAGGGTGTCGGGGCGGGTGGTGAAAACCTCGATCCCGTCGCTCGAATCGACGAAATGGAATTTGGCGCGCAGGCCCTGGCTCTTGCCGATCCAGTTCGCCTGCATGGTGCGAACCTTCTCGGGCCAGTTCTCCAGGCCGTCGAGTCCTTCGAGCAGCTCGTCGGCGAACTGGGTGATCTTGAGGAACCACTGGTTGAGCTTGCGCTTTTCGACCAGCGCGCCCGAACGCCAGCCGCGCCCGTCGATGACCTGTTCGTTGGCCAGAACGGTCATGTCGACCGGATCCCAGTTGACCGCCGATTCCTTGCGATAGACCAGCCCCGCCTCGTAGAGGTCGAGGAACAAGGCCTGTTCGTGGCCGTAGTATTCCGGCTCGCAGGTCGCCAATTCACGGCTCCAGTCGAGCGCGAAGCCGAGGCGCTTCAGCTGCGCCTTCATGTTGGCGATATTGTCACGCGTCCAGCCGCCGGGATGGACGCCCTTTTCCATCGCCGCGTTTTCCGCCGGCATGCCGAAGGCGTCCCAGCCCATCGGATGCAGCACCTCGAAGCCCTGCATCTTCTTGGCGCGGGCGAGCACGTCACCCATCGTGTAATTGCGCACGTGGCCGATGTGGATGCGGCCCGAGGGGTAGGGAAACATCTCGAGCACGTAGCTGCGCGGCTTGGCGCTGGCATCGTCAGCCTTGAAGGTCTGCCGCTCGTCCCAAATGCGCTGCCAGCGCCCGTCGGCGACGGACGGGTCAAACCGCTCGGTCATGTTCTAGTCCCTTGTGGAGGATCAGTTGGCGATGGCAGAGCGCCGCAGATCGCGCGCGCGGGTGAGGATGATGTCCTCAAGCTTCTGCACAGTGGCCGCCTGGATCGGCGCATCGACCCAGCCGCCGCCCTGCGAGACCTGGCGGCTGGCGGCGACGCGCAGAGCATCGGCGCGCAGGTCCTGGTCGAGGATCGTGACGGTGACCTTGACGCGCTCGCCCGGGTTGCGCGGGTTGGCGTACCAGTCGGTCACGATCACACCGCCGTTGCTGTCGGTCTGGACCAGCGGCATGAAGGAAAGGGTATCGAGGCTTGCGCGCCACAGGTAGGAATTGACGCCGATCGTCGTCACCTTGCTGGCGGCAAGATCGGCCTTGGGACGAGAGTTCTTGCCGCAGGCGGTTACCGAGAGCGCGAGCATCAGCACGAGGCCGGCCTTTGCCATCACAGTCTTGGTCTTTGCGCTTGAAGCAGTGCCAGTCATCGTCACTCGGTTCCTGTCAAAATGTTAGCGGCCGGCCACCCGGGCCTGCGCGCGCGTTTCGCCTCTATAACCCCGAGGCCGCGCGCGGCAAGCATTGATGCGCGGTCTGTCTCCAAGGCGGCACGCGGCTTTAACGCCAAGTGAACGGCATGCCCCGGCCAGGCGCTGCGGCCAAGCGATTGCGAATTTGCTTGGAAAGCAGGCGATTCGGGCGCAAATTCGCGCAGCGCCTGCCCGAGTCTTGTTAGGGCCCGGTTCAGGTCGCGGGAGTTAATTGGGCAAAGCCATGATCAGGGCAAGGGACATCGACGCACGCTTTTCCGGGATCTCCCCGGCGGTGCTGATTGCCAGTGCCGTGGGCCTGCTGGCCCTGCCCAGCGCCGTTCTGGCCTTTTCAAGTACTTACGAACCGCGCAGCGTTTCACTGAATGAGCGCGCCGCGATGGGAACAATCACCCCGGCATCGGTCGATCCGGCGCTCGCACGCCAGATCAACCTGACCAGCCTGCCGCAAGGCCAGGTGTTCCGCTTCACGCCCGCAGGCCTTGCCGGCCGCCCCGACCGGTCGATTACCGTTGCCGTCCGTGTCGATGCTACCACTGCGCGCGCAGTCAATGTGCGCGGACCTTTGGGTGACAGCGCGGCTGGCAAGCTGAGCCCGCTCGGCATTGCACCGACTGCGTACAATCTGGGCGTTTCGCGCGGCTACCAGGGTTTTACCTTGCCCAAGGATTCGCGCCGGGGCGACGATCCGGCTCTCGCCAGTTTCTCGCTTAGCGCCGGGGCCAAGGAGCAGCCCTCGCGCTTCGCCCCGCGCATCAGCCTCGACAACAAGGAAAACGCCGGCCGCGCCCCGCGCACCTTCGGCGGCAATGGCGAGGCGACGGTGGACCTTGGCGGTTCCTATCGCCTCGGCAAGAATCTGAATGTCACTGCCGGCGTGCGCTATTCGCAAGAGCGCGACCGCCTGGTGCCGCTCACCGATGGCCGGCAGGATAGCCAGGCCGTCTATGTCGGAACCCAGTTCCGCTTCTGATCTTCGCCACCCGGATATGCTGTTTTTCTGCGCGGCAACCGCTTGCCGCAAACCCGTCACGCGCCTAGCGTAGGGGACCGAGGAGAGGCAGCAACCCAAGGTACAAGGACAAGGCAGACATGGGCAAAGTGGCGATCGTAACCGGGGGCACCCGCGGCATTGGCGAGGCGATCAGTCTTGCGCTCAAGGAAATGGGTTTCTCCGTCGTGGCGAACTACGCGGGCAATGAGGCGGCGGCGGCAAAGTTCACTGCCGAGACCGGCATCCCCGCCTACAAGTGGGACGTGGGCGACCACCAGGCCTGCATCGAAGGCTGTGCCAAGGTGGAGGCCGAGGTCGGTCCGATCGACGTGGTGGTCAACAATGCCGGCGTCACGCGCGACGGCGTGCTCCACAAGATGAGCTTCGAGGACTGGAACGATGTCATGCGCATCAACCTCGGTGGCTGCTTCAACATGGCCAAGGCGACCTTCCCCGGCATGCGCGAGCGCGGCTGGGGCCGAATCGTCAACATTGGCTCGATCAACGGGCAGGCCGGCCAGTACGGCCAGGTGAACTATGCGGCGGCCAAATCGGGCATCCACGGCTTCACCAAGGCGCTGGCCCAGGAAGGCGCGAAATACGGCGTGACGGTGAATGCCATCGCGCCGGGCTATATCGATACCGACATGGTCGCCGCCGTCCCCGCACCAGTGCTCGAAAAGATTGTCGCCAAGATCCCCGTCGGCCGCCTTGGCCAGGCGAGCGAGATTGCCCGCGGCGTGGCCTTCCTCTGCTCCGAAAACGCAGGTTTCGTCACCGGCTCGACCATGAGCATCAACGGCGGCCAGCACATGTACTGATCGGCAGGTGCCTGCCTGTGCGGCAGGCACCGCCTTTATGTTTCAGCCAATGATGTAGCCGGTGACCTTCCAGCCGCCGGCCTCGCGCACCAGCGTTAGCGTTTCGACAGCACCGGCCTTGCCCGCGAAATCGGTGCGGAACTTCACCATGGTATAGCCGGCGGGCGGGGCAGGCACTTCCTCGCTGCTGACCAGTTTGCGCGAGGTTACCGCGCCGAGCGGGGCACGGACCTTGTCCGAGACCGAAGCCCAGACCTTGGCACTGTTCAGCCTCTGGAAAGAGGTCCCGGTGGCGGACCAGCTTTCGTTCCATTTGCCGGCATCGACCAGCGCCAGCCAGCTGCGGGCTGACTGTTCCACCTCGGCCTGTGCGGCGGCCTCGCTGACGGCACTGGTTCCGAAAGTCGGCAACGTGCCGAAGGACGAAAGGGCATAAAGGGCGAATACGAGCGACATGAGGACACCTCCTGCAAGGATCCGGGCCCCGCGGCCCCTTGCCGCCTTGCCGTGATCCGATGTCGCATGCTCGGCGCCCCCTTCCTTCGGCGCATCCCCAATTTGCTCGTCCCCAAACGATTGGGGGGCAAGGGCTTCGGCGTCACGCAGGCGCCGGGCTGCCTCGCGGCTGCTCGAAACCCCAAGCTTGCGCCGCGCGTCGCGCAGCCGTTCGTTGATCGTATGGACCGAAAGCCCCAGCTCGCGTGCACTCGATTTGGCATCATGGCCGCCCAGCAGCAAACGCAGGGTCTGCTTCTCCTTCTCGCTGAGCTGTTCGAGGCACTCCTGCATGGCCGCAAGCCTATGGAACCCTGGAACCTGCCGCCACCCCAAATTAATCGTACCCGCCGCGACGACCGATAGGTTAGGAATGCCGCATGTCTTCGCCCGCTCACCTTCCTGCAAATGCGCCATCTCGCGGAGATGGGTACGGGGCAATTGCCACGAAGCTGAGCCGGGTCCTTGTCTGGACTATTCCCTTCGCCGCCGTTCTGTCGCTGCTGGTCATGGCCAAGACGGACTGGCGTGGGGACGAATACACCTATGTCGCCGGGGCCAAAGCCTTGGGGGACTGGCTGGCTGGTCGCATCGCATGGAATGAAGCCTATGCCGCGGTCATTGGTCCCGGCTGGTTCATGCCCGGCGCCTCGGTGATTGGCGCACCGCTCTTCGCACTGGTCGAAGCTCCGCCGCAGTGGCTCGTGCGCGTCTGGGCGCTGGCGGTGAACCTTGGGCTTTGCCTCGCGGTCCTGCGCGCCTTTGCCCGCACGTTTGGACCGGTTCACCGGCTGGCCTTCCTGCTCTTTCCCATGCTGGCCGCATGCTGGCACATTTCGCTGGTCACGCTGATGCCCGACATCCCTGCCGGACTTGTCGGCGCGCTGGCCCTTCTGGCGGCATGGCGTATGGCCCTTTCGGACGAGGTAACCTGGCGGTCGATCGCCGCTCTGGAGCTGTTCCTCGCGGCTGCGGTCTACCTTCGCGGACCGATGCTGCTGCTGGCACTGGGTCTGCACGCCCTGTTGGTATTGATCGCACTTCTACGGCATCAGCATGGGGCTCTTCGTTTGTTCGCCGGCCTGATCGGGCTGGCGCTGATGATCGCGCCATGGTCGATCGCCGCGACGCGCCATTTCGGCGAGCCGGTGCTGACTACCACCAATATCCCGCTGGTCTTCGCCGAAAGCTTCGGCAATCCCGCGCGCACCTGTTTCGGCCCCTGCCCGGCGGGGCAGGATATCTGGCCGGAGTGGCATTACGCCGAAGCGCTTTCGCAGCGGACCGGCGAGAATTCACTGTCGATCCAGCGCCGTATGATGGCTGCGTCCACCACCGACCTGACACTGCTCTCCTATCTCGATCAGGTTGGACAGCACTTCACCACCTTCCTGCTTAAGCCCGACGGACTGGTGCCAATGTACATGGAGGTCGCCTATGGCGTTCCCCCGGCGCTCCGGCCCGCGTTGGGAACGGTGCTGCACTGGCTGACGCTGATCGCCTACCTGCCTTTCCTGATCGCCCTGCTCGCGGCAAACGTGCTGCGTTTTCGCCGCAGCGACGGGGAGATGGTGCAAGGCCTGCTGATCAAGCTGGGCACCGCCGTGCTGTTCCTCCAGCCGTTCTTTCACCACACCAGCGCGCGTTACTGGCAGACCTTTGCCCCGCTCGCGGGATGGTCGGCGGCGCTGCTTTTCACCAGCCTGTTGCGCCCCGTTCCTGCCGGGCCGCGCACTTTTCCCCGATGGTTCGATCAGGCGCAGCTGGCCTACTCAGCGGTCTTCCTTGCTATCGCCGTGACGCTGGTTGTGGCAGGCCTGGTCGCATGACATCCCCCTTCCATCCCCCGGTCAAGCGCTCGGTCGAGATTGCGGGTCACAAGACCTCGATCAGCCTCGAGCCGCTGTTCTGGGACCTTCTGCGCGCCGCGGCGGAGGCAGAAGGTGTGCCGATCAACGCACTGGTCGCCCGCATCGACGTCGAAAGGATGCAGGCGGATGTGCCCCCGGGGCTGGCGGGGGCCATCCGGCTTTGGCTGGTGTCAAATATGACCGAGGATCAGGCCCGCGACGGCTGACACGGCCAGCACTTCAAGTACGGAACGCTTCATCCGGAACAGCAGAAGTGCGGCCAGCGCTGCTATCAGCGCGGCGCGCCAGTCGAACTGCAGCAGGTCGGAATTGCTGAACAGCACGTGGAGCGCGAACCATACCGCCAGGTTGGCGATCACGCCCACCACCGCTGCGGTGATTGCTGCAAGCGCCGCCTGCAGTGCCGCCACCCGCTCGATCGCCGCCGTCCACGGGGCAAAGGCAAAGATCCACAGGAAGCACGGCGCGAAGGTCACCCATGTGGTCACGAGCGCGCCAAGGAACCCGCCGACCAGCGGATTGAGCGGCCCCGGATCGCGCAGCCCCGCAAGGAAACCGACGTGCTGGGTGACGAGGATCAGTGGCCCCGGCGTGGTTTCGGCAAGGCCGAGGCCGTCGGCCATTTCGCCCGGGGTCAGCCAGCCATATTGCTCGACGCTGGCCTGCGCCATCCATGACAGCACGGCATAGGCTCCGCCAAAGGTCGCCACGGCCAGCTTGGAGAAGAACGCGCCGATGTCCCACAGCGTGCTGTCCGTCCCCAGTGTCAGCGCGATCAGCACCATCGGCAGCGCCCAGATGCCCGCCCAGGTCACCAGGGTGATGCCCGTCTCGCGCAGCAGGTCGCGCGTCGGGCGCACAGCCTCGCCGCCGTCATGGCCATGCGCCTGCAGCAAGTCGGGCCGATAGACGCCCGCGACCGCGCCGATCAGCGCTGCGCCGAAGACAACCAGCGGAAAAGGCACGGACAGGGCAGCGAGCGCGAGGAAGCTGGCGATCGCAAGGCCCACCTTGAACTGCGTACCGAGCGCCCGCCCGGCGATCCGCGCCACGGCCTGCGCCACTATTGCGAGGACCGCCGCCTTGATCCCCAGGAACAGCGGTTCGAACCACCCCTGCCCCGAGAGCGCCACGTAGAACATCGACAGCAGTAGCATGACCAGCGCGCCGGGGACGATGAACAGCAGCCCCGCCGCCAGCCCGCCCCGCACGCCGTGCAGCTTCCAGCCGATCCAGGTGGCGAGCTGCTGCGCCTCTGGTCCCGGCAGCAGGTGGCACAGGTTGAGCGCCCGCAGGTAAGCGCCTTCGTCGACCCAGCCGCGCTCCTCCACTACTTCGCGGTGCATCAGCGCAATCTGGCCTGCGGGCCCACCAAAGGAAAGGCAGCCAATCCGCGCGAAGGTGCGGACGAGTTCGTTGAATTCAGGCTTGGTATCAGTCATGCACGTTCCCTCAGGCGTGAATGCACGCCTGCCATCGATCAGCAACGCTTGGGCGGGAACGCCAGTGGCCTTGAAGGACCTGCGGGAGGCTGCCTTGCCCCGCTTGCGGCGTTCCTAACCCAGCCTGTCTCGATTTGACAATGGCTTTCGCAGCGAAGCATAGCAGTCCAAGGCTCGCCGCCGCCAAGGAAACCGGACCAAGGTTATGACCGACACTGCCGCAGCGCCCGCGCCCACCATTACCTGCGCCTCGCGTGACGACCCGGCTACCGTACTCGCGGGCATGAACCGCGATGGCGTGGCCATGATCCAGGGGTTTGCCGCGCCGGAACGCATGGCGCGCCTGTTGGCGCAGCTGCGTGAGGCCTATCCCGAAACGCTGGGCTCAGGCGATGCGCCCGCGGACCATATCGAGGTCGGCACAGGGCGGTTTGCCTTCCCCCTCCCCGTCGCGGCGCCCTTCGACATTGAGGACCTGTTGTTCGACCCGGCGCTGACCGGCTTGCTCGATACGATACTCGGCGATGGCTGGGTGTTCGAATCGCTCGGCGTGGTGATCGCCAAGCCCAACGCCACGGACCTGCGCGTTCACCGCGATGGCAATTGGTTGTTCGGCGGCACAGGCATCGACAAGATCCTGCCTCCGGTGGCGCTGACAGTGGCCTTTCCGCTGATGGACTTCGACGAGGTGGTCGGCCGCACGGCCTTCATCCCGCGTTCGCAGCGCGAGTTCGAGATCCTGAAGGACCCGGCGCTATTCATCAGCGCCGATCAGCCGGCAGGGTGCTGCTGCCTCTGGGATTTCCGCATCGTCCACCGCGCGGAGCAGAACCGCAGCGGCAAGGTGCGCGCGATGATCTATGCGACCGTCTGCCGCCCGTTCTTCATCGATTACGAGAACTTCCGGAAGGGGAACAGCAAGGTCGTCGCTTCCCGGGCCTCATTGGAAAGGCTCGAGAAGCGGGACCGCAAGCGGCTTTCGCGCGCCGAACTGATCGACTGATCAGGTGAAGCGGTTGCTGGCCGGCGGATCGCTGGCCGGGAAGCTTTCGTCGACCGCTTCGTCCACCTTGTTCCACTTGCGAACGTCGCTGGCCATGGCGTCGGGGCCGGCGTTGCGCACCGGGGCAAAGCCTTCGGTCGCTTCACCATGGGCAAAGGCGGCGGGCTTGGATTCGGCGTTCTTGCGGCGTCCGGCCTTGGCAACTTCATAGATTGCGTAACCGGTGGCCGCCGCCATAGCGAGTTTGAACAGAGCCATTTTCCGCTCCTCCTGAATAAGACTGTCAGTCCATCAACACCGGAGCAGCGGGAAAGTTTCGTGCGCGGGCCGCTTTTGATCAATCCCCGCCGACACGTTCGATCTGCGCGCCGAGCAGGGCCAGCTTTTCCTCAAGTCGTTCATAGCCGCGATCAAGGTGATAGAGGCGGTGGACCTGCGTCTGCCCCTCTGCCGCAAGGCCTGCGATGACGAGGCTCATCGATGCGCGCAGGTCCGTCGCCATGACTTCGGCGCCATGCAGCTTGCTCACCCCATGCACCACGGCGGTGCGGCCCTTGGTCTCGATATGCGCGCCCATCCGGTTGAGTTCGGGCACGTGCATGTAGCGGTTCTCGAAGATCGTCTCGGTCAGCACCGATGATCCTTCGGCAAGGCACAGCATGGCCATGAACTGCGCCTGCATGTCAGTGGCGAAGCCGGGATAGGGCGCGGTCGACAGCGTGATGGCTTTCAGCGGACCATCGGCGGCAACGTGGATGCCATCTGCCGTCTTTTCGACTGAGACCCCGGCATCGCGCAGTGCCTGGACAGTAGCGTCCATTTCTTCGATGACGGCGTGCTTCAGCGTCACCTCGCCGCCCGTGATGGCCGCGGCGCAGGCATAGGAACCCGCCTCGATCCGGTCCGACATGACGCGATAGGTCGCGCCGTGCAGGCGAGGAACGCCGTGGATGGTCAGGTCGCTGGTGCCGATGCCTTCGATCTGGGCGCCCATGGCGACGAGCAGCTTGCACAGGTCGACAATTTCCGGCTCGCGCGCGGCGTTGTGCAGGGTGGACTTGCCACTGCATAGCACGGCCGCCATCAGCGCGTTCTCGGTCGCGCCGACCGAGACCACCGGGAAGGAATAGCGCCCGCCGGGCAGGCCGCCATCCGGAGCGATCGCCTTTACATAGCCCGCCGCCAGTTCGATCTGCGCGCCCAGCGCTTCAAGAGCCTTGAGGTGGAGGTCGATCGGGCGGTTACCGATGGCGCAGCCACCGGGCAGCGACACGGTCGCCTCGCCCATGCGCGCCAGCATCGGGCCGAGCACGAGGATCGAGGCGCGCATCTTGCGGACCAGTTCATAGGGCGCGACCGTGGTGGTGATGCGGGTCGCCTCGAGTGTCATGACCCGGCCGAAGTCCTCAGGACGGCTCCCCGCGATCGAGGTGGAAATGCCGAACTGGTTCATCAGGTGCTGGAACCCGTCGATATCGGCCAGCCGTGGCAGGTTGCGCAGGGTCAGCGGCTCGTCGGTCAGCAGCGTGCAGGGCAACAGCGTGAGCGCCGAATTCTTCGCGCCGGAAATGGGAACCGTGCCGGAGAGGCGCTTGCCGCCTTCGATGATGATCTTGTCCATGGCCAACCGTTTAGCGCGATTGGGGTGGACGGCAAGGTGCGGCCCTGCGCGAAAGCTTGGGAAAAACGATTAATGAAAGGGCGCAAACCATATTCCGGGCCTAACGGTTGACGACTTCGTCTGCGCCTGCGATTCCGTTCAGCCATGTCGCAAAAGCCCATACGCAAAGCCGTTTTCCCGGTGGCCGGCCTTGGCACGCGCTTCCTTCCCGCAACCAAGGCCATTCCCAAGGAAATGCTGCCGATCATCGACCGGCCGCTCATCCAGTACGCGGTCGACGAGGCGCGCGAGGCTGGCATCGAACAGCTGATCTTCGTTACCGGGCGCGGCAAGACGGCAATCGTCGAGCATTTCGACATGGCCTTCGAACTCGAAACCACGATGAAGGACCGGGAAAAGACGCTTGAGGTGCTCGAACCCACGCGCATCCAGCCGGGCAACCTCGTCACCGTGCGCCAGCAGGTGCCACTCGGCCTCGGCCATGCCATCTGGTGCGCCCGCGCCATTGTAGGCGACGAACCGTTCGCGGTTTTCCTGCCCGACGAATTGATGATCGGCCAGCCGGGCGGCAAGGGCGGCTGCATGAAGCAGATGGTCGAAGCCTATGAGCAGGTGGGCGGCAATGTCATTTCGGTGCTCGAATTGCCCGAAGACGAGGTTTCAAACTATGGCGTGATCGCGCCGGGCGAAAGCCGCGGAACGCTGACCGAAGTCAGGGGACTGGTCGAAAAGCCGAAGCGCCAGGATGCGCCATCGAACCTGATCATTTCGGGCCGCTACATCCTCCAGCCGGAGGTCATGCGCGTGCTGGACAGGCAGGAAAAGGGCGCGGGCGGCGAAATCCAGCTGACCGACGCCATGGCGCAGATGATTGGCAAGCAGCCGTTCCATGCGGTCACCTTCGACGGTCGCCGGTTCGACTGCGGATCGAAGACCGGCTTTGTCGAGGCAACGCTGGCCTTGGCGCTGGAGCGCGAGGACATGGCGGATGAAGTCCGCGCCATGGCCCGGCGGCTGCTCGGTTGCTGACATAGAAAAGGGCGGCTTTTGCCGCCCTTTTCCTGACACCTCTCCCAAGATGTCTGGTTGCAGCCGCGCTTTGCGCGGTCCGCTTGAGAATTACTGCTCGTCGTCTCCGCCCATGGCAGGGGCTTCAGCCGCTGCGGCGAGGGTGGCCGGCTTGAAATCGCCGCCCTGCATGTAGGGCAGCGGATTCACGGCGAGGCCGGCAACGCGCACTTCATAGTGCAGGTGCGGGCCAGTGGAGCGGCCGGTCGAACCGACGTAGCCGATCAGCTCGCCCTTCTTGACCTTCTGGCCGTTGTAAACGTTGAGGCGCGACATGTGGCCGTAACGGGTCTGGATGTCGCCGCCATGTTCGAGGCTGACATAGAGGCCGTAGCTCGAGAACCACTCGGCCTTCGAAACGACGCCGTCGGCCGAAGCGTAGATCGGGGTGCCCGACGGCGCGGCCAGATCAACGCCCTTGTGGGCGCGGCGGCCGCCGAGGATCGGGTGGTTGCGCATGCCGAAGCCAGAACGCAGCAGGCCTGCTTCGATCGGCATCAGCGAAGGAATGGAAACGGTGCCGGGGATGGCGACGCCGGTGGAAACGCCGGTCAGGCCGGGAACGACCGCGGCGCGCTTGGGCTGGTTCGAGGCGGCAAGGGCGCGGCCGCCATCAAGCTTCTGCCAGGAATTGAACAGCGAGCGGAACTCATCGTCGCCCGAAGTGTTACCCGTCTGGGCCTTGGCGGCCTGCGATGCGCGAAGCGGGGCAATGATGTCTGCGTTCGCAGAAGCGTTGGCGAAGGCGGGTGCGGCAGTCCCGAGGGAAAGCGCGGCGACCACGAAGCCAGCGATGGAACGAAGTTTGAGAACCGAAGAAACGACCACGTAAAACCCTTTATACCGACCAACTCGACATGTGCCGAACCAGGCGATGCAACCCGCTGGTTCTTGTTTTTTTGGAGATGGTCGGACCCCCCGCCGTCTCTGTGAGCTTGGGCTAGAGGGGTGCTCCAACCAAAGCAACAGCGTGGTACATATCCCGCGACAGACCGCACGCGAGACGCGCCGAGTCGTTGAACGGTGGCTTAACGGCCCCCGAAAAGTGGCGGATTACCTGCATTTTCCAGAATCGCTCCATCACTTCGCCGCGCGCCGAGGCGACTGAGGCGAAGTGACTTGTGCCGATTCGAACGTGGACGATTTCGTCGTCAAGGATGCGACTCAGGATGCGTACGCCGGTCTCGTCCCCGGCCGCGCGGACGCGTTCGATCGTTGCCGGGGTGACATCCAGTCCGCGCGCTTCGAGCACCATCGGGACCACGGCAAGCCGCGCCGCCACATCATGCCGGGTACCGTGGGCGGCCTCCCATAATCCGTCGTGCGCGGGCAGGTCACCATAGGTCGCGCCCATCGTGGCAAGGTGCCTCTGGATGATGGCGAAGTGCATCGCCTCGTCTGCCGCGACCTTGAGGAAATCGCTGACGAAACCCGCCCCCATTTGCCCGCCGAATCGCCCCGCCATGTCGAGCGCAAGGTCGATGGCGACGAATTCGATGTGGGCAAGGCTGTGCCACAGCGCGATTCGCCCGCTCTCCGATCCTCCGCGCCTGCGCTTGGGCATGAGGCGCGGGGCGAGCAATTCGGGCCGCTCCGGCCGGGCGGGGCGCTCGGGCATTTCGCAATCGAAGGCAAAGTCCAGCCGCCCCAGCCGCCAGTCGCGTGCGACTTCCCGCGCCGCCATGACCTTGGCGCGCGGATCGGCGGTTTCGAGCGCCTTGCGGATCGCGGCGGCGAGCGAGGTCAAAGTGCCTTCGCTGCCTCCAGCACTTCGGCAGCGTGGCCTTTGACCTTCACCTTGTCCCACACCCGCGCGATGCGGCCCTCGGCATCCAGCAGATAGGTGGTGCGGACCATGCCCATGTAGGTGCGGCCGTAATTGACCTTCTCGGTCCACACGCCGAGCGCGTCGGACAGGCCGCCCTCTGCCGCATCGCTGGCGAGCGGTGCCTTGAGGCCGTACTTGGCGATGAACTTCTGGTGCCGCGCCGGGCTGTCCTTGCTCACGCCGAGCAGAGCCACGCCGGCAGCCGCGAATTCATCCGCCAGCGCGGTGAAATCCTGGTTCTCGACCGTGCAGCCGGGAGTATCGTCCTTGGGATAGAAGAACACGACCGCCTTCCTGCCCTTGAGATCGGACGGCCTCACTTCTCCGCCATCGGGAGTGATCAGGGCCACGTCGGGCATGAGGTCGCCCACACCGGGTTTCGCGCTCATAAGTCCTCCAAAACCAGTTGTTCGCCAAATGTCGCCGCCCAGACCTGCGCCACCACGGCGCGGGCCTCAGCGAAATCGTTGATCACGCATTGCCAATCGTCGCAATGGCAAGCGCTGGCAAGCGCGGCGCGTGGTCCCGGTGGAGGGACTTGTGAATCCGGCGCGAGCAGCCGCGCTGCGACGAGCAGACGCGTCATGGCGTCATGGGCAGGCCTGAGTTCAGCCGGCACCAAGCCTGCCTCCTCTAGCGCGTCGATGGCTTGGGGCAGCGACGGCGTGAGGCCGACATGATCGCGCAGTTGCAGGAAATGGACGAGGAATTCGACATCGACCAGCCCGCCGCGCGCCAGCTTGGCATCGAGTGGACCCTTGGCCGGCTTGTGCCGCGCCATTTCGGCCCGCATCGACAGCACATCGGCCTTCAGTTTCGCGGCATCGCGCGGAGTGGCGAGCACTTCGCTGACAATAGCTCCCAACGCCGCCTGCGCCTCGACCGGGCCGAACAGCGTCCGCGCGCGGGTGAGCGCCATGTGCTCCCAGGTCCAGGCGCTCTCCTTCTGGTAGCGCGCGAAGGCATCGAGGCTGACTGCAAGCGGCCCCTGCGCACCCGATGGCCGCAGCCGCGTATCGACCTCATAGAGCGCGCCTTCCGCCGTCGGCACCGACATCGCCGCACCGACGCGCTGGGCGAGCCGGTTGAAATAGAGCGTGGTGCCGAGCGGTCGTTCGCCATCCGATTCGCCGCCAGTCTCGCCCGTGAAGCAATAGACCAGATCGAGGTCGGAGGCGTGCGTCAGCGCCCCGCCGCCCAGCCGTCCGAGCCCGAGGATGACGAGATCGCACCCGGCAATCCGCCCGTGGGCTTTCTCGAATTCAGCCACGGTCGCGCTGGCCAGCACCGCCAGCGCCGCCTCGGCCACGCGGGCATAGGCTTCTGCCACGGCAACCGGATCGGTCATCGCATCGACCAGTTGCACGCCGAGCGCGAAGCGCTTTTCCCCCACCTTGCGGCGCACCCGGCCGAGCAGGCGCTCGTAATCGTCGTCTGCCTCACCCTCGGCCATTTCGGCGGCAAGCGCGCCCACCTCACCCGGCAAGGCAAATGCCGTCGCATCGATCAGCGGGTCTAGCAGGTCAGCGCGCAGGGCGAGCGCTTCGGCCAATGGCGGCGCGAGGCCCAGCACCTTGGCGAGCAGTTCGAGCAGCGCGGGCCTAGCCTCCAGCAGGTGGAACAGGTTGATCGCTGAGGGCAGGCGCGTGAGCAGTTCCTCCCAGCGCAGGAAGGCGCGGCGCGGATCGGGCGACTGGGCCAGCGCGGCGAGCAGCGCGGGCTGGATCGCGTCAAAGGCCGCGCGCGCCGCCTCGCTGCGCAGCGCCCGCACCTTGCCGCTGCGCCACGCCGCGACCCGGTCCGCGAGGTCGGCGGCATCTTCGAAACCGAGTTCGTCGAGCTCTGCCGCCAGCCGCTCACCGCCGAGCGCCGGGGCGGCAGCAGGCGGACGGTGGCCTTCGCTGCCCGGCACTCCGGCATGGGCAAGCACGAGCATGTCATAGCGCTTGCCGACCATGTCGGTGATCGCGGCCAGCTCATCGACCAGTGCCTTGCCATCCGGCAGGCCATCGAGCTGCGCCACCCGGTCAAGCGCCGCCGGATCGAGCGGCAGTGAATGAGTCTGCTGGTCGAGCACCATCTGCAAGCGGTGTTCAAGGGTGCGCAGCCGGTCATAACTTTCCCCCAGCATCCGCGCGTCCTCGGCGGCGATGATCCCCGCCTCGGCCAGGGCATCGAGCGAGGCGCGCATTCCCCGCAGCCGCAGCGCCGGGTTGCGGCCGCCGTGGATCAACTGGTGAGTCTGGGCGTAGAATTCGATCTCGCGAATGCCGCCTCGCCCTTTCTTGAGGTCGAAGCCGGGGCCGACCGAACCTGCCCCCTTGTGACTCGCGCGGATCCGCCCCGTCAGCCGCCCGATCTCGGCAATGGCGCCGAAGTCGAGGCTCTTGCGCCAGACGAAAGGACGGATCGCGGCGAGGAACTGCTGGCCGGCATCGATATCCCCGGCGCAGGCCCGCGCCCGGATAAAAGCGGCCCGCTCCCACGCCAAGGCCGAGCTTTCGTAATGGCTGAGGGCGGCATCGATGGGGATCGCGAGAGGGCTGACCTCGGAAGCTGGCCGCAGCCGCAGGTCAACGCGGAAGACATAGCCGCCAGCATCGATATGGCTCATCGTGCGAACCAGACCCTGAGCCACGCGCTGCGCCGCCTCTCCGGGTTCGTCTCGCTCGCGCCGGGGCAGGCGTTCGGGATCGTAGAGCAGGATCGGGTCGATGTCGGAGGAGTAGTTCAGCTCCTGCGCGCCGTGCTTGCCGAGCGCGAGGGCGATCATACCGGCAGGCTCCGCATCGGGCACGCGCGAGCGGATCGCATCGGCAATCGCGGCGTCCATCGCCCGGTCGGCAAAGTTGGAAAGTTCGGTGACGACGCGGGTGAGGTCAAAGGCTCCGGCCAGATCGCCAATCGCCAGCGCGAGCGCGAGGCCGCGCTTCTCGTGCCGCAGGGCCACGCCGACATCGCCGGAGGCTGCGCCATAGCTGCGCGCGAGAGCTAGCGCCTCTTCCCCGCG
Source organism: Novosphingobium sp. MW5 (assembly GCA_025938935.1). Classification (GTDB taxonomy): domain Bacteria; phylum Pseudomonadota; class Alphaproteobacteria; order Sphingomonadales; family Sphingomonadaceae; genus Novosphingobium. The sequence goes on along the minus strand of JAPCWB010000001.1, from coordinate 800,110 downwards.
CCCCTCGCGCAGCAGGGCGGCAACGTCCGCCTCGCGCTCCAAAAGGCCGGAAAGATAGGGCGCGCAGGCTTCAGCCCGTGCGATTGCTCCCAGCCAGTCCGCTTGCCGTGCCATGGCCCTGCCCTGCCCTTTCGCTGCCGGGCAATCAAGCCGCCTTGCGAGAGCCCGCGCGCTTTGCCACAACCGTGCTCAGCACGGGCCGCCCCCGAAGGCAGGCCGCCATCCATCCGAAAGGTCGCCGATGAAGATTTCACTCCGCCTTGCCGCCGTTTCCGCCCTCGGCCTCGCCCTCGCCTCCGCCGCCCCCGCCGCGCCGAAGAAGGCGGCAGCGCCGCAGGTCGACGTGAAGCTGATGCGCGCGATGGTCCAGCGGCTCGCCTCGGACGACCTGGAAGGCCGCGCGCCCTCGACCGCTGCGGAACCCAAGGTGCTCAACACGATCATCGCCCAATTGAAGGCGGCGGGGCTGAAACCGGGCAACAAGGGTTCGTGGTTGCAGCCGGTGCCGACGGTTGAGATCACCGCGAAGAACAACAGCCCGCTGACCGTCTCGGGCGGGGCCACTCCGCTCTCGTTCCAGTTCGGCAGCGAATACGTCGTCGGCAGCTACCGCGCAGTGCCGCGCACCGACATCAAGGACGCCGAGCTGGTCTTCGTCGGCTATGGCGTCAATGCCCCCGAACTCGGCTGGAACGACTATGCCGGGCTCGACATGAAGGGCAAGATCGCGGTCATCCTGGTCAACGATCCCGACTATGCGATGGAAACACAGGACGGCCCCTTCAAGGGCCGCCGCATGACCTATTACGGCCGCTGGACCTACAAGTTCGAGGAAGCCGCCCGGCAGGGCGCGGCAGGTGCCTTGATCGTCCACGACACGTTCCCCGCTGCCTATGGCTGGAACGTGGTCAACTCCAGCTGGACCGGCGCGCAGTACTACGTCCAAAGCGCCGATAACGGGATGAACAACACGGCCGCCAACGGCTGGATCCAGAAGCCGGTGGCCGAAGCGATCCTTGGCGCGGCGGGGCAGAACCTTGCGGCGCTGTCAGAGGCCGCCAGTGCAGAAGGGTTTCAAGCCGGTGCCGCTGGGCCTGAAGGCCAGCATGTCGTTCGACAATGCGATCCGCAAGTCGACGTCGCACAATGTGGTCGGCATCCTTCCCGGCAAGCAGGCACCCAACGAATACGTGCTCTATTCGGCGCACTGGGACCACCTTGGCCGCTGCACGCCGGATGCGCGAGGAGATGACATCTGCAACGGCGCGGCGGACAATGCGACCGGCGTCGCCGCACTCGCCGCGATTGCCAAGGCAAGCGCAGCGGCAGGCCCGACGCGCCGCAGCCAGGTGTTCCTTGCCGTGACGCTGGAGGAATCGGGCCTGCTGGGCTCGAAGTTCTACGCCGAGAACCCGATCTACCCGCTTCGCCAGACCGTGGGCGGGGTCAACATGGACAACCTGCCCCCGATCGCCCGCGCCCGCGACTATGCCATGTCGGGCGGCGACAAGAGCGAGCTGACAGCCATGTTCCGCAAGGCACTCGCCGCGCGCGGCCTCAAGGAAAGCCCCGAGGACCATCCCGAGCACGGCTATTACTATCGCTCGGACCACTTCCCCTTCGCCAAGCTGGGCGTGCCGATGTACTACGTGAAGCGCGGCAATGACCTGGAGGTCGGCGGGACGGCGGCGGGCATTGCGGCGAGTGAGGACTACCGCAAGAACCGCTATCACCAGCCGGGCGACGAATATTCGTCGAAGTGGGACTTCACCGGCATCGCGCAGGACGTCGAGCTTTACATGGCGCTGGGCCGCGAACTCGCCATGGGCAAGACCTGGCCCAACTGGTACGCTACCGACGAATTCCGCGCCGTGCGCGACAAGAGCCGGGGCGGAAAGTAACAATGACCGATACGACGATGCGGATGCCCCCCGAATGGCATCCGCAGGACTGGCTGTGGATCGGCTTTCCGCACGATCCGGTGGAATGGCCGGGCTTCCTTGGCCGCGCGCAGGAGCAGATTGCCGCCTTCGCCAATGCTGTTGCGGAGAGCGGGCAGGAGGTGCGGCTGATCGTTCGCGACGAGGCCAATGCCGCGCGGGCGGCGGCTTTGTGCAGCGCGAAGGTCAAGCTCGAAACGCGAACTTATGGCGACGTCTGGCTGCGCGATACCGGGCCGCTGGTCGTGATGGACGATGCGGGCAACCGGGCCGCGCGGCGCTTCGGCTTCAATGGCTGGGGCGGCAAGTACCTGATGGAGGGTGATCAGACCATCGGAGCCGAACTCGCCCGCAGTGCGGGGATGGAGCCGTCGACCGCGGACTGGATCCTCGAAGGCGGGGCGCTCGATTGCGACGGCACCGGGCTGGTGGTGACGACCGAGCAGTGCCTGCTCAATCCCAACCGGAACCCCAATCTGTCGCGCGACGATATCGAGGCCCGGCTGCACCGCGACCTCGGTTTCGACCAGGTGCTGTGGCTGGGCGAAGGCCTGATCAACGACCACACCGACGGCCATGTCGATAACCTCGCCCGATTTGTCGCGCCGCATATCCTGGCCCTGCCGCAAGCGACGGGGGCAGACGATCCCAACGCGGCGATCTATGCCGATGCCTATCGCCGCGCCGAGGCTTTCGGCCTGACCGTGCGGGATATTCCCTCGCCGGGCCGGGTGGAGACGGACGGCCGGATTGAGCCTGCCAGCTACATGAACTTCGCCATCACTTCCAAGCTGGTCGCAGTGCCGATCTACGGGACGGCTCACGACGAGGATGGCGTCGCGGCGATTGCCGAGCTGTTCCCCGAACGCGAGGTTGTCGGCATCATGGCCGATGCCGTGCTGGCGGGCGGCGGATCGTTTCACTGTGCCAGCCAGCAGATGCCCGCCCTCTTAACGGACCGGTAACCGCCTGCAGCGCATCATCGCGCTCATGGCTCGAGTCGTCTCCTTTGCATTGTCCGCCCCGCAGCGTCTTCCGGCGCTCGAAGTGGCGCGCTTTGCCGTGGTGACGGGCTGTGCGCTGGCGCTGATCTTCGCCGAGCGCGCCTTTCCTTTCTAAAGTTTGAGCACGGCTCCCAAGGCCGCCGCACCGAGCACGCCGCCGGCGATGTAGCGCCATGCCTTCGGATCGATGCGGCCAAAGGCGCGCGTTCCCAGCCAGTTTCCGGCCAACACCATCGGGAATAGCGCGAGGGCAAACCACAGTTCCTCCCAGTTCGCCTTGCCGAGCAGCACCGCGATGGTCGCGCCCGCTCCCTGCGTGACGAGGAAGATCGACATCATTGAGGCGCGCGCCACTGCCGGGGCAATGTCGCGGCGCAGATAGTACGGCACCACGGGCGGTCCCGGCATCCCGGCGAACCCGGTGAGAAGGCCCGATGCAACGCCGGTTGCGACAGTCTCCCGCGGCCCCGGCGTGTGGTGCGGCTTCTTGGGCAGCAGAACTGCGACAAAAGCACCGATCGCCACCAAGGCAATCAGCAGGCGGGCCAGCGCCGGTCCGGCCCAGCCCAGCGCCAGATAGCCCAACGGAATCGTCAGCACGGCGACCCCGGCGATGATCCAGGCCGATCGCTCGGTATCGGCCACCTGCTTGCGGATATGCGCGAAGCTGACGAGGAACCCCAGCAGGTTGCCGATCATCACCGCTTCGACCGGCGGGACCGCCAGCGCCAGCACCGGGACCAGCAGGATCGCGAGGCCGAACCCGGCCAGCCCGCGCACAAACCCGGCGACCAAAGTGGCCGTCAGCCCGAGCGCAATGGCTCCCCAGGTGAGACCAGCAATCAGTCCCGCAGATCCGGCGGAGTTGCCTCGGCCTTCAGCATGGCAATCGCATCAGCCAGCGACATGACCTTCTGGTGCTCTGCCCCCAGCGTGCGGACGGCGACAGTGCCTTCCTCCGCCTCCCGCTTGCCGACGACGAGCAAGTGCGGAACCTTCTTCAGGCTGTGATCGCGCACCTTGTAGTTGATCTTCTCGTTGCGCGTGTCTGTTTCCACCCGGATGCCCGCTTCGGCAAGCTGGCGCGTCACTTCGGCAGCATAGCCATCGGCGTCGGACACGATCGTCGCCACCACGGCCTGCGTCGGCGCAAGCCAGACCGGCAGCTTGCCGGCATAGTGCTCGATCAGGATGCCGATGAAGCGTTCATAAGAACCGAAGATCGCGCGGTGCAACATCACCGGCCGGTGCTTCTCGCCGTCCTCGCCGATGTAGCTGGCATCGAGCCGTTCGGGCAGGACGCGGTCCGACTGGATCGTGCCGACCTGCCAGGTCCGCCCGATCGCGTCGGTCAGGTGCCATTCGAGCTTGGGCGCATAGAACGCGCCTTCGCCCGGAAGCTCCTCCCAGCCGTATTCCTCGGTGGCGAGACCGGCATCGATCACCGCCTGGCGCAGTTCCTGCTCGGCCTTGTCCCAATCGGCGTCGCTGCCGAAGCGCTGGTCGGGCCGGAGTGCCAGCTTGACCGCATAGGTGAAGCCGAAGTGCTTGTAGACCCGGTCGGCCAGCTCGCAGAAATTGCGCACCTCGCTGACGATCTGGTCCTCGCGGCAGAAGATGTGGCCATCGTCCTGCGTGAACTGGCGCACGCGCATCAGCCCGTGGAGTGCGCCGTGCGGCTCGTTGCGGTGGCAGCAGCCGTTTTCGACGATGCGCAGCGGCAGGTCGCGGTAGGACTTGATGCCCTGGCGGAAGATTAGCACGTGCGCCGGGCAGTTCATCGGCTTCAGCGCCATCCAGTCGGCATCGCCGCTGATCACCGGGCCTTCGTCCTCGGTATTCGGCACTTCGTCGGGGATGACGAACATGTTGGCGCGGTACTTGCCCCAGTGGCCGGACTGTTCCCACTGGCGGGCGTCCATCACCTGCGGCGTCTTCACTTCCTTGCAGCCGGCACCCTGCACCGCGCGGCGGATGTAGTCCTCCAGTTCGCGGTAGATGACATAGCCCTGCGGATGCCAGAACACCGATCCGTGCGCTTCAGCCTGAAGGTGGAACAGGTCCATTTCCTGACCCAGACGCCGGTGATCGCGCTTGGCCGCTTCTTCCAGCCGCGTCAGGTGCGCATCGAGCTGCTTCTTGTTGAGCCAGCCGGTGCCGTAGATGCGCGTCAGCTGCGCATTCTTCTGGTCGCCGCGCCAGTATGCCCCGGCGACGCGCATCAGCTTGAAGGCTGCCGGATCGAGCTTGCCGGTGGATGGCAGGTGCGGCCCGCGGCACATGTCGAGCCAGTCGCTGCCCGACCAGTAAACCGTCAGCTCCTCGCCCTCTGGCAGTTCGGCGGCCCATTCGGCCTTGAAGGTCTCGCCCTCGGCGCTCCACTTGTCGATCAGCTGCTGGCGGCTCCAGACTTCGCGGCGCAGCGGCTTGTCGGCGCGGATGATCTCGCGCATCTTTTCTTCGATGGCGGGGAGGTCATCCATGCCGAAGGGCTCGCGGCTGGCGGGGGCCATCACGTCGTAATAGAAGCCATCGTCGGTCGACGGGCCAAAGGTGATCTGCGTGCCGGGCCACAGCGCCTGCACGGCTTCTGCCAGCACGTGGGCAAAGTCATGGCGGGCAAGGTCGAGCGCTTCGGCCTCGTCACGCGAAGTCACCAGCGCCAGCGCGGCATTGCCGGTGAAGGGCCGGGTCAGGTCGACCAGTTCGCCGTCGACGCGCGCGGCAATCGCCGCCTTGGCGAGGCCGGGGCCAATCGCCGCGGCAACGTCATAGGGAGTCGAGCCCCGCGGCATTTCGCGCGAGGATCCATCGGGCAGGCTGATCGTGATCATTTCAGACATGGCACAGGCCCTTAGCCACGGAACGACCGCGCCTCAACCGCGCATTCCGCCGGCGCATTTGCCAGCCGGGAACAGGGTGACAGAGGTGACACCGTGTCACCCATGCATCTGCCCCGCCAAACCCGCAGATTTCAGGGCTTTCGGGTTCCGCGATCACGGGTGACACATCACCGGCCCGCACGCGCAGCCTTAAGCCACGGCAGGATGGTTCACGCTGACTGGATCTGAGGGCGCGGTTCATTCCACCACCATGCCAGCACGGCACGATGTAGGACAGCGCGGCTTTGCAATCCGGCTTTTGATGTAAAGGAACATTGACACCAACGCAGAATCAGAAGTAAAGCGTCCTTGTCATTCAGTTAAAGGTGCTTTCCAATGCGCAAGATGTCTCCCCCCGCCCGGCGCTATCTTCTCAGGCTGGCCGTGCTTATGTCCCTCTACCTGATCTTTCTTTTCGGCGCGGCCTGGCTTTTCCGGCACAACCCGCCGCATGGCCCCTTGGCTTATGGTCTTGCCATCCTGCCAGCCCTGCCAGTGATCGCGGTGTTCTGGGCGGTGATGCGCTACATCGTCGAGGAAACCGATGAATTCATGCGGCTGCTGCTGGTGCGGCAGTGCCTGTTCGCCAGCGGCTTCAGCCTGACGATCATGACCGTCTGGGAATTCCTGCAGAACTTCGATCTTGTCGCTCCGGGCAACGATGGTTTCGGCGTATTCTTTTTCTGGGCAATCGGATTGGGCCTTGGCGCGCTGTTCAACAAGGTCACCATGGGCACGGCAGGGTCCTGCTGATGAAGAACCGCCTCCGCGTGCTGCGCGCCGAGCGGGCCTGGAGCCAGCAGGACCTTGCCGAAAAGCTGGCCGTATCGCGCCAGTCGGTCAATGCGATCGAAACCGGCAAGTACGATCCCTCGCTCCCGCTCGCCTTCCGCATCGCCGATGTCTTCCAACTGACCATCGAAGAGATTTTCGAGCGCGATTGACCCCTGACCGCATTGTGCGAAAAGCCTGACTGCAAAAGGAATTATCATGCCCCTGTTTCGCCGGTTGCTTGCCATTTTCGCCCTGCTTGTGGCGCTGCCTCAAGCTGCCCTTGCCGCCCCGGATGGTCCGGGGACCTGGCATGGCGCGGGCGTCACCCCGATTGGCGAGCTGATGCTCGTCGTGCGGATCGAGCGCGGGGCGGACGGCGCACTGAAAGGCGACATCGAAAGCCGCGACCAGAATCCCGGGCGGACAATGCCGCTGACCAGTGTGGCGCTGGACAAGGAGCGCCTGGTCTTTGCCGTCGATGCCCTTCAGGCAAAGTACGAAGGCACCTGGAGCGAGGCGGACAAGGCGTGGATCGGCACCTTCACGCAGGGCATCGCCATGAAGCTGGCGCTGAAGGCCGGTGATGCCCCCGCCACTCAGGTGATCGCCGGGCTTGATGGCCGGTGGAACGGCGAAATAGTGCTCAACGGCGTCACCCTGCGGCAGGGTGTGCGGTTTCGTACCGCGCCGACCGGCACGATCGGCCTTTACGAATCGCCCGACCAGATGGTCAGCGGCGTGCCGGTGCGTGGGCTTTCGCGTGAGGGCAATGCGCTGAAATTTTCGTTGCTGGGCGGCATGCTGTCGTTCTCCGGCACCCTGTCGGACGATGGCCAGTCGCTGGCCGGCACACTCGCCCAGCAGGGCCAGGCCGATATGCCGATCACCTTCCGCAAGGCGGCGGCAGCGCAGCCGGCTGCCGCCAAGCGCCCGCAATTGCCGATCGCACCCTTCCCCTATCGCAGCGAAGAGGTGACCTTCGCCAACCCTGCTGCCCCCGGCGTCACGCTGGCCGGCACGCTGACGCTGCCGCAGGGCAAGGGACCTTTCCCAGCCGCGATCCTCATCACCGGTTCGGGCGCGCAGGACCGCGACGAGACACTCGCCGGACACAAGCCCTTCGCCGTCATTGCCGACCACCTGACGCGTAATGGCTTTGCCGTGCTGCGCTATGACGACCGGGGCACGGCCAAGTCGACCGGCGATTTCTCCAAGGCAACCAGCGCCGACTTTGCCACCGACGCCAATGCCGCTTTCGCCGCGCTGGCCGCCCGCACGGACATCAGCAGCAGCAAGATCGGCTTCATCGGCCATTCCGAAGGCGGCATGGTCGCGCCGATTGCCATGGCGAGCAATCCGAAGGTCGCTTATGCCGTGCTGCTCGCCGGACCCGGAACGCGGCTGGACCGTCTGATGCTGTCACAGCAGCGGCTGATCGGCACACAGATGGGCCGCAGCGAGGCAGACCTCGACAAGGCCGAGCCGTTCATGGCGCAGATCTTCGCCGCCGTCGCCAAGGCCAAGGACGATGCCGAAACCGAGACGGCTGTGGCAGCCATCCTGACGCCCGAGGCCCGCGCCGCTGTCGGCATGCCCGCCGATGCCCCGGCCTCGATGCTCACCGCGCGGCTGGCGAGCCCGTGGTTCCGCTATTTCCTGAACTATGACCCCGTGCCCAATCTTGCCCGCATCAAGGTGCCGGTGCTGGCGATCAATGGCTCGCTCGACCGGCAGGTCCCCGCAGCCGAGAACCTGCCCGCGATCCGCAAGGCGACGGCCGCCAATAAGGATGTAACTATCGTCGAGTTGCCCGGCCTCAACCACCTGTTCCAGACGGCGAAGACCGGCGGGCTCGGCGAATACCAGGCGATCGAGGAAACTTTCGCCCCCGCCGCGCTGGACCTCATGGCGGCATGGTTGCAAAAGCGCTTTGCCACCCGTTGACGGGGCGGCAAAGCGGAGGACCATGATCGAACCCCGCCATCACTTGATGCCCGACGGGCGGCGCATCGCTTTTCGCTTTACGCCGCCAGCCAAGGACAGCACCGCGCCGACACTGGTGTTCCTGCCGGGCTATATGTCGGACATGGCAGGCGGCAAGGCGCAGGCCGTCTTCGCCCGCGCCGAGGCCACGGGGCGCGGGTGTCTGCTGCTCGACTATTCGGGCTGCGGGGAAAGCTCGGGCCTGTTTGCGGACGGCACGCTCAGCCTCTGGCGAGAGGAAGTGCAGGCGCTGATCCAAGCCTATTGCCCGGGGCCGGTTGTGCTCGCCGGATCGTCGATGGGCGGCTGGCTGATGCTGCTGACCGGACTGGAACTTGGAGACCGCCTCGCCGGCCTTGTCGGCATCGCCGCCGCGCCGGACTTCACCGACTGGGGCTATACCGAGGAGCAAAAGGCCGACCTCGCCGCTGGCCGCCCGGTCTACGAGGACAACCCCTACGGCCCCGACCCGACACCGACTCACCCCGGGTTCTGGAGTGACGGACAGGCCAGCCGCCTGCTGGATGCCGAGATCGCCATCGACTGCCCGGTGCGCCTGATCCACGGGCAGGCCGATCCCGATGTGCCGTGGCAGACCTCGCTAAGGTTCGCCGAAGCGCTGCGTTCAGCCGATGTGCAGGTCCACCTGATCAAGGACGGCGACCACCGCCTGTCGCGCGAGACGGACATTGCCTTGCTGCTCGCTACCATTGACCGCCTTTACGGCTGATCCGGGATGCCCATGACCATACTAGCCGCCCTGTTTTCCTCGACCCTCGCGATCATGCAGGTCGGCCCCTATACCGTGCCAAATCCCGGCGGCAGAACCGCGCGTGTGCCCAAGCCTGCGCTCGAAGGCCGCGACACGCCGAAGAAGTCGGTCGCCCCGCTAGCTCCGGTCCTGCCGCGCCCGGCGATCGAGACCTGCTATACCCGGGCCGACATCGATCCCGTCGCGGCGCTTTCCACCGCGGACGAGGCGCTGACGGTGAAGACCGGTGCCGAACACACCGATGCGCTGGCCTGCCGCGCGATCGCGCTGACCGCGCTCGAACGCTATAGCGAAGCCGAAGCGGACTTCATCGCTGCCCGCGATGCACTCCCTGCAGACGACAAGCGCGGCCGCGCGGAGTTCCAGGTCGGCGCCGCCATCGCGGCTGACGGGCGCGCCGCCTATACCACTGCCGTCGACCATTTTGCCCGCGCCAAGGCCCTCGCCAAGGAGGCCGAGGACACTGTCCTTGTCGGCCGTATCGCCCGCGATTCCGCCTCCTCGCTCTACAAGCTCGGCCGCAAGGACGAAGCCGCCGCCGCGCTGGCCGAGGCGCGCGCCGCGCTGCCCGCCGATGCCACAACCTTCGTCATTTCCGCCCGCGCGGCGCGGCTGGCCGGCAAGCTTCCCGAGGCGCAGGCGTTTATCGAGGTCGCCGGGCGGCTCGACCCGCTGGACCTCGGCATCGGGCTGGAGGCAGGCCTTATCGCGGCCATGTCCGGGCGCGAGGATGCCGCGCGCAAATCGTGGCAGTCGGTGATCGCCACGGCTCCGCAATCGGCCGAGGCCGAACAGGCCAAGGCATGGCTGGCCCGCCTCTCCGCCCCCGCGACGGCTCCAGCCAAGGCCAACTGACCTTGGTACCGCTCTCCGTCCTCGACCTTGTCACGGTGCGCGAAGGAAGCGGCGTAGCCGAAGCCCTCGCCGCCTCGATTGCAGCGGCAAAGACCGCGGAAGAGGCGGGCTACAAGCGCTACTGGATCGCCGAGCACCATGGCATGGAAGGCGTGGCGGGCGGGGCGGCCTCAGTCGTGATCTCGGCCATCGGACATGCGACAAGCACCATTCGCATTGGCTCGGGCGGCATCATGCTGCCCAACCACAGCCCCTTCGCCATTGCCGAGCAGTTCGGCACGCTGGCCGCGCTGTTTCCGGGCCGGGTCGACCTCGGCCTTGGCCGCGCGCCGGGGGCGGACGGACGCATCGGCCAGATGCTGCGCAAGGACCTGATGCGCTCCGCCGAGCAGTTCCCGCAAGACGTGGTCGAACTGCGCGCGCTGCTGGCGGGGGATGCTTCCGCCCCGCTGCTGCCAACGCCGGGAAGCGGCGCAAATGTCGAAATGTGGATCCTCGGATCGAGCCTGTTCGGCGCCTCGCTCGCCGCTGCGCTCGGCCTGCCCTATGCCTTCGCCTCGCACTTCGCGCCCGATCATCTCGATGCCGCACTCAAGCTTTATCGCGAGCGATTCACGCCATCGGAAACGCTCGACAAGCCGCATGTCATGGCCGCAATGGCTATCGTCTGCGCCGATACCGACGAGGAAGCCCGCTTCCATGCCTCTTCACTCGAACAGAGCTTTGCCGCCCTGCGCAGCGGCACGCCGGGCAAGCTCAAGCCGCCGATCGAAAACTATCGCGCCACATTGCCCGCGCAATTCCAGGCCATGTTCGCCCACCTCGATCAGGCGCGCGCAGTGGGCTCACCCTCCACGGTGCGCGAGGGGATAGAACGGTTCGTGGAGCGCACCGGGGCGGACGAAATCATTGTTGGCGGCGCCCTGTTCGACCCGCAGGCCCATTGCCGCTCGCTTGCCTTGACCGCTGAGGCCTTTGCCTAGAGAATCAGCGAAAGTTGCGGTGAAACTGGTTGCAATTGGAACCAGTCACCCGTAAAACCGCGTAAGATTGCACTACGCTGTGGTAATTATATTTCTTTACTGCAGCATCCGCTCCCAGCGGCGCAGGAGAGAGACATGGCGAGAGGTTCGGCAGGCGAAACGGCTTCGGGCAAGAGCGCGGCAAAGCTGCGCAAGGATCTGGCCGCGCGCCTTTCCGCCTCGATCCTGCCGGGCGACGGCGCATTCACGAAGCAAGGCCTCGATGACGCCGCCGCCTTCCTTCTGGGCGCAGCTGACAAACGCCGCCCCGGCACGCCGGTGATCGAAATCGAATCGGTCAGCGGCAGCGCCTCTGACCGCTATATGCGCGTTGCCGTGATCAACGATGACATGCCGTTTCTGGTCGATTCGATCGCGGCTGCCGTGACCGCGCAGGGGCTGGGCATCAACCGGCTGGTCCACCCCGTGCTGGCCGTGCTGCGTGAAGAGGGCGGCACCCTTTCCGGTCTGCCAACCGGCAAAGCGGCCGAGGGCGCAAAACGCGAATCGATGGTCTATCTCGAGACCGACCGCGCAGACGCAAAGGGCCGCCGCGCGCTGCGCGAGGCGCTGGCCGAAGTCCTTTCTGATGTCCGCGCCGCGGTTGCCGACTGGCCGAAGATGCAGGCGGCCATCGCCGCCGATGCTGACCTTGTCGCGGCGCGTGCCGCGGAAGACGATGAGGGCGCGGACCTGCTGCGCTGGCTGGGCGATGGCATGCTGACCCAGCTCGGCCATGTCACCCGCCACCGCGACGGTACCTATTCCGATGCGCTCGGCATCTGCCGTAAGGGCGAACGGCCGCTGCTCGGCGAACCGAGCTTCCAGCGCGCCTTCGAATGGTTCGACGCCAAGGCAAAGGGTGCCGCGAATAACGTCCGCGCGCCCCTGGTGATCAAGTCCAACCGACTGAGCACGGTCCACCGCCGCGTGCCGCTCGACCTGTTCATCGTGCCGGTCTTCACGGGCAAGAAGGTAACCGCACTTTCGCTTCACGCGGGCGTCTGGACATCGGCCGCGCTGGCTGCCGCGCCCACTCAGGTGCCCCGGATGCGGGCGCAGCTGGCCGCGGTTACTGGCAAGTTCGGTTTCGATCCCTCGGGCCATGCGGGCAAGGCCCTGGTCCATGCCATGACCTCGCTGCCGCATGACCTGCTGATCAGTTTCGAGGACCACGACCTCGAGCGCGTATCGACCACGATGATGAGCCTGATCGACCGTCCGCGCCCGCGCCTGTCGCTGGTCACCGCGCCGCTCGAACGCCATCTTTTCGCCTTCGTCTGGCTGCCGCGCGATACCTTGTCGACCGCGACGCGCCTGCAGATCCAGCAGATGCTGACCCAGGCCGCCGATGGCCCGGTGCTGGACTGGAGCCTTGAGGTCGAGGGCGGAAATCTTGCCCAGCTGCAATTCGTCATCGACATCCGCGAAGGCGCGTTGATCCCTGACGAAACTGCGCTCGATGCCCAGCTCAAAGCGATGCTGCGCGGATGGAGCGACGCGGTTGAGGCGGAACTTGCGGGCCATGAGGAAGCCGGCCGCGCCGCCGCCATTGCCGCACGCTATGCCGAGGCTTTCCCCCTTTCCTACCGCGCGGTCCACGGCGCGGCGGAAGCGGCCAACGACATTTCGCGCCTGCGCCACCTTGCCGCCGACGAAGGTGAGGCTGGCCCGCGCCGCGGCGTGCGCATTTATGCCCTGCCCGGCGATGCCGCCAATTGTCTGCGCCTGAAGCTCTACCAGCGCAGCGGCGCGATTGCCCTGTCAGACGCCGTTCCTGCACTCGAAAACTTCGGCTTCCGCGTGATCGAGGACGTGCCGACCACGCTTGTCCAGCGCGGCGAACATCTGGGCGCAATCCACGATTTCCTGCTGGCCCTGCCCGCAGGATCGGAAGCCGCCGCCGTGCTGAGCCACGCACCGGTGATCGAGAACGCATTGGCCGCAGTGCTCAACGGCATGGGCGAGGACGACGGCTTCAACCGCCTGATCGCCGGCCTGCGCCTTTCCGCCCGCGAGGCGAACTGGCTGCGCGCCTGGTATCGCTACCTGCGGCAGGCCGGGCTGAACTTCGGCATTCCGACCGTGGTCGATGCCTTGCAGAACGCGCCGGCGGTAACGCTGGCAGTGCTCGACCTGTTCCGCGCGCTGCACGATCCGGCCTTTGCGGGGGACCGCGCCAAGGCCGCTGAAACAGCGCAGGAAGACATCAAGGCGGGCCTTTCCAAGGTTTCCGCGATCAACGACGATCGCCTGCTGCGCGCCTACCGCGCGCTGGTGCTCGCCATGCTGCGGACCAATGCCTTTGCTCCCGCCGGTGAGGCGGCGCTGGCCTTCAAGCTCGATTCCGCGATGGTCCCCGGCCTGCCAAAGCCGCTGCCGTGGCGCGAGATTTTCGTCTATTCGCGCCGCGTCGAAGGCATCCACCTGCGCGCCGGCCCCGTGGCGCGCGGCGGCCTGCGCTGGTCCGATCGGCGCGACGATTTCCGCACCGAAGTGCTCGGCCTGATGAAAGCCCAGCGGGTGAAGAACGCCGTCATCGTGCCGACCGGGGCCAAGGGCGGCTTCTATCCGAAGCAGCTCCCCAACCCTGCGCTGGACCGCGATGGCTGGCTGGCCGAGGGCAAGGAAAGCTACAAGCTGTTCATCCGCACGCTGCTGTCGATCACGGACAACATCGTCGGTGCAACGGTGGTGCATCCGCCTCACATCGTCATTCGCGACGGTGAGGACCCCTATTTCGTCGTCGCCGCTGACAAGGGCACGGCGACTTTCTCGGACACGGCCAATGCCATCGCCGACGAAGCCGACTTCTGGCTCGACGATGCTTTCGCAAGCGGCGGATCGAAAGGTTACGACCACAAGGCGATGGGCATCACCGCCAAGGGTGCGTGGCTCTCGGTCCGGCGGCACTTCCTCGAAATGGGCACCGACGTTCAGAGCGAACCGGTGCGGGTGGCCGGCTGCGGCGACATGTCGGGCGACGTCTTTGGCAACGGGATGCTGCTGTCGAAAGCGATCAAGCTGGTCGCAGCCTTCGACCACCGCCACATTTTCCTCGACCCCGATCCCGATCCGGCGAAGAGCTGGAAGGAACGCGATCGCATGTTCGCCCTGCCGCGCTCCTCGTGGGAGGACTATGACAAGAAGCTGATCAGCAAGGGCGGCGGCGTCTTCCCGCGCAGTGCCAAGGAAATCCCGCTGTCGAAGCAGGTCCGCGCCATGCTTGGGACCGACGCGACGGCGATGGACCCTGAAAGCCTGATCACCGCGATCCTGAAGGCGCCGGTCGACCTCCTCTGGTTCGGCGGCATCGGCACCTATGTGAAGTCGAGCGCCGAGAACAATGCCACTGTTGGCGATCCCGCCAATGACGGCCTGCGCGTCGACGCGCGCGACATCGGCGCGAAGGTGATCGGCGAGGGTGCGAACCTGGGTTGCACGCAAGCGGGGCGCATCGAATTTGCGCTTTCGGGCGGGCGGATCAACACCGACTTCATCGACAATTCGGCGGGCGTCGATTGTTCGGACAACGAGGTCAATATCAAGATCGCCCTCGCCTCGGCCAAGCGCGCCGGGCGGCTGACAGAGCCGGCCCGCGTCAAGCTTCTGGCCGGGATGACTGATGCCGTGGCGCACCTCGTCCTTGAGGACAACCGCTTGCAGGCGCTCGGGCTTTCCATCGCCGAGGCCGGCGGTGCCGGCGCGACGGGCTCCTACCTGCGCCTGATGGAAATGCTCGAGGAGCGCGGCGGGCTTGACCGCAAGACCGAGGGGCTGGCCGACAACGACACCTTCAAGCGCCGCGCCGCCGAAGGGCGGGGCCTCACCCGGCCGGAACTCGCCGTCCTGCTGTCCAGCGCCAAGCTGGCTTTGCAGGACGCGCTCGAACACTCCGCCCTGCCCGACGATCCGGGGCTGGACGATGAACTGGTCGCCGCTTTTCCCGAGGCCATGCAGGCCAAGTTCCGCAAGGATATCCTTGGCCACCGGCTGCGGCGCGAGATCATCGCCACCAAGCTGGCCAACCGCATGGTCAACCGCATTGGCATGATCCACCCCTTCGAGCTGGTCGAGGAAGAAGGCGCTGGCCTGGCGATGGTTGCCGCCGCTTTCCTCGTCGCCGAGCGCCTGTTCGGCATGGACGAGGTGTGGCAGCGGATCGAAACCGCACCCATGCCCGAACATGCGCGCCTCATCGCCTTCCGCCGCGCAAGCTCCGCGCTGCGCAGCCATATGGCCGACCTGCTGCGTGCGGGGGTGACTGACCGGCAGCCCACCCGGGTGCTCGCCGAACTGGCCCCCGGCGTATCGGCACTCTCGGCCGAGGTTGGCAAGCTGCTCGGCAGCGAGGCGAAGACCCAATCGGCGCGAATGCTTTCGGACCTGACGCAAGCGGGCGTGCCGCAGGCCGAGGCAGCCAAGGTCGCGCGGCTGGGTGATCTTGACGGCTCGGTCGGCCTTGCCCGCCTCGCAAAGGACCTTGCCATCGATGCCGGCGTGCTGACCCGTGCCTTCTCGGACCTTGGCGCGAAGCTGGGGCTCGACTGGGCACAGCAGGCCGCCAGCCGACTGCGCCCGACTGATTCGTGGGAGCGCCTGCTCGTCGCCGGCCTCGCCCGCGACTTCCAGCACATGCGGCTCGATTTCCTGCGACGTCTGTGCGGCAAGAAGGGCTGCGATCCGGAGGCCAAGGTCGATGACTGGGCGCAGGCGCAGGCCACCGCAATCCGCCAGTTCCGCGCCATGGTCACCCGCGCGCAGGGGCAGTGCCGACCGCTCCCGCCATGCTGGCACAGATTGCCGGGCAGGCGCGGAATTTGCTGGGGCGGTGAAAGGCTCGTCGTCCCGGACCTGATCCGGGACCGCTGGCCTGATTGAACTGACCTCGCGTCGATGCGGCCAGCGGTCCCGGGTCAAGCCCGGGACGACGTCTCGGGCGCGGTGGGCGCAGTGATCTGGCTCGCCAGCAGCTTGTCGATGCGCCGCCCGTCCATGTCGACGATCTCGATCCGCCAGCCCTGCTCGTGGAAGTGCTCGCCCTCGTGCGGCAGGCGCTTGAGCACTGAGAGCACGAAGCCCGCCGCCGTGGCGTAATCGCGGTCCTCGCTGATTTCGATGCCCAGCCGCGCGCCCAGCGCATCGACAGGCAGCGCACCCGAGAGCAGCAGCGACCCGTCTTCGCGCATGACGATCATTGGTTCGTCACCCTCGTCCTGGTGGCTGGCGAACTGGCCCACGATCGCCGAGAGCAGGTCCGCCGGGGTGACGATGCCCTCCAGATGGCCATATTCGTCATGAACCATGGCCATCGACACGTCCGACTGCTGCAGCAGCTTGAGCGCATCCATCGCGTCGAGCTGGTCGGGCAGGATCTCCGCCTTCTTCATCAGCCGCGCGACCTGCACCTTCTTGCCCGCGAGCAGCACGCGTTGCAGGTCGAGCACCTTGACCACGCCGCAGACATTGTCAGGCGCGCCATCGACCACCGGCCAGAGCGAGTGCGGCGAGCTCTTGAGCAGGGCGCGCACGTCTTCCTCGGTGGCGCGGCGGTCAATCGTGTCGATCTCGTTGCGCGGGGTCATCAGCTCGCGCACCGGGCGGTCGGCCAGGCGCATGATGCCGGTCATGATCGCGCGTTCGTCCTCCTCGATCACGCCGGAGCTGGTCGCTTCGGCAATGATCATGTGGAGTTCCTCGGCGGTGACCTCGTTCTCTCCCGAGCGCTTCACGCGCAGCAGGGTGAGCAGGAGGCTGGAACTGACGTCGAGCAGCCAGACCAGCGGCGCCCCGGCCTTGGCCACCATCGACATTGGCAAGGCCGCGAGCATGGCAATCCCTTCGGCATGACGCAGCGCGACCTGCTTGGGCACCAGTTCGCCGATGGTGACGCTGAGATAGGTGGTGAGCGCGATCACCGCGGCGAAGCCGGCATCGTCGGCATATTGCGCCGGAACACCCCAAGCCATGAGGCGCTCGGCCGTGGGGTGGCCCGGGCTTGCCCCCGAATAGGCACCGGCGATGACTGCCACGAGCGTGATGCCGATTTGCACGGTGGAAAGGAACTTGCCCGGGTCGCCCTGCAGTTCGAGCGCCTTTTTCGCCCCCGTGCTGCCCTTTTCGGCAGCGACCTTCAGCCGTGCCGGCCGTGCCGAGACGATAGCCAGCTCGCTCATCGAGAAGAGCCCGTTGATCAGGATAAGGCCGATGATCGCGGCGAGGTCAGACCAGGGATAGGGTGTCACGGTTCCGGCTTTAGCAGGGGAAGGCTCGCTGCTGCAAATCCGAATGCAGGCCCGTTGTTCCCACAGCCCGTCGTCCCGGGCTCGACCCGGGACCGCCGGCGTTGAAGCGCGACCCGGCCAGCGGTCCCGGATCAGGTCCGGGACGACAAGCTATTTACCCGCCAGCTCCCTTGCCCGGTCCGCCAACCGATCTACCGCCGCACTGTGAATTGCGGGTGCTGTCACCAGCACGCCAAAGGCCCGCGGATCGCGTTTGTTGTAATTGAGCGGCCCGCCAAAGGCATCGGTCACCGCCGCCCCCGCCTCGCGCGCGATCAGGGCGGCAGCGGCGATGTCCCATTCCCAGCCCCAGCGCAGCGTGGCGAGCAGGTCCGCCTCGTCCGCCGCGACCATGGCGATGCGCAGGGCGATCGAATTGGGTTTGTCGACAATGGTGAGGTCGGCATCGACTGGCGGCAGGTGGTCGACCGGCACCCGCGCGCCGGGAAGCTCGGTCCGCTTGCTGGCGGCCAGCACCTCACCATTACGCCAAGCGCCCTTGCCTGCCTCGCCATGCCAGAACTCGCCGCGCGCCGGGGCATGAAGCATGCCGAACAGCGGCCGCCCCGAACTGACCAGCGCGACCGAGACGGCCCAGCCCTTGCGCCCGCGAATGAAATCGCGCGTCCCGTCAATCGGATCGACCAGCCAGGCCAGGCCGCCGCCCAGCCGCGCGGGGGCGTCCGCCGTTTCCTCGGACAGCCAGCCTGCCGAGGGCAGCAGGGCACCAAGTTCGCGCTTGAGAAAGTTGTCGACCGCAATGTCGGCGGCGCAGACCGGGTTATTGGGCGACTTCTCCCAAACCTCGAGCGCATGGCCCGCGCCCGGCCACATGTCGTGCGCCATGCGGCCCGCCTCGCGCACGATCGCTTCGAGCCGCTCGCGGTCGATCATCGCGTCATCGCCATGCTAGTTAAGAACGGTTCGCAACTGGCGTTCATATTTCTTTGTCCGGCCCTTTTCATTCCCGATTTTCGGTCCTATGCGCCAGCGCGCAAATCCGTTTCACACCTCTCCATAGCCATCGAAAAGAGCGCGCGCATGAACATTCACGAATATCAGGCCAAGGAACTGCTGGGCAAGTTCGGCATCGCCATCCCCCAGGGCATTCCCGCCATGTCGGTCGCCGAAGCGGTCGAGGCCGCCAAGCAGCTCCCCGGCCCGCTCTATGTCGTGAAGAGCCAGATCCACGCCGGTGGCCGCGGCAAGGGCACGTTCAAGGAACTGCCCGAAGGTTCGAAGGGCGGCGTGCGCCTCGCCAAGAGCCTTGAGGAAGTGGAAGCCCACGCCAAGGACATGCTCGGCAACACGCTCGTCACCATCCAGACCGGTGACGCGGGCAAGCAGGTCAACCGCCTGCTGGTGACTGACGGCGTCGACATCGGCAAGGAATACTACCTCTCGATGCTGGTCGACCGCGCCACCGGCCGCGTCGCCATGATCGCCTCGACCGAAGGCGGCATGAGCATCGAGGACGTCGCTCACGAAACGCCCGAGAAGATCACAACGATCACCATCGACCCGGCGGAAGGCTTCCAGCCCCACCACGGCCGCGCCGTTGCCTTCGGCCTCAAGCTGAAGGGCGATCTCAACAAGCAGGCCCAGGTGCTCGCCCGCCAGCTCTATGATGCCTTCATGGCGCTCGACTGCGAGATGATCGAGATCAACCCGCTGGCCGAATCGGACGGAAAGCTGCTGGTGCTCGACACCAAGATGAGCTTCGATTCGAACGCGCTTTACCGCCACCCCGACGTCTTTGCCCTGCGCGACGAGACCGAGGAAGACCCGGCGGAAATCGAAGCCAGCAAGTATGACCTCGCCTACATCAAGCTCGATGGCGACATCGGCTGCATGGTCAACGGCGCGGGCCTTGCCATGGCGACGATGGACATCATCAAGCTCAACGGCATGTTCCCCGCCAACTTCCTTGACGTTGGCGGCGGCGCGACGACCGAAAAGGTCACCGCGGCGTTCAAGATCATCCTCGCCGATCCCGCGGTGAAGGGCATCCTCGTCAACATCTTTGGCGGCATCATGAAGTGCGACACCATCGCCGAGGGCATCGTTGCCGCGGCGAAGGAAGTGAACCTTTCGGTTCCGCTGGTCGTGCGTCTTGAAGGCACCAATGTCGATCTCGGCAAGCAGATCCTCGAGAACTCGGGCCTGCCGATCGTTTCGGCCAGCGATCTGGGCGATGCCGCGCGCAAGATCGTTGCCGAAGTGAAGAAGCTGGGCTGAGCCTTATCGCACCCATGAAACGTGGAGCCCCGCCCTCGCTTCGGTGACGGCGGGGCTTGACGTTTTTCGCAACTGCGGCAAAGGCGAATCCGACAGTTTAATCGAGCGACTAAATTCCCACCGAGGAAGGACCACAGGCATGAAGATCATCGTCCCGGTAAAGCGGGTGATCGACTATAACGTGAAGCCGCGTGTGAAGGCGGACGGCACGGGGGTCGACTTGGCCAACGTCAAGATGAGCATGAACCCCTTCGACGAAATCGCCGTTGAGGAAGCCATCCGCCTCAAGGAAAAGGGCGTGGCGACGGAGATCGTCGCCGTGTCCGTCGGCCCGCAGAAGGCGCAGGAAACGCTGCGCACCGCGCTCGCCATGGGCGCCGACCGCGCGATTCTGGTGCAGACCGACGATGAAGTCGAGCCGCTCGCCGTCGCCAAGATCCTCAAGGCCATCGCTGATGAAGAGCAGCCTGGCCTCGTGGTCCTCGGCAAGCAGGCGATCGACGACGATTCCAACCAGACCGGTCAGATGCTGGCTGCGCTGATGGGCCGTCCGCAGGGCACCTTCGCCTCGAAGGTCGAAGTTGAGGGGGACTCGGTCTCGGTCACCCGCGAAGTCGACGGCGGCCTGGAAACGGTGAAGCTGGCGCTGCCCGCCATCGTCACCACCGACCTGCGCCTCAACGAGCCGCGCTATGCCTCGCTGCCGAACATCATGAAGGCGAAGTCGAAGCCGCTCGCGACCAAGTCGCCGGCTGACTACGGCGTCGACACCGCCCCGCGCCTGAAGACGCTGAAGGTCTCCGAACCGCCCGTCCGCTCGGCCGGCATCAAGGTGGCCGACGTCGATGCGCTTGTCGCCAAGCTCAAGGAACTGGGAGTAGCCTGACATGAAGACGCTCGTCTGGGTCGAACACGACAACGCCTCCGTCAAGGATGCCACCCTCGCCGCCGTCACCGCTGCCTCGCAGCTCGGCGAAGTCCACCTGATCGTCGCCGGTGCCGGCTGCGCCGCCGTGGCTGACGAGGCCGCGAAGATCGCCGGCGTGGGCAAGGTCCACCTGGCCGACAACGCCGCCTACAAGGATGCGCTGGCTGAAAACGTCGCGCCGCTGATTGTGGACCTCATGGGTCACCACGACGCCTTCGTCGCGCCCGCCACTTCGAACGGCAAGAACATCGCCCCGCGCGTCGCGGCGCTGCTCGACGTCATGCAGGTCTCGGACATCCTCTCGCTCGAAGGTCCCAAGACCTTCACCCGGCCCACCTACGCTGGCAATGCCATCGCCACGGTCGAAAGCTCGGACGCCAAGCTGGTGATCACCGTGCGCGGCACCGCCTTCGCCAAAGCGGAAACCTCGGGCGGCTCGGGCACGGTCGAAGCCGTCTCGGGCGCAGGTGATGCTGGCCTCTCCAGCTTCGTCGGCGCGGAAATCGCCAAGAGCGAGCGCCCTGAACTGACCAGCGCCAAGGTCATCGTCTCGGGCGGCCGCGCGCTGAAGGACGGACCGACGTTCGAAGCCACGATCTTCCCGCTCGCCGACAAGCTCGGCGCCGCCGTCGGCGCATCGCGCGCTGCGGTCGACGCGGGCTATGTGCCCAACGACTACCAGGTCGGCCAGACCGGCAAGATCGTCGCCCCCGAAGTCTACATCGCCATCGGCATCTCGGGCGCGATCCAGCACCTCGCCGGCATGAAGGACTCCAAGACGATCATCGCGATCAACAAGGACGAGGACGCACCGATCTTCCAGGTCGCCGACATCGGCCTGGTGGGTGACCTGTTCAACGTGGTGCCGGAACTGACCAGCAAGCTCTGAGCGGTTCTGCGATTAGCGAATAGCGAAAGCCCCGGGGGAAACCTCCGGGGCTTTTCGTTTGAGGATCGTTTTGCGAGAACGCTTGCTGTGGCCGCGCAATTAGGTCAGCCCACTTCTGGATCGACTAAGGGCAGTTCATGAGCGAAGCAGAAACGATCATCGTTGTTGCGTTCTTATTTAGTACGCTCATGTGCCTCGCCGCAGAGCGAGAAACTTATGATCGAGCCAATTCTATTCGCCTTTTGTTGATCGGAAATGCAGCATTTTCAATGCTTATACTTCCCACAGAGCACGGCGGCTCTTTTCGTGGATTACTGTTCAATATGGTACTGGCGATTGGAAGCACTGAGTGTGGTTTTTGGGCGGCAACTGCCCTCAATAAGCTCCTACCGGATGGAAGGCCTCGTGCCGCACGCGAAGCATGGGGCATAAGGAATGACCCCTTCGGTTGTGGTATAACTCTGGTGCTCGGCATTACACTGTTAGTGGTATTGAGCTTTTTCAGGGGCTTTGAAGACTAAGCATTCTCGCCATCACGTCGGTTTACGCTCATAGAGCACCAGCGCCGCCTCGCCGTCCTTTTGCTCGCGCCCATATTCCACGAACCCGAGCTTGCGCGCGATCGCCGCCGAGGCCGTGTGGCCTTCGTCAATCATGCAGGCCACGCGCTGCTTGCCGTGGGTCTTGTCGAACCAGTCGAGCGCAGCGCGCATGACTTCGCTGGCGACGCCACTGGCCCCAGAAGTCCTTGTGGACGATCCAGCCCGCCTCGGCGACGTCGTCCATGCGCTGGTCTGGGCCGAAGCCGCGGTGGCTGCGGAAGACGCCGCAGGTGGCCACGATGCGATCCCCGCCGCGTTCGCGGACCATGAACACGCCGTAGCCGTGCAGCGCCCATGACCCGGCGTTGCGCAACAGGCGGTTGAACGAATCCATCTCGGTGGGCACGAACGAGCCGAGGAAGCGGCGGGTTTCATCGTCGAGGGTCAGCTCGTGGAGGTCGGCAAAGTCGCCCGCGTGCGGCTGCCACAGTTCGAACCGCTCGGTAGTGAGCACCGCCCCCTCATAGCAGGCCGTCCACGGCATGGAGCGCGAGACCGACCAGCCCGCCCACCAGCGTGCCGTTGACGCGGATGAATTGCAGGTCGCGCCCCACGGCGCCCTCGATCCGGTCAGTCACAGTCTGCGCGTCCCAGCGCTTCACCGTTTCGGAAACGAGCCGGACGATCTGGTCGCCATAGCGCGCGGTGATGCCCACCAGCGTGCGGCGGGCGAAGCGGTTGATCTGGGCCTGGAGCGCGGGATCGTCGCGCAGGTTCTGGCCCAGTTCGGCCATGGCCTCGGCAAGCTGGCCGCCAAGCGCCGGATCGGGCGAGCGCAGGCGCGCGATGGTGCCGGTGCGGAGGCGCTCCCACACACCCTGCCACCAGTTGGCGAGAGCGGGATTGGCCAGCACCTCGTCCTTGAAGCGCTCAACCCGCGCGCGCATTTCGGGATCGTGGCGCAGGTCATGGGCGAGCGTTGCCAGCCCTTCCTCGATCTTGCCGCGCAGCGGATGATTCGGATCGACGATGACCTCCGCCAGCATCTTGTAGATGCCGTCGATCACCGAATTGGCGAGCTTCTCGTCAAGGCCGGTCCAGCGCAGCACGGCATTGGCACGGCGGTGGATCATGTCGCGCACCAAGGGCTCGTTGTCTTCAAGCGTAAGGCCCGCCCAGCGCACCAGCGAGATCGATGATTGGCAAGTGACGGCGGTCGGCGATCGCAGTCTCCGCCAGCCCGCCGAGCAGCGGCGCAACCTCCAGCTTGCCGAGCTGGCGCACCAGCCCGCCGCGCACCTGGTTGCCGAGCCGGTCGGGATCGAGCGATTCGAGCACCTGCGCGAGCAGCTCTGCCGCCCCGGCGCGCACCCGGCTGCCGGTAATGCCGCCCGGCGCGGCGAGCCGGGTGCCGGCTGCCTCGGCAATGTTCATGCCCTTGAGGCGGCGCGCGACGACCTGCGGCGTAAGGAAGTTGTCGCGCAGGAAGCCTGCCATGGTGTCGGCGATGCGGTCCTTGTTTTCCGGGATGATCGCCGTGTGCGGGATCGGCAAGCCGAGCGGACGGCGGAACAGCGCGGTGACGGCGAACCAGTCCGCAAGGCCGCCGACCATGGCCGCCTCGCTGAAGGCCAGCACCCACGGCCATGCCGGGTGCGGCCATGTTGCCTGAGGTCCGACCTGGCTGCGCGCGAGAAGGAACAGCGCGGCCATGGCAACCAGCAGCCCGGTGGCCACCAGTCGCATCCGGCGGGCCCTGTCAGCGCTCGTGCGCGAGACCGGGGCGAGCTTTCCCGTCACTCCGCCGCGAGGGCTTTCGGGGGCAAGTCTTCAACCGCGGCCGGGTAATTGGCGCGCTGGCCGTCCTCCGGCTTGTAGGTGAGGAACTTGTTCCGCAGGTAGGGGCCGACCCGCTTTTCGAAGCCATCGGCGAGGCTGAACCCTGCCGGCACGATCACCAGCGTCAGCAGCGTCGAGAGGATCAGGCCGCCAATCACGACCACGCCCATCGGCGCGCGCCATGCGCCGTCGCCCGAGAGCGAAGCGGCGGTCGGCACCATGCCGGCGGTCATGGCGACCGTGGTCATGATGATCGGCTGGGCGCGCTTGTGCCCGGCCTCGACAATCGCCTCGAACTTGTTCGCGCCTTTCTGCATTTCCTCAATGGCGAAATCGATCAGCAGGATCGAGTTCTTGGCGACGATGCCGAACAGCATGAGGATGCCGATGAACACGGGCAGCGACAGCACCTGGCCGGTCAGCAGCAGCGCGATCATGCCGCCCAGCGGGGCGAGGAACAGCGAGCCCATGTTGACCAGCGGCGAGACGAATCGGTGGTAGAGCAGCACCAGCACGGCGAAGACAAGGAACACGCCGGCGACCAGCGCCTGAGCGAATGAGCTCATCATGTCAGCCTGCCAGCGATCCTGGCCAAAGGGCGCGTTGGACACGCCGGCGGGCAGGTTCTTCATCGTCGGCAGCTTGTAGATCGCAGTCATCACCGTGCCCTTGGCCACGCCTTCGGCCAGGTCCGCGCCGACGAAGACGCGGCGGTTCTGGTTGTAGCGCTGGATCGAGACTGGCCCGGAGCCCATCGAGATCTGCGCGATCGACGAAAGCGGCACCGATCCGCCGCTGGTGGTGGGCACCGGCAGGTTCTCTATCGAGGAGAGGTTGCGCCGCGCGTCTTCGGACAGGCGCACACGGATCGGCACCTGCCGTTCGGTAAGCGAGAACTTGGCGGCATTCTGGTCAATGTCGCCGATCGTGGCGATGCGGATCGCCTGGCTGAGCGCGCTGGTGGTGACGCCAAGGCTGGCGGCAAGATCAAGGTTCGGCTTGATCACCACTTCCGGGCGCCGCATGTCAGCCGCGATGCGCGGGGCGACAAGGCCGGGCACGGTCTTCATTTCCTCAACCAGCTTGGCCGCGGTCTTTTCCAGCTGCTCGGTATTGCTGCCCGAGAGCATGATCGAGATCGGCCGGCTGGGTCCGCCGCCACCGCCCGGACCCGACAGGTCCTGGAAAGTCACGCGGGCATCGGGAATGTCCTGGAGCAACGGCGTGAGGCGGCGTTCGAATTCCTGGCTGGTGGCCTCGCGGTCGCGCTTCAGGTTGATGAAGATGCGGCCATTGCCTTCGCGCACGCGTTCGAAGGCCGATTTCACATTGGGATCAGCCTCGACGATGCGCGACACGCGGTCGGCCACGGCCTCGGTCTGCTTAAGGGTCGTGCCCGGGACCATTTCGATGCCGATAATGCTGAAATCGCTGTTGGTGTTCGGGAAGAACTGCGCCGGGACGGAAGCGAACAGGCCCGCGGTCAGCACCAGCGAAGCGAGGCCGACGCCGAGCATCCACACGCGGTGATCGTTGAGCCGCGCCATGAAGCGCTGGTCCATGAAGCTGTACCATGCGGCAAAGCGGCGCGGGGTAAAGTGCATCGCAATGCGCAGCAGCCGATAGGCCAGCACTGATGCGAAAAAGCCGATGACCATGCCGACGACCAGCACGAACCACGGGGGGAAGACGGCGGTCAGCAGCTTCGACTGTTCGACAACCTTGCCGGGCACCATCATGCCCGCCACGAAGGCGGCGACCACCAGGACCACGGCAACGAACCACGGCAGGTAATAGAACCAGCGCGGACGCTGGTTCTCGATCCGGGCGCGCATGGCCTTGGCCTTGCGGTCATCCAGCGTCCAGCGCAGCAGGTTCATGTAGCGGTCCATCCACTTGCCGCCGCCATGTTCGGCAACGCCGTGGGACTTGAGGAAATAGGCCGCGACCATTGGCGTGATCATGCGCGCGACGGCCAGTGACAGCAGCACCGAGGTAACGACGGTGAGGCCGAAACTCTTGAAGAACTGCCCCGGAATGCCTCCCATCAGGCCAACCGGCAGGAACACCGCGACGATCGAGAATGTGGTGGCAACCACCGCAAGCCCGATTTCATCCGCGGCGTCGATCGAAGCCTGATAGGCGCTCTTGCCCATGCGCATATGGCGCACGATGTTCTCGATCTCGACGATGGCGTCGTCGACCAGCACGCCCGCGACAAGGCCGAGCGCGAGCAGCGAGAGGCTGTTCAGTGAGAAGCCGAACCACGAATAGAGGAACCAGAAGGTGGGGATGGCGGACAGCGGGATGGCGATCGCCGAGATCACCGTCGCGCGCCAGTCGCGCAGGAAGAAGAACACCACGATAACGGCCAGGATCGCGCCCTCGACCATGGCGGCGATCGAGCTGTCATACTGGCCGCGGGTATAGTCGACCGAGGAGAACAGCCGTTCGAACTTGAGGCCGGGATTGTCCTTCTGGATCTTGTCCAGTTCCTTGACGACATCGTCATAGACCGCGACGTCCGAAGCACCCTTGGCGCGGGTTACGCCGAAGGTCACGGCGGACTTGCCGTTCACCTTGCCGATCGAGGTCACCTCCGCATAGGAATCGGAGACCTGGGCAAAGTCAGCCAGCTTGACCGTGCGGCCGGCGCCGAGCGGAATGTCGGTCTGCGAAAGTTCGAAGGCCGTCTTGGCATTGCCGACCACGCGAACCGACTGGCGCGAACCGGCGATTTCTGCCTTGCCGCCCGCTGCGTTGACGTTGATCCCGCGCAGGGCATTGTTGACCTGCGTCGCCGTGACGCCGAGCGACTGCATGCGCGCCGGATCGAGCGTGACGCGGATTTCGCGATCGACGCCGCCGCCGCGATCGACCTGGGCCATGCCCGGAATCGCCAGCAGGCGCTTGGAAATGGTATCATCGACGAACCAGGACAGCTGTTCGAGCGTCATGTCATCGGCGGAGACCGACCAGCTGGCAATTTCGCCGCCGCCATTGGCCTCCAGCTTCATCACGCGCGGTTCCATGATGCCGTCGGGCAAGTCGCCACGGATCTGGTCGACCGCGTTGCGCACGTCGTTGACCGCCTCGTTCACGTTCACGCCGACCTGGAACATGATCATCGTCTGGCTGCTGCCTTCGGATGCGGTCGAGCTGATCGTGTCGACACCCTTGATCGAGCGGACGCCGGCTTCAACCTTCTGCGTGATCTGCGTCTCGATTTCCGTCGGCGCCGCGCCGGGCTGGCTGATCGCCACCATGACCGCCGGCAGCTCGATGTCCGGCATGTCGTTGATCTTCATCTGCGAGAACGACGAAATGCCGAGCAGCATCAGCCCGATGAACAGGATGATCGGCACCACCGGGTTGCGGATCGACCAGGCCGAGATGTTGCGGAAGTTCATCGCGGATCGCGTCCTTCGCGGTTCTAGAGTTTGCCGGCGATCGGCTGGATCGTCTCGCCCGGCGAGAGGAAGCCGCCGGCACGCAGGACAACCCGTTCGTTGCCGGAAAGGCCCGAAGCGACAGCAATGCCCTTGTCGGTCACAAGGCCAACCTTGACGTTGCGGCGTTCGATCTTGTTGTCCTTGCCGACGATGTAGACGTAGCTGCCCTGACTGTCAGACATGACGGCGGAATCGGGCAGCAATGGCGCGACCAGCGAACCGGCCTTGATCACGGCAGCGGCAAAGCCGCCGGGGCGCAGTTCGGGGGCATAGGCCAGCGCGATGCGGGCAAAACCCTGACGCGAGGCGGGATCGATGACCGGAGAGACCTGCCAGACCTGGCCGGTGAACTTCTTGGCCCCGCCCACCGGAGTGACTTCGGCCGAAACCCCGGCGCTGATCTTGGCAAGGTCGACTTCGCCGACCTGCGCCTTCAGCTCCATCTCGCCACCCTTGGCGATGCGGAACAAGACGCCGCTGCCGCCGCCGACCACCTGGCCGGGTTCGATCTTGCGTTCGAGGACGAGGCCAGCCGCCGGCGCAACGATGTTGAGCCGGGCGATCTGCGCACCGATCTGGCCATAGCTGGCGCGCGCCACCCGGACCCGGGCATTGGCGGCATCGCGGGTTGCGGTCAGCCGGTCAACGTCAGCCTTCGAGATGAAGCCGCGATCGACGAGCTTCAATGCGCGCTCAAGGTTGGCCTGCGCCAGCCGTGCGTCGGCCTCTGCCACCTGGATCTGCGCGCCCTGCCCTGCCTGCTGCTGGGTCTGGACGGAACGATCGATCACCGCGAGGACCTGGCCCGCCTGGACCCAGTCCCCGGCCTCGACCAGCACCTGCCGCACCTGCCCGCCTTCGCCGACCACGCCGACCGGCATCTCGCGCCGCGCGGCGAGCGAGCCGTTGACGTTGATCGCACCTTCGACCGTGGCGGCACCGGGGGTGACCACGGTCACGCGCGGAGCCTGGTCCTTCTTTTCCTCTTCCTTCTTGCCGAAGCCATGGAGCAGGAAAAAGACGACGATCAGCGCGACGATGGCACCCAGGATGATCAGGATCGTCTTGCGCCGGGACTGGCGATCCTCTTCATCGATAAGAACGGAATCGACCGTTGCATGGGTACCCGCCAGGGCAGCATCGGTCCTCGAATCGTAGTCCATCAAGTCGCGCCTTAGAATTGCAGATGGCGGTGCCCCCGCCTTTTAGAGATCGAACGCTGTATTAGATCAATATATCACCTGCCGCAACCGGGTGCGCGCGCTTCGATCCACGAGCGGGGAATAGCCTTCGACCAACGCTCTGGCAATTGAGCAGAATGCATCGATTTGTAACTGTTTGGGAGCGTATCCAAACGGCAACGGCCGGGCCTCGACTATCGAGGCCCGGCCGTCCAGTGGCACTTGCAATTGGTATGCGTCAGTACTTGAGCTGGCGCTCGTACAGTTCGCGGTAGTGCTGGATGCGGGTGACGCGCAGGCCCTGCATGCCCGAGCGATCAACCGCCCGCTGCCAGCCGGCGAATTCCTCGAGCGTGAGGCCATAGCGTTCGCACGCTTCGTCAATGGTCAGCAGCCCGCCGTTCACTGCCGCAACCACTTCAGCCTTGCGGCGAACGACCCAGCGGGTCGTCGACGGCGGCGGAAGCGAGTCCAGCGTCAGCGGTTCGCCGAGCGGCCCAATGACCATTGCTGGCCGGATATCCTGGTTCTCAATCATAGTTTTCCTCGGTCATCGGCGTGGGGGTGTCGATGACATGGGCATCATTGGCCGAAAGGGCTTTGCCATTGGCTGAAGCATTACGGTTAACGGAGGCTGCAAATTCTCTTAGAGCCGCCAGGGCATCGGCCCCGGACTCGGTAAAACTGCCCCCGCAGAACGCACCGTTTGCCGCGTCGGCCAGTTCCTGGCGAAGGGCGTGGGCAGCAAGGAAGCGGGACTTCAGCGCATGCCAGTCAAGCGGCCCGGTACGCAGATTCTGCGCGCCGCCAGTGCTTGCAGCCTCGAGGCTTGAAGGGCTGAATCCCATTTCCATGAGACAGGTCTTAAACCGGGCTTGGTCAAGACGAGGTAAACGCGCCCTTCATTTGATCTTGATCTAGGTTAACAAGTCTGAACCCGGGCACGGTTCATCGTATTTTTGCCGAGCGGGCGGATCGGGTGTATGGGCCGCGCCATGGACGCCCCCCTGACTTCTACCGATCTGCACGACCTCGATTGGCCCGCCTTGTTCCAGCTGCCGGCAGGAGCGGACGGCACATTGGCCGGCAAGCGCATTGTCGTCGCCATGTCGGGCGGGGTCGATAGCTCTGTGGTTGCCGCCATGGCGGCAGCGAGCGGGGCCGAGGTGATTGGCGTCACGCTCCAGCTTTACGATTACGGTCCGGCGAGCGGCCGCAAGGGGGCCTGCTGCGCCGGGGACGACATCCGCGATGCCCGCGCCGTCGCTGACCGGATGGGCATCGTCCACCACGTGATCGACCACGAAAGCCAGTTCCGTGAGGAAGTGGTCGAGCGATTCGCCGACGATTACCTCGCCGGGCGCACCCCCATCCCCTGCATCCGCTGCAACATGGGGCCGAAGTTTACCGACCTCTTCGCCATGGCACGCGAACTGGGTGCGGACTGCCTTGCCACCGGGCACTATGTGCGACGGGTGGAGGGTCCTGCGGGTCCCGAACTGCACCGCGCGCTCGATCCGGCGCGCGACCAGTCCTACTTCCTTTACGGCAC
This sequence comes from Novosphingobium sp. MW5, assembly GCA_025938935.1. Lineage (GTDB taxonomy): Bacteria > Pseudomonadota > Alphaproteobacteria > Sphingomonadales > Sphingomonadaceae > Novosphingobium. The sequence continues at coordinate 769,973 of JAPCWB010000001.1, read as the reverse complement.
GACCGAGGCTCAGCTCGATTTCCTGCGCTTCCCGCTGGGCGGCCTGCCCAAGCCCGAAGTGCGCCGCCTCGCCGAAAGCTTTGGCCTGCGCAATGCCGCCAAGCCCGACAGCCAGGACATCTGTTTCGTCCCCGATGGCGACTATGCCAAGGTGGTCGAGAAGGTACGCCCGGACGGGATCGGCGGCGGCGAGATCGTCCATGCGACAACGGGCGCGGTGCTCGGCATGCACAAGGGCGTGATCCACTACACCGTCGGCCAGCGCCGGGGGCTGGAGATCGGCGGCCAGCCGGAACCGCTTTACGTAACGGGCATCGATGCTGCCGCGCGGCGGGTGCTGGTCGGACCCAAGCGGCTGCTGGCGGTGGCATCGGCGCGAATTGTCGAGACCAACCGAATCGGGCCAATGCCTTCAGGGCCGGTGACCGCCAAGGTGCGCAGCCTCGCCAAGCCGGTCGAGGTTACCATCGAAGGCGCGCTGGGCGACGGGGAATCGGTGACGATCCACTTTGCGGCCCCTGAATACGGCGTCGCGCCGGGGCAGGCGGCGGTGTTCTATGCCGGTGACCGCGTGCTCGGTGGGGGATGGATCGATTCGACGGTGAGCGCGGCGCTTCCCGAGGCCTGATCAGTCGTCCCACGGCTCCAGAACGCAGCCCGGACCATCGCGGTAAGTCGCCGTCTGCGAAGCGAGCAATGGAAACCGCGCGGTGACGCTTTTCGCCGCCGCATCCTCGCTCAGCATGACGAGGCCCATGCCCTCCTCGAAGTCCTTTCGGCAATCGCCGAGACTCCGCCCGGCGACATAGCGGCACGAGCAGGCCACCCGCGCGCCATAGGAGGCACCGGTCTGGGCATAGCCGTTGACCGGCGTCCAGAACCAGACCAGCAACGCCAGCGGGACGAGCGCCAACAGTCCCAACCAGCGTGGGGGCCAGCGGCGACGGCGGCCTTGTAAACTCACGGAGCTTTGCGGTTTCTTGGTTGCCATCGGACCCGGTTCTTGCGCATGAGGCGCCATGCCTTTGCGCGTGCCCTCCCTTATCCTGACCTTGGCCATGCTGCCAGCCCTTGCGGCTTGTGGTTCGGGCAAGAGCGCGCCTCCGCCTCCGCCGCCCTTGACCGAGCAGGCGCTGTCCGCCGTGGCGGAAAAGCCAGGGGTGAACCGCGAAAAGCTGGCGCGTGAGGTCGATGCCCTGTTCACCGATGCCGCGGCGGGAGAAACCCGCGCGCTGGTGGTCTTCTCGGGCGGGCGTATCGTCGCCGAACGCTATGGCGAGGGCTATTCAAAGGACACCCGCCTTGTCGGCTGGTCGATGTCTAAGACGATTACCGCGGTAATGATCGGCCAGCTCATTTCGGACGGGCGGCTGAAGCTGGATGACAGCGCCCCCGTGGCGGCATGGCAGCGACCGGGAGATCCGCGCGGCGCGATCACGCTGCGTCAGCTGCTGCAGATGCGTTCCGGCCTGCGCCATACCGAGGCGGGCGATCCGGTTTACGAATCGGGCGAAGTGCGCATGCTGTTCCTTGAGGGACGCGACAACATGGCCGCCTGGGCCGAAGCCGAGCCGCTTGAAGCGGAGCCGGGCCGCAAATTCGAATATTCGTCAGCCACCACGGTCATCCTCTCGGACATCGCTACCCGCGCGCTGACGCAGAGTACCGACCCCGGCATCCGCCAGCGGGCTGTCAGCGATTATCTGCGCACCCGCCTGTTCGAGCCTACGGGCATGAAAAGCGCCGTGCCCGAATTCGATGCGGCGGGCACCCTGATCGGATCAAGCCTGATCCACGCCACCGCGCGCGACTGGGGCCGCTTTGGTGAGTTCCTGCGCGCGGGCGGCACGGCGCGCGGGGTGCAGCTTGTGCCCCATAACTGGATCGATTTCATGACCGCGCCCAGCCCGCGCAACCCCGGTTACGGCGCCCAGACCTGGCTGAACCGCCCGCAGCCCGATGGCCGCGAATCGCTGTTCCCCGGCCGCGCACCCAAATCGGTCTTCGCCGCGCTGGGGCACCTCGGCCAATACGTGATCGTCTCGCCCGAGCAGAAGCTCACCGTCGTGCGGCTCGGCAAGAGCACCGAGCCCGAACGCGCAGCGGTGCGCGATCACCTCGCGCGGATCATGAGCCTGTTTCCGAAGAGCTGAGCGCTCAGTCCATTTCGGGTGGGAGCAGGTCCTTCGCCCCGATCCCGGTATCGACGTGGCCTTCCGGGTCGGGATGGATGAGGATTTCCACCCCCGGAAACTCGGCGAGCAACTTCACTTCGATCTCGTCCATCACGCGGTGCGCGTCCTGAATCGTCATTTGCGGATCGACCCAGACGTGGAACTGGACGAAATCCTGGTTGCCAGACGTGCGCGTGCGCAGGTCATGCACGCCGCGCAGCTCAGGGTGGCGGGCCATGACCTCGATGAACTTCTTCCGCTTTTCCTCGGGCCATTCGCGGTCCATCAGCTGCACGATTGCTTCCTGAGAGGCCTTCCACGCCCCCCAGCCGAGCCACAGTGCGATGGCGAGACCGAACAGCGGGTCCGATCCTGAAATCCCGGCATATTGGTCAAGCGCCAGCGCCGCGATGACGGCAAGGTTGAGCAGCAGGTCAGACTGGTAATGGACATGGTCGGTGCTGATCGCGAGGCTGTTGGTCTTGGCGATCACGTGCCGCTGCCAAGCCAGCAGCGCGAGGGTCGCCGCCATCGCAATAACCGAAACGAGGATGCCGTCCCCGGCGGCTTCGGTGCGCGCGCCGGCGAAGAACTGTTCGACCGCGCGGAACGCCAGCGTCAGCGCGGATATCGAGATCAGCACGATCTGGAACAGCGCGGCCAGCGCCTCCGCCTTGCCGTGGCCGAAGCGGTGGTGCTTGTCCGCCGGCTGGGCCGCAACCCAGACGCCCGCCAGCGTCGCGATCGAGGCGATCAGGTCGAGCGTGGTATCGGCAAGCGAACCCAGCATCGCGGTCGATCCGGTCGACCATGCCGCCCAAGCCTTGAGGCCCACGAGCAGCAGCGCGACTGAGATCGAGGCATAGGCGGCACTGCGGTTGAGCGCGGCGGAATTGTCGGGCGCGCTCATGGGTAAAGCAGCCCGCTGGTCCATGCCCCGGTCGCCGCATCGTGTTCGAAGCGGCGGCGTTCGTGCAGGCGGAAGGCTCGGTCCATCCAGAACTCCATGGCATGGGGGACAAGGCGGAAGCCGGTCCAGTGTGGCGGGCGCGGAATTTCGCGCCCCAGGTACTTTGCACCCACCTTGGCGATTCGACCAAGGAAAGTGGCGCGCGAAGGCAGCGGGCGCGACTGGTCGCTGGCCAATGCGCCGATCTGCGAATCGCGCGCGCGGCTATGGAAATAGGCATCGGCCAGGTCGTCGCTCACTTGCTCGATCGCTCCTTCGATACGGATCTGGCGGCGCAGCGATTTCCAGTGAAACAGCATCGCGGCCTGCGGATTGGCGACAAGTTCGCAGCCCTTGCGGCTCTCTGCATTGGTATAGAACAAAAATCCGTCCGGTCCGTGCCCTTTCATCAGCACCATGCGCACCGAAGGCGCGGCGGAGGGCGTCGCGGTGGCAAGTGCGACCGCCTCGGGATCGTTCGGTTCCTTTTTCTTCGCCAGTTCGAACCATTCAGCGAACAGGCCGAAGGGATCCTCGCTGGGGATGGCATCGGCTTCGTTCGACATTTCTGCGGGCTTTCGGCTGTTTCGATGACTTGCCGGATGGACCGGCCCGCCCTAGCTAGGGCGCATGGCAGACCCTTACGCGATCCTTGGCGTGGCACGCAATGCAAGCGAGAAGGACATCAAGTCCGCATATCGCAAGCTGGCCAAGGAACTCCATCCCGACCGGAACAAGGACAACCCCAAGGCGGCAGAACGCTTCAGCGAAGTGACTTCGGCCTATGACCTGCTGTCCGATGCCGGCAAGCGCGCACAATTTGACCGGGGCGAGATCGACGACCAGGGCAATCCGGCCAACCCCTTTGCCGGAATGGGCGGGGGCGGCGGAGGCGGCTTTGGCGGCGGCGGTTTTTCCGGTGGCGGGGCGGAAGGCATCGACCTGTCCGACCTTTTCGACGGCCTGTTCGGCGGTGGCCGCTCCTCTGGCGGAGGCTTCGGCGGCGGCTTTGGCGGCCAGCGGCGGCCGCCGCCCAAAGGCGCCAACGTCAGCTACCGGCTGCGCGTCAGCCTGACCGACGCGGCGACACGCGCACCGCAGCGCATTACCCTGTCCGACGGCAAGACCATCGACCTCAAGCTCCCCGCCGGGGTCGAGGACGGCACCCAGATGCGGCTGGCCGGCAAGGGCGAGCAGGGACCGGGCGGCAATGGCGATGCCATTGTCACGATTGCCATCGACAGCCACCCCTACTTCAAGCGCGATGGCGACAACCTGCGGCTCGACCTGCCGATCACGCTCGACGAGGCGGTGAACGGGGCAAAGGTGAAGGTGCCCACGGCGGACGGTGCGGTGATGCTGACCGTCGCTCCCGGTTCCAGCTCGGGCAAGGTCCTCCGGCTCGGCGGCAAGGGCATGTCGAAGAAGGATGGCAGCCGGGGCGACCAGCTTGTCACCCTTGAAATCGAACTGCCCGGCGACGACGAGGAACTGAAGCGGCGGCTGGAGGGTTGGCGGGACACGCGCAATCCGCGCGCTCGTCTGGGTGTCTGATGGAAGAACACAAGGTTGATGATCCTGACGTAACCCCGCTGGTCCCTGACCTCTCCCCCGAGGCGCGCCGCCGCCGTGCCGAACATTGGCGGGGCGGGCTGGCCGGACGAATCGACCAGCAATTCGGCAAGGGTTCGCGCCTGCACCGCGTCTTCACCCGCGTCTGGACCGGCGCGTGGAACGACGGCTTCATTCATGCGGGCAATCTGGCCTATACGACCATCGTCGCGCTGTTTCCTTTCTTCATCACCGTCACCGCCGTCTATGCCGCCATCGGCGAGCCTGACGAGCGCGTTGCCTCTGTCCGGGCATTTCTCAACGGCCTGCCGCCAGTGGTTTCCCGCGCGCTGGCCCCGGTGGCCTATGACGTGATCGAGCTGCGCCACGGATCACTGCTATGGATCGGCGGGCTCGTCGGCCTGTGGACTGTGGGCAGCCTGGTCGAGACAATTCGCGACGTGCTGCGCCGCGCCTATGGCACCGAGGCGACGCAGGCGTTCTGGCGTTACCGCCTGATCTCCACCGGCATCATCCTGATCGCCGTGATCGCGCTGATGTTCTCGCTGCTGGCGCAGGTGGCGCTGGGCGCGGCGGCGCAGATCGTCGAGACCTGGTTTCCCCGCGCCTCCAGCCTGCTGACCGACATCGCGCTGGGCCGCATCGTACCGGGGCTGGTGCTTTATGCCTCCTTGTTCCTCATTTTCATCTGGCTGACCCCGTCGCATTACCGCGGGGGCCGTTTCCCCAAGTGGCCGGGCGCTCTGTTCGTCACCTTGTGGTGGACGGGCGTCTCGATCGCCCTCCCCTGGATCCTCCGGTCGCTTTTCCACTACGACCTGACCTATGGCAGCCTTGCCGGGGTGATGATCGCCCTTTTCTTTTTCTGGCTGGTTGGCCTAGGACTCGTTGTCGGAGCCGAACTCAATGCCGCCCTGGCAGAGAGTCCGGAGGAACGGGACCTAATCGAGCGCAAGTCCTCACCAGGATGGCGCCGCAAACGGAATGAAGGCGGGGAAGGCAGCGAATGAGCGGATTGATGCAGGGCAAGCGCGGGCTGATCATGGGCCTGGCGAATGACAAGTCGCTGGCTTGGGGGATTGCCCAGAAGCTGCGCGAACACGGAGCGGAGCTGGCCTTTACTTACCCCAACGCGGCGATCGAAAAGCGCTGCCGCCCGCTGGCCGAGCAGCTCGGCAGCGATTTCGTCTTCGAATGCGACGTCGGTGACATGGCCCAGCTCGACAAGGCCTTTGCCGAACTCGCGGCCCGCTGGCCGACGATCGACTTCATCGTCCACGCCATCGGCGCATCGGACAAGAACGAGCTGCGCGGGCGCTATGCCGATACCAGCCTCGACAACTTCCTCAACACGATGAACATCTCGGTCTATTCGATGACCGCGGTGTGCCAGCGCGCAATTCCGATGATGCCTGAAGGCGGATCGATCCTGACGCTGACCTATTACGGTGCGGAAAAGGTCGTGCCCCATTACAACGTGATGGGCGTTGCCAAGTCGGCGCTGGAAACGAGCGTCAAATACCTCGCCGCCGACCTCGGCCGTGACAATATCCGCGTCAACGCGATCTCGGCCGGGCCAATCCGCACGCTGGCGGCATCGGGCATCGGCGACTTCAACCTGATCCTCAAGTGGAACGAATTGAACGCCCCGCTGGGCCGCAACGTGACGATCGAGGATGTCGGTGGCGCGGGGCTCTACCTGCTCTCGGATCTCGCATCGGGCGTGACGGGCGAGATCCACCATGTCGACGCCGGCTACAACGTGATCGGCATGAAACGCGAGGACGCGCCGGACATCGCGCTCGCCTGACCTGCGCTTCCCCTGCCCGGCGGCAGGGGAGCCATCAGATCTGCAGCATTTCCCGCGAAGATTCGCCCGAGCGGGGGCGTTGGCCACGGCGTGAACGGCTGCGCGGCGGATCTGCCGGGCGAACCATCAACACGCATGCAATCGCGACTAGACTGCTCATCGCTGCCGTGCGCAGCGGATAGTCAACCAGGCTGTGCAGCAGTTCGGTTGCGATCACCATGCTGGCTGCCAGCGGCACGACATTGCGGCGCGCCCCGCCCCACAGCGACCATGCCCGCGGTAGGAACCACGTTAGGAACAGGGCCACGGCGGCAAGGCCGAACACACCGGTTTCAATCAACAGTTCGAGCAGGTCGTCATGCGCATGGTTGACGAAAGTGGTGCTGACCTGCGCCGGGTCTTCGTACCAGCGGTAGAGTTCGACAAATGTGCCGCTGCCGCTGCCGATGGGCGCAAAGTCCCCCACGATCTTCATGCCGGTGATGAGGAAATCCTGACGGCTGATGCCCGGGACGGTGCCCTTGACCAGCAGGTCATTGTCCGCCGGGCCGTATAGCAGGAAGGCGCCCAGCCCGCCCAGCACGAGCAGCGCGCCGATCAGCACGACCAGCAGGGGAATCCGCAAGTCGGGCTTGAGCGCCAGCGCGAGAGCGGCGAGCACCGGGATAAGCAGCAGCTGACAGGCCAGCGATCCGGAGACGACAACGCCCACTACCAGCAGCAGGGCCACGCCCGAATAGAGCGCGCGCGTGGTATCGAGGCCCTTGGCCGTCAGCGAGGAACCACGTGCCTCACCGATGGCCCAGCAGCCCCACAGTGCCAGCACGCAGAGCAGGAAACTACCCTGGTGGTTGCTGTTCGAGAAGAAGCCCGGGCCTTCGCCGATATTGGTGATCTCGTAGAAATAGAAGGCGCCCGCCGTGGCTTGCAGGCCGCCGAATACCACTGAGACTGCGGCGACTGCGGTAATCACCGCTATCAGGTGCCGGCTCAGCGGCGCGCCGCTGGTACGCATCGACAGGAACAGCGCGGCTGCCGGAATCCACCAGGCGAAGCTGGCCAGCGAGTGCCAGGGATTGAGCGACAGCGTCAGCCACGGGGCCGGCGCGCCGATCAGGGCAAAGCCTTCGTAAACCGGACCGCGGCCGGGCAGATGCTGCCACAGACTGGGCGGCAGGGGCAGGAACTGCACGGCCATCAGGAGGGCTAGCGCAATGCCGAAGCGGCGGAGCCCGGTATGCAGCGTACCTTCCGCGCCGCGATCGAGTAGAGACCAGGTGATCAGCCCCGCACCCAGCAGTTGCAGCGACACGTTGCCCAGCGGACTGGCGGCACTTGCGCCGCCGAAGACGAGGACGAGGGCGAGGTAGGCCAGGGTGGCATTGGCGCGGGTGGCCCAGCTCATTTCGCGGCTCCCTGCGTGACATCGAGTTTGCGGACCAGCACCAGCTGCGCGTCGCGGCTTTCCTGCACGCGGCCGGCTATGGCGAGTATCTGTCCGGGGCAGCCCTGAGGTACAGTGAAGGTCACGACGAGCGCCTGCGAGGCCCCCGCGGCGCCGGTGAGCGGCTGGTTGAACACCAGGAGCTCCTTGCCTGCACAGGTCATCTGCAGCCCGAGCGCTCCCGGCACGCCGCTGAGGGTGCGATAGTCGAGCCGGGCCTTGTAGGTACCAGGCGTGAGGGTCAGCAGCTGGGATACGAGCGGACCAGGCGTGCGGCCAAAATAATCGATCGTCAGCCCGCCGTTCGGATCACGCTCGGCCGCGCCGGTCGAATTGGCGCGCAGTTCCCAGTTGAACGGCGGCGGTGCGTTCCTGTCAGAGAATTCCGGGCTGTGGACGAGCCCGCCCGTACCAGACGTGCCCCAGAGAGCGCGTGCCTGGGCAAAGGCCTGGGCCGAGATGAGCACCTTCACCGCGCTCTTGCGCACGTCGGGATCGGCAAAGCTGCTGCGCGGCAGGCGCGCGACCAGCCGGGTTGAGAGCGCAGCCGGCTTGGGTTTCGCGGTAAAGCCCTTGAGGAAGGGTTCAAGCAGTTCAGGATAGGGGGCCAGCGCGGCGACCGCCTCATCGACCTGCTTTTCGCTGCGGATCGCCGCGCCAAGGCCGGGCATGAGCTGGTCGGTCACGCCATTGCTCAAGCGGTTGAGCACCGAAATGTGATAGACCGCGGCCTTGAGGTCACCCCGGCCAAGCTCATGCCGCATGAGGAAATAGCGCGCCTCGCGCGAGCGTGGGTTGCGGCGCAGCGCCTCTGCCAGCAGGCGGGCATCAGCCTCGGATCCGATCGCGCCCTTGGAACGGAATCCCTCTGCCGCGACCGCCATGAAGGGCAGGTAATCGAGCGGCGCTTTGGCCAGAGCCTCTCGGCCGAGTGCGGCCGTACCGGCAGGGACGGCGCCGGTCTGATCGAGCTGGACGGCGCGCAAGGCTCCGATCTTGCCCGGCCCGAACGAGGCCAGTGCAGGAACCGCACCGGCAACGGGCGATTCGGCAATCTTCGCGACATGGGCAGTGACGGCGAGCGCGGCAACGGCAAGGCCTGCGGCCAACGCCTTCAGCACCCGGTGTGAGCCGGTTTCGCTATCCCGTTCGATGCGCATGGACCTTGCCTTGTCCGCCCGCTCAGCTCTCGACCTTGTTCAGGTCGAGCGCGCGGGTTGGGTCGGAGGATACCTTGCCGCCAACGCCGTCCGAGCCATAGCTGTACGAATAATAGCTATAGCCATAGGCGGCGTTGCCCTGGGTCACCTTGGTCAGGATCACGCCCGTGATGCGCGCGCCGGCTTCGGCCAGGCGGCGGACCATTTCGGCGACGTTGCTCGTGCGCGATGCGCGGCTTTCGATGACGATCGCGGTGGCTTCCGCCGTCGAGCCGAGCAGCGGCGCGTCGGTTAGGCCGAGCACCGGCGGGCCATCGATGACGACCATTTCATAAGTGTCGCGCGCTTCGGCGATGATAGCGGGCAGGCGATTAGACGACAGCAGTTCCGCCGCAGAGCCGACGAAGCGGCCGACCGGCAGCAGGCTGAGATTCTCGGCCTGGGTGTCTTCCACATAGGCCGAAAGCGGTTCCTCGGTACCGAGCAGGTGGGCAAGCCCGTAGCCGTCCGAACGGCTCGACACGAAGGTCGGCTTGCGCAGGTCGGCGTCGATCAGCAGCACCTTGGTGCCAAGCCGCGCCATCGAGCTGGCAATGGCAAAGGCCGAAGTCGACTTGCCTTCGCCGGGGCGCGTCGAAGTGACGAGCAGCGTGCGCGGCGCGCCCTTCGAGCTCGAGAACTTGAGCGCGGTGCGGACCGAATAATAGGCCTCGGAAATGTCCGACTTGCGATCGGCCAGCGCCTCCATCAGCGTGCGGTCCTCGGTATCCATCGGGATCACGCCAAGCACCGGCAGGTGCAGCTTGTTGCGGACGTCTGCCGGGTCGATGATGGCATCGAACAGCAGGTGGACCGCGAAGGCAAGCGCCACGCCCACGCCGAAGCCGAGCAGTAGTCCGGCCAGCGCGTTGTAAGCCATGCGCGGGCTATAGGCGCCCGTCGGCGGCTGGGCCGGATCGACGACCGAGACGTTGCTCTCACCAATGCCGCCGGCGACACCGATTTCCTTATAGCGCTGCAGCAGCGCGTCATAGAGCGCGCGGTTGGTGTCCGCCTCGCGCTGGAGGATGTTGTATTCGATCGAGCGCCCGCGTTCACCCCGGACCTCGCCCTTGGCCGCGCTGACCTTGGCGGCCAGCTGGGCCTCGGCGCGCACGGCGGCCTGGTATTCGCCCTGAAGCTCGGCACGGCGGTTGTTCGAGGTGCGCCCGCGTTCCGAATTGATGCTGGCATCGATGCGGGCAATGCGGGCCTGAAGCTCGCGCATGGCCGGATAGTCCGCCTTGAAGACCTTCGATTTCTCGTCGTACTGGGCCTGAAGCTCTGCACGCTGGGATACCAGCGGGCCAACGGCGGCGGCCTGATCTCCAGAGAATTCGACAGCAGCGCTGCGGTAGGCGTTTTCGGCCGTGATCCGGCGCACGCGCGCGGCGTTGAGGGCTTCGTTGAGCAGGGACAGGTCCGACTGGGCCAGCGTCGCGCCTTCCGAAGTCTTGCCTTCGACCGTGATCGACTGGGTGCGGAACACGCCCGAATTCATCGAATAGGCATTGAGCTTGCGCTCCGATTCCTCAAGCGCGGCCTTGGTCCGCTCAAGCTGGTCCGACAGGAACTTGCGCGCATAGGACGATGAATCAAACCGCCGCTCAAGGCTGGAGGCGATGAAGCCATCGACAATGCCCTGCGCAATCCTCGCCGCCATGACGGGGTCCTTGGCGGTCTGGCTGACCTGGATCAGCAGACTGTTCTTTACCGGCTCAACCGTGGTGCCGCGCATCAGCACCGCCGTCGCGCGCTTGGTGCGTGCATCGCGGGTGCCGCCCGATTCGCCGCCGAATTCGGGAAGCGAAGCCAGGTTGAGATCTTCCACCACGCGGCGCGCCAGCTTTTCGCTGCGCAGCAGGCCGATCTGGGTGGCCACGAGTTCCTGGCTGGCGAGGCGCTGCTGGGTCTGCGGGGTCTTGCTGCCGGCATTTGCGAGAAGTTCGGTCGCCTGGTTGTTGATTTCCAGCAGTGCGGTGGCGCGGTACATCTTGGTCATCAGCAGGCTTGCCGCAATGCCGAGGATCAGGCCGAGAATGGCCGCGCCAAAGATGATCTTGCGCTGTTCGGAAAGGATGCGCAGCACGTCGCCCAGTTCGAAACCGTGGGCCTGGACCGGGGTTTCGAGCGGCGTGACCTGGGGGCCCCGGCTGCGCTGATCGTCTGGGAATTCATGTCTCGGTGATTTCCCGTTCTAGAGATTGCTGAAGATGGCGATCAGCGGAATCGCCTGGATCAGGTCGCGATAGAGCGAGCGCAGGCTCGAACTGTCAACCACGATGGTATCGCCCGGATAGACGATCGGATCGGCCATTTCGGCACGCCGGATCGAGGTAACGTCAAAGGCGGCCGCCTGGGTCTTGCCCTCGCGCTTGCGGAAGATCACCACGCGCTTGGGATTGCCGTCATTGCTGTTGATGCCGCGCGCGAGCGCAATGGCGCCAAGCAGGCTGGTGCGGCCCGGCAGCGGATAGATGCCCGGGGCATTGACACCACCTTCGATCGTCACGCTGGTGCGGTTGCTGCCCACCACGCGCACGGTGATTTCCGGGTTCTGCAGGTACTTGGCCCCATACTTCTGCTCAAGCAGGGTAGCGAGTTGGTCCGGGCCCTGGTCACGGATGGAGAACTTGCCAACCAGCGGCAGGTCGAGGTTACCGAAGGCATCGACCTGATATTCGCCAGAGAGGTCCGGCACGCGGAATACGCTGATCCGGATCACGTCGAGCGGGCCGAGCGGCACGTCATAGGCCTCGACGCCAAGCTCGGCGCGATCAGGCGCGCCAAAGCCGGCCGGATCGTAAGGTACCTTGCCGCCGCGGCTGTTGCAGCCGGCCAGAATCAGCGCGAGCGCGAGAACCAGCACCAGCCGGAGCGCGACCTGCCAGGCGTTCCACAAGGCTTCGCCGACATGCGTAGTTCCGGCAGTTTCCTGCAACCGGTCGCCCAAGCCTAGCCTCCTCAACATAGTTCGATTGGATTGATCGGCCACGCTTCTAAGGCAAGACCGGATAATTGCAAAGGGAATGGGACGACCTGATTACTCCGCATCCGACGGAGAAATACCGGCTGATTCCAGCGCCTCCAGATAGAGCCCCGTAACCCGCTCCTGCGAAAATTCGGCCTGGACCCGAGCGCGGCCAGCCTGGCCCATGGCGCGCCATTGCGCATCGTCGCAGGCGGCTGCCCGCTCCAGCGCGGCCGCGAGCGATGCGGCGTCGCGCGCTTCGCACAGGAAGCCGTTGACACCGTTGCTGACCACATCGCGGCAACCGGGCACGTCGGTGGTGACGATGGGCCGCGCCATGGCGGCGGCCTCAAGCAACACGCGCGACAGACCCTCGCGGTAGGAGGGCAGCACGATCCAGTCCGCCGCATTGACGGCGCTGCGCACGTCATCGCTGGGCGCCATGTATTCGATCGCGCCCTCTTCCTGCCAGCCCATCACCTCTTCGCGGGGAATGGCAGTGCGGTTGGCCACGTCGAGCGGCCCCATCAGGGCAAAGCGGGCCTTCGGGAAGCGTACGCGCACCCGTTTCGCCGCTTCGGCATATTCGCGCACGCCCTTGTCCGCAACGACGCGGGCGATCATCAGGAAATGGTTCGGTCCGGGGCGCTGGTCATTGGCCGGTGCCCAGTGTGCGGCATCGATGCCCGAGCCCGGCAGCAGCGCCGCCTGCTCCGCGCGGACCATCCCCAGTGAAACGAACAGGTCGCGGTCATCACTGTTCTGGAAGAACACGCGGTGCGCCCGGGCAAAGCCGGCCGTGTAAAGCCGGGTGACGATCTGGGTCAGCAGGTTCTTCCGGATGAAGGCGGTTCCGAGCCCGGACACGTTCGGGAATGCAGGCACCCCAGCCAGCCGCGCGGCGAGCGAGCCGTAGACATTGGGCTTGATGGTCCACGAAAGCCATGCCGCCGGTCGGTGACGGGCAATGGCGCGGCGGAAGGCGAGGAAGGTGGCAAAATCGCGCAAGGGCGACAGGCCTGCCGAATCGATCGCCACCGGCTCGAAAGCGCATCCCATATCGGCCAGACGGCGCTCCATTTCGGCGTCGGGCGGGGCAATCGCCACAACGCGGAAACCCCTTGCGATCAGGGCGCGGATCAGGCCGGCGCGAAAGTTGACGAGGTTCCACGCCTGGTTGGCGCAGACGGCAATCGGACCGGGCACAGTCACAGGTTCTCGAATACGGACTGGTAAGGGACCCAGAATAACGCGTGAGTGCCGAAGATCAGCCACACGCTCTGCACCGCGATGGCGACACCGATCAGCGCCAGCCTGACCAGCTGGGCCATGCGGTCCGAAACGCCGGCGAGAGCGCGAAATTCCCCGAAGGCCGCCATCTGGATGACCGAAAAGAACAGGGCAACGCGGTCTACCGCGGTCGATGACGGGCTGACCGCCAGGGCCACGATGGCAACGAAGTTGGCCAGCGCCATCATCAGCCAGACAGGGCGAACCTTGGCCCCAGCGACGAAGTACCGCCAGCGCAGCGCGATCAGCGCACTTGGCAAAAGGCTCATCACAAGGCGGGCGGCCGCGCCTCCCGAATCGTATTCCGCTTCGAGATAGCCAAGCTCGAACGTATCGAGACGCGGTGCGAGAACGAAAACGAAGGCAGCCGCGCCAACCAAGCCCGCGGCCGTGGCCAGCACCTTGTTTCGCGGAGCCATGCCGAAAACAAAGAGCGGGATCGTGAGTGCCGCGGTGGAGTGGAAGGCCACGGCAACAGCAAGGTAAATCACTGTCCGTATCGGTTTTGCACGGTTCATCGAGGCGATCGCCAGCAACATCATGCCGATGGCCGCGCCTTGGCGGACATAGCCGAAACCGACCACGATCAGCAGGTAGGGAACCGCGATCAGCACGGCCAGCCAGGGCTCGCGGAACGATGTCGCCACGCGCACCACGCCATAGACGAGGATCAGGCAGCACACCCCATTGACCAGGTAGATGCCGGTGCCAATCTGGCCGGAAAACCAGTTCAGCGCCCCGTAAAGCGGATCGGTCTTGGTCAGCGCATAACCCAGTGTGTCGAGCCGCATGTCTTCGAACATGTCGTCGTAGGTCGCCCAGTCACCGCCGGTCTCATAGCGGAAGGCGCCGATCAGGGTGTAGAAGAGCACGAAGAGGCCGAGCGCGAATATCTGCCCCCCGCGCACCGAGCCGCGCGGCGCCCCGACCGGATAGGCCAGCGCCATCAGCGCCGGGAATGCAAGGAGGAGCCAATAGATCAGCATGTGTCGGCTGACCGGGTACTAGACGAAGCGCGCAGCGGCAAGCTCAGCGATTGTCCAGATCGATCCGCTTGCCCAGCAGCCGCGCCGGTGCGCCGGCATAAGCGCCGCGTTCCACCAGCGGACGCGTCACGACCGAATTGGCCCCGACGACAGACTGCGGCGCAACCGTCACGCCTTTGGTGACCGTGACTTTCGCCGCCAGCCAGACGTCATGGCCGATAGCGATGGGCGCGGTCGTGAAGCCCTGCTCTGCCAGTGGTACATCGCCTTGCCAGTTATGGTCATGGTCGCGGATCGTGACATGCTCGGCAATCTGGGTGCCGTGGCCAATGGTGACCTCCTGCTTGCAGGCAATCACCGAACCGCGACCGACATGAGTTCCTGCCTCAAGTCGCAGCACACCGCCGTCTGCAATCATCAGGACATCGTCATGGATGAAGCAGTCCGCGCCGATCTCGACCCTGCCGCCGGCAAAGGACCGCACCCGGGCGCGCGGACCGAACCGGGCCGATGCGGCGCAGGAAATGTCCGAATAGGCGGCACGCAGGTAAGTGCGCATGGCGGCGCTGCGGAGCGAAAGCCGCAGGCGGCGCAGCAGGGCAAGGCCCTTGCGAAGGATCATGCGCCGTTCCCCTTCGGCGGCAGCAGCGCGCGGTTGAACGCGGTGGAATTGATGCCGGTCCGCCGATAAAGCATTCCGGCACAATAGGCCGCACCGACGAAGGAGCCAAGCGCTGAGGCCGCTGCCGCTCCCAGGGCGCCATAGTGGCTCACCGCCCACAACCCGGCGAGGAGATTGACCGCGGCGATCAGGGCAAAGGCCCGGGTGGACAACATGTGCTCACCAGTCATGTTGGCGACAGCGAGCGTCAGCCCGAAACCTGCCGTGACAAAGCTGCCGCACCACAGCACCGCGAAGACGGGCAGCGAGGCGGCGAAATCGGCGCCGAACAGGCGTGGGAACAGCCAGTCGCCCAGCAGCAGAATCGGCGCGCCAATCAGAAGCGCTCCGCCGATCATCGCCCATGCCGAGGCCGCCGCCACGCGTTGCAGTGCCCTGCGGTCACCCTCACGCCACAGCCGCGCGAACATCGGCGTTGCCGCCGTTCCGACCACCGAGGCAACCAGCGCGGTTATCTGCGCCACGGCGTCTGCCACGCGGTAAATGCCCGCCTGCGCGGTCCCGGCCAGCGCACCGGTAAGCAGCAGGGCGAGCTGGCCCTGCAGCAGGCGCAGGCCTTCGGTCAGGCCCATCGGCAGGCAGGCAGACAGCCAGTGGCGCACCTGCCGCACGGGTTTGGCAGTAGCAAGTTCGGCCGGGCGGACGCGGCGGAACAGCCAGATGACGATGGCCATGGCCACCGCCGCACCGAACACCTGCGCAGCCATCGCCTGCCAGGCGGAAAGGCTGCCGCCGATCCACCACAGCGCCATGCAGCCCAGCAGGAACAGCAGCGGACGCAGGATCATCACCGGGAACTGGCTGGCAAAGGTATGGTCGAGCGCCAGCAGCACGAAACTGCGCAGCTTGCCGACGGCCACGAAAGGAACCAGCGCCACGGCCCAGAGCAGCGTCGCGAGATAGGCCGAAGCCCCCTGCGCGGCGAAGATCCAGACGCCTGCCCAGGTGCCCAGCGCCAGCACGACGGAGAGGCCGAGGATCGCACGATCGGCCCAGCCGAGCAGGCCCTTCAGCCCCGACCAGTCACCACTCGCCCGCGCGGTCCCTGTCTCGCGCATGGCAAGCACCGGCAGGCCGAATTCGGTGGCGATCCCGGCCAGTGTCGCCGTGGTCATGGCCAGCGCATAGACGCCGTAACCCGATGCCCCGAGCAGCCGCGCAAGCAGAACGCCGACCAGGAAGGTCAGGCCGACCGAGCCGCCATAGAGCAGCGCCATGACTCCCGAGGAACGGAGGAAATGGCGCACCGGCGAGGGCCGTTCCGCGCTCATGGAAACATCGCCTGCCAATAGGCCTCGACCGCCCTCTCCGCCGAGAACTCGGCAGCGCGGGCGCGCTGGCGCTCTTCGTTGCGCGGCCCGGCAAGGGCTTCCGTCATGGCGCGCGCCAAGGCTGCCACGTCATTCATCGGTACGAGCGTGCCAAAGGCCCCACCGCCCAGTGCTTCGGCCGGACCGTACGGACAGTCGGTGGCAACCACGGGCTGGCCGCAATGCATGGCCTCTACCATGACATTGCCGAAGCCTTCGAAATCGGAAGTCAGGACAAACAGGTCCGCGCCCGAATACCAGTCGCCGGCAGTCTGGCTGAACCCTGGCATGAGCACGCGCCCTTCAAGGCCGAGTTCGCGCACCAGCGCCTCGAGCGCCGGGCGCTCCTGCCCTTCGCCCACAATCGCGAGCGTGCCGGGGCCTTGGGCCGCAATGCGGGCAAAGGCTCGGATCGCCAGCGGCAGGTTCTTTTCGGCCTTGAGCTTGCCGACGCAAAGCAGGCGGGGATGCGGCGCCTCTCCCCAGACACTGGCTCCGATCGGCGAATGTGCCGGCGGGGGGATCGGATTCCAGATCGTCTGCACGCTACCCTGCGGCAGGTGGGCCAGGTGCTCCATCTCCCGGGCGAGGCCCTGCGACACTGCGATGACCCGGTCCGCCATGCGGTAGGTCAGCGGCACCGTGCTCCGCAGCGAGAGGTTGGTGCGCAGAGGCCGCGCGTATTGCTCCGTCAGCGGACAATGGTCCGACAGCAGCAGGCGCGGCCGCTGACGAAGCCCGATCGCGGCCAGCGCCGCCGCACTGGTCAATGGCCACATCGCTGCCAGCAGCGCATCGGGCGTCTCGCGCTTCAGGTAGGACCGCAGCGCGGCAGGCACCTGGCGCAGGCGGCTGCAGCCAAGATCGAACAGACGCACAGCCGGATCGACGAGCGGCAGGAATTCGCCTTTGGCCTTCATCACGACCAGATCGGCCCTTGCCCCGCGCGCGGCAAAACCATTGACCAGTTCGACCGTCAGCCGCTCGGTCCCACCGCCGCCCATGTCGGGCAAGAGGAACGCCGCGTGGCCCGCCCGTGGCAGCGCCTCACTCAAGCGCGGGCCTTCGCTACGGGCCTTTGCGCGACAAGGTCGGCGTGGCTGATGCGGCCCTTCGCGGCGAGCCAGCCGGCCAGGTCTCCACCGGTGCCGCCCATACCCTCGGGCAGCAGCAGCCAGTTCATCGTGCCGGGAACGAAGCGCAGGCTGTCCGCCTCGATCCCCACGCCTTCGCGGATAACATAGGTGCGGTAGCCCTTGCCCGCGATCTCGGCCGCTACTGCCGCGGCGCATTCATCGTCGAGGATCTCGATCACCATCGCTGGCATGGGTCCTTCGCCCAAGGCCGGCCACAGTCCGCGCAGGGCCTGCGGTTCGTGCCGTTCGACGTCTATCTTGATGAGATCGGGCCGGTCGCCGCTCTCGGCGATGACACTGGCGAGGCGGACCACCGGCACTTCGATCGAAATCGCTTCTGCAGTGTCCATCCAGTCCATGTGTTCGAAGCTGGCGGAATATTCGTGTTCCGCCTGCATCAGCTTGATTTCCGCCGTGCCATCGGAATCGGAGACTGCAGCGGTATGGACGGTCACTTCAAAGCCGTTGAGCGCGACATTGGCGCGGAGGCGCTCTGCAATCGCGGGGAGCGGTTCGAAGGCGTGGACCTTCGCCTGCGGGCTGGCGGCCTTGGCGGCAACGGCGAAGAGCCCGGTGTTGGCGCCAACGTCGAAGATCACCTTCTGCCCGACGGCCAGCCGTTCCCATGCGAGCAGCGTGGTCGCTTCCCAATCGGCACCGTATCCAGCCCAGAACAGGCTGTTCTCAATTTCTGCTCCGAAATGGTTCATTTTCACCCGCCTGCCCGCGACGATGAAGTCCGCCGTGCCGGTAAAAGGCAGGTGGTGCCACAGGGTAGGTGGTACGATTCGGGAGGCGCGCAGCAGGCGGCAAAGCGGCTCCATCAGCGGGCTCTTGTCGCGCAGGCGCTTGAGTGTCTGTTTCATTGCGCCCCCGTTACCCGCGCTGGGGCCACGGGAGCAAGGGGCATGGCCCGCGGACGGGACACAAATGGGTTGAACCGACCGGGCAGGTGCCATACCGCCCGCGAAGTGAGCCGGCACTGCCGAGCGCCCAGCCAGGAGCAGTAATTCGATGTGCGGCATAGCCGGTTTCCTGTCTGATCGCGCCCCCGTTACCCCCGAAGTCCTGCGCGCCATGACTGACCGGATCGTACCGCGCGGGCCCGATTCCTCAGGCGAATGGGTGGACGTAAAGGGCGCCATCGGGCTGGCCCACCGCCGCCTCGCCATCATCGACCTGACAGAGGCTGGCCACCAGCCGATGCATTCCGCCTGCGGGCGCTACACGCTGACCTACAACGGCGAGATATACAATTTTCAGGACCTGCGTGCCGAGCTCGAGGCGCAGGGCAAGGCCCCGAACTGGCGCGGCCATTCGGACAGCGAAGTGCTGGTCGCCGCGATCGCAGCGTGGGGCGTCGAGGCCGCGCTTGAGAAGGCGCACGGCATGTTTGCATTCGGCGTCTGGGATGCCGAAAGCCGCGAGCTCGTGCTGGCGCGTGACCGTTTCGGTGAAAAGCCGCTCTATTACGGCTGGACCATGCAGGGCTTCGCTTTCGCCTCCACGCTCGGCCCGATCCGGGCTGCACCGGGCTTTGCCAATCCGGTGAGCCGCGACGCGCTCGCCGGCCTGATGGCGCGCGCCTATGTGCCCGCGCCGCTGTCAATCCACGAGCGCGTGTTCAAGCTCCCGCCGGGCTGCCTGCTGCGGGTGAGCGAGGACTTCGCCCGCAGCCCGCAGGATGCACCGCCTACGGTGCACAGGTGGTTCGACTATGCGGACCAGGTCATCGCCGGCGCTGCCGATCCGATCACCGACGAGGCCGAGGCGCTCGAGGCGCTGGACGAGGTGCTGACCGGCGCGGTGGGGCGGCAATTGGTGGCCGACGTGCCGGTGGGCAACTTCCTGTCTGGCGGCATCGACTCTTCGCTGATCACTGCCATCGCGCAGAAATGCGTCAGCCGCCCGATCAAGACCTTCACCATCGGCTTTTCCGAGGCCGGGTTTGACGAGGCGGTTTTCGCCAAGAAGGTCGCCGCCGCACTGGGCACCGATCACACCGAGCTTTACGTCAGCGCCGCCGACGCGCTCGAGGTGATCCCGCAGCTTCCCTCGATTTACGACGAGCCCTTTGCCGACAGCTCGCAAATCCCGACCCATCTGGTGTCGAAGCTGGCCCGCAGCCAGGTCACCGTCTCGCTATCGGGCGATGCCGGGGACGAGCTGTTTGGCGGTTACAACCGGCATATCCAGTTCCCCCGCCTGTGGCGCGCGCTGGACAAGGTGCCCGGGCCGCTGCGCCGCGCCGCGCTTGAGGCTGCGGGTGCCGTGCCTCCGGGGGTATGGAACGGCATGTCAGACCTTGCGCGCCGCCGCCGCTCGGCCTGGTTCGGTGACAATGCCCGCCGCGCGCTGCGCCAGATGGGCCGCGCGCGCGATTTCGATTCGATGTTCGACAGTTTCATGGATGACTGGGCGCTATCAGGGAATCCGCTGACCGGGGGAGTGACCTCTTCACAGCGGCTGCAGCTTGACCCGCGCCTGTCGTACCTGCCGCTCGAAGCCCGCATGATGCACGCCGATGCGGTGACCTACCTGCCGGACGACATCCTGTGCAAGGTGGACCGGGCGGGCATGGCGGTGAGCCTTGAATCGCGCATTCCCTTCCTCGATCCGCAGGTTTCCGCCCTGGCGGCGCGGGTGGCACCGGGCCTCAAGTTCGCCAATGGCGGCGGCAAGGCCATCCTGAAGACGCTGCTTTACCGCTATGTTCCGCGCGAGCTGATCGACCGGCCCAAGGCGGGCTTCGCCATCCCCGTCGGCGTCTGGATGAAGGGCCCCTTGCGCGACTGGGCCGAGGACCTGCTCTCCGAAAAGGCGCTGGGCGAGGACGGTCTGTTCGATGCAGCCGTCGTCCGCGCGCGCTGGCAACGGCACCTTGCCGGACGCGAAGAGGCGACGCAGCCGCTGTGGTCGGTGCTGATGTTCCAGGCGTGGAAGCGCGGAGCCTAGGCCCTACCGCTTGAGCAGGTGCCGCTTGAGCCAGCCACGCACCTTTCCGGTGCGGCGTTCGAAGATCCGGGCAAAGATCCAGGCCGCGCCAAAGGAAACCGCGATCGTTGCGGCATAGGCGGCAAGAGCAAGGGGTTCCGTCGGCGCCATGCCTTCGGCAAAGCCGGAAAGCCCGCTGATCGTGCCGAGCGCGGCAACGAACAGGATCAGTACCGGATAATGGATCAGGTAGAGGCTGTAGGAAAAGTCAGCCATCACTTTGTTGAACGGCGCCATGGACTCGGCCCATGGCAGGCGGCGGCCGCGCAGGCCGAGCAGGACCAGGCCCATCGAAATACAAACGCCATAAAGGGCCGAGGTCCGCAGCACCTGGTCCGTGATATCGGCAGCGTCGATATAGCGGCGCAGGATCAGGATCGCGCCGAACAGGCCGAGCGCCGGAATGGCAATAGGAAGGCGGGGCGGTCGGATCACGGCGGCAGCCACGCCGATCAGCCACATGCCGAGGTAGATCCAGAACGTCTTGCCCAGTGCCAGCGTGGCGGCAATAGCGAGCGCGACGAGCAGCGCACGCCGACCTGCGCGGGCATTCGCCGCTGCGCCCAGCAGGCCGAACACGGCGTAAAACCAGAACTCGCTCGACAGCGTGTAGAGCGGCGGGTTGGAACCGTATGGCGCGGCGAACAGGCTGTCGCGGAACCACTGAAGCATGAAGAGATTGCCGGTGAAATTGCCCCAGCCAGTGTTGTCGGCGAAGACCAGCGTGGTCCCGGTTGCCGCGAAAGTAGGGTGCGTGCCGGAATAGAGCCCGGTGCCATCGAACCAGCGCATGCCCACCCAGGTCAGGAGCACCGACAGCAGAAGCGCGGGAAGGAAGGCGGTATAAAGCCGGCTGAACCGGTCAATCGCATAGCCCGGCGGATCGAATGTTCCCTGCTTCAGCCGCGCCAGCCCCATGCCGCCAACGAGGAAGCCAGAGAGAACAAAGAAGATCAGCACGGCTTCGACATAGTAGCCGGTCAGGAAGTACCAGACCTGCACCCAGAGCGGGCGCTGTTCGGGGGTGAGCAGCCCATAGCCCTTGAGCAGGGGGAAGCGGGCATGGCTGACCGCGACAACGGCTGCAGCCAGCCAGCGCATCAGGTCAATCGCTGAGACCAGTCCAGGATTGGCGAGATCGCGCAGGAAGCGCGCGGGGTCGATCAGGTCGCCGCCTCGCTCCGTGTCCTGCCGCCCCCCGACTACTGCCCCCCCGTCGACCATCTTACCCCAGGTATCCTTTGTATTTGTCCGCCAGGTATTCATCCAAGCAGACGCGCCAGTCACGCATGACGTTTACCCCGCGCAAGTCAAGCTTGGCGGTCAGCAGGCGCTCGCTCGGCGGGCGCGGAGCGAAGTATTCCTGCGCGAAATAGTCGGACGAAACCGGGCTGACCGCGATCTCACTGTCCTTGCCCAGCGCCTTGACGAGATATTGTGCCACTTCGAGGCGGCTGGTCACCCCGGCGCAGACCATGTTGTAAAGGCCCCAGAGCTCCTGTTCGACCAGCACCTTAACCTGGGCAGCAAAATCGCGCGTGTAGGTGGGCGTGCCGAGCTTGTCGTCGACAACCTTGAGCTCTTTTGCCCCGGCCTTCAGCTGAGCCATCAGCTTCTGGATGAACTTCTTGTCCTTGTCCGGCCCCGCACCCATCATCCAGCCCGCGCGGCAGACGAGGTAGCGCTGGGCATTCTCCACCACGAAGCGTTCGCCCATGTACTTCGAGCGGGCATAATGGCCGAGCGGATTGGGCTGATCCCAATCGTCATAGGTTTCCTGCGCACCATCGAAGATGCCAGCGGTGGAAATGTAGAGTAGCGGGATGTCGAGCTTGTTGGCGAGCCAGACGGCGTTTTCCACCGGCAGGGTATTGGTCGCATAGGCGTCCGATACATTGTCCTCGCAATATTCGAGGCTGGTGTGCGCGCCGATGTGGAACAGATAGTCCGGCTTCATCGCCAGCACCTGCCGTGCATATTCCTCGCGGTCACGGAAATCGAGGAACGACAGCCACGGCGCGTTCACGTCCTTGTCGGTGCAGACGATCTCGTGGCTTTGCGAGAACACGTGATGAAAGGCCTCGCCGAGCATACCGCCGACGCCGGCCATGAAAATCTTGCTACCCATGGTTTCCCTGCTCAATCGCGGCGTGAAGTGCCGCACGATACTGTCCCGCAATAGCGGCCAGCGAATATTTTGCCACCGCGTCCCTGCGGGCTGCCTCACCCAGCGTTCGCCTTAACGCGGGATCACGGATAAGGTTCTCGAGCGCTGTTTCCCAATCGGTTTCGCTCTTCACCAGCAGGCCGTTTTCGCCATGCCGTATGATCATCGGCGTGGTGCCGACCTCGGTGGCTACGCAGGGCAAGGCAAAGGCCATGTACTGGATCGCCTTGAGCCCCGACTTGCCGAGCACCCAGTCATCGATCGGCAGCGGATAGACGCCGATGTCGAGCGCCTGGAGCTGCGCGACTTCCTCCGCCGCAGACCAGCGGATCACCTCGAGATCGACGCCGGGCAACTCGTAGTCGAAATTGCCGATGACCCGCAGCGTGAAGGGCACCTTTTCTGCCAGCCGCTGGAACACGCCGCGCAGCAGGTCGAGATAGACCGAGCTGGAGAATGTTCCCGTCCAGCCGATCACTACCCGCTTGTCGTTGGAATAGGGCGTGGCGGGCTGGAACCGCTCGGTATCGACGGAAGAGGAGATATAGGTGCAGCTCCTGGCCCGGTTGATCCCCATGCAGGTATCGTTGAGGAAGGGCGAGCTGGTGATCACATGGTCTGCCTCGCAGATCAGGTATAGGAACTTGGACTGGCTCTTGAGCAGGCGCGAGAGCGGGTTGGGATTGTCCGCCTGCCCCTCGGCACCCTGCAAAACGTTGTCCTCGATGTCATAGACCAGCGCCTTTGCCCGCGCGCGTATCAGGCGTTCGTAGAAGGGGCCGAAGAAGGGCGTGGCCCACATGCAGACATATACGAGATCGTAGCCGCCCACCCGGCCAAGGTCGCGCGTGCGGCGCAGGTAGCCTTTCAGCGTGCCCCAGGCTTTCGCCAGCAGGTGACCTGGCTTGTAGAGCACGTCCCAGGCCTTGCGGTCGAGGAAGCTCGAAACCTCGATCTCCCACCCGTCGGCGCGCCAGTCAGCGAAATACTGCTCGTATTTCAGCCGCTGCTGCGCGGCGCAGTCCTGCGGAAAGGGGCAGATCACCAGCATGCGGCGGCGCGGCGCTGTCATGACGACAGCCCCAGCCAGATCGCACGGTAATCCTCCGCACCAGCTTCGACCGAGAAGTGACGCAGCGCGACTTGGCGGCAGTGGGTGGCAGTCGCCGGATCGTCCGCCATGGCGAGAAGCCGGTCGACCGCGCGGGCACGTTCGGCTGGGGTGAATTCGCGAAGGGCAACCCCCGCACCCTCGTCCTCGAGCATCATCTCCATGTCGCCCACGCCGACATTGCCGAGGCACGGCACGCCGCAGCCAAGGTATTCGGCAAGCTTGGTCGGGGCGCTGGCGATCTTGGAAAATACCGGCTTGATGATCGCCGCGCCCGCACTCATCCGGCGGACCTGTTCGGGCACGCGGGCATGGTCGGCAGCGGTGATTTCGATGGCTTCGGCAGGAATGGCGAAGGCGGCGGCGCGCTCCCGCACCAGGTCCTGCTCGTTGCGGTTGATCACCAGCAGCCGCGCATCGGGGCGCTTTTCGCGCAGCACGGCAAAGCAGGCGAGAACCTCGTCAAAGAGATACCACGTGCCGATCGAGCCGAGGTAGCCAAGCGTGAAAGGCTGCGGCCTCGCCTCTTCACCGATGGTGAAACGGTCAAGGTCGGCACAGGTCGGGATCACGGTGATCGGCGCGTGGGTGCGGCCCTTGAGATAGGGAAAGTCTTCGATCACGCCCTTCGAGGCATGAGTCAGCGTGACGATATGGTCCGCCCCCAACAGCAAGGTCTTCTCGATCCGCTTTACGGCGCGGTAGAGCCGCCCACCCTCGGGCCAGATGCCGCCGTCGGTGCGCTCGTCTGCCCACAGCCCGCGCATGTCGAACAGCAGTTTCGCGCCGGTGAGCAGCTTGATGAACCACCCCGCCAACGCCGCGACATAGGACCGCGCATGGACAATGCCGAGACCGTGCCGAGCGGTTAGCCAGGTTCCCACCACCACCGCCTGGGCAAGGTCGAACAGAGTGGCGGGGACGGTCGGACGCTTGTGATAGGTCAGCGGATGCCAGCGCACGCCCGTCCGCTCCATCCGCGCCTGCAGCGCCTCGCGCCGGGACAGGTCGGCCCAATCCGCGGGCTTTTCGAAGCTGATGATGTGAACCCGCGCCGTATCGGTAAGCCGCTCGACATAGGCGAGCACCTGGCTCTGCCCGAGCGGTTCGAGCATGCCGTCATAGCTGATGTAGAGAACGCCGGGCCGGGTCACGTCTGTCGCGGCTCAACCCTGCCCCAGCAGGCGAAGCAGGTACTGGCCGTAGCCGGTCTTGGCAAAGAACTCGCCGCGTTCCCGAAGTGCCGCATCGTCGATCCAGCCGTTTTCCCAGGCAATCTCTTCCAGACAGGCGAGCTGGATTCCCTGCCGGTGCTGGAGCGTGCGGACGAATTCGCCAGCCTCGAGCAGGCTGTCATGGGTGCCGGTATCGAGCCAGGCATAGCCGCGGCCCATGCGCTCGACGTGGAGGTCGCCCGCTTCCATGTACATGCGGTTGAGGTCGGTGATCTCAAGCTCGCCGCGGTGCGAGGGTTTTACCTGAAGCGCGAGATCGACCACGCGCTCGTCATAGAAATAGAGCCCGGTCACGGCCCAGTGCGACTTGGGATTCTCGGGCTTTTCCTCGATCGAAAGCGCGCGGTAATCGCCATCGAGTTCGACGACGCCGTAAGCCTTGGGGTTTTCGACATGGTAGCCGAACACGGTCGCCGCGCCTTCATGCGCGCGGGTACGTGCGCGCTTCAGCATGTCCGGCAGACCGGCGCCGTAGAAGATGTTGTCCCCCAGGACGAGTGCGGAAGGCCCGCCGGCGACAAAGTCCGCGCCGATGTGGAAGGCCTGGGCCAGCCCTTCGGGCTTCGGCTGGATCGCATAGTCTATGGCGAGGCCGAACTGTTCGCCCGAGCCGAACAGGCGCTTGTAATTGTCGATATATTCGGGCGACGAAATGATCAGCACCTCGCGGATCCCGGCCAGCATCAGCGTGGACAGCGGGAAGAAGATCATCGGCTTGTCATAGATCGGCAGCAGCTGTTTGTTCACCGCCAGCGTGGCCGGATGCAGGCGGGTGCCCGAACCGCCCGCAAGGATGATACCCTTCATCAGTCTGCCCTTCCCGCCAGCTGGCGTACAATTTCATCGACCGCGTCCTGCCAGGGACGCAGCGCAATACCAAAATCGGCGGACAGGCGGCTGCAATCGAGCCGCGAATCCGCCGGACGCCGCGCGGGCGTGGGGTATTCGGCCGTGGTGATGGCCGCCACCTGCGCAGGAACCTTCATGCCACAGTCCGCGGCCACGGCGAAAGTATGCGTGGCAAGGCCATGCCAGGTTGTTTCACCCGAATTGGAGCAATGCCAGGTGCCCGAGGCCTGCTGCGCATCGCCGGTGAAGCGCGCGGTGATCGCCGCGAGTGCCGCGGCAAGGTCGCCCGCATGTGTCGGGCAGCCCCGCTGGTCGGCGACCACGTTCAAGCTGTCCCGCTCTGCGCCGAGCCGCAGCATGGTCTTGACGAAATTGGCCCCGTCGGCGCTGACAACCCAGGCGGTGCGGACGATTGCATGCCGCGCGCCCGAAGCGCGCACCGCGTCCTCGCCATCGGCCTTGGTCTGACCATAGACGCTTACCGGAGCCACGGCGTCATCCTCGCGCCGGGGACCATGCCCGTCGGCCGGGAAGACATAGTCGGTCGAAACATGGATGATGGGGATGCCCATGCGCGCCGCGGCAGCAGCAAGGCGCGCGGGCGCGGCGGTGTTGATTGCGCGGGCCATCAGGGGCTCGCTCTCCGCCTTGTCGACAGCGGTATAGGCGCCGCAATTGACGATCGCGCTGACGCCCTCGAGCAGCGGATCGAGATCGGGCAGCGCGGCAAGGTCAAGCTCTGCGCGTGGCGGCGCGATCACTTCGACGCCCGGGATGTCGAGCCGGGCGAGCGCCTGACCGACCTGCCCTGTTCCGCCGGTGACCAGCCATCTTTCAGTCATTACTCAGGCCCAGCCGCTCACCGCGATAGGAACCGTCGTGGATCGCGCTCCACCATGCCTCGTTGTCGAGGTACCAGCGCACGGTCCCGGCAATTCCGCTTTCGAAGCTTTCCTGCGGGCTCCAGCCCAGTTCGCGGCCGATCTTGGCCGTGTCGATGGCATAGCGGAAGTCGTGGCCCGGGCGGTCTTTCACGAACGTGATCTGCTCGCGATAG
This sequence comes from Novosphingobium sp. MW5, assembly GCA_025938935.1. Lineage (GTDB taxonomy): Bacteria > Pseudomonadota > Alphaproteobacteria > Sphingomonadales > Sphingomonadaceae > Novosphingobium. The sequence goes on along the minus strand of JAPCWB010000001.1, from coordinate 743,037 downwards.
GACTGACCGTCAGCGCGCGGGCGGGCCTTGTCGAGCTCGTCGCAGATGGCGTGGACGACCTGTAGGTTGGTGCGCTCCGAATTGCCACCGACGCAGTAGGTTTCGCCGGGCACGCCGGTATCGACCACCAGACGCAGCGCGCGGGCGTGGTCTTCGACATGGAGCCAGTCGCGGATGTTCGAACCATCGCCGTAAACCGGCAGCGGTTGGCCCGAAATGGCCTTCAGGATCACCAGCGGGATCAGCTTTTCCGGGAAGTGATAGGGACCGTAATTGTTCGAGCAATTGGTCACCACCACCGGCAACCCGTGGGTATGATGCCATGCCCGCACGAGATGATCGCTCGATGCCTTGGACGCCGAATAAGGCGAGCGCGGATCGTAGGCGGTCGTCTCGGTGAACATGCCTTCATCGCCCAGCGAGCCGAAGACTTCATCGGTCGAGATGTGGTGGAAGCGGAAGGCTGCCTTGGCGGCATCATCCAGCCCGCGCCAGTAAGCCGTCGCCGCGTCGAGCAGCGTGAAGGTGCCGACAACATTGGTCTGGATGAATTCGGCCGGGCCGTCGATCGAACGGTCGACATGGCTTTCGGCAGCAAGATGCATCACCGCATCGGGACGGAAATCCGCAAAGGCCTTGGCCATGGTAGCAGCATCGCAGATATCGGCCTGAAGGAAGTGGTGGCGGTTGGACTGCCGCGCCTGCGCCAGCGAGGACAGGTTGCCGGCATAGGTCAGCTTGTCGACGTTGAGCACCTCTGCCTCGGTCTCGCCAATCAACTGGCGCACCACAGCCGAGCCGATGAAGCCCGCACCGCCGGTTACAAGGATGCGCTTGTGGTTCATGGTCAGTCGAGTTCCTTCATAGGCGTGCCGTCATAGGCGAAGGGGCTGTCAAAATCGGCAAGGCGGGGGAGACGCTGGTCCTTGTCGGACAGCATCGGGGTCATCCCTTCAAGCGGCCAGGCGACGGCGATATCCGGACAGTCCCAGGCCACCCCACCATCGCATTCGGGCGCGTAATAGTCCGAAGTCTTGTAGGCGACTTCGGCATTCTCGGTCAGCGTGACGAAGCCGTGGGCGAAGCCGATGGGCACATAGAGCTGTTCGCCCCCGGCGGCGGTAAGTTCGCAGGCGACCCACTTGCCATAGGTGGGCGAATCCTTGCGCAGGTCTACCGCCACGTCCCAGATTGCCCCCGCCAGGCAGCGCACCAGCTTGGCCTGCCCGTGCGGCGGGGTCTGGAAATGGAGCCCGCGCAGGGTTCCTTTCGCGGCTGAGAAAGAGTGGTTGTCCTGCACGAAATCGTCCGACACGCCGAGTTCGGCAAGGCGGCGGCGGCTGTAACTTTCGGTAAACCAGCCGCGGGCGTCGCCGTGGCGGACAGGAACTATACGCTGAGGAATGGGCATCGCGGGCGCTGGCTCGGCCTTTTTACGTAAGGGTTGGCCGGGTGCGTTAAGGGCAAACCGGACGCAGGTCCAGTCTTGCCGCCGAATGGTCCGGAGTGGCGCGAACCAATTGCGACCTGGCGCGTTTTGGCACTATAGGGCCGTGACATCGGGCGCAAACCGTGCGCAGGGCATGGCCGGGGACGGAAGCAGGGTTCGCATGACGATCGCTAACAGGCGTTTCCAGAGACGCAGCACCTGGCTGCATCCACTTGTGCAGCTTGTGCTGGCCTGCCTGATCTGCGTGGCGCTTCCCTGGCTCGTCCAGACCTGGTCGCTGCCGGCATCGTGGCAGAGGCCCGAAACCGATCATACCGCCATCGCCGCGCTCGGGGCGCTGGTTCTGGGTTTCTGGCTCCACAACTCGGTCGCCAGCCTGCCCGGCACGCGTGAAAGCAGCGGCATTCTGCCCGGTTTCCTCGCCTCCTTCGGACTGGCCCTGACTGTCATCCTGCTGCTGCGCATCGAATATTCGCGTTCGCTGCTGGTCGTGGCCTTCGTGCTGTCGGTCGTGTGGTTCTTCCTCGTTTACGCAATGACCCAGCGCAAGACGCAGCTGGTGCTCGGCGTTGTCGAAGGCGGGCGCGTCGGCCTGTTCGATGACATGGCTGGGGTCGAGGTGATCCGGCTCGACGGAACCGCCCTGCCGGACAGGGTTGATGCCGTCACGGCCGATTTCCGTTTCGACCATTCCGACGCGTGGGAAGCGCGGCTCGCCGATTACACGCTTGCCGGCATCCCGGTCTACCATTCGAAGGACCTCTACGAATCGCTCACCGGACGGGCGGACCTTGAGCACCTGTCGGAAAACACCTTTGGCGCGCTGGGCCCGATGGCCAGCCTGCTCGAATTCAAGCAGTGGATCGATCGCCTTGTCGCGCTACCCGTCCTCATCATCCTGCTGCCGCTGTTCGTGGTGGTAGCCGTGGTGATCAAGCTCGACAGCCACTGGGCCGGTCTTCTTCATGCAACGCCGCATGGGCTATCGCGGGCGCGAGTTCCGCGTGGTGAAGTTCCGCACCATGCGCGAGGATCGCAAGGCCCCGCGCGAGGAAGAGGGCGGGCGTTCGATCGACCAGTTCATCACCAAGGAAAACGACCGCCGCATCACCGCGCTCGGCCGCTTCCTGCGCCGCACCCGGATCGACGAACTGCCGCAGGCGTTCAACATCCTTGCCGGGCAGATGAGCTGGATCGGCCCCCGCCCCGAGGCGTCGCAGCTGTCCGAATGGTACGAGGCGGAGATCCCCTTCTACCGCTACCGCCACGTCGTGCGCCCCGGCATCACCGGCTGGGCCCAGGTCAACCAGGGCCACGTCGCAGAAATCGACGATATCCGCACGAAGCTGCAATATGACTTCTACTACATCCGCAACTTCTCGCTGTGGCTGGACATCCTGATCGTGGTGAAAACGATCCGCACGGTGTTCACCGGCTTCGGCCACAAGTAATCCAATCAAAGCAAGGAATTCTGATGCCCAGCCCCTCCCCGCGCGTGACCGTGATCGGCCTTGGCTATGTCGGCCTGCCGCTCGCCGTGGCGCTCGCGAAGCAGTTCGAGACGACCGGGCTCGATATCGACACGCGCCGCATCGACGAGCTGAAGAGCGGCCATGACCGTACCGGAGAGATCGACCGCGCGCGCATGGAGGCAAGCCGCCTGGTGCTCACCGCCGACCCGGCCGCCTGCCCGCCTTCGGACTTCTACATCGTCACGGTCCCCACCCCGATCGACGGCGCGAACCGGCCCGACCTGACGCTGGTCGAGAAGGCCAGCCGCACGGTCGCCAAGATGATCGCCCCCGCCGTGGCCGAGGGCCGCGCGCCGGTGATCGTCTATGAATCGACGGTCTATCCCGGCGTCACCGAAGACCTCTGCGCCCCGATTCTCGAGGAAGTCTCGGGGCTCAAGTGCGGCACCGATTTCTTCCTCGGCTACAGCCCGGAACGCATCAACCCGGGGGACCGCGAGCACACGATCGACAAGATCACCAAGGTCGTCTCGGGCCAGACCCCCGAAGTGCTCGACCGCGTGGCGAACCTCTACAACGCCATCACCAGCGGCGGCGTGTTCCGCGCGAAATCGATCAAGGCTGCCGAGGCCGCCAAGGTGATCGAAAACGCCCAGCGCGACATCAACATCGCCTTCATGAACGAGATCGCACAGATCTTTGGCGCCATGGACCTCTCGGTCTGGGACGTGCTGGAAGCGGCGCGGACCAAGTGGAACTTCCTGCCCTTCTCGCCCGGCCTTGTCGGCGGGCACTGCATCGGTGTCGATCCCTATTACCTTTCGCACCGGGCGGAAGAGCTGGGGCTTCACCCGCAGGTGATCCTCGCGGGGCGCGGCGTGAACGACGGCATGGCCGCATGGGTGGCGCAGCGCCTGCACGACCTGCGCGGAGGCAACGGCGGATCGGTGCTGGTGCTCGGCCTGACCTTCAAGGAAGACGTGCCCGACCTGCGCAACAGCAAGGTTGCGGACCTGATCGGCGCATTGAAGGATCTGGGCCATGACGTGACCGTCCACGATCCGCACGCCGATCCGGACGAGGCGGCGCACGAATACGAGCTGACCCTGCAGGGCGGCGAGCCTTCGGGCGCTTACGACCTCGTCCTCCTCGCCGTGCCGCACCGCGAATACCTTGCACTGGGTGCCGAAACCCTGCGCGCGCTGGTCGCACCCGGCGGCACGCTTGCCGATCTCAAGGGCGCGCTCGGCGGCGGGGCCGACTGGACATTGTAAGTATTCCATACTCTCGTCATTGCGAGCGGCGCAGCCGCGCGGCAATCCAGAGCGGCAGCGCGCAACGGCACTGGATTGCTTCGTTGCTTCGCTCCTCGCAATGACGATTCTCATTTTAACGGCTTTGGTCTAGGAACCTCACCCATGAAAGTTCTCGTCACCGGCGCGGCCGGGTTCATCGGCTTTTCCCTCACCCGCAAGCTGCTGGCGCGCGGGGACGAGGTGATCGGGCTCGACTGCGTCAATGACTATTACGACGTGTCGCTCAAGGAAGCCCGCCTCGCCCTGCTGCGCGAGGAAGGCGGCAGCCGCTTCACCTTCGTCAAGCAGGACTTCGCGCTCTACGAGCCGCTGGTCGAGGCGCTGAAGCCGCACACATTTGACCGGATCGTCCACCTCGGCGCGCAAGCCGGGGTGCGCTATTCGATCACGCATCCGCACGCCTACCTGCATGCTAATCTGGCGGGCCACCTCAACATGCTCGAGGTCGCGCGCCACCGCGAGCTCGACAACATGGTCTATGCCTCGTCGAGCAGCGTCTATGGCGGCAACACCAAGCTGCCCTTCGCGGTCGAGGACCGGGTCGATCAGCCGGTCAGCCTCTATGCCGCGACGAAAAAGGCGGACGAACTGATGAGCGAAACCTACGCTCACCTCTACCGTCTGCCGCTCACCGGCCTGCGCTTCTTCACCGTCTATGGCCCCCGGGGCCGGCCCGACATGATGATGTGGATCTTCACCAAGGCGATCCTCGCCGGCCAGCCGATCCCGGTGTTCAACCACGGCGAGATGTACCGCGATTTCACCTTCATCGAGGACATCATCGCCGGGGTCATGGCCTGCCTCGACAATCCCGCCCCCGATGACGGCGCGGTCAAGGCCGGCGGCTCCACCAAGCCGCACCGGCTCTACAACATCGGCAATCACAAGAGCGAACACCTGATGAAGGTGATCGAGATCCTGGAAGAGCAGCTGGGCAAGAAGGCCATCATCGACTTCCAGCCGATGCAGCCCGGCGACGTGCCGCAGAGCTTCGCCGACATCGCCGCGATCTCGGGCGACCTCGGCTACAAGCCGACGACCAGTATCGACGTGGGCGTTCCCAAGTTCGTCGAGTGGTACAAGACCTACCACGGAGTCTGACGGAGGATGGGGGGTCGGCCTTTCGCGGATTGGGCAAGGCGGCTGGCCGCTTCGCTGCCCCTCGCGAAGCCGGCCTATCGCTTGCTGCGCGAGACGCTCGATCCCCACCGCCGCGCGTTGAGGATTGCCCGCGAGATGCAGGGCGACCAGCTGATGCAGTGGTCATCGGCAACCCATGCGGACCGCTATCCGCCCTATTTTGCCGCGCTCAAGAACGAGCTGGCGAGTGTCGACAGGCCGCGAATCCTGTCCTTCGGGTGTTCGACGGGAGAAGAGGTTTTCACCCTTCGCGGCTATTTCCCGGATGCCGAACTGACTGGAATCGACATCAACGCTCATTCGATCGAAGTCGCCAAACGCCGCCTCGCGAAGCGCGAAAGCCGGTTTTCAGGCATCGAATTCCGCTGCGCCGGTTCGCTCGATGACGAACCTGCCTGCCACTACGATGCCATCCTGGCCATGGCCGTGCTGCGCCACGGCGAACTGACCCGCCTGCGCCCGCAATCCTGCTCGGATTACCTGCCGTTCGCCAAGGTGGAGCGGGCGGTGGCGGGCATGGTGCGCTGCCTCAAGCCGGGAGGCCTGCTGATGGTGAGCAACGCAAACTACCGCATCGTGGACATGGCCTGTGCCAGCGTTTTGACGACGGCGTTCAGCGATCCCTTGGGCCTGAATCAGCCGGAACCGCTTTATGGGCCGGATGATCTGAAGCTTGACAGCCCGGTGAACTGCGAAGTGATTTTCCGCAAGGTCTGATGGCCGGACGCGCCTGCCAGACACGGCTTCGCCGCCACCGGGAATCCCGGGGACGGCGAAGCGCCTTCACGCTTGGAAGCGGTCAGTAGGAACCGATGCCGTAACGCTGGCGCAGGTTGTTGATGCGCTGCTGCATCAGCGCCTGATCGCGCTGCGAAAGCATACCCTGGCGGTTATGACGCAGGTTGCGTTCGGTCACCCGCATCCGGCTGACTTCGCGCAAGGCCATGGCGCGCGAGTTGCGTCCATTGCCCTGCAAGTTGCCGCTATCGGCGCGCAGGTAGCGGTCAAGTGCTACGAGCTGGCCGGCAATCGACTGCGACTGCCAGTTGCCCTGCTGCTGATAATTTCCGCCCTGGATATTATCGCGGGTGGATATCCAGCGGCCACGGTTGTCGTAGTAACCGGTCGTCGCGCCTGCGTTCCAGCGCCCGTTGCTGTCGTAATAGCCCGGCTGGGTCTGCGAAGCCCACGAACCGTTCGGCGCATAGCCCGAATCCTGCGATCCTTCGATCCAGCGCCCACGCTCGTCATAGCGGCCCATGGCCGGGCCGGCATTCCAGCGGCCGCGCTGATCGTAATAGCCGGTCGAAACGCCGGCGATCCAGCGATCGTTGCGGTCATAATAGCCCTGCGACGAAGCCGGGACCCACTCGCCTTCGCGGGTATAGACGCCGCTGGTTTCATAGTCCCCCGAACGGGCGATCCAGCGGTTGTTGTCGGAATAGGCTCCGTTCGGCGGGCCGAGCACCCAGCGTCCGTCGCGGTCATAATAGCCGCGCGCGTCGTTGGCCGATACTCCGGTGGCGTGCCAGCGGTTGTTCTCGTCATAATAGCCATAGGCCTGGCGGCAATCGCGCGAAGGCTTGGTCACCTGGTTGCCGACGACTGCGCCGCCAGCCCCGCCGATGACAGTGCCGATGGTCTTGTCGCCGCGGCCAGCAATGACATTGCCTAGCACGCCGCCGATGACGGCACCGGCAACCGTGCCGACAACCTGATCGGACTTCTGGTTTTCGCACGAGCTCTGGGCATAGGCCGTGCCGGGAAGGAGGGCGATGGCAGCAACACTGGCTGCAAGATGTAACAGACGCATGAGATGATCTCCGGAAACGGAAAGACGCTTCTCACGCAATATGGGGTGTGATTGTAATATTACGAATCAAGGGTGCAATAATGTTACTTCGAATATTTATTTAGTTTCCGTCAATTGTCTCGTGGAACAATATCAGTTCAATTGCGTTGGCTCGTTAACTTGCGAGCCGCAGATTGTGCTGGACCGTGTCAGAGCTTTTGGGCTGATCCGGCCAAATTCCGCGCGTGTCATAGACCACCTTGTTTGCCCGCTCGGCGAGCGGAACGACACGAAAGACATCGTGATCGACCAGCACGACCAGCAGGTCGCAGTCTTCCAGCGCGGTGTCGATGTCGATCAGGTGTGCGCCGGTGCCTTCGAATTCACGCGGCAATTCGGCGGCATAGGGTTCGACGATGGAAATGCGGTCCCCGAACCGGCGAGCGAGCGTGGCCGCCACCAGCCGCGCCGGGCTTTCCCGAAAATCGTCGATGTTCGCCTTGAAGGCGAGGCCGAGGCAGGCGACCTTCGCGTTCGGGTTTGCCTTCACCAGTTCGTCAGCCTTGGCGATGACGTGGTGGATCTTGCAGTCGTTCACCCCGCGCGCAGTGCGGATCAGCGGCGATTCCTCGGGTGCCGAATGGACGATAAACCACGGATCTACTGCGATGCAGTGTCCGCCGACGCCGGGGCCGGGCTGCAGGATGTTGACGCGCGGGTGGCGGTTGGCCAGCCGGATCACTTCCCAGACATCGAGTCCGAGCTTATCAGAGATGATCGACAATTCGTTGGCGAAGGCGATGTTGACGTCGCGGTAGGCGTTCTCGACCAGCTTGGTCATTTCCGCCGAGCGACTGTCGGTCGTCACGCAGGTGCCGCGCACGAAGAGCTTGTAGAAGGCCAGCGCCTTGCGGGCGCAGCGGGGGGTGATGCCGCCGATCGAGCGATCGTTGTTGGTCAGTTCCTCAAGGATCTTCCCCGGCAGCACGCGCTCCGGGCAATAGGCGATCGAGACGTCGGGCGTTTCGCTGGTGAGGCCGGGGAACTTGAGGTCGGGGCGCGCGGCGGCGAGCTGGTCACGCAACTGTTCGGTGGTGCCGACCGGCGAGGTCGATTCGAGGATCACCACGTCGCCCGCCTTGAGCACCGGCGCGACCGAGCGGCCAGCGTTCAGCACATAGGTGAGGTCAGGCGCGTGGTCCTTGTCGAAGGGCGTGGGCACGGCGATGATGAAAACGTCCGCCGGCTTCACCTCTGTCGAGGCCGTCAGCAAGCCGCGCGCAACAACACCACTGGACGAGACCATCGAGATCGACTTCCTCGATATGGATTTCGCCGCGGTTGATCGTTTCGACGACTTTTTCCGATACGTCGACACCATTCACCCGGCAGCCCGAACGGGCGACCACGGCGGCGGTTGGCAGGCCGATATAGCCCAGTCCGATGACGGCGACGTCAGGTTTGCGATCCGATTTCACTTGCCAGCAGCTCCACGATTTGGCGCGCAGAGGTGCCGTCCCCAAAGGGATTGTGCGCCCGCGCCATCTTTTCGTAGGCAGCCTTATCGTCGAGGAGGGTGAAGATTTCGGTAACGATACGAGTGACATCGGTGCCAACCAGCCGCGCTGTGCCGGCAGCTACCCCTTCGGGCCGCTCGGTTGTCTCGCGCATGACCAGCACCGGCTTGCCGAGTGCGGGGGCCTCTTCCTGCACGCCGCCCGAATCGGTGAGCATGATTTCGGCGAGGCCAAGCAGGCGCGCAAAGTGCGGGTAGTCGAGCGGTTCGAGCAGGGCGACATTGTCGAGTCCCGCAAGCGCCGTGTTCATCACCGCACGCACGTTGGGGTTCAGATGGACGGGGAAGACAATCGCCACGTCATCGCGCGCCGCGATCTGGCGCACGGCTTCGGCGATGTTTTCCATGCCGCCGCCGAAATTCTCGCGCCGGTGGCTGGTGACGCCAATGATGCGTTTGCCCTTGAAGCGTTGCTCCACCTCGGCGAGGCCAGAGACCATGGCCGGGTTCTCGGCAATACGGGCAGAGACCCAGTGGAGCGCGTCGATCACCGTGTTGCCGGTGATGTGAACGCGCGCGGGATCGACGTTTTCGCGGAGCAAAGCTTCACGTGAAACATCAGTCGGCGCAAAGTGGAGCGAGGCCATCGAGCCGATGATCTTGCGGTTCACCTCCTCGGGCCAGGGGTGATAGATATTGCCCGAGCGCAGCCCCGCCTCGACATGGTCGACCGGGATCTTGCGGTAATAGGCGGCCAGCGCGCCGCACATCGCGGTCGCCGTATCGCCCTGGACGATCACCCGGTCGGGCTTTTCGGCATCCATCACCTGCCCGAGGCCGGTGAGCAGAACGGCGGTGAGCGCATCGAGGCTCTGGTCGGGCTTCATTACGTCGAGGTCGTGATCGGGCACGATGCCCGCGATCTCCAGAACCTGGTCGAGCATGCCGCGGTGCTGCGCCGAAACGCAGACCTTGCAATCGAACCGCGGATCCGCTTTCAGCGCGGCGACGACGGGGAACAACTTGATCGCCTCCGGACGGGTGCCGAAGACGACAAGGATCTTTGCAGGGTGTGGCGCACTCATGCAGGTATCCCTAACCCAAGGAGGGTTAAGGTTAAATCACCGGAAAGCCTGCGGGGGGTCAGTTGCTCTTCGGCGGTGTCGCGGGCGGATTGGCCACCGGCGGGGTCAGCGGCTTCTGGGCGGCTTCCTCAGCCTCCTGCTCGGCGCGCTTCTTCGCGTCGATTTCCTTCTCAACCGCCTCGACCCGGGCCTGGGTGGCAGCGGCATCGGCATCGATCGTGGCGAGGCGCTTGCCGCGTTCCTCCTCGATGATCTTGGCAAAGCTCATGTCCTCGCCCTGCTTTTCGGCATAGGCCTGTTCGATCAGCTTCTGCGAACAGCCGGTCCAGCCGCCCGCGCCCGAGGGCGTGCATGACATGGTGCCGGTCTTGCCGATGCGTTCGTAAGCCATGACGCGGCTGTTCCACGATTCGCTTGTCGCGCTAGGCGTTTCGCGAAGGCCCTTGGGAATGCGGAAGCGCTCCGCCTCGGGCTTGCGGGCGCAGATGGTGATTTCGTCGCCGGTCGGCTTGGGGCATTCGTCCTGCCCGTAAACGATCACCGCGTTCACCTTTTCGTTGTCGGCTTCCTGCGCGAGCGCCGGAGTGGCCCCTGCCAGCACGGCGAGCGAAAGGGCAATGGTCAGGCGCATGGGGTTACTCCTAGGCAGAACTGTCACCGATATAGGGCCTATTCGGCTTGAACGGTAGATGAAGCGGCAAGTTCCGCCCCGCCTTGTTTCGGATCAAATCCGTTCCGAAAGACGGATTGCCATGCGGCAGCCGAGCCGGATCGCGCCTGAGAGCAACGGATAGGCGGGCGCACGCTCGGCTCCTGCCGCAAGTGCTGCGTCGCGGTGCTCACGCTCGTCATCGCGGAATTCCTCGACCAGCGCGGCGAGCTCGGGGTCGCTGCCGTCCGACAGTTCCTCAAGCTGCTGTGTGTAGTGGCGGTCGATCTCGGTCTCGATCGCGGCGGTGCAGGCCATCGCCGCTTCCGGGCCGAGCAGCGCCGTCGCCGCGCCCAGCGCATAACCCGCAACAGACCACACCGGCTGCAAGGCCGTGGGGCGAACCCGGCGCTCGGCAATCAGGCGATCGAACTTTTCGCGGTGCCCGGCTTCCTGTGCGGCCATGGCGGCAATTTCGGAAGCGTGGGGGCGCGGCCGCCCATGACCGCCATCTGCCCGGCATAGATCCGCGTCGCACCATATTCGCCCGCCTGGTCGACGCGCAGCATCCGGTCAGAGCGGGACTTGCTCATCGGCGGCGGCCCAGCAGCACCAGTGCGGCAAGCGCACCAGCGGTGGAAATGAGGAAGTTGAAGCCTGCGAGCGATATGCCGAACAGCGACCACTGCACTTCATCGCAGCGCGTGATCGGCGCGGCGAGCACGGCGGCAAGCGGATCGCTGCCCTTCTCGACCATCGAGGTGCAACGGGTGAAGCCCTCCCACCAGCCATATTCGACCCCGGCGTGGAAGGCACCGATCAGGCCGGACACCAGCACCGCCAGCGCCGCCAGCGCGACCGGCCAGCGCTCACCCTTCACGGCAAAGCCGATCAATGCGAAGACAATCGCCACGAAATGCGGGTAGCGCTGCCACCAGCACATCTCGCAGGGGAACAGCCCGAAGACATATTGCGAGATATAGGCGCCGCCGAGCAATGCGGCAGGCACCAGCAAGGTGATCCAGCGCGCTTTCTGAAGGTTCGTCATGCGCGCCAGATGCCCCCGTTACTTCGCCTTGGCAAGCTGGCTTCCGCCGGTCCGCTTCAGGGTGCTGATCGCATAGTGCAGCTGGAAGTCGGTGATACCCTTGGCCTTGAGGCTTTCCGGCGTTTCCTTGAAGCGCGGATCTTCGGCCTTGTCGCTTTCCAGCTTCTTGTCGTCCATCGAGATCTCGTTGATCAGGTGGCCGCGCAGGTCGCTTTCGCGGATCTGCAGCTTGGCGCGCTTGGCGGCGTCAGGGTCGGACAGCTGCGGCACGCGGATGTCGGGTTCAATCCCGCCTTCCTGCACCGACTTGCCCGAAGGCGTGAAATAGCGCGCCGTGGTCAGCTTCACCGCGTGGGTGCGGTCAAGCCGGATCATCGACTGGACCGAACCCTTGCCGAACGAACGGTCGCCCATGATCAGCGCGCGCTTCTGGTCCTGCAGCGCGCCGGCGACGATTTCCGAGGCCGAGGCGGAACCCGCGTCGATCAGCACGACCACCGGGAGGCCAGCGGCGACATCGCCGCGGAACATTGATTCGGCGCGGTAATACTGGTTTTCCGAAGCGATCCGGCCGCGTTGCGAAACAATATCGCCCTTGGTCAGGAACAGGTCCGAAAGCGCCACGGCTTCATCAAGCGAGCCGCCCGGATTCTGCCGCAGGTCGAGCACGATGCCCTGCATGCGGCCGCCGCTTTCCTTGCGCATCGCCTCGATCGCGTCGTTGACGTAGCGGCCGACATCGCGGCTGAATTCGTTGACCGTGACCACGCCGATGCCGTCGGTCAGCTTGTGCGTGACCGGCTCGAGCGTGATAACGCCGCGCGTAACGGTAATGTCAAAGGGTTCATCGCGGCCGGGCCGCACGATGGTCAGGCGGATCTTGGTGCCTGCCTCGCCGCGCATCTGCGCGACGGCATCGTCGAGCGGCAGGCCGTAAATCAGTTTGCCATCGAGGTGGGTGATGTAGTCGCCCGCCTTGACACCGACCGCTGCCGCCGGGCTGCCGCGCATCGGCGAGATGACCTTCACCGTTTCCTGCTCGCTCTGCACCGAGAGGCCGAGGCCGGAGTAGGACCCATCGATCATCGTATCGAGGCGCGTCAGGCTGGCGCCTTCGAGGTATTCGGAGTGCGGATCGAGGCTTTCGAGCATGCCGTCGATGGCGCCCTTGATCAGCTTGTCGTCATCCGTCTTGTCGACGTAGTTTGCCTTCACCAGCTGATAGATGGTGTAGAGCTTGCCGAATTCCGGCCCGGAACGCCCATCGACCGCGGCAAGGCCTGCGGTCGCTGCCGGCAGGATCGATACCGCGCCGAGCAGCAGCGAGGTACGGACGAGGGTGGAAAGCTTGGTCGCCATCAGAGGCCTTTCGGATCGGGTTTGCCGCGAGTCTATAGCGCGGGACTGCTTAACGCCAGATGGCGCGGATGCGGCGGGCCCACAAGAAATGATCGACAAAACGCGTTCACAAGCGGGCGAAATCCAGCGGATTGACCGGCTTGCCGTCGCGGCGAAGTTCGAGACTGACCACCGGACGGCCAGGCCCGGCAAGCCCGAGCGGCGATCCGGCGACGACATTGCGGCCCACTGCCGTGTCGATCTGGGCAAGGCCTGTGACAAGGCTGGTCCAGCCGTCTCCGTGGTCGATGATGACGATCGAACCGTAACCGCGATAGGGCCCGGCGAAGGCGACGCGTCCCGGCGCGGGGGCCACGGCCTGCGCCCCGCCGCGCGTGGCGAAGGCGACGCCCTGCGAGCGCGGTGTTCCCGGCACCGCAGCGCCGAAACCGGCGATCAGGCGGCCTTGTACCGGCATCTGGAAGGCAGGCGTGGAAGACGCGCTGGGCGAAGGGGACTGTTCTAATGCGCTGACCTGCGCCGCCTGCGGATTGGCCGGGCGGATCACCGGCCCGGGCAGGGCGGCGAGTTCTTCGCGCAGTTCGCCCGCCGCGCCAAGCTGCGCGGTAAGTCCATCAAGGTCGCGCGCCTGTTCGGCCAGCGCCAGCGCGCGTTCGGCCTCGCGGTCGGCAGTGCCGCTGGTTTGGCGGAGATCGAGGCGCTGGCGTGTTTCCAGCGCGGCAAGGGTCTGGCGGCGGCGCCCGAGTTCGGCCTGTTCGGCCTTGAGCGTTTCGACCGCGGCAAGCGCAGCGGCGCGCAGCGCCTTGCTCTTGTCGATTTCCACCCGCAGCGCGGCAGTGCGGCGCTGGACCTCGGGCAGCATGGTATCGAGCATGGCGCGCATGTGGACCGTGTCCTTGAGCGAGCCGGGCCGCAGCAGCGACAGGGTTAGCGGGCGCCGCGACAGGCGCTGGAGCGCGCCGGTGAGCCGCACAACCGGTAGCTGGCGCTGGGCCAGCCGGGCGCGCAGTTCCTCGCGTTGCTCGTCGATCAGGCGGATATCGGCCTCGCGCGCGGCGATGGTGGCCTGGGCCTCCTGGATGCGCGCGGCGGCGGCGGCGGCTTCGCGGGCGGTGCGGTCAGCCTGCTGACTGGCCTTGGCGGCCTCTGCCTCAAGCGCTTCGGCGCGTTGGCGGGCGGCAGCACCTTCGCGGCGCGCCTCTGCCAGCGCAGCGCGGGCATCGCCGGCATTGTCGTAAGTCGCAAGGTCCGCCTGCTGCGCCATTGCCGCCACGCCAATTGCGCCAATTGCGAGCAGGCCGGCAAGGACGGGGAACGTGCGCATCGTGGGCGGCCTTATCCCGAACGATGGTAGGGATGGCCAGCCAAAATGCTGCTCGCCCGCCACAATTGCTCGGCGAGCATGGCGCGGGCCATCATGTGCGGCCAGGTCATGGCGCCGAAGGCGATCAGCAGGTCCGCTTCGGCGCGCAGGGCATCGCCGTGACCATCGGCAGCGCCGATCAGGAAGCGCACCTCGCGCACGCCCTCGTCCTGCCACTTGCCCATAAGCTCGGCGAACTGTTCGGACGAAAGCTGCCTGCCCCGCTCGTCAAGCAGGACGTCGCGCGAGGGCGTGGCCGATGGCGGCGGCACGGTGCCGCCCACGTCCGGCAGTTCGGTGATCTTCAGCGGCCACGAAATACGTTTCACGTAGCGATCGACCAGCTCTCCCTCAGGCGAGCGGCCGATCTTGCCACGTACGATCAGGTGGATCTTCAAGCGGCTCCCGAAGGGCCGTCGAAGCCCCACATGCGCTCAAGGTTGTAGAAAGTGCGCACTTCCGGACGGAACAGGTGTACGACGACGTCGCCGGCATCGACCAGCACCCAGTCTGCCGCGGGCAGGCCTTCGATGCGGACGTGCCCGAAGCCGCCCTGCTTGATTCGCTCGGACAGTTTCTGCGCCATGGCGGCGACCTGGCGAGTCGAACGACCGCTGGCGATTACCATGTGATCGGCGATCGCGGTCTTGCCTTCGAGCGGGATCGAGACGATTTCCTGCGCCTGGTCGTCATCCAGCGACTGGAGCACCAGGGCGTGAAGCGAACCCGGTTCCGAAGGGGGAAGAGGGATCGCGCCGGGGTTTGCCGGCTCTGTACTTGCCTGGTTCATGAAGAAAAAATCGGCTCCTGTTTCCGTAACTTAAGCAGCACGATCAGTTCACCCGGGAATGGGTAACGCCGTCGCGAAGCGATGGGATAGCAATGCGACTGGCCCATGAAGGGTCGGCGCGGCGAATGGCGGTGGCCGAACGCGGATCGGGATCGAAACGCAAGAGCACCAGCGCAGGCGCGCTCCAGTCGCTACCGTGTGCAAGGCTGGCTGCAGACCGCCGGTATCGGCCGAACCAGGCCATGGCGGGGCTCGCCACGGCAGCGCCATCATAGCCGGGTCGGGCGATTACGGCAATCGGCACCATTCGCGCGATGCGCCGCCAGTCCTTCCACTGGTGGAACTGGGCCAGATTGTCGCTGCCCATCAGCCAGACGAAACGCCGCTTCGGCCAGCGCCGCAGGATTGCGGCGAGGGTATCGACGGTAAAGCGCGTGCCCAGTTCCCGCTCCACCGCGGTCACGCGGATCCGGCTCCTTCGCGCCTGCCTTTGTGCCGATGCGAGGCGCGAGGCGAGCGGGGCCATTCCCGCTTTGGGCTTCAATGGATTGCCGGGAGAAACCAGCCACCAGACCTCGTCCAGCGCCAGTGCCTCCATCGCAAACAGGGTAATCCGCCGATGGCCTCCATGTGCGGGATTGAAACTGCCGCCAAGCAGCCCGGTCAGGGGTCCCGTAAGAGGTCTGGGCCGTTTCAGGGGCGCACCTGGCCGGTGCCGCGAACCTGCCACTTGTAAGTGGTCAGTCCTTCAAGCGCGACCGGCCCGCGCGCGTGGAGCCGACCGGTGGCAATGCCGATTTCCGCACCCAGTCCGAATTCGCCGCCGTCGGCAAACTGGGTGCTGGCATTGACCATGACGATCGCCGAATCGACCTCGTTCAGGAAACGCTCGGCCGCCGCATCATCGCCGGTCACAATGGCCTCGGTGTGACTGGAAGAGTGCGCGGCGATATGCGCCAGCGCCTCGTCGAGGCCATCGACCACGGCGACCGACAGCACGGCATCAAGGTATTCGCAGTCCCAGTCGTTGGCGCTGGCCGGGACGATGCGCGGATCGAGCGCACGGGCGCGGGCATCGCCGCGCAGTTCGCAGCCCGCATCGAGCAGCGCCGCGACAACGGCCTGCGAGGCGGGGAACTGCGCGTCGAGCAGCAGGGTTTCCATCGCCCCGCAAATGCCGGTGCGCCGCATCTTGGCATTGAGCGCGATGGCGCGCGCCATGTCGGGATCGGCGGCGGCGTGGATATAGGTGTGGCAGATGCCGTCGAGGTGGGCGAGTACGGGCACGCGGGCATCGGCCTGGACGCGTTCGACCAGGCTCTTGCCGCCGCGCGGGATAATCATGTCGATCAGCCCCGCCGCCGTGAGCATGGCCCCAACCAGCATGCGGTCCTGGCTGGGCATGAGCTGGACGGCATCGGCGGGCATGCCGACTTTTGCGAGACCCGTAACAAGCGCCGCGTGAATCGCGCGATTTGAATGCACGGCCTCGCTGCCGCCGCGCAGCAACACGGCATTGCCCGATCGCAGGCAGAGGGCTGCCGCGTCGGCGGTCACGTTGGGGCGGCTTTCGTAGATGATGCCGATCAGCCCGATCGGCACGCGCACCCGGCTGAGCACGAGACCATTGGGACGGGTGCTGCGCGAGATTTCCTCGCCCACCGGGTCGGGCAGGCTGGCCACCTGGTCGAGGGCATCGCAAATCCCGGCAAGCCGCGCGGAATCGAGCCGCAGCCGGTCGAGCATGGCGCCCGAAAGCCCGCGCGCTTCACCCGCCGCCACGTCGAGCGCATTGGCGGCGAGAATCCCGGATTCAGCGGTACGCATGGCCTCCGCCGCGGCGCGCAGGGCCGAGGCCTTGTCCGCATCGCTGGTCCGCGCCAGCACGCGCTGTGCAGCGCGGCCTGCTCTGGCGAGGCGGGCAACCAGTGCTTCGGGCGATTCGCCGGGCGAAAGATCGGGTGAAGTGGCCATGATGCGGAGCGCCTATCACCTGAGGGCCGCTTTGTCAGCCGATGTGTGGGCAAGAATCGCGCCGCACATTTGTGCGGCTTGAAATGGTAAACTGATGTTTCACGAAACAGTTCACCGCACGACTCAACCGACTCGGCCCGAGTCCGGACGAGTCGATTCGCCACACGCGAAGCGCCCTGCTAGCCGCGCGCCAGCCCGAGCGGGGGCACGATAGTAGGACGGGTCAATAATCTTGCAGCACAAGGCCGGTGGCGTCTTAACACAGCGCCTGCGGAGCTGGTTCCCGGATCGCGAATTTTTCATGCGATCACAGGGTCAGGTCCGTTTCATCAAGGTTTCGACGCGGGTCCAGATCTGGGCCGCTTCCGCGCTTGCGCTGTTTCTTGCCGTCTGGCTCGGCACCATGGCCGTCATGACGATCAGTTCCTACCTCGCCAGCCGCGACCGCCTGTCGCTGCTTGAGCGCGAGGCCAAGGTGACAACCGCCGAAAGCCGCGTTTCTGCCTACAAGGACGACATCAAGGGTGTCTCTGCCGAACTGCGCCGCCGTCAGGAAGCCATCGAAAAGATGGTCGGATCGCTGCCGCAGGACGTGATGGCGGGTGAGACTGTCTCCGATTCGTCGAGCGAAGCCGCCAAGACGATTGACAAGGTTTCTGCCATCTTCCCCGAGGCGGCCGAACTCGCCCGGCTCGAAGCGCGCCAGCTCGCCTTTGTTGAAGGCCTGACCCGGCTGGCTGACCGCCGCGCCAAGGAAGCCGAACTGGCGATCCGCAAGGTCGGTCTCGATCCCGCCTATCTTCTCGCCTCGGTGAACGACAAGAGCGCGATGGGTGGTCCTTTCATCGCCTTCTCTTCCTCGACCGATTCGGCGCTCGACCAGCGGTTTCAGCGCCTTGCCGTCAGCCTTGCGCGGCTTTCCGCCCTGCAGCGCGGCCTTACCTCCATGCCGCAGGTCGTGCCCGCCGACATGGCCGGGATATCCTCGGGCTTCGGCTATCGCTCGGACCCGTTCAACGGCTCGGCCGCGTTCCATGCCGGTCTCGATTTCAAGGGTGCGATCGGTGCGCCGATCCATGCCGCCGCCAAGGGCAAGGTCAGCTTCGTCGGCCAGCGCCAGGGTTATGGCAATGTCGTCGAGGTCGATCACGACAACGGCATGGTCACGCGCTATGCACACATGAGCGCTTTTCGTACGACTCTTGGCAAGGACGTGCTAGCAGGCGAAGTGATCGGGGCTATCGGCAATACCGGCCGCTCGACCGGTCCGCACCTGCACTTCGAAGTGCGCATCAATGATCAGGCGGTAAACCCCCGCCCGTTCCTCGAAGGATCGACCCGTGTTCAAAAACAAGCTGTCAGCACCTCCGGCACAAGGAACTAGGCACATGGGCGGATCGACTTTTTCCGTGTTCGGCTCGGATGTGTCCATCAAGGGCAATGTCTCCGCCAAGGCAGACCTCCACATTGACGGCCGCGTCGATGGCGACATTGCCTGCACCAGCCTTGTCCAGGGTGAGAGCAGCGAGATCGTTGGCGGCGTTGCGGCGGAAACCGCCCGGCTTGCAGGCCGCGTGCGCGGTTCCATCACCGCGGGCCAGCTCGTCATCCTCAAGACCGCGCATATCGAAGGCGACGTTTTCTATGACGCGCTGACCATCGAGCAAGGTGCGACGGTGGAGGGCAAGTTCGCCCACCGCGAACCCGAGCCCAAGCTGGCGATTGCGGGCGGTACCGAGGCGGGTTGATCTTCGCTTCGTGAATAGGCCGGGTCAGAATCCGGCGCTCAATCGACGAACCCCGCCAGCGCCTGTTCCTTGAGCGTCTTGCGGTCGAGCTTGCCAATCATCGTCTTCGGCATCGTATCGCGCACCACAACCTCATCCACCCGCTCGTGCTTGCCGACGCGCAGGTTGAGCCATTCGCGCAAGACCGCGCCGGTCACTTCCTCATCCTCCTGAAGCGTGACGAAGGCGCGCGGCTTTTCGCCGAGCCGATCATCCGGCATGCCGATGACCAGCGCTTCCTTGACCGAGGGGTGTTCGAGCAGGACATGCTCGACCTGGCTGGGGAAGACCTTGAAGCCGCCCACTGCGATCATGTCCTTGATGCGATCGACGATGCGAAAATAACCCTCAGATTCCGCCAAGGCGACGTCGCCGGTGCGCAGCCAGCGCTTGCCGCCGACCATGGCGAAGGCGCTCGCGTCCGCTTCGGGGCGGTTCCAGTAGCCCTGCATCACCTGCGGCCCGGCGATGACCAGCTCGCCCGGCTCCCCGGCAGGGGCATCACGGGTCGGGTCCTCGCGGTCGAGCAGGCGGACGTATGTGGCGGGGAGCGGCTGGCCAATGGTGCCGGCGCGGTCGTCGCCTTCATAAGGGTTGGCCGTCGCCACGCCCGAGGTTTCGGTGAGCCCGTAGCCTTCGACCAGGCTGACCCCGGTGCGCGCCTTCCAACGTTCCTTGACGGGCAGCGGCAACGGCGCGCCGCCGACGATGCAGACGCGCAGGGTGGAGAAATCAGCGCGGCCGATGCGGTCGTCGTCAAGCAGCGCCTGGAACATCGTGGGCACGCCGGGGAAAGATGTGGGCTTCACGCGCCGGATCGCATCGAACACCTGTTTGCAATCGAAACGCGGCAGCATGGCGATGCAGCCGCCGTTGACAATCGTGCGGTTGAGCACGCCCGAATTGGCGAAGACGTGGAACAGAGGCAGCGCGCCGAGAATCACGTCGCGCTTGCCGGCGTTGGGATCGATCGCGGCAATCTGGCGGGCATTGGCGGAGAGGTTCTGGTGCGTGAGCATCGCCCCCTTGGGCGTGCCGGTGGTCCCGCCGGTATATTGCAGCAGGGCAAGGTCCTTGAGCGGATCGATCGCAACCGGCTGCGGTTCGCTGGCCTTGAGGAAGTCCTCCCAGCGGCAGATCTCAGGCTGCTTCGGGATGGCAGTCAGTTCCTTGCGCGCCAGTAGACGGAAGGCGAACCCCTTGAGCGGCGGCAGGAGCGAGGGAAAGTCAGCAACAACCAGATGCTCAAGCGCCGATCCGCGCAGCACCGTAAGCGCGGTGGGCAGCAGCTTCGACAGGTTCACCGTCACGAGCAGCCGGGTGCCCGAATCCGCGACCTGTGCCTCGAGTTCGTGCGCGGTGTAGAGCGGCGAGAAATTGACCAGCGTCGCCCCGGCCATCAGCGCCCCGTAGTAGGCGGGAATATAAGTAGGCACATTGGGCAGGAAGAGCCCAACCCGGTCCCCGCGCTTGATGCCCCATGCCTGGAGCCCCGCCGCAAAGGCTTTTGCCTCGGCGAGCAGGGCGGCATAGGAATACCTGCGGCCGAGGAACTCGACCAGCGGCGCGTCCGGACGCTGGGCCACAGCCTGCGAAAACAGGTCGGGCAGGCTGAGTGGCGGATAGTCCACTTCCCAAGCGGAGGGATGTCCATAAGAGGCGAGCCAGGGCAGGTCTGAGTTACTGACATCCATGTCAGCTAGATTGCCTTAAGCAGGGCTTCAGGGCAAGCGCAGATTGCCCCGAAACGCGTGGTTCCGGGGCCGTTGCAATGCCATTGCAGGGGACTTGCGGCCCTGCCGTAGCGGCAGGGCGCCAGAACTTTTTTCGCTTATTCCTCGCCGGCCGCTTCGGCAGCGCGCTTGGCTTCGAGCCATGCCGCCGCTTCGGCTTCCTGCGCGGCTTCGCTGGCCGCCTTGACCTGGGCTTCACGCTCGGCGCGCAGTTCCTCGATCAGGGCCTCGCGGTCGCTGCCCAGACGGGTGTCTGCCTCGGTATCGACAATGCCGGCCTTCTTGGCGGCCTTGGCAACCGGGGCATCGAGCTCGCGCTGCGAGCAAAGGCCCAGCGTTACCGGGTCCTTCGGCTGGATGTTCTGGATGTTCCAGTGGCTGCGTTCGCGAATCGCGGTGATCGTGTTGCGCGTCGTGCCGATCAGCTTGCCGATCGCCGCGTCCGAGATTTCCGGGTGGTTGCGCAGGATCCAGGCGATGCCGTCGGGCTTGTCCTGACGCTTCGAAACCGGGGTGTAGCGCGGGCCCTTGGTGCGGCTGACCTGCGCCGGAGCCTTCTGCATCTTGAGCGAGTAGGTCGGATCGTCCTCGGCCCTTCTCAATCTCTGCCATGGTCAGTTCGCCCGAACGCACGGGATCGCGCCCGGTGTACTTCGAGCTGGCAAGATCATCGGCCATGGCCTGGACTTCGAGAATGTGCAGGCCACAGAATTCGGCGATCTGTTCGAACGAAAGCGCGGTGTTGTCGACCAGCCACGAAGCGGTGGCGTGGGGCATCAGCGGGGTCGGCTGGGACACAGGTTTTCTCCGGTCAAAATAGATAGGGCCGCCCCTTGCGGAGCGGCCGTTCGCCGCGATCCTTAGGCGAGGTGCGGGTTCAGGGCAAGGCAAAGAGTCAGCCCGGGGCGATGAATCGGCCATCTGGCCGCGCGGTTACCGGCAGGCGTGACGTCGTGACGTCAAGCTTATGCCACCTTGAGCACGATCTTGCCGATATGCGAACCCGCCTCCATCCGCTGGTGCGCAGCGGCGACGTCGCCAAGGGCAAAGGTCTGGTCCATCACCGGTCGCAGCGCGCCCTCGCCCACCAGTGGCCAGACCGTGTCGCGCAGTTCGGCCACCAGCGCCGCCTTGAATGCCTTCGAACGCGGACGCAGCGTCGATCCGGTGAGCGTCAGCCGGCGGCTCATCACCGCGGCCATGTTGATTTCCGCCCGCGTCCCGCCCTGCACCGCGATGGTGACATGGCGGCCGTCTTCGCCAAGGCATTTGAGATTGCGCGCGACATAGTCTCCCGCGACCATATCGAGCACGAGGTGCACACCTGCCCCACCCGTGATCCGCGCCACTTCTTCGACAAAATCGCTGACCTTGTAATCAATCGCATGATCCGCGCCGATCTTTAGCGCCGCAGCGCATTTGTCCGCCCCGCCGCAAGTGACGATAACGGTCAGCCCGAAGAGCTTGCCGAGCATGATCGCCATCGAGCCGATGCCGCTGGTGCCGCCGTGGACGAGGATCGTCTCACCCTCTCGCGCGTAACCGCGCTCGAACACGTTATGCCAAACGGTCATCAGCGTTTCGGGGAGGGCCGCGGCCTGGTCCATCGGCACGCCGGGACCAACTGGCAAGCACTGATCTGCCTCGGCGAGGCAATATTCGGCATAGCCCCCGCCCGCCACCAGCGAACAGACCTTGCGGCCGAACAGGTCGGTCGAAACGCCCTCACCCAGGGCCACGACCTCACCGGAAATCTCGAGCCCTGGAATCGGCGAGGCTCCGGCGGGAGCGGGATAAAAGCCCTGCCGCTGGACGACATCGGGCCGGTTCACGCCTGCATAGGCGACTTTTACCAGTACCTGCCCTGGGCCGGGAACGGGCAATGGCAGCACCTCGGCGCGGAGGACTTCGGGCCCGCCGGGCGCATCGAAGCCTATCGCGGTCATCGTTTCGGGCAGGTCGGCCATGTGCAAGTTCCCCAAGAGCTGCGCCTCTGTGGCAAGCAGGCCGCACCTCGGGCGCGACCGCCGCGCGACCTTTAGCTTGCGGTTGACAGAATTGGCAACGCGCTGAATTCTCGCCAGCGATGGACGATGACGACCGCCCGGCGCGGCGCGGAGACGCCGCCAGCCTTCTTTCGAAGGAGTTGCTCGACAGCTACTCGCGCGAGGAGCTGGACGCGCGGGTCGAACAGCTAGAGGCCGAAATCGAGCGGGTGAGAGCCCACAAGGCCAAGGCCGATGCCCACCGCCTCGCGGCCGAGGCCTTTTTCAAGCCGAAGAGTTGAAAATGCGACCGGCGCCCTTCCTTCCCCTTGGCGGCCCGGTTTACCGTTCCTATTCATATCCTGCACAGTCCCGCGGCCATAGAACCCGTCACGCACCGGCCGTTCTCTCTTTTGCCCGTCCGGGCCCATCGAAAGCCTTTGAAATGCCCAGCTTCGCACAGAGCCTCGAAAAGACGCTGCACAACGCGCTCGCCAATGCGGCCGAACGTGCGCACGAATATGCGACGCTGGAGCACCTGCTGCTCGCCCTGATCGACGATCCCGAGGCAGCGCAGGTCATGGGAGCCTGCGGGGTGGACCTGTCCGAACTGTCGGATGTGGTGAAGCAGTATCTCGACCAGGAATACCAGTCGCTCAAGACAAGCGAAAAGGGCGATCCCGCGCCGACCGCTGGATTCCAGCGCGTGATCCAGCGCGCCATCCTGCACGTGCAGTCGAGCGGCAAGGACACGGTGACTGGCGCCAACGTGCTCGTTGCCCTGTTCTCTGAACGCGACAGCTATGCCGTCTACTTCCTCCAACAGCAGGACATGAGCCGGCTCGATGCGGTCAGCTTCATCAGCCACGGCATCGGCAAGGGCGGCAAGCGGATCGAGGACCGTTCGCCCAGCGGCTCGGAAGAGCCGCAGCAGCAGGCCCCGCAGCAGGAAGAAAAGAACGCGGCCAAGGGCGACAAGAAGGATTCCGCGCTCGACCAGTTCTGCGTCAACCTCAATGAAAAGGCGATGTCGGGCAAGGTCGACCCGCTGATCGGGCGCGGGCCGGAAGTGGACCGCACGATCCAGATCCTGTGCCGCCGCAGTAAGAACAACCCGCTCTATGTCGGCGATCCCGGCGTGGGCAAGACGGCCATCGCCGAAGGCCTGGCGCGCAAGATCGTCGAGGGCGAAGTGCCCGAGGTGCTTGAGGACGCTGTGATCTACAGCCTGGACATGGGCGCGCTGCTTGCCGGCACCCGCTATCGCGGCGATTTCGAGGAGCGGCTGAAACAGGTCGTTTCCGAACTCGAGAAGATGCCCGAGGCAGTGCTGTTCATCGATGAAATCCACACCGTGATCGGTGCGGGGGCAACCAGCGGCGGGGCGATGGACGCTTCAAACCTGCTCAAGCCCGCGCTGTCCTCCGGCGCGATCCGCTGCATCGGTTCGACCACCTACAAGGAATTCCGCAACCACTTCGAAAAGGACCGCGCCCTGCTGCGCCGGTTCCAGAAGATCGACGTCAACGAACCGACGATCGAGGACACGGTGAAGATCCTCAAGGGCCTGCGCTCTGTCTTCGAGGACCATCACCGCGTGCGCTACACGCCCGAGGCGATCAAGACCGCGGTCGAGCTCTCCGCGCGCTACATCAATGACCGCAAGCTCCCAGACAAGGCGATCGACGTGATCGACGAGGTGGGCGCCATGCAGATGCTGCTGCCCCCGAGCCGCCGCAAGAAGACCATCACCGCGCGCGAGATCGAGCAGGTGATCGCGACAATGGCGCGCATCCCTCCCAAGTCCGTCTCCTCCGACGACAAGAAGGTGCTCGAACACCTCGACCGCGACCTCAAGCGTGTCGTCTTCGGGCAGGATAATGCCATTTCGGTACTCTCCACCGCGATGAAGCTGAGCCGCGCAGGCTTGCGCGATCCGGACAAGCCGATCGGCTCGTTCCTGTTTTCCGGCCCCACCGGCGTCGGCAAGACCGAAGTTGCGCGCCAGCTGTCCGACATCATGGGCATTCCCTTGGTGCGCTTCGACATGTCCGAATATATGGAGCGCCATTCGGTAAGCCGCCTGATCGGTGCGCCTCCGGGCTATGTCGGCTTCGATCAGGGCGGCCTGCTCACCGATGCCATCGATCAGCAGCCGCACTGTGTCCTGCTGCTCGACGAAATCGAAAAGGCGCACCCGGATCTGTTCAACATCCTGCTGCAGGTGATGGATAACGGCCGCCTGACCGACCATCACGGCAAGACCGTGGACTTCCGCAATGTGGTGCTGATCATGACGACCAATGCCGGCGCCAGCGATATGGCGCGCCAGGGCATCGGTTTTGGCGACGTGTCGAAGGCGGATGCGGGCGACGAGGCGGTGAAGAAGATGTTCTCACCCGAGTTCCGCAACCGCCTCGATGCCATTGTGCCTTTCGCCTATCTCGGCGGCGAGGTCATCGCGCGGGTGGTCGACAAGTTCATCCTCCAGCTCGAACTGCAACTGGCCGACCAGAACGTGCATATCCAGTTTGATGGCGATGCCCGCGCATGGCTGGGCAAGCGCGGCTACGACAAGCTCTATGGCGCGCGCCCGATGGCGCGGCTGATCCAGGAAAAGGTCAAGCAGCCGCTCGCCGAGGAACTGCTGTTCGGCAAGCTGTCGCACGGCGGCGAAGTGCACGTGTCAGTCAAGGACGAGGCGCTGAACTTCGAGCTGACCCCCGCCCCGCCCAAGCTCGACAAGCGCAAGGCGTCGAAAGCGGCCCCTAAGGCGAAAGCCAAGGCTCCGGCAAAGCCCAAGCCGAAAGGCAAGGCAGCCAAGGCCAAGGAGGGCGGCGACGAAGGCTAAGCGTCTTCCCCCGCTTCCGGAACCGCTGCGCGCGTCATCGCGTTAACGGGTGATGGCCGCCGCCTTTTCCTGGATCCGTCCCGAACCGTGGGGCCTGCATGTTATCCCCGCAGACTGCTGGATCGATCCCGCGCGCCCGGTGGAGCGCGCGCTGGTGACCCACGGCCACGCCGACCACGCGCGCGGCGGTCACGGCCTGACCATCGCCACGCCCGAAACACTGGCGATTATGGGAGTGCGTTACGGTGTAGAGGACGGCGCGCAGCAGGCCGCGCTGGGTGAGCGGCTGTCGCTCGGGGGGCGTCCATGCCACCTTTGTTTCCGCCGGCCATGTGCTGGGATCGGCGCAAATCCTGCTGGAACACGCGGGCGAGCGCATCGTCGTTACCGGCGACTACAAGCGTGCTCCCGATCCCACCTGCTCGCCTTTCGCGGTCACGCCCTGCGACCTTTTCGTCACCGAGGCGACCTTCGGCCTGCCGGTGTTCAGGCACCCGCCGATCGAACAGGAAATCGCCCGCCTGCTCGATGCGCGCCGCCTCCACCCCGACCGTGCGATCCTCGTTGGTGCCTATGCGCTCGGCAAGGCGCAGCGGCTGATTGCCGAACTGCGGCGCGCAGGGCATCACGAACCGATCTACCTCCACGGGGCGATGGAGCGGATGTGCCGACTTTACGAGGAGCTTGGCGTGCCGCTGGGCGACCTGCAACTGGTGGCCGGAATGCCGAAGGGCGCGCTCGCTGGCCAGATCGTCGTCTGCCCGCCATCGGCGCTCTCCGACCGCTGGAGCCGCCGCCTGCCCGATCCGATCACCGCCATGGCATCGGGCTGGATGCAGGTGCGCCAGCGCGCGCGGCAGAAGAACGTCGAACTGCCGCTGGTGATTTCCGACCATGCCGACTGGCAGGCACTCACCGATACCATCGCCGAAGTGAACCCGGCGGAAACCTGGATCACCCACGGCCGCGAGGAGGCCCTGCTGCGCTGGTGCCAGCTAAACCAGCGCCGCGCCCGGGCGCTCGCGCTCGTCGGCTACGAAGACGAGGACGACTAGCGTGGAGCGCTTCGCCGCCCTGATCGACGCACTGGTCTATACCCGCAGCCGCAATGGCAAGCTGGCGCTGATTGCGAACTACCTGCGCAGCACGCCCGATCCTGATCGCGGGTGGGCGCTTGCCGCCATGACCGACGGGCTGGACTTTCCGGCCGTGAAAAGCAGCGCGGTGCGCGGCCTGATCATGGAGCGGGTCGATCCGGTGCTGTTCCAGCTTAGCCGCGACTATGTCGGCGATACGGCGGAGACGGTGAGCCTGCTCTGGCCCGATCCCGCGCATGCCGTCGAAGCGCCGCCAACGGTGAGCCAGGCCGTCCACACGCTCCAGCACATGACGCGGGCCACGGTGCAGGTGGAACTTGGCGAACTGCTCGACCGGCTCGATGCCAATGGCCGCTATGCCCTGCTCAAGCTGGCGACCGGCGCGATGCGCATCGGCATATCGTCGCGACTTGCCAAGGTGGCTTTCGCCCAAGCCTTCGACGTCTCGGTCGATGATGTGGAGGAATACTGGCACGGGCAACTGCCGCCCTATGCCGAACTGTTCGCCTGGGCCGCCGATGGCGCGCCGCCGCCTGATGCCGCCGGCTTGCCGCTGTTCCGTCCGTTCATGCTTTCGCACCCGCTCGAAGGTGCGGCGCTGGCCTCGGTCGAAGCCGATTTCGCCAGCTATGCCGCGGAATGGAAATGGGACGGCATCCGCGTCCAGATCGTCCGCGTGGGCGACGAGACGCGGCTCTATTCGCGTTCGGGCGACGACATTTCCGCCAGCTTCCCTGAAATCGTTGCCGCCTTGGACATCGAAGCCGTGCTCGATGGCGAACTGCTCGTGCGCGGCAGCCACCAGTGGCGGCGAGGCCGGGGGCGCGGCGAGTTTCAATGCCCTGCAGCAGCGGCTTGGGCGCAAGACCGTGTCGAAGAAGATGCTCGCCGACTATCCCGCCTTCGTGCGGCTTTACGACGTGCTGGTTGCCGAGGGCGAGGACCTGCGCCCTTTCGCATGGGAGCAGCGCCGCACCGCGCTTGAGGAACTGGTACCAAGGTTGAGCTCCGGCCACTTCGATCTGTCGCAGGTCATCCCCGCGACTTCGCTCGATGACCTCACCGCCATCCGCGAAACGGCGCGCGATGACGCGATCGAGGGCGTCATGCTCAAACGGCGCGACTCTGCCTATGTCGCGGGGCGCAAGACCGGGCTGTGGTTCAAGTGGAAGCGCGATCCGCTGCTGGTCGATTGCGTGCTGATGTATGCCCAGCGCGGTTCCGGCAAACGGTCGAGCTTCTATTCCGACTTCACCTTCGGCTGCTGGGACGGTGATCCCGATGCCGGCGCGGAACTGCTGCCGGTGGGCAAGGCCTATTTCGGCTTCACCGACGAAGAGCTGAAGTTCCTCGACCACCATGTCCGCCAGCATACGGTGAACCGCTTCGGCCCGGTGCGCGAGACGGACAAGTCGCTGGTCTTCGAGGTCGCCTTCGATTCGGTCCACCTCAGCAAGCGGCACAAGTCAGGCGTCGCGATGCGCTTCCCCCGCATCAATCGCATCCGGACAGACAAACCTGCGCATGAAGCCGACCGGCTGGACACGCTGAAAGCGATGATCCGCGATTGACCTCGATCAAGGCGGGAGCGAGGCGCGGGGCTCTATGGAAGGCTATCCCCCCATGCCTTTCGCCGGAGGCCCGATGACTGCCGAAACTGCCGAAGTTCAGGAAAAGCCACGCCCCACCACGCCTTACGAGCGCCTTGGCGGCCTTCCCGTGCTGCGCGAAATCTCGAACCGCTTTTACGACCTGATGGACGACGATGAGGCCTATGCCGAATTGCGCGCGATGCATGCGCCCAGCCTCGACAAGATGCGCGATTCGCTGGCGTTGTTCCTGATGGGCTGGTCCGGCGGCCCGCGGGATTGGTTCGATGCGAATCCGGGCAAGTGCATGATGTCGGCGCACAAGCCCTTTACGATCAGCACCAATGTCGCCGGCCAGTGGTCCAGCGCCATGACCCGCGCGATCGACGAGGTCCTGGGCGAAAGCGACCCCGCTATCGCGCAGGAAATGTCGCGCGTGCTTGACCAGATGGCGCGGAGCATGGGGCGCGACTGATGCCTTGTGCCCCGAGACGTTCGGGCGCTAGGCTTCGGACATGAAGCCCAAGCTCTTCAGCACGATCAGGGATTATGATGCTGGGCTGTTTCGCGGCGATCTGCTCGCCGGGATCACGGTTGCCCTCGTTGCCATCCCGCTGAGCCTTGCGATCGCAATTGCTTCGGGTGCCGATCCGGCGGCGGGGCTGGTTACCGCCATCGTCGGCGGCTTCCTCATTTCGCTGCTGGGTGGCAGCCGGGTGCAAATCGGCGGGCCAACCGGGGCCTTCATCGTCGTCGTCTACGGCGTTATTGCCCAGCACGGCTATGACGGCCTGGTGCTGGCGACGCTGATGGCAGGGGCGATCCTTGTCCTTGCGGGAGTTTTGCGCGCGGGCAACCTGATCGAGCTGGTGCCCGAACCCGTGGTCAACGGCTTCACCATCGGCATTGCCGTGATCATCGGATCAAGCCAGCTCAAGGACTTCCTCGGACTGAAGGTGGCCAGCCTGCCCGCGGAGTTCGTGCTCAAGATCGAAGCGCTGTGGGGCGCAAGGGCGACCATGGATCCGCTGGCGCTGGCGACGGGGCTGTGCTCGCTGCTGCTGATCGTGGTGCTGCGCCGCGCCCTGCCGCGCTGGCCGGGACTGATCCTGGCCATGGCACTGGTTTCAGGCGCCGTGGCCCTGCTGCACCTGCCGATCGATTCGATCGGCTCGCGATATGGCGCGCTGCCTTCGCACCTGCCCGTGCCGTCACTGCCCAATATATCGCTCGACAAGATGCGCGAACTCCTGCCCTCGGCGCTGGTCATCGCCTTTCTCGCCGCGATCGAATCGCTGCTTTCGGCCATGGTCGCTGACCGCATGATCGCCGGTACCCACCGCCCCAATGCCGAAGTCATCGCGCAGGGCTGGGCCAATATCGGTTCAGCGCTGTTTGGCGGCCTGCCGGCAACCGGCGCGATTGCCCGCACCGCCACCAATGTCCGCGCTGGCGGCAAGACCCCAGTTGCCGGACTGATCCATGCCCTCGTCATCCTTGGCGTCATGCTCGCCGCCGCGCCGCTGGCCGGTTACCTTGCCATGCCCGCGCTAGCCGCGATCCTGCTGACCACGGCGTGGAACATGAGCGAGCCGCACAAGTGGGAGGAATATTGGGCCGCCCCCGTCTCCGACCGGGTTCTGCTGGTACTGACCATGGTCCTCACCGTACTGGCTGACCTGACCACGGCGATTGGCGTCGGTGTGGCGCTGGGGCTTGCACTGCGACTGCGCGACAAGGGCCTGCCTGCGCAGTGGTCCGGCCGGGACCGCTGATCAGTCTGCTACCCGGAACATTTTCTCGCGAGAAGTTGCGCCGCGCAACAAGGTGAGCCGCGATGGCGCAATGCCAAGCGCCCGCGAGAGGAGGTCCCGCACGGCATCGTTGGCCTTGCCGTCTTCCGGCTTGGCGCGGACTTTCGCCTGCAAACCGGCATCGCCAATGTCGAGCATTTCCACCTTTGCGCCCGGCGTGACGCGTACCGCCAGCCGCCCCTCCGCGTCGATCAGCGCATGGATGGCCGCGGCTTCGGGCAGCTCAATCCTGATCCGCGCCATCACCGGCCCCGGCGAGCGCCGCCTTGTGCGCGCGGGCGTTGAGGACGTAGCCCTGCACGCCCATCTGCATGTCGGCGAGGTGCAGGTCGGCCAGTTCGCGCATGAAGGCGGCCGGTCGGCCGCCCCAGAGTTGACGCGAGGGAATGCGCTTGCCGGGCGTCAGCATGGCCCCCGCCGCGAGCATCGAATCGCTCTCCATGTAGCAGCCGTCCATCGTGATCGCGCCGATGCCGACAAAGGCGCGGTCTTCCAGCACGGTGCCGTGGACCATGGCCATGTGACCGATCAGCACGTCATCGCCGATGATCGTCGGGATGCCTTCGGGCCGCTTCGGCTTGGGACTGTCGCAGTGGATGACGCTGCCGTCCTGAATGTTCGTCCGCGCGCCGACAACGATACGGTTGGCATCCCCGCGCATGACGCAGTTGTACCAGATCGAGGCGTCGGGTCCGATCTCGACGTTGCCGATGATCCGGCAGCCGGGCGCGATGAAGGCGCTGTCGTGAATCCGCGGCCAGATGCCGCCAAAGGGCGCGATGGTGACGCCTGGAGGAGCGGTGATCATCAGTGTCTTCCTGTCAGGGCCTGCCACTGGACATAGGGCAGGATCGAGGCGTGGTCATCGGTCCAGACGCTGCGGGCAGGCTGGCCCAGCGGGCGCAGCGGGCTTTGCGGAGCGAGTTTTGCGAGTTCGGCCAGCCGCGCGGGATCGCGGGTGACGATCACCCATGAGCTCGGGGTATATTCGGTCCCTTCGGGCGGGTTGTCCTCACGGATGGCGGCGGCGAGGCCGCGGGATTTGGCCACGGCGGCGAGCACCGGCTCCAGCTCGATGAAGCGGTTCGAGATATGGATGAGAAGGTAGCCACGCTCGCTCAGGGCATCGAGATAGACGCCGATCGCCTCATTGGTCATCAGGTGCATCGGGATTGCATCGCTACTGAAAGCGTCGATCGCGAGCAGGTCGAAGCTTCCCTTGGGCGCCTTGGCCAGTTCGATGCGGGCATCACCGATCACCACCTGTGTCTGCGGCGCGCAATCGCGGATGAAGGTGAAGGTTCCGTTCTGCGAAAACTTCAGCACGGCCGGATCGATCTCGTAATAGTGCCAGGCCTGTCCGGGCTGGCCGTAGCAGGCAAGCGAGCCCGTCCCCAAACCGACGACGCCGACGCGGGCATTCGGGCCGATCAGCTTTGGCGCATTGGCAAAGGCGATGCCCGCGCCCGATCCGGGACCGTAATAGGTCAGCGGCAGCCGTCGATCCGGGCCGCCCAGCATCTGTTCGCCGTGCAGCGTGGTGCCGTGGGCGAGCGTGCGCATCTTGCGCTCTTCATAGGTGCGCACGGTGTAGATGCCGAAATAGCTGCGGCTGCGCAGGCCGTCGCGCGTATCGGCGAGGGTCTGGAAACCGCCCTGGACGATCATCGTCGCCACCAGCACCAGCAGCACCGGCCCGCGCAATTGCACCATGACCAACCCGCAGAGCGCGATTCCCACAGCGAGCGCCCAGCGCTTCAGGCCGAAATCGCTCTCCATCGTCACGCCATAGAGCAGCCACAGCAGGAAGGCGGCGAAGACCAGCACAGCAACCAGCGTGACCTTCACCATGCCTTCATCCAGCCCGCCAAGCCGTCGCCAGTCTGGCAGTGCGGTAAGCGGCAGCAGGGCGGCGGCAGCGAAGACGAGGATCGGATGCTCCCATGCCCAGTCGAACACGACAGGCGCGACCAGCGCGGTGAAGGCTCCGCCCAGCGCCCCGCCCGCCGACATGACGAGATAGAACTGGGTCAGCCGGTCCGCATCCGGGCGCAGATCGTACATCCGGCCATGCAGCGCGACGCAGACGAAGAACAGCAGCGCGATCGAGGCGATTACCGGCGTCAGGCCGACCGACCCTTGCGACACCATCGCGAAACCGCCGGCGACAAGGATCACCGGCCATGCCAGCGCGCTGATGATCCGCGCCGGCCGCCGGTTGTCGGCAAAGGCGGGAACGAAGCTGAGCAGGTAGATGCCAAGCGGGATAACCCAGAGCAGCGGCATGGCGACAAGGTCGGTGGTCAGGTGCGTCGTGGTTGACAGCATCAGGCCCGAAGGCACCGCGGCGAGCAGCAGCCACAGGACGATGCGCCGGGCAGGAACCGGGGGCGAAGTCACTTTCACCTCGGCCGCGGCCTCGCCCGCCACCGAACGCCGCGCACGGGCGCAGAGCAGGACGAGCGCGACCAGCAGGCCGTAGCCCACCGACCAGCCAATCGCCTGATAGCGCACCGACATCAGCGGTTCGGCGAGCAGCGGATAGGCGATCAGTCCGGCAAAGGAGCCGAGGTTCGATGCCGAATAGAGTGCCCAGGGCGCCCCCGCCTGCGGATCGGCCGCGAACCAGCGCTGCATCAGCGGGGCCTGCGCCGAGACGAGGAAGAACACCGGCCCGATCGTCAGCGCCAGCAGGGCAGGCACCCAGAGCACTTCCATTCCCGGTGCGGGAGGCGGCAGGTCGGCAAGGCTCACGGGAAGCGTGAAGGCAGCGGCGAGCAGCAGGACAAGGTGAATCCGCGCCTGCTTTGCCAGCGCCATCTTCGACAGCCGGTGGGCGTAGAAATAACCCGCGAGCAGCAGTGCCTGATAGACCAGCATGGCGCTGTTCCACACCGCCGGGGCCCCGCCGAGACGCGGCAGCGCCATTCGCGCAACCATCGGCTGGACCAGGAACAGCAGGAAGCTGCCCGTCAGGATCGTCAGGACGAACAGGGACCGCGAAGCACCACCCCGACTAGCTTCACCCACGCAGTTTCTCCCATGCTTCCCTTGTTATCGAATAGACGATGATCCGCCCGCCTTCCGGATCGAATTCGGTGTTGTCGAAATCGAGGTCTTCGCGCCGCTCCATGCCGAGCCGCACCATCAGGCCCCAGCTTCCGGTATTTCCCGGTACGGTGAGCGCGATGACGTGCGGCGCGCCATGGACAAGGAAGGCCTGCTCCAGCGAAGCCTGCGCCGCCTCGCGCGCGTAGCCCTTGCCCAGGCATCTTCGCGCAGCCGCCAACCAACTTCGAAATCGCCCAGGGGCGCACCCGCCTGGTTGGCCCGCTTTATCCCGCAGAAACCAAGCAGCGCGCCGTCCTCCTTGCGCTCGACCACCCAGAAGGTGTGGCCGTGATCGCGGGTATAGCCTTCGAGCCGGTCCTTCAGCCACGGGTAGCGCTCGGGCGGCAGGACCCCGCCCAGCCAGCGCATGACCTCCGGCGTGTTGGTCACGCGAAGGAAAGTCGGCCAATCCTCCTCGCGCCAGTCGCGCAGGATCAGCCGCTCGGTCTCTATCCGGGTTTCAGCCATTCATCAGCCGCGCGGCGTGGGCGGCGTGGTAAGTGAGAACACCCGAACAGCCCGCGCGCTTGAATGCGGTAAGCGTTTCGAGAACGAGCGCATCGCGGTCCCCCGCCCCGGCTGCGGCCGCAGCCTCGATCATCGCATATTCGCCGCTCACCTGATAGGCGAAGACGGGCACTTCGAAGCGCTGCTTCACCCGCACGACGATGTCGAGATAGGGCAGGCCCGGTTTGACCATGACGCTGTCGGCGCCCTCGGCCAAGTCCATGGCGACTTCGCGCAGGGCCTCTTCGCCGTTGGCCGGGTCCATCTGATAGGTTTTCTTGTCGCCCTTGAGCAGGCCGCCAGAACCCACCGCATCGCGGAACGGTCCGTAGAAGGCGGAGGCGTATTTGGCTGCATAGGCCATGATCTGGACATTGTGGTGGCCTGCGCTTTCGAGCGCTTGCCGGATCGTGCCGACACGGCCGTCCATCATGTCGGAAGGAGCAATAATGTCCGCTCCCGCTGCCGCCTGGTTAAGGCTCTGGCCGACGAGAACCTCCACCGTATCATCGTTCAGGACATAGCCTGCGTCATCGATCAGTCCGTCCTGCCCATGGCTGGTATAGGGATCAAGCGCGACGTCGGTGAGGACACCTATGGAATCCCCGCAGGCATCGCGGATCGCGCGGATGGCACGGCACATCAGGTTGTCGGGATTGAGCGCTTCGGCCCCGTCCTCGCTGCGGCGCCCCGGCTGGGTGTTGGGGAACAGGGCGAGGCAGGGGATGCCAAGCGCGGCCGCTTCCTTCGCGCGCGCGGCGATGCCGTCGACCGACCAGCGCG
This sequence comes from Novosphingobium sp. MW5, assembly GCA_025938935.1. GTDB lineage: Bacteria > Pseudomonadota > Alphaproteobacteria > Sphingomonadales > Sphingomonadaceae > Novosphingobium. The sequence goes on along the minus strand of JAPCWB010000001.1, from coordinate 708,826 downwards.
ACACGCCGGGGAGCGAACCGATCGGTTCCTCCACGCCGCTGCCATCTGTAACGAACAGCGGCCAGATCAGATCGGAGGGGCTAAGCGCGATTTCGCGGTGCATGGCGCGGCTCCACGCAGAGGCGCGGGAGCGACGGAGACGGGTGGCGGGGAAACTGGCAGTCATCGGGAACGGTCCTGCCGCAAAGCGCCCAAACCTTCAATGGCGATCAGCGCAGTGCAACCAGCCCGGTGCGCGCCATGGCCACCGTGCCCGAGCTGCCGCCGGGACGGATCGCCTTGAGCTGCGCCATCTTCGCCTTGAACGCGGCGAGCTGCCGGGGATCGACCTTTTGCACAACCGTGGTTGTCGTAGCGAACTGCATCGCGCCGCCGAGCGGATTCACCGTGCGGCCATTGCGGTACATTTCGTAGTGCAGGTGCGGCCCGGTGGAGAGGCCGGTCGAACCGACATAGCCGATCACCTGCCCGGCACGCACGCGCTCACCGCCCCAGGCCGCGATCGAGCTCATGTGGCCATATCCGGTGCCGAAACCGCCGCCGTGGTCGATGCGGACATAGTTGCCATGCCCGCCGTGCCTTCCCGCGAAGGAGACCACACCGTCTGCCGTCGCACGGATCGGCGAGCCCCAGCTCGCGCCAAAGTCGACGCCGGCGTGGAGCCGTGCATAGCCGAGGATCGGATGGCGGCGCATGCCGAAGCTGGACGTGATCCGGCCATTGACCGGATAGAGCATGCCAACGCCCGATGTGTAGGTTTCGGTCACCGGCCGGGTGATCGCATCGGCGGAGAAGAACTCGTTTCCGCTGCCCCAGCGCATCAGTTCCACGACCGGCCGATCGCCGCGTTCGAGCCCGGCGAAGAGCACTTGCCCCGCCTGCCCTTGCGATCCCTCTGAACGCTTCCAGGTCATGACGATGTCGAAAGCGTCGCCCGGCTGGATATCGCCTTCAAGGCTGATGTGGGCATCGAGCGCCTGCAAATATTGCTGGATGGCATCGGCAGGGACACCGGCGGCGCGGGCTGAGCGGTAGAGGCTCTGGCCGACATAGCCCCGGATGCGCAGCGGCGTGGTGTCTATCGGTATTGCCCGCGCGGCGATGGCAAGGTCTTCGCCCGAGCGGGTGACCGACAAGGCAAGATCCATGCGTGCACGCAGGTCCATGGCGGCAAGGCGGCGCGGCTCGCCGGGGGCTGGCCTCTCGCCGAGGGTGAGGGCGACGCGGGTGCCCGGTGCAATCCTGCCGAGCGGCACCTGCCCGGCGACGAGTTCGGTCACACGGGCAGCATCGGTTTCGGAAACCCCCGCGCGCTGGAGCAGGCGAGCGAGGCTGTCGCCTTCGCCCAGTACGGCGGCGAGTTCGATCTTCGCGCGCTCGGGCGCGGTGCCCACCGGGCTGACCAGCGGGCTGGCGGCCATGCGGCGGCCGCTGTCTCCGCCAAGCGCCATCGGCATGATCATTTGGCTGCGGTATTCATCGCGCACCGGCGCATCGACCGAGACAGAGGGTGCGGCAGACAGTTCGAAATTCGGCCAGAAGGCCAGCGCGACCAAGCCCAGGCCGGCAAAGGTCGCCAGTCCACGCGCCCAGCGGCGAGTGCCAATCTCTTCGGCAAGGTCAGGCGTCCAGTCGATTGCGGCAAGGCGCGAGACGGCGGACGAGAGCCTGGCCTTAAGGACGCTTGCAGGTGCAACCTGGTCGAGCACCAACGCGGCCAACGGTGCGGCCGGGCCGGGAAGCCCCAGTTCCAGATCTTCACGCGGTCGAAACAACCCCCGGCCTCCTTGCCCGCCCGTCCTGCCGGGAAAGGGTTAATCTTCGGCTAATTGCACGGGATTTGGCGATAAATTGTCCTGCCTAGGGAAAATCCACGAGCGCCGCTTGCGGGCGGGGTTACGGCCTGCCAACTTGTAAACTCCATGGTCGCAAACCACCCCGCCCTCGCTCGCCGTGACGAGACAGGAAAGCTCGTCGCCGTGCTGGGGCCGACCAATACCGGCAAGACGCACCTCGCCATCGAAAGGCTGTGCGGCCATTCCTCGGGCGCAATCGGCTTTCCCCTGCGGCTGCTGGCGCGCGAAGTCTATGAGCGGGTCTGCGCGATCAAGGGGCCGAATCAGGTCGCGTTGGTCACTGGCGAAGAGCGCATCGAACCAAAGGACGCGCGCTATTTCCTCTGCACGGTCGAAGCCATGCCGTCGCGCGCCGACCTTGCCTTCATGGCCATCGACGAAGTCCAGCTCGCCGCCGACCGGGAGCGCGGGCACATCTTCACCGATCGCCTGCTCCATGCCCGCGGGCGCGAGGAAACGATGATCCTTGGTTCGGCTACCATCGAACCGCTCGTGCGCAGCCTGCTTCCAAAGGCCGAAGTCACCAGCCGCCCGCGCTTTTCCACCCTCACCCATGCCGGGGCGAAAAAGCTCAGCCGCCTGCCCCCGCGCAGCGCCATCGTCGCCTTCAGCGCCGAGCAGGTCTATGCCGTGGCCGAACTGCTGCGCCGTTTTCGCGGCGGCGCGGCAGTGGTCATGGGCGCGCTCAGTCCCGAAACGCGCAACAAGCAGGTGGCCATGTTCCAGTCGGGCGAGGTCGATTACCTCGTCGCCACCGATGCCATCGGCATGGGGCTGAACCTCGATCTCGATCACGTGTCCTTCGCCGGCCTGTCAAAGTTCGACGGCCAGCGCCAGCGGCGGCTGACCACTTCGGAAATGGCACAGATCGCCGGGCGCGCCGGGCGGCACCATCGCGATGGCACTTTCGGCACGCTTTCCGGAACGCGCGGGCACGACGCGGAATTCACGCCCGAGGAAGTCTATGCGATCGAGGAGCACCGCTTCCCGCCGCTGACCCGCCTGTTCTGGCGGGACTCGGAGCCGCGAACCGACAGCCTCCCGCACCTGATCGAAGATCTTTCCGCCCCGCCCGAGCGGCCTGAACTTGCCACTGCGCCTGAGGCCATAGACCTTGCCGTGATGCGGCGGCTGGCGGAGGACACGGAGGTCGCCTCGACCGTGCGGGGCCGCGCCCCGGTCGAACGCTTCCGCGAGGCCTGCATGTTGCCAGATTTCCGCCAGCAGGGCGCGGAGTTTCATGCGCGCTTTGTCGCGCGTCTGTGGCAGGACCTTCGCCACGGCGCCCTACCGACAGATTATGTCGCCGCTCGCATCGCCGAGCTCGACAATGTCTCCGGCGATATCGACGCCTTGCAGGGACGCATCGCGGCGATCCGTTCCTGGTCCTACATCGCCCAGCGGCCCGACTGGGTGATTGCCCGCGAGGAAATGGCCGCCCGCGCCCGGGCGGTGGAAGCGCGGCTGTCCGACGCGCTCCATTCTCGGCTGACCGAGCGCTTCGTCAACCGAAGGCTAACCATTCTCATGCGAGGGGCCGGCGCTGACGCGGCCCTGCTGCCGGTAACAACACAAGGGGAGGACGTTTTGGTCGACGGTGAGCCGATTGGTAAGTTGGAAGGATTCCGGTTCAAGGTCGACCCGGCGACGCATCACGCTGATCACAAACTGCTTTTTGCCGCCGCGGAACGCCACCTCCCGCAGATCTTTGCCGAGCGCGCGCGCGAACTGACCGAGGCAATCGCCAATGGCGGCGAGGCGCTGCACGTGTCGCAAGGATCGCTGAAACGCGGCAATGAGGTGCTCGCCCGGGTCGAGGTCGACCGCGCCCGTCCCGTCACCCCGAGGCTCGTTCTGGACCGTGCGCTTGAGGCCGTGCCGGAGGCGGAGCGCAAAGCCCTCAAGACCCGGCTCGACGAATGGTTCGCGGCCTGGCTGGCCCCGCTCGAAGGCCTCGTCGCCCTCGATGCCGCGGCGAGGTCGGAGGACGGCGGACCCGAACTGCGCGCCATGCTGATCAAGCTCGTCGATGGCGGCGGCGTGCTCCAGAGGTCGCATTCCGGACTGGACGCGCTGTCGAAGGAACAGCGCCAGAAGCTGCGCGAACTGAAGGTCTTCTTCGGCGCGCTCGACGTCTATCTGCTCTCGGTGCTCAAGCCCGGGGCGCAGCAGCGCTGGCGCGAGCTGGCCCCGGCGCGCGGATGGAAATTGCCGGCGGTTCCGGATGGGCTGCCCTCGGTGATCGCCGCGGACAAGGATCGCCCCCCGCGGCCTATCGCCGCGCCGGCAAGCAGGCGATCCGCGTCGATCTGGCCGAGCGGCTGTTCCGCGCTGCGCACGCGGTGCGTGCCGAGGCTAACCGCAAGCCTTATTCGCTCGATGAGGCCATGGGCCGTTCGATGGGTCTGACAGAAGCAAACCTCGAGGCGCTGATGCGCAGCGCAGGTTTTCGCCCCAAGTCCCGCCGCGCGCTGGCCGAAGGCGAGCATGGCGCTCCGGCACCAAAGACCTGGTCATGGCTCCCGCCACGGCAGGATGATAAGCCGCGCCAAAAGTCACCCGCCCGGCCCGAACGCGGTGCGCCGCGCAAGGGCAAGCCCAAGGCAGAGGACAACGCGCCGGCCCAAAGGCCGCCACGCCGCCCCGCACCTGCCGCGCCCAGGCCGCCTGCGGGAGGAGGCGCCTTTGCCGGTCTGGCTGACCTGATGCGCGGAACGGCGAAGGACTGAGCGGGGATGCGCATCGACCGGCTGCTGTGGTTCCTGCGCCTTTCTCCCAGCCGCACTCACGCCCACGACTGGGCGCTGGAAGGCCACATCCGGGTCAATGGTCGCCGTATCGAAAAGCCGAGTGCGGCAATTGATGCGGGTGACGTGCTCACCCTTCCCATGCGTTCGGGCGTCCGCGTGATCGAGATTCTGGCCCTGCCGCAGCGGCGCGGGCCCGCCCCCGAAGCGCAGTCATGCTATCGCGCGCTTGACGCGGGCTCACCAATGCCGATAGCAGCACCTCAAACGAAGCAAGATACCGAAGGGGATACCAAGCCATGACCTATGTCGTCACCGACGCCTGCATCAAGTGCAAGTACATGGACTGCGTCGAGGTCTGCCCGGTGGACTGCTTCTATGAGGGCGAGAACATGCTGGTGATCAACCCCAGCGAATGCATCGACTGCGGCGTTTGCGAACCCGAATGCCCGGCCGAAGCCATCCTGCCCGACACCGAAAGCGGGTTGGAGCAGTGGCTCGAGCTCAATGCCAAGTTCTCTGGCGAATGGCCGAACCTGACGACCAAGAAGGACTCGCCGGAAGACGCCGACGAATTCAAGGGCGTCGAAGGCAAGTTCGAGAAGTTCTTCTCCCCCGAACCGGGCGAGGGTGACTGATCCAGGCTGTCCACCGGCGCGGTTACCGGCGGATAAACCATTGAGATAAAAGGATGGCCCACCCCTTCCGCGCATGGCGCGGCGGGGGTATTCGCTATTGTGACTCGCGGGTCTGGCAATTTTGTTACAGTGATGCTATATAATGCTGCGAGTGGCGGCGAATTTCGCCACCTCGCACGATTGAATTCATGAAAGGCACAGGTCGCAAACGTGGGTTGATCGGGTGTGGGGCCCGGCTCGCCAATGGGCGTTCTTTTCCTCCGCACCCAATATTGCCCGCGCATTTCGATCCTGCCGAATGAAAGGACGCATGATGTCGGCCAAGGCGAACGCCTTTGATGTTGGTGACTATGTCGTTTATCCCAAGCATGGTGTCGGACGGGTGATCGAACTGCAGGAGCAGGAAATCGCCGGAATGAAGCTGGAACTCTATGTCCTGCGCTTCGAAAAAGAACGCATGACGCTGCGTGTACCGATGAACAAGGTCGAAGCGATCGGCATGCGCAAGCTGTCGTCTGACAAGACCCTGCGCGAAGCACTCGATACGCTGAAGGGCAAGCCCAAGGTCAAGCGCACCATGTGGTCTCGCCGCGCCCAGGAATACGAAGCGAAGATCAATTCGGGCGACCTCGTGTCGATCGCCGAAGTGACCCGCGACCTGTTCCGCGCCGATGACCAGCCGGAACAGTCCTATTCGGAACGCCAGATTTTCGAAGCCGCCTCCTCGCGCCTCGCGCGCGAACTGGCCGCCATGGAAAAGACCGACGAGCCGGCCGCGCTGCAGAAGATCCTCGCGATCCTCAACGAGCATGCGCCGAAGTACTACGAGACTGCCGCGAGCGCCTGATCGAAGCGAAAACAGGATCACCGAGAGGGGCCGCTTCCGCAAGGATGCGGCCCTTTTTCGTGTGACCCTTGAAATGTCAGTTTCGCTGTATTATGTCAGCAATACAGATCAAGGGAGAAGCCCAGATGCATTTCGGCAAGTTCATCCGCACCATCGCCCCGCTGGCAGCCGTCGTGGCCATGGGCCTTTCGGTTTCCGCCTGTGATGGCCACGTCACGATCAATGGCGAGGACGGCAAGAAGCTGTCCGAGCTGGACCTTGGCGGCGAAGCGCCGCACAAGCTGGCGCTGTTCGGCCCCGACACGGTCAAGGTCACCCAGGGTGACAAGCTGGCAATCACGGTCGATGGCGACGCCGCTTCGGCTGACAAGCTGCGCTTCTCGCTCAAGAACGGCACACTCGCCATCCTGCGCGCGAAGGACTGGAAGGAAGGCCCCGGGGTGACCGTCAACGTCACCATGCCAGCCCCGCGCGAAATCGCGCAGATGGGTTCCGGCAAGATCGAGGCAGGTGCGCTCGACAAGGATGCCAAGGTCAACCTGATGGGCTCGGGCGACGTGAACGCCACGGCGCTTGCCGGTGACAAGCTCGATCTCAACGTCATGGGCTCGGGCACGATGCACGGCGCCGGTGCGGTCAAGCAGCTCGACCTCAAGGTCATGGGCTCGGGCAGCGCCGACCTCGCCGCGGTCAAGGCGGACAATGCCGATGTCGATATCCTTGGTTCCGGCAGCGCCACCTTTGCCTCTGACGGCGAGGTGAAGGCCAAGATCATGGGTTCGGGCACGGTCACCGTGAAGGGCCGCGCCAAGTGCACCGTCAAGTCGATGGGTTCGGGTTCGCTGGTCTGCGAGAGCGGCCCGGCGGCCAAGAGTGAGGGCGGCGACGAAGAACCGAAGGCCGAGCCTTCGAAGTCCTGATCAGGCAGCAGATCGGCGCAGGCGGTCGTTGATCGCCGCGCCAATGCCCTCTTCCGGTACCGGCGCAATCGCCACGCGTGGCTTTGCGTCGGCAGCGGCGAGGTGGAGGCAGGCATAAAGCCGTGCCGCCGCCTCGGCCAGATCGCCGCTTTCGGACAGAGTGGTGTGGCCCTGAACGGGTCCGAAGCCGATCAGGAATTCATCGTCCTCCGCCTCACATGCGCCCAGCCGCACCGGCTTTCCCGGCGCATAGTGGCTGGCCAGCTGCCCGGGCGCCTCGATCTTGCCGGTTGACGTCATGCCGTCACCGGCAGGGCCGATAATGGCGGAAATCTCAGCTTCCGTGATCGGGCCGGGGCGCAGGATCGCCCAGCCAGAGTCGCGCGGCGCAACTATTGTCGATTCGATTCCCGCCGTGCAGGCACCGCCATCGAGGACTAGATCAACCTTGTCGCCAAGGCTGGAAGCAACGTGGGCAGCAGTCGTCGGGCTGACCGCCCCGCTGCGGTTGGCCGATGGCGCGGCGAGCGGAAGGCCGCTTTGCTCGAGCAGCGCGCGCATCGCCGGATGGGCCGGCCAGCGCAGCGCAATGGTGGGCAGGCCTGCAGTAACGGCAGGCGTGATTCCAGCCCCTTCGCGCAGGGGCAGCACCAGCGTCAGCGGTCCGGGCCAGAAGGCCTCGGCCAATTTACGCGCGCGTTCGTCAAAGACCGCAAATGCCTCGGCCGCTTCGAGCGTAGGCACATGGACGATCAGCGGATTGAAGTCTGGCCGCCCTTTCGCGCGGTAGATCGCTGCCACTGCCGATTCGCTGTCCGCCCTCGCGGCAAGCCCATAGACCGTCTCGGTCGGTACGGCGACCAGCCCGCAGCCGCGCAGCACTTCGGCCGCCGGGCGGATTGCCGTAACGTCAACTGGTCGCAGGTCAGGGCCACTCTTGCCGGTCATCCTGCTGCGCTATAGGCAAGCCGGCGAACATTCCAAGCGAAAGCCCGAGGGACCGCCCATGACTTACACGCCGCCCAGCGCCGAACAGGCCTTTGCCCTGAAGATCAGCGCCGGCATCGAGGAGCTTGCGCTGAGCGAACGTTTTGCTGCGGCCAGCCCCGACATGGTCGAGGCGATAGTCGAGGGCATCGGCCAGTTCGCCGCCGGGGAATTCGCTCCGCTCAGCCGCATTGGCGATACACAGGGAGCGAGGCTCGTCGATGGCAAGGTGAGGCTGCCGGACGGTTATGCAGAAGCCTATCGCGCCTATGTCGAGCAGGGCTGGAACGCCGTTTCGGGTTCGGAGCACTTCGGGGGACAAGGCCTGCCCTTCAGTCTGGCCGCCTGCGTGCTGGAGAACCTCGGTACGGCCAACATGGCCTTTTCGCTGCTGCCGATGCTGACTGTCGGCGCGATCGAGGCGATCGAGAAGCATGGCTCGGACAAGCAGCGCGCCAAGTACCTCGCCAAGCTGATCAGCGGCCAATGGCCGGGGACGATGAATCTGACCGAGCCGCAGGCCGGATCCGATGTCGGCGCGCTGCGCACCACGGCGACGCCGATCACGGAAGGCGAACACGCCGGCAAGTACCTCATCAAGGGCACCAAGATTTTCATCACCTGGGGTGAGCATGAGCTGGCGGAGAACATCGTCCACCTCGTCCTCGCGCGCACGCCGGGGGCTCCGGCGGGATCGCGCGGGATCAGCCTGTTTATCGTGCCGCGTTACCATGTGAACGCCGACGGGACGCTTGGTGCCGCCAATGATGTCAAGGCAGTGAGCCTCGAGCACAAGCTCGGCATCCACGCCTCACCCACCTGCGTCATGTCCTACGGCGATCATGACCAGTGCATTGGCGAGCTCATCGGGGCCGAGAACGAGGGCCTGAAATGCATGTTCACGATGATGAACTCGGCGCGCATCAACGTCGGCGCGCAAGGCGTGATGGTGGCTGAGGCTGCTTTGCAGCATGCGGTTTCCTATGCGCGCGATCGCGTGCAGTCGGCCCGCGCCGGCTCGCCGGACAAGACCCCCGTCGCCATCATCGAACATCCCGACGTGCGCCGCATGGTCCTCCGCATGCGCGCGCTGACCGAAGGGGCGCGGGCGCTGCTCTACTACACCTGCGGACAGGTCGATCGCGGAACGCTGGGTGACGCGGAAGCCAAGTCGCGTGCCGACCTGCTGGTGCCGCTGATCAAGGCCTGGGGCACCGACATCGGCTGCGAAGTCGCCAGCCTCGGCGTGCAGATTCACGGAGGTATGGGCTTCATTGAGGAGACCGGCGCGGCGCAGCATTATCGCGATGCCCGCATCACCCCGATCTATGAAGGCACCAACGGCATTCAGGCAGCGGATCTCGTTACCCGCAAACTGGGCATGGAGAACGGCGGCGTGCTGGCTGCGCTGATGGCCGAGATCGCGCGCGATGCCGGGGACGAGGCGGGTCTTGCCATGCTGGCGCGGGATTGCGCGGCGGTGGCCGAATGGATGCGCGATGCAGCCAGCCTTGATGACAAGCTGGCAGGCTCCGTCCCCTTCCAGACCATGTGCGCCGTCGCGGTTGCCGGCTGGCAACTGCTGCGCCAGTCTAGCGCGGCCGCCGATGCAGGTGGTTCGCTGGCCAAGACCAAGCCGGTGATCGCGCGCTGGTTCCTCGACCACATTGTCCCGGAAGCCGCTGGGCTGAGAGCCTCGGCAACGGCGGGTGCCGCTCTCCTCTATGCGCTCGATAGCGAGAGCCTGGCGTCGTGACGTCACCCGGCGATCCCATGCTTGAGCGGATTGCCCTGGCGCTGGAACGGCTTGCGCCCTCAGCGCGCGCGGCAACCGATTGGCTCGCCTGTCCGGCCTATGTCTGGGATGGAGGATCGGCACGCCCGGTCGAGCGGCTTGAGGCCCCTGCCCTCGCCCTGTTGCGCGGAGTCGACCAGCAAAAGCATGCGGTGGTCGACAACGTCTTGCGGCATGCCGCCGGACACGCCGCGCATGACATGCTGCTCTGGGGTTCGCGCGGCATGGGCAAGTCAGCGCTGATCCGCTCGGCCATCCGCGGCGCGCAGGATTCCGATCCCGCCGCCATCGCGCTTGTACAAGTCGCGCCCGATGCCCTCTCCGGTCTTGCCGCGCTGTTCGGCGAGCTTGGCAAGGTGCAGCGCCGCTTCGTCGTCTATATCGACGACCTCGGTTTCGAGGATGGCGACAGCACCGGCCCGCGCCAGCTCCGCTCGTGGCTGGAGGGCGGGGTCGAAGCACGGCCGGACAATGTCCGCATCGCCGTGACCGCCAACCGCCGCGCCATCGTTTCGCGCCACATGAGCGAGCAGGACGATCCGATCAACCCGCGCGACGTGGTAGACGACCGGCTGGCGCTGGCCGACCGCTTCGGGCTGTCGATCGGCTTCCACAATTGCAGCCAGGACGATTACCTCGACATCATCCGCGGCTATGCCGAGGCGCTGGGCTTGTCCTTCGAGGAACTTGACGCGCTCGAATGGTCAAAGCGCCGTGGCGCCCGGTCGGGCCGGGTCGCCTGGCACTATGTCACCGAACTGGCAGGGCGCGCGGGGCGCCCGCTCTAGACCTTACTGCTTGCTGAGGGCTTCCTCGATTTGGCGGCGGATCTGCGCCTCGGTCGCCGAATCGATCGCGCGCGAGGGCGGCAGCTTGGTGCTGGCGATCATCTTAGGCTTGGGCAGCGGCTGCGCATTCGGCGCGATCACGCGCCAGATCACGCCGCCGACATCGTCGCTGACCAGCAGCGCACCGGTCTTGTCATAACCGATCCACACCGGCCGACCGCGCGCCTTGCCGTCGACCTGGAAGCCAGTGAGCACCGGCGCGGGCTTACCCTTGGGATTGCCCCATTCGTCGAAGGTGACAAAGACCACGTCATAGCCCGACAGCGGCTTGCGATTCCACGAACCATGACGCGCCACGAAGGCGCCCGAATTGAACTGGGTACCCAGACGGTTGCCCTCTGCCACGAAGCGCATGCCCAGCGGCGCGGTGTGTGCGCCCAGTGCGAATTCGGGCTTGCGGACATATTCGCCCAGGAATTCGGGGATTGGATAATCGACCCGGTCATCCATGCGGTCCTTCCAGTAGTACCACGGCCAACCATACTGGGCGCCGACCGGCACGTTGGTCATGTAATCGGGCACGAGATCCGGCCCGAGCATGTCGCGTTCGTTGACCACGGTCCAAAGCTCGCCCGTGACCGGGTTCCAGTCGAGCCCGTTGGGATTGCGCAGACCGCCGCCGTACTGGCGCATGCGGCCGCTCGCCACATCGAGTTCGTAGATCGCCGCGCGGCCTTTTTCCGCGTCCATGCCGTTGTCACCGATATTCGAGGATGAGCCTATCGCGATGTAGATCTTGGTGCCGTCAGGGCTGGGCAGCAGGTTGCGCATCCAGTGATTGCCGGCCGCTGGCAGGTCCACGATCTTACGCGGAGCACCCTCCAGCGTCGCGGTGCCCGGCACATAGTCGAATGCCAGCACGGCATTGTGGTTGGCAACATAGAGCTTGCCGTTCACCCAGGCCATGCCGGAGGGCGAATCGAGATCCTTTTCGCGCAGGACCGAGCGCACTTCCGCCGTGCCATCACCATCGGAATCGCGCAGCAGGATGATCCGGTTGGGCGAAGGCTTGCCCGCCCCCGCCTTCTTCCAGAAATAGCGCTCGATCATGCCGCGCAGGCCGCCGCCTTCGTCCTTGGTGGCCGGGTGGTCGGTTTCGGTGACTAAAATATCGCCATTGGGCAGCTCCAGCAGCGTGCGCGGGTGGTCCAGCCCTGCCGCGAAGCGGTTGACCGTCAGGCCCGGTGCCGGTGTCGGCGCCTCATTGGCGGCCCAGCCGACCGGATCGGCAATTCCCATGCGCGGAATCGTCTCGGGCTCCGGAGCGCGCAGCTCTACCTGCGTCCCTTCGGTCGCGCCGAGCGGGAGGTTGGATGGGTTCCCGTGGCTGAAATAGACCCAGATGCCGCCGAGCAGGATAGCGAGGGCGACAATGACGATGAGCGGTTTTTTGAAGGAGCGCATAGGCAAGAGATAGGCCCGCAGCCCAGTGCCCGCAACCGCTGCTTTCAGGTGAAACAAGTGGTCCTCTAGTGCACCGTTTCGGGACAGCGGCGCAACTATGCCGCGCCGAGGCTTGGTTTTCCGCCCATTGCGATGGTAAGTTTCAGGTTAACAGGTGGGACTCGCCCGTCGCGCCTTATGAAACAGAGGGAAATTGCCCATGCGCCATAGCGCCCTTGCCATCCTTGCGGTCCCGGCCCTGGCCCTTGCCGCTCCCGCGCTCGCTCACGAGGGAGGCCATGACGGTGGTCCCGGCCCGATGCAGGGCGATCACATGATGCACCACGAGGGTCCGCCTCCGGGATGGCAGCAGGGCGCTCCTGACGCCGGCTGGATGCGGCAGCGCGATGACTGGCTGGTCGAATGCCGCCGCCGCATGGGTGACCGCCGGGGCGGCGCAACCGGCGCGGTGCTGGGCGGCGTTGTCGGCGGGGTGATCGGCCATGAAGTCGCCGGACGCGGCAACCGGGCTATCGGCACGATTGCCGGCGGCGCCATCGGTGCTGCGGCAGGCGCGGCGATCGAGCGCAGCGGCAATGCTCGCCGCAACCGCGACGAGTGCGAAGCGATGCTTGACCAGTACGCGGGCGGCTATGGCCCTGGATACCCGCAGCAGGCCTATGGTTACGGTTATGGCTATGGCTATGCCCCAGCCATGATGATGGTTCCCGTGGCCATGGTGCCGATGGCCATGCCCGCGAAGAAGGACTGCCACGAGCACGTCACGACCGAGTATGTCACCACTTACGAGACGGTTTATCGCAAGGTGCGCGAGGTCCGCTACAAGTCGGTGCCGACCTACAAGCGAGTCCGGATTGCGCCGGACAAACGGGTGCGGATGGTCCCCGACAAGCGGGTCATCGCACAGTAAAATATTGAATTTATTATTTAAAAGGCCGGTCCTGCATTAGCGGGTCCGGCCTTTTGCCTTGTCAGATACCGCCGCCGGTCAGCCGTTGGCAGATCAGGTCGAGCTGGTCGAGCGTGCGGTAGCGGATCGTCACCGCGCCTGAGCGCGGATCGGCATCGGCCTGGATTCGCACCGGCAGGCCAAGGAACTCCTCAAGATGGTCCTGCACCGCGGCAATGTCGGCATCTTCCGCTGCCGTTCCGCCCGGGCGGGCACGACGCGGCGCGGCTGAGGCTCCGCGTGCCTGCTTGCGGACCAGCTTCTCGACCTCGCGCACCGACATCTGCTTGGCGACGACGGCAGCGGCAAGTTCCTCGGCATTATCGACGCCGATCAGCGCACGGGCGTGGCCCATCGAAAGGCGGCCTTCCTGCACATGGTCGAGCACCACATCGGGCAATTGCAGCAGGCGCTGGAAATTGGCGACATGGCTGCGCGACTTGTCGACCAGCCGGGCGATCTCGGCCTGGGTCAGCCCTTCTTCCTCGCTCAGCCGGTGATAGGCGCGGGCCTCTTCGACCGGGTTGAGGTCTTCGCGCTGGAGGTTCTCGATCAGCGCGAGCGCCATGACATCGCGATCGGACAATTCGCGAACCAGCGCCGGAATCTCGTGCAGTTGCGCCCGCTGGGCGGCGCGCCAACGTCGTTCACCAGCAACGAGCTGGAAACGGCCTTGGCCCATCGGCCGGACAATGACCGGCTGGATCACCCCGCGCGCAGCGATCGACTCGGCAAGCTCGGCCAGTGGCGGCTTCGTCGAAATGGCGACGGGGCTGGTTCGGATCGGGGTCGATCGAGGCGACGGGCAAGAGGGCAAGGCCGGTGGTGGCTGAAACCGTTCCAGCCATCTGCGCCGGCGTTCCTCCTCCGACCAGCGGCTCCTCGCGCCGCGATTCGCCGAGCAGGGCGCCCAGCCCACGGCCAAGGCCGGACATCTTCTTCTTGGGCGGGGGTGCACTGCCCTCCGCCGGAGGTACAGAGATGCGGATTATCGGATCGTCGTTCATGCCGCTTTCCTCATCGCCGGAAGCCGGGTGATCAGTTCACGCGCCAGCGCCATATAGGCGCGGCTTCCCGGGCAATTGTGATCGTAAACGAGCGCCGGAAGTCCGTGGCTGGGTGCTTCGGACAGGCGGACGTTGCGCGGAATCACCGTTTCGAACACCAGATTGCCAAGGCAGGAGCGCACGTCATCGCTGACGAGGTCGGTCAGGCGGTTGCGCCGGTCGAACATGGTCAGCGCCACGCCGAGGATCGACAGATCCGGGTTGAAGCGTTGTTGGACGCGCTCGACCGTCTGCAGGAGCTGGCTCAATCCTTCGAGCGCGAAGAACTCGCACTGCAACGGCACCAGCAGGGTATTGGCCGCGCCAAGGGCATTAAGCGTCAGCAGGCCAAGCGAGGGCGGACAATCGATCATGACGATGTCATGCCCGGTGTGCGCCTTCAGCGCCTTGCTGAGGCGGTGGGCGCGATCCTCTTCGGCAACCAGCTCAACTTCTGCGCCCGACAGGTCGACCGTGGCGGGCACGATGTCGAGCCCCGGGATCTTGGTATGATGGACACATTCGGAGATCGCCGCCTGGTCGACCAGCACGTCATAGGACGAAGCATTGCGATCCGGCGCGGCGAGGCCAATACCCGTCGAGGCATTGCCCTGCGGATCGAGATCGACCAGCAGGACCTTCCACCCGATGGCGGCGAGGGCCGTGGCGATGTTGATCGCAGTCGTGGTCTTGCCAACTCCGCCCTTCTGGTTGGCTACTGCGATGGTGATCACGCCCGGTTCCTTTTCGCTTTCGCTGCTCTTCCGGTGACTTTGCCGACAATTATCCCGGCTTCGGGGTCGGTTTGCGATTGTTCCACGTGGAACATGTGCTGCCAGCCAGTGAGCTCCTGCAATTCCTGCCGTGCCGAACGCCCTTTCGGCAACAACCAAATCGTGTCGGCAGTGGAAAAGCGTGCGGATAGATCGAGCAATTTCGGCAAAGGCGCGAAAGCCCGTGCCGAAATGACGCTACATGTCTGCGACTCGACCAGTTCGAGGCGTGAGCCGAGAACCTTGGCCTTGTTCAATCCGAGCGATTCGCAGGCCCGCTGCAGCCAATCGATTCGGCGCGCGCGCGATTCGACCATCAGCACAGGCCGGTCTGGCAAGGCGCAGGCCACGGCAAGGCCGGGGAAGCCCGCTCCCGTCCCGAGGTCCAGCCACGGGCCCGATGTTTCACGTGGAACATAGGCGAGCAACTGAAGCAGATCGGCTATATGTCGTTGCCAGACATGATCGAGGCTGGCTGCGGCGACGAGGTTCTGGGACTGATTCTCTGCAGCGAGCAGGGCCGCAAGGCGCTCCAACCGTTCCATCGCCTGCGCGTCCACACCTCCGAGGCGACTGACGAACTGGCGCGCCTCTGCCTCGCTGACAATCACGCGGCGTTCCTTCGGGCATGGACCAGCAGGGCAGCCAGTGCCGCCGGAGTAATCCCCGGCACCCGACCCGCCGCCGCAAGGTTGGCCGGGCGGGCGCGGGTCAACCGTTCAACCATCTCGTTCGACAGGCCGGGGATGCGGTCATAGGCAAAGTCGTCACCCAGCAGCAGCGCCTCGCTGGCGCGCAGGTCTCGTAGCTCGCCGTCCTGCACTGGCGAGATAGGGCGCATAGGCGGCATCCTCCGCCACCTCGCTGGCAAGGTCGGCATCTGCCGGTAGGGCGTCGCCAATCCAGGGGGCGAGCGCATCAAGGGTCACCCCGCCAAAACGCAGCCATTCGCGCAGCGGCAGGCGGCCCGTATCCTCGCGCACCGGCAGTCCGGCGCGGGACAGTTCAACGGCGGTGACTTGCGTCTCGAGCGCCGCCTCGAAAGTGCTGCGCTGATCACAGCGCCGCTCGAACCATTCACGCCGCGCCGTGCCCACTGCACCCACGCCGATCGCCAAGGGGGTCAGCCGCGTCGAGGCATTGTTGGCGCGCAGGCGCAGACGGTATTCAGCGCGGGCGGTGAGCATGCGGTAAGGCTCGGAAACGCCGTGCAGGGTCAGGTCATCGACCATCACCGCCATGTAGCTGTTGGCCCGGTCAAGCGGCGCGGGCGCGCGCCCCAACACCTGCGCCGCCGCATGCATACCCGCAACCAAGCCCTGCGCTGCCGCTTCTTCGTAGCCGGTCGTGCCATTGATCTGCCCGGCGCAATAGAGACCAGGAATGTCCCTCAGCTCAAGGCTGGGTCTCAGCGCGCGCGGATCGATATGGTCGTATTCCACGGCATAGCCCGGCACAGCCATGTCGACCTGCTCCAGCCCAGCCATGGTCCGCAGCATGGCGAGCTGGACATCGGCCGGGAGCGAGGTGCTGATGCCATTAGGATAGACCAGGTGCGTGTCGAGACCTTCAGGCTCAAGGAAAACCTGATGCCCATCCCGGTCGGCAAAGCGGTGGATCTTGTCCTCGATCGACGGGCAATAGCGCGGACCGGACGCGCCAATCGCGCCGGTGAACAGCGGCGAGCGGTGGAGATTTGCCCGGATGATATCGTGGCTGGCACCATTGGTCCGCGTGATCGCGCAGAAGATCTGCGGCAGCACCCTGCCCGGCGAAGCGGACAGGGCGGACATGGTCCAGTGTTCGCTGTCGGACGGCTGCTCCTCGAGCGCGGCCCAATCGATAGTCCTTCCATCAAGGCGTGGCGGCGTGCCGGTCTTGAGTCGGGCCATCGGCAGCCCCGCCCCACGGAGCTGATGAGCGAGGACCTGCGCCGAAGCCTCGCCGATCCTCCCGCCGACAATCCGCTCCTCGCCGCGGAACAGGGTGCCGCCAAGGAAGGTGCCGGTGCAGAGCACGACCGCTTTCGCTGCGAGCGCAGTTCCATCGGCAAGGTCGACTCCGCAAACCTTGCCTCCCTCGATCCGCAGGGCCGCCGCCTCTCCGGCGATCGTCGTCAGGTCGCCCTGCTGCGCAAGCAGGCCCTGCACCGCGGCCTTGAAACGCTTGCGGTCCGCCTGCACGCGGGGGCCCTGAACGGCGGTACCCTTTGAGCGGTTGAGCATGCGGTAATGGATCGCCCCCGCATCGGCGGCGCGGGCAATGATCCCGTCGAAGGCATCGACTTCGCGGACGAGGTGGCCCTTCCCCAGCCCGCCGATCGCCGGGTTGCAGCTCATGGCACCGATCATGGCGGGGTCAAAGGTCACCAGCGCCGAGCGCGCACCCATGCGCGCTGCCACGGCAGCAGCCTCGACCCCGGCATGTCCGCCGCCGATCACGATGATGTCGAACTGGTGCATGAAGCCGTGCACTTAGCCGTGCGGGGCCGCGCGGTCAAAAGTCTTGCGGTGTTCCACGTGAAACACTCACTTGCCGATGCAGAACCTGCCGAACAGCGTATCGAGCATGTCTTCGGTCGTGGTGCGGCCAAGCAGGCTGTCAAATGCGATCCGCGCCTGACGCAGTCCCTCTGCGGCGAGCAGGGGATCGGTTTCATGGCGCGCGTCACCAAGTGCCCGGACAGCACGGGTAAGCAGGCGGTGCTGGCGCTCGTTAAGTGCCGCGGCCCCGGGGGCCGGCATAACCTTGCGCGCGGTCTCGACCAGGTCCGCGCGAAGGTCCTCCATGCCCACGCCGGTAACCGCCGAGATTCGATGGCGCGGCTTGCGCTTGGTCAGCGAATCATTGCGGTCAATCTGCGAGGCAATGTCCCGGGCACCTTCCGGCCCCATGCCTTCCGGCCCGAGCCACAGCACAAGATCCGCCCGGTCCAGCGCCTCCAGCGCGCGTTCAATGCCGATTGCCTCGATTTCGTCATCCACCGCATCGTGCAGGCCGGCCGTGTCCGCGAACAGGAAAGGCACGCCTTCGATCGCCACCGGCCGCGTCAGCACATCACGCGTGGTACCGGCAATAGGGGTGGTTATTGCCGCGTCATCTTCAACCAAAGCATTGAAAAGGGTACTCTTTCCAAGGTTGGGCGGTCCAGCGATCACGACGCGGAAGCCATCTCGCAGCACTTCGGCGCGTGGGCGGCCAAGCCAGTCGCTGATTTCGCCGCGCAGGTGTTCCAGCTCCTGCGGGAATTCCGGGGGCAGCAGCGCCACGTCATCCTCGTCGGCAAAGTCCAGCACGGCCTCAAGACTGGCGGAGGCCATCAGCAGCCGTTCGCGCCACTCACCCACAAGCCGGGAAAAGGCGCCGCCCGCCATGGCCATGGCGCTGCGCCGTTGCAGTTCGGTTTCGGCATTGAGCAGGTCGGCAAGGCCCTCCGCCTCGGCCAAATCGATCCGGCCATTGGCAAAGGCGCGGCGGGTGAATTCCCCGGCCTCGGCCTGACGCAGACCGGGAAGTTCGCTCAGCGCCTTTTCCAGCGCGGCCACCACAGCCCTGCCCCCGTGCAGATGGAATTCGGCGGTATCGTCACCCGTGGCCGTGGCTGGTCCGGGAAACCGGGCGACAAGCGCGCGGTCGATTTCCTCGCCTTCGGCATCGATGAGCATGCTCAACCCCATGCGGCGCGGCTCCGGGATCGTCCCGGTCAGCGAACGCAAGGCATTGCCCGCCCCCGGTCCGCTTACCCGGACAATGGCAATCGCGGCGGGAGGTGCTCCGCTCGACAAGGCAAAGATCGTATCGGTCATCGCTGCGGCGCTCAGCCTTCGCCTTCCTTCTTCTTGGCCGCGCCGCCGGTGCCGACATCCATGAATTGCTGGAACAGCTTGAGCCCGATCTCGCCCATAGGTGCGACCTGCTTGGCCATCGACTGCAGCTTTTCGAGATCGCCGACGCCTTGCATGGCCTTCGCCACGGCATCGACATAGACGTCATTGGCCTTGGCAACATCCGGCAGACCAAGGAAGCGGCGGGCCTCTTCCGGCGTGCAATCAACCTCGACGTGAACCTTCATGGCTGGACTCCTGCACCCCATCGGCGCTGCCTGATAGATGGGCCGCCCCTTGGCACTTGGCAATGGTCTTGCGGCGCGCCAAAGGAGGGGCAAGCGCCCCAACCCAAGGAGATTTCCCATGGCCCAGACGGTCCGCATACCCACCTTCGAAGGCGTCAAGAGCTTTCCCGCCTATGTCGCCCGCCCTGCAGGAACCCCGAAGGCCGCTATCATTGTCATCCAGGAAGTGTTCGGCGTGAACCCCGGCATCCGCAAGAAGGCCGATGACTGGGCGAAAAAGGGCTACCTTGCAGTCGCTCCGGAAGTGTTCTGGCGGCAGGCCGAAGGCATCGATCTCGATTCGGATGTGCCTGAGGAATTCCAGCAGGCGATCCGCCACATGATGGCACACGATTTTGACGCCGGGATAAGGGACGTTGAGGCAACGATCCGCTGGATCCGCGGGCAGGAAGGCGTCGCCGGGGTCGGCCTCGTCGGCTACTGCATGGGCGGCAAGGTTGCCTACCAGGCGGCGACGCGCACCGATATCGACGCCTCGGTCGGCTATTACGGAGTCGGTATCGACCAGATGCTGAACGAGGCCCACGCCATCGCCAAGCCGCTGCTGCTTCACGTGCCGACGGCCGATGGCTTTGTCCCGCCCGAAGCGCAGAAGGCAATGCACGAGGGGCTGGACGATAATCCGCACGTGACGATCTACGATTATGAAGGTCTCGACCATGGCTTCGCCGCCGAACACGGCGTGCGCCGCAATGACGTGGCGGCGCAGCTGGCTGATCAGCGGACCGACCGGTTCTTCTCTACCAATCTCGCGTAACTAGTTGATTCCGAACGTGTCGATCGCCTGGAAGATCCGGGCGATTGCCGCGCGGTCTTCCTCCGGGATTTCTGGACGCCAGATCTCGAACAGCAGGATCACGCGGGTCTGGTCGCCCGCGTTGATAGCCTCGTGCTCGATCGAGATCGTCAAAGATGAGCGCCTGCCCGTCCACCCACTCGCGCCGCTCGTTGCCGACGCGGAGCGAGCAACCCGGCGCAGTGCGGACCGGCACATGGCAGATCAGCCGGGTGTTGAGCATGCCGTGGTGCGGGGCGATGTGTGCCCCCGGCAGCAGGCGTGACCACAGGGCATTGGGGGCGCGTCCGGGCACTTCGGGCAGGGGCGCATGGCCAAGCGCCTCCATGGTGCGTGGACAGGCTCTGGCGTGGTCCTCCACCAGCGCGCCGTCCTGCCAGAAATAATGCGCCGACCAGTCCATCTTGCCGAGCAGGGGATTGTTGGGCGCGGGGCGGTTCGCCTGCTGCCTCACATAGGGTTCGAACCCGTTCCCTTCCCGCGCCTCAAGCTCCGCGCGCATGGCCGGGGCGAGCGCCAGCATCGGTTCGAGCCATGGGAAATCGGCGGTGTCGTAGAACCACTTTTGCGGCAGGCCGGGATAATAGAAGACCGATGGCTCCTGCAGGTAGAGCCGCGACTGGCCGGTCAGCAGGTCGATGGCCTCGCGCATGGTGGGGGACAGGGCATCGCCGACCACCGCGCGCAGGTGCGCGCCGTAATCCCCCTTCGAGGATTCGATGAATTGCCGCCCGTGCGCCATCAGACTGGTGAGCGGCGGCGGGACGGGTGAACCAGCGGCGGCCTGGTTCGATGCGGCCTGATAAAAGCTCGAGGCACCGCGCGGATCGCCCTGCCGCTCGCGCAGGTGGCCCTTGACCAGCAGCGCCCCGACATCGCGGGTTTCCAGATTCAGCTGCCGGTCAACCGCCGCTTCGGCCGCATCGAGATTACCCAGCGCCAACTCGACATTGCCGAGTGCCATCCGGGGAAACTCGATTTCCGGCAGCGAATCCGCCGCCGAACGCAGCAGCTGTGCCGCGCGCTGCGGTTCGCGCGCCTGCAAGGCGGCAAGGCCCTCGGCAATCGCTTGATGCGGATCCGAAGGGCCCCCCACTTCGCGATCCTTACTGGTTCATCGTGGCGAAGAAGTCCTCGTTGGTCTTGGAGTCCTTCATCTTGTCGAGCAGGAACTCCATCGCGTCGACCGTTCCCATCTGCATGAGGATACGGCGCAGGACCCACATCTTCGAGAGCTGGTCCTTCGGCACCAGCAGTTCTTCCTTGCGCGTGCCGCTCTTGCCCACGTCGAGCGCGGGGAAGATGCGCTTGTCGGCGACCTTGCGGTCAAGGACGATTTCGGAGTTACCCGTGCCCTTGAACTCTTCGAAAATGACCTCGTCCATGCGGCTGCCGGTATCGATCAGGGCCGTGGCGATGATCGAGAGCGAGCCGCCCTCCTCGATATTGCGCGCCGCGCCGAAGAAGCGCTTGGGGCGCTGCAGTGCGTTGGCGTCGACACCGCCGGTGAGCACCTTGCCCGAGCTCGGCACCACCGTGTTGTAGGCGCGGCCGAGGCGGGTGATCGAGTCCAGCAGGATGACGACATCGCGCTTGTGTTCGACCAGGCGCTTGGCCTTTTCGATCACCATTTCGGCAACCTGCACGTGGCGCGTGGCAGGCTCGTCAAAGGTCGAGGAAATGACCTCGCCCTTCACGCTGCGCTGCATGTCGGTGACTTCTTCCGGGCGTTCGTCGACCAGCAGGACGAGCAGGAACACTTCGGGATGGTTGTCGGTAATGGCCTTGGCGATGTTCTGCAGCAGCACGGTCTTACCCGTGCGCGGCGGCGCGACGATCAGCGCGCGCTGGCCCTTGCCTTGCGGGCTGATCAGGTCGATCACGCGGGCCGACTTGTCCTTAACCGTCGGGTCCGAGGTATCGAGCACAAGGCGCTCGTCGGGATAGAGCGGGGTCAGGTTGTCGAAGTTGACACGGTGGCGGACGGCTTCGGGATCGTCGAAGTTGACCTTGGTCAGCTTGGTGATGGCAAAATAGCGCTCGCCGTCCTTGGGCGCGCGGATTTCGCCTTCCACGGTGTCGCCCGTGCGCAGGCCCCATTTGCGGACCTGGTTGGGCGAGACGTAAATGTCGTCGGGACCGGCGAGGTAATTGGCTTCCGGGCTGCGCAGGAAGCCGAAACCTTCGGGCAGCACTTCGATCGTGCCGAGGCCCATGATTTCCTCGCCGTCTTCGGCGACTTCCTTCAGGATGGCGAACATCAGGTCCTGCCGGCGCAGGGTGCTGGCGCCCTCGACCTCGTATTCCTCGGCCATTTCGACCAGTTCGGCCGACGTTTTCTTCTTGAGTTCTTTCAGGTGCATTTCTTGTATTCCAATGTTTTATCTTCGTGATGGCCGCGGGTCGATGGGCTTGGAGAAAGCAGACCTGTTCGCGCGCAAAGGGGCGCGAACCGTGCGGGACAGGCCGGATTTATGCCTCGCAGGGAGGCAAGTCAATCAGAACGGCTTGATCACGACCATTATGACGATCAGCGCCGCGGCCATTCCGGGCACTTCGTTCAGCAGGCGCAGCTTCTTGCCGGTCAGCCGCCGCTCTCCCAGCGCCAGGGCCTTGTGATAGCCAGCCAGCCAGACATGATAGCCGCTCAGTGCCAGAACCAGCAGCAGCTTGGCGTGGAACCACCCTTGCGCGAAGGCACCGGTCGTTACCGCCAAGGCCAAGCCCAGCACCCAGACCACGGTCAGCGAGGGCCAGAGGATGATCTTGAGCAGCTTGCGCTCGCGGTCAGTCCAAACCGCATTCTCGGGCGAGCCTTCGGGCGCTTCCTGGTGATAGACGAAATAGCGCGGCAGCATGAACAGCCCGGCCATCCAGAAGATCACGAAGATGATATGGCCGGCCTTGAGCCAGAAGTAGGTCATGCTGAGCACCGTGAGCATGGGTTGAATGTAATGCCAGCCTAGCCGCGGCGCCAGCCCCTGACTGTGGCAAGCGCGGTGGAAACATTGTCGATCGGGGTCGTCTGGCCGATGCCGTGGCCAAGGTTGAAGACGTGCGGGCGATCGGCAAAGGCATCGAGGATGCGGCGCGTCTGGCGCTCCAGCTCCTCACCGCCGGCCAGAAGCAGCAGCGGATCGAGGTTGCCCTGTACGGGCAGACCTTCTGGCAGCACCTTGTGGGCCCAGAGCGGATCGACCGTCTCGTCGAGGCCGAGCGCATCGACTTTTGTCTCGCGCGCATAGGCGGGAAGCTTTTCGCCCGAGCCCTTGGGAAAGCCAATGATCGGCACGCCCGGACAGCGCGCGCGCAGCTGGCTGACGATGGCAGCATTCGGCGCGATGACCCAGCGTTCGAATTCGGCCGGGGCCAGGCTGCCCGCCCAGCTGTCGAACAGCTGCACTGCCTCTGCCCCCGCGGCGATCTGGCCGGCGAGGTAATCGACGGTCACGGCAACGATGGCATCGATGATCGCCTGCATGGCCGCCGGATCGCGGTATGCCAGCGCGCGGGTCTCATGCTGGTCGCGGCTGCCCTCGCCCGCCACCATATAGGTCGCAACGGTCCAGGGGCTTCCGGCAAAGCCCAGCAGGGTGCGGTCAGAGCCCAGCCCTGCCTTGACCCGTGCCACGGTCTCGTAAATCGGATCGAGCCGCGAGGGCACGGCTGCCAAAGAGGACAGCGCAGTATCGACCAGCCGTGGCGACAGGTGAGGACCCTCGCCGACGAGGAACTGCAGGTCCTGTCCCATGGCGTAGGGCACGATCAGGATGTCGGAAAACAGGATCGCGCCATCGAAACCGAAGCGGCGGATCGGTTGCAGGGTGATCTCGGCTGCGGCCTCAGAATCATAGACGAGCGCAAGAAATCCGCCCTTCTCTGCCCGCAGCGCACGGTACTCCGGAAGGTAGCGTCCCGCCTGCCGCATGAACCACACCGGGCGCGTATCACCATTGGTTCCGCGCAGGGTTTCGAGAAGGAGTCCGGCCATCGGATCTGGTCCCAAACAAAATAAGAGAAAGAGATATAAAAGGATTCTGTAGGTAGTTGGCCTGTGGAAACCGGGCACAACGCGCCCTTGCCTGATTTGTCCCGGCCTGAACAGGGGGAGCTGTGATCCGAATCGCGGCAGCCGCGGGTCAAGCAGGACTTATCCCCCTTGTCCCCAGCCTGTGGGAATCGTTTTCCCCCTGTCCACAAGATGCCGATCGGACACCTGTCAGTGGGTGGGAATCGGGGGTGGTGCCAAGCGGCCAAGTTGTCACCAGCCTTGTCCCGTGGTTTATGCCTCCATCTGTCCACAAGGCGGCGCGACTATCCCCATGCCCAAGATTCATGTCCACCTGCTGTCGGATTCCACCGGCGAAACGCTGGAGATGATTGCCAAGGCCGCGCTCGCCCAGTTCGACGATGCACAGGTCTCGCGTCACTTCTGGCCGATGGTGCGCAGCCAGCAGCATATGGACCGCGTGCTGGGTGAAATCGCCGCTCATCCGGGGCTGGTGCTGTTCACCCTGGTCAATGCAGAGCTGCGCGCCCGGCTGGAGGAACGCTGCCGTGCGCTTGGCCTGCCTTCGGTTGCGGCGCTCGATGCGGTGACCGCGGTGCTCGAGGATATGCTCGGCCAACAGGCCAAGGCCCGGCCCGGGCGGCAGCACCTGATGGACGATGCCTATTTCGCCCGCGTCGATGCCATCCACTATACCATCGCCCACGACGACGGGGTGAGCCACGAGGACTGGGAAGAGGCCGACATCGTCCTCGCCGGCGTGTCGCGCACGTCGAAGACGCCGACGTCAATCTATCTCGCCAATCGCGGCTACAAGGTGGCGAACATTCCGGTGGTGCCGGAAAGCCCGCCGCCCGATGCGCTCTATTCCTTGAAGCGGCCGCTGGTAGTGGGGCTGACCACCGCGCCAGATCGGCTGATCCAGGTGCGGCGTAACCGGCTGCTCTCCCTCAACCAGCGGCCCGAAACCGCCTATGTCGATGAGGACCGCGTGGCCAAGGAAGTGCAGTATGCGCGCCGCATGTTCGCTGACAATGGCTGGCCGGTGATTGACGTGACGCGGCGCTCAATCGAGGAAACCGCCGCGGCAGTGATCCGCCTTTATGATGACCAGCACGGAGCGCCGGAAGAATGATCGTCCTCGCTTCGCAAAGCGGGTCGCGAAAGGCCATGCTGGAGGCTGCCGGAGTGGATTTCATCGCCGCCCCTGCGCCGGTGGATGAGCGCGCGCTGGAAGCGCAACTTGCCGGAGCCCCGGCGGACAGGGTTGCCACTGAGCTCGCCATAGCCAAGGCTCTCGCCGCATCGCCCATGCAGCCGGGACGGGTGGTGCTTGGCAGTGACTCGCTCGTCGTCGTCGAAGGCCGCCGTTTCGACAAGCCGGCCAGCCGTGAAGATGCGGCTGAACACCTCCGCCTTTTCTCGGGTCGAACAATGGAACTCCACAGCGCCGCCGCGCTGGTGCGCGATGGCGAAGTGCTGTGGAGCGGCGGCGACCTGGCGCGGCTTCGGGTGCGCCCCTTGTCGGAAGGCTTCATTGCCGACTATCTCGCGCACGAATGGCCAGAGGTCAGCTATTGTGTCGGCGTGTTCCGCATCGAGGCGCGCGGGCCGCAATTGTTCGAGTCCATAGAGGGGGATCAGTTCACCGTGCTTGGCATGCCGCTGCTGAAAGTGCTGGGCGCGCTGCGCGAATGCGGGGAACTGCCCGCATGAGCCGTCCCAATGCCGAGGTAATCGGCGATCCCATTCTGCAATCGAAAAGCCCGGCGATCCATGGCTTCTGGCTGGCACAGCTTGGCATCCACGCCGAATACGGCGCCGCGCATGTCCTGCCCGGCGATGTCGAAGCCTACCTCGCCGAACGCCGCGCCGATCCGGACTGGCGGGGCTGCAATGTCACCATGCCGCACAAGCAGGCAGTCATGCCTTTCCTCGACGCGATCGACCCGCAGGCGGCGCGGATCGGTGCGGTGAACACGATCGTGCGCGGCGAGGATGGCAGGCTGACGGGCTACAACACCGATGCTCCCGGCTTTCTCGAACCCCTGAAGCCATGGCTCGCCCAGAAGCACTATTACCGCATGGCGCGGATCCTTGGTGCAGGCGGTGCGGCGCGGGCGATTGTCACGGCGCTGGCGGACCCGGGCTTCACCCTGGTCCTCGCCGCGCGCGATCCGGCCAAGGCGCGCGCCCTGCTCGACGAGCTCGCGCCGAAGGGTGAGCACCACGCGGTCGACCTCGCCCACTTCGCGCCGGAAACCGACTTCGCCTTCGATGACCGCGAGGGCTGCCTTGACCTCATCGTCAATGCCAGTCCGCTCGGCATGGCGGGGCAGCCGCTGCTCTCCTTCGATTTCAGCCACGCCCCGCCGGGGTCTGTGGTCTATGACATCGTCACCGACCCGCTCGACACGCCGCTGCTGCGGGATGCCCGCGCGCGGGGTTTGCCCACCGTAGACGGCCTTGCCATGCTGATCGGGCAGGCGGCGGTGGCCTTCGAGAAATTCTTTGGCCAGCCCGCTCCGCGCGAGCACGATGCCGAATTGCGCGCACTGCTGACGGCATGAGCAAGCCCTTCATCCTCGGCCTCACCGGCTCGATCGGCATGGGCAAGTCGGCGGTCGCGGCGATGTTCGCGGGACTTGGCGTGCCGGTCTTCGATGCCGACAAGGCGGTGCATGAATTGCAGGGACCCGGCGGGCCGCTGCTCCCCGCGATCGAGGAAGCCTATCCCGGCACGACCGGGCCGGAGGGCGTCGACCGGCAAAAGCTCGGCGCGGCGGTCTTCGGCAATCCCGAGGCGCTGAAGCGGCTGGAGGCAATCGTCCACCCGGCAGTCGCGGCCATGCGGCGGCAGTTCCTGCACGACATGGCGCACGAACCACTGGTCGTGTTCGATATCCCCCTGCTTTACGAAAAGGGCGGTGACGCGGGGGTCGATGCAGTGCTCGTCGTCTCGGCCGGGCCCGAGGCCCAGCGCGCCCGCGTGCTTGCCCGCCCCGGCATGACCGAGGAAAAGTTCGAGCGGATCCTTGGCCTGCAAGTCCCCGATGCCGACAAGCGCAAGCGCGCCGATTTCGTCATCGATACCGGCGTCAGCCTCGCCGAAACCCGCCACGCCGTGCAGCAACTGGTGCACGCTCTGCTGGACAAGCAAAAGGCTTGACGCGCCTGCCCGCGCATCACCGCTGGCCCCAAGCGAAATATTCCCGATTCAGGCCCTTGCGCGCCTGCCCGCTCGCGCCGATATGTTCTGTGTAATGCGAGAAATTGTCTTCGACACCGAAACGACCGGTCTCGATCCGCAAAGCGGAGATCGCCTGGTCGAACTGGGCTGTGTCGAGATGATCAACCGGGTCGAGACCGGTCGCACCTTCCACGCCTATTTCAATCCCGATCGCGACATGCCCGCCCAGGCCGAGGCGGTGCACGGCCTGTCCGCCGCCTTCCTGTCCGACAAGCCGCGCTTCGTCGAACGGGCGGAGGAATTCCTCGAATTCATCGGTGACAGCCCGCTGGTGGCGCACAATGCCGGGTTCGACTTCGGCTTCGTCAACATGGAGCTCGCCGCCTGCGGACTCGAACCGCTCAGCCGCGACAGGATGATCGATACGGTGGCCCTGGCCCGGGTTCGCCATCCCGGGGCGAAGAATTCTCTCGATGCCTTGTGCACCCGCTACGGCATTGATCGCAGCCACCGCACCAAGCACGGCGCGCTGCTCGACGCGGAACTGCTGGCGCAGGTTTACGTTGAACTCACAGGTGGACGGCAGATCGGGCTCGAGCTCGCTGCCGATGCCACCGACACGCTCGTCGCCTCGGTTAGCGTGACCGTGCGCGAGCGAACCTTCCGTCCGGCCCGGCCCCATTCGGCCAGTCCGGAGGAACTCGCCGCCCATGCACAGCTCATGGCGACTTTCCCGTCGCCAGCCTGGGGTGTGCCGGCGGATCGCATACAGGAGTAAAAGGCTTATGGATCTTCGCGTTTCTGGTCATCAGATGGCAACCGGCGCAGCGCTTCAGACGCATGCGGAAGAACGGGTTTCGGCTGTGGTCGACAAGTACTTCTCGCGCGCCCTCTCCAGCCATGTGACCTTTGGCAAGGCGCCCGCTGGCGCATTCCGCTGCGATATCGTGACTCACGTCATGCAGGGCCTGATCCTCAAGGGTGCCGCCGTGGCGCAGGATGCCCATGTTGCGCTCGACCAGGCGGCGGAGAAGATCGACAAGCAGTTGCGCCGCTACAAGCGCCGCCTGAAGGACCGGCACGAAGCCTCTGACCACGCACGCAAGGAAGAAGAGGCGGCCTATGTCGTCTTCGCCGAGCCCGAAGCTGAGGCCGAGGAGGTCACTGTCGATGCTCCGCTGGTCATCGCTGAAACCCGCGTCGACGTGCCCGAGGCTACGGTTTCCGACGCCGTGATGATGCTCGACTTGCGCAACACCAATGCCCTGCTGTTCAAAAATGCTGGCACCGGCAGGCATAATATGGTTTACCGCCGCGGCGATGGGTCGATCGGCTGGGTCGAACCACACTGACGCCGGGAACGGCGCAATTATCAAGCGTGTTTGGCGGTAGAGGCTAACCGGGTTCGGGGGGCCTCTGCCGCTGCACGCTTGCAGACGGGTTTACGGAACAACATTCTGCGATGAACGGACTTTTCACCCTCTACCCGGAAGCGGTCGGCACGATTTCGGCCGATTCGAAGGACGCCATCCTGCGCCAGCTGGCTGAGACCTTTGCCGGGGTCTACGGCCTCGACGCGGGTAACCTGCTTGAGCGAGATCGAAGAGCGTGAGCGGCTGGGCAGCACCGGTTTCGGCCGCGGCGTGGCGATTCCCCACGCGCGGATCACCGGCTTGCAGCGCCCGGTTGCGGCTTTCCTGCGGCTGGAAAATCCGGTTGCCTTCGACGCGGCCGACGGCCTGCCAGTCGATCTCGTCTTTGGCCTGCTCTCGCCTGAAACGGCGGGCGCGGCGCACCTCCATGCCCTCGCCGCGATTTCGCGCCTGATGCGCGATGATGCCATGCACCAGGCGCTCAGCCAGGCACCCGGCGCCGAGGCGCTTTACGGGCTGCTCAGCAATGTCATCGACCGCGACGCCGCCTGATAGCGGTGCGGCCCCCAGCGGGGCCGAACTGCACTGGCGCAGCCTGGAACGGCTTTACGCCTCCGCGCCTATCAACTCGCTGTTCTCGTCGCGCATCGCCATCACCGGCGAAGGCGCGGCGCGGATCGAGTTCGACATCGATGAAAGCTGCTACCACGCTGCCGGGGCGGCGCATGGCACGATTTATTTCAAGATGCTCGACGATGCGGCTTTCTATGCCGCCAACACGCTGGTGACCGACCGGTTCCTGCTGACCACCTCGTTCAACCTCCATTTCGTGCGTCCCGTGCGCAAGAGCCGGGTCGTGGCCGAGGGGCGCTGGATCAGCGGCCGCCGCCGCGTTCTGGTCGCCGAAGCGCGGCTGGTGGACAGCGATGGGGAGGAGATCGGGCGCGGCACCGGCACCTTCATGCGTTCGCGTATCCCGCTCTCCACGCTTGAGGGTTACCGCGCCTGATGGAAGCGGCGCGGCTGCCCGCCCATGTCGAAGTTTCGGGCCTTGTCCGGCAGGTTCAGGCCGCCGGCGGCTTTGCCACGGTGCTCCACAAGGGGGAGCGCGATGCCGGTACGATCATGGTCGTAACCTGCGAAAAAGGCCGGAATAACCGCGCGTGGGAACGTATGCCGCAGGCGGATGGCACTTGTAAATGGACCTGTACGCAGCAGGAAGATGCTGAAATTTACGGAAAATTTACCGAGTTTGTAAACCGCCGCATAAGGCAGGATCCCGACCTGTGGATTGTCGAACTGGACATCGCGGATGCGGAACGGTTCATCGGATAGCCGGGAACCTTTGCTTGACTTTGTTGCGCCGCACAATCAAAGGCCCCCCACTTTCGTAGCGAAGGCGGCTTTTGGAGCACTCAGGCATCCGGGGCTGGCACGCAGACGGGGGGCAGCCGGCGGGTACGCAGGGTGCATTGTGGGGTCCTCGCCTTAACCGGCGCTGACCAGACAGGCATTTCCTCACCCGTGCGGGCTTCCAACCGCACAAGAAGTTACCGTTATGAGTCGCAAGCTCAACCTGGCCAGCACTGTTGCCGTGGCCTCACTATTTGTTTTCACTCTTGTCAGCTCTGAACCCACCTCGGCCGCCAAGGCTCAGGATGTCACCGCCCAGGACGCGCCCATCGCAGCGGACCCGGCGGCGGACCTGCCGGTTCAGCCTCTCCCCAATCCAGACAGCGAATTCCAGCAAGCCCCGGAAGCGGACGCCAATGATGCGACCCCCGATGTGGCTCAGGATCCCGCTGCCTCGCTCCAGCAGCTCGTCGCCCGCCAGGCCAGCAATGCTCCGCTCTCGCGTGAACTGAACTGCCTTGCCGGCGCCATCTACTTCGAATCGAAGAGCGAGCCGCTGCTTGGCCAGCTCGCCGTTGGCCGCGTGATCGTCGCACGTTCGCGTTCGGGCCGTTTCCCCAATTCCTACTGCGGCGTGGTCTACCAGCCCTCGCAGTTCTCCTTCGTGCGCGGCGGCACCATGCCGTCGATCCCGAAGGCGTCGCAGGACTGGAAGGAAGCCGTCGCCGTGGCGCAGATCGCCCACGAAGGTTCGTGGAAAAGCCCGGTCGAAGGCGCGATGTTCTTCCACGCCGCCCGCGTATCGCCGAACTGGCGCCTTGCCCGCGTGGGCAAGCTGGGCAACCACGTCTTCTACCGGTAATCCGGGGCCGACAGGAAAACAGGGGGCCGGGTAACTCCGGCCCTTTTTCTATGCCTGTTCGGCGCGCAGTTTGACCCACACCGGGGCGTGGTCGCTGGCCTTTTCGCGGCCGCGGTGGTCCTTGTCGACACCGGCGGAGACCAGACGGTCGGCGAGTTCGGGTGAGAGCAGCAGGTGGTCGATGCGAAAGCCGTGGTCACGCTGCCAGGCACCGGCCTGATAGTCCCAGAAGGTCCAGACGCCGCCCTGCGGGTTGAGCCGGTCGACCGCGTCGGTCCAGCCATCGCCCAGCAACCGCGCATAGGCATCGCGCGATTCGGGCTGCATGAGCGCGTCATTGGCGAGCGCCTTGGGTGACCAGATGTCCTTGTCTTCGGGCACCACGTTGAAATCGCCGAGCACGATGGCCGGCACCTCCTCGGCCAGCACCTCGTTCACCCGGTTACGCAGGCGCTCCATCCAGCGCAGTTTGTAATCGAACTTAGGCCCGGGCTGCGGATTGCCGTTCGGCAGGTACAGGCAGCAAACGCGGATACCGAAGACATCGGCCTCGATATAGCGTGAATGTTCGTCCTCGGGCTCGCCCGCCAGCCCGCGCGTGACTTCGACCGGCTTGGTGCCGTCTGCCAGGATGGCGACGCCGTTGAAGCCCTTCTGCCCGTGCCAGATCGCGTGATAGCCGATCTTCTCGAATTCCTCGGCGGGAAAGCCCTCGTCCTGAGTCTTGATCTCCTGCAGGCAGGCGACCGAGGGCCGGGTTTCCTCAAGCCATTCGAGCAGACGCGGCAGGCGCGCCTTGATGCCGTTGATGTTGAAGGTAGCGATCTTCATACCGCGAAGGAGGAACCGCAGCCACAGCCTGCAACCGCCTGCGGATTTTCGACCTTGAACATTGAACCGCCCAGCGATTCGACGAAATCGACCACACAGCCCGCGACAAGGTCGAGGCTAACCGGGTCGACCACCAGCTTCACGCCATCGGTTTCGGTCACGGAGTCATCGCCATCGATCCCCTCGGCGAGGCCGAAGCGGTACTGGAAGCCCGAGCAGCCGCCGCCTTCTACCGACAGGCGCAGCGCCGCCGGTTTGCCTTGCTTCTCGGCGATGAAGGCCACCCGCTTTGCGGCGGATGGGGTCAGGGTGATCGTCGCGGCGTCCATCCCATGGATGTAGGCGCTCCCCTGCCCCGCGGCAAGGCGCGAAGGGCAGGTGTTCAAGCGCTCTGGATATAGCTGCGCATGGCTTCGGCATCGGCCTCGATCCGGTCGATGCGGTGCTTGACGAGGTCTCCGATCGAGATGAACCCCACGGCGCGGCCCGCTTCCGTTACCGGCAGGTGGCGGATGCGCCGCCGGGTCATCAGCGCGAGCGCGGTGAGCACCTCGGTGTCGGGGGCGACCGTGATGGCGGGAGAGGTCATCACCTCGCGCACCGCCTTGTCGAGCGCGGCAGAACCCGCACTGGCCAGGCAGTAGATCACGTCGCGTTCGGAAAAGATGCCAATCACCGCGCCGTCCTCGATCACCGGCAGGGCGCCGATGCGCTTTTCGGCGAGCAGGGTGATCGCCTCTCGCACCGAAATATCGGCACTGCAGCTGATGATTTCGGCGTTTCCACGGCTGGCGACAATACGCCCGATCGTCATGGCAGCTCTCCCGGACTTCGTGGTCTCTGACGGGAAGGTGCCACGTTTCATCCCGCTAGGCGAGTCCCGCCGAGTCTCTGCCTTGCCAAGTGCGGAAAGGCGGCGCATGGCCGCGCGATGCAGCTCAAATCCAGCCCGCTAGACGATCCCGCCGTCGCCAACTTTGCCTGGGCGCGCTACAAGCGGCTGATGCGCTTCATGGCGCTGTTTACCTTGGCCGTGGTTATCGTCAGCTGGACTGTGCTGTACCAGCAGGTGGGCTTTGTCTCGATCCACTTCTACATCGCCACGGGCCTAGGCATCGGCGCAGCCATGCTGCTGATGTCCGCGCTGATGGGTTTGGTCTATCTGTCGAACGGCACCGGCCACGATGCCAGCGTGATCGATCCGCTGGCGGACGAGGAAGTCTAGTCCTCAGGATAAAGCCGGTATTCCTCCACCGGCACGCCGCCGACCAGGTGCTCGTCGATGATCCGTTCCAGCGCCTTTTCGGTGCAGGAATGATACCAGACCCCGTCCGGCCAGACGACCGCGACCGGTCCTGCGGCGCAGACTTTCAGGCAATCGGCCTTGGTGCGGGCAATGCCACCCTCGCGGTCGAGTCCCTTTTCGCGAAGCCGCTTCTTGAGGAACTTCCAGCTCGCCGCACCGATGGCGGGCGGGCAGCACTTGGCCTTCTGGGCTTCGGCGCAGATGAAGATGTGGCGCTTCACCGGAACCGGATATTCCTCGGCCAGGGCATGGCGGGCGGCTTTCAGGCGGGGGCTTTCCTCGGTCATGCCCGCACTCCCCATCCCCCTCGACCGCGTGGCGGAATTCCTCGGGGATCGGATGCGGCTTGCCGTCCTTGGTGCAGACCATGACCGATCGGGCAAAGACCACCGGACGATCGTCCTGCATGATCAGCAGTTCGAGCGTGTAGCTGGTGCGGCCGATGTGCGATGCTCCGGCATGCAGGTGCAGCGTGCCCGGATAGAATGCCTGCCCGACATATTCGATGGCCACGCTCGCCACCATCGAACCCACCCCGGCAATTGCCGTATGATAACCGCTTGCCCGGTGAAAACGCACGCGCCCTTCCTCGACGAAGTTCGACAGCGACACGTTATTGACGTGGCGGTTCACGTCCATGTCGCTGAAGCGAACGTCGACTTCGGTATCGAACGGATAGCGTGCCGGATCGAGCAGTGAGGGGTCAGGTTTGGCCATGACCCCCTTGGCTACTTCTTCAGCCAGCGGTCAAGCCATGCGAAGACGGTCTGGTGCCACTGCTTCGAATTCTTGGGTTTGAGCACCCAGTGGTTCTCGTCCGGGAAGACCAGCAATTCGGAAGGGATGCCCTTGCGCTGAAGCGCGGCGAAGCTCGCCAGCCCTTGGGTATAGGGAATGCGGAAGTCCTTTTCGCTGGTGATCACCAGCATCGGCGTCTTCCACTTGGCGACGTGGTTCACCGGGTTCCACTTTTCGTATTCCTCCGGCGCCTCATGGTACGGCTTGCCGCCATGTTCCCACTCGTCGAACCACAGCTCCTCGGTCTCATAGGCCATGGCGCGGGCATCGAAGACACCGTCATGCTGGACGAGGCACTTGAACCGATCCGGCCATTGTCCCTCGATCCAGTTCATCATGTAGCCGCCGTATGACGCGCCAAGCGCGCAGGTATTGTCACCATCGAGTGCGCTGTCGAGCTTGATCGCGGCTTCCATGCCCTTCTGCAGGTCGACCAGCGGCTTGCCGCCCCAGTCCTTGTTGATCGCATCGGTGAAGGCCTGCCCATATCCGGTCGAGCCATGGAAATCGATCGAGACCACACCGTAGCCTTGGGCAGCGAAGACCTTGGGGTTCCAGCGCCATGACCATGAGTCGTTATAGGTGCCCTGCGGCCCGCCGTGGACGAAGAGGAGCAGCGGCAGCTTGCCGGTGGCGCCCGCAGGCTTGTGAATCTGGCCCCAGACGGTGTCGCCATTCGCCCCGGCAAAGCTGAAGCGCTGCGAGGTGACCGCGCCCACGCTCGCAAGCTGCGCATCATTGGCGCGGCTGAGCTGGCGGGCGGGCTTGCCGATCTTGTCGGTGATCCAGACCTCGGCCGGCGCGGCGATCGAATCGCGGGTGAACAGCAGCCCGCCTCCCCTCAGCGGGGTGACGTTGCCGATGTGGCCTTCGTTCACGCCCTTGGGCATCAGTTTCAGCCGTTCAACCTTGCCGCTGACCGGATCTATGCGGAAGGCAGGCGTATCGAGCACGTCCTGTGCGGTGGCGATCAGCGCCTTCGAATCGGGTGTCCAGGCCAGCGAGCCCACCGATCGGTCCCAATTGGTGGTCAGCGCCTTGCGCTCGTTGGTCTGGAAATTGACCACGTGGACGACCAGCCGGTCGGCTTCGTAACCCGCCCGCTCCATCGCGGCCCGGGCCAGCCACTTGCCGTCGGGCGAAGGCGTGGGGAGCGTGTCGGTTCCCTTGTTGGCCTCGGTGATGTTGTGCGGCGTGCCGCCATCCAGCGGTGCATGCCACAGGTCCAGGTTGGTCGAGAGCGGCTCGTTGCGGTCAGCCTGCCGGGCGATGAACCATGCGCCCTTCGAATCGGCAGTCCACGCCACCTCGTCGCCGCCGCCGTGCGGCTTGGTCGGGGTATCGCCGGTCAGGACGCCGGCCGGACCATCAAGCGAAGTGCCGCTCGCTGCCACCATTCCATCCGCGCCCAGCGCGAAGGCGAAGGCGCGGCTGTAATTGCCGTGCGTTTCCCACGCGTCCCAATGCCGCACGAATCCCGCGCCGTCCTTGTAATGACGACCCGTGCCGGGTCCGGGCAGTGTGGTGTTGCCATCCTTGTCGCAGCCCAGCGTCGGGCAATCGCGTGCAACATCGCCCCAGGCGATGATCTTCGTGCCATCGGGAGAGAGCTTGAACCCGGAGACATCGGCCTTGAACTTCGACGCCTGCACCGGAGCGGCGCCCGGGGCCGTCAGGTCAAGGAACCAGACCTGGTTGGAGCCCGACTTGCCCGAGAGAAAATAGAGCCGCTTGCCATCGGGGCTGAAGGCGGGGTCGCTCTCGGCCGTATCGGGCAAGTCGGCAATGCGTTCCGCCGTGCCGCCCTTGGCGGAGACGCGCCACAGGCCGGCCTGCCGCTTATAGCTGGCGGGATCGGTATCGGTCTGCTGGTAGACAATCCACTTGCCGTCCGGGGAGGCGACTGGCGCTGCGACTCGCTTCAGTGTCAGCAGGTCCTCAATTCCCATCGGCTTGGCGCCGGGAGTCTGGGCGAGGGCGGGAACGGCGACGAGCGCGGACGAAAGCGCGAGCAGCGCAAAGGCGTGTCTTTTCATGTGAAACCGGTTAGCGCGAGGAAGCCGCCCGGTGCAATAGTCGCTCGTCGATCAGATCTTCTTGCCGACGATCCGCGCGATTTCGGCTGCCACCATGGCCTCGACCAGCGGCGGCAAGTTCTTGTCCAGCCATTCCGACAGCGCGGGGCGCAGCAGATCGCGCACCATGCCTTCGAGCGAGGTTTCGCCGGAGCGGACGATCTGCGGGGCCACGCCCGGCTGGGCCATGACCGAAAGCGCGGCGAGTGATTCGCGCATCGAGACGCGGGCCTGCTCGGTCACCAGCGGGGCCTCGTCGTTGGTACCGACTTCCTCGACCAGGTCGAGAATCGCCTCTTCGGAATCGTCTTCGCTCTGGGAAAGTGCCGGTTTCGTGCGGCGCGGGCGCTCATCAACCTGCGAATCGCGGGCGATCACTTTCTTGATCGAAGCGAGGATATCCTCGACTGACGGTTCGCCCGGTTGTGCCATTTGAAGCCTTGCCCCCGATTCACTTCACGCCCGGAACTGAACCGTCCTGCACCTTGGTGTCAACGGTTCTTGTCGACTTCACGGTCGGCGCGGGGTCAAGATCCCAGTCGAACACCTTGCCGTGGACGCGGCGGTAATTGTCCTGCGGATCGTACAGCGCGCCGCCATCCAGCCCCAGGTCGCGCGCCTCTGCCTTGCCCATGGCGGAGAGCAGGTTGAAGCCCGCGACATAGGCATTGCGGCGCGAGGTGACGAGCTGGACCTGCGCGTTGAGCAGTTCCTGCTCAGCGTTGAGGATGTCGAGAATCGTGCGGTTGCCGACGCTGTTTTCCGCGCGCACGCCTTCAAGGCTGAGCGCCGCGGCATCGACTGCGGTCTGGCTTGATACGATGACGGCATTGGCCGCCTGCCACTGGGTATAGGCCGAGCGGACCGTGGCGATCACTTCGCGTTCGGTCGCGATCTCGTTTTCCAGCGTGGCACTTTCGCGGGCGCGGGCCTGGCGCTGCTGCGCGGCGGGAAGCCCGCCCGAGAAGATCGGGATCGAGGCGCGCACGCCGACTTGCGAGCCGGTGCTCACCTGATTGAGCGGCGCGCCGCCGCCGAGCGAGCCGAGATAGTCGGTACGGTCGGCCCCGGCAAAGACCGAAACGCGCGGCAGGCGGCCGGCGCCAGCCCCGGCGCTGTCATAACCAGCGGCCTTCGAGCGGGTGCGGGCAGCGATCAGGTCCGGATTGTTTTCCAGCGCGATGGCGACCGCGTCCTCGGCATTGGCCGGCAGACCGGTGAGCGGCGGCGGCGGCTGGAGGTTTTCCGGCGCCTTGCCGACGAGCTGGATGTAGCGCTCGCGGCTGCCGGCGAGGCTTGCTTCGGCGCTCTCAAGCCCGCTGCGCGCAATGGCGAGGCGCGACTGCGACTGGGCGACGTCGGTTCGGGTGAGGTCGCCAATCTCGAACCGGTCGCGGGTCGACTGGACGTTGACGCCCAGCACCTGCACGTTCTTCGCCCGCAGGCCGACGATCGCCTCGTTCGCGATGACGTCGAGGTAGGCGGCAACAACGGCGCTGAAAATACCGCTTTCGGTGCCGCGCAGGTCCGCCTGTCCGGCCTTGATCCGCGTTTCGGCCGCGCGGACTTGGTTCTTGATCGCGCCGCCGGCATAGATCGGCACGCCAAGATCGGCCGACAGCGTCAGGATCTTGTCCGGCCCGGTCAGCGAGGCGCCCGAGGTGACGTGGGTGTAGGTTGCCGTGCCGGACAGCGAGGGCAGGCCCGCCGCCCGCGCAATCGGCACGCTTTCGTCAAGCGCACGCTGGCTGGCTCGCGCCGCCTGCAGCGACGGGTTGGTATTGTAGGCGAGTGTCAGCGCCTCGCGCAGGTCGTCGGCCGTGGCAGGAACCGCAAGCGTTCCGGCGGCGGCGGCGGCGAGGAGGGCGGGTCGCAGACGCAGGGCCAAGATCAGAAGCTCCAGCCCTTTGGTGCGGCGAATTCGGGGATCGCCGGGATACCGATCTCGGCCAGCGGCAGCAGGGCAATAGCGCCCGCCGCCTTGCGGCCCGTGGCAAGCCGGCTGATGCCGCGCTCGATCACGCCGGTGACTATGCGGCTGTCCTCGGTGACCATGTTGGCAAGAGCGGCTGGCAGCACTTCGGCTGCGCCATCGACCAGCACCACGTCGAAGGGACCGGCCTTCTTCTTCGCCACCAGATCGGCGGGGGCCAGCGTGGTGACCGAAGCGCCAAGCTGGCTTGCCAGCGCGGCGAGGTAGCCGTTTGTCGAAACCAACAGCACCTTTTCACCCGAACGGATCGCTGCTTCGACCAGCATGCGGCCATGCACCAGCGGTGCAGGCAGGCTGTGACCGTCGCCCAGCGGCAATGCCCGGTCGATGTAGGCGGTGGGCGCAAGCTGTACCGGCACGTGGTCCTCACGCGCAACGGCGTCGAAGGCCGCGAGCACGGCAGGGTCATTGACGCCGCTCACGCGCAGCTGGCTGTCGATCATCGCACGGCGGGCAGTGGCCGGCCGCTCGTCAAGCAGGGTCATGCGTCGAATTTCCTCATTCGCGGCGCAGTGTATTGCATATACAACACAGCGGCGCAATCCCATGCGCTTCTAAGGCAAGCCCAGCCCCGCGCCAAGCGTTTAGAATAGCCCGGAATGTCGTGAATTGTCGCCGTGGCGTCGCTGCAACGCTTTGACCGCCGCGCGCCTCCGGCCTAAGGGCGGCGCAAGAATCGAACGCGAAGGAGTGCTGCGATGGCCGACATGGTGACGATCCGCGAGGAAGACCTGATCGAAAGCGTCGCCGACGCGCTCCAGTACATCAGCTATTACCACCCGATGGACTACATCCGCGCGCTGGGCGAAGCCTATGAGGCGGAGCAGGGTCCGGCGGCGAAGGACGCCATCGCCCAGATCCTCACCAACAGCCGCATGTGCGCCGAGGGGCACCGCCCGATCTGCCAGGATACCGGCATCGTCAATGTCTTCGTCGAATGGGGACAGGACTGCCGGCTCGGTTCGGACAAGTCGCTGCAGCACGTGGTCGATGAAGGCGTGCGCCGCGCTTATCTCAACCCCGAAAACAAGCTGCGCGCCTCGGTCCTCGCCGATCCCGCCTTCACCCGCCGCAACACGCGCGACAATACCCCGTGCGTGCTCCACGTGACGATGGTTCCGGGCAGCAAGGTCTCCATCGATGTCGCGGCCAAGGGCGGCGGCTCGGAGAACAAGTCCAAGTTCAAGATGATGAACCCCAGCGACAACATCGTGGACTGGGTAATCGAGATGCTGCCCCAGATGGGTGCCGGCTGGTGCCCGCCGGGCATGCTCGGCATCGGGATCGGCGGCACGGCGGAGCATTGCATGCTGCTTGCCAAGCAGGCGCTGATGGAGCCGATCGACATGGGCCAGCTGAAGGCGCGCGGGCCGCAGAACGATATCGAGGCGATGCGGATCGAGATCTTCGACAAGGTCAACGCGCTCGGCATCGGCGCGCAGGGGCTGGGTGGTCTTTCGACCATCCTCGACGTCAAGATCCTCGACGCGCCCTGCCATGCCGCGGGCAAGCCGGTGGCGATGATCCCCAACTGCGCCGCAACTCGCCACGCGCACTTCACGCTCGACGGTTCGGGACCGAGCTTCCTCGAAACCCCCAAGCTCGATGAATGGCCCGACGTCCACTGGCAGCCTGATGCCGCGGCCAAGAAGGTCAATCTCGACACGCTGACGCAGGAAGAGGTTTGCAGCTGGAAGCAGGGTGACCGCATCCTGCTCAGCGGCAAGATGCTCACCGGGCGCGATGCTGCGCACAAGCGCATCCAGGACATGCTGGCCAAGGGCGAAGAGCTGCCGGTCGATTTCAAGGGCCGGGCAATCTACTACGTCGGCCCGGTAGATCCGATCATGGGCGAAGTCGTCGGCCCGGCAGGTCCGACCACCGCAACGCGCATGGACAAGTTCACCGATATGATGCTCGACCTCGGCCTGCTGGTGATGATCGGCAAGGCCGAGCGCGGGCAGGGCGCGACCGACGTGATCGCCAAGCACAAGGTTGCCTACCTGATGGCGGTGGGCGGCGCGGCCTATCTTGTCGCGCGCGCGATCCGCGAATCGAAGGTCGTTGCCTTCGAGGACCTTGGCATGGAAGCGATCTACGAATTCACGGTCGAGGATATGCCGGTTACGGTCGCGGTCGATAGCGAGGGCAACAATGTCCACCGCATCGCGCCTCCGGTCTGGCAGGAAAAAATCGCCGGGGAAGGCCTGCTGAAGGCCTGATCCCGCCCTCCGGCACCTTCGACCAACGGCTAACCGCCTTCGACAAAGCGACTGGCCGCATTGCAGGGCTGCCCGTAAGCCCTGCAATGCGCGCATGACCGAATCAAACGCCCTGCCGCCGCGTGTCCCCGCGCGGCTCGTCCTGGCCTCGATAGCCGGCATGTGGCTCGTCTACCTTCTGGTCACGACGCTGCGCTCTTATCTCGTCGGACTCGAATACCAGGGGCCGCTGTTCGGGCGGCGGCTGGCGGTGACGGTCGCCTGCATGGCGGTAACCGCCGGAATCTGGCCGATCCTGCGCCTGCTCGATGCGCGCAGCCTGTGGCTGAAGGCGCTGGTCGTGATGATCGTCGCGCTCCCGGCCTCACTCGCCATGGCCAAGATCAACCAGTGGGTCTTCTCCGATATCGAGAACCAGGTCGTCGACAAGATCGGCGAGCGCGAGGGTATCCGCATCCGCCGCGACGAGGCCGGCAACGTGCTGGTGGACGTGCCCGGCCAGCGCCCTTCAGAGGCTGCGCCTGAACCAGACGCAAGTCCCGTCGCGGTCCCGCTACCAGAACCGCATGTCCGCACCATTGCCCAGCAGGAAGCCGATGCCGACAGCCTTGTCACCATCGATCCGGAAACGGCGGCGGAAACGCGCTGGCGGCAGCTTACTGACGTGGCCTTGTCCCGCTACTTCCTGATCATTGCCTGGGCGGCGATTTACCTCGCCCTGCTGATCGCCGAACAGGCGCGCGTGTCCGAGCGGCGCGAGGGCGAGTACCGCCGCGCCGCAAAGGCGGCTGAACTGCGCTCTCTGCGCTACCAGATCAACCCGCACTTCCTGTTCAACACATTGAATTCCCTGTCCTCTCTGGTCATCACCGGCAAGAACGAGGCGGCGGAAACGATGATACAGTCATTGGCGGCGTTCTATCGCCGGGGCCTGTCCGACACGGTCACCGGCGACCATCCGCTCGCCGAGGAAATCGAATTGCAGCGGCTCTATCTCGAGATCGAGGCGGTGCGCTTCCCCGATCGGCTCGGCCTTGTCGTCGATGTGCCGGAAGAGCTGGAGAGCGTTCCGGTGCCCGGCATGATCCTGCAACCGCTGGTCGAGAACGCGGTAAAGTATGGCGTTGCCCGCAGCACCCGGCCGGTCACGCTGACCATCTCCGCGCGCAGCGAATTCGGACGGCTCGTGGTAAGCGTTGCAGACGACGGACCGGCGACCGGCAACGAGGAGCATGGCATGGGCATCGGCCTCGCCAATGTGCGCGACCGGCTTAGTGCCCGCTTCGGCGAGGGCGCGGCTTTTGTTTCGGGGCCAGTGCCGGGCGGTTACCGCACGGAACTCCGCCTGCCGCTGCCGGGTTAGAACTTCGAAGAGGGGACCATGGAACAGCCGCTGCGCACCTTGATAGTCGATGACGAACCGCTGGCGATCGAGCGGCTGCAGGTGCTGTGCCGCCAGATCGGCGGACTGGAAGTGGTCGGCACGGCAAGCGACGGTGCGAGTGCACTGCGCGAGGCCGGGGCGCTCGATCCGGACCTGGTCCTGCTTGACATGACCATGCCCGAACTGGACGGGCTCGGCGTGGCGCGGGCGCTGGCCAAGGGTGCCAATCCCCCCGCGCTGGTCTTCGTCACCGCGCATGATTCCTTCGCGGTCGAAGCCTTCGATCTCGACGCTGTCGACTATGTGCTGAAGCCCGTCGCGCCTGATCGTCTGGGCCGTGCTATCCAGCGCGCGGTCGCACGGCGGGGGAGAAGCGCACCGATGCGGCGAGCCCGTGGATCGCCGAGTTCTGGGTGCCTTACCGTTCCGAACTGCTGCGCGTTGCCGCCGGCGATGTCGACCGGATCGACGCGGAACGTGACTACGTACGGCTCCACGTGGGGGACCGCTCCTACCTGCTGCTGCAAACGGTGTCGGGGCTGGAAGCGCGGCTCGACCCTGCGATGTTCATCCGCCTTCACCGCTCAACGATCCTGCGCAAGGACCGCATCGTCGGCCTGCGCCACGACGGGCTGGGCGTGTGGTCGGCGGAGCTGGCCGATGGTTCGGCGGTTCGCATTGGCCGGACATACCTGTCCAAGGCAAAAGCGATGGCCGGTCGTTAGATCGTCCTGAAAATCAAAAAATCGACCTGGGCCGAGGGGACATTTCGGCCCAGGTCAGTCTGGCGTTTGTCGCCGGTCGTTAGGTTGGCGGTCTCAGCCGCCCTTGCCGACGCGATCCTGGTAGCTGTCGACCTGCGCGAGAACTTGGCGGCGGACGTCTTCGATGCAGGCGCCGCGGGCGAGGCGGGTGCCGACGCGCGATTCGCTGTCGCAGACGCGGCGCGCGGCATTGCGGATGCGCGCATCGAGCGTCTTCTTGCCGGCAGTGGTATCGAGGTCGAGATCGTTGAACTGGACCGTATTGGGCTGTGGCGGGGCGGCCATTGCGGTGGCAAAGGGAGCGGCCATTATGGCCAGGGCGATTGCGGGGGCAAAGATCGTCTTCATGGGGACTTCCTCGGTTTTCACGCGGCGGGGGTGTCCGCGCATCACCGAGCTATGCCTGTCCGGGCCCGAGCGGGAGGGGGCGCTCGACCGGAG
Source organism: Novosphingobium sp. MW5 (assembly GCA_025938935.1). Classification (GTDB taxonomy): domain Bacteria; phylum Pseudomonadota; class Alphaproteobacteria; order Sphingomonadales; family Sphingomonadaceae; genus Novosphingobium. Next base: position 666,487 of record JAPCWB010000001.1, on the reverse strand, counting down.
CGTTCATCCTGCCGACGAGAGGTGTGTTACTTCGATAAGACGCCTATGGAGACCGACGAACGGCGCTCCGCACTGGCAATCCACGCTGTTCATGCCTAGGTTGAGCGCTTCATGGCACTGGTTTTCATCTTCATCATGGGCGTGGCGAACTTTGCCATGCACAAGGCCGTGCTGGAAAGCGGGCACCCGATGCTGGTGCAGCTGCCGTCGATCTTCCGCAGCCCGGGCGGGCGGATGAGCCTCGTCGTCGAATTCCTGATGCTGCTGGGTACTATGCTGGTCGTGGTCAACGGGGCGAGCCAGTGGGTCTGGGGCTATGTCGCCTATTCGGCAATGAACGCACTGTCTGCCTGGCTGATCCTGTCGCAGCGGATATGAGCGTGCGCCTGTTCCATGTCAGCGACCTGCATTTCGGGCAGGAAGACCGTGAGGCGCTCGACTGGTTCGCGCGCGAGGTGGCCGAGGAAAAGCCGGATGCCGTGATCTGCACGGGCGATTTGACCATGCGCGGCACGCGTCGGGAGTTTGCTGCCGCGCGCGAATGGCTGAAGGCGCTCGGCGTGCCGATGCTGGTCGAGCCGGGCAATCACGACATGCCCTATTACTACAACCCGATTGGCCGGCTGTTGTGGCCCTATCGGCATTACGAGGCCTTGCGGGCCGAACTTTCCAGCGAGCTAACCTTCGAACACGTCGAGGTAGTCTCGCTGCGTACGGTCAAGCGCCTGCAGTTCAGGCTTAACCAGTCCAAAGGCCATGTCAGCAGCGATGCGCTCGATACGGCGCTGGCGCGGGTCGCGGCGCACATGGCGAAGCCGCTGACGCTGGTCGCCTGCCATCATCCACTGGTTGAGGCGGATACCCATTCCACCGCATCGACCCGCGGCGGCAAGCGGGCTCTGGCGGCGCTGGCGCGGGCAGGGGCCGATGCCGTTCTTTCCGGCCATGTCCACGATGCCTTCGACAAGAAGGTCGAGATCGATGGCCACGCCATCCGCATGATCGGCGCGGGCACCCTGTCCGAGCGCGTGCGAACGACTGCCCCCGGTTATAACCGGCTGAGCTGGAGCAGCGAAACCGGCCTGATGGTCGAGCCTCGGACCCTTATCTGATTGCGCGGGCGCGAACGCGCGCTTCAACTGCGTGCAGCAGCGCCAGAAGGTCCTCACGGCTGACGTCCAGAACTTCGTCCCATTCTTCAAGGACGGCATCGAGATCGGAGTCCTCGATGTGGCCCAGCCAATCGGGCTGGACGGGTGCGGGCATGGCGCGGTGTGGCCAGGAATGACCGCTGAACCGATGCCAGACCCAGGCGAAGGCGACGAGCAGGACGGCGTTGAGCGCAACGGGCATCAAGAGCGATAGAGTGCCCAAGGAGGCCGCGGCTGGCGAAAACAATGCAGCGAGAAGCGCCGTGCCTCCGGCCGGTGCGTGCAGGCATCGGGCCATGCTCATCGCCGCGATCGATCCGCCGACTGCCATGGCCGCTGCCAGCCAGGGAACCGGAACCAGCGCTTGGCAGGCAAGACCCACCAGCACCGCAAACAGGTGTCCGCCAAGCACCGGCCAAGGCTGTGACAGCGGGCTTGCCGGCAGGACGAAGACCAGCACCGCGCTCGCCCCCATCGGGGCAACCAGCCAGGGCAAGGCGGCGCTGGCGCCCAGCAGGCGGTGGCTGAGCCAGCCGGTAAACGCAATCGCGAGCAATGCCCCCAGTGCGCCAGGCAGCCATCCCGAATGGCCCTTGGCCGTCATGGCACTTGGCGCGGTGCTGGCAAAGGAGGGCGCGCTGGTCTGCGTCTGCGTGGTCATCTTGTCCGATGGAACCCAAGAAAAAGGGGCCGGCCTTGCGGCCAGCCCCTGATTCGAAACAGGCTTTCGCCCCGGATCAGCGCTTCGAGAACTGGAAGCTGCGGCGTGCCTTGGCGCGGCCGTACTTCTTGCGTTCGACGACGCGCGGGTCGCGGGTGAGGAAGCCGGCGGCCTTGACCGCGCTGCGGAGCGCAGGCTCGAACTTCGACAGGGCCTGGGCAATGCCGTGCTTCACAGCGCCGGCCTGGCCCGAAAGGCCACCACCCTTGACCGTGGCGACGATGTCGTACTGGCCAACGCGGTCCGAAACCTGGAACGGCTGGTCGATGACGAGGCGCAGGGTCGGGCGGGCGAAGTAGACCGACTGGTCACGGCCATTGACCGTGATCTTGCCGGTTCCGGGCTTCAGCCACACGCGGGCCACGGCGTCCTTGCGGCGGCCGGTGGCATAGGCGCGGCCCTGCGCATCGACTTCCTTGTCGCGCAGCGGCGCGGCAGGACCGGTGCGGACCGGGGCTTCGGTGGTGGCTTCGGCGGCCGGAGCGGCGACGCCTTCAGCCAGGTTGCCGAGATCGGCGAGATCGGTGACGGTGTTCTCGGACATTATGCGCCCACCTTGTTCTTGCGGTTCATGGCAGCAACGTCGAGCGGCTGGGGCTGGGTGCCACCATGCGGGTGCTCGGCGCCGGCGTAGAGGTGCAGGGCACGCATCTGGTCACGGCCCAGCGGACCGCGCGGGATCATGCGCTCGACAGCCTTTTCCAGCACGCGCTCGGGGAAGCGGCCGTCCAGGATCTTGGCAGCCGTGGTTTCCTTGATGCCGCCGGCATAACCGGTGTGCTTGTAATAGGTCTTGTTGGCCAGCTTGTTGCCGGTCAGGCGCACCTTGCCGGCGTTGATCACGACAACGTGATCGCCGCAATCGACGTGCGGGGTGAAGCTCGGCTTGTGCTTGCCGCGCAGGTGGTTGGCGATGATCACGGCGAGACGGCCGACGACCAGGCCTTCGGCATCGATCAGATGCCACTTCTTTTCGACCTCGGCCGGCTTGATCGACCGGGTCTGCTTGCTGAGCGCCTTCATGGCTGTTGAATCCCTGATATTTGGGTGTGCCAACGGGTGTCCGCCGGCCGGGAAGGCGCGCCAATGTGCGAAAGGGGTGCGAAAGTCAAGCCAATCCGCGCCTTTGCGGAGAGGTAAAATAATACCGCAAGCTGTTTCGGTCAGCGAACCTCGGACATCGACCAGGATTCGACACTGAGCCGACTGGTGCCGTCAATCTCGGTAACGATGCGGCGATCGAGCTGTTTCAATTGGCCCGATTCATTCGGGCTTGCCTGCATTGTCACCGTGATCCGTCCCTGCTTGCCGTCGGGCAGGGGGATCTCGCGCACATCGACGCGCGACCTTTCTGCGGGACGAAACAGGTCAACCGGCCAGGACCCGGGGGCGCCCTGGCTCTGCGCCGCAATCCGCTGGATCATCTGCTTTGCCACGGTCTTGTCAGCGGAAACCATGTCGATCTTCTCGACCGTCTGGTTCGCCAGTTCACGCGCCTTGAGCGTAGCAGCAGCATCGCTGGGCGCGCGCTGCTCGACAATGCGTCCCTGCGCATCCAGCTTCAGCGGGAAGAGGCCGTCGTCCTTGCGCGCCTTTTCCAGCGCGGCGAGCGCGGCGAGTTCCGCCGGCGCGTCAACCTCGCTGTCCACGAGCTTGCCGTCGACGCGCCAGCCGGCACCGTCGGGCACAAAGCGGATCTCATAGCTGCGCCGGGTGATGATTTCCGCGGTACGTCCGAGCGCGCGGCGCAGTTCGCGCGTCAGGATCAGCGGACCCTCGGGCGGGGTGAAGGTGCGGGCGTCCGATGCGACGGCAGGAGCGTGAAGCACAGGCAGCGGCGCAAGTGCCAAGGCGCTGCCCAGCAGCAGGGCTTTGCGCAGGCGGCGTTCGGCGGCCGTCATGCTGTCAGGGCCCCCAGCCAGGCTGCTGTCGCGGGGGCTGCATGATCGCAGGCCCAGCCCAGAAATGCCGGCTCGTCATAGGGGTGAAGCGCGCAAACGCGGGCCGAGAGCGCATCGAGCAGCGCCAGATCGGTCTTGAACAGAACCCCCACTTCCTCTGCCTTTTCCCTCTCGCCTTGCCAGACAAAATGCGATTCCACGCCCGGGAGCATATTGGCGCAGGCAGCAAGCCTCTCGTCAAGCACTGTATTTATACTCTGCCGCGCCGATTCGATATCGGGAAATGGGCACCAGGCGATGGCGGGACCGCGCGGGGTCAATCCCGCCGCCCCAGAGCATGGGCACCCCATGCCGTGGACAGAACCACGAGCGCGCCAACCAGCTGGTGCAGCACGGCAAGCCAAAGCTCGATCCCAGTCATGACAGTGGCGATACCGAGGATGATCTGCACGCCGAAGGCCGAGTGGATCGCCACGGAGGCGCGCCGACAGTCCTTGCGCACCCGGCGCGCCAGCACGACCAGCACAGCGACGACGACCCAGGCCCACCAGCGATGGAGGAAATGCAGCAGGAAGGGATCGTTAAGCAGGGCGTGGACCGGTCCCCCAGACCAGTCGATGCCGGCCGGCCAGAAACGGCCCATCATCAGCGGCCAGTCGTTGGCGACATGTCCGGCGCGCAGGCCGGCTACCAGCGCGCCAAGGAACAGCTGGATGAACAGGACCAGCAGCGCGGTTACCCCAAAGCGGGTAAAGCGCGCCGGCCGCCCGCCGCGAGCCAGCGCGTGGAGGTCAAGCGCGGTCCAGGTCGTATAGGTAAGCGTGAACAGCGCGACGAGCAGATGGGCGGCAAGGCGGAAGTGGCTGACCTTGACGTCGGCATCACCGGTCAGGCCGGACTTCACCATCCACCAGCCGACCACTGCCTGCAAGGCGCCGAGGCCGAGAAGACCCAGCAGGCGCGGCTTGAAACCGGCCGGAATCGCACCGCGAATCCAGAACCACGCCAGCGGCAGGACGAAAGCCGTACCCAGCACCGTGCGCACGAGGAAGCGGTGGAACCACTCCCAGAAGTAGATGAACTTGTAGTCCTCCAGGGTCATCCCTGCCGGGCCGTTGACCTGGGTGTACTGCGGGATCTGCTTGTAGGCGTCGAACTCGGCCTGCCACTGCGCTTCGTTGAGCGGCGGGACCACGCCGGTGACGGGTTTCCATTCGGTGATCGAAAGGCCCGACTCGGTCAGGCGGGTGATTCCGCCCACCGCCACGACCGCGACGATGATAGCCGCGATCAGCCAAAGCCAGCGAGCGAGCAAAGCCGGCTGCGCGCCGCGATTCATGCCGGACATCGTGCCTGAAACCCCAGTCATAGAGGCGCTCCCCCTGCTCCGAGCCGAAAGGTTTCGCAAGGGGATTTCAGGCACCGTTCGTCGAATTGTGAACGGGGCGCCCTTGCGCAATGTTACAAGGTATCATATCTGCATCCCGGCATGCCGAACGCGCGCTTCTCGATTCGTGAAAAACTGGACCGCACGGGGATTCTCATCTCCGGGCTTTGCGCCGTGCATTGCCTTGCCAGCATACTGCTGGTCAGCGTGCTGGGGCTGGGCGGCCAGGTGCTGCTGGCGCCCGCGATCCACCGTGTCGGGCTCGGCCTCGCGATCGGCGTTGGTGCGGTGACGCTGGGCATCGGCATCCTGCGCCATGGGCAGGTCTGGCCGTTGCTGGTGGGCAGCGCGGGCCTCTTGCTGATGACGGCGGGCCTGCTTGTGCCGCATGGCCCCGCCGAAGCGATCCTAACCATCGCCGGCGTCGGAATGGTGGCCTCGGCCCACATCATGAACTTGCGCCTGTCGCGTTGAACGTTATGGCGCTGGCCATGAGCCAGCAGATTGCCCTTACCGTCAATGGCGAACCGCGCCGGACCTCTGCGGGAATGACCGTTGCCGGATTCGTTGCCGAGATCGGCCTCAACCCGTCAAAGGTCGCGGTCGAGCGCAATGGTGAAATCGTCCCGCGCGGCACCCATGGCGACGTTGTCCTGGGCGATGGTGACGTGCTGGAAATCGTACACTTCGTTGGTGGAGGCTGAGACCTTGTCGGATACTACGTCGCAAGACACCTGGACCGTTGCGGGCCGCACTTTCACTTCGCGGCTGATCGTCGGCACCGGCAAGTACAAGGACTTTGCCCAGAACGCCGCCGCCGTTGAAGCGAGCGGGGCGGAGATCGTCACGGTTGCCGTGCGCCGGGTCAACATCAGCGATCCGACGGCGCCGATGCTCACCGACTTCATCGATCCTAAGAAGATTACCTACCTGCCCAACACCGCCGGCTGCTTCACCGCCGAAGACGCGATCCGCACCCTGCGTCTGGCGCGCGAGGCGGGCGGCTGGGATCTGGTCAAGCTGGAAGTGCTGGGCGAGGCGCGCACGCTCTATCCCGACATGCGCGAAACGCTGAAGGCCTGCGAAGTTCTGGCAAACGAAGGCTTCGCGCCGATGGTCTACTGTGTCGATGACCCCATCGCGGCCAAGCAGCTGGAAGAAGCCGGCGCGGTGGCAATCATGCCGCTGGGCGCGCCGATCGGTTCGGGCCTTGGCATCCAGAACCGCGTCACCGTGCGGCTGATCGTCGAGGGCGCAAATGTGCCGGTGCTGGTCGATGCTGGCGTCGGCACGGCAAGCGATGCGGCGGTGGCGATGGAGCTCGGCTGCGACGGCGTGCTGATGAACACCGCGATTGCCGAAGCCAAGGACCCGATCCGCATGGCCCGCGCGATGAAGCTGGCGGTTCAGGCCGGGCGCGACGCCTACCTTTCCGGACGTATGGCGACGCGGAAATACGCGGATCCCTCTAGCCCCCTGGCAGGCCTGATCTAACTTTCTTGGTTAACGCGATGGTAACCAAAGTCTGGTGAACTGCGTTTCGTGGGAAATCCCATGCAACAGGACACCGGACATGGCCAATCTTGCCTCCGCCTCGCTGACCATCGCCGAACTGCGCGAGTTCGCCAGTTTCACCTCGTGCGAGCAGCGCTACATCAAGCGCAGCCTAGACATTGGCCTCGGCCGTCAGGACGCGTTCAAGCTGTGGGCGCGCGATGCGGACGAGAGCGCGGCGATCCGCCGCCAGTATGTCGCCTATCAGGAGCTCAAAACCCTGCGCGACGGCCTGCCCGATGAAAGCGTGCTTGATGGCGTCGAGGAATTCATGGGCCGGCTGATGCGCGTCACCGCCTTCGACCTCAGCCAGGGCCGCATCACCTGTTTTTCGGCCTACCGCTTCCTTTACGAGCGTCTGCTCGGCCCCGAAATCCGCCCTTGGTTGCCAAGCGCCTTCTGCGGCGCGGCTGCCCTGCCGCAGATCCACCCTTCGCGCCGCAAGGGGCTGCTCCAATCGATCAGCGAGGCGGCGGCCACTGCCCCTGCATGGTCGCAGCGCAAGCCGAGCTTCTACCCGGAATGGGTCGACAAGGAAGCCGCCTGATCTTTGCCGCGCCTCAGCGGCTTACAATTGCGCGACCTGCCCCTATCTTGAAGGCATGACTGCGGCTGCCCGGAAATCCACCTCTCCTGCCGGAGCCCCCTTCTTTGGCCTTGCCCGCTGGGCAGCGATTGCACCGCTGGTGTCGCTGGCTGTCCTTGCCTTTATCGCCCCGCAGGGCGCTCCGCAGCAATTGCTGATCGCAGCGGCGCTCGGCGCGGCGATCATGGCGGCAGTCTACCATGCCGAAGTGCTGGCACATTACCTTGGCGAACCCTTCGGCACGCTGACGCTCGCGCTGGCGGTCACGGTCATCGAGACCGCGCTGATCGTCTCGATCATGCTCGGCGATGGCGCCGCGGCGCAGACGCTTGCGCGCGACACGCTGATTGCGGCGATCATGATCACGATCAACGCCATCGTCGGCATCTGCCTGCTGGTCGGCGGGTCGCATCATCACGAACAGAGCTATACCCAGTCCGGCGTGACCGTCGGCCTCGCGATGCTGGCGACGCTCGCCATGCTCACGCTGGTCCTGCCCAATTACACCGTGTCGCAGGGCGGGCCGTTCTATTCGGGCTCGCAGCTGGCCTTCGTCGCCATCGTCTCGCTGGTCATCTACGCGACGTTCGTCGCCGCGCAGACGCTGCGCCACCGCGACCACTTCCTCCACGGCGAGCCGGACGACCACGCGCACGAAGAGCCGGTGTCACGCGCAAAGGCGGCAGCGGCTTCGGCCGCGCTGCTGTTGGCGCTCGTCGCCGTGGTCCTCCTCGCCAAGTCGCTATCCCCGGCGATCGAGGCGACGGTTGACCGGCTGGGCGCGCCCAAGGCGGTGGTCGGCATCGTCATAGCCGCGCTTGTGCTTGCGCCGGAAGGCTTCGCAGCCCTGCGTGCGGCGCGGGCGAACCGCGTTCAGACCAGCCTCAACCTCGCGATCGGCTCTGCTCTGGCGACGATCGGGCTGACCATCCCGGCGGTGGCCTGCATCGCGCTCGTCATGGGGCTGGACCTCGAACTCGGGCTGCCGATGGGCAACACGGTGCTGCTGGCGCTCACCCTGTTCGTCGCCTCGCTCACCCTCGGGACGGGGCGGACCACGATCGTTCAGGGCGTGATCCACCTCGTCCTTTTCGCGACCTACCTGTTTATCGCGCTGGTGCCCTGAGCCGCGCTCTTCTGCTTGCGGCTGACGCCCGAATAGCCGCCCTCTCCGTGGTCCAGCGTGCCGAACATCCAGTCATAGAGCAGGGTGATCGTGGCGAAGTTGCCGCCGGTGAACTTGGCGTGGTGGTGGTGGTGCATGTCAGAGGCGTACTTGGCATAGCCCCAGAGGAAGCGCCCTTCGCCCCACAGGTTGTGGTTGTGCAGGTTGATCTGCGAAAAGGCGACGAAGGTGACGATAACGGTCACCACGTCAAACCGGCCCATGATTGCCGCCAGCGCGGCAATCGTCGCGACATAGAGCCCCAGCCCGATCGCCACTTCCAGCGGATGGATATAGCTTGAATCCATGCGGCACGGGTTGTGCTGGCGGTGATGGATCGCGTGCATCCACTTCAATGGCCCGCCCAGGAAGTCGCTGTCATGGAACAGGAAGCGGTGGGTCAGGTAATAGAAGAAGTCGTAGACCATCAGGATGACGATACAGTCGAGCAGCAGCGCGCCGATGCTCGGCAGGCCCGGCTTGAGGCAGAACGGCAGGATAGCAGTGAAGATGATCACCTGGAACAGCAGCGCCCACTTGCGGTTCCATTTCTGGTTCTCGACATAGCTCGGCTTCTCGCGCCGCTTGGCCAGCGTATCACGATTGAGCTTCGCCTGCGCGCCGACTGCGGGAATGCGCGTGATCAGCCAACTGCCTGCCACGGTCAGCGCGATAATTCCCACGAAAGCGTACAGCGAAAGCAGCCCCTGCCACTGGGCGCCAAGCTGCGCCAGCCAATCGGTTTGCATCAGTTTCTCCCTTTGAGAACTATGTTCTCACCGAGGCTGAATAGCATGGACGCCAGGTATCGACAATATGGTTCGCATTTTGAATTTGTCAGAGGCTAACCCTTGTACAGAGCGTCCAGCCGCTCGCCGTAGCGTTCCTTCAGCTTGTGGCGGCGGATCTTGAGGCTGGGGGTCATTTCCTCATTGTCGATGCCGAAAGGCTCGTCGGCGAAAGTGAACTGGCGCACCTTTTCGATCACCGAGACCTGCGCATTCACCCGGTCGATCGCTGCGCGCACGGCGGAGCGGAAGGCGGGGAGCTGTTCGAGCGCCTTCATGTCGAACTTCTCGCCCTCACGCCGTGACCATTCGAGCGCCCATTCGGCATCGGGCACGATCAGGCCAACGAGGTAGGGCCGCTTGTCTCCCACCACCATGGCCTGGGCGATCTCGGGCTGGAGCGTCAGCATGCCCTCGATCCGCTGGGGCGAGACATTGTCGCCCTTGTCGTTGACGATCATGTCCTTCTTGCGGTCGGTGATGACGATGCGGCCCTTGTCATCGATGTGGCCAATGTCACCGGTGTGCAGCCAGTTGCCGCCCTCGCCATCGGGCTCGAGCGCCTTCGCGGTCTCTTCCTTGTTGTGCCAGTAACCGTCCATCACCAGCTCGCCGCGCACCAGGATCTCGCCGTCCTCGGCAATGCGCACTTCGACCCCGCGCATCGGCGGGCCGACCGTGTCCATCCTGATACCCACCTTGGGGCGGTTGCAGGAAATCACCGGACCGCTTTCGGTCTGGCCATAGCCCTGCAGCATGGTCAGCCCCATCGATTCAAAGAACACGCCGACATCGGGGTTGAGCGGCGCGCCGCCCGAAACCATGGCCTTCATCCGCCCGCCCATCTTCGCGCGGATCTTGGGCCGCAGCGTGCGGTCAAGGATCAGGTCCATCGGCTTGTCGCGCAGGCGGCTCTTGCCCTTGGCCTTCAGCGTGCCGATGCCCAGCGCCCGCTCCATCAGGAAATTGGCGATCCGGCCCTGCTTTTCGACCTGCTTCATGATGCGCGTGCGCAGCACTTCGAACAGGCGCGGAACCACGACCATGATCGTCGGGCGCACCTCCTCGATGTTCGAGGCGAGCTTCTCCAGGCCCTCCGAATAGGTGATATTCGCGCCCATGCCGATGGGCAGGAACTGGCCGCCGGTATGTTCGTAAGAGTGCGACAGCGGCAGGAAGGAAAGGAACACTTCCTCGCCCCAGCCGAAGTCGTCGACCAGGATGCGCGCCGCGCCATCGACATTCATCAGGATCATGCCGTGATGCTGCTTCACCCCGCGCGGCGCGCCGCCGGTGCCGGACGTGTAGATGATGCAGGCCAGATCGCGCCGGCCGATCTTCGCGATCCGCGCATCCACCGCGGCGCGCGCCTTGGCTGCATCGCCCTCGGTCAGCGAGGCCCAATGGTGCGGGTGGGCGTGCATCTGCGGCAGCTTGAAGCTTTCGAAGGTGATCAGGTGGCGCACCTTGTCCGTCCCCATCACGGCGGGCAGCAACGGCTTGGCCAGCTTGCCGTCGGAAACGATGACCGCGGAAGCGCCCGAGTTTTCGAGCACGTGGGCATGGTCGCGCTCGGTATTGGTCGTATAGGCCGGAACCGTGACCAGCCCTGCCGCCATGATGGCAAGGTCCGCCATGCACCATTCGGGGCGGTTTTCGGAGACGAGCAGCACGCGCTCGCCATCCTTCAGGCCCATCTTGCGCAGGGCTTCGGCGGCAAGGCAGACGCGCCGGGCGGCTTCCGTGTAGGAGATCGATTGCCAGCGGCCGTCCAGCCGCGCGGTGAGGAACGGCTTGTCGCCCAGTTCGTCCGCGCGGCTCAGGAACAGCGAGACGAGGTTCGGGGCATTGTCGAAATCGGAAATCTGCACAGGGCCATGCCTCTCTTATGCCGTCAAAGCGGTTGGCAAAGAGACTAGAGAGGCCTTTCCCTAGCGGCAAGAGTTACAAGTGATCACTCCGCAGCCGCAACACCGTCGCTGCGCGGGTCCGCCCCGCCGCGAAGCTGGCCGCCGACAACCTCGATGGCATTGGCCTTGCCGCCCGGGCGCGTGCGCACGTCGGCGTGGCCCAATGCCTTCAAGGCCGGGATCATGGCTTCGAGCTTCGTGCCGCTTTCGACGAAGACCGCCGGGCCTTCAGGGGCGAAGATCAGCGGCGCGGCAATGGCGTCCTGCGCGCTCATGCCCCAGTCGAGCACGCCGATGATCGACTTCGCCACCTGCGCCGGGATGGTCGTGCCGCCCGCTGCGCCGATGGCGAGGCGCAGCTTGCCATCCGGGCCATAGACCAGCGTCGGGGCCATGGAAGAGCGCGGGCGCTTGCCGCTCTCCACCCGGTTGGCGGCGGGCTTGCCGTCGCGCTCGGGCGCCATGTCGAAGTCGGTGAGTTCGTTGTTGAGGTAATAGCCACCCGCCATCAGCCCCGAACCGAAGGCGCTTTCGATGGTCGAGGTATAAGTGACGACATTGCCCTTCCGGTCGACGGCAACGAAGTGCGAGGTGCCGTGTTCAGGCCCCGCGGTGCCTTCCGCGCGGGCAAGCTTTTCCGAACCCGGCGGCGATCCGGCGGTGACGAGGCCGAGCGAGCGCGTCGGATCGATGAGCGCGGAGCGGCTGGCGAGGTAGGCCGGGTCGGTCAGCCCCTTTACCGGAACCGTCACGAAGTCGGCATCGCCAAGATACTTTGCCCGGTCCGCATAGGCGAGCCGCATCGATTCGGCGATCAGGTGCCAGGCGGTCGGCGAATCGGGGCCGAGTGCCTTGAGGTCGAAACGTTCGAGCTGCTTGAGCACGGCAAAGACGGTCGTCTCGCCAGAGCTTGGCGGGGCCATTCCGCATACCTTGTATTCGCGGTACTGGCCGCAGATCGGCGCGCGGTCCTTGGCCTGATAGCTGGCCACATCCTTGAGCGTCATCGGCGCGGGGTTGCGCGGGGCGGTGGTGACCGCGCCGACAATCGCCTTGGCATTGGCTCCGGTGTAGAACCAGCGCGGTCCCTTACGCGCGAGCAGTTCCATCGTCTTGGCCAATTCCGGATTGGTCACCTGGCTGCGCTCGGGCAGCGGCTTGCCATCGCTGCCGTAGAACAGCGCGGTGCCGGCCGGGGTGAAGGCCGCGGAACCCTTCGCGAAATCGAGGAACTGGCGGCCGCGCGGGGTTATCGTCCAGCCCTCGCGGGCCAGCTTGATCGCCGGGCCGAACAGCGTGGCCCACTTGAGCTTGCCATTCAGCCGGTGCGCCTTGGCGGCGAGCGCGATATTGCCGGGCACGCCCACGCTGGTGCCGCCGGGCACGGCATCGCTGAAGGACATGCGCTTACCGTCCTTGAAGAACCACTGCGGGTGCGCAGCCTTGGGAGCGGTTTCGCGGCCGTCGATCGTGCGGATGCGGCCCTTCCTGTCCGCCGTCACATAGAAGCCGCCGCCGCCGATGCCGGAGCTTTGCGGCTCGACTACGGTGAGGGCCAGCATGGTGGCGATGGCCGCGTCGGTCGCGCTGCCGCCCCGGCGCAGCATCTCCAGCCCCGCCTCGGTTGCGCGCGGATCGGCGGAGGAGACCATGCCCTTGTCGTAAACCTGCCCCGATGGGGCCTTGGCGATGGCGGGAAAGGAAAAGGCGGGGGCAAGCGCGAGCGCGCTGGCGAACAGGAAAAGTCGGCGTTGCATGCGGCGCAGCCTATTCGCTGCCGACGGCCTCCGCAATGGAGGCAAAGCCATCGCGTTTCATGCAGGCCTCCAAACCGGCTGTAATGGTCCGCGCGATGCCGGGCCCTTCATAGACCATCGCGCTGTAAAGCTGGACGAGGCTCGCCCCGGCGCGGATGCGGGCCCAGGCCTGTTCGGCAGTGGCGATGCCTCCCACGCCGATCAGCGGCAGCTTGCCCTCGCTAGCCTTACGGAAGTCGCGGAGGCGCTGGAGCGCGAGGTCGTGCAGGGGCGCGCCCGAGAGGCCGCCGGCCTCGCCCGCGTGGCGTGACTTGAGTGGAGGCCGGGTGATCGTGGTGTTGGAGACAATGATCCCGTCGATGCCGTGCTTCATCACCGCCTCGACGATTCGCGCGGGAGCCTCGGCGTCGAGGTCGGGGGCAACCTTCAGGAACACCGGCGGCCAGTGCGATTCGCGTGCTGCTGCGACGGCGGAGAGCAGGTCGGCCAGTTCCTTGTCCCCCTGCATGTCGCGCAGGCCCGGCGTATTCGGGGAGGAGATGTTGATGGTCAGGTAATCGGCCACCGGGGCCATGGTGGTCAGCCCGGTGACATAGTCTGCCACCCGGTCAGCCGTATCCTTGTTCGCGCCGACATTGACGCCGACGATCCCGCGGCGCGGACGGGCGCAAAGCCGCAGGTGCGCCGCCTCAAGCCCGGCATTGTTGAAGCCCATGCGGTTGATCACCGCGCGGTCCTCTTCCAGCCGGAACAGCCGGGGTTTCGGGTTGCCCGGCTGCGGGCGCGGCGTGACCGTGCCGATCTCGACCGAGCCGAAGCCCAGCCCCAGCACTGCGTCCGGGACCTGGGCGTCCTTGTCATAGCCGGGTGCAAGGCCGAGCGGATTGGGAAAGCGCAGCCCCGCCACGGTCGTCGCCAGCGGGCCTTCGGCGGGCGGCGGCGCGGTCGGGCCGAGCTGGAGCGCGAGGATCGACAGGCGGTGCGCCCGTTCGGCGTCGAGTCGGAAGATCAGCGGACGAAGCAGCGGGTAGAGCATGGCGCGGCCTATGGCAGAGGCGAGTCGCCGTGTCGAATGTGCAACACATCGGTCCAAAGCAACTTTGACACCGGTTCCTGACGTCATTTGTCATTTTTTGGGCATGGGGGGTGTCGGATTCTTACAATTCTTTCCCGGGCCCTTGGGTCTAACCGGCTCCTGCGACCCGAAGGGCTCGTGGCTTTTTGCGGCGAGTTCTTAACTTTAATGGCGGACCCGGGATCTGATCCCTGGTCCGCCTTTTTTATGTGCCGGGCGTCCGCAGCGATTGAAAAGCGCCGAACCCGGGACTAGGTGCAAACCGGAACGAATCAGTCCGATTTGCCGGAGCCGCCCAAATGCGCCTGTCCTCCATGGCCGACTATGCCGTCGTCACGATGAGCGCTGCCGCGCGCCATTGCGGCGGCGCGCGTGTTTCGGCGGCTCAGCTCGCCAGCGAAACCGGCCTGCCCGCGCCCACCGTGCAGAAGCTGGTGTCCAAGCTTTCGGCGGCCGGCCTGATCAAGTCGGTGCGCGGCGCGGGCGGGGGTTTCAAGCTCGCGCGGCCGGCAGCGGCGATCACGCTGGCGGATATAGTCGAGGCAGTCGAAGGCCCGATCGCGCTCGCCGCCTGCCTCGACGGTCACGATTGCGGCCTCGAAAGCGGCTGCTCGGTCCGCCCGCACTGGCCTGTGGTGAACGAGGCGCTGCGCGGCGCGCTTGCCGGGGTGCCGCTCACCCGGCTTGCCCAGCTCGAAGGGGTGCCGGCATGACCGACGATGTTACCGTAAAGGACCAAGCCGCGCGCGAGGCTGCCGCGAAGGTCGCGGACTACGAGCACGGCTGGTCGGCGGACATCGACACCGAATTCGCGCCCAAGGGCCTCAGCGAAGAAACGGTGCGCTTCATCTCGGCCAAGAAGAACGAGCCCGAATGGATGCTCGAATGGCGGCTCAAGGCCTTCCGGCAATGGCAGACCATGCCGATGCCCGACTGGGCGAAGCTCAACGTGCCGCCGATCGATTACCAGGACGCCTATTACTACGCCGCGCCCAAGGCGAAGCCGAAGCTGGCTTCGCTGGACGAGGTCGATCCCGAAATCCTCGAGGTCTACAAGAAGCTCGGCATCCCGCTTGAGGAGCAGAAGGTCCTCGCCGGGGTCGAAGGCGCGCGCAAGGTTGCGGTCGATGCCGTGTTCGATTCGGTCTCCGTCGCCACCACATTCCGTGACGAGCTGAAGAAGGCCGGCGTCATCTTCCTGTCGATCTCGGAAGCAATCCGCGAATATCCAGATCTGGTGAAGCGCTGGCTGGGCAAGGTCGTGCCGGTGCGCGACAATTTCTTCGCGGCGCTGAACTGCGCGGTCTTTTCCGACGGCACCTTCGTCTACATTCCCGAAGGCGTGCGCTGCCCGATGGAGCTTTCCACTTATTTCCGCATCAACGCGGAAAACACCGGGCAGTTCGAACGCACGCTGATCGTGGCGGACAAGGGCAGCTACGTCTCCTACCTCGAAGGCTGCACCGCGCCGATGCGCGATGAAAACCAGCTCCACGCCGCCGTGGTCGAACTGGTCGCGCTCGACGATGCCGAGATCAAGTATTCGACCGTGCAGAACTGGTATCCCGGCAATGCCGAGGGGCTGGGCGGCATCTACAACTTCGTCACCAAGCGCGCGCTGTGCCAGGGTGCGCGGAGCAAGGTGAGCTGGACACAGGTGGAGACCGGCAGCGCGATCACCTGGAAGTATCCGTCCTGCGTGCTCAACGGCGAGGATTCGGTCGGCGAATTCTACTCGGTGGCGGTGACCAACAATTACCAGCAGGCCGATACCGGCACCAAGATGATCCACAACGGCAAGGGCAGCCGCTCGACTATCATCTCGAAGGGCATCTCGGCGGGCAAGAGCAACAACACCTACCGCGGCCTCGTCCGCGTCGCCCCGCAGGCCGAAGGCGTGCGCAATTTCACCCAGTGCGATTCGCTGCTGCTCGGCAAGGACTGCGGCGCGCACACCGTGCCCTATATCGAAGTGCGCAATCCCAGCGCCCAGATCGAGCATGAGGCGACCACCTCCAAGATCAGCGACGACCAGCTGTTCTACGCCATGCAGCGCGGCCTCGGCACCGAAGAGGCCGTGGCGCTGATCGTCAACGGCTTCGCTAAGGAAGTGCTGCAGCAGTTGCCGATGGAATTCGCGGTGGAAGCGCAGAAGCTGCTGGGGATTTCGCTTGAAGGAAGCGTGGGGTGATGTTGGATTGGCCCGCTCTACTGATGGCGTTTGCATTGGTTGCGATCAGCGCCGCTTCGCTTCGATGGGTGCGCAAACAGCGTGCGCTTGGTTTCAGGCTCAACAGCGTTTTCCTGCTAAAGCCCACCGCAGAGCCGTGGCCTCCGTTTGGCCTTTGGGATTATGCGGTTCCTGCGATCTTTGGCGTTGGAGCCCTTGCGTTCTTTTTGATGTTTCTGGGGGTTCTCTGATGCTGAGTTGTCGTTTCGGCCATCAGCTAACCCGTCGCCCCGTGCTTGACATGGGGCTAGGCTTTTCTTCGCGGGGCGTGGCGAAAGGCAGCCAAGCCCCGCATCGAGTGCGGGGCGACGACGCTCTTTGGATTAGAATATGACCGAAAAGAAAACCCTCACCGTCCGCCCGCTTGACGAGCGCACCGAAGCCCCCGCGATCGAGAAGCGCGGGCGTGGCTGGTCGATTT
The DNA here is from genome assembly GCA_025938935.1 of Novosphingobium sp. MW5. Taxonomy (GTDB): domain Bacteria; phylum Pseudomonadota; class Alphaproteobacteria; order Sphingomonadales; family Sphingomonadaceae; genus Novosphingobium. The sequence goes on along the minus strand of JAPCWB010000001.1, from coordinate 649,841 downwards.
CGGACAAGCGGCTCGATGCGATCCACGATCAGGCGCGGCGCAACCGCATGGCGCCGACCGAGGCGCAGAAGGTGCTGGGCGAAAAGCTCGCCGAGGCCAATCTCGGCAAGTTCAAGCTGACCCGCCAGCAGGTGATCGGCTCGGCCATCCTCGATTTTGCCTGCAACCCGCTGCGCATTGCCGTGTCGATCGACGAAGGCGGCGATCCGGCCGTCACCGCTCGGCGCGACAAGAGCCTTGAGGCGGTGGGCGTGAAGCTTCTCCGCTTCCCGGCGGAGCGCGTGCTGGCCGAGCCCGATGCCGTGGTGGCCGAAATCGTCGCCGCCATGAAGGTCAGCTACGACGAGCGCGGTCGGGCCCGCAAGCAGCACTACCAGCAGCGCGGCGCGCCCCCGCGGAGGCACTCGTGATTGCGCTCGCGCTCCTGATGGCCGCCGCCCCGGCGCAGGAACCGCGCGCGGTCGAACGCTATGTCGACTGCGTGAAGGCCGGGATGATGAAGCCCGACGAGGATGCCGAGACCTATGACCAGGCGGTGGATCTCGCCAAGAGCGCCTGCGGCAACCTGCGTCCCGAGGCAATCGGCGCGCTGAAAAAGGGCCGGGCCAAGGAACTCGCCAAGGCGGGTGACGATGCCGAAGATGCGGCGCAGGTGCTGCTCGACGGCATGGCCGACGGCGTCGCGGCCAAGATCTGGGCCGCCGCCCATCCCGGCGAGGCCGACCATGTTCACTGATATTTCCCCGAATTGCGGACGTTCCATCTGATGCTGACAATCGAAAACCTGCAGGCCACCGTTGCCGACAAGCCCATCCTCAAGGGGCTCAGCCTCACCATCAACGCGGGCGAGATCCACGCGATCATGGGGCCGAACGGCGCGGGCAAATCGACGCTGGGCTACACGCTTGGCGGACGGCCCGGCTATGAAGTGACCGGCGGCACGGCCACGCTGGGCGGCGAGGACCTGTTCGGGCTCGAGCCGCACGAACGCGCCGCCGCCGGCCTGTTCCTCGGCTTCCAGTATCCGGTCGAAATCCCGGGGGTGTCTTTCGTCCAGTTCCTGCGCGAAAGCCTGAACTCGCAGCGCAAGTCGCGCGGGCAGGAACCGCTGTCGGGCGGGGAATTCCTCAAGCTGGCGCGCGAAAAGGCGGCGCTGCTCAAGATGGACATGGAAATGCTCAAGCGGCCGGTGAACGTCGGCTTCTCGGGCGGCGAAAAGAAGCGCGCCGAGATGGTGCAGATGGGCATTCTCGATCCCAAGCTGGCAATCCTCGACGAAACCGATTCCGGGCTCGATATCGATGCCCTGAGGATCGTTGGCGACGGCATCAACGCGATCATGCGCAAGCCCGACAAGGCGGTGCTGCTGATCACGCACTATCAGCGCCTGCTCGATTACGTGAAGCCCGACTTCGTCCACGTGCTGGCCGGCGGCCGCATCGTCCGCACTGGCGGGCCGGAGCTGGCGCTGCAGCTTGAAGAACAGGGCTACGAGGCGGTGGCGGCGTGACCATGACTGCCGCCCTCCCCACGCACCGCGACGAGGATTTCCGTTATGCGGACCTCGATGCGCTCGCCGGTGTCTGGCCGGTGGCGCGCGAGGAGATTCGCGTTGCCGCGGGCGAGAGCGGTGCGCTGGCGATCGTGCTGGACGGCGCGGAATCCGTGGCGCGGCATCTGGTGATCGAGCTGGGTGACGGCGCTTCGTTTGACCTGCGCGTGCTCAATACCGGCAGTGGTTTTGCGCGGATTGCCGTCGATGCCCGGCTGGGCGCGAAGAGCGACTTCACGCTCGGCGCAGCACAGCTCGGCGGCTCCACGGCCAATCTTGAACTGGTCACCGAAGTTGCGCACCTCGCGCCTGACGCGGTGAGCCGGCAAGTCGTGCGCTCGGTGCTTGGGCAAGAGGCGATTGGCACCTACCTCGGCAAGGTCGCCGTGGCGCGCGGGGCCGATGGCACCGATGCCAGCCAGTCGGTCCGCGCCATGCTGCTCGATCGCACGGCTACGGCCAATGCGCGGCCCGAACTCGAAATTTACGCCGACGATGTGAAGTGCGCGCACGGCTGCGCGGTGGGTGAACTGGATACCAATGCCCTGTTCTACATGGCCCAGCGCGGCCTGCCGCCGGAAACGGCCAAGCGGCTGATGCTGCAGGCCTTCGTTGCCGAGGCTTTCGTCGGCGCGGCGGATGGCGAGGCGCTTGATGCGGCATCACAGGCCGCGCTGGAGGCACTGCTGTGAGCACGCTGCTCGCCTCGATCGCCGATGTGAAGGCCAATTTCCCCGGCCTCGCGGGCGGCTGGCATTACCTCGATACGGCTGCCACCGCGCAGAAGCCGCAGGCGGTGATCGATGCCACCGTGAACGCCATGGGCCGCGACTATGCGACCGTGCACCGCGGGGTCTATTCGCGCTCGGCCGAAATGACGCTGGCTTTCGAAGCGGCGCGGCGCAAGGTGGCGAGCTTCATCGGTGCGGCCGAAAACGAGGTCGTTTTCACCCGCGGCGCGACCGAGGCGATCAACCTCGTCGCCCAGACCTGGGGCGCAACGCAGCTGAAGGCGGGCGACCGCATCCTGCTGTCCACGCTGGAGCATCATTCTAACATCGTGCCGTGGCAATTGCTGCGCGCCCGCACGGGCGTGGAAATCGACGTCTGCCCGCTGACGCCGGATGGATGCATCGACCTCGAAATTGCTGAGCGGATACTGACGCGCGAACACAAGCTGGTGGCGCTGGCGCATGTCTCCAACGTGCTCGGCTCTGTGCTTCATGTGGAACAGGCCGCCGCTTTGGCGCACTCGGTCGGCGCGAAGCTGCTGGTCGACGGCTGCCAGGCCGTGCCGCGCCTTTCCGTCGATGTCAGCGCTCTGGGCTGCGATTTCTACGTCTTCTCGGCGCACAAACTCTATGGCCCCACCGGCATTGGCGCGCTGTGGGCGCGGGCCGAGATTCTCGATGCCATGCCGCCGTGGCAGGGCGGCGGTGCGATGATCGACCGGGTGACCTTTGCCGAAACCACCTTCGCCCCGCCGCCCGCGCGGTTCGAGGCGGGGACTCCGGCAATCATCGAGGCGATCGGGCTTGGCGCAGCGGTGGACTATGTCTCTGCCATCGGGCTTGAGGCGATCCATGCCCACGAAACGGCGCTGGTGACCAAGTGCCGCGATGCGCTGGGCCGCATGAATTCGGTGACGCTGTTCGGGCCGGAAGACAGCGCGGGCATCGTCTCTTTCGCGCTCGAGGGGGTGCATCCGCACGACCTCGGCACCATATTGGACGAAGAGGGCGTGGCGATCCGTGCCGGGCATCACTGCGCCCAGCCGCTGATGGACCACCTCGGCGTGCCCGCCACCGCGCGGGCGAGTTTCGGCATTTACAACGATGAGGAAGATGTGGCGGCGCTGGTGCGCGGCATCGAACGGACGAAAAGGATTTTCGGGTGAACGAAGAACCGAAATTCACGATTGAGGAAGTGGCAAGCGTCGCACCGCCGCCCAAGGCACGCGTGGAGGATGCCGAGGCGCCTGCCGAGAAGCTTGAGCGCAAGCGCGACTACCTTGAGGGCTTCCTGGCGGAGAAGCCCGAGGGCGTGGCTCCGGGAGAACCGGGCGGCGATCTCTACGAAGCGGTCGTCGGCGCGCTAAAGGAAATCTTCGATCCGGAAATTCCGGTGAACATCTACGACCTTGGCCTGATCTATGGCGTCGATGTCGATGGCGAGGGCGGCGTGACTGTCACCATGACGCTGACGACGCCGCACTGCCCGGTCGCTGAATCTATGCCGGGCGAGGTCGAGCTGCGCGTCGGCGCCGTGCCCGGCGTGCGCGACGCCGAGGTCAATCTCGTCTGGGACCCGCCGTGGGATCCCGCCAAGATGAGCGACGAGGCACGGCTGGAGCTGGGAATGCTATGACCGACACCGCCACCAAGACCCGCCGGCCGCTGCCCGCCGCCGTCACCCTCACGCCCAATGCCGAGGCGCGCATCGCCAAGCTGATGGCCGAGGCCCCCGAGGGCGCGATCGGCGTCAAGCTCTCCACCCCGCGCCGCGGTTGCTCGGGCCTCGCCTATTCGGTCGACTATGTGAATGAGGCGGCGGCCTTCGACGAGAGGATCGAGACCCCCGGCGGCCTGTTCTTCATCGATGGAGCTTCGGTGCTGTACCTTGTCGGCTCGACGATGGACTGGGTCGAGGACGACTTTCAGGCGGGCTTCGTGTTCAACAACCCGAATGCCAAGGGATCCTGCGGCTGCGGCGAAAGCTTCACCGTCTAAAGAAACGGCCCGCCTCTCCGAAGAGAGACGGGCCATCCCGTGTTCCGGGGCTCACTCGGCTTAAAGCCCGGATTTCTCTTCGGCGAGGAACGCCAGCAGCGCCTCGTCATATTCGTCGACCACGTTGTTCGCGTCGATCTGGCCTTGCAGCCAGGTGCTCTCTTCGGTCGTAACCTGCGCGGCGGCGGCCACTTCGGGCGCCTTGTCCAGCCCCTTGCGGCCAAACAGCGTGCGGAAGGTTTGAACCGCGCCGGTTTCCACATCCGCCTTCGCCATCCGCCCGGCAAAACGCAGCAGGCTCGGCGTAGAATCGTCCATGAAATGCTCAAGCTCGGCCGCGCGCTCGGCCTGCAGCGGGGTGTAGCTAGTGTAGCCGCTCAGATAGCTGCCAACGCCCTGCACGAAGAGGCGCTTCCACTCGGGCGCATTGTTCGCAGCCAGCGTCGCGTCCTTCAGGCGGAACAGCATCTCGGCCTCGCTGCGGCTGACGGCGGCGGGGCGGTCCCCGGCTTGGGCGAAGATCGCGCGGCGGAGGATCTGCGCCTCGACCGCGTTGACATTGCCGCGCTCAAGGTGGCCACCGCGCGTCGGGCCTTCGCCAGTCAGCACCGCCTGCTCGACCTGCGCGATGACGAAGTCCTTGAGGCTCTGCGGCACGTTGAGCGCCTTCTCGATCACCTTCACCAGCAGTTCGAGCTCGGTCATCGACTGCAGGCTGCCGTTGTGGCGCACGCGCTCGACCAGCCAGTCGGCCTGGCTCTGCGAGACGTAGCCCTTGGGCTCCACGCCGTTGACGACGAATTCGCACAGCGCTTCGACAAAGAACTCGGCCCATTCGACCGAAGGGTCCTCAAGGCTGTCATTGACGAGGAAAATCGCCTCGGCTTCTTCCGGAGAAATCGCCCCGTCGCCCCAGCCGGCGCGGCGGAGGCTCAGGATTTCTTCGGCCGAAATCGCGCCGTCGGCAGCGGCCTGCTCGGCAAGCGCGCGGAATTGCATGGTCATTGCGGCAGGTGCCCCTTCAATCACTTTGGGGCGAATCCTAGGGAAAAACGGCTAACGTTTCCTTAGCGCCGAAACACAGGACGCCCGGTCCACCTCCTTGCCGTCGCTGGAACGCCGCGCCTCGACATAGGTCGCGGTCGGCTCGCGCCCCTCGCTTTCCGGATAGAGGAAGATGTCGAGCACGCAGGCGTTGCCCGAAAACTGCAACTTGCGGGCATCGCCTTCCAGCACGTCGAGCCGCGCCGCGCCGAACTGGCGCTGCAGATCGCCCGCGCCCGCGCCAATCACGCCTTCAAGGCCGGGTGCCGCCATCACACGGGGGCGAATGGCCGGGCGGGGCGGGGCAGGGCGCGTGACGGTCGGCGGCACTGGCAGGCTCGCCGTGCTCACGCTCTTCACCGCGTTGCCAGAGCCGCCGCATCCGGCAAGCAGCAGGGCGGGCGCCAGCACGGGCGCAATCTTTCGGAATGCTCTCACGACCTATCGCATCCCCCATGCGGCCCGTGCCTGTCAACGCTACCGGTCTTGCCCCCGGCACGGGTGGGCGCTAGTCGGCGCGCATTCAATCAATCCATGAAGCCGTCCGTGCTTCAATCAGGAAGGCTTTTCATGTCAGAACCCACCCGCGACGTCGTCGCCATCGGCAATGCCATCGTCGATGTCATGGCCCCTTGCGAGGACGCGCTGATCGACCAGCTCGGCATGACGCGCGGCGGCATGACCCTGATCGACACCGATCAGGCCCGCGCGCTTTATGACGCCATGGGCCCCGCGCGCGAGATTTCCGGCGGTTCGGCGGCCAATACGCTTGCTGGCCTCGCGGCGTTGGGTGCGGACTGCGCCTTCATCGGCCAGGTGGCAGATGACCAGCTCGGCGAGGTTTTCGCACACGACATCCGCGCCGGCGGCATCGCCTTTGATACCGCCGCCCGCGCCGGCGATCCGCCGACCGCGCGCTGCCTGATCTTCGTCACCCCCGATGGCCAGCGCACGATGAACACCTTCCTCGGCGCCTCGCAGTTCCTTCCCGCAGATGCGCTCGACGAAGCGGCGATTGCCGATGCCAAGGTGCTCTACCTCGAAGGCTATCTCTGGGATCCGGAAGAACCGCGCGCCGCCATGCGCCGTGCCATCGCCGCCGCACGGGGCGCAGGCCGCAAGGTGGCCTTCACCCTGTCCGATGCTTTCGTCATCAGCCGCCATGGCGACGATTTCCGCGCCCTGATCGACGCAGGCGAGATCGACATCCTGTTTGCCAACCACGTCGAACTCGAGGCGCTGACCGGCAGTGACGATTTCGACGCCGGCGTTGCCCAGCTGCGCGCCAAGGTGCCCACGCTGGTCGTCACCTGCGGTCCTGAAGGCGCGATTGCCTGCCAGGGCGACGAACTGGCCCGCGTTTCGGCCGAACCCGTCGAGCGCGTGATCGACACCACCGGCGCTGGCGACCTCTTCGCCGCCGGCTTCCTCTTCGGCCACGTGCGCGGACGGTCCTTGCAGGACTGCCTGCGTCTGGGTTCGATCTGCGCCGCTGAAATCATCTCGCACTACGGCGCGCGGCCCGAGGCGGACTTGAAGGCGCTCGTTGCCGAAAAGATGGGCTGATTTGCTTAGGCGGGTCCTCGCGAAGAACCATCGGGAACCTAGCCAAGCATTCGCACACTAGTCTGGAACCAGAAAGGCATTGATGGCCGCGAATGCTTCAGGATTAAGATAGCCGAAAAGGGCAAAGGCAATGGTGGCCAGAAAGGCGATCCAGGTGCTCATTGATGTGACGATGCCACTCTTCTCCGATGCGGAAGTCGGCCTTGGCCACGAAGGAGCCGCTTCGGTTGGCGGACGCACGATCCAGCGCGCCATGTCATGCAAAACGTCGCGGCTTTCATAGAACATTGAATGGCGTAGCTGCCGTAGGCTGCCCGAAACTTCATAGGATCGATACTGGCTTCCGGGAAGCGGTGTCCAATCGGGCGACGTCATGGCCACGACGCGTATCCCGGCGATGAACAGCGGGTCCTCACCCCCAAAGGCGATTCTTGACCCACGAAACAAGGATGCAGCCAAGACCGCACAAAGCCCAAAGATCATCACGGCAGTTGCCGCGTAAAACAGTAACAGCAGGAATGTCGCGGCCGCGACGGGCAGTCCGTCGAACCATTTTATATCGTATCCGAATCCCTCGGCAAAGCCTTCGATTGCCGCACCGAAAAGGCTCAGAACAAAAGCGCTGCCGACCCCGATCACAGCCCCGCCCACAACTTCGCGAGCCAGATCCACAATTGCTTGCGGAACAAAAGTCAGTCGGTCCCAGAAATTCAGGAGCAGACCGGCCTCGTCATAACCCACGCTCGCGATGAAAATGGGGCAGTGCGGTCGCGGCAGGACTAGCGCAGCCATAGCTTCTGCTTGCCGATTGAGGATTGCCATTTCCAGTTTCGGCACCAGCCAGTGCGCCAGTTTCATCATAAAGCTGGCGAAGACGATGCCCGCGAGAATCATGCCGAAAAAAACATGCCAGCTGCTAATGTATCAGCCGGAAAGTGTTCGGATGCCCAAACGGTTACCAAAGCGGACAGGAAAACGCCGAGGAACAGGAAAACGAATCCTGCAGCGTATTTAGCAAACGCCATGCGCCCGACAACCTCACGCAGGACAGGTATAAGAAAGGGAGTACCGAGGAACGACATGGTCGCAATTTTGGGACGTGGCCCAATCTTGCCAGACGCATAGAGCATGACATTGCCGCCATGACTGTGGCCGACGAGATGGATTGCCGCGCGCGGATAGCGATCCGCAACATCGTGAATTGTCTCAGCCAATGCATCGCTGGCTGCTAGTCTGGCCGAGTGATTATTTGCGCCAGACCAGCGAAAAGGCACGCATTCGATCTCTGGCATTACGTTACGTAGCTGTTGAGCTAAGGCAGAATCACTTTCGATCCACGTCGCTTCCGACGCGAATGTGCCATGGACAAGGATTGCTACGTTGGCCGACATTCAGAAGCTTTTGGCAATGGTTACGCGGCAGGGCAACTTCCGGCTATGAACCCTCTTCCCGCGCCACTTCGCGGTAGCCGATGTCGCGGCGGCAGAAGCCGGATGGGAAGTCGATGGCATCGACCGCCGCATAAGCCAGCGCCTGTGCCGCCTTGGCGCTTTCGGCCATGGCGGTGACGTTGAGCACGCGCCCGCCATTTGCCACCAGCTTGCCGTCGGCAATCGCTGTGCCCGCCTGGAAGACGCGGCCCTTGTTGGGATTGCCGAGCATGATCTCGCCGCCCTTTTCGGGGGTTCCGGGATAGCCCTTGGCCGCCATGACCACGGTCAGCGCGGTCTGCGGGCGCAGGCGGACGGGGGCTGCTTCGGACAGGCCGCCGGGCTGGGCGGCCTTGGACAACAGGTCAACCAGATCGCCTTCGAAGCGCATCATCAGCACCTGGCATTCGGGATCGCCGAAGCGGCAGTTGTATTCGATCAGCTTCGGGCCTTCGTCGGTCAGCATCAGGCCCGCGAAGAGCACGCCCTGATAGGGCATGCCGTCTCGCGCCATCGCGGCCACGGTCGGGCGGACGATGCGTTCCATCACCTCGGCCTCGATCTCGGGCGTGAACACGCCGGTGGGCGAATAGGCGCCCATGCCGCCGGTGTTGGGGCCGGTATCGCCGTCGCCCACGCGCTTGTGGTCCTGCGCCGAACCGAAAGGGATCACGTTTGTGCCGTCGCTGATCGCGAAGAAGCTGGCTTCCTCGCCGGCCATGAACTCCTCGATCACCACTTCGGCCCCGGCATCGCCGAAGCCACCGGAGAACATGAATTCGATCGCCTCATTGGCCTCTTCGGCGGTTTCGGCGATGATCACGCCCTTGCCGGCGGCGAGGCCATCGGCCTTGATCACGACCGGCAGGCCAAAGCGGGCGAGGTCGGCTAGCGCGCCTGCTTTGCTGGTGTGGCGGGCATAGGCGGCGGTGGGGATATTCTCAGCCGCGCAGAGGTCCTTGACGAAGCCCTTCGAGCCTTCGAGCTGGGCGGCGGCCTTGCTGGGGCCGAACACGGCGACACCGGCGGCGCGCAGGCTATCGGCAAGGCCATCGACCAGTGGTGCCTCGGGGCCGACGACGACGAGGCCGATGCTCTTCTCGGCGCAGAACTGCGCGACGGCGGCATGGTCGGCGCTATCGAGCTGGACCAGCTTGGCGTGCTCGAACATCCCCGGATTTCCGGGGGCGGCGTAAAGTGTTTCGCACAAAGGCGATTGCGCCAGTCGCCACGCCAGCGCATGTTCACGGCCGCCACTTCCGATCAGCAGGATATTCATGTCGCCGCCCTCGTCTTTCGATACAGATTCCATGGATTCCGGCGGGCTGGTAGCGAAGGAAGGCCGGTCCAGCAACGCCGAGCCTTTGTCAGTCACCGAGATTTCCTCGGCGCTGAAGCGTACGGTCGAGGAGCGCTTCGCCTATGTGCGGGTGCGCGGTGAGCTTTCGGGCGTCAAGCAGGCGGCTTCGGGGCACCTGTATCTCAGCCTCAAGGACGAGGGTGCGCGGCTGGACGGAGTAATGTGGCGCGGTACGGTGCAGCGGCTCGCCTTCCGGCCCGAGGACGGGATCGAGGTGATCGCCACCGGCAAGCTGACGACTTATCCGGGCCGCTCGAACTACCAGATCGTCATCGAACGCATGGAAATTGCCGGCGAAGGCGCGCTGCTCGCGCTGCTGGCGAAGAACAAGGCGCGGTTCGAGGCGGAGGGGCTGTTCGCGCCTGAGAGGAAGCGCCGGATCCCGTTCCTGCCCGGCGTCATCGGCGTCGTCACCTCGCCCACCGGCGCGGTGATCCGAGATATCCTTCACCGCCTGGCCGACCGGATGCCCAGCCGGGTGATCGTCTGGCCGGTGCTGGTCCGAGGGGCAAGGCGCGGCGGAACAGGTCGCGGCGGCGGTTCGCGGGTTCGGCGCGCTGGGTCCGGACTCCTCTGTGCCGCGCCCTGACGTGATCATCGTTGCGCGCGGCGGCGGGTCGATCGAGGACCTGTGGTGCTTCAATGAAGAAGTCGTCGTCCGGGCTATTGCCGAATCGCCGATCCCGGTGATCTCGGCGGTTGGGCACGAAACCGACACCACACTCGCCGATTTTGCCGCCGACCTGCGCGCGCCAACTCCGACGGCAGCGGCGGAACTGGCAGTGCCGGTGCGCGCGGACCTTGCCAATAGTCTTGCAGAACTGGCGCTGCGCGCTCGCAAGGCCGTTGCAAGGCCGTTGCAGTTGGGCCGGGAAAGGCTTGAAGTGCGCGCCCAGCGCCTGCCGCAGCCGGCGGCATTGCTTGCCCTGCCGGCGCAGCAGTTGGACGAGGCAGGTGAGAAATTGCGCCGCGGTCTGGGTGACCGGATTGTTCTTGCCCGCCACAAACTAACTGATTTTGCAGGAAAATTATCCGCGCCCCTGCTGCTTTCCCGTCGCGATCGCGCTGCCGACCGCTTGGCCTCCTTGCGGCTCTCCCCTGCCATGATCGAACGGAGCATTGCCGCAGCCAGCGACCGGCTCTCCGGAGCGGTCCGGGTGATGCAGTCACTCAACCCTGACAACGTCCTAAAGCGCGGATATGCAAGGATTACTTCCGCATCTGGACGCACTTTGACCACTGCCGAAGCGGCGCGGGGGGAGACTGCACTGGGCCTCCATTTTGCCGATGGGGTGGTCTCCGCCGCGCCGCTATCGGAAGCTTCTCCGCCCCGTCCCGCAGCGCCTAAACCGGCGCAATCGAAAGCAAATCCCGACCAGCCGAAATTGCTTTGAGCGACCAATCAGGTTAAGGGAGAGCCATGCTGATGTCCTCTTCCGAACGCCTTGCTGTCCTGCGCTACGAACCCAACGGTTTCCGCGTCATTGCCCCCGGAACCCACGTGAAATGCGCGGTTTCCGGGGAGTCTCTCCAGCTTGAGGCGCTCCGCTACTGGTGCGTCGAGCGGCAGGAGGCTTATGCCAGCTGCGCCATTGCGACAAAGCGGCTCGCGGAAAACGGCTGACATGGCCCGCGCCGCCGGCCTCGGCTCGATTGCCGGGCTGGCCATGCTTGTCACGGCTAGCTGCAATCTCAACGCCACGTTCGCCCTCGCGCAGAATCACGCAGTCCCGGCAACGCCAAACCCTGCGCCTCCCAGCCGATTGAATAACGATTTCGTGCTGACCGGGCAGCAGGTCCAGGGCGGCTGGATGCGGGGACTTGCGCCGCTGGGAACCCTGTCCCTCTCGCTCGGCGGCAAGCCGGTTGAAGTCGAGCCGGACGGCGCTTTCTTTGTCGCCTTCGACCGTGATTCCGGGCCTGCGGCGGAGCTGCTCGCGCGGCGCGGCGACTTGCCCCCTTTGCGCAAGATGCTGGCGATCGCCCCGCGGTCCTGGCAGCTCGAGCAGGTCAATGCGCCCTACCGCCCGGGGGGCATGGCTGACGCCGAATTCGCGGCAAAACGCGCGATAGAACTGGCGCAAATCGGCGCTGCCCGGGCCCAATCGACGGATGCCACCGGCTGGCGGCAGGCGTTTACCTGGCCTCTGCGCGGAGCCATTCGCGGGCGGTTCGGGGCGCAGCGCATCTATCAGGGCAAGCCAGGGTCCTATCACGGCGGGCTCGACATTGCGGGCGCGGAGGGAACGCCCTTCATGGCTCCAGCCGACGGGGTCGTCGTCCTCGCAGCCAGCGCCCCTTTCACGCTGGAAGGCAACCTGCTGATAATCGACCATGGGTCGGGCCTGTCGAGCGCTTTCCTCCATGCATCCCGACTGGGCGTCAGGGCAGGCGAGCGGGTGCGGCAAGGGCAGGTGATCGGCTGGGTCGGGCGTACTGGAAGGGCGAGCGGGCCGCACCTGCACTGGGCGCTGAAATGGCGTGACGCGAAGCTTGATCCTTTGCTCTTCGTGCCTTGATTTCTCTTGTCTGTGGCCGTTCACCATCCAAACCAGACTTGCCTGCCGGGTTTCGGTTGCAGAAATGAACTGAAATTCGCCGCCCGTCTCGGGGCACATAAATTTTAAGGCAGAGCCATAAGGTGCAAGAATATTTCAATTGCACATTTTTGTGCGTTGAGGTGGCTCGTGGCTCGCCCGCAGCGCTTGTTGTAGTTTGGCCACACCAAGGGGGAATCTGCTTTCGCTCGCAACCAAAATCTTTGCCGAAACCACGGGTATCAGCCAATAAACCCCATCTTTCCCGGTTGGGATAGCTGCGCGTATGCCATTCGGCGTCAGGGGGCAGCCATCCCGTTCCACCGCCGGGAATGTACCGGAAGCCTGGCGGATGAGCCGTCCGGCGACCGAGAAACAAAGGGACTGGACTGTGAAAAAAACCACTCTTTCTGCTCTGAAGGCGGGATCGGCACCTGTCGTGCTCGGCCTCGCGCTCATCAGCACACAAGCCTTCGCGCAGGATGCTGCCGAGGACGCACCCGAAGATGGCAACGTAATCGTTGTTACCGGTTCGCTCATCAAGAACCCGAACCTCGTTCAGGCCAACCCGGTCAACGTGACCACGGCTGACGCGATCGAGCTGAAGCAGTCCAACCTCGCTGAAGAAGTCCTTCGCGAAATCCCGGGCGTCGTTCCGAACATCGGTTCGGCCGTGAACAACGGTAACGGCGGTTCGTCCTATGTCGACCTTCGTGGTCTCGGCTCCAACCGCAACGTCGTCCTGCTCGACGGCAACCGCATCGTCCCCGCTGACCTTGCCGGCCGCGTCGACCTTAACAACATCCCGCTCGCGCTGATCAGCCGCGTCGACGCCCAGACCGGCGCCGCCGTGACGACCTACGGCGCGGACGCCATCACCGGCGTCGTCAACTTCATCACCAAGAAGGACTTCGCCGGCGTCGACCTGTCGCTGGGCGACCAGATCACCGAACGCGGCGATGGCCACTTCTTCCGCGCCGACATGACCGTCGGTGCAAACTTCGACGATGGCCGCGGTAACGCCGTGCTGTCGCTCGGCTACCAGAAGTCGGACGCCGTCTATCAGGGCGACCGTGACTTCTCGCTCTTCCAGGTTTCCTCGTTCACTGGCGGACCTTCGGGTTCGGGTACTTCGGTTCCCGGCCGCTTCTCGGGCACCCGTCCGCTTTCGGGCACCTCGCCTAACCTGCTTCCCGCCCTTACGCAGACCGGCACTGCTGCAGCTGGCCAGTTCACTGGCGTTGCGGCAGGCACCCCGATCCTGGGAACTCTCACCGGCGGCACTGCAAATGGTGGCGTTCGCCAGATCAATTCTGCCGGCCAGGCCGTCAGCACCTTCCAGACTTTCAACTTCAATCCGTACAACGTCTTCCAGACGCCGTTCAAGCGCTACAACATCTTCGCCCAGGCGAACTATGAAGTGTCTGATTCGGTTGAAGTCTACACCCGCGGCCTGTTCTCGAAGAACACCGTTGACACCATCATCGCGCCTTCGGGCTCGTTCGGTGGCACGGTCACCGTCAATCTGAACAATCCGTACCTGCCGGCCACCCTGCGCAACCAGTTCTGCGCACTGAACACCGCGCCGACAGTGAACGGTGTCGATTCGACGGGCAAGGCTGTCTCGGGTCAGATCGCTTACACGCCGCTGATTTCGGCAGCCGACTGCGCTGCCGCTGCTCTGGCAACCGGTCCGACGGATTCGCGCTACAAGACCGTTACGGTTACCTACAACCGCCGCGCTGTCGAAGTCGGTCCGCGTATCTCGAACTACAGCACCACGATCTTCGACTACCGCCTCGGCCTGCGCGGTCGTATCACCGATACGATCAACTGGGACGTGAACGGTTCGTACGGCGAATCGGAAAAGCTGCAGACGATCAAGAACTACACCCTGCAGTCGCGCATCCGCCAGGCCGCGCTCGCTGACAACACGACGACCTGTACGACTGCCACCAACGGCTGCGTTCCGCTCAACCTGTTCGGCGACGCCGGTTCGATCACCCCGGCCCAGGCTGCGTTCCTGACCGCCGACAGCTCGACCAAGGTCAAGACCTCGCTCGCTCAGCTGCGTGCTCTCGTCAGCGGTGAACTCGGCCTTACCTCGCCGGGCGCCAGCAACCCGGTCAACTTCGCGCTTGGTGCGGAATACCGTTCGTACCACGCCGAACAGGCTTCGGACCTTCTCGCCAAGACCCCGGGTGAACTCGGCGGCGCTGGCGGTGCGGCTCCGGACATCGACGGCGGCTACAACGTGTATGAAGCCTACGGCGAAATCATCGCGCCGCTGGTTGAAGACAAGCCCCTGTTCAAGAGCCTGACGCTCGAAGCCGGTGCTCGTTACTCGAAGTATCACGTCGATGGCGGTGGCAGCCCCGAAACCTGGACCTACAAGGCCGGTCTTTCGTGGGAACCCGTTGCTGACCTGAAGCTTCGCGGCAACTACGCCCGCGCCGTTCGCGCTCCGAACATCGGCGAACTGTTCACGCCGGTTACTGTCGGCCTGACCAACCTCGGCACCGATCCGTGCGCCGGCGCTGCGCCGTCCACGAACGCCAACCTGCGCGCCATCTGTCTTGCACAGGGCGCTCCGGCCGGCACGATCGGTTCGATCACCAACCCGACTGCAGGCCAGGCCAACATCGCTTCGGGCGGTAACCTGAACCTGTCGCCGGAAAAGGCAACGACGTGGACTGTCGGCATGGTCGTCCAGCCGTCGTTCCTGCCGCGCTTCTCGATGACTCTTGACTACTACAACATCAAGGTCACCGACGTTATCGGTTCGCCCCTCCCGGGCGACCTGATCTCGGCTTGCTTCGGCACCGTTACCGCAGCCAGCGCTACGAACCCGGCTTGTACGGTCATCCGTCGTAACCCGATCACCGGTGGCCTCGACGGCGACCCGGCGATCACGCAGGGCCTGTTCGCACCGCTCGACAACCTCGGTACGCTGAAGACCGACGGTCTCGACCTGGTGATGAACTACAGCCACGACTTCGGTGCGGTTAAGTGGAATGCCTCGTTCGTGGGCAACTACACGCTGAACCAGAAGTTCAAGGCTACCCCGACAGGTATCGACCGCGAATGCACCGGCTACTTCTCGGTCAACTGCGGCTTCACCGGCTCGATCCCGATGAAGTACCAGTGGTCGCTGCGCAACACCTTCACCTACGGCAAGTGGGACATGTCGGTGCTGTGGCGTCACCTCGCTCCGGTCGAGCATGAACCGCTCGACATCGCGGACCAGGGTGCGTTCTACTCGGGTACCGGCAAGGCTGGTACGGGACCGATCGCCGGCACGCCGGTCGATTTCAACAAGATCCCGTCCTACGACTACTTCGACCTGACCCTGCGTTGGAACGTGAGCGACAACTTCACCTTCACCGCAGCCGTCCAGAACCTGTTCGACAAGCAGCCGCCGGTCGTCGGCAACACTGCGGGTTCGACCTTGTACAACAGCGGCAACACCTATCCGTCGACCTACGACGCGCTGGGCCGCCGCTTCGCCTTCTCGGCTCGCGTCAAGTTCTGATTGCGTCGATAAGTCGAAACGAATTGGGGGCGGGCAGCAATGCCCGCCCCTTTTTCGTGCGCTTGACAGGCGCCTGTGGCCGCCGCCAAGTGCGCGGGTGATATCTCCCGAACTCGCCGCCGCCGCCGCCCAGTCCGAAGCGGCCATCGCTGCCGGGCAGGGGGATGGCTACGACCACATGATCCTCGCGCTGCACGCTCAGGCGGTGGGTGACGCGGCGCTGGCGGAAGAGCTGTTCACACGGGCTCAAGCCCTATCGCCGGATGATCCCTCGGTCCTTACCGGCCGTGCCAAGTACCTGCGTGAAACCGGCAGGCTCAGCGAAGGCCTTGCCGCTGCCGATGCGGCAATTGCCCTTGCCCCGGAATATCCCGATGCGTGGATCGAACGCGGCGCGATCCTCGGCGCGGGCGGTTCCCAGCGCTCCGCCAGGGAGAGCTATCAGCGCGCGCTCGCACTCAATCCGCAGGCGGTACCCGCCCATGCCGGCATTGCCGCCATCGCCGCGCGCGAAGGCGATACTCAGGCGGCCCGCGATCATGGCGAGAGGGCATTGGCCCTCGACCCGGCCAATGCGATTGCCGCAAGCGCATTGGCGACACTGGCGAATGATGCGGGCCAGCCTCAGTCCGCCGTAGACATTCTCGAACCGGTCATCTCCGCCCATACCCAGCCCGGGTTCGGCCGCTCGCTTGCACTCGGCCTGTTGGGCGATGCCCGCCACAAGCTGGGCGATCACGCCGGTGCCTATGCCGCCTACAGCGCCTGCAAGGCCGATTTCGCCGCCATCCATGCCGAAGCAGCCAAGGACCGGATGCGGCAAAGCGACCTGATCCGCGCCATCGACGAAGGATTTTGCGCAGCACCTGCCATCCGGCCCGCAAATTTTGAACCTTCTCCGCCCGGGGTGCCGCACCACGTTTTCCTGCTGGGGCATCCGCGCTCCGGCACGACACTGCTGGAAAACGTCCTCGCCTCACTGCCCGGCGTCGAAGCGCTGGAGGAGCGGCCGACGCTGATCGCGGCGGACCAGGCGCTGCTGATGGGTGATCACGCCTCTATCGTCGACGCCATGACTCGGCTGGCGAGCGAAACCGGACCGGTCCTGCAGCAATGGCGAGATGCCTATTGGGAGAAAGTTTTCGCATCGGGCATCAATCCTTCGGCCACAGCCTTCATCGACATGGACCCGCTCAAGGGCACGCGCCTGCCGATCATCGCGCGGCTGTTCCCGGACGCCCGCGTGCTCGTCATGCGCCGCGACCCGCGCGACGTCGTCTGGTCATGCTTCAAGACGCAATTCGCGATGACCAGCGGGACACTCGACTTTACCACGCTGGAGGACACGGCGCGGCACTACGACGCGCTGATGACGCTCACCGACCATGCGCTCGAACGCCTCCCGCTCCATGCGATGGAAGTGCATTACCACCGTCTGGTCCGCGATTTCGAGGCGACAACGCGCGAGGTCTGCCAGTTCATTGGCCTCGAATGGAGTGAAGCCGTGCTACGCTTCGACCGCACCGCCCGGCAGCGCGGTGTGGCCACCGCCAGCGTCAGCCAGGTGCGGCGCGGGCTCTATGATGGCACCCGCCAATGGGAACCCTATGCGCGCTGGCTTGAGCCGGTGATGCCCGTGCTCCAGCCCTGGATCGAAAAGTTCGGCTACGCCTGAAGCAAGGGTCGCGGCGCTTCCATGCTGATCGACGCGGCATCGGCCACAGCCTTCGCCCAGGCGAGAACCATGTCGATCTCCTCGCCATGCGCCGCGCGCACCTTCGCATAGTCCGAGGCGCGCACTTCCGCCGAATAGTCCACACCGGATTTGGAATGCCGGGTAAACGCGGGCCCGGTGAGCGCCGTATCCACATCGAGCGCCAGTCCGTAATGTTCCGAAACCGCGCGCAAGGCGGCCGCCGGATCACCAAACATGCGCTCGCTGTCGAGACTGGCAAGACGTTCGCCGACTGTCTTCGAGAGTGCGTCGAACAGCCGCTGCTGGGCCAGCCAGCCCACCGCAGCGACTTGCAGGTCGCTATGCAGGAAATGATCCCCGCTCTCGAAGCCCATCCCCTGCACCGCGCCTTCCATCAGGAAGCCCTGCAGCAGTTCGCGGCACCAGACGCGGCAATGCAGCCCCTTGTTGGCCACTGAGATCAGGTAGGTCTCGAGCGGCGCGTGCAGGAATACCGCGCGCGAATTGGTGCGCAGGGCCATCAGCAGGTGGGCCAGCGGGTTGATCACGTTGGACGGCTTTACGATTACCGCCTCCCCTGCCGCAAAGGGCCTTCCGAGCAGCCGCGTCGCGGCATCGGCGGCGCGGGCCACGGCGCGCGGGTCAGCGCCCCGGCGGCGGAAGCCCACCACATCGTTGAGCGCCTGCGGCTCGCTCAGCCCCATGGCCACACCGGGTTGCGAAAGCCCGCGCACCAGCATGGTCGATCCGCAGAACGCAGAGTGGAACAGGAAGTGCAGCGGCACGTCGGCGCTCGCCTCCAGGCACTTGGCGACCGGCACATCGCCACCCTTTTCGCGTTCGCCCAGATAGTCATCGATCAGGAAGGTCGCCGCCGCGTGGTCCTCACGCGGTACGTGGATGAAACGGAAAGTGTCGTCGCTCTCGACGAAGCGGTGGGCCAGCCATTCGGGATCGGCAAGCAAGGTGGGGAAAAAGACCATGACAAAACCCTAGGGGCCGGGCAGCGGCCCCGCAACTCCCTTGCTCCGCTTCGACCTCTGCCATATCCAGATGACGGGGGACATGATGATGAGCAATCCGGCGCTTGCGCAGGAATCGAATGCTGCCGGTATGGCAGCGCTCCGTGGTGGGGATCTAACTGGCGCGGTTGCGGCCTTTCGGCGTGCGGCCGGCGCAGATCCTTCTGCCTTGCCCTTGTGGATCAATCTCGCGCACGCCTCACGCCTGGCCGGGGATGACGCGGCGGAACGTTCGGCGCTGGACCGGGCGCTGGACATCGATCGAACCGATTTCACCGCCAACCTGCGCAAGGCCCAGTTGTTGCAACGGCTTGGCGAGGAGACGCAGGCAATGATGGCCTGGGGCGGCGTCCACCAGCTTGCGGCGCAGGTGCCCAACCTTTCGCCGCAGATCGTGGCGGAGCTTGAGGCCGGACGCGCCTATGCCGAAGGGCTGCAGGCGCGGCTTTACGAGCGGATTGATGATGCGCTTGGCAAGGCGGCTCCTTCGTGGGACGAGACCGAGAACCGCCGCTTGCGTGCCTTTGTGGATACCGCGCTGGGCAAGCGGCAGGTCTATCACAACCAGTGCGCCGGGGTTCTCTATCCCTTCCTGCCCGAAGACGAATACTTCGACCGCCGCCATTTCCCCTGGCTCGATGAGCTTGAGGCGCATCATGGCGCGATCAAGGCCGAGCTGGAAAGCCTTCTGGCCGATCCCGGCGAGGCGATTCGGCCCTATGTTCAGATGGAACCCGGGACGCCCGAAAGCGCCTGGAGCGCGCTTGACGGGTCGCTCGACTGGGCGGCCTGCTTCCTGTGGGAGTATGGCCGCAAGAACGCGGTCGTTACCGAGCGCTGTCCGCAAACCGCGGCCCTGCTCGAGCGGCTCCCGCTGGCACGCATTCCGGGCCGGGCGCCCAATGCTTTCTTTTCGATGCTTAAACCGCACAGCCACATTCCGCCGCATACCGGCGTCACCAACACGCGCGCGATCATCCACCTTGCTCTCGATATTCCGCCGGGCTGCTGGTTCCGTGTGGGCAACGAAACGCGCGAGTGGGTGGAGGGCAAGGCCTTTGCCTTTGACGACACCATCGATCACGAAGCGATGAACCCTTCGGACCGCCGCCGCGCGGTGCTGATCGTGGACACGTGGAATCCGCACCTGAGCGAGCGGGAACGCGCGGCGCTGGTCGATTATTTCGTGGCAGCGGACGGCGCATTGGGCGGAACTTCACCGCTCGCCTGATGCGCTTGCGCCTTTGACCGTTCGGGCATAACCTGCCGCCACGAACTGCACGAGGTGCAAGACCATGCGTATGTCCCTGCTTTCCCCGGGCCTGGCCGCCGCCGCCATTCCCGCCACGGCCCTTGCGGCGCCCGAGACGGTCGAAGGGCCGGTAAAGATGAAGCCCAGCGAGATCAGGGCCTATAACGCCCTGCTCAAGCCAACCGATCCGGCCTATATCCTGTGCGTCAAGGCGGCGCCGACCGGATCGGTCATCCTGCGCACGACCTGCCGCACGCGCGGTGAGTGGGAGCGCCTGGCCGAGATCGGCAATGCGGACGCGCTGGCCTGGGTCAACGACGCACGCACCCGCCAGTTCAGCATCAGCGAAGAGCCGGCCGGTTCGGTCGGCCCCGCCACCCCGAACTGAGGAGTTTGCCGCCATGTCGATTGTGCTTGCCCTGCTGCTCGGCTCTGCCGAAGCGGTCATCCCTGCCTCTGCCAACACTTTGGTTGAGCCTGACCCCAAGACGATGACGCAGAAGGAAATCCGCGCCTTCAACGCGTCGCTGGACCGTAAGCATCCGTTCTACATCCGCTGTGTCAGCACGGTTGAGATCGGCACATTATCGAAGCGCCAGTATTCGTGCCGCACCAACCGGCAGTGGAACCTCGCCGACCGGATTGGCAACGATAACGCGCGCGAAAGCTATGATGCCATGACCAGCAAGTCGTGGAACCAGGAAGGCGGCTGAACGCCGGTCAGCGCCAATTCACCCTGAACCGGTCAGGCTGGCCGGATAGTTGCCCGCAATTTCGAACGGAACCCAAGATGACCATCGCCCTTGCCCTGCTGCTCACAGCTGCTGCCCCCGAAGCGGCCGCGGCTGCTCCGCAAATCAGCGAGCCTGATCCCAAGTCGATGACGCAGAAGGAAATCCGCGCGTTCAACGCTGCGCTGGACCGGAAGCATCCCTATTATATCCGCTGCGTTTCCTCGACTGAGATCGGCACGCTGTCGAAGCGCGTCTATTCCTGCCGGACCAACCGCCAGTGGGCGCTGGCTGACAAGACCGGCAACCAGAACGCGCGCGATACGGTGGAAGCCATGACCAGCAAGGCGACCAACACCAACTGAGGCCGATGCGGCCCAGCCAGCGTTGTTTCAATCGGCGATGCGAATCACCCGCACGCCGGGCTGGCCATTGACGTTGGCCATGAAGCCGCCCAGCGCGCCGCGCTTGACCACGATCTTCTGCCCGGCCTTCGGATAGGTGTCGCGGCCTTCGGTCTGCTTCCAGCGCGATCCGTCAGCCAGCACGAAGACCGCCATGCCGTCCCGGCTCGAATAGGCCGAAGTCAGGGTCGATTCGATCTGGTTGACCTCCTCGTCGTCATTGCCCCCGAAGATCTTGATCTTGGGCAGGCTGATGCCGAACAGGCCGCGCTTGGTTTCGCGGATCGTCGCGCGGTCGATTACGACCAGGTCTTTTTTCGTCGTCGCATCGGCCATGGCTGCCACCGACTTGTCGAAGCAGGCGAGCCGGGCGGTGGGTTCGCCAATCGAGCGGCAGTCGAGCACGCCCTGGTAGACGGGCGGGGGTGCGGTGGACAGATCCTTTTCCTTGTCCTTCGCCCCAGCGGACGCGCAAAGCGATGCGAAAACAAGCGGATAGAGCGCGATACGGATCGTCTTGGCCACGGCAGTTCCCCCAGCGGAAAATACTATGCGCAGTGGCTGGCAGATGCGCGCGGCAGCGTCAATGCGCCTGCGATGGCTTGCCGCGCGCCGGCTTCGCCCATGCAAAAAGGCGCCCGGAAAACCGGACGCCTGATGCGTTCACAAACCTTGAAGGATCAGGCCGCGGCCTTCTTCTTCAGTTCGCGCTTCACCTTGACCGCGGTGGTCGAAAGCTTTTCGTCCGAGGTCTTCAGCAGCCAGTTGTCGAGGCCGCCGACGTGTTCGACCGAACGCAGGCCCTGCGTCGAAACGCGGAACTTGAAGCTGCGATCAAGAGCTTCCGACATCAGCGTGACGTTCTGCAGGTTGGGCAGGAACAGGCGCTTGGTCTTGTTGTTGGCGTGGCTGACGTTGTGGCCAGTCATACGGCCCTTGCCGGTCAGTTCGCAAATGCGGGACATGTCAGTTTCTCGCTTGAATCGTTGTGCCGTTTCCGGATGAAGGCGCGCCCTTACCGATTCACCCTTGTATGGTCAAGGTATACCGGCCAATTCGCAGCATATGAAGCGCTGGCCCCTTCCCGAACCGATGGTGCTTGCCCTTGTCGAGGCACGGAAGGCCGTGGCTGCGGGCGAAGTGCCGATCGGCGCGGTGATCGTCAAGGACGGCGTGGTGATTGCCGCCGCCCACAATGCGCCGCGCACCCTGCACGATCCCACCGCCCATGCCGAAGTGCTGGCGATTCGCGCGGCGGCGCAGGCGCTGGGCAACGAACGGCTCGATGGCTGTGAACTGTGGGTCACGCTGGAACCCTGCGCCATGTGCGCCGGGGCCATCGCTCACGCCCGCATTGCCAAGGTGTGTTACGCGGCTGCCGATGCCAAGGGCGGCGCGGTGGAGCACGGCGCGCGGGTCTTCGAGCAGGACCAGTGCCTGCATCGGCCAGAGGTCTATTCGGGCATGGGCGAAGCCGAGGCGGCGGACTTGCTGAGGGCCTTCTTCCAGCAGCGCAGAACAAAACGGATTGACACTCCGGAGTGATACTCTATTTTCTCGTCATAGGAACGACCCGAGTCGATTCATGGAGAGGAATTGAGCATGAAGGTTCTGCATTCCGCGCTTAATGGGATCGCCATTGTCGCCATGCTTGCTGCGGCCCCGGCGCTTGCCGGCAAGCTCGCCAAGAGCTCGCGCACCGTGATCCGCATCGATCATTCGCAGGAGAGCCCGCCGCCCGCCCAGCAGGGATCGATCGCCAATGGTACGGAAAGCAACCAGGGCTTGCTGCTGCCGGCCGTCCAGAAAGTGCGTGCGGTCGATGCCCAGCCCCGCAAGGGCGGCGTCAATGTGGCCGCTGGTGATGTGAACGGCGATGGTCGTGCCGATGCAGCCGCAAGTTCGACCCCTTCGCCATCGGCCAAGCACTCGGCTAAGGAACCGGCTTACGGGATGAACCAGAACGTGCCGCGCCCGCAGCAGACCAGCACGCAGGGTCCGTATCAGCGCGGCATCACCGGTGAGGCAGCTCCGAAGGCGATCCCGACGGCCACGCTCTACGGGCGCAAGCAGGGCAGCGACTAACCTCTACTGCCCCCGCCAGATCTTCAGAGCCTGCGTATCACGCGCGCCTGCCCGGGCGCAGGCGGCGGGCTTGCGGCGTTCATTGAAACAGAGATGCACCTCGCGCAGCCAGCCCGACTGGGATAGCCGCAAGGCGATGGCACTGCTCGGCCAGCCCGGATTGGCGGACTGAAAGGCGCGGACGAAGTCTCCCGCCGTCAGCCCGCGTTGGCGGGATAGACGCTGGGTATCGGGCCAGGTCACGCGGCTCCACGCCTCGCGCGCCGTGGCAAAATAGGCCTCGGGCGTCGGGGCCATGCAGGACCCGTGCTTGGCCCATTCGTGCTCGATCAGCTGCGGCGAAGGCGTCATGCAGAGGTTGCGTCGAATCTCTGCGAGGTCGGGACGCGACTTGGCCGGGCACCATTGCGGCGGGGCACCTTGGCGCGCTTCGGGCCACAGGCCGTGCAGGATGAAACCGAACCGCCCCGCCTTGCCGGAACATTGTATCGATCCTGAGGCACCGCGCGAGGCGTTGCAATATTCCGGCGACCAGCTTGCCGCGAGGATGAAACCGCCAATCTGGGCGTTCCGGCTCGGGCCGTCAGGACGGACGGGTGCCGGAAGGCTGATCGTATCGGGAATTCGGCATTGCTCGGCCTGGGCGAAGGCCATCCCGGGCGTGGCTACTGCCAGGCCAAGGGCAAGAGCCAGCCGCCGGGCGTCAGGCCTCTGCGTCATCGCTGCCGGCCAGCCACGCCTTGGCATCTGCGCGGAACAGGAAGGACAGGGCGACCACGCGCAGCGCCTCGACCGCGACGCTCACCATGACGCCAAGCCCGCCCGAACCGAGCTGGCGCAGCGCGCCTGGCAGGTTGATGATCGCCAGTACGGTGAAAGCCACCAGAACCCACTTGGCCACGATGCTGCGGCGGTAAGCCACGGCGAACCACAGCGCCAGCGTGATGGCGAGGCCGATGGCGATCGAGCCATAGATGAAGCCCGAACCGATACCGACTGCCTTCAGCTCTGCCATGGCGTCGATCCGCGCCTGCAACTTGTCGAGCGACATGAACGAGTTGAGCAGGCCGAGCCCGGTGGCGACCAGGTAGAGGCGGTCGAAAGTGACGATGGATGACGGACGCATTGCGAAACCCCTGTGTTGCGTTCCCGAAGGCAAGTCTGCGCTAAAGCGGCGTGAAATCCAAGCCGATGTCGGCAGCGGGTGCGCTTTGGGTCAACCTGCCGACCGAAACGCAATCGACTCCGCTCGCGGCAATGGCGGCGATAGTGTCGAGCCGCACACCGCCCGAAGCCTCGCAGGGCACACGGCCCGCGACAAGTTCGACGCAGGCGCGGAGCTGGTCGGGCTTCATGTTGTCGAGCAGCAGGTAAGTGGCCCCCGCTTCCAGCGCGGGCGGGACCTGCTCGATCGAATCGACCTCGCAGATGATCTTTGCCACGCCCGCTTCCCGCGCGCGTCGCACCGCCTCCCCGACGTTGCCGGCAACGAGGACATGGTTGTCCTTGATCATCGCCGCATCCCACAAGCCGAGCCGGTGGTTCTGCGCGCCGCCAGTGCGGGTGGCGTACTTTTCGAGATGGCGCAGCCCCGGAATGGTCTTGCGGGTATCAAGCAGCACGGCCTTGGTTGATCCCATAGCGCGCACATAGTCCCGCGTCATCGTCGCTACGCCCGACAGGTGCTGCACGGTGTTCAGTGCCGAGCGTTCTGCCGTGAGCATGGCGCGGGCATTGCCGGAAAGGCGCATAAGGTCGGTGCCCGCAGGTACCTGCGCACCTTCGGGATGCAGGATTTCAATCTCCATCTCCGGATCGAGTGCACGGAAAAAGGCCTCGGCAATCGGCAGCCCGCAGACGACGATGGCATCCCGGCTGTCCATCACGCCCGAAAAGCGCGCCTCGGCCGGGATCACGCTCTCGCTGGTCACGTCATGCCCGCCGCCCGGCCAGCCCTCGCCAAGGTCTTCGGCGAGCGTGGCGCGGACGAAGGCGTCCAGGTCGAAGCCTGCGACGGAAAATGCCCCCATGTAAGGTTCCTCAGTGCACGAAGCGCGCGACGACGTCGCGATAGGATCGGCTGACCTTCACCTGCGCGCCCGATTCGAGCACGAGGAAGCATTCGCCGTTGGTGTGCGGCTTGACCTGGCGGACCTGGTTGAGGTTGACGATGGTCGAGCGGTGGACGCGCTGGAACACGCGTGGATCCAGCCGGCGTTCCAGGTCCTTCATCGTTTCGCGCAGGATCAGGCTGTTGTCGGCAGTGCGGATGCACATGTAGTCGCCCGCCGCCTCGATATGCTCGATAGAATCGACATCGACCCGGAAAATCTGCCCGCGGTCCTTGATGTTGATGAGCTTTTCGAAACGCCCCGCGCCGTGGCCGGCATTGGGGTCCTCCTCCTCGGGCATTGCGTCCATCGCGTCCGGCGCCACTTCGGCAAGCACGTTCTTGAGCTTCTCGGCCTCTTCCGCGGACCGCTTCTCGGCAATCCCGGTGCGCACACGGTCGAGCGTGTCGGCAAGCTTGTCCTCGTCCACCGGCTTCATCAGGTAATTGACCGCGTTCGCCTCGAAAGCGCGCACGGCGTATTCGTTATAGGCGGTGACGAAGACGAACAGCGGCGGTTCGATGTCCATCACGCCCTTGACCACTGAGAAGCCGTCGAAACCCGGCATCTGGATGTCCAGAAACACCAGGTCGGGCTTTTCGGTCTTGATCTTGCGGATCGCCTCACGCCCGTTCGAGCAGGTTTCGATCACTTCGACGTCGGGAAACTTTTCGAGCCGGAGCATCAGCCCCTGGATCGCCAGTTTTTCGTCGTCGACCAGAATGGTGCGGATGGTCATTGCAGTCCTTTTTCCAAACGCCCCCCGAATTCACGTCCCCTTATGTGGGGTCAACCTGCCGGAACGGCAAGCCGTGGCGCAGAAGCGCCGGCCCGAGCCGCCGCCAAAGCGGCAGGCGCCTCGCGCTCTTCATACGGGATTTCGATCAGCACACTGAAGCCGCCTTCGGGCGGATCGACGATCTCGAAACGGTGCGTATCGCCATAAGCCTGGGCAAGCCGGTCGCGCGTGTTGGTGAGGCCAACTCCCGTCGATACCTGTTCGCCGCCATCGAAAGTCACGCCGGCGAGCCTGTTGTCCATGCCCGCGCTTTGCAATCCCGGACCCGTGTCAGAGACGGTGATGCGAAGCACCGGTCCGACGAGTTGCGCCGTGACGGTGATTTCCGCTCCGGCTTCCTGCGGGCTGACGGCGTACTTGATCGCGTTTTCGACCAGCGGCTGAAGCAGCAGCGAGGGCAGCAGGGCGCCCCGCGCAGCATCGTCGATGTCGAAACGGGTGCGCAGCCGCTCCTCGAACCGCATGCGTTCGATGTCGAGGTATAGCTTCAGCGTCTCCACCTCCTGCGCCACGGTCACCCGGCCTGTCGGCTCGTTCGCGAGCGTATAGCGCAGGAAGGCGGACAGGCGGGTCAGCATGGCATTGGCCGGCTCGGTCTGCTTGAGCAGGACCAGCGTGGAGATCGAGTTCAGTGTATTGAACAGGAAATGCGGGTTCAGCTGGTAGCGCAGCATGGCCAGTTGCGCGCTGGTCGCCTGGTTTTCCAGCTGGAGCATCTGGTCGTTCTGCTCTTCGATCTGCACGTAGAAGTTGATCATGTAATAGAGCGCGGACCAGGCGCCGAGCAGCGTCGCGTTGAGGTAGAACACGCCGAGCAGCAGGCGCGCGAAATTGGTATTGCCGTCGGTCTGGCCCAGGCTGAACACCCAGGCGTCGATGAAGGCATAGAGCATGACGGCGAGCGGCAGGACCAGCGCGGTCACGCCCCAGGTCACCAGCGGGCGGCGGTTGATCAGCTGGCGATAGATCACCGAAAGAATCAGCGAGATCGAGAAGCCGGTCACCGCCTCGATCGCAACGAAGACCAGGAATGACCATTGCTGGCCGCCGGCAATGGAGGACATTGCGCGCAGCAGCAGCGCCCCACCCCAGCCGACAGCCTGAAGCCGCCAGAAGGCCTGGTTCTTGTTGGCGAAGAACGGGACAGGAGTGATCGGCAGGACGGCCATGGGACGGAGTCTAGGGAATCCGCGCAGGAAGGGGAAGGGCCGGAATGGACTGGACACACTGGACATAGTCCTGAGGCAAAACGCCGGACCGGCGAATTGGCTCCTGAATGCAGCGCAATTTCGGTAGTTCGGCGGTCATTCCCGAGCGATGGCACTTCACCGCAGTGTAGGAAAGCCTAGTCCCTCCAGCTGCGATCGATACGGTCCACCTTGCGCACCCAGGCGGCAAAGTCCGGTGCGCCGGGGCCGCCGGGAAGCTGGACTTGCGAAAGATCGCGCTGATGCACGTGCAGCACCTCTTCCGGTACCAGCACGGGCTCGCCCATGGCGAGCGTGGCGCACTGGATCTCGCAGGCGCGCTGCAGCGCCCACATGGTAAAAAACATCTCCGGCAGGGTCTGCCCCATCACCACCGGGCCATGGTTGCGCAGCATCAGGATCTTGTGATGCCCCAGGTTGGCCAGCAGCCGCTCGCCCTCTTCGGAGCGCACAGTTACGCCCTCGAAATCGTGGTAGCCGATCTTGCCGACAAAGGCGCAGGCGTAGAAGTTCGATGGCAGCAGGCCGTGTTCATAGCTCGAAACGGCCATCGTCTCGGTGGTGTGGATATGGCAGATGGCTTTCGCCTGCGGCAGATGCCGGTGGAAATAGGCGTGCTGGGTAAAGCCCGCCTTGTTCACCGGATAGGGCGATCCGTCGAGCGTGTTGCCGTCGATGTCGATCTTGACGAGGTTGGAGGCGCAGACCTCGGAATAGAGCAGGCCGAAGGGGTTGATCAGGAAGGCCCCCTCCTCGCCCGGAACCGAAAGCGAGATGTGGTTGTAGATCGATTCGGACCAGCCAAGCAGGTCGAACACGCGGTAGCATGCCGCAAGCTGCTGGCGCGCTTCCCATTCCTCCGGGCTGCATTCGATTTGGCGGTGAAGCTGGGTTGCCATGGCCTTTGCATCCTCTCGTCGCGCCTCTGCGCGTTCAAAATCGTTGACCTCGCGCCGCGCCGATGGCAGTGCGCCGGGCACGCCGGAGCGCGGGTATAGCATAGTGGTAATGCACTAGCCTTCCAAGCTAGCTAGAGGGGTTCGATTCCCCTTACCCGCTCCAGGCCCTCTCACCCACCATCACCGGATCATCGCCCGCTTGCCATGGCGCATGGCGCTCCATGATCGCGGCAAAGCGCGCACTTGCGAGATGGTGGGCAAGCCAGCCTTGCAGGCGCGCCAGCGGCTGGGCGGCGAACCATTCCGGATCGACGGCCACGAACTGGCGGACGAAGGGGAAAATCGCGGCGTCTGTGAGGCCTTCGGCTGCGCCGCAGAGATTGTCCTGATTCGCCAGCCGCTCGTCCAGTGTTCGGAGGAAATCGAGCGCGGAGGCGCGGTGCGTTGCCGCATCCGAACCATGCCGCTCGGGATATTTGTAGCGGTCGAGGTCGTGCTTGAACTGCCCGTCATTTGCGACGACCAGCTCGCGATCGTGCCGTTCGAGCCACCCATCGGGATCGTGCTGCCCCAGCGCCCAGACCATGATGTCGAGGCTTTCGTCGATCACGCTGCCATCCTGCAGGACCAGTACCGGCACCGTGCCCTTGGGCGAGGCTTCAATCATTTCCGGCGGTTTCGCTGCCAGCTTCACCTCGCGCCGTTCGTGTCTCAGACCGCTGACCGCCAGGGCCAGCCGCGCCCGCATGGCATAGGGGCAGCGGCGGAAGCTGTAGAGGATGGGATCAGCCTTCTCCGTCACGCGGCCTGCCCTGCGCCAGCACCGCGCCGACATGGGTCTCTCCGCGCGCGGCGGCGAGTTCCTCCTGCCGTTGGCGCTCGCGATAGGCCTCGCGCTGTTCGTCACTGCGCTCGTGATGGCAGGCGGGGCAGCTTACCCCTTCCTCGTAAAGCGGCGATGCCTGGTCCGTCTCGTTCACCGGGCGGCGGCATGCGTGGCACAGCGCGTGGCTGCCCTGCACCAGCCCATGTCCGACGGAAACGCGCTGGTCGAAGACGAAGCATTCGCCCTGCCACAGGCTCTCCGCTTGCGGAACGGTCTCAAGATATTTGAGGATGCCGCCCTTGAGGTGGAACACTTCGTCGATACCCTCGGCCTTGAGGAAGGCCGTGCTTTTCTCGCAGCGGATGCCGCCGGTACAGAACATGGCGACCTTGGGCGGCGGGCCATCGCCCAGAAGGTCTTTGCGGCGTGCACGGAACCATTCCGGAAAGTCGCGGAAGGTCGGCGTCTCTGGATCGATCGCCCCGGCAAAGGTGCCGATGGCGACTTCATAGTCGTTTCGGGTATCGATCACGATCGTGCCGGGATCGGAAATCAGCGCGTTCCAGTCCTGCGGCTCGACATAGGTGCCGACCACGGCCAGCGGATCGATGTCGGGCTGGCCCATGGTCACGATCTCGCGCTTCAGGCGCACTTTCATGCGGTGGAAGGGCATCGTCGCGGCGGCGGAATACTTGACGTCGAGACCGCCGCAGCCGGGAAGGGCGCGCAGGTGCTCAACCACTTCGGCGATGCCCGCTTCCGGGCCTGCAATCGTCCCGTTGATCCCCTCATGCGCCAGCAGCAGCGTGCCGCGCACGCCTTGGCTGCGGCACAGCGCCTCAAGCGGCGGCTTGTAATCGGCGAAGTCCGGCAGCGGTGCAAAGCAGTAGAGCGCGGCGACGCGATAGGGCTGGTTGGTGGGGGCGGGCGTGTGGTTCATGCCTGATCTGATCGTCCGGATGGAGGCCCGAGCCGGAATCGAACCGGCGTGCAAGGATTTGCAGTCCTCTGCGTCACCACTCCGCCATCGGGCCTTGATTCCGAGACGATCCCTTTCGGGAAGGCGGCCCCTAACAACAGCGCGTCGACAGCGCAATGGGTTTCAGGCGATTCGCTCGAAGACGATTTCGCGGCGGGCAGGGTCGGCGCGCGCCAGGCGGACAGTAATATCGTCGCCCGGCAGCACCCCGTGCGCTTTCACGCGGCTGACCACGGGGAGTTCGCAAAGCTGGATGCGCGCCCCCGCTTCGCCAAGGTCGGTCACCACGGCACTGAACCGCTCGCCCTCGCGGCCCGAAAGCATGGCGGCCTCGGCAAGGTCCACCACCGCGCGGTCGACCTGGTTGTCGCGCGCCTCTGCCCGGGCCATCACCTCGGGAAGCTGGGGAAATGCGTCTGCCGCGAAATCTGGCACGGGCTGGCCATTCGCCACGGCCATGGCGGCGGCGATGACGTGGCGGTCCGCCAGTCGGCGCAGCGGCGCTGTCATGTGGCAATAAGTCGCCGCCATGGCGGCATGCCACGGCTTTTCGCCCGGCATGTACGGGACATAGCTCGCCCCGTTGCCGCCGCGACGGGCCGCCATCAGGAAAGCCGCCTCGCGCGGGTTGGACGGATCGAGCCGCTTTTCGAAATCGCCGAGCGGCATGTGCTCCGGCCAGTCGAGCGCAAAGGCCCGCGCCGTGCCGCGCAGCCGGCCGATGGCGCGCTCGCTGGGACCGGGCATGACCCGGAACAGGCCGGTCTTCGCCTGCCACAGCGCCTCGGCCACAGCGAGGTTGGTGGCAAGGCTGAGCGTGGCATTGCGCTGCTCGGCCAGCGTCTGCGGGCGCAGTTGCAGGGTGAAATGCCCAGCTGCGTCGTGGGTGACCTCCTGCTCGGGCGGATCGACGCGGGCCGCGCCCCGGCGCTCTTCCGCCGCCTTCACGCGTTCGGCAATCTCGGCAAAGCCGGTGGGCAGTTCATCGCCGCGCACCGATTCATAGGCCAGCTTGGCGCGGCTGCGGATAAGCGCCTTTTCCACCCCTTCAAGCCGCGTGCCGCCCTCTGGGTCGATCCGCACGGCAAACACGGTGGCCGGCCGGTCGCCATCGGGCAGCAGGCTCGCCGCCTTCTCGCTCAGCACGCGCGGATAGAGCGAGGCCTTGGCGCCGGGCAGGTAGCAGGTCGTCCCGCGCTTCCATGCCTCCAGGTCGAGCGCACCGCCCGGATCGACGAAAAAGCCGACGTCGGCGATGGCATAGCGCAGCAACCAGTCGCTCCCCGCAGGCTCGATGGCAAAGGCCTGGTCAAGGTCGGTCGAGCTTCCGGGATCGAGCGTGACGAAGGGCATGGCCGTGCGATCGCTGTGTGCGGTCGGCTCGCGCTGTGCGGCTTCCTGGGCCGCCTGTTCGACTTCGGGCGCGAAGGGCCCCGGCACCTTGTACTGCTCGCGGATGGCGTCCAGTTTTTCGGCAAGGAATTTATCGGGATCGCGCAAAGTTTTCATAGCGACACCGCTTGCCAAGCGCAGAGGCGCACGGCAAGCCGGACGTGCCCAAGTCCGGAGGATTGCCTGAAATGAAGACCCGCGCCGCCGTTGCCTTTGAAGCGAAGAAGCCGCTCGAGATCGTCGAGCTGGACCTCGAAGGACCCAAGGCGGGCGAGGTTCTGGTCGAGATCATGGCGACTGGCGTGTGTCACACCGATGCCTACACGCTCGACGGGTTCGATTCGGAAGGGATCTTCCCGAGCGTGCTGGGCCATGAAGGCGCCGGGATCGTGCGCGAGGTTGGCGCGGGCGTGACCTCGGTAAAGCCCGGCGATCACGTGATCCCGCTCTACACGCCCGAATGCGGCAAGTGCAAAACCTGTCTTTCGGGCAAGTCGAACCTGTGCACCGCGATCCGCGCCACCCAGGGCCAGGGCCTGATGCCCGATGGCACCAGCCGGTTCAGCTACAAGGGCCAGACCATCTACCACTACATGGGCTGCTCAACCTTCTCGAACTTCACCGTTCTGCCCGAGATTGCCGTGGCAAAGATCCGTGAGGACGCGCCGTTCCAGACCTCGTGCTACATCGGCTGCGGGGTGACGACGGGCGTCGGCGCGGTGCTCAATACGGCCAAGGTCCAGCCGGGTGACAATGTCGTGGTCTTCGGGCTCGGCGGCATCGGCCTCAACGTGATCCAGGGCGCCCGGCTGGCGGGTGCCAAGGAGATCATCGGTGTCGACATCAACGAGACCCGCGAGGAATGGGGCCGCAAGTTCGGCATGACCCAGTTCCTCAACTCGAAAGGCATGAGCCGCGAGGATACCGTCGCGAAGATCGTGGCGATGACCGATGGCGGCGCGGACTACACCTTCGATGCCACCGGCAATACCGAAGTGATGCGTACTGCGCTCGAGGCCTGCCACCGCGGCTGGGGCACCTCGATCATCATCGGCGTCGCCGAAGCCGGCAAGGAAATCTCGACCCGGCCGTTCCAGCTGGTCACGGGCCGCAATTGGCGCGGCACGGCGTTCGGCGGGGCAAAGGGCCGCACCGACGTGCCCAAGATCGTCGACATGTACATGACCGGCAAGATCGAGATCGACCCGATGATCACGCATGTGATGGGGCTGGAGGAGATCAACACCGCCTTCGACCTGATGCACGCGGGCAAGTCGATCCGTTCGGTCGTCGTTTTTTAGTTTGTGTTTGCCGCGATTTCCTAGTCGCCAGATGTTCCA
Source organism: Novosphingobium sp. MW5 (assembly GCA_025938935.1). GTDB lineage: Bacteria > Pseudomonadota > Alphaproteobacteria > Sphingomonadales > Sphingomonadaceae > Novosphingobium. The sequence goes on along the minus strand of JAPCWB010000001.1, from coordinate 617,347 downwards.
TCTGGTTTGAAATCGCTGGAGAAGGAGAGAGACATGTTTTCACACCAGACAGTCGGCACGAATGACCCGGCACGCTCGAAGAAATTCTACGACGCGCTGTTCACTGCCATGGGCGGCAAGCCCGGCTTTGCCGATGAAAAGGGCCGTACGGTTTACATGCACAACGGCTCCGTCTTCATCGTCACGCCGCCGATTGACGGCCAGCCGGCCACGGTCGGCAACGGCTGCACGATCGGCTTCGGAATGGAAAGCCCGGAAATGGCCGACGCCTGGCACGCGGCCGGCGTTGCTAACGGCGGCACGTCGATCGAGGACGCCCCGGGTTGGCGCGAAGGCGGTTTTGGCAAGCTTTACCTTGCCTACCTGCGCGATCCCGACGGCAACAAGCTGTGCGCATTGAAGCGCGGCTGACACTCAGGGATCGATGAACGAGGCTGGGCGGCCGGCCATCTGGCTGGCCACGGCTTCCATCTGGTTGCGCGAGCCGAGCAGGCGCTGCTGTTCGATGGCCTCGGCCAGCAGGAGGGCGTCGGTCGGTTCGTCGTCACTGCGCGCGAACAGGGCCTTGGCGGCGCGGATGGCGCTGGGGCTCTTGCCTGCAATCTCCGTCGCGATTTCCATCGCGCGAGTGAGCGGATCGGCCTCGCAGTGGGTGGCAAAGCCCAGCGCCCGCGCTTCCTCACCACTGAATTCGCGGTGGGTGTAAGTCAGCTCGCGCAGCACGTCGGCTCGAACAAGTCCGCGCCACAGGGCGAAGTGGCCCATGTCGGGCACGATGCCCCATTTCAGTTCCATCACGCTCAGCCGCGCATCGGGTGATGTCACGCGAATGTCGGCCCCGGCGGCAATCTGCAGGCCGCCGCCGAAGCAGGCGCCGTGGATGGCCGCGATCACCGGCACCGGCAGCTTGCGGAATTGCATGGCCATCTGCTGGAACCGGTTGGCATTGCCATGCGTCCGCGCGGCCAGGTCTCCTGCTTCCGCCAGTCCCTGCGCCATCGTGGCGAGATCGAGCCCGGCGCAAAAGGCGCGGCCTTCGCCCGACAGGACGAGGCAGCGCAGCCCGGGCATGTCGTGGAGCGCCGCGCCGGCAGCGATCAGCGCATCGATCATTTCGGGGTCGAGCGCGTTGAGCTTGTCCGCGCGGGTCAGTTTCAGGTGGCCGACGCCATCCGGGGCCAGGGTGAAGGCGAGTCGGTCTGTGCCGGGCAGGTCATGTCTCATGCAAATGCTTCCGCAAGGGGGCTATCTCCCCTGCTTGGCCGCCATCGCCGCCCTGCGCAAGCCGCCGCCGCAGCGGATCGGGGCCGGTGCCCTCTCGCACCAGCGAGTATCCGCCGTCGGGCGTGGTCGAAACGATACCCGCCAGTCCGGCTGCGGCCAGCTTTGCCCGCAGTCGGCAGACGTGCACGGCAAGGCTGTTGGTTTCGGGTTTGAAGGTCATCTGCCAGACTTCGGCCAGCAGGTCCTGCGGCGCAACAGCGCGCCCCGGGGTCTGCGCCAGCCGCCAGAGCAGCGAGAATTCCCGCGGGTGGAGGCCGAGCCTTTTGCCCCTGACCGTCCCTTCGCGCGTCAGCAGGTCCAGCTCGAGAGAGCCGTGGCGGCGGCGGCGCGGCTCGGCCTGGGCCGCCATGCGCACCCGCATGGCGCGCATTTCCAGTTCACCCAGCGACACCCAGGCCGGGAGGACATCGCCAAAGCCCTGCTGCAGCCATTCGGCGCGCTCAACACTGTCATTGACGCCGATTACAAGGGTTCGCGCCCGCTCGCGCATCGGAACAATGGCGCGGGCGCTTGATGCTTCGCAGGTTAGTGCCGGACTGGAACCTTCGTTATCAGGGCTGTCGTCCAGCACCCAACCCTGCCTCCTGAGATCGAGCGAGGCGGGCAGGGGCAGGGCGCCAAGCCAACGGAAGCTGCGCATGATCAGGCGTGTCCGGGCGTACCCGGTGGTGCGCAATGATTGCCCCAGTCCTGAACCAACGGCATCCGGAACCCCCGAAACGCTGCCAGCGCCCGGGGAATTGCTAACCGAATTAACCATGTTTTGCCATCAGGCGGCCGAGCTATTTACACCCATTGTGGACAAGTAGCGTTTGATGTTGCGCGCCGCCTGCCGCAGCCGCTGCTCATTTTCGACCATGGCGATACGGACGAAGCCTTCGCCTTCCTCACCATAGCCGACGCCGGGGGCAACGGCCACTTCGGCATGGGTCAGAAGCTGCTTGGAGAATTCGAGGCTGCCCATTTGCTTGAGCGCGGGCGGAAGCGGCGCCCAGGCGAACATCGATGCCTTGGGGCTGGGGATTTCCCACCCGGCGCGGCCGAAGCTCTCGACCATGACGTCGCGGCGCTTCTGGTAAAGTTCGCGGTTGCGCTCGACGATGTCCTGCGGGCCGTTGAGCGCGGCGCAGGCGGCCGCCTGGATCGGGGTGAAGGCTCCATAATCGAGATAGCTCTTCACCCGCTTGAGCGCGGCGATCAGCTTCGGGTTGCCAACGGCAAAGCCGACTCGCCATCCCGCCATCGAGAAGGTCTTGGACATCGAGGTGAATTCCACCGCAACGTCCTTGGCGCCCGGCACCTGCAGGATCGAAACGGTCGGGTTGCCGTCGTAATAGAGCTCCGAATAGGCCAGGTCGGACAGGATCCAGACCTTGTTCTCCTTCGCCCAGGCGACAAGGCGTTCATAGAAGGCCAGATCGACCGTCTCGGCAGTCGGGTTGCCAGGGTAATTGACGATCAGGATCGATGGGCGCGGCACGGTGAAGGCCATCGCGCGTTCCAGCGATTCCCAATAACGCTCATCCGGAGTGGTCGGGACCGAACGGATAGTCGCCCCGGCAATGATGAAGCCGAAGGTGTGGATCGGGTAGCTGGGATTGGGCGCCAGCACGACGTCGCCGGGCGCGGTGATTGCGGTGGCAAGGCTGGCAAGACCCTCCTTCGACCCCATTGTCATGACCACTTCGGTCGCCGGATCGAGTTCCACGCCAAAGCGGCGGGCATAGTAATTTGCCTGGGCCTTGCGCACGCCGGGGATGCCAGAGCTGGCCGAATAGCCGTGAGCGGAGGGCTTTTGTGCCACCTCGCACAGCTTGTCGATCACGTGCTGGGGAGGGGGCAGATCCGGGTTGCCCATGCCGAGGTCGATGATGTCCTTGCCCGCGGCTCGCGCAGCGGCCCGCATGTCATTCACTTCGGCGATGACGTAGGGCGGCAGGCGCTTGATGCGGTAGAACTCTTCTTCCATGACCTCTTGAATCCGTAACGGCGGCGGGATTGCCGCAGCGCCGCTTTGCTGCATTATGGCCGCCAAGGCAAATGCGGGATTGCGGTTCGGCGGCTCCCGACGTAATTGTGCAGTGCAGCATAAACCGGCGAGGCAGACATGGGCGACGACAGCGGCAAGACCGAAGGCACCGATCCCTTTGCCGAAATGCTGAAAATGCAGGCCGAGGCGACCCAGGCCATGCTGGGCCAGTTCGCCAGCCTTGCCGGCACCCCGCAGCCCGCGCCCCTTGCCGCCGATCCCGCCGAATTTGCCCAATGGGCGAGTGTGATGCAGCGGATGAGCGAGAAGCTCCTCAAGTTCCAGCCCGACCTCACCCTTGCCAGTCCGCCGCAGCAGGTGACCGATCCCGCCGCCTGGTTCGAAATGGTCGAAAGCTGGTACAAGCAGATGCCCTTCGCCGATGCGGTTACGCAGGCCAAGCTGTGGGATGACAGCGTCAAGCTGTGGCAAGGCGTGCTGGGGCAGTTCTCCGGCGGCAAGCCCAATGACGACAAGGGGCCGGAGCTGCCGCGCAGCGACCGCCGCTTCAAGGACCCGCGCTGGCGCCAGCAACCGGTCTTCGCGCTGATCCATCAGGCCTATCTCCTGTTTTCCGAACAGCTTGCCCAGCTGGCCGACAAGGCAGAGGGACTCGATCCGGACCGCAAGGAACAGCTCCGCTTTGCCACCCGCACCCTGACCGAGGCGCTGAGCCCGGCGAACTTCCCGCTGACCAATCCGGTGGTGCTCGAACGCACGCTGGAGACCAAGGGCGAGAACCTTGTCCAGGGCATGGAGCACCTGCTGAACGACCTGAAAAAGGGCCAGCTCACCCACACCGATCCCAACGCTTTCGAGCTGGGGCGGAACATCGCCATGACCCCGGGCAAGGTGGTCCACGAAACCCCGCTGTTCCAGCTGATCCAGTATTCGCCGACCACCGATAACGTGCTCGCTGTGCCGCTGGTGATCTTCCCGCCGTGGATCAACCGGTTCTACATCCTCGACCTGAACCCGGCGAAAAGCTTTGTGCGCTGGGCGGTCGAGCAGGGGCTGACCGTCTTCATGGTATCGTGGAAATCCGCCGATGCCTCGATGGCCGACGTGGTGTGGGACGATTACATCCGCGCCCAGATCGAGGCGATCGACCATGTCCGCGCCCGGCTGGACGTGCCTGCGGTCCATACCATCGGTTACTGCGTTGCCGGCACCACGCTCGCCGCGACGCTGGCAGTGCTGTGCCGCCGGGGCGAGGGCGACAAGGTGAAAAGCGCGACCTTCTTCACCGCGCAGGTCGATTTCACCGAGGCGGGCGAGCTGAAGAACTTCATCGATGACCAGCAGATCGCCGCGATGCAGGCCATGGCCAATGACGGCTATCTCGACGGGCGGATCATGGCCGCGACATTCAACCTGCTGCGCAGTTCGGACCTGATCTGGAACTACGTGATCGACAATTACCTGCTGGGCAAGGAGTACCCGGCCTTCGACCTGCTCCACTGGAACGGCGACACGACCAACCTGCCGGCCAGGTGGCACCACGAATACCTGCGCGACCTCTACCGCGACAACAGGCTGGTCGTGCCCGATGCGCTCAGCGCCGATGGCACGCCGATCGACCTCACGCGGATCACCGTGCCCTGCTTCATCCAGGCGGGCCGCGAGGACCATATCGCCCCGCCGGAGAGCGCATGGAAGCTGACCCGCCACCTGCGCGGGGACTGGACCTTCGTGCTCGCCGGATCGGGCCACATCGCCGGGGTCGTCAACCCGCCAGCCTCGGGCAAGTACCAGTACTGGACCAACCCCGAGCCGGGCGACACACTCGACAGCTTCATTGCCGCGGCAGAGGAGCATCCCGGTTCGTGGTGGGGCCACTGGCTTGGCTGGATAGAGGCGCAGGATGCCGTGCGGGTCCCCGCCAAGGGCAAGCGCGCTCCGGGCGGCAAGGGCGACAAGGTGATTGAAGACGCGCCGGGACGCTACGTCCGCAGCCGTTGACCCGCCCCCGAACGGAGCGGTTGCACCTGCGAGACGAATTTGTTGCACCGCACAAAAAACGTTGACATCGGCCTTGGCGATGCTTATTGTGCAATGCAGCAAATGGTTCAACCCGATCCAACGGAAGCAGGCAAAATGGCTGAAGCAACCGAGAATGCGCCGATCGACTCCGCGGAAAAGGCCTATGCCGAAGCCGCAGCAGAGGCTCCGGTGGTGCTTCCCGCGCTGAAGCCCGAGCCAGTCGCCGAAGTTGCAGTTGAGGCACCGAAGCCCGCTCCCAAGGCGGCAAAGGTGGCAAAGGCTGCGCCGAAGCCCGCTCCGCTGGTCAAGGCAAAGACCGTGAAGATGAAACCCATCAAGACCGCACCGGTCGCCGCCAAGAAGGCTCCAGTGCGCAAGCAACCCGCGAAAAGCGGAACACCCACTCTCACCGTGCTCAAGGAAAAGATCATGGCCAAGACCACCAAGGATTTCACCGCCACCGTTTCGTCGGCTTTCTCCGACCTGAAGGAAAAGGCAAAGTCGGCATTCGAAAAGGGCACCGCTTCGGCTGGTGAAGCCACCGAATTCGCCAAGGGCAACGTCGAAGCGCTCGTCGAATCGGGCAAGATCTTCGCCGAAGGCGCCAAGGTGCTGGGCGCCGACATGGTTGCCGAAAGCAAGACCGCTTTCGAAACCATGACCGCCGACGTCAAGGAAATGGCCGCGATCAAGTCGCCGGCCGATTTCTTCAAGTTCCAGTCGGAACTGATGCGCCGCAACTTCGATGCCGTCGTTGCCGCCGGTTCGAAGAACACCGAGGCCATGTTCAAGCTTGCCAATGACAGCTTCGCGCCGATTTCGACGCGCGTCAGCCTCGCAGTCGAAAAGGTTTCGAAGGCCGCCTGATCGGGCAACCTTCAAGCTTTCCGGGCCGGCCTTCCTCTCCCAAAAGACAAGCCGGACCGATCAGCGGGCCGGACAGCCACCGTGCTGTCCGGCCCGTTCGCCGTCTGCGAACCCTTGCGCATCTTGCCCGCCCTGCCCAAGTTACGGTATCCTGACACCATGATCGCACGTCCCGACCCTTGCCTTGTCCTGTCACCCCGTGCCGGGGACGAAGACGATTCCGGCCAGGGCGGCGGCGGTGCGCAAGTCGGACTTGCCACCAAGACGCGCGCCAAGCCCAAGAAGCCCAGCCAGTTCAAGGTGCTGATGCTGAATGACGATTACACGCCGATGGAATTCGTCGTGATCGTGCTGAAGCGCTTCTTCCACATGGACATGGACCAGGCGACACGGGTCATGCTCCACGTCCACCAGAAGGGCGTCGGCGTCTGCGGCATCTTCCCTTACGAGATTGCCGAGACCAAGGTGAACCAGGTGATGGACTTCGCCCGGCAGAACCAGCACCCGCTCCAGTGCACGCTGGAAAAGGCCTGACCTCCGAAAAGGGTAATCGGGCGCAGAGGCTTGCTCTGCCGCTTGCCAGCCATGGCGGCATGACCTAGGCAGGACGTCCGCTGCCACTGCAATCCGGCCGAGCCCTTTTGTTCAAACGCATCCCCGCAATTGACCGCTACATCTTCCGCCTCGTGCTCATGCCGATGTGCGCGGTGTTCCTTGTCGCGGCCTCGCTGCTGATCCTCGACAAGATGCTCAAGCTGTTCGATTTCGTCGCGCTGCAGGGCGGGCCGGTTTCGGTCGTGTTCAAGATGCTGGCGAACCTGCTGCCCGAATATGCCAGCCTCGCCATCCCGCTCGGCCTGCTGCTCGGCATCCTGCTGGCTTTCCGTAAGCTGGCAACCTCGAGCGAGCTAGACGTGATGCGCGCCGTGGGGCTCAGCTATACCCGGCTCCTGCGCGTGCCTTACATGATCGCCATCACTCTGGCGGCGGTGAACTTCCTCAACGTTTCCTACCTCCAGCCGCTGGCGCGCTATTACTACGAACAGCTCAACTTCGAACTGAAGACCGGCGCGCTGGGCGCCTCGATTAAGGTCGGTGAATTCACGACGCTGGCAGATAAGCTGGCCCTGCGCATCGAACAGAGCCGTGAGGATGGCCGCCAGCTGATCGGCATCTTCGCCCGCCTGTCCGACAACAAGGGGCAGGTGCTGACAATCTCGGCGCGCGAGGGCCGGTTCCTTGCTTTGCAAGACAAGCCCGACACGATCATCTTCCGCCTCACCGACGGCCAGATCGTGCAGGACAGCCCGGGCCAGAGCCCGCGCGTGCTCTCCTTCTCCCGCCACGACTTGCCGATCTCGCTGCCTGCGCTCGAACGCTTCCGCGAACGCGGCGGCAAGGAGCGCGAATATATCCTGCCAGAACTGCTGCGCATCGGCTGGGCTGCCGATGCCCCGCCGCTCGAACGCGCGCAGGTCCGTGCCAGCTTCTCCTACCGCATGGTCGAAGTGGTCATGATGCTGCTCATGCCGTTGCTCGCGGTGGCGCTCGCCGTTCCGCCCAAGCGCTCGACTTCGGCCCTCGGCCTGTTCGTCTCGATCGTCATGGTGGTCGCCTATCACAAGATCAATGAATCGGGCGCCGCTGCTGCCGCGCGCGGCGATGTCGGTCCGCTGCTGGCGCTGTGGGGCCCGTTTGCGCTATTCTCTGCGCTGATCCTGTGGATGTACTGGCGCATCGCCTACGTCCCGGGCGGACAGCCGATCGGTGCGCTCGAAAAGTTTGCGCAAACGGCGGGCAAGAAGATCACCGCATTCTTCAAGCGGCATCCGGCGGCGCGCAAGCTGACCGGCATGGGTGAGGAGGTTGGCCATGCGGCTTGACCTGTTCCCCTCGCGCACGCTGACGCTCTACCTCGCGCGGCTGTTCGTCACGCGCATCGTTGCCGTGCTGATCATGCTGGTGCTGGTGCTCCAGATGCTCGACCTCCTGGGCGAAAGCGGCGCGATCCTGGCCAAGCCGGGCAATGGCGAGGCGCAGCTGTGGACTTACGTTACCCTGCGCGTGCCGCAGCTGATGGCGCGGTTCCTGCCCTATTCGGTGCTGCTGGCGACGCTGCTCACCTTCTGGCCGCTCAACCAGAACAGCGAGGTTGTCTCGATGCGCGCGGCCGGACTTTCGGCGCATCAGGTGCTGGCGCCGCTGCTGCTGACCTCGCTGCTAGTGGCGCTCGTCAGCTTCGCATTCAACGAGCGCGTCGTCACGCGCGCCACGGCGACGCTCAAGGCGTGGCAGGCGGCGGAGTATGGACCCGTGCCGCAGGCCGGCGGGGCGCGCTCGAACGTCTATCTGCGCGATGGCAACAACATCATGATGGCAGCAGCGCTCAGCGGGCGGGACAGCGGCGTGGTGATGACCAACGTCACCTGGTACCAGCGCGACCCTTCGACCATGGTCCTCTCGCAGATCCGCGCCCCCCGTGCGACTTTCGCCGCGCCTGGCTGGAAGCTCGAGAACGCGGTCCAGTTCGACGTTCAGGGGGCGCGGCTCAGTGACCTCGGCACCGTGGTCGTCGCCAAGTCCGTGACCCCCGGGCAGGTTGCGATCAGCAAGGTCGATCCCGATGCTGAAAACATCTTCGAACTGGGCCGCTCGATTGAAGCGATGAAGGCAGCGGGGCGGCGCACCAGCGAGCTTGAGGGCAAGTGGTGGCACAAGATTTCCGGACCGCTCTCGGCCGTGCTGATGCCGCTGCTGGGTTCGGTCGCCGCCTTTGGCCTCGCCCGTTCCGGCCAGCTGCTGATCCGCGGCGTAATCGGGATGGCGCTCGGCTTCCTCTATTTCGTCGTCGACAACGCTGCGCTGGCGATCGGCAATTTCGGCGGCTACCCGCCGCTGATTGCCGCATGGACGCCGTTCCTGCTATTTGCCTTGGTCGGCGAAACCGTGCTGGTCAGAACCGAGGAATAGCGGTTCAGCGCTTTACCATCGTGCTCGAAACCAGTTTGCCCAGCAGCGGAAACAGCCCCCGGTAATTCGCCCTGTCGTAGGTCGACTCAAGACCTAGCTGCTTCATCAGCCGGCGGTGCGCCTCGGGATAGGAATGGTACGGCACCGAGGCGAGCAGGTGGTGTAGTGCGTGATAGCGCAGGCCGACCGGAGCCCACAGTTCGCCCAGCACGCCGGGCGGCGGCACATTGACCGAATCGAGGTACTGGCCGGTCACCGTCATGGCATCGCCGTCATTGGCCCAGAGGTGCGCGACCAGCGTGCGGACCTGGTTGAGCACGGCGGTGAGCGAGATGACCGCGACTGCCACGGCCAAGGGACGCCAGTCCCAAGCCCACGCGCTCCACAGCAGGAACAAGGCCCAGACGCTCGCACCCAGTTCCTGCCAGAACACCATCGTCTTGAACGACCCCTCGGGCGGGCGGCGGCGGAAGTCCGGGTTGATCGACAGTGAGCTTGCCCGCTCCCACACCAGCTTGCGCAGCGGCGGGATGATCACGCCCAGCGGCACCAGCACGGCGCAGCGGACCAACAGGCCGATCGGCAGCAGGATCGCAAGCAGCAGGAACACCGGCAGGCTCCACGGCTTCATCAGCGCCAGCGGCAGGTATTCTGGGTCCTCCACCGTGCCATAACGGGTGCGCGCATGGTGCAGCGTGTGGACGCCCTCGTACATGAAGCTGGGGATCAGCATCGGAATTCCGACGAGCAGGTTCCACGTGAAGCGGAAGCCCGGCAGCGCGGTTTCGTGGATGTGGGTCAGCTCGTGAATGAACAGCAGCGCCCGGTAAAGCGCCAGTGCCGAGAGCAGCCCGAAGCCCGCCGCGGCCCATGCCGATCCGCCAGTCATCACGCTCGCAATCGCACCGTAGAGCGCGCCGTAGCCCACCGCGGCCGAGACCAGCATGTCCGGCCAATAGATTTCCGGCCGAGCGACCGAAATGTCGCGCGATACCTCTACCGCCGCGCGCAGCATGGCCTTGTCATCAGGGATTGCGGAAATCTTGGTCATCGTCATCTCAGGCGCATTCATGCCATATTCCCACGGTTAAAGCCTGTGATGCGCGGGGGACGGCGCGGTGCGGCTTGACAATCGTTTCAGACCGAACGCAGGTCCGGCACCGGTTGTTCTCCAATCCATCGGCAAAGGCAATATCGTGGCAACAGGCGAACTAATGATCACTCCGGTCTCGGGCAAGGCCGGGATCGCGGACTTTGTCGATTACGGTTATCGGATAAATGCGTCGGATCCGAACTACGTGCCGCAATTGCACAGCGAGGAGATCGGCAAGTACACTCCGGGCAAGAACCCCTTTTTCGAACACGCCCGCGTCCAGCTTTTCCTGGCCAAGCGCGGCGGTGAGATCGTCGGGCGCATATCGGCGCATATCGATGAACTGGCGCTGACCCAGCCGGTGGAGCAGGGCATGGGCCCCGGCACCGGCATGTGGGGCGCGCTCGAGAGTGAGGACCCTGTCGTTGCCGCCGCCCTGATCGAGCGGGCGGAAGGCTGGCTGCGCGAACAGGGCATGACCAAGGTGCTCGCGCCGATGAACCTTTCGGTCTGGGAAGAACCGGGCCAGCTCGTCTTCGGTCACGATCACCCGCCGATGGTGCTGATGGGCCACCAGAACGCCCGCTACCAGCCGTGGATCGAAGGGGCGGGCTATGCCCTTGCCAAGCGGCTGCACACCTATGACCTCGACATCACGCAGGAATTCCCGCAGCTGATCCAGCGCATCGTCCAGTCGGGCGAAAAGAACGCGCGGATCAAGGTGCGCGAGGTGGAGCTTGCCCACTTCCCGCGCGAAGTGAAGATCATCTGCGACATCCTCAACGATGCCTGGTCGGACAACTGGGGCTTCGTCCCCTTCACCGATACCGAGATCGCCTATACCGCCAAGAACCTGAAGCCGATCTGCAAGCCGGACCTGATCTACATCGCCGAATACGATGGCGAGCCGGTGGCCTTCATGATGACGCTGCCCGATCTCAACCAGATCCAGAAGAAGGTGGTGCGCCCCAATGGCAAGCCGTCGCTGCTCGGCTGGCTGAAGCTGGCGCTGTGGCTGTGGAAGCCGAAGAATGCCGACATGCGCGTGCCGCTGATGGGGGTTGTAAAGCGGTTGCAGTCATCGCGCATGGCAAGCCAGCTGGCCTTCATGATGATCGAATATATCCGCCGCAACGCCGTGGCCCACTACAACGGCAAGCGCGGCGAGATCGGCTGGATCCTTGAGGACAACCAAGGGATGGTCTCGATTGCCGAAACGATCGGCAGCAAGATCAACAAGACCTACAACATCTATGCAAAGGCGCTTTAAAGCAGGTTGAATGGTGACAGAGGTGACACCGTGTCACCCAGCCTATTCAAGCCCAAAGCATTGATGGAAAAGCGATAACCGCACCGATGCCAGGGTGACACCTGCATCGTCGCGCGCCTGCGCTATCGCCGGGACCAACAATTTCAAAGAGCGGCGAACTTGTACCATTCCGCCGCCCTGTAGGAAAATGCGCTGTCAGTCCCCACGCCGCCGGTCGATGGTCGTCGTGGTCGCCACGTCCATCGTCACATTGCCCAGCGTGCGCATGATGTCAGGCAGCATTTCCACCGCCACCAGCAGCGCCAGCGGGCCGATCGGCACGCCCATGGCATTGGCGATGGGCCCGACCGAGATGACGAAGCTGATCGTGCCCGGCAGCGAGACCGAGCTCAGCGAGACGAGGAAGGCGACCATGACGCCCGCCACCAGCAGCAGCGGGTTCAGCGGCGTTCCGGTGAGGTAGGCGGCATAGATCGCCACGCCCATGTTCATCGCCGGACTGGTCGCGCGGAAGATCGCCACGGCCAGCGGCAGGACGAAATCGGCGGTCGCCTCGCGCACCCCCATGCGCCGCGTCGCGCCCAGCATGGCGGGCAGGCTGGCGAGCGAGGACTGGGTGGAGAGCGCCACGGCAAAGACCGGGACCATGGCGCGGAAGAAGCTTGCCGGCCTCTGCCCGCCGAGCGTCAGGGCCAGCGCCACCCCCGCCAGCAGCACGACGAAGCCCGCTGCGCTGACGATCAGGATATAGTGCGCCAGCGCGGCAATCGTGTCCGACCCGCTGTTCGCCGCCAGCGGCAAGGCAAGGCCGAAGACACCGATGGGGGCCAGCTTGAGCACCCAGCCGACCACCACCATCATCGTCGCGGCCAGGCCTTCGAACACCAGCGCGAGCTGGCGGCGCGGGGCCTCGGCAATGCGGGTGGCGGCGATGGCGATGGCGGAAACGAACAATACTATGGGGAGCATCGCGCCTGACGAGATCGAGGCGAAGATGTTCTCTGGCACCATGGCGAGCAGGATCTCGGTCGCGGCGGGCACCTCGCCCGCCTTGGCCGCGCCGCCGCTCAGCGCCGCAATGGCGCGTTCGGGGATCGGGAAGGCTGTCAGCAGCGCGGGCACCAGCAGCGCGGACATGGCGCCGCTGAAGATCAGCACGGCAAAGAACAGCCCCACCGCGCGCCGGGCCAGCCGGCCGCCATTGGCCGCCGCCAGCGTCTGCGAAATACCGGTATAGACCAGCCCCACGACCAGCGGGACAATGGTCAGCGTCAGCAGACGCAGCCACAGCGTTCCGGCAAAGCCGCCATAAAGCAGCAGGGCATCCATCGCGGCGCTACCCTTTGGCAGCATTCCTGCGAGGAACCCCAGCACCAGCCCGGCAAAGGTAAGCCCCGCCGGAACCTTGATTTCGGGGAATCCCGCTGCCCTGTTCGCCTCGTCCATTCGTGCTCCAATCACGCTGTGCCGGGGTGACATTAGCGGCTGGTTACGCCATGGCAATTTGTCTGATGTAGTGCGGCGGGAACCGCAGGGTTGGAGAGCGCTAAGGCATGGCAAGGCAGTATTTCGGCACGGACGGCATTCGCGGGCGGACCAACGCGGGCGTCATGACCGCGGAAATCGCGATGAAGGTGGGCCAGGCGGCAGGAACGCGCTTCCTGCGCGGCGATCACCGCCACCGCGTGGTGATCGGCAAGGATACCCGCCTTTCGGGCTACATGCTGGAAAACGCGCTGGTCGCGGGCTTTACCTCGGTGGGCATGGACGTGGTGCTCACAGGGCCGCTGCCCACGCCTGCTATCGCCCTCCTCACCCGCGAACTGCGCGCCGATGTCGGCGTGATGATCTCGGCCAGCCACAACCCCTATGAGGACAACGGCATCAAGCTGTTCGGCCCCGATGGCTTCAAGCTGTCGGATGAGGACGAGCTGGCGATCGAGGCCATGCTGGGCGAAACGCAGCCGCTCGCCGATGCCGCAAAGATCGGTCGCGCCCGCCGGATCGAGGACGCGCGCGGTCGCTATATCCACGCGGTGAAAGGCTCGCTGCCGGATAATGTCCGGCTCGACGGGCTCAAGATCGTGGTCGATTGCGCCAATGGCGCGGCCTATCAGGTGGCTCCCTCCGCCATCTGGGAACTGGGCGCGGAAGTCATCGCGGTCGGCGTGAGTCCCAACGGCACCAACATCAATGACAAGGTCGGCTCCACGCACCTCAACCTCGTCAAGGAAACCGTGGTCGCCAGCGGCGCGGACATCGGCATTGCCCTCGATGGCGATGCCGACCGGCTGATCGTGGTCGATGAAAAGGGCCAGACGGTCGATGGTGACCAGATCATGGCGCTGATCGGCACGCGCATGGCGGCGAGCGGACAGCTGCGCGGCGGCGGCGTGGTGGCGACGGTGATGTCCAACCTCGGCCTCGAACGTTTCCTTGTCGGGCAGGGCCTGACGCTGGAACGCACCAAGGTGGGCGACCGCCACGTGCTCGAAAAGATGAAGGCCGATGGCTTCAACGTCGGCGGTGAACAGTCAGGCCACATGATCCTGCTCGATCATGCGACCACCGGCGATGGTACCGTGGCGGCGCTGCAGGTGCTGGCGGCGCTGGTGCAATCGGGCAAGCGTGCCAGCGAGCTGCTGCACCTGTTCGATCCCGTGCCGCAGCTGCTCAAGAACGTGCGCTTTGCCGGCGGCAAGCCGCTCGACGATGCGCGGGTGAAGGGCGTGATTGCAGACGCAGAGGCTCAACTGAACGGCAAGGGCCGCCTCGTCATCCGGCCTTCGGGCACCGAACCGGTGATCCGCGTCATGGCCGAAGGCGACGATGCGGGCGAGGTGGAGCAGGTGGTCGATGCCATCTGCGCCGCGGTGAAGGAGGCTGCTGCCTGATGCTGGAAATGCGCCCAGATTGCGAGAAGTGCGGCTGCGATCTTCCGGCGGAGGATCCCGGCGCCTTCATCTGCTCGTTCGAATGCACTTTCTGCGCCGAATGCGCCGACGCACTGGATGACCGCTGCCCCAATTGCGGCGGAGAGCTGATGGACCGGCCGACCCGCGCGGTGAAGCACCATGCCAAGAACCCGCCTTCGACCGAGCGGAAGTTCAGCCCTTCGTTTTCCCGGACTTGATCCGGGGCCGCTGCCATGAACACGCAAACTTCGCTTGAGCAGGGCAGCGGTCCCGGGTCAAGCCCGGGACGACACGTGCCCCGCATCCTGACCATCGCCGGATCCGACAGTTCGGGCGGCGCGGGCATTCAGGCTGACATCAAGACCATCACCATGCTGGGCGGCTATGCCATGACCGCGATCACCGCGATCACGGCGCAGAACACGACCGGCGTGACGGCCGTCGAGGTGCTGACCCCCGACCTCGTCGTCGCCCAGATCGAGGCTTGCGCCTCTGACATCGGCATCAACGCGGTGAAGATCGGCATGCTCGGCTCATCCGCGATTGCCCATGCCGTCGCCGACCTGCTCGAGAGCGCCAATGTGCCGGTGGTTTTCGATCCGGTGATGATCGCCACCAGCGGCGCGGCCCTGGCGGACGCGGAGACGATTGCCGCATTCGAACGGCTGATGAAGCTGGCCACGCTGACCACTCCCAATGTGCCCGAACTTGCCGCGCTCGGCGGGGACGAGGGCATGGCCGCGCGCGGCATTGCCTATCTCGCCAAGGGCGGCGATGCCGATGGGCCAGAGGTTGAGGACCGCCTCGTCATCCCGGGTGAGGATCAGCGCTTGTGGCGCGGCATGCGGGTCAACACGCGCCACACCCACGGCACCGGCTGCACGCTGGCCAGCGCGATTGCCACGCTCCTCGGGCAAGGCCAGCCGTTGGTTGATGCAGTGGAAGGCGCGCGCCGCTTTGTCCGCGCCGCGCTGATCGCCGCGCCGGGTTTCGGCGAAGGCCACGGACCGCTGGGACACCAGGCGGTCCGCTGACCGTCAGAGGTCGTAGAAGTCCCTGATCACGTCCCAGCCTTCCTCGGCAGTTTCCACCCACGAGATCAGCTTGAGGTCTTCGTGATTGATCACGCCTTCCTCGGCCAGGGCGTGGAAGTTGACCACCTTGCTCCAGAATTCCTTGCCATAGAGCAGGATCGGGATCGGCTTCATCTTGCCGGTCTGGATCAGGCACAGCAGTTCGAAGAACTCGTCGAAGGTGCCGTAACCGCCTGGGAACACGGCGATTGCCTTGGCGCGCAGCAGGAAGTGCATCTTGCGCAGGGCGAAGTAGTGGAACTGGAAGGCCAGCCGGGGGGTGACGTAAAGGTTGGGTGCCTGTTCGTGCGGCAGGACGATGTTGAGCCCGATGGTTTCCGCGCCCGCCTCGGTCGCGCCGCGGTTGGCGGCTTCCATGATCGAAGGCCCGCCGCCCGAACAGACGACGAACTGGCGCATGCCCTTCTCGACGATCGCCGCTTCGCTGGCGATGCGGGCAAGGTTGCGGGCGACGTCATAATACTTCGCCTTGGCGGCCAGGCTTTCGGCCACGGCCTTGCGATCTTCCGGCGCGTTGGCGACGAGTTCCGCCGCCTGTTCGGGCGAGGGGATTCGCGCCGAACCGTAGCAGACCAGCATCGATCCGATGCCGGCCTCTTCCATCAGCATCTCGGTCTTGAGCAGCTCAAGCTGGAAACGCACCGGGCGCAATTCCTCACGCAGGAGGAAATCGTTGTCGGTGAAGGCCAGCTTGTAGCTCGGGCTCAGGGTTTGCGGGGTGGCGGTGAAGTGGCTCTCTGCGAACCCGGCTTCTTGTTCCGCCTTGTAGAAGCGGCGTCTCGTCAGCCGCTTGTCATCTGTTTCTGTCATTAGCCCCTTTTCGCGCCTCGCGCCGCCGCTGTCAAAGGGCGAGACGAGGTGCCGCCATGCCGTAGCGGAATGGAGCCGGTCAGGCGGCTTTCAGCTCGGGCCAGTCATCGCCGTCAAAGCTGTTGTCCGGCTCGGCGGAGTCGTCGGCCTTGGGCCAGTCGGCGGGGATTCCGGGGATCGCGGCGTACCAGGCGATCCAGTCGAAGCGCGGTGCGGTGTCGGTGTCCATGGGCCCACAATGACAGCGTCATGCTGCACAAAAATGACGGCGCACGGATTCAACCAAGCCTTCGCAGGTCCATGGCGGCAAATCCGGATCAAGAGATCGGCACCCGCGTCGCTGCGCTGGCGCTCTTTTTCCCCCACCGACAAGCGTCCTGAGGTCAACAAGGGCCCGGATCAGGCCCAGACTGCCGGGGCCCGCGATGAAGCGCGGTTCCCATTGGGGCGAAAACTTGCCCTTGTAGGCGCGCAGGCCCTCGAAACCGTAGAATTGCCCGCCATGCCGGTAAACCGCGGCACTCACGCGGGCCCAGACCGGCGACAGACGATGGGCCTCGATCCCCGAAAGAGGCGCTATTCCGAGAATGAACCAGCGATATCCCTCATCGCGCCCCCATTGCATCAGGCTGGAGAAAAGCAGGTCCATGGTCCCGTAGGGCATGTCATCCCCATGCCGCATCAGGTCCACCGACAGCTCGTTGCGGTTGCTGCTCGCCCATATGTTGGCGAAAGCGACGATCCGGCCCTGATGGCGCACCACCGCGCAATCGAATCGGGAAAGGTAGTTCGGATCGAATCGGCCAACGCTGAAGGCCAGTTCCGAACGGCCCTTGGCCTTCAGCCATGCGTCCGAAACCCGCTGCAGTTCAGGCATGATGCCGGGAAGGTCGGCTGCCGGAACGACTTCGAAGCTCGCGCCCTCGCGAACCGCGCGCCTTTCAGAATAGCGCAGGCTGCGCGCATCCCGGCTGTTCAGGTCAAAGCGGCTGAGATCGACCCGCGCCTCTTCGCCATATTTGACCAGCTGCAGGCCCAGATCGACTGCCAGCGGCAAGGCCTGAACGCTCGCCTGGTAAAGCATCAGGCGGCCTTGCGCGGCGTCGGCAAGTTCGCGCAGGCGCCAGAGCAGCCCGGCCCATTCCTGCTCGGGGCCGACAGGATCGCCCATGACGATCCAGCTTTGTCCCTGGACCTGGTACATCAGAAAGGCCCGGCCACTTTCCGACACGAGGAAGCGCTTGTCGCCGGTCCATGCGAGCATGGTGTCGGCGCGCTCGCTGTCGAACAGGGCCTGGGTGCTGGGCAGGGAAATTTCCGCTGCCACGGCCGGGGGCAGGGCCGGCTTTCCAAAGCGCATGAGGATGGCGGCCATCATGGCCACCGCGGCGCCAAGGCTGGCGCGCAGGAAGCGGGAGGCATCGCCTTTCCATGCAAACTGCCACCACAACTCGTCCTGGTAGGCGATATGGCGGAAAGAGATCAGGCCGATCCACATGGAGAGGCCGAGAGCCACCGCAACCGCGGCAATCCAGCCGGCGGTAAATGTATCGGCGGTAAAGGCCGTCCGCCGGTAGAAGTTGCTGCGGGCTGCCTGCAGCAGGGCGGCAATCAGCAGCAGAATGCCGGCTTCCTCGAAGTCGAATCCTTTGGCCAGAGAGAACGCAGCCCCCGCGATCAGCAGAAGGCGGGTAAGGATGAAGGCGCTGTCGAGCCGCTTGAACAGCCCGGGCGCAAGCAGCAACAGCCCTGTGCCGGCAAGGCTGGCGGCAAAATGCGATGCCTCGACGAAAGGCAGGGGCAGGACGTGGCGCAGTGCATGGAGACGCTGCGGAACGGCGGGCAGCGAACCTGAAACGAGCAGGACGCTGCCGCCCGCGAAGGTCAGGACAGACAGCAGGACAGGCGTGACCCGGCTCAGCATCCGGCGCGAAACACGCGCGGCCCTGCCCAAAGGGCGGCGCCAGGCCCGCCGCTCGTGAATGGCGAGTAGCATCACTGCGCCACAAAGCGGGAGCAGGTAATAGATGGCGCGGTATGCGACGAGCGCCGCGAGCAGCGATGGCCTGTCGAGCTTTGGCAGGGCGGCAAGGACCACCGCCTCGAAAATGCCGATGCCTCCCGGTACGTGGGTGACCAGGGCGATGACGATGGCCAAGGCATAGCCCGGGAAGAACTGCGGGAACATGGAGGCCGCGACCCCCGGAACCAGCACGCACAGCGCCGCACTTGCCGCGGCAAGGTCAAGGCTGGCGACCGCGATCTGCGCTGCCGCCTGGCGGGCTGAAGGGAACGGAAGCTGCCACCCGGCGATGGACAACTCGCGCGTCTTCCCGCGCAGCGCAAGCAGCAGGCCCGCGGCGATTGCCAGCACGCCGCTCCCGGCAAATTGCAGTACACCGGGACCGATCGCGATTGGCCCCAGCGAAATGCGCGCAGGTTGCAAAGCCAGCGCCGCCCCGACCGCGATGATCACTCCGGCCCAGAAAGCGAAGCTCGCGCTGGCAATGATCCGGGCAATATCGGCGGCGCGCAGGCCGCTTGAACTGTAGATGCGGAAGCGGGCCGATCCGCCGGTCACCAGTCCAAGGCCCAGGTTATGGCTGAGCGTGTAGCTGGTGAAGGAAGCGAGCGCGGCGGTTTTCCACGGCAGGGGCCTGCCGATGATGCGCAGCGCCAGGACGTCATACAGCGTCAGCAGCAGATAGCTCACCACCGTGAAGAACAACGAAGCACCGATCTGCCAGGGGCGCAGGGTGCTGATCGAAGATTGCAGTTCTGCGGGATGCACTTCGGAAAGCAGGCGGTGAAACGCAAACAGGCCCAGCACGCCGAGCAGGATCACAATGCCGGAATTGATCGCGACGCGGCGACGGTCATAGAATGACCTGGCACGGTCGATGGCACGCAGCATGGCCGCTTATGCCCGGTGCCAGAGCTGGGACTTGCAGATCAGTCCGCCCAGAATGCAGCCGCTGATCTTCAGGGTGCCGGCATCGATCCGCGTAATCGTCGACGTGAAAGACCGGCTCATGTCCGGCACGAACACGCGCCCTTGCCACTGCGCCGATGAAACCGGCCGGTAGTTCTGCAATACCTGCGTGCCGACAAGGTGCGCGACGCCGCCTTCGCGGGCGTCCTTTTCCGCCTCGGGGCTGGCCCAGACCACCCACCCGCAAAGTTTGCCGCTGCAATCCCCGATCGCAACCTTCACATTCGCGAACGGATTGACCCACAGGGTATGCACCAAGGGCTGGCCTGGTGTCGCTGCAAGTGCCGTCGCCGGAATTGCACCGAGACAGGCGAGAGCCAACATGCAGCGCGCGACAAGGTGCTTAGCCGCCATGGAATTTCTTCCTTCCGATCTGCGGAAGACCTGCAATTGCCGTAAGCGGCATTGCCTCGCGCTGTGCGGGTCCTGAAATTTTGGTAATCTTCGCGGCATCGGAATTGACCGCGCGCATGATGGCCTGATGGATTGCCGCGGCGTCCCATTTCAGTTGGTGCCCGCCGGGAAGCGGCACCCTGCTGACGTTCGGCATGGCAAGGGCGTGGCAGGGACTGTCCGCCTCATCCTCGCCGTAAACGCAGGTGAGCGGTGTCCAGGTCAGCCGGCTCAGCGTTGGCAGGACCGATCCGTCAGGCCTGCCAAGATCGAGCATCTCCGACGGGCTGATCTCCAGATAAAGCGCCTGTGTCGGCACGATCAG
Organism: Novosphingobium sp. MW5; assembly: GCA_025938935.1. Taxonomy (GTDB): domain Bacteria; phylum Pseudomonadota; class Alphaproteobacteria; order Sphingomonadales; family Sphingomonadaceae; genus Novosphingobium. Next base: position 597,322 of record JAPCWB010000001.1, on the reverse strand, counting down.
GATCACGCCGCGCACCTTGCTGCGCAGGTCTGCCGGCAGTTCGACAAGCGCCGCCTGAAGGACGTCGGCTCCCAGCGAATGGCCGATCAGTATGACCTGGTTCGCCTGACCCAGCTTCATGGCCTGGCGGATGGCCTGCGAGGTCAGGCGGGTCACGTCAGCGACCGTGCGATGCCGCCGGAAATAGGCCAGCGAATTGACGGCAACCACCGGTATGCCAGCCCCTGCCAGCCGTTCGGCCGTCTTCCGGCCGAGGCCGACCCGGTAGCCAATGTCCCCCGAAAAGTAGACCGCAGCCAGGTGTCGGGGCGCGGACGTTCGGCCCGCCGGGGTGGGCACCTCGATCAGGGGGTTGCGATCAAAGTATCCGGCATAGGCAAGGAAAGCGGCGAATGCCGCGGCAATCAGGATCAGGGATCGTAAAACAAAACGCATTGCCAGCATCCTGCCGAGGCCGGACCTTTTCCAGCTAAATGCGGATTCGCACCGCGCAGTTTGCGCTGCGATGGCGGCGACATGACCAAACCTTAACGTGACACCGCAAGTCTATCCGTCCATGCCGGCGTGCCGGTTCAGGCGAAGTTGCGCCCGGAACGGAGGCCAAAGGATTGCCATGTCCAAGTGCTTCACAAGGCGATGACTTGCGTTGTAGGCTGGCAAGAGATCGAGAGTGAACGACATGGCGCAGAAAATCCTGCTGGTCGAAGACGATGAATCCATGGCCGCCTACATCGTCAAGGGCATGTCTGAAGAAGGCTATACCGTCGATCGCGCGGCAAACGGGCGCGATGGTCTGTTCCTGGCCAGCGACGGCAGTTACGATGCCATCATTCTCGATCGCAACCTGCCCGGCATGGACGGCATGGCGGTGCTCGGCGCGCTGCGGGCCGGCAGGATCGAGACGCCGATCATCATCCTTTCCGCAATGGGCACCTCGGACGACCGTGTCGCCGGCCTGACTGCCGGTTCGGACGATTACCTGGTCAAACCCTTTGCCTTTGCCGAATTGCTCGCACGGGTCAGGCTGGTGATGCGCAAGCGCGGCGACGGCGCGGCCGTTGTCACCAAACTTGCCTGCGAGGATCTCGAGATGGACCTGCTGTCCCGCAAGGTCCGCCGGGGTGACACGCTGATCGATCTGCAGCCCCGCGAGTTCCGCCTGCTCGAATACCTGCTCCGCCATGTCGATCAGGTGGTGACGCGCACCATGCTGCTCGAAGGCGTGTGGGACTACCACTTCGATCCGGGCACGAATGTCATCGACGTCCACGTCAGCCGCCTGCGGCGCAAGCTCGACGATGGCTTTGCCTCGCAGCTGCTTCACACAATTCGCGGGGCAGGATACCGTCTCGGGCCTGCGGCCTGAATGGAGGGGCTGGGGCGCTCCCTGTTTCGTTCGACGATCGCGCGCTTTGTCGCGCTGCTTTTCCTGTCGCAGGTGGCGCTGACCTTTGGCGTCCTGTTCTTCGTGCGGCAATCGAGCGAAGCGACCCTGCGCTCGGAGCAGCAGGAACTGGTCAGGGGGCTGCGCAACGATCTCGTCGCCGCCTACCGCGAAGGCGGCGAACGCCAGCTGGTCCGGCTTGTCGGGGTGCGGCTTCAGGCGACGGAATCCGAAGTTCCCATCATTCTGCTGGTCCGCCGGGATGGCACTGTCCTTGCCGGCAATCTCAAGGCCTGGCCCGCGGTGGTGCCGAAAGAGACGTCGTGGACCTCTGCCACACTGCTGCGTAACAATTCCGGCCGCGCCGAACTGACCGGTGTCATCACGACCCGCCTTGGCAACGACGGATACCTTCTGACCGGGCACGTCATCGATGCGAGTGTGCGGCTGAAAAACCTGAACCGCGAAGCGATGCTGGGTGCCCTGCTGCTCGCCATCCCCCTTGCGCTGCTGCTGGCATTGCTGCTGGGCCGGATGATCAATCTGCGGGTGCGCCACATTGCCGAAACGGCCGAGGCCGTGGGCAGCGGGGACTTTTCGCACCGTGTGCTTAGCGACGGAAGCGGGGACAGTTTCGATGCGCTGGGGCAGGGCGTCAATGCCATGCTGGACCGCATCGAAATGCTGGTCGGAGAGCTTCGGATCGTTACCGATGGCCTTGCCCATGACCTGCGCTCGCCGATCACCCGGCTCAAGTTCACACTTGAGCGCGCGATGATCGAGACCTCCGATCCGGTGGCGCTCAGCGCGCTGGAAAAGGTATCGGCGGAGGCAGAGACCCTGCTCGCCATGCTTTCAACCGCGCTGCAGATAACCCGGGCAGAGGCGGGCATTGGGCGTGAGCGATTTGTCGAAACCGACATTTCGGCGCTGCTGGCCGACCTCGTCGAAATCTACGGCCCGATTGCCGAAGAGCAGTCCTTTATCCTGTCCAGCAAGGCTTCGGCGGGGCTGGTCGTGCCGGTGCACCGAGAACTGCTGAGCCAGGCGCTCGGCAACCTGGTCGAAAACGCTCTCAAATATGCCAGCGAAGGGAGGGAGATCGTGCTTTCGGCCTCGACGTCGCCACATGGAGTCGAGCTGAGCGTTGCCGACAATGGGGTAGGCATTCCCGCCGATCGCCGGGCAGAGGCCATGCGCAAGTTCGGCAGGCTCGATCCGGCGCGCCATGTCGCCGGCTCCGGCCTCGGCCTGGCGCTGGTAGAGGCGGTTGCACGGCTGCACGGCGGCAGGCTGGAGCTTGGTGACAATGCGCCGGGGCTTGTTGCCACCATGTCGATCCAGCCGAACGCGGGCATCGTCAAACCGGCTGAGTAATCGCCTGGACACGTCCCGTCCGCTCAAGCTTGCCCCACCCAACCCACGGCCCGCGCATGGCATTGATCACCGCGCGAATCACCACGGAATACATCAGCTGCCGGTAAACGAAGCGCTGCGCGACCAGCAGCAGTGCCGGATAGCGCGCCTCGCGCCGCTCGAGCCGATAGGCCACCCAGCCGCACAGCACGTCGATGCCGGTGAAGACGAACCAATAGACCGCCATGCGCAGGACGTCGCTTTGCGTTTGGTCCCAGCCATGTTGCTCCACGCGCAGCCACGTGCTGATCACGCTGACCACCAAGGCCAGGTCGATCAGCGGCGAGATCAGGGCGAAGCCGATCTGGAACAGCCAGGCTTGCGGAATGCCGATATAGGCCAGCCCCTGCGGCTGCCCGGAACGCAGGATGGAGCGGTGCTTCCACAAGCACTGGAGCGTGCCGAAGGACCAGCGGAACCGCTGCTTGGCCAAGGCGCGGAAGGTCTCCGGCGCTTCGGTCCAGGCAATCGCATCTACATCATGGGCAACCCGCCAGCCGCCGCGCTGGATCGCAATGGTCAGGTCCTGGTCCTCGGCGAGCGTGTCGGTGGGATAACCGCCAACTTGCTCCAGGGCCTGCCGGCGCCAGGCTCCCACCGCGCCAGGAACCACCATGATCGCATCGAAGCGCGACAGGGCGCGCCGCTCAAGGTTCTGAGCGGTCACATATTCGACCGCCTGCCAGCGGGTGACGAGGTTATGGCGGTTGCCCACCTTGGCATTGCCGGCAACGGCACCGATCGCCGGGTCCGCGAACCAGCGGGCGAGACGGGCCACGGTTTCGGGTTCGAACTGGGTATCGGCATCGAGCGCGATGATGATCTCTCCCGTGGCAAGCTTCAGCCCTTCGTTAAGCGCGCGTGCCTTGCCCCCATTGGGCAGGGTCAGCAACCGCACGCGCGGATCCTCGCCGAAAGCGCGCGTGACGATCTGGCTGGTATCGTCCTGCGAACCATCATCGATCACGATCACTTCCAGACGGACATCGCGGCTTTGCAGGATCCGTCCGACCGAGGCTTCGATGACCCGCGCCTCGTTGAACGCAGGGATCAGGACCGTGACGAATTGCGAGGGATCGATCGTCGGGGGAACGGGCCGCTGTCCGGGCCGGTTGCCACGCAGCGCGAGGAGGGCAAGCAGGATCGCCCTTCCGATTCCCAGCAGGATGACCGCAAAGAACAGCCAGTTGAGCGCATAGCCCAGCATTCCGAAGAACAGGAATACGCCGACATCGGCGCGCACCGACATCAGGTCGCGGCCCGTGACCCGGGGCATAACCTCATCCCGGGAAAGACCGGCGAGCCGGGATACGGGCACGAACTGATAGCCCTTTGCCCTCAACCCGTCGATGATGGCCGGCAGCGCCGCAACGGTCTGAGACCGGTCCCCGCCGCCGTCATGCAGCAGGACGATCTGTCCGGCGCTTTCCGGATTGTCCGTCTTCACCTGGTCGAGCGCCGATTTCACGATCGCATCCACGCCTGGCCGTTTCCAGTCCGCGGGGTCAACGTGCAGGCCGACATTGGTATATCCATCCTGCTGCGCGACCAGGGCCGGGACGATCTCATTGGTCGTGGTCGGCTCGGCATCGCCGAAATAGGGCGCGCGAAACAGGCGCATCGAACGGCCGGTATAGGCTTCGACAAGGCGGTTGGTGCTGTTGAGCTCGATCCGCGTGCCCTCCGCGGAAACCTGCGCCAGGTTGGGATGGGTGAAGCTGTGATTGCCGATCTCGCTGCCCGCATTGACAATCTGGTTGAGCAGCAAGGGGTGTGGCATGGCGTTCTCACCCACCACGAAAAAGGTTGCGGGAACGTGCTTGGCCCTCAGGATGTCGAGGATCTGCGGTGTCCATTCCGGATCCGGGCCGTCATCGAAGCTGAGCGCGACCAGGCCCTTCTGATAACCGGCGCGGCGGATGACGTAGGGCGTGGGAAGCGAAAGATAGTGTTCGTCGACCGCCAGGCCCTCCCTGTCTGCCGAAAGCGTCCGGCGGCCATCGACTGGCGATTCCTCGACCCGCAGGATCTCGCCGTTGCCTTCGATATCGACCGCACCTTGTGATTTTAGTTCGTGCAGGTCGGGCAGCCTGCCGCTCTGGAAGCTGTCGAGCACTTTCCAGATGCCCGGGTCTTCGGTGCCCAGCCGCCACAGGGCAACGCCGGCGACGCCCTCGATGTCCGATGCCCTGAGCTGGTTCCATGCGGTCACCGCATCGAGGAACCAGACCGTGTGGTTTTCGCCGCCTTCGGAATAGCTGAAGGTTGGATTGCCGCTCGCCTTGTCGAACAGGATGCTGGCGGAGCTGTCGTGCGCGGCAAGCCACGAATCCTCGACCGAACCGGTTGAGCCCCGGCCGGGTCCCGTCCAGTCATAGCTGTAGCTGCCGATGCCGACGATCGCCTTGTCGCGGGGCACGACCGCAAGCGCCGCCTTCAGATGGTCGACGAACCATTTCTGGCTGGCCACCGGCCCGGCCTCGGCATCGGTCGTGTGCTCATCGTAATCCATCAGGATCAGCCGGTCGGCTACCTTGGCATAGGCGCCCAGCTTCCAGTCTTCGTTGTCAACCGGAACGGCCAGGGTGACCAGCCAGTGATGGGCGGCGTAGCGCTGCTTTGCTTCGCCCAGAAAGCGGAGGTAATCGCCCTGGGCCGATGCCGGCAGCTCTTCGAAATCGAACATGACCCCGATGGCGTTCTGCTTCGTCAGCAGGGGCTCCAGCTGGTTCAGCAGAGCCGACCGCGCAGCTGGCGAATGGAGCAGGGCAGCCATCCCCTGTCCGTCCCATTTTCCGTTGAGCACGTTCTGGACCATGGGCACGATGGCGGGGGGATTGGGCGTCGCCGCCAGCAGCGCGTCAAGCTGGCGGTCGCGGAACTGCGTCAGGTGGTGGTCAGCGCCCGTAACCGAGACAAGGCCCGGCACCAGCCAGTCCAGCTCCTTGATATGCGCAGCCAGCGAAGCGCGGCTGGCATCGTCCCAGGGCGCATAGAAACCGAGCTTTACCTGATTGACCTTGAGCCGCGCCGGAGTGCCGCCACCCGGAAGCCATGAGCGGACGCTGGCCAGCGTTCTGCCTACCTTCTGCGCGAGCGGACGCGGCTGGGGACGCTCCATTGCCAGGGCCAGCGGGCGCGGAATGGGCACATTGATAACAGTCGCCGCAAACACTCCGGCGGTCACGACAAGCAGCACCAGTCCGATGAGGAAGCCGCGCATGGTCCAGCGATCGCGCTTGCCGCTCGGATCGTAAAAGACCGGTCGTTCCATCCTCAGCCTCGTCAATTGACCCGGTGAAATCCCGAAACTTGGCATTCCGCAGATCGAGGAAAAACGGCGTTCGGCTGATAGGGGGCTTAAGCCGAACGCCGTCAGTCTTGCCGGCTCATCGCAGGTTCGAAAGATAAGGACGGCGATCACCTGCCTAGGAGGTGGCCGATGACGGGCCAGTGGCTGGACCATGACCGATTGTTAATGATGCGGGACAAAAGCCTGCGTCCCTGGCGGCAGTGGGAAGCCGAACGCGCGCTTTTTCACAAGATGCCGGGCAGGTAGCGACCCCGCAGGAATTATACGGGATCCCGAACTCCAACTGTTGCATCGACGTTGCGCTTGCTTGCGGGCAACGTCCGGATCCGGGCGGAGGCCGCGCCTGATCGAGGGCAAGGCTGCGCGGCGCGCTTGGGCAGCGCCCTGCATCTAAGGTTATGAAACGTGTTGGGAAAGTGGATGCCCCGCGAGGATTCGAACCTCGATAGACGGAATCAGAATCCGTAGTCTTACCATTAGACGACGGGGCAACGCGAAGCGGGCCGATAGTCCCGCCTCCCCCGTGGGTCAAGCGCATTTGCAACCATCGCTTGCCCCTTTGCCGCCCCGGCCCTAGGATGGTGGGCGATGCCCGCCCCCTTGGCGGGAAAACGATGTTTGAGAACTGACATGGCGGAATACCATCCGCCGGCAATGCGCAAGGAGGCTGGGTACAGCGAGGCGGAAGGCAGGAGCGGCGGGCCGGAGGATTCCCCCGGCAGCCCCATTCCGCATCAGGCGCCCCACCACGCCCCGCGCGACGCCGGTGGCTTACCGAAAGAATGCGGCCCGGCGCCGGATGGCTTGCCGCGCCGGCATTACGTCGGCCCGCGGCAGGCCTATGCCGCGATCGACCTCGGCACCAACAATTGCCGGCTGCTGATCGCGCGGCCTTCGGGCGGCAATTTCGTGGTGATTGACGCATTCAGCCGCGTCGTGCGGTTGGGTGAAGGCCTTGCCCAGACCGGGCGGCTTTCGGACGAGGCAATGGACCGTGCGGTCGAGGCGCTGAAGGTCTGCGCCGAGAAGCTCAAGAAGCGCAACGTCCACCTTGCCCGCTCTGTCGCCACCGAGGCATGCCGCCGCGCCAGCAACGGCATGGCCTTCATTGAGCGGGTGCGCGAGGAAACCGGCATCCACCTCAACGTCATCACCGCGCAGGAAGAGGCGCGGCTGGCCGTGCTCGGCTGCCATATCCTGCTCGAATCGGGCGAAGGCCCGGCGATGATTTTCGATATCGGCGGCGGGTCGACCGAACTGGTGCTGATCGAAAGCAGCCCCACCGTGCCGCGCATCCTTGACTGGCACTCGGTTCCCTATGGGGTGGTTTCCCTTTCCGAGACCTGCGGGCCGGAAGGTGATGGCGAAGACGCGCGGATCGAGCGTTATTCCGCCATGCGGGGACTGGTGCGCGATGCCTTCGCCGAATTTGCCACCCGGATCTCGCCCACGCGTACCAGCCGGCCGATCACCGAACTGCGCCTGCTAGGCACCAGCGGCACCGTGACCACGCTCGCCAGCCTGCATCTCGACCTGCCGCAGTACGATCGCCGCGCGGTCGACGGCCTGATCGTGCCATCGCAGGACATGCGCGCGATCAGCGAGAAGCTCTCGACCATGGCGCCCGAGCAGCGCCGCGAACTGCCATGCATCGGCCGCGAGCGGGCCGACCTCGTCGTCGCCGGTTGCGCGATTCTCGAGACGATTCTCGATCTCTGGCCCGCCGACCGGCTCGGCGTGGCGGACCGGGGTATCCGCGAAGGCATCCTGCGCAGCCTGATGGCATCGGGCGGCCATCCGGGCCATGCCGCGCGCTCTGTCCTGCAAAGGGTTGACCGCTGATGAGTCGCTCGGGCAAGAACCCCAATGAAAAGCTGAAGACGGGCAAGGGCCGCTCGCAAAGCTCGGTTCGCTGGCTGCAGCGCCAGCTCAACGATCCTTACGTCAAACAGGCCAAGTCCGACGGCTATCGCAGCCGCGCGGCCTACAAGCTGGCCGAACTCGATGACCGCTTCGGCCTGATCAAGTCGGCCCGGCGCGTGGTCGACCTTGGCGTGGCCCCCGGCGGCTGGAGCCAGGTGGTGCGCAAGCGCAGCCCCAAGGCGGGCGTGGTCGGCATCGACCTCCTCCCCACCGACGCGATCGAGGGCGTCACCCTGTTCCAGATGGACTTCATGGACGACGAAGCCCCGGCCGCGCTCGAAGCCGCGCTTGACGGCCCGCCGGACCTGGTCCTCTCGGACATGGCGGCCAATACGGTGGGCCACAAGGCGACCGACCACCTGCGCACCATGGGACTGGTCGAGGCGGCGGTCGATTTCGCGATCAACACCCTCGCTCCCGGCGGGGCCTTCGTGGCCAAGGTGTTCGCCGGGGGCACGGACGGTGACCTGCTGGCGATTCTCAAGCGCAATTTCACTACGGTGAAGCACGCCAAGCCGCCCGCGAGCCGCAAGGATTCGTCGGAGTGGTACGTGATCGCGCAGGGTTTCAAGGGGCGGCAGTGAGAGCTGTTGTGCTTGGTCTGGCACTGCTCGGCACTTCAGGTGCCGCCATTGCCCAATATCGTCCCATGCCGCTTGCCGGTGGCGGATATTCCAGCAAACAGGTTTCCGAGGCGCGCTGGAAAGTGCGGGGCTTCTCGCCCGGCGGGCCAGAGCACCTTGCCCGCCATGTCGCGCTCTACCGGGCTGCCGTCGTGGCGAAGCGCGCCGGGTTCGACCATTTCGTGATTGTCGATTCCTGGCTGCAAAGCGCGCGTGGCAGGCTGTTCAGCAGCCAGAATGTCGAATTAACGGTTGTCGGGACGAATAGTCCCGAGGTGCCTGTGACCTGCGAAGCCAAGAAAGAATGGGTACGGAACTGCCGCGTAATGGACGTGAAATCCGTTCTTCAGGATTCTGGCGCGTTCCTCGGCAGGGATAGTGCGGCCGACCTCCTGGCCGATCCGCCAGCCTGAAAAAGGGCGGAACCTTTCGGTCCCGCCCCTCCTGATTCCGTGTCCGAAAAAGCTTACTTCTTCGCGGCGGCTTCCGGCGCGCCCGATGCGGCGGCGGCAGCTTCGCCTTCCTTCGGCGCTTCGGCGGCTTCGGCAGCCGGAGCGGCGGGGAGCGGCAGGTTCGAACCCTGCGCGTTGAGGTAAGCAATCACGTTGGCGCGCTCCTGGCCGTCCGAAAGGCCAGCAAAGGTCATCTTGGTACCGGCGGCCATGGCCTTGGGGCTCTTCAGCCACTTGTCCATCGTGGCCCAGTCCCACTTGCCGCCAACCTTCTTGAGGTCGTCAGAGAAGGCAAAGCCGCCAGCGCCGACGCCCACGCCTTCGCCCATCACGCCATGCAGGTTCGGGCCGATGCCGTTCGGGCCGCCAGCGTCGATCGTGTGGCAGGACTTGCACTTGGCAAAGGTGGCTTCGCCCTTGGCGGGATCAGCCTTGGCAAGGCGGGCCTCGATCGGCTCTTCCTTGCTTGCTCCGCCTTCGCCGCTCGAGACGACGCCAGCGATCTCGTAGCCCATCTTTTCGGGACGGTGCTGCTTGTCAGCATGGAAGTAGCGGCCGCTGATGCTCGAAAGGCCCAGCGCGATGATGCCGGCGCCAAGCACCCAGCCAGCGGTAGTGTTGAAACGATCGTCCATCGAATGAGCCCCGAGGTTCACTATTGGCAGTTGTCGCGCGCTCTAGTGTCGCCCCGGCATTAGCGCAAGAGCCATTGCGGGATAAAGCGAAGCCTTCTAAGCGCCGCCGCGATGCACAGCTTTCCCCAGCCCGCCCTCGCGCTTGTCGCCGAGATGGAAAAAGCCGCCGCGGCAGACCCTTCGCGCGCCGTGTCGTTCCAGGGCGCGCCCGGTTGCAATGGCCACCGCGCGGCGCTGGAATATGCGCCCGATTGCCTGCCGCTGCCGTGCTTTTCCTTCGAGGACGCGCTCGATGCGGTGAAGGAAGGGCGCGCGGCCAAGGCGATCATCCCGATCGAGAATTCGCAGCACGGCCGCGTGGCGGACATCCATTTCCTGTTGCCGGAAAGCGGTCTCTATATCGTTGCCGAGCATTTCCTGCGCATTTCGCACGCAATGATGGCGCTCGCCGGGCCTGATGGCGTGGTGGGGCCGATCAAGGCAGCCTACAGCCATCCGCAGGCGCTGGGCCAGTCGCGGCATTTCCTGCGGGAACGCGGGATCGTGCCGCTGGCCTATGCCGATACGGCCGGCGCGGCTGCCTTTATCAAGGAGCAGGGAGATCTTGAGGCGGGCGCCATCGCACCGCGCATCGCGGCTGAGCTTTACGGCCTGAAGATCGTCGAGGAAGAGGTCGAGGACGCGGCGGACAATACGACGCGTTTCGTCGTGCTGGCGAACAAGCCGCTCGATCCCGCCACCGACCTTGCCGGCGGCCCGGCGATGACCACGCTAGTCTTCGAAGTGCGCAACGTTCCCGCCGCGCTTTACAAGGCGATGGGCGGCTTTGCCACCAACGGGGTCAACATGACCAAGCTGGAAAGCTACCAGAAGGGCGCCAGCTTTGCCGCGACGATGTTCTTTGCCGACATCCTGGGCGCACCGGGCGATCCGGCAGTGGACCTCGCGCTCGAAGAGCTGGCCTTCCACTGCAAGCATTTGCGATTGCTCGGTTCCTACCCGCAGGCTCGCGCCCGGGGATAGGCCGCATGGCGCTTGCGTGAGGGCACGCACCGTGCCACCACTGCGCTGTGTCAGGGGGTCCATCCGCAATCCGGGGTTCGGCCGAGAGCCATGCGGCAAGCGACTGGGAACAGTTGCGCAAGGCCGGCGACATCCAGTTCACGCCGATCGAATTCAAGCCCAAGCCCCCGCCCGAGACGCCCGCATGGCTGAAGGCGCTCGGCGAGTTCCTTGAAAACCTGTTTTCGCCGCTGGGCAAATACTTCGGACTCAATGCCACGGCCATGCTGTGGATCATGGGCGCGATCATCGCGCTCTGCGTGGCGGTGCTGATCTGGCGCGTGGTCGCCCCGCTGATTGAGGCGCGGCGGCTGGCGGAAGGCGGGGAAGCACCGGATGAATGGATGCCCGAACGCTCTGCCGCGCAGGCCCTGCTTGAAGACGCGGACCGCCTCGCCGCTGAGGGCCGGTTCGACGAGGCGACTCACCTTTTGCTCCAGCGCTCGGTCGACCAGATCGCCCGCGCCCGCCCCGGCCTGCTCCATCCTGCTACCACGGCGCGCGAGATTGCGGGGAACCGCGCCCTGCCTGACCGTGCCCGCACGGCCTTCTCGGCCATCGCCGCGCGGGTAGAGCGCAGCTTCTTCGCGCTGATCCCGCTGGGCGCGGATGACTGGCAGGCCGCACGCACTGCCTATGCCGACTTTGCCCTCGCGGAGATCGCGGCATGAGCGCGCCTGCCGTGCCGGTTGCCGCGCCTGTCGCGGTCGGTTCGAACCCGTTCAATCCGCGCGCTGTGCTGGCGCTGGTGCTGTTCGGCGTGGTGGTCTTTGTCGCCATGCTGTGGATGATCGGATCGGGCATGACCTCCCGGCCGGAGAATACCGCCGATGCCCATGCCGGGTCGAAGGGGCTTACCGGTTATGCCGGCCTTGTCCGCCTGCTGCAGGCCCAGGGCCGCACGGTGACCAACGCGCGCAACGAAAGCGCGCTGACCGGGCCGGGACTGGTCATCCTCACCCCGCCGCACTGGACCGACACGAAGAAGCTTGTGAAGCTGGTTGGGGACCGGCGCTATATCGGGCCGACCATCGTGATCCTGCCCAAGTGGCACGAGATGCCGGCCGAGATGATGGCACTCGCGGGCGGGGCCAAGGCGCAGAAGGGCTGGGTGGCGCTGGGCGATGCCGAAAGCCCGGAATGGGGCAAGGACTTCGAACCGCAGGCGCTATCTCCCAAGGTGGAGAAGCACTCGGCCGACCGCCCTTCATGGCGTGGGCTGGGGCTTTCGGGCTGGCTGCCCGACAAGCGCGTCCAGACTGTCTCCGCCTCGCGCATGGTCTCGCTGGTGAGCGATTCGGCTGGAGGCGACCTTGCCGGTTACCTTGATGACGAAGGCTATTACCCCGATCTCGCCGCTGCCGCCGAAGTCGAGAGCCTGGGTGAGAACGAAGGGCTTTATCCGGTCATCGTGGTCGCCGAACCGGACCTGATGAACAATTACGCCATGGCCGACCGGACGCGGGCCATGCTGGCGCTCGAACTTGTCTCGCTTGCCTCGGCGGGAGAGCGGGTGCCGGTCACCTTTGACCTGACGCTCAATGGCTTCAAGACTACGCCCAACCTCCTGACCCTTGCCTTCCAGCCGCCTTTCCTTGCGGCGACCTTCTGCCTGCTGCTTGCCGCGCTGATTGCCGGGTGGCGGGCCTTCCGCCGCTATGGTCCGCCGCTGGTCGAAGGGCGCGCCATCGCCTTTGGCAAGCGCGCACTGGTGAGCAATTCGGCCGGGCTGGTGCGCCGCGCCGGGCGACTCCATCTGCTCGCCGCGCCCTATGCCGCCTTGGTACGGGACCGGCTGGCGCGGCAATTGTCGCTGCCCCGGCACATCGATGCCGATACCGCCGAAGCCGCCATAGACCGCGCGCTGGCCGCCCGCGATGCTGAAGCCATGCCCTTTTCCATTGCCGCGGGCCGGATGCGCGCGGCCCGCCGCCCGATGGACCTCGTCCGCGCGGCGCGCACCCTCTATGCCCTTGAAAGGACACTGAAACGATGACCGAAGCCGCAACCATGCCGCTGGCAGAAGTCCGCGCCCTGGCCGATGCGATCCGCGCCGAAGTGGGCAAGGCCGTGGTCGGCCAGGCGGACACTGTCGACGGACTGCTGATCGCGCTGATGGCGCAGGGCCATGTCCTGCTCGAAGGCCCTCCCGGCACGGCCAAGACGTTCCTTGCCCAGTGCTTCGCCGCTACACTGGGGCTGCACTTCGGCCGCATCCAGTTCACGCCGGACCTGATGCCGGGTGACATCCTCGGCTCCAACCTGTTCAACTTCCAGACCAGCCAGTTCACCCTGACCCGGGGTCCGATCTTCTGCGACCTGCTGCTGGCGGACGAGATCAACCGCACCCCGCCCAAGACCCAGGCCGCCCTGCTTGAGGCGATGCAGGAACGGCGGGTGACGCTTGACGGCGAGGTCCATCATCTTGCCCGCCACTTCATGGTCGTGGCCACGCAGAACCCGATCGAGAGCCAGGGTGTCTACCCCCTGCCCGAGGCGCAGCTAGACCGTTTCCTGTTCAAACTGCTGGTTGCCTATCCCAGCGCCGAAGAGGAGGCGAAAATCGTCGCCCGCTTTGGCGAGCGGGCGGGACCAGCGCAGGTGGCGGACTTCGGCATTGCCCGCGTTGCCGATGCCGCCACGCTGGAAGCTGCCGCGCAGGCGGTGAAGGGCGTGACCCTGGCCGAATCGGTGGTCGACTATGTCGTGCGGCTGGTGCGTGCGACACGCGACAGCGGCGACCTTGCCTCGGGCGCGAGCCCCCGCGCGGCCGTGCTGCTGGCCAATGCATCCCGCGCCCGCGCCGCGCTCGACGGGCGCGATTATGTCGTGCCGGATGACGTGAAGGCGCTCGCCACGCAGGTCCTGCGCCACCGCCTGCTGCTCTCGCCCGCGGCGGAGATCGAGGGCAAGCAGGTCGAAGCCTTGGTGGCCGATCTGGTCGAGCGGACCGAGGCGCCGCGGTGAAGAACCTGCTCGCCAGACTGGGCCCGCGCAGCGCATCGGGCATGGTCCCGACCGTGCGCGCGGCCCTGCTGGCGGCGCTCGCCGCGCCCGCCGCGCTGGTCGTGGCGGCGGCGGCTCCGGCGGCATGGCCGGTGATCCCGGCACTCGGCCTGACCCTGCTGGCGCTGGTGCTGTTCGATGCCTTGCTCGCGGGGCCTTACGGGGGGCTGCAAATCATCGCCCCCGCCGATTGCGAAGTGGGTGAGCCCGCGCGCATCGGTGTGCTGGCCGACCTGCCCGGACGCGCCACTGGCCGCGCCGACCTCGCCCTCGCGCTCGATCCGCGCATTGCGCCGGGCGGTCGGCTCGACATCGCGCTGAGCCGGGGGACCGAGGGGGAAGCGCAGGTCTGGCACGGCTCCGCCATGGTCACGCCCAGCCGGCGCGGCACCGGGATCATAACGCGCGGCTGGCTGCGCTGGCAGGGACCGCTCGGCATCGGGGCGCGCCAGCGCGAGGTCGATCTCGATCAGGCGATGCGCGTATGGCCCAACCTTTCCGCCGTGCGTTCGCCCGCCTTGCAGGTCTTCCTCAAGGATCTCGCAGTTCGGCCTGATCGCCCGTCGGATGCGGGGCGAGGGCACGCAGTTCGAGGCGCTGGCCGATTACCAGCCCGGCATGGACCGCCGCCGCATCGACTGGAAAGCCTCGGCCCGGCACATGCACCTTTACGCCAAGGAGTATGAGAACGAGCGCAACAACCCGATCGTCTTCGCCTTCGATTGCGGGCAGTCGATGTGCGAGCCGGTGGCCGGCCTGCCGCGTATCGACCGCGCGGTTTCGGCGGCGCTGGCAACGGCCTATGTCGCTCTGAAGGGCGGGGACCGGGTGGCGCTTTACGGCTTTGCCGCAAGGCCCGAACTGCTCACGCCCTTTGTCACCGACGCGCGAGATTTCCACCGCTTGCAGCGCGCCGCGGCGGGGCTCGATTACCATGCGCAGGAGCCGAATTTCACCCTGGCCCTCGCCTCGCTGTCGGGGCGGCTGGCCCGGCGGTCGATGATCGTGATCTTCTCCGATTTCACCGATCCGACCAGCGCCGAACTGATGATCGAATCGGTTTCGCGGCTCGTCTCGCGCCACGTCGTACTCTTCGTCACCATGCACGATGCCGAGCTTGACGAGATCGCCGGGGCCGAGCCGGATTCGATGGGCGACCTTGCCATGGCGGTCTCGGCTGACGGCCTGCTCCGCCAGCGCGCGCTGGTGCTGCAGCGGCTGCGCCAGATCGGCGTCGACGTGGTCGAAGCGCCGTGGGAGCAGATCGGCACGCGGGTGATCGACGCCTATCTCAAGATCAAGCGCGCGGGGAGGATCGGCTGATGGCAGAGGCACCGGCAAACCTTTCCGGCGACCGCGCGATCATGGCAGCGGCTCTCCGCTCGGACCGCTTCCGGCTGGAGCGCGAGGCGGACTGGCTGCGGCTGGAAGAGATCGTCAAGCGCATGGAATCGGGCCGCCTGCGCAAGATTCCGGACGAGGACCTGCTGGCCCTGCCGGTGCTTTACCGCACGGTCGCCTCCAGCCTGTCGGTGGCGCGCGAAACCTCGCTCGATGCGGCAACGCTCGCCTATCTCGACGGGCTGGTGCAGCGCGCCTGGTTCCTAGTCTATGGCCCGCGCACGGGCTTCGCCGCATGGTTGCGCCAATTCCTCGGCGGCGGACTTTCGGCGGCGGTGCGGGGCATCTGGTTCGAGATCCTCGTCGCGCTTGCCGTCATGGTGGCGGGGACCCTGGTGGGCTGGCTGCTCGTCGCTTCCGAACCCTCGTGGTACTATTCGCTGGTACCCAGCCAGTTCACCGATGCCCGCGTGCCCGGGGCCAGCCACGAGGTGCTGAAGGACACGTTGTTCGGCAATACCAACCAGCCGGCCATGTCCGTCTTTGCCACCTACCTGTTCAGCAACAATGCACAGGTTGCGATCCTTGCCTTCGCACTCGGCTTTGCCTTTGGCGTGCCCTCGCTGCTGCTGCTGGTGCAGAACCTTGCGACGCTGGGGGCGATGATGTGGCTCTATCACGGGCAGAACCTGCTTTACGATTTCGGCGGCTGGATTTCGGTCCATGGCACAACCGAACTGTTCGCCATCCTCCTCGCCGGGGCGGCGGGGCTGCATATCGGCCGCTCGATCGCCTTTCCCGGGCAGCGGGGCGTGCTGCAATCGGCGGCGGAGGCGGGGCGGAGGTCTGCCACCGTCATGGCCGGAGTGGTGCTGATGCTGGTCGCCGCCGCCCTGCTCGAAGGCTTTGCCCGCCAGCTGATCGACAATACGCAGGGCCGCTACATGGTCGGCCTGACCATGCTCGCGCTGTGGTGCGCCTATTTCTTCGGCCTGCGCCGCAACCCGGCGCTGGCGGCATGATGCAGGATGCCAAGGCTCTGCGGGCAAACCGGCAGCGGGTGCTGGTGACGCCAGAGGGTATTGCCGTGCACCTGACAGTCGCCACCCGCACGGCGCGGTTTGGCGCGCTGGCGCTCGACCTTGTGATCATCGGTTTCCTGCAATTCGCGACCACGCTGTTCCTCATCTACATGGCCAGCGGCGTGTTCGAGCTTGACCGCCGGGTCATGGAAAAAGGCGCCGTGGGCAATGCGCTGCAATTCCTCGCCATCCTGTGGATCGCGGCCATGTTCCTGTTCCGCAACGCCTATTTCATGTTCTTCGAGCTTGGCCCGCGCGGTGCGACATGGGGCAAGCGGGCGGTCGGCATCCGCATTGCCAGCCGCGATGGTGGGCGGCTGACCTCGGAAATGGTGCTGGCGCGCAACCTGCTGCGCGATATCGAACTGTTCCTGCCGATCAGCATCGTGCTGGCCGCCTCCAGCGGCGAGATGGGCCTTGCCGGCCTTGCCGCGGCGGCATGGTTCCTCGTCTTCGCGCTGTTCCCGCTGTTCAACCGCGATGCCCTGCGCGCCGGGGACCTGATCGCCGGGACCTGGGTGGTCGAGGCTCCGAAGCAGCGGCTGGAACAGGTCATGTCGACCAGCCAGGCGGCGCAGGCCGGGACCAGTCTGGAAACCGGCGCGGAATACCGCTTTGGCGAGCGCGAGCTGGCGATCTATGGCGAATACGAGCTCCAGACGCTGGAGCGCGTGCTGCGTGAAAACCGGCATGAAGCGATTGTCGCTGTCCACGAGGCGATCTGCCGCAAGATCGGCTGGGACCCCGGATCGGGCGACGAATATGCCTTCCTCGAGGCCTATTACGCCCAGCTCCGCGCCCGTCTTGAAGGCGGCATGCGGATGGGGCGGCGCAAGGCCGACAAGTGGGCCTGACAGGGAAGCGCCATGATCATCATTACTGGAAGCGCGCGTTTCGGCGCGGGCCAGCTTGAGGCCGCAGTGAAGATCGGCACCGAACATTCGGCCCGTTCGCGCGGCGAACCCGGCTGCCTGGCGCACAATTGCACGATCGATGCCGAGGACGCGGGCCGCCTCGTCTTCCTTGAACTGTGGGAAGACATGACTGCCGTCCAGCGCCACTTCGCCGTGCCCGCATCGGGCCGCTTCGTCGCGGAGCTGTCGGCCCTGGCCCTTGCCCGGCCAGAGATCCGGATATTCGACGCAGGCGAGCTGCCCGCGCCGTTCTGAACTTTCCGGAAAGCGTTCTCCCGCCCGGCCTGCCGCCGGGCGGGAGTCCGGGGGAAACCTACTTCTTGAACTTCAGTTCGCGCAGCAGCATCGATCCGGCGAGCTTGCGGTACTTGGCGCGATTGCCCGATTCCTCTTCGAGCTGCGTGACCGTGCGCTGCATATAGGCGCGGTAGGCGGCGTCGCGCTTCTCGTTCTCCGCCACAGTGGCAAAGGTGGGGAAGCGGACGATCAGGTAGACATCGGGTTCGCCCCGGCGCGGATACATGTTGCCCATCACTTCATAGGAGGTGATCCAGCCCTGCGACTTGGCGAAGTCCTGCCCCTTGCGCCACATGCCGGCAATATGCTGGGCATATTCGAGCGAGTGCCCGTCATCGATCTGGATGGCGCTGATTTCAACGAAATCGCCGTCTACCAACGGGTTGGCATCCTGCGCCTGAACTGGTGCGGCGAAGGCAAGGCATAGCGAGGCAGCCGCGATGGCCGCGTTACGGATTATGGTCATGGTAATCTTCTCCAATGGAGCGATTACGACCGGAGTCACGCTGACCCCCTTTGACGCCCCCTGCTTGCTCGGGAGTGTGCGATCCCAGTCCGATCCCCAAGCGGCATCAGGTTACGATCGCAACCACTGCGAGTCAAAGACAACGAATCGGGCGGATTCAGCCGCTTGGCGCGACTCACCAGGCCTTGCCTTCGCCGCCTTGCCATCGCATCAAGCGCGGCATGGAGAACCTGCGCTTCATCGAGGATGACCTCACCGGCAGCGACATTGTCGCCCTGCTCGAATTGCACCTGAAGGAGATGCATTCGTGGTCGCCGCCCTGTTCGGTCCACGCAATGCCGGTAGAGCGGCTGCGCGCGCCGGACGTGACCTTCTGGTCGGCCTGGGACGGAGAGAGGCTGGCGGGCTGCGGCGCGCTCAAGCGGCTCGATGCGGATCACGGCGAGGTGAAGTCGATGCGTGCCCATCCGGACTACAGGGGCAAGGGCGTGGGGCGGGCGATCCTTGTCCACCTGCTCGACCGGGCGCGCGAGCAGGGCTTCTCGCGGCTCAGCCTCGAAACCGGGACCAGTGACGAATTTGCCGCGCCGCGCGGGCTCTATGCCGCGCATGGTTTCGAGCAGTGCGGGCCGTTTTCCGACTACCAGCCCGATCCGTTCAGCTACTTCATGACGAGGGCCCTGTGAGCGAACTGATCCTGCGTGCCGCTACACCGGACGACATTCCGGCCCTGTCGCGCCTCGGCATAGACAGTTTCGTCGAGAAATTCGGCCATATGTATACGCCCCAGGACCTCGCCACTTTCCTCGAAGAGGCGCACTCGCCTGAAGCGCTGGCGGGGGAACTTGCCAACCCGGCCCGGCTTTACCGGCTGGCGGAGCGGGATGGCGTGTTGGTCGGCTATTGCAAGCTGGGCCTCAAATGCGGTTTCCCCGAATATGCGCGGGGACAGAACGTGCTCGAGCTCAAGCAGCTTTACACCGCGCCGGGGCAGACCGGCGGCGGCATCGGCAAGGCGCTGATGGAATGGGCCATGGGTGAATTCGAGGCGCGCGGCGCGGACGAGGTGCAGCTTTCGGTGTGGAGCGGCAATGACGGCGCACAGCGGTTCTATGCGCGCTACGGCTTTTCCAAGGTGGCCGACATTACCTTCCGGGTGGGCGATCAGCTGGACGAGGAATTTCTTTTCGCCCGCCTGATGTGACTCTTGCGCCCCGCGGGCCGAGCGCCTAGCGGCCTTGCCATCGTGACCCGGACCGCCCGCCAGTTCCCCGCCATGCTGTGGCTGCTCGCCGCGCTGGCGCTTTGCGTGCGGGCTGCCGTTCCCTCGGGCTGGATGCCGGTGGCAGACAGCAGCGGCATTCGCATCGAGATCTGTTCGGGCAGTGCGCCCGTTGCCATGGTGCTCGAACGCGATGGTTCGCTTCACAAGGCAGGGGCGCCCAAGGCTCCCACTCCGGCCCCGCGCGATCCCTGTCCCTTCGGCACGGCTCCGGCCATGGCGGCCGATATTCCCCCGGCAATCGCGCTGGCTCCGCCGCCGCTGACTGAGCCGCAGGAACACGCCCGCGCCGCCGCCTTTGCCGCCCTCCCTTTCATCCGCGGTCTCCAGCCACCTGCCACTGGGCCGCCAGCACTCGCCTGATCCGCACACAATTCAAAACGATCAAGCGAGTACAATCTGATGAACAACAAGCTGTTGGGCGGCGCATTCGCGCTGCCGCTGGCGCTGTGCGCCGTTCCTGCCTGTGCGCAGGAAGTGTCCAATGAGGAAATCGCCGTAACCGCGCTCCGTCCCGATGCCCACGGGCCTGCCGGGACCATGTCTGATCACGTTCACAAGCAGGGCGACCTGATGCTGGGCCTGATGTGGATGCACGAAAGCTATGGCGGGGCAAACCGCTCCGGTGCGACCCCGCTGACCCCGGCTGAGGTCGCCGCCGCCGGCTACACTGTGCTGGGCAGCAAGATGACGATGGACATGGCCATGCTCCACGTCATGTACGCGCCCAATGACCGGATCACGCTGATGCTCGTGCCAAGCTGGATGCGCATGGGCATGACGATGGAGGGTCTGCCAGCAGTGGCGGGCGCGCCGGCATCGTCGCATGGCGGCCACAGCCTGATGCCGGGGCAGACCATGGCGCACTCGGTGCAGGGAATCGGCGACACCCAGTTCGGAGCGCTTGTCTCGCTCTCGCGCCGCCCCGCGCTTTCCGCCCATGCCGGGCTGATGGTCTCCGCCCCCACCGGCAAGTCGGACCGCCGCAATGCCGATGGCTCCTACGTCCACTACATGATGCAGGGCGGATCGGGCACCTGGGACCTCAACCCCTCGTTCACGCTGCATGGCGCGGGCCGCCACTTCGGCTGGGGGGCGCAGGTGGCCTACCTGTTCCGCGCCGAGGACGCGAACAGCGCCGGCTTCCGCTTTGGCGACCGTTTCTCTGCCACAGCTTGGGCGAGCAAGCCGGTGACGCACACCCTCTCGCTCTCCACCCGTCTCGCCTTCACCCGCGAAGGCGCGATCAAGGGGCACTACAACGGCGCGCACAGCCACGCCTCGCCCCCTGACCGGCAGGGCAATTACGGCGGCACGCGAATCGATGCCGGGCTGGGCGCCAACCTGATCGTGGCAAAGCGCGTTCGGCTGGGGCTAGAAGCGGCGCTGCCCGTCTATCAGAACCTCAACGGTATCCAGTTGCCGCGCAAGTTCAGCGGCAATGTCTCGGCCAGCCTGATGTTCTGACGATACGGCCGGAGGGACGGCAAGCGCGATTGCTCCCGCCGTCCCTCCGCCCTATATGCTCGGCCATGTCCTCCATCCGTCCCTGGCGCGATATCGCGCGCCGCAAGAGCCGCCAGATCATGGTCGGGTCCGTCCCTGTCGGCGGCGATGCGCCGATCACGGTGCAGACCATGACCAACACGCTGACCTCCGACGCCAAGGCGACGATCGACCAGATCCGCCGCTGCGAGGATGCGGGGGCGGACATTATCCGCGTCTCCTGCCCCGATGTCGAAAGCACCGCCGCCTTCCGCGAAATCGCCCGCGCTGCCCGCGTGCCGCTCGTTGCGGACATCCACTTCCACTACAAGCGCGCACTGGAAGCGGCAGATGCCGGCGCGGCCTGCCTGCGCATCAATCCGGGCAATATCGGCTCCAGCGAACGCGTGGCCGAAGTGGTCCGCGCCGCCAAGGCCAATGGCTGCTCGATCCGCATCGGCGTCAATGCCGGCAGTCTCGAGAAGGACCTGCTCGAAAAGTACGGGGAGCCCTGCCCCGAGGCCCTGGTCGAAAGCGCGCTCGATCACATCAAGCTGCTGCAAGACCATGATTTCCACGAATACAAGGTGGCGGTGAAGGCCTCTGACGTGTTCCTTGCCGTCGCCGCCTACATGGGGCTGGCGGAAGCGACCGACTGCCCGCTGCATCTTGGCATTACCGAGGCGGGCGGGCTCATCGGCGGCACGGTGAAAAGCTCGATCGGCATCGGCAACCTGCTCTGGGCCGGGATCGGCGACACGATCCGCGTCTCGCTCTCGGCCGAGCCCGAAGAGGAAGTGCGCGTCGGCTTCGAGATCCTCAAGAGCCTCGGCCTGCGTACCCGCGGCGTGCGGGTCGTCTCCTGTCCAAGTTGCGCCCGGCAGGGCTTCGATGTGATCCGCACGGTACAGGCGCTGGAAAACCGCCTCAGCCACATCAAGACGCCGATGAGCCTCTCGGTGCTCGGCTGCGTGGTCAACGGCCCGGGCGAAGCGCGCGAAACCGATATCGGCATCACCGGCGGCGGCAACGGCAAGCACATGGTCTACCTGTCGGGCGTGACCGACCATCACGTGTCGAGCGAAGACATGCTCGATCATATCGTCGGCCTCGTCGAACAGAAGGCGGCGGAGATCGAGGCGGGAACGACCGACGCCTTTGTTCCGCATTCGTAATTTCCTAACCGTCCGCGCTTAGGTTCGGCGCGTGACAAGGCTGATCACCCTCGCGCTCAGCGCCATAGCCTCGATGCTGCTGATCATGCAGTTCGTCGCGCCGAGCAGTGAACCCAAGGTAGCTGCCACCGAAGTGGCCGAAGCGTCACCCGGTTCAGGCAAGGGCGTGATGTTTGCCGATGCTGGCCTTCGCGAAGATCAAATCCAGATCGCGCGCGATGGATCGGGCCAGTTCAACCTGCGCGCGCGGGTCAATGGCGCGGAAGAACGATTCCTGATCGATACGGGCGCCGATGTGGTCGCACTGACGGTCGAGACCGCGGAAGCCGCGGGCCTGCCGGTCGATCCCGCGAATTTCCGGGCGATCATGCAGACCGCTTCGGGCGAAGGCATGGGCGCGCGCTTCAAGGTCGACGATTTCGAGGTGGCGGGCCGCCATTTCCGCGATCTGGACGTCGTCGTCATGGAAGGGCTGGAGACCAACCTGCTCGGCCAGTCGGTGCTCCGCAAGTTCGGCAAGGTCGAGCTGCGCGGCGACCGCATGGTGATTTCGCACGATTGAGCTGCGCGGCCCGGGCGGCTAGGGCCGGTGGATGACGCTTTCGATCCGTCCCGCCAGCCGTGCCGACCTGCCATTGATCGCGCAGTTCATCCGTGATCTCGCCGAATACGAAAAGCTTTCGGATGCGGTGCGTTTCGACGAAGCGGTAATGGGCGAAAAGCTCTTCGGGCCGCGCCCCTATGCCGAGGTGGTGATCGGCGAAATTGACGGTAAGGCGCAGGGCTTCGCGCTGTTTTTCCATAACTTTTCGACTTTCGAAGGGCTGCCCGGCATCTACCTTGAAGACCTGTTCGTGCGGCCCGAGGCCCGCGGGGCAGGACTGGGCAGGGCCCTGCTCTCGCATCTCGCCGCGCTGGCGGTGGAGCGGGGCTGCGCGCGGCTTGAATGGTCGGTGCTGGACTGGAATGCCCCGGCCATCGGATTCTACGAAAAACTGGGTGCGCGGCCCATGGATGACTGGACGATCATGCGCCTTGATGGCTCATATCTGGCTCAACTCGGCGCGGCTCCGCGCTTTTCCGACGATTGTGACTTGGCGAATCGATAAAGCCTCACTTAATCTGCGGCTGCTATGACGGGGGTCATGAACAGAAGGAGCGTCCTTGCCGGGGTCCTGGCGACTGGTGCGATAGCCGCGCCGGTATCGCGTGCCCTTGCGCAATCGCTTGAGGGCGAATTCGACAAGGCCTTCGGCATGGCGCCCGCGCCTGTCGCGCCGGCTGCGCTTCCGGTTGAAGCCGCGCCCGTTGTTCCCGCCCTGCCGGTGGAAGCGCCGGTCGATCCGGCCTACAACGCCCGCCTCGTCGAAATCGCCAAGCGCGAGATTGAGCGCGCCGGCAACAAGCTGTGGCGCACCGATATTGCCGGGATCGCCGATTTTGCCCGGCCCAGCACCCTGCCGCGCTTCCACTTCGTGAATCTTGAGGCAGGGCGCATCGATTCGTTCCACGTGACCCATGGCCGCGGTTCGGATCCGGACCATTCGGGCTTCCTGCACTCGTTCTCGAACGTGCCCGGATCGGAAGCGACCTCGCGCGGATCCTACCTGACCTGCGAATGGTACAACGGCAAGTACGGCACCTCGATCCGCCTCGAAGGCATGGACCGTGACAATTCGAACGCGCTGCAACGCGCCATCGTCATGCACCCGGCCGCCTATGCCTCACCGGAACACATGGCCAAGTTCGGCAAGCTGGGCCGCAGCGAGGGCTGCTTTGCCATGGCACCGGGTGATTTCGGCCAGGCGCTGGTGCATTTGTCCAACGGCCGCCTGCTTTACGCGGATCGCATTTCGCTGGCGTGAAAGGCTCGATCAAGGACCCGATATTAGCTCGCCGCAATCCTTGTCGAAAACGAACCTTTGACCTCGCCGAACCAGATGCGGACAATTGCGTCGCCACCAGTTAGCTGCATCGGGTGAGCGCAAAGCAAGGATCGTGACAGCTCGCTCCGCGTCGACCGGGAAACCATCGACCAAAATCGCCCGGCCTCGCAAGATTGCGCCAATCCCACGCAAGAACGTGTCCGGACCGGACAAAACGCCGAACCCGAAATGCTTCTTCGGCTTACCCGCTAGCGGAAGCTCCAGACCGATCCAGCAATCGCGGACCCACTCGGGCGCTTCGCCCAAGGGCCGGGCGTTGATCCGGACAGCCCCCTGCCTCCCCATCGCTTACAACGGATTATCCAGCTTGATCACCGCTTCAGTGCTCTTGCGCTGGCCAGTCTTGAGCTGGCGCGGCTGGGCGAAGCTTGCGAGCACGGGGGCATCGCGCAGGTAAATGTCCGGGAAGGCCTTCAGCACGCCGTCGATCGACTTCGCATAGGTGAAGTAGCCGATGTAGACCGGCATCGGGCGCTTCGCCATCGGCACCTTGGTGTACTTGCCCGAAGCGCTGATTTCCGCCGCTTCGTCCGCCGTCTTGCCGCCGCCGATGATGGCGAGCGCAATGGCGAGTTCGGTGGCGCGGTCGGTGCGGACGCAGCCGTGGCTGAGCGCGCGGGCGGCCGAATTGAACAGGCCGCGGCTCGGCGTATCATGCAGGAAGATCGCGTGTTCGTTCGGCATGTCGAGCTTCATCATGCCCAGCGCGTTCTTCGGTCCCGGCTGCTGGACCACGGTGATCGTGCCGTCCGCCGCCTTGCTCACCGCATAGCCCTGCGCCTTGGCCGAGGCGGGGTTGCCGATCAGCTGGGCGCCCAGGCCTTCGCCCTTCACGATCGACTGCGGCACGGTCCAGGTCGGGTTGAACACCACGCCTTCGACCATTTCCGAAAGCTGCGGCGTGGCCGTGCGCCCCGGCTTGCCGACGATGGTGCGATAGGTGCGCACGATCTTGTCCTTGCGGACCAGGCGCAGCTGGTATTCCGGCACGTTGGTGATCAGGTAATATTCGCCAAGGTCATGGCTGAACCAGCGCCAGCGGTCCATGTTTGCGCGAATCTGGTTCCGCGTCTTGGCATCGGGCGCCTTGGCGAGGGCATCGCGCAGCTCGGCATAGTCGGGATAGGTCGGGTTGAGCGCCGCGAGCGTGCCGGCGATGTCACCGCTGTCCAGCGCGCGCTTCATCACCGCTTCGGTCGGGTTGACGTCCTGATCCTTGTCGAAGGCGAACCACTGCACACGCGCCTTCATCGGCGTGCGACCATCGCGCAGGTCCTCGGTCAGCCAGGTGAAGCTTTTCGATGCCTGAGCGTCGAGATCCGGCCCTTCGCCCTTCGCGATCGCGGCACGCAGGGCTGCGGGCTGGTAATCGGCGGGGGTCAGGCCTTCGTCATCGATGTTCTCGATCACCGCGGCGAGCGCGCGGGCATTGGCCAGCGACCAGTTCATCACCGGATTGACGTTCAGCGCGGGCGCCACGGGCTGGACCGTTGCCGTAGTGGGCGTCGCGGCCGGTGATCCGGGCGTGGTCGCTACGGGTGCGGGGGCGATTACCGGCTGCGCCGCCGGAGCCGCAGGAGCAACCGGTGCGGGGCTCGTGTTCTGGGCCATGGCATTCGCCGGGATAATGGCGAGAGCCAGTCCCGAAACTGCTGCGAAATGCGCCACGCGGAAGAAATTCATTGCAACCAATCCTGTTTGCCCCGGGGGAAGAGCCGGTCCGGCCTTCGCCTAATGCCCGTTTGCCGCTCCTGCATCAACACCCGCGCCCTTTCCCTGCGATGAACGGTGGTTCCAATTGGCGCTCTGGCCTTGGCTGCCTGCCACATCTATGGCCGGGCGATGCAAGGCCGCCACACTCTATTGCCTTTCGTCGCCGCAACGTTGGGCATTGCCCTGTTCAGCCTGATGGACGCGATGATGAAGGGCGCCTCTCTGGCGGTGGGGGCCTATTCGGCCATGCTGGTGCGGTCGGTCTTCGGCGTGGCGATGATGCTGCCCCTGTGGTGGCTGCGCGGCGGGGCATGGCCGGACGGGGCGGCGCTGCGTCTGCACGCGCTGCGCGGGGCGGTCAGCGCGGCCATGGCGACCAGCTTCTTCTGGGCGCTGACGATCCTGCCGCTTGCCGAAGGCATTGCCCTGTCCTTCATCGCGCCCTTGATCGCGCTTTATCTCGCCGCGGTGGTGCTGGGTGAAAAGATCACCCGCGGCGCCATCGGCGGCTCGCTCATGGGCCTGGCCGGAGTGGTCGTGATCGCCGCTGCCCGGCTGGGCGAGCAGGACATGGGCCGCGAAAGCGCGCTGGGGGTGGCCGCCGTGCTGGTCTCGGCCGTGTTCTATGCGGTCAACCTGGTGCTCCAGCGCAAGCAGGCGCTGATGGCCGGACCGGTGGAGGTGGCGCTGTTCCAGTCGGTGTTCTGCGGCCTGTTCCTCGGCCTGTTTGCGCCGTGGTGGCTGGTCGTGCCCGATGCCGGGGCCGCCGGACAAATCGCGATGAGCGCCGCGCTCGCCGCCATTTCGCTGATGCTGCTGTCCTGGGCTTACGGCAGGGCCGAGGCGCAGGCGCTGCTGACGGTCGAGTACACCGCCTTCATATGGGCATCGCTGATGGGCTGGCTGATGTTCGGCGAAAAGGTGACCGGCGCGACTGTGGCGGGCGTGGTGCTGATCGTCATCGGCTGCTGGATCGCCGCAAGGCATGGCCGCGCAGAGCATAGCGAACAGACCGCGCTTTGACGCATGTCGATCCCGCCGGGGCGTAAACCAAGGCCAAAAGGCCGAATTCGGCGCATTTCTGATGGCCGCACCTCTTGACGCGCGGGGCATTCGCGCGCATCGGCGGCGCCGAAACAGGGCCCTGCTGCAGCACTCCTCGCCGCATCTCCCCCGGGGCCTCCATATCAGGAGATCACGCAGGCATGACCCAGGTCGGACAGGACACGCTCGGCACCCGTTCCACGCTCACCGTCGGTGGCAAGGACTACGCCTACTACTCGCTCAAGAAGGCTGCGGCCAAGGTGGGTGACGTTTCCCGCCTGCCCTTCTCGATGAAGGTCCTGCTGGAAAACCTGCTGCGCTTCGAGGATGGCGGCTTCACCGTTTCCACCGGCGACATCCAGGCGATTGCCGACTGGCAGAAGAACCCCGCCGAATCGTCGAACGAAATTCAGTACCGCCCGGCGCGCGTCCTGCTGCAGGACTTCACTGGCGTCCCCTGCGTGGTCGACCTTGCCGCCATGCGCGATGCCATCGCCACGCTGGGTGGGGACACCTCGAAGATCAACCCGCTGGTTCCCGTGAACCTCGTAATCGACCACTCGGTCATGGTCGACGAATTCGGCCACCCCAAGGCCTTCGAGGAAAACGTCGAGATCGAGTACCAGCGCAACATGGAGCGCTATGACTTCCTCAAGTGGGGCTCGAAGTCGCTCAACAACTTCTACGCCGTGCCCCCGGGCACCGGCATCTGCCACCAGGTGAACCTGGAAAACATCGCGCAGACCGTCTGGACCTCGACCGACCAGGACGGCGCGACCGTGGCCTATCCGGACACTTGCGTCGGTACTGACAGCCACACGACGATGATCAACGGCCTTGGCGTGCTCGGCTGGGGCGTCGGCGGGATCGAGGCTGAGGCGGCCATGCTCGGCCAGCCGGTGTCGATGCTCATTCCCGAAGTCGTCGGCTTCAAGCTGACCGGCGCGCTCAAGGAAGGCGTCACCGCCACCGACCTCGTGCTGACCGCCACCAACATGCTGCGCAAGCATGGCGTGGTCGGCCGCTTCGTCGAATATTACGGCCCAGGCCTTGCCGGCCTGACACTGGCTGACCGTGCGACGCTGGCCAACATGGCCCCCGAATACGGCGCCACCTGCGGCTTCTTCGGCATCGATGACAAGACGCTCGATTACCTGCGCCTGACCGGGCGCGAGGAAGACCAGATCGCCCTGGTCGAAGCCTATGCCAAGGAGCAGGGCTTCTGGATCGATCCCTCGATCGAGCCGGTCTTCTCCTCGACGCTCGAACTCGATCTCGGCACGGTCGTGCCTTCGCTCGCCGGTCCCAAGCGCCCGCAGGATCGCGTCTCGCTGCCCGAAGTCGACGATGTTTTCGCCGCCGACATGGCGGGTGTCTACAAGAAGGCCAACCAGCGCGTTCCGGTCGAAGGCAAGGACCACGACATCGGCGACGGTGACGTGGTGATCGCCGCGATCACGAGCTGCACCAACACCTCGAACCCGGGCGTGCTGGTCGCCGCCGGCCTCGTCGCCAAGAAGGCTGACGAACTGGGCCTGAAGCCGAAGCCCCGGGTGAAGACGTCGCTCGCCCCCGGATCGCAGGTGGTCACCGACTACCTCGAAAAGGCCGGCCTGCAGAAGCACCTCGACAATGTCGGCTTCAACCTCGTCGGCTATGGCTGCACCACCTGCATCGGCAACTCCGGCCCGTTGGCCGAGCCGATCTCGAAGGCGATCAACGAGAACGGCCTCGTCGCCGCCGCGGTGATCTCGGGCAACCGCAACTTCGAAGGCCGCGTCTCGCCCGACGTGCGCGCCAACTTCCTCGCCTCGCCGCCGCTGGTCGTCGCCTATGCGCTCAAGGGCACGGTGATCGAGGACTTCGTCACCACCCCCATCGGTCAGGGCTCGAATGGTCAGGACGTCTATCTCAAGGACATCTGGCCGACCAATGACGAGATCTTCTCGACCATGGCGACCTGCATGGACCGCGCCATGTTCCAGGCCCGCTATGCCGACGTCTACAAGGGCGACAAGCACTGGCAGGCGATCAACGTCACCGGTTCGGAAACCTACCAGTGGCGCGCCGGTTCGACCTATGTCGCCAACCCGCCCTACTTCGAGGGCATGTCGATGACCCCGGCCCCGGTGACCGACATCATCGAGGCCAAGCCGCTGCTGATCCTCGGCGATTCGATCACCACCGACCACATCAGCCCCGCCGGCAACATCAAGGCCGACAGCCCCGCCGGCCAGTGGCTGATGGAGCACCAGGTCGCCAAGGCGGACTTCAACTCCTACGGCGCGCGCCGCGGCCACCACGAAGTCATGATGCGCGGCACCTTCGCCAACATCCGCATCAAGAACGAGATGGTGCCCGGCATCGAAGGCGGCATGAGCCGCTTCGGCGACGAGGTTGGCGCGGTCTATGACGTTGCCATGAAGCACAAGGCCAATGGCACGCCGATGGTCGTCGTCGCGGGCAAGGAATATGGCACGGGTTCGAGCCGTGACTGGGCCGCCAAGGGCACCAACCTGCTCGGCGTGCGCGCGGTTATCGTCGAAAGCTTCGAGCGTATCCACCGCTCGAACCTCGTCGGCATGGGCGTGCTGCCGCTGCAGTTCAAGGAAGGCGAATCGCGCCTGACTCACGCGCTCGACGGCGATTGCACCTTCACCATCGAAGGCGTTGCCGATCTCAAGCCGCGCCAGGACGTAACCGTGAAGGTCACCCGCAAGGACGGCAGCCAGTTCAGCTTCACTGCCGTGTGCCGCATCGATACCGCCAACGAAGTCGAGTACTTCATGAACGGCGGAATCCTGCAGTACGTCCTGCGCAAGCTGGCCGCCTGATCGCAGCGTAACGCATAAGGCGGGGCGGGTGGCTTCGGCTTCCCGCCCCGCTTTCGTTTTAGGAGGACCCATGCTCGAAATCGCCATCGAGGTCTGCGGCTGGCTGGCCGCGCTGCTGATCCTGGGGTCCTATATCCTCGTGTCGATGGGCCGGCTTTCGGGCCAGTCGCGGACGTTCCAGTGGATGAACGTGGTGGGCGCGGCGGGCTTCGTGGTAAACTCGGGATGGCACGGGGCGATCCCCTCGACCGCGCTCAACGTGGTGTGGATGGCGGTCGGCCTCCTGACGCTGTGGCGCATCGCGGCCAAGCCTGTTCAGCCGGGATAAAGCGGGCGCGGGGCAGCCTTTCCGGCCTCACCTGGGGGCGGGAGGGAAAGCATATGAAACTCGGCATATCCGCGCTGGCACTGGCGCTGGCGGCGACTTCACCCGTAGCAGCCAAGGCGCCGGTCAATCCGCAGATCGATTACAAGGGCTTCTCCGGCCTCGTCGGCGATCTTGCCAAGGTGCGCGAGAAGCACCGGCTGGCCTGGCCGGAATTTGCCCGGCGCGCACGGGCGGAAGGCGCGCTGCTGCTCGATGCGCGGTCCGCCACAGCTTTTGCCCGGGGCCATCTGGAAGGCGCGGTGAACCTGCCGTTCTCGGACTTCACGGCAGAGGCGCTGGCTGAAGTCATCGGGCCGAACCGGAAGCGGCCGATCTACATCTACTGCAACAACAATTTCCGCGACAACCGCGCCCCCGTGGTCACCAAGGCGGCGCCGCTGGCGCTCAACATCCCGACCTTCATCAACCTGCACGGCTATGGCTATGGCAATGTCTGGGAACTGGCCGATGTGATCGGCATGGACGATCCCGGCGTCAGCTGGGTCGGCACCGGCGCGGGCACACCCCGGGTGCGCTGATACGAAAAGGGCGGCCCCGAAGGACCGCCCCAGTCATTCCCGGAGTTGGGGAAACTTAAGCCGCCTTTTCGACCTTCGCCTTGCCCTTGGCGTGGCGGCGGCGGGCGCCGAGCGTGGCCGCAGCCGCGCCGAACAGGATCAGCATCGGCGGTGCAGGCACTTCGTGACCGCCCGAGCTGGTCGAGGTCGATCCGCCCGAGCTGGTCGACGATGACGTCGAAGAGCTGGTCGAGCTGCTCGAGGATCCCGAGGTGCTGCCCGAGGTCGAACCCGAAGTCGAACCGCTGCTCGAACCGCTCGAACTGCCCGATGAAGAACCAGAGCTGGAGCCCGAAGAGCTGCCCGAAGAGGAACCGCTCGAAGATCCGCTGCTCGATCCCGAGCTGGAGCCGGAAGATGAACCACTCGACGAGCCAGAGCTCGATCCGCTGGAGCTGCCCGAGGACGAACCGGAGGAGCTTCCGCTCGAAGAACCACTGCTCGATCCCGAAGAACTGCCCGAAGACGAGCCGCTGCTCGAACCCGAAGAGCCGGACGAACCCGTAGAACCGCCATGGTGGCCGCCGCTTGAGGTGCCGTGACCCGGCTTGCCGCCCGTGGTGCCGCCCGAGGACGAGCCCGACGAGCTCGACGAGGATGACGACGAACTGGAGCTGGAGGACGAAGACGAGGACGACGAGCTGGAAGAGCTCGACACGTTGCCCGACGAGGAGCTGACGTTACCCGAAGAGCTGGAGACGTTGCCGCTCGACGACGAAACGTTGCCCGAGCTGCTCGAGACGTTTCCGCTCGATGAAGACACGTTGCCCGACGAGGTCGAGACATTGCCCGAGCTGGTCGAGGTCGAGGTGGAAACGCCGCCTGTCGAGGTGCTCACGCCGCCCGAAGTGGTAGAGGTAGAACCGCCCGAGGTTGAGGTCGAACCGCCCGAGGTCGAAGTGCTGCTGCCGCCCGAACCGCCCGACGAGGTCGAGCTGGTGATGCCGCCGGTGCTGGTCGAGGTGATCACCACCGAACCGCCGCCCGAGCTGCTGCCACCAAAGAAGCCGCCAAAGAAGCCGCCGCCAAAGCCGAAGCCGCCGCTCGATCCGCCGATCACCACCGTGCCGCCCGAACCGCCCGAAGGCATGGGGGGAAGCGGCGGCATGTAGGGCGCGGCCATCGGCACCATCGCCATCTGCGGCTGTTCGCAGCACATGGTGCGCTTGACGATCTTGCGCACGCGCTTGACCTTGCGGGGCTCCGTGCGGACCACGTAATAGCGCTTGGCCTTGGGCGTGCCCTTGACCACGCGGGTCGCCGTGCCCTTGACGTGCTTCACATAGGCCGGGTTGCTGGTCTTCGGCGCTTCCGCGACGTGGACCGCTCCGCCACCAACCAATGCGCCGCCCGCTGCAGCGACAGACAACTTTGCGAGGGCCGTTCGAATCGACATGGTCTTCTCTCTCGTCCTAGTGGCCTGACGCCCGGAAAGTGGGAATACACCCGCCGGACCATGCCCCTGTGCGTTCAGAAACGCAGAGAGCACCCCCTACGACAATCGCGTTAACCGTCCTTTGCGTCTCGATTTACGAAAAATTCGGCACTTTTTCGGGCCTTGGCTCAGACCTGTCCCGAATTGGAACCGTTTGGCACCTCTTTGGTTACCACCCGCTCCCCGATGGCTTGCGTGCGAGTAACTTAAAGGTTACATGTAACCCATAGGTTACTAATCGAAGGGGGAAACAATGGACGAATCAAGCAGCAACGCCGTCAAGGCCGACCAGCTCAGCCGCCGCCGGGCCCGGATCATGCCGGTGCTGGGGGTGTTCCTGATCATCCAGCAATCGGCCTATTTCGCGCATGGCGATGGTTCGCGCGCGGTCGATCAGGTCCGGCTAGGTGCCTGGGCCCTGCTCAGCCTGGTGATCCTGCTGCTGCTGGTCACCGGCGGCTTCTGGTTCCGCAACCCCGAAGTGCGCGCCATGGTGGAGGATGAGGGCGCCAAGGCCAATCGCGCATCGGCGCTCAGCGTCGGTTTCGTTTGCGCGATGGTCACCGCCATTGCCTGCTACGTCATGCGCGGTGCATGGGAATTCTCGGTGGGTGAGGTGATTCACCTGATCGTTACCGCCGGGCTGTTTTCCGCCCTCGTGCGCTTCACGATCCTTGAGAGGAGGGGACTTGGCTGACCGGCTTGCCAATAGCTTGCGCGAAGTGCGAGAGGCGCGTGGATTGACCCAGGCGCAGCTTGCGGGGCTGGTCGGGGTCAGCCGCAAGACGATCAACACCGTGGAAAACGGCGTCTTCGTGCCATCGACGGTGATCGCGCTGAAGCTGGCTGCCGCGCTGGGCGAGCCGGTGGAGCGGCTATTTTCCCTGGTCAAATAGGCCGGGGCTGCTCCCCGTGGGCGGGGTCAGCCCCAGGTGCTGCCAGCCACGATCATTGAGGCAGCGGCCGCGCGCGGTGCGGGCAACGAGGCCGAGCTGGATCAGGTAAGGCTCGATCACCTCTTCCACCGTGTCGCGCGGCTCGGAAAGGCCAGCGGCGAGCGTTTCGACGCCTACCGGGCCGCCTTTGTAGATATCGGCGATCATGGTGAGGTAGCGCCGGTCCATGGCATCGAGGCCAAGGCTATCGACCTCCAGCCGGGTCAGGGCATCGTCAGCCACTTCGCGCGTCACGGTGCCGCTCCCCGCGACATGGGCAAAGTCGCGCACCCGGCGCAGCAGCCGTCCGGCCACACGCGGCGTACCGCGCGCACGGCGGGCAATCTCGCGCGCGCCTTCGGGTTCCATGGCAAGGCCAAGCAGCCCCGCGCCGCGCGTGACGACGTGCTCAAGCTCCGGGATCGTATAGAAATTCAATCGCACCGGGATGCCGAAACGGTCGCGCAAGGGAGTGGTCAGCAGCCCCTGCCGGGTCGTCGCGCCGACCAGCGTGAAGGCGGGCAGCGGCACCTGCACCGAGCGCGCCGCCGGCCCCTCGCCGATGATCAGGTCTAGCGTGCGGTCTTCCATCGCCGGATAGAGGATTTCCTCGACCACGGGATTGAGGCGGTGAATCTCGTCGATGAAAAGGACGTCCCCTTCATCGAGGTTCGTCAGCAACGCGGCCAGATCGCCCGCCTTGGCAATGACCGGTCCGCTAGTGGCGCGGAATCCAACGCCCAGCTCGCGCGCGACGATCTGCGCCAGCGTCGTCTTGCCGAGGCCGGGCGGGCCATAGAACAACACATGATCCATCGCCTCGCGCCGGCTGCGCGCGCTCTCGATGAACACCCGCAGGTTTTCCTTCGCCCCGGCCTGCCCGACGAATTCGGCGAGCGTTTTCGGGCGGAGTGCCGCATCCGCGTCTTCCGGCTGGCGGAGCGGGGTGAGGTGGGGGTTATCGGTCATGGTGTTGGATCGGTTAGCGTTGTGCCGCATTCCGAACAAACTTCTTCGGGGCACCAACGGGGATGAAGCGCCGGAAAAAAGTAGCGAGTGTCAGCGGTGTTGCGATGGAGCCAAACTGATTTCCGGCAATTCGGGCATCGTGCGCTTAACACGAAAAATGCGATCGAAAGCAAAACTGCGGGCAAGAAGCCCCACAAAAAGGTTCCCCCGAGCACATTCCCAGCCGCCAACACTACCAATACGATCGGCACTTGGATCCATTGCAGGACAATTGCGCGTTTAAACGGGCTCATCCGTCGGATCTCTGCAATGGCAGCACTACTGATCCTGAAACAAGTTCAGGATGACGATGATGGATAGGTTGGGTGCCCATCACCCCGCCGCCCTCTTCAGCCCGACCCGGATCAGGTCATTCAGCCCCGCGCCGTCACCCAGTTCCTCCAGCGCGCGGGCGACGGCGTCCGTTGCCACGTTGGGTTTGTAGCCGAGGTTGACTAGCGCCGAGACCGCATCCGCGCTGGCGCTGCCCACCGGAGCCGAGGTGAGCGCAACGCTACCCGGAGCAGTCGGCAATGCGCCGGCCTTGTCCTTGAGCTCATTGACGATGCGGCTGGCGAGTTTCGGGCCGACGCCTTGCGCCCTCGCCACCATCGCCGCGTCGCCGCCGGCGCAGGCCTTTTGCAGGTCCTCGGTCGACAGCGCCGAGAGGACCGCCAGCGCCATCTTGCTGCCAACGCCCTGCACGCCGGTGAGCAGGCGGAACCATTCGCGCTCCGCTCCGCTGGAGAAGCCGATCAGGCGCATGTCGTTTTCGGAGACCTGCAGTTCGGTGTGGATCGTTACGTGATCGCCCCGCACGCCGAGCGCGGTCAGCGTCTTGGCGCTGCAATGGACGAGGTAGCCGACGCCGGAAACGTCGATCACCGCCCAGTCCGGGCCAAAGTCATCGAGCGTGCCGGTCAGCTTGGCGATCATGGTTTGTTCCTATGGCACAGTCGTCATCCCGGCGAAAGCCGCGATCGCTGGCCTTATCAACCGAATGTTGCGGCCATGGGCCAGCGGTCTCGGATCAGGTCCGGGACGACGGAGAGCCCATCAGGTGCGCGTGGGCAATCGCGACGGCGAGCGCATCGGCAGCGTCCTCGCCCGCGAGCTTTACTCCCGGCAGCAGTACGCCGAGCATGGCTTGGACCTGCGCTTTTTCCGCGCCGCCGGTGCCGACGATCGCCTTCTTGACCAGCCGCGTTGCATATTCGCTCACCGGCAGGCCCGCGCGTGCCGCCGCCAGCAAACAGACGCCGCGCGCCTGGCCGAGCTTGAGAGTCGATTGCGGGTTCTTGTTGACGAAGACCTCCTCCACCGCGGCCGCATCGGGCCGGTGGGCAAGGATCACGTCGGTGAGCTCGCGATCAAGCGTGACGAGACGCTCGGGCAGGCTGGCCTTGGCGTCGGTCTTGACCTGTCCGTTGGCAATGTGCGTCAGCCGGTTGCCGCTCTTGGCGACGATCCCCCAGCCCGTGCAGGACAAGGAGGGATCGATGCCGAGGATGATCAACCCAGCTTCGCCATCACGTCGTCGGGGATCTCGTAATTGCCCCAGACGGTCTGCACGTCGTCATCGTCATCAAGTACGTCGATCAGCTTGAGCAGGGTGGTGGCGGTGGCCTCGTCGACCTCGGTCTTGAGGCTCGGCTTCCACGCGAGCTTCACGCCTTCGGCCTCGCCGAGCACCTTTTCGAGTTCGCGCGCGACCGGGTGGAGGTTTTCGACCGCTACCCAGATGGCGTGGCTGTCCTCATCGCTTTCGACATCGTCGGCGCCGGCTTCGAGAGCGGCTTCGAACACCTTGTCGGCATCGCCGGCGCTGCCCGGATATTCGATCAGGCCGAGCCGTTCGAAACCGTGGCTCACCGCGCCGCTGGCGCCCAGGTTGCCGCCGTTCTTGGCAAAGGCGGTGCGCACGTTGGT
Source organism: Novosphingobium sp. MW5 (assembly GCA_025938935.1). Lineage (GTDB taxonomy): Bacteria > Pseudomonadota > Alphaproteobacteria > Sphingomonadales > Sphingomonadaceae > Novosphingobium. The sequence continues at coordinate 561,677 of JAPCWB010000001.1, read as the reverse complement.
GGCAGTGCGGTTGCGGTTGTCGGTCAGTGCCTCGACGATGATGGCCACGCCGCCCGGGCCATAGCCCTCATAGCGCACTTCCTCGTAGTTCTCGGCATCGCCCTTGCTCGCCTTGTCGATGGCGCGCTGGATGTTGTCCTTGGGCACCGACTGCGCCTTGGCGGCGTTGACCGCGGCGCGCAGGCGCGGGTTAAAGTCCGGATCGGGCATGCCCATCTTCGCCGCGACGGTGATTTCGCGGGAAAGCTTGGAGAACTGCGCAGCGCGCTTCTTATCCTGCGCGCCCTTGCGGTGCATGATGTTCTTGAATTTGGAATGGCCTGCCATGGCACCCTGTTCGAGTCTTGGTGTTGAGAGTTGGCGCGGCCCTTACACCGGCAGATGCGTTCAAAGCAACCGCTGCCACCAGCCGACATCGCGCCAGCCGTCCAGCTTCCAGCCAACCTCGCGGTAAATGCCCAGCGGTTCGAACCCGGCGGCGCGGTGCAGCGCCTCGCTCGGCTCGTTGGGCAGGGCTATCCCCGCGAAGGCTGCGTGAAATCCCTTTGCGGCGAGCCGGGGCAAGAGTTCGCCGTAGAGCGCGCCGCCGATGCCCTGCCGGGCAAAGGCGGGATCGACATAGACCGCGACGTCGCATGAGGTCTGGTAGGCAGCACGGGTGCGGTGCGCCGAGCCATAGGCATAGCCGGCAATGCGGCCCTCACGCTCGGCCACCAGCCAGGCGTGGCTGCTGCCATAGTCGGCAATCCGCCGCGTCATTTCGTCCGCGTCGGGTGCTTCCAGTTCGAAGCTGATCCACGTGCCCTGAACAAAGGGCGCATAGATCGCGGCGCAGGCGCCAGCGTCGGCGGCGGTCGCGTCGCGGATCACACCAGCACCGCGGTCCCGGAACAGCTGACCATCAGCATCGAGCCGTTCGAGCCGAGCACTTCGTAATCGATATCGACGCCGATCACGGCATTGCCGCCGACGCGCTTCGCTTCGGCTTCCATTTCTTCCAGTGCCTGCTTGCGCGCGCGGGCGAGGACATCTTCGTAGGAGCCGGAGCGTCCGCCGACGATGTCGCGGATACCGGCAAACAGATCGCGGAAGATATTGGCGCCGACGATCACCTCGCCGGTGACGATGCCCTTGTAATCGCGCACAGGCTTGCCTTCGATCATGGCGGTGGTGGTGACGATCATCTTGAGCTCCTCATCAAATTCGGATGGACAGGAGATAGGACTCCGCAGCGGGCTGGCAAGGGCGGTTGGTGGGCGTTAACGTCTTGTCGGATAAGGAGCTGCCGATGTCCGATGCCCAAGCCTTTCCAGCCGCCCCGCGCTTCTTTGCCCCCTGGCGGGCTTTCGCCGCCTACCTGCGCCGCCCCGAATGGCGCGAGCCGGGGAGCCTGAGGGAGGCGGGAGCATGGCGCACGTGGAGCGCGCTGTGGCTGCTCGACATTGTCGGGCTGATTGTCCTGCTGGTCGTGCTGACGATTTACATGAAGGTAACGGGCCTTCCCGGGCCGGATGCCTTTGACCAGGTGCCAAGGGAATGGCTGGTCCCGCTGGTGGTCCTCGCCGCGCCGCTGATCGAGGAAGCCGTGTTTCGCGGCTGGCTGGCCGGGCGGCCGCGGGCGATGGTGCTGCTGGCGGGGCTGGCCGTGCTCGCGCTCGCAGCGACCATGCTGCCCGAAGGATCGGTGCTCAAGATGGCGCTGGTCGGCGCCGCGCTGCTCGCCATGCCGGTGGGCTGGGTCCTGCTTCGCAAGCGGCCCGCGCCGGGCTGGTTCGTCAGCGCCTTTCCGCTGCTATTCTGGCTGACGGCGCTGGTTTTCGGCCTCGTCCACCTGTCCAACTATCCTTCGCCGGGTATACTGGCCTTGCCGCTTGTCCTGCCGCAGGTCTGGGCCGGACTGGTCTTTGGCTATACCCGGATGCGGCTGGGACTTGCCGCCTCGATGCTGGCCCATGCCGGCGCGAATCTGCTGGCGATCGCGCCGACCATGTTGGGCTTTTGACGGCTCAGCCGAGGCCGAGCGCCGCCTTATAGGTATCGAGGATCATTTCCATCTCGGCGCGGTCGTCGGGCTTCATCTTCCGCAGGCGGACGATCTGGCGCATGATCTTGGCGTCGTAGCCCACGGCCTTGGCTTCGGCATAGACGTCGCGGATGTCGTCGGAGATGCCCTTCTTTTCCTCTTCCAGCCGCTCGACGCGTTCGATCAGCAGGCGCAGGCGGTCGTCAGTGGTTTCGGCCATGGGGGAATTCTCCGTGAAGTCGTGAATCGGTTGCAGGGCCGATAGCGGCGGCAGGAGATTCGGGCAAAGACGGGGCTGTGGAAAGTTGAAGGTTCAGTGGCCCGGGGCGTTCCGCTTCAGGCTTTCTTCCATCCGCGCCATTTGTTCGGGCGTCGCCTCGGTCTGAAAGCGCTCCTTCCACTCCGCAGCCGGCATGCCGTGGATCACTTCGCGCGCCGCGGCCTTGTCCAGCCCGGCCCCGGCATCGTTGATCCAGTCGGCCAGGCAATTGCGGCAAAAGCCGGCGAGGCCCATCAGATCGATGTTCTGCGCGTCATGACGGTGGCGTAAATGGCGGACAAGACGGCGAAAGGCCTGGGCGGCAACTGCGTCATCCAGCGCCTCCAGCGGGTCGGAAGCGTCGATTCCGGTATTTTCTGTGCAGCTCATCGGGCTTTCTTCCTTGGGTTTTCGCCCGCGCTTTGCCATAGGCGCGGGGGCATTCGCAAAGGAGTTTTCGTGGCCAAGACCGAGCAATTCGACCATCGCGGTCGCAAGGTGAAGATCCTTGCCACTCTGGGACCAGCCAGCCGATCGCCTGAAATGATCGCGCGGCTGCTGCGCGCCGGGGTCGATGCCTTCCGCGTCAACATGAGCCATGGCGATCATGCCACTCATGCCGAGACCATCGCCAATATTCGCGCGGCGGAAAAGGACTTCGGCCGGCCGATCGCGGTGCTGTGCGACCTCCAGGGGCCGAAACTGCGCGTCGGCCAGTTCAAGGACGGCCGCACCGTCATCCGCCACGGCAGCCATTTCACGCTCGATCGCAATCCCGAACCGGGTGACGAAAACCGCGTCTGCCTGCCTCACCCCGAGCTGTTCGACGTGCTCGAGAAGGGCCAGCGCCTGCTCGTCGACGACGGTAAGATCCGCCTGCGCGTGACTCGCGCCGGGCCGGACGAGATTCTCTGCACGGCTGAAGTCGGCGGCGTGATTTCCGACCGCAAGGGCGTGAACGTGCCCGATGCCGTGGTGCCGATCCCGGCGCTAACGCCGAAGGACCGCCGCGACCTCGCTTTCGCCGTGGAGCACGGGGCAGACTGGATCGCGCTTTCCTTCGTTCAGCGGCCCGAGGACGTGGCCGAGGCGCGGCGCCTGATGGGCGGTTACGGCGCCCTGATGGCCAAGATCGAAAAGCCCTCGGCAATCGACCGCCTCGCTGAGATCGTCGAGATGTCCGACGGCATCATGGTGGCGCGCGGGGACCTTGGCGTGGAGCTCAACCCCGAGGAAGTGCCGCCGCTACAGAAGCACATCGTCGAAACCACGCGCCGGTCGGGCAAGCCGGTGGTTGTGGCGACGCAGATGCTCGAATCGATGATCGAAAGCCCGGCACCGACCCGCGCCGAAGTGTCAGACGTCGCCAATGCGATCTACGACGGGGCTGACGCGGTCATGCTTTCGGCCGAAACCGCTGCCGGTGCCTGGCCGGAAGAAGCCGTGACGATCATGGACCGCATCGGCAAGCAGGTGGAGAACGACCCCGGCTATGCCCCGCGCGTCCACTTCGCCGAAATGCGCCCCGATGCGACCACCGCCAATGCGCTGGCTCGTGCATCCGCGCAGATTGCCGAAACCGTGGCGATTTCGGGCATCATCGTCTTCACCGGTTCGGGCAGCACCGCACGGCGCGTAGCGCGCGAGCGGCCGAACGTGCCGATGCTGGTACTCACCCCCAGCCCCAAGATCGCCCGCAAGTGCGCGCTGCTGTGGGGGGCACATGCCGTCCACACCAAGGACATCGGTTCGTTCGAGGAGATGATTGCCAAGGGCAAGCGCATGGCGCTGCGCCATGGTTTCGGCACGGCCGGATCGAAGCTGATTGCGCTGGCCGGTGTTCCCTTTGGCACTCCGGGGGCGACCAACCTGCTCCACGTGGTGACGCTTTCGGGCGACGAACTAAAACGCCACAGCGGCGATTGACGCTACGGAAAGCTGGCCTCGATATTATTTGTTGCAATTGCGAACAGGCCCGCTAGAGGGCGCGGCAAATGAATTTAATCGATCGATTAAATTCGCCACAAGACTGTCGCAGGGAGCAACGATAATGAGGGTCATCGCGAAGAATATGCTGCTTTTGGGCGCGGCCTTGGCCGCTCTGACTGCGCCTGCCTATGCCGATGAAGCGGACGGCGGCGACACGGCGGCCATCGTGGTCAAGGGCCAGCCTGCCGGAGAGACAGTCTGGACCGCCCCCGCCAGCATCGCGAACCTCGATGCCCGCGAACTGGAGGCACGCCAGTTCACCACCCTGTCATCGCTGACCCAGGCCTTCGCCAATGTCTCGCTGGACGAGATCGGCACCTTCAAGGGCGTGTCGAACTTCGCCATTCGCGGCCTGGGCGTGAACAGCTCGATCCCCTCGATCGACCCGGCCGTCGGTCTCTACGTCGATGGCGTCTACATGGGTGTGAATGCCGGCAGCGTGTTCGATGCGCTCGACGTGGAAAGCGTGCAGATGCTGCGCGGGCCGCAGGGCGTGGTCTTCGGCCGAAATACAACGGGCGGTGCGGTGCTGGTGAACACTGCCGATCCCGATTTCGACCAGTGGAGCGGGCAGGTGCGGCTGGGCTTTGAAAGCCCCATTGATAACGAGCGCGGTTCCCCGCTCGGCACAGCCCGGCTGGTCGTTTCCGGGCCGGTCAGCGACACTATCGCCGTCCGCTTCGGCGCGCTCCACACCACCGATGGCGGCTATTTCAAGAACGGCCTGACCGGCGCGCCGGTGGGCGGCTTTGACAACACCGTGCTGCGCGCCGGCCTTTCGTGGAAAGCCGCGCCGGACCTCAAGCTGACGATCAAGGGCGAATGGAACCGCTCAGACGGCGATGGCGCGCCGACGCACAACAACGGACAGAACGCGCGTGACAGCTTCAGCCTGTCGATCAACGAGCCGGGCTACCATCACTCGAACAGCCGCTTCGTGACCGCCCGCGCCGAATACGATGCCGGTCCCGGTACCCTGACCAGCGTGTTCGGCTGGCGCAAGTATGACCTTTCCACCCGGAATGACATCGATTCATCGCCGGTCACCATTTTCCATTCGGATACCCGCACCCGGCAGGAGCAGGTGTCGAACGACCTTTATTACACCTACGGTCTCGGCGCGGTGGACCTGACGCTGGGGTCCTACCTGTTCCATCAGTCGGTGGGCTACGAGGAAGTGCGCTACCTTGCCGCGAACCAGTATGGCGGCGGCCGGATGAAGCATGACCAGGCCGAGGTCTATGGACAGGCTGCGGCGGAACTGGCCGCCGGGCTGAAGGTCACCGCCGGTCTGCGCTGGTCCTATGAGGCCAAGCACGCATTCGTCACCTATGTGCGTCCCCGCAGTGCCTGTTCGGCGGTGGACGGCACTTGCCCGATCAGCGGCAACAACTCGCTCGCGCCGACCGAGCGCAACGGCTTCGAACACAAGGCGAGCTGGCGCTCGCTCAGCCCCAGCGTCAAGCTTGGCTGGGAAGCTGCCGAGGGTGCTTACCTTTGGGGCGGCTGGTCGCGAGGGCGGCGTTCGGGCGGGTACAACCTGCGCATCACCCAGCCGGCCGCCTTCGAACAGGTCGCCGCGACGCTCGGCTCGCCGGCCTACCAGCCGGAACAGGTCGACAGCTATGAACTGGGGGCCAAGTGGCAGACTGGCGATGGCCGCCTGAGCGTACAGGCCACGCTGTTCCAGAGCGACGTCGACAACATGCAGCGTGAGATCAACGTGCCTTCGGCCACCTCGGGCCTCGCCCAGTCGATCTTCAACACGGCCGACGCGCGCATTCGCGGCGGCGAGCTGGAAGTGGTGGCGCGGCCTTTCGAAGGTCTCAGCCTCAACGCTTCGCTCGGCCACATCGATGCGCGCTATACCTCGGTGAAGTTCGACATCAATTCGGACGGCGTGATCAATGCGGCCGATCTCCTTGTCGACCTGCCGCGCGCGCCGCGGTGGACCTGGGGGCTGGGCGGTTCCTACCGTGCGGGGATTGGCGAGCACGCAGCAATCACCGCGCGCGCCGATTTCCAACACCGTTCGCGCTTTGCCTATACCGACAACAACTGGGGCTGGAACTCCGCCTCTGACCGGGTCGATGCCAGCATCACGCTGGATCTTGGCCAGCCGGCGATCCGCCTGACCGTTTTCGGTCGGAACCTGCTCGACCAGGTGCAGTTCGGTGGCGATACGCAGCTGCCCTTTGCAGGCGGGGCATTCTCTGACGGCAACAACCGCCCTTACGATCCGCGCCCGGCAGCCGGAACGTTCTCGCCTCTGGCGAAGGGGCGGACGGTCGGGCTTGAGGCGGCGATGGATTTCTGAGGTGAACTGTTGCGTCGTCCCGGGCTTGACCCGGGACCGCTGGCCTATTTCAACTCGCCTCTATGGCAACAGGCGGCTTCACCTACATAATGACGAACCGGATGCATGGCGTTCTCTATGTCGGTGTCACGGCGGAGATTGAGCGCCGCATTTGGCAGCACCGAAATGGAGAGGGTTCGATTTTCTGCCGCAAGTATGGCTTGGACAGGCTCGTCCACGTGGAGGAGCATTCGTCAATCGAAGATGCAATAAGGCGGGAAAAGCAACTCAAGAAGTGGCGGCGCGAGTGGAAAATCGAATTGATCGAGAGCGCCAATCCAGAGTGGCTTGATCTTGGTAGCCGGTTCGGCTGACCGCCAGCAGGTCAGGTCAGTAGGCCAGCGGTCCCGGGTCAAGCCCGGGACGACGATCAGCCCCGCGCTCCGAATAGGGCCGATCCAATCCGCACGTGGCTGGCGCCCAGCATGATGGCAGTCTCAAAATCATCGCTCATGCCCATCGACAGGCCTTCAAGGCCGTTCTCGGCCGCGATCTTGTCCAGCAGCGCGAAATAGGGCGCGGGCTCCGTACCGAGCGGGGGCACGCACATCAGGCCGGCGAGCGGGATGCCCGCCGCGCGTGCTTCGGCGATCATGGCGGGGGTGTCGGCGATTGCGCAGCCACCTTTCTGCTCTTCCGCGCCGATGTTGACCTGGATGAAGCACGGCACCTGCCGCCCGGTCTTGTCCATGGCCTTCGCCAATGCGGAGACCAGCGAGGGCCGGTCAAGCGAGTGAATGCAGTCGAACAGGGCCACCGCGTCCTCGGCCTTGTTGGACTGAAGCTGGCCGACAAGGTGCAGTTCGATGCCCGGATATGCCTCGCGCAGGGCAGGCCATTTCTCTGCCGCCTCCTGCACACGGTTCTCACCGAAAATGCGCTGCCCGGCATCGATCAGCGGCGTAATGGCCTCGGCGGCGTGAGTCTTGCTCACGGCAATCAGCGTGATGTCGGAGGACTTGCGCCCCGCCACCTTGGCGGCGTGGTCGATGCGGGCGCGGATATCGGCAAGTCGGGTGGCTGGATCGCTCATGGCGCGCTGCTATAGCGTGCGCGTGTCTAAGCGCCAGCCATCCCTGCCACCCGTCTGGCTGATCTCGGACGCGCGCAACGATGCCGTGCTTGAAAAGGTGCTGCGCCGCCTGCCGCGCGGCAGCGGGCTGGTGTTCCGCCATTACCATCTGGATGAGGCGGAGCGGCGCGCTCGGTTCCGCCAGCTCAAACGGCTGGCGCACTTGCGCGGGCATGCGTTGGTCCTGGCTGGGACTGCGCGGCAAGCGCGGGCATGGGGCGCAGACGGTGCGTATGGTTCGCCCTCGCAGTTGGCCGTCGGTCCCGCAACCCCGCGCCTCGCGACGACCCATTCGCTGCGGGAATTGCGATTAGCCAAGCGCGCTGATGCCGTTTTACTCTCCCCGGTCTTCGCCACGCGCAGCCATCCCGGCGCTCTCGCACTCGGCCCGATGCGCTTCCTCCTGATCGCGCGAATGTCCTGTATGCCGGTGCTTGCGCTGGGCGGAATGACGCCGCGCCGGGCCGCGCGGCTGCCGGTTCACGGCTGGGCCGCCATCGACGGATTGAGTCCATAGGGCGACGAATCGAGTCGAGTACGCAAAGCTTCAATTGACGGCGGACTCGCCGAGGGCGCATGATGCGCAGTCGAATAACCGGGGGTAGCAGGAATGGCGGTCCAGACCATGGGCACGGGCGTCGGTACGCCGCGCAGGCCGGCAGGCGGGAACTGGCGCGCAGTCATGCGCCGGTCCTTTCGCCGTGCGAGCGAGATGGGCGCGGCCCTGTTGCTGTGGGGCGCAATGCTGTTCCTCGCCATTGCGCTGGTCACTTACCACCAGACCGACGCGTCCTCTTCCACCGCTGCGGGCGGCGAAACGCTGAACTGGATGGGCAGCGCGGGCGCATGGACCGCGGATTTCGTGCTGATGCTGTTTGGCCTCGTCGCTGCTCTGCTCCTGCCGCTGCTCCATGTGGGCGCGCGCAAGCTGTGGCGGCTGGCTGGCGATATCGAGGACGAGGCGCCCGTCCACCCGTGGTGGAACTCGCTGCTCGTGCTGCTTCTGGCCATGGTGCTTTTGGCCACGGCCCTCTCGCTTGTATGGCCTGACACGGGAGACAGCTTCCCCGCCTCGATCGGGGGGCTTGCCGGGATCATGGGCGAAAAGGCCATTCGCGGCCTCGCCTCGCTGCTGCCCGCGGCACAGGGATGGGCAATCTTCGCCATGGGCCTGCTGACGCTGGTGGGCGGCGCGATTCTTGCGGGCCGGGTCTTTGCCATCGACTGGGCGGGGCTCTTCACCCTGCCGCGCGCCTTGCCGCAAATCCCGCGCATCAACGCACAGGAAGGCGAGGCGCTGGTCCGCCCGCGCAAGGAAGCCAAGGCCGAGCGCGCCGCCGCTCAGGAAGCCATCGCCAATGCCCCGCAGCGCCGCGCGCCCGAGATTTCCGACCCCAGCCGCCCGGTCAAACCCGCGCAGCTGACGGCGCGCAGCAAGCAGGGCGACCTGTTCGACAGCTACGAACTGCCCGGACTCGAACTGCTCGCCGATCCCGCGCCCTCAACCGCGCCGAAAATGGACAAGCTGGCGCTCGAAAAGAACGCGCGCCTGCTCGAAACCGTGCTTGAGGACTTCAACGTCAAGGGCACGATCGACGCCGTGCGCATGGGGCCAGTGGTCACCATGTACGAGCTTGAGCCCGCCCCCGGCATCAAGGCCAGCCGCGTGGTTGGCCTGGCGGATGACATAGCCCGCAACATGAGCGCGATCTCGGCACGCGTCTCCCCCATCCCGGGCCGGACGGTCATGGGCATCGAACTTCCGAATGCCGACCGGCAGATGGTCAGCTTCAAGGAAATGGTGGCGAGCGAGGCCTTCGCCGGGGCCAAGGGACTGCTGCCGATCATCCTGGGCAAGGACATTGCCGGCGCGCCGATCGTCGCTGACCTTGCCACCATGCCGCACCTGCTGGTGGCGGGCACCACCGGCTCGGGCAAGTCGGTGGGCCTCAACGCCATCCTGCTCTCGCTGCTTTACCGGCTTACCCCGGCGCAGTGCCGCATGATCCTGATCGATCCCAAGGTGCTCGAACTGTCGGTCTATGACAACATTCCGCACCTGCTCTCGCCCGTGGTGACCGAACCGGCCAAGGCCGTGCGCGCGCTGAAATGGGCGGTCGAGGAAATGGAGCGCCGCTACCGCCAGATGAGCGAGATTGGCGTGCGCAACCTGACCGGCTTCAACGAAAAGGTCTCGACCGCGATCGCCAAGGGCAAGCCGCTCGGCAAGCGTATCGCCATCGGCTTCGATCCGGAGACGGGCGAGGAAATCTACGAAGACCAGCAGTACGATTACAAGGTGCTGCCGCAGATCGTCGTCATCGTCGACGAGCTGGCCGACCTCATGGTCACGGTGGGCAAGGAAATCGAGGTGCTGATCCAGCGGCTCAGCCAGAAGAGCCGCGCCGCCGGCATCCACCTGATCATGGCGACGCAGCGCCCCTCGGTTGACGTCATTACCGGCGTGATCAAGGCCAATCTGCCGACCCGCATTTCCTTCGCCGTCACCAGCCGAGATCGACAGCCGCACGATCCTGGGCGAGCAGGGTGCGGAGCAGCTGCTGGGCAAGGGCGACATGCTCTACAAACCCGCCACCGACCCGGTGAAGCGCGTTCACGGACCTTTCGTCTCGGATGACGAGGTGATGCAGGTGGCCGAGTTCTGGCGCGGCCAAGGCGAGCCCGAATATGTCGATTCGGTCACCGAGGAACCGGAGGATGCCCCCTTCGGCTTCGACGACCTCGACGGCGCGAACGAGAACCCGGAAGACCGCAAGTACCGGCAGGTTTGCCAGCTGGTGTTCGAAAGCCAGAAGGCGAGCGCCAGCTGGATCCAGCGGCAAATGGGTGTCGGCTACAACACGGCATCGAAGTGGGTCGAGCGGATGGAGAAGGACGGGCTGGTCGGCCCCGCCAACCATGTCGGCAGGCGCGATATTTACCGCGACCGCGACGGGAACCCGCTCTAGCGCCTCATGGCTGATTATGACGCCATCGTCCTCGGCGCAGGGGCCGCCGGGATGTTCTGCGCTGCTCGTGCGGGGCAGGGCGGGGCGCGGGTGCTCCTGCTCGATCATGCCGATGCGCCGGGCAAGAAGATCCTGATCTCAGGTGGAGGGCGGTGCAACTTTACCAACGTCCATACCGCGCCGGACCGCTTCCTCAGCGCTAACCCGCACTTTGCCAAGTCGGCGCTAAGCCGCTTCACCCCGCAGGACTTCCTCGCGCTGGTCGAGAGCTACGGCATTGCCTGGCACGAGAAGACGCTGGGGCAGCTGTTCTGCGACCAGTCCGCGCGGCAGGTGGTCGACCTGCTGCTTGAGGAATGCGCGAAGGGCGGCGTTGAACTGCGTTGCGGGGCGGCGCTCGGCACAATCGAGCACCGCAACGGGCGGTTCCATGTCGCGGGGGCCAGCGCGCCGCGTCTCGTCATCGCCACGGGAGGGCCTTCGATCCCCAAGCTCGGCGCGACGGGTCTCGCCTATGACCTTGCCCGCCAGTTCGGCCTCAAGGTCGTCCAGCCTCGACCGGCGCTGGTGCCGCTGACCCTGGCGGGAGAGGACGCGCTGTTCACCGAGCTGTCGGGCGTCTCGGCAGAGGTCGTCGCCCGCGTCGGCAAGACCCGCTTCCGCGAGGCGGCTTTGTTCACGCACCGAGGACTGTCGGGTCCGGCGATCCTGCAGGTTTCCTCCTACTGGCAGCGCGGCGATGAGGTCGGCATCGATTTCCTGCCCGATGCCAAGGGCGACTGGCTGCTTGACGCCAAGCATAGCCGACCGCGCGCCGGAATTGCGAAAGTCTTGGGTGAAAGCCTGTCAGAACGTCTCGCCCAGCGGCTTGGCGAGCGGCTTGGCCTCGCGGGCGAACTCGGCAACCTCACCGACAAGGCGCTGCGCAGCGCCCGTGGTCGGCTTGCGGACTGGCGCTTCCTGCCCAACGGCAGCGAAGGCTTTGCCAAGGCCGAAGTCACGGCCGGGGGAATTTCTACCGCTGACCTCTCCTCGCAGACCATGGAAGCACGCCGCGTGCCGGGGCTCTATGCCATCGGCGAGGCAGTGGACGTCACCGGCTGGCTCGGCGGCTACAATTTCCAGTGGGCCTGGGCGAGCGCCCATGCCGCCGGAACGGCGATTGCCGAGGCGGCGCGGGCGGGCTAGCCACAAGCGATGTCCGAACAGACCGAAGCCAACCGGCCGATCGTCCCGGGCCGCGCCTGCGGGGCCTGCACATTGTGCTGTAAGGTCATGGCCATTGGCGAGCTGGACAAGCCCGCCGGGCAGTGGTGCCCGCACGTCCTGACCGGCAAGGGCTGCTCGATCTACGAGCGCCGCCCCGGCTCCTGCGCGGCCTTCGGGTGCGGCTGGCTGCACTGGAAGGAAGCGGGCGACCACTGGTTGCCCGCGCGTTCGAAGATGGTGATCGCAGCGCAGGATGGCGCGCGCCTGGTCATACATGTCGATCCAGCCACGCCCAATGTCTGGAAAGCCGCGCCGTTCTATCCGGACCTCAAGCGCTGGATCCGAAATCCTGCGCGTTATGGCTTCCGGCAGGTGCTGGTCGCGGTAGGCCGGCGCATGACTGCCATCCTGCCAGACCGCGACATCGACCTTGGCGAGGTGCCGGACGATGCCGTGGTGATCAGTGGCCCTGTCGGCGGCGGAAGGCACACCGCGCTGGTGGTCGGCCCGGATGATCCGCAGCTTGAAAAAGTGCGCGCCGGGGGCACTTATACTTTCACGCAGAAACGCTGACCAAGCCACTCCTTGCGCCAGTTCGGTTTCATCTGTAACGACTTTCGCAAAGGAGATTCCCCATGCGCGTCGGTACCGTCCGCGAAATCAAGAACCATGAATACCGCGTCGGCCTGACGCCCGAATCCGCGCGCGAACTCGTCGCCCACGGGCATGAGGTTTGGGTGGAAACCGGTGCGGGCCTCGGTATCGGGGCGAGCGACGGGGACTATGCTGCCAGCGGCGCCTTCATCCATCCCGATGCGAAGGCCGTGTTCGATGGCTGCGAAATGATCGTCAAGGTCAAGGAACCGCAGGCGGGCGAACGCGCCATGCTTCGGCAGGGGCAGATCCTCTACACCTACCTGCACCTTGCGCCCGATCCGGAGCAGACTGCCGATCTGGTGAAGTCCGGCGTCACGGCGATTGCCTATGAAACGGTCACTGGCCCCGGCAATTCGCTACCCCTGCTCAAGCCCATGAGCCAGGTCGCAGGTCGCATGTCGATCCAGGCCGGCGCGACGGCGCTCCAGAAGGCGACTGGCGGACGCGGTGTGCTGCTCGGCGGCGTTCCCGGCGTGCTGCCCGGCAAGGTGCTGATCATCGGCGGCGGTGTCGTCGGCTTCAACGCGGCGCAGATGGCGGTGGGAATGGGCGCGGACGTCACCATTCTCGACCGCGATCCCGAAGTGCTCGAACGGCTCGACAACCACTTCGAAGGCCGCGCCAAGACGCGCTTTTCGAACCGCGCCGTGGTGCAGCAGATGGTCTGCGAAAGCGAACTGGTGATCGGTGCGGTGCTCGTCCCCGGTGCTGCCGCGCCCAAGCTGGTGACGCGCGAAATGCTGGGCTGCATGAAGCCGGGTTCGGTGCTGGTCGACGTTGCGATCGACCAGGGCGGCTGCTTCGAAACGAGCCGCCCGACTACCCATGCAGAGCCGATCTATGTGGTCGATGGCATCGTCCACTACTGCGTCGCCAACATGCCGGGAGCCGTGGCGCGGACCAGCACCTATGCGCTCAACAACGTCACCCTGCCGCACGCCTTGCGTATCGCCGACCTGGGCTGGAAGGGCGCGCTGAAGGCCAACCCGCACCTCGCCGCGGGGCTCAACGTGCATGAGGGCAAGGTGACTTACGAGGCGGTCGCGCGCGACCTTGGCTATGACTACACGCCGGTCGATAGCCTGCTCGGCTGACATAGGCCTGATTTAACAGGTTTTAAGTGCATTGGCGCCTATGGCGGCGCCATGTGGCTGCGCCGTGCCGGATATATGCTGCTCTTTGTGGCAGTGCTGCTGATCCAGCAGCTTCTGCCAACGCGCCCATCCCAGACAGCGGCTCCCTGCCATGCCGAACTGGCCATGGGCGAGCGCGCGGGAGGACTTGCGACTGCTTCAACGCGCTGGGATTGCTCGGGCACGGACTGGCGCGCCGAGGGCAACAGGATCGCCCTGCGCTTCGATCTCGCGGAAGGCGCATCGCTGCCCTGGCTGGTGACCCGGGCAAGCGATTTCGACCGTCTTGCCGTGACCGTGAGGGACGCCTCGGGCCATCAGGTCGACCGCGAATACCGTCCTGCCGACCTTGTGATCGGCGATGGCGTCGCGCGCATGTATGCCCGCCTGCCCGCACTTGCGGATGCCCGCCTGGTATTTGTCGAGATCGATAATCCCCACTTTGCCGGCATGGCAAAGGGCGCGGGATTGGAAGCAGAGGGGCCGGACGGTCACTCCTCAACCATCGTCATCTTCGTTGCCATCCTCTGCGGGCTGCTGCTTGCGCCGATCGTCTTCGATCTCGCCTATTACCGCGTCCTGCGAGAACGGTTCTTCCTCTGGCACGCGGCAACCGGCGCGCTTATGCTCACCTATTCGGCGGTGACTGGCGGCGTGCTGGCCAAGTTTGTGCCGGTCAGCGGCGCGCTCTTCGGACCGCTTGCCACGTGGAGCTTTGCGCTCGGCATTGCCTGTGCCGCCATGTTCTTCCTTACCTTCGTCGAAACCGACCACATCCGTGAGCGCGAAAAGCGCGGCATGCAGATGGTGGCACTTGGCTGCGTCGGCATCGCCTTGCTGGAACAGGCAAGTCCCTTCCCCGGCGATGTCATGCAGCGCCTGTTCTACGCGTTGTGGATCCCGGTTATCGCGACCTTCGCCTGGATGCTGATCACCACATTGCGCCGGGGCAGCCGGGCGGCGAATTTCCTTGTGCTGGCGTGGATGCCGCTGGCCACGACCGGAGTCTACCGCATCTTCGGCAATATCGGGCTTAATCCGCAGCCGGTCGATGCCTTCGAGGCTTTCTACCTGGCGATCATGCTCGAAGTGCTGATCTCCGCGCTTGGCGTGGCAGACCGCTTCCTCGCGCTTCGCCGCGACCGCGACCAGGCCTGGACCGAAGCGAGGGTTCAGGGTGCCATCGCGGAAGTGGACGTGCTTACCGGCCTTGCCAACCGCCGTGCGATCGACGGCCGTTTCCCGGCGCTGTTTGCCGATGGTTTCCGGACCATGGCCGTGCTCGATATCGACAAGTTCAAGCTGATCAATGATCGCAATGGCCATGTCGTCGGAGACAGCGTGTTGAAGGCCGTGGCCTCGGCCCTCTCGCCTGACCATGACACCATGGTCCTGCGCCTTGGCGGCGAGGAATTCATGCTGCTGCTGCGGGGCGAAGATGCCGTCCAGCGCGCGGAAAGCCGGCGGCAGGCGATTGCGCTGCGGGTCGCCGCGCTGGTTCCAGGGCTGGAAGCACCGGTCACCGCGAGCATGGGACTGGTAACGATAGCGCCAGAGGGGCTTGGAGCGGCCGATTTCGGCTCGCTCTACAGCCATTGCGACCGGCTGCTCTACGAAGCCAAAGCCAATGGCCGTAACCGGACAATGCGGGCTTCGATGCGCGGTTTCGGCGCTCCGCGCAGGGCGCAGGCACTCGCCGGCTGATCAGGTAAAGAACGGAGCGGCGACGTCCGGTGGCACCCGGCACAGGCGGCCCGAAGCCTTGTCGATCATCGCCCAGGTCGAGCGGGCCGAAACAATCACCTTGCCGGCCGAATTGCGGAACTCGACGCAGCGGTCAAAGCGCGCGCCGGTGGGGCCTTCGGGGATGAAGGTTTCGGCGGTGACGCTCTCGCCCTCGGAGATGTTGCCGCGGTAGTCGATCTCATGCCGGGTCACGACCCAGACGTATTTCGTCTGATGCTCGGGCAGGGCGGCGGCCTCCCAGTGGGCGGTGGCGAGCGCCTCCATCCACTGCACCCAGACGGCATTGTTGACGTGACCCATCACGTCGATGTGCTCGGGCGCGGCGGTAAAGGTGAGAGTATGGTGGTTCATTACAGACAGTTTCCGCGACCGCACTCAAACATGAATGCGGCCACCACAAGTAACGGCCAAGCCAACACGGGAACGCACAGCAGCAACCACCATTGCTTCGTTCGTTTCCAGGCAATCCAAAGCGCGATCAGACCAGATAGTCCTAGCGGCCACCATTTCCATCCAGTGAGGGCCCAGCCGCCCGAGACTTGGGACAGTATCAATAAGCTAATCGTGGAGACTAAGGTCAAAGCAACAGGGAGGGTTCGCTCGTACCAGCTCATGCCTCCAACCCCAGCTGCCACAGAATAAACGCGAACTCCTCCGCCGTTTCCTTCAGGCTTTCGAACCGGCCAGACTTGCCGCCGTGGCCCGCGCCCATGTTGGTCTTGAGGATCAGCTCGTTACGATCGGTCTTCATTTCGCGGAGTTTTGCCACCCATTTGGCCGGTTCCCAATAAGTCACGCGCGGATCGTTGAGGCCGGCGGTGACCATGATCGGCGGATAGGCCTGGGCCTTGACCTGATCGTAGGGGGAGTAGGACTGGATCAGTTCGAAGGCCGCCTTGTCGTCGATCGGATTACCCCATTCGGGCCACTCGCCGGGGGTGAGCGGCAGGTCGGCGTCGAGCATGGTCGAAAGGACGTCGACGAATGGCACGTGCGCCACCACCGCGCCCCACAGGCCGGGGTCGGAATTCGCCACCGCCCCCATCAGCTCGCCGCCTGCCGAGCCGCCGGAAATGCTGATCCTCCCGGCCTGCGTATAGCCGCGCTCGATCAGGCCTTTGGCGGCGTCAACGAAATCGGTGAAGGTGTTGGTCCGCCGCTCCAGCTTGCCCGCCTTGTACCAGGCGCGGCCGAGGTCATCCCCGCCGCGAATATGGGCGATGGCATAGGCGAAGCCGCGATCGACGAGGCTGAGGCGGCTGGTCGAGAAGCCCGGGTCGATGGCGATGCCATAGGCGCCGTAGCCATAGAGGTGCAGCGGACCGCCGGGCGCGCGGTCCTTGCGGGTCAGAACCGAAACCGGGATCAGGGTGCCGTCACGCGCCGGTATTTCGAGCCGCTCGGTAACGTAAAGCGAGGCGTCGTAACCGCTCGGGATTTCCTGCACCTTGAGCGGCGTCAGGCTGCGCGTTGCAACGTCGTAGTCATAGACGGTCGAGGGGCTGACCATCGATTCGTAACCGACGCGAAGGACGTCCATCGCCCATTCGGGATTGTCGCCAAGGCCCGCGGAATAGCTCGCCTCGGGGAACTCGATCGGTTCCACCCGCGCCGGGTCATCGTAATAGCGTACCTCGATCCGGTCGAGCCCGCGCACCCGTCCTTCGGTTACATAGAAGTCGCGGAACAGGTCCACGCCGGTGAGATAGAATTCGTCCGTCCCCTCGATCAGCGTGGTCCATTCGCCGGGTGAGGAAAGCGGCGCGGTGGCGAGGCGGAAGTTCTCGTGGGTGTCGTTGGTGTGGACGAACAGCGTCTCGCCATGCAGGTCGACATCGTATTCCACGCCCTTGGCACGAAGTTTGACGAGGATCGGCTTGGCGAGCGGATCGGCCGCCGGGATCAGCCGCACTTCGCTGGTTTCATGGTCGGACGAACCGATGATCAGCCATTGCTCGTTCGACGAAAGTGACGAGCCGACGCGGAAGCCCTCGTCGTCTTCGTGGTACAGCTCGACATCGCTGCTGAGCGGCTGGCCCAGCCAGTGCAGGCGGGCATTATCGGTGCGCCACTGTTCGTTGGCGAGGCTGTAGACGAGGCCCTTGTCGCCCGCGACCCAGACGAGGGCGGAGAGGGTGCCGGGGATCTCGTCGGGAAGCAGTTCGCCGGTGTCGAGGTCCTTGATCCGCGCGGTGAAGCGTTCGGAACCGTTGTCATCCACGGCATAGGCGAGGAGCTTCCCATCCTGCGACACCGACAGCGCGCCCAGCCGGAAATATTCCTTGCCCTCGGCCAGCGCGACCTCGTCGAGGATCAGCTGGTCCTCGCCTCCCGCCACGGGCCGGCGCCACCATTTCTTGTATTCCGCACCTTCCTCGAACTCGATCCAGTAGAGGTAATCGCCATCCTTCTGCGGGACCGACTTGTCCGCCTCCTTGATCCGCCCGCGCATCTCCTTGAACAGCGTGTCGATCAGCGGCTTGCGTTCGGCCATGCGGCTTTCGAACCACTTGTTCTCCGCCTCCAGGTGGGCGAGCACTTCCTTGTCGGTCACCTCGGGATAGCCGGGATCGCGCAGCCACGCGTAGTCGTCGGAAACGGTGATGCCGTGATGCGTGAACTGGTGCGATTTTTTCGCGGCGACCGGGGGAGTGGTAAGAGCCATCGCCTGCATCTATGGTGGCGGCAGAAGGACTGCAACCATGCTGATGAACACCCATGAAGCGCGCCTGAAGGCGCTGCGCGAAGAACTCTCCCGCCGCGGCCTCGACGGTTTCGTCGTGCCGATCTCTGACGAGCACATGAGCGAATATGTCGGCGCCTATGCGCAGCGGCTCGCCTGGCTCACTGGTTTCGGCGGTTCGGCGGGGAGCGCGGTGGTGCTCAAGGACCGCGCCGCCATGTTCGTTGATGGCCGCTACACGCTGCAGGTTCGCGAGCAGGTCGACGGGCGGCTTTACGAGTACGAATCGGTGCCGCAGACAAGCGTCGCCAAGTGGCTCGGCGCGAACGCCCCGGAAGGCGCGAAGATCGGCTACGACGCGTGGCTGCATGGCAAGCCCTGGGTCGATGCGGCGAACAAGGCGCTGGCGGCGCGCGGTGCCAGCCTTGTCGCTGTCGACGGCAACCCTATCGATGCCGTATGGAATGATCGTCCCGCCCCTTCCGATGCGCCCGCCTTGGTTCACGCCAACGAATATGCCGGCGAAGCGAGCGAGGCTAAGCGCGCCGCAGTCGCAGAATGGCTGACCGAGCAGAAGCTTGATGCGGCGGTAATCTCGGCGCTCGATTCGATCGCCTGGCTGCTCAACGTGCGCGGCGCCGACGTTGAGCGCACGCCGGTCGCCCTGTCCTTCGTCATCGCCCATGCCGATGGCACGGCCGAGCTGTTCAT
Source organism: Novosphingobium sp. MW5 (assembly GCA_025938935.1). GTDB lineage: Bacteria > Pseudomonadota > Alphaproteobacteria > Sphingomonadales > Sphingomonadaceae > Novosphingobium. Next base: position 542,870 of record JAPCWB010000001.1, on the reverse strand, counting down.
CGCCGAGGAAAAAGTCACGCCCGAGCTGCGCCAGCACCTTGGCAATGCCGTGACCATCCGTCCCCGGGATGCCTTCGTTCCGGGGCTGGAAGGCCTGAAGGGCAAGCGCGTCGCGGTGGATCCCGAGCGTTCTGTCCAGGCGGTGTTCGGCGCGCTGGCCTCAGCGGGCGCAGAGATCGTCGAACTGCGCGATCCGACTGTCCTGCCCAAGGCGGTCAAGAACCCGGTCGAACAAGCCGGCCATCGCTCTGCACAAGCGCGCGATGGCGCGGCCGTGAGCAAGTTTCTTCACTGGCTGTCGGTCCATGCGCCGAAGGGCGGTGAGACCGAGCTTTCGGCCGCTGCGAAGCTTCAGAGTTTCCGCGAGGAGAGCCCACTTCTGCGCGACCTGTCGTTCGACACGATCTCTGCCGCCGGGCCGAACGCGGCTAGCCCTCATTACCGGGTTAATGAGGAATCGAACCTGACGATCGAGCCGAACTCGATCTACCTTGTCGATCTCGGGCGGCCAGTACCTCGATGGCACGACCGACATCACCCGCACGGTCTGGGTCGGCCCGGGCGAACCCACCGCCGAGCACAAGGACCGCTATACCCGCGTGCTCAAGGGCCACATCGCGCTGGCCCTCACGGTCTTCCCCAAGGGCACCGCAGGCAGCCAGCTCGACGTTCTGGCGCGCCAGTATCTGTGGCAGGCGGGGGTCGACTATGCCCACGGCACCGGCCACGGCGTCGGCTCGTTCCTCTCGGTCCACGAAGGCCCGCAGCGCATCGCCAAGAGCGCGGGCGGGCAGGCCGGGACCGATCAGGAACTGCTTGCCGGAATGTTCCTCTCCAACGAGCCGGGCTACTACAAGACCGGCGCTTTCGGCATCCGCATCGAGAACCTGGTCATGGTCGAACCGCGCGCCATCGACGGGGCGGAGGGCGACTATTTCGGCTTCGAAACGCTGACCTTCGTGCCGATCGACCGGACGCTGGTCGACACCGCGCTGATGACGCGCGAGGAGCTGCGCTGGTGGGATGCCTACCACGCAAAGGTGCTGGAAATTGTCGGCCCGCAGCTTGAGGGCGAGGCCCTGGCATGGCTGAAAGACCAGTGCGCGCCGCTGGCCCGCGGGTGAAAGGAGAGCGGTCATGATCGTCAATGTCTGCTTCGGCACGCAGGACCTAGAGCGGGCCGGTCAGTTCTATGACGCCGTACTTGGCGTCGACGGCATCGGCCGAACCGGGCAGACTGAGCGCGCAATCTATTATGGCACCGGCGCGGGCGCAGGCTTTGCCGTGACCCTGCCGTTCAACGGTGAGCCAGCCACGCACGGCAACGGCACGATGGCGACAATCGCTGCCTCCGATCGCGCAACTGTCGACCGGATGCACGAAGCGGCGCTGGCCGGTGGCGGAACCTGCGAAGGACCTCCGGGCGAGCGGGCCAATGGCTATTACGTCGCTTACTGGCGTGATCCCGATGGTAACAAGATGAACGCGGTGGCACTCGGTTAGGGGCAGTTGCGCGGCAATTTTGTTCCTCTATTGTTCTGTTGCGACTCGGCAAGAGAGAGGAGAGCAAGAGATGATCGGCTACGTAACACTGGGCACGAATGACCGCGAAAAGGGCGCGAAATTCTATGATGCCGTCTGCGGCGAACTCGGAGTCGGCCGCATGGGAGAGAACGAGACGTTCATTTCGTGGGGCATTCCCGGCGGCGGGGCAGGCATAGGGCTGACTTCGCCGTTTGACGGCAATCCGGCCACCGTGGGCAATGGCGTGATGGTCGCGCTTGAAGTGAAGGACGAGGAACAGGTGCGCCGCGTTCACGAGATTGCTCTTGCCAATGGCGGCACTTGCGAAGGCCCTCCGGGAGAGCGCTTCCCCGGTTTCTATGCCGCCTATTTCCGCGATCCGGATGGCAACAAGCTCAACGCCTATATCATGACCATGCCGGAGTGATGGCGCGGTGCTTGCACGCCGATGAACAGGCTGCTCCAACTGCGACAAATGGCGACAATAATGTCCACTCGCGGCATAACCCTGCGACAAGCGAGGTCTAGACCAGTGATCAAGGAGGCCGTGCGGACCGTTCCATCCCCTCCCCCTTCCCAGAACGGTTCGTGCGGCCTTCCGTCTTTTCCAGAGGGAGCACTCGATATGCGCAAGCACCTGCTTATTCTATCCGCCGCCACCCTGGGCCTGATGGGCACTGCCGCCCTGGCCCAGAATGCCGCCGGTCCGATGGCCGGCAAGACCTTGACCCGCGCCGAGGCAGAAGCCAAGGCCGGTGAGCGTTTCGCCATGGCCGACGTCAACAAGGACGGAAAACTTGACAAGGCCGACCGCGAAGCGCGCCAGGCTGAGCACTTCAAGAAGCTCGACACGGATGGCAATGGCTCGATCTCGCAGGCCGAATTCATGGCTGCCCACCAGGGCGGCAAGCACGCCGGAGGCATGGGCCGCGGCGGTGACCATGCCGGCATGAAGCACGAAGGCATGGCCGATGATGGCAAGATGGGCGGCATGAAGCACCGCATGGCCGGTCGCGGCGGCAAGATGGGCGGCCACATGATGATGCGCATGGCTGATGCCGACAAGGACGGCGCTGTTACCCGTGCCGAATTCGTCAGCGCCAGCCTCAAGCGCTTCGACATGACCGATGCCAACAAGGACGGTTCGGTCTCGCCGGATGAGCGCAAGGCTGCCATGCAGAAGATGCGCGAACACATGAAGGAAATGCGCGGCAAGATGGGCAAGCAGCCCGCCTGACGCGCGAATGACAAGGACACGGATCACCGATGACCGCACCTGCGGCCACTGAACCCCCTCCTGCCCGGCTGCTGATCGTCGATGACGAGACCAGCTTGCGTGAACCCCTGGCCGAGTACCTCTCGCGCCAGGGGTTTGCCGTTGCCCAGGCATCGAGCGCCGCCGATGCCCGCAGCCAGCTGCGCGGGGATGTGCCGGACCTCGTCCTGCTCGATATCATGATGCCGGGCGAAGACGGGCTTTCGCTTTGCCGCCACCTCGTAGAATCGCGCCAGATCCCGACGATCTTCATCACCGCTAAGGGTGAGGCGACGGACCGCATCGTCGGGCTGGAAATCGGGGCCGACGATTACGTGGTGAAGCCGTTCGAACCGCGCGAACTCGTCGCGCGCATCCGCTCGGTCCTGCGCCGCGCGGCCCGCGGCGGGGCCAGCGCGTCGGTCGAGAATGAAGTCTTCGAATTCGATGGCTGGACGCTCGATCCCCTGAAGCGTCGCCTGACCGATGCCGAGGGATCGGTCGTCGCCATTTCCTCGGCCGAGTTTCGCCTGCTCATGGCTTTCCTTGAGCACCCGCGGCAGGTGCTCGACCGCGATCGGCTGCTCGACATGGTCCAGGGCCGCGAAGCACACCTGTTTGACCGGGCTGTCGACAACCGGGTCAGCCGCCTGCGCCGCAAGATCGAGGTCGACAGCCGCAATCCGCAGCTGATCCAGACCGTCTGGGGCGGCGGCTACATGCTCGCCGCCGAAGTCACCCGCCGCGCGGCGGACGAGGGGCTGATCGTGCAGGGCCTGCGCGCCGCGCTGCACCGGATCTGGCCGCGCAGCCTGAAGGGGCAGGTGCTCCTCGCAATCGCGCTGGCGCTGCTCTTTGCGCAGGGATTCTCGGCCGTCCTGCTTTACCGCGCCCAGCATGAGCGGCAGGAAAGCGGTATCCTCCACACCGCCGCCATGCGGCTGGTTGCCGCCCATCGCAGTGCTAAGCTCGAGCCATCCACAGCGGAGCGGCCTGACAATCCGCGCGAGGCCCGCCGGGCGGAACGACGCGAGCAGATGGATCGTTTCCGCAGCGAACGCGTGGAAAGCTCTCCGATCAGGGCAAATGAGGAACGGCTTGCCCACGATGAGGAAGAGCTGCGCGAAATCCTGCGCGACCAGGATGTGACCGTCGACCAGTTGCTGGTGGTGCGCCGACCGGTTTCGCAGGACATGCGGGCCGAGGATGCGGCTCGCCCACCGCAAGGATCCGTTCGCCGACCTCCAGCCCGAAGTCGTTCTGGTGGCGGCAATGAAGGTGGCGGGCGACACCAATTGGGAAGTGACCCGCGTCTTCGTGCCGCAAACCGAAAAGTTCATGCTGCGGACCCTGCTGATGCAGACGCTGTTTATCTACGCCGTTCTGGTCGGCGCGCTGTGGCTGATCCTGCGGCGCATCACCCGCCCGCTTGCGGCGCTGACCCGCCGGGTGGAGCGCTTTGCCGAGACGCGCGATGCCGACGGATTCCTCGAACCGCAGGGACCGGACGACGTGCGTCAGCTGATGGAGGCGCACAACGGCATGGAGCGGCGCATCCTCGCCTTGCTCGATGAAAAGGACGTGATGCTCGGCGCGATCGGGCATGACCTCAAGACGCCGCTGGCCGCGCTGCGCGTCCGCATCGAATCGGTCGAAGACGAGGGCGAACGTGCCCGCATGGCCCGCACGATCGAGGACATTACGCGCACGCTCGACGATATCCTCAGCCTCGCCCGCGTCGGCCGGCCGAGCGATCAGGTCGAGCAGACCGAACTCTACGCCCTGCTCGCCTCGGTAGTCGAAGAGTACGAAGACATGGGCGAGCCGGTGACGATTGCCGAAGGCAGCCGCATGGCCATGCATCTGCGCCCCACCTGGCTGCGCCGCGCGCTCCGCAACCTGATCGGCAATGCCCTGCGCTATGGCAAGACGGCGCAGGTTTCGCTTGAGCGCGACGGCAAGGATGCGGTGATCCGGATCGTCGACGAAGGTCCCGGCATTCCCGCGGACAAGATCGCGCTGATGCTCGAACCCTTCACCCGCGGCGATCCATCGCGCAACAGCGAGACTGGCGGCGCGGGGCTGGGGCTGACCTTGGCCCGCGCCATTGCCGAACAGCACGGCGGCTCGCTGTGGCTGGCGAACCGCACGGGCGCGGATGGCTCGGTCATCGGACTCGAAGCCACCCTGCGCCTGCGCGGCTGACCCGCGTCACCTCAGCTTCAGCGCTTCCTTGCTCGCTTCGGCCTGGCGCGCGGTGCGCAGCACGCCGCAGTTGCGGACGCGCTCGATCGTGCGCTCCAGTTCCAGCTCGGCTGTCTTGCCGGCAAGGCGCGGGCGCAGGGACTTGGCCAGTTCGTCCGCCTGTTCGGCCGAGCAGAAGCCGTTGAGCATCTGCGGCAGGCGCGAGGCAAAGAAGATGCCGCCGCTGCCGTTCAAGAGCTGGTCGAGGTTGGCCTTCATCCATTCATAGCCCATGTCGCGGGTCGCCGGATTGGCCACGACACCGCGGATCAGGTTCAGGCGTTCGCTGGGGCGCAGCTTGGGGTCCTGCGCATCGGCCAGCACCCACTGGGCAATGTCCTTGTTGCCGCTGCCACCGATCACGCCGAGCCAGGTCGGGCGCAGCGAGGGGTCCTCGTTGACCAGCGCCTTGGCGAAAAGCTCCTTCGCCGCGGGCAGGCCGCCATCTGCGAGCCAGGCGGCAAAGGCGCCGCCGTACCACATGGCGTCGAGCGCCTTGGTATCCCCGGCAAGATAGGCCTTGGCCGCCGTTACCATTTGCCCCCGGATCGCCGGATCGCGCGCCACGCCGCCGATGGCCGAAACAGTCACCGCGCGGCGCAGGACGCGTTCGGGGTCTTCACCGGCATAGGCCCCGGCCTTGAGGTCCAGCCCGAGCTTGACCAGTTCCGGCCGGTAGAGGTTGGCGACGAAGCGGTTGTAGGCCTTCTGTGCCTTGTCATCGAACAGCCCGGCACCGCGCAGCGCCTTCCAGCCCGTCAATCGCGGAATCGTAGGCGTGGCTGTCCGGGTTCTTCACCAGCTTCTTCGCCAGCGCGCCCAGCTGCCGCACCGATCCCCGTCCGGCACTGGAAGCTGGCCTTCAGGCTGTCGGCCACGGCGAGCGCCTCGTTGCCGGAAAGCCTGTCGGCCCCGGCGATCAGCTTGTCCCACTCGGCGGAGGGAAGCTCGAAACGGTAGTATCCGGTGCCCCCCGCATTGGGCATGACTGCGCCCTTGCCCTTGAAAGTGAGCGTCGTGCTTGCACCGTCCATCAGCTGGCAATGACGTTCGGTCCCCTGCCGGGCACAGAGCGGCACGCCCCAACGGGTTTCGGGCGGAGTGGTGCCGAGCCGGGCATAGCGGCTCTGCTTCGCGGTCCAGCCGGACTTGGTCTTGCTGAAGGTGACCAGCGGCACGCCTTGCTGGCGGGTGAAGCTCTGCATGGCGGGCAGCAGGCGCGGGTCGCCCGAAACCTCGGCCATGGCGCCGAAGAAGTCGGCGCTGGTGGCATTGCCGTAACGGTGCTTGGCCATATAGGCGCGCACCCCGTCGCGGAACTTCTCGTCACCCATGAAGGCGGCGATCATCGCGACGACATGGCCGCCCTTGCCGTAGGTGATCGTGTCGAAGGCCGCGTCGACCTGCGCGTCGGTGCGGATCGGCTGCTGGATCGGACGGCCCGCGACCAGCGCGTCGGTGTTCATCGCGGCGAAGCCTTCGGCATTGGCCCCCGAGCCGATGTTGAGATCGGGCCGCCATTCGCCGCCGATGCGGTAGCCCATCCAGTTGGCGAAGCTCTCGTTCAGCCAGATGTCGTCCCACCAGGCCGGGGTGACGAGATCGCCGAACCACTGGTGCGCCAGTTCATGGCTGACGATCATGCCGAAACTGCGCTTGGTCGGCACCGGCGAGTTCTCGTCCAGCACGAGGATCGAATCGTTGTAGAGATCCGCGCCCGCGTTCTCCATCGCGCCGGGCAGGATCGGCGTCGTGATCTGGTCGAGCTTGGGATAGGGGAAGCCCTGGCCGAAATAGCTTTCCAGCAGGCTGACGATCGGCTTCGAATTTTCGAGCGCGTAAGAGATGCGCGCGGCATTCGGCTTCGTGGTCACGATGCGCAACGGCAGCGGTGTGGCGCGCTGCGGCGTGGGCGGCACCGCGCCTTCGACCATGGCGAAGGGGCCGACCATCATGGCGACGAGGTAAGTCGGCAGCGGCAGGGTGGGGGCATAGCGGTGGACAGTCAGTCCGCCCTCTTCCTCGGTCGAAGTCTCGGGCGCGTTGCTCACCGCGGTCTGGCCTTTGGGCGTGCGCAAGGTGACTTCGAAGGGGGTCTTGAAGCCGGGCTCGTCAAAACCCGGGAAGGCCGCGCGGGCGTCGATCGACTGGAACTGGGTCCACGAATACCACTGGTCGGCCACCTTGACGCGGAACATGCCGGCGGGTCCGGTATTGAACGGCGCGTCGTAATCGAAGGACAGCGTCACCTTGCCGGCGGGCAGCGCCTCGGGGAAGGTCAGGCGGGCAAGGCCGCTCTCGGTGCGCTGCGCCCGGGTGCCGATCACGGTCTTGCCGCCCACGGTCGCGGCGGCGCGCGATACCTTGAGGTCACGGCCGTGCAGGTCGATGAAGGTGGAGGGCGCCTTCAGCTCGACGTCGATCTCGACGTGACCGGAAAAGCGCTCTTTCGCCGGATCGACCGTCAGGTCGAGCCGGTAGGATTTCGGCGTGGCTGCATCGGTCAGCTTGCCCTGGGGAACGGGCGCATCCGCCGCCGCAGCGGTCGGGGCCTCCTGGGCAAGAGCGGGGGCGGCGATGGCGAGCGAAAGGCTGGATACGGCGGCGAGCAGGTGGCGCATGAATTCTCCGAAGGGCGCAAGAGCGGTTGCTGCGCCCTTGCACGGCGCAAGTGATTGCAAATGCAACCGTCGATGAACCGCTGACCCGCGCCGACCAACATCACATGACGAAGGGATTTGATGTCACGCCAACAGGGTCTAATAGCCCGCCCCTATGCCCGCGCCCTTCATCCTTCTCGACGACGCCCGAAGCGAGGGCGCCAGCCCCGCGCGGCTCTATCGCGATCCTGTGGATGTGGTTGTGGCACGCCGCGCTGAAGAGGTGTTGCCCGCGCTCGAACGGCTCGGCGAACTGCACGCCATGGGCCGTCACCTTGCCGGATGGATCGCCTATGAGGCCGGACTGGCGCTCGAAGACCGGCTTGCCCCCTTGGCTGGCGCGCGGACGGGTGCGGCAGGTCCGCTTCTGTGGTTCGGGGCCTTTGCCGGATACGAAGAAATCGCCGCTGCCGATGTGCCAGCGTGGCTGGCGGCGCGTGCCGAGGGCCGTGCCTCTATCGGTCCGCTCGATCCGGCGCTGTCGCCCGGCGGCTACCAGTGCGCCTTTGCTGCAGTGCAGGCGGCGATCGAGGCGGGAGATATCTACCAGGCCAACCTGACCTTCCCGCTGGCCGGGGCCTTCCACGGCGATCCGCTGGCGCTCTATGCGGCGATCCGCGATGCCGCTGGGGCCGGCTATGGCGGGCTGATACATGACGGCGCGCACTGGCTCGCAAGCTTCTCGCCCGAGCTGTTCGTCGCGCTGCGCGATGGGCAGGCCATGGTCAAGCCGATGAAGGGCACGAGGCCGCGCGGGCGTGACGGCATCGAGGACGCGGCGTTGGCGCAGGAACTGGCGGGATCGGAAAAGGACCGCGCTGAAAATCTGATGATCGTCGATCTGCTGCGCAATGACCTCAGCCGAGTGGCCGATCCGGGCACAGTGCGGGTCGAGCGGCCCTTTGCGGTCGAAAGCTATCCCACGGTCCACCAGATGACGACGACCGTGCGCGCGGCCTTGCGGGAGGGCTTCGGTCCTTTTGATCTCGTCCGCGCCCTGTTCCCCTGCGGCTCGATCACCGGCGCGCCCAAGATCCGCGCCATGGAACTGATCGACGCGTTCGAACGTGACGCCCGCGGCCCCTACTGCGGCGCGATTGGACGCATCGATCCCACTGGCGAGGCCGCCTTCAATGTGGCAATCCGCACCTTGCGGCTGACGCCAGGCGAGAACGGGCGGGGCAGCGCAGTGCTGGGCGTCGGTTCGGCAGTGGTCGCGGATTCGGAATGGCTCGCGGAATGGCGCGAAGGCCTGGTCAAAGGAGGTTTCGCAAGAGGCATGGCGGGCGGCTTTGACCTGATCGAGACGATGGCTTTCACGCCCGAAGAGGGCATTCCGCTGCTCGAGATGCATCTCGAGCGGCTGAAGGGGAGCGCGGCGGAACTTGGCTTTTCCTTCGATCGCCACGCCGTGCGCAACGCCATCCAGGCCCTGTGTTTCGAGATCGAGGCGCCGTCGAAGGTGCGGTTGGTCGTGGCACGCAGCGGTGCCCACGCACTGGAAATCGCGCCGATGCCCGATGCTTTTGATGGCCCGGTGACCTGCGCCGTGCTGCGCCTGCCGGTGGACAGCGGCGACTGGCGGCTGCGGCACAAGACCAGCGACCGGCACTTCTATACCGCCGCGCTCGATGCGGCGAAGGGTGCGGGCGCGCAGGAGGCACTGCTGCTGCGCGATGACGGGCTGGTCACCGAAGGCAGTTTCACCAGCCTGTTCGTCGAGCGGGATGGCAAGCTGCTCACCCCGCCCGCGCGGCTGGGCCTGCTGCCCGGCGTGCTACGCCGCTCACTGATCGAAGCGGGGCGTGCCGAGGAAGCGGAACTGACGCTGGACGACCTGACTGGCGGCTTCCTCATCGGCAATGCCCTGCGCAGGTTGATGCCTGCCCGGCTCATGGCATGAAGCTCTCCGCCGCCCTGTCACGCGTTGCCCCGTCGCAGACCACGGCGATGACCGACCGCGCGATTGCCCTGCGCGCCGAGGGGCGTGACATCATCTCGCTCTCGGTGGGAGAGCCTGATTTCGCCACGCCGGCCCATGTCGTCGAGGCGGCCAAGGCGGCGCTCGATGCCGGGGATACCAAGTACACCGCGGTCGGCGGCACGGCGCGGCTGAAGGCGGCGGCGGCGCTGCATTTCGCCCGCGATCTTGGCATTGAAACCGATCCTTCGCGCGTCATCGTCAGCGCCGGGGGCAAGCAGGCGATCTTCCATGCCCTGCTCGCCACGGTCGATCCGGGCGACGAGGTGCTGATCCCCGCGCCGTGGTGGGTCTCATATCCGGAGATAGTCAACTTCGCCGGGGGCACGGTGGTGCCCATCCAGACGGATGCGGCGGGCGGCTTTCGCATTACGGCGGACCAGCTTGAGGCTGCAATTACCCCGCGCACCCGTTGGCTGCTGCTGAACAGCCCGGGCAATCCGACCGGCGCGACCTATCCGGCAGCGGATTTGCAGGCGCTGGGCGAGGTGCTGCGGCGGCACCCGCAAGTGCTGGTGATGAGCGACGATATCTATGCGCCGCTGCGCTATACGCCCGGGCGGCACGCGACGCTGGCCGTGGAGTGCCCGGATCTGGCCGAACGCGTGCTGACGGTCTCGGGTGTGTCGAAAAGCCATGCCATGACCGGTTTCCGCATCGGCGTTTCGACCGGGCCGAAGTGGCTGATCGATGCGATGGAGACTCTGCAATCGCACTCCTCGGGCAACCCCGCCTCGATCAGCCAGGCCGCCGCCGTCGCTGCCTTCGAAGGGCCGCAGGATTTCCTCAAGGACTGGTGCGAAGTGTTTCGCAAGCGGCGTGACCGGGTGGTCGCGGCGATCAATGCGATCCCCGGTCTTTTCACCCCGGTGCCCGACGGCGCGTTCTATTGCATGATCGATGCGGCCCCGCTGATGGCGCGCTTCGGCGATGACCGCGCGCTGGTGCTCCACCTCCTCGACCACGGCGTGGCGGTCGTCCGAGGCCTCTGCCTTTGGCGGGCAGGACGGCTTCCGCATTTCCTTCGCTGCCGACGAAGCCAAGCTGGACGAAGCCATCCGGCGCATCGGAGCAGCCCTGTCATGACCGCGATCCCCATCCTCTACGAAGACGGCGAGGCCCTCGTCATAGACAAGCCCGCCGGCCTCCCGCTCGACCGCCCCCGCGCCGGTGGGCGCAGTCTTGAGGACCGGCTGGAGGAATTGACCTTTGGCTTCCAGCGGGTGCCCTTCCCGGCTCATCGGCTCGATCAGGACACCTCGGGTTGCCTGCTCCTCGCGCGCAATCCGAAGGCTCTGAAACGCTTCTCCGCCGCATTCGAAAACCGGCAGGTCGATAAGCGCTATCTCGGCGTGGTTGCAGGTACCTTGCAGGAGGAAAGCGGCACCATTGCACTTGCGCTTGCCAAGATCTCCAGCGCGGAAAAAGGCTGGCGGATGATCGCCGCGAAGAAGGGCAAGCCGTCCGTCACCCACTGGCGCAAGGTGGCGGAAGTCGGCGGCAATACCTTGGTCGAATTCCGCCCCGAAACCGGCCGCACCCACCAGATCCGTATCCACGCCCTTGCCGGGCTCGGCGCGCCATTGCTCGGCGATCCGATCTATGGCGACGGCAAGGGTGCTCCCCGCACCATGCTTCACGCCGCCGGGCTGGTGGTCCAGCGCGAAGGCAAGACGCCGATCGAGGCAGTGGCGCCGCTGCCGGCAGATTTCCGCGAGCTCGGCTTCAGCGATGGCTGACACGCCCGCCGATCTTGCGGTGGAGCGGGCGATGGGCGCGCTCAGCGAAAGCTTCATCGCGGCGGCCGGTCCCGGCGGGCAGAACGTCAACAAGGTGGCGACCGCCGTTCAGGTGCGGCTCGATGTCTTTGCCCTGCGCCTCGAACCGGCGGTGTTCCAGCGGTTCAAGCTGCTTGCTGGCAGCAAGATGACGGCAAAGGGCGAGCTGGTGCTAACCGCCCGCACCCACCGCACTCAGGAGGCCAACCGGGCCGACGCCCGCGAACGCCTGGCCGAACTGATCCGCGCGGCCCATGACTTGCCCCAAAAGCGCGCGAAGTCGCGGCTCAACCGGGTGGGCAAGGAAAAGCGGCTGGCGGGGAAGAAGCTGCGCGGCTCGGTCAAGGCCGGGCGCGGCAAAGTGTCTTTCGACTAGTTTTCCGGGGCGGAACTTGCCTCTGGCGCCGTGTCGCCGCGGGGCGCGGCCGGGATGGCCGAGGGGCTGATCTGGCGCGCCTCCAGCATTTCCGCTGCTTCATCGAGCGCCTTGGCCTCGCCCGCTGTCACCCCTCCCGGCGCGTCATTGCCGCGGCCGCAGGCGGCGAGCAGAAGCATGGGGGCGAGGGCGAGAAGTTTCATCGTGGGAGCCTCGAAAAAGAAGGGCGCGGAAGCAGGTCTGCCGCCGCGCCCGGTATGACTGGCAGGAACGCCCGGCTTACTGCTTGGGTTCCGCGTCGGACTTTTCGAGGTCTTCGAAATCGGCTGCGGTCTTCGCGGCGGCATCCTTGACCTCGTCCGGAGTCTTGGCAGCAGGTGCGGCGGCCTCGCTCGCGGCGCCCTTGTCTTCCACCGGCATGGCCGAAGCCTCGGCCGAATTCATCGCCTCTTCTGCCGGCATTTCGACATTGTCGGCGCTGGCACTGGGCGTTGGGATCGTCCGTCTTCGCGCAGCCGGCGAGCGCCGCGAGGGCAAGCGGGGCGAGGGCGGCAAAGGCAATCTTCTTCATGGCAGGTCCCGTGTAATTGATGGCACTGGCCCGGCGGCATGCGGGCCAAGGAGGCGAGTCTAGCGGGGCCTTGGCAACAAGACAAATGCCATTTTGGACCGTTCAGCAGGTTAGCGAAGCGCCCGGACGATTAGCGAAATCGCGCACTTGATGGGATATAAAGATTTCTTTATATGACCTCTCTACAGTCATGGCCATGAAGATCGATCCCACCCTGCGGGCGCTTGCCGATACCACGCGGCTGCGCATCATGCGACTGCTGGCGCATATGGAGCTGGCCGTGGGAGAGCTCGCGCAGGTGCTGGGTCAAAGCCAGCCGCGCGTCTCGCGTCATGTGCGCATCCTGTGCGATGCCGGTCTTGCCGAGCGCCGCCGTGAGGGATCGTGGGTGTTCCTGCACATCGCCGTAGCCGCAGACCGCGCCCCGCCGATCGGCGCGGCCGTCGCCCGCCTGCTCGATGCCTCCGAGGCCGACGATGCCCAGTTCGCCGCACGCTGCGCCGAGGATCGCCGCCACCTCGCCGCGATCCGCGCCGCGCGGGAGAACCAGGCCGCCGCCTATTTCGCCCGTCATGCTGGCGAGTGGGACCAGCTCCGGACCCTGCACAGCGCCGACGAGACGGTGGAAGCCGCGCTGCTTGAAGTTGTCGGTAGCGATCTTGGTTCGCTGCTCGATGTCGGCACCGGCACCGGGCGCATCGCCGAACTGCTCGGCCCGCGTGCGTCACACGTTACCGCGCTCGATAAGAGCCCGGAAATGCTTCGCATCGCCCGCGCCCGGCTCCAGCACCTGCCCGCCGGCCATGCCGACCTTGTTCAGGGCGATTTCTCGTCCCTGCCTTTTGGCGATGCCGCGTTCGACACGCTGACCTTCCACCAGGTGCTGCACTATGCGCAGGACCCGGGCGGCGTTCTGGCCGAAGCCGCACGCGTAACCCGCCCGGGCGGGCGTATCGCCGTGGTCGATTTCGCCTCGCATGACCGCGAGGAATTGCGCTCGGTCCATGCCCATGCGCGTCTTGGCTTTTCGGACGAGGCCATGCTGGCCATGCTCGCCGATGCCGGTTTCACCGCCGCCTCTGCCACCGCGCTTCCGGGGCGCGAGCTCACCGTCAAGATCTGGACCGGCACCCGCAGCGCCGCCCTTCCCGCCCGTTCCCCTGCACGAAAGACCCAAGCGGCATGAACCTGCCTCCGCCCCTTTTCGCCAATTCTGCGGGAGACATCTCCGTCTCTTTCGAATTCTTCCCCCCAAGACGGAGAAGATGGAAGAGCAGCTGTGGGACGCGATCACCCAGCTTGAACCGCTCGCCCCCAGCTTTGTCTCGGTCACCTATGGCGCAGGCGGATCGACGCGCGAGCGTACCCATGCCACCGTCAGCCGCATCGTCCGCGAAACCAGCTTGGTGCCGGCCGCGCACCTGACCTGCGTCGCAGCCAGCAAGGGCGAGATTGCCGAGATTGCCGACCAGTACTGGCACGCCGGCGTGCGCTCGATCGTCGCTTTGCGGGGTGATCCGCCGCCAGCCGATGGGGGCAGCTTCACGCCGCACCCCGAAGGTTTTGCAAGCGCAGCCGAACTCGTCGCCGGGCTGAAAGCGCAGCACGATTTCGACATTTCGGTCGCCGCCTATCCCGAGGTCCACCCCGAGGCGGTCGACGCTTCGGCCGATCTCGATAACCTGAAGCGCAAGCTCGATTCGGGCGCGAACCGGGCGATCACCCAGTTCTTCTTCTCGCCCGAGGCCTATTTCCGCTTCCTCGACAAGGCGCTCGCCGCGGGCATTTCCGCGCCGATTCTGCCGGGCATCATGCCGGTGACCAATTTCGCCGCCATCCGCCGGATGAGCGCGAACACCGAGATCCCGGCGTGGATGGAGGCCATGTTCGAAGGGCTCGACGAACGCCCCGGCCCGCGCGCGCTCGTCGCCGCTGTGGTCGCTGCCGACCTCTGCCGCCGCCTTTACGAAGGCGGGGTGCGCGACTTCCACTTTTACACTCTCAACCGCGCGGAACAGGCCTATGCCGTCTGCCACCTGCTCGGCCTGCGACCCAAGGAGACAGCGGCATGACCGCCTGTGAGAAACTGCTGGCAGAGGCCGCCAAGCGCATCCTCATCACCGATGGCGCCTTCGGGACCGAAATCCAGAACTGCAAGCTGACCGAAGCCGACTATGCCGGTTCGCTCGGCCTCGCCAAGGACCAGAAGGGCAACAATGACATCCTCGCGCTGACCAAGCCCGAAGTGCCCGAGGCGATCCACCGCGCCTATTTCGCCGCCGGGGCGGACATTGCGGAGACCAACACCTTCTCCGCCAACCGCATCAGCCAGGCCGACTATGCCGCCGAACACCTGGTGCGCGAGATCAACGTCGAGAGCGCCAAGCTCGCCCGCAAGGTGGCCGACGAATTCGAGGCGAAAGATGGCCGCCCGCGTTTTGTTGCGGGCGCAATCGGGCCGACCAACAAGACCCTGTCGCTTTCGCCCGACGTCAACGATCCCGGCTTCCGCGAGATCGACTGGGACACGCTGGTCGACGTCTATCTCGAACAGGCGCGCGCGCTGGTCGAGGGCGGTGCGGATTTCATCCTGGTTGAGACCGTGTTTGACACGCTCAATGCCAAAGCTGCGATCATGGCGGTGAAGCAGCTTGAGGCAGAGCTTGGCCGTGAAGTGCCGATCATGCTCTCGATGACGCTCACCGACCTGTCGGGCCGCAATCTTTCAGGCCACACGGTCGAGGCGTTCTGGCACGCGGTGCGCCATGCCAAGCCCGTGACGATTGGGCTAAACTGCTCTTTCGGGGCGAGCCAGCTTCGCCCGCACGTGAAGGCGCTGTCGGAAATCGCCGACACGCTGATCATGGTCTATCCCAACGCCGGCCTGCCCAACGAACTCGGCGCTTATGACGAGGCGCCGGAGACCACGGCCGGGCTTGTCGGCGAATGGGCACGTGCAGGGCAGGTCAACGTGCTTGGCGGCTGCTGTGGCTCCACGCCCGAGCACATTGCTGCGATTGTCGAGGCGGCCAAGGGCCTCCCGCCGCGCGCGCTGCCGGTGCTTGAGCCTGTTACCCGCCTCGCGGGCCTCGAACCTTTCATCATGGCGGCCTGAAACTCATGAATACCAACAGTTCCGCCCGCTTCGTCAATGTCGGCGAGCGCACCAACGTTACCGGTAGTGCCGCGTTCAAGAAGCTGATCCTCGCTGGCGACTACGCCAAGGCGGTCGAGGTCGCGCGCCAGCAGGTCGAGAACGGCGCGCAGGTGATCGACGTCAACATGGACGAAGGGCTGCTCGACGCGGTCCATGCCATGACCACCTTCCTCAAGCTGATCGCCGCCGAGCCGGATATCGCCCGCGTGCCGGTGATGATCGACTCGTCGAAGTGGGAAGTGATCGAAGCCGGTCTGAAGTGCGTTTCGGGCAAGCCGATCGTCAATTCGATCTCGATGAAGGAAGGCGAGGAACCGTTCCTCGATTCGGCGCGCAAGTGCATGGCTTACGGCGCGGCCGTGGTCGTCATGGCCTTCGATGAGAAGGGACAGGCGGACACCAAGGAACGCAAGGTCGAGATTTGTGAGCGTGCCTACAAGCTGCTCACCGGCATCGGCTTCCCGCCCGAGGACATCATCTTCGATCCAAACGTCTTTGCGGTGGCCACCGGGATCGAAGAGCACAACAATTACGCGGTCGACTTCATCGAGGCGGTGAAGGAAATCCGCCTGTCGTGCCCGCACGTCCACTTTTCGGGCGGGCTGTCGAACCTCTCGTTCTCGTTCCGCGGCAACGAGACGGTGCGCCGCGCGATGCATTCGGTGTTCCTCTACCATGCCATCCCCGCGGGGCTGGACATGGCGATCGTCAATGCGGGCCAACTCGACGTTTACGACACGATCGACCCGGTCCTGCGCGAAGCCTGCGAGGACGTGATTCTCAACCGCGATGAGGGCGCGACGGAGCGGCTGATCACGCTTGCCGAAAGCTTCAAAGGCACCGACGCCAAGGCCGAAAAGGCGGCAGAGGAATGGCGCGGCTGGGACGTGGTGCGCCGTATCGAACATGCCCTCGTCAAGGGCATCGATGCCCATATCGTCGACGATACCGAGATCGCCCGCGCCGAAATCGCCGAGCGTGGCGGCCGCCCGATCGAGGTGATCGAAGGCCCGCTGATGGAGGGCATGAACACGGTCGGCGACCTGTTCGGATCGGGCAAGATGTTCCTGCCGCAGGTGGTGAAATCGGCGCGCGTGATGAAGAAGGCGGTGGCCCACCTGATCCCCTTCATCGAGGCGGAAAAGACCGCGGCCAGCAAGCCCAAGGGCAAGATCGTCATGGCCACGGTCAAGGGCGACGTTCACGATATCGGCAAGAACATCGTCGGCGTCGTGCTCCAGTGCAACGGCTACGAAGTGATCGATCTTGGCGTCATGGTGCCGTGGACAACGATCATCGAAACCGCGCAGAAGGAAAAGGCCGACATCATCGGCCTGTCCGGCCTGATCACGCCGTCGCTCGACGAGATGGTCACCGTCGCCGAGGAAATGCAGCGCGCCGGCATGACCATCCCGCTGCTGATCGGCGGGGCGACCACCAGCAAGCTGCATACTGCACTGAAGATCGATCCGGCCTATGACGGTCCGGTGATCCACGTGCTCGACGCCAGCCGCGCGGTGGGCGTCGCCTCGCAACTGCTGTCGGACACGCAGGCCGAGGGCTTCATCAAGGCAACGGCCGACGAATACCAGCACATGCGCGACGTGCGCGCGGGCAAGGAAGCGAGCGTCCTCCTCAGCCTGGAAGACGCGCGTGCCAACGGCTTCAAGGCCGATATGAGCGAAAAGGCCCCGCCGCCCGAACAGCCGGGGCTGCACGTGTTCGAGGACTGGGATCTTCAGGACCTCGTCGACTGCTTCGACTGGACGCCCTTCTTCCGCGCACTGGGAGCTGGCCGGGGTCTATCCGGCGATCCTCAATGACGAAGTCGTCGGCGAAAGCGCGCGGGCGCTTCATGCCGATGCGCTGGCCATGCTCGACAAGATCGTCAGCGAAAAGTGGCTCACCGCCAAGGGCGTCTGCGGCTTCTGGCCCTGCGCCCGCGATGGTGACGACGTGACGCTGCACCTTGAGGACGAGCGCAACGTCAAGCTGCCCTTCCTGCGCCAGCAAATCCGCAAGAGCCGCGACCGCGCCAACTATTGCCTCGCCGATTTCATCGATCCCGATGGCGACTGGCTGGGCGGTTTCGCCGTGGGCATCCACGGCATCGAACCGCACCTCGAACGCTTCCGGGCCGGGCATGACGATTATAACGACATCCTGCTGAAGGCGCTGGCCGACCGCTTCGCCGAAGCTTTTGCCGAGCGGCTGCACCAGCACGTCCGCACCACGCTATGGGCCTATGCGCCGGGTGAGCAGCTGACCAACGAGGCGCTGATCAAGGAAGAATACCGCGGCATCCGCCCGGCTCCCGGCTATCCCGCCTGCCCGGATCACACGCTCAAGCCGATCCTGTTCGACCTGCTCGATGCCGGAAATACCGCTGGTCTTGTACTCACCGAAAGCATGGCCATGCTGCCCACAGCGGCGGTCTCGGGCTTCTACTTCTCGCATCCCGAAAGCGAATACTTCGGCGTTGCCCGCATCGGCCGCGACCAGCTGGCCGACTACGCTGCGCGCTTCGGCAAGAGCGAGAGTGAAACCGAGCGCTGGCTGCGGCCCAATCTCGACTAATTGTCGAACTTCGCCGGGCGTGACAGCAGGTAGGGCAGCTCGCTCGACGCGATGCTGGTTTCCTTGCCGTTGTGGTGGAGCAGGGTCACGCGGCCAAGCCCGGCGTTGACGACAGCGCCGGCAACGGTGTCGACCCATTTGTGCAGTTCGGCGCGGATATGGGCGAGCGCGTCGCCGCCAGTGCTCGCCTCGGCCGAGCTTTCAACCTCGGCGCCCAGTTCCTGCACCCGCTCGATCGCGGCACCCAACTTGTCGTCTTCGTTCATCGGCATTTCCTTTGAATGCACTGATGCCACAGCGGGTTCCGCGCAAACAGGCTCGACCTGACGCGCGGGTGCATTATCATCGCGCCGATGTTGCTTACCGCCGCCATGGCGCTCGCCGCCGCCCAGCCTGTGCCGCCTCCGGCGAGTGTTGCCGTCACCTTTGACCGCAAGACGATGAAGGTCGCCGTTGCGGAAGGACTGGCCGACCGCACCACCGGCCGCAAGGTCACTGCCGATGATCCGGTGCGTATTGCCAGCATTTCCAAGTTGGTCACGGCCATGGGCGTGATGCGACTGGTCGATCAGGGCACGCTCGACCTTGACCGCGACGTGTCCGACTACCTCGGCTGGAAACTGCGCCATCCGAATTTCCCGGACAAGACCATCACCCTGCGCCTGCTGCTGTCGCACCAGTCCGGGCTGCTCGATGGACCAGACCTCTACATCATCCCGCTGGGCATGACCCTGCGCGAGCGGCTGTCCGATCCGCGGGTGTGGGACAAGGAACATGAGCCGGGATCGGGGTGGTTCCACTACACCAACCTCAACTTCCCCGTCGTCGCCAGCGTGATGGAGAAGGCGACCGGCGAACGATTTGACAAGCTGATGGCCCGGCTGGTGCTGAAACCGCTGAAGGTCGACGCCTGCTTCAACTGGGGCTCCGGGTGCTCCCCGCCCTGATGAAGCGCGCGGTCGTGCTTTACCGGGCGACCGGTGAGGTGGCGAAGGACGATCTGAAGGGCAAACTGCCCGATTGCCTTGTCGTCGCGGCAGCAGATGGCTCTTGCGACATGACTGCCTACACGCCGGGCGACAACGGCTCGCTGTTCTCGCCCCAGGGCGGCCTGCGCATTTCGATGAAAGGCCTCGCGCGGCTGGGTCAGGCCATGGCGCTCGAAGGGCGCGGCTTCCTGTCTATACGCGCCTATGCGGAGATGACTCACGCCCGCTGGCGGTATGACGGCGCGAACGGACTGGGCGAAGATGGCGAGGGCGGTTTTTTCTGCGCTTATGGCCTCGCTGTTCACCGCATCGATACGGGAGGCGAGCATTGCCGCGACACCCTGTTCAATGACGGCAAAGCGCGCATCGGCCATTCGGGCGATGCCTATGGCCTGAAGGCCGGCCTCTGGTGGAACCCTTCGAATGGCAAGGGCGTCGCCTATTTCACCACTGCTGTCCCGCCGGATGACAAAGGGCGGCGTAGCGCCTTCACAGCCCGTGAGGAAGCGCTGGTGGACAGGTTGCCTCGCTGAGCCGCAGGGAATCGTCGCGATTCCGGTGACAACTCGCCCCGCGCCGCCTCCCCAGCGAGGCTTCGATCTGCCATAGCCACGCTCGTGCTCGATACCGCCGATCTTCTCCCAGCCCTGCACAGCACCTTCGGCTTCTCCGCCTTTCGCGGAGTGCAGGAAGACGTCGTGCGGCGGGTGCTCGCCGGGCAATCGACCCTGGCGGTAATGCCCACGGGCGCGGGAAAGTCGCTGACCTACCAGCTCCCTGCAACGCTGATGCCCGGCACCTGCGTGGTAATCTCGCCGCTGATCGCGCTGATGCATGACCAGCTGCGCAGCGCCGAGGCCAACGGCATCCGCGCCGCCAGCCTGACCAGCGCGGACCTCAACCGCGAGGAGACGATCGACCGCTTCCGCGCGGGCGAGCTCGACCTGCTTTACGTTGCCCCCGAACGCGCCAGCCAGCAGCATTTCCGCGAGCTGCTGAGTGCGGGCCGGATCAGCCTTTTCGCCATCGACGAGGCGCACTGCGTTTCCGAATGGGGTCACGATTTCCGCCCGGACTACCGCGCGCTGCGTCCGTTGATGGACAGCTTTGCCGAGGTGCCGCGCCTCGCGCTGACGGCCACGGCAGACGCGCACACCCGCGCCGACGTTCTGGCCCAGCTCGGCATTTCGGAAGACGGCCTTATCGTTGCCGGGTTTGACCGACCCAACATCCGCTATGTCATTTCGCACCGCCAGAGCGGGTTCCATCAGTTGCGTGACCTGCTGAAAGCGCAGCCCGGCCCGGGGATCATCTATGCCCAGACCCGCAAAAAGGTGGAGGAACTGGCCGAGCGGCTTGCAGAGGCGACTGGTCGGAGCGTCCTGCCCTACCATGCCGGCCTTCCACCGGAAGAGCGCGCGGCCAACCAGGCCGCCTTTGTCGCCAGCGAGGACATGGTGATGGTGGCAACGGTCGCCTTCGGCATGGGCATCGACAAGCCCGACGTGCGCTTTGTCGCCCATGCCGGAGTGCCCAAGTCGATCGAGTCATACTATCAGGAAACCGGCCGCGCGGGGCGCGATGGCGACGATTCGCTGGCGGTCATGTTCTGGGCGGCGTCGGACTTCGCCCTCGCCCGCCAGCGGCTGGCGGAACTTGACGAGGCGCGGCAGGATGGGGAGCGCAAGAGGCTCGACGCGCTCAGCTTCCTAGTCGAAAGCCCTACCTGCCGCCGCGCGATCCTGCTGCGGCACTTCGGCGAGCACCCGCCGGAGAAGTGCGGCAACTGCGACAACTGCCTTGATGCACCGGGCGTGGCGGATGGTTCGGTTGTTGCGCAGAAGCTGCTCTCGGCGGCCTACCGCACCGGTCAGAGCTTCGGCATCGGCCACCTTGAGAAGGTGCTGAGCGGCATCAGCGACGACCGCATTGTCCAGCGCGGGCATGACCGACTGACCGTGTTCGGCATCGTCGATGCGGAGGAGGCGCGGCTGATCAAGCCGGTCGCCCGGGCCTTGCAGGCGCGCGGTGCGCTCGTCGCCAACGAACATGGCGGGCTGATGCTGGCCGGCGATGCGCGCGCAATCCTGACCGGCGATGTCATGTTGCCGGTCGTCCTGCCACCGCCGAGCGAAAAGCGCGCGAGGGGTGGCCGCAGTGGGCGGGACAAGGGCGGCGCGAATCCGATCGGCGATCCGCTGTTCGAGGCTCTACGCGCGCTGCGCCGCGAACTGGCGGCAGAGGCTGGCCTGCCGCCCTATGTGATCTTCCACGATGCCACCCTGCGCGAGATGGCCTCGGTCCGCCCCGCCTCACTCGCCGCGCTGGGTGAGATCGGCGGGGTCGGCACGCGCAAGCTGGAAGCCTATGGGGAAGCGTTCCTGAACGTCATTCGCCAGCACTGAACAAATTTAATTGATCGATTAAATTTTCTGTTGACCTGCGAACGGTTCGCAGTAAGAGCGCCTCTTCGACCGTATCAACGACACGGACGAAACCCTTGGCCTACGAAACGCTGCTCTCGCCTGTAGTCCTTTTCTTCCTGCTCGGCGCACTCGCTGCCGCCGCGCGATCCGACCTTTCCATTCCGGAGCCCCTGGCCAAGAGCCTGTCGCTCTACCTGATGGCCTCGATCGGCCTGAAGGGCGGTGTGCAAGTCTCGCAATCCGGATTTTCCGAGGACATGGCCTGGGTGTCACTGGCGGGCATCGGGCTCAGCTTTGCCATCCCCTTGATGGCCTTTGCCCTGCTGCGTACGGTCGGCGCCCTTGACCGGCTGAATGCCGCCGCGGTCTCGGCGCATTACGGCTCGGTGAGCCTTGTGACCTTCGTTACGGCCAGCGAAGCCCTGACCCGGACTGGTATGGCGCCCGCGGGCTACCTCGTCGCCGTCATGGCGCTAATGGAAACCCCGGCGATCATCAGCGGCTTGCTGCTCGCCCGCGCCGCTCAGGGTCCGGGCAAGGCGTCAACGGCATCGGGCGGTCACCTTTGGCGCGAAGTCCTGCTCAACGGCTCGGTGGTACTGCTGCTCGGCGCCTTCCTTATCGGCCTCGCCATCGGCAAGGAGAAGTTCGCCGCGATCTCGCCGGTCTTCGTCACCGGGTTCACCGGCCTGCTTTGCCTGTTCATGCTCGACATGGGGCTGATCGCGATGCGCCGTCTGCGCGAGAGCCGGCGCCTGACATGGCGGCTGATCGCCATCGCCCTGGCCTTCCCTCTGGTCAACGGGATGATCGGACTTGGCCTCGCGGCGCTCCTCGGCCTCGATCCCGGTACGGGCGCGGCCTTTGCCCTGCTCGCGGCGAGCGCATCCTATATCGCCGTACCCGCCGCAATCAGACTTGCGCTGCCCGATGCGGATCCGGGCATCTACCTGTCGATGTCGCTGGCGGTAACCTTTCCGTTCAACATCCTCGCGGGCATCCCGCTGTTCACCGCGCTCGCCGCCGGCGTGCTGGGTTAGGAGCCAATCGCATGATCCAGACCTTTACCCGCAAGCGCATCGACATCCTCGTCGATGCCCCGCTCAGCGATTGGCTCGCAGAGCAGGCGGAGCATGCCGGCATCGCGCACCACAGCCTGCTGCCGGTTCATTCGGGCGTCGGACGGTCTGGCGCGTGGCGAGACGACGACGGTTTCGGCTCCGTGGCCAAGCGCATGTTCGTGGCCGTGTCGAATGAAGAGAAGGTGGGGGCGCTGCTCGAACGGCTGGCCCCTCAGATCGAAAGCTATGGCCTCGTCATCACCGTCTATGATGTCGAAGTAATCCGCGGCGAGCGGTTCTGAACCACCCGCCGCGGACCACGCCCCGGAGACCACGGGGAACGCGCAGTTACTTTTCGGGCATGGCCGATGAGTGGAGGTGCTCAATCCGCCACTGTCCGTCCTCGAACTGGTAAAGGAACGAATATCGCGCCTTGACGTCGGTCTTCACACCGCTGTCCGGATTGGTCAGCGTCACGGTCCAGGTTCCCGCGCGCAGTGCCCAGTTGCACCCTGACTTGATGGTCGAGCTGTCAATCTTGCCGACCGGGCTGTTTTTCAGGAACTTGACGAAATAGTCGCGGATGCCCGCGTGGTCCGTGCGCGGCACATTTGCGACTGTGGCCAGCAGCACCGCATCATCATCAAACAGGGCTGTTACCTTGTCTGGGCTCTTGGTTGCCCAGGCATTGTTGAACTCGGCAAATTTCGCGTCGAGCGCGGCTGGCGTGGCTTTCGCACAGACAGCCTTGCCCCGCCCTGCCGCTTCGGCAGGTGCAGCCGCTACCATCAGCCCGGTGGCACCGGCGGCAATCATCAGCATTGATTTCATGGCATGTACTCCCTTCTCTTGCTTGGTGGTTATGGACGGATGGCGTCGTGCGGCAGCTGCGGGGCGGCGTCCTCGCCGTGGCGGGTCTTCCACAGCGAGTAGCCGACACCGGCGGCGATCAGGCCGAAGGTGACGAGCAGGCTTGCCAGCGGCGGGAACTTGTCGCCGCCCAGCAGGAAGTCCGAGACGAAGATCTTCGAGCCGATGAACACCAGCACGGCGGCCAGCGCATACTTCAGGTAGTAGAAGCGGTGGATCATGGCCGAGAGCGCGAAGTACAGCGCGCGCAGGCCCAGGATCGCCATGATGTTGCTGGTATAGACGATGAAGGTGTCGGTGGTGATCGCGAAGATCGCCGGCACCGAATCGACCGCAAAGACCAGGTCGGCCAGGTTGATCACCACCAGCGCGAGGAATAGCGGCGTCGCCGCGCGCACCAGCTTGCCGGTCTTCTCATCCGGCACCTTCACGAAGAAGTGCTGGTCGTGCAGCTCCTTGGTCACGCGCATGTGACTGCTGATCCAGCGGACAACCGGGTTCTTCGCGATGTCGGGCTCATGGTCCCCGGCGAAGAACATCTTGATGCCGGTGAAGACCAGGAATGCGGCGAAGATATAGAGCACCCAGTAAGCCTGCTCGACCAATGCCGCACCCGCCGCGATCATTCCGCCGCGCAGCACGATCACCGCTAGAATGCCCCACAGCAGGGCGCGGTACTGGTACTTGGCGGGGATGGCGAAGAAGGTGAAGATCAGGCTGATCACGAAGACGTTATCGATCGACAGCGCCTTCTCGATGAAGAAGCCGGTGTAATATTTCATGCCCAGGTCCGCGCCCTTGGCAATCCAGACCCAGACGCCAAACAGCATGGCAATGGTGATGTAGAAGGCGGTAAGCTTCAGGCTCTCGCCAATGCCCATTTCCTTGTCCTCCTTGTGGAGGATGCCAAGGTCGAAGGCGGTGAGGGCCAGCACGATGCCGGCAAAGGAAAGCCAGAACCAGACCGGCGTGCCGAGCCAGTCGGCGAAAAGAAATTCCATGAATCAGTCCCTGTTTTGCGGAGGTCACATCCGAACAGACAAAGCGCCGGGACGGGGCTGAATGGCCCGTCCCGGCGCGGTTTCGGTGATGGTGCCTAGCCGAAGACCTTGCGGCGGCGCAGAAGGCCCGCGATGCGGTCCTTGATGGCCAGCTTCAGCTTCTTGAGCCGCGCGACCTCGAACGGGTCGGCGGACCTGCGCAGCCGAGCAAGGCGCAGCGCCTCGTCAAGCTTCTGGTGGCGTTCCATCAGGCGGAAAACGCGATCGGACATGATGTACTCCCTATCGAACGAAGTTGAGTTCGATCGGACGCGCCGAGCCTGGGCCAGGGGGAGGGATAGGGGGAAGGACCCGGACCCAAGCATCGGCACATCCGATGCGGTCCGACATCACGAAGCACACTGCCAAATTGGCCAGCGTGCCGCGCCAGAGGGGCCCGGTCCCGCGAGACCTATTTAGGACCGATTCGCTCCACTTTCAAGAGGTCTTGACGGTTCCGCGAATCGCGATATTAATATGATATCAGTTTTTGAAGGGGGTTACTTTCATGTCCCAGTCCCATCCAGCCATGAATTCCAGCAGTGAACGCTCTGCCTGGAGCACCAGCGGCTATCTCATCTTTGTGCTCTTCCTTGCCCTGCTGACGCTCACGATCTGGCGCATCATCGCCTTCGCCGGCAGCGATCCGGCTGAAGAAGCGGTGTTCGGTTTTGTCGTGTCCAGCGGGCTCAGCGTAGTTGCGCTGGTCGTCCTGTCGAGCGGTTTCTACATGATCCAGCCCAACCAGGCTGTGGCTGTCACGCTGTTCGGTTCCTACCGCGGGACGGACCGCAACACGGGCCTGCGCTGGGTCTGGCCGTGGATGGGCAAGACCAAGATCTCGGTCCGCGCCAACAACCTCGTGTCCGACAAGATCAAGGTCAACGACCTGCGCGGCAACCCGATCGAGATGGCGGCCCAGGTCGTCTGGCGCGTGGTCGATACGGCGCAGGCGCTTTACGACGTAGACGATTACAAGGCCTTCGTCATGGTCCAGATCGAGGCGGCCGTGCGCACCATCGGTTCACGTTATCCCTATGACGACTTCGCCCATGCCGAGATTACCCTGCGCGGCAACCATGACGAGGTTGGTGCCGAGTTGCGCCAGGAACTGATCGCGCGGCTTTCGATGGCCGGCATCACGGTCGACGAATGCGGCTTCACCCACCTTGCCTATGCGCAGGAAATCGCCGGGGCCATGCTCCGCCGCCAGCAGGCCGAAGCCGTGATCGCGGCGCGTACCAAGCTGGTCGAGGGTGCGGTGACCATGGTCGAGATGGCCTTGCAGCAGCTCAGCGAGAAGGACGTCGTCCACCTCGATGACGAGCGCAAGGCGGCCATGGTTTCCAACCTGATGGTCGTGCTCTGCGGTGAGCGCGATACCCAGCCGGTGGTCAACGCGGGCTCGCTTTACTAGTAAGTCCGATGGCTTCCCCTCCGCGAAAATCCTTTCCCCTGCGGCTCGACCCGGCGCTTTATGCGGCGCTGGAGCGGGCCGCAGCGGCCGATTTCCGGTCGGTGAACGCCGAAGTGGAAGTGCTCCTGCGCGAGGCGCTGGGCAGGCGCGGGATCAAGGTTGCCGCGGCCGAACCACCGCGCCGCGGAAGGCCGCCCAAGGAGGACGCCTGATGCGTGATGAAGACAAGCCGTTCATCTGCTACCGCCGCGGCTGGTCGATGAACATCAAGCCGCGCAATGTCGAAGGCTGGCGGCAGTTCGGACTGTGGCTGGCGGCCTTGGTGCCGATCGTTGTCCTGTTCATCTGGGTCATGAGCCTGCGATCAAGCCCGGCCCTTACCGCGGTATATGTCTTGTCCTATGTCGCCGCGATGCTGGCCTGGGCCTTCAACATGATCCGCTGGATGCTGGCGCGCAGCCAGGTCATCGACCTGACCGGGAAGCGTTGACCGGCTGCCAGTTCGCGCGTTTACCCGATCTTGACGGCGCCGGGGCTATGGCTCCGGCATGAGAAAGATCAAGCTTGCCGCACTGGCCGGAATGACGGCCGCAATCGCCATCACCCCGCTCTGGGCCCAGAGCGGGGCGCCCTATACGGTGGTCGAAACGGGCAAAGGCTATGCCCGCCTGCAGGATGCCGTGAATGCCATCGGCAATGGGCGCGGCACCGTCCAGATCGCCTCGGGCCGGTTCCGTGATTGTGCCGTTCAAGAGGCCGGCGACGTGACCTTCGCCGCAGCCGTTGCCGGGCAATCGGTACTCGAAGGCGAGGCTTGCGAGGACAAGGCGGCGCTGGTGCTGCGCGGGCGCACGACCCACGTTGAAGGCCTGGTCTTTGCCAATATCAAGTCCGGTTCGGGCAACGGCGCTGGCATTCGCGCTGAAAAAGGCCTGATCTCCGTCTCGCAAAGCTGGTTCCGCGACAGCCAGCAGGGCATCCTTTCCGCCGATGACCCAAACTCGACGCTGACCGTCGACAAGAGCACCTTCACGCGTCTTGGTACCTGCGAATTCAGCGCGGGCTGTGCCCACTCGATCTATGTCGGCGGCTTCGGCGCGCTGACCGTCACGCGCAGCCGCTTCGAGATCGGGCGCGGCGGGCATTACGTAAAGAGCCGCGCGGCGAAGGTGGCGGTGCTGGCTTCCAGCTTCGACGATTCGCAGGGCAAATGGACGAACTACATGATCGACCTGCCCGCCGGTGCGACGGGGAAGATCGCCGGCAACTGGTTCGTCCGGGGCCAGCACAAGGAGAATTACTCTGCCTTCATCGCCGTCGGTGCGGAGAGCAAGACCAACCCCTCCACAGGTCTCAGGATCGAGGGCAACGACGCGCGGCTGGTGCCGGGTCTGGACCGCGATACCGTCTGGGTGGCGGACTGGTCGGGCGACCGCCTGGCGATCGGTGCCAATACGCTAGGCGCGCATCTGAAGCCGTTCGAGCGACGGTAGTCACGGACAGGTAGAAGAGTTCACGCAGAGGGCGCTGAGAAGAAAGTGGAGACGCGGAGGCGTTCCGCATGCGGCAAAGCCGCTCTCCCCTTCCTACCACTCTGTTTTCCGCAAGGTAGCCATGATTCAAGAGCTTGCGGCTCGGATCAGCATCTCCGCGTCTCTTTTGTTCCTCTGCGACCTCTGCGTGAACTAATCTGCGTTAACCGCTAAAGCAGATGCCCCGTCCGGTCGCGCTTCGTCGCGAGGTAGCGGGCATTGTGCGGGTTGGGCGGCAACTGGTGCGGCACCCGCTCAGCCACATCGACGCCTTCTGACTGCAGCGCCGCCACCTTGGCCGGGTTGTTGGTCATCAGCCGGATGGCGCGAACGCCCATCAGGCCCAGCATTCGCGCCGCCACCGGAAAGTCGCGCGCCTCGCTCGGCAGGCCGAGGCGGTTGTTCGCGTCGACAGTGTCAAACCCCTGGTCCTGCAATTCATAGGCGCGCAGCTTGTTGACGAGGCCGATGCCGCGTCCTTCCTGACGCAGGTACAGCAGCACGCCCCAGCCGCCTTGCGCGGCTTCTTCTGCCATGGCGGCGATCGCCGCGTCCAGCTGAGGCCCGCAATCGCATTTCAGGCTGCCGAGCAGGTCGCCGGTCAGGCATTCCGAGTGCAGGCGAACGAGCGGCGCGCGGTCGCCGTCCTGCGCGCCAATCACCAGCGCCACGTGCTCGCGCATGTCATCGGCGCTGCGAAAGGCGACGATCTCTGCCTCCTCGCAGGCGGCGACCGGGAGGCGCGCGCGCGCGGCGATGGAAAGGTGGCGGGTGTCGCGCCATTCGGTAAGGTCGCCGGAAGAGACCACCTGCGCCTCACCGCAGCCGGCCGGATCGATCAGGAAGGCAGGCAGGATACCGGCGAGCAGCGCCAGCTCCATCGCCGTGCGGGCGGCCTGCGGATGGTCGAGATGTTCGGCGAGGAACGGTCCCTTGAGCGGATTGGCAAGGTCCAGCGAGGGATCGGCAATGACCCGCGCCTCGCCCAGCGAAAACGGCTCGCCGCCCCGGATTAGGACCGGGGCGTGGGGTTCCGCCGCCTCGCGCTGGTTGGCCAGTTTGAGCGTGATCGCGCGGGCCGAGGAAATCAGCAGGCGCGGTGCGGTGACATCAGGCCCGAAACCGGTTTCGGCGGGCAGCAGGCGCAGCACGCCATCGACCTCCACGGGCCAGCCGTGTCGCAAGGCGTCAAGCGCCAGAGCAACGCGCCTTGTCGCCCTCACCGGTCCACCCTTTTGGGAGTCACGCTCAAACGTCGAACTCCGTCACCAGCGGCACGTGGTCGCTCGGCTGTTCCCAGCGGCGCGTCTCCTCGACGAAGCGGTGGGCGCGCGACTGGGTGGCCAGTTCGGGCGAGGCCCACATATGGTCGAGCCTCCGCCCGCGATCCTTTTCCTGCCAGTAGGTGCGATAGGACCACCAGGTCCAGTTGCGCTCCGGCGCGGGGATGTGCTTTCGGCCCAGGTCAACCCAGCCGTGCGCATCGGCAAAGCGGGTCAGCGTCTCGACCTCGACAGGCGTGTGGCTGACAACCTTGAGCAGCGCCTTGTGGTCGTAAACGTCCTCGGGCAGCGGGGCGATGTTGAAATCGCCAACGATCAGCGTGGGGCGGTCGAGCTTGTCCGCCCAGCGCGTCATGCGCTCAAGGAAATCGAGCTTCTGCCCGAACTTCATATTGGCCTCGCGGTCGGGAATGTCGCCGCCCGCCGGGATGTAGACATTCTCGACGATCACGCCCTGACCCTGCGGGCCGAGCAGTTCGACGCCAACATGGCGCGCCTCGCCATTATCCTGCCAGTCGTACCGGCTGATCTCGCGCAGCGGAATGCGGCTGACCGTGGCGACGCCGTGATAGCCCTTTTGCCCGTGGACCACGCGGTGCGTGTATCCTGCGGCCTCAAAAACCTCGTGCGGGAACAGGTGCTCGGCGCACTTGATCTCCTGCAGGCAGAGCACGTCAGGCGCCTGCTCGGACAGGAAACGCGTCACCTGATCGGCGCGCAGGCGGACGGAGTTGATGTTCCAGGTGGCAACGGAAAGCATGGAACGGGCTTTAGTGCCGAATCGCCGCGCCGCAACTCCCGGATATCGCGCAACGCGTGGGATGAGTCTGGAATGGCTCAGGCCGGAGCGAGAATGCTGGTTGTCGAGAACCGGAGCGGAGCGACCTTCAAGGTCGTGAGCACCGGAAGCGCAGACGGCCCGCGTTCGCAGCCCGGGCTGGGCCATTCCAGACCATCACATAAGAAAACCCCCGCTCCGGGGGCATTGGAGCGGGGGTTCCTTTGTGCGTTCGTCACGCTTGACGGGGCAGACCTTGGGGAGGTCAGGGCAACAGGGGGAAACCCGCCTCCGTCCGCGCCGTCGAGTACCTAGATAGGGGCGGCTCGCTTGCTGTTCAATGAACGGAAAGTGCGGTTTATCGCAACAAGCGGGCGGATGCAGGACAAGCCGTTGTCCATCAACGACGAGCCGGCCGGCGCGGATCGTTATATTTGAACATCGTGTCAGACACGGCGATCCCGTAGCGCTGGTTGGATAGCGCCACCGAGGTCTGCTTGTTCTGCGAATCGAGCGCCGTCCAGCCGGCCAGTTCAAGCCCGCCGGGGGCACCCGCCTTGCGATTGAAGCGGAAGGTCATCACGCCGAATTCGGGGTGTGAACGGTCGCGCACCTGCACGGTCACCTGATTCGGATCGCCGCCAATCAGCGTGCCATACTTCTTCACGTCGCGCGTCGGATCCAGCAGCGCGCCGAGCGGGCTGTTCTTGATCGGCCAGCGCTGCACCTGGCGCACCTGGTAATCGATCAGGGTGAGCGCCGATCCGTCGGAGACGATCAGCATCGGGATACCCGGCGAATACTGGAAGCGGATGCGGCCCGGGCGCTTCAGCGTGATCGTGCCGGTGGCGCGTTGGCCGTTGCGGTCGGTCTGGACGAAGCTTGCCTGCATGGTCGAGATCGAGCGCAGCGCGGCAACCGCGCGGTCGAGATCGCCGGCCTGTGCCTGTGCGACTGCGGGCGAGGGAATCAGTGCGGCGGGCGCACAAACGGCAAACGCCGCCCAAAGGACGGCGCCGCTGCGAAATAGGATCGAGGGCTGTTTCATGTATGCCGGACTAATAGACCGGGTTTGAACAGCTTGTGAACCCGCCCCGGTAAGGGGCGCGGAATTCACTTGATCTTGGC
Source organism: Novosphingobium sp. MW5 (assembly GCA_025938935.1). Taxonomy (GTDB): domain Bacteria; phylum Pseudomonadota; class Alphaproteobacteria; order Sphingomonadales; family Sphingomonadaceae; genus Novosphingobium. The sequence continues at coordinate 512,223 of JAPCWB010000001.1, read as the reverse complement.
TTCCTTGAACTCGACATGCTTGCGCACGACGGGATCGTACTTCTTGAAGCTCATCTTCTCGGTAGTGTTGCGCGGGTTCTTCTTGGTGACATAGAAGAAGCCGGTGTCGGCGCTCGACACGAGACGGATCTTGACGGTTGCGGGCTTCGCCATGGGGGTATCCTGAAAACCTGAAATGATTCGGTGTCGACGGGTACCCGCCGATGCGAGCGGCGCCTTTGGTCGAACAGGGGCGGAAAGTCAAGGCGCCGCGGCGTTCGATCATTCGGTTGTTTGCTGCAGCGGCCCATGATAAAGTTGCAAACGTAACCATGTCCAGTTCCAACGCCCCTCTTCCAGACTTCACGCGCCTGCCCGAACCCGGGCCGGACATGTTCGCCGCGCCGCTGCAGAAGCCGGCGCATGTCGGCGAGGATTGGCTGGAACCGGCGCAGCGCGACTATTCGAGCGAGGAAGACTGCATCTGGGACGATCTCTTCGCCCGCCAGATGCAGGTCCTGCCCGGCCGCGCCGCCAGCCTGTTCATGCAAGGGCTCGACCGGCTCGACCTTGGCCGCGGCGGCGTGCCGGATTTCGGCAAGCTTTCCGAAGAGCTCGGCAAGCTGACCGGATGGTCTGTCGTGCCGGTGCCGATGTTGATTCCGGACCACGTGTTCTTCTGGCACCTGGCCAACCGGCGTTTCCCGGCGGGCAACTTCATCCGCACGCGCGAGACGTTCGATTACATCCAGGAACCCGACGTGTTTCACGACGTGTTCGGCCACGTGCCGCTGCTCGCCGATCCGACCTATGCCGATTACATGCAGGAATATGGCCGCGCCGGATGGAAGGCGATGCGCTACAACCGGCTGAAGGCGCTGGGCGCGCTCTACTGGTACACAGTGGAATTCGGCCTGATCATGGAAGGCAAGGACGTGCGGGCCTATGGCGCGGGCATCCTTTCGGGGCCGACCGAGACGGTTTTCTCGGTCGAGGCGCAGTCGCCCAACCGCATCATGCTCAATGTGGATCGGGTGATGCGAACCGACTACGTCATCAGCGACCTGCAGCCGACCTATTTCGTGATCGAGAGCTTTCGCGAGCTTTACCATGACACGGTCGAGCGCGATTTCGACCGACTGTACCGCAGCCTTGGGCCTGGCTTCACCTATGCCAACACGGCGGTCATCGACGTTGATGATGTGCTGCACCGGGGGACGCAGGAGTACCATCTGCGCGGCGGACGCGGGAGCGGGGCGGCGCCGGTCTAGGCCCGGATTCCAGACAAGGAAAAAGGGCCGGCAGCATTGGGATGCCGGCCCTTTCGCGCAAGATCAGACAGAAAGCCTTATTCGGGCTTCATGTCCTTCTTGTCAGCCTTGTCTTCCATCGCGTCAGCCTTGGCGTCGGCGCCTTCGCGGACGGCGTCAGCCTTGTTCTCGATGGCGTCTGCCTTGGTTTCCGGAGCACCCGAGGCGCGAGCGGCTTCGGCCTGGGCGTTGAGCTGTTCGGCATCGGCTTCGCCCGACGCGCGAACGGCCTGTGCCGCTGCTTCGTCAGCATTTTCCTTCTTGCTGTCGCAAGCGGCCAGGCTGAGTGCCATGGCTGCGGTCGATGCAATCATCGCGCCTTTGAAAAGTGCCTTCATGGATAAATCCTCTTGGTTCCGTCAGCGCCCCCTAGGCGCCAAGCATGGATGTGCGGCACCGGTTTTGAAGCCGGTGCCGGTGCGTCAAAAACCAAGCAGGCGTAATTTGGTTCCCGGCCAGGCCGGAATTACGGCAAAAAAATGTCAGCGGGCGAGAAGGAACAGAGCCAGCGCGCCGGCAGCGATGCGGTACCAGGCAAAGGGGGCAAAGCCGGACTTGGTGACGAAGGCCATGAAGGCCTTGATCACCGCCAGTGCCACGATGAAGGAAACGACGAAGCCGATCCCGATCAGGTCCCAGCCAACCGCCGCATTGCCCGACATCAGCGCCTCGCGATTGTCGAGCACTTCGAGCGTGGTCGCCCCCAGCATGGTCGGCACGGCAAGGAAGAAGCTGAACTCTGCCGCCGTGCGCCGCTCGACGCCCATCGCGAGCGCGCCCATGATCGTCGCGCCTGAGCGGCTCACGCCCGGGATCATCGACACACACTGGACGATGCCGATGCCGAGTGAAGTGCGCACCGAAAGCTGGGCAACGCCGCTGGGGCCGCCGGGCTTCGCCGTGCGCTCGATGACGAGGATGGCAATGCCGCCCAGAATCAGCGCCCAGTGCGACAATCGAGGGGCTGCCCAGCATGGCGTGGATCTGGTCCTTGAGGATGAGGCCAAGGACTGCCGAGGGCAGAAAAGCCAGCAGCACGTTGCGGACAAAGGCGATCGACATTGGCTCCAGCCGCAGCAGCCCTGCCGCCACTGCCCAGAACGTCCGCCAGTACAGCACGACCACGGCCATGATCGCGCCCAGCTGGATGATGACGTTGAACACCTTCCACGTGTCCGCGTCATAGCCGAGAATTTCGGTGGCCAGCACAAGGTGGCCGGTGGACGAGACCGGGAGAAATTCGGTCAGGCCTTCGACGATGCCAAGCAGGATGGCGATGATGACGGGATCCATGGCAGCCAAAAGAGGGGCGCGGCTTCCAAGTCAAGCCGCGCCCCTTCATTTCAACCGGTATTACCGATTTGTAACGCTGATCCTTACCAGATGCGGATGCGCTTTTCCGGCGGCAGATACAGCTTGTCGGTCGGCTTGACGTTGAACGCCTTGTACCATTCGTCGATGTTGCGGACGATGCCGTTGACGCGGAACTGGCCCGGCGAGTGCGGATCGGTCAGCAATTGCTGGCGCAGCGCCGCTTCGCGCATCTTCACCTTGAACACCTGAGCATAGGCCATGAAGAAGCGCTGGTCGCCGGTCAGCCCGCCGATCACCGGTGCCTTCTTGCCGCCCAGCGACAGCTTGTAGGCGCGATAGGCAAGGCTGATGCCGCCAAGGTCGCCGATGTTCTCGCCCAGCGTCAGGCGGCCGTTGATGCAGGCCTTGCCGCCGGGGTTGGAGGCGTCGATCGGGCAGTGATCGTTGTACTGGCCAACGAGGGCGTCGGTCAGCTTGACGAAGTTGGCCTTGTCCTCCGGCGTCCACCAGTCGCGCAGGTTGCCCGCGCCGTCAGACTTGGAGCCTTGATCGTCGAAGCCATGGCCCATCTCGTGGCCAATCACCGCGCCGATCGCGCCGTAATTCACCGCGTCATCGGCCTTCAGGTTGAAGAACGGCGGCTGCAGGATAGCGGCGGGGAAAACGATCTCGTTCTTGGTCGAGTTGTAATAGGCGTTCACCGTCTGCGGCAGCATGCCCCATTCGGTGCGGTCGACCGGCTTGCCAAGGCGCGAGATGTTGTCGTTCTGGCCCCAGCGAGCGGCGGCAAGGGCATTGGCGATCGGATCGTTGGGAGTGAAGGTCAGTCCGTCATAGGTCTTGAACTTCACCGGGTAACCGATCTTGGGATCGAAGGCGTCAAGCTTGGCCTTGGCCTGGGTACGGGTTTCCGGCCCCATCCACTTGAGATCGGCAAGGTTGAGCGCCATCGCGGCGCGCAGGTTGCTCACCAGCTTTTCCATCGCTGCCTTGTTAGCTGCAGGGAAGTAGCGTTCGGCATAGATCTTGCCGACCAGTTCGCCGGTCATCCCTTCGACCGCCGCAATGCCGCGCTTCCACCGGGGGCGCTGCTCTGGCTGGCCGTTCAGCAGCTTGCCATAGAAGTTGAAGCTGGCTTCATCGAAGCGCTTGGGCAGGACCGAGGCGGCACCGCCGACCACACCCTTTTCCAGCCAAGCCTGCCACAGCGAAACCGGTTCGCTGGCGATCATCCTCGCAATGGCCGGTACGCCGCCGCTGACATTGGTAATCTGCGCCGGGGTCAGCTTGGCCGCGGCAATCTCTTCCGCCGTTGGGGGGAGCTGGGCGACAACGACCTCGGTGGCCTTGCCACCGGTCATCTTGGTGACCATCGACGCAAGGCCGACGCCGGGGGCCAGCGCGTCCAGTTCCTGCAGGCTCAGCTTGTTATAGGTCAGGTCACGATTGCGGCCGACGGTGCGGTCCCAGGTAACCTCGGCAATTCGCTTTTCGAGGCCGTAAACGTCCTCGGCGGTCTTGGCGGGATCGGCGTAACCCAGTTCCGTGTAAATGAAGGTCAGGTACTTCTTGTACTCGGCCTGGAACTGCTTGAAGCGCGGATTGTCGACCAAGTACATATCGCGGTCAGGGAGGCCGAGGCCGCCCTGGCGGACCGAGAAGACATGGCTGTCGGACTTCTTGGCATCGACGCCAACGCCCATGCCGAGCGGCGAGGGGACACCCGGTTCGATGAACAGGTCGGTCAGCGCCGCAACCGAATTCGCCGCCCTGATGCGGTCAAGGTGCGGCTTCATCGGAGCCAGCCCGCGCGCCTCGATGGCGTCGGTGTCCATGAAGGCCTTGTAGGCGGAAACGATACGCTCGGCATCGGTGCCGGGGGCGGGGTTGGAGGCGACCAGTTCGTCCATGATCGACTTCATCCGCGTTTCCGAAAGGTCGCGCAGCACGATGAAGCCACCGGTCGAGGTGCGATCCGCCGGAATTTCCGCCGTGTCGAGCCACTTGCCATTGACGAAGCGATTGAAGTCGTCGCCCGGGCGGACCGAAGTGTCGTTGTACCAGGTCTGGATGCCGCCAAGGCCCCAGCCGTCGGTCTTGTCGGCCACCGGCTTTGCGGCAACCTTCGCCGCAGGCTTTGCCGCCGCCTTGGCTACGGGCTTTGCGGCGGGCACGGCCTTGGCAGGCATGTGGTGACCGGCGTGCGGGTCGGGAGCCTCGGCGTGGGCGGCGGTAGCAAAGGCGAGCGCAACTAGGCTCGCGGCGAACGAAGCTTTCCGGATCATGCAGTCCCCATCATCACTAGGATGGTTGCAACGGCAACCATTGGGCCCCGTAAGTAAAGCGCGCGCGCGGGGGCGCAATTCTATTCGACGGGCCGCATGGCCTTTTCGTCGAATTGAAGTGCAGCCAAGTGGGCATAGAGGCCGCCGGCCTTGCTCAATTCCTCGTGCGTGCCGACTTCGACCATGCGGCCTTCGTCCATCACGACGATGCGGTCCGCCTTGCGCACGGTGGACAGGCGGTGGGCGATGACCAGAGTGGTGCGGCTTTCCATCAGGCGGTCGAGCGCCTGCTGCACCAGCCGCTCGCTCTCGGCATCGAGCGCGGAAGTGGCTTCGTCGAGCAGCAGTATCGGCGCATCGCGCAGCAGGGCGCGGGCAATCGCCACGCGCTGGCGCTGGCCGCCCGAAAGCCGCGCGCCGTTTTCGCCAAGGAAGGTATCAAGCCCCTCGGGAAGTTCGCGCAGGAAGTTTTCCGCATTGGCGGCGCGGGCAGCTTCCCACACTGCCTCGTCGCCGGCCTCCCAGTTGCCATATCGCAGGTTGTCGCGCGCGGTGGCGGCGAACAGCACGCCGTCCTGCGGCACGAAGGCGATGCGGCGGCGCACATCGGCGGGGTCGGTGGAGGTCAGCGCCACACCGTCGATGCGGACCGTGCCCGATTGCGGGTCATAGAAGCGCTCGGCCAGCTGGAAGATCGTGCTTTTGCCCGCGCCCGATGGGCCGACGATGGCGACGGTCTCGCCCGGTTCCACCTTCAGGCTGAAATCATGTAGCGCCTTGGTGTCGAGCCGGGTGGGATAGCGGAAGGTGACCTTGTCGAACGCGATCTGACCGCGCGGCGGCACGGGCAGGGCGGTCGGCCGCGCGGGCGGGGCGATACCGGGCTTTTCGTTGAGCAGTTCGTTGAGCCGGCTAGCCGCACCGGCACCGCGCAGCAGGTCGCCATAGACCTCGGATAGGGCGCCGAGCGAGCTGGCGATCAGGCCGCCGGCAAAAACGATTCCGGCTATGGTGCCGCCGCTGATCGTGCCCTGCGCCACACCGATCGCTCCCTGCCACAGCGCCAGCACGATGGCGCCGAAGATCAGGAACATGACCAGCGCGGTCATGATCGCGCGGATGCGGATGCGCCGCTTGGCCGTGGTGAAAGTGGCTTCCACCGCTTCGCTGAAGCGGACAGCCTCGCGCTTTTCCTGGTTGAAGGCCTGAACCACCTTCATCGCGCCCAGCACTTCGGTCACCATCGCGCCGATGTCTGCCACGCGGTCCTGGCTGGTGCGCGAGACATTGCGCAGGCGGCGGCCGAAGAACACGATCGGCAGTACTACGACCGGGATGCCGAGCAGCAGCTTTCCGGTCAGCGCGGGTGCGAGGTAGAACATGTAGGCGGTCGAAAGGATCGCGATCAGCAGATTGCGCAGCGCCACCGAAACCGTGGTGCCGACCACGACCTCGATCAGTGCCGTGTCGCTGGTCATGCGCGAGGAAATTTCCGCCGGGCTGTTTTCCTCGAAAAAGGCGGGCGGCATGCGCAGGAGGTTGGCCTGCACGCGGGTGCGGATATCGGCGACCACGCGCTCGCCCAGCCACGATACGAAATAGAAGCGTACGGCCGTGCCAAAGCCCAGCACAACGATCACCAGCAGCATCAGGGTGAAGGTATTGTCGATCTGCTGGATGGGCGCGTCGCCGCCAAAGCCCTTGTCGACGATGTCCTTGAGGCGGCTCGGGATGAAAGCGGTCGCCGCCGAGGTTGTCAGCAGGGCGAGGAAGGCGATGACCACCTGCTTCGGATACTGGAGCGCCTGGCCCCAGATCATCTTGAGCGGGCCAAGCGAGCGCGCGGGTTTCGGCTCCGCCAGAGTGGCTTCGGTTTCGCTATCGATCTGCGGTGTCGCGGCGGCGTCGGACATAGGCCCGCGCCCTAGCGCAGCAGGGTCTGACGTGAAAGCACATAGATGGTCATTTGCAACGCTTTTTCATTGTGCATTGCAACATGAGATGAAAAGCGCCACCTTGGGGTCAGAAAATCGGAGCGCACACCTTGTTGTACAATGCCTATGAACTCAATCGCGCCTGGATGACCGGCGCCAGCGCCATCGCCTCGATCGGCGCGGAAATGCTGAACAATCCGGCCCTGCCGCTCGGCTATTTCGGCATGGGGCCGGTTCTTGCTTCGGCGCTTGACGTGTTTGCCCACGCCTCGGCGCCGCGCGGCAAGCCCGCCTTCGAGATCGAGAAAGTGACCGTCGATGGCGCGACCTATCCGGTGACAGAGGCGATCGTGTTGCACCGCCCCTTCGGCAACCTGCTGCGGTTCACCCACACCGGCCTGCCCGAAAATGCGCCGAAGCTGCTGATCGTCGCGCCGATGAGCGGCCACTTCGCCACGCTGCTGCGCGGCACGGTCGCCCGGATGCTGGAGCGTGCCGAGGTGTTCATCACCGACTGGGCCGATGCCAAGATGGTCCCGCTGGAAGCGGGCGCATTCAGCCTCGATGACTATATCAACGAGCTCATCGGCTTTCTCGAGCATATCGGCCCGGGCGCCCACATGATGGCCGTGTGCCAGCCTTCGGTCCCCGCGCTCGCCGCGACGGCGCTGATGGCCGAGGACAAGAACCCCTGCCGCCCGCTGACCCTGACCATGATGGGCGGACCGATCGACACGCGCGAGGCGCCGACCAGCGTCAACGATGTTGCCATGCAGCGCCCGCTGGCGTGGTTCCAGAACACCGTGATCGCCACGGTCCCGGCGATGTATCCGGGCGGCGGACGCAAGGTCTATCCGGGCTTCCTCCAGCTCGCCGGGTTCATGGCGATGAACATGGGCTCGCACATGATGAGCCACTACCACATGTTCAAGCACCTGGTGGCGGGCGACGGCGAAAGCGCCGATTCTACCAAGGCCTTCTACGAGGAATACCGCAGCGTCTGCGACCTGCCGGCGGAATACTACCTCCAGACCATCGAGCACGTCTTCCAGAAGCACTCGCTGCCCAAGGGCGAATTCCGCCACGGCAAGCGCCTGATCAAGTTGGACGCGATCACCGACACGGCCCTCCTCGCCATCGAGGGTGAGAATGACGACATTTCGGGCATCGGCCAGACCAGGGCCGCGCTGAAGATCGCCACGGGCCTTGCGGAAAGCAGGAAACACTACCTGCTGGCCGAAGATGTCGGCCATTACGGCATCTTCAACGGCAGCAAGTGGCGCGGCCGGATTGCCCCGGTGGTCGAGGACTGGATGGCCAAGCACGCCACCCGCCGCGACCTGAAGGTCGTTGCCTAGGCCGCGTCCCTCCGCCCGAACAGCTTCCTGAACAGGGCGCGGGCCGCAAGCAGCAGGGCGACTGCGAGGAGAAGCAGGAGCACAGCCACGCCTGCCGCGATGCCGGGGTAATTGTACAGGCCCCACAGCAGTCCGGCGCTCGCCACGTCCTCCGCGGTTGAGACGGCGATGTTGCTGAACGGCTCGGGGCTGGCATTGACCGCCGCGCGCGTGCCCGCCTTCGACGCGTGAGTGAGCAGCGATGCTCCGCCGCCGAGGATGAAGGCGATCACCTGAGTCGTGGGGTCAGATGGGTCGGCCAGCGCCAGAGCCAGCACAGCACCGCCGACCGGGCGGATGACGGTGTGGACCATGTCCCACGCCGAATCGATCCACGGCACCTTGTCGGCCAGGAACTCCACCGATGCGGCGAAGCCCGACAGGCCGATGACGATCGGGTTCGCCAGCACCTGCAGGGCCTGCAAGTGCTCAGGCAGCGGCCAGGTGCCCAGCCGCATGGCAAGGCCGGTGGCGAAGATGCACAGGTAAAGCCGCCAGCCCGACAGCAGGCTGACCGAACCGGCAATGCCGAGGATTTCCGCGATGCCCATGGGCGGCAGGATGCGCCCCGGCTAACCGGCGCGCAAGCCCTGCTTCACAGCACCTCGAACAGGCCCGCCGCGCCCATGCCGCCGCCGACGCACATCGTGACGACGACGTGCTTCGCCCCGCGCCGCTTGCCTTCGATCAGCGCGTGCATGGCGCAGCGTGCGCCGGTCATGCCATAGGGATGGCCGATCGAGATCGCGCCGCCATTGACGTTCATCAATTCGTTCGGGATGCCCAGCCGGTCACGGCAATAGAGCACCTGCACGGCGAAAGCCTCGTTCAGTTCCCACAGGCCGATATCGTCCATCTTGAGGTCGAAGCGGCTGAGCAGCTTGGGAATGGCGAAGACCGGGCCGATGCCCATTTCGTCGGGCTCGGTACCGGCAACCGCCATTCCGACAAAGCGGCCAAGCGGGGCAAGGCCCTTCTTCGCGGCAGTCGCGCCTTCCATGATGACCACGGCGGCGGAACCGTCCGAAAGCTGGCTGGCATTGCCCGCCGTGATCGATCCGCCGGGGATCACCGGCTGGAGCGACTGCAGGCCCTCCAGCGTGGTGTCGGGGCGGTTGCCCTCGTCCTTTGTGAGCGTGACTTCCTTCGTTGAGGTCTCGCCGGTCGCCTTGTCGGTCACCGACATGGTGGTAGTGGCGGCGACAATCTCGTCGTCGAACTTGCCGGCGGCCTGCGCGGCTGCCGTGCGCTGCTGCGACTGGAAGGCATATTCGTCCATGGCATCGCGGCTGATGCCGTAGCGCTTGGTCACCACTTCGGCGGTCTGCAGCATCGGCATGTAGGTCGCCGGGTGCATGGCGATCAGCGCCGGGTCGAAGCCGATGCGCATGTCCTTGGTCTGGACCATCGAGATCGAATCCTGCCCGCCCGCGGCGACCACGTCCATCCGGTCCATCGAGACCTGACGGCTGGCCGCAGCGATCGCCATCAGGCCCGAGGAGCACTGGCGGTCGATGGTCTGCGCGGACGACGTGACCGGCAGGCCTGCGCGCAGCGAAACCAGACGGCCGATGTTGGCGGCCTGTCCACCCTGCGTGAGCACGCAGCCCCAGACCACGTCATCGACCTCGCCCGCTTCGATCCCCGCACGCTCGACGGCAGCGGCAAGAGAGAATGCGCCGAGGCTGGGCGGCCGGGTGGCGTTGAAGGCGCCGCGATAGGCGCGGCCCATGCCCGTGCGGGCGGCGGAAACGATGACGGCGTCACGCATGGTCTGTTTTCCTTGTCCTGAATTCAGCCGAAGTGCTGGAAGATCCACTCGGCGATCAGCGCCGGCTTGGTCTCGCCCTCGATCTCTACAGTTACTTCCACCTTCTGCTGCCACTGGCCGGGGCGCTTTTCCTCAAGTTCCAGCAGCTTGAAATGGCCGCGCACCTTGCTGCCCGACTTGACGAAGCTGAGGAAACGGACCTTGTCGAAGCCGTAATTGATCGACATCGCCACCTGCGGCTTTTCCACCGCGGTTTCCATCATGCGAGAGAGCAGCGAAAGGGTCAGGAACCCGTGCGCCACGGTGGAGCCGAGCGGCGTCGCCTTGGCCATTTCGGGGTTCACGTGGATGAACTGGTGATCCTCGGTCACATCCGCAAAGGCGTCGATGCGCGACTGGTCGACCACCAGCCATTCCGAAGTGCCGAGCGTTTCGCCCTGCTTTCCAACAAGGTCCTGAAGCTTCATCTGCCTGCCTCTCCTGTGGTCAGAAAGGCAGTGTGATGGACCAGGAAAAGCGGCAGCGCAACGCGCCTTAATTTGCCGCTACGGCACCGGGAATGTTCAGCTTGGGGCGCGAGCGAATCACCTTCTTCTCAGCCGAATCGATTCTGTCTGAGGTAGGACCACAGGCCGCATTGCACGCCAATCAGCATCAGCGCGAAGGCCTGGAAGGCAATGCCGACAAACAGCGATCCCAGCAGGTAGACAAGCTGCGCCTGTTGCAGCGCATTGGCGAGCGGCGCCTGCCATTGCAGGTCCGGTCCGGCCCCCGGCTCAGCGGCCTTCTTGCGCCAGCGGATCCGCAGCCGTTCCATCTGCCACACGCCCAGCGCCTGGATCCACAGCCACAGCAGCAGCCCCGGCCAGCCCTGTTCGCCCAGCATCTCGAAATAGCTGGAATGATAGGCCCGCGCGGCGTCCTCTACCTCCTGAACCTCGACCGACTTGTTGTTCCCCGCGCCCGTCGCCGCGCGCGTTTCGATCTTGAGCCGGTTCGAGCGGAAGGCATCGAAACCGCCGCCCAGCGGATGGTCCTTCACATAGTCGAGCGTCCACATCCACACGGCGACGCGGGTGCTGGCCGATTCGTCGGACTGGTGGTTCTCGATCGTGTCCATCCGCTTGGTATAGCTTTCCGGCAGGAACGGGATCGCCACCAGCGCCAGCGCGCCCATCGCGCCCATGTAAAGGAAGCGGTTCTTCACCGTCCGCAGAGAGAGCAGGAACAGCAGGCCGAGGCACAGCAGACCGGTGCGCGCCTGTGTGCCCACCGGGATCAGGATGCAGGCAAAGGTGAGGGCAAGGGCGAAAAGCGTCGCCAGTTTCCCGCGCGGCAGGATCGTGGTGTGCTTCGCGCTCCACCAGACCAGCGGGATCAGCGCGATGGCCATGCAGGAGATGATCGAACCTTCGTAGATGCCGGTGTTGTCGTTCACGAACAGTTTGAGCGTGCCATAGCCGCCGCCAGAGGCCAGCGTCTTGATCGCGCCGCTGATCACGATCGCGCCCAGGCTCAGCACCATGAACAGCACGGCCGATTCAAAGCGCAGCCGGGTGCGCAGGGTCAGCGGCAGGAAGACGGCAAAAATCATCGCCTTCCACACCCACGCCCATTTGGCTGCCGCTTCCACCGGGAAATCGGCGGACATCGTGGTCAGCCCGCAATAGGCCAGCAGGATGAGGATCAGCGTCTGGCGCAGGGTAAAGCGGCTGTCGCGCTTGTCATCGACCAGCAGCCAGCCGCCGAAAGCCAGCACGAAGGCTACCAGCGAGATCTGCAGCTTGGGCAGGATCATCCAGGTGAACTTCTGCGGCGCTACGATGTCGATGTAGAGATAGGCGAGCACCCAGATGAACGGGCGGCGCAGGCCAAGCCCGATCAGGCCAAGGACAAAGGCGGCAAGGCCAAGCTCAGTCATTGGCGCTGTCCGGCTGCTTTGGCTGCGGGTCCGGATCAAGGTCGGCACGCATGACCAGGCGCAGCGCGGCGAGTGCCAGCAGCGCGTGCGTCAGTCCGAGCGCGAATAGGTCAACCATGGTGCGGGCAGCATTAGAGCAGCGGGGTTGACGCGGCGTTAAGCCTTGTCTGGCAGGGAATTGCGCCATGACACGCGTCCTGCACGTCCTTGACCATTCGCTGCCGCTGCACAGCGGCTATACCTTTCGCACGCGCGCGATCCTGAAAAGCCAGCAGGCCATGGGGATCGAGGTGCGCGGCATCACGGGCCTGCGCCACATGGCCGATGGTCCCGATGCGGAGGAGGCGGACGGCATCCTGTTCCACCGCACGCGGGGCACGGCGAGCGGTCCGGCAGGCCTGCGCGAATGGCGCGAGATCGGCCTCCTCGCCGATGCCATCGTCAAGCTGTGCGAGGAATGGCGGCCCGACGTGATCCATGCCCATTCGCCTGCGCTTTGCGGCGCGGCAGCGCTGCGGGCATCGCGCAAGCTGGGCATTCCGCTCGTCTATGAAATCCGCGCCTTCTGGGAAGATGCCGCCGTGGGCAACGGCACGGGCAGCGAAGGCTCGCTCAAGTACCGACTTACCCGCCGCCTTGAGGATCACGTTGTCGCCGGGGCGAATGCCGTGGTGACGATCTGCCAGGGGCTGAAGGACGACCTTGTCGCGCGCGGGGTCGATCCGGAGCGAATCACGATCTCGCCCAACGGTGTCGACCTTGCCCTGTTCGGCGAGCCCGTCGCGCCCGATCCGGCATTGCGACAGGAACTGGGGCTGGGGACGGGGCCGGTGATCGGCTTTATCGGCAGTTTCTATGACTACGAAGGCCTCGACGACCTGATCGAGGCGATGCCGCTGCTGGTGGCAGAGCAACCCGATGCGCGCCTGCTGCTGGTTGGCGGCGGCCCGCGCGAGAAGGAGCTGAAGGCGAAGGCAGAGGCAAGCCCCGCCGCCAGCGCCATCCGCTTCGTCGGCCGCGTCCCGCATCACGAGGTGGAGCGGTATTACGCGCTGTGCGACGTGATGGCCTATCCGCGCAAGGCAAGCCGCCTCACCGATCTTGTCACCCCGCTGAAGCCGCTCGAGGCCATGGCGCAGGACAAGCTGGTGGCGGCATCCTCGGTCGGCGGGCACCGCGAACTGGTGGAGGATGGCCGCACCGGCGTGCTCTTTGCTCCCGACAGCCCGCAGGACTGCGCAAAGGCGCTGGCGAGGCTGCTCAGTTGCCGCGAATCATGGCCGGCGATCCGGGCAAACGGGCATGAACACGTCCGTAACCATCACGATTGGGCGAAAAACGTGGTTCGTTATCTTCGCGTTTACCAAACACTGGTAGCCATCCCGATGATTGAAAAGACTATTGCTGCCTGACGGGCGGGAATGGACCGAAGGATTAGGGGATCCGATCTTGGTTGCGAAGCCACAGAAAACCAAAGGCAAACTGCCGATTAGCCGCCATCCGCTGTTTGCGCCGATGGTCGCCCTGTGGTTCGCCGCCCTGTTCGGACTCGGCAGCCTGGCGATTCGCCCGACGCTCCTCGAATCGGCTGTCCTGGCGCTGCGGCTGAACCTTGTCGTGCCCGCTGCGGCCCCGCCGCTGGGCTTCACCTTCCGTATCCTGCTCGCACTTTCGCTCTTCGTCGTGGGCGGCCTGACTGGGTTTCTCCTTGCCCGCCGCATCGGTCGTCCGGCCAAGCCGCAAGGCGACGGCATCCGCTTCTCCCGCGTGAAGGCGCGGGCCGCAGCGCCCGCTCCGGTCGCTCCGGCCTATGACGATGACGATGACTTCGCGCGCCTCGATTCGGCGCGCCAGATCCGAGGAAGAGGCTGCCAATGCCCTGCCCGGCCGCCGCCGTGCGCTGGCGATGGAAGAAGACTTCACAAACGAATTCCACGACCTCGCCCCCTTGCCGGGGCACAGGCCCCAGACGCTCGAGCCGCAGATTCTCGACCTTGCGGAGCTTGGCTCGTTTGAAGAGGAAGAGCCGCAGGCAGTGGAGCTGGCTCCGACGCCCGCACCGGCTGAAGTCGGCAAGGACGAACCGCAGTTCGATCCGTGGAACCGCCATCCCGCCGCTTCGTCGCACACGGTGGTGCAGGAATTCGTCCGGGAAGAACCTCTGCCAGTAGCCGAGGCAGTTGCCGATTTCTCGCACCCGCAGACTGACAGGCAGGAATTCGGTGCATCCGCCTTCACCGCGCCCGCAGCCATCGACACCCCCGCCTCGCGATCCTTCGATGCGCCTGCTGCTGTCGCGGCTGCCAGTTTCGATGCTCCGGCTCACCCGGTCGAGGCGATTGTCCATCCGGTTGCCGAACTGCACGATGCGGCCAATGATGAAGTGAGCCTTGCCGATGAGCGTGCCTTTGCCGCGCCTGTCGCTGCCGACGTAACCGACTTCACTCCGCCCTCCGCCGAATTTGCGGCCCCGGTGTCGGAATTTGCCCCTGCGCCGGCCGAGCAGGTCGCTTGCAGTGTCGATGCAGCGCCTTCACGTCCGATCTTCGGCACGGTCACCGGCGATGCCGCGGAGCGTCTGACGGCCATGCCGCTGACCTCGCTCGGCGTGGTGCAACTGGCCGAACGCCTTGCTCTCGCCATCGCCCGCAAGCGCGAAAACGCCGGGTCGGAAGAGGCCCAGGCCCCCGCCCTGCCTGAGGACCTGACCCCGCCGCAGCCGCCGGTTCCGGTCGCCTTTCCGGTGCCGCCCAGCCTCAATGCGCCCGCGCCGCTGGACTTTGTCCCGCCTGCACCCGTCCAGATTTTCTCAGGCTATGAAGCTGAAATCGAAGCGGATTCCGCGCCGGACGTGGCTGAGGAAGAGGTGCCGGCGGCCGAAGTGACCCCGCTGTTCTCCGCGCCTTCCGCCCTGCCGACCGCCATGCGCCCGATCAGCTTCGATGAGCCGGAAGAGGAAGACCAACTCCCCTCTATCCTGCCGCCGCGTACTTTCCCGAAGCTGGCCGAACCTCTTGCTCCGCAGGCCGAAGCACCGCGCATGCCGCAATCTTTCGCGCCCCCCGCAGTCGAAGCGGAAGTGGCCGATGAAGAAGAGGGCTATGCCTCGCTGCTCGACCTGAACAACTCGTCGCGTCCTTTCGTGCGGATTGAGGAGCCGGAAGAGGACAGCACCGAAATCGAGCCGGTCGTGATCTTCCCGGGCCAGGAAAATCGCCTGTTTGGCGCCCCTGCCGGTGCCGCGCAGGTCGAGGCTCCCGGTTCGGCGCGCCTGTTTGATACGCCGCCCGCGCCTTCCGCGCCCCTGCGCATGCCTCCGGCCACGCCGCGCAGCGTCGATGCGGAGGAAACCGAGCGTCAGCTCAAGGCCGCGCTTGCCACCCTGCAGCGGATGAGCGGCGCCGCCTGATTCGCCTGCCCCGGGCCGGACTGGCCCGGGAACCGCGCGCCATGCCTCGCTCCGGCGATCAGAAGTGCCTTATGGTGGTTCGCTTTTCCGCCGAACCGCCCGCGCCTGCCACTTCGCAGTTGCAAAAACACGATCCTGTCGCCATGGCGACCCTTCGCGCAACTTCGCTGCATTTCGCGGCTGGGTGAGTCGCGTTTGATTTCCATTGTAACCGGTTTTCCGGTGCCGATGGACCAGAACAGGACAGGATTAACGGATGGGACTTCCAGAGCCCCGGGGCCTTTACGATTCACGCAACGAACATGACGCCTGCGGCGTGGGCTTTGTCGCCCACATTAAAGGCGCGAAAAGCCATGCGATCGTAACTCAGGCACTGGAGATTCTGAAAAACATCGACCATCGCGGCGCGGTGGGCGCCGACCCCTTGCTGGGTGACGGCGCGGGCATCCTGATCCAGACTCCTGACAAGCTGTTCCGCAAGTGGGCGGACGGCGAAGGCATGAAGCTTCCGGCTGAGGGCGATTACGCCGTCGCCATGTGCTTCCTGCCGCAGGACGAGGCCAGCCGCGAGTTCATCGTCGGCATCTTCGAAAAGTTCATCGCCAAGGAAGGCCAGCGCCTGATCGGCTGGCGTGACGTGCCGGTGACAATCGAAGGACTGGGCGAAACGGTGAAGGCTGAAATGCCGGTGATCCGCCAGTGCTTCGTCGGCCGGGGCGAGAACTGCCCCGACCAGGACGCTTTCGAGCGCAAGATCCTCGCGATCCGCAAGCAGACGCAGAACCCGCTTGCGGCTCTCGCCGAAAAGCACGGCCTGCCCGGCATCAGCGAGCTCTACATGCCGAGCTTCTCCAGCCGTACCGTGGTCTACAAGGGCCTGCTGCTGGCGACGCAGGTTGGCTCGTTCTATGACGACCTGCGCGATCCGGACTGCGTTTCGGCGCTCGGCCTCGTGCACCAGCGTTTCAGCACCAACACCTTCCCCTCGTGGAAGCTGGCGCACCCGTACCGTTTCATCGCCCACAACGGCGAGATCAACACGGTGCGCGGCAACGTCAACTGGATGAACGCGCGCCGCCGCACCATGGAATCGGAGCTGCTCGGCGCCGATCTCGACAAGATGTGGCCGCTGATCCCGCACGGTCAGTCCGACACGGCTTGCCTCGACAATGCCCTCGAACTGCTGCTGGCGGGTGGTTACAGCCTCGCCCACGCGGTCATGATGCTCATTCCGGAAGCCTGGGCCGGCAACCCGCTGATGGATGCCAAGCGCCGTGCCTTCTACGAATACCACGCCGCGCTGATGGAGCCGTGGGACGGCCCCGCAGCCGTTGCCTTCACCGATGGCCGCCAGATCGGTGCGACGCTGGACCGCAACGGGCTTCGGCCTGCGCGTTTCCTCGTCACCGATGACGATATCGTCGTCATGGCCTCGGAAAGCGGTGTCCTGCCGATCAAGGAAGACAACATCGTCCGCAAGTGGCGCCTCCAGCCGGGCCGTATGCTGCTGATCGACTTCGCCGAAGGGCGGATCATCGAGGACGAAGAGCTGAAGGCCCAACTCGCCGCAGAGCAGCCTTACGAGGAATGGCTCGAAACCGCGCAGTACAAGCTCAAGGACCTCGACCTGATCGAGCCCGAGCTGGCGCAGCTGCCGATCGAGACGACCAGCCTGCTCGATCGCCAGCAGGCCTTCGGCTACACGCAGGAAGACGTTTCCAAGTTCCTTGAGCCGATGGGCCGCAATGGCGACGATCCGATCGGCTCGATGGGCACCGACACGCCGATTGCCGTGCTGTCGAACCGCAGCCGCCTGCTCTACGATTACTTCAAGCAGAACTTCGCCCAGGTCACCAACCCGCCGATCGACCCGATCCGCGAGGAGCTGGTGATGAGCCTTGTCAGCATGATCGGCCCGCGCCCGAACCTGCTGGGCATGGAAGCCGGCACGCACAAGCGTCTTGAAGTCGACCAGCCGATCCTGACCAATGACGAGATCGCCAAGATCCGTTCGGTCGAGGCGGCGCTCGACGGCGCGTTCCGCACCGCCACCATCGACATGACCTGGGATGCCGCCAGCGGCCCCGACGGCCTTGAAATGGCGCTCAAGGAACTGTGCTGGGCGGCCACTGAATGCGTGCTGCAGGACAAGAACATCCTGATCCTGTCCGACCGCGCGCAGGGGCCTGACCGCATTGCCATGCCCGCGCTGCTGGCAACGGCGGCGGTGCATCACCACCTCGTCCGCCAGTGGCCTGCGCATGCAGACCGGCCTCGTCGTCGAAACCGGTGAAGCGCGCGAAGTGCACCATTTCTGCGTACTGGCGGGTTACGGCGCGGAAGCGATCAATCCTTATGTCGCCTTCGAAACGCTGGAGGACATCCGCGTCCGCAAGGAACTGCCGCTCGACCAGAAGACGGTGAAGAAGAACTACATCAAGGCCGTGGGCAAGGGCATACTCAAGGTCATGTCCAAGATGGGCATCTCCACCTACCAGTCCTATTGCGGCGCGCAGATCTTTGACGCGGTCGGCCTCAACTCGGCTTTCATCGACCAGTATTTCAAGGGCACGGCGACGACCATCGAGGGCGTCGGGCTCAAGGAAATCGCCGAGGAAACCGTGCGCCGCCATGCCGCGGCATACGGCGACAACCCGATCTACAAGTCGATGCTCGACGTGGGCGGCATGTACGGCCTGCGCCTGCGCGGTGAGGAACACGCCTGGACGGCGGAAAACATCGCCTCGCTGCAGCACGCCGTGCGCGGCAACATGCCGGAAAAGTACAAGGAATTCGCGAAGACGATCAACGATCAGTCGGCGCGGATGCTGACCATTCGCGGCCTGCTGGACTTCGTGCCGGCCGCCCATCCGATCGACATTTCCGAAGTCGAACCGGCCAGCGAAATCGTCAAGCGCTTCGCCACTGGCGCGATGAGCTATGGCTCGATCTCGTGGGAAGCGCACACTACGCTGGCCGCGGCGATGAACCAGATCGGCGGCAAGTCGAACACGGGTGAGGGCGGCGAGGACCCGAAGCGGTTCAAGCCGATGCCCGATGGCCGCAACCTGCGTTCGGCGATCAAGCAGGTCGCCTCGGGCCGCTTTGGCGTGACGACCGAATACCTCGTCAATGCCGACGACGTGCAGATCAAGATGGCCCAGGGCGCCAAGCCCGGCGAAGGTGGCCAGCTGCCCGGCGACAAGGTGGACAAGACCATCGGCGCAACCCGGCACTCGACCCCGGGTGTCGGCCTGATCTCGCCGCCGCCGCACCATGACATCTATTCGATCGAGGATCTGGCCCAGCTGATCCACGACCTTAAGAACGTCAACAACGATGCGCGCATCTCGGTCAAGCTGGTCTCCGAAGTCGGCGTCGGCACGGTTGCCGCGGGCGTTTCCAAGGCGCGCGCGGACCATGTGACGATTTCGGGCTACGAAGGCGGCACCGGCGCTTCGCCGCTGACCTCGCTGACTCACGCGGGTTCTCCGTGGGAAATCGGCCTCGCCGAAACCCAGCAGACGCTGCTGCTCAACAACCTGCGCAGCCGCATCTGCGTCCAGGCCGATGGCGGCCTGCGGACGGGCCGCGACGTGGCGATTGCTGCGCTGCTCGGCGCGGACGAGTTCGGCTTTGCCACCGCGCCGCTGATCGCGGCGGGCTGCATCATGATGCGCAAGTGCCACCTCAACACCTGCCCGGTCGGCGTTGCAACGCAGGACCCGGTGCTGCGCGCGCGCTTTACCGGCCAGCCGGAACACGTGATCAACT
This sequence comes from Novosphingobium sp. MW5, assembly GCA_025938935.1. Classification (GTDB taxonomy): domain Bacteria; phylum Pseudomonadota; class Alphaproteobacteria; order Sphingomonadales; family Sphingomonadaceae; genus Novosphingobium. Next base: position 493,129 of record JAPCWB010000001.1, on the reverse strand, counting down.
ACTTCTTCTTCGTCGCCGAGGAACTGCGCGCGATCATGGCCGAACTCGGCTTCCGCACGGTGGGCGAGATGGTGGGCCGGGTTGACCGGCTCAACATGAAGCAGGCGATCGAGCACTGGAAGGCGCGCGGCATCGACCTGTCGAAGCTGCTGCACCGCGTCGAACCGGTTCCCGGCACCACGCTCGGCTGGAGCGGAACCCAGGATCACGGGCTTGACAAGGCGCTCGACAATGACCTGATCGCCGCCGCCGCAGATGCGCTGGACAACAAGTCGCCGGTGGTGATCGAGCGCAAGGTGATCAACGTCAACCGTACGGTCGGCGCCATGCTCTCGGGCGAGGTTGCCCGCCGCTATGGCCATGCCGGCCTGCCGGACAACACGATCAAGGTGAAGCTGACCGGCGTCGCCGGGCAGTCGTTCGGCGCATGGCTGGCCCACGGCGTGACGCTCGATCTGACCGGCGATGCCAACGACTATGTCGGCAAGGGCCTATCGGGCGGCCGCGTGATCGTCCGCCAGCCGGGCCATGTCGACCGCGAGCCGACCGAGAACATCATCGTCGGCAACACCGTGCTTTACGGCGCGATCGCGGGCGAGGCCTTCTTCAACGGCGTCGCCGGTGAACGCTTCGCCGTGCGCAATTCGGGCGCGGTCGCGGTGGTCGAGGGCACCGGTGACCACGGCTGCGAATACATGACCGGCGGTACGGTGATGGTGCTCGGCAAGACCGGCCGCAACTTCGCTGCGGGCATGTCGGGCGGTGTCGCCTATGTCTATGACGAGGCAGGCAACTTCGCCCAGCTGTGCAACACCGCGCAGGTCGACCTCCTGCCGGTTTCGGCGCAGCGCGACGAGGAAGAGGGCGCTGGCCGTCCGCAGCAGCGGACCAACGGCACCAGCGATCCCGGCATGGGCGATCACCTGCGCCACGATGCCGAGCGCGTGAAGGTGCTGCTGGAACGGCACCACCTGCACACCGGATCGAAGCGCGCCCGCGCCTTGCTCGATGATTTCGACAATGCCTTGGCAAAGTTCGTCAAGGTGATGCCGAAGGACTACGCCAAGGCACTGAAGCAAATGGAAGCCGAGCGGAACGCAGCCGCTTCGGTTGCAGCAGAGTAATTACGATGGGCAAGGAAACCGGCTTTCTCGAGCTTGACCGCCAGGACCGCACCTATGCGGACCCCAAGGAGCGGCTGACCCACTACAAGGAATTCGTCATTCCGCACACCGAACCCGCGCTGAAGGCGCAGGCCTCGCGCTGCATGAATTGCGGGATTCCCTATTGTCACAACGGCTGTCCGGTGAACAACATCATCCCGGACTGGAACCATCTGGTCTATGAAGGGGACTGGCAGAATGCGCTTGAAGTGCTGCATTCGACCAACAATTTCCCCGAGTTCACCGGCCGCATCTGCCCCGCCCCCTGCGAGGCGAGCTGCACGCTGAACATCATCGACCAGCCGGTAACGATCAAGTCGATCGAATGCGCGATCGTCGACAAGGGCTGGGAAAACGGCTGGATCGTGCCGCAGGTGCCCGAAAAGCGCACCGGCAAGACGGTTGCCGTGGTCGGTTCAGGCCCGGCTGGCATGGCCGCTGCCCAGCAGCTGGCGCGCGCCGGCCACTCGGTCACCCTGTTCGAAAAGAACGACCGCATGGGCGGGCTGATGCGTTACGGCATCCCCGACTTCAAGCTGGACAAGGACCTGATCAACCGCCGCCTGATGCAGATGCAGTCGGAAGGCGTGGTGCTCAAGACCAGCACCGAAGTGGGCGTCCATGTCTCGATCGAGAGCCTGAAGGAAAACTTCGACGCGATCGTCCTCTCGGGCGGTGCGGAAGATCCGCGCCAGTTGACCATTCCCGGCGCGGAAATGTCGGGTGTGCGGCTGGCGATGGAATTCCTCACCCAGCAGAACAAGCGCAACGCGGGCGACGATGAAACCCGCGCCGCCCCGCGCGGCACGCTGACCGCCACCGGCAAGCACGTCATCGTCATCGGCGGCGGCGATACCGGGTCTGACTGCGTCGGCACCTCGAACCGCCAGTGGCGCGGCCTCGGTCACCCAGATCGAGATCATGCCCAAGCCGCCCGAAAAGGAAAACAAGGCGCTCTCCTGGCCGAACTGGCCGCTTAAGCTGCGCACCTCGACCAGCCACGATGAAGGCTGCGAGCGTGACTGGGCAATCAATGCCCGCCGCGTGCTGGGCGAAAACGGCAAGGTGACCGGTCTCGAATGCGTCCGCGTCGAATGGGTCGACGGCAAGATGCAGGACGTCCCGGACAGCGAATTCGTCCTCAAGGCCGACCTGATCCTGCTCGCCATGGGCTTCGTCGGCCCGATCAAGGCCGGCATGGTTGACCAGTGCCGGGGTCGAGCTCGACGCGCGCGGCAATGTCGCGGCGAACGTCATCGACTACCGCACCAGCGATCCGCAGATCTGGGCCTGCGGTGACATGCGCCGCGGCCAGAGCCTCGTCGTCTGGGCGATCCGCGAAGGCCGTCAGGCCGCCCGTGCGGTCGATGAGGCGCTGATGGGCGTGACCCAGCTGCCGCGCTGATCCATCCGGACAGAAACAAGGTAGGAGGCGCGGGACCGATCCCCGCGCCTCTTTCCGTTTGGACCTCCGCCGTCTAGGGCGGGGCCATGATCCGCCTCTCCGACCTTGCCCTGCCATTGGACCACACGCCCGAGGAGCTTGAGGCGGCAATCATCGCGCGCCTGAAGCTGGTCCCCGGCCAGCTTGAGCGCTTCACGCTGGTTCGGCGGGGCAACGATGCGCGCAAGAAGCACGCGATCAAGCTGGTCTATGTGCTCGACGTGGTGGTGCGGGACGAAGATGCGGTGCTCGCCACTCATGCCGGGGACAGCCACGTGCGGCCCAGTCCGGACACCTCCTATCACTTCCCGGTGCGCGCGCCGGACGGCTGGGAGGAAACGCGGCCCGTGGTTATCGGGGCCGGTCCCTGCGGCCTGCTCGCGGCGCTGATCCTCGCGCAGATGGGCCTCAAGCCCATCATCATCGAGCGCGGCAAGGCAGTGCGCGAACGCACCAAGGACACCTGGGGCCTGTGGCGCCGTTCAGTGCTCGAGCCGGAATCCAACGTGCAGTTCGGTGAGGGCGGCGCGGGGACGTTCTCCGACGGCAAGCTCTATTCGCGCATCAAGGACCCGCGCCACCTCAGCCGCAAGGTGCTGACCGAATTCGTCAAGGCCGGCGCGCCCGATGACATCCTGACCGAGGCCCATCCGCACATCGGCACCTTCCGCCTCGTCACCATGGTCATGTCGATCCGCGAAACGATCGAGGGGCTTGGCGGCGAATACCGCTTCGGCACCCGGGTCGAGGATTTCGAGATCGATCGCGGCGCGGACGGTGCACGGCGCATTGCGGGCCTGCACCTGTCGGACGGCACCTTCCTGCCTGCTCGCCATGTCGTGCTCGCGGTGGGCCATTCGGCGCGCGACACCTTCCACAAGCTGCACGACGCAGGCGTGTTTGTTGAGGCCAAGCCCTTTGCGATCGGCGTGCGAATCGAGCATCCGCAAAGCTGGATCGACAAGGCACGCTACGGCCCCAATGCCGGAAACAGGATCCTGGGCGCGGCGGCCTATGCGCTGAGCCACCGGGCATCGAACGGGCGCACGGTCTATTCGTTCTGCATGTGCCCGGGTGGACGCGTGGTCGCGGCAACGAGCGAGGAGGGGCGCGTCGTGACCAACGGCATGAGCCAGTACTCGCGCGCGGAATTCAACGCCAACTCTGGCCTTGTCGTCGATATCCAGCCCGAGCGTGACTATCCGGGCGGCCCGCTGGCGGGGATCGCCTTTCAGCGGCACTGGGAGAGCCTGGCCTATGTGGCGGGCGGCTCCAACTACCAGGCGCCGGGACAGAAGGTGGCAGACCTTCTTGCGGGGCGTCCTTCCTCGGGCGAATTCGGCGCGGTCGTTCCCAGCTACAAGCCGGGGGTCAAGCTGACTGACCTGTCGGAGTGCCTGCCAGATTATGTGATGGAGTCGATCCGCGAGGCGCTCCCGGTCTTCGGCCGCCAGATCGCCGGATATGACCACCCGGACGTGATCATGACCGGGGTCGAAACCCGCACCTCCAGTCCGGTGCGCTTCACCCGCGGATCGGACCTGCAGAGCCTCAACACCGCAGGGCTCTACCCGGCGGGCGAGGGCGCGGGCTATGCCGGGGGCATCCTCAGCGCCGCGGTCGACGGCATCCGCGTGGCTGAGGCGCTGGCGGCGGACCTGCTGAAAGTTAGCGCACCCGCGCCGGCACGAAGCCCGGACGGCGCAGCAGCAGGGCGGAGATCAACGGCACCAGCAGTGCAACGGGCGCGATCTCGGTCAGCGTCACGGCCATGCGCATGACCGGGTTGGCATAGATTGCGGCGAAATCGGCCATGTCCGCCCGCGCCTTGGCCATGGCCTCGGCGCTTGCGCCCTGCGCCTGCATGTCGGCAAGGGCCTTGGCGCTGAACACTTCGACGAAAGTGTAGTCGGTCGACCAAAGGTAGGCTTCCCAGCCGATCACATAGAACAGCGCGGCGATGCCGGCGATGCCTAGACCCATGGCGAATGCCTTGCCGAAGCCGATTACGCCGCCAAGCTGCTCATCACGGTATTTCTTGACGCCAGCGAAGACCAGGCTGAGCGCGATCAGCATCGACAGATAGCCAAGTACCATGCCGAGCGAGCCATGGTCTGCGACGAAGCCCATGGTCAGTGCCAGCAGGACCAGTTCGATGGTCCCGGCGATCGCGCCGAAGGTGATGATGATGCGTGTCATGTCCTTATTCCCCTGTTTCGGATGCTGGGAGCTTGACCACTCTTGCCCACGAAATCGATCGCCCAAACGGGTGATTTTGGCCCGTTCACCCGAATTTACGGCAGGATATCGAGTGCGCGCGCCTTGGCAATCGCCTCGGTACGGTTGGTGGCCTCGAGTTTTTCAAACAAGCGCGCCACGTGCGTTTTCACGGTGTTGGGCGATATGGCCAGCCGCCGAGCGATGACCTTGTTGGGGCAGCCTTCGGCCAGCAGGTCCAGCACTTCCACCTCGCGCGTGCTGATCGCCAGGCTGGCGATGGCGGCTTGATTGCGCGCAAAGGGAAGGGTGCGCGGGCGCGGAGTGAGGCGATTGCCGAGCCATATGCCGAGCGCGGCAAATAACAGCGCAACGCAGAGGACATAGAACGAGGTCGACCAGTCGCGCGTGGCATGGCGCCAGTCCATCCACTCGACCAGCAGAGTGAGCAGGGCGAGCGCGAGGCCATAGGCGATGATGGTCCGCTTCATGGCCTGCTTCATCGCTTGCGGCATTACCTGCGTCTAGTCAGATTTCCGGAGCGCCGGTTTTCCGCTTGGGCAAAGGGGCTGCCTTTATTGGCAAGGCCGATCGTCCAGCCATCAAGGTGCCGAATGAAACTGCGCTCGCTTTTCCTGCTCGCCCCCGCGGCGCTGCTGCTAACCGCCGCCAGCCCCAACCCCGGCGGCAACCATGCCAAGCCACACTGGACCTATGATGGAGAGGCCGGGCCCGAGCACTGGGGCGAACTGTCGGAAGACTTCAAGGCCTGCAAGACCGGCCGCATGCAATCGCCGATCGAACTGGGCGTGGCCGATGTCGAGGCGAAATTCGCGGTGCGCGTCGCTTACAGGCCGGGACCGCTGACGGTGGTCAACAATGGCCATACAATCCAGGCGACATTCGCGCCCGGATCGACTCTCTCGAGCGGGATTTCGCGGTACAAGCTGCTGCAGGTCCATTTCCACACGCCGTCGGAGGAGGTGGTCTATGGCATATCCTATCCGATGGTGGCGCACTTCGTGCACATTGACTACGCCGGAAACCTCGCCGTCCTTGGCGTACTGTTCGAGGAGGGCGCACATAACCCGGAGCTGGAAAAGCTGGTCAAGGCGGCGCCGAGGAAAGAGAGCGAGCCGGAGACGGTCAAGGGTGTGACTTTCGATCCTTCGAAGCTGCTGCCTGCCAATCTCTCGGTCTATCGCTACGAAGGCTCGCTCACCACGCCGCCCTGCACCGAAGGGGTGCGCTGGCACGTCGCGCGCCAGCGGGTAACTGCAAGCGCAGCCCAAATTGCCGCGCTCCATGCGATCATGGGGGACAATGCCCGCCCGGTGCAGCCGATCTATGGCCGCGTACTGGTGGCCGGAGCGGACTAGTCCGGCAGGCGCCAGTCCACCGCGCCCCTGCCGCTGGCTTCAAGGAAGGCGTTGGCCTTGCTGAAGTGGCGGCAGCCGAACCAGCCCGAATGGGCGGACAGCGGGCTTGGATGCGGAGCGGTGAGGATGAGGTGATGGGTTCCGGCACCAAGGCCGGGTACCCGCTCCGCCTTCTTGCGGGCATGACTGCCCCAGAGCATGAAGACGCAGGGTTCCACCTTGGCGGCGACGGCGGCGACCACGGCATCGGTGATGGCCTCCCAGCCCTTGCCCTGATGCGAGCCCGCCATGCCTTCCTCGACGGTGAGCGAATTGTTGAGCAGCAGTACCCCCTGCCGCGCCCATGATTCGAGGTGGCCATGCGCCGGACGGGGCAGGCCAAGGTCGCTCTCCATCTCCTTGTAGATATTGACCAGGCTGGGAGGCACTTTCACCCCCTTTGCAACCGAGAAGCAGAGCCCATGCGCCTGTCCCGCACCGTGGTAGGGATCTTGCCCCAGGATCACCACTTTGACCCGGTCCAGGGGGGTCAGTTCCAGCGCGGCAAGGCGGCTGCCGCGCGGCGGGAAAATTCGCTTTCCAGCCTCTTCCTCGGCCTTGAGGAATCCGCCGAGCCGCCGGGCTTCGGGCGCCGCCAGCACCGGGTCCAGAACGCCCCTCCACGATTCGGGCACTGCATCGCTATTGGCCATCAGCTTGCCATTCCGGGGGTTCCATCATCACGTTAACAGGCCTAAGCACTTCGGCGATATGGCTGTCTATCTCCACGAAGAAGATCTCCCCGAAGGCGTTCTCGGTCCTGGCCCGATCGCCGTCGATACCGAAACGATGGGGCTCATCACCCCGCGCGACCGGCTCTGTGTCGTGCAGCTTTCCGATGGTGGAGGGGATGAACACCTCGTCCGTTTCGGCCCGGGATCGAGCTATGACGCACCCAACCTGAAGGCGGTGCTGGGCGATCCGAACCGGGTGAAGCTCTACCATTTCGCCCGCTTCGACCTTGCCGCGATCGAACATTACATGGGCATCGTAGCTGCCCCCGTGTTCTGCACCAAGATCGCCTCCAAGCTGGTGCGCACCTATACCGATCGCCATGGCCTCAAGGACCTGGTGCGCGAACTTCTGGGCAAGGAACTGTCCAAGCAGCAGCAGTCGAGCGATTGGGGCGGGGCTGAATTGTCGGAGCCGCAGCGCGAATATGCCGCATCCGACGTGCGTTACCTCCACGCCATGATGACCATCCTGATCCAGCGGCTGGAGCGTGAGGGGCGCATGGAAATGGCCCAGGCCGCCTTCGATTACCTGCCCCACCGCGCCCGGCTCGACCTTGCCGGATGGGCGGACAAGGACATCTTCAGCCACGAATGACCCAGGCTGCCGACCAGATCCGATCCGAGCGCCGTTTCCGCGCGCTGCCGGGCGGCAGGCATGACCGCTGGGTGCGCCTGCTGGCGACTGCGCTGCCGGCAGGCGTCGGCGCGATCGTGGCGGTCATGGTCATTGCCCCGCTGTTTCCGCGCGGAGAAGTCAGCTTCCTGCTCGATCGCAACAAGGTGGCCGTCGCCAAGGAGCGCATCCGCGTCGAATCGGCGATGTACCGCGGGCAGGACAACAAGAACCGGCCCTTCTCGCTAACTGCTGGCAGCGCATCGCAGCCCGATTCGAGCCAGCCGGTAATCGTCATGAGCGATCTTGCCGCGCGCATCCTGTTGAGTGACGGACCAGCGGAAATTATCGCTCCCGATGGGGCGTTCGATTACAACGCGGAAATGGTCAACGTGCGCGGGCCGGTCAACTTCCGCGCGGCGGGCGGATATCGCCTGACCACCAGTGCGGTGACGATCGACCTCAAACAGCAGCACATCACCGGCGCGGGCGGGGTTTCGGGCGCCATTCCCGCAGGTACCTTCAGCGCCGACCGCATCGACGCCGACCTTGAAGAGCGGGTAATTGCCTTGAGCGGACGCGCGCGGCTCAACATGCAGCCCGGTCGCGTCACCGTGCCGCGCGATTGATGCCGGAAATGCTTCACCTTCACCCTGCGATGACCTAGAGCTAGCCCCATGAAGCCAATCTCGCTTTCCCGCACCGCCCTTCGCTCGCTTGCCGGCGGCCTCGTCGCTGGCACCATCGCTGCCGTCGCTTTTGGCGGATTCGTTGCGCAGGGGCAGGCGATCAGCGGCTTTAACAGCAATTCGCCAGTGAATTTTGCCGCCGACCGGATCGAAATCCAGGACCGGCAGGACCGCGTGGTTCTATCCGGTAATGTCGACATCTCGCAGGCCGACCTGCGCCTGCGCGCAGCGCGCACGACGATTGCTTATACCGACGCGGGTTCGCTCCAGATCCAGCGGATCGATGCGACCGGCGGCGTGACTGTAGCGCGCGGCGGCGAAACGGCGCGCGGCGACGTGGCAATCTATGACATCAATGCCCGCATCATCACGCTGGCGGGCAACGTGCAGCTCAACCGCGGCAGCGACCGCCTGAATGGCGGGCGGCTGGTGATCGATCTCAACAAGAGCGTCGCGAGCATCAACGGCAGCGCTGGCGGGGCTGGGTCCGCGCTTGGCAATTCGGGTTCACGCGGCGGGCGGGTGACCGGCTCCTTCACCGTTCCCAAGCGCGACTGAGGCGGCTCAGCCGGCCTTGCGCCGATAGCGGAAATACCAGACCTCGTGCCCGTACACTGCGCGGGCCTTTGCCTCGTAGCGGGTTTCGGGCCAGCCGCCCGGTCGCTTGAGGAAATCAGCAGGCTTCTCGCACAGCCAGTCGAACTGGTGCCGGTGACGGCGCATGACCATCAGCGCGTGGCGCACATATACCGCATGATCGGTGCCGAAGCGGAACTCGCCGCCCGGTTTCAGCTTTGCCGCGAACAGGTCGACCGGACCATGGTTCATCATCCGCCGCTTCGCGTGGCGGGCCTTGGGCCAGGGATCGGGATGCAGCAGGTAAAGGAAGCTGAGTGCACCGTCCGGGATGCGCCGTAGCACTTCAAGAGCATCGCCGTGATGGATGCGCACATTGCCGAGCGGCGGATTGGCGCCATTGTCGCCGTCCACGTGCGTCAGCGCCTGCGCGACGCCATTGAGGAACGGCTCGGCCCCGATGAAGCCGTGATCGGGCAGCATGTCGGCGCGGTAGGCCATGTGCTCGCCGCCGCCGAAGCCGATCTCGAAATGCAGCGGCCGGTCATCGCCGAACAGGACCTGCGAGGTGATGGGCCCCTCGGCAGGCATGGCGATACGCGGCAGCAGGTCATCGACCAGCGCCTGCTGCCCGGCGCGCAGCGGCTTGCCCTTGGCACGGCCATAAAGCCGGTTCAGCGTGGTCGGATCGCCGGGTTTGTGAGCGGTCATGGCGGCGGCGTTTGGCAGTCGGTCCGGCAAGGGTCAAGGCGGGTCAGGCAATTCCCGCATCTGGGCGCATGCGAAGGGAGAACAAGAAATTTGGTATGGACCTCGCGCAAGGCTTGTGATGAGCATTCGCCATGCCTCCCCTTGACCATGCAGCCATTCCGCTTGCGAGACTTTCGGACAAGGAAGTGGAAATCCTGCGCCTGCTGACGGCAGGGCACACGGTCAAATCCATTGCGGCGCGCTTGGGGCGGTCGGAAGCGTCGATCAACGAACGCCTGCGCGACGCCCGCCGCAAGACCGGCATCGGCAGCAGTCGCGAACTGGCGCGCATCCTCAACGCACAGGAAAATTGGGACGAAAAAATCGATCTTTCGGCAGGCAGTCCATCGGCAGAGGTTGCGATGCAGCCCGCGATTGGCTGGCATCCACTATCGAAAGGATCGATCATCATGCTTGTTACCCTGTCTGTGGCAGCTGCTGCCGGACTGGTCATGGCTGCCCCGGAAATGCTGCAAGGTTCGCCACCGCAGATGCTCCACGCAGCCGCCAGCAAGTCTTCTCCGCTGGCCGGTCGCTGGTCGCTCGATGTTGCGCGCATTCCGGAAGAGGAACGGCCGCAGCGCGTCACCATCGATTTCCGCGAGTTGCCTGACCGCAAGTGGACGGTCCGGGTCGAGATGGTCGGCGCCGACGGCAAGGCCATGCACGCAGAATCGACTGCGGCGGCCGATGGTGTGCCCGTAGCCGGGACAGGCAACATGCCCTTCGTCGATACCGTGACTTTGCGCCAGCCCGGGCCGAACACCCTGGTGATGTCGCTAGGCAAGAATGGTGCGCCGGTATCGACGCGGGTCTATACGGTTTCCAAGGATCGCAAGTCGATGACCGAAACGATCATCTGGCCCGGCAATTCGATACCAAAGCTGGAAACGACCTATTTCAAGCGCATCGGCTGATTTGGCGATGCGACAATGCAAACGGCCCGCCTCCCCCAGAGACGGGCCGCTGCCTCACCAGGACCGCACAGGGCGGTCCCGTATTCTTGTGTCCTCAGGCGGCTTCGGCCTGGGCGTCCGGATCGCGCAGCACATAGCCGCGGCCCCAGACGGTTTCGATGTAGTTTTCACCGCCGCAGGCATGGGCAAGTTTCTTGCGCAGCTTGCAGATGAACACGTCGATGATCTTGAGTTCGGGTTCGTCCATGCCGCCATAGAGGTGGTTCAGGAACATTTCCTTGGTCAGTGTGGTGCCCTTGCGCAGCGAAAGCAGCTCGAGCATCGCGTATTCCTTGCCCGTCAAGTGGACGCGGGCGCTGTCGACTTCGACGGTCTTGGCGTCGAGGTTGACCGAAAGCTTGCCGGTGCGGATGACCGACTGCGAATGGCCCTTCGAACGGCGCACCACGGCGTGGATGCGAGCAACCAGTTCTTCGCGGTGGAACGGCTTGGTGACGTAATCGTCCGCGCCGAAGCCAAACGAACGCACCTTAGAATCCATTTCCGAAATGCCGGACAGGATCAGGACCGGGGTCTGCACCTTGGCGACGCGCAGCTTCTTCAGCACGTCATAGCCGTGCATGTCCGGCAGGTTCAGGTCGAGCAGGATGATATCGTAATCATACAGCTTGCCGAGATCGAGGCCTTCTTCGCCCAGATCGGTCGAGTAGACGTTAAACCCCTCGGTCGTGAGCATAAGCTCAATGGCACGAGCCGTAGTTGGTTCGTCCTCGATCAAAAGCACTCGCATGGGTGATCCCCCTTTGCCCCGGTTCCCTGTCAACACCTCGGTAAGTGGTGTTTCCAGCAATTAACCATAGGACCTATGAAGAGGAAAGGTTAATTTAGCGTAAACGAAGGGAATCCGGCGAGTCGCACCATTTAGTGCCGATTTCGCCAAACCCCCGTCATCCCTCGATTACGCGCGTTTCCGGATGATGCTTGTCGAGATGGGCGCGGATGATCTTCAGGTTGCGGGTGTTCGAACGGTAAAGAAAATCGAACAGGTCACCGGCCAGCGGAATCGCCCCGATGGCCGTATCGACACCGATGTTGGCGATCATCCGCCACTGCTTCCAGCGCGGCAGTCCCAGGTTGCGGGCCTCCCATACGGCATATGCGCCCATGGCTGCGGTCAGCAGGTCACCAGCGAAGGGTATCAGTCCCAGGATCGCGTCGAGCCCCACCTTGCGGCGCAGCACGGGGATAGTGACCGCGCGCTCAAGCAGGACTTCCATTGCCTCGATACGCTGACGGACTTCGGCGGGGCTGGAGCCGAGCGGAACTTTGACGTCCATGCGGCGCGCAGTCTTCGGAGCGGTCATTGGCGGCAACCCTTGTGACAGCCCCACATTCGGGGCCGCCTCTTACTTGGGGCGGCGGGCAATCGGCGACAAGGGGTGGTAGCCGCGCGCGTTGATCGCAAAGCCGGGTTGGGGATCGCGGACCAGCGACCAGCGGATCGGGCTGCCCAGCGGAATGTAGGTGTTGGCGAGAGTCAATTGCGCCTCGGCCTCTGAGAGCAGCTCTGCGCGCTTGGCGGGATCGGCTTGTGCCCGGGCGTCGGCAGCGCGCAGGTCCGCCGCAACGCTGCATAACGGGCGGCCAGCCGCGCAGGCGAGCTGGTTGAGGAACCAGTCTGCCCGGGAATAGCGCGCAACGCTGTCGACAAGGCGCAGGTCGGCAGGGGCGTCCTGACCGACGCGGCGAAGCGTTACCCCGATGGCGCCGAGATCGGCCTGCAGGCGGGCGAAGAGCACGTCGGCACCCGAACCAGCGGGAAGGGCAAGGCGGAGGTCTATCTTGCCGCCCTTGACCGCGCGGGACAGGCGCTGGCTGGCGGTGGCGCGGCGCGTCTCCATGTCGATGTTGGCCCAGCGTTCGCCGATTCCCTGGGCAGCATCGGCCACGCCGGCGGGGATGATGCGCGAAGTTGGCAACCAGCCCGGTACGGCCAGGTCGGCGGCCAGCGCATCGCGATCAATAGCCATGGCCAGCGCCTCGCGCAGTTCAGGCTTGTCAAGCGGACCTTCTCCGCCGGTCACGGCAAGGCCAAACAACCCGGTGACCGGGTCGATCCTGAGAAAACGCTGCGAGATGCCCGAGACCGAACGCCCGGCCGCGTAGTCAGCGAGCGTGCCGCCAAGCACCAGATCGGTGTCCTTGTCAGCAAAGGCCTTGGTAGCCTTGTCGCCCGAAAGCGGCTTGAGCAGCACGCTGCGCACCGAGCCTTCCCATTTTGGATCTTCGGGCAGGCCGCGCGATTCAGGCGGCAGGGGCTTGAGCAGGCCGCCGCCCTTGGTCCTGCGATACTGGAACTCGCCCGAGCCTTTGCCCCGGTCGAGCAGGGCCATCTCGGGCTGTGCCAGCAGGTCGAGCAGGTCCGGCATCGGATGCGAGAGCCGCAATTCGAGGACGCGGCCGGTCATTGCGCGAACATCGGAAATGCCATCGAGATCGAGCGCCAGTGCCGTCCCCCGCAAGCTGGCGAGTGCCTGACGGAGCGCATCGCGCGCTCGCTCGCCGGAAATGGCGCCGACGCCATCGCTGCCTTCGCGCAGCCGGAAGATATAGGACATTCCATCGTCCGTAACGATCCAGCGGTCCGCCAGTGCCGGGACGACGCGTCCTTCGGCATCAAAGGCTACCAGCCCTTCAGACGTCGCGGCCCGGACCATCCTTCCGGCATCGGACAGGCGCACGCCGGAGACAGAGAGATCCGCCGGGTCCGCAATGACCGCCACAGGTATCTCGTCACTGTCACTCGGCGTGCAGGCGGCCATCGCGGTAAGCGTGCCAGCGGCGATGAGTGCGTGCAGGACCTGACGGAAATTCATCGCCCAAGGGTTAGGCCCGGATGGAGCAAACCTCAAGGCGGCGATCAGATCTTGCGCAACGGTCCATCGTTGCGGGAAGCGAGCACCGCGGCGGGGCGGTGGATGAGCAGCCCGTCATTGGCGGGCTTCCCGGTCTGCGGTGCACGGGCGAGCTTGGGGTCGATCTCGTCACGGAAGGCGATGCCGAAGCGGCTTTCCTGCACCCAGGCGATCGAACCTTCGACCCAGCCGATGTTGCGGAGGTTTACCCAGACGACCAGTCCCCGCAGGGCCAGCACCGGCCCTTCAGCCATCATGCCACCGGCGGAAAGGTTGCGCATCTTGACGCGGTGCACCGTCTGGTCGCCATCAAGACGCAGTTCGACCAGGACGAAAAGGCTGTCGCGCGCAATTTGCCGGTTATCGACCTCGGCCATGATGCTCGTTCTTCCTCCGCGCAGAATCGAAAGGCGTCCGCGCAAGGCGGGCACCGAAAGCAGCGAAGAAAATAGCCTGAAGTCGGCAAACAAGCAGTTAACGCTTGTTACAGGTTGCCCCAAATTTGCGACCAATTCGGTTCAATCGTCGCGCGATACCTTTTCGCGACGTTCGTGTGCTTCCTGGGCCTCGACCGTCATGGTTGCAATCGGACGGGCGATGAGGCGGCCAAGGCCGATCGGCTCACCTGTGACCTCACAGTACCCATACTCGCCTTCCTCGATACGGCGAATCGCCGAATCGATCTTGGCGATCAGCTTGCGCTGGCGGTCCCGGGTGCGAAGTTCGATGCCCCAGTCAGTTTCGCTCGATGCGCGGTCGTTGAGATCGGGCTCGCGGATGGGGCCTTCCTGCAGGTGCTGGAGCGTGTCTGCGGAAGAATCGAGGATCGCCCGCTTCCATGCCTGAAGCAGGCGGCGGAAATAATCGGCCTGCGGTTCGGACATGTACTCTTCGTTTTCGGAAGGGACGTAATCGCCCGTGAGCGCGCGTTTGGCTTTCGCCAGAATGTCGATATCGTCAGCCAGAATTGAGGGCATCGGTAATCCTTTTCCTCCCACGAGGGTGCCCGGCGAAGTGCCCTGCCGCCCCGGATTTTTCCGATGGCCGCCCGCCGTCAAACTGAGCGCGCCTATAGTGATCGCCCTTAATCCGCACAAGCGGCAAACAGCGGGCGCGGCCGGTAATTCACTTTTTAACCTTCGCGTTAACCTTTTGTTATCCATGATCGCCCAGCTTGATCCTCATCGGCGGACAAAAGGGGTTCCGCCTCAAGGGGGTACGAAGGATGAGCGCACATTGGACCAAGCCGGTCGAATACAGCCCGGCCGACGAAACCGAGACTGACATGCTGGTGGCAAGCTGCCTTGCCGCAGCCGCACAGGGTGACCTTTCCGCCTATTTCGACCTGGGCGTTGCCTACTCGACCGGAAGCCACGGCGCGCCGTGCGACCTGATCGAGGCGCACAAGTGGTTCAACCTCGCCGCGGTAGCCGGATATGAAGACGCCGCCCAGTGCCGCGCCGACGTTTCGGAAGAAATGACCGCCCGCGAAATCGCCGAGGCTCAGCGCCGCGCCCGCGAATGGATTTCGGTCACCAGCCGCAAGGCGGCCTGACCTAACTTTTCCGGAACGGGGTCCTTTGATCGAGCCAAGCCTGCTCGCCAGCGACCCCGGCCCGCTCCTTTTCCAGAAAATCTGCCACAGCCGCCCGGAAACCGGGATGAACGATGTGGTGCGCTGACCAGGTCTGCACCGGCGCATAACCGCGCGCCAGCTTGTGCCCGCCCTGCGCCCCGGCCTCGACACGCGACAGGCCAAGCTCGATCGCCGCGTCGATCGCCTGATAATAGCACAGCTCGAAATGCAGGAACGGCTTGTCGAGCAGCGCCCCCAGTAGCGGCCATAGAGTGCATCGCCGCCTATGAAGTTGAGCGCACCGGCCACAAAGGCACCGTCGATCTCTGCCATGACCAGCAGGACCTTGCCCGCCATGCGTTCGCCGATCAGGCTGAAGGCTTCACGGGTCAGGTAGGGCCGGCCCCACTTCCTCGCGCCGGTATCCTGATAGAAATGCCAGAAGGCGTCCCAGTGCTCTTCGCGGATGTCACTGCCCGTCAGGCGGCTGATCGAAACGCCATCCTGTGCGGCGGCTCGTTCCTTGCGGAGGTTCTTGCGCTTGGCGGATGACAGCGCGCTCAGGAAATCGTCAAAGCTGCCGTAACCCCGGTTCTCCCAATGGAACTGGATGTCGCTGCGCAGCATCCAGCCTGCCGCTTCGAACATCGGCAGCTGCGCCGGATCGATGAAGGTCGCATGGGCGGATGACAGGCCATTCTGCGCGCAAACCTGCTCGGCAGCGCGCAGCAGGGCCGGGGCAAGCGCGGTCTCCCGGGTCAGGATCCTCGGGCCGGTCGCGGGTGTGAACGGCACGGCAATTTGCAGCTTTGGATAGTAATCCCCTCCCGCGCGGTGCCAGGCATCGGCCCAGCTGTGATCGAAGACATATTCGCCCTGGCTGTGCTGCTTGATGTAGGCCGGGAGTGCGCCGAGCAGACCGGTGTCATCGTTCAGCAGCAGCGGTGCCGGCGTCCAGCCGCTCGCTCCGCCGACGCTGCCCGAATCCTCGAGCAGGGTCAGGAAGACATGCGAGACAAACGGGTTGGAGCCATCGTGAAGCCCATCCCAATCGGCAGCGTCGATCTGTCCGACGCCGCCGCCCAGTCGGATCTCAACCTCGCGCTCGTTCACGCAACACCGGGGCCTTCCGCGATTGGCGCATCGGCGTGTTCTGCGGCGCGCTCGCGGTGTTCGGCGCTGCGCACGGTCCATGTCGCTACCGGAATGCCGCGTTTGCGCTGGCTGGCGGCAAAGCGGCTCGGCAGGTCGCGGATGTCGTAGGCAAGGAAATCCGGCTTTGCCAGCCACAGCCACAAGTGGCGGCGCAGGCGCCCGGGCAGGGCCTTGTCGTTCTCCTCGGTCACCACCAAACCGCGCGGTGTGAGCGGGGCATGGTGGGCGAACCATGCACCCACGCGAGGGTCGAAGCTCATGATGGCGTGCGGTCCGCGATAGCCTTCCAGCGCCCGGCGCACCGCGAGGCAGATCGCCGGGACGGGCCGTTCGCGCTTGGACTTTATCTCGATCAGCAGCGGTACTGACCCCGCTACCTGATCGAGCAGCATGCGGAGCGACGGGATAGTATCCGTGCTGCCGGAAAGCGTGATCGCAGCCAGTTGCGCTCCGCTGCGTACATTGACCGGACCGCTCTCTCCGGTCAGCCGATCAAGCTCGAAATCGTGGAAGACCATGGCCTGGTCGTCGCTCGATTTCTGGACATCGCATTCAATGCCCCAGCCGCGCGCCAAGGCGGCGGCGAAGGCGGAGGGGCTGTTTTCCGGCACGCCTTCACCATGCAACCCGCGATGGGCAAAGCGCGCGCCGCTCAGCCAGCCGACCCGGCTTTCACCCGGGGCCGGTGCCAGCCAGCGATCAAGCGGGCTTAACAGCGACAATTGCGTCCACCTCAACCGCTGCGCCCAGTGGCAGGCAAGGAACTCCCACCGCGCTGCGCGCGTGCTTTCCGGCTTCGCCGAACACCGCGACCATCAGTTCTGAAGCGCCGTTGATCACCTTCGGCTGGTCGGTGAAATCTCCGCTGGCATTGACGAAGCCGCCAAGCTTGACGATCCGCTCTACCCGCGAAAGCGAACCCAGCGCCGCCTTCAGCTGCGCCAGGATCATCAGCCCGCAAGCCTGCGCGGCGGCGTTGCCCTGTTCCGCCGTCACGTCCTCGCCCAGCCTGCCGGTCACCAGCTTGCCGTCGATGAAAGGCAATTGCCCGGACACGTGTGCCAGCCCGCCAGCCACGACGACCGGGATATAGGCGGCAACCGGTGCTGCGGCGGTGGGAAGTGTGAGGCCGAGTTCGGCCAGGCGGCTTTCGATTTCGCTGTCAGTCATGCGCCTCTCCGTAGAGCTTTCCGGCAATCCAGGGCAAGGCCTCGTTCCAGTCGTCGATCCGGGCATGGGCCGTTCCGCCCTGATGCGCGCATGTGATATGCGGGGCGAGCAGCGGCTCACCGCAAAGGTGCAGGCGGTGAACGTCCGGCGCCAGTTCCGCGACCGAGCCGTGGTGATGGTGGATATCGTCGATGAACAGCGCCCGGCTGGGTCGGTACTCGGCCAGGATCTTTTGCAGCGCCGGCCCCTTTGGCCCCTGATTGGTGAAAACGCGGAGGTTCAAGCCGTGCGATGCCAGCTGGCTGGTGCGGGCGGCGTTGAACTGGTCCTGCAGATTGGTGAGGACGACCACGTCAGCCTCACGCCCGATCTCGCCGATCGCTTCGAGCGCGCCGGCAATGGGGTATTGCCGCTCCATCTCGGTTTCGAAGAAGCCGTTGAGCAACCGCCATGTTTCTGCCTGAGGGACGAGGTCCCCGGTGGCAATGTAATGGACGGCGCGCGCGAAATCGTTGCCGTTCCAGTGGAAATCGATGCCGTGCAGCTCCACCAGCCAGTCGCGGAAGGGCTTGACCATGTGCAGCAGCACTTCGTCGCAATCGGTTATCAGCAGGGGGCGGGTCACGCGTTCAGCCTTTCGCGGGCATTGGCAAGGGCTTGCGGTTCGACGCCAAGCGCCTCGCTCGCCGCGATGAGGTCGGGCTCGTGCGCGCAGAGGAAATCGAGCACCGCGCAAAGCACGGCGGGATCGCCAAGCCCGGCGCGCAATTCCTCGGGAGCCATACCGGTCAGGTCCATCAGCCGCTGGCGGCGATCTTCGTCGCCCAGCACCCAGACGAGTGCTGACAGGGCCAGGACCTGCGGGTCCGCATCGGGGGATTTGGGTTCGCGCAGAATTGCCAGCTACTCCGTTCTGGGGTTAGACGAGGGCATGGCAAAGCGCATCCTCGTTGTCGAGGACAACGACCTGAATCGTAAATTGTTCTGCGACGTCCTGAGAAGTCAGGGCTACGCCGTTGAGCCAGTGGCCGATGGTCATGTTGCGCTTGAGCGGGCGCGGGAATTCGTCCCCAACCTGATCATCATGGACATCCAGCTTGCCGAAGTATCGGGCGTCGAGCTGATCGAACAGGCCAAGCGCGATCCGGTGCTGCGTCCGATCCCGGTCCTCGCCGTGACGGCCTACGCCGGCAAGGGCGACGAGGAGCGGATTCGCGATGCCGGGGCCGAGGGATACCTTGCCAAGCCGGTGTCGATCGGTCCGTTCATGTTGGCGGTGAAGGGACTGGTCGAGCGCGCGCCCTGAAGGTCCCGCTCAGTCTTCCTTGAAACCGTCGTGGCACTTCTTGCAGGTGCCGCCCGCCTGCTTGACGGCTTCCTGAAGGCCGACGACCGGCTGTCCGGCGGCAAAACCATCGGCTGCGGCGAGCAACTTGACGGACGAATCCCGGAATGCCGTCATGACAGCGCGGAATTCGCCGGGCTTGGTCCAGACTTCGGCCTTTGCTTCGGTCTTCAGGCCATCGGCGGGGCCGCTGCCTGCGGGGAACCAGCCCGGCATATCCTTGGCCTTCGCCGCGACAGTTGCGGCGGCGGCGCGGACCTTCTGCGCATCGGGTGCCTGGGCCTTGAGCTCGTCGTCGATCGTCTTGAAAGCATCGCCCAGCGCTTCGAAATTTTCATGCCGCGCATCGGCAGCGCGGCCGCCGGGAGTGTCGGGATTGCCGCAGGCGGAAAGCGCCAGCAGCGGGGCAAGAAAGACGGCGGCACTAAGGGAATTGCGCATGGCGGGGCCTTTCGATTGGCGAGCCCGCCATTGATGCCCGCGGATGATGCGCTTGCCAAGGCTTGACATTTGCCCGCCAGCGCCGCTTTTCGGCCTCAATCGTTGGCCAAGGGGCCGGTGAAATCGCACTGCCAGACTTCGGGAGCACCTAACCAGATGGACCGCCAAGCCACCGACGCGAGGATTCGGGACCTGATCGATCCCTTCAACAAGAAGGGCGTCGAGATCACCGATGCCACGACCTTTGCCGATGACCTCGAGCTCGACAGCCTTTCGGTGATGGATTTCGTTGCGGCCATCGAGGATGAATTCGACATCATCATCTCGATGAACCAGCAGGCGGAAATCGAGAATTACGGCCAGCTGGTCGATGCCGTGGTGAAGCTTCAGGGGTAACGGGCACATGAGCGAAGGCATCGACGAAGCGGATCGTCCGGCGGAAGTTACTGGGGGCGCACCTGACCTGTTCTCGAAATTCGACCCGCTGATCCAGCTTCGGACCAACCTGCTCTCGGCCGGGCAGGAGGATCCCTTCGGCCTGGTCATGGAGAAAGTGATCTCCCCGACCGAGGCGATCTGCAACGGGCGTCAGACGATCTTGCTCGGCACCTACAATTACATGGGCATGACTTTCGACCCCGATGTCATCGAAGCGGGCAAGAAGGCGCTCGATGATTTCGGTGCCGGCACCACCGGCAGCCGGGTGCTCAACGGCACCTATGCCGGGCACAAGGCGGTCGAGGAAGCTCTCTGCGATTTCTATGGCATGAAGCATGCCATGGTCTTCTCGACCGGGTACCAGGCCAACCTTGGCATCATATCCACCGTCGCCGGCAAGGGTGATTACATCATCCTCGACATCGATAGCCATGCCTCGATCTGGGATGGTTGCAAGCTGGGTGATGCCGAAGTCGTGCCGTTCAAGCACAACGATATCGAGGCGATGGAAAAGCGCCTGAAGCGCATTCCCGAAGGCGCGGGCAAGCTGGTCATCCTCGAGGGTGTCTATTCGATGCTCGGCGACATTGCCCCGCTCAAGGAAATGATCCGGGTCGCCAAGGAAAACGGCGCGATGGTTCTCGTCGACGAGGCGCATTCGATGGGCTTCATCGGCCCCAACGGGCGCGGCGTGGCGGAGGAGCAGGGCTGCCTCGACGATGTCGATTTCGTCATCGGCACCTTCTCCAAGTCGGTCGGCACGGTCGGCGGCTTCTGCGTTTCGAACCACCCGAAGTTCGAGATTTTGCGGCTGGTCTGCCGCCCCTATGTCTTCACCGCCAGCCTGCCGCCGAGCGTGGTGGCAACCGCGTGCACCTCGATCCGCAAGCTGATGCACGCCGGCAACAAGCGGGCGCACCTTTGGGAAAATTCGAAGACGCTGCACAAGGGGTTGACCGACGCGGGCTTCCAGCTCGGTACCAGCGAGCCGCAAAGCGCGATCATCTCTGTGATCATGCCCGATCTCGAACGGGGCGCCGCCATGTGGGAGGCGCTGCTGCACGAGGGGCTCTACGTGAACCTTGCCCGTCCGCCTGCCACGCCTGCCAACATGACACTGCTGCGCTGCTCGCTCTGCGCTGAGCATACGGCAGAGCAGGTGCAAACGATCATCGGCATGTTCCAGCGCGCCGGCAAGACCGCAGGCATCCTGGGCTGAGCCGGCTGTGAGCGGCGGGGGCTCGCGCGCAGTCACGATCCTCGCAAGGGTTTCGCTCGGCTTTTTCGCGCTGCTTGGCGTTGGTCATATCGCCATGCTGGCGATGCGTCCGGAGGTGCGCGGCATGGGGCCAGATGCCTGTGACCGCAGCCAGTCCGAATCCGGAAAGATCATCAGCGACCTAACCCGCAGCGTGCTCGGCGATGCGCCGGTGTTCGATGACTGGACCGGCCTTTGCGCTTACGCCGCGGCTAACGCTGCTCTGTTGAAGAGCGGCCAGCCGGTCGAGATGGTGTTCATCGGCGATCTGCTCACCCAGCAATGGGGCGATGTGGACCCGGCGCTCTTCGGAAATGCCCGGCCGAACCGCGGCATTTCCGGGCAGTCCTCGGTGGAAGTGCTTGCCCGGGTGCCCTCTGATGTCGTCGCCCTGCGCCCGCGTGTGATGCACGTGCTGGCGGGCACCAATGACGTTCTGGGTGTGCGCGGGCCGTCCACCCCGCGCGCTGGCAAGGCACGATGCGGGCGATCGTCGATATTGCGCGGGCCGAGGGCATCACCGTGATCCTCGGCACCCTGCCGCCGATGGCGCGCAATTCGTTCGATCCAGATCACCGCCCCGCTCCGCTTATCGCCGAACAGAACCGTTTCCTGGCTGCCCTCGCGAAAGAGAAGGGCGCAATCCTGGCCGATTACCACGCTGCGCTTGCGGCGCCTGACGGCGGTTTTGCCGCAGGCATGGCGAGCGACGAAGTCCACCTCTCACCCAAGGGCTATGCGGCGATGCGCAAGGTGCTGGAAGAGGCGTTGGCCAAATTGCCACCCGCCGCCAAAAACTAGGTCTGGGCATTAATACCGGGCTGTGCTTCCCTGAAAAATATGTAATGGTTTCAGGAGAGTGGCGTCATTGCGGTGCCAGATTGATCAAGAGGCATCGGAATGAATCGGTTTTGGCAGCCACTTTTTGGCGCTGGCGCGCTGCTTTGGGCTTCCGCGGCCTTGGGGCAGGCCAATGCCACGTCCGAAGCGCAGCTCAACAACGGCTTTCTGGGCGAGCAGAATCAGCGCAACACCTATCAAGGTTCACCCAACGACACGCACTATCTTGTTCGTGCCAATCAGGCCTTGGGTGCGGGCGATTTCAACAAGACGCTTTCCATCCTGCGCTTGAACCGGGCGACGGCCACGCATTTCGATGCCCTGCTGGCCGGGCAGGCCCATGCCGGGCTGGGAGACTATGCCGCCGCACGCAAGGATTTCCGCGTGGCGCTGCGCAAGCAGAGGAACTTCGTCAGTGCCTATCAGGCGCTTGGCGAAATGGAGGCGCAGCACGGAGACCTTGCTGCCGCCCAGACGCTGCTGGCCGAACTGTCTACGCGACGCGATGCCTGCGGAACCTGTTCAAGCCGTGCGGACATCGATACGGCAATTGCCCGCATCGAGGCCGCGATCAAGTCTCGCCCCTGATTCAGGAAACCGCCGCGCGGATCAGACCGCCGCGCTGATGGAGGGGGCGTTGTCGCACTTGGCGCTGGTCTTGCCCGGCGCGCCGCTCATCATGGCGGCCATGATGAAACCGCCGACCACCAGCACCACGAAAGCCGCCGAAACCAGCGCCAGGTACTTGTCGATGAACTTCTTGATCGGGGCGCCGAACAGGCGGAACAGGCCGCCGACCAGCAGGAACTGGAAGCCACGGCTGGCGATGCTGGCAAGGATGAAGGGGATCAGCGGCATGGCGATGAAGCCTGCGGTGATCGTCAGCAGCTTGAACGGGATCGGCGTCGCGCCCTTGATCAGGATGATCTCCACCCCGTATTCGCGCAGGTAACAGGCCGCCTTGGGGAAGCTCTGGGTCAGGCCCAGAACGTCGAGAATCTGCGCGCCCAGCGCTTCGAACACGAAGAAGCCGATGGCATAGCCGAACAGGCCGCCCAGAACCGAGCTGATCGTGGTGATCAGGGCAAAGCGCATGGCCTTTTTCGGCTCGGCCAGACACATCAGGCCCAGCAGCGGGTGCGGCGGGATCGGGAAGAAGCTTGATTCCATGAAGGAAAAAGCCGCCAGCCACCATTCGGCGCGGGGGTCCGATGCCTTGGCCATGGTCCAGTCGTAAAGGCGGCGCAGCATTCGGTTTCCTCAGGGGCTTCTGACAGCAGGAGTGCTTGCGCGCCCTATTAGTGGGCAGCCCGGAATCGGGCAAGCGCGACAAGCGATTAACCGATATGGTTCTTTGCGCTTGACATCGTAACGCTCTTTCGGTACATAAAGGGAACATCGCGATGAACCGATTCGGGGCGTCGCCTTCCCTCTCCCACATTTCCGGAAACCCCCTGCTCATGTCCGATGTGCCGGACGGCAAGCAGCCGTCAAAAAGCCGCCGCTATGGCGCGCCGAAGAACTGGCGCACCACGTTCCTTGCCACCCTCGCCGATACATCCAACATCTCCGCCGCGGCTGCCGCCGCCGACATCAGCCTGACCTGGGTCTACAAGACCCGCCGCGAAGATCCCGAATTCCGCCGCCGCTGGTTCGATGCCCTGTGCGAAGGTTATGACAACCTCGAGATGGAGCTGCTGCACCGGCTCCGCGTGGGCGAAAGCAAGGACAGCGATGCGCCCAAATATGACAATGCCATCGCCTTTCGCCAATTGAACCAGCACAAGGAAACCGTCGCCCGCACCAAGGCCCAGCGCGAGGAAGAGACCGAGGAGCAGATCCTCGCCTCGATCAATGCCAAGATCGATGCCATGCGCAGCCGCGAAAAGGCCGTTGCCAAGATGCTGGCCGAGGAAGCCGATGCCCGGGGTTAGCCGCAAGTCGCTGCTGGCCATGGAAGAGGAGGACCGGCAGGCCCTCCTGCAAACCCTCGACAAGACCGAAAAGGACCGCATCCGCTGGTACTGGGACGTCTGGTCCCGCCCGCAACAACGTGCTCCCGGCGGTGAATGGCACACCTGGCTGCTGCTTGCCGGGCGCGGCTTTGGCAAGACGCGCGCCGGGGCCGAATGGGTTCGCGAGGTGGCGCGCAAGTTCCCCGAAGCCCGCATTGCTCTGGTCGCTTCCTCGCTGGGCGAGGCGCGCCGGGTGATGGTGGAGGGCGAAAGCGGCCTGCTGGCCATCGCCCACCCGGAACAGCGGCCGCTTTATGAAAGCTCGCTGCGACGGATCACCTGGCCCAACGGCGCGCAGGCGCAGCTATATTCCGCTGCCGAGGCGGAATCGCTGCGCGGTCCGCAGCACAGCCATGCCTGGTGTGACGAGCTGGCCAAGTGGGACAGTGCCCGCGCCGAAGCGGCATGGGACAACCTGATGATGGGCCTGCGCCTTGGCGAACACCCGCAGGTCGTGGCGACAACGACGCCGCGCGCCGTGCCGCTGGTCACCCGGCTGCTTGCCGGAACGGAAAGCGGATCGGTCACCGTGACGCGGGGTTCGACCTACGACAATGCTGCCAACCTGCCGGTGCGCTTCATCGCCGCCATGCGCCGCGAATATGGATCGAGCCTGCTGGGGCGGCAGGAACTGGAAGGCGAACTGCTCGCCGATATCGAAGGCGCGCTGTGGACCCGCGCCGGAATCGAGCAATGCCGCGAGGCTTCGGCCTCGTCACCGCCCGTCCGGACGGTGATCGGCGTCGATCCTCCCGCCTCGGCGGAGGGCGATGCCTGCGGCATTGTCGTTTGTGCCATGGGAGAGGACGGCATCGCCCGTGTCCTCGCTGATGCCAGCGTGACAAAACCCAGCCCCGAACGCTGGGCCCGCGCGGTCGCCAACGCCGCGCGGCAGTGGCAGGCGGACCGCGTCGTGGCAGAAGCCAACCAGGGCGGGGCGATGGTCGAATCTGTGCTCCGCGCCGCCGAGATCGCCCTGCCACTGCGGCTGGTCCACGCCAGCCGCGGCAAGTCCGCCCGCGCCGAACCGGTCGCCGCGCTCTATGAAGCAGGCCGAGTCCGCCACGCCGGGACCTTCCCGGCGCTGGAGGACGAATTGTGCGGCCTGCTTACCGGCGGCACTTACCAGGGCCCCGGCCGCTCCCCCGACCGCGCCGACGCGCTGGTCTGGGCGATGCATGAATTGTGCTTGCGGGGAAGGGGGTGCCGAGGGTCTGGGTGGGATGAGTTCACCCTCGCCGGGCAACCTCTGCCTCCAGCCCATGGATACGCTTGTGCCAGGCTTTGGATTGTTTCGCACTGGTCGAGATGCGCAGCCGCATTCTAGCTCGCGCAATCTCTGCCGCCAATTGCTCAAGACTCAATTCTGCCAGCTCCTCATCGCGGTGAGGAACTCCTGATCGCTTGCCCATCCGACCGACATTAAGCTTTGCTCCAAGGAAATCCATTCATGTCCTTCCTCCAGACGCTTGCCGCCGCCTTCAAGGGCGGGCCGGCCCGCGTGCCTTTGGCGCGCACTTACAATTCGCCGTGGATCCTTGCCGAAGCGCGGGCGTCGCGTGCGCCGTTCGAATATGGCGATGCGGTGAAGCGGGCCTATCTCGACAATCCGGTCGCCCAGCGGGCGGTGCGGCTGGTGGCGGAATCGGTGGGGCAGGCTCCGCTGTTGCCGGCCGAAGAAAGCCTTGCCGCGCTGATCTCGGAAACGAGCGCCGGGCAGCCCTTGCTGGAAACGCTTGCCGCCCATCTGGTGCTGCACGGCAATGCCTATGTCCAAGTGATCAAGGACGGGCGCGGCGTGCCGGTCGAGCTTTTCGCCCTGCGCCCCGAACGCATGAGCGCGCAGCTGGGCGAGGATGGCTGGCCGGTCGCGTGGCTTTACCGTGTCGGCGAAAGCCAGGTTGCCCTGCCGGTGCTGGACGAGGACGCCAGCCCAAATGTCATCCACATCCGCCATTTCCACCCGGCGGACGATCATTACGGCGCGGGCTGTCTTTCGGCGGCGGACCAGGCGGTGGCGGTGCACAATGCTGCCTCGAACTGGAACCGCGCGCTGCTCGACAATTCGGCGCGGCCTTCCGGCGCTCTCGTCTATGACGCGGGCGAGGCAGGGGGGCTGACGGGCGAACAGTTCGACCGCCTGAAGGCCGAACTCGCCAGCGCCTTCTCGGGCCGCGACAATGCCGGGCGGCCCATGCTTCTCGAGGGCGGGCTCAAATGGCAGTCGCTCTCGCTCTCACCCGCCGACATGGATTTTGCCGCGCTCAAGGCCGCTGCCGCGCGCGACATTGCTCTGGCATTCGGCGTGCCGCCAATGCTGCTCGGCCTGCCGGGCGACTCCACCTATGCCAATTACCGCGAGGCCAACCGCGCGCTGTGGCGGCTGACGCTGCTGCCGCTGGCGGGCAAGCTGCTCGCCGCGCTGGGCGAGGGGCTGGCCACCTGGTTCCCGGACGCGCAGCTTGCTGTAGATCTCGACCGCGTCCCCGCGCTCGCCGAGGACCGGGAGCGGTTGTGGAGCCAAGTCACTGCCGCCGATTTCCTTTCGGACGACGAAAAGCGTGCCCTGCTCGGCCTGCCGCCGCGCGAAGGTGCCGCCGCCGGTCCGGCTTCGAAGACAAGCCATTCAAGGAACAAATCATGAACCGAGATGAAATGCTCGCCGGGCTGATCGCGCAGGCAGCGGGGGCGGGGGCCGACCTCGTTACGCTCCGCGCCGTTGTCGAGGAATCGAGCGAGCTGGGCGCCGAGCGTGTCCTCCGCCGCATGGGCCTCGACGACGCCAAGGCGCACGAGGACCTGTCCGAACTGCGCGAGCTGCTCGCTGCCTGGCGCGATGCCAAGCGCTCGGCCTGGCGGGCCTTTGTATCGTGGGCGGTGCGCGGGGCGCTGGCGCTGCTGCTGATTGGCCTTGCCTACCGGCTCGGCTTTTCGGAGCTGCTCCATTGAGCGCGCCGCTTCGCTTCGCCGGCTATGCCGCGCTGTTCGGCAAGCGTGATGCCGGGCATGACGTGATCGCGCCTGGTGCCTTCACCCGCAGCCTGTCCGAACGCACCGCTCCCCTGCCACTGCTCTGGCAGCACCGCGCAGACCTGCGCATCGGCTGGATCGAGAAGGTCGAGCAGGATGCGCGCGGCCTGCGCGTGCTTGCCCGGATCGACAATCCGCAGGGCGGGGCGGCGGCGGCGCTTAAGCGCGGATCGGTTACCGGCCTGTCCTTCGGCTACCGCGTGCGCGAGGCATTGAGTGACGGCATTGGCCGCGAGCTCAAGGACCTCATGCTGTTTGAGGTCAGCCTCGTCACACACCCGATGCAACACGGCGCGCGGGTCCATCTCGTCGAATAACCGGCGCCCCGGGCTCGACCCAGGACCGCTGGCCCAGTCGCGCCCAGCTCCCGACCGATCCCGGATCAAGTCCGGGATGACGCCAATTTCCCCGGCCGCCTCCCCGCCCTCCATGGGGCAGGCGGCCTTTTTCGTGAAAGGTGAACTGCCCCATGGATACCCCTACCCCTGTCGATTCGCTCGACGCTTCCTTCGACATCGTCGCCCGCCAGGACGCGAGCGACGCTGCGATCGAAAGCCTGCGCGGTGATGTCGAAGAAGTGAAGTCGCGGCTCGACAAGGTGTCGCGCGCCGCTGCCCGTCCGGTGCTTGACGGTGCCGCACCGACCCCCAGCATCGAGGTCAAGAGCTTCGTCGACGGATACCTGCGCCTTGGCCGCGAAAACGAGGTCAAGTCGATCTCGGGCGCTGTCCTTGCCGATGGCGGCTATGCCGTCCCGCGCGAGATTGACGAGCGCATCTCGGCCCAGCTCAAGAAGATGAGCCCGATCCGCGCCATCGCGCAGGTCGTCCAGGTTGGCACGGCAGGCTACCGCAAGCTGATCACCACCTCGGGCGTAGCCTCGGGCTGGGTCAGCGAAACCGGGACCCGCCCGGAAACGCAGACGCCGAAGTTTGCTGAAATCGCTCCGCCCCGGGGTGATCTCTACGCCAACCCGGCGGCGAGCCAGGCGATGCTCGACGATGCTGCCTTCAAGCTTGACGACTGGCTGGCCAGCGAAATCGCGGCCGAATTCGCCCGTGCGGAAGGCGCTGCCTATGTCAACGGCACCGGGACCAACCAGCCCAAGGGCTTCCTTGCCGCCCCGACCGCGCTCACCGGTGACGCGACCCGCACTTTCGGCACCCTGCAGCATATCGTCAGCGGCAACGCGACCGGTTTCGACACGGCACCGGAACTCAAGCTCATCGACCTCGTCCACTCGCTGCGTCCGGGCCACCGCCAGGGCGCGGTCTTCGTGATGAATTCCGCCACCCTGTCGATCGTCCGCAAGCTCAAGGCCGCCGACGGCTCGTTCCTGTGGCAGCCGGGCATCATGGAAGGCCAGCCGGCCCGCCTGCTCGGCTATCCGGTGGTCGAGGCCGAGGACATGCCCGATGTCGCGGCCAATGCCCTGCCGATCGCCTTCGGCAACTTCCGCAACGGCTACCTGATCACCGAGCGCAACGCGACCTCGATCCTGCGCGATCCGTACACCAACAAGCCCTTCGTCCACTTCTACGCGACCAAGCGCGTGGGCGGCCAGGTGCTCGATTCGGACGCGATCAAGCTGCTCAAGATCTCGACCTGATCCGGTTGATAGACCGGCCGGAGAGCGCGCACCCCTAGCGCCCCGGCTGGTTTGCACCCGTGCCGCCCCTGCGGCCCCGTCCCCCGCGGGCGGCACGGGTGCCTTTATTCTTTCCTAAACAAGACATGGAGACCGCCATGAAGCGGGTTATCGTCTCGTCCCCGGCGCTGGCGCCAGAGGCACTCGCCGAGCTGAAGGAATGGCTCGGCATTACCACTGCGGGCGAGGATGCCACGCTGACTGCCCTCCTCAAAGCCGCGCTTGAAAGCTGCGAGGCCTTTACCGGAACCCTGCCGATCGAAAGCGTGTGCGAGGAAATCCTGCCCGTCTCTTCGGGCTGGACTGCCCTTTCAACGCGGCCGGTCCAGGCGATCACGCAGGTGGAAGGCATTCCCGCGCTGGGCGCGCGTTTCGCGCTCGCTGCCAGCGCCTATGCCTTTGAACTGGCGGTCGACGGCACCGGCCTTGTGCGAACGCTCGATCCGGGCCTCGCAACGCGCATTGCCGTTCGTTTCACGGCCGGGCTTGGCACTGGCTGGGCGCAGTTGCCGCAAGGCTTGCGTCACGGCGTGATCCGTCTGGCCGCCTACCAGTACCGCCAGCGCGAAAGTTCCGGCGATGAGCCTCACCCGCCCGCTGCCGTCGCGGCACTGTGGCGGCCTTGGCGGCGGATGCGGCTCGCGTGATCAGCGCAAGTCTCGATCTCGCCGCACTCGCCGGGCGTCTGTCGCAAAAGGCCAAAGCCATCGCCGAAGCGCAGGTTGCTGAAAGCCGCCTTGGCAAGACGCGCAGCGCCAGCCGCTGGCGCAAGGCGGTGCTGCTCTGGCCGCTGTTCACCAAAGGATGATGCCGATGGAAATCCCTTTCCGCGCCGCCCTGCTGGCCTGGCTGGCCGCCGATCCGGCGCTTTCCGGTGCGCTCAACGCGATTGTCGAGGAAGCCCCGGCGCGAACCGCGCTGCCGTGGCTGGCGCTGGCCGCCAGCGCGGGTGCTGACTGGAGCGTGAAGGACCGCGCCGGCCGCGAGCTCCGACTCGCCCTTGAGCTGCATTGCCGGGGAGATCGTCCTGAGAGCGCCGCCAGCCTCGTCGCGGCAATCGAAAGCCGGGTCGCCGCCATGCCGCGGACGCAGGCCGGGTTCGAGCTTGTCTCGGTCCAGTTCCTGCGCAGCCGTGCCGAACAGCGCGCCGCCAATACCCGCGCGATCCTGATCGAATACCGTTTCCGCCTGATGGCGGCCTGACCTTTCACCCCTCTCAAGGAGAACCGCCGTGTCGGCTCAAAAAGGCGCTGCCTTCCTTCTCAAGATTTCCAACGGCGCGACGCCGCCGGTCTACCAGACCGTCGCCGGGCTGCGCACCACGCAGATGTCGATCACCGGCGATACCGTCGTCATCACCAATCAGGGCTCCGGCGGCTGGCGCGAGCTGCTTTCGGGGGCGGGCATCCGCCAGGTCTCGGTCAACGCCGCCGGCATTTTCCTCGGCTCTGCGGCCGAAGACCAGATCCGCGCCCATGTGCTGGCCGGGACCATTGCCGACTATGAGCTGAGCTTCGAGGACGGCGCAAAGATGCGCGGCCGCTTCCTCGTCCAGCGGCTCGACTATTCGGGCGATTACAACGGCGAACGCAATTACTCGCTGGTGCTCGAAAGTTCCGGCGAAGTGGTGCCCGCGTGAGTTCTGCCGCCAACCCCTTGAGGGGTGAGGCCGAGCTGGTCATCGCCGGCCAGCCGCACCTGCTGCGCCCGACCTTTTCCGCGCTGGTTGCCGCCGAAGAGGAGCTTGGGCCGCTGTTCGCGCTGGTCGAGCGCGCCGGTGCCGGCCAGCTGCGGCTGGGCGAGATGGCGGCGCTGTTCTGGCATTGCCTCGATTCCCGCGATGGCCTGACCCGTGAACATGTGGGCGACGCGGTCGCGGCCCAGGGCCTTGCCGCCTGCGCCCGGCCGCTGCGTGCCCTGCTCGCCCAGATTCTTCAGGGCCAGGCATGAACGAGCCGCGATTTGGCGCATCGGCCTTGCGGCTCTGCGCCTTCGCGGCGCGCAATCTTGGCTGGCGGCCCGCCGATTTTTGGGCCGCAACCCCGGCGGAACTGGCCGCGATCCTAGCCCCTCCGGGCGAGGGCGGCGGCCTTGTTTCGCGTGACGAACTTTCCCGCATGATGGAGCAGGACCATGGCTGATACCGTCGATACGCTGCTCGTCGATGTGCGCGCATCCACCCAGGGCTTTGCCCAGGACATTGCCCAGATGCGCGGCACCTTTGACGGCACCCTGCTTTCGGGTTTCGAACAAGCGGGCAACGTGCTGGAGCGCGGACTGATCAATGCCGTGCGGCGCGGCAGCCTGGGCTTCGAAGACCTGCGCCGCATCGCGCTCAACGTCATTAACGACATTGCCGCCCAGGCGGTACAGAGCCTGTTCAATTCGATTGGCGGACTGGGCGGTGGCGGCGGAACGGCGGGCGGCCTGTTCAACTTTGGCAGCCTGCTGGGCGGCCTGTTCGGCCTGCCTGGCCGCGCAATCGGCGGGCCGGTTTCGCCGGGGCGCGGCTATCTGGTTGGTGAGCGCGGGCCGGAGCTGTTCGTGCCCACTCAGGCTGGTCGCATCGACAATGGCTCTGCCCCCGCTGCTTCGCGCGAAGTGCGCATCGCCATCAATGTGAACGCGCCGACCGCCCCTGCCGCCAGCCAGGCTCTGCAGCGGTCCAGCCGCCAGGTCGCCAGCGCCGTGCGCCGCGCCCTGCGCGATTTCTGAGGGACACAAGAATCATGGCTTTCTGGCTTTGTGATGCCCGCGAAGGGCAGGACAGCGACTGGATCCAGCGGTTCGATCCGCGGTTCTGGACGATCGATTTCCCCCGCCCGATGATGGCCAGCGCCGTCGTCACCGCGCCAGATGCCCTGCGCATCGATGCCGTGTTCATGGCGGCGGGCGATCTTGCCGGGCTGATCTGGGATAGCGAGGACAAGCTCGACCATCCGCTCATGGCCTATCGCACCGACCGCGATTATACCGGGGCGACGCTGTCGTTCCGCTGGCGCTCGTCCGGGCTGGTGCCGCTTGATGGCGTCAACGGCCCAACTCTGACAATCGAAGGCCGGGATGCCGCCGGCGCTGCCCGCACCTGGTACGTCCGCCTGTGGAACTATGCCACCGGCACGGGCGAGGATGCGCAGGTCAGCTTGCCGTTCCGCACGCTTGCGGCTGGATGGGAGAGCGGCGGCGAGCCGGTCCATCCGGCCGCGATCGACCGCCTGTTCATCTCACTGGTCCCGCCGTCCTATGTTCCCGGCAGCACCACGCCGCTCGCTTCCCCGGCCGAGGCTTGGGCGGAGCTGACCGAAATCGCCTGCACCGGCGCGCGTTCAATGCTGGAGATCGGCGACGTCCTGATCCCGGCACATGGCCTTGCCTGCGCCACGGCTTATGATGACAGCTGCAACCAGACGCCGCAGCGGCTGGTGCGAAATCTGCGCGGGCTCGGTTATCGCGGTTCGGTCCTGCACTACCTGGGCATGAGCCATTTCTTCCCGCTGGTGGCGCAGGGTTCGAATTACCTTGTCGACTTGGCGGGAGCGGCCTTCTGCAAGCCGGCCGAGCGCTGGCACCGCGCCTTTTTCGCCGCCTGTCACGAGGCCGGCTACTCCCCGATCGCCTCGCTGTCCTATGAATTGCTGGCGCAGCATTGCCCATCGGCGTGGCAGCAGCGCGCCTTTGACGGCAGCCCGGCGCGCACCGGGTGGGTTCCGCCCTCAGCGCTGCTATCGCCGGCAAATGCGCAGGCGATGGGCTGGTTGCAGAAGGTGGCGCAGGCGGTCACCGGCTTCCTGAAAGATGCGGGCTGCGCGGTGCGCTTCCAGGTGGGCGAGCCGTGGTGGTGGGTAGATAGCCAGCGCCGGATCTGCATCTACGACGATGCGGCGCGGACGGCACTTGGCGGCAATCCAGTCGAGATCGCTGACCTTTCGGCGAGCCTTTCGGCTGCGCAGCTGGCGTTACTCGATGCGGCTGGCGCCCTGCTGGCAGCCTCGACCGCTGCGCTTCGCGACGCCGTGAAGACTGCCGCCGCTCCTGCTTCGGCCGAGGTACTGCTGCTCGCCTTCCTGCCGACTGTACTCGACCCGCAGACGCCTCAGGCCCTGAGCGCTAACCTGCCGGTGGGCTGGGCCAGCCCGGCGTTCGACCGGCTACAGCTTGAGGACTACGACTGGCTCACCGCCGGCAAGTCCGCCAGCCGCCGCGCCGGCTATGCGCTGGCCGACCAGCGGCTCGGCTATCCGCCAGAGCAGCAGGACTACCTGGCTGGCTTCGTGCCGGCAGCGGCGAGCCGCCAATTGTGGCGGCAGATCGACATGGGCATCGACGAGGCAATCGCCCGCGATGCGCACGAGGTCTTCGTCTGGGCCCTGCCACAGGTGTGCCGCGACGGCTTCGTGCGCTTGCCTCAACTTCAGGAGGATACTTCCATGCAGGCCTTTGACGATGTCGCCTACCCGCTCGCGCTGGGCCGCGATGCCATGGTGACTCCCGAATTTTCGACCAGCGTTTCGGTGACGGCTTCGGGTTTCGAACGGCGCAACAGCCTGTGGCTCAACGCGCGGCTGCGCTTCGATGTGGGCCCCGGCATCCGTTCGGAACTGGAACTGGGCGAACTGATCGCCTTCTTCCGCGCCCGCCGGGGTGCCGCGCGGGGGTTTCGCCTGCGTGATCCCACCGACTTCAGCTCGAACGGCATGACCGGCACCCCCTCGGCTGCCGACCAGCTAATTGGCGTGGGCGACGGGGCAGCCACCGAATTTGCCCTGATCAAACGCTACGGCGAGGGCGAAGACGCGCAACTGCGCCGCATCACCCGGCCGCGCGCTGACACGCTGGTCGTTCAGGTCGGAGGCGTGGCAAAAGCCACCGGCTGGACACTCGGCCCGCTCGGCGTGATAACCTTCGCCGCCGCGCCTGCCGCCGGGGCCGAAGTCCGCGCAGGCTTCCTGTTCGATGTGCCTGTCCGCTTTGCCGAGGACAGCCTTCAGGTGTCCGGTGCCAGTTTTGCCGCCGGCGAAGCGCCGACCGTTCCCATCGTCGAAGTGCGGGAAGCATCATGAGCAGGGTCTGGTTCTCCGAGCCTCTCGAGACCGTCGCCACTTTCTGGCGCGTCGCCCGGCGCGATGGCATTTGTCTGGGCTTTACCACCCATGATGCCGACCTCTGGTTCGACGGGCTCGTCCATCGCGCCATGCCCGGAATGCTGCCCTCGGCTATCCGCCGCAGTGCAGACCTTGAGCCGGACAGTGCAGAGGTTGAGGGCGCGCTCAGCCACGATTCGATTGCGCAGGCCGATCTCGCCGCCGGTCGCTTTGACGGCGCGCGTGTGGCGATCGGCATAGTCGACTGGAATACGTTGGAACGCCATGTGCTCTACCGCGGCGCCATCGGCCAGGTCGAGGAACAGGACGGCAAATTCACCGCCGAGCTGGTCTCACGCAAGGCCGAATTGCAGCGCGATCCAGTGCCGAGGACCAGCCCCACCTGCCGGGCGGAATTCTGCGGACCAGGGTGCGGTCTGTCTCCGTCACGATTCACCATCGAGGTGCAGGTTTTGGCCACTGACATCGATGCCAACCGGGTCACGATCGATGACTTAGTGGCTCCGGAAGAATTCCTGAGCGGACACCTGCGCTGGATCGATGGCCCACTGACCGGCATGACATGCGAGATTGCCGCAATCTCTGGCAATCAATTGACTCTTGCCGCGCCCCTCGATCAGCCAATCCCGCAGGGTTCACGCGCGATCCTGCGGCAAGGCTGTGACCGGACGATCGCAACCTGCGGGGGCCGGTTCGGCAATGCCGAAAACTTTCGCGGCGAACCTTTCCTGCCCGGTAATGACCTGATTGCGCGCTATCCTTCGCCCGCAACATGACGGGGCTGGAGCTTGCGAACGCAGCAGAGGCCCTCGTCGGAACCGCCTTTCGCCTGCATGGGCGAGATCCTCGCACGGGCCTCGATTGCATCGGTTTGATCGATCGCGCCCTGAGCGCCATCGGCCGTCACGCATTGTTTCCGAACGGTTATGCGCTGCGTACCGGCCAATGGCCCGATCTCGACAAAATCGCTTCAAGTCGAGGCTTTGCAGCGACAGACCAGCCGATCCTTCCCGGAGACGTCTTACTGCTGAAACCATCGGTTTCTCAGATGCACTTCGTCATCGCCGGATCGCGTGCCGGGACTTGGGTCGAGGCGCATGCAGGCCTGCGCCGTGTGGTGATTGCCGCGATTTCCGACCAATTTCCGATAATCCGCCGCTGGCGGTTGGTGTGAGCATTACCCATGGCAACTCTTCTGTTTTCCGCGATTGGCACCCTGTTCGGAGGGCCCCTTGGCGGAGCCATCGGCGCGCTGGTGGGCCGGGGCGTCGATACGGCGATCATCGGATCCCCGACGCGAGAAGGTCCGCGGCTCAAGGAACTCGCGGTTTCCACGTCCAGCTATGGCTCGCCAATTCCTCGAATCTTTGGCCGGATGCGCACGGCCGGAACGATCATCTGGTCAACCGACCTGGTTGAGCACAAGGACAAGCAAGGCGGCGGCAAAGGCAAGCCGTCTTACACCACCTACAGCTACTCGGCCTCGTTTGCGGTAGCGCTTTCGAGCCGACCTCTGCTGGGCATTGGCCGGATCTGGGCGGATGGCAATCTGCTGCGCGGCGCTTCCGGCGACATGAAAGCCGGCGGCCAATTCCGCTTCCACGCCGGGCATGCCGATCAGGCCCCGGATCCCCTGCTGTCTGCGGCGGAAGGTGTCGGTCAGAGCCCGGCCTATCGCGATCTGGCCTATGTCGTGTTCGAAGACCTGCAACTGGGCGATTTCGGCAATCGCATTCCGGCGCTGACCTTCGAGGTCTTTGCCGACGATCAGGCACCCACCGCGCAGGGCTTGTTTGACGGAATTGTTGAAGACGTTTCCGCGCCCCTGGAATTTCCCGAAATCGAAGGTCTTTCCAGCGAAGGGCCGCTCGCCGACCTGCTCTCGCAACTCGATCTTGCCTATCCGCTTGATTGCAACGTGAGTGGGGCAACGCTGACGATCTGGCGGGAAGGGATGAGTGAACCCGTTACCCTTGCGGACCCGGCGGTATCGGTTGCCGATGGTGCGTTCGGCGCACGTCAGGGTTTCGCCCGCAAGCGCCTTCCCCCTTGGCCAGCCGCCCCGGTGTGCTGCGCTATTACGATGTCGACCGCGATTACCAGCCGGGCCTGCAACGCGCACCGGGCAGGCCATTGGCTGGCCAGCCAGGAACGGTAGACCTGCCTGTCGCCATGACCGCCGCCAATGCGCGTCAGGTTTGTGCGCGGCTAGCAAGGCGCACAGGCTGGGCCAGACAAAGCCTGTCATGGCGCAGCGCCGAACTGGATACCTCGGTCGCGCCAGGATCGCTTGTCAGGATGGACGGCGAGACTGGAATCTGGCGGATCGAGGACTGGGAATGGCGCGAGGGGGGTGTCGAAATGGCGCTCTCGCGCGTTTCGGATATGGGTACGCCCTCGCTCCCGGCCGATCCCGGACGATCGAACCCGCCGCTTGATGTCGAAGCCGGTGTCACGATGCTCAAGGCGTTCGAACTGCCTTGGGATGGAATCGGTACGGGTGACAGTGCCCAGATTTTCGCGGCCGCAAGCTCGCCTTCCGCCGGGTGGCCGGGCGCTGCGCTGTTTGTCGACCAGGGCGACGGGCAGTTGTTGCGGATCGGCTCCACCGGAAGGGCGCGAGCAGTTATCGGACAAGTGGCAAGTGCGCTTCCACCGGCAGCTCCGGAGATATTCGATCGGCAGAACTCGATCGAGGTCGATCTCGTCGATGCATCAGCCATCCTGCTGGGCGCCAGCATGGTGCAGATCGCAGCAGGGGCCAACCGCGCGTTGATCGGTGAGGAAATCCTCCAGTTTACCAACGCGGAAGCCCTCGGTGATGGCAAGTGGAGGTTGTCCGGCTTGCTTCGGGGTCGCGGTGGCACCGAGGCGGCAATTGATAACCATAGCGCAAACGAAGGCTTCGTCCTGCTCAATGGAGAGGCAACTTCGCTCGATCCCAACCTGGTTGGAGACACGCCCGCTTCCCGTATCGCTGCGATAGGCCTTGGCGAGGAAGAACCCGTGCTGAGCGACATTGCCTGCCGCGGCATTGGCAAGCGACCGCTGTCACCAGTCCACGCCAGTTGGCAACGCGACTCAGGCGGTACCCTCCACTTGAGTTGGACCCGGCGCGCACGCGGTGCCTGGTCCTGGGCTGACGGCGTGGACGTTCCGCTCAATGAGGAAACAGAAAGTTACATAATCAGTCTGGAAGCCAACGAAGTGCGCCTGGCGATGTGGGCTACGGCGGTCCCAGAACTGGCGATTACCGCGGCCGAACAATCCGCCATCGGGGCCAGCCTGGAAACGGGCACCTTTATCATCCGCCAGCAAGGCAAATTTGCCTTGTCAGACGGGCTGGCGCTCAAGCTAACAAATTGAAATATCAGGAGCCAATGACATGAGCGACATCATCGCCTTCGAAGCGCAGACCCCGCGAATGGCCCTGCCTCTACTCTATCCGGGACAGGCGCAGAAGGAAGTCTTCGTAAACGAAGCACTGGTGCGAATTGACGCCCTGCTTCACGCCCGCATCGAAGCTGTTGCCAGTACTCCGCCAGCCATCCCGGCGGACGGACAATGTTGGATCGTTGGAGCGGGTCCGACGGGTGACTGGACGGGCAGATCAGACCAAATTGCCTGCCGTGCCGCTGGAAACTGGATATTCCTTACCCCTCGTGAAGGCATGTCGGTGGCGGTCGGGAACGCCGGCAGGATCTTGCGCTATCAGGCCGGGGCATGGGTGTCACAGGCTGCAGTGGCGGCTCCCGCGGGAGGATCCAACGTGGATTCCGAAGCACGTGCGGCGATTTCGGCTCTGATCGCCCGGCTCATTGGAGCCGGTATCCTCCCCGCAAGCTGAATCGACTCCCCGATCCGATTCTGTCCCCTCAACCAGAAGTGGTGTCATCTGCGATCATTTTCTTGACCAAGGTATGGAAAATGCGGCATTCCTGCAACAGGTGCCGTCTTTGACCGCTTGCACGGCAAAACCTTAGTCGGTAGACAGTCGCAACTCGGTGGCATCAATTCCAAAAAGAGGGGAATTTGTAATGCGGAAACTGGTCATAGGGATGGCGCTGGCTTCGACAGCCCTCGCCACGCCGGCTCTGGCCCGTGACGATTCGTGGTACGTCGAAGTCGACGGTGGCGCCATGATCGTCGAAGACCTGAAGTACGATATCGGCACCACTGCTCAGGCAATGTCGGTCGATCATAAGTACGGCTACGATTTCGGTGGCATCGTCGGTTACGACTTTGGCATGTTCCGTCTCGAAGCAGAGGCGAGCTGGCGTGAAGCAGATCCCGACGTTCTGACGTCGACGGTCCGCATTCCTGCCGCTGGCAGCGTTGCCAGCCTGAAGTCGGGCATCGGTCGTTACGATTACGTCGCTGGTGACAGCAACGCTCTCAGCTTCATGCTCAACGGCATGCTGGACTTCGGCGAAGATGATGGCCTTCAGGGCTTCATCGGCGGCGGTGTCGGCGTTGCCCGCGTCGGCGCTCAGTACTCGATCAACTCGGCTGGCCCGGGCATCGTGAACGACAGCGACTCCGGCTTCGCATGGCAGGCAATCGCGGGCGTTCGCGCTCCGATTAACGATCACTGGGACGTTGGCCTCAAGTATCGCTTCTTCAACGTCAACAACGTTGACATGGTCGATACCGACGGTCGCGCGCTTTCCACCCGTTGGCGGTCGCACAGCCTTCTTGGCTCGCTGACCTACAACTTCGGTGGTGCGGAAG
The DNA here is from genome assembly GCA_025938935.1 of Novosphingobium sp. MW5. Classification (GTDB taxonomy): domain Bacteria; phylum Pseudomonadota; class Alphaproteobacteria; order Sphingomonadales; family Sphingomonadaceae; genus Novosphingobium. The sequence goes on along the minus strand of JAPCWB010000001.1, from coordinate 454,944 downwards.
CTCCGCCGCCGCCGCCGCCGCCGCCGCCGCCTCCCCCGCCGCCGCCTCCCCCGCCGCCGCCGCCGCCGCCTCCGCCGCCGCCGCCGTGCAACAAGGGTCCGTACATTGTGTTCTTCGACTGGGATAAGTCGGACATCACCCCTGAAGCTGCGTCGATCCTCGACAACGCGATCACGGCGTACGGTAACTGCGGTAGCGCAGCGATCTCGCTGGCAGGACACGCCGACCGCTCGGGTTCGCCCAAGTACAACGTCGGTCTGTCGCAGCGTCGTAACGAATCGGTTACGGCTTACCTGACCAGCCATGGCGTCCCGGGTGGTGTGATCACCAGCCAGGCGTTCGGTGAAACGGTGAACCGCGTTCCGACCGCCGACGGCGTTCGTGAACTCCAGAACCGTCGCGTCGAGATCAACTACGGTCCGGGTTCGGGCAACTGATCTCAGCCGAATGGCTAAAGAATTGGGGGCCGGAGAAATCCGGCCCCTTTTTCTTTGCTCTCAGAATTTGATGATGAACCTGGCGTTCGTCTTCTAACCGCCTCAGGCGACGTAATCTGTCCCGTCGATTACCCCGGCCTGCTCAAAGCCGCTCTTGCGCAGGCGGCAGCTGTCGCATCTTCCGCAGGCCCGACCATCTGGTGCCGGGTCATAACATGACCAGCTGTCGGCAGCATTCAGGCCGAGCCGGTTTGCCTCACTGGCAATCTCTGCTTTGCCCATGAATTGCAGTGGCGCGTGGATGCGAAACGGTTCGCCTTCGACGCCGGCCTTGGTCGCGAGATTGGCTAGTTGTTCGAACCCGGCAATAAATTCAGGCCGGCAATCCGGATAGCCCGAATAGTCGAGCGCATTGACCCCAATGAATATGTCGCGTGCGGCCAGCGCCTCGGCCCAGGCCAAGGTTAGCGAGAGGAAAACGAGGTTTCGAGCAGGGACATAGGTAACCGGAATTTCGTCCGTCAGCCCGCCCTTGGGCACATCAATCTCATCCGTTAACGCAGAGCCGCCAAACTGGCGCAGGTCGAGCTTCAGCACTTCATGCCGCTCTGTCCCTAGCCGCAGCGCGATCTTGCGCGCAGCCTCAATTTCCACCCGGTGCCTCTGGTTATAATCGATGGTCAGCGCAAAGAGCCGGTACCCTGATTCTAGCGCGAGCGCTGCAGACACCATCGAATCAAGGCCGCCGGACAACAGGACGACCGCGGCAGGTTTTTCGGATCGGGTGCTTGTCATGATCCGGCCGCTAGCCAACCGGCGCGGCTGATGCAATCACTGCTCACACCCACCAATACGGCGCCCCTCCGCCGCAAAGTCAAAGGGCAGCCCTCCAGCAATCCCCTGACTCTCCACCTGGATCAGTTGGTCGCTTTCCATGCGAATGTGCGTGCGGCCATATCCGCGCCCGCGGCAAGTGTACTGGACCGTGACCGACCTGGGCGAATCCTCAACCACCAGTCGATCGCATGGCTGCTCGGGATGCCGAAGCTGGATCAGTCCGCGGCCATCGCGCAAGCAGATACGTTCCACCTGCCGCCGTTCCCCGCGAAGCCGAAGCTCCCAGCGCCCTTCTGAGAGCTGATCTAGCATGGTGAGCTGGCGCCGCTGGCCTGAGGCCTGTGTGCCGCCGAGCACACCCAAAAGGAGGGCGGAGACAATCAGCTTTGCATAGTTCGCCTTGGACATGCGAATTCCCTTGCGCATGGACAGGCCGTGCGGTCCACTTTCTCTTACATATATATCCTAATCGGAAATTACGACCAACCGTGTCTTTTGATCGACCAAGAGCCGCTAAATATCGATGCGGAACAATTTCGAACAAAAGGCGCAGTCAACGGTGATGGCGCCATCCGGCTCCCGCATTTCAGCTATTTCGTCTTCAGGGAAACGGGAGAGGACGGAGCGGTAGTGCTCTACGTTACAGCGGCAGCCCTTCACCAGCGCGTGCACTGGGCTCAACGCGAATCTCGCCCTCTTCATGAAACAGGCGCCAGATCACGTCTTCCAGCGAAAGATCGGCGTCGACAAGCTCGTCATCCCGGACCGAGCCGGCCATGACGGCAACGTGCTCCCACTCCGGATGGTCCATGCGTACGTGCAGCCGCTCGCGCCCTTCCTCACCATCGGCGAGATGCTGGACCAGCATGCCTCCCGCTACCGTCCCTCCGCGGCCGAACCGGACGCCGATGCGGATCAGTGTTGGAACCTGTTCCGACTGCGCAAAATATGCCTCGCAGGCTTCTCCGAGAGAATCCCCTTCTAACGGAACGATGCCTTGGTAACGCTGGCCGCTCTCTCCAATGTCGAAGGTCACGGCCAGATAGCCCTTACCGAAAAGCGCCGATAGTGACGGCATTGCCTCAAGCGCTGCCAATCGCTCGGCATCGTGGCGGACATAGCCGCGGAGCTCACCTGATCGGTAATCGCAGACCAGCAATTCGACGATGCCGTCCTCGGATTGTGCCTGCATGGTCAGCTGGCTACCGTCGTCCTTCAGCAACGAGCCCAGTAGCGCGGTCAGCGTCAGCGCCTCTGACAAAAGCTGGCGGATCGCAACCGGATAGGCGTGGGAGGCCAGCACATCTTCAAGCACAGGGCCCAGCCGCACGATCCGGCCGCGGGCATTGCGATCCGGGATCGTGAAACCCAGGACCCGATCAAATCCTGCTTCGTCCGAACTTAGGCTGCTTGCGCTCATAGCTTTCCAAAGGCCCAGAGCAGGATGCTCTTTTGCGCGTGGATCCGGTTCTCTGCCTCATCCCAGACCACTGACTGCGGACCGTCGATCACGCTGTCCGTGACCTCTTCGCCGCGGTGGGCGGGAAGGCAATGCAGGAAAAGGGCGTCCGGCTTGGCCAGAGCCATCAATTCCGCATTGACCTGGAAAGGCGTCATCGCGGCGATGCGCGTCTCTGCACCCGATTGACCCATCGAAACCCACGTGTCCGTTATCACGACATCGGCTCCTACCACGGCTTCCTGTGCGCTGCGCGTGACCGAAATCTGCGCGCCGCGCTCAATGGCCTGGGCAATGAAATTGCGATCACAATCGTATCCTTCCGGCACGCCGATCCGAACGCCGAATTTCATCAGGCCAGCCGCCTCAACGATTGAGTTGAGCACATTGTTTCCGTCGCCAAGCCATGCCACCTGCAGACCGGGCAGCGCCTTGCCATGCTCAATGACGGTGAGCAGGTCCGCGACGATCTGGCACGGGTGCGACAGGTCGGTGAGGCCGTTGATCACGGGAACGCTCGCATGGGCGGCCATGTCATCGACCTTGGCGTGATCGTCGGTTCGGATCATGATGGCATCGACCATGCGGCTGAGCACCCGCGCCGTATCGGCAATCGTCTCGCCCCTGCCAAGTTGGGTCGATCCGGCATCCATGATGATCGCCGTCCCGCCCAGCTGGCGGATCGCCATGTCAAAACTGACCCGCGTGCGGGTCGAGCTCTTCTCGAAAATCATCGCTAACGTACGGCCCGCAAGCGGAGCATCGGCATCGACCGCGCCCTTGGGCAGTGCTGCCCGCGCCGCCTTGCGGTCGATGGCGTCATTGATCATCGCAGCAAGCGCATCGCCACCCGCATCGGCCAAGTTCAGGAAGTGCCGGGCGTTCACTTGCCCGTCTCCGGCCCGTAGCTTGCGGCACCGGCCGAAAGGCGTTCCATGAACTCCTCGACGTGGCTGTCATCGATGACCAGCGGTGGGACGAGGCGGAAAGTGTTGTCGCCGCCTGACACCGTCAGCAGGTGATGATTGTCACGCAGGTGCGCGACGAAGCCCCGCGGCTCGACCTTCATCTTGACGCCCAGCATCAGCCCCTTGCCGCGCACTTCCTCGAAAAGCTCGGGATAGTTCCCGATAAACTGCTCCAGGCGCGCACGCAGCCGGTCGCCCATGGAGCGAACATGATCGAGGAACTCTTCGTTGGCGACGGCATCAAGTACGGCTTCGCCTGCCGCCATGGCCAGCGGATTGCCGCCATAGGTCGAGCCATGCGTGCCAATCACCATGCCGCGCGCTGCCTTCTCGGTCGCGAGGCAGGCACCAAGCGGGAACCCGCCGCCAATGCCCTTAGCGCTGGCGAGAATGTCCGGCTCGATGCCGTAATGCTCATAGGCGAAGAACTTGCCGGTGCGCGCATAGCCGCACTGCACCTCATCGAGTACCAGCATCAGGTCATGCTCATCGGCGAGCGACCGCAGGCCTTTCATGAAAGCCTCGGAGGCGGGGCGAATGCCGCCCTCGCCTTGAACCGGTTCCACAAGGAAACCTGCCGTGTTGGGGCCAATCGCCGCCTTCGCCGCTTCAAGGTCGTCAAACTCGACGTATTTGAACCCTGCGAGGAGAGGCAGAAAACCCTTGTGCATCTTTTCCTGATTCGATGCACTGATCGTTGCCATCGTCCGGCCGTGGAACGCGTTCTTGAACGTGATCAACTCAAACTTGTGATCGTTGCCGGCGTGGCTGTGATAGGCGCGCGCCGTCTTGATTGCGCACTCCACCGCCTCGGCTCCCGAATTGGTGAAGAAAACCGTGTCGGCAAATGTCAGGTCGACGATCCGGCCGGCGAGCGATTCACCCTGCGGGCTGCCGTAGAGGTTGGACACGTGCATCAGGGTTTCCGCCTGGCGCTGGATCGCCCCGATGAGGCCTTGGTGCGAATGGCCCAGAATATTGACCGCGATGCCTGCGGCAAAATCGAGATAGCGCTGCCCGTCTTCGCCGATCAGGTGGCAATGATCGCCCTTCACGGGCCGGAAGGCACACCGCGGATAGACGGGCATGAGCGGGGTAATCGACATCGAACGTATCCTTTGAATTCGGGAATCAGAAGAACCGGGAAACGCAAACGACAAATGGCGACTCCATCCGGAGCCGCCATTGCCACGCGTTTATTCGCTTGCGGGCCACCGGTCAATTTCCGGTGACGGATCGCCGTCGGTCAGTCCTGACGCGGCATCAGGTTGACCGCCGAGTACTTGCCTCGTCGGTCGACTTCGATGTCGAATTCAAGCCGGTCGCCTTCGTTGAGACCGCGCAGGCCCGAACGCTCGACAGCGCTGATGTGGACGAATGCATCCGGCTGGCCGTCATCACGGGTGATAAAGCCGAAGCCCTTCATCGAGTTGAAGAACTTTACCGTGCCGGTTGCCTTTTCGCCGGTCAGCTCGCGCTGCGGGGCAGCTTCGCGCTTTTCAACGGGGATGACATCGCCGACGACCACGAGGTCGCTAGCCGAAATCTTTCCACCACGATCAACGAGGGTGAATTCGAGACCCTGGCCTTCTGCCAGACCGTCAAGGCCGGCACGTTCAACCGAGCTGATGTGCACGAAGACGTCTTCGCCGCCACCTTCCTGCTGGATGAAGCCAAAGCCCTTGCCAGCGTTGAAGAACTTCACGACGCCCTTGCCCTGACCAACGACCTGGGCGGGCATACCGCCACCGCCGCCGCCACCACCGCGTGGGCCGCCGAAGCCGCCACCACCGCCGCCGCCGCGCGGGCCGCCGCCGAAGCCGCCGCCACCACCGCCGCCAAAGCCGCCACGATTTCCGCCACCGCTGTAGCCGCCGCGATCGCCGCCGCCACCGAACCGGTCGCCGCCGCCGCCAAAGCGATCACCGCCGCCGCCACCGCCCATGAACGGGTCGAAACTTTCTTCGCCGAAACCGTCCCGCTTGTCGCGTCCCCGGCCGCGACGTCCTCTATCGAAACCCATAAACCTGCAATTACCTTCGCTTCGCCCAGTCATCACTGCCCGGGCGGCGTGGACGAAACGCGCCGGGCGACAGGACAAGCAACCGCCTTATTCAAGCGGCACTCCCCTCTGCAGGGTCAGGCATAGACGAAAATGGGGACAAGTGCGAACAGAATCAGATTCTTCCCTATTTGCCTACCGTGGCGTGACATTTCTGCACAATATCGGCTCTCACAGGTCTCTTGAATCCGCACAGCCACTTGCCGCATAGCTGGGGAGAGAGGAAAGCCAGCCATGTTTCGAAAACTGACCGACAAGGTCTATGCCAGTCCGCAAATCGGCCTCGATGATGTTGCCCGTGCCGCTGATGAAGGCTTCACGCTGATCATCAACAACCGGCCCGAAGACGAAAGTCCGGACCAGGTCCCCGGCAATGTTATCGAAGCTGCAGCCCGTGCTGCCGGCCTCGATTATGTCGCCATCCCCGTGACTCATGCCGGCTTCAGTGAGCCGCAGGTTGTTGCCATGGCCGACGCGCTATCCGGCGAAGGCAAGGTGCTGGCCTATTGCCGTTCAGGCACACGCTCGACCCTGCTGTGGACGCTCGCAGAGGCAAGCCGCGGCGTCAGCCCAGACCAACTAGCCGGGGCAGCGGCGGAGGCGGGTTATGACATTGCGCCGGTCCGCGCGATTGCCGACATGCTGGCCGCACGATCGCAGTGATCGCGCAGACTGCCCAGATCCTCGTATCGCTCGCGGCGATCTTCGCCCTCGCTTGGCTGGCAGGCCGCATGGGGCTCGGCGGAGATGTGAGGCTGCGCGACGAGGGCGAGGCAAAGGAGCTGGCCCAGGCCGCGCTTTGCGGCTTCGAGCCAGTCGATACTGTTCTCGACCGGGCGGGGATCGGTGCGCTGATACGCGGCGCTGACGGTCGCATCGTTCTGCTGCGACGGCACGGCGTCCATTTTGCCGCGCGCGTGCTGACGAGCCACGAGGGCTCGCGGCTGGATCGCAATTTCCTCACGATTTCGACCGGCGAACGCACTTTCGGTACGGTCACGCTCGACCTGGGCAAGCGTGCGCAGGAATGGGCGGGCAGTCTCAGGCGGCTGGGCGGGGCGGCATGAAATACGATCCCGTCACGCTGGCGACGCCCTTCTTCATCCTGCTTGTGCTGATTGAAATGGTCTGGGCGAGGCGGAGGCGGGCGCAGGCCTATGAGCCGCGAGATACGCTAAATTCGCTGCTGATGGGGCTGGGCAGCGTAGTTGCCGGAATGCTGTTCGCCGGACTTGTGACGGGCGCGCTGTTCGCTGCCTATGACCAGCGACTTGCGACCATCGGCTGGGTGTGGTGGGCATGGCCGCTCTGCTTCGTGCTCGACGACTTCACCTACTACTGGATTCACCGGACAGGGCACCGCGTGCGCTGGTTCTGGGCGAGCCACGTCAACCATCATTCGAGCCAGCACTACAACCTATCCACCGCGCTGCGGCAGAGCTGGACGAGCGTAATCGCGCTTGGCTTCGTCTTCCGCCTGCCGCTCGCTCTTGCCGGGTTCCATCCCGCGATGATCGCGGCCTGTGCGGGGGTGAACCTGATCTACCAGTTCTGGATCCACACCGAGGCAATCGGCCGCATGCCTCGCTGGTTCGAGGCGGTGATGAACACGCCGAGCCACCACCGCGTGCATCACGCAATCAACCCCCAATACCTCGACCGCAATTATGCCGGCGTGTTCATTGTCTGGGACCGGATGTTCGGGACCTTTCACCGCGAGGAAGACGATGTCCGCATCCATTACGGGATCGTGAAGCAGCTTGGCAGCTTCAACCTGCTGTGGACCGCCTTCCACGAATGGATCGGGATCGCCCGTGATGTCTGGCAGGCGCCGTGGCGGCATAAGCTTTCTTACTTATGGCGTCCCCCCGGCTGGACCCACGATGGCAGCCGCGACACCAGCGACATGATCCGCAATCGGTGGCAGGCGCAGCAGAGCGATTAACAACCGGGTCGGTTTTTTCGGTTCAGTTTCCTGCGTCTATCCAGCCCAAAAGCCTCGCGATTAGGATCGCGGCCAGCGCCAGCAGCAAGGCATAGACTGCAAGCCACATCATCAGGCGCGGTCGCCGTGCCAGTTCAGGCCTGCCAGCCGGATAGACGAGTTCGACATGCGTGCCGATGGGCGGCTGGCACGTGTTTGACAGCACTTCGTCGACAACTTCGTGTTCGCCGCCTTCCGCGGTGAATTGGTAAATCGGCGCGAACTGCTGGCTTCCTTCCAGGCGGTTTGTGCGGTGGCCAGTTACTGTTGCCAGAACCCGTTGTCTCTGAAGGCGCAGGCGCACCAGATCACGCCGGACGATCATGACCAGACAGAGCAGGCAGAATGCCAGCGCGGCGAGGATAATCGCGGTCTCCATCGCGAGACATGTAATGCCGCTGGGTTTCGAGAGCGTAAAACCGTGCCCGAATAAAAAAGGGCCCGGGCGGCTGGCCCGGGCCTTTGAAGTTTGCGTTCGCAGGAGGAACGTCGGGAGGCGGAACCGAGGGGAGGAGAGGAGGAGGAGCCCCCGGTCCCGCCAAGCTATGGACGAGCGCCTTAGTAGTTGTAGGCGCGCTCGCCGTGTTCGTTGAGGTCAAGGCCTTCACGCTCGGCATCCTCAGAGGGACGCAGGCCGAAGATCTTGTCGATGGCGAAGAACAGCACCGCCGAGACACCGCCCGACCACAGCAGGGTCAGGCCGACCGCCTTGATCTGGGTGATGAGCTGCGCGGCCATGTCGTATTCGCCGGGAACAGCGGGGAACTTCGTGTAGTCGAAGAAGCCCTGGCCGCCGAGCGAAGGATCGGCAACGATGGCCGTGCCGATGGCGCCGACGATACCGCCGATGCAGTGCACGCCGAAGACGTCGAGCGTATCGTCGTACTTGAGCTTGTTCTTCACCGTCGAGACGAAGAAGTAGCAGATCGGCGAAACGATCAGGCCCAGCGCGATCGAGGTCATCGGGGCAGCGAAGCCCGAAGCCGGGGTGATCGCGACCAGACCGGCAACCGCACCCGTGGCAGCGCCCAGCATCGAAGGCTTGCCGTGGTGTGCCTGCTCGACAAGCGACCAGGACAGTGCGGCGGCAGCCGTGGCGACGAAGGTGTTGATGAAGGCGACGGCGGTGACGCCGTTGACTTCAAGGTTGGAGCCAGCGTTGAAGCCGAACCAGCCCACCCACAGCAGCGAGGCGCCGATCATGGTCATGGTCAGCGAGTGCGGCGGGGTGGCTTCCTTGCCAAAGCCCAGGCGCTTGCCGATCATGAGGCAGCCGACGAGACCAGCGATACCGGCGTTGATGTGCACAACGGTGCCGCCAGCGAAGTCGAGAGCGCCCCAGCCCCACAGCAGGCCGGAATCGGTGGGAGCGTCGACCAGGAAGTCCGGTCCGGCCCAGTACCACACCATGTGCGCGATCGGGAAATAGGCGAAGGTCAGCCACAGCACCGTGAACAGCATCAGCGGCCAGAACTTCACGCGTTCGGCAAATGCACCGACGATCAGCGCCGGCGTGATGCAGGCGAAGGTCATCTGGAAAATGACGAAGACGAATTCAGGCAGGTAGACGTTGTTCGAGAAGGTCGCGGCATAGGTCGATGCCGAAACGCCCTTGAGGAACGCCTTGTCAAAGCCGCCGACCAGCGAAGGCCAGGGCGAATTGGTCGAGGTGAAGGCCATGGTGTAGCCCCAGCCCACCCAGACCAGCGCGGCGATGCTGACGATCATGAAGACCTGCATCAGCACCGAAAGCATGTTCTTGGTGCGCACCAGGCCGCCGTAGAACAGCGCCAGGGCGGGAATGCTCATCATCAGCACGAGGACCGAGGAAACCAGCATCCAGCTGGTGTCGCCCTTGTCGACCATGCCGGCCATCTGTTCTGCGGTCGGAGCCTTGATCGGCCCATCCTGTGCGAGGGCGGCGGTGGCGGTAAGGAGCGAAGCCCCCGCCATTCCGACGCCGGAAATCAGTTTGCGGATCATTGTATATCCCTCCTGTTAGCGTCAGAGCGCCGTGTCGCCGGCCTCGCCAGTGCGGATGCGCACGGCCTGGGCCAGGTCGAGGACGAAGATCTTGCCGTCGCCGATGGCGGACGTGCTGGCGACCTGCTGGATGGTTTCAACCACCTGCGGGGCGAGATCATCGCTGGCAGCGATCTCGATCTTCACCTTGGGCAGCATGTTGGTCGAATACTCGGCGCCGCGATAAATCTCGGTCTGCCCTTTTTGCCGTCCAAAACCCTTGACCTCGGAAACGGTCATGCCGGCAATGCCGATCGCGCCGAGGGCCTCACGAACCTCGTCGAGCTTGAACGGCTTGATGATGGCGATGATGAACTTCATCGAAAACCCCCGTAAGCCTGCCGGACCCGTTCCGGCGAAAAGCTATCAGCAAGGGGTGTGCCAGATTCCGAAATCCGTGCGGATTCAGCGGTGTGGGGAGTCGGGTGCCCGTACGGCGACCAAATGTCGCGCCCGAATCTCGGGCATGTGCCTAAAAATCAGGCAGTGAGTTCGGCGAAAACGGGCAGGTGATCCGAGGCTACGGCGGCCAGCGCGCTGTGATGCACGCCCTTGTTCACGCAGCTCAGCGGGGCCGAAACGACGATCCGGTCAAGTGCCGCGACCGGCTGGCGCGAGGGGAAGCTGTTGCCGGGGACGAGCTGGGTCCAGGCGCCGCCAATCTCGCGCATGGCACCGCGTGCGTGGGACCACTGGTTGAAATCGCCCATCAGTACCGCCGGCCCCTTGCGACCGCAGCGGGCGACATGATCAAGCACAGCGCGAAGCTGGTGGCGACGGCGCAGGCCCGACAGGTCGAGATGCATTCCCGCTACAAGCAGCGGTTTCCCCTCCACCAACAGTTCGGCAAAGACCGCCCCGCGCGGCTCCAGCGTAGGCAAGGCAACGGGCTCGGCATGGACCACCTCGATCCCGCGCCGCACCAGCAGGGCATTGCCGTGCCAGCCGATCGAATCCGCCCGCATGCGAAGCGGCACCGCGCGCCAGGGGGAATGATCGTCGATAGCCTGCCTTGGGAGGACACTCGCCCTATCGCCAAAGCGGCGGTCGGCCTCCTGCAAGGCGATCACATCCGCATCGATTTCGCGCAGGACGGCAATGATGCGTTCCGGATCGCAGCGCCGGTCGAGCCCGACGGCCTTGTGGATGTTGTAGCTGGCAACTTTCAAACGCATCGACAATCCCGGCCTGCAGAAAGGTAACTGGTGATGAGCCGTTCGGTTTCCGCTGCAACCGTCTCGACATCGCCGCGTGCAAGGCTAAGTGTCCGCATTGCCATCCTCTGGTGGCTAGCCGAAGCGGCACGGCTTGGATAGACCTGCCGCCGACCATCAGCAGGAGCCTTGCGTGCAGCCAGCATCTCCGGAAACCCGGACTTCATCGCCCAATGCCGTGCTTGGCATGCTGCTCGTGGTCTATACCTTCAACTTCCTCGACCGGCAGATTCTATCGATCCTTGCGAAGCCGGTGATGGCGGAACTTGATCTCAGCTATACGCAGATGGGCCTGCTCGGCGGGCTTGCGTTCTCGCTCCTGTTCACGACCATGGCGATCCCGCTGGGCGTGCTTGCGGACCGGCGCGGCCGGGCCAAAGTGATCGGCTGGAGCCTTGCAGTATGGAGCGGCTTCACCGCGCTGTGCGGCGCGGTGACGGGTTTCTGGCAGCTGTTCCTGTGCCGCCTTGGCGTGGGGATTGGTGAGGCTGGCGGCGTTGCCCCGTCCTATGCCCTGATCTCGGAACGCTTTCCGCCGGAACAGCGCGCGCGGGCACTGGCCACCTATTCGCTCGGGATTCCCATGGGCCGGGCGGCTGGGGCGTTGCTTGGCGCGGTCATCGCGGCGAGCGTCAACTGGCGCGCGGCGTTCGTTTTGCTCGGCGTGGCCGGGCTTTTGGTGGTCTGGCCGTTCCGCCGGGTGGTGAAGGACCAGCCGCAGCCCGCCGATGTGGTGGCCGTGCCGGTGATGGACACCTTCCGCCGCCTCGCCGCGCAGCCCACCTTCTGGCTGATCTCGCTGGGCGCCGCGACGGGTTCGCTGGTCGCCTATGGCCTTGCCTTCTGGATCCCCACCGTGGTCCAGCAGAACTATGGCCTCACCTTGACCCAGACGGGCCAGTTCCTCGCCGCGCAGCAGCTGATTGCCGGATCGTTCGGGATGTATGCTGGCGGAGTGCTCGCTGACAGGATCGGCCGGGGCGACCGGGCAGGCTATGCGCGCATCGCGGCGCTTGGCTACCTGCTGTGCTTCCCGCTGCTCTTCATTGCCCTGAACGCTGCAAGCGCGACCATGCTGTTCGTGCTGCTCCTTCTGCCCTCGGCGCTCATTTATATATGGCTCGGTCCTGTGGTGACGGCGGTCCAACACCTCGTCCCGGCGAACGAGCGCGCCACCGCCTCGGCATGTTTCCTGTTCGTCAACAACGGGATCGGACTGACGCTGGGTTCGCTGGTGATTGGCTCGCTGGCCGAACACTTCAAGCCAGATCATGGGGTCGACGCACTGCGGCTGGCCTGCGTTTCGGTGAGCAGTCTCTATTTGCTTGCCACGCTGCTGATGTTCCTCGCCGCTCCGCGCCTTCGCCGCGCCTGGCTCGGCTAACGCGCGTCCGCCATCACCATCGCCGCGCCCTTTTCGGCGATCATCATGACCGGCGCATTCGTATTGCCCGAGGTGATCGTCGGCATGACCGAGGCATCGACCACGCGCAGCCGCTCGACACCCTGCACCCGCAGGCGTGCATCGACCACGCTGCCCATGGCAGCCGTGCCGACCGGGTGGAAGATCGTCGTGCCGACATGACCGGCGGCCTCGACCAGCTCTTCCTCGCTGGCGTACTGGAGGCCGGGGCGCATTTCTTCGGGGTGATATGGCGAAAGGGCCGGCTGGGCGACTATCTGCCGGGTGATGGCAATCGAACGCGCGGCCACGCGGCGGTCTTCCTCGGCTGACAGGTAATTCGGCCGGATCGCGGGATGATCCTCAGCGCGCGCGCTGCGGATTCGCGTCGTCCCCCGGCTCTCCGGGCGCAGGTTGCAGACCGATGCGGTGAAGGCGGGCCACGGGTCGAGATTGCCTCCGAAGGCCTCGAGGCTGAGCGGCTGGACGTGGTATTCGAGGTTGGCGCTCGCCTGCCGTTCGTCGCTTCTAACGAACATGCCGAGCTGGCTGGGCGCCATGGCCATCGGGCCGCTGCGGCGCAGGACATATTCCAGCCCGATCATCGCCTTGCCAAAGAGGTTTGCCGCGCGCTGGTTGAGCGTCGAGACGCCTGATACTTTCCATGCGCAGCGCAATTGCAGGTGATCCTGCAGGTTCGCGCCAACCGCGGGCAAATTTACCAGCGGGGTGATGCCCAGCTCATCCAACCGAGCCGCATCTCCAATGCCCGTTCGTTCGAGGATGGCCGGCGATCCGATTGCGCCCGAGGCGAGCAGGACTTCGCCATCCGCCCGCGCCACGCGCGCCTCACCACCGATTGAATAGGCGATGCCGGTGGCGCGACCATCTTTCACCAGCACCCGGTCGACAAGTGCGCCGGTGACCACTTTAAGGTTCGGACGGCTGCGGACCGGGCGCAGGAAGGCATCGGCCGCGCTCCATCGCCAACCGGCGCGCTGCGTCACCTGGAACAGGCCCGAACCTTCGTTGTCGCCGCGGTTGAAATCGTCGGTGCGCGGCAGGCCCCATTGCTCGGCTGCAGACTGGAAGGCGTCGAGGATATCCCAGCGCAGGCGTTGTTTTTCGACGCGGATCTCTCCGCCCGCGCCGTGGAATTCGCTGTCGCCGTCGAAGTGGTCCTCGGCCCTACGGAACAGCGGGAGGACATCGTCCCAGCCCCAGCCTTCGAGCCCGAGCTGCCGCCAGTGATCGTAATCGCGCGCCTGCCCGCGCATATAGATCATGCCGTTGATCGATGAACACCCGCCGAGCACCTTGCCGCGCGGGTACTTGAGCGAACGGCCGTTCAGCCCTGCCTCCGCCTCTGTCGACATGCACCAGTCGGTCCGGGGGTTGCCGATGCAATAGAGGTAGCCGACCGGCACCTTTACCCAGACGTAATTGTCACGCCCCCCGGCTTCGAGCAGCAGCACCCGGTTGCGCGGATCGGCGGAGAGCCGGTTAGCCAGCACGCAGCCCGCGCTCCCTGCGCCCGCGATGATGTAATCGAAGCGTTCCTCGCTCACGTCAGACCGTCCCACACCAGCTTTGCTCCGAGCAGCACCATGAGCCAGTAGATGATCGTATAGAACCCCTGCGAGGTTATGCGCCGCAATATCCTGAGGGTGATGAGCGTGCTGACCACGGCGAGCGGCATCAGCAGGACCGCCGCCATCAGCGTGTGACCATTGAGCGTGCCGAGCATCACGTAGCTCGGCACCTTGGCGAGGTTCATCAGCGCAAAGAGGACCGAATTGGTGCCCATGTAGGTCACATGCGGCAGGCGGCGCGGAGTGACCCACATCTGGAACGGCGGCCCGCCCGCGTGGGCGATCTGGCTGGTAACGCCCGCGGCCACGCCGAACAGGGTGCCAACCCAGCCCGGCGAGTTCGAGGCGGCAACCACCCGTCCGCCGCGCTCTACCCAGAGCCGCAGTACGCCAAATGCCATGGTGATCACGCCGAGCAGCAGGAGCAGCCAGCGCTCGTCGACCGAGGCGGAGAAACCGGTGGCGAGCGCAATCCCGACCAGACACCCCGGCAGCATCCAGCCGACGATCCAGCGGTTCCAGTCATGGCGGAACGACCACACGCTGACCACGTCCTGCACGATGATCACGGGCAGCAGCACAGCGGCGGCAATCGCCGGAGGCAGGGCAAGGGCAAGGATCGGCGTGCCCAGTGCGCCGACGCCGCTGAGTCCGCCCTTGGCCATGCCGATGACGATCACCGCAAGACAAGCGAGGGCAAGGGCATAGGGATCGGCGAGCAGCGACATTGCCCCGGCGCGAAGCACGAATGCGCACTTCGCGCAAGTTCCGCTGTCCTACAAGCCCGCACCTGTGAAAGGATCGCGGCGCAGTCTTCCCATCAATCAGCGAAGGAACATATCATGAACAATGAAGCGATACCGCCCCGCAAACTCGGCGCGCTGTCCGAACGATACGAAAGTGGCGGGCGCGGTCCCGGCACGGTCTCGGGCGGCCGCGGCGATCCGGGGGGCGTATCCTATGGCACTTACCAGCTCGCCAGCCGCACGGGTACGGTCGAGGCCTTTTTGGCCGGCGAGGGAAAGGCATGGGCCGGTGAACTTGCGGCAGCGCCGGGCTCGCCCGAGTTCAGCGCCGCGTGGAAAGGGATTGCCGCCCGTGAGGGCAAATCCTTCGGTGAAGCCCAGCACGCCTTTATCGAACGCACACATTATCGCCCGGTCATCAAGGCGGTCGAAGCGAGCAGCGGCTATGATCTCGACCAGCGGGCACCGGCCCTTCGTGATGCCATATGGTCCACGGCCGTTCAGCACGGAAGCGCGGTTCGGATCGTCAGCGCCGCACTGGCCGATGCCGATGCCGCTGCGGCGCGCAGCACGCCTCAGCATGATCGGGCCCTGATCGAAGCGATCTATGAGCGCCGGTCGCGCCATGTCCTTTCACTCGCGGCGCGTTCGGTCCCCGCGGTGCAGCGCACGCTGACCAATGTGGCTCTGCGCCGTTATCCGCAGGAACGCGCCGAGGCTCTGGCCATGTTGGCGTGATCCGGTTACGAATTCCCCACCATTTCAATCGGAAGGGGGACAAAATGATCGATCCGCGCGCCATGGTCCAGACCATGATCACCTTGGCTTCGGCCTCTCTCGGCCTCGTTGCCGCGCTTGCCTGGAACGAGGCGATCAAGGCGACGCTGGCCCAGCTTGGCCTCGGCGACGATCTCGCCGGACTTTATACATACGCCATCCTCGCCACGGTGATCGCCATCGGTGTGCTCGCCATACTGGGGCGGATCGCGGCGCGATTGGGCGGGCAGGCAGCCTTTGAGCGTGAAGCCGAGGGCTGATCCCCTGCGAACGCGCTTGAAGCGGCAAGCGAAGTAGCGTTTCTATGGCCCAGAGCCATTTCCCGATTCCCGAGAGGAACCCGATGCGTCACTTCCTTGCCGCCGGCGCAAGCCTGCTTTTCGTCCTTGCTGGCCCTTCGGCCGCCGGTACGCCCGAACAGGTGGCCGATGCTGCGCTCAAGGCCGCACCGGTGTGGGACGGGCACAACGACGTTCCCGAACAGCTGCGCGACCGGCGCAAGAACGTGCTCGCCGGGTTCGACTTCCGCGACACGACCGGCACGGCGGACGCGGCCAAGGGATTTGGCGCCATGCAGACCGACCTCAATCGTATCCGCAAGGGCCGGCTGGGCGCGCAGTTCTGGTCGGTCTATGTCTCGGCCCAGCTGCCCGAACCGCAGGCCGTGCAGGCCACGCTCGAACAGATCGACACGGTGAAGCGGCTGGTCGCGCTTTACCCCAGTGACCTGCAGTTCTGCGTCGACAGCGCCTGCGTCACCGCCGCGCAAAAGGCGGGCAAGGTTGCTTCGCTGGTCGGCATGGAAGGGGGCCATTCGATCGGCGGCAGCCTTGCCGTGCTGCGCCAGATGCATGCACTCGGTGCGCGCTATATGACGCTGACCCACTTCAAGAACACCGCCTGGGCCGATGCCGCGACCGACGATCCCAAGCATGACGGCCTCACCCCGTTCGGCGAGGACGTGGTGCGCGAGATGCAGCGGCTGGGCATGCTGGTCGACCTCAGCCATGTCAGCGAAGCGACGATGATGGACGCTTTCCGCGTGGCCAAGGCCCCGGTAATCTTCAGTCATTCGAACGCCCGCGCGCTGAACAGTCATCCGCGCAATGTGTCCGACGCGGCGCTCCAGGCGCTCAAAGCGAACGGCGGCGTGCTGATGATCAATTTCTACCCGGCCTATGTCGTGGGCGAAACGCGCGCATGGAGCGTGCGCCGCGCCGGTGAAAAGGCGCGGATCGAAGCGGGCCATATCGGCGATCCTGCCGGTGCCAAGGCAGAGCTCGAGGCTTGGGAAAAGGCCAACCCTGCACCCAATGGCAGCCTGACCGATGTCGCCAACCAGATCGACTATGTCGCCAAGCTCATCGGGCCGGACCATGTCGGGCTCGGCGGGGATCTCGATGGGATCGAGACGACGGTGAAGGGCATGGAGGATGTGTCGACCTACCCGGCCCTGTTCACCGAACTGGCGCGCCGCGGCTGGAGCCAGGCCGATCTCGAAAAGCTTTCGAGCCGCAACATCATGCGCGTGCTGAAGGCGGCCGAGGCCTATGCGGCCTCCCGCAAGGGCGACGCTCCGATCGAGAATCCGACCACCTTCTAGTGCGCGTCGATGCGGCCCAACATGCGGAAGAAGAAGGCCGTCGACCAACCCAGCAGGAATACGCCCAAGATCGATTCGAACGCGCCCAGCAGGCGCCATGTGTCGCTGATGTGGGCGTCATTGTAACCCACGGTCGAATAGGAAATGGTCGAGAAATAGAGCGCGTTCTCCAGCCCGTTCACCGCGCCCGTGGCTAGATAGACGAAGGCGAAGGCCCAGATTTCGATGCCGTGCAGGGCAAGCATGGCGACGACCACTACGAGGGTAAAGATCGCACCACGCGGGCTTAGCGGATCGATGCGGCGCAGGCGCTCGATCGAAGCTTCCGTCCGGATTGCGCGGCTGAGGCTGAACAGGCCAATGCCGTGGATAGCGACGCACAGCACCACCATAAGCGATGACACGGCGAACTCGTGGAGCATGTAGGACATGCTCACCCTTTGCCCGCAAGAGAGAGGCTAAGCCAGCCCTGTCTCTTCAGGTCACGGTGTCGGCGTGGGCGAAGCCTGGTTACTCACGGCGTCCTTGCTGTGATCCTGCTGGGCGTTGAGCGCGCCGGTGATCCACATTGCGCTCATGATCACGATCGCCAGAAACAGGCTGATGACCAGGATATTGCGCACGTGGTTGCCGCGGCGGCCGGCCTTGGCCTCCGTTTCGGTGACGTGAATTTCTTCGCCTTGGCGTTCCATGGTCCGGTTCCTCGTGAATTGCTCACAAGGAAACGATGGGAATGCGCCGGGGTTCCCGATCAGTCGCGCAGCAGCTCGTTGATGCCGGTCTTGGAGCGCGTCTGGGCATCGACCGTCTTCACGATCACCGCGCAGTAGAGCGACGGGCCGGGGGTGCCATCGGCAAGTGGCTTGCCCGGCAGCGCACCGGGGACGACGACGCTGTAGGGCGGCACCTTGCCGATATGGACCTCGCCCGTCGCGCGATCGACGATCTTGGTCGATGCGCCGATGTAAACGCCCATCGAGAGCACAGCGCCTGTGCCAACGATCACGCCTTCGGCCACTTCCGAACGCGCGCCGATGAAGCAGTTGTCCTCGATGATTACCGGGCCCGCCTGCAGCGGTTCGAGCACGCCGCCGATGCCGGCTCCGCCAGAGATGTGCACGTTCTTGCCGATCTGCGCGCAGGAACCGACCGTGGCCCAGGTATCGACCATCGTGCCTTCGCCAACGTGCGCGCCAAGGTTCACGAAGCTGGGCATAAGCACCACGCCCTTGGCGATGAAGGCGCTGCGGCGCACGACCGCGCCAGGCACCACGCGAACGCCCGATTCGCGGAAGCGGGCATCGTCCCAGCCGGTGAACTTGAGCGGCACCTTGTCGAATGCAGGGGCACCGGCCGCGCCGTATTCCATCACGCCGTTGTCATTAAGGCGGAAGCTGAGCAGCACGGCCTTCTTGAGCCACTGGTTGACCTTCCAGCCGCCCTGTCCATCGGGCTCGGCCACGCGGGCCTGGCCGCTGTCGAGCAGGTCGAGCGCCTGGTCGACGATGGCGCGGACATCGGCCGAAGCCGGGGTAACGGTATCGCGCGATTCGAAGGCGGCTTCGATCTGGGCGGCAAGGTCGGTCATCTGGGTCATGTCCCCGTGGTTTCCTGTTTCGCGCCGCGCCTATCGCTCGATTGAGAAATGAGCAAGCATTGCGGCACATTCCGGATGGTCAATTGTTCACCCTTCCGTCATTCTAATCGCGTTAGGGGATGTGCATGGTCGCAAGAGGTGGCGCGTCCAGCGGACGCAGGGATATCGGGAAAACGAGGCGCGCAGGCGCAGCCATTGCGTTTACGCTGATGCTCAGCGCATGCGGAGGAAGCAGCGGAGGCGGGCCGATCAGCACGCCGCCTCCCAGCCCGCCGCCAACGCCGACCCCTACTCCGACGCCCACCCCCACTCCGACTCCGGCCGCAACTTTCGATACGGCGGAATACCGGCGCTCGGACGGGCCTTCGTTCCACAATGTCATCCCGGCATGGCAGCTTGGCGCGACCGGCGCGGGAGTGACCCTGGCGATCATCGATTCGGGTATCGATACGACCAATCCCGAATTCTCCGGCCGCATCTCCGCCGCTTCGGCAGACGTTGCCGGAAGCCGCGGCGTGAGCAATGCCGATTCCAGCCACGGCACGCAGGTCGCCCTGACGGCGGCCGCGGCGCGCAACAACACCGGCATCGTTGGTATCGCCTATGAAGCGACGATCCAGGCCCTGCGCGCCGATTCCCGGGGTCATGCGCAACGCCAAAGGTTGGCGACTCGGGCGGCTGCACCTTCTTCGATTCCGCCATCACCCTTGGGGTCGACCGCGCGATCAGCGCCGGCGCAAAGGTGATCAACATCTCGCTCGGCGGATCGCCGCCGAACACCGCCCTGCGTGCCGCGATTGCGCGGGCGGCGAATGCGGGCGTGGTGGTTGTGGTTTCGGCCGGGAACGACGGGGTATCGAGCACGACCAATCCGGACAGCCTTGCCGTAGGGATCAGGCAGGCCGGCAACGGCAACGTGATCATTGCCGGCTCGGTGGACGATAACCGCACGATCTCGACTTTCTCGAACCACGCCGGGACCGAGGCCCAGTGGTACCTCATGGCGCTGGGTGACCGGGTCTGCTGCGTTTACGAGAACGGTTCGATCAAGATCACCACCGATGGCACCGGCCAGCAGTTCGTGACGGTGGTTTCCGGCACCAGCTTTGCCGCGCCGCAGATATCGGGCGCCGTGGCTTTGCTTCGGCAATATTTCCCCAATCTCACCGCCACCCAGACGGTCGATCTGTTGCTGCGCACGGCAAGCGATGCCGGTGCGGTCGGGACTGACGACATCTATGGCCGCGGCATCATGAACATCGGCGCGGCCTTTGCCCCGCAGGGCGCGACGACGCTGGCGGACAGCTCGAACGCGCTGGTGCCGCTTGGGGAGACGAGCGTTTCGGGCTCCCCGGCCATGGGCGATGCGGGCAACGGCCAGTACCTGCCGGCAACCGTGCTCGACAGCTATGGCCGCGCCTATACGGTCAACTTCGGTGCGACGATGCGCGCGGCCCAGGCGGTGCCCAAGCTCGGCGGCGCGCTGCTCGCGGGCAGCCGCGGCGTGAATGGCGGCGCGGGCGGCCTATCGATGGCCTTTACCGTCGCCGATCCGGTGGCCTCCGGACGGCCGATGGGCTGGAGCGGACAGCTCCGCCTTTCGCCCCGCGATGCCGAGGCGGCGCGGGTTCTCGCCGCGCGGGTAATTGCGAAACTATCCCCGCGCAGCGCGATGGGCTTTGCCTATGCGCAGGGTGCCGACGGCATGGTCGCGCAGCTACAGGGCCAGTCGCGCCCGGCCTTTCTGGTGAGCG
Organism: Novosphingobium sp. MW5; assembly: GCA_025938935.1. GTDB lineage: Bacteria > Pseudomonadota > Alphaproteobacteria > Sphingomonadales > Sphingomonadaceae > Novosphingobium. Next base: position 434,490 of record JAPCWB010000001.1, on the reverse strand, counting down.
GCGATCCCTCCAGCGACTTCGGTTTCTACCGCACGGGCCTTACCTCGATGGCGCTGCGGCGGCAGGTCGGATCGACCGGCGTGACGCTGATGGCGGAGAACGGCAAGGCGCTCACCGGCTCGCCGATCACCTTCGCCAACAACCTGCTCAACCCGCGCCTGTCGGACCACTTCTTCCGCTTCGGCGCCTCGCTCGACCGCAAACTCGGGCCCTTAGACGCAACTTTGGGAGCCAGCTGGCTGCGCGAGGATCGCACCATGCTCGGCGCGAGGCTTCACTCCGGCCTTGGCGGCAAGGGCGGGGCGGACAGCCTGTTCGTCGATGCCGGGGCCGCATGGCAGCCAAGCGAATACTGGCGGCTCGGCGCGCAGTACCGGCGCGGCTGGACGGCGGCGCACCTCAACGGGACGCTCGTCTCCGGCTCAAAGCTCGGCAGTTCGGGCTGGTCGCTCGACGCCAGCCGGATGAACCTGTTTACCCCGGGGGACAGCCTTTCACTCCGCCTGTCGCAGCCGCTGCGGGTCAATTCTGGCGGGCTCAACCTGCGCCTGCCCGATGCCTATGACTACGCAACGCTGGCCGCGACCAGCGCGGTACGTACGCTGAACCTCACCCCCAGCGGGCGCGAACTGATGCGTGAGCTGGCGTGGAACGGGCCGCTGCTGGGCGGATCGCTCACCGCCAGTGCCTTCTGGCGCAGCCAGCCGATGCACTACTCGCAAGCGCCGGACGATGTCGGCGTGGGCCTTAGCTGGTCGTCACGCTTCTGATCGCTTGCCTGCGCGCGGGCGCTCGTCCAGACCGGGAACCGAGAGGAGCCCATCCATGGACGTCGCCCGCCTGTTTTCGCTCGAAGGCAAGGTTGCCTTGGTCACCGGAGGGTCGCGCGGCATCGGCCGCATGATCGCCGAGGGATTTCTGGGTGCCGGGGCCGATCGGGTCTACATCACCGCGCGCAAGGTTGAGGAGGTTGAGGCGACCGCCGCTGAACTCGGCGAACGCTGCATTGCGCTGCCCGGTGACATCGCCACGATGGCGGGCATCGAGGCGCTGGCAGCTGAAGTGGCGGCCCGCGAGGACCGGCTCGATGTGCTGGTCAACAACGCCGGGGTCGCCTGGGGCGCGCCTTTCGATTCCTTTCCCGAGAGCGGCTGGGACAAGGTCATGGACCTCAACGTCAAGACGCCGTTCTACCTGACGCAAAAGCTCCATGCCCTGCTGCGCGCCGCGGCCAGCGAAATCCGCCCGGCAAAGGTCATCATGATCGCCTCGGTCGATGGCATGCGGCTCAATCCTTGGGAAACCTATCCCTATCAGGCGAGCAAGGCCGCGCTGATCCACCTCACCCGCCGCATGGCCGCGCGGCTGGCGGGCGAACAGATCGTCGTCAGCGGCATCGCGCCGGGCATGTTCGCCAGCAAAATGAACCGCGCCGCCGATCACGCGCCGGACAAAGTCGCGAAGCAGGTTCCGCTTGGCCGGGTCGGCGCGGACGAGGACATGGCCGCCGCCGCGATCTACCTCGCAAGCCGGGCGGGAGACTATGTGGTGGGAGAAACGCTCACCGTCGATGGCGGCTGGGTGAACGCCTGGGTGCCCGGGGATTTCGTGGGGGCGGCGGGGGAGTGAAGCGGCAGAGTAAAAGTTGGCGTGATCGTTGGGCGGAGAGCACGATTCTGGCGTCGGCCGCTGCAACCTGCATCGCATTAGTCGGTCTCGTCGGATGTTCTGGCAGTCAGGAAATATCCCCTGATGACGCTGCGACTGTTTTGACTCAGGCGTCGATTGCCGCCGCAAAGTCAAAAATCATCCCTTCAAGCGTCTGCGCCAAGCCGGAACTCCGTGCGGAGACAACGATTGTTGTCGATCCAAAATCACCTAAGGCATGGGTCAAAGCACCCGCCGGTGCCTCATATCGTGTCTTAAAGAGTGCAAGCATCGGTCGTTTACCTAAGGCAGCGCTCGAAGCGTTCGGACCTGCACGTGTGCGAACCGATTGTCGGCACACGTTGACTTTCCACGAAGCGCAGTTTGTCGAGATTAGGACTTCGCTCGGAACACAAACGCAGGCATTTGTTGATTTGAACGACTATTGCCCAGAATGCGGTGCTGGATATCGAGTGACCTTCACGAGGTCCGATGGAGTTTGGAAAATGGATCCGCCAGGCGTCGTGGAAACCTGGGTTAGCTGACAATCCAAGCAGACAGGTGCGTCGGTTTCGCGAAGCGGCGCAATTCTTTACTTCATCAACTCGCGCACAAACCCGATCAGCCCGGTCTGCCGCTGGCGGCGCATCCGTTCGGCCTCCAGAATCTGTGTCACCTTTTCAAAGCACAGGTCGATGTCGTCGTTGACCACGACATAGTCATAGCCATCCCAGTGGCTGATCTCGGCGCGGGCGCGGTCCATGCGGGCATGGATCACCTCGGCGCTGTCGGTGGCGCGGCCGTTGAGGCGGCGGCGTAGTTCGTCGATGCTGGGCGGCAGCAGGAAGACGCGGACCACGTCCTGCTGGTCCTTCTGGTAAAGCTGCTGGGTGCCCTGCCAGTCGATATCGAACAGGAAATCCTCACCCGCCTTCAGCCCCGCGCGGATCTGCGCCTTGGGCGTGCCATAGCAATGGTCGAAGACGTGGGCCCATTCGTAGAACTCGTCGTCCTCTACCATGCGGTCGAATTCGGCCTGGCTGACGAAGTGGTAGTCCTTGCCGTCAACCTCGCCGGGACGCATCGGGCGGGTGGTGACTGATACCGAGAGACGGATTTCCGCGTCTTCCTGAAGCAGGCGGCGCGCGATGGTGGTCTTGCCCGCGCCCGAGGGCGAGGAAAGGATGAACATCAGGCCGCGGCGGTGCAGGGTATCGGAAGCCATGATTGCCCATGCCGCAGCACGGGGGCGCGAATCAAGCCGTTTCGCCCTTTTCGGCCTGCTCGGAGGCCTGTTCTTCCCCCTTTTTGGCGGAGGCACCCTTGCGGCGGCGCTCATACAGCGCTTTGGCGAGCACCCCGCCGCCAACAACGATCGCGCCGGGGACCGAGCGCGTCGCCACCCGGGCGAGCGCCGTGCCGACCAGCGTCTGGGTCATTGAACGGCCCTTGACGATCTTCTTGGCCTTGGCGGGAGTGAAGCTGGCGCCCAGCACGGTGCGCTCGACCACGTTTTTCAGCAATCGCCCGCCGCCGCGCAGCAGCAGGTCGGTGATCAGAAGGTTGGTCATCGGATTGGGGCTGAGCCCGCCCTGCTCGGCAACCTCGGCCAGTTCCTGCTTCGCCTTGGCGCGCTTGCGGGCCATCGCCGCGTTACTTCTTCCGCCCGAAATCGACCGTTACCACGTTCGATCCGTCCTCGCTGGTGACGGCGGGGCTGACATCGCCATCAGGGGAATCGTTCTCCGCCTCGTCATGCGGCTCGGGGGCAAGGTCGGCGACGGTGGCCTGGAACTGCAGCCCGAAATCGACCGCCGGATCGACGAATGCGGTGATCGCGGCGAAGGGAATCTCCAGCTTGGCCGGTACCTGGTTGAACGAAAGACCGACGCTGAACTGGTCTTCGCCGACGTTGAGGTCCCAGAACTTGTTCTGCAGGACGATGGTCATTTCGTCGGGGAAACGCTCCTTCAGGTGCGTCGGGATATTCACCCCCGGCGCCGCGGTCTTGAAGGTGATGTAGAAGTGATGGTTGCCCGGCAGGGTGCCGCCGGTGTTCTCGATCTGGCCGAGCACGCGGCCCACCACGGCGCGCAGCGCCTCCTGCACGATTTCGTCATAGGGAATGAGGCTGTCAGGCGTGTCGGTCATATAACTCCCAAGTGGCCCTGACCATGGCCGTGGTCAACCCCGCTTGCGCTTGCTGTTCGCAGGTCTATAGGCCCGCCAAGCAAAGGAATCGGCCATGCGCACTGCATCGATCACGCGAAAGACGCACGAAACCGACATCGCGGTCGAGGTGAACCTCGACGGCACGGGATCCTATGAGGTTTCCACCGGCATCGGTTTCCTCGATCACATGATCGAACAGTTCAGCCGCCATTCGCTGATCGACATCAAGTGCAAGATCGTCGGCGACCTCCATGTCGACCAGCATCACACCACCGAAGACAGCGCGATCGCCATCGGCCAGTGCATCGTCCAGGCGCTGGGCGACAAGGCGGGTATCGGCCGCTACGGCGAGGCGCATTCGGCGATGGACGAGGCGCTGAGCCGTGTCGTGCTCGACATTTCGGGCCGCCCCTGGCTGGTCTGGAAGGTCCAGTTCACGCAGGAGCGGCTGGGCGAGATGGACACCGAACTGTTCGAGCACTGGTTCCAGTCGATCGCGCAGGCGGCGGGCATCACGCTGCACATCGAACAGATCTACGGCAGCAACAACCACCACATTATCGAAGGCGTGTTCAAGGGCTTCGCTCGCGCCATGCGGCAGGCGGTGGAACTCGATGCGCGCAAGGGCGGGGCGATTCCCTCGACCAAGGGTGTGCTCGGTGGCTGAAGTGGGTATTTGCGTCGTCCCGGACCTGATCCGGGACCGGTGGCCTGCCAGCGCGACCCCGCCAGCGGTCCCGGGTCAAGCCCGGGACGACGGAATTGGCCATGGCTGAAGTTGTCGCCCTCGTCGATTACGGCGCGGGAAACCTGCACTCGGTCGAAAATGCGTTGAAGGCCGCTGGAGCCGAGGGAGTCCGCGTCACCGCCGATCCTTCCGTCGTGCGCGCGGCTGACCGCATCGTCCTCCCCGGCGTCGGCAGCTTCAAGGCCTGCGCCGAAGGGCTGCGCGCCATTCCGGGCCTGATCGAGGCGATGGAAGAGCGCGTCCGCGTGGGCGGTGCCCCGTTCCTTGGCATCTGCGTCGGGATGCAACTGCTCGCCAGCCGCGGCGTAGAGCATGGCGTGACCGAGGGGCTTGGCTGGATTGCCGGCGAAGTCCACCGGATCGAGCGCACCGATCCCGCAATCAAGATCCCGCACATGGGCTGGAACGATGTCGCGCTGCCCGCGCATCCTCCGGCGGGCGGGCTGATCGAGCCGGGCGAGGCCTATTTCCTCCATTCCTATCACTTCGTGCCCGACGATGGTCATGCCACGGCCGCGATGACCGATCACGGCGGCGGTCTTGTCGCGGCTGTTGGACGCGACAACGTTGTCGGAGTGCAATTCCATCCCGAAAAGAGCCAGGCCTATGGGCTGGAGCTCCTCGCCCGTTTCCTGGAGTGGCGCCCGTGAGCATGATCGTCTTCCCCGCCATCGACCTCAAGGCTGGTCAGGTCGTGCGCCTGTCCGAAGGCGATATGGACCGCGCGACGGTCTATGGTGACAACCCGGCGGCACAGGCCATGCTCTTTGCAGAGGCCGGTTCGCAGTTCCTCCACGTGGTCGATCTCGACGGCTCCTTCGCGGGCGAGCAGCGCAACCGCGAGGCGGTGGAAGCCATCCTTGAGGTGTTCCCCGGCCACGTCCAGCTCGGCGGCGGTATCCGCACGCGCGAGGCAGTGGCGGGCTGGTTCGACCTTGGCGTCAGCCGCGTGGTCATGGGTTCGGCGGCGCTCAAGGATCCAGAATTCGTCAAGGACATGGCCCGCGAATACGAAGGCGGCATCGTCGTCGCCGTCGATGCGCGCGATGGCATGGTCGCGACCGAGGGCTGGGCCGATGTCTCCGACGTGTCGGTGGTCGATCTTGCCCGCCGCTTCGAGGATGCCGGCGTTGCCAGTCTGCTGTTCACCGACATCGGCCGAGACGGGCTGCTCAAGGGTGTGAACATCGACGCGACCGTGGACCTGGCGCGGCGGGTGGACATTCCAGTGATCGCCTCGGGCGGGGTAAAGGGGCTGGACGATATCCATATCCTCTCGCTCCACGCACACGAAGGGATCGAAGGCGTGATCACCGGTCGGGCGCTTTACGAAGGGCGGCTCGATCTGGCGGCGGCGATTGCGATGGCCAACCGGTCATGACCGTCCGCGTCCGCGTCATTCCCTGTCTCGATGTCGCCAATGGCCGGGTGGTCAAGGGCGTGAACTTCGTCGACCTCAAGGACGCGGGCGATCCAGTGGAGCAGGCACGCGCCTATGACGCGGCGGGGGCGGATGAACTCTGCTTCCTCGATATTACCGCCAGCCATGAAGCGCGCGGCACCTTGCTCGATATTGTCCGGCGGACCGCAGAAGTCTGCTTCATGCCGCTCACCGTCGGCGGCGGGGTGCGCACGGTGGAGGATGCCCGCGCGTTGCTGCTGGCCGGGGCGGACAAGGTAGCGGTGAACTCGGCCGCAGTCTCGCGGCCCGAGGTCGTTTCCGACATTGCCGAGAAGATGGGCAGCCAGTGCATCGTCGCCTCGGTCGATGCGCGGCGGGTGGCAGAGGGCCGGTGGGAAATCTTCACGCATGGCGGCCGCAAACCGACCGGGATCGACGCGGTCGAACACGCGGTGCGGCTGGCGGAGCTGGGCGCGGGCGAGTTGCTCGTCACCTCGATGGACGGGGACGGGACCAAGGCGGGTTATGACCTGTTGCTCACCCGGTGCATTGCCGATGCAGTGTCGGTGCCGGTGATCGCCAGCGGCGGTGTCGGCACGCTTGAACATCTGGTCGAGGGCGTGACCGAAGGCCATGCCAGCGCGGTGCTGGCCGCCTCGATTTTCCACTTCGGCACCTATTCGATCGCCGAAGCCCATGCCGCCCTGCGCGCCGCGGGACTGCCGGCGCGCGGTTGAAAGGTGACAGAGGTGACACCGTGTCACCCTGTTAGCCTGAAAAATTCGCTTTCATATCAAGGGCCTGCTCTCCGCGGATGACGCCGCAAACCGGCGTGTCGCCCGCAAATTGCGCGTATATTCAATGCGTTACCGAAAAAGGGTGACACATTCGCCGCCCGGTCGGGGTTTTCGCTGTCAAAGAGCCTGCACGAAGAGGTGCCCGCGCAGAATGACGAACGCCCGCCATGTAGGAAAATGATTTCTGGCCCGGCGAACTGTCGGTAAACTTTACGGTAACCATAGGTGCGCCGCACCCGTTAACCACTGACTCACCTGCTTTCCCCCGACTCTGCCCGCACTGGCACAGCGCTTGCGTTAATATTCGCGATGGGAACAAACCTCGCCTTGCTCGCCGCCTATCCGGTGGTCCTACTGGCCAGCAACACGGCTGGCCGCGTGGCGAATGCCATTCCCGAACCGACCGATTTCGCGCTGTTCGCCTTCGGCATCACCGGCCTTCTGATCGGCCGCCAGATGGCGAAAAAGCGCAAGGGTCCGGACGGGGATTGACTTGGTCGAGTCGCTTGTGCCGCCGGTTTTCTCCTTTTCCGGCAGGCCAGCGACGAAGGGGGAGGGGCGCCCGAACCGACACGGGCGCCCTTTTTCGTGCCCCTTGACCGGCGGGCCGAGCCGCAGCATGGCTGGGCCATGAGCGACACCCTCGAACGCCTCGAAAAGACCATCGCCGAGCGCCGCAGCGCCGATCCGTCCGCCAGCTACGTGGCCAAGCTGCACAGCCGCGGCCTCAACAAGATCGCGCAGAAGCTGGGCGAGGAAGGCACCGAAACCGTGATCGCCGCATTGGCGGGTGACCGACAGGAACTGGTCGGCGAGGCGGCGGACCTGCTGTTCCACCTCCTTGTCCTGCTCGGCGCGAAGGACGTGCCGCTCAGCGAAGTGCTGGCCGAACTGGACCGCCGCGAAGGCACTTCGGGAATTGCCGAAAAAGCCAGCAGGAAAACCGACTGATGCCCATCGATCCGCGCGCGCCTTATGACGACAACAACGTTTTCGCGAAGATCCTGCGCGGGGAAATCCCGTGCAAAAAGGTCTATGAAGACGACTTCGCGCTCGCCTTCCATGACATCAATCCGCAAGCTCCGGTCCACCTGCTGGTGATACCCAAGGGCGCATACGTCAGCTGGGATGACTTTTCGGAAAAAGCCCCGGCAGAGGAAATCGCCGGCTTCATCCGCGCCGTCGGCCAAGTCGCGCGTGAGGCCGGACTGGTCGATCCGGGTTACCGGATGCTCGCCAATGTCGGCGGGCATGGCCATCAGGAAGTGCCGCATCTGCACGTCCACCTGTTCGGCGGAAGGCAGTTTTACGCGATGGTGCCGCAATAAGCCGCGCCTGCCGCACAGTTCGCCACATAGACCGCTTGCCCTGCGAGTCCCGCCCCGGCTAAGGCTCACGCGATGGCTGCGTACCCTGAACCTCCCGGCGGCGTGCTCGACGGGCCGCTCCACCGTTTCGCGGTGCGCGCCTATTTCGAGGATACCGACCTGTCGGGCGTGGTCTATCACGCCAATTACCTGCGCTGGTTCGAACGGGCGCGCTCCGATTTCCTGCGCCTGCTGGGGATCGACCAGCGCGCCGCGCAGGAAGCGGGCGAGGGTGCCTATGCGGTCAGCGAGATGACGATCCGCTATGCTGCCCCGGCCCGGCTCGACGATACGGTCCTGATCGAAAGCGTGGCCGAGGAAATTCGCGCGGCTTCGTGCCGCATTCATCAAAGGGCCACCCGCGATGGTGTCCTGCTGGCCGAAGCCCGGCTGCGCGTCGGCTTTGTCGCGCCAGACGGCCGTCCGCGCCGCCAGCCCGAACACTGGCGCAGGGCGCTCACCGCCCTGCTGCCCCCGCAAACGGAAGAATCATGAGCATTACCCAAGTCCTTGCTGCCCCCGTTCTCGCCGGTCCGCTCAATCCGCTGCGGCTGTTCCTGCAGGCCGATATTGTCGTGCAGGTGGTCATGGCCGGGCTGCTGATCGCTTCGATCTGGGTCTGGGGGACGGTGATCGCCTTCCTTTGGCGTATGCGGAAGATCAGTGCCCGCAACGAGGCCTATGAAGCCGAGTTCTGGAAGGCCAAGGATATCGAGGCTTACCAGGCCGAGCACGGCAAGGGCGACATCCCTTCGGCCCGCGTGGCAGGCAGCGCGATCAGCGAGCTGCGCCGCTCGCTGTCGGTCAAGAACCCCGATCCCGAGGGCCTGCGCCAGCGCCTCTCCATGACCATGACCGGGACTGTCGAGGCGGAGACCGACAAGCTGGCCGCGCGGCTCAACATCCTTGCCACGGTCGGCACGTCCGCCCCGTTCATCGGCCTGTTCGGCACGGTCTGGGGCATCATGCGCACGCTGGGTGCCTATGCCGAGGAAAGCTTCACCATGGCCCGCGTCGCGCCGGAATTGTCGGAGGCCCTGTTCGCCACGGCCATCGGTCTCTTCGCCGCCATCCCGGCGGTGATCGCCTACAACCGCCTCAGCCTTTCGGTGAACCGCTTTGAATCGCGCCTCCAGCGTTTTGCCGACAAGGTCCACGCGGCCCTGACGCGTGAGATCGGGGCGAAGTAAATGGCCGGCGGACTCTCCTCAGGCACCGGACGCCGCCGCTCCCGCCGGGGCGGGCGCGCGCCGATGGCGGAAATCAACGTCACGCCGCTGGTCGACGTGATGCTGGTGCTGCTGGCGATCTTCATGGTCACCGCGCCGCTGCTCGCCGCCGGGGTCAAGGTCGACCTGCCCGAAAGCCGCGCCGAGGCACTACCCCAGCCCGCGCAGCAGGTGACGATCACCATGACCGCCGATGGCCGCATGTGGCTCGACCAGGACGAGCTGGCTCCCGGCGAACTGCCCGACCGGCTGGCACAGGCGGTCAGCGCCAATGCGGGCAAGCCGCCGCAGCTGACCCTGCGTGCCGACAAGGCGCTCGCCTATGGTGACGTCATGGCGGTAATGGGCGAGGTGAACCGCGCGGGCGTCCAGTCGATCGCGCTGGTCACCGACAGTTCAGTTTCGGCCCCTTAGGCCCGTTCCGATGGCAACCATGCGCATCAGGGCAGAGGACGTGGTCGGCATCGGCATTGCCGTTGTCGCGCATGTTGGGCTGTTCACCTGGCTGGTGCTGTCGCGCCCCGAAGAACCGCCGCCCCCGCCGCCTGCGATCTCGGTGACGCTGCAAGGTCCGGTAGCGGCCGAGGCCGGTTCGCCATCGCGTGAGGAAGCTGCTGCGGCCGAAGCTCCGACCCTGTCCGAGGACCCCGCCCCGCCTGCCGAGGCGGCGCCCACTCCGCCGCAGCCTAAGGTGCAGCCGCAGCCGCAACCCCGTCAGGTCCAGCCCGTCCCACCGCGACCGCAGCCAAAAGCAGCCCCCCTCAGCCGCGCGCCGCTCCGGCTCCCGCACCCCAGCCGCGCGCGCAGCCGCGTCCCGTCGCTCCGCCAGCCAAGACCGCCGCGCCGCGCCCATCACGCATTGGCAGCGATTTCCTCCCCCGTCCGTCGCGGATCGGCAATGATTTCCTGCCGCCAAACAAGGGGCAAGCCAATGGCACCCGGCGTACCGGCGGTGCGAGCCGGATTGGCAACGATTTCCTTCCCGGCGCGTCTGCTGGCAAGGGCAAGGCCGAAACTCCACCGGGTCCGGCGATCACGCCTGAGCTCCGCGTCTCCTTCGCGCAGGCCGTGCTGCGCCAAGTGCGGCCGAACTGGCAGGGCCGCGTGCCGCAAGGGCTCGATGCCGAAAAGCTGGTTTCGGTCATTTCGGTGCAACTCAATCGCGACGGCTCGATTGCCGGTGAACCTCAGTTACTGCGGCAGGAAGGGGTCAACGACGCCAACCGCTCGCAGGCGCGGCGGCATGGCGAGGAAGCGATCCGTGCAGTGAAGCTTTCGGCACCGTTCCGCTTGCCGGCGGATGCCTACGAGGGCTGGAAGAAGTTGCCACCGTTGGCATTCAGAAAGGGCAGTTGACAGTGAAGACCGCATGGACGTTCGCATTCGCGCTGATCGCCGCGCCGGCGCTGGCCCAGCAAGCCGGTGCTCCTGCCAGCCCCGCCCCGGCCGCTGAAGAGGCGATCGACGTTACCGATGACGCCGCATGGGCCGACCTGGGTATTGCCATCCCGGCCTTCCCGACCAATGCCGACATACCGACGCAGGCCAGCTCTGGCGGCACCGAAGCCACCGGCCGTGCGCTGGCGCAGGTGATCACCGATGACCTGAAGAACAATGGCCTGTTCAAGCCGACCGGTCCCGGCGCTCTTCCAAGGCCCACCTTCGCCCAGGTCACCGCGCCCGATTTCCCGACGTGGAAGGGGCAGGGCGCGGAAATGCTCGTCCACGGCTTCGTCCGCGCCAATGGTGACGGCAACCTGACCGTGGGCTGCTACCTCTATGACGTCGCGCTCAGCCAGCAGCTGGTCAAGGGTGCGTGGGTGGTCGGCCCCGGCGAGTGGCGCCGCGCGGCGCACAAGTGCGCGGACCTCGTCTATTCGCGCCTGTCAGGCGAAAGCCCGTTCTTTGACAGCCGCATCGCCTATATCGCCGAAACAGGCCCCAAGGACCGGCGCAAGAAGCAGCTGGCGATCATGGATTCGGACGGGGCGAACCACCGCTTCCTGACCAGCGGCCAGGCCATCGCGCTGACCCCGCGCTATTCGCCCGACTACAAGCAGATCGTCTATCTCAGCTACCTCAACGGTGCCCCTCGCATCTACATCTACGATACCGAGCGCGGCACGCAGAAGCTGGTGACGCAGAGCAAGAACCCCACTTTTGCGCCGCGCTGGTCACCCGATGGCAAGTGGATCCTCTATTCGATGGCCGTGGCCGGCAACACCGACATCTACCGCGTCTCGGTGAACGGCGGCGAGAGCAAGCGGCTGACAGACAGCCCGGGCATCGATGTCGGCGGGTCTTATTCGCCGGATGGCAGCAAGATCGTGTTCGAAAGCGACCGGTCGGGCGGCCAGCAGGTCTATGTGATGAACGCGGACGGGACTGACCAGAAGCGCATTTCCTTCTTCGGCGGCCGCGCAGCGACGCCCGAATGGAGCCCGCGCGGCGACCAGATCGCCTTCACCCATATCGCCGGAGACTTCCATATCGGCGTCATGAACGCGAGCGGCGGCGGCATGAAAACGCTGACCGGCGGCTGGCAGGACGAGGCCCCCACCTGGGCACCCAATGGCCGCGTCATCCAGTTTTTCCGCACCGAGAAGAACACGGGCCGTTCGGCGCTTTGGCAGGTCGACCTTACTGGAAAGAACGAGCGCCGCCTGCCGACGCCGGTCGATGCATCGGACCCAGCTTGGGGCCCGGTTTTGCCTTAATTGTGCATTAGGGATAGAAGTTTCGGGGGCGAAATGGAGTTGAATATGGCCAAGCAATCGAACCGCAGGACTCGTGGCCTGATCCTGCTTCTGGCAGGCAGCGCAGCCCTTGCCGCCTGTTCGCCAAAGCCGCCCAAGCAGCTGCCGCCCGAACCGGGCGATGCCGCGACCTCGACCGATACCGGACAGGGCACGGTCGGCGCGCCCGTGCCGGGCAGCCAGGCCGATTTCGTCGCCACCATGATGGGCGCGGACACGATCTACTTCGATACAGACAAGTTCAACATCGACAGCACGGATGCGGTCGCCCTGCAGTCCCAGGCGCAGTGGCTGATGAAATATCCCGCCAAGCGCGCCACGGTCGAAGGCCATGCGGACGAACGCGGCACGCGCGACTACAACTTGGCGCTGGGCGAAAAGCGGGCCAATTCGGCGAAGAACTACCTCGTCAGCCTCGGTGTCGATGCCGCGCGACTGACGACGATTTCCTATGGCAAGGAGCGCCCGGTGGCGACCGGATCGAACGAGGAAGCCTGGGCCAAGAACCGCCGCGCGGTGACCGTCACGATCGATTGACGGTCACACCGCCGCGCGTTCAGCGCAGGATCGGCAGGCTGGGCAGTGCCGGAAGGGCCGGGGCCTCGATCCGCGCAGGGAACAGCGATGCTTCGGCAACCTGGCCTTCCGTTCCGATCGAGCCGCCGCCGAACACCGCGAAAGCGGCCATCATCAGGACCGAAAGGGCGGAGGAAAGGGCAAGTTTCGTGCTCATGTGTCTCAGTCCGAATTTGCTAACCGTGGTTACTATAGCAAGGGCAGGTAGATATTGCAATGCAATATAGCCCGGAAAATATGAACGCCTCATTGCCCTTTCAAGACCTTGCCCACGAACCTTCGCAGGGCCTAAGGCTGGTCGGATGAGTCGCTCACGCCGATCCGATAACTGGGGCTTCCCGCGCTGGGGTGGTTATGGCGCCGCGCGTGAGGCAGTGACCGTGCGCCTGTGCGATCGCGCCGGCTGCAACGAAAAGGGCGATTGTCCTGCTCCCAAGAGCCCGAACAGCCCCGAACGCTGGTATTTCTGCCAGAAGCATGCGGCCGAATACAACTCGGGCTGGGACTATTTCGCCGGGCTCGACAAGGAAGAAGCGGCCGAGCGCGAGGCGAACGAGACGCGGGACAATTCGGGCTACAAGGAGGCCGCGCACTATGGTTGGGGCGGTTCCGGCGACGGCACCCGCAGCCGCGACGAGATGCGCGCGCTCGAAGTACTCGGGCTCGACAGTGACGCCGATTTCGACGCGATCAAGAAGGCGTGGCGCGCGAAAGCAAAGGAAGTGCACCCCGATGTGCGCCCGGGAGACGAGGCGGCGGCCAAGGCGTTCCAGGCGCTGCAACTCGCTTACGAAGTCCTGCGCGCCGCGGAAGAGCGCCGCGAGTGGAAGGGTTAGGCGGCGACCTCATCCGGTAGCGCCTTCTCGCTCCGTCCGAGCAGCAGCAGCAGCAACGAACCCGCGATCACGCCGACGCCTGTGACCAGCAGGAACACCACGAAATTGCCCGTCCGCGCCAGGGTGAAGCCAAGGAAGGCCGCGCCTATCGAGGTCGAGAATGAAGTGATCGCGGTGATCAGCCCCATGACCGAGGAATAGACCCCCACCCCGAACCGCCGCGCGACGAGGAAAGCCACCACGTCGCCTTCCGCGCCGAAGGTGAAGCCGATAAAGTAGACCGACAGCATCAGCAGCAGTGTCGCGTCCATGTCGCTGGCGATGAAGAACAGGCCGATGCTCGGCAGCGCCATGGTCAGGAAAGCCACCTTGTAGGGGTTCATCCGATCGATGGCGAAGCCGGCGATCAGGCGGCCCGAAAGCTGGCCGAGCAGCAAGGCTATCGTCGCCTGTCCCATCATCATGCCGGTCATGCCGTTCTCGAGGATCAGGTTCTTGAGTTGCGCCTGCGGAATGGTCTGCGGCAGGTTGCACAGCAGCATCGAGGCGCCGAGCATCCAGAAGGCCGGATTGCGGAAGATCATCGGGTAATCGTCACGCGCGCGCCGCTTGGTCGTGGAGACGCCGTGGCTCTTTGAACCGGGCGGAATCAGCAGGAACGTGACGATCCCGGCCACGACCGCGAAGATAGCGAGCGACTGGTACCCCGCGCGCCATCCCTCCGCCTCGACAATGGCGTTAAGCTTTGGCCCCACCAGCATGCCGAACAGCGCTGGCCCGGAGGCGACGATGGCAAGCGCCATGCCGCGCGAATTCTTGATGTACTGCACGGCCAGGCGGCAGAACACCGTCGCCGTGGTCGTCATGCCGATCACGCCCTGGGCGACAAACAGCATCGAATAGGTGCCGATCGATCCATCCATCAGGCTGAACAGCAGGTAGATCACGGGCATGGCGACCATGCCGATCAGCGCGGTCATCCGCACGCCCAGCACGTCTGCGAGACGGCCGACGAAGGGCAGGGCGAGTGAGGAGAACAGGCCCAGCGTGCCGACATAGGCGAAGTCCGATGGCGTCCAGCCGTTCGCCTTGATCAGCGAGGGGGCCATGGTGCTGATGACCGTTCCGGCCAGCGACATGCCCGTGCCGACGCCGATGGTGGCTGCCAGCAGCGGACGCCAGTTGTCACGAAGTTCGCCCAGATAGGCCATTTACAGCACTCTCCCAATCGGTCGGCTGTGGCCTCCCTTGGCCGCGGGTTGTCCGCGATTGGCCGCACCCGGTCAATCGGCAGGGCAATCGCCGGAGCGGTGCTTGCTATCCTTCCGGTGCCGGGTTAGCTTCCCCCATCACCCGGCCGAGTGGGGCAGGCCGAGGCGATCAGGGTCCGCACGCAAGGCAACTCGCCTCGGGGGGAATGGACCTATGTCCGATACAGCCGTTGCGCCGGTGGCAAAGGCCGCCCGCGTCCAGTCGCTCGACGTGCTGCGAGGCATCTCGCTGCTCGGCATCCTGAT
Source organism: Novosphingobium sp. MW5 (assembly GCA_025938935.1). GTDB lineage: Bacteria > Pseudomonadota > Alphaproteobacteria > Sphingomonadales > Sphingomonadaceae > Novosphingobium. Next base: position 419,443 of record JAPCWB010000001.1, on the reverse strand, counting down.
GATGAACATCACCGCCTTTGGCCTGCTGGGTCAGGCCTATAGCAATCCGCTCGCCGACGGCGGCGCGGAAGGCTGGAACAAGGTCGCCTACGACGTTATCCAGGTCGGCTTCGAAGGGACCATGCGGGGGATCTTCTCGCTGCTGTTCGGTGCCGGGATCGTCCTGATGACCGACCGCATGGAAAGCGCGGGTGCGGGCATCATGGCCGCCGAAATCCATTTTCGCAGGATGCTCTGGATGATGCTGTTCGGCGTGATCCACTGGGCGCTGCTGCTGTGGTACGGCGAGATCCTGTTTGCCTATTCGCTCTGCGGGCTGGTTCTCTTCGCGCCGCGCAAGCTGCCTGCAAAGACCCAGATCATCGCCGCTCTCTTGCTGCTCGCCTGTGCCGCCGCGATCACCGGTTACAAGGCCAATGCCCTCGTCGAAACGCAGGCCGTGGCACAGATGGCAGAGCAGGCCAAGGCGGCGGGACAGAAGCTCAACCATGAGCAGGAGGAGGCGCTGAAGGAATGGGGCGGGGCGCTGGAACACTACACGCCCAGTCCTGAAGCTGCCGCCGGACTGCGGGCGATCCACAGTGGTTCGTGGTGGCAGGCAGTCACCGGCCAGTGGGAATCCAGCTACGAATTCCAGTGGACCACCGCGCCCTACTGGCTGCTGTTCGACATGATCCCCTTCATGCTGCTTGGCATGGGGCTGCTGAAGTTGGGTTACCTCGGCGGCGGCAAGCCTGTGCGGACCTATGTGACCATGATGGTCGCCGGCTACGCAATCGGCCTGCCGCTCGGCTGGTATGAGTTGCAGCACATCTATGCTGGCAATTTCTCGCCCATAGCCTTCTCCGAAGCCGACCGGACCTATCAGTTCAGCCGCCTCGCCATGGTGATCGGGCACCTCGGCCTTGCCCTCACGGTCATCCGGCTGGGCGCGCTGAAGGGCCTGCAGCGCGCATTGGCGGCCGTCGGGCAGATGGCGTTGAGCAATTACATTGCCCAGACGCTGATCTGCACCGCGTTGTTCTATGGCTTCGGTTTCGGGCTCTATGGCCACTTTGAGCGGTACCAGCTCTACCTGGTCGTCGCGGGCGTGTGGCTGGCCGAACTGGTCTGGAGCCCGCTTTGGCTGGCGCGCTTCCGCTTTGGCCCGATGGAATGGTTGTGGCGCTCGCTGACCTACTGGCAGCGCCAGCCGATGAAGCTCTGAACAGAAAGGAAGCCCCCGCCTGCGCGGGGGCTTCCGTTCATTACACTGCCGCCAGCGCCTGTTCGAAGTCGGCGATCAGGTCGTCCGCGTCCTCGATGCCGATCGAGATGCGCACCAGGCTGTCGGTGATGCCGAGCATGGCCTTGCGTTCGTCAGGCACGGACAAGTGCGTCATGCTCGCCGGGTGGCTGGCCAGAGTCTCGGTGCCGCCAAGGCTTACTGCGAGCTTGGCGATCTTCAGCGCGTCGAGGAAGCGGAAGCTCTCCGCCTCGCCGCCCTTGATGAAGACCGAAAAGGTGCTGCCCGCGCCGGTGCAGTGGCGGTTGTAGATGTCCTGCTGGCGCGGATCGTCGATATCACCGAGGTAGCCGAGGCCTTCGACCTTGGGATGGCTCTTCAGGTAAGCGCAGACCTTCGCTGCGTTTTCGCCTGAGCGGGTCATGCGCAGTTCGACGGTTTCGAGGCTGCGCAGCAGCATCCACGCCGTGTTGGGATCGAGGATGGTGCCCATGGTGTTGCGCAACATGCGGATGGGATCCATCCAGCGCTTTGCGCCCGTCAAGCCGCCCGCAACCAGGTCCGAATGGCCGCCGGCATACTTGGTCAGCGAATAGACCACCACGTCCGCACCCTGTTTCAGCGGCTGCTGCCACAGGGGCCCGAGGAAGGTATTGTCGATGGCGATCGGGCATTCAGCCCCCAGCGCGGCATCACGCGCGGCGGCGACGGCCTCGATATCGACGAGGGCATTGGTCGGGTTGGCCGGGCTTTCGAGATAGACCATGGCGACCTTGCCGCCCTGTTTCGCGGCGAGTTCCTTGCCCTTGGCCAGCGCCGCCTCGATCTCCGCGGGTTCGGCCCCTGCGGCGAAATCGACATAGCCGATACCGAAGCGCGACAGGGTCTTGGCGATGAAGCCTTCGGTCGCGGCGTAAAGCGGGCCGGAATGGACGATCACGTCGCCGTGGTTGCAGAAGGCGAGCAGCAGGGTGGCGATCGCAGACATGCCGCTGGAGAAGACCAGCGCTTCCTCCGCGCCGTCCCACAGCGAAAGGCGCTCTTCCAGGATCTGCTGGTTCGGGCCGTTGAAGCGCGAATAGACCAGGCCATCGCTGCCGCCGGGGCGCTTGCCGGTGATGCCTTCGAAGAACCGCTTGCCCTCGGCGGCGCTGGGGAAAGCGAAGGTCGAGGTGAGGAAAATCGGCGGCTTCAGGCTGCCTTCGGATAGCGAGGGGTCATAGCCATAGCCCATCATCAGGGTGGAGGGCTTCAGCTGGCGGTTGCCAATCGTGGTGTCTTTGGGGGATTTTGCCATAATGGTTTCGTCTGTAACCAACTCGGTGAGGCTTGGCGAGACATATTCATGGTCTTGCCGAAAGCGGGAGAACGCAGCCATATTTCAAGCGGATTGGAGACCTGCTTTGAACCGAAAGTGCCTGCCTTGTTTTGGGCTGTTGGCCGCCGGCCTGGCACTTTCCGGCGAAGTCCATGCCTGTCCGCCCCCCCACCTCCGCCATTACCGATGGCGGGGGAGGGTGACGCGGACTATCAGGCTCGGTTGGAAAAACTGAAGGATGAAATGGCAACTGCTGTGCGCACCGGCAGGTTGCAGCGTCAGGCCTGGCTTTGGCAGGAAAGTCCCGCGATCTTTATCGGCAAGGTCAGCAAGATTCGACTCGGCAAGGCCCCGTTCTATGGTCCCGGCCAATCGGCTTTCATACTGCCGGTCAAATGGATCAGGGGCGCACCTAGCCGCAAAGGCTTCTGGCTTGAGTACAAGTCGTTCACCTCATGCGGACCAACTGGCGGAGGTGACGCTGTCGATGGCAAGGCTGGAGAGCGGTTTATCCTGTTCGCCAAGGCCGGCGCCCCTTCATCTGACAGGGTGATCGACAGTCTCAGCAAAAAGAACGCGCTTGATCAACGCATCATCGGAGCCCTGTCCGACTCGGACTGAACACGCTTCGGCTGGATGGCTATCAGCACAAAGCGGTCGCTCCTGCGGCGTTGGCCTCCGATCGGGAAGAGCGGCTATTGCTATCGCGACGAAATGGGTGACCTATGCGTGTGGGTCACAGGGGGAAATGAACATGCCTGACAATTCAAGATTGCTTTCGCTGGCGCTGACCGTGTTCGGCGTGATCTTTTGCCTGATCTATCCACTGGCCATGTTCTGGCCCTCGGGCTGGGCCTGGCATGAAGGGGTGCCGGCCTCGAGCAACTATTTCATGATGATCGTCGGCGTTTATGCCACGCTTGGCGTGTTCCTGGTCCGGGCGGCGAGCAACCCGCTGGCCAATGCCTCGCTGATCTGGTTCACCGTCTGGTCAAGCGTGGTCCATGCCGTGGTCATGGCGCTCCAATCGACCAGCGACCCCATGCATCAGGGGCACTTGCTGGGCGACGTTCCAGCACTGCTGCTGGTCGCGGTCGTGCTTGGTGTGCTGATGAGCAAGGCCCAGGCCAAGCGCTGATCCGATGCCGGAAACGAAAAGGGGCGCACCCTGCGGTGCGCCCCTTTTTCTGTTCCCTGTCGGGGCTGGCCTTACTTTGGTGAAATCACCATCAGCATCTGGCGGCCTTCCATGCGGGGATAAGCTTCGATCTTGGCGATCTCGGCAGTATCCTCCTGCACGCGGCGCAGCAGGTTCATGCCCAGCTGCTGGTGCGCGAGTTCGCGGCCGCGGAAGCGCAGGGTGACCTTGACCTTGTCACCTTCGCCGATGAACTTGTGGATCGCCTTCATCTTCGTATCATAGTCATGATCGTCGATGTTCGGACGCATCTTGATCTCCTTGATCTCCTGCGTCTTCTGGGTCTTGCGGGCGAGGTTGGCCTTCTTCTGGGCCTCGTAGCGGAACTTGCCGACATCGAGGAACTTGCAGACCGGCGGGTCGGCATTGGGCGAAACCTCGACCAGGTCGAGGCCGACTTCGGCCGCCTGCTCGATCGCTTCGCGGGTGTACATGACGCCGATATTCTCGCCATTCTCATCGATCACGCGGACCTTGTCCGACTGGATGAGATGGTTGTAGCGCGGCCCGCTCTTCACGGGGGGCTGCAGCATGCGCCGGGGTGGGGGAGCTATAGTGTCTTCTCCTGTTATGGTCTTCGGGGCGGTCCTTAATGCGAATCGCGGGTTTGGGGAAGGGGAGTCTTGGTCGGGTGCGCCAATCGCATCCGCGATCGGCTTGCAACACCAGCCCGCTCCCCCGGCCCGACCACCCGATAAGGTACCCTGTGGGTGGTCGGGCCGGGGGAGCGGGCTGGTGTTGCAAGGTCCGGGCGGATGCCCGGACCGCATCGCCGTGAGGCGGAAAATTACGCAGCTTCGACCTCTACCGTGTCCTCGCCGGCAGCTTCCAGCAGCGCCTTCTCGACTTCCTTCATCCGGCCCGCCTGTTCCAGCTTCTCACCCAGGACGTCGGTGACGTAGAACGTATCGACCGCGCGCTCGCCGTAGGTGGCGATATGGGCCGAATGGACGATCAGCCGCGCCTCGAACAGGGCGCGAGCAAGGCGGTTGAGCAGGGCCGGCCGGTCACGCGCGGCAACCTCGACCACGGTGAAGCGGTTCGAAGCCTTGTTGTCGAAGGCAACCCCGGGGCGCACGACAAAGGCTTCGGCGCGCGGGCGGGCGAGCGGGCGGGCGGCAAGCCGCGGCACCAGCTTGACGCGGTTGGCGAGGGCATCGGCGATCATCGTCTCGATGCGCTTGAGCTGGTCGCCTTCGCTGAACGGGCGCCCCAGCGGGTCCTGGACGAGGAAATTATCGACCGCGAAGCCGTTGCGCGCGGTGTGGATGCGTGCGTCGATGATGTTGCCGCCGGCCAGGTGGATGCCCCCGGCGATGCGGTAGAACAGGCCGGGATGGTCGGCGGCGATCACCGTTACCAGTGTGGCCCCGCGCGCCGCATAGTATTCGCAAGCCACATGCAGCGGCGCGCCCTTGGCGGCGTCGAGCTGCCTGAGGTTCCAGGCGATGATGTCCTCGGGCTCGGCGATCCAGTAGGCATCGCCAAGCTGCTGGCCGACCGAATCGACCAGTGCGCCCTGTTTGCCCAGCAGTTCCCGCGCCTTTTCCTTCTTGCGGGCAACACGTTCGCTGCGTCCGTGCATGGCGTGGCCAAGCCGCAGGCGTTCTTCAGCTGCGCCGTACAGATCGCCGAGCAATTGCCGCTTCCAGCTGTTCCAGGTGCCGGGCCCCACCGCGCGAATATCGACGATGGTCAGCAGGGTGAGCTGGCGCAGGTTCTCGATCGAATGGACCACCTCGACGAAGTCACCGATCGTCTTCCAGTCGGCCAGGTCGCGGCGAAAGGCCGTGTCGCTCATCATCAGGTGATGGCGCACCAGCCAGGCAACCATCTCGGTCTCGCCCTCGTCCAGCCCAAAGCGCGGACAGAGCTTCCTCGCAACCTCCGCCCCCAGCACCGAATGATCGCCGCCGCGCCCCTTGGCGATGTCGTGCAGCAGGACGGCGCAATAGGTCACCCGGCGCGAGCGAATCTGCGGCAGCAGCATGGTGGCAAGCGGGTGGTCCTCCTTGCGCTCGCCGCGTTCGATCTCGGCCAGCAGGCCGATGGCGCGGATGGTATGCTCGTCGACCGTATAGTGGTGATACATGTCGAACTGCATCTGCGCGTTGACCCGCCCGAAGTCGGGAACGAAGCGGCCGAAGACATCGGCCTCGTTCATCCATCGCAGCACCGTTTCAGGGTCGTTGCGGCTGGTCAGCAGGTCAAGGAACAGGGCATTGGCGCGCGGGTCGGCGCGCACCTTGGCGTCGATCAACTTGGCATCGCGCGAAGCCCGCCGCATGGCGCTGGGGTGCACTTCGAGTTGGTTGGTATCGGCCACGTGAAACAGCTCGATCAGCCGGACCGGGTCCTTCTCAAACCAGTCGTCAGAAGGCGTATCAATCTTGCCGCCGAACACCTTCCAGCCGCCGGTCAGCGTGCGCGACCGGGCGCGGAAGCCGGCGAGGAGCCCGCGCGGCTGCTTCTTGGCAAACTGTTCGTCAAGCTGGCTGAGGAACAGGCCCGTCAGCGCCCCCACCCGTTTCGCCTGCAGGAAAAAGTACTGCATGAACCGCTCGACCGCGCTCTTGCCCGGGCGGTCGGCAAAGCCCATGCGGGCGGCAACTTCGCGCTGGAGGTCAAAGGTCAAGCGGTCCTCTGCGCGGTTGGTGATCGCGTGGAGGTGGCAGCGCACAGCCCAGAAAAAGGTCTCGGCCCGCTTGAACGCGCGGTATTCGTTAGCGGTCAGCAGGCCGACATCGACGAGTTCGGAGGCGTCGCGCACCTTGTGGATATATTTGCCGATCCAGTAGAGCGTGTGCAGATCGCGCAGGCCGCCCTTGCCTTCCTTGACGTTGGGTTCGACGACATAGCGGCTGTCTCCCAGCCGTTTGTGCCGGTCGTTCCGCTCGCCAAGCTTTTCGGAGACAAAATCGCGCTCGGTCCCGGCGACGACTTCCGCCCAGAAGCGGCGGTTCGCCTCGTCAAACAGGTCCTGATCGCCCCAGACATAACGTCCTTCGAGCAATGCCGTGCGGATGGTCAGGTCACCGCGCGCCATGCGGACCATGTCGTCAAGGCTGCGGCTCGAATGGCCGATCTTTAGGCCGAGGTCCCAGAGGAAATAGAGCATCGCCTCGATCACCTGCTCGCACCAGGCGGTCTGCTTACCCGGGGTGAGGAAGGCGATGTCGACGTCCGAATGGGGCGCCATTTCCCCCCGGCCATAGCCGCCGACCGCCATGATCGTCAGGCGTTCGCCAGTGGAGCGGTTGCTGGCGCGATAGACATTGCCGATGACGTGATCGTGGATCACGCGGACCAGTTGGTCGACAAGGAAGGCCATGGCTGCGGCGCATTCGTGGCCGGCGGAGGGCTTGTCCATCAGGCGGCGTTCGATCTCCGCCTTGCCGCCCTTCAGCGCGGCGCGCAGCAGTTCGACCACGCGCGGACGGCCCTTCTCCGCGCCCTGATCGGCCACGACATCCTCGATGGCAGAGGCGAGCGCGCGCCGGTCGATGATCGCGCGCTGGTTGGCAATGCGTTGGAAAGTCAAATGTCAGGCCCGTTGTTTCGCGCCCGTCCACTTGGCCGAGTAACGCGCCTTCAGGGCACGCTTGTCGACCTTTTCGGTTCCGAGCCGGGGCAGCCTATCGGATTCCCGCCAGAATTGCACCGGTATCTTGAAATGGGCGATCTGGCTGCAAAGGAACTCGCGCAGGTCGTCGCCGGTCACGTCGATGCCCTCATGGGCCAGGTAAACCGCCACCGGAACTTCGCCCAGCCGCTCGTCGGGCAGGCCGAAAACGCTGGCCTCGGCAATGCCGGGGTGGCTGTAAAGCGCGGCTTCGATTTCGCTGGCGGTAATATTCTCCCCGCCGCGGATGATCACATCCTTCTTGCGGTCGACGATGAACAGGTAGCCGTCCTCGTCAAGATAGCCGAGGTCGCCAGAGAGGAACCAGCCGTCTTCGGTCATCGCCGCGGCGGTGGCCTCGGCGTTGTTCCAGTAACCGACAAAGTTGCAGATCGTGCGTATCGCCACTTCGCCGGTTTCGTTCGGGCCGAGGACCTGTCCGCTTTCTCCCAGCGCGGCGACTTCGACCAGGGGGCGGCTGGCGGGGCCGGTCGAACCCGGCTTGTCGAGGTAATTCTCATTGAAGTTGCCGCAGCCGACTGCGTTGGTCTCGGTAAGTCCATAGCCCAGGATCGGGTAGCCTGTGGGCAGGGCATCGCGGATGGTGCGCACATGGCTCACCGGGCGCGGCGCGCCGCCTGCGGCGAAGTGGACGCAACTCGACAGGTCGTATTGGGCGCGGTTCGGGTGGCTGGCGATTTCGTAGCTCATCAGCGGTACGCCGACGAAATAGGTGACGCGCTCTGCCGCCATCAGCCGCATCGCATCCTCGGCATCCCATTTCGCCATGATCACTACCTTGCGGCCAGTGACCACGCTTTGCAGCAGGACCGGAATCTCGCCGGTCACATGGAACAGAGGCACTGCGAGCAGCGCTGCCGGCAGCATTCCGGGCGGCACTTCGCCGCGGGCGGAATGGTACTGGAAAAGCATCAGCGTGTTCGCGGCGAAGTTCATTGTCGCCTGCACTACCGCGCGGTGGTCGGACAGCGCGCCCTTGGACTGGCCGGTAGAGCCTGAGGTGTAGAGGATGGTGGCAAGGTCATCGCCGATCAGCGCGGGCAATTCTGCCGCGCCGGAGCCGAGCAGGCCTGAGAGCCCCTCGCGCGGATCGCCGTGGTCGAAGACCAGTACTTCTGCTCCGTGGTCCACCGCCTCGATACGCGCGGCGCGGGGGGCGTCGGCAAGGATCAGCTTGCAATCGGCCAGGCGGATGCCGTCCGACATTTCCTCGCCGGTCCACCAGCCGTTGAGCAGCGCCGCACAGCCACCGGCGATCAGCACGCCGAAATAGGCGATGACCCAGTTGGCCGAATTGCGCGCCGCGATGCCGATGCGGTCACCCTTTTGCACGCCGTGGCGGTTCACCAGCCCCTCAGCGGCCTCACGCGACAGGGCGAGAACTTCGGCAAAAGTCAGCCGCACCGAACCATCGACAAGGAATTCCCGCTCGCCATGCTGCGCGCTGAAATGGGCGAGCATGGCAGGTACGCTCGGCGGGGCATTGCGGAATACGGTCCATTGGCGACCCCGCACTTCGACCTGCGCCGTTTCCAGCAGGGCCCCCGGCGCGGTCATCGCGTCCATGACGGCGTTCAAGGTCCGGTCGAGTTCGCTTGGCATGGCCGTTCGGCTATCCTTTCCCGTGCGCGTGCTTTGTTCACAGGCGGTTCCATCGCGGGCCGCGCTGTGCCAAGACTGCTACTGATAATTATCTAGGGGTTCGGTTCCTTGCTGTCACTATTGCTTGCCGCCGTTTCACAGCCGATCAATTTCGATGATCTCGGCCTGACGCGGGGCATCGACCTCGGCTTCTTCACCCTGCGCTGGTACAGCCTCGCCTATCTGGCGGGCATCATCCTGGCCTATTGGCACACGTCGAAAGCGATCAAGACGCCCGGCGCGCCGCTGGCGCAGCGCCATGCCGATGACCTGTTTTTCTACTGCACACTGGGCATTATCCTGGGAGGGCGGCTGGGCTATGCGATCTTTTACGCGCCGCAACTGCTGACCGAGCCGGGTGAACTGATCAAGCTGTGGGAAGGCGGGATGAGCTTCCACGGCGGCCTGTTCGGCGTGGTGCTGGCCTTTGCCTGGGTATCGTGGCGCGGAAAGCTCAACTTCCTGCGGGTGGCGGACTATGTCTCGGTCGCCGTGCCCTTCGGCATGCTGTTCGGGCGGCTGGCGAACTTCGTCAATGGCGAGCTCTGGGGGCGGCCAGCAGGACCGGACGTGTCCTGGGCCATCGTCTTTCCCGATGCCGGACCGGTGGCGCGCCACCCCAGCCAGCTATACGAAGCGGGGCTCGAAGGTCTGCTGCTACTGATTATCATGATGATCCTGTTCTGGAAGACGCGCGCGCGGTTCCGTCCGGGGCTGCTTGCTGGCACTTTCACTGCGGGGATCGCGGCGGCTCGTTTCGTCGTCGAATTCTTCCGCGAACCTGATGCCCAGTTGCGCGAATTCGCGATGGAGACCGGCCTTTCGATGGGCCAGTGGCTGACCATTCCGTTGTTCCTGATCGGCCTGTTCTTCATGGTCCGCGCGCTGGTCCGTCCGCCGCTCGGCAGCGTGCCCGCAACGCCGCAATGATGGAGGACGCGCCGCTTTCGGCGATCTTCGAGCGGCTTATCGGCCATTCCGGGCCGATCAGCATTGCGCATTACATGGGCGAATCGAACGCCCGCTACTACGCCTCGAAAGACCCCTTCGGCGAAGAGGGTGACTTCATCACCGCGCCCGAAATCAGCCAGATGTTCGGCGAACTGATCGGGCTGTGGCTGGCCGACATGTGGATCCGCGCCGGGCGTGAAGAGCCGGTCCACTACGTCGAGCTTGGCCCCGGCCGCGGCACCCTGGCGCGCGATGCCATGGCGGCAGCGAAGCGATACGGGCTCACCCCGCGTGTGCATTTCGTCGAGACTTCGACCCAGCTCAAGGACATCCAGCTCGTCACCATGCCGGAAGCGATCTGGCACGATGACCTGTCGACCGTGCCCTATCAGGGGCCGGTCCTGCTGGTTGCCAACGAATTTCTCGATGCCCTGCCCGTGCGCCAGATGGTCAAGACTCCTGACGGCTGGCGCGAACGCATGGTGGGGTTCCACGAAGGGCGCTTCGTGCCCGTTGCCGGAAATATGCCGATGGACCCCGCTGTGCCGGAGGCGCGTCGCGACGCTGCTGATGGCACGATCATCGAAACCTGCCCCGGCGCCGCTGCCATTGTCTATGAGGTGGCCGGCCGGCTGGTCGAGCAGGGGGGCGCGGCGCTGTTCATCGATTACGGCAGCGACGTGGTGCGCGACGGTTCGACGCTGCAGGCAGTGAAGAGCCACCGCAAGGTCGATCCTTTCGCCATGCCGGGCGAAGTGGACCTGACGGCCCATGTGGACTTTGCGACGCTTGCGCCCATTGTCGAGTCGCGCGGCTGCCGCTGGCTGGGCACGGTGCCGCAGGGGCGCTGGCTCCGCTCGCTGGGGATCGAGGCGAGGGCGGAGGCGCTCGCCGGTTTTGCTCCGCAGCACGCAGGCGCGGTTCGATCGGCGATGGAGCGGTTGATCGGGGAGGGGCAGATGGGGTTGCTGTTCAAGGTATTCGGCATGGCCAGCCCGAAGTGGCCCGATGGAGCGGGCTTCTGAGCGCGCCTGCATCGCGCCTGTCGCTGTTTACGCGGCTGGTCCGCGGGGCGCTGCTCGCGCTTTACCGCTCGCAGGGGTGGCAGCTCGATCCGTGGAAGGCGCAGTCGCGCAAGTTCATTATCGTCGGCGCGCCGCACACGACGAACTGGGATTTCCTGTTCTTCATGGGCGCGACCGATGAACTGGGCATCCGGCCCGCCTTCATGGGCAAGCACAGCCTGTTTCGCTGGCCGATGACGCGCTTCATGCGCGAAATGGGTGGCGTTCCCATTGTTCGCTCCTCGCGCAACAACTACGTCGACCAGATGATCGAGGTGTTCAACGCGCGTGACGAACTGATGCTGGTGGTAGCCCCCGAAGGCACGCGCAAGGGGGCGGCCAAGTGGAAGAGCGGTTTCTACCACATCGCGCTGGGCGCGGGCGTGCCGATTGTCCCGGCATGGGTGGACCACAAGATCAAGCGCGGCGGGCTGGGGCCTGAAATCGCGCTGACCGGCGACAAGGCGGCCGATTTTGCTCGCATACGCGCTTGGTTCGAGGAAAAGATGCCGGGCAATCCCCGGTGGGACGCGATTACCGCAGGAGCGACCGATGGCTGATATCCTTTTGACCAACGCGGGCATCATCCTTGCCGCCATGCTGGCGTTGTGGCTGGTCGCGGCGAAGATCGGAGACGTCTCGTTCATTGACGCCGTCTGGGGCGGCGGCATGGCGCTGCTGGCGCTGACTGCCTGGTTGCAGCTTGGCGACCCGGGCGCGCGCGCAACGCTGATCGCGGCCATGGCGGTGATCTGGGGAGCAAGGCTGGCGTTGCACCTTTACACCCGCTGGCGAGCGAGCGGGGAGGATCCGCGCTATGCCAAGATCCTGGGACCCGCGCGTGAACAGGGGCGCTATGCCAGCGGCGCATTGAAGCGCGTATTCCTGCCGCAGGCAGTGCTGCTCTTTGTCACCTGCCTGCCTGCCCAGATGGGCGTTGCCGCTTCAGGTGCGGAGGCGATTGGCCCGCTCGCCATGGCGGGGGCTGCTCTCTGGCTGCTCGGTATGGTGTTCGAAACGGTGGGAGACTGGCAGCTTTCCCGCTTCCGCAAGGACCCGGCGAGCAAGGGCAAGGTGCTCGACACCGGCCTGTGGCGCTATACCCGCCACCCCAACTACTTCGGCGATGCCTGCGTCTGGTGGGGCGTGTGGCTCGCCGCCAGCGAGGCCGGGATTGGCGTCGCGCTTGGCAGCGTGATCGGCCCCGCTTTCCTGACCTTCACCCTGACCAAGTGGTCAGGCAAGCCGCTGCTGGAAAAGGGCATGGCGGACCGGCGGCCGGGCTATGCGGAATATGTCCGCAAGACTTCCGGCTTCATCCCATGGTTCCCGAAGGACTGATCAGCGGTATTTCTGACCCGGCGGCGCGTTACGCTTCAACAGGTTGAGATCAGGCCTGGCATCGACCGCCCGCACCTCTTGCGGCGCGGCGCGGGGCGGCACAGCCTTCAGCCAAGCCTCCAGCGCTTCAATTTCCATGACGCCCTCCACCGGATCGCGGCCCTTGGTGAAGGCTTCGAAACTGTCCCCGCCCTCGGCAAGGAAGCGGCTGATCGTCACGCGGTAGGACTTGGCCGGATCGAGCGGTGCACCGTTCAGGCTGATCGCGGTTATCCGCGAACCAATCGGGAAGCTCCGATCATAGGTAAAGCTGAAACCCGCCGAAGGGGCGAGCACCTGCTCTGGCGCATTCGCATCGAAGCCCTGCTCCAGCGCCTCCTTGATCTCCGCGCCGGTCAGGCTGATCGTGACCAGCCGGTTGCGGAACGGCTGCACCGCGAACAGGTCTACAAAGGTCACCGTGCCATCGGCAGCGGCATTCAGCGAGCGGCGGATGCCGAAGGGGTTCATCAGCGCTATCTGCGCACCAGCCCCGGTGCTCGCCGCCAGTTGCGCATCGGCGATCAGGTTGCCCAGCGGCCCGCCGGTATTGGCGAGCGGGCCGTCCAGCTTGTCGACCGGCGCGGCGAGCTTGCCCACCACGCGCTTGGCCACCGTATCCGCGGCCTTCACGTATGCCGCGACATAGTCGGCCACGTCCTTGCGCGGCTGGAACTGCGGAAACTCGGGCCGGTTGGCAATGAAGGCGGTCGATGCCTGATAGCCCGGCGACTGGGCAATGACTTGCCGTGCGCTGCGGCTGACGACCCTGTTCGCCGCCGGATCGATTTCCAGCGTGATGTCGGTCACCATCTTGCCCCACAACCCCGCGCTGGTCAGCAGGAAGGGCTTGGCCGGATTGATCGCGCCATATTCGCAAACGTAGTCCCAGTGTGTGTGGCCCGAGATGACGAGGTCCACACGGGTGTCGAGCCGGTCCAGTACCGGCTTGATCTCGCCGTACAGGCCGGGGCAGCCATTAGGCGCCGGGTCGGTCGTGCGACCGCCTTGGTGGATGACCACTACCACCGCGTCGGCGCCCTTGGCCTTGAGCTTGCCGACCAGCGCGTTGGCCGTATCGGCCTCATCGGCAAAGCGGATGCCCTTGACGTTCTGCGGCTGCTGGCCAACACCGCTGTTCTTCAGCGTCAGGCCGATCAGGCCGACTTTTACCTTCATCCGCCCCTTGCCGAAGGAGCGGATTGCCGTGGCGGGCAGCAAAGTGGAGCCATCGTCCTTGATCGTGTTGGCGGCAAGGATGGTGAACTTGGCGCCCTTGAATTTCTCGATCTGGCAAGGCTTGATTGCGGTGAACTGCGTGCAGCCGCCCTTTTGTTTGCGCAGGAGTTCCTCGGTGCCGCTATCGAACTCGTGATTGCCGGCGGCGTTGAAGTCCAGCCCGATGCGATTCATCACCCCGATCGCCGGTTCGTCGAGGAAAGAGGACGAACTGAACGGACTGCCGCCGATCATGTCGCCTGCCGAGATAGTCAGGTGATAGCGATACTTGGCCCGGACGGAATCGATAGCGCTGGCCAGCCAGGCCGCACCGCCGGCGGGAACCTGCACAAAGTCGCCCTTGCCATCCGGCACGACCACCGACTGCTGCGGCGGCTCCAGCGTGCCATGGAAATCGTTGATCGCCGCGATGCCGACGGTCACCGTGGCGCTGTCCTTCGCCCATGCCTGGGCGGAAACCAGCGCCAGCGATGCGGCGGTCAAACCTATGGTCTTGCTGATCATGCGAACCCCGGTACTACCTTGACATTGCGCGCTTATGACGCGCCAAAGGCAGGCCTAGCAAGCGGCTAGACGTCGAGGTTTGCCACGTTCAGCGCATTCTCCTGGATGAAGTCGCGGCGCGGTTCGACGATATCGCCCATCAGGCGGGTGAAAATCTCGTCGGTCACGTCGGCGTCCTCGACCTTTACCTGCAGCAGGATGCGGTTTTCCGGATCGAGCGTTGTCTCCCAGAGCTGTTCGGCGTTCATTTCGCCGAGGCCCTTGTAGCGCGAAATCGACAGACCCTTGCGACCATTGGCAAGCACGGCATCGAGTAACTGCGACGGCCGGGTGATGGAGCCATCACCGGCGATCGCGCGCACCGGCGCGGCAATCTGGTCGTCACCCTCGCCGGGATTGCCCGGATCGGGCTCTGGCTCGGGTTCGGCCTCGGCTGCGCCAATGCGCACCAGCCGGGCCATGCCGGAATAGACCTCCGCCTGTTCGGCGGCAACGCGGGCGAGCTTGCGTGCTTCGGCACTGGCAAGGAAGTTCGCCTCGATCGGATAGACATCCGAAACGCCGCGCCACAGGCGGGTGACCTGTACCGAGCCATCGTCCAGAACCTTGGCGCTCCATTCCGCCTCGCGGTCGGCGCGGCCCAGCCATTCGCCAGCCTTGGCCACGGCCGCGGTGCGGGCGGCGGCGTCAAGGTCAGGCTGGAGCGCGCCCGAAAGTGCCAGCGCTTCGACCACCGAAGGCTCGTACTTGCGCGGCACAAAGCCCATCAGCGAGCGCAAGCGCAGCGCGTGTTCGACCAGTTCGGCCAGTTCCTGCCCGCCGCGCGCGCCGCCGGAGGTTTCGAGGATACGGCCTGCGGTTCCGGCCTCCACGAGATAGCGGTCCAGCGCCGCGCCGTCCTTCAGGTAGACCTCGCTGCGGCCCTTGCTCACCTTGTACAGCGGCGGCTGGGCGATGAAGAGGTGACCTGCCTTGATGATCTCGGGCATCTGGCGGTGAAAGAAGGTGAGCAGCAGCGTGCGGATATGCGCGCCGTCGACGTCGGCGTCGGTCATGATCACGATCTTGTGATAGCGCAGCTTTTCAAGGTTGAACTCGTCCCGGATGCCGGTGCCCATCGCCTGGATCAGCGTGCCGACCTCCCTCGACGATATGATCCGGTCAAAGCGCGCGCGCTCGACGTTGAGGATCTTGCCGCGCAGGGGAAGGATCGCCTGGTATAGCCGCTCACGGCCCTGCTTGGCCGAACCGCCGGCGCTGTCACCCTCAACCAGGAACAGCTCGCACTTCGAAGGATCGCGCTCCTGACAGTCAGCCAGCTTGCCGGGGAGCGAGGCGATGTCCATCGCGCCCTTGCGGCGGGTCAGTTCGCGGGCCCTGCGCGCGGCTTCGCGGGCGGCGGCGGCGTCGATGATCTTCTGCACCACGGCCTTGGCATAGGCCGGGTTTTCCTCAAGCCATTCGAGCATGCGGTCCGCCATCAGGCTTTCCAGCGGCTGGCGCACTTCGGAGGAGACCAGCTTGTCCTTGGTCTGCGAGGAAAACTTCGGATCAGGCAGCTTGACCGAAACGATCGCGGTCAACCCTTCGCGCATGTCGTCGCCGGTCAGGTTGACCTTTTCCTTTTTCAGCAGGCCAGACTTTTCGGCATAGCCGTTAAGCGTGCGGGTCAACGCCGCGCGGAATGCGGCGAGGTGGGTGCCGCCATCGCGCTGGGGGATGTTGTTGGTGAAGCACAGGACGTTTTCGTAATACGAATCGTTCCACTCCAGCGCCACGTCGATGCCGATGCCGTCACGCGAGGAAGAGATGGCGATCGGTTCGGGCAGCAGCGCCTGCTTGTTGCGATCGAGATACTTCACGAAAGCCGCAATGCCGCCTTCGTAGAACAGGTCATGCTCCTTGATTTCCTCGTGCCGCCGGTCGCGCAGCAGGATGCGGACGCCCGAATTGAGAAAGGCGAGCTCACGGTAGCGGTGTTCGAGCTTCTCGAAATCAAACTCGGTGACGTTCTTGAAGGTTTCGGTGCTGGCAAGGAAGGTCACGCGGGTGCCCTTCTTGCCGGCCGGGGCCGGGCCATTGACACGCAGCGGGGCCACCGCATCGCCGTGGGCGAACCTCATCCAGTGTTCCTGCCCGTCGCGCCAGATAGTCAGCTCCAGCCATTCGGACAGGGCATTGACCACCGAGACGCCGACGCCGTGAAGTCCGCCCGAAACCTTGTAGGCGTTGTCCTCGCTGGTATTCTCGAACTTTCCGCCGGCGTGGAGCTGGGTCATGATGACCTCGGCCGCCGAAACACCTTCCTCGGCATGGATCCCGGTCGGGATACCGCGGCCGTTATCCTCGACTGAGACCGAACCATCGGGGTTGAGCTCGATCAGGACGAGGTCGCAGTGGCCTGCCAGTGCCTCGTCAATCGCGTTGTCCGACACCTCGAAAACCATGTGGTGCAGGCCCGAACCATCATCGGTGTCCCCGATGTACATGCCGGGACGCTTTCGCACGGCATCAAGGCCCTTGAGAACCTTGATCTGGTCGGCGCCATATTCGTTGGCGTTGGGCGTATTTTCGGGCTGTTCAGACATGGTCGCGATATAGGCATTGGAGCGCGGAATCGGAAGGCTTTTCGGCCTTCCATCCACAGGCAGGCGGGGGTGTCGTCGCTCGCGCCGGGCAGTGCGGAACGTGGCAAAATCGCGACGGGCAGATCGTACGGCTAAATGATATGTTGTAACACCGCTCAACTTGGGCTAATTCGCGCCGCGGAGGGGGCGTTCGCAATTCGAATTTGGGTCATATCAATCAATGAAACTTCCGCTGCTGCTTGCCTCTGCCGCCACGATTGCCGTCTCCGCCATGCCCGCCCTGGCGCAGGAAGTGACTGACGATCACCATGCGCCTGAAGAGATCGTCGTAACCGGCACGCTGATCCGTGCGCGGCAGGACGTGCTTTCGGGCGTCGCCGTAATCCAGGCACAGGAACTGGCGCAGGCGATGCGGCCATCGATCGGCGAGACCTTGCAGGACATTCCCGGCGTCTCCGCCACCTCGTTCGGCCCCAGCGCCTCGCGCCCGGTGCTGCGCGGGCTTCAGGGCGAGCGTGTTCGCGTTCTCACTGACGGTATCGGCGCGATCGACGTGTCGAACACTTCGGTCGACCATGCCGTTGTCGTCAACCCGCTGCTCGCTGAGCGGATCGAAGTGCTGCGCGGGCCGCAGTCGCTGCTCTACGGATCCTCGGCAATCGGCGGCGTGGTCAATGTGACCGACCGCCGCCTGCCGTCCAAGGTGCCGAATGAGAAGGTGCATGTGGGTGCGATTGCCACATATGGTTCGGCGGCAAACGAACGCTCGCTGTCAGCCAGCACCGATGTGGTCGTTGCGGACAACCTTGTGCTCCACGCTGATGGATCTTGGACCAAGAGCGATGACCTGCGCATCGGCGGCTTCGCGCTGTCACCGGCGCTGCGGGCGCAGGCCGCCGCTTCGGCCCTTCTGCCGCCGGATCCGGATTCCGACATCGATTTCGCAGCCAATGCGGCGCTCTCGGGTAAGCTGCCCAATACTTCGGCACGCGCGTGGACGGCGGGGTTGGCGCAACCTATGTCAACGATGGCGGCTCGATCGGCGTGGCCTACAGCCATACCGACAATGTTTATGGCATCCCGCTCCGCCTCGCGACCTTGCCCGGCCAGGACCAGGAAGCCCCGCGCATCGCGCTCAAGCAGGATCGGATCGACGGGCGCGCGGAGATTAACGCTAATGGCAGTTTGATCGACAAGATCGCCTTCCGCATGGGCTATGCCGATTACCAGCATTCCGAGCTGGAGCCGGATGGCAGCGTGGGCACAACCTTTTACAACAAGGGCATCGAGGCGCGCTTCGAGCTCGC
This sequence comes from Novosphingobium sp. MW5, assembly GCA_025938935.1. Taxonomy (GTDB): domain Bacteria; phylum Pseudomonadota; class Alphaproteobacteria; order Sphingomonadales; family Sphingomonadaceae; genus Novosphingobium. The sequence goes on along the minus strand of JAPCWB010000001.1, from coordinate 401,385 downwards.
TCAGGCGGACCGGGGCGGCTGGAAGGGCGTGACCGGCGCGCAGATGGTCATCCGCGATTTCAACGTGGTGGGAGACGAGGCCTTCCTGCCGAAGAACTCAAGCGCCCAGGTCGGCTTCTTCACGCTCCAGCAGTATGAGAGCGGGCCGTGGAACCTTGAGGCTGGGGCGCGGTTCGAACACAGCCGCATCACTTCCAAACCTGACGCGTCGCAGCCGCAGTTCTTCAACGGGCGGCTCAGTTTCGATACCTTCTCGGCGGCGTTGGGGGCGATGTACGAGTTCAGCCCGCAGTGGAAATTCGGTGTCAATGTCTCACGCACCGCTCGCGCACCGGCGGCGGAGGAGCTGCTCGCCAATGGTCCGCATGCGGGCACCGAAGCGTTCGAAGTCGGCGATCCCACCCTTCGCCCCGAAAGCGTCTGGAGCGCCGAGGCGATCCTGCGCGGCCACGGCAGCCGCTTCTCGTTCGAGGCTTCAGCCTATCACAGCTGGTTCAAGGACTTCATCTTCGACGCGCGCACCGGCGCAGTCGTCGATGGCCTGCCGGAATACCAACTGGGCCAGGCCAATGCCCGATTCTATGGTTTCGAGGTGCAGGGCGACTACACCCTGGCCGAATTCGGCGACTGGAAGCTGAAGGCCGAGGCGCTGGCCGATTATGTCCATGCCGATATCGACAGCTTCGGCCCCGCGCCGCGAATCCCGCCGCTGCGCGTGCAGGGCGGGCTTGAACTGTCCTCTTGGAAGTGGGACTTCAAGGCCAATGTCGAGCGTGTGACGGGCCAGAACCGGGTCGCGCCCAACGAGGATCCGACCCCCGGCTACACGCTGGCCAATGTGGAGGTTTCCTGGCGTCCGTGGGGCCGCGACAAACCGCTGAGCGTGCTGCTCAGCGCGAACAACCTGTTCGACGTCAACGCCCGCCGCCACGCCAGCTACCTGAAAGACTATGCCCCGCTCGCCGGGCGTGACATTCGCGCGACGATCAGGCTGGAAATCTGATCGCCAGACAGAAGCGGCCGCCCGGCTGGTGCCGGACGGCCGCTTCTGTGGGGAGTGCTTGCTTAGACGCTCAGGCGAGCGTCGCGGTGAAAATAAGGCCGCTGGACATCGCCGCGACAATCACCGGCAGCACGATCGAATAGATGCTGCGCATGGGGTATCTCCTGTTGCATTCGCGAACTCTGTTCGCAGTTGCAACATAAGCGCGGGGGTAGAGATTACAAACGCAAAGGACGCGCGGGCAGTTGCATGTTTTGCAACTTGTTAGCTTGCACTGGTCACAGGGACTCGCCGCGCTCCGGCGAGAAACAGGGCGAACGCGACCAATGCGAAGGCCGTTGCAACGAACAGCGGCATCGACGGGAAGTGGAAAATGGCCTGCGCCCCGCTAAACTTGGCAAAGACCCCGGCATAGAGCGGCGGGCCGACAATGGCAGCAATGGCGCCGATCGACTGCACAGCGCCCTGCAATTCACCTTGGCTGCGTGCATCGACCGCGCGGCTGTTGAGCGCGGAAATCGACGGCTGGATCAGCCCCTGCAGCGCGCCCACCGCAATCGCGAGGTATACCAGCGGCGTGCTGGTCGCCACGGCGTAGATCACTGATGACAGGCCCACGCCGATGACTCCCGTCGCGACCGACCATTTCTCTCCCATCCGGGGCGCGATGAAGCGCAGGCCGAAGCCTTGCACCAGCGCCGATGTCAGCCCGACCATGCCGAGCGCAAGGCCCACTTCGCGCTGCGAGAAACCGTAGGCTGCAATGGCGAAATAGGCCCAGACGGCGGGATAGACGATGTGCGCCAGCTGCCAGACCGCCAACGCTGCGATGAACCACAGGACGGTGGCGTTTTGTCCGCGCAGGGCTTTCAGCGCGGCAAAGGCATTGGCGCGGCGCCAGTCGAACGGGCGGCGATTCTTCGGCGCCAGGGTTTCGCGCAGGAAGAACAGGCCGAACAGGAAATTGGCAAAAGCTAGCGCTGCTGCTGCGTAGAACGGCGCACGCTCGCCGAATTCCGAAAGGAGCCCGCCGATCGCCGGGCCCGCGATAAAGCCAAAACCGAAGGCCATGCCCATCAGGCCGAAGCTCTGCGCGCGCTTTTCGGGCGGGGTGATGTCCGCGATGCAGGCATAGGCGGCGGAATAGCTCGCCCCGGTCATGCCGGCGGCGAGGCGCCCGATGACCAGCCACCACAGCGCCGGGGCCATGCCCTGAAGCACATAGTCGATCGCCATGGCCAGCACGCTTGCCAGCATGACCGGGCGGCGACCGTAGCGGTCGGACAGGTTGCCGATGACCGGTGCGAAGAAGAACTGCGTCGCCGCATAGCCCGCGCCCAGCCAGCCGGCGAAGACGGCTGCCTCATCGATGTTCATGCCGCCCAGGTCCATGATCAGGCCCGGCAGGACCGGCATGATGATGCCGAAACCCAGCATGTCGATCAGCACGATGGCAAAGACGAAGCCGATGGTGGAGCGGTGCGGGCGGCTGTCAGTCATACGGGCTGGATAGCAGGCAGGGGCCTGCTTGCAATGTCGCGAGCGCCAAAAAAGGGGCCGCCCGTTTTCGCGAGCGGCCCATGGGGGAGGGCCTGGCGTCTGAATTCAGGCCTCTTCGGGTTCGGTTAGCGGCTCACATCAGAGTGAGCGCAAAGCCCAGTGTGCTGGCGAGAATGGCGAGGACGGCGCCGAGCACCGTTTCGTTGCGAATGGTCATGTCTGATCCTCCTGTTGGATGGCCCGTTTCCGGTTTCCTTGCCATCCTTAATATAACCTAGGTTAGTAAATGTCAATACGTTTTTCGCGGGTGCAGCAATTTTTTTGACGCGACGCATCGGGGATCGCTGGCCCGCTCGGCTGGACAGCAAGGTTTTGCGCCATTATCGGCGCTGCATGAGCGTACAGCCCTCCGATTCCGTCCTCATTGTCGACTTCGGCAGCCAGGTGACCCAGCTGATCGCGCGGCGCGTGCGCGAAGCAGGGGTCTATTCCGAGATCGCCCCGTTCAATTCCGCCGAGGAAGCCTTCCAACGGATGAAGCCCAAGGGCGTGATTCTTTCCGGCGGACCGGCCTCGGTGACGGCAGAGGGAAGCCCTCGCGCCCCGCAGGCGATTTTCGATTCGGGCCTGCCGATCCTGGCCATCTGTTATGGCCAGCAGACGCTCGTTACCCAGTTGGGCGGCAAGGTGGAAGGCGGCCACGCCGCCGAATTCGGCCGCGCCGACGTGCTGATCCACAAGGCTTCGCCCCTGTTCGACGGCTTCTGGGAAGTCGGCCAGCAGTACCCTGTGTGGATGAGCCACGGCGACCGCGTGACCGTGGCGCCCGAGGGCTTCGAGGTGATCGGCACCTCGCCCAACGCGCCATTCGCCATCTGCGTGAATGAGGCGAAGCGCTATTACACCACGATGTTCCACCCCGAAGTGGTGCACACACCTGATGGCGCGAAGCTGATCTCCAACTTCGTCCACAGGATCTGCGGTCTTGCCGGTGACTGGACCATGGCCGAATTCCGCGCCACCAAGATCGCCGACATCCGCGCGCAGGTGGGCAAGGGCCGTGTGATCTGCGGCCTATCGGGCGGCGTCGATTCCGCCGTTGCCGCCGTGCTGATCCACGAGGCAATCGGCGACCAGCTGCACTGCGTCTTCGTCGATCACGGCCTGCTGCGCATGAACGAGCGGCAGCAGGTGGAAGACCTGTTCCGCGGCCACTACAATATCCCGCTGGTCGTGGTGGATGCCGAAGAGCGCTTCATGAAAGGCCTCGCGGGCGTCACCGATCCTGAAAAGAAGCGCAAGTTCATCGGCGCCGAATTCATCAACGTGTTCGATGAAGAAGCGAAGAAGCTCGGCGGCGCGGACTTCCTCGCCCAGGGCACGCTTTACCCGGACGTGATCGAGAGCGTCTCCTTCACCGGCGGTCCCTCGGTGACGATCAAGAGCCACCACAACGTTGGCGGCCTGCCCGAACGCATGAACATGGCGCTGGTCGAACCGCTGCGCGAACTGTTCAAGGACGAAGTGCGCGAGCTGGGCCGCGAGCTCGGCCTGCCGGAAATCTTCGTCGGCCGCCATCCCTTCCCCGGCCCCGGCCTCGCCATCCGCATCCCCGGCGAGGTCACGCACGAACGATGCGAGATCCTGCGCAAGGCCGACGCGATCTACCTTGAGGAAATCCGCAATGCCGGCCTCTATGACGAGATCTGGCAGGCTTTCGCCGTGCTGCTGCCGGTCCGGACCGTCGGCGTGATGGGCGATCACCGCACCTACGACAGCGTCTGCGCCCTGCGCGCCGTGACCTCCACCGATGGCATGACGGCAGACATCTATCCCTTCGACGCCAAGTTCCTGAGCCGCTGCGCCACGCGCATCATCAACGAAGTCAAGGGCATCAACCGCGTGGTTTACGACTACACGTCGAAGCCGCCGGGGACCATCGAGTGGGAATGATCAGGCTCTAAACCGCCACGAACTTCCCGGCTGCCCGATCCTTCTTCACCTTCAGGCCATCGAACACCTGCCCGCTCATCGCGATCCACACGCCGGGGCCGGCGGTCTGGGCGGCGGCAAAGGCCATGCCGAGGTTGAACGGGGCGTCCGTCTCGGCGAAGCGAGCCGGACTGAGCGCGCCGGTGAGGACCACGGTCTTGCCGGGAACTGCCTCGGCCAGCACCTTCGCGGTATCGGTCATGGTGTCGGTGCCATGAGTGACAACGATCCGGCTTTCGGGGGCTTCCTTCGCGGTTGATGCGATCAGGGCGCGGTCGGCGTCGGTCAGTTCCAGACTATCCTTGCGCATCAGCTCGACGACGCGGAACGGCAGGGCCACGCGCGCTTCCTTCAGCAGCTCAGGGATGCCGCTATCGACGATCTGGTATTCCGAAAGCGCGTCGAAATAGGCCTTGTCGATGGTGCCGCCGGTGGTGAGGACGAGGATGGGAGTCTGGCTCATGGCCGCCCCTTACCCGCCTTGCCCATGAAGGGCCAGCGGATCGCGCCGGAAGCCCAGAGGGCAAGCCAGATCAGCACCGGCTGGAAGGCGAGACGCGGAACGTGATAACCGAGGCCGGCTCCGCCGCCCGGCCTCCCCATGTCGTTCATCATGTGCTGCACGTTCGCCGGCCAGACGCAGAGCGCGTAAAGCGCGAGGCCGATCCCCGCAGCGCGGCGCAGGGGCGACGACCAGGGTTGGACCAGTCCAATCGAACCCGCTAATTCGGCGATCCCGGTTGCGGCAACGATCAGGTCCGGTTCGGGCACCCATGGGGGCATGATGCCCAGGAAGGGGGCGGGAATGGCTAGGTGAAGGACGCCAGCCACGAAATAGAACAGGCCCAGGAGCCATCGCACCCAGGCCTGTCTATCTGTCATATCTGGCGCTGCGATCAGCTGCCGCCCGGCACCTTGCGATAGGGCACAAAGTCATTGAGGCTGACGAAGCCGTTGTACCACATGCCGGTGCGTTCATGCATCCTGACCACGTCGAGACGGCACAGCTGGCTGCCGTGAGTCTCGGTGACCATCACGTCATCGTCATCGAGCGACGAGGCGTTCTGCGGGCGGTTCACGTAAATCGTCGAACCCGATTCGTAGACGATCGCGGTCTTGTCGAAGATCTGGCTATCACGCGCGGTGCTCAGGTTGATGCACGAAACCGGCTTGCCAGCGACTCGACCTTCCAGCAGCTTTTCAAGCTTCTGTTCGGGCGTCAGCTTGGGCCCCTTCGCCGAAACGGCGGCGGGCGCGGCCAGTATGCCCATGGCGGCCAGAGCGAGAACGATCTTCTTCATCACGATTCTCCCGTACAATCAGCCCCTCGTTACGCGATATTGCCTGAACCGGCGATGAAAGTCACGCCGTGCCGCCCACCGTCAGGCCCTCGACCAGCAGGGTGGGCTGGCCGACGCCGGCGGGAACGCTCTGCCCGCCCTTGCCGCAGACGCCGACACCGTGGTCGAGCGCCATGTCGTTGCCGATGCCGGTAACACGGGTGAGCACGGTTGGCCCGTCACCGATCAGCGTCGCCCCCTTGATCGGCGCGCCCAGCTTCCCATCCTCGACCTTGTAGGCCTCAGTGCAGGAGAACACGAACTTGCCCGAGACGATGTCTACCTGTCCGCCGCCAAAGCTCTTGGCATAGATACCGTTCTTGATGCGGGACAGCAGCTCGGCGGGATCGTCGTTGCCGCCCTTCATGAAAGTATTGGTCATGCGCGGCATCGGCGCATGGGCATAGGACTCGCGCCGTCCGTTGCCGGTGGCGGGCACACCCATCAGGCGGGCATTGAGCCGGTCCTGCATATAGCCTTTCAGGATGCCGTCCTCGATCAGCACGTTTTCCTGCGTCGGCGTGCCTTCGTCGTCGATCGAGAGCGATCCGCGCCGCGCCGCGATCGAGCCGTCATCGACCACGGTGACGCCGGGGGCGCCGACGCGCTCGCCGATGCGGCCGGAAAAGGCCGAAGTGCCCTTGCGGTTGAAATCGCCCTCAAGGCCGTGGCCGACCGCCTCGTGGATCAGCACGCCGGGCCAGCCGGGGCCGAGCAGGACGGTCATCTCGCCGCTGGGGGCATCGACCGATTCGAGGTTGATCAGCGCCTGTCCCAGCGCCTCGTCGATCGCGCCGTTCCATGCCTCGGGCGCGAAAAGGTCGTCATAGAGCTTGCGCCCACCCATGCCGAAGGAGCCGGTTTCGCGGCGGCCGTTGGCTTCTGCGACGATACTGACGTTGAGCCGAACCAGCGGGCGTACATCGGTGGCGACAAAGCCATCGGCACGGACGATCTCGACCACCGACCAGCTTGCGAGCAGGCTTGCGGAGACCTGCGAAACGCGCGGATCGCGCGCCCGAGCGGCGCGGTCGATTTCCTCGAGCAGCTTAACCTTGGCCTCGAAAGGCACGGCATCGAGCGGCGAGGCATCGGTATAGAGATGACGATTGGTCGCCTTGGGCGGGGCGGCCATGCCCTGCGCCGCCGGATCGAGCAGCTTCAGCGTCTCGCCCGCGCGGCGGATGGCGGCGGCGCTGATCTCGTTGGCATGGGCAAAGCCGGTCATTTCGCCCGAAACCCCGCGCAGGCCGAACCCGGCATCGCGCGAATAGTCGGCGGTTTTCAGGCGGCCATCGTCGAAGCCGAAAGCCTCGCTGGCGATGAACTGCATGTAGAGTTCGCCATCATCGCAACGCGCCAGCGTTTCGCGGGCGAGCGCCTGCGCCTCGGCGGGATCAAGCTGGCGGTAGAGAAGCGAACGGGGATCGGGGAGCGTCATGGGTGGGATATAGGGGCGCTATCCCCGGAAGGCCAGAGACAGGCCGCTCAATGCCCACCCTCAAGCACGAACCGCTTGTCGCAGTACCCGCAGTCGACATAGCCCTTCTCGTCGATCTCCAGCCAGACGCGCGGGTGGCCCAGCGCCGGGGAAATCTCGCTCGCGCCGTCGCATTTCACGCGGGTGGATGTGACGGTGACGGTTTCGGGCGTGTTCGGAGATGTGGCAGCTTGAATCATGATGCTTCCCGAGGGCGAAATGTTCGCTCCCCCTTTACGCAAAGCCCGGCTTGCCGCAAGAGCCGTCCATGTCTCTGGGCCCCGCAATCTCGATCCGCAACCTGTCAAAAGTCTATGCCGGCGGAAAGCAGGCATTGAACGATGTGTCGTTCGATGTGCCGGCCGGTCAGATCTTTGGCCTGCTGGGGCCGAATGGCGCGGGCAAGTCGACGCTGATCAATATCCTGGCGGGCCTCGTCAACAAGACCTCCGGCCATGCCTCGATCTGGGGGCATGACATCGATGCCGACCCGCGCAATGCCAAGCGGGCCATTGGCATCGTGCCGCAGGAAGTGGTGTTCGATCCCTTTTTCACGCCGGCCGAGGTGCTGGAAAACCAGGCGGGCTTCTATGGCGTGCCCAAGGCCGCGCGGCGGACGCTCGAACTGCTGGCCGCCGTGCACTTGTCGGACAAGGCCAATGCCTATTCGCGCACGCTTTCGGGGGGCATGAAGCGCCGCCTGCTGATCGCCAAGGCGCTGGTCCACAATCCGCCGGTGATCGTGCTCGACGAGCCGACCGCGGGCGTGGACGTCGAGCTGCGCCGCCAGCTGTGGGAATTGGTCAGCCAGCTCAATAGCGAAGGCGTCACCGTGGTCCTGACCACGCACTATCTCGAAGAAGCAGAAGAGTTGTGCGACCGCATCGCCATCATCAACCATGGCCGCGTGATTGCCGACAAGCCGACGCGCGAGCTGGTGAACATGGCGCATGAGAAGGTCGTCGTGCTCACGCTCGCGGAGGAAGTCGCCGCAATGCCCAGCCACCCCGCTTTTTTGAAGTGCGAGAGCGAGGGGGAAAAGGGGCTGGCGATTACATACGACACCAGCCGCACCAATGCCGGAGAAGTGCTGGCTCTGGTACAGGCGCAGGGCCTTTCGATTGTCGACGTGACGACGCGCGAACCCGATCTCGAAGACGTCTTCGTCAGCCTGACGAGCGCAGCCGCGGCCTGATCAGGCGTTTACAGCCAGGCCGGCTGGCTGTCCTCAGCGGGCTGCCAGTCCTTCAGCCACTGACCATGACTGCGCCGGCGGATAGCCGTGCTGCAAAACCTGCAGGTTGAGATGAAATGGGTGCCGTCCCACTTCGCGCGGTCGCGAATAGGCGTGTGGCGGTTGAACCAGCAGAGCGGGACTTCCGGCTTGCGCATGGGCATATCTCCGGGCGTTAGAACGGGCCGAGGAGCCCCGTTTTAACCTGAAAGGGAGAGAAGGAGTTCCCGCAACCTCTTCCAAACCGGAACCAATCGCGGCAGCTCGGTTGGCACCCGCGCCAAGGCGCTTTCAATGGACTCACATTTGCGCCAATGGACGATCCAGCATGCAGCACGATGTGATCATTGTCGGATCGGGCGCGGCGGGTCTTACCGCTGCGCTGGCGCTGGGCCAGGACCTCAAGGTGCTGGTGCTGGCGAAGGGCACCCTTACCGGCGGATCGACCGCCTGGGCGCAGGGCGGCATCGCTGCCGTGCTCGATGCGGGCGATACCTTTGAGAACCATATCCGCGATACCATGATTGCCGGTGCCGGCCTCAACCGGCTGGAGACGGTGGAATTCGTCATCGAGCGCGCACCCCACGCGATCGACCGGCTCGTGGAACTGGGGGTGCCGTTCAACAGCGAGGGCGAACACCTCCACCTGACGCGCGAGGGCGGCCACTCGCACCGCCGCATCGTCCATGTGAACGACGCCACCGGCTGGGCCGTGCAGGAAGCCCTGCTGCGCGCCTGCGAGGCCAATCCCAACATCACCCTGCTGCCGAACCGCGCCTGCGTTGACCTGATCACTGGGCGTCACGAGGAGCGTTATTCGGGCTCGGGCCGCGTCTGGGGCGTTTATGCGCTCGACGAGACTACCGGCAAGGTCGAGGCACACACCGCGCGCGCGACGGTGCTGGCGACTGGCGGGGCGGGCCGCGTCTACCAGTTCTCAACCGCACCGCGCGGCGCGACCGGGGACGGCATCGCCATGGCCTGGCGCGCGGGCGCACGCGTCTCCAACATGGAGATGATGCAGTTCCACCCGACCTGCCTCTACAACCTCGACGTCAAGAACTTCCTGATCACCGAGGCCGTGCGCGGCGAAGGCGGGCACCTGCTCAACCCGCGCACCGGCCACCGCTACATGGCGGACTATGACGAGCGGCTGGAACTGGCCCCGCGCGATGTCGTTGCCCGGGCCAACGATGCCGAGATCAAGCGCGACGGGCTCGATTATGTTCACCTCGACATCAGCCACCAGCCTGCAGACTTCGTGAAGGCGCACTTCCCGAACATCTACGAAAAGCTGATGGGACTCGGCATCGACATGACGAAGCAGCCGATCCCGGTGGTCCCGGCGCAGCACTATACCTGCGGCGGCGTGCTGATCGACCTTGACGGGAGGACGGATCTGCCGGGGCTTTATGCGGCGGGCGAATGCACCGAAAGCGGCCTGCACGGCGCGAACCGGCTTGCCTCCAACAGCCTGCTCGAGTGCTTCGTCTTCGGTGAAGCAGCGGCGGCGCACATCCGAGCCAACTGGGACAGCTTTGACGCGCCCCCGCCGGTGCGCGCGTGGGACGAAAGCCGGGTGACCAATTCCGACGAGGAAGTGATCATCAAGCAGAACTGGACCGAAATCCGCCGCTTCATGTGGAATTACGTCGGCATCGTGCGCACCACCAAGCGGCTGGAACGCGCCGCCCACCGCATCAAGCTGCTGACCGACGAGGTCGAGGACTATTACGGCCACTTCCGCGTTTCGACCGACCTGATCGAACTTCGCAACCTGCTGCAATGCGCCGACCTGATCGTGCAGTCGGCGCTCCGCCGCAAGGAGAGCCGCGGGTTGCACTACACGCTCGACTATCCCCAGACCCTCAAGATCGCGCGCGATACGGTGCTGGTGCCTTAGTCCAGCAATTCCACCTCGACAAAGGCATCGTAATAGCCCGTCCCGCCGCCCCAGTCGGTCGGGGCTTCATCGGTCAGCACGTTGACGCCGCGCCGCACGCCGCTGGCGTCTTCGAGGTGGCCGAAGGGCATCCAGGCGATGCCGGGGCGCAGGCGCTGGCTGATGCGGCAGAGGCCGTGGATTTCGCCCAGCCGGTTATGGGCGCGCACCAGATCACCTTCGGAAAGGCCCCGCGCCTCAGCGTCTGCGGGGTCGAGTTCGATGAACAGCGTGCCGGCGCGCTTCTTGTGAATGTCGATGTGGCCATAGGCGGAATTGAGCACCGGGACCTGCTTGCCGGTGATCAGTTGCAGGCCAGCCTCGCGCCGGATCGCGCCGACATCGGGGAGTGGTTCCTGCCCCATCTGGAGCAGCGTCTCAGACCAAAGTTCGGCCTTGCCGGACGGCGTTGGGAAGTTCCCTTCGGCGAAGGGTCGCCAGTCTTCGGGCGCAGACAGGCGGGCGTGGCCCTCATTCCACAGGCGATCGTAAGTGATCCCCTCCAGCCACGGATGTCCGCTGGCGAGTGCGGTGCGGATCATGGCCTCGTCGCTGTCATAGAGCCACGGCTCTTCGCGCCCCAGCGCCTTTGCCAGCCGGCGAAACAGCTCGGTGTTGCACAGCGCCTCGCCGGGCGGATCAATCGCTGGCCGGTTGAGCGCGAGGTAAAGGTGGCCCCAGGCGGGTGACAGGTCGAGGTGCTCGATCTGGCTGGTTGCCGGCAGGACGTAGTCGGCGAAGCGCGCGGTATCGGTGAGGACCATGTCGTGGACCACGGTAAACAGGTCTTCACGCGCCAGACCCCGCTCGATCAGGTTCTGGTTTGGAATGGTCGAGGCCGGGTTTGCGCCATAGACCATCAGCGCCTTGACCGGCGGATCGAGTGCAGGGTCGCACAGATCCTTGCCCAGATCCCGCATGTTGAGCGTGCGGGCCGGCTTCCAGGTGTCGGGCCGTTCCACCGCGTCCATGTCGAGTGCGGCGTAATGCAAGGCATGGGTTGACCGTGCGATGCCGCCGCCCCGGTGGCGGAAGGCGCCGGACAGCACCGGCAGGCAGGACACGGCGCGGAACTGCATGGCACCGTTGATGTGATGCTCGATGCCGATCAGCGGCCGCAGCAGGCTCGGCTGGGTGGTGGCATAGAGGCGGGCGAAGCGCTCGATGTCCGCCGCAGGCAGGCCGATGATCGGCGACATGGCCTCGGGCGAATGATCGGCGAGCTTCCTGACCAGTTCGTCATAGCCCAGCGCGTGGGCGCGGACGTAATCCTCGTCGACCAAGCCATCGCGCTGCATCACGTGCATCACCGCCATGGCGAGCGCGGCGTCGCTGCCGGGAAGGAGCTGGATATGCCAGTCGGCCTCCTCGGCGGTGCGGGTGCGTACCGGGTCGATAACGACGAGCGTGGCCCCCGCCTTCTGTGCCGCCTTCACTTGCGGCCAGTAATGCAGGTTGGTGACGACCGTGTTGGTTCCCCAAAGGACGATCAGCTTGGCGTGGCTCACCTGCTCCGGGTCGATCCCCGTGCCGACGCCCAGCGTTGCCTTCATTCCGGCCGAGGCAACCGCGCCGCAGATGTTGCGATCGAGCCGGCTTGCCCCCAGCACGCCGAACAGGCGCATGTCGAGAGAGGCTTGCTGGACCAGCCCCTGCACTCCCGCCGAGGAATAGGGCAGGATTGCCTCGGCCCCGTGTTCGGCAATCACCGCCTGCCAGCGCGCGGCAATGTCGGCGAGTGCCTCGTCCCATGTTACCCGCTCAAACTGGCCCGATCCCTTGGGGCCGACGCGCCGCAGGGGATGGAGCACCCGCTCAGGATGATAGACCCGATCAAGGTAGTGGTTGACCTTGGCGCAGAGCGTTCCGCGGGTGAAAGGGTGGTCCCGGTCGCCCACCAGCGCGGTGGCGCGGCCCTGCTCAACGGTCACGACCCAGCCGCAGGTGTCCGGGCAATCGTGCCCGCAGGCACCTTTCACCTGATTGTCCTGCAAAGTCATGGCGTGGACCATAGCGGCGGCGGACACGGGAACAAAGCCGTTCCTCGGGCATTTTTCGGCCAATCGGCCCATCCCGGGCTTTAATAAGCGCGCAAGAAAATGAGGAACCGGACCATGAGCGACAACGCCAATTCCCCCGACCACGTCACCATCATCAAGGAAGGCAATTCCGGCGGAGGCATGGTCCTCGGCATTCTCGTCGCCGTTGTCCTCGCCATCGTGGCCTTCACGGTCTTCTCGAATTCCGACCGCAATTCGACCGATGCCTCGATCGAGGCTGCGGCTAACAAGGTTGGCGCAGCTGCCGACAAGGTGGGCAATGCCGCCCAGGACGCGGCCAAGAAGGTTCAGTAACGGACCACCAGCCCAAGTTCACGCAGCCCCGGCTTCGCAATGGAGCCGGGGTTTTTGCGCGCCCCTTCGGCACAAACAAAAACACCGCCCTGGAAGGCGGTGAGGGGAAATCGGAAAATGTAGCGTGGAGCCCTCGCACTCGGCGGCGTTAAGCGAGAGCTCCACGTTATCGTTTTTTGACTGCCGGGATAAAGAGGTCCGGCGCATAGTCGATCGATAAACGGGCTTTCTGGCTGTTGGTTCCCGATGGCGGCGAAAAAATTCCCCAAGTGCTTGCCGGTAGGCCGGTTTCATGGGAACCCGCTGGCCCCGCACCGCGTTGAGCGTTTTAGCGCTTCTGCCGATGCGCCCCCGCATGGAGATTGTGTTTGTCCGACCCGAACCGTAGCGACGCAGAGGCAGAGCGCCTGCGGATTCTTGGCCAGTATCCGCTCGAAAAGTCGGACGAAAACCGCCTGAACCGCATTGCCCGGCTGGCGGCGCAGATCTGCAACGCTCCAATCGGTCTCATTTCGATCGTGGAAGAAAACCGTCAGATATTCATTGGTCGAACCGGCCTAGATGTCTGCGGAACCGAGCGAGAATATTCGTTTTGTGATCACGCCATGCGCCAGGCCGAAATCATGGTGGTTGAAGACGCCGCCGCGGATCCCCGCTTCTTTGACAATCCTTTGGTCACTGGTGACCTGGGTATCCGCTTCTATGCCGGCCAGCCGCTCGTCTCCCCGGAAGGTCAGCCGCTGGGCGCCTTGTGCGTCATCGATCATAATCCCCGTGGCGGTCTGACAGCGGAACAGAGTGAAGGCCTTGCCACTCTGGCCGAACTGGTCATGAGTCAGCTCGATTCCCTGCGGGCCGATGTTCGCGCTGAAAAGGCCCGCACCCAGTCGCTTAGCCAGGTGGCCGAGCTTGAACAGCGCTTCGCGGTTTTGTCAGACTCCTTGCCGCAGCTTGTGTGGTCGACACCGCCCGATGGCATGTCGGACTATTTCAACGGACCATGGGTGGAATTTACCGGCCTGCCTGCAAAGGCGAGTTATGGCACGGGTTGGCTTTCGTTCGTGCATCCAGAAGACGCGCCGATCGCTGCGCAAACGTGGAACAAGGCTGTGGCAACCGGCAAATCCTATGAAGTGCGCTATCGCCTGCGCCGGCATGACGGGGCCTATCGCTGGGTCATTGCGCGCGGCCTCCCGCTGTTCGATGCCGATGGGCAGGTCATGCGCTGGATCGGCACTTGCACCGATATCGATGACGAAATGGCCAATGCCGATGCGCTCGAATTGCTGAGCCAGGAGCTGCACCACCGCATCAAGAACATCTTCGCGGTGATCGGCGGGCTTGTCTCGCTCAGTTCGCGCAGCCATCCGGACGCCGCCGATTTCGCCGCCGAGCTTTACGGCCGTATCCTCGCACTGGGCCGCGCCCATGCCTTCATCGGCAGCCCGGGCAGCCGCAGCGACGGCACATTGCATGGCGGGTTGAAAGGCATGCTCGCCGAACTGCTCTCGCCATACATGGTCGTGGGAAGCAGCCGGATCCTGATTACCGGCGACGAAATTGCCATCGATGACCGTTCGGCCACGCCGCTGGCGCTGGTGTTCCACGAGCTGGCGACCAATTCGGCGAAATACGGCGCGCTGGGCGCCGAAAGCGGCACGGTCGAGATCGCGCTTGAGGACAGGGACCCGGTCTGCCTGCGCTGGATAGAAAAGGGCATTGCCAAGAGCGGCGAGTCCAAGCCGGGCGGCTTCGGCTCTCGCCTGATCGACATGAGCATCAAGCGCCAGCTGGGCGGCAGCTACGAAATGCAGTGGGGTTCCGACAGCCTCGAACTGGCGATCAGCATTCCATCAGGCAACGTCGAACGGATATGACGGGAGCGGCAGGCGCCCGCTCCCGCATTCAGTTCAGCCGGTGCACGCCTTGGGGCGGATTGTTGCCCTCAATCGCAGCCTCGACAGCCGAGACGACAACATCGGGGCGGAAGGGCTTCTGGACATAGCCAATCGCGGTCGGCGGCGGATCGGTGATCTGTGCCGGGTTGGCGGTGACGAAGATGATGCGGGTGCCAAACTGCTGGGCCAGCGTACGGGCAACGTCATTGCCGGTCGGGCCATCGCGCAGGTTGAGATCAACCAAGGCAACTACGGGAGGCTGCTGAATCGATTCGACACCCTTGCGGTCCGCCACGATGCCAAGCACCTGGAACCCCCCGAGGTCAGGATATCCTCGAGGTCGAGTGCAACAAGCAGCTCGTCTTCAACGATCAGAATATTACGCATGACTAAACTAAACCTATAATTCCTTCATCTGTGCCGCCATGGGATCAGGCGGCTTGAAGCATGAGTGCCGGGTTAGCACCGGCGGCAACCTGCCCATTTGCGATCGAGCGCATCTGAGCAAACAGGAGTTCGGTGGCGTCGCCCGCCATCACGAAATCATGGCGGGAATCGGCGAGCTGGCCACCGTCAATCAGCGAGGCAAGCATGGCGCGGGCGCGGCATATGCGGCTTTTCACCGTGCCGAGCGCGATGCCGCAGATGGCCGAGATCTCTTCATAGGAGAAATCGCCGATTGCGACGAGGATCAGCGCGTCGCGGTAGGTTTCCGGCATGGATTCCAGCGCGCGGAGCACGTCTGCCAGCTGCAGGCTTTCTTCCTGGCCGCCCTTGGTGCGCAGCGTACGTTCGGCCATTTCCTCGTCATATTCGCCAGTGAAGCGCGCACGGCGCGTTTCGCTGTAGAACTGGTTGCGCAGGATGGTGAACATCCACGCCTTGAAATTGGTACCCGCGCGGTAGGAGCCGCGGGCCGACCAGGCCTTGAGCATGGCTTCCTGCGCCAGGTCGTCAGCCCGTTCCGAACAGCCGCACAGGGTGCGGGCAAAACCGCGCAGGTGCGGGGCAATCCGCGTAAGGGCAGAGCGGAATTCTTCGTCGCTGAGGGCCGGGGCCGGCGCAATCTCCACGGTGTTTTCGCTCTGGTCCAGGATGATCGCGTGCTGTGCCAAGGGGGCCTCCTCCATCAATGTCATGGCGCCTCAACACGGATCGAAGCCGGATAGTTCCCGGCATTCGACATTTCGCAAATGTAAACCCGGCTAAGCGGCCGCAGGTTCCCGGCGGATCAATGCGCGGCGTGCAGTGCCGGGGTGATCTCCGCCTTGTCCTTTTCAATGGCCTTGCGGCGCGAAAAGACGCTTTCCATGTAGTCGCGGTCCGCCTTGTCGAGGTGCTTCGATACGGCTTCGAAGAGTTCCTGCTCCTCTTCGCGGATGTGGTGGAGATATTCCTCCTTGAGCGCAGCGAAGCGCACCAGCCAAGAGCCCTTGCCCATGTCGCGCGCGGCGAGTTCGTTGAGCAGATCGTCGATTTCCTTGTGCTCGGCCACGGCGTGGCGGCCCTCCTCGGTGATCTCGGGCTTGCGCAGTACGCTGGACCACAGGGCCTGCTCCTCGGCGGCGGCGTGGGCCTTGAGCTCGTAAGTCAGCTCCTCGAACAGCTTTGCGCGCTCCGGACTGTCGCCGCTGGTTGCAGAGATGGCCGCGATCAGTTCGCGGTGGCGGTCGTGGTCCTCGATAAGGCGGCCGAAGATGCCGGGCTTGTCGCGAAAGCGGGTGTCGGGTTTGCTGCCGATGCGGGCCATGAAACGCTCCATGAATAGGGAATGCGGGCGGTGAATCGCCACGATATTGGCAGCGGTAACGACCCCGGGGCAGCAAAGTTCCGGGCGGCAATGTGCTATGGGAACCAAAGTGCGCGACGTGCGTTTGGCGGTTTGTAGGGGCCATTCGGCCCTGTGGGGATTAGGCGTGACTGATCGAGGAAAGCTGCCAGAGCAGGTGCCCTTTGCCGGGGGCTGCCGCCTCCGTACACGCCGCCTCCCGCTTACCCTGTTCAGCCACCAGTCACCCGGAGCCATGCTTGCCTCTGGGCGGGATAAGGCATATCCAGTTCCCATAAGCTCCGGGCGCTGTCCGGGCCAAACATCCGCGAAAGTAGCGAACTGACCATGGCATTCAGACAGATACTGGCCGAAAGGCTGCCCTTCCTGCGTCGCTACGCGCGCGCCCTCAGTGGCTCGCAGCAATCGGGCGACGCCTATGTACGCGAACTGCTCGAAGCGGCGCTGCAGGACGATGACCTGCGCGAGGAACTGGTGAGGGGCCGCGTCCACCTCTATCGCGCTTTCACCCGCATCTGGTCGAACGCCCATGTCGAACTCGCCGTCGGCGGCGATATCGACGGGCCCGAGGCCGGCGCCAATTCGCGGCTGGATCGAATTCCGGCCGAACACCGCCAGGCCCTGCTCCTCACCACGCTCGAAGATTTCTCCGAGGAAGAGGCGGCGCAGGTTCTTGACATCGAACCCGAAGAGGTCGCCGCTCTGGTTGCCCGCGCGGTCGAGGAAATCGAGGCGGAGAGCGCCTGCAACGTCCTGATTATCGAGGACGAACCGCTGATCGCCATGCAGCTTGAGGAACTCGTCACGGATCTGGGCCACACCGTGGCGGCCACGGCAACCACCCGCGCCACCGCGATCGAGGCTTTTGCCCGCACGCGCCCCAACCTCGTGCTGGCGGATATCCAGCTCGCCGATGCCAGTTCGGGTATCGATGCGGTCGAAGATATCCTCGCCATGGCTTCGGTCCCGGTGATCTTCATTACCGCCTATCCGGAACGCCTGCTTACGGGTGAGCGCCCGGAACCGACCTACCTGGTCACCAAGCCGTTCCAGGAAGAAACGGTGCGCGCGACGATCAGCCAGGCGCTGTTCTTCGGGACGACCGAGCCGCTGTAACAGGTCGAACGGTAATCAACATAATGGGCGCGGCCTTTGCGGGCTGCGCCCTTTCTCATTGCGGGGCGGGAGCTGGTCCGGTGCGGAGGGTGAACTCGCGCGGGCTGCGCAGCGGGACGACCAGGGTGCAGCGCACCCCCTCCTGATCGAAGTGCAGGTCAACCGGCGCGTCAAGCTCGTGGCTGACGATCTTCTCGATCAGTTCGAGGCCAAAGCCCCGCCGCGTCGGTGCCTTGACCGGCGGCCCGCCACGCTCTTGCCAGGAGACCGAGAGCCGGTCCGGTGCGACAACGTCCCAGGTGACCGAAACCTTGCCGGTGGGCACACTGAGCGCGCCGTACTTCGCCGCGTTGGTGGCAAGCTCATGCAGGGCGAGGCCGAGCGACATGGCGTCGTTGGGGGCGAGCAGCGCCTCCGGCCCCGAAATCTCCGCATGGGGATCCTCTGGGTCAAGGTAAGGGGCCAGTTCGCTTTGCACCACGTCATAGACCAGCGCGTTGGTCCATTCGCGCTGAGACAGCAGGTCGTGCGTGGCCGAAAGCGCGCGCAGGCGGCCCGAAAGGCCATCGGCGAACTCGTCAATGTCGCGCGTCCGGCGGCGGGTCAGCGCGACAATCGAAAGGACATTGGCCAGGGTGTTCTTGACGCGGTGATTGAGTTCGCGCGTCAGCGAGGTACGCAGCGCCGCACTGGGCCTGCAGCCATTCCAGAACTTTGCGGTCTTCGGCCGCGCGGCTGGTCACCAGCCAAGCCACAGCCATCACCAGCAGGCTGATCAACGTCCCGAGGCCCAGTACGATCATTGACGTGCGCGTGAGCCCCGCACCCTTGTCTGCCGAGACGACGATGGTCCATTCTCGTCCGGAAAAATCGACTTTCTTGGTGGCGAAGGCATCTTCGTTAAAGGTGCCGGGAGTTGCGGCAAGCAACCGCGAGGGATCGGGTGTGCCGTCATAGATCGCCACCCGGCCGGTGTTGCGATGGGCGCCAGTGATGGCGGTCTCAAGCAAGTTACTGGCACGGATCGGGGTATAGATGAACCCCTTGAGCGACCCTGCCCGGCCTCCTTCAAGGCGGTTGAACACCGGAAGGTAAATGAGCACGCCGCCAATCGGCGGCTTGCCGACGTCCTGGACCAGCTGGACGCGGCCGGAAGCCATTGGGCCGCTCTCGCGCAGCGCTTGTTGCATAGCCGTGCGGCGCGTCACCTCGGAATACATGTCGAACCCGAGCGCGCGTTTATTGGCCTGGTCACGCGGTTCGAGCAGCGAGATGACTGCCCTGTCCTGACTTGCGCTGCTCGCCGGATAAATCCGGTATTCCATGTCAGGGTGCAGGCGGCGCTGCTCCGCCTCGAATACGGTAGAACTCTCGGCCGGCACCCAAGCTGCCCAGCCCATGCCCAGCGCGCCGCGAAGCGAGTGGCCCTCGCTCATTTCGGCGACAAAGCGGGAAAATTCGTCGCGGCTGACGTCCTCCGCCATACCGAACAATGCCGCCGCGGCACGCAGGTAGGCCGTGTTCTCCGAAGCCTTGCGCTCCAGCTCGGTGGAAATGGCCTCGACGTCGCTTTCCAGCGTCATCTTTCGCGCCATGGCATCGGTGCGTTCTATGTTCAGCACGAACAGCGTCGTGATCAGCAGGCCGATTGCCAGCAGGGTGAACGGCAGGCTGCGCGGATAGCGGTGGAAAAGCGCCTGCTTTTCTACCCGGGACAGGATTGCTTTATCCATTTGAAATGCTTCCCATCCCCCGTTGTGGCCCAGCGGCCACAATACCGCCCCCTTTGCGACATTCCGAACTGCCGAAACGGGAACTAAGCAGGCAATTATTTGTTCCGAGACTTGCCGCTAATTGGCAAGCTGTTTTACTGATACCCCGCGCATTAGCTTCGCGCCGCGCCACGGAGCCCAGCCTTGACCGACGATCCTGCAAAGCCAGCCCCCCGCGCCATGCCCTCACGGCGCGATCCGCAAGGAAATGCGGGCGCAGGAAAGGGCGGCAAGCAGGGCTGGGCCGATGGCCTGCGCAAGCTTTACGATGGGGTCGTATCGGAACCCTTGCCAGACAGCTTCGAGGACTTGCTCAAGCGGCTGGACAAGGAAGGAAATGACTGAGCCATCCCCAGAAGGTCCCGATACAGGCACCGGCAAGCCGTTTCGCGAAGCGCTCGTCGCGCTGCTGCCGCATTTGCGCGCCTTCGCCCGCGGGCTTTGCGGGCAGGCGGAACGGGCTGATGACCTTGTCCAGGAAGCGGTGATGCGGGCATGGGCCTCGCGCGATTCCTTTCGGCCGGGCAGCAATTTCAAGGCCTGGGTCTTCACCATCACGCGCAACAATTTCCTCAACGAGCTGCGCCGCTATCGCCGCGAGACGCAGCTTGAGGACGGCGTGGCGGAGACCATGCTGGTCACCCGCGCCGACCAGGAAGACGCATTGAACCTCAACGACCTGCAACGCGCGCTCGACAAGCTGCCGCCCGAGCGGCGTGAGGCCCTGCTGCTGATCGGCGCCAGCGGCTTCTCCTATGAAGAAGCGGCGCAGGTCTGCGGCGTTGCCGTCGGCACGATGAAGAGCCGCGTGGCGCGCGGCCGGGCGCAGCTGGGCCTGCTTCTCGAAGAGGCTGCCCCGACGGCCTGAGGGAGCGGGCAGCAGGCCTGCACCGCCCCCCGTGCTGCGTCAGGCCGGATAGGTCCAGCGCTCTCCGCTGCCATGGTTGGCCGAAGCAAAGTCCCAGTTCAGCAGTTCGCTCGCCGCCGTCAGGTAGGCCTTCCGGTCATTGCGGCGATCGATGTAATAGGCGTGCTCCCAGACATCGAGCACGAGCAGCGGCACGCCGGCGTCTTCGCCCGGCAGGTCGGCATCATGGGTGGAGATCACTTCGAGGCTGCCGCCCTTCGAAACCAGCCAAGCCCAGCCCGAGGCGAAGTGGCCGACACCTTCGGTCACAAGCTTTTCGATCATGGCTTCATGGCTGCCAAAGGCGCTGTCGATGGCGGCGGCCAGCTCGGCGGAGGGCCGGGTCTTTTCCGGGCTCAGCGAGCTCCAGTAGAACCCGTGGTTCCACACCTGTGCCGACTGGTTGAACAGCTTGTGATCCTTGCCACGCGACGCGGCGATGATGGCCTCTAGCGGTTTGCCTTCCAGATCCGTGCCGGCAACCAGCTCGTTGGTCTTGTCGACATAGGCCTTGTGATGCTTGCCGTGGTGGTACTCGAAGGTCTCGGCCGAAATCGCCGGCTCAAGGGCGCTCTTGTCGAAAGGCAGCGGCATCAGGGTGATCATCTGGAAAACTCCGGTAGCTGAAAAAGAAAAGCGCGTGGGTAGCGCATACGAACTTGGGGGCGGTGCTTTCGCAAACCGCCCCCAGGCCCAGGTCCACCCAAGTGCCGACGGGGCGGCACCGGGAATTTGGTTCGGTCTTAGCGCACTGCGCCGCGACGGAAGAGGTTGACGATCGCCAGCAGCACGACCGCACCGATGAACGACGAGATCAGCGACATGGCACTGAACGAACCGCTGGTGATCGGCGCGCCGCCGATCAGCGGGGTGATCAGGAAGCCGGCAAGCACGGCGCCTACGATGCCGACGACGACATTGAGGAAAATGCCCTGCTGGCCATCGGTGCGCATAACCATGCTGGCGAGCCAACCGATGACGCCGCCGACGATGAGAACGAGAAGAAGAGTCATGTTTCGGGTCCTTCCAAGCCAATTGTAACTTTCAAAACATCCCGGATGGCTTTCGGTTCCGGTGGGGGGAAACTTTTTGGATGGCGGCCCGTTGCGGCGGTCATGGAAATTGACCCCAAAAGCGCCCGGCTACCGGCCCCCCAGCGCGCCGTCCTCATCGTCAACACGCATAGCCGCAGGGGCGAGGAACAGTTCGCCGGCCTGCAGGAATTGATGGAGAAGGCGGGCGTACCCATCGCCGCATCGCACGGGATAAAGGACCCCGCGCGCATGAAGCCCACGGTTGAGCAGGCCCTGGCCGAGGGGGCAGACCTTGTTATCGTCGGCGGGGGCGACGGATCGATCTCGGGCACCATTGGCGCGATGATCGGCAGCGAGGCGATCTTTGCCGCCCTGCCGCTCGGCACCGCCAACAGCTTTGCA
Organism: Novosphingobium sp. MW5; assembly: GCA_025938935.1. Taxonomy (GTDB): domain Bacteria; phylum Pseudomonadota; class Alphaproteobacteria; order Sphingomonadales; family Sphingomonadaceae; genus Novosphingobium. The sequence goes on along the minus strand of JAPCWB010000001.1, from coordinate 379,622 downwards.
CGCGGGCTTGGCCCGGGGCCGGACCTCGAACAAGCGGTCCGGGCGATTGCCGAAGGGCACTCGGTCTGGGTCGACCTTGCCGAGATCGATGGCCACATGTTCGCCAACAGCGCCGCGATCGGCGTACCCCCGGTGATCGGCGATACGATTCCGCAGCGCCTGAAGAACTGGTTCGGGCGCTTCGGCTACCTCGGCTGGGCAATCTATAGCCTCGTTCGCTTCCGGCCGTTCCGTCTGATCCTGGACAGCCCGCAAGGCCGCGAGGAGTGCTGGGCGACCGAAGTGCGCATGCTGAACGGTCAATATACCGGCGGCATAAAGGTGAGCGACGAGGCGGAGCTCGACGATGGCGCGATCGTCGTCCAGATCGTCGCGGGTAAAAGCAAGTTTGCCCTGGCGCGCGATTGGTACCTGCGCATGCTCGGCCTGCGTTCCCGCCCGGGCATGGCGCGCGAGATCAAGCTGAAAGAGGCGCGGATCGAGGCGCGACCGCCGCAGAAGGTGGCAATCGACGGCGAAGTCCTGGCGCGCACGCCTTTCAACCTGCGGATGCATCGTCATGCCGTGCGGGTTATCGCCCCGCGTTGGGCGCCCGATGGCGAAAACGAGGGCATCGGCGCGAAGCTGCGCGCGGCGGCGGAATCCTTCCTCCCCGGGGAACCCGAGAAGGGCCAGCGGGGTTATGCCCCCGACGGCCCGCAGCGGGCCCCGCAATACCGGAGCAAGACCATGGACAAGCAGAAGATTGGCGAAGGCAATTACGAGGCCGCCGAAGAATTTCAAAACGAACAGCACGCCTTCGCCAAGTCGGGCAAGGTCGAACAGAAGGCTCGCGAAGCCGCCGATGCGCTTGACGGCCCGGAAGCCGAAGAGCTTGAAAAGGCCCGCAAGGCTTCTGCTGACGGCCACTCGGCCTGATCCGGTAAAGGAGCGCTTGCCATGTCTGCCCTGACCTATGCCCTCGTCCTGCTCGGCTGTTCCGATGCCGGTGACGAGTGTCAGGCGCTGCAGGCACAGCAGGCTGCCTTTGCCACGCGCGCCGAATGCACCGCGCAGATCGAGGCAGCGCTGAATTCGGACACTGCGAACCGTGCCGATTTCCCTTCGGTTCTTGCGCGCTGTGAAGTGCGCAGCGCGAAGGCCTCAACCAACCGCAAGACCGCACCCCAAAGCGTACAACTCGCGCGCGCAACGCGCTGAACCACTGGAGAATACGATGAAAGCCCTCTTCAAGTCCGCCCTCGCCGTGAAGCTTGCCGATGCTGCCAGCAGCGTGGTCGGCACCAATCCGCTTGTCCGCCTTGGCGCGGCTGGTCTCGCCACGCGCATTGCCGCCGCCTCGGTGCCTGCGGCGCTGGTGGCGATCGGCGCGGTAACCGCCTGGAAGCGATACCAGAGCAGCGACAAGAGCTCGTCGACGGCCAAGCGCAGCAGCAAGCCGCGTCAGCGTTCGGCAAAGAAGGCATCGGGCCGCGCCCAGGCCGCCGCCGCCTGATCAAAGGCCAGACGACAAAAAAACGGCCCGTCCTCCATGCGAGGGCGGGCCTTTTCCTTGCGCCCTGAGCGCGCCAGCTGATCCGGAATAGAAGACGGGGCCTCCGGCTTTTGCCGAAGGCCCCGAGAGTTACACAGCCCGACTAGTGGGGGGAGGGAGGGAGCGTCAGTCTGTGTTGCTGTTGAAACACGTCTGGCCCCGTCCGGGTTCCCAAGCAGGCAGAGAATTTTCAAAAAATTTGTATGACGCTGAATTTGAACGACAAAAAGCTCAAATAACGGGCGACGCCTTGCGAAACCAACCCAGCACTGCGGCCGGCAGAGGGGAATCGCGGAGCAGGGCAACGATGGTTGCCAGCAAGAAGGCGATCACTCCCCACCACAGGGCATCGCGCAGGAACAGCGCGGCATAGCGCGAGACATCGAACTGCCCGGTGCCCGCCATGACGCCGTCCTCCCACAGGTAACGCCATGCCCCGGTCCACAGCAGCGCCACGGCTGCCGCCGCGATCCAGCGGTAGACCGGCCGACCGGTCAGCGCGAGCAGTGCGGTGATCGCCGGCATGACCAGGATCAGGTTGATCGCCCGGTAACCGATGTTCTGAGCCGAGAAATAGCACGAGCAGCACATCAGCGCCCCGACCAGCAGGAACGAGCGTTCGCGCGGCGACAGGCGGGCAAGGTCGCTGTGGAGGGCATGGCCCAGGCCGATCCTGAGACCCACTCCAATCGCCACCAGTGACAGCACAGCGCGCACCAGCGGATCGGTCCAACGCGGCGCGCCAAACAGCTCGACCATGGTCAGGCCCACCGACTTCGATCCGAACATGTCGGTATAGAACTGGCCGATGGGGATCGAGCGCAGCACGCGGACAAGGTCGTCCCAGGTCACCAGAACCGCCAGCGCCGTCACCGCGATGGACGCCAAGGTGATGGCGAAGAAGCGTCCCGGCCGCTCCCTCAGGGCAATCGCCATGGTGACCAGCGGATAGTACTTGAGCAGCCCGGCGAGCAGCGCGAAGGCATAGCCAAGCCTGCGCAGCGCCACATTGCGGATGGTCAGCACCGCGGCCAGCGAGACGAGCGCGAAGATGACGAGGTCATTGTTGCCGCGCTCCATGGCATAGACGCTGGCGCTCGATGCGGTGGACAGCACCATGATCACCTGCGCCTCACGCCCGCGCGCGGCGGGCAGCAGGAACAGCGAGGCGAGGAACAGCATGACCCACGACAGCCCCACCCACGGCACCCATGCCTCGGTCATGGGGAAAGCGGTCAGGTACATCCACAGCGGCGAATAGGTGAAGACGCGCAGCTGCGGGTCGCAGGGGTTGAATACATAGGCGTCCACGTCTGCGCGCAGGCAGCGCACGGCGGACAGCACGGTGTCGGTATCGAGGAACGGATACCAGTAGGCCTTGTTTCCCCACAGCAGGTTGGCATCGCGATAGAAGCCATGCGGGGAGATGGCGAAGGCCGCGATCAGCACAGCCGCGAGCAGGCAGGCAGCGAGCGCAGGGACTTTGCGGCGCAGGAACATGTCAGCGCTTTCCGCCAAGGCCGAGCGTGAAGTGGACCATGGCCATCGGCCGGATCAGCGCGGCGGCGCAGGCGATCAGCAGGGTCACCATCGACCACCAGGCAATCTCGCGCCCCAGCCAGCCAAGGCCGAATTCCAGCACGGTGCCGAATGTCCCGCCAGCAATGGCGGCGAAGGCCTGGATCCAGTGGAACAGCAGTTCGGCCCAGAGCAGGCCGATGGCCAGCCATGCCATGACTTTGAGCGCGCGCGGTGCCTCGACCAGCCGCAGCGCAGTGAGCGAGGGCAGGACCAGCAGCAGGTTGATCGTGCGGTAGGAGATGTTCTGCGCGCTCATGAAGCAGCCGATAACCATCAAGGCGCCGATCAGCAGGAAGTCTCGCTCGCGGTTGGTCAGGCGCTCCATCGCCGCGCCTACCTCGGGCTTCAGGCCATACCGGATGCCAATGGCAAATGCGGCGAGCGTCATGATCAGCCGCACTGCGGTTCCCACCCCCGAAGGCAGGCCGAACAGCACGACCAGCCCCTTGCCGAAGTTCGGCGCGCCGAACATTTCGTAGATCGGCGATCCTTCCGGCACGATCGACCAGGCGCGGACAAGGTCATGCCAGGTGGCAGCAGCGGCGATGATGGTGATGACGACCGACACGGCCGTGATCGCAAAAAACCGCGCGGGCCGCTCACGCAGGGCGGAGAGCATGACCAGCATGGGATAGAACTTCAGCAGGCCGGCGAGCAGCCCCATGGCATAGCCTGCCAGCCGCGCGATTGCCGAGCGGCCCATCAGCGCAGCCATGCCGGCCACCAGCGCGAAGTTGACAAGATCGTTGTTGCCGCGCTCCACCGCCAGCACAGTCGCGCAGGACAGCAGGCCGATGCAGATCAACACCACGGACTCGCGGTTTCGCCCGGCGGGCAGCAGCCACAGCGCCCAGACAAACAGCGCGAAAAGGGTCAGGCCGACCCAAGGGATCCACCATAGCGTTACCGGAAAATGAGCCAGCACCAGCATGTAGAGCGGCGAATAGCCATAGGGCCGGAATTCGGGATCGCAGGGGTTGAAGGCATAGACGTCTGCCCCTTCACGCAGGCAGCGCGCGGCTGACAGGACAGTATCGGTATCGAGGAAGGGAAAGGGCCATGCCCGCACCCCCCATGCGCCGAGCACCTGCCGGTAAGTCGGCCAGCTTGCCTCGAGGTACAGCGCGGCAAGCGCACAGAATGTAATGAGGGCGACCAGCGGCGGTATCGCGCGCCTTTTCAGTTCGTTCTGCACCTGCCCAAAGCACCCCATTGCCAGCGGCCTCGCTATGTCACGGCGCCCCGGCAGCGTAAATAGCTGTTGACGGCGGAATCCCCGTATCTAGGGGAAACCCGCGGGTTCTGGCAGAGCCGCCGGAAACGGGGAACGGAAGCGTAGAATGATTGAGGGTCGCAAGGTTGCGGTGGTCCTGCCGGCGTACAACGCCGCACTGACGCTGAAGCAGACGTATGACGAGATCCCGTTCGACGTGGTCGACGACGTGATCCTGACCGACGATTGCAGCCGCGATGACACGATCGAGGTGTCGCGCGGGCTGGGCATCCACACCATCGTCCACGTCAACAACCGCGGCTACGGCGGCAACCAGAAGACCTGCTACGCCGCCGCGCTCGAACGCGGGGCCGACATCGTCATCATGCTCCACCCCGATTACCAGTACACCCCGCGCCTCGTCACCGCGATGGCGAGCATGATCGCCAGCGACCAGTTTGACGCCGTGCTGGCCAGCCGCATCCTTGGCACCGGCGCGCTCAAGGGCGGGATGCCGCTCTACAAGTATATCGCCAACCGCGGCCTGACCTTCATCCAGAACCTGCTGATGGGGCAGAAGCTGTCCGAATATCACACCGGCTACCGCGCCTTCAGCCGCAAGCTGCTCGAAACCCTGCCGCTGGATAGCTGCTCGGACGATTTCGTCTTCGATAACCAGATGCTGGCCCAGGCCACCTGGTTCGACTTCCGGATCGGCGAGATTTCCTGCCCGACCAAGTATTTCGAGGAAGCCAGCTCAATCAATTTCAAGCGCAGCTGCATCTACGGCTTCGGCGTGCTGGGCACGGCGCTGAGCTATCGGCTCGCCAAAATGGGCCTCTCGAAGCCCGCGATCTTCAAGCCCAAGAGCAACGCGTGAAGCCCCAAGCCCGCGCAGCGACAGCAGGCCGCCGCCCGCGCAAGCGCACGGTCCTGGGCGGCGTGCTGCTCGCCATGGCGCTCGTCGGCGCAAGCGTGGTTTCCTATGTCCCCCGAATGCGCGCCGACGCGCTGCGCCTGCTGACCGAGATCAGCGCCTATCCCACGCAGCACTGGTTCGCCTTCGCGCTGGGACAAGTGCTGATCGCCGCCTGCGGGGTGCTGCCGGCCTCGGTCATGGCGGTCATGGCGGGGGCGGCCTATGGCATGGTCAAGGGGCTGGCGATCTCGGTCGTCTGTACCCTGCTTGGCGGCTGGATCGCCTTCCTGCTCAGCCGCTCGATCCTGCGCCCGTGGATCGAGAAACTGCTCGAACGCTCGCGCTTTGCCGAAAAGCTGGATGAGGCGCTGGAGGGAGAGGGCTGGCACTTCGTTTTCCTCCTACGCATTTCGCCGGTCATGCCCTTTGCGCTGACCTCCTACGGCTTTGGCCTCACCCGCATCCGCCAGCGGGACTACCTGATCGGGACGCTCGCCTCGCTCCCGGCGCTGGCGAGCTATGTCGGCCTCGGCGCGGCGGGGCGGCAGGGCATGGAGATGAGCATGTCCACAGCGACGCCAATGCAGTGGTTCCTGCTCGTCGTCGGCATTCTCGCCCTGCTCCTCGCCGCTTGGCGGACGGGTGCAGTGGTGAAGAAAGCCATGGGCAAGTAAGCCCTAGTTCTCGACCACCACGAACGGCGCCCAGATCGCCGGATGCGACGCATTCGGGACTGTCTTGTCAGTCATAAGTGCCAGTTCCGCCCCCCGCAGCGCTTCCGCCGTTGACTTGCCGCCCGCCCGCTGGCGCACCGTTTCCACGCTGAGCCGCGCCGCCGCATCGTCGCGCACGCGCCAGTGCGACAGGAGCAGCGATCCCGCCCCCGCCTCGGCAAAGGCCGTTGCAAGGCCCGAATAGACCGGGCCGCCCGCACCATCGCCGGCACCAGTATTGCAGGCGGAGAGGATCACGAGGTCAGCCCCCAGCCGCAGGCGCGCAATCTCGCTGGCGCCGAGCAGGCCATCCTCGCCGCTGTCCGGCCCAGATGTGCCCAGCAGCAGGGCAGGCTCCCACAGGCCGCGCATTTCACCCGCGACGAGCCCATGCGTGGCAAAAGCCAGGATGCGGGCGTCGGCAAGATTGGCTGCCTTGACCTTTTCCTCCCAGGCATCGCGCCCGATCAGGACCGTGCCGGTGCTGCCGAGGAAAGGCCCGGGCAATGGCCTGCAGTTCCGCCGCCGCGTCGGGCAGCGGCGGCAGGTCGGACAAGGCCTTGGTGTCAGGCTGGCCGGAACGGAACAGGCCGGCGAATTGCACGACCTTGCCGCTGCCCGGCAAGTCCGGGCCCCCGATGCCTACCACCTTGGGGAGCTTGCAAGCGCTTGCGCGGAGGCAAGTCCTGCGGGCGGACTTGCCGCCTTGTTGAACAGGGCTAGGTTGCCGATCACCCGCACCGACGCCTGCTTCGCCAGCCAGGGCGCGCCCGGCAGCTTGCCGCTGTATGTGCGCGTGGTCAGCATCCCCAGAGGCAGGCTGGCGAGTTCGCGCCCGCCGTGAAGCAGCAGCTGGCGCGCCTTCTGCGCCTGCTTCGGCATGATCATCTGGTACAGCGCATGGGCATCGGCATAGGGAAAGCTCGAAAGATCGTTTGCTGGTCCGTCGACGGCCTCGCGCAGCCGGTTCGCCAGCTTGAGCGCGGGTGCCGTGTCAAAGGTCGCGACGTCCATGCCCTTCGCCGTGAAAGCGACTGCTTGCGATTGCAGCGGCCCTTCCGCAATGATGACGAGCACCTGATCCTTGTTTAGCCGTGAGCGGACCGTTGCCAGACTGACGGGCGATGGCCGATAGCGCGCGGCGAATTCGGGAAAGCGGGCGCGCAGGTCTGCCTCCGCCGCATCGCGCCTGGTGCGGATCTCGGCAAGGTCCTTTGCCAGTTGCGGCGCGGCGGGATCGCGGGTCTGCACCGCGCGCGCCTGCCGCCCGCCCAGTTCCGCTTCGCGCCGCGCGAGTGCAAGAACCGCGCGCCGGGCCTCAATGGCCGGTCCGCTGCCGCCCGCGCCATCGCGGTTGAACTGCTGCCCCAGCGCCAGATCGGAAATCGTCGCGAGCTGCAGTGCGGCAAAGGTCCGTTCTTCATCCTTGGCGGCAATGGCCAGATCGAGCAGCAGCAGCGCAGACTTGTGGTTCATCTCCGCCTCGCGCACCAACTGGCGGTCGCCGACGCCAAAGCTCGAGAGCTTCTTGGTCAGCTGCGCGACGGCGGCGTCTGCCAGCGGCAGGGCTGCGGCGCTGTCACCCTTCCACAGGCGCAGCCGCGCCAGCAGCAGCTCGGCCCAAATCCGATCGCGGTGCGCCGGGTTCATCGCGGCAGAAATCACCGGGACCCATTTTTCGGCAATCGGCAGGGCCTCGGCGAGCCGCCCGCGCTGGGTCAGCACGCTCGCATGGAACACGTGGGTATAGGCGCGGTCGCTGCTGGTTTCAGCCAGCCGTGCATCTGCCGCCGCCATGGCTTCGGTGATGAAGCGATCATAGCGATCCCAGTCCTGCCGGACCGAGGCGGTCAGCGCCAGCGCGCCAAGCAGCCGCGACAGCGCCCAGGGCTCGGTCGTTTCCGGGCTGTGTTTGAAGATGGCCAGCGCCTGTTCGTTCAGCGCCTGCGATTCATCCAGTTTTCCGCTGCCTTCCAGCGCAAAAGCGAGATTCCGGAGCGAATAGGCAGTCCAGGCATGGTTCTCGCCCAGGGTCTTCACCCGCACACGCAGGGCCTCGCGCAGGACGGGGATCGCTTCCTGATAGCGGCCGGCATCGTTCAGGTTGGTGCCAAGGTTGTTCAGCGCCACCGAAGTCAATTGGTGACCATCGCCCAGCTTTTCCCCGGCGATCTGGACCGAACGGCGCGCGACCGTGACGGCTTCGTCCTGCTGGCCCGCTTCGTTAAGCGCCGATGCCAGACCGGAAAGGCGGGTGACCATTGCAGCGGCATTGTCTCCCCCAGCCTGCTCCTGGTGCCGCGCCGCCTCGCGCAGCAGCGGGGCCGCCTCCTCGAAGCGTCCCATGCTCATGTAGATCGAGCCGAGATTGTAGATGGCCATGCCGATCTCGGTGCTGGGATCGGGATAGATGCGGCGGCGCATCTCCACCGCCTTCTTCGCCGCAATCTCGGCATCGGCAAGCTTGCCCATGGCGCGCAGGATGGCTGCGCGATTATTCTCCATTTCGGAGATGCGTTCGATCTGGTTGCCCATCGCCTCCCAGATTGCCGAGGATTGCTCCATCAGCTCCGCCGCCCGGGCAAAATCCTGCATGTAGAAGGCGGCCGCTCCCATGGCGCCCAGCACGCGGGCCTGCGCCGCCTTTCCCGCGGCGGGATTGGCCAGGATGCGCTTTTGCAGTTCGATCAGCTTGGCCATGTCCCCTTTGGGGTCCTTGACCATGTCGATCTTTTCCCAGGCGTCCAGCTCGGCATCGAAAGGCCCGCTTGGGACCGGAGCCGCCTTGGCTGGCGATGCCGCCTCGGCGTTCGGCGCGGTCAGGGCTGCGGTAGACAACAGCGCGAGTGCAAGCATCTGGATCGGACGCGGCATCGAAAACCCCTCTGTATTTGCCCGAAGCTAGGCACATGCCGACTTATCCGGCAACACTTGTTAGGTTTTTCCTTGCTCTTGCCGCCGGTGAACCGCCATCAAGGAAGCGATGTTTCGCCAATACGAACTTGTTGAACGCGTCAAAGCGTATGATCCGGACGCCGACGAGGCGCTGCTGAACCGTGCCTATGTCTATACCGTGCAGAAGCACGGCACCCAGAAGCGCGCCTCGGGCGATCCCTATTTCAGCCATCCGGTAGAAGTTGCGGGCCTGATGACCGAGCTCAAGCTCGACCAGGAAACCATCATCACCGCCCTGCTCCACGACACGGTCGAGGATACCCTCGCCACGCCTGAGGAGATCGAGAGGCTGTTCGGGCCGGAAGTTGCGCGGCTTGTCGATGGCGTGACCAAGCTGTCCAAGATCGAGGCCATGGGCGAGAACGAGCGCGCGGCGGAGAATCTGCGCAAGTTCTTCCTTGCCATGAGCGAGGACATCCGCGTCCTCCTCGTCAAGCTGGCGGACCGGCTGCACAACATGCGTACGCTCCACTTCATCAAGAGTGAGGAAAAGCGCCGCCGCATCGCGCGTGAGACGATGGATATCTACGCCCCGCTGGCCGAGCGCGTGGGCATGTACGAATACATGCGCGAAATGCAGTTGCTCGCCTTCGAACAGCTTGAGCCAGAGGCTTACAAGCTGATCACCGGGCGGCTGGCGCAGATCCGTTCTAGCGAGGGCGGGCAGGTCGATGCCATTGCGCTCGCCATCAAGCAGGCGCTGGCCGAAGGCGGGATCAAGGTGGAGGTTTCGGGGCGCGAGAAACACCCCTACTCGATCTGGAAGAAGATGGGCGAGCGCCACGTCTCGTTCGAACAGATCACCGACATCATGGCCTTCCGCGTGCTGACCGACAGCGAGGATGACTGCTACCGGGCGCTCGGTGTGCTGCACCGGACCTGGCACGTGCTGCCGGGGCGCTTCAAGGACTACATCTCAACGCCCAAGGCCAATGGCTATCGCTCGCTGCACTCGTCGCTGATCTATGAAAACTCGATGCGCATGGAAGTGCAGATCCGCACGCACGAGATGCACCGGCTCAACGAATTCGGCCTTGCCGCGCACTGGGCCTATAAGCAGGGCGGCGTGCGGCCCGATGGCCAGGTGGGCTGGCTGCGCGACCTGATCGAGATCGTCGATGCCAGCCACGATGCCGACGAACTGCTCGAACACACGCGCATGGCGATCTATCAGGATCGCATCTTCGCCTTCACCCCCAAAGGTGCGCTGCACCAGTTGCCCAAGGGCGCGACACCGATCGACTTTGCCTATGCCGTGCACACCGACCTTGGCTCAATGGCGGTGGGCGCAAAGATCAACGGGCGCCACATGCCGCTGCGCACCAGCCTGAACAACGGCGACGTGGTAGAGATCATCAAGAGCCGCAAGGCCAGCCCCCAGCTCGCTTGGCTTGGCTTTGTCGTCACCGGCAAGGCCCGCGCCGCCATCCGCCGCGCCGTGCGCGCGAAGGAGCGCGAGGAAGTTGCCGCAATCGGCCGCAAGCTGTTTGACGAGATCGCCGCGCGCCTGCCGGGCAAGCTCAGCAAGAAGGCGATCAAGGACGCGGTCAAGCGGCTGAAGCTGGACGACGAGGAAGAGATGATGGTGCACATCGGCACCGCCAAGCTCGACGACCGGCAGGTGATGGAAGCGCTGGTCCCCGGCTCAACCGCCGACCTGCCCGCACCGGAGGACTGGCCCAAGCAGGAAAACGCGATCTCGATCAAGGGGCTCACCCCGGGAATGGGCTTCCAGCTCGGCGAATGCTGTCACCCGGTTCCCGGCGACCGCATCGTCGGCCTTCGCCGCAAGGGGCAGGGGGTGGAAGTCCACGCGATCGACTGCATGACGCTGGCGGACGGGGTCGATGCAGACTGGCTCGACCTGTCATGGGGCGAGACGACCACCGGCGCGGTCGGCCGCGTGCGCGTGGTGCTGCACAACCGGCCGGGTACGCTTGCCGAAGTGACGGGCATATTCGCCAGCAACCGGGCGAACATCGTCCACCTGCAGATGGCCGGGCGTGACGAGCTTTTCGGTACTTACGAGGTCGATCTCGAAGTCACCGACCTCGCCCACCTTGCCCGCATCATTTCCGCCCTGCGCGCCAGCGATGCCGTGGCCGAGGCGGAACGCATCTGAGGCCTATTCTCCCCAGCGCTTGAACGAGGGCTTCGCCAGCGGCGCGGTGCGGGCGCGTTCATAGGCGGCGCCGGCATCGAGCACGGCCTTGTCCGCCCATTGCGCGGCGACGATCGACAGGCCCACCGGCAGGTTCTCCACCGTGCCCATTGGTACCGAAAGGTGCGGATAGCCGGCGATGGCCGGCAGGCTGCCCATGCCCACGCCGGGGAGCGAGGCGCCGCCGGTGATGAGGTCGATCGACCATGCCGGGCCCTCGGTCGGGAAAACCAGCAGGCTGACCTTGTGCTTGGCCAGCAGCATGTCGATGCCTTCCCTGCCCGCCAGCCGCAGTGAGTTTTCGCGCGCCTTTTTATAGGCGGCCTCGTCTGTCATGCGGTCCGCCGCCTCGAAAGTGTCCTGCCCGAACCAGCGTAGTTCCTGCGGCGCGTTGGCCTTGTTCCACGCGATCACGTCAGACAGGCTGCGCACCGGCGGATTGCCGGGAAGCGATTTGAGCCAGGCGGTGAGGTCACGCTTCAGTTCCCAGCGCAGGACCGTGCTTTCATCGCGGTACATCTCACCCTCGGGTTCCCAGTCGATATCGACGAGCACGGCCCCGGCGTTCTTCATGTCGGTCAGCGCGGCCTCGAACAGCGCCATGACGCCGGGGTGGTTGCCCACCGCGCGGCGCATCACGCCCACGCGCAGACCGGAGAGGCTGGCGCTGTCGATCCCCTCGGCAAAGTCCTGCATGTGCAGCTCGGCCCGCGCGGTGGCGGGATCGCCCCCGTCCGGCCCCGCCATGGCGGTGAGCAGCAAGGCGGCGTCCTTGACCGTGGAGGTCATCGGCCCCGCGGTGTCCTGGCTCGCGCTGATGGGCGCGATGAAGCGGCGCGAGACGAGGCCTACGGTGGGTTTCAGCCCCACGACGCCGTTGGCGCTCGCGGGGCAGGTGATAGAGCCGTCGGTCTCGGTCCCGATCGCGGCCCAGGCGAAGCCGGCGGCCACTGCCGCGCCGCTCCCCGCCGAGGACCCGCAGGGGCTGCGGTCGATGGCATGGGGGTTCCTAGTCTGCCCGCCCACCCCTGACCAGCCCGACGACGAGCGAGATCCGCGGATATTGGCCCATTCGGACAGGTTGGTCTTGCCCAGTACCACCACGCCCGCCGCGCGCAGTTTCGCCACCAAAGGCGCGTCACGGCCGGTCACGTTATCCTTCAGCGCAAGGCTGCCCACGGTTGTCGGCATCCGGTCCGCCGTTTCGATATTGTCCTTGATCAGCACGGTCTTTCCCGCCAGCGGCCCCGGCAGCGCCTCTGCCCGGGCGGCATCGCGCAGGGCATCGGGATTGATCGCGATCACTGCGCCGATCTTGGGTCCCTGATCGTCCAGTGCATCGATCCGCTGGACGAACTGCGAGGCGTTGGCCGGGGCCGAGGCAAGGTCCGGCTTCGGGATCGAACCGCAGCCGGCGAGCGCCAGTGCAGGTATCAGGATAAACGCGTGTTTCATTTTGCGAACCCCCATCTGCAGCCACGCTGCGACGAAGCGGCGGCACTTGCAAGCGGTGATGAATCGGAATTGAGACGGTTAATGCCCTTGAACATCCGCCGTTCAGCGCCGACATAGGCGCGTCAATTCATATGCCAGATTAGAGGGACTTCATGATCGACCTGTTCAACCAGCCCGGCGCGCAGGGCAAATTCTCCGTCGATCCGATCACCGGCGCGCTCGTGCCCATGGTCGTGGAACAGACCAGCCGCGGCGAACGCAGCTTCGACATCTACTCGCGCCTGCTGCGCGAACGCATCGTCTTCATCACCGGCGAGGTGGAAGACCATATGGCTTCGCTGATCGTCGCCCAGCTGCTGTTCCTTGAAAGCGAGAATCCCTCGAAGGACATCTCGATGTACATCAATTCGCCGGGCGGCGTGGTCACGGCGGGTCTCGCGATCCACGATACCATGCAGTACATCCGCCCGCGCGTTTCCACCGTCTGCATCGGCCAGGCCTGCTCGATGGGTTCGTTCCTGATGGCAGCGGGTGAGCCGGGCATGCGCATCGCGCTGCCGCAGGCGCGCATCATGGTGCACCAGCCCTCGGGCGGCGCGCGCGGCATGGCCAGCGACATCGAAATCCAGGCGCGTGAAATCCTGCGCCTGCGCAAGCGGCTCAACGAGCTCTATTCGAAGTACACCGGCAAGACGGTTGAGGAAATCGACACCGCGCTCGATCGCGACACCTGGCTCGACGCTGAGGAAGCGCGCGAATTCGGCATTGTCGACAAGGTCTTCGAAAGCCGCCCCGATAGCGATCAGGTAGGCGATGCAACCGGTTCGGGCGGGGCGCCGGAATAAGGTTTCGATGCCCCTTCCGGCCGAATAAGGCCAACGCCGTCACGGTTTTCAGCCATCTGAAAGCTTATCGCGTTATAGGGCAGGATTGATTATCCCGGTGCCGGGGCTAGACTCCGGCGAATCCCTGACCGGGATGTGACAGGAATACGAATGACGAAATTGAGCGGATCCGACGCGAAAAGCACCCTCTACTGCAGCTTCTGCGGGAAGTCGCAGCACGAGGTGCGCAAGCTCATTGCCGGGCCGACCGTGTTCATCTGCGATGAATGCGTCGAGCTGTGCAATGACATCATTCGCGAGGAAACCAAGGCCGGCATCGCCGGCAAGAAGGACGGCGGCGTTCCCAGCCCGAAGGACATCTTCGAAACGCTGAACGATTACGTCATCGGCCAGGACCGCGCCAAGCGCGTGCTCTCGGTCGCCGTGCACAACCACTACAAGCGGCTGAAGCACAGTGGCAAGGGCGGCGACGTCGAACTGTCGAAGTCGAACATCCTGCTCGTCGGGCCAACCGGCTCGGGCAAGACCTTGCTCGCCCAGACGCTGGCGAAAACCTTCGACGTGCCCTTCACCATGGCTGATGCCACCACGCTGACCGAAGCCGGTTACGTGGGTGAGGACGTGGAAAACATCATCCTCAAGCTGCTCCAGGCCAGCGACTACAACGTCGAGAAGGCGCAGCACGGCATCGTCTACATCGACGAGATCGACAAGATCAGCCGCAAGGCGGAAAACCCCTCGATCACCCGCGACGTTTCGGGCGAAGGCGTGCAGCAGGCGCTGCTCAAGCTGATGGAAGGCACCACCGCTTCGGTTCCGCCGCAGGGCGGCCGCAAGCATCCGCAGCAGGAATTCCTGCAGGTGGACACGACCAACATCCTGTTCATCTGCGGCGGCGCCTTCGCCGGCCTCGACAAGATCATTGCCGACCGCCTCCAGAAGCGCTCGATCGGTTTCGGCGCGCATGTCGCCGATCCGGACAAGCGCCGCGTCGGTGAACTGCTCCAGAAGGCCGAACCGGAAGACCTGCTGAAGTTCGGCCTGATCCCCGAATTCGTCGGCCGCCTGCCGGTGATCGCTACGCTGGAAGACCTCGATATCGAGGCGCTGGTCAAGATTCTCAAGGAACCGAAGAACGCGCTGGTCAAGCAGTACGCCCGCCTGTTCGATCTGGAAGACGTGACGCTGACCTTCACCGACGATGCGCTCGAAGCCATCGCCAACAAGGCCATCGCCCGCAAGACCGGCGCCCGCGGCCTGCGCTCGATCGTCGAAGGCATCCTGCTCGACACCATGTTCGACATCCCGACCGAAGAAGACATTGCCGAGGTCGTGGTGGACAAGGACGTGGTCGAAGGCCGCAAGGAACCCGTCCGCGTGCTCAAGGGCAAGGAAGAGGCGGCCTGATCGGGCCGCTTCTCAGTCCAAAATACATACTTAACCTGTCGTCGGCCCGGGCTTGACCCGGGCCTAGGCTTTTCTTCTCCAGGCTCGGAAGAGGAAGCCAAGCCCCGGATCAAGTCCGGGGCGACGGATATGTTGAGTCTCAGTTACCCTGTGGAGGCGGCGGCGCGCCTTCGGGCGGCGGGCCACCAGCCGGACCTCCCGGAGGGGCGCCACGCCCACCACCACGCATACCGCGCGGCGGGATTGGGTCGCCCTTCTTGAAGCTGCGCATGACCACGCCATCGCGCTTCATGGTCACCTGCTGCACTTCGGTGGACTTCAGAAGCCAGGTCGTTCCCTGCTGCACCCAGGTGTCGTTCGAGGACTGGATGAATTCGCCCTGGTGCGTCTTTCCGTCCTGTCCCTGCCGTTCCATCTGCATGCCGCGGGTCGTCACGGCCTTGGCAGTGGTACCTTCGACCGTGACCGATTCCACCGTGGAGGTGCTCTTGATCGAAGGGTCGACCGGGATCATCGCCAGCCGCGTGATCATGTCATCGGCATCGGCGGTCTCCCCGCTGATGTCGACCGACTGGAAATCCTTGGTGAGGAACTTCTTGATGGCCTTGTCGTCGCGGTCATCCATCGCAACCTTCAGGCCCGCATAGCGCGCCTCGATATCGGCCTTGGCATCGGCCAGCACCGGTGCGGAAACCATCAGGGCCGAAGTGGCCAAGGCTACGGAAATCCATTTACGCATATATGCGCTCCCATCGTTTCGGGCAGGGTAGGACCCATGCGCCTATCCTGCAACCTGATCGCGGCGGCGGAGATTGCCCGCTCAGGCTTGCCGCCAATGGCGCTTCATCCCTAGCCATAGCCTGAACAGGGACGAGGAATTGCCATGCCAGAGCGGGTCAAGGTCAGCCGTGTAATCCACACGATCCACGCGACGACAGACATCTACAAGTGCCGCCTGCTCTATCAGGATGCGCTGGGCGGGCTGGTCTTCGCCGAAAACTACTTCCCGGCAGAAGACCGCGATGCCGCGCTGCTCTATGTCACCAATCACATGGTCGAGCCGATGGCGCCGCGCAATGCGGAGGACCTGACCAAGCCTTTCGCCCGCATGGCCGCGAAGATCGGGCAGGCGTTCCACTCGTTCGAGATCAAGGTCACCGATGGCAAGGCCGCCAGCCAGGCCTTCCGCGATGCCGGCGCGGTGACCGCGAGCGACTATGGCTTCTTCTTTTTCGTGAAGGCGGAAAGCACCGGCGGCGTCCTGCTCGAGGTCTGCGAAGTGGCGATGCCCAACGACCCCTATGACCGCAAAGGCTGGGGGCTGGAGGTGGGGCAGGGCCACGCCTCTGGCGTGCTGCGGCTCGATCACATCGCCTGCGTGGTGGCAGACGTGGACAAGGCGCTGCACTTCTTCACGCAGCTTTGCGACGGCGAGGTGCTGGAGGACGGGCCGACAGACCTGCCCGAACCGGGCCGGCGCGTGCTGATCCGGCTCGGCGATACGCGGGTGGCTTTCATCCAGCCCGAGCAGGAAGACAGCGGGCCGCTCGGCGCTTTCCTCGGCAAGGTGCAGAACGGCATCTATGCGCTCGTCTGGCAGGTCGAGGATGCCCTGAAGGCGGAAACGCACTTCACCGGCAAATGCGGCCTGCGGGTGACGCGGACGGATTGCGTTTCATCCGGTTTCGCCATTGAGCCCGAGGATTTCCTCGGCGCACGGCACGAATTCATTACGTGAGAAAGGGTGCGCCCCGCCCCGAAGGGCAGGGGGAGGGCGGGGCGCGGCGCTGCCTTCGGTCAGCAGCGCTGGGGAAGAGCGTTTTACTTCGGAATGAAGACGCCGTTGGTCACGTGGATCACGCCGTTCGACTGGAGCACGTTGGCCTGGGTCACATTGGCCTTGTTGCCCATGGCGTCTGTGATCTGGATCGAATTGCCCATCATCCGCGCGGTCAGCTTCTGACCCTGCACCGTGGCGAATTCGGCCTTGCCGCCGCCAGCCTTGATCATCTTGGCAAGATCGGTGGAGAGCACGCGGCCAGCGACCACATGATAGGTCAGGATCTTGGTCAGGGTGTCCTTGTTCTCGGGCTTGACCAGCGTTTCGACCGTGCCGGCGGGCAGCTTGGCAAAGGCGGCGTCAGTCGGCGCGAAGACGGTGAAGGGGCCGGGGCCGGACAGCGTTTCGACGAGGCCGGCGGCCTTGACCGCGGCGACCAGCGTGGTGTGGACCTTCGAATTGACCGCGTTCTCGATGATGTTCTTGGTCGGGTACATCGGCGCGCCGCCGACGACCGGGGCCTTGGCGCTGTGGCCCATGTGATGCTTGGCGATGGCGGGAGCCGAAACAGCGGCGGCGCTGAGGCCGATCGCGGCAACTGCCAAAGTGAGGGACTTGCGGTACATCCTGAAATCTCCTGCAAAAACACAAGGTCGGGGGTGCCTTGCGAGCGGAGATACGCAGCCGGATTGGCTACGGATGCATCAAGTCGAAGAAAATTTTGTCGTGGCGACGATTGGCCCGGCCGGACGGCCCTTTGACCCGCCCAGCGGCTCACGCGTGAGCGCCAGCGTCGCCCCTTCGCGCAGGCGCGCGGCGAGGTCATCGCTCAGGTGCAGGCGCACCGACCTGTCAGGCGCGACGAGGCCGAGCGAGATGGTCTTGCCCTCGGGCGGGACGAGCCAGAGTTCGTGGTCATGCACCCCGTCGCCCGGCAGGCCCGCGGCATTGACCAGCAGGTCGCGCTGGCCGGGCAGCCAGGTGACGCCGAGGCGCGTCGGGGTGGAGGGCAGGGTGAAGTTCGCCACCAGCGGCGCGGCGGGGGCCTGGGGCGCGGGCTTGGTCAGCATTGGCAGGACAGTGACCAGCAGCAGCGCCGAGGCGGCTATGGCCGAGAGCGCGGCGGCGCGCTGCCAGTTGCGCACCCGGCGCTGGAGCACTGCAACTTCGCTGCCGCCCTCGCCGCGGCGGGCGATTTCGGCAAAGATGCGCTCCCACAGCTCCTCGGGCGGCGTCTCGAGGCCTATCGTGTCGAGCAGCGGGGCCAGCTGCTGCTGCCAGCGCTCGACCTCGGCGGCAAATTCGGCATCGCTGGCGGCGAGGCCCCGCGCGGTGAGCAGTTCTTCGCCCTCCAGCAGGCCCAGTGCCAGTTCGGCGGCAAGAAAGTCGCGCTCGGTCATGCTTCGAGACACTGCTTGAGGCGGGCGAGGCCGCGGCGCACCCAGGACTTGACCGTGCCCAGCGGCACCTCCTGCCGCGCGGCAAGTTCGGCATAGGTCACCCCGCCGAAGAAGGCTGTGCGGATGACGCCGCGCTGTTTGTCATCGAGCGTTTCGATGCAGGTGTGGATACGCGCGTTTTCCTCACCCGCCAGCAGGGCCTGGTCGGCGAGCGGGGCGGCGTCGGCCACTTCGGCGGCGGCCTCGATCGGGGCGGTGGCGTTCAGCCGGCCGCGGCGGCGCAGGCGGTCAATCGTGCGGTTGCGCGCAAAGATGGCGAGCCACGAGATCGGGCTCGCCCGCGACGCATCAAAGCGCCCGGCGGCATTCCACAAGTTGACGTACACGTCCTGCAAGGCGTCCTCCGCTTCGCCCCTGTCACCAGAGATACGCAGGCAAATGCCAAAAAGCTTCGCCGAGGTCGCGCGATAAACGAATTCGAGCGCCTTGCGGTCGCCCTTGGCCACGCGCCCGATTGCTTCCGCCAGGTCGTTTCTGGCGGTTTCAGTCCGCGTGGTCATGTCCAGCCTCGTGCATGCGTGCAGCATGGCATGGTCCGTCGGCGGTTTCCACCTGCAAGGTCGCGTGGTGGATGCCGAAGTCGTGCTCCAGCTCGTGCGACAGCGCGTGGAGGAAGGCGTCGCCGGGGTGGCCGCCTGGCATGACCAGATGCGCGGTGAGCGCGGTTTCCTTGGTGCTCATCGGCCAGATGTGCAGGTCATGCACCGCGCGAACCCCCGGCTGGGCGGAGAGCAGCGCCCGCACCTTCGCAGCATCGATCCCGCGCGGCACGCCGAGCAGGCCCATCTTGAGCGCCTCGCGCGCGAGGTCCCAGGTCGACCAGCCGATTACGGCCACGATCAGCAGGCCGGTCAGCGTGTCGATCCAGATCTTTCCGGTCCACAGGATCAGCAGCCCGGCCACGACCACGGCAGCCGAGACGGCGGTATCGCCCAGCATGTGCAGGAAGGCACCGCGCAGGTTGATGTCGTGCTTGCTCCCCTTGGCGAAGAGCAGGGCGGTGAAGGCGTTGATCGCGATGCCGATGGCCGCGACGACCATCATGGTCTGCCCGGCGACCGGTTCGGGATCGAAGAAGCGGCGCACCGTCTCCGCCCCGATTGCTCCGATGGTCAGCATCAGCAGTGCCGAATTGGCCAGCGCTGCCAGGATCGAGGAGCTCTTGTAGCCATAGGTGAAGCGGTCGGAAGCCGGCCGCGCGGAAAGGCTGTCCGCCGCCCAGGCAATCAGCAGGCCCAGCACGTCGGTAAGGTTGTGCCCCGCGTCGGCGACCAGCGCCATCGAGCCGGAGAGCAGGCCATATCCCGCCTCGACCACGACGAAGATCGTGTTCAGCGCCACGCCCAGGGCAAAGGCGCGGCCGTGCGAGCCATGGCCGTGGTGATGGTGGTGATGACCGTGTTCGTGGCCATTGTCCGCGGCCGAATGGTGATGATGCGCGCCCAAAAAGACCCCGTAATTCCGTTTCAATCGCAACCGTTGCACAATTGCCGCAGTGCAGCAAGAATCGTCGAGCCCCAGCGGCGCGATATTCCCCCAAATCTGCTGACACTTGCGTAAGCAGGCATAATAATTACGCAATTTCCGCCCGGCACGAAACGATATTCCAAAGCCTGTAAAACCGCCCCCAGACTGTCAACAGGCTGTCATGAACAGACGTTCAAGAGAGGGGCCGGTGCTTGTATTGAGCCCGGCAGAACCGGACAAACCGCTGATTCGCAGCACGTCCGGCGCGCATTTGTTGCCAACTTCCCCCGGGGCAAATCGGGGGGCAACCGGGGTTGAAAAACCATGCAGTTCAAGTCGTTCCTCGCCGTAAGTGCGGCCTCCGTCCCCCTCGCATTCGGCCTTGCCATGCCTGCCTACGCGCAGTCGACCGGCTCGGTTGATTTCGACAAGGAAATCATCGTTACCGGGACCCGCACCGGCGTGCAGGAAGTGGGCGGTATTTCGGCGCCTGACTCGGCGAAGGCCAAGGCGGTCCTGACTCAGGAAAACATCGCCCGCCAGAACCCCGGCCAGACCATTCTCGACACGATCAACCAGGTCCCCAGCGTCTCGTTCCAGAACAACGACGCCTACGGTTCGTCGGGCGGTACCCTGAACATCCGCGGCTTCTCCTCGGACCGCGTCAGCCTCACCTTCGACGGCGTTCCGCTGAACGACTCGGGCAACTACGCGATCTATTCGAACCAGCAGATCGACCCGGAACTGATCGAGCAGGTCAACGTCAACCTCGGGACCACCGATGTCGACAGCCCGACCGCTTCGGCCGCCGGCGGCACGGTTAACTACCGCACCAAGAAGCCCGACCGTGATTTCGGCGTGATGCTCTCGGGCTCGGCCGGCGAATATGACTTCATGCGCATGTTCGGCAAGATCGAGACCGGCGACCTCACCCCCGGCGGCATCCGCGCACTGGGTCTCGGCCTCGATGGCGCGCAACAAGAACCCGTTCAACAACTACGGCAAGGTCGACAAGCAGCAGTACAACGGCAAGCTGTACATCCCGCTGGCGGGTGACGATTTCGTCTCGATCGCCGGTCACTACAACCAGAACCGCAACAACTTCTTCGGTTCGTTGCCGCTGCGCATCGATGCCGGTCGTGTTGTCGGTTCGGCAGCGACCAACCGTTATCCGACCAATTCGAACGAGCGCACCTATAACATCAACTGGCCCTGCACGACCGCTCCCGGCGTGCGCGGGGTGGCCGATGCGGCCAGCACCTGCGGCAGCGAATTCGACCGCCGCTTCAACCCGTCGAACACCGGCAACATCCGCATCAGCTCGCGCTTCAGCCTGGCTGACAACATCGTCCTCACCGTCGATCCCAGCTATCAGTACGTGAAGGCCAATGGCGGTGGCACCGTTTCCGCCCGCGAAGGCACGCGTGACATCGATCCGTCGTCCGGCGTTCTCAATGCCACTGGCTACCTCGGCGGTGCGCCCTATTTCAACCGTGACATCAACGGTGATGGCGATACCCTCGACCAGGTCCTGATGCTGGCTCCCAGCCAGACCCAGACCAACCGCTATGGCGTCATCGCCGGTCTGCGTTACGACATCAATGACGCCCACACGCTGCGCATCGCCTATACTTGGGACCGCGCACGTCACCGCCAGACCGGTGAAGTCGGCCAGCTGATCGCCAACGGTTCGCCGGTGGATGTCTTCCCGGTCAACAGCCCCGAGGCCGATGCAACTGGCGCCATCCTGCAAAAGCGCGATCGACTGTCCTTCGCCATCCTGCACCAGATTTCGGGCGAATACCGCGGCGAATTCATGGACAACCGCCTGGTTGTCACGCTCGGTGCGCGTATGCCGTTCTTCAAGCGTGACCTGACGAACAACTGCTTTACCAGCTCGGCCAGCGGCTTCGTCGAATGCTTCAGCTCCAACTCGGCTCTGGCAACCTCGGCGGCAACGCTGAACCCCTATTCGGCAACGACCAACGCCACCACCGGCGCTCTCGTCGTTTCCGGCTGGGCCCCGCCGCAGCGCCGCGTTTACAACTACAAGAAGCTGCTCCCCAGCGCTGGTTTCGTGTTCAACGTGACCGACAATATCAGCGCTTTCGGCAACTTCAGCCAGGGCCTCTCGGTCCCCGGCACCGACAACCTGTACAACGCGTTCTACTTCCCGCTGGGTACCAGCCGTGCACAGCCGGCTCCGGAAACGACCGACAACTTCGACCTCGGCCTGCGCTATCGCTCGGGCTCGGTCCAGGCTCAGATCACGGCGTACTACAACCAGTTCCACAACCGTACGGCTTCGGCCTACGATCCGGAAATCAACCAGACCGTCTATCGTAACCTGGGTGACGTGAAGAAGTACGGCCTCGAAGGCTCGATCGCATGGCAGCCGATGGACGCCATCACGCTTTATGCCTTCGGCTCGATCATGAAGTCGGAAATTCGCGACAACCTCGCCATTGGTGAGAACCGCGATGGCACCCCGATCTACGCGCTGACCGCCGGCAAGCGTGAAGCCGGTGCTCCGAAGTCGACCTTCGGCGTCTCTGCACGCGGCACGATTGGTCCGGTCGAGCTCGGCATCACTGCCAAGCGCACGGGTGAGCGTTACATCTACGACACCAACGAAGCCACCTTCACCGGTTCGTTCGTACCGTCGGGCGCCAAGGCCTGCACCAACGCAACGCCGACCGTCTGCACTACCCCGGTGGCGCCGGCTTCGCCGACCCGGGTCTATGCCGCCACGGCAGCTGCCTACTGGCTGGTCAACCTCGATGCCCGCGTGAACCTTGAGTTCATGGGTCTCAACGACAAGACCTATCTGCAGCTCAACGTCTACAACCTGTTCGACCAGTTCTATGTCGGCGGTTTCGGCGGCAATCTGGTGCAGAACCCGACCTTCAACCAGACCACCGGCGTTGCTTCTTATGGCAACCCGAACTTCGTCCAGATCGGCGCACCGCGCACGATCAGCGGCACGCTGGTCTTCGCGTTCTGATCGACGCGGAAATTACGGAACAAGGGAAAGGGGCGCTTCGGCGTCCCTTTCTTTTGTGCGGGGATGACGGGTCCGATTTTTGGGCCGGCTTAGCGCCTCAAGCCGCCCAGAGCGGAAACTCGGCCACCTTGTCCTTCGTCGCCAGAAGCGCCCTTATGCGCCGCGCCGGTTGCAGCGCGGAGAGGATTGCCGGGTCGGCCGCGTCCATGCCGCCGGCGAAGGCGCCGAAGGCCGGCAGGACGAGCCGGTTTTCGCTCGCCACGGCGCAGGGGCGGACGATGTTTCTGCCCCGCACCGACAGGCGCAGGCGCGGGTGGAAATGGCCGGACAGTTCGGGGGCTGTTTCCCCGCGCCGGGCATGATGGCGCAGGATCACGCCGCTGGTCTCGATTTCCGTCACCAGCGTGCCGCCCTGCTGCGGGCGTAGGCCTTCGTCATGGTTGCCGGTGATCCAGACCCAGTCGGTCGCGCGGGTCAGCGCCGCGAGCATACCGGCGGCATGCGGCTCCAGCCGCTGCGCCCCGGCGCTGTCATGGAACAGAATCGCCCAGGCAATAGATGCGCCGAGCGCCTGTCTGCCCGACCGCGAGCGCTACCCGTTCCAGCGTCTCGCGGCTGTCATAGGGCGGGATCATCTGGCCGAAGCGGGCGAAGAAGCTCCCCTTTTCAAGATGCAGGTCAGCAACAAGCAGCGCCCGCTCGCGCGGCCAGTAAAGCGCGCCGCTTGGCAGCAAGTGCCATTCCTCACCAGCGAACGAAAAGGGAACCATGGCTTTCCCTTGCCCCAGTCGCCAAGCCTTGGCAAGGACGGCCTTATGACTGACTGGACCCCCATGACCGCCCGCGCCTCGGCCTGGTTCGAGGACCTGCGCAACCAGATTTGCGCCGAATTCGAGAAGATTGAACGCGAAGCCGGCTCCGACGCCGTGTTCCAGTACGATCCGTGGAAGCGCAGCGAGGTTGATGGTGAGGCGGGCGGCGATACCGGTGGCGGCACCCGGGGCCTGATGAAGGGCAAGGTGTTCGAGAAGGTTGGCGTCAATATCTCCACCGTTGCGGGTGGCCTGCAAAAGGACTTTGCCGGGACGATCAACGGCGCCTCGGCCGAGAACAACGCTTTCTCCGCCACAGGCATCAGCCTGGTCGCCCACATGGCCAACCCGCATGTCCCTGCGGTGCACATGAACACCCGCTTCCTGACCACGACCAAGGCCTGGTTCGGCGGCGGGGCGGACCTCAACCCGCCGCTCCCCTATGATGAGGACACCGAGGACTTCCACGCCGAATTCCGCGCCGCCTGCATGAAACACAACCCGACCTATTACGAGCGGTACAAGAAGTGGGCGGACGATTACTTCTACATCCCGCACCGCAAAGTCCACCGCGGCGTCGGCGGCATTTTCTATGACCACCTCGAATGCGAGGACGAAGGAGCATGGGAACGCAACTTCGCCTTCACGCAGGATGTCGGGCGGGCCTTCCTCTCGATCTTCCCGCAGCTGGTGCGGCGGCGGATGGGGATGGACTTCACCGAAGCAGACAAGCGCCAGCAGCTTTCCTGGCGGGGGCGCTATGCCGAATTCAATCTGGTCTACGATCGTGGCACGCTGTTCGGGCTCAAGACCGGCGGAAATATCGACGCCATCCTGATGAGCCTGCCGCCGG
Organism: Novosphingobium sp. MW5; assembly: GCA_025938935.1. GTDB lineage: Bacteria > Pseudomonadota > Alphaproteobacteria > Sphingomonadales > Sphingomonadaceae > Novosphingobium. The sequence continues at coordinate 355,463 of JAPCWB010000001.1, read as the reverse complement.
AAGCCGTCTGGGAGTAGTGCGAGGGCCGCGCGCGGGGCTTGCAGCGGCTTTGCAGTGCCGTTGCAGTCAGCCCCGGGTGGCGATCCATGACTTGGTCAGGCCGGCGAAGCTTTCCGGCCGGAACTGTGCATCGGGGAACAGCTCGCGCATCTGGCTGCCGCTCAAAAGCCGCGTATCCTCAACTACTTGGCGGGCTACTGCGCGGTCCGAAAGGCGGCCCGCCGTGGCGACGGGCAGGCGGTGGAGCAGTTCGGTTCGCACGGCCTTGGGCATCCAGTGGAAAAACGGCACCTTCCAGAAATGGGGGTCCACCGGAAACCACCAATTAGGCGTCTGAACGTAATAGGACGGCGCCAGACGGCGGACTTCGCGCGCAAAATCACAGACTTGGCTCCAGCCGCCGACGTGTTCGATCACCGAGTTCGAATGGACAATGTCGAACGAATTGTCCGCCATGTCGATGTTGCAGGCATTGCCCACCATGCAACGGAACGGCCCTTCGCCAAGTTCGGTTTCCTCGATATTGACGATGGTGACAGTAAAGCCATTGTCCCTGAGGAAATCGAGCCCCACCCGGCGCCAATAGTCGGACGTTCCGCCAAGATCGATGATCGAACGGCCATTGCGCAGCAGGAATTCACGCAGGAAATGGTCCCGCCTGCTGCGCAGGCGATAGGATAGCGATGTTACGTCCTTGGGGTCGTTGAGAGCCAATTTACTTCCTGTCCATTTCGTAAACGGCGATCTGGGGCCGCTTCAATTCAGGATTCCTCGCCATCCCGCCGCGTCCGCGTCCACGAGGTCTGCCGGGATAGCAGCAATCCGGCGTAAATCGGAACCTTGCGCAAGGCGTAGATCGGAATCTGTACAAGTGATTGCCATGGAAGGGTTTTCCTTCCCTCAGCCACCCATGCTGCGAACACTGCAAGCCCCGCAAAAACCAGGAGCGAGCCCAGTGTGACTGCCGGTGTCAGGCTCGCCCCCAACGCGGCCAAGACTATCGCCAGGACCAGCATGGTGGATGCCAGCATCAGCAGGAGCGCCAGCGGCGGCACCAAAAGATGCAGCCCGTACCCGCAGAGCCGCCGCGAACCTCGCCGTAGGCCCAGCGCCAACAGGGGCAGGGCCTTGGTCATGCCAGTAATCAGGAAGCCATGCTCCCAGCGCCTGCGTTGGTTGATCGTCTCCGCCCAGTTGGCCGATGGACTGCTGACAACCGCCTCCTCGACCAGCTTGCAGCGGACGCCTGCCCTGCCAAGTTCGACCGTCAGGGCAAGGTCATCGACGATATTGTCGGTCGCCAGGGTTTCGCGGCGGAAGTAGCGCCACGGCAAGGCCATGCCCGTGCCGAACAGCGATGAACTCCCGCTCAGCCGCTGCAAACCGCGGGTCCGGACAAGGTTCTTCACGAGCAGGGCAAAATTGGACACGTCAACAAGGCCACCACTGCGCGATCGGTCGAACTGCAAGTTGACCGATTGGGCTGCCATGCCGCTGGCCTCAACCGCAGAAGCCAACGCCGCGATGCCGCCCTTGGATATGGCGCAATCCGCGTCGATCACGATGATCACGTCAGGAGGGTCCAGCGCAAGGTGGTCGTAAGCATGGGCCAGCGCAAAACCCTTGCCGCGCAGGGCCGGATCATCGCGGACAAGTACCTCGCAATCATGCGCGCGCGCGATCTGCGCCGTGTCATCGGTGCAATTGTCTGCCACCACGATGCACCGCACGCCCGGCGGGCAGTTGGCAATCAGGCTGCCCAGACTTTCGCCTATTGTCATGGCTTCGTTATGTGCCGGCATGATCACGGCTATCTTGCCGGATGCTGCCGGGCCGGACGAACGGATGGGGCGGAGGCCCATGAGGCATTCGACGCCAAGAACCGTCAGGCACAAGCAAAATGGAATAACGGCCAGCCAGGCGACCAGATCAAGAAATTGCAATTCACGCTCCCGCCTGGCGTGAGCGCATCATGCCTTGAACCAAACGCTTACGCAAGATTGGCCACTAACACGGATCATTTGAAACAGTATCAAAATTGACCCGGCGCAATTCAGCGCATAGGTAACTGACCTAGGTCGGTGAACAACGATCGGTATGAAATTTCGAAACATTCCTGCGCGGAAGGGTTGCGAGGCATTGAAACACAGCGGCGGCAAAAGCTCCGCGGCCGGGGGGCGGGTTCTCTGTGTCTCTTCGAGCGGAGGCCACTGGCAGCAATTGAACGCTCTGCGTCCTGCACTGGGAAGGCAGCGACGCGTATTATGCGAGCACGTCTGCGATCAACAACGAGAAGCTGGGCATTTCAAATTTCGCTCTGATCCCCGATTGCAATCGCAACACGGTGAAGCGGATTTTCCAGTCGATCCCGACCTATGTGCGCGTCTTCCGCCAGTTCCGCCCTACGACAGTCGTCTCGACGGGGGCATTGCCGGGTCTGTTTTTCATTGTGATGGGCAAGCTTGCCGGGGCGACCACTGTCTGGGTTGAAAGCATCGCCAATTCCGAGCGGCTTTCCCTGAGCGGCACCGTTGCCAGCTATATCGCCGACAGCTTTTTCGTTCAGGCCGAGCACCTTGCCGATGGCAAGCGGCGAATCTACGCGGGGTCGGTCCTGTGATCTTTGCCATCGCAGGAACCCAGCTTCCCTTTCCAAGGCTGATGAACGCCCTTGATGAAATGGCTGTCCGTGTCGGCCGGCAGATCACTGCGCAGACCGCCGATCCGGACTTTCACCCCAAGACCATCCGCGCGGTCGAATTCCTGCGCGGTCCCGATTTCGAGGCGGAGATGGAGCGGAGCCGCCTCATTATTGCCCATGCCGGAATTGGCGCGATCATGGCGGCGGCGAATTTGTCCAAGCCGATCATCATCATGCCCCGCCGCGCCGACCTTGGCGAGCATCGGAACGACCACCAGATCGCCACCGCCCGCCGCTTCGCAGGGTCACCGGGAATCACTGTGGTCGAGACGGCCGAGGAACTTGAACAGGCCATACGGATCAGCAACTACCAGCCGGTTTCGGTGGGCAGCAGCGAACGGCTGTCTTCGCTGATAGGCGCGGTATCCCGGGCCATTGGCTGACCTGTTCTTCTCCGGAGCTATCTTCGGAGTACATGCTCGCGAAGGATGATTGCCAGGATCCTTGGCCCCTTTACGAGATAGCGGCGCCACAGGCGGCGGGGCTCGGTTGCCAGCCGGTGCAGCCATTCCAGCCGCGCCCGTTGCATCCAAAGTGGCGCACGTGTTTTCAGCCCCGCAAGGAATTCGAGCGACGCCCCGGTGCAGATAGCCACGCACCGTGCCCGTCCCCGCTTGGCAATCAGGTGGCAGCAAACCTCGCTCTGCGGGGCGCCGATGGCGAAAATGACCAGCTTGGACGGCACGGTTTCCACGAAACGGGCAATCTCTTCCTGTGCCGAGGCATTGGAAAGGACGCCCATCGGAGGAAAATGCGCGCGCCAGGTCAGGCGTGGATATCGGCTCCGCAATCGTTCGATCAGATCGGCATCGCCGCCGATGACGGCAATATCGTCGAAAGCCGATTCCCCCATATCGAGCAATTTTTGCGTGAGGTCGCTGCCCGGCAGGACGGTGAGGTCGATTCCAAGCGGCCGAGCCAAGGCCTGCAGAACGCGGCTGTCGCAGACGCACAGATCGGCATCGCGGTAGCTGTCCCAAACCCTTGCGTCGTTTCGATTGGCGTGGAGCTGCACAAGGTGATCGACGTTCGGGGTAATCAGGTAGGAAAAGCGCGCTTGTCCGGCAAGCGTGCGCAAGGCATCGATCGCTGCCGGCTGATCGACGAGATCGAACCGAAGCGACAGGAATTCGATGCTGGGGCCCGTACCCAAAAGACCGGGCACGCTACGCTCGTTCAAATCGCTCGCCTGCCTTCGTTCGTTGTAATTCGCCTGTGCGGTGCAGATTGCGGCAGCCTCGAGCCACCGATCAAAATAACCGCTTTGACGTGTTTGGCAGATGGCGTGGTTAATTCAAGGCAAACTGCAAAGGGCCGTGATCTCATCATGGGACGGCTACTCCACGGCCAATGGAGCCGGCTACCGCTTGGGTGAAAGTGGCGCCGATTGCCGCGCTCCCGAACTGCGTCAGACCCCCGGCGGACTGCCAGGCGGCAAGGTCCCCTTTCAGCCGATCCTCATCGCGATGAAGCATGAGCAATGCTGATGCGATTGCGGCAGTATCACGGGGATCGACAGGCAGGGCAAAGCTACAGCCATCGAACCAGCCATCAACCGCTGCCCCCCGGGGGTAGAGTATGGGCGTGCCGGCCATCAGCGCCTCGACAAAGACCAGCCCGAAGCTTTCTCGCAGCGAGGGCATGGCAAACCCGCGCGCCGCGTGGAGCCGGAGGGAGAGTTCCTCACCGGGGACATGGCCGCCCATGGCGATGTCCGCACCGCAGTGCGCATGGACACGCGCCATGGTGCCTTGGTCGCCGCCGCCGTACAGCGTGAAGTCAATAGCCGGTTCCGTTTGCCGGGCAAGGCGCACGGCGCTGGCCAGCCGCGGCAGGTTCTTCAGCCGGTAATTGTGGAGGTGGAAGGCGCTGACCAGCCCGCTTCCCGGCTCCGGCGCCATGATGGACTCCCGGCCGGTCAGGCAAGGCAGCAATTGGGTAACGCCCAGCCTCTTTCCGAGCAGATCCTGGACCCGGTCCAGCGCCCAGGGGGCAAAGGGAAAGACCGCCGCCGCATCGTGAAATATCCGCGAGAAAGCCCCCGCAGGTCTGGCCGTGCGGCAAGGATCTTGGCGTCGGTATTGCCCTGGATCGACAAGGCATAAGGTACGCCCAAGAGCCCGGCCGCGCGCGCCACTGCAACGCCTTCGACCGTCAGCTTGTGGCCGATGATGAGATCGGGCCTGCGCCCGCGGCCGATATGTTCGGCCAGCGCTTCACCCAGCGCATCAAGCAGCCGCCGGTGATGGAGCCCGCGCGGCGGCGCAGCGTATGTCAGCCGGCAATGGCCTTCGCCCTCGACTTCGAACCGCACTTGCGGCGAAGGCCGGGGCCAGCTTGCCAGTGGCGGGCTCAAGCGCGTCAGTGAATAGACCTGCTGGTCGAAACTGCTGGCGACAAGCTTCACGAGCCGCTGGATCACAGGCGTTCGGTTCGGCCCGTTCGCGTCGGGGTAATCGGCGCTCACATGAACGATGAACGGCTTGCCCATGGGCGGTTACCCCGACTGGCGATCGGCGCCGCCGGCCCGGGAATGGCGATCCCGCCAGACAGCATCCCAGACCTGCGCCTGCTCGCGCCCCTTGCCCGCCAGGGAACTCATCAGGCCGTATGCGGCGCGGCGCAGGGCGGCAGCAAAAACGAACAGCAGGTGCACCATGCGGGCACTGGTGGGGCGCATATGCTTGCGCGCAAGGGCGACCTTGGCCCGCAGGACACGGCGCACCGCCTGCGAATTCGATGTTGCGCTGGCACCGCCATAGTGGATGATCGTTGCCTCGGGAGTTATTCGCGGACGTGCTCCCCGTGCGCCGGCGCGCAGGCACAGGTCGGCTTCTTCGGCGTACATGAAGAAGTCCTGGTCGAACCCGCCAAGTTCTTCCCACAAGTCGCGATCGATCATCAGGAAGCAGCCTGAAACGATATCGACCTCACGCTCGCTGCCGCGATCCCAGCCGCGCATCGCTTCGGGATCGAACAGCGAGAAGCGCGACAACAGCAGGCTGAGCCCGCTGGCAAAGCAGAAGGCGCTCCACACTGTCTGGCGGCCCCAGGCCGAGCCGATGTTCAGGCTGCCATCGCCATAGACAGTGCGCCCACCCCAGATCCGCGCCCGAGGCACGCGGGCAGAAAACCGGACCAACTTGTCGACTGCCCCGTCCAGCACCACGGTGTCGCTGTTCAGTAATAGCAGTTTTCGCCCTCTGGCCTGTTCAGCGGCAATGTTGTTGGCCTTGGCAAAGCCGTGGTTCACGCTCTCGCGCAGCAGGCGGACCTGCGGGAAGCGCGCCGCAATCGCATCGGCCGAACCATCGTGTGAGCCATTATCGATCAGCAGGACCTCGAAGGACGTGTCCCGGGTCTCGCGGTACAGCGATTCCGGGCATTCGATCGTCATGTCCTTCGTGTTCCAGTTGACCACGATGACCGAAAGTTCGGGGCCGGGGGCCACAGCAGTGTTCATCGGCGCCCTCCTTCCGTCCCGACCGAAAGCCAATCCTTCAACACATCCGCGCGCGCCGTTTCGCTGCGGATCCCGGGATCGAACCTAGCCTTGGCCATGGACGAAATGCGCTGCGCGATCCAGCGCGGATAGGCAAGATAGCGCAAGGGATCGTCAGGCTGGCGCCCGGCAATTGCCGCCAGCGCCTCGGCTCGGGGTGAGAATGCACGGGCAAGGCCGGCCACCAGCCATGATGCCGACGACCCCCTGCCGGCAAACTCTTCGCGGAATCGCAATTCGCGGTCGCGGTCCTGCCGGTGCAGCAAGGCAGCCATGGCGGCAGGCAGCTGGTCTTTGGTCTCAGGTGGGATCAGGCCCCGCCACTTTCCGTCTGGCAGGGGAGCGAGGTTGTCCAAAAGCCCGATCGTCAGTCCAAGCGCGCGCTCCAGGCCCGCCGACCGCGCCTCTGCTGCGAGCGCCTCCGGGTCGAGCCGGGCATCCCTCGCCAGCCCCGAGATATCGGCAAGGAACTGCGGCCCCGGATCGAAGGGACGGTTCAGTGTCGCATGGGCGAGCAGGTGCAGGAAATTGCTCGCCGGATCGGTGATGCGGACCTCACCGCCAAGGCACGAGACCGTGACGGCATCGCGCAAGATCCTCTCCCCCAATGCTGCCCCGGCGGGCCGGGCGGCCTTGGTCAGCCGAATGTGCAGTTCGACGAGGTTGCCGTTCTCTGGATCGGCGAGCACCGCAAGGTGATGGCTATCCGGCCCCGCCTCACGAAGGTAGCCGGGCGGCACTGCCCAGCCATGGCTGCGCAGGTCGGAGTGGAGGCTTTCGGCATCGCTCGGCGAGAGCAGGACGTCGATGTCGCGCATGATGCGCAGCACCGGCCGGTCCGCAGCCTGGCCCAGCACCAATGCTCCGCCCTTGAGCACAGCGTGGGCCATGCCATGCCGGTTCATCCGACTGGCCAGCGAGGCAAGGGTCCTCTGCTGCGACAAAGCCCGCAAGGCATTCTCGCGGCGGTCGCGCTCGAGCAGTGCTTTGGCATCCGCCGGCGTTGGCCAGCCATGGTCGGCCACGGCCTGCGCAAGCAGAGGGCCGAGCCGGAACGCGATGGCACGCTGCGCAAGCTTCAGCCAATCCGATGCTTGCAGCCGCCCTATGGCGCCATCCAATGCGCTGCCAGCCCCTGCGGCAATGCGAAGCAGGAGCAGGTCAACCAGGTCGAGGTGCTCACCAGCCATCAGCGATTGGAACCCCCGGCAAATCGGATGAAGCGGTTCGCTACAACTGCCCGACTGGAAGCAACCGCGACCTTCTCGAAGGTCTTGGCGGTCCGCACATCGCGGCCGTCCCATTGGCGTAGCGCAGCCGTGATGCGGGGCAGATCGAAACGGGCGGCCGTTTCATCGTCCGCGGCCATCAGGTCGAGTTCCTTGAGAATGTCAGGTCGTATTCGCTCCAGCCGGAGCGGCCAGTCGGCACCCTGATGGCCCGTTCGCCTGTCCATGCGGACCTGCTCTGGAATCCGCCCCTTGAGAAGACGCCGCGCAAGCCAGCGTGACACGCCATTGCGGCGATACTGGTCTTCGGGGATCCTGGCGCAAAATTCGACCAGTGGACGATAGGAGGTGGGATCGCGGAAAGGAACACCGTGCAGCAGTTCGAGTGCCAGCTCGATATCGCCCCCTTCCGCGCTGCCCATCGACAGAAGCTCGCTGCGAGCGCGCCTGGCACTTCGGGCCGGGCGGAGCGGAATGGAGGCTGCCAGCTGACCGAGGCCGCGCGCTTGGATGTAATCCGATCGCAGGGGGCAGCCCAGTCCATCCGCCTCGCCGGGCCGTACCAGTCTGCCTAGCCGGGTCCTGAGCCCATTGGGCAAGTTCGGCATGATAGCCCAGGAAACCAGACGCCGGTGCAGCGGCCGGTCAAGATCGATCTTGCCGAGTTCGCGCAGCAGGCGTGCAATCCGGCCTTGCCTCAGCCACGCGGCAAAGGCCGTATCGCCGTCATAGCTGAAGCTGGCGTTCCCGCCCGCACCAGTCAGCATGATATCGCAGCCCGTAGCAGCTGCACGGCCGAGCGATTCGTGAATCCAGTGCATGTTAAGCGCCGCAAGGGGCATGGCGCTGCCTAGCACGAACATGTCTGCCAAGAGGTGCGTGAAGTCCCGCTCAGCTGCCTCGACATAGGACACCCGGAGGTGGGGGTGCATGGCGACAAGGGCTTCGACATGGGCGCGTTCATCGGGGAAGCTGTCTACGCGCTCGACCGGCTGAAAACCCTGCGCCGGTACAGAGGTGAAGCATTCGATGCCCCTGTCCTCGTCCATCGCTTCCAGGGCGAAGCTGGCGACGGCCTGCGAATCGAGCCCTCCGGACAACAGCAGGCCGGGCTGGCGAGAGCCTTCGATCGCCTGGCTTGCGGCGCGCGCGAAAAGCTCCTCAAGCGCTTCGACGTAATCGTCGTCGCGCCGCATGCGCACTTCAGGCAACGCGTCGATCGACCAGAAGCGGTTGCTGGACTGCTTGCCCCGCCGCCAGGTTATTGCCGTGCCGCCTTCGATGCGGCTGATACCGGCAAACCAGCTTCGCGATGGTTCGGCAAAGCTGCCGATCAGGGCCGTGTCGAGCTTGCCGTCATCCAGTTGGCGCGGAACGCCAGCCGCGAACAACGCGCGGGGCGTGCTGGCCACCACTATCCGGAAGCCGTCGCTCCACCAATGCAACGGAGAAGGGTCTCCCGGGCTGCGCGCAGCGCGCAGCACACCGGCGTCGGGCGACCAGATGATCGCGGCATAATGGCCGGTGACCCGCTGGTCGCAATTCGCGCCCCAACGGGCATGGGCGGCGGCATAGAGCTCGGCATCGTCGAGCGGCTGGCTTTGCGGCAGGCCCAGCCTTTGCCGCAGTCCTGGGCGGTCCTGCAGGTAGCCCGCGAACATGACCTGCGCGCCCTGCACGGAAGTGGCAACCGTGCCATCGCCTTGCTTCCCGCGTGCCAGCAGGATGGCAGATGCCGCTCCACGCCGGCTCACCCCGCCACCCTTGCCAAGTTCCAGCGAAGCGGCCATCCGCTCCGCAGTGCCTTCGGGCCAGCCATGTCCGGCAAAGTCGATAGCCGCCGCGATCAGCAGATTTGTGCGGTGCAGCATGCAGGCGCAGGTCAAACTGGCTGGTTGGAAAGGGTCATAAGGACAGCATAGTCGCTGCGTTCGCAATTGCCGAGCAGGATAACGCCTTCCAGTTCGACCCATGCATGATAGGGATCCGCCGCGGCAGAATGACCGGCTTTCAGCATGGCGATAACCAACTGGCTACCGATATGCCGACGGCCAAGCTGCCATTGCAGGACCATCGCCTGTGGCAGGCATTTGACCGTGAAGGGCAAGTGCCTCGCCGCCCGCAGCACGTGCAGGGCATGGCCATAGGCGATCTTGAGGATAGCCGGATCGGCAGAATGCGACGGCATGACGGGGGCGACTTGCATTGACCCGAGCCAGCCGCGCCACTTGCGCATGGGAATCCAGCGAACCAGCATAACGGCGAGCAGGAGCTGCATCATCGCACTAGCGGTGCGGAAGCGTCCTTGCCAGATCATGGATGGGAGGAAGTATTCAAGACGCCCTGCGGATCGCGAGGCCGGCTCATATCGGGGAACTGATTATCCGGCGCGCCGGACAAAGCCGAGACTTTCAAGCTCGCCAAGAAATTTGCCCACCTCGGATCGCGCCGTGGGTTCGCCGATCGCGAACTCGCGGGTCAGGCTGTTGACGATTTCATCGACATTGCCAGATTCATCGAGGTGGCGCCAAATCTCTACGCCCGAACCCTTGATGGCAAAGAATTCGCCGGTTGACGCGGAAATCAGCACGATTTCCCCATCGACCTCGGCGGCACCGAAGGCGTCAGGCAGCTTTTCGAAGATCATGACGCCCTGGTGACTGACGATTAGTCAAACCGAATCAGGAAGCCTGGGCAGCCGAAGCCTTGTGGACGTCCGACGAGGCGCCATTACCCTGAGCGACCGCGCGAAGGTCAACCTTGAGAGCGGCGACTTCCGGCGTCTGCCATTCGCGCTTCGAAGCACGGTTCGAATCAATGTGAGAAACTGCCATGGCTAATTTACCTTAAACCGTTACTTGTGGCTTGATTACTAACTTCGCTGCACTGCAACGTCAATCGGATTATGTAACACTACTGTCCGTCAAACCTGCCAAGTTGCGGGCAAGGAAGCGGGTCGTTTCAGCAAATAATTCGCGGTTTCGTGATCTGCCGAACTCCCAGATCCGCACCTTTGTCGATAGTTCCAGCATCAGCGCGGCATGATCCTGCCCCTTGGCGATCTGGGCATAGAGGTCTGGCCGGTATAGCGCATCGGCGCAGCGTTTAATCTTTTCCGCCCCCCGAATTTGCCGGAAATGCGGCTGCGCTGCATCGGTTTCAGTTAGCAGGACGAGATCGGTAAGCGGCAGTAAGGCGGCAGAAGAAGTACTGGCGTTCTGCGCAAAGTATTTTTCGATCCCGGGCTGCAACTGTTCTGCACGAACCGCGCCGGTCAACTCGAACGCATTGTCCCACAGCTTCAGCTTCTTATGCCCTGGCATGGCAACGAATGCGCCGTCCTGCCGGTCGAGAATCAGCGTATCATCGGCAAACAGGGGATAGCCATGCGTGCCCAGGGCGGCGGCGAGGGTGGATTTCCCCGCGCCCGAATCGCCTGCCATGGCCACAAGCCCCTTGCCGCACTGAACTGCGCTGACGTGCAGCGCCACCAACCCTTGGCACCAGGCGGCGAGGCCCATGACCGAGCCCTTGTGCCACAGTTCCAGTTCGGCCTTCGTAGTCCCGGGCTGGAAAAAGCAGCTGACTCCCGTCTTCTCGCGGTATTCGAACCGGATGCGCGTATCTACGCAGATATCGAAGCCGCCCTCGACCGGATTGAAGAACAGGTCTGAATTGTCCAGTCGACCGCGTTCCGTAACCTGCGCAAGGGTGCCCGTGTCGGCAAAGAACTGCTGAAGTTTGCTGGTCATTCTGGCTTCTGCTGATCGCTGCGGAATGGCAGTCATGAACCCGTCGGGCCGGCACCATCCACCGGAGGAGCACGTGGCAGCTTTTCCTCCATGCAGCAAGATCACAAGGGTCAAGAGGCGGTGCGTGAACGGAAATGACCATTCACGGGTGTGCACCGCGCCAGCTTGGTCTATGCCAATGGAACGGAGCACGCCGTTTTTTGGCAGGAGGGCAGCGAGAAGGATGGAGTCCGCGGCGAAACCGCTGGTCCAGATGCGGGCATTTGCCTCGCGGTTTGGCGCGCTTGGTGTCCGGCGGATTGGGCTTGTCCTTGGGCTGGTGCTGCTGGGGTCGCTGCTCGAAGGGGTTGGCATTCTCATGCTCATCCCGCTTCTCGGACTGATATTCGGCCCGGCCGCAGGTGGTGGCCAGTGGCAGGCGCTTGCCGCGGTGCTCCCGGCCAACCTGACCGGTGCAGGACTGCTTGGCGCAATCCTTGGGTTCTACATTGCCGTCCTGGCGATCCGCGCGGTTGTGGCCTGGCAGCGGGACCGGCAATCACTCCGGCTGGCGCTCGATCTTGTCGATGGCCAGCGCGAGCGGCTGGTCCGCGCGATTGCAGGAGCCACATGGCGGCAGGTTCAGGACATGCGCCATTCGCACATCGAGTTTGCCATGAATGCCGAAGTCGAACGCTTGTCGATCGGCACGGATCGCTTGCTTCAGGCGGTGGTCGCGCTGCTACAGTTGATGCTGCTGCTGGCGCTCGCCCTATGGCTTTCACCAGCGCTCAGTTTCATAGCCATTGCCGCTGCCCTGCTGGGCATACCCTTCCTCTTGCCGCTCGTCCGTGCCTCGCATGTGCACGGCCAGGAATTGAGCCGCTATGGCGCTGCCCGGCAGGCCGTCTTCAGCGATTTCCTTGCGGGCATGAAACTGGCCAAGGCGTACCGGGCGGAGAACCGCTATACGGCAGACTTCCTGCAGGTCTGCCGGGACATCCGCGACAGGGGCCTCGCCTTTTCCAGTGTACAGGTCATCAGCCACAATGCCTTTCAGTTCGCGGCAGGATTGGCGGCCGCGGCGATCGTCTTTGTCGGCCTGCACTGGCTGAAAACTCCCCCAGCCGTGCTATTCGCCATGCTGGCCCTTATGACGCGGATTATCGGGCCGGTACAAAGCCTGGCACAGTCGGCGCAGGACGTGCTGACCATGCTCCCTGCATTCGAGAACCTCTCGCGCATGGAGCAGGACCTCGAGCGGAAGACCGCTGCAACGGATGCAGTTTCTGGCAATTCGGACGGTGCGGCCGTCCTACCCAACGGCCCCGTGGACGTCCGGGTCGATGCGGTGAATTACTTCCTTCCAAATGGCGGGCGCAAATTGCTGGACGATGTCAGCCTGACAATCGGCGGGGGCGAAATTGCCGTATTGTTGGGGCCGTCCGGCAGCGGCAAGACAACGCTGGCAGACATGATGGTGGGACTGGTCACGCCGGATTCCGGACAGGTGCTTTTGGCCGGCGCTCAGGCGCAAACAGTCCGCTTTGCCTCCACCCAGCGTCATCTGGCAGCCTATGTGCCGCAGGAATCCTTCCTGTTCGACCTGACGCTGCGGGAAAACCTGCTCTGGGCGACGCCCGATGCAAGCGAGGCCGACATCTGGCAGGCGCTCGCCATGGCCGAGGCGGAGCAATTTGTCCGTCGGCTTCCCGACGGTCTCGAAACCAAGATGGGCAATCGCGGCGCACGGCTTTCCGGCGGCGAGCGCCAGAGGATCTGCCTGGCCCGTGCGCTGCTCGGCAAGCCGGGGCTGCTGATCCTTGACGAGGCGACGAGCGCACTCGACCCGGAGGTCGAGCGGCGCCTGCTGGAAACGATCGGCAACTTTCGCAGCCGGATGACCGTCCTGATCATCGCGCACCGCTTGCCGGAAAGCTTCGTCGCGGATCGAGTCCTGACCTTGAGGGACGGCCGTGTTGCCTGAACAGGCGCCTGACATTTCATTGTTTATCACAATATAACTGAACGATTTCAGAGAGATATCAGTAAGACAAGAATCCACTTTCCTACATGATGGCAGTTTGCATAGAAGTTTGTTCTTTCTTTGTTCTGTCTCATCAGGAGTGTGTGCCTTGCCTTCGAACCCCTTCGAACTTTCCGCTGATTCCGTTTCCAGCCCTGCGCGTAACTGCGTTGCCATTGTCCCCAACGACGCCAATGACCTCGCGGTCGTGACCAAGGCACTTTACGTTGGCACCGGCGGTAACATTGTTGTGCGCACGGTCGATGCGACGGCGGACGTGACCTTCGCCAATGTGCCGACAGGCACTGTGCTCCCCGTCCGAGCCCGCGCCATTCGCGCCACCGGCACCACTGCCAGCCAGATCGTTGGTCTCGCCTGATGCTGGGACTCGACTACAAGATCACAAGGTCGGTGCAGCGGCCCGGTGGTGGCGGGTCTCCGCCGCCCCCGCCGCCCCCTCCGCCGCCGCCGCCTCCGCCCCCGGCCTTCTCGCCCTCGAGCTTCTTCGCCGCGGGCGAAGAAGGGTTCTGGTATGACGTGCAGGATCTTGCGACGATGTTCCAGGACACCGCCGGGACCATTGCCGCAGCAGTCGGCCAGCCGGTCGCGCGCATCAACGACAAGAGCGGTCGGGGCCGCAATGCGACACAGGCAACTGCGACCCAGCGCCCAATCCTGCGCCAGAACGCTACTACGTCGAAATACTATCTCGAATTCGACGGGGTCGACGATAACCTCGTGACGAGCGTGCCCTTTGCTTCGGCCGCTACGCTCTCGATCTTCGCGGCGCTGCGCAACCGCAGCCAGATCAGCCTTGCGGGCATCGTCGAGATGACTTCGACTGCTGCTCCCGGCCCATCGACGATGCGCGTCCGGCAGCGGGCTTCCGGGGCGACCACCGTCTGGGACGCTCTGCTTTCCGCGACGTCGGGTGAAGGCACGGCAACGAATGCGACGGCCAATACCACCGCGCCCAATTCGATGATCATGTCATCGCAGCACGACATTCCGAATGACCTTTCGACCATCCGGATCAACGGTGTGGCGGGTGCCAATGGTGTTGGCGACAAGGGCACGAATGCCCTCGGAACCGTCACGGTCAACATCGGCAAGATGAACTTCCGCACCGGCATTGCCGCCGATGTGTACGGCATCATCGTCCGCGGCGCGCTTACGGCTGATCCGGTACCGGCGGAGTACTGGCTCGATACGGCGATGGGAGGCGGCGTAATGCCCCCTTTTGAACCGCCGGCCCCGCCGCTCAATCGGCCCGACCAAGGTTTTGCCCGCGAGCTTGGGGGCCGGTTCCCCTGGATGGTTTTTGCCCAGCCTTCCTCGCAGTTCACTTTCTGGTCCGAGGTCGGGGTCAACATTCTCGACACCTGGAACCCAGATGTGTCCGGCGTGACCGGCTTCGATCCCGCGAACCTGAGCACCTTCAGGCACCAGCATGTCGTGGCGGCCGAGGCGTGGGACAGCGCGGCGATTTCCGCCGGTTTCAAGATCGCGCGCCACCCGTTCACCTCGGCCCGTGCCACGGCCGACCTTGCACCCGCCATGCGGCCATACATTGTTGGCTGGCCGGTGCAGGACGAGGCGGAAGGCAGCGGCTTCGACATCGCCCCGCAATTGGCCATGCTCGATGCAGCCGACCCGACGTTCACCGTGCCCCGCGCGATGAACAACACGGGTCCGGCGATCGTCTACCAGCAGGCCGCGGTCCTGTTTCCCTACTTCAACCAGTTTGCCGCCTATGATGCGGTGCAAGGCGGGTTCGACCTTTACCCGGTGCAGGGAACCACGGCCGGCAAAACCGTGGTGCAAATGTACCGGCCCAATGGCCAGCCCTATACGGCGACCCATGCGTCGCGCGGACTGGTTGCCTCCCGACTTGAGCAATGGGACCTCGGCGGGGTGCCGACGACGAACTGGCTGGCGACGTCGCCCTATGCCGTGTTCATCGCCACGGCAGGTTTCGTCGAAACCTACCAGACCGAGCTGCGTATTCCGACACCGCAACAGGTCCGCTTCCAGATTGCCGACGCCATTGTGATGGGGGCCGAAGCGATCAGCTTCTTCCCGCAGAGATTTGAATGGATCAACGGGTCCAAGACCTTCACCAGCCACAATGCCACGCCGGCAGACGTCAAGCTGGCGCTGACCCAGATTATCGAGCGCTGGAAGCTGCTGGAAACCGGATTTGCCACCAACTTGCTGGTCAATCCGGCCACCAAGCGGATCTGGCCGACGACCTACCGCGTCTGCCCGGATACGGTGCCATCAGGCCAGCAGACAACGGCGGAAAGCGGACTTACCTTTGCCGCGCCGCCGACTGCCGAATACCTGCCGGGGCCGTTCCAGGGATCGAAGCGGGTGACCAGCCTGGGCAACGTCTATCTCATCCAGAACATGATGGACGAACCCAAGACCCTGACGGATGCGACATGGGGCTTTGCCGGCGTCGCCTTTGCACCGCGCGAAACCTTGGTCTTCTTCGAGGCAAACAAGGCCAATGCCGTGTGGAGCGATATTTCGGGAATGCTCTAGGACTTCCTCTGGCACCGCCGCCGGCCTACGCATCGTGGGCTGGCGGCGGTCGCCGATGTCGTCCGACTTTTTGTCCGACCCTGAACTGCGGGTCGAAGCCTAGAGCCGGGGCAGTGCGATCAGCAGGATGACCGCGATTGCGGCAATGCCGCCGCCGTACCAGGTGATCAGGCTTCTGATGCGCCGGGAATGGTCGCTGGTGGTCATACAATGCACTTTCGGTAATGATTACTGCCGCAGGCTTAATCGCTCGGCTGCCAATCAACAAGCCTTCAACGCGAACCGAGCGACGGTATCAGGCGACTAACCAGCGACTTGATCGGGCCCAGCATCTGGTCGGGCAGGTACCTTATCGCAAAGCCAAGCGAAATGATTCCCAGCACGACTGCCGCGCTGATTGGGACCTGCCAGCCCCGCAGGTACTCGGACGCTGCCAGCACGAGCAGGATTGCGGCTCCAGGAACCGATAGCCGGCCCAGCACGGCGCTATTCCAGCTGTGCCCGGCCTTCATCAGGACCAGCAGGTCGGCAAGGCAGCGCAGCGAAAAGGCGATGGCAAGGCCGACAAGGCCCCATTGCATGCCGAACAGGTAAAGCGCCGCCAGATAGAAGGGCAGCTCCGCAATGTGCAGGAGCGCGGTGAAGCGCGGGTTGCCGCGAGCCTGGATCAACGCATAGGGAACGTTGGCGATGCCGTTGACCCAGAAACCGGCCAGCACGATCTGGGCGACGGGCACCGAACGCGGATCAAGTTTTGCCCCCAGCCAGATGTGCAGCAGGGGATCGGCCAGGGCCATGAGCACAAGGATGGGAGGGGCGAACAGCAGCCCCACCGCGATAGTCGATTCGGCGGCACGGAGCCGGGACTTATCGTCCCCGTCCAATGCAAAGCGGGGGAACAGGACCTGGGCAATGGCCGCGGGCAGCACCATGGTGCGGCTGGCGATCTGAAACGGGATCGAATAGGCGGCGACGGCAACCGCGCCCAGAACGGCTCCGATCACGAAGCGGTCGGCAAATATCATCAGGGGCCCGACGAAGGCCGAAACCATCACCCATTTGCCGAACGATACCAGGCGCCGGGCCTCGGCCGCGGAAAAGGCCATGGCACGGCCTTTCAGGAACCGCCACCAGACCGCGCCGCTCATCATGGCAAGCGCAATGCCGCGGGCCACAAGCGATGCGCCGATCAGGATGCCAAGATGGTTCCCGATCAGGCTGGCGGCGAGCAGTGGCAGAAGGAGAAGCGCCGAGTTGCCGATCAGGTTGCTGAGCGAAACCAGCTTGAAGCGTTCGATCCCCATAAGGCTGCCCGAAGTGACCCCCGTCAGCGCCACGAGCGGATTGCACAGGGCGAGCATCCACAGCGATTCGGCGAGTTCCTGCCTCAGCCCCGCCTCGATCTTGAAGACGCTTCCGAAAAACCAATGGCCGCCGAGGTAGATGAAGATCGCTCCCAGCAAGCCGAATAGGAAAATCGCGACCAGACCAGACCAGACGATTTCGGCGAGCCTGTCCGCATCGGCATCGCGGCAGGACGCGATCCGCTGGGTAATCGCCCTGCCTATGCCGAAATCGGCCTGCCCGAAATAGCCAAGGAGCAGCCAGGCAATCGACAGCGCACCATAGCGTTCCATGCCGATGGCGGCGATGTAGAACGGCACGGTGACAATGCCGATAATGACCGGAAGGATTGTCCCCGCGAGGGTGTAAGCGCTATTCTTGACCAGGGACATGCCGGCCAGCCTTCTGTCCGGCAGCACCCGTCTGTCAAGCTCATAGCGCGCGCTCTTCCTAACTGGTTGATGCGCATCGGGCATTCGTGCATTGCGCGCGCTGCGAAACGCGGCGAAAGTGCCGTTTCCGTTTCTGGCAGACAATCGGCCGTGCTCCGTCTGCCTGCGCAATCGGGGCACGATGTCAATAAGCAAACAGGCAGACCTGATGAAAGCCAGCATTGCCGAAAAGCTTGAGTTCGAAACGGTGGCCCAATGCCTCTATTGCGGAGCGGGTCTTGCCGCCGAAACGCACCTGAGCGCTGCGGACTATTTCTTCGGACAGATTCCGGGCGAGTTCGACTTCGCCCGGTGCCCGGACTGCGCTTCTCTTGTCTTGTCACCGCGCCTTGCCGAGGAAAGTCTGCCACTCGCCTATTCGAGCTATTACACGCACGACGCCCACACCAGCATCGATGTGATCCTCGAAACGCCGGGCGGCGGCGTCGCGCACCGGATCAGGAAGGCATACGCGCGCAGGCGGTATGCGGGCTCCGCCAGTCCGGTGGATCTGGTGGGTTACGGCATTCACCGCCTGCTTCGGCCCGGGGTTGGCGATACGGACGATCATTACCGGCTCGCTCCCCCTGCGCCGGCAAGCATCCTTGATTACGGCTGCGGCGGCGGGGAATACCTGCTGCGGATGCGGCGGCTGGGCAACCGGGTGATCGGGGTCGATTTCGATCCTGCCTCGCTTGACCTGGCGCGCAAGTCGGGCCTTGAAGTGATGCTGCCGGGTGACCTGGAATCCCCGGAATATGATGGCAGCTTTGACCTCGTGACGCTGGCCCATGTCATCGAACACGTGCAGGACCCGGTCACCCTGCTGCGCCGCCTGCGTGCATGCCTGCGGCCGGGAGGGCAGCTCTATCTCGAAACACCTAATGCGGCAGCCTTCGGCCTCTCGCTGTTCGGGCGCTATTGGCGGGGGCTGGAAGTGCCGCGCCATTTGTCCATACCAAGCCGCGCAGGGCTCGACGCGGCGCTCGAAGCAGCCGGATTTGCCAAGCCGGAATACCATGTGCGTGGTTCGATCAGGCCGTGGCTATGGCAGCAATCACTTGAGGCCATGCCTGATGGGGAGCGCGGCGCGGCGCGCGAGGCTATGGCCAGCGTCCCGCCCGAGACCTTGGAAAACTGCGAATTCCTTACCTTGACGGCGCAGGCGGCGCCAAACTGATGCGCGCCTTCATCAAACGGCACATGCCCACGTCGCTGCGCAACATGGTGATCGGCGCGCGCCAGCGGCTGGCACCGCCGCCGATCGATGATGTGGTTCTGGCCGACTATGGCTTCGTCGCAGACCCCTCACCCGTTCCCCGGCTGAGCCTGGTCATTCCCAACCTGTCCAAGGCGACGGCCTTCGGCGGGGTCATGACCGGGCTGGATATCTTTTTCGCGCTTGCGGCCCGCCTCAGGCAAACGACCGCCTTCGACCTGCGGATCGTCCTCAGCGAACCGGGGCGCGATACCGATAGCGCCATCGCCACAAGGGTGGCGGTCCGGCATGGCATCGGGCTGGAAGAGGTAACGGTCGAACTGCTCGAACCCGGCAAGGCCTCGCTCGGCGTTCGGGCGGCCGATATAGTCGTCGCCTACAACTGGTGGTGCGCGCTAAACGTACGCCCGCTGCTGGAAGCGCAGGCCAGCCATTTCCGACAGGAGCGCTTGCCGCTTCTCTATCTGATCCAGGAATACGAGCCGAACTTTTACCCGTTCTCGACCGCGCACATGCTCGCGCGCGAGGCCTATGACCGGGTGGGCAGGCTGTGGGGCATATTCAACAGCTCGAACTTGCATCTCTGGTTCGAAGCCGTCGGTCACCGGGCCGAACGCAGCTTCGTTTTCGAGCCAGTCGTCAACGATGCGCTGCGGCCCTACCTCTCCCAAGTGGCGGACCATCCGCGCGCGCGGCGCATCGTCGTTTACGGGCGGCCCAATATCGAGCGCAATTGCTTCGGTGCACTGGTGCGCGGCCTCAATACGTGGATTGAGCAGGACCAGGATCATGCCGGATGGGAGATCGTCTCGGCGGGAACCCCTCATGCCCCGGTGCAGCTCGCCAATGGACAGACCATCCGCTCGCTCGGCAAACTGCCGCTTGATGACTATGCAAGGCTGATGCTGACCAGTTCGGTCGGCATCAGCCTGATGGCCTCGCCGCACCCCAGCTATCCGCCGCTCGAAATGGCGCATTTTGGCCTGCGCACGGTGACCAACGGCTATTTTGCCAAGGACCTGTCCGCCTGGCATCCCAATATCGTCTCGATCAATGCGATCTCTGCACAGGCTCTCGGCCAGGCTATCGGCAAAGCATGTGCGCAGTCGGCTGGTCCGGTGCTGGTGGCTGAAAACGCTGATTTCGTTCGAAGCGATCCCTATCCCTTCCTGCCGGAACTTACGGCAGCAATCAAAGGGCTGCTTCCCGCCTAGGCACCGCTGGGCTGGGCTGTAGGAGGGCGCCTGGCCAACAGGCTCGACAGCTGGTGTGCCAGACCGACCCGGCGATCGTAAACGCCGATCATGCTGGAAGCCGTCGCGAGCATGAAGATGTACCAGATCTGGAATTCGTTGACGAAGGCGACCGTCAAACCAAGCGCCGTGGCGCAGGAGAGGGTGATCATCATCGCGCTATAGGCTGCGCCCGACTTGTACGGCAGCCTCATCGAAATGCTGGCCAAGCGGTAGATCACGAAGAGAGAGAGCGCGAAATAGATGGCAAATGCGGGAAAACCATAGCGGATCGCGAGGAACAGCCAGTGATTGTCGACGCTGTCATGAGCTACCCAGAATGGCTTGTCGTAGCCGGAGTAGCCAAATCCGAACAGCGGCTTGCGGGCGACGCTGGCCGTGCCGTATTCCCAGATGATCAGGCGGAAATAGCCGGTAGCAGAATCCAGTGCGCCATAGCGGATGATGGTCGAGATCGCTCCACCCTTTGACAGGATTTGCAACATAGAAAGACCGAAAACCGTCAAAAGCGCAAGCGGCCGCCATTCTGTGCGATAACCGGCAAGAGAGACGATTTTGCGGTAAAGGAAGAAACCGCCCTGCAAGGCCATGTTAGCGAGCGCGGCCGAACTTAAGGTAAAGAATCCTGCCAGTCCGGCCGCCATGCCAAGCCAACGCGAAGTCTGTTCGCGGACGATCAACCCATAAAGGGTGATGAACGACGTTACGAACAGTCCCGCAAGGATGGGATGGCTGAACGGGCCAAAGGCGCGCAGCAGCCCAAGACGATACTGGTTTGCAGATCCTTCGTCGATTCCTCTTATAGGAAAGGCATCTAGGATGCGAGGTTTGCCTAGGACGCTTTCGATAAACAGCAATGCGGCAACAACCACGAGGCCGGGTAACACGAGCTTCAGCATTCGAAGCACGTCCTTATCGTCGCGAATACAACCGCGCGCGAGGAACCAGGTGCCTAAGATATCAATTACGTCACGCCCACCACTCTCAATTCCGCCCGACAGGCCGCGGTTGACGAAAAACGACAGCGCCATCCATCCGCAGCCAGCCAGGATGAGGTAGTCGTAAGCCCTCAAGTGCAGGCGAGTCCTGATGCACTGGGTGATTATGAGAGGTAGCATCGCGATCAAGTAAACGCGGCTGGCGTAGAACAGCAGGCCGCCCACTTCGACAGTGAAACCTGCAGGGACAAACAGCGAATAGATCAGCCCGGCCGGCAGCAGTGCTGCGACCCTGTCCATTCCCGATATCTTGCGGGCCGGTCCTGCTGTCATTGCCTCATGTTCCGATTGGCCGTTTCACGCTGGTCGAGCCGATATGCGCAAACCGTCTCCTGCCCGATTACACGCATATGGCCAAGCAGGATCGCGCGATGTCGAAAACTAATCGGCAAGCATGACACGGCGCTGAGCGGTCCCATTGCATGGACAGGGAGGACAAGGTGCGGACTGGCCAAGGTCAATCCTCCAGCCGCTGCAAGACGGGAGGGGGAAGGGGCGATCCCGCGCCAGTATCGGCAGCAATCAACAGGGACTGTTGCTGGCAGGATTGATCCACGGTGAGTTCAATGACGCTGGCCACTGGCTGTACGGGCGCTGCGCGCGCCTGGTCGCAGGCAAATCCGGCTCGCCACGATGCCTTCGCGGCCGGATCAGCTCCGATAAAGGCTATCCGGTACCGGCCTGGTTCAAGCCCAAGGCGCAGCCGCACCGGTTCAGGCGAGCTGGCATCCTGACGCTTGATCTGCTGTTGCGCGCCTTCGTCCAGGACGACCGTATAGCCGGTGGGAACTTGCCAGGCAAAGACGTCGCGTGCCGGGAAATCGGTCTCGGGCTGCCAGTCGAGCCGCAGGGGCCGAGAGCTATCCCCGCCATGGGCCAGCCGCCATGCGAGGCGGGCGCGGCCTGTGTCCACGAGCTCTGACGCTAGGATGGTCAACGATTGGTCGCTGCGTTCCTTCCGGAATTGCGGCGAGGCGAAAAGCGCCGCGAGCGTGCTGTTATCGAGCCTGGGCGCCTCCAGTCCCGCCCACCGATCGGCCCAGGCACCTTTTTTCGACAGCATGGCTACCAGCGCCGATCGAAAACCGGGATCGCCCGCCTTTCGCGCAAAGTCGGCAGTCAGGTCTTCCGCAGCCAGGCCTTGGCGAAGCATCGCCTCGGCATGGCGCAGAGCCGTAACATGATCATTGCCGGATGCCGCCCAGTTATAAAGGATCCGCTGGACCGCTTCGTCATGCCAGCCTTGCTGCGCTGCGGCTTCGATCAGCGATTGCGTTTTTGGTTCATTGCCGGCCTGCTCGGCCAACAAGGCCATGAACGCCAGCGGCTGGGCCGACAGGGGCGCCCTGCGCAGGGCCACCTGAGCTAGTTCGGTGCGTTGCTCCGTGGTGAGCATGAAAGTGCCCGACAGGAGCTGCCGCTGCGCCGCCGTGGCCTGGTTGAACGGCATTTCTGCTGCAAACGGCGAGCCTGCCTGCGCCATGCCCAGACCAGACCATGCAAGGAACGACCAGACCCCGAGAAAACCCGTTACGGCGGCTGCGATCAGGCTGCGTACCATGTGGCCGGGACCCTGCCGGGATCAGGCAGGGCTCTCGTCATAGCCGTAATAGCCGTAACGGTAGTCGTAGTTATAGCCTGCATCGCGGTAGTTGAACTTCGTCATGACGACGCCAACCACCTTGGTTCCGGCTTCTTCCACCTTGCGTACGGCGAGCTTTGCCTGGCCGAAGTGCGACCGTCCGGCCTCGATGATCAGTACCGTGGCATCTGCCGTCCGCGCGATCAGCTGTGCATCGGCCATGCCCATCACCGGCGGGCTGTCGATAATGACGACATCGTAGTCCTTCGCCGCGGTCTTGACGAAGCTCTGGAACAGCTCGCCGCTGAGGATCTGGACCGGGTTGCTCGGCTTGGCGCCGAGCGTCAGGACATTGAGGTTTTCGGCACCAAACTTCTGCACGACATCGGCCAGTTTCGCATCGCCCGTGAGGACGTCCATCAAGCCGACCTTGTTGGGAATGTCGAGCTGACGGTGGATGCTGGGGCGGCGAAGATCGCAATCTATCAGCAGCACGCGCCGGCCGACGCGGGCAAAGTCGGAAGCAAGCGCGACCGAGGTGGTGGACTTGCCTTCGCCCGGCTGACAGCTGGTGATCTGCAGGATCTTCTGGACATTGCCCTTTGTGGCATAGTCGACCGCGGTTCGGACCGCGAAGTAGGCTTCGCTGACGTCGCCATGGCCAGACAGCACATCGGCCGAGGTAAATTCCTTGGCGGCTGGCGTCGTGCCAAGCAGCGGGCGCCGAAGCTTGGCTTCCGCATCGTCCGGCGACCAGAGCGTATCGTCGATGACTTCGCGCAGGATGCCGAAGGCAAGGCCGATGATCAGGCCGACCGCCAGTGCCAGTGCAAGGCTGCGGAGGAGATTGGGCGATACCGCGCTGACAGGGCGCTGGGAGTAGTCAACCAGCGAGACGTTGTTCGTGGCGATGTCGGAGAGGCTGTTGACTTCGCCAAGGCGCCGTTCGAGCTCGAGCAGGCGGTAGCGCTGGCTTTGCGCATTGCGCAGCAGCTGGTTGTACTGAACGCGCTTGTTCTGCTCTGCCAGCGTCTCTGCGGAGCTGTTTTCCACCGCGTTGGCGAGCTGGCGCTCTTGGTTAAGGGCGATCTCGTATTCATTGCGCAGGGAGCTACGCACGTTGTTGGTCGCCAGCTTGAGCTGGGCATCGATTTCGACCAGGCGCCCGCGGGCCTGAAGCACCGAGGGGTGATCGTCGAGGTAGGTCTGCTTGAGCTGGCCCAGTTCGCCAGCCGTCTGCGCGCGCTGTGCCAGGAGGCTTTGCACGAAGGCGTTTTGCCGCACATCGGGGATGGCAAGCGCCGAACCCGACTGGGCGTTGCGCCAGCGCTGTTCGGCCAGGATGCGGGCCTTGCGCGCGTCGCCAAGGGCGGTGTTGACCTGGCCCAGTGCAATGTTCTTGATGGAATCGCTCGACGAGCTGGCACTGTCGCCAGTGCTCGCCGTCGACGGGGCGGCCGTATCGATCAGGCGGTTCAGGCGCGCATATTCCACCGCTTCCGTATCGGTCGCCTTCAGCTTGGCTTCGGCTTCCTGGACCTGCTGGGTAAGGACGCCGCGGGCATAGGCGGTCGCGTTGTAGCGCGAGGAAATGTTGTTTTCGATGAAGGTATCGGCATAGGCATTGGCAATCTGCTGTGCCAGCTGCGGATCGGGTGCCGTGAACTTGATCTGCGCGATCCTGTCGACC
Source organism: Novosphingobium sp. MW5 (assembly GCA_025938935.1). Classification (GTDB taxonomy): domain Bacteria; phylum Pseudomonadota; class Alphaproteobacteria; order Sphingomonadales; family Sphingomonadaceae; genus Novosphingobium. The sequence continues at coordinate 331,210 of JAPCWB010000001.1, read as the reverse complement.
GCCGGGATGTCCATCTTGAGGTTGCCCTGCAGCAGCGATGCGGCTGCTTCGCGGCGAGCCAGGGTGGCTGCGCGGGGTGAAAGCTTGTCTGTAGGAACTCCAGCGTCCATCCGTTCAAGGAACGAATTGTTCTGGTCCAGCTTCAGCCGGTCGATGACCTTGTAGGCCATAGTGCGGCTGAGGAAGACGCCCTTCTGCGCATTGAGGAAGCGATCGGTATCGAAGGAACTGATGATCGGGTTCACGTCATCGCCCTTGATGACCTGGATCGTCTCGTTGTCGATTCGCACCGACGACACGGCCCGGAACTTCGGCGTCATGAGGAAGACCGAGATCAGGCCGATCTGCAAGGCGACCAGCACCATGGTGAGCAGGTAGCGCCGCTGGCGCCAGGCCATCGCCTTCACGTCGACGAGCGTGGTGCGCTTTTCGCCCTGCACTTCGCCATCGCCGTCCGACATCCAGTCGAGAACGTTGGCAAGGTCCTGCTTCATTTCGTTTTGTTTTTGCACAACGTTTCCTGTCAGATGCGCGTGAACAGCGCGAACACCGGCAGAGCCTGGAGAAGGTCCTGCCAAGCCTGCGATGAGCCGGAGACACCCAGCACGATTCGGTCATTGGGCAGCAGGACGGGATCCATCATCTTGCCGGCACGAACGAGATTGAGATCGAAACGGGCGGCAAGCGGCTGGCCGTTCACTTCGCGGAAAATGATCACCTGATCGAGCTTGGCAACGCGCTTGGGGCCCTTGGACATGGCCATGGCACCCAGCAGTGTCGTGTTGGTCTGGAAATTGAATACGCCCGGAGCTTCGACCGCGCCTTCCACCGTGACGATGTTCGATACCGTTTCAACCACGTTTACCGATACCATCGGGTGGCGGATGTACCGGGCGGCCAGTCGATTGGTAATTTCCCGGGTGATGGTTTCCACGCTCTGGCCCGATGCCTGCACGCGGCCGATCATGGGCATCATGAAGCCGCCGTCTTCGTCAACGCGGATCTGGGCGAAGCTGAGCGAGGGTTCGCCTACTACCGACACGGTCAGCACGTCCTTGGCCCGGACGAAATAGGTTTGCGCGTTGCCCGTGGGCGAGCGGAAATTATAGTTTTCTGCTCCGACCGGCGCTGTTGGAGAGATGACCCCGGTGCTGATCTCGGGCGTGCCCGAACAAGCGGACAACGCGCCAAGCAGCACGGCTGCAATCAAAAGCCTGCCGCAACCGTAGTCCCTGCAATCAGAGTGCATCTTCAATTCCATTGTAATGAGACAGCCCGCCCAACCCTGCTTGGCCAATGCGTAAGCGCAAGGAGTGTTTACTTCAAGCGTTCGTTGCGGATGTTTTAAGCGTTCATGGCGGATGCATTGGAAGTATTCGTGTCCAAGGCCGCCAATGCCAGCGCGAACAGGACTGATATCGCCATGGTGCGCAGCGGATAATCGACAAGGGAATGGGCCAGGGGCACCATCAGGGCCACCGCAACGAGCGCGGATCGAACACGGGTCTCCCCTTTCTGACGCCAGCCTTTGCGTGCGAGACAGCCGATGCGAATTAATGCGGCGGCGATGAGCAAGAGCGCCAGAACTCCTCCCTCGACCAGCGCTTCGAGCAGGTCGTTGTGGGCATGCATGACATTCAGCATGCGCACGGCCTCAACGGGTTCGACCTGGCGGTAAGGCACCTGGAACGTACCGAATCCCGAACCTGTGGGCCAGAACTGGCCGATCGCCTTCCAGGCTATCGGAGTCATTTCGAATCGTTGGTCCTCGCCCAGCGCGCCGCGGCCCATGGCAAAGCGGTCTGCGCCGATCATTGCCGATACCGCCCCGACAAGCGTCACGCCCAGCAGTGCGCCGCCCAGCAGATAGCCCCTGCCGAAGCGACCGCCCCGACTTGCGGGGCGCAAGCGCGATGCTGCCCAGCCTGCCGCAAGCAGAGCCAGCACCGCGGCCATCAGCACCACGCCGGCGCGCGATCCAGAAGCGAGCACCGCCAGTGAAACGCCGACCGCGAGGCCCAATACCCGGCCCTCACCGATTGCGCGCGGCAGTCCGCGGCCCAGCGCAACGGCCAGCGCGGCGGCCATCAGAACAAAGGTAGCCTGATGATTGTGGTTGGTGAAAAAGCCATTGCCGAACTCGTTATCCGACTCGACCGGATAGGGGTGCAGCATGCCGAGGCCTGCCAGCTGCAGCAGTCCGAGCGCTACTGCGATGGCCAGTGCGATCCATATTCCGCGCACCATTCCCTCGCGGCGCGGGCCATTACCGCTGCGCCATGCGAGGTAGATACCGATGAACGGGATGATGAAGGCGGCGCTCTGGAACGTCGCCTCGCTGTCGATAGTAATCGGTCGCCACTGAAGCTGACCGAACACCTCACGGTCGATCACCGCGATTGCCTCGCGGCCGGGAAGCAACGTCCAGAGCGCTGGCGGCATGGGTATTATCTGGATGACGAATACCAGGACGATCCCCGCCACGATGCCATCGGTCCAGCCGAACCGGGCCCACTGTGAATGCCGGCTGGTGAGCGCTACGGCCATGGCCAGCCCGCCCAGGACCCCGCAAAGGACGCGCATCAACGGATAGGCGACGTTAGCCCCCCCAATAACCAGAACGGTCGTGAGCAGTAGCGACCAGCACCACCCGGCAAGCCGGCCGGCCCGCGCATTGCCCTTCGCGACAGGCGCGTGCAAAGCGTCTATGGTGTGATCGTCATCCCGGCCTGTTTGTGCCATGAAAGGAAGTGCCCCCGCAGATGTCATTCTTGCAGATTGGCGCCGCCAACCTTGTCGGAATCGCGGTCTATCTGGCGACATGCCTCGCCGCAATCGCCACTGCACTGCGGGTGCCGAAAAGCGTGCACCATGGACGGATTACCTGGCTGGTTGTCGCGGCCCTGTTCCTTGGACTGGCCCTGTTCCGCCTTGGCAATGGCGAAGAGGAGATCCGGCAGGCCTTGCGCAGCTACCTGCTGGTCGAGAACGAATATAACAGCCGCAGGACGTTCCAGGCCTTTGCCTTGCTCATCTGCATGGCCCTTGCCGGAATCGGGGCATTCTGGGCCGTCGTCCGTTTCGCTCACTGGCCGGTCTGGCGAATCGTCATTGCGGCAAGCATCGGCGCGCTCGGCCTGTTCTACTGCCTGCGGATCATCTCGCTGCACAGCGTCGATCGCCTGCTTTACGCATCACTGGGGCCGCTGCACTTCAACCACGTTCTTGAGGTGCTGCCGATCGCGCTGATCTGGTACACGGGCTGGACGGCCCACTGGCGCGGGTCACCTCGCGCCCGGCGGAAGAGGCGCTAATCCCCACGATCCGCGGAGAGTTCATATGAAAACAGCCGCCGGCCCGAGGGTCGACGGCTGTCAAAAACCTTATGGAAAGGCTTAAATCAGCGGCTGTTGCTCGCCAGGATGATGATGCCGCCAACGAGAACCGAAGCAGCGACACCCAGAAGAACCCAGCGACCATTCTTCAGCAAGTGCCACTTGCCTTTGGTGAACTTGTACTGGCCATCATCGCTGATGGTGCCTTCGGGCACGTTGGTAGCCGCAGGTGCCTGAGCGCTAACTGCAAACGCCGGGACACTGCCCGAGGTGCTGCGCGCAGAGGCCATCGGGGCCGAGAGAACCAGGCCGGCGCAGGCCATCGACAGCGTTACATTGCGAATCAGGCTCATGAGAATTCCGTCCATTTTATGGGGGTCTTGACCTAGGAATAACCCGTATTTCCATGTTCTGTCAAGGTAAACGGGCCGGCAATTGGTTGGTTCCGCATTGCAGCAAAAACGGGGTCAGAAGTGTAACCCAACCGCCACAGCGACGAATCGGCTGACCGGCTTGCCTTACGCTATCGATCTGGCCGAAAGTGCGGAAGTGAAAGTCGACTTGCCCCGCCTGCCGTCTGTCGATGCCCTACTTCGTCTGCCCGAGATGAGGCAGGTGCTTGATGCGCACGGGCACGCCGCAACCGTTTCCGCACTGCGGTCTGAACTGGAAAAGGCCCGAACCTCGTCGGAAACGCCGCTGCCTTCGTCGGTCGAGCTTGCGGCACGGGCCGAGCGGCAGCTTGATGAACTTGCGCAGCACCGCCTGAAGCGGGTGTTCAACCTGACCGGAACCGTGCTCCACACCAACCTGGGGCGCGCCGTGCTCTCCGAGGCGGCCATTGCAGCGGCAGCGACAGCCATGCGCAGCCCGGTCGCGCTGGAATTCGACCTTGCCGGCGGGGGAAGGGGAGACCGGGATTCGCTTGTCGAGGGACTGATTTGCGAACTGACCGGTGCCGAGGCGGCGACAGTCGTCAACAACAATGCCGGTGCGGTCCTGCTGGTCCTTGCCGCGCTTGCCGGCCGGCGAGAGGTTGTGGTCAGCCGCGGCGAACTGGTGGAAATCGGCGGTTCCTTCCGCGTGCCCGACGTGATGCGCGCGGCCGGGGTCAAGCTGGTTGAAGTCGGCACGACCAACCGCACCCATGCCCGCGATTACGCCGATGCCATCGGTCCTCGCACCGCCGCCCTGATGAAGGTCCATGCCAGCAATTACCGGGTTACCGGCTTCACTGCCGAAGTGCCGCAGGCAGAGGTGGCGCGCATTGCCCATGACGCTGGCCTGCCCTTTATCGAAGACCTTGGCGCGGGCAGCCTGATCGACATGGCCGCCATGGGTCTGCCGAAGGAGCCCGTCGTGCGCGACTGCATCGCCGCCGGCGTCGACGTCGTGACCTTTAGCGGCGACAAGCTTCTGGGCGGACCGCAGGCCGGACTGATCGCAGGACGCAGCGACCTGATTGCCCGGATACGCAAGCATCCGCTGAAACGCGCGCTGAGACTATCGAAGATGACCCTCGCCGCGCTTGAGGCGACCCTCAACGCCTATCGCCGCCCTGACCTGCTGATGAGCGATCTGCCGACGCTCCGTCACCTGACGCGGCCGCTTGCCGAGCTGGAGGCGATGGCCGCGCGATTGGCGCCCTGCCTTGCCGAGCGGCTGGGCGAGGGCTGGGCGGTGCGCGTCACGGCCAGCGACGCACAAGTGGGCAGCGGATCCTTGCCGGATGCGGCCATCCCCTCGCGCGCATTGGCACTGAGCCCGGTGCGCGCGTCAGGCAAGGCATTGATCCAGCTTGCCGCACGCCTGCGCACCCTGCCGGTCCCGGTCATAGGCAGGGTCCATGAGGGTGCACTCCTGCTCGACATGCGCTGCCTTGAGGATGAACCCGGGTTCACGGCTCAGTTGGAGCACCTGTAATGGAAGGCGAACCACGCCTGACCTCGCTCAGCCATGGCGGCGGTTGCGGTTGCAAGATCGCGCCGGGTGTTCTTGCCGAGATGCTGAAGGGCACGGCCGCCCTGCCGGTGCCTGCCGAATTGCTCGTCGGCATCGAAACCAGCGATGATGCCGCGGTCTATCAGCTGTCGGACGATATTGCCGTGGTCGCCACGACCGACTTCTTCATGCCGATTGTCGATGATCCCCACGATTTCGGGCGCATCGCAGCGACCAATGCGATCAGCGACGTCTATGCCATGGGGGCCGGGCCGATCATGGCGCTGGCGCTGGTCGGCATGCCGGTGGGCGTACTCAGCGCCGCAACTATCGCGCGCATCCTCGAAGGCGGGGCAGCGGCGGCGGGCGCGGCAGGCATACCCATCGCGGGCGGGCACTCGATCGATTCGGTCGAGGCGATTTACGGGCTCGTTGCGCTTGGCGTCATCCATCCCGCCGGGGTGCGCACCAATCGCGGTGCGCGGCCGGACGATGTGCTCGTGCTCGGCAAGCCGCTGGGGGTGGGTGTCCTTTCCGCCGCGCTCAAGAAGGGCGCTCTGGATGATGCGGGCTATGCTGCCATGATCGCATCGACGACGCAGCTTAACACCCCCGGTCCCGACCTGGCCGGCATCGAGGGGGTCCATGCCATGACTGACGTCACCGGCTTTGGTCTGGCAGGTCATGCGCTCGAAATGGCGCGCGGATCTGGGTGTTCGATCGTGATCGACTGGCCTGCCGTGGCCCTGCTTCCGGGCGTGCGCCAGCTGGCCGCGACAGGTTTCGTTACCGGAGCGTCGGCACGCAACTGGCAGGGCTATGGGGCTGAGATCAGGCTGCAAGACCTCACCGCCGAGGATCAGGCATTGCTGACCGACCCGCAGACCAGCGGCGGCCTGCTCGTTTGCTGTGCGCCGGAAGCACTGGGCGCAGTGATGGATTGTTTTGCGCGCCATGGCTTCGATTCCGCCGCCGTGATCGGCGCGGTGGAGGCGGCCGGCCAAGCGCCGCGTCTGACGGTGTCGGTCTAGGCCGCGGGCTTGCGCCAAGGCTCGGCAGAGCCGACCACCGCCTGCCAGTCTCCTCGCATGCGCCGGGCCTCTCCCAGCCGGCGCGTGACGCCGATGCGGTCAAAGAACTCAAGCAACTGGATCAGGAAATTGCGCCCGATCCCGCTGGCATCGCGCAGGGCCGCCGCAGTGAAGCCCTGGTCCGACGCCGCATCCAGCTCCGCCGCCAGAGCAACCAGCGCGGCGACATGATCGCGGGTCATGAACTTGCTGTCCGTCACTTGCCGGGCGTCTCCGCTCAACCTGCGGCGTTCGAGCATGGCCTGCGCGGCTGGCTCGCTGATGCGTTGATCGCGGGCGAGCTCGGCTGCGGTCATGGTAAAGGCGCCGCAATCCTGCGCCCGGTCGAGCGCCTTGCGCCAGAAGGCGTTCTCGGCATCGCTGAACGCGGAGGCGTGGCCGGGCAGGCGGGCAAGGGCGCCCTCGCTCTCGATCCTTCTCTGGTCCGCAAGGTTGCCGACCAGACCGGCAAACAGATCGGCGGATACCGGCTCCCCCAGCGCCGCGCGCAAAAGGCGTAGCGGCATGCCGCCTTGTCCGGGATGGCGGGAGTGGTGGGCCGCCAGGGCTTCCACCAGCCTGTCTTCCAGCACCCCAAGACGCTCCGTTGTCAGGATGATCGAACGGGATTTCCCGAAGCGGACAAGGCCTGCGTTTTCGACAAGCGCATCCGTGGCCGCCGGCTTGAGATTGCAAGCGCGGGCAAACCAGTCGCAGACCGCTTCAACTCCGGGCGCCGCGGCGAGGGCCTTGAGCTTGTCGGCGGGATTCGCCAGTGCCAGCGCCGCTGCGCGCGCCTCCCGTTCGGTCACTGGCCTGCGCCGGTCGGAAGCGAGCGGATCGAGGACCGTCCCTCCCCCCAGCAGTTCCCGCCCCGATGAATCGCGCAAGATGAAGCGGTCACCTGAAACGGATTGGGTCGGCGTGTCGAGCACCAGCTGCACATCGGCAGGAACGCCCGGCTGCAGGTTCTTCTGGCGCGGCACAAGGATGCGCGCCGCAAGATCTGCCGTGCCGATGTGAAGATGCACCCGGCTGTCATGGCGCAGCGGCGCGGCGCGATCGGCCAGGATGGTGACGCAGGCTTCGATGCGGCTGGTGGGTGCATAACCCTCTAGCGCCACCAGCCAGTTGCCACGGTGGATCTCGTTCGCCTCGACGCGGGAAAGGTTGATCGCACACCTTTCGCCCGCGCCAATTGCCTCGACGTTATTGCCTGCGCTCTGCATGGACCGAACGCGCAGCTCTTTGCCCATGGGAGCCAGCACGAGCCGGTCGCCGACCTCAGCTTTCCCGGCGAGAACTGTGCCAGTCACCACGGTTCCACTGCCGGAGACGGAAAATACGCGGTCGATAGACAGGCGGAAATTATGGTCCCGATCGGCGCGATTGCCCTTGCGAATGGCAATCAGGGAGGAGCCGAGTTCGGCAATGCCCTGGCCGGTCACTGCGGAAACGTCGAACGCTGGGGCGCCGGCCATGCCTGTACCGTCAAGCAATTCCGCAATGTCCTGCCTGACCTGCGCCGTCCGCACGGCATCGACCAGGTCCACCTTGGTCAGCGCGACAATCCCCCGCCCGACGCCTAGCAGGCCCGGGATCCGCACATGCTCGCGGGTCTGGGGCATAACACCGTCATCGGCGGCCACCACGATCAACGCCGCCCCGATACCGCTCAGCCCGGCGATCATGTTGCGGACAAAGCGTTCGTGCCCGGGCACATCGACGAAGCCGATCGTCTCACCGCCATCGGGCCGCCAATAGGCAAATCCGAGGTCGATCGTCATCCCGCGCGCCTTCTCCTCGGGCAGGCGGTCCGTTTCGACGCCGGTCAGCGCCCTGACGAGCGAGGTCTTGCCGTGATCGACATGTCCGGCGGTGGCGACGAGCATGGCCCGGGCTTAGCACCACACGCCCCGCCGATGCCACCGCTCGCGCGGTTTACGCCCGCTCCGGCGCCGACTAGGAAGGCCGCGGAAGAGAAACGCCCCCGGTGGGGTGCGCGGACTTCAAATCCGTTGGGAGGCGCCCGGCGTCTCCGGCAGGTTCGACTCCTGCCTCTTCCGCCATATCATATTGTATTGAAACATTTTCCTGAGAAATTCGGCAGCCAGGCGTCGCTTCACAGCCACCCGTTGTCCTCTGGCATTCACCGCCGTTCAGGGCAAACAAGCGCAGCCGTTAGGGTCAGGATTAGGGTCAGCAGCCGACCGCTGATCAATCGGCAGAGCAGTATTCCGCCCATGCATTCATGAGTTCACGGCGCTTGTCGAAAGCTGTTTCGCGCCGATAGGAACGCTCGTTCGCACTGCCGACAGCATGCGCGAGGGCCATCTCTGCAACATCGCGAGGGAAGTCGGTTGCTTCGCCGACCCAGTCGCGGAACGTCGAGCGGAAGCCGTGGACCGTATAGTGCGCCATCTTCATGCGCCGCAGGCACATCTCCATCGACATATTCGAGAGCGGTTTGTCTTGGGCTTGCCCCGGAAAGACGAACTCGCCGGTCCGATCAAGGTTCTCAAGGAGCGACACGGCGGCAGGTGAGAGCGGTACGCGATGTTCACGGCCAGCTTTCATGCGCTCGGCGGGGATGGTCCAGGTCTTGGCTTCGAGATCGAACTCGGACCACGTTGCCTTAAGCACCTCGGAGGTGCGCGTCGCGGTCAGGATGGTCAGCTCGAGCGCTCTGGCCGACAGCGCGGAGAGGCTCCGCAGCTTGGTCATAAAGCCACTGACTTCGCCAAACGGCATCGCTGGATGGTGGCGCTTGGGGCCCTTCTTGTTGCCCGGCAGAAGCAGCGCGAGGTTGCCGCGCCAAGCTGCCGGGTTCTCGCCGCTGCGAAAGCCTCGTACCTTGGCGGCGTCGAGCACGCACTCGATCCGCCCGCGCACCCGTCCTGCGGTCTCGGGCTTGGTGAACCAGATCGGCTGCAGCATCGTCAGGACATCGTCGACGCTCACCTGATCGACGGGCGTGTCCCAGATACTGGAAGCGTAGGTCGTCAGGGTGTTGCGCCACTGTTGGCGGTGTTTGGCGTTTTTCCAAGACGGCTCGTGTGCTTCGATATGCTCGATGGCGATCGAGCCGAAACTGCGGTCGGCAATTGCCTGCGGTTTGCGCCAGTGCTGCTTCAGATCGACACCTTCATTGAGCAGTTTACGGCCCTCGGCAGCCTTGTCCCGGGCCTTGGCCAGCGGGAGTGCATCAAGGGCGCCGATGCCCAGCTCAATCCGCTTGCCGGACTTGACGTAAATGAAGCGCCAGGACTTGGCGCCTTTTGGGCTGACACAGAGGTACAGGTTGCCGCCGTCGGGGTGAAGGCCGGGCTTGGCTAGGCGCTTCAGCTCCAGGGCGCTGAGACGATTAATCGATTTTGCCATGGGTCAGGCGGCACGCTTTCGGTTCATAAGCGCTTCCAAGTCTGCGTGGCGGATCAGCGTGCGGACGCCGATCTTGACGGGGGTGAGTTCCCCCGCCTTGATCAGGCCGTAGAGCGTGGTTCGGCTGATCCCGCAGACGGCTGCGGCTTGCTTGATGGTATAGGCGATGGGCGTTGTCATGCGTGTTCCTTGGTGTTCGTGATGAACACGCAGGTAAGCGTCGTGACCACGTCTCCGCCACCGAAACGGCGCGATGTGACCGGGTCACATTGGCGGAAAATCCGGGCCGCAATGGCTGCGGCTATTCCCGCTCCCCTGCATCCGCCCGCTGTTGGTTCACCAGGCCGTTGAGGTCGCGCATGACGTGGACGTAAATGGCGCCGTCCTCGATGGTCTCGAAGCGGTCGAATTCCCACATGATCTCGAGCTTCTTGATCACTCCGCCGAGGTTGGGGGCAGGCAGCGCGAGCAGATTGTCAATCGCGCAGTGAACGGCATGGAACATGTCTGAGCTATCGCGGCCTTCCCAGCGGGGCGAGGGCCCTTCCATAAACAGTTGCTGCTGCTCGTTGTATTCGGCCAGCGCCGCGCGCCAAGCGGCAGCATCTTGCTCGACCTTGTCCATCATGCGTCCGGAGGCCTCGCTGTGCGGAACGCCGGCGGCTTCGAGCTCGAGCCGGCGCAGGTCGCCGATTACCCGGCGGTTGAGCGAGCTATCGAAGGTGTCCTCGGGAAGATGACGGCCCCACCAGATCGTGAGCTTGTCGGCGAGCGCCGAGATGCTGGGGGCGGGCGTCGAAAACTGAGTGCGCTGGGCATCGTAGAGCGCAGTAGCGGCCAGCCGGCGGGCTTGGCAGTCGTCCTCCCCGGCCACGGCCACCCAGGCCTTGCGAGCGACGAGGCGATTGTAATTGGCGCTTTCCCAGCGCGCGGCGTCAGTGGTAGAGGCATTGGCAGCCATGATCGTCTCCTATCGACGGTTGGGGTCAGGACCGTGCGAGGGTTGCCGCCCTCGTCCGGTCCGCTTCGTATCTTTGGTACCATAGTTAAATAGTTGGTCGAAATCGATATGCAACCCCCGCGCAAGAAGCCCGGCCCAAAAAAGACTGGCCAGGGGGTACAAATCCAGGTGCGGCTGCATGAGGACCTGTTGACCGGCCTCGACGAGTGGGCTTCCGGTCAAGGCGAACCTCGGCCAACTCGTCCGGAGGCCGTCAGGCGCATCTTGCGGCAAGTTCTAGAAGCGCCAAGAAAAGGCGAAGATTGAAATGCCGCCAAGTGAGCCGGGGTTCGAATATTTGCCGGTCCGAGGTTCATGTTGATGACGGGGCGGACCGCGTTCTGTCCGCCCCGCCAATATGATTAGGCCTTCAGCGCGTCGCGGTTTCGCAATTCCTCGGGCAGCGGCATGGGGCTGTAATCATCCGGACTGATTTCCCAGTGGGCAAGCTGCCCCTCGATCATGGTTCCGGGGTAAGGCATCCACTCGTCGTCACCGAGAAAGCGGAGGCCCGGCCCCAAATGCTCCGAACGCTCGGACGGCTCGACAAACTTGAACAGATAGTACCGTGCCTGAGGGGTCCAGACGCGCGATGTATCCTTGGCATCGAGGCCAAAGATCTGCTCAAGGCCGGTGGCCGTGTAGACTTCAAGAACCGTGACATCGTTCAACTCGGCAGGGAACCCGACCTCGGGTTCCCGGAAGTCAAAGTACGCGATGGCATCACGATCGGTCGTTCGGCCTACAGCTCGCGCGTGATGATGGCGGGGTCATGGCAGCCGCCGGGCCAGAGCGGAACGATCTTGTGGTACGCGATCGCTTCGAAGAAGCGATTACGGCGCAGGTAGGGGGTCTTGTAGTCGTGCGAGACTTCCAAGTTCTCGAACATTTCCATTGGTGATTTCCTCGTTAGTTAAATTTATGGGCGGGAAGGACGCCCCCTTGAGAAAGCGTCAGTCCGGCGAGCGCTGGTTACGAGATCCGCACGACCATGCAGGTGCCCAGTTCGTACCCCCGCAGCCGGTCATGCTCACGGCCGAATTTGCGACCTTGCGAGATCATAGTGTCGATGCTGGGAATGTCGTCCCAAGGGGCAACGAAATGATCGCCGACTTCAAGGTAGGCGAAAGGATATTTGCCCGGGCGGCCGCTGCCTCGCTGCATCGGGGGTTCGAAGGTGTCGCCGTTAGCGCGCTTGACGTTGTACATCGGAAAGCTCCTCTTGCTGTGCAAAAAGCCGATTAAATCCGGCGCTGTCAGGATGCCAGGGTATTCGGCGAAGTGACTAGGTCACTTCCGGTCAGTGTTCATCAAGTGGTGTGTGCCGTTTTTGTGGCTACTTACTCCTTATATAAGATTTTTTATTTTATCTGATCTCTGGAGTCGAATGAATTAAATATAAGAAATATCTATAGAAGGGAGTTAGCCTTCGAGAATATAAAACCACTTGTTGAACAGCTGGGCGATCATTGCGCTATAGCGCAACATTATTACAGGAATTTCTCGGCGGATGATTTGATCGGCGTCCCCCGGTTCGGCACCAGACGATTTGCGGTCAGAGGGTCAAACACGGGCTTCTTGCGCCATCGCCGGACTTTCTGCCGGTCGATGCCAAGGGCGCGAGCCAGCACGCAGTCGTTGCGCGGGTCGTCGAGAAGCTCGAGCTGCGTCCACAGCGGAATGGCCTTCGCGTACTTGGCAAGGTCAGGGATGACCTCAAGCATGCGCCAGCCGTCACCTTCGACGATCGTCGCGGCGTTTTCAGCGCCCACCTCGAATCTCGTATTGGCCCGGATATTTTGAAAATGGCGGCGCCAAGGCCGGCTCCAGTTGAACACCGTGTAGAACCATTCGGCGGGAATTCCTGGCGTTGCAGCGAGAACACGGAGCTCCCACGCAATGTCGTTCGGAAGGCCGCGGCGCCAGCCTCCATGGAGCGCAAGAAACCTTCGGTCGGAAAACGGGTCTTCACTGGTGATGCCACAGTCGTATTGCATGCTGCCTCCGCAAATCTGGAAAAGTTCAAATTCCGTGGGCGCGGCAGACGGCGCGAGCGGCGGCTTCCACATCCGCTTCCCGTCCTTCCCGCGCGCTGAATTTCAGGTCGTAACGATCGACCGCCCGCGGTTCGGCACCAGACGAACATCGGTCAGCGGGTCAAACACGTCGTTCGACCGCCACCGCCAGACCTTCTTCCGGTTCACGCCCAGCGCCTCGGCCATCGCGGCGTCCGACCTTGCATCTGCGCGCAGTTCGATCTGGGACCACAGCGGCGCCGGCCCGGCATAGCCCGGACACACGGCCTCGAGCATCTTCCAGCCGTCGCCCTGGACCACGCTGGCCGCGTTGGAACGTCCGATCTCGCGCCACTCGCCGTCCTGACTGGCGGCGAGCATATCGCGCAGCTGACGCCGTCGGACCCAGCCGAGACCGAGCGCGGCGTAGACCCATTCGAGCGGAATGCCCGGCGTTTGGGCCAGAGCCAGAACCTGGACCTTGTCCCACATCGGACAGCCGTCGAGAATGCCTGCGTGATACTTCATGCGGCTGCCCTTCGCGCCTGAGCTGCACCTTCAAAGCTGCCGAGCATCGCGACGAGCTCGGTGAGCTTCGATCCCGAGGGCAATTTTTGTTTTCGGCACGACGGAAACCTCCAGAGGGCTGGCGCGGCGGTCTTGCATTCGATTTTCATGTCAAATCGCTCCTGTTATGGAGCCCGGCATGTGGAACGTGCCACGTCTCAGGGCCAGCCGCACTCGGCCTTGTGACCTAGTCAACTGCGCAGTTCAGGGGGCCGGCAGCCCTGAAAATTGCCTCGGCTCGTCGCGATCGCCGCGTGAAACCATTAGGCCTCGGTGTGCAGGCGGTCCCTTTGCCAGGGTTTAAATTTTGCGCAGGCGGAGCACAGCGACGCCGTTGAAACCGGTGCCACTGCAGGGAAGGCCGGCTGATCCACGAGCCGCCTAAGCCCTCGCCGATCGTGCGACAGCGAAGGCTCGGAGCTCACGAAGGCCCGTTTCCGCTTGGTGCGCGGCGCAGGGGCTCGCAGAAAGACCGACGATGCAGAGCCTGCATATCGTGCAACGGTCACCAAAGAAGCCGGGCCCGGTTCCGGCAAGGGGATGCAGCTCATCAGCTAATTCGAAGTGCTTCAGCGTCGGGCCACCGCATTCAACCGCTGCCCTGACGTTCTGGATGAACTGATCATCGCAGGGCAAGGGAAAGACATGACATCGCTCTCGCTTCTCTCGCCCTTCGGTTCCGCAAACACGACTGAGCGTCTTATCGCGGCTTTGCGCCAGATGCTGGCGCTGCTCTGGTCGTGGGCTTCGCCCCGGCGTGCGCTGGCAGTGAGCGCGCCCGACACCCTCAGAGCGATCGAAGTTTCGCGAAAATCGCGCGGCCGGTCAGCTCGGAACGGCCTGAATGTTGATCTTGTTATCGTGCCGCGATGGCGGACAGCACCTGTGCACAGAACCGCTTACATCTCGGCAAGGGTTATAGACACTATCACGAAATGGCGTTCATCACCGACGAAGCTGATGTTCGGAATGGAAATTCAATCGAAGGATCCGAATAACCAAGACGGCCAGCATACGCCCGCCTTTGCCGCTCGCGGTGGCCATGCGAGCACCGAGGTGATGAGGCACGGTATCCATCCAGTTCGCGAGCAAGGGTACCACGTTCTTCACCGGGGAAAATTGGCTATATGGGGGCATCGTCGATATGAACTGCGGCGGAAATTTACGATTTTCCGCAATCCTCAAGCTAGATTATTGAAGGATAAGGGATTTTTGTCCGCTTTTGCGGACTATCTGGAAGTGCAGCTTCAGAGACGCCAGAGGCGCTCTCTCGCTCTCGAAGGGCTTGCGGCAGCGCAGGCACGGCCAGATCGCAGTCCTGGCCTCGCCGGGTTCGAGTTCGGCGACCTTAATCGCACAACCTTCAAATGGGCAATAGGTGCTTGCATCGCGTTCCCCTGCGCAGCGATAACAAGTGGCGCATTTCCGCTGGTCGCCGGTTGAGCCAGCAAGGCCACAAAGGGAGCATTGCCGCTGAGGCTGCTGAGCCTGACGCTGGCGACGTGGCGGTATTCGACCCGGACAGCGATGGCGGCATGCAGGAAGCATAGGCCGATTAGTAATCTCAACAATTACAGCACTTGAGGAAATAATGCATTATCGGTAGATGAGCGCTTATGAGTACTAGTCATCCGCTTTCCGGTAAACGCGTGATCGAACTTGGCACGATGATAGCGGCGCCGTTTGCTACCCATATCCTAAGCCAGCTTGGCGCGGAGGTGATCAAGATCGAACCGCCGAGTGGGGACACGACCCGTGCGCTGATCAGGGGCGGGCCAAGCGGGACGATCGTCGCCTACAGCCATTCGAAGAAAGCGATCTGCCTCGACCTGACGACCGCAGCGGGGCGCGAGGTGTTCCTGAAGCTTATCGCTACGGCGGATGTGGTGATCCACAACCTCGCCCCCCCGCCGCGCGCAAGCTAGGTGTGACGGCGCGGGACTGCCGGGCTGTCAATCCAAACCTGATCCACGTGCACATCAAGGGCTATACCCACGGTCCTCAGGCGGATGACCTGATGACCAACCCTATCGCAGAGGCCGCGACCGGGGCGATGGACGACCACCGCATAGATGGTCGCCCGACGCGCTTCGGGCCCTCCTATCACGACCAGTTCGCAGGCACTTATGCGGTGATCCGCGTGCTGGCCGCCATGCTCGATCCGAACGGCGAGCGGGAGATCGAGATCGGGCTTTACGAAACCGGCCTCCACCTCGCGGCGCGGGACCTTGCAGGAATGCAGCTTAAGACGCAGCTCCTCGGCCGGCTGGAAAAGGAAGGCGGCGGCGAGTTTTCGATGCCGGGCTATGGCTCCTACCTGACCAGCGATGGCCGCTGGATCTACCTGCTGATCCTTACTGATGCCCACTGGGCGAAGCTGACCAAGGCGCTTGCCATGGCAGAAGACGGCGATCAGGACCTTGCCAAACTTCGCGATCGCAAGAAGGCGCGCGACCGGGTGGAAGCCGCGGTTTCAGCGGCTATCGGCGCGCTGACCTTTGACGAGGCCGAGTCTAAGCTGCGCGCGGCCGGGCTTGGCTTCAACGAGGTCATGCCGCTCGAGCGCGTGCTGGAAAAGCCGCAGGCGAGGCAGCCCGGCAAGTTGCGCGATGTCGATTTCCGCGGGCTTCATTTCGAAGTCCCCGAGTTCCCCGGCGCGCGCGAAGTGGCTGAGAATCTGCCCCCGCCGGAGCTGGGAGAGCACACCGCCAGTCTGCTCGCCGAGCTGGGCTATGGCGCACAGGAGGCGGCCGCGCTAATCGCTTCGGGCGCGGCGCGGACCGCGCAGCAGGGCGATTTCGCCTGGGCTCCGGTAAGGGAAAAAGCGCCATGATCCTGTCCAAGACCAAGGAGGAACAGGTCGCCGATTTCCTGCGCGAAGGCATCATTTCCGGCCGTTTTCCGCGCGGCGCACGCCTCAAGCAGCAGGAGATTGCCACCCTGCTCAACACCTCGATCACCCCGGTGCGCGAGGCGCTTAAGCTGCTCGAGGCCGAGGGTTACGTTGCCGGCGAAGGCTTCAAGGGCGCTGTCGTCGCTCCGTTTGACATCGAGGCATCGAGCGAGGTGCTGGCGCTGCGGATCCTGCTCGAAACGCAGCTGGTCAAAGGCGCGGTTGAGAATGCCGCCGCCCCCGACATTGCCGAGATGAAGGTCCTCGCCGCCGAGTTTGCCGAGGCATTCGAGGCGGGTAACAACGAGCGCGCCCGCGCCGCCAATTACCGCTTTCACAACCGCATGTTCGAGGCCGCCCGGATGCCACAGACACTCCATTTCGTGCAGATCCTCTGGGCACGCTATCCCTTTGACCTGATCAACGCCCTGCAGGGCCGCGTCAGCCGCGCGGCGGAGGAGCATGACGACATGCTCGCCGCGATCATCGCGCGCGACACCGGTGCCGCCATGCTCGCCACGCGCCAGCATATCGAGGCGGGCTGGGTGGAACTGCGCGACGCGATGACTGCCCAAAAGGCCGTAAAGGAAGCCAGCAAGCGATGAAAAAGACCCTGTTTCTCGTCATGGACATGATGAACGACCTCGTCGATCCCGAGGGCTTCAGCAAGGCGACTTATGGCGTTCAGGTTGCAGAGCGCGGCGTGCTAGGAAACACCGCCGCCGCTATTGCCTCAGCGCGGTTGGCAGGGGGAAAAGTCGGCTATGTGCGCGTTGGTTTTTCCGCGGATTACCGCGAGTGCCCGCCTGCCTCGCCGATCTTCTCGGGTGCAAGGGCGAACGGCATTTTCCAGCTCGGCACATGGGGCACCGAGGTCCATCCTTGCCTGGCCCCGAAGGAGGGTGACTTCGACATCGTGAAGCACCGGGTCAGCCCGTTCTACGCGACTTCACTCGAAGCGATCCTGCGCGCCAACGACATCGAACGGATCGTGATGTGCGGTGTTTCGACCAATGGTGTGGTCCACTCCGGCGCGCGCGAGGCGCATGACCGGGACTACGAGGTGGTGATCCTCGAGGACTGCTGCGCCGGGGTGACGGCGGACGAGCATATGCACGCCATTGCCTGCCTTGGCCGCTATGCCAAAATCGTTTCGGGCGCGGAGTTCGACTGGGCCTCCTGACCTTATTTGCAACGGCACTGCAAAGCCGTGGCATCGCCTACGCACCCTCCCGACAACGCCGCAGCGTTAGACCGCGCACCCGGCTTGACCACTTTTCAAATAATGCATTATCCACGATCCAACTTTACCAAGGAACCAGACAACATGAGCACCAGTGAACAGGACGTCGGCGGCGCGCCGGCAGAGGGCAAGATTACTCCCGAGGCGATCAAGGCAGCCGAAAACATGATCGGCATGCAGCTCCGCCCCGAAGGCCCCTACCTGCAGGACGCTACGGCGGACACGATGCGCAACTGGTGCAACGGCATCGGCGATCTCAACCCGCTTTACCGCGATGAAGAGCATGGCCGCCTGTCGCGCTATGGTTCGATCGTTGCCCATCCCAACTTCCCGATGGCTTTCGGCTGGATCGGCCGCACCCGCTGGGGCCTGCCCGGCGTCCACGGCTTCTACGCCGGTAATGACTGGGAATTCTTCCGCCACGTCCGCCCCGGCGACCGCATCACCGCGATCGAGCGCGTGGTTGGCATCGACGTCAAGGAATCGAAGTTCTCCGGCACGCTGGTCATGCAGTATGTCGAAGCCACCTTTGCCAACCAGTTCGGCGATGTTGTTGCCCGCGCACTTGGCACCTGCACCCGCCACGAACGCAAGGCGGCACGCGAGGCCGGCAAGTATGACGACATTAAGACGCACGAATATTCGGCCGAGGATTTCGCCAAGATCGACAATGCGATCCTGATGGAAGAAAAGAACATCCGCGGCACCAACGTGCGCTACTGGGACGAAGTGCAGGAGGGCGAGGAACTGCCCGAAATCGTGCGCGGTCCGCTCAGCCTGATGGACACCATGGGCTTCCTCGTCGGATCGGGGCGCGGCCACACCCACGGCGTGATCTTCAAGAACGCGGTGAAGCATCCCGGCCACTTCTTCCGCAACCCGGAAGCCGGCGGCGGCATCGAATATACCGGCATCGGCCACCACCGCGAATCGACCGCCAAGGAAGTGGGCGTGCCCGGCGTCTATGACTACGGGCCACAGCGCTCGTCGTGGATGGCCAGCCTCGTCACCAACTGGATGGGCGATGCCGGTTTCCTCAAGCGCGTCCGCACCCAGATGCGCGGATTCAATATCATGGGCGACTGCACCTGGGCCCGCGGCAAGGTGACGCGCAAATACATCAAGGACGGCAATGCGCTGGTCGACATCGAGATCCGCGGCGAGAACCAGCGCGGCGAACTGACCACGCCGGGCATGGCCACGGTGCTGCTGCCCAGCCTGAACCCGCAACACAACGTGTTCTTCGACGGCCGCAATTGCGACCTCGAACTGCCTGTCGTCCGCTGAAGGCGGCGAGGCTGCCGAAGTGAACGCGGGTCCACTGCACGGCATCAAGGTCGTCGTCCATGCCAAAGGCGTGGCGGCGGCCTATGCCGGGCGGCTGCTGGCAACGCTGGGGGCATCGGTCAGACTGGTGGAGCCCGAAGGCGGCTCGGCGCTCCGGCGCGAGGCACCGTTCCTGCCGGGCAGCGAAGTGTCCGCGACCTCCGCCTACTTGACCGCCGGAATGGCCTGCGTCACCGGCGATCCGCGCGATCACCTGAATGGCGCGGACATCTTCATCGACGATACCCCGCCCGGCGAACGAGCGGCGCTGGGCCTCGATGAAGCGGCCATCGCTGCCGCCCATCCAGACCTGATCCACGTTTCCGCGCTCCCCTTCGGCAGTTTCGGTCCCAAGGCCGGTTGGAAGGGTGAGGAAATCAACGTGCTGCACGCCTGCGGTGAGGGCTATCTGCTGCCCAACGGACTTACCACCGAACTGTTTCCCGACCGTCCGCCGGTCAAGATCCACGGCCATTTTACCGAGATGCAGGGCGGCACGGCGGCGGCGCTGGGCGCGCTTTCGGCGCTATGGGCGCGGCCGACTTGCGGCGGGCAATATGTCGACGTGTCGAGCCAGGACGCGGGCCTTGCTGTGGGCGCCTTTGCCATCCAGCGGCTGGGTGACGGCTCGGTCGAGCACCGGGTGGAACGCTCGTTCCGTTTCGGCGGGGTGATCGAATGTGCGGACGGCTTCGTCGAACTGCTCACGCTTGAACAGCGGCAGTGGACCGGCCTCGTCGACCTGCTCGGCAACCCAAAATGGGCGCAAGACCCGGACCTGGCGGACAGTGTCGCGCGCAGCCGCCGGGGGCCGGAAATCAACCGTCACATCCGGGAATGGGCTAAGACGCGCCGCGTAGATGACGTGGTCCGCGAAGGACAGGCCCGTTCAGTGCCTGTCGCCCGCTATTACACCCCGGGCGAAGTCCTGGCTGACCGCCACGAAGCCAGCCGCGGGCTGTTCCAGAAGGTGCCGGTGCCGGGCGCGGGCGAACTCGACATGCTGGTTTCGCCCTTCCACTTCGATGGCGCGCCTTTGGTGCTGACCGAAGGGCCCGCGGCATGAAGCCCCTCCACGGCATCCGCATCGCCGATTTCACCGTCCACAACGCGGGGCCGTTCTGCACGAACCTGCTCAGCCAGCTTGGCGCGGAAGTCGTGAAGGTGGAAAGCGCCATGCGCCCCGATGCCTTTCGCAAGCCGCACCCGGTCTATGGCCGCGAGGGGCCGGCGACTTTCGACCAGGTAGCATCGACCAAGCTTTCGGTCCGAATCAACCTCAAGAAGCCGGAAGGCATTGCGCTCGCCAAGCGGCTGGTCGCGGTCTCCGACATTGCCGCCGAAAGCTTTCGCGCGGGCGTGCTCGAACGGCTCGGGCTGGGGTTCGAGGCGCTGAAGGCGGTCAAGCGGGACATCATCCTGCTTTCGGTTTCGTCTTGCGGGCAAGTCGGACCGGATTCGCACTTTGCCGGCTATGCGCCGCTGTTCGGGGCATGGGGCGGGCTTTCCGACCTGACCGGTTTCGAGGACGGGCCGCCGGTGGAGATGCGTCATGTCATGGACCATACCGTCGGCATGCATAGCGCCGTTGCGGTCATGGCCGCACTCCACCGCCGCCGCGCGACCGGCACGGGTGCGCATGTCGATGTCGCCGCGCGTGAGGTGGCCTCGGCGCTCTGTGGTGAGGCGCTGCTGCTGGCAGCGGCTGGCGGCGCTCCCCGGCGCATGGGCAACAGGGCCGAAGGGCTGGAGCCACATGGCGTGTTTCCCGCAGCAGGCGAGGATCGCTGGATCTCGATCGCCGTGCGCAGCGATGCGGAGCGGCAGGCTCTGCGAACCGTCATCGGGACCGACCTTTCGGACACCGCGATCTCTGCCTGGACCGCGCAGCGCGACGCCAACCAGGCTGCCGCCGAATTGCAGGCAGTGGGCGTTGCCGCGCACGCGAGCTGGACCACACCTGAAATCGCCGACGATCCGCACCTTCGCGCGCGAGGCACGATCACCGAGGTAAATGAGCCGGACGGAAAGGTCCGAGCCGCGGTCGCCGTGCCGATGCGCTTGTCGAAGGGGTCCGAAGTGGGCATCCATCGGGGCACGCCCGAATTGGGGCAGGACGAAGGATACGTTTACGGCGAACTGCTCGGGCTGGACTGCAAGGCGCGGGCAGCACTGGAAGAAGCAGAAGTCATCTACTGACTGGAGAGGAAGGCATGAGCAGCAAGTCCCCCGCCGCCTTTATCGGTCTTGGCGCCATGGGCTCGGGCATGTGCGCGAATGTGGTGCGCAAGCACGGTGCTCGCGTCTCGGTGTTCGACCTCAACACGGATGCCGTCGCCGCGCAGGTTGCGATTGGCGCAGTCGAGGCAGTCTCGGTCGGCGCTGCGGTGCATGAGGCAGAAGTTGTAT
This sequence comes from Novosphingobium sp. MW5, assembly GCA_025938935.1. Taxonomy (GTDB): domain Bacteria; phylum Pseudomonadota; class Alphaproteobacteria; order Sphingomonadales; family Sphingomonadaceae; genus Novosphingobium. The sequence continues at coordinate 310,030 of JAPCWB010000001.1, read as the reverse complement.
TCCTCTCGCTCCCCGGCGGCAGGCAGGTTGCGTCTGTCTGCGAGGAGATCGCGAACAACGCCCAGCCGGGCACGGTGGTGATCGACCTTTCAACGACCTCCGTCGCGGATGCGCGCGCCGTCGCCGCCATGCTGGAGCAACAAGACATCGCCTTTTCCGACGCCCCCGTCGCCCGCGCGCGGCAAGCGGCGGTCGACGGCACGCTGTCGATCATGGTTGGCGCGGACGACGCGCTGTTCGCCCGCATCCAGCCGCTGCTCGCCTACATGGCCACGGACGTGACGCACTGCGGCGAGGTTGGCTGCGGGCAGGTGGTCAAGCTCATCAACAATACCCTGCTGTTCGAACAGGTGGCGGCGCTTGCCGAAATGATGGTCGTGGCCGAGCGTGCCGGGGTGACGAACGACAAGCTGATCGAGGCGGTGGGCCTTGGCTCGGGCAATTCCTTCGCGCTGCAGAACCATGCCAAGAAGGCGATGGCCCCGCGCGCCTTCCCGGAAAAGGCGTTCCCGATGGACTATGTCCTCAAGGACATGGGCTATACCATCGAACTGGCCGGCGAGATGGGTGTCGAGCCGCGCATGGCGAACCGGGCGGCTGAGTATTACAAGGCGGCGATCGATGCCGGCATCGGGCCGAAATACTTCCCGGCAATTATCGAACTGGTGGAGGGCAAGCGGTGAAGACCCTCACGCTCAATTACCGCGTGGTCACCGACGGCCTGATCTTCCCCGAAGGCCCGATTGCCATGGCCGACGGATCGGTGCTGGTGGTGGAGATCAAGGGCGGGCGGCTGATCCGCGTCCAGCCCGATGGCCGCAAGGAAGTTGTCGCGGACCTCGGCGGCGGACCCAATGGCGCTGCCATCGGCCCGGACGGAGCCTGCTACGTCTGCCAGAACGGCGGGTTCCACTGGCTGAAGGAAGACATCTTCGGCGTAAAAGGCTACGACCGCCCGCATGGCCGCGCGCGTGACTACACCGGCGGGTCGATCCAGCGGGTGGACCTGGACACCGGGAAAGTCACCACGCTTTACACCCACTGCGACGGCAAGGCGATCAACGGGCCGAACGACATCGTCTTCGACGCGAATGGCGACATGTGGTTCACCGATCACGGCAAGACATACGACGGGGTGATGGACCAGGGCGTGATTTATCACGCCTCCATCGACGGCAGCCGGATCCGGCAGGCGGTGTTCCCGATGCTTACCCCCAACGGCGTCGGCCTTTCGCCGGACGAGAGCACGCTCTATGCCTCGGAGACCGAAACCGGACGGCTGTGGCAATGGCCGATCACCGGGCGGGGCGAAGTGGGCAAGCTGCCCCGGCCCAGTCCCAACGGCGGCAAGATGCTGGGGCAGGCGACAGGCTACCAGCGGTTCGATTCGATGGCGCTAGAGGCCAATGGCAACGTGTGCGTCGGCACCCTCGTCACTGGCGGCATCACCGTGTTCTCGTCTGAGGGTGATAAGCTCGAATACTGGCAGGGGCCTGAACCCTATTGCACCAACATCGCCTTTGGCGGGCCGGACCTGCGCACCGCCTATATCACCGTTTCGGGCCACGGCTTGCTGATCGCTGTGGACTGGCCGAGGCCGGGGTTGCCGCTGCTGCACCAGAGAGGAACACCTTTGTGAGCGAATTTGCCGACTGGATTGGCCGCAGCCAGACCGTGACCGACGTGCTCGAAGTGGCGCGCAGCAATGCGCTCGATGTGGCATTGAGCGGCGAGGGCGCGGGCAAGGCAGGCGATGCCCTGCCGCTGCTGCACCATTGGCTCTATTTCTGGGACGTGCGGCCGCCTGCGGGCCTCGGTCCGGATGGCCATCCGGCCAAGGGCGGCTTCCTGCCCCCGGTGCCCTTACCGCGCCGGATGTGGGCCGGCGGCCGGCTGACCTTCCACGGCGACCTGCGGCTGGGCGAGGAGGTGAGCAAGACCTCGACCATCACCGCCGTCGCCGAAAAGACAGGCAAGTCCGGCACCCTGGTCTTCGTCACGCTGCGGCACGAACTGTCGGGCGCGGCGGGCCTTGCCGTGACCGAGGAGCAAGACCTCGTCTACCGCGAACCCGCCGCCGGATCGCTCCCCGCGCCGCAGGGACAGCCTGCTCCTTCCGTGTCGTGGGTGGAGACGATCGATCCCGATCCGGTCCTACTGTTCCGCTATTCGGCGCTAACGATGAATGGCCACCGCATCCATTACGACCGGCCCTATGCGATGGGCGTGGAAGCCTATCCGTCGCTTGTCGTCCACGGTCCCTTGCAGGCAACCTTGCTGATGCGGCTGGCCTCGCAGCGGCTGGACGCTCCAATCACCGGATTCGACTTCCGCGGCCAGCAGCCCGCTTTCGATGGCGTGCCGCTGCACGTCTGCGGCGAGCCGAACGAGACGGGAGCCGAGGTCTGGACCCAGCAGGGCGAGGCGAAGAACATGGTTGCCACCGTCCGCACCGCCTGATTTCCCTCTCATATAAGGGCCAGCCATGACCACCGCCTACCAGATCTTCATCGACGGCCAATGGCGCGACGGTTCGCTTGGGCAAACGATCCCGGCGACCAACCCCTATGACCAGTCGGTCCATGCCCAGATCCAGGTGGCCAGTGCCGATGACGTCAATGAGGCGGTCCACGCCGCCCGCCGCGCCGCGCCAGGATGGGCCTCCAAGCTGCCGGGCGCGCGCGCCGCGCTACTGAACCGGCTGGCCGACCTGATCGAAGCCAATGCCGACCGGCTCGCTCTGCTTGAGACCACCGACAACGGCAAGGTGATCCGCGAAACCTCAAACCAGATGGGCTATGCCGCTCGTCTGTTCCGCTACTACGCCAGCTGGGCAGATAAGGTCACAGGCGATGTCGTGCCGCTCGACGTGACCGATACGGCGGGACTCGTGGTGCACGAACCCTTCGGCGTCGTGGCCTGCATCACCGCGTGGAATTCGCCCGTGGCAATCCTGTGCAACACGATGCCTGCCGCGCTCGCTGCCGGAAACTGCGTGATCGCCAAGCCTAGCGAGCACGCCTCGGCCACTACGCTGGAAATTGCGAAATTGGCGGAGCAGGCAGGCTTCCCCGCGGGCGTCTTCCAGGTTGTCACCGGCGCGGGAGAGACCGGGGCGGCGCTCACCGCGCATCGGGGGATCGACAAGATCAGCTTCACAGGCAGCCCCGGCGTCGGCCGCGCGATTGCGGCGGCGGGGGCAGCGAACCTGAAGCCGGTCTGCCTCGAACTCGGCGGCAAGTCGCCCAACATTGTTTTCGATGACTGCGATTTCGACCGTGCGCTCATCGGCGCGCTGGCAGGCATATTCGGCGCGACCGGGCAGACCTGCATCGCAGGCAGCCGCCTGCTGGTCCAACGCGGCGTTTATGACCGCATGGTCGAAGGACTGGCGGCGCGCGCCGGGCAGATCGTCATGGGCGATCCCCGGCTCAGAGAAACCGAAATGGGCACCGCCGCCAACGAGCCGCAGTTCGCCAAGATCCTGTCCTTCATCGAAGCCGCAAAAGGCGACGGCGCGCGGCTCGTCGCGGGCGGCGGGCGCGCAGAGGGGCCGGGGCTGGACAAGGGTTTCTTCGTCCAGCCAACGATCTTCGCCGACGTGCGCAACGACATGAAGGTGGCGGCGGAAGAGATCTTCGGCCCGGTCCTGTCGATCATCCCCTTCGGCGACGAGGAAGAGGCGATAAGCATTGCCAACGACACGCCTTACGGCCTTGCCTCGGGCGTCTGGTCGCAGGACATCAACCGCTGCATGCGGATGATGCGCGCGATCAAATCGGGCGTGGTCTGGGTCAACACCTACCGCCAGGCCGCCCCGCAGGTCCCGTTCGGTGGCATGAAGGATTCAGGCTATGGCCGGGTTCGCGGACAGGCCGGCATCCTTGAATGGCTGCAGACCAAGACCGTGTTCATCGACTATTCGGGAGATCGACGAGATCCATTCTCGATGAAATTCTAAGGTGCCTTAGGTCACGGTCGGCGGATGAACAGGTATCCTTGGCGAAACGGTTCGAGCCGCTTGAGAAATTCGTCGCACATGTCGTTTTCAAGTAACTCGACGGCGGCGAGGTCATAGGGTCCTTCGGGCTTTTGCAGATGCTCGGGGTCGGCATCCACCAGGGCTTTTTGGTCGGACATGCCTTGCAGGACGCCGAGCCGGAGGGTGGGGTAGTTGTTCATCCTGGGTCACATGCTCTGGAACTTACAAGGCGATCACCGAATGCAAGGAGAAGCCGCAAAAAATTCAGGCTACGCATTTAAGGAGTTCGCTGAAGTGATCGATATAGACTCTTCGGCGCAACGCGCGTTGAAAAAAATCCCGGCATCGCCTTAGCCGAGGGCGAGACTGGATACGATGATCTCGCTTATTTCATCATCGGCGGGTTAATCGCTCGGCAGGGACCAGACAGAAACATCGCGCCCCAATGAGCCCGCGGCCATGGAAAGCATAGCGAGGCTGGATTAACAGACCGCTATTTTATGCGATACTACATCGCATATCTTGACGCGGTTTTCACGTCGCTGCTATGTGTCCTGACCGGTTTCGTGATCGCAAATTGCGAACGCAGTCTGCCGGGCTGGGAGAGAGAAATGGCTGGCGTGCAATCCAACCGCGGAAGGAAGACTGCGTCTCGGACTTTGGCAATCCTTGCTTCGACGTCCGCTGCGGTGCTCGGTATAATCACGATCGGCAAGGCTGACCTCGTTTCCGCCCAGACTCCGGCTGTAGCGGCAGCGCCCGCGCCGGGGGCTACTGGCCTCAGGCGGCTCAACGAAGCGCAGTATGCGCGCAGCATTGCCCAGGTCTTTGGTCCCGGCATCACAATCCCCGGCCGCTTCGAGCCATCCCTGCGCGACAAGGGCCTGCTGGCCATCGGCGACTCCGCCGTGACCGTGACCGGATCGGGGATAGAGCAGTACGAACTGCGCGCCAGAGAGATTTCAGCTCAGGTAATCCGCGAAAAGCGTGTGCAGGTGCCATGCACTCCCTTCACCGGCTCTTTCGATGAGACCTGCGCGCGAAGCGTGGTGGCGGCAGTAGGCCGCCAACTCTATCGGCGTCCGCTCGTCGATAGCGAGCTTGCATCGATCATCGCCACTGGCGCGCGGCGTGACTGCCAACAGCCGCTCGTTCGACCGGGGCCTGCAGGCAGCCATTGAGCGCATGATGATCTCGCCCAACTTCATCTTCCGCACTGAACGTGCGGTGGCGGATGCCTCTGCTGCCGGTGGCCTCAGGCTCGACGACTACTCTCTCGCCAGCCGGATCAGCTTCCTGTTGTGGGATGCGCCGCCGGATAATGCCCTGCTCGATGCCGCTGCGCGCGGAGAATTGCGTGATCCCGAAAAAGCGGGCCGCCTGATCGATGCCATGCTGGCCGCGCCGCAGTTCGAGCAGGGCGTGCGGTCCTTCTTCTCGGATATGTTCGGCTATGAACAATTCCAGGGGCTTGCCAAGGATCAGGCGATCTATCCCAAGTTCAGCTCGGCACTTGCGCGCGATGCGCAGGAACAGACGTTGCGGACCATCGTCGATCATCTGGTGACCAACCGGGGCGACTACCGAGACCTGTTCACGACCCGCAAGACCTTCATGAACCGCAACCTTGGCGCGCTATACCGGGTTGCGGTGCCGGGCAGCGGCTTCGATGGATGGACACCCTATACCTTCCCGGCGAGCGAACCGCGCGCGGGCATCCTCAGCCTTGCGGGCTTCCTGATGCTCGATCCGACACACGAGGGACGAAGCTCTCCCACCATCCGCGGCAAGAACGTGCGCGAGATGCTGCTCTGCCAGATGGTGCCGCAGCCGCCGGCCAACGTGAATTTCCAGCTGGTGCAGGACGTGTCGAACCCGCTTTACCGCACCGCCCGCCAGCGCCTTACCGTCCATCAGGAAAGCCCGGCCTGTGCCGGGTGCCACAAGCTGACCGACCCGATCGGCCTGTCGATCGAGAATTACGATGCGGTGGGTAACTACCGCACGCATGAGAACAGTGCCCTGATCGACGCCTCGGGCAAGTTCGAGGGCAAGTCCTATGTTGGGCTGCTGGGCCTTGCCAGCGCCCTGCGCGAAAGCCCCGCGGTGCCGAGCTGCCTGGTGCGCCGCGCATTCGAATATGGCGCAGGCCGCGCGGTAGACGAGCAAGACACTGCCTGGCTTGATCAGGCGCTCAACCGATTTGCTGCGGGCGGATACCGCCTGCCGGCGCTGATGAAAGACATGGCGATGAGCGAAGCGCTCCGTTCTGTCCGTCCGGTTACTCCAGTCAACACGGCCACCGCCCCGTCGGCTGGCGGAAAGGGGAATGCACGATGAGCAAGTGGTCAAGGCGCAGCCTGCTGCGCGGTGCCGTTCGCGGAGCCAGCGTGGCCATGGCCCTGCCGCTGTTCGACATGTTCCTGGATGGCAACGGCGAGGCGCTGGCCAATGGCGCGCCGATCCCGGTGCGCTTTGGCACATGGTTCTGGGGCTGCGGCGTCAACACTGCGCGCTGGTTTCCCAGCAAGCTCGGCCGGGACTATGACATCAAGCCTGAACTTTCCCCGATCGCGCCCTTCAAGGACAAGGTTTCGGTCTTTTCCAACTTCAACTGCGTGCTCGATGGCAAGCCCAACCTTGTCCACTGGTCGGGTGTCATGGCGACGCTTTCCGGTGCGGCGCCGCTAACCGGCGGGGTGACGGGGGGCACCAGCCTGCTGCCGACGCTCGATTGCCTGATCTCCGACCACATCGGCGGCAACACCCGCTTCCGCTCGCTCGAACTTGCCTGCACCGGCCAGTCGAGCGTCAGCTATTCAATGCGTGCGGGCTCCACCGTGAACCCCAGCGAGGTCGATCCGGTGCAGCTGTACAAGCGCATGTTCGGTGCCGAATTCCGCGATCCCAACAAGGCCGAGTTCACCCCCGATCCCGATGTGATGATCCGCCAGAGCGTGCTCAGCTCGGTAAAGGACGAGCGCGAGGAACTGATGCGCTCGCTGGGCAGCGCCGACCGGGCGCGGGCGGACCAGTATTTCACCTCGGTGCGGCAGGTCGAGCAGCAGCTTGGCAAGCTGCTCGAAAAGCCTGCCCCGGCGCAGGCCTGCGTCCTGCCCAAGGAACCGGGCAAGCGCGAGCTTGGGCCGACATGGGATGTGGCGACGAATACGCATGACCTGCTTGGCCAGCTGCTCGTCATGGCGCTGGCCTGCAACCAGACGCGGGTGTTCTCGATGGCCCTGTCGAATGCCGGCTCGAACCTGCGCAAGCCCGGCGATCCAGTAGCATTCCACGAACTGACTCACGAAGAACCGGTCGACGAAAAGCTGGGTTACCAGCCCAAGGCCACCTTCTTCATCGAAAAGTCGATGGATACGCTCGCTTCCATGCTGAAAATGATGGACGGGGTAAAGGAAGGCGCGGGAACGCTGCTCGACAACAGCCTGGTGCTCGCTACTTCGGAAAGCAATTTCGCCAAGATCCACTCCGTAGACAACCTTCCAATCCTCGTCGCCGGTTCGGGCGGCGGCAAGTGGAAGCAGGGTCAGCACATCAGCGGCAATGGCGATCCCAGCTCGCGCGTCGGCCTCACAATCCAGCAAGCAATGGGCATGTCGGTCAGCGAATGGGGTGAGGGTGCAATGAAGACTGCCAAGCCGATCACGGAGGTGCTGGCATGATCCGTTTTGCTACTATTACGGCTCTGGTGATCGCCACCGCCACGCCCCAAAAGGCAGCTGCCCAGAGCGCGCCAGCTATTGCGCCAGAGGGGATGGTCGGGCCGGCAATCTACGTCACCCAGCCCGAACGCTCGCTGAAGTTTTACACCGAGGGACTTGGCATGAAGCTGCGGATGCGCTTCGGGCCCAAGGATCGTCCTGACATGGTGGTCGGCTTCGGCAGCAACCCGGCCGATGCGGGGATCATGCTGGTGACCGACAAGACCGGCCCGATTCTGCAAGGTGCAGCACGTCCACGGCTTTGACCGGATTGCCCTGCGCGTCCCGGATTTTGCGGCAGTGAATGCGCGGCTGGAAAGCCTTGGTTTCAAGGGTGGCGAAGTGAAGATCGTCCATGGCGCGGTCCGCATGATGATGATTACGGATCCAGATGGCTACCGGATTGAGCTGATCGAAACCCCGGAAAGGCGTCGAAATGATGGGCCGGTTCCTGTCGCGCGGTGTAGTGGCTGCGCTTGCGCTGACGGCTTCCACTTCGGCATGGGCAGACTACATCGGCCCTAGCTATGTCGAGATTCCCGGCGTCAACGGTGGCGGCAAGGGCACTTTCAAGGGCTGGGTTCGTTCCGAAGCCAATTACTGGCGCAAGCAACCCGCGCGCAAGGAAATCCGGGGCATTTCAGGCAAGGAAAGCGGCCTCAAGTTCACTGGATCGTTTGCCCCAACCTCGGGCGCTTCGGTGCTGTCGCTCGCTGTTGCCAAGGACAGTCCGGCGCTCGCGCGGCTGATGCAAATGTGCCGCAGCGGAGCGGTGATGCCGCAGGTGACCTATGCCGAGTCAGCCGACTTTGCACGCCACATACAGGAGACCGGCCCGCGCCCGGCCGACGTGCCCGAATGGTATCGCTACACGCTGACCAATGTGCGCCTGTCCTGCCCGGTGGCAGAGGGCGCGCCGGAACAGGCCTTTGCTCTCAGTTTTGAGGACATCAAGTGGCTCAATTCCGCACCGCAGCCCAAGCCGCGTGTTGTCACCACTGTACCTGCCAAATTGCCGCCTGCCGCGAAGGGGGCGAAAGCCGATCCTGGATCGTCTCGTGGTTCGCGCCGATTGCCGATGCGAATGACAAGCAGTGCCCGCAGATGAACCGCAAGCCGACCCAGGACGAATACTACGCCCTGATGTCGCCTCAGCGCGCCGCCGAGCAGAAGGCCGCACTGGCCAGCAAGGGCGGGGCCAACACGGTCGTCCTACCCTATCGAGGTCCCGGCGAGATGAACGTCATCCTGATGCCGGGCATCGTTGCGGATCCCGGCCATGTCGCCCCGGTGGCCGACGTGGTGCGCGGCTTTGACCTAGATGGCCACGACGGCACCGGCGCTTTCCCGGCGTCCACCCGTCCGCACGTCAATTACGTCTCGCCCGATGGCCGCAAGGGCATCGATAACCAGCTTTTCGCAGTACAGGGCTGCGTGGCCGGCTGGCGTCGGAGCGGCTTCTTGCCGATGATCGGCAACGAACTGCGGCGAGCGGGCGGCCTCTCGATCCTGCTCGACGTCAGCGGGGTGGATAACTGGCAGAACGATGACAAGGTGACCGTTACCCTGCTGTTCAGCGCCGACCCGATCCGGCGCGACGGCACATCGAAGATCGTTCTGCCCGACTTCACTTTCCGGGTGAATCCCAACCCCGAGTTCGCCCAGAGCTTCGCCCGTTTCGATGCGAAGATCGTCAACGGCGTTCTGACCACCAGCGTGCGCGATCAGGTGCGTATGCACGAGGGCCCGGCGACAACGTGGTCGCTGTCGAAAGCGCGGATGCGGATCGAATTCCCAGAGGACGGATCAATCAAGGCGGTGATGGGTGGCTACCGCGACTGGCGCAAGTACATCGCTTCGGCCTTCTTCCAAGCATCCGACTACGAAAACACGATCAGCTTCAACGCGCCCGGAATGTACAACGCCATCCGCCGCGCTGCGGATGGTCTGAAGGACCCGATCACCGGCGAGTTCACCGGCATTTCGGCGGCCTATGAGATGGAAGGCGTTCCCGCGTTCATCCCGCCGGAAGATCGTGATGCCTTGGCAGGGGGTGGTCAGTTCGGCGTCGCGAAGCGCTAATTCCGATGTCCCAGGCTTGCGAGGGCGTTGCAATGGCTTTGCAAGGGCTCCGCAGCCCGGCATAGCGGTGCCATGCACACGAGCCGAGCCAGGGAGAGGATGTCCAAGCCGGACGACGCACGCGCCCTGCGTTCACGTCAGGCCCTTCGCGCGGCGCTGCTCGAACTGCTCGCCGACCACCCGCTGCACGAGATCACGATCCGCGACATCACCGCCCGCGCCGGCCTAAGCTATCCGGTGTTTTTCCGCCGCTATGGCAGCAAGGAAGAACTGTTGGCCGAAGTGGCAGAGGAAGAGGTCCGCGGCCTAATGGCACAGACCTATCCGGTGCTGGAGGGGCAAGGTCCCGAGGCTGGCCTGACCGAGGTGTGCAACTACATCCGTGCCCGGAAGGCCTTGTGGAAGTCCCTGTTGACTACCGGCGCGGCCCCGACCATGCGGGCCGAATTCGCAAGGCTTTCAGCGCAGTACGGAACGAATGGCCCGCGCGCCAACCCTTGGCTGCCGGTGTCGCTGGCGTCCGCATTCGTCAGTGCCGCCATGTTCGAAGTGCTGGTCTGGTGGATGGAGCAGGCGGACGATTACCCAACCGATAACGTCATCGCCTTCCTACGCCATCTCGTCGTGCAGCCGACCATGACCCAGCACGAAATCAAGCTGGTCTAGCCCCTTCGCAGCCATCCTCGTTCGCCATCCAGTGGACGAAGCGGTGCAGCGGATACATGGCGTCGTGCGGATTGCCGATCGCGCTCGGCCCCGCCTCTCCCAGCCGGACCACACGCTGGGCTCCACAACTGGCGAGGGTGTCGCGCAATTCGGGCATCCGCTCGAACGGATAGACTCCCACCGTTTGCGTGGCGACATTGACGTACTTCATCGCCTCCATCAGCGATGGCACCATGACCACGTTCGATGTCTTGCGCAGCGGGTGGAAATCGACCGGCTCGTCCGAACGAATTGCAACGCCGCGTCCGTCAAGTGCGCCGAAGACGCCGTAATCCTCGTCCATCAGGCGCAGCGTTTCAATCTGTTCGCGTAGGTCCACTTCGAGAGGGCGAGGTGTGCCTTCTCCCATCCGGTCGATACGAATTTGCTCGGCCAGTAGCCGGGCGTAGCGGTCCGCCTGGGCTTCGTCCGCCTCAATGAAGGTGAACCGGCTGCACACGCAGGCTTCCTGATTGGCCATGGCAACATCGGCGGCGTTAAGAGCTGCTGCCTCGGCCAGTGCTTCGTCCGAAGCAAACGCCTCGCGCCCGACCATCGAAATCGAAGTCTTGGGATCGAAGGACACCAGCTGGAAGCCCGGACCAACATATTTCATTACGTTGGAGATGGCATTGCCGCCGCCCCAGGCGACCAGCTTGTCAAAATATTGCGGCCGGTAAAGCGCGCGCTCCACCCGCTCCTCACCGCCGCGCCAGTATACCGCTGACATCGATTTCACGACTGGGTGATCCGGGTCGATGTCTGCCATCGTCCGCAGGAATGCGACCGTCGAAAACGGATCAGCCGAGGCCATCTTGAACACGTTGACCGCCTTGACCAGCGCGGACTGGGCGATCGACCGAATGCCCTGCCCGGGGGCATTGCCCGGTAGGACGTGGATCAGGCGGGGCGGGTAGGCGCGGATGAAGCTGCGGCGACCCTGGTGATCGTTATGCGGCACCCACTCGTCGAGCGCCCTGGGATTGGCAAAGTTCTGTTCGACGACTTCGCGCAAGCTCTTCGGATCGAGGTATTCGGCGGCATTGCGGATCATGTGGCCCACAGCCGCGCGCGGCTGGAGGCTGACCTTGGCCATGCGGTCTATGCAGGCATCGACATAGGGGTTCGATGGCGCGGCCAGTCGCTGCCCGGCCTCGGCGAGGAAGTCGATGATCTCGGCCACCGGCGTGTTCAGCAGCGGCGGCAGTTCGGTACGGGGACGGACAAGCGCGTTTAGATCGAGCCCGGGCGTGGCGAAATCGACACCAAGGTCGCGCGAACGGTGCACATCGTCCGCGCCTTCCACCAACTGGCCACGAATGAAGAAGGGCGCGCTGTCAGCCATGTCAGGCGACCCCTCGGACATAGGCGTCAACCGTTCCCGAACAGGCGATTTTGTCGTCTCCTTCAAGGTCGGCGTAGCGGGTGATGTTGTCGCGGATGGACGGCGATGGCGAGCCGCAGGCGCAGGGGCGGAAATCGACTTCAATTCGGTCACCCGAGATGATTCCGCCCCAGCGCCCCTCGACCGAGAGATCGAAGAAGGCGGCGCGCCCGGTGATCTCCTCGTCACCGATCGGCAGCAGGTTCGAACCGTCCTTATCGAGCGGCAGGCAGATCATCCACGCCGGGACGTGATAGCGGCCATGCGCGCAGCGCGGCATGGAGGTCTGCGTCTCCTGCATGCCGTACATCTGGTAGATGTAGGCAGGCGACAAATTGAAGGTCTCGAAGATGTATTCCTTGTAGTTCTCCGGCAGCTTGGCACCCTTAAGGCCGCCTCCCAGGAAGACGCCGTTCTCAGGGTGGAAGTCCTTAGCGGAAAAGCCCCTCTCCCGCACTTTCTCGGCAAGCTGGAACAGGTGCGCCCACATCGACATGATCATCAGCCGGTCACCGCGTGCGGCAATAATATGGTCCACTGCCCGGTCCAGCGCGCCGTCCAATCCCGTTTGCCGCGCAGCACTTTCACGCTCGAAGGCGGCGATTTCGTCGGGCAGGGCAGTGCCATCGGCAATCGCCTTGCGCAGTTCGATCATGCGGGTGATTGAGCCAATCGTGATCGCGGGGGCATCGCCGGCCGCCGGGATCTTCGTGAAGTCGACAAAGGCCTGGATCAACGCGCCGCCATTGGCGGCATTGCGCGAAGTTTGCGCGGTGGCGCCGAAGCCGGCGATTGTGCGCTTGTCACCGGCGCGGACAGCGCTGCCCCATTGCACCGCCTCGACGCCTTCACGTGCGGCGAAGGCAAGGTCGCCCTTGGTCGCGGGGAGCATGGCCGGCTTGCCGGTGGTGCCGCTGGTGCAGGAAACGAAATGCCCAGCCGCTTCACAGGCTGCGATCCAGCCATCAACGTCCTCGACGCCTTCAAGGTCGATGGTGTCGACCGGCTGGCTGCTGACCGTGCCCAGCCAGCGGGTCAGCCGGTCCCAGCGCTTGCCGGTGAGGAAGCTCTCCGGATAGCTTTTGTAGGCGGTGTGCGGGAGGAGCAGCGGAACTACGTCTTCCAGCCTGCGGATCTCGGTCACGCCGGCCTCTTCCGCGCGTTGGCGGACCAGCTTGATGGTATCGCGGGCGGACTGGAACCGTTCGTTCAGCGCCGCAACTTGCGCTTCGCGTGCCTGTGCCGCCGAAATGTCGAAGCCGGTGCGTGCCGGCATATGCGCCAGCAGGCGATCTAGGTTCTCACCCACGGTATTCTCTCCCGATTCGTTGCAGGCAGCATACATGGCTATTTACGTTATACAATGGAATATATAATGCCGATTCGAGCAGGGCAGGAGAGCAGGCATGGCGAAAAACACATATCAGGCGATGGCGGTGCAGCTTCCAAGGCAGGCTGGTCGGACGGCAATTGTCACCGGGACTGGCGGACTGGGATTCGAAGTTGCCAGAAAATTGGCCAGCCTTGGCGCGCGCCTGATAATCGCGGGCCGCAATCCAACGAAGGGACAAGCCGCACTGGCGCACATCGCTGCGGCAGTGCCAGGCGCTGACATCCGCTTCGAATTGCTCGATCTCGCGGCGCTTGCCTCGGTCAAGGACTTCGCTCGCCGAATGGTGCGGGAAGGCCATGCGATCGACCTGCTGGTCAATAATGCCGGGATAATGTCGCCGCCCAAACGGCGCGTCACCGTCGACGGCTTTGAAGCGCAGTTCGCCACCAACCATCTCGGTCACTTTGCGCTGACTGCGAGGTTGTTGCCGCTGCTGCTGAAGTCGGATGCGGCCAGGGTAGTCAATGTGACCAGCATTGCCCACCGGATTGGCCGGATGGACTTCGATGACCTGCAGAGCGAGCGCAAGTATCAGCCGGGGGTCGCCTATTGCCGCTCGAAACTGGCCGTTGCGCTGGTCGCGCGCACCTTGCACCAGCGCGCCCAGGCCCACGGCTTGAAGATCGCCAGTCTCGCGGCCCATCCCGGATTTGCCAGAACGAACCTGTTTGCTGCCGAAGGCGGGTCCAAAAGCGTCTTGACGCTGCTGTCCACGCGCCTCCTCGTGCCCCTGCTCGGTCATTCCGCCGCTGCCGGGTCTGCGCCGATCCTGCAAGCTGCCCTCTCGCCGGACGCCCAGAGCGGACGGCTTTATGGGCCGACCGGGTTTCTGGAAATGAGGGGAGCGACCGGCGAATGTCCGTTCGGGGCTGGCGCGCTCGACGATGCAGCCGGGGATCGGTTGTGGCGGCTTTCCGAAGAACTCGCCGGTGTTTCCTTCGGCCGATGACGTGCGGGCGGCTGTTCCTGTAGAAGGCGGAGATCGGGGGTGCGACCTCCCTCTATTGCGCCTTGTTGGGCAGTGAGCAGTTGCCTTTCACCAAGGCCAGTCCATCCCCGCCCTTACCGGTCGGAATCCGGCGCAGTACCGTGCCAGCGCGCAGATCGACTTCCGCGACCTGGTCGCGGCCGGTTTCCGCGACATAGGCTGTTCGTGAATTGCGGCTTACGACGATGGTGACCTGCATGGCCCGCGCTGAGCCGCTCAGCGCAATCTTCCTGGCAAGGGCCCGTTTGCCTGCATCGAACAGGGTGAGGGTGCCGGACTGGAAGTTCGAGGCAATCGCGGTACGGCCGTCTGGAGTCATTGCCAGTCGGATGGCAACTGGATCCGTTGGCAGCGTTGCGACAACCGAGCCACTGGCAAGATCGATCACGTGCACGCGCGGACCGGAATTGTCTCCGACCCAGAGCTCCTTGCCATTGCGTGACACTGCGATAGCTTCGGGGTTCCCGCCGGTCGCGATGTTCCCCACCTTTGCCATCCGCTTCAGATCGATGACGCTCACCGTACCTGACAGGATGTTTGTGACATAGGCGCGCGACCTGTCGGGCGAAACGGCAAGCATGTGGGAGCCGCGCTGGCCGGTTGGAAGCGAAACGAAGCTGCCATCGCGCCGATCGGCTACGGCGAAGGAATTGGTGCGGTCGAAAGTGATGGCAATCCTGTTCGCGGAGATCCAGGCAATCCCGTGAGGACCAGCGTTAGGCGCAAGATCCATGCGGCGAAGCAGGCGCTGCTTTCGGACATCGAACAGGTCGATCGAAGTACTGCCATAGGCCACAACCGCAGCCGTCCGTCCGTCCGGAGAAATGGAAATTTCGTGGGGCGCCTTGCCAGTAGGCAGGCGTGCGCATTCCCTACCTGAATCAAGGGCTATGAAGCTGACGGTATCTTCGCCTTTGTTCCCGACGATCATGATGTCCGCAAAGGCCGGAAAGGCGGGTGCCAAAATGCAATACGCCCAAAATGCCAGGGTTCTACGCTTCATATAATTCCACTCCGCTCTGTGGTCTCTTTGATGCGCGCGTCCAAAGGAATACGCGGGGGACTTGCACCGGCACCCTGTTCTGCGCCAGAGCAGCCGGGATGGCCGAAACTTTACGTCCCCGCCGTAGACTAAGCGACAGTGTGTCGCATAACCGACCGGCGCCTTCATCGTCAACGTCGAAGGACCTGCGTGCGGTTCGTTCGGCCCAGTCGCTGCGCGAAGCGCTGCTGAACCTGTTGCTGAAGAAGGCGTTCGATCAGATCACCATCCGAGACATCTGTGTTCAAGCCGGCATTCATTACGCCACCTTCTTTCGCCATTTCGAGACGAAAGAGGCGCTCCTCAACGACATTGCCAAGGAACAGATACGCCAGCTCAACGAGCTGACGCTCGCGATCCGGGACGGGGACAGCTACCAGGCCGGATTTCGGGCGCTGTGCCAGTACGTAGCCGATCACCGCAAGTTGTGGTCCACCTTGCTCAACGGCGGCGCGGCTTCGGCCATGCGCGAGGAATGGCTGCATCGCTCGCAGATTGTCGCTGAGCAGGAGCCGCCGGTGAACAGCTGGCTGCCCAAGGATCTCGGCACAATCTGCGCCGCAACCCTGATTGCCGAAACGATGGCCTGGTGGGTAGCCCAGCCCGAAGATGCCTACAGCGTCGAAGCTGTCGCCGAGATCCTCAGCCGGATGCTCATTTCATCGATCATCCACCCGGACTGAAACGCCCTCCGATTGCAAGCCTGCCGGTTATGCGCCATGATGGCGCATAATTTGCCAAGGCGAGCGGAGGTTTTCCATGACTCAATCATTTGCCGGACAGTCTGCCCTCGTCTGTGGCGGTGCTGGTGGACTGGGCGGTGCCACCGCGCGCCGCATGGTCGAGCTCGGCATGAAAGTGGTCGTTTTTGAGCCTGACGCGGCCGGGGCCGACGCCTATGCGGACGAGCTTGGTGCAGGGGCGGTGGCTGTGGCAGGCGATCACAATGACGATGAGACAGTCCTGCGGGCAATCGCAAAGGCGAAGCAGATCGGTGAATTTCGTCTCGCCGTGAATGCCGCGGGCACGGCGATAAATTCGCCTCCCACGGCCGACGCCAGCGGCAATCCTCATGACATGGCCGTGTTCCGTGAAATGATGGAACTGCACCTGTTCGGGCCGTTCAACCTATCACGCCTTTGCGCCGCCGCCTTTGCCAGCAACGAACCGGATGGCGATGGTGCCCGCGGGTTGATCGTCAACACTGCGTCCACAGCTGCTTACGACGGGCAGGCGCGGCAGGCGGCATATTCAGCGGCCAAGTCCGGCATTGTCGGACTGACGATTGCAATGGCGCGCGACCTTGCGGCGATCGGCGTGCGCGCAAATGCCATCGCGCCGGGACCCATCCTTACGCCGCGCCTTGCCAGTGCGCCCGATCACATCAAGGCCGCGCTGACTGCCAATGTCGCATTCCCGAAGCGCTTCGGCCATGCCGAGGAATATGCGAATCTCGTCGAAGCGATGTTGCGGACGCCGTTCCTCAACGGACAGACAATCCGTCTCGACGGCGCCCTCTCCACTCCGCTCACCACCTTCGCCTGAGCGTTATCGAATAAATGCTCACCTAACTATGCAATATGGTGTTGCATAACCTGTCTGGCCAATTTATGCGTTACTCAATTGCATAAATCTGGCCGAGCAGGACCTGCCGGCGCAACATGGGAGGGGATTATGCGTGTTCTGCGTTCGATGGCGCTTGCCGGGATCAGCCTTGCGGCCTTCACGGCTCCGGCTTTTGCCCAGTCTGCCGATGCTGACGAGGAAAGCCTCAATGGCGATGAAACCATCATTGTTCAGGCCCGCCGCCGAGACGAAAGCGTGCAGGACGTGCCGCAGGTCATCAACGCGGTTACGGCAGAGCAGCTGAACAAGCTCAATATCCGTGACGTGCGCGAAATCACATCAGTGGTGCCGGGGCTGTCGCTGGTGTCTAATGCCAATGGTATCGGCTCTTCGTCATCGATGCGCGGCGTCAACCATGACGTGAACGTTTCGGGCAACAACGGAACGATCCAGTATTACGTTAACAGCTCGCCTGTGAGCTCGAACCTCGCGCTTCAGGCGATCTTCGATGTCGGCCTGATCTCGGTCGAGCGCGGGCCTCAGGGCACCCTGCGCGGCCGTTCGACGCCATCGGGTGCCATCAACATCGACTGGAAAAAGCCCAATCTGAGCGAGCCCGGTGCGACGGTTTCCGGCACCTTTGGGGAGAGCCGCACCCGCAATATCCAATTCGGTGTCGGCGTGCCGGTGATCAAGGACATGCTTGCTGTCCGGGTTGCGGGCCTGCTAGATGAAGGGCAGGGTAACCGCGTCTTCAGCGTCAACAACACGACGCCGCCCAAGACCAAGACCGAAGCCATCCGAGCCTCGGCAGCCTTCGAACCGACCGACTGGTTCAAGGCCGGGGTTGCCTATCAGGGCATGCGCTTCAAAGCATTGCAATACGATCAGGTTGAATCGATGAGCCAGGTCGTCTCCGGCTTCGCTCTGCCAGCCACACAGCAGTCCATTACCGCCAATATCGCGCCGTTCACCGCGCCATCGCTCGGCACCTCAGCCGCGGGCAATTATGGTACGATCACGCTCGCCGATCGCAAGGCCGTGATGTTCACGCCGCGCTTCGTCGAAACCAATTTCCAGTTCTGGCAGTGGAACGCGGAAGCAGCATTTGCCGGCCAACGCCTGCTGTACATCGGGTCGGATACCCAGACCCAGTTCCATCCGGTAACCAATTCGGACCCCGGCGCGATCTGGCCGACCCTGGTGCTCCAGCAGGACACCAAGACCCGCAGCAACGACACCACGCACGAAATTCGCTTGCAGAACGATGACCGCGTTGCCGGAATCTTCGATTACGTGATCGGCTACTTCAATCAGAAGGGCGGTTCGACTACTGAGCTGACCTCGCAGACCGTGCTGGAAGGCTATGCGCCGATCCTCGCTGGTTCGGGCAACCTGCAGCTGTTCAAGGTGGCGAACATCGTCAATGCGACGCCTATCTACCTTGCGCCGGGCACGGGCAAGGAATCGTCGTTCTTCGGGAATATTACCGCCCATATCGGAGAGCAGACGGAACTGTCGGGCGGCCTGCGCCGCATCCACTTCAAGAACGATTCGAAGGGTCTGTTCATCAGTTGTACGCCGGCTACCTACGCCGCCGGTTCGTGCACGTTGACGCCGAACACGAACAACAATTACGATATTTCGAAGACGATCTACAGCGCGACGCTGCGCCACAAGTTCTCGGACGACCTAATGGTTTACGCCTCGACGGGCAGTTCGGTGCGCCCGCCGGTGCGCGCGATCGGCAACTTCTCGATCGCATACTCGCCGCTCGAACTTGCTCACACCACTTTCGGCGCGGAAACCTCGAAATCCTATGAAATCGGCTTCAAGTCGAGCTGGATGGACCGAAAGGTGCGTTTGAACGCAACCTATTACCATCAGGACTTCGTGAACTATCCGTACCGTGCGGCGGGCGCGGGCGTTTATTACATCAACATCAACAGCAGCAACCAAGCCAACCGTTCGCGCTTCAACTTCATCAGCGCGGTCCCGGTAAAGGTTGACGGCGTCGAAGCCGAGCTGGCGCTCAATCCGTTCAGCGGCCTGAGCATAGGCACCACGCTCAATTGGTCGAAGAGCGTGATCTCGAAGAGCGCAAAGATCGCCTGTACCGACGTGAACAAGGACGGTATTCCCGATACTGCCGTTCCGACCCTCGCCCAGATGCAAGCGGCCTATGGCACAGAACACCTGGCCGAATGTGGCGCACAGGGTTCGGCGACCTTCCTGCCTGAATGGAGCGGCACGGTGCAGGCCGAATACACTGCCAAGCTTGGCGATGGTTTCGATGCCTACCTGCGCGGTCTGTTCTCGTGGAAGGGTTCGACCCGCGGGGACGAGTTCAATGCTTTCGACAACGTCGGCAGCTATGGCCTGCTCAACCTCTATGCCGGCTTGCGCGCGCCGGATGGCAAGTGGGAAGTCGGCGGCTATGTGAAGAACGTAGGCAACGTGACACGCCTCGTCTCGGGTGATGGCTCGCCGCTCGATAGCTCGACGACCCTGCTGCGTGTGGCACCGGGCAACCCGCTCCCGTTCGGTTCGCAGACCTACAGCAGCTATTACCGCGGCGTTTCGGTAACTCCGCCGCGTGAGTTTGGTGTCAGCTTGCGCTTCGCCCTCGGCTCGCGCTGAGTCTAAGGAACCCTCCCTCCCAAGGGGGTCGGGGCGGCATCTTCTCGGAGATGCCGCCCTGCTTTTTCTCCGGCAATTTACGCCGAAATTTCCAGGACGAGACAATGCCTGAACTGAAAGATGCGACCGAGACTACCCTTGCCGACCTGCTATCGCTCAAAGGCCGCGCGGCAGTGGTAACCGGCGGCGCGCAGGGACTGGGCAAGGCTATCGCACGCCGCTTTGCTGAGGCGGGCGCAAATGTCGTGATCGGGGACCGCAATCTCGAAGTAGCGCAGCAAACTGCGGCTGATTTGTCGGTGCGATATGGAGCCAATGTAATCGCAGTACTGCTCGATGTGGCCGACGAGGCTTCCGTGCAGTCCTGCGCCAGTACCAGCGCCGAACGTTTCGGTAGCATCGACATCTGGGTGAACAACGCCGGCGTCTTCCCGGCGTTGCCGATCAACTACATGACGTTGCAGGATTGGGAAAACGTCTTTGCGGTCAATGCGCGCGGCACCTTCCTGGGCGCTCAGGCAGCGGCTCTTGCCATGACCGACAGGGGCGGGGTCATCATCAACGTGGCATCGCTTGCCGGGATCAGAGGCATCTCGCCCGCACTTTCAGCCTATGTCAGTTCCAAGCACGCGGTAGTCGGGCTCACCCGACAATTGGCACTCGAGCTGGCCCCTCAGCGCATCCGCGTTCTCGCCATTGCGCCAAGCTTTGTCGTTACCGAAGGAAACCTTGCGTTGATGCAGGGGAATGAAGGCGTCACGGAAGCCGCAGCGCAGGACATTCCCTCCATGCTGCAGTCCAAGCTGGGCCGCGTCGGTGTCCCTGACGACATCGGCCGCGTCGCACTGTTTGCCGCGAGCGACATGGCTCTTTTCATGACCGGCACGACGCTCGTGGTCGATGCAGGTGAATCGGCCTGAGAAGAGGTTGAATTGTGCGACACAGTGTTGTTTAAAAGTTGAACTGGTTTGTCCAATCTTCTATTGATGGGACTACTGCCGCAGCATGACGCTGGGTGTTTGACTGAGAGGATCCCCCCAATGCTTCGCAAAGCCCTGCTTGCCGGCCTGCTGGCCGTTTCTTCGGTTCCGGCCGTGGCCGCCGGTGCTCCCTACACCACTGCTGACACCACGATCGGAACCCTGGTCGACGATGCGGCCGCCAAGGCGGTGTTGGAAAAGCATATGCCCGGTTTCTCGACCAATCCGCAGCTCGAAATGGCCAAGGCAATGACGCTGAAGCAGATCCAGGGCTTCGCGCCTGACATGATCAAGGACGAAACGCTCGCCAAGATCGACGCTGACCTGGCAAAGCTGCCCGCGAAGTAAAGTCTGGCAGACCGCTGAGCGACAGGCAGAGCCCCACGTGCATACTGACACACGGGGCTCTGCCGATGCCAAATCAAGCTTTTCAACCGCAATGAGCGGGAGCCCTGCCTCTTGCGGCTGCCACAACAGTCAGATCCGGTGAGTCCTTCGCCCCGGCAACTCTTTGCTGCGGTCGCCTTTCGAAGAAAGAATCAGCCATGATCAAGACCATGCAACTCGCAACCCTGATCGCACTGGTTGCGGCGCAGCCCTTGCGGGCCGAAGTTCAGCCTGCAACGCCCGCGCCGCCGTCGGCGACACAAGCACCGCGCATCATGATGCTGCGATGGTTTGTGGCTGATGTGAAACGGGCTGAGACGTTTTACCAGACGGTGTTCGGAATGAAGACCGTCCAGAAAATGGGCGAGAAAGTGCGCATAATGATCTTTCCCGGATCAAGCTCGCCGGGGCTTATCCTGATCGAAAGCGCCGAAGAAAAGTCGATGAACGGCAGCTTCATTATTCAGGTGCCTGACCTGAAGACGACACTTGACCTTGCTCAGACAAACGGCGCCAAGCTGAAGAATACCGATTTCCGCCAGCAAATGGGTGCGGCCCAGGCGCGTTCGAGCCACTTTATCGATCCTGACGGGAACGAAATCGAGGTGCTGCAGATTGCGGTGCCGTCGCGGAAGTAGACGAGGCGAGTTCGGTAGAACTTGGGGCGTATGATCAGATGACGGGCGGGTTCATCATCGCAAATGGACCCTGCGCGTAAAGGCTTTGCGGATAGGGTTTACGGACCGCGCTCGCCAAGTCGAGCATTTCGATCTGTTCCGCAGTTAGCGACCATTCTGCCGCCGCGAGATTGTCGCGGAGCTGGCTTTCCGTCCTCGCGCCAATTATCACACTCGAAATGCCGGGACGCATTCTCAGCCAGTTCAATGCGACCTGCGGGATGGAGCGGCCGACTTCTTCGGCTATCCCTTCCAGACAGGCCAGAACCCGCTCAAGCAAAGCCTGCTCCACGTGTGGCGCAATGGACTGATCATGGCTCTGCCTGCTGTCCTTTGGCGGCAGCTCGCCGTGCTGCAACCGCCTGACGAGGCGCCCCCAGCCTAGCGGACTCCAAACTAGCGTTCCAACATTTTGATCGAGCCCCAGAGGCATCAGGTCGGTCTCATGGTCGCGACCGATCAGCGAATAATAAACCTGGTGCGAGACAAAGCGCGGTCCCTTGCCCTGATCAGCGAGAGACAAGGCCTTCATGAGTTGCCAGGCGGGATAGTTCGACGCACCGACGTGGCGGACCTTGCCAGAATCGACGAGCGAGCGCAGTGTGCGCAAGAGGTCTTCAGGCGGAACCGACGCATCGAGCGCGTGAAGCTGCAGCAGGTCGATATAGTCAGTGCGCAAGCGGCGGAGGGATGCTTCTACGGCTTGGGTAAGCCTCTTTTCGCCGAGTCCATAGCCCGCTGGCTCGGCGCCGGTCGGCAGGCCGACTTTGGTCGCAATAAGAGCTTTCTGGCGCCGATTACCGAGCGCTTCGCCCAGGATTTGCTCCGCCGCGCCTCCCGAGTAGGCATCAGCAGTGTCGTAGAAGTTGCAGCCGGCCTCAAGACAGATGTCGATGAAACGGCGCGCTTCGACCACATCGGTTTGTCCCCATGCCGCGAAAATCGGTCCCGATCCGCCAAACGTGCCAGTCCCTAATGCCAGCAAGGGGACCTCGAGGTCCGAATTGCCCAGCCTGCGCAGCTCCATGAGTGATACCTTTAGTAATGTTGGCTCTCGGGCAGGCCCAGCTCCATCCCTTCCATATCAGCTGTCACCTTGGTCTGGCAGGCGAGGCGGACCCCCTCAGTCGTGTCCTGCGAGAATTCGATCATCTCGGCTTCGCTGGCCTTTGGTTCACCGAAGGCGTGACGCCAGTTTGCCGGCACGTAGATGCGGCAGGTGCCGCAAGCGCAGTTGCCGCCGCAGTCGGCCGAGATTCCGGCCACCCCGCCATAGGTTGCGGCCTTCATCAGCGAGAGGCCTTCATCGGCCTCGACCTCGGTACGGGTGCCGTCGTGTTCGACAAATGTGATTTTCACCATCGGGCTATCCTCTGTGTCTGGCGCCGTCAGGCGGGGTCGAAGTCCATCCACTGCTCGGTCACGCCGAACAGCGAATAGTTAGGCAGGTAGGTGAACTGGCGCGCGCCGCGCGGGCCGTGGCGCTCGTCGCTGATGCGGATGTTCTTCATGCGGGCAAGCAGGCGCTCGATGGCGACACGGCCCTCGGCACGGGCAAGAGGAGCCCCGGCGCAGGCATGGAGTCCCCGCCCGAACGCGACGTGGGTACGGCCGTTTTTGCGATCGATGTCGAACTTTGCCGGATCCTCGAAGCGACGCGGATCGCGGTTCATGGCGAGCGTGTTGAGCATGACGTGCTGGCCCGGCTCGAATTCGAAATCGCCCACCTTGATCGGGCGGCGGACATAGCGGAACGTGCTCTTCGAAGTGCCGAACAGGCGCAGGGTTTCATCGACGAAATCGGCAATCTTGGCAGGTTCGGCGCGCAGGCGGTCGGAAAGGCCTTCCTGGTCCGAAAGCTGGCGCAGCATCGATGCGAAGAGCTGGACCGTGGTGTCCTGCCCGGCGCCGAACAGGAAGGTTGCCAAGCCGACGACTTCGAGCACGGTCGGCAGGGTGCCGTCCTCGTACCGCTGCTCGGCCATGCGGGTCAGGATGTCGTCGCGCGGGTTTTCGCGGCGATCCGCGATGTACTGGTAGAACATCATGCCCATGCGCGCGAGCGGGTTCGTTGCCATGTCGAACGTTCCGCCCAGGCTGCCGGGAAGCTGGCTCGGGTCAGCGGTTAGCGAGCGAACCGCGGCGTTGTCTTCCTTGGGCACGCCCATCAGGTCTGCAACGGTCAGCTGGGCGAAGGGCGCGCCGAAATCCGCCACGACATTGAAGCTGCCTTTTTCAATGAACTCGTCGATGATGGCATCGGCAATTTCGTACATGTAGGCTTCGTTCGCCTTGAGCCGGGCCGGGGTAATGATACCGTTAAGAATCGTCTTGGCCCGGGCGTGTTCGACCTCGTCCTGGGTCATGATCGTACCGAGATAGGGATTGGCCTCGCGGCATTCGTCGATTTGTTCGTCGATCGATCGCGCGGGGTCGTATTCCATTGGCAGGTAAGGACCGGTGACCGTGTTGATGGCCGAGAAGTGCACATCGTCCTTGTAGATCGCCACGCCCTCGTCATAGCCGGTCACCGCGATGACGTTGCGGATGCCGAGCGGCGTGATCGGCCCGCGCGCGCGCAAGTCCTCGAAATAGTCGAAGGGGCGCTGGGCCACGGAGTTGTCGGTGAAGACATCGGCTGTCGCTAGGCTGGTCATTGCGTCTCTCTCCGTTCAGTCGCGGCGGACGATTCTCCAGCCGGCTAATATATGCGATACATTGGCGCATATATTAGCCATTGACGCAGATCAACTGTTTGGAGTTGTCAGATGGAGAAGTCGCCGTCGGTCACGTCGGTACGGTAAAACCAGTGGCGCGCGACTATACGTCCGAGTTTCGTGGCAATTGCGCTCGTCTGACTGTGTTTTCGAAAAGCCAGAATTCTGTGACGGATGTTCGGCCGATCTCGGCAGCAGCGTGGAAGTAGGGTTCATATGAGGGGCGGAAATCGCAAGAGTAAATTTTAGTTAAATATAACAGTCACATAAATCAACTGTTCGACTCCTGCCTCTTCCGCCAGCAAACTTCAGTCGATCCTGCGTTCTGCCACGATCGACAGGCCATAGCCCTCCAGCGCCACCAGCGAATGGTGGGTGTTGGTAAGCAGGATCATGTCGTGCACGCCCAGTTCGGCCAGCACCTGAGCGCCCACGCCGTAATCGCGCAGTTCCTCTATCGGAGCCTCCTCACCTGCGCGGATCTGTTCCTTGATCTCGATCGTGCGGGACATCAGCCGCTGCATCGGGCGGTTGATGATGACGATGACCCCGGTGCCTTCCTCGGCGATGATCTTCATCGCGCCTTCGAGCAACCCCGAACGTTCGCCATCCTCGTTGAAGATGTCGGCGAACATCGACAGCGTGTGCATGCGGACCAGCGTTGGCTTGGTGGGATCGATGCGGCCCTTGACGATGGCCATCGTCTCGTCGCCGGTGGCCTTGTTGAAGAAGGTGCAGGCCTTCCACGTCCCGCCCCACTTGCTATGGAAATCGAGCTCGGCCTTCTTGGTAACCAGATGGTCGTGGCGGCGGCGATAGGTGATCAAGTCGCGGATCGTGCCGATCTTCAGGTCGTGCATGCGGGCAAAGGCGATAAGGTTATCCAGCCGCGCCATTTCACCGTCGTCGCGCATGACTTCACAGATCACGCCGGAAGGATTGAGCCCGGCCAGCCGCGAGATGTCGACTGCAGCTTCAGTATGGCCAGTGCGCACCAGGACCCCGCCATCGCGGGCCTGCAGCGGGAACACGTGCCCGGGCGACACAATATCGGCCTTGGTCTTGGTGCCGTCGATGGCGACCGAGACAGTGCGCGCACGATCGGCGGCGGAGATGCCGGTGGTGATCCCCTCGCGCGCCTTGATCGAGACGGTAAAGGCCGTGCCCAGCGGTGTCCCGTTGACCCGCGCCATCGGCTCAAGGTCAAGCTGCTTGCAGCGGTCGGATGACAGGGCGAGGCAGATCAGGCCGCTGCCGTGCTTGGCCATGAAGGTGATGCTTTCCGGCGTCGCCATTTGGGCCGGGATGATCAGGTCGCCCTCGTTCTCGCGATCCTCGTCGTCTACCAGGATGAACATGCGGCCATTGCGAGCCTCGTCGATAATCTCCTCGATCGGCACCAGCACGCGGCGGTCGTCGTTGGACAGCAGGAATCGTTCGAGCTTGCCCAGGGTTTCGGCCGTCGGGTTCCAGCTCGGCTCGCCGCAGTCGCGCAGCGTGTTGGCGTGGAGCCCTGCGGCGCGGGCGAGGCCAGCGCGCGACATGGAGCCGCTGGTGACGAGCGATGTGACGCGTTCGATGAGATCTTTCGACATGAACCGGCAAAAGCACATTGCAATGTGATTCTCAAGGGGTGCCGTGGCAGAATCCCGGACAAATAGGTCAATTGTCCGTAGGGTGATCACATTCTGGTGAGCGGCGCCTTTCTTCGCACCGAGGAACTGCCTGCATTCGAGCGCAAAGACACAGCATTCGCGCTAACTTGTCATTCAGCCGCGCCGTCCTACATTGTCGAACGCGAAAGGACTCTCCCCCGATGAACGAAGACCAGCCGAACCCGAACCCCTGGCTCCGCAGCCTGCTGATCTGGGGGGGCATCTTCATGGCGTTGGTGCTCGTCGTCTCGATGATGAGCCCGAGAGAGGCCGCGACCGGCCCTGCGATCGCCTATTCCGATTTCCGCGCCAAGGTGGTCGAAGGCAGCGTGGCAGAAGTGCAGGTTGCGGCTGACAAGATCACCGGCAAGTTCAAGAACGGCGATACCTTCTCTACCGTGCCGATCCCGGGAGACACCACGCTTGGCCCGCTTCTGGCGGACAAGGGCGTGAAATTTGCCGGCAAGCCCAAGGAAGAGATGTCGGTCGTCACCTACATCCTGATCCAGGCACTTCCGTTCCTGCTGATCATGGGCATTGCGATCTTCGCGCTGCGCCAGATGCAGAAGGGCGGCGGGTCGGGCGCGATGGGCTTCGGCAAGTCGAAGGCCAAGCTGCTCACCGAACGGCAGGGCCGCGTCACCTTTGACGACGTTGCCGGCATCGATGAAGCGCGCGAGGAGCTGGAGGAGATCGTCGAGTTCCTCAAGGATCCGCAGCGCTTTGCCAAGCTTGGCGGCAAGATCCCCAAGGGCGCGCTGCTGGTCGGCTCGCCCGGTACCGGCAAGACCCTGCTTGCCCGCGCCATCGCGGGTGAGGCGGGCGTGCCGTTCTTCACCATTTCCGGTTCGGACTTCGTCGAAATGTTCGTCGGCGTCGGTGCGAGCCGCGTGCGCGACATGTTCGAACAGGCCAAGAAGAACGCGCCCTGCATCGTCTTCATCGACGAAATCGACGCGGTCGGCCGCCACCGTGGCCACGGCCTCGGCAATTCGAATGACGAGCGCGAACAGACACTCAACCAGCTGCTGGTCGAAATGGACGGCTTCGAGGCGAACGAGGGCATCATCATCATCGCGGCGACCAACCGTCCCGACGTGCTTGACCCGGCGCTGCTGCGCCCGGGCCGCTTCGACCGCCAGGTGGTGGTGCCGATCCCCGATATTGAAGGCCGCGAGAAGATCCTTTCGGTCCACATGAAGAAGGTGCCGCTCGCCCCCGACGTCAATTCGCGCACGATTGCGCGCGGTACGCCCGGTTTCTCCGGTGCCGACCTTGCCAACCTCGTGAACGAAGCGGCACTGCTCGCGGCGCGGCGCAACAAGCGGCTGGTCGCCATGCAGGAGTTCGAGGACGCCAAGGACAAGGTCATGATGGGCGCGGAACGCCGCTCGATGGTCATGACCGAGGACGAGAAGAAGATGACCGCCTATCACGAGGCCGGTCATGCCATCGTCTCCATCAACGAGGCCGCCTCCGACCCGATCCACAAGGCCACGATCATCCCGCGCGGCCGTGCGCTCGGCATGGTCATGCGCCTGCCGGAGCGCGATTCATATTCGTACCACCGCGACAAGATGCACGCGAACCTCTCGGTCGCGATGGGCGGCCGCGTGGCGGAGGAGCTGATCTTCGGTCACGACAAGGTGTCGTCAGGCGCCAGCTCTGACATCCAGTATGCCACCGGCCTAGCCCGCGCGATGGTCACCAAGTGGGGCATGTCGGAAAAGCTCGGCCCGCTGCAGTACGAGGACACCCAGGAAGGCTACCTCGGTTACGGCGGCACCCAGCGCACGATGATGTCGGAAGAGACCAACAAGCTGATCGATACCGAGATCCGCGCATTGGTCGACGGCGCTCACAAGCGCGCCACCGACATCCTGAAGTCGCAGGAGGACAAGCTGCACCTGCTCGCCAATGCCATGCTTGAATACGAAACCTTGACCGGCGACGAGATCAAGCAGCTGATGGACGGCGGAAAGCTCGACCGTCCGGAGGAGCCGAAGGGCGGCGCTGGTGCGCCCGTTCCCGTGCGGGGCTCTGCCGTTCCCAAAGCGGGCAAGAAGTTCGCCAGCGCAGCGACACAGGGGGCGTAAAACTCTCTGTCAGACGACAGGCGAAGACATAAAGAAAGGGCCGGTCAATCGACCGGCCCTTTCCGCTTCCGCGAGGAAAGCCTTAGTTGCAGCGCAGGCTGCCGCGTTCGATTTCGCGGCCCAGCAGCGCGCCGGCACCGCCGCCGATCACCGTGCCGACCACGCGGCTGCCGCCACGGTCGATCTCGCGGCCCAGCAGGGCGCCGACGGCACCGCCAATGATCAGGCCTGTCGTGCCGTCATTGCGACGGCAGTAGTAGCGGCCGTCATTGCCGCGATAGATGCGGTCGTTCCGCGTCAGGCGGCGATCGGTATAATAGCGGCCGTCGCGGTAATAGCGGTCGGCATAGTAGCTGTTGTAGCCGGGTTCATAGCGGTTGTAGTCGTAGCGGTTCCAGCGCTTCCAGTCCTGGCGGTTGGCCTTGGCCAGTTCCTTGCGGCACTCGCGGAGCTCGCGGCGGTATTCGCGGCGGTTGTCGCTGTTGCGCAGTTCGCGGTTACATTCGCGCAGTTCCTGGTTGTAACGCGGGCCGTTGTTGTACTGGGCCATGGCCGTGGTGGTGGTCGCCGGGATGGCGACGGCCGCCAGCGCGGCCCCAAGCATCAGCTTGTTCATCGGTTTGCTCCTTGTGATCGAATGAATAGTCACAGGAGTTAAACCGCGCCGGACCGCATCGGTTGCTCGGGTCATCGTGCCACACAACCGGACTGGCTGCCGCAGCGTTATTCCAGCCCGATTGCGATGATCGCCATGAAGAAACTGACCATTGCCACTGCGGCATAGGTCAGGATTGCCAGGGTGCGCCAGCTCGCACCGAAGCGGCCAAGGCCGTAGGTATAGCGCACGTGCTTGTAGATATGGACCGGCGGGATGAAGATCA
Organism: Novosphingobium sp. MW5; assembly: GCA_025938935.1. Lineage (GTDB taxonomy): Bacteria > Pseudomonadota > Alphaproteobacteria > Sphingomonadales > Sphingomonadaceae > Novosphingobium. Next base: position 281,133 of record JAPCWB010000001.1, on the reverse strand, counting down.
TGCCGAGCGCGGCCACCGACATCGACAATAGCGATGTCACGGTCATCACGCTGGTCAGCAGCATCATGAAGGCCAGCGAATAGGTGACGAACACGGTGTGGTCGTAAAGGCCGAAGCGGCGGCTGAATGGGAACAGCAGCCACAGGAACGGCACCGAAATCGGGATCAGCAGCCAGGCAAACTTATAGGCGTTCGATTGCAGCTTGTAGATGGCCAGCTGCGGATTGCCGCTGGCCTTTTTCAGGGCTTCGTTGATCGTCGGGACATCGCTGTAGACGCGCTGTTTTTCCTTTGTCGCGGGCGTTTTTTCGGCGTCTTGTGCGTTCTCGCGCAAGGGATCGGTCAGCATTTCGGCCAGTTCGATCGCGCTTTTGCGGTCGTCGATTTCCTCATCGATCTTGGCGGTCGGCTTGCCTTCGCGCACAAGGCGGGCACGCTCGCTTTCCAGGCGGGCGATTTCCTGCTGGTTCGCCTTGATACCCTGGATGCGCTCGCCATTGACGTTGACGTCGGTCGCGTCGTTGAAGGTCGGCCCGACCTTGCTGACCACCGCGAACATCAGGAAGACGCAGAACAGGAACAGCGCGATGGGGGAGACATAGCTGGCGCGGCGGCCGTCGATATATTCGCGGGTCATCTTGCCCGGGCGCAGGGTCAGCGCAGGGATGGTGCGCCAGATCTTGCCTTCAAAGTGGAAGACGCCGTGCAGCAGGTCATGGAAGAAGGCGCCGACGGTCTTGTGGACATGGGCTGCCTGCCCGCATTCGTGACAATGCCGGCCGACCAGCGGCGTACCGCAGTTGAGGCATGCGCTCTCGTGCGTGTGGCCTTCGGCCGACTCGCCATGCGCCGGCTCCACGGCACGCGACGTCATGGCGCCTTCGACCACGCCGCCAATGGCTTCGATTTCGCTCATTATGAACCCCGCTCCATCCGTGGCCGTTCATGGTCTTGCAAGGTTGGGCAGGTCAAGCCATGCTTCGCCGAACTGAGCAGAGGGATGGGGAATGAAGCGTATTTTCTTGGGGTTAGCGGCACTTGGCCTGTTCGCCGTACCGGCTCAGGCTGCCCCGGGCGATATGTCGGTGGCAACATTCCTCGGCAAGGCCGAGGCGCTCAAGGCCAAGGGCATGGCGGCAATGTTCTCCAGCGATGTCAAAGTGCTGATGAACGAGGGCAAGGCAGCGGCAGCGGTCTACCGCGCGCGGCTGGAAGGGGAGCGCAAGGCCGGCAAGCCCAGTTCGTGTCCGCCGCCCAAGGCCTCGGTCAGCTCGAACGAGATGCTCGCGCACCTCGCGTCCTATCCCGCCGCGACGCGCCCCGGCATTCCCATGCACCGCGCCATGGGCGATTTCTTCGCCCGCAAGTTCCCCTGCCGCTGACTAGAGCGCTTTCCGACCATTCGGGTTCACCATGATTGCGGTGGGAAGCCCGCTGGCAAGGCGCAGCGTGCAGCAGGGGCTGGTTGCCCCTGCAATCGGTGCAACGCTGTCCAGCGGGCTTCCCACCGCAACCCCTGCGAGGCGGGCCGATTTGGGCTCATCACAGCGTCGCTCGTCGGTCACTATGCAATGGCATGGCTCCCTCCTCGCTCCTCGTGCTCAGCCCAAATCGCCTCCGTCATGGCGAGCCCGAATGGTCGGAAAGCGCTCTAGCCCCTGATCTCCGCCAGCTTGCGCTCCCAGGCGAGGGCGTGGCTGACGATCGTATCGAGATCGGCGTGCTTTGGCACCCAGGGCAGGGTGGCCCTGATGCGGGCATTGTCGGAAACCAGGCTGGCGGGATCGCCGGCGCGGCGCGGCTGCATCTGGCGCTCGATCGTGCCGCCGGTCACCCGGTCCACAGCGTCGAGCACCTCGAGCACCGAGAAGCCCCGGCCATAGCCGCAATTCATCGTCAGCGAGCGCGCGGGCTCCGCAATCAGCGCCTCAAGCGCGAGGACATGGGCAGCCGCAAGGTCTGACACGTGGATATAGTCGCGCACCCCGGTGCCATCGGGAGTGTCGAAGTCTGTGCCAAACACCCCGACATGACCGCGCTTGCCGAGCGCCGCCTCGACCGCGACCTTGATCAGGTGTGTTGCCCCCGCGGTCGATTGACCCGAGCGCGCCTGCGGATCGGCCCCGGCGACGTTGAAATAGCGCAGGACGCAATAGTTGATCGCGTGCGCCGCCGCCGTGTCTTTCAGCATGACCTCGGTCATCAGCTTGGACATGCCATAGGGGTTGATCGGAATCTGGGGGCTGTCTTCCCGAACCGGCGAAACCTCAGGCTCGCCGTAGGTCGCGGCGGTCGAGCTGAAGATGAAGTGCGGCACCCCTGCCGATACCGCCGCCGCCACCAGCGCGCGGCTCTTGGCGGTGTTGTTGTGGTAGTACTTGAGCGGATTCTCGACCGATTCCGGCACCACGATCGACCCGGCGAAATGCATGACCGCGCGGATGCCCTGTTCGGCAAAGATACGCGCCAGCAGGTCCGCATCCTCGATATCGCCTTCGTAGAACGGCACGCCTTCGGGCACGGCAAAGCGGAAGCCGGTAGTCAGGTTGTCGATCACCGAAACCGGCCAGCCCGCATCCAGCAGGGCGAGGACGGCGTGGCTGCCGATATAACCGGCGCCGCCGGTAACGAGGACGGGTACCTTGGACATGCGACTCCCCTGCGTCGGATGACGCCTGACTCGCCCCTAGCAGCAAACGATTACCGTGGCTTTACCGAACCATAGGTTCCCCACCGCCACAGCGCCTCCATCGGCCCCTGCTCGTGCCGGGCAAGCCACCAGCGCGAGAAGGCGATCTGGAACAGGATGATCGGCACGGCAAGCAAGGTGGTGCCTACCGGCCCCAATTTCCCGGCAATGCCGAAGAACACGCCCAGCATCAGCACGCCGAACAAAGTGTGGGTAAGGTAATTGGTCAGCGCCATGCGGCCCACCGGCGCCATGATCCCCAGCACGCCCTTCGCCTTGGGCCAGGCCAGCGCAAAACCGGCGGCATAGGCAAGGGCAAGCGGCACCGTGCCGAGCACCGAGGACCAATGCTCTTGATAGACCAACGGATCGAGCGCGAAGACAAGGCTGGGCGGAATGCCGATCAGCAGGCCGAAAACCAAGGTTCGCAGCAGCAGCTTGCGATCTTCGAGCAATGTCCCGGCGATCAGCCGCCGACCCAGCACCATGCCGAGCAGCATGATCCCCAGCACCTTGGGAATGCGCCATGTGACCAGCAGGTGCTCGATGCGGAAGGGCAGGCCCGACACCTGCCAAGCGGCAAAGGCGCTCCAGTCGCCGCTTTGCATGTAGGATATCGGACCGGGGCGCAGCGGGCCGTCGACGGCAGTCACAATGCCAAGGCCGATCTCCTCAAGCCCATGGCCAAGGTCTATGCCGTAATGCGCGCAGAGCGGCACCAGCGCCAGTGGCAGGGCCAACAGGAAGACCGCAAGGATGAGCAGCGAGCTTTCCTTCCACGGCCGGAACAGCGGCAGCAGCAGGCCGAGCGCGGCGTAGAGCGTCAGGATGTCGCCCTGCCAGACCAGCGTCATGTGGACGAAACCGATGGCGAGCAGCACCAGCATCCGGCGCCGGAATACCGCGATCCCGGCCGCGCCGCGCTTTTCCAGCCGGTCTAGCTGGAGCGTAAAGCCGATGCCGAACAGCAGCGAGAAAATGGTGTAGAACTTGCCGTCGACGAAGAATTTGATCAGCTGATCATAAAGCGCGGCTGTCTCGGGACTGGCCAGCGCGCCCTGCTGCGGCTGCGGAATCATGTACCAGCCGGTGAAAACGGGCAGGTTTGCAATCAGGATCCCCAGCAAGGCAAAGCCGCGCAGGGCGTCAAGAATTTCAATGCGATCGCTGCTCGCGGTCGCGCTGGCGACCGCCTTCGCCTGCGTAGCCATGGCTGTTTCCCCCGCCTGTTATGCCAGGGAGGCTAGGCCTTTGTCCGCAAGGTAACAAGTGTACCCGCGCGGCCGGTTCATCCGCCGGAAAGAATGCACGGCCTAGCGCAGGCGCAACAGGGCCATTACCACTCTGTCAAAGGAACCAATCCGCATGATTAGCCGCCGGCCCGCATCTGTCGCTCTTGTCGCCCTGATGATCGCCGGATTGGCAGCCCCTGCGCTCGCGCGGCCGGGGTTCGGAATGGGCATGGGAACCGGCTGGGGTGATCCCTATGGCCGCTCGTGGCCGTCGGACCAGCGCCTGCGCAGCTCAGGCCCGGCAGAAGGCAAGGTCGAGGTGACCCGCTTCGTCGCCGAGGACGGCAGTGCCGAACTCCTCGGCAAGGGCAGTGCCGTTTCCATTCCCGCACCCGCGGGCTCGGGCTTCAGTGAAAGCGAATTGCGCCCTTACGCCGCCGCAGTCGATGACCGGCTCGCCGGCCTTGGCTACCAGACGGCGACGACTGCGGCGGCGGCAGGACAGGTGGTCGAACTGCGCGTCACCCGCGATGTCGTGGTGCCCGAAGAAGGGCCGAAAAAGCCGGTCAGCGGCGAAATGGAAGTCGGCGTTTCCAACCGCGGTTCGATGATGGGGCTGGGCCTGAACATCGACCTGTCAAAGCCCAAGCGCGCGCTTGTCTCGACGCGGCTCGAGGCGCGGATCAAGGACGTGGGCACCGGCAAGACCCTGTGGGAAGGCCGCGCCGACATGGTCACCCGTGAAGGCAGCGACAAGTGGGGCGAGGGCGCTGTGGCCGCCAAGCTGGCGAGCGCGCTGTTCGACAAGTTCCCCGGCAAGCCAGGCGAAACGCACCTGTCGCAGCGCTGACGCTTGCAATGGCGTGGGTGCGGGAGCAACTTCGCCAGATCAGGAGTTTAACGCCCATGCGCAGGATATCGCTTGCCCCGCTCGCCGCCCTGGCTTTCGCCAGCGGCTGCGTCGCACCCACCGGCCCGATTGAGGTCACCCGGTTCCACGTGCCGGACACCTCGGCGCTCGCAAAGGGCACGATTGCAGTCGAGCCGGGCATTGGCACGGATGGCAATTCGCTCGAAGTGCAAAGCTTCATGGGATCGGTGCGCAGCGAATTGCAGCGCCTGGGCTATGGCGATGCGGTAGCGGGCAGCGGCGGGCAAGTTGCCTTGGTCCGCCTGTCCCGCCAGCGTTATCTGCCCGAACGCACCCGCAGTCCCGTCAGCGTCGGCGTTGGCGGCTCGACCGGTTCATACGGCTCGGGTGTCGGTTTGGGCATCGGGTTCAACCTTTCCGGCCCGCCGCCGGAGCAGGTCGAGACTGAGCTGGCCGTCGCGATCAAGGACCGCAAGACCGACAAGGTCCTCTGGGAAGGCCGCGCCCGCTTCACCGTCAAGGCCAGCTCGACCCTTGCCTCGACCCAGCTCGCCGCGCCAAAGATGGCCGCCGCGCTGTTTGCGGGCTTCCCCGGCAATTCGGGTGAGACTATCACCGTCAAATGACCGATATCCAGATTCACTCGGACTTCGATTCCGGGAACATCGAGGTGCTTTCGATCGAAGGCACCAAGGCCCGCCTCGCCATCCGGCAGGACAAGGACAGCGAATTCTTCCAGTGGTTCCACTTCCGCGTCTCAGGCGCGAAGGGGCGGGCGCTGGAATTGAACATCACCGGGCTGGATAAGAGCGCCTATCCCGGCGGCTGGCCGAATTACCGCGCTGCATTTAGCGAAGACCGCGAGTTCTGGGGTCGTACCGATACCAGTTGGGACGAGGCGCAGGGCACGCTCACCATCCGCCACACCCCTGCCGGTGACATGGCATGGTTTGCCTATTTCGCGCCCTATTCGATGGAGCGGCATCACGATCTGGTCGCCCGCGCCGCCACGCAGGATGGTGTCACGCACCGCACGCTCGGCACCAGCCTCGATGGCCAGCCGATCGACTGCCTGACAATGGGCGAAGGACCCTTGCAGGTATGGCTCTATGCCCGCCAGCATCCCGGCGAGACGATGGCCGAATGGTGGATGGAAGGCGCGCTCGAATGCCTGACTGACCCTGCCGATCCCTGGGGCCGCACACTGCGCCAGAAGTGCACGCTGCACGTGGTGCCCAACCTCTGCCCCGATGGCTCGCGGCGCGGGCACCTGCGAACCAATGCGGTGGGCGTGAACCTCAACCGCGAATGGCACGAACCCACCGCCGAACGCTCGCCCGAAGTGCTGGCGATCCGAAACGCCATGGACCAGACCGGCGTTGACGTGGCGATGGACGTCCACGGCGACGAGGCGATCCCGCACGTGTTCATTGCCGGGTTCGAGGGCATTCCGGGCATGAGGCCCGGCCAGATCGAGGCGCTCGACCGCTACAAGGCAATCCTTGAGCGCCGCACGCCGGACTTCCAGACGAAGCACGGCTATCCCAAGGCGCCGGCTGGCAAGGCCAACCTCACCATGTCGACCAACCAGCTCGCCGAGCGTTACGGCGCTGTGTCGATGACGCTGGAGATGCCTTTCAAGGACAACGACGACCTGCCCTGCGCGGCGCAGGGCTGGAGCCCGGAACGCTCGGCCCTGCTGGGCCGCGAATGCATGGCCGCGCTGGGTGAATGGGTGCTGGAGCGGGGGTAATTAAGGTTCCAGCCGCACCACGGTGAGTGACTTGGGCGCCAGGGTCAGGGTCAGCTTGCCGCCATTTGCCCTCGCCTCGAAAGGCTTGGGCGAGACATCGTTCGGCGCGGTGAAGGTGTTATAGGCATTGACCTTGCCGGCGGTCAGCACTTCGCCCTTCGCGGCCCTTGCGGTCACTCCCGCAGGTGAAACGCTGATGGCCTTGGCCGGGTCAGGATTGACCAGCGCCAGCCACAAGGAGCCATCCTTCGCCTTGGCCGCCACCGCATCCACGCGCGGCATCGCGCTGTCGCCGAAGCGATAGGTTCCCGCATCGAGTTTCACGGCGACCAGTTCGGCATCCTGGAAAGGCACGTACATCCGGAAGACATGATAGGTCGGCGTCAGCAGCATCCGTTCGCCATCGGTCAGGATCATCGCCTGGATGACGTTCACCATTTGCGCGATATTGGCCATTCGCACGCGGTCGGCGTGGCGGGCAAAGCCGTTGATGTGGATTGCCGCCGACAGCGCATCGCGCAGGCTGTTCTGCTGGCGCAGGAACATCATCGGCTTTTCCGGCAAGGGCTTCAGCCAGGCGCCCCACTCATCGACCGCCAAGAAGACTTCCTTCTTTGGATCATATTTGTCCATGATCGCCGAATGCTCTGCCACCATGCGCTCGGTGGAGTAGGACTTGGCCAGCAATCCCGCATATTCGGCCTCGCCGAAATCGGTCGAACTGTCGGCCAGCGGTGTCGTCGTCGGCGCAACGTAGTTGTGCAGTGACAGGCCCTCGATTTTCCAGCCGAACTGGAAGGTTGTGGTGCGCGCCTTCATGATCGCTTCGGTATATTCGGGTTTGCCCAGCCCCTCTCCAGCAGCAATCCGCTTCATCCGGTCCGGATTGGGGGTGAAGGGATCGGCCAGTCGCTGCGCCGGGTGGTAATTGTTGAGGTTGATGGCGAAGGGCTTCATCCGGCCGACATATTCCTCGCCGGTCAGGCCTCCGCCGCATCCCCACATCTCGTTGCCCAGGCCGACGAATTTCAGTCGCCACGGCTTGGCGCGACCATTGGCGGCCCGCTCGCGTGCCAGCGAGCTGTTCTCGGCGGTCATGTATTCGACCCAGTCGGCCGCCTCCTGCACCGTGCCCGAGCCCATGTTGACCGAGATGTATGCTTCCGCCCCGACCTGTTCGACCAGGTCCATGAATTCGTGCGTCCCGAAGGTGTTGGGTTCCGGCGTGCCGCCCCAGTTGGCGTTGATCCGGGTTCGGCGGTCAGCCCCCACTCCGTCGCGCCAGTGATACTGGTCGCCATAGCAGCCGCCGGGCCACCGGATGTTGGGGACCTTGAGCGCCTTCAATGCGCCGACCACGTCACTGCGGATGCCGCGGACGTTGGGGATCTTGGAATCCGGTCCTACCCAGACCCCGCCATAGATGCCTTCGCCCAGCATCTCGGCAAACTGGCCGAAAATATCTCGGCTGATCGTGGGGCCTTTCGTGGCAGTGTCGAGAGACATTACCACGGGACTGTCACCCTCGGCTGCCTCGACGCTTACCGGTGCCAACATCAAACCGGCCGCAAGTGCCCATGCATTCCGCCAGTTCATGTTTCGCCTCTCCGCCTCGCCGGTTTTGGGCAGGTCGTAAGGTCGGTGCAGTGCGCTTGCAAACGGGTTTCACCGATAGGACGGCATCTGTGCCGTCGATGGCTGGATCAGCTCTCCAGCATCATCCCGTAGTCGCGGAAGAGGTCGAAACACTTGGCGTTGATCACCATCAGGCGGTCGTCCTTGTCGAGGTTGAGCTTGCGCCGCATCATGCGCACCACGGTGGTCTGGGCCGGGCCGGTCAGGCCGTGGATGCCGCAGAGAACCTCGGGATTGTGCGAGAAAGTCGCGTCAATCAGCAGGTCGATGTTCTGCGGGTGATAGCCGAACCCGGTGAAGACCAGCCGCTGCGACTTCAGCATGGCATTGCGCACTTCCATCATCGCCTTGGTGTCACGCTGCAACTCGCCCGGGGTGCGAAGATTGTTGACCAGATTGATCATGTTCCAGGGGTTTTCGTTGCCCCATTCGACATCGGCGCCTTCTCCCTTTTGCCGGGGCAGGCGGCCGATCGTGCCATAAGGATGGACGATGCGGAGGTGCTCCGTAACCACGCGCTGCGCCTCGGGCAGGGTCATGCCATAGGCGGTCATCAGGGCATAGGGCAGGAAGTGCTCGATCGACCGGTCATAGTTGAACGAGACGATCGACAGGTTCTCGAAGCACTGGTGCACCTTTGACCGCGGCACGCCGGTGGTCATCAGCTTGCCGAGCTCGAGCAGCCAGAAATCCCCGGCCTGCAGCGGCAGATCGCCGGGGGTTTTCGGCGCGGGTCGCAGGTTCGATCGCGCCTCGCCCTGGCAGATGAAGTGCAGCACGGCGAGCTTGCCGGTAAGCGTGACGAGCGGATTGTCGTCGTTCTGTTCGATCACCGTGTCGATCATCTTGCTCATCCGCGCGGCGATGCGCAGGCGCTCGGTCGCTTCGTAGAGCTTTTCCTGGCTGTTGCCGGGGCGCTCGGCCAGCTTGTTGAGGTGGCGGAGCAGCATCGACGAATCCTTCGTCATCTGATCGCCGCCGAAACGGTAGAAGTCATAGGCGGCAGCTGTGCGCTCCAGCACCTCAAGGCTGGAAGGCAAGTGGATTTCCTGGCTCGCCCCGGCCCCAACGATCAGCGTTGTTTTTGTCCGGATCATGCCGTGGCCTAGCCCAGTCCCGCCCATGCAAACACGCCCGGCAAAAGCGCCGGGCAGGTGAAATTGCCTTAGGCTTGAATGGTTAATGGCAGGATAAAGGCCAACCCTTAGTCGATCAGGTCGGCACCCGTCGGATTGCCCTGTGGCACGCCGTTTTCGGCCTGCCAGGCATCGAGATCGTCATAGCAGGCCTCAACCACCGAGACGTAGGTTTCGGCGAACAGGCGGCGCTGCTCGGCGTGGTCGAAGACAAAGGGACGGTTGTTCCTTACCGCATTGAGCACGATAGGCGCGACATCCTCAGGCCGGTAGAAGGCCATGGAACTGTGAGTCTTGTCCGTGCCCGAAAACTGCACTTCGGCAACCGGCTCCGGCCCGCCGAACCTTTCGGGCCGATAGGCGCCGTTGTTGGCTTTCATCCCGGATGCCACTCCACCCGGGCAATAGCTGGTCGTGAAGACGCCGTGTGGTTTGAGTTCGATGGCAAGGTTCATCATCATGCCGATGATCCCCATCTTGGCCGCCGAATAGGGCACGTGGACCGGCATCCACCCGGGAAGCAGCCCGGCCATCGAGGAAGTGGCGCAGATGTGGCCGCCGGCCGCTTCGATCATGCCGGGCAGGAAGGCGCGGGTGGTGTTCATCACGCCCATCAGGTTGACCTGGACGATCCAGTCGACATCGGCGTCGGACATCTCGATCAACGGCGTGAAGCTCGTTGCCCCGGCATTGGCGAAAACCAGTTGGACCGGTCCAAGCGCAGCGATCGCCGCATCACGCATGGCGTTGATCGAGGTGCGTTCGGTAACGTCGCAGGGCAGGGCCACAGCTTGGCCCCCGGCTTCGCGGATCGCGGCGGCTACGGCTTCGGCCTTGGCAATCTGGATATCGGCAACGGCAACCCGTGCTCCCTGCCGGCCGAGTTCCCCGGCCAGCCCCATGCCGATGCCCGATCCGCCGCCGGTGACGACAGCGGCCTTGCCTGCGATTTCGGTCATGCCTTCTCCCCGCGCCGCTTAATGCGACGATCGGGTTTCATTATGCGGTTGAACGTGCCGCTATTCAAGCGCCGCCGGGCCGAATGCGCGTGGTAGCAAGTCTGACAGCCGCATTTCGAGCACTTCGGTCTCTCCAGCGCACCAGACCAGCGGGTCATTGCCGCCGAGCGAGGCAACCTCGTTGAGCATCTGGCGGCAGCGGCCGCAGGGCGTGACCGGATCACCCGCGCCGACCTCGCCCGCCTTGCCGCCGATCACCGCGACGGCTTCCAGATTGCCGCGCCAGTCCTCGGATAGCGCCTTGCCAACCGCGACCGTCTCGGCACACAGCGTCATGCCGTAGCTGGCATTCTCGACATTGGCCCCGGTCACCACCGAGCCATCGGCAAAGGCCAGCGCCGCGCCGACGTGGAAGTTCGAATAGGGCGCATAGGCGCGCGTGGCGGCGCTGCGGGCGGCTTCAATCAGGGTGTCGCGGTCGATCATGCGAGGCATCCTAGCGCTGTGCGGCCAGCCAGCGAAGCGGCTTTTCCGCCGCCTCGGTCTTGAGCGCGGAGTTGGCAGTCCACAGTGCCCATGGCCGGCCGGCATAGTCCGGCTCAAATCGGGTACGCACCAGCCACAGGTTGCGGTTGACCGCCGATGCCACGTGGTAGCGGTCCTGGAACTTCGGCCCCAGCTTCAGGATCACCGGCTTGCCGGTATGGGTCTCGACCTGGTTGAGGAAGGTGGTGAGCTCGCTCTCAACCCCTGCCTCGGTGACCTTGCCGGGGCAATCCTCGGCGAGCCGGTCGAGCGACACGGCGCTCGGCAGCAAGCCCTTGTCGCGTGGCACGACCGTGACGAAGTTCGCCGCCTGCCGGTCGGCCGGCTGGCAGGGATCGTACTCATGCACTGCACCTACCTGCATGCCCACAGCCCGCGCACCTTCGAGGTTGGCGGTGAAATTGGCATCGCGGGCAAAGACGCTGGCCGAGGCATCGACGTAAGCGAAATCGACCCCGATCGTCTTGAGCGCGGTCCAGTCGATCGTGCCGTCATCCTCGCCGACCTCGACCCCCTGCACCGGCCATTGCTCACGCGAGGGCTGCCAGCCGCGCAGGTGCCACCAGCCCGCGACGCCGCCCGCCAGCGCCAGCAGCAATGCCAGCGCGGCGAATCGCAGCCGCCAGCGGCTTTTCCCCTTTTTAGCCATTTTGAAGTGCGTCCCGTTCCCGTCTCAGACCCTGATATGCAGGACGCAGATCAAGGTAAAGAGCCGGCGGGCAGTAGCGAAATCGGTCTCGACCTTGCCGTCCAGTCGCTCAAGCAGCATTTCCGCGGCCCGGTCGTGTACGCCGCGGCGGGCCATGTCGATCGTCTCGATCTCGTGTGGCGAAGCGCGGCGGACGGCCTTGTTGTAGCTTTCGCAGATCGAATAGTATTCGCGCACCGGGCGGCGGAACTTGGCCATGCCCAGCACGAAGCTTTCGAGGAGGTCGCTTCCGCCCTCGCTGTAGATGTCGAGCCGGAGCCGCCCGTCCTCCACCGCCATGACGAGCCGGTAAGGCCCTTCATGTCCAGCGTCGAAGGCGCGCAGGGGCTTGAAAGTATTATCCTCGATCAGGTCGAAAACAGCGACGCGGCGCTCCTGCTCGATCTCGGCGCTGCGGCGCACGAGCGAGCTCTCGTCGAATTCGATTGCACAGATGCGCGGGGCCGCCATCGCGGACAATTCGCAGATGCAGCAATTGCGGGCAAGAGGGATAACCATCCCCGCTATCCACAAGGCGGATCGCCGCAGCCCCCTTGCGGCGCGCGAATGCCGGGCGCATTGCCGCTGCCATGGCCGAACCTATCGCTTTTCCCGTCCCCGACGATTCGCCGATCCGCACCCTGCCGTCCAATATCGAGGCGGAGGCTGCTTTCCTTGGCGCGGTGCTGATCGACAACCGGGTCATCGAGGAACTGGGTGTTCCCCTGCGCGCCGACCATTTTTTCGAGCCTATCCACGCCCGGATTTACGAGCGCGTCGTGCAGTTGCTCGATCGCAAGGCGGTGGTCACGCCCGTTACTCTCCGCCCCTATTTCGAGGCGGATGAGGCGCTAAAGGCGCTGGGCGGCGTGACATACCTTGCGCGGCTCACCGCTGACGGACAGGGCCTGCTCGCGCCCAAGGAACTGGCGGAGCAGATCTATGAACTGGCACTGCTGCGCGAACTGGTCTCGGTCGGGCGCGATCTCGTTACCAAGGCGATGGACACGTCCGAGGCCGTCGACCCGCTTGACCAGATCAACAATGCCGAGGCCGCGCTCTATGCCGTGGCCGAGGGCGCATCGAGCCAGAGCCAGGCATCCAGCTTCGGCGATGCCACCCGCGTTGCCATTACCGCAATCGAGAAGGCGCTGAATTCCGGCGGGCATATCGCCGGCAAGACCACCGGCTTCACTTCGATCAACGAGCGCATCGGCGGCCTGCATGATTCCGATCTTATCATCCTTGCCGGACGTCCGGGCATGGGCAAGACCTCGCTCGCCACCAATATCGCCTTCAATGCCGCCAACCGCCTTCTCACCGATATCCAATCCGGCATCGAGGAAAGCGCCTCGGTCGGATCGGCCGTCGCCTTCTTCAGCCTCGAAATGAGCGCCGACCAGCTGGCGACGCGTATCCTTGCGGAAAACTCGGGCATTTCCTCCGAATCGCTGCGCACCGGGCGCATCAGCCGCGAAGACTTCCAGCAGCTGTCTTTCGCCAGCCAGCGGCTCGCCGAATTGCCGCTGTTCATCGACGATACCCCGGCGCTGACCATCGCCGCACTGCGCGCCCGCGCCCGCCGCCTCAAGCGCAAGCACAACATCGGCCTGATCATCGTCGACTACCTGCAACTGTTGCAGGGCACCGGCCGCGCCAGCGACAACCGCGTCAACGAAATTTCGGAGATCAGCCGGGGCCTGAAGACGCTGGCCAAGGAACTGCACGTCCCGGTGATTGCACTCTCGCAGCTAAGCCGCGCGGTCGAAAGCCGCGAGGACAAGAAGCCGATGCTTTCGGACCTGCGCGAATCGGGCTCGATCGAACAGGACGCCGACATGGTCTGGTTCGTCTTCCGCGAAGACTACTATGTGAAGATGGTCGAGCCCAAGTTCCCGACAGAGGGCGATACCCCTGACGTCGCCGACAAGTGGGAAAAGTGGCGGCAGAAGATGGAGCAGGTCACAGGCCTGGCCGAACTCATCGTCGCCAAGCAGCGCCATGGCGCCACCGGCAAGGTGCGGCTGCGTTTCGAGGCGCGGATCACCCGCTTCTCCGATCTCGCCCCCGAGGAACTGGCGGACAGCTCCTACGATTACGAGTGAGCGGGCATTTCTGCCGGGTGATCGACCGGCGGCTGGAATCGGGGCAGGCCGAGCATCAGGAACATCAGTGATCCGATCAGTGCCGCCCCTGCGCAGGTCAGCAGGTAGGCATCGAAGCTGCCGGTCGCCTTCAGCACAAGCGCCAGGAACACGTTGCCCAGTCCCATGGCACCGCCGGTCGCCGCCATCAGCAGGCCGAAGATCGTGCCGAAGCGGGCCATGCCGAACTGTCGGTTGACGAGGTAGGGGATGATGTCCGCCTCGCTGCCGAAGGATGCACCAATCAGGACCATGGCGGTGAGTACCCAGGGGACGGAATCCATCGGCGAGAACAGGATCAGCAAGCCGATCACGGGCAGGCCGAAGCCCAGTGCGGCAATGCGCACGGGGTTGAGCCGGTCGATCATCACGCCGAAGATGAAGCGCCCGGCCACCGATGACAGGGCAAAGGCCGAAACGAACAGGGCTGCCACGGCATCGGGCAGGCCTTGTTCCGACACCACCAGCTTGAGCTGCGCAGTGGCGAGCGAGAACGGCAAGTTGATCAGGACCGTCGCAACGAACATCAGCCAGAACACCGGCATGGCAAAGACCTCGCGGTAGTCTCTCGATGCCTTTCGCTCACGCCGCGGCGGGCGCTTGCCTTCGACGCCGTAAAGCAGGGTCAGCATTAGCACCGAGCAGATCCCGCAGAACAGCGCCACCACCAGGTAGCCCGCACTGGAAGCCATGCTCGCGCACATAGGCGCTGATGAGCGGGCTGCCGAAAAAGGCTACCACGGGCGATCCGGCCGAGCACATGCCGAGCGCGAGGCCGCGGTTCTTCGTGAACTTCTCCGCCACCAGCCGGGCAAAGACGGTGGAAGTTGCCGCCGCGCCGAGAATGGTCTGGATGACGTAGATGATCAGGTAATTGGTGATGTTGCCGTCCATCAGCGCGATGGCGACGAGGCACAGCGGAAAACTGATCCCCCCGATCAGCGCCGTGCGCCAGACGCCGATCACATCGGTCATGCGCCCGACAATAGGCAGGACGACGATCATCAGCACCTGCACTGTGGCAAGCCCTGCCCACTGCGCCTTGGTCCAGCCGAAGGTCTCAAGGAAATAGGGCTGGAAGGTCGAGAGGATATAGGAGTTGAGCGACAACGACGAAGCAATGCCGATGAAGGCCCCCGCCAGCACGCGCGTCTTGATCCGCAGTTCGACTTGCGCCGTCATCCTGTCCCCGCAAATGCGTTCGTTGTTATGCGGCAGAGAATGACAGGGTGGGCAGCTTGGGCAAGGGGTTACGGAAGCGCCCAAGCGATGAAATGAGAGCGCGATAATTCATATTTAATTTCAATTATTTATACGTTTTTTTCTTGACTCCGAATCACCCGAACGTGTAGCGGCCATGCTTTCCCCGTGAATTCCAGAACTGGAGTGCCCCATGGCGCGCGTTACCGTTGAAGATTGTGTCGACAAGGTTCCCAACCGTTTCGACCTCGTCCTGCTTGCCGCACAGCGTGCGCGTGAAATCTCTGGCGGCGCAGAGCTGACGATTGACCGCGATCGCGACAAGAACCCGGTCGTGGCCCTTCGCGAAATCGCCGAGCAGACCATTGTCCCCACGGCGCTCAACGAAACGCTGATCAATTCGCTGCAGCGCGTCCTGCCCGAAGACGATGACGAGGTCGATGACATCGGCTCGCTCAGCCAGTCGGCAGAGGCCCTGCGCATCACGGCTGCGGCCCCTGTGCGCAACACCTCGCTGGGCGGCGACTACGACGGCTGATCAAGTCGCGTTGGTTAGAAATTCAGGGCCTGCGTCCAGATCGGACGCGGGCCCTTTTCTTTTGCTTCAGGGCTTGACCATCAAAGGACCCACCGGCTCGCTGGGCGTGTTGGCCACATCATAGCCGATAAAGGCCAGCAGGAATTGCAGGCCGACCAGCACCGGCATCACGGCCAGCATGACCGTGCCGGCCGGGGTCACGACACCGGCCTGCATGTTGCTGATCCAGGTGATCCCGCCAAACACCAGCCCGAAAAGCAGCAGCAGCGATCCCGCTACGAGTTCGAGCGAGGCGACCGAAAAGTCGCGCAGGAAGTAGCTGTAGGTGATCCGCTTGAAGGTATTGACCATGTGCCGGCTGAAAAAGTGCGGCACCATCTTGAGCGGGTTGAGGCTGCTCTTCTCATCGGCATAGACCGCACGCATTGGCAGGTCGATCACCCGGGCGCGCAGCGTGCCGAGCCGGAACAGCATGTCGCTTTCAAAGAAATAGCGCCGCGCGATCTTGTCGAAGGGCAGGGCTGCGGCCACCCGCGCGTCGATCGCGACATAGCCGTTGTTGGGATCAAACAACTGCCAGTAACCGGTCGAAAGCTTGGTCATGAAGGACAGGGCCAGATTGCCCAGCAGCCGCCCCATGGGCATGCCGCGCGCGTCCTCAGGGCTGAAGAAGCGGTTGCCCTTCACATAGTCGGCCCGTCCCTGTGCGATGGGCGCGGCGAACAAGGGGATCAGTGCGGGGTCCATTTGCCCATCGCCGTCGATCTTGATCACGATGTCCGCGCCATCGATCAGTGCAGCCTTGATGCCAGTCATTACCGCGCCGCCGAC
The DNA here is from genome assembly GCA_025938935.1 of Novosphingobium sp. MW5. Lineage (GTDB taxonomy): Bacteria > Pseudomonadota > Alphaproteobacteria > Sphingomonadales > Sphingomonadaceae > Novosphingobium. Next base: position 264,911 of record JAPCWB010000001.1, on the reverse strand, counting down.
GCCCTGGTTGGCTTCATGGCGCAGAACCTTGACGCGCGGATCGCGACACTTCGCCTCAATCGCGTCGCCTGACTTTTCCGGGCAGCAATCGTCCACCGCATAGATTGCGCTGCATTCCGGACCGATCCGCGCGATCACCTCCAGCACCTTGTCTGCTACCCGGTAGCAGGGCAGCACGGCGGCGACGCGGGGCGCGGGGGATCCTGCGCTCATACGGTGGCGTTCACGCAATAGATCAGGTTGAAATCGGGCGAGGCCACGCCCAGCGGCCACCACGCTTCCTTGCGGGTTGGCAAGTGGTAGCGGACGATCTGGCGCAGGTTGTAGATCGAATTCACATGCTCGCGCGCCATGTAATAGTCATAGTCCAGCCCAGCCGCTTTCGCCCGTCGGCGCGGACCGAAGTGACGGCCGAGGCGCCAGGCCAGTCCCGGATCGCAGGGCAGGATCAGCGATAATGTTCCGCCGGGCTTCAGCACGCGCACCCACTCGGCCAGAGCTAGGTGCGGCTCGGGAATGTGTTCGAGGACGTGGGTGGCGATCAGCCGGTCGAAAGTACCATCGGCAAAGGGCAGGGCGCCGCCTTGCAGTTGCTGCAATTCCACGCCCGTCGGCAACTGCCTCTTGGAGGCTGCCGCGATCAGGTCCGCGTTCATGTCCGACGCGATGTAGCGGTCAAAGCCATGTCGGATTGCCGAAAGGTGGACCATCGTTCCCGCGCCCACTTCCAGCACCTGCCCGAAATGGGTGCCCGGACCGAAATCCCGCTCCAGCAGAGCGTGGCTCTTCATCAGGACCGAACCTGCCATGTTGGCATCGTAGTTCGACTGGTCGTAATTGCCGGCCCAGGCCGCGGTCATGGCATCGAAATCGGGCAAGGGCACGAAGCCCTGTTTCGCGGGGACAACTGGCGTCTCGCTCATGCCGCGCGGCTCGTTTTCTTGGTCGGATCCATAGCCTGCGGCATCTACCTGTTTGGTTAAATTTCTGCAAATGCAGGCCCATCCGGACCTGGTCTGGGGTGTGGGGCAATTTAGCCCGCCCCTCGACTTGGCTGCCGCCTTGCGCCATCAGCGAAGGCCATATCTGGCTGGTGAGGGGCTGCAAGCGATGACAAACAATCAGGTTGCCGCGCTGCTCGGCATTTCGGCGCTGCTGGCGGCCGGGCAGACCCTATTCAAGGTGGCGGCGCTGAAGCTGAAGGGTGCGGGCGCGGCCAGCACCGATCTGCTCTCGCTCGCCGCGATCCCCAGCTTCTGGCTAGCACTGGTGCTCTACGGCCTCGGTACGCTGCTCTGGATATTCATCCTGCAGACGGTGCCGCTCAGCCGTGCCTATCCCTTCATGGCCCTGGCCTTTGTCATGGTGCCGCTGATGGCCATGGCGTTCTTTGCCGAGCGGCTTAACCTCACCTATGCGATTGGGACCGTGCTGATCGTTGCCGGCGTGGTGGTGACTTCGCGTGCCTGATCGCGCTTCGGCGGGCTGGCGAGACCCCCTGCGGCTTTACCTTGTCCTCGCGCCGCTTCTGTACCTTGCCTTTGCGCTGCTGACCCCGCCATTCCAGACGCCGGATGAGCACCAGCACCTGTTCCGTGCCTGGCAATTGTCGGAAGGCGGGGTAATCGCGGAAAAGCGCGGCGACCTGATTGGCGGGGACATGCCGGCCGGACTTCTGCGCGCGACCGAGGCGGAACTCGGCTCGCTTGCCCCGCATGCATGGCGGGGAGCCAAGCCGGTTCCCTGGGCGGATCGGCTATCCCGCGCGACGCCGCTGGCCGCGCATGAATCGCGGAGCTTTGCGAATTTCATCGGTTCGGCCGCATATTCGCCGGCGGGTTACGGTCCGCAGGTCGTTGCCATCTGGAGCGGGCAGGCGCTGGGCCTTTCGGTCGAGAACATCCTCCGGCTTGGCCGGGTGCTGAATGCCGCTCTGGCTTTTGCCCTGGTCGCATTTGCCATGCGGGTGCTGCCCATGGGACGCAATGTGCTGATGGCGATCGGGCTTCTGCCCATGACCGCGGCCAGCGCGGCCGCGTTCGGGCAGGATGGCATGGTGATCGGCTGCGCCGCCCTGCTCGTGGCGGTCGGCCTGCGCGCGGCTTTCGTGCGTCCGTGGAACTGGCGCGATGGCGTGATCGCGGGCCTGCTTGCCGCGGTGCTGACACTGGCCAAATTCGTCTACTTGCCGCTGGCGGGGCTGGCCCTGTTCGCCGGCAGGAGTCGTGACTTCCTGCGTCCGGCGCGGCGCTGGCAGCCAGCCCTGACGCCGCTGCTTGCGGTCGGTGCGGCCCTTGCCCTGTTCCTGTGCTGGATGGCGCTGGTTTCAGGCCTCACCGCCCCGATGATGCCGGGGCGCCCGCTGCCGGCGGACCAACTGCGCTATGTCATGGCACACCCGCTCGCCTTCCCCGCGGCCTTCGCTTACACCTTCCGCCCGGCCGGCCTCCTCGACCAGACCCTGACACTGTTCTCGTTCGGCTGGCTGAGCGTAGGTCCCGTAGCGCTGGCATGGATTGCCGGCATGGCCTCGCTGCTGCTTGTGGCGCTCGGCGGAACGGGTGCCGGACCACGGCTCGGTTGGGCATGGCGGGTGTGGCTTCTGCTGCTGAGCCTTGGTGTGGTGGTGATCCTGTCTTTCGCGCTGTACCTTGCGGCAACTGCACTCGGGGCGGGCGGAGTGGACGGCCTGCAGGGCAGGTATTTCATCCCGGTGCTCCTGCCCCTGCTGCTGGCGCTTGGCCGGCCGGGGAATGCAGCGAAGGCGAACGTGCCACTGTTGGCGGCAGGACTGATGGTTTTCGCCAACGTCATGTCGTTGTCCGCCATCGTGCAGGCCTTCTATATCTAGCCGATCCGCCCGATGCCGCCTTGACTCGGCGGACGCCTGCCCCTAACGGCCCACTTCCAATTTCGCGGGTACAGGCCCGCCCCCGAGGAAACCATGAAGATTCGCAACAGCCTCAAGTCGCTCAAGGACCGCCACCGGGACAACCGCGTGATTCGCCGCCGTGGCCGCACCTATGTGATCAACAAGACCAACCGCCGCTTCAAGGCGCGCCAGGGCTAACAGCCCTGGTCGGGTCGGGGCCTTGCCCTGATCGGTTAGTCAACGGCCCGCCTCCCAGCCGGAGCGCGGGCCGCTGTCATGTCTGGAGTGCGTGAAAGTGGCAGATCCCGCCGCCCCCGTGGAAGCCGTCGTCTTCGATGTCGGCCGCGTCCTGTTCGAATGGGACCTGCGCCACCTCTTCGCCAAGCTGATCGACGATCCCGCGGAATTGGAGTGGTTCTGCACCACGGTCGTCACGCCCGAATGGCATTTCCAGCATGACGAAGGCGTGCCGCTTTCGGTCATGGTCCCGGCGCGCAAAGCCGAATATCCGGATCACGCGCACCTGATCGATGCCTATGCCGCGCGCTTCGGCGAATCGATCCCCGGGCCGGTGCCGGGCTCGCTTGAGATCGTCGAGGAACTGGCGGGGCGCGGCGTACCGCTGTTCGCCATCACCAATTTCGGTGCGGAATTCTGGCCGGACTTCCGCGCGCGTGAGCCGGTGTTCCGTCACTTCCGGGATGTCGTCGTCTCGGGCGATGAGAAGCTCGCCAAGCCCGATCCGGCCATCTACCACCTCGCCGAGCGCCGCTTTGGCGTTCGGCGCGAGGCCATGCTGTTCATAGACGACAACGCCGCCAACATTGCGTCGGCGGCGCGTCTGGGGTGGCAGGTCCACCACTTCACCGGGGGGGCTGAGAGGCTTGCGGCGGACCTGCGCGCCAGGGGATTGATCGGGTAATTACTTGCCGTTGCACTTGGCCAGGTCGTCGGCCGAGAATTCCTTGGTGCCCGAAGTGAAACCGGCAACCGCGCCGAATTCCTTGGCCACGCGCTGGCAGACCAGCACCGGACGGCCGCCGGCATTGGCGGCAGTGCAGCGGTCGCCCGCGCACTTCCAAAGCACTTCGCCGATGATCGCCTGCTTCGGCGCGGCGAGCGGCTGGGCAAGCGTGGCGACGTTGCCGCCGCTGGCAGCCATTGCCGGGGCCGGGGCAGCGACGATCGAAACGGCGGCGAGTTGGGCAAAAAGCGCAAGCGGGATTGCCCGCGAAAGTGCGGTGGCCATGGGTCTGTCTCCTGTTGCAAGCGCGGTCCGGGGAGGGTGCGCCGATTTAAGTTGCGAATCGCTACCTATAAAGTCTAGTTGCGAAATGCAACCCATTTTTGACGGCAATTCCCAACTGACCGACAACACGTTACACAGGCCCATGGGCAAAGTGCGCGAACCGCTCGACGATCAGGACTGCGGCCTTCCGCTCGCGCTGGAGGCGATGGGTGAACGATGGTCGTTCATGATCCTGCGCGCGGCGCTTAATGGCGTGCAGCACTTCGAGGATTTCCTCAGCGCCACCGGAATCGCCCGCAACATCCTGTCCAACCGCCTCGCGCGGCTGGTCGAAAACGGCATCCTCGCCCGCCAGCAGATGGAGGACGACCGCCGCAAGGTGCTCTACCGCCTGACCGACAAGGGCATGGACCTGCTCCCCGCCATGCTGGCCCTGCGCCAGTGGGGCGAGAAGTACGGGCTCGGCGTGCCGTCGAACCCGGTGCTGGTGGACAAGCGCGATTGCCTGCCGATCCAGCCGATCGCCGTCCATGCCCACGATGGCCGTGTGCTGGCCAAGGAAGACCTGCAATGGCTCGACAAGGCGAATGTCGGCAAGGCGGGGGAACCGTGTTCGGGGCCTTCAGAGGCCGACTTGCCCGGTTGGCGCGGGGATATGCTCTGCTAACTTGACGGTATGAACCGCCGATCTCGTCCTCATCGCCGCCGCGCCGCTCCTGCTCGCGCTCACCGCCGCTGCTCCCGCCAAGAAGCCCGCCCCGCCCAAGCCGGAGGCAGACTATGTGCCGATCGCCCTCGTCACCACGCTCGGGACGATCACCATCGAGCTTGACCACAAGCACGCACCGCTGACGACCGAAAACATCCTGCGCTATGTCGACCAGCGCCGGCTGGACAATTCCTCGTTCTATCGCTCGATGCGCCTTGCTTGGGGCACGCCGCCCAACGGCCTGATCCAGGGCGGGGTTCAGATGGACCCCAAGCGCACGCTGAAGCCGGTGGCGCACGAACCGACCAGCCAGACGGGCCTCAAGCACGTGGCGGGAGCCGTCTCCCTCGCGCGCAATGCGCCGGGTACGGGCATGGCGGAGTTTTCGATCCTCCTCTCCACCCTCGAATCGCTCGACGCCGATCCCAAGGGGACCACGCCCGACGCGCAGGCCGGTTTTGCCGTGTTCGGCAAGGTAACCAGCGGCATGGATGTGGTGCGCAAGATCTGGGACTCCCCGCTCAGCGCGACCAAGGGTCAGGGTTCGATGAAAGGCTCGATGATCGACGTGCCGGTGAAGATCCTGACCGTGCGACGGGTGCCGGTGACGCCGGTGGTGAAGCAGCCCTAGAGTTCGAGGACCACCGTCACTTCATCCCCCTCGGCCAGATCCTCGGCCTTGCGGACCGATGCCTTGACCGGCAGCATCCAGCCATCGGCCTTCGACGGGAAGACCGAGGTGGCGAACTTGCTCTTACCGATTGTCGCCTGCACTTTCAGCGAGCCGAAGCCGCGCGACAGGCCTTCCATGCGCCGCATCAGCGCCGTGGCGGAAAGCGCCTCACCGGCCTCGCCATCGACGGTGAGGAAATGCCACGTGCCGCCAGTGCCGCCTGTCCAGCGCCACAGCGTGCCGGTGTGCTCGATCCGTTCGGTCACTTCACCCGCCGCACCGGCACCGGAATGTTGCACACGTCCGCACCGCCCGCAGGGCGGATGAAGAACGCATCACGCCGGTTGGCGCGCGCATCGGCATAGCGGGCGAAGCTCTCGCTATCGGTTGAAAGGTATTCGTAGGCGGGCAGGCCGAACACTTCATTGCCCATGCGCACCGAACGGATTTTCGTCCGCTCCTTCGCCGTTTTGTAGAAGCCCAGCGCCTCGGTTCCGCGCGGCAGGCTGGAGAGGTGCTCGATCCCCTCGATCACCCGGCCGACAACTGCGATATTGCGATCAAGATGGCGGGGGGCGTGGCCAATCACGGTGTAAAGCTCCGCGCCCGAGCCTGTATCAGGCGAGAGGTTCCGGCCTACGCCGACCATGCCATAGCAATGGACAGGCCAGCTTGCGACGACCTGCCGCCCAGTCACATCGGTATCGCTGTCCTCGTTATCCTTGCGTGGATTAACCGGAAGCAGAGCAAGCGGCCAGCCCATCGAAAAACCGGAAGTTCCCGCTCCGCGAAGCAAGTCGGATCCATCCTGCGATACGTAAATGTCGAAAATTTGAAGGTTCGCCAATGCCGGCTTGGTTTTCGGCATCGCCCCAACGGGGGCTGCGACAATGGGGGTGACATATTCACTCTCCGGCACCGTCACCAATCTGCCTGGCAGCTTCCGCGCCTTCGCTTTGTCCTCCCCATCCGCGTCCCCCCACTGCACGACATAATTGTCCTGCACCCGGTTGACTGAAAGCCCGTCCCAGAACCGCGCCGCCGCCAACTTGCGGATATTGCCAACCCAGCCTTGCGAAAACGGCGGCGGCATCAGCTGTATCACCACGCGGCGGGGCTTGCCCTTCGTATCGGAGGCGAGGTCCATCACGAGGAGGTCGGACGGGGCAATCGCGCTCCAGTCCGCCTTGGGCGCGGCGGCAACAATCTCGGACGGGGCAAGGGCAGGCCTTTCCTGTGCGCCGATGGGTGTGGCGGCAAGGAGAGCGAAGGTGATTATGGGGAGGGCTTTTTGCATGGCCCGCATCCTGCCAGCTAATCCAGCGGAATCAATCGTCATCCCGGCGAAGGCCGGGATCGCTGGCGGCATCGTCGCAAGCTCGCGTCCAGTCACCTGCGGTCCCGGATCAAGTCCGGGACGACGTCATCGCGAGCTTTCCTCCAGCGCATGCATGTCCGCGTCCGACAGTCCGAAATGGTGCCCCACTTCGTGGATCAGCACGTGGGAAACCAGATGTTCCAGCGTCTCATCCCCCCGCGCGATCCATTCGTCCAGGATGGGGCTGCGAAACAGCCGTATCCGGTCGGGCATCACGCCGCTGGCGGCAAGGAACTTCTCCCCAACCGGCACGCCTTCATAAATTCCGGTCAGGTCATAGGGATCATTGACCCCCAATTGCGCGAGCGTGGCTTCGTCGGGAAAGTCTTCGACCAACAACCTCACCCCGTTCAGGTGGGCACGAAAACCTTCGGGCAGGTCTTCGATCGCCGCGCGGGCTATGGCATCGATCTCGTCGAGCGAGGGCGGCAGGGCAAAGGTCCGGTTCATGGGCCACAAGATAGGAAGCTCCCGCGCCACCGCAACGCTTGCGCATCGCCGCCCATGAAGCTAGGGCGCGCCTTCCAGTGCATGCGGAGCGGTGGCCGAGTGGTCGAAGGCGCTCGCCTGGAAAGTGAGTATACGTCAAAAGCGTATCGAGGGTTCGAATCCCTCCCGCTCCGCCAACCTGCGTCCGATGGCGTTTGTATCTTTAGAAAAGACAGGGTTTTTCATGGTCTCTGCCGGAAAAGCGACAGGCCCCGTCCCACGCGGTTCAGCCTAATCCGGCGCGGGGGTAAGGGATGAAGGAAGGGATCAGCCATGGCCCAAGGGACCCAAGCCGGCGATGTATCTCGACCAAGTTTCCATGACCTCTCGGCGCCTTTCTAATGCATCTCCTCGTCGATAAGCCCGTTCCACCTTGGATACGGAATGGGCCAATGCCTCTTCAGCTAGCTCACGCGAAAACTCAGTTTTTTCCCATACCCAATCTCGGAACGAGGAGCGAAAACCGTGAACGGTAGCTTCATTTTGCAAACCCATTCGTTTCAATACAGCCGCCATCGTCATGTTGGATAGCGGCTTGGCAGGGTCTGCTGCAGGAAAAACGTAACTCGCACATCGGGGCATCGATTTCAGCAATTCCATTGCGGCCGAAGAGAGGGGCACTCGGTGTTCCCGCCCTGCTTTCATCCCATGGGCCGCTATCGTCCATACCTTCTCGTCGAGATCGAGGCTGGACCATTGCATGTTGAGGACCTCGTTCGTCCGAGTTGCTGTATGAATAAGGAACTCGAGTGCCCGCGCCCCATTTCCTTCCTGTCGTATCAAATCTCTCATAAAGCCACGAATGCGATCGTAGTGCATGGACATATGATGGCGGTGGGTGCTCGCAGGCCTACTGGGCAGCAACAATTTTAGGTTGTCACGCCAGCTGGCTGGGTTCTCGCCGGACCGCAATCCGCGGACCTTTGCAGCCGCGAGTACCGCCTCGATCCGTCCGCGGACACGTTTCGCAGTTTCGGCCTTAGCAGTCCAAATGGGCCGAAGGATACCAAGCACGTCATCCACCGTGACATCATCCACGGACTTGGACCAGATCGGTTTGGCGTAGGTCTTTAGTGTCGATGACCACTGGGCGCTGTGCTTTGCGTTCTTCCATCCGGGCTTTCGATCTTCAATCAATTCGATCGCGACCTCGCCAAACGTCTTTTTCTGAACCCCTTGCGCACGCCAGTGCGTCTTCGGATCGATGCCTTGGGCGCGCAGCGTCGCAGCCTCGCGTGCCTTTTCACGGGCCTGAGCCAGTGTCACGGCGTGTACCGGCCCCAGCCCTAGCTCAACTCTGCGCGCCTTCCATTTGTATATCAGCAGCCATGAGCGGCCTCCGCCTTCGCCCACGTAAAGATAGAGGCAGTTCCCATCGCTATGACGACCCGGCTTGTTGATACGGCGCACGTCGAGCGCCGTGAGGAGATTGATTCTGCGTGCCATTCTAACTCCGTCAGGCAGCGCGGCTGCGAGCGAAAAGTGCCTCGAAATCTGCGCGAAGCAGGAGCGTGCGGCCCCCGACCTTGACCGGCGTGACCTCACCCTGCCTGATAAGCTCGTAGATCTTCGTTCTGCTGAGGCTCGACGCCTGCGCTGCTTCCTTGATGCTGTATGCCAGTTTTTCCATTCGTGCCTCGTTGCTCGGGGGAGATAGGCAGCTAATCTCGTCGTCCCCTCGTTGGAAGGCACTGCGGGCAGCACATCCTGGACATGCTGCCGATTTCAGCGCCTGCGGCTTTCCACCTCGATGGCTTGAACCTCGGCCTTATCCTGCAGCTCTCGAAGGAGCTGAGCGTTAAGGAGTCGGTCCAGACGCATCGTCAGCCAGCAAGGCTGCGGCATACGGACATGCTCGCCGCTGGAAGGATCGAACTGCGCGAAGTTGCGCCATTCGAGCATGTCGTAGGCGAACATGATCCGGGAAATCGATCGCCCTAGCCGCCCTCGAGCCTGTTTCACCTCATCGAGCGTGAGGACGTAGCGGTACCGACAGTCGATGATTGCCGACTTCCCGAAGCACTCTGTGGTGATGTCGAAGGGTATATCGCCGCGTATGATTGGGCCCTCATCGATAGGATGAAAGTCGCGAACCGGGATTGTGATCCGTTCGGTAGAATCGATAGGCGAGGCCTCAGGGTCTATGCCAAGGGAACGGGCTGCCTCCGGCGAAGGGATGACGGGCACGGGCGAGCGGCGCGCAATCTCGCGCACGATGTAGACCGGGAGCACCAGGGATTATCCGATCAGGCTGATGAGGTCGGCCAGGATCAGGCGCTTTACACCGCCATCCTCGTCCGGCTTCTGAAGGTCCAATTCCCAAATCAGCTGGAGCTTCTGGACCACCGCATTCAGGTGCGGTGCCTCAAGATCAAGGGTCAGCTGTTCCTGCTCGGCGATAGCCTTTTCGAGCCTGTCGGCCTCGTCGCCCTGACTCTGGGCCAGGTTCAGGTTCAAGGTGTTGAGAAGTTCACAGGCGCTGTTCCAGCGCGCGGCACGGGTAAGTAGGGCTTGGTCAGCCATCGACTCGATCTCCATTCGATCAGTTGTTGGTCAGGGCTCGGGGAGAGTTGGCGCTCTCCTCGGGTCCGCCTTTGGACTTAGGAGTCCGGGAGTCGCCGGTCAAGGACACCCAGATCCATGTCCAGGACATGCTGCATTGTTTTCATATGCATGCAGGCGAAGTGCCTTTCCGTCTGCGCATACCAATTTGGAAAGCGGCTGACGGTGATATCTCTTCAGAGTCAGGTTCGATTTCAGATCCCGTGAGCGACTTATTGTCGTTGGAGAACGCGGCTGTGGTGTCGGAGACCTCCGAGATGGCGCGGCAGGCGGGATCGGGATCTGGTTCGGGCATAGGTTCAGGCCCGCCCCCCCTTATGGCCATCGGGTGGTGCTGCTGTGGAGTCGGAAAACGTCCTATGTCCCGGACATGGGGTTCGGAAAGTCGGTCGGTCCTAGAGATGCGTTTTTTCTCTCTAAACCTATATTTTCAACCCTCATATCCTAGTTTTTTATTATTAAAAGTTAAAAGGCAACACACTGAATATAGGACATAGGGTAGTAGTATGTCCTAGTTTAAGGAGAAAAAATTCATTTCTAGGGCCGATCGACTTTGGTCGACCCCATGTCCGGACTTACGTCCGTTTGACGAGCCACTCGAACCCGGATGGCACATGGCCCGGTGAGAGTCTCAGGGTTTTCCAGCTATGAGTGGCCTGCGCCCGATTTGATGCCCCTGCTGGGGAGCGACGGGAGTTACCCTCCCAACTCGGTTTGCCGACTAAGCCGGCTCCCATCTCGGCCGGGGTTCTGTTCCCGAGGCTTGAGGCTGGCTTTGCCAGGCGAATGAAAATGACAAAGCCGAGCTCGCGGGCAACGCGCATTGCCAAGATCGAGGTATCGGCAATAGCGCCAGGCGCTCCCGTCTGTAGTCTACAAAGGCGAAGATCCTGCACCGCCATTCGCAGTCAAACTCGTCTGACACGAACTCGAGGCTCCTACACTGGTTCGACCTGTGGCAGATCCCATGGCGCCCGCGTGCCCCATGCCCGCTTGTGGCCACCAAGCCCACGCAATTGCAAGCGCTCCTCGCGATACAGCTGCCGGAGCTTCTTGTGGTACATCGTCCATCTTCCGCCACTAAGGCCAGTGCAATCGGTGATAGCCGAACAGGTGCCGCAGCCCCGCCAATTCGCGAAGGCGGGAGCGTGCCGCCGCATAATCCGGTCGCAGCTGACATAGGGCACTGGCGGCGTCAGAAGTCTTTTGCGCTGATCTCCTTGAGCATGGCGTTATCGAGCATCGCATCAGCCAAAAGACGCTTCTGCGGGGCGTTACCCTCCTCCAGTGACTGCAGTCGCGGGGCACCAGAGACCCAAAAGCCGCCAAGCGCGGTCTTTACATGGAAAAGGGTGCCGAGCTTATCCAGCGAGGCCGGCGCAAATCCGCCGTCGCCATAACGACCTCCTTTTCCTCCTATGCCGCAATGATCTGCTCCTCGCTGAACTTGCTCTGCTTCATACCAATCCGACTCCTTCGATGACCGGGCTCTGCTCAAGACCGGAGAAAATCCATGGCCTCAGACCCGAACCGAGGGCATCAAGGCACACGGGCGCCAGCTCATGCTGAATTGGGGAGTACATCCGAACTGGCGGCCAATCTTAGAGAGGCCGAGATCGTGGACACGCTCAACGGCCTTTATTTGGCTGAAGCTCCGGGACGCTTCCGGTGACCGTAGAAGGGCCGTCGGTCGTGGCCGTTGCTGTGGAGTCGGAAAACGTCCTATGTCCTGGACATTGGTGTCGGAGGACGGGGAAGTCATTCGGTCATAGGAGCGTGTAATTTGCCCTATGTCCTATACTCACTACCCTATATCCTACTTATTTTTTATTTAAAGCTAAAAGCCAATGTGCTGAAAAAAGGGAATGTAGAGGAGCATATCCAGGACATAGGCAAATTACACGCTCCTATGAGCGAACGAACTTGGTCGACTCTATGTCTGGACTTACGCCCGTTTGACGAGCCACTCGAACCCGGATGGCACATGGCCCGAGGGTGCGAACCCACATCGGCGCCAACTCATGGCGGACTGGGAGTGCACCCGAACAGGCGGGCCACCTTCGACGGCTGACGTCATTGCCGAGTTCAACGGGCTGGTGCGCGGTGGTGCGCTGGCGGGGGCATCGCCTGCTTCGAAGAAGGCGTTTAAGTCAGCCTGTACCCACAACCTGAGACGCCGAAACACGATGACCAATGACAGGACTCCTTACTGCAGCCCCTCGCCAAATGGACGGGTGTATTCGGCCTTCTTGGCGCTCTTGTTCGGCTTCGGCCAATCCCTGCTTCAATGGGGCCTTGGACTTTCGAAAATCTCCGGTGCGCGTCTTTTCAGGTCAGGTGAACCGCGAGCGGACGTCACCCTGCAGAAGGGTACCACCTTAAAATTGATCCTGCAAAAGTCCGTTTGGGCGACAGTGGCCCACTGCGCTCAATTACAAATTACTCTTTCTGCCCGCTTTGAGTAATCATCGAGGCAAGGGGGAGCGAATCCTTGTAATTGCCCTTTTAGGATCTACCTAATTTGTTTCGAACAATTCCAAGTGAAAACGCTGATCAATTGGCTTACGTCTAAATTTTTATCGAATGCAGGCGCGCGCAGGGTCATCTGCTGAGCGCCTTGAGCCGGCCGAGCATCGAAATTAGCTCGGGCTGACGCGACGTTCTGGTTTTTGCAAACAAGGAGCTAAGATGTTCTCTAACAGTTGATACTCGAATGCCCAGTTCTTCCGCCGCTTCAACCACAGAGATTCCATTATTCATCAAGTTAGCCAGCTTGCTTTCCGCAGGAGTAAATCCAAAAATACCTGCCAAAAATTCATGACAAAGATCTTGTGGGCAATTCAAATTTAATACCGATATGGCCGTGTAATTTTTGCCAGATAAAGAACATAACTTCTGTAATCTCAAAAACTTAGAAAAAAATTTATCTTCGTGGGCAGGAAAAATGTCGATAAAATTATCCTTAAGTTTGGATGCGGCATCAGGCGAAGATTGCATTTGATAAAATTTATTTCTCAGTGCCCTAGAAAGAAAATTAACCGACCGATCATTGTATCGCAATATACCATCAAATTCATGATTAAATACCGCATTCCCTAATATAGATAGATCATTGTCAACGATTACCGTGGGAAGTGCAATTGAACGCACGACATGTTCATAGTTGAAAGATGGGAATTCGACTTCAAAATTGGATGAAGTAATGGCGTCTTCTTCCGTTTTTGACGTGAGCGGGATGATTTTGCCGTAATTAGAATTTCTAAACTGCATCGTCATCGCGGGGAGTTACCTCATGGCTGCGGTTCCAAGCGATCGGCAAGAACGCACCGGTGAATCAAGTTTGTCGACGTTAGCAATTAGAAATAAACAAATGGATAATGAGATACTTAAGTAACTGCGCGGCTCTGCTTGCTAGCAAGAAGGCTCGCCAATGCCATCGAATGGCGCGCGCTTGCGCTTACAGCAACCGATCCTAGCCGTTATCCCTTTGCCCAAGGGCGATGGCTGACAAAACTGTCTTGCCGGAACCGTGTACTCGTGAACAACGGACGAGAAGCACCGTTGTGCGCAATCAGCGGTGCTGCAGAACCGTCGACACCTGCGATAACAAGTGGCGTCTCATGGTTCTCCGTCCAATAGACGAGAACCGGATTGAACAAGCTGACTGAGCACATCCAGACGCCTGCGGGCACAACGGCTCCGCAGGCGCCAGCAAGAGCCTAGATCAAAACAAAATGATCGAGGGCTAGAGCAGGATGCTGGTTCGGATTGTTGTTTATATCAACAATTCCGATCTGGAAGCGGGTGCCTCCTCCGACGCTCCCATTGCTGTCGTAGTTCAGTGCGCCGGTAGTCGGATCATAGGCGATCCGCTGATTTGCCGTAGTGAAGGTGCCATTAAGCGACAGCCAGGCCCCCGATGCAACAGATGCAGCCCCAATGCCGAAAGCAGTCTGTGAAATGGCGATCTTGTCGATTCTACTCCCCGCTGTACCGATTTCGAAATCGGTAATCGTGTCCAGGCTGCCAGCCACAGCCGCATCGAAGGCGAAGATATCTGCACCGGCGCCTCCTGTAAGTGTATCCACCCCAGCGTTGCCGAAAAGCGAGTCATTACCGAGCCCACCCAGGAGCGCATCATTGCCAGCTCCGCCGCGGATAATGTCGTTACCGCCGCCGCCGACTAGCTGGTTTGCCGCCGCGCTGCCCGTAATTGTGTTGTCCGCATCGTTTGCAATGATATTTTCGACTGCGGTAACAGTGTCAGTACCTGTCTGAGATCCACTAATCTGCGCCGTTGCCGCCGCCAGGTTAATCGTCAACGTTCCTGTGCTCGCCGAATAATCCAGTGTGTCGACACCAGCACCGCCGTTCACAGTATCATTGCCGTCGCCGTTCGCAGCAATGATCAAGTCATTTCCGTTGCCGCCGTTGATCGCATCCGCGCCGCGACCGCCTCTCATTGTGTCATTTCCGGCGCCGCCAGTGATCGTGAGAGCCTCGGTCTGGCCGGAGAGATCTATGGTAACGGCGGTGAGTAATGCTGCCGCGCTGATCGTCTCGACTCCTACAAGGTTTGCATCTGCTCCAGGAGCGAACGAGGTTGTACCTGCCGCCATGTTCACGGCATCCGTCCCTGCGCCGCCATCAATGACCAAACCAGCCAAGGATGTCGTGGCATAGGTAAAGGTGTCATTGCCTCCGAGGCCGGACACAAATTTCACGCCTGCGGTCGAGATAGTATTGGCAGCTGCTGTTCCTACTGCGGCTCGGTCTGTCGATGTTACGACGTTTGTACCGAACGGATCTGTATAGGTTGCGCGAACCTGGTAGAACGTGATCGCCGCTGGCGTAACAGTTGCGGTTGCGCCAGTCAGGACAGAGGTCGCACTTGCGACAACATTCGAATAGACACCGCCCAACGTGGCACTTGATTGCCAAACATAGCTTGGCACCACGACTGGATCTGCCAAGTCGGCATCTAGCAGATTGCTGCCCGCGGTCAAAGTCACTGCGGTACCGGTTGTGGCTGCCGAAGCGATCGTCACAGCCCCGGTAGCAAGGTCGTTGATGGACTGCACGTTGATTGTGGTCGAAGTGGTTGCTGTTGAATTAGCTGCTCCGCCATCGTTCACGGTGAATGTCACTGTCCGCGGGGTTGTGACAGGTCGATCCGAACTGTTGGAATAGGCCACGGATCGCAGGATTGCCTGATATGCCGCGACCGTTGCCGAACCGCTCAGAGTGAGGGTTCCGGCGGCATAGCTTCCTGTTATTCCCGTGCGCGGCGTAAACGTAAGTACGTCTTCCGGAAGTGCGCCGGAAATTGTTACGGTAGCACCGGACATCCTGGTGCTGTCTGCGTCCGTAAGGACCAGAGCTGGCGCAAGGGTGAGAGCCGCCGCATTTTCTACATAGGTTGCGCTCGCAACTGTACCGGTCAGGATTGGAGCATCGTTTACCGGGGTCACGGCCAGCTGGACTGTGACTGGTACCGTTACGATTTTGCCATCGGTAACCGTTATTGAGAAGCTTGCCGATTGCGTTTCGGACCCATCATGGAGGAAGGATACTCTCCCGGCGCTCACGTCGGCCATGGTAAAGGTTGAAGCGTTTACACCGCTCACCTGCACTGAACCGTTGACAGGTGTTGCCGCCGTGAAGACGAGGGTATCCGTCGGATCGAGATCGGTATACCCTATGTCAGCCGCAGTTAGGGTGACGCGTTCACCTTCAGAAACGGTCGCACTAAGATCACCTGTCAGCGTCGGCGTATTGTTCTGCACTAAAACCCGGATCGTAACCGTAGCGGGCGTGCTTACCAAGCCATTCGTAGCAGTGTAGGACAGCGTGGTCGTGCCCAGCGTATCGCCAGTAAAGCTGATGACGCTTCCATTGCTGACCGCAGTGCCGACCAGACCCGTGGTATCGATCGATCCTATGCCGAGAGCGGTCAGGGGGGCATCTGGGTTGATGTCGTTAGCCAAGACGTTCAATTGTACCGTGGAGCCAATGATCACGTCGTATGTATCGGCAACCGCAGTCGGCGCATCAGAAACCGGCGTGACTACCAGCTGGACGGTTGCCGTCGACGTTACTCCGCCGCCGTCTTGCGCGGAATAAGTGAAGCTGGTCGTTCCAAAATAGTTTGCAGTCGGCGTGAAGCTCAGCTGTCCGTCAATGCCAAGCGCGACGGACCCGTTTGCTACCGTTATCGCGGCGCCGCCGGCCGTAACAGCTTGGCCGTTAATCGCAGTAATGGAAACCGGCTGGGGCGCAAACTCGTTGGCCACATCGTTTGCGAGGACGTTGACCGTTACCGAAGTGTCTTCGGCCAAAGTCACGCTGTCATTGGCAAGCGCCGGACCAGGATTACGGTTAGTCAGCGACGCTGCGGAAACACCCGTACCCGGTTGCACATCGGCCGCCGCAATCCGGCGATCGCTGAATTGCACGAATTCGACGTTATTCAGGATCGCCGTTTCGGTCCGGGCTGCGCTGGTTCCAGTGGCCGGAATGGTGTGAGTAACCGAAATCCCGTTCGGTGAACGCGCCACTGTGTAACCCGCGGCCGAGCCGGTAAACACAACGATATCTTGGCCGGCACGTCCATCGACGAAGTCGTTGCCGCCACCGCCGAAGATCACATCTGCACTGGCAGCACCCAGCAGGATGTCAGCTCCGCGCCCACCCTCGATCCGTTCGATGTCGCGAGTGAACCGGAAGATCGGCGCTCCTGCCGCGTCAAGCACAAGCTCACCCACGGCTGCGGTCAGATTGTAACTGGCAGTCGTGCCATTGTCGGTGAAGTTCACGGTGCCAGCACCGGTGCCAGAACGATAGACAAGCCCACTGGCAAGATCGACACGAACTGGACTGGCGTCTTGGCGGAAGGAAAGGATATCTGTTCCGAGACCGCCGGACACGATATCTGCCCCCCGATTGCTTGCGATAATCCCAGCGTTTATGCCAGCGGCAGTAAGGCCGGCGACCAAGGCTGCGTCCTTGCGGACATCTGCCGGGCCACTGGTTCCGACCATCAAGAGATCATTGCCGGCTCCGCCAAGGATCTGGTCCTGTCCGCCACCGCCAAGGATGATGTCATTGCCAGCGCCGCCGTCACCAAGGTCCGAGCCGCCACCGAGCGAGATAACGTCATTGCCAAGACCGCCGAACAGCTGGTCATCGGCGGCACGGCCATCCATCGCATCATCGCCCACGGTACCAACCGCAACATTGATGGCGACGCCAGCCCGGACGCCGGTACCGATAACCTCGGCACCCGGCTGGCGGGTATCGAGATAGCTGTAACCCACGTCGCCGTTATTTGCGGCAAGTTCGTGACCAATGATAATAAGGCCGTTGTCGATTCCGGCTGCCGACAGGCCACCGTGGGCAACGCCGGCAGGATCATCGACCAGGAAAACCTGACCGACCTTTGCCCCAGACATATCGAAACGTTGGCCGGAGATGTGGCCACCAGTTTGCCACAGCGCAACGAAGCCGCTCTCTACTCCATTCGGATCGAGGCCGGCAGAAACCACAGTGACGTCGACATCGGCCGGCAGACCCGCTTCGAGGACAACGGTCCCGCTCGGGTGCCATGTGGTGCCGCCGGCAGTGTAGACATTACCCTTCAGAACGACGCCACCCGCTCCATCGTCTTCAGTCCAGAACGCGCCAAAGCTGCCATTAAGCTGATTGACGACCTGGCCGGACAGGACATTGGCCCCGAGAAGTTCAGTCGGAGCTGCGGCATAAGTGATGGTGTCGGTGACAAAAACCGTCGCGTCGCGACTGTCGGCGGTGTGAGTCACATCGAAGCGTGTTATGGCGAAATTGCCGCTCGCATTGACATAACCCACGACCAGCTCGCCATTGTGCAGGGAGGTGAGGGAAGGCGCTGTGCCTACGTCAAGGGTGATTGCACCCGCGGGATCATCGATCAGAGCGCCCGTGATCGGGTCATGGTCACGCTGACCATCGGCACCGATCAGGATCGGCTGTGTCTGCCCACCGATGCCGAAGTTTGCCGGCAGAGCAGGGGCGCCGAGGGCCCCGGTCACCGGATCGACCTCGAACACCGGGATTTCATAGCGCGCAAGGCGGATATGGCCGGTGTCGTCGACGAAGGCGACGTGGAAACCGATTTCAACAGTATCATTCGCCGTGTTGACGATTTCGTAGCCCTGCAGAGACGGCGTGCTGCCGCCTTCAGACCCCGGGACTACCAATTCCCCGCCCGCAAAGCCATAGGCCGGAAAACCGGCACCTGCGTTGAAGGGGGTGCTGCTGGCTGTCGACGCAAGGCGCATGTGGATGCTGGACTGTCCGCCCGCCGTCGTGGATTCCCACGCGGCGAGAACGCCGAGCAGGCCTGCGCTCGTCACGACGGGATTGCTGACGGTGTTGTCCGCAAAAGTTCCGTCGGTCAGCTCGATCGGGCCGGCTGCCGCCTGACCCGGCCCCTGCCAGAGCGGGTCGATTTCGCCGGTCACCAGGCGTCGTTCCGCCATGACCGAATGGGTCGCCGATCCTGCGGGCCCCTCAAGCCAGACCAATGCAGTATCGTCCTGCAAGTTGGTCACGGCGATCTGCTTTTGCACGGCATCGCCGCTCGCCAGGCTCTGCAGCTTGTACTGCGTTTCGTCGGTCAGCGACCAGGCGTTGGGGGTGCCGTCCCAGCCCGCCAGCGGCGCAGGCATGGGCGGGTTGTATATATCAGCCGCGACATCGATTACCTGATCCGCAAATGCCAGCTTCTCGACATTGTAGACCAAGTCGATCCCATCGTTCTGCAGCAGATTGTTGTTCACGTCCTGCGTTGGGCGCAAGTCGGTGATCTGGAAGCCGGGCCCACGGTCGCGGTCAAAGATCGCGGTGATTTCATAATCCGCGAAATTGCCGGTGTAGACAGCTGTGTCGATCCCCGCGCCGCCGTCGAGAATCTCGCTGCGCACGGCAGCGGCCCTGTCGCTGGGCCCACCCTGCATAATGTCATTGCCAAGGCCCGCGAAGATCCAGTCGGCCTTGCCGTCCGCATCGCTGATGTCGCCAAGGATGAAATCATCGCCATTAGTGCCGATGAGGATGTCTGGGCGCACCGCGATGGCGCCGCTGGGCGCCACGAAGTCGCCAACAATCCGCTGGCCTGGGGCGCGGGTGTCAAAGATCTGGGCAACAATGTCCGTGCCGTTGCCGGCAGTCACGGCCGCATTGCTATCTTGCCACACAGATATAAAGCGATCGCCAAGCAGACCTGCGACGCCGTTGTGCGATTGGTCACCCTGGCTGTTGGCATTCAGCTGGATTGTTTCGCCAACTGGCGACATGGCCAAAGCGGCACCGGTTGCCGGGTCAAGGATCGTGCCGAAATGACGGGCGAAGACGTTGGTGTCGCCGGCCGTGGTTCCATCCCATTGCACGATAATGTCAGCGCTGGCTTCGCCGCTGATTCCCGAAACCTTGATCGATGCAAGGTCCACGCCTGCGGGCAAAGTCATGAGGTTGAACGTGGCCGCAGGGGTCACAAGTCCGAAGCCTTGTCCGTCCAGGCCCTTGCCGGGCGAGGAAAGCATGGTCGCATGCAATTCATAGATATGATTGCCATTGGTGCCGACATCGGCCACCCAGACAATTGCGGCGTTCACGGCCTCTGCTTGGGCGACAATCGCCTTCGAACCAGCCGCGATGACATCGTTGCCCGAGATGTTGGTCAGATCGATTGGGATGGGCTGGCCAAGATCATCCAGTGCGGTACCAACGACGTGTTCCAGTCCGCTGCCATCCTTTTCGATCCATACGGCGATGGTTTCGAAAGTGTGCAGACCGGTAATGGACGGATCGCGACCCGACGCTGAGAGTGTGACAGCTGCATCGCTGTCGACACCGGCCAAACCATCGAGGCCGCCGGCACGGGCCGGACCGGGCTGACCCAAGGCATCAAGGTTCACCTCGAAGCGCTGCAAACGGATGGCGCCGTAAACATCGCCAACCTGGCCCCCCTCAACGTAGATCACGTTGTAGCCATCATTCATGCCAGCGGGCAGGATTGTTGCAGGTCCGTCGATTTGCCCCGTGGCCGCGTTCAAGCGATGATCCAGATAGGATCCGAATACCGAAGCTGAATGCTGGTGAAGACCACTCGCATCGACTGCCTGTTCGTTTCCGGTCAGGTTCAGCCCGAAGAAATTGGTCTTGAGCGTTTCGGTGATTGCATCGACCTTTTCTGAATAGACCACACCCCATCCAGAGTTTGCAGCACCAGAAGCTATGCGAGCATTGAATTCATAGCCAACGCCGTCGCCGATGGCGAAAGTGCCAGGCAGCGGGGTCAGTTTGTCCGGCGTGCCTTCGACATCGTAAAAGTTGCCGCGAATTTGCGACCCGCCGCCGCTATGGTCTTCCCATAAGATTGAGACAAACTCGCCGATGCTGTCCGATACGACCGGGGCCGACTGCACGCCCGCGCGGCTTGGTCCGTCATTGACGATGAAACCATCGACATCGGGGGTGCGGGTGGGCGAGGGCAGGGAGTCGACGTCTTCGTTGCTCAATCCCCAGGCAGTGGGGCTGACATTGTTCGTCAAGCTTCCAAGTGCCGACGCAGGTACGATAACTCGGGGAGCGAACGCAGTGGGTCCTGCGAATTCGAAGACTTCGACGTTACGAACGATATCGATTCCGTCGTTATTTGCGATCGCCCGATTGTCGGTGATCTGGAAGAGCGTTCCGCCAAGATTGACGATTGTATAATCAGATTGCTGCCCGGAAAGGACCAGAGTATCCAATCCGCCGCCGCCATCGACGCTGTCATTGCCCAGGCCAGCGATGATCCGGTCATTGCCCAGCGCTCCAGCCATGATATCGTCGCCAGCGCCGCCATTGATCGTGTCGTTGCCAATCGTGCCGACCAGTACGTCAGGCACAGCACGAAGGGGGGTGTCCAGGCCATTGATGATTAGGCCTACCCCGTTCAACACAATAGCAGTGCCAATAGGCTGTGCGCGAGGATCGACAACGGTAGCAGCGACGGTTCCATCAACCTGCTCGGAAAAAACCATTACCCGCTCACCCACAAGGGAGGCCGAAGCCAGCGAGGTTGCGGGATCGACAGCACCAAGCGTGATTGGCTGGGTCTGACCCGGATCCAGTACCGTGCCCAGATTGTTATAGCTCTGCTCTTTCAGCACGGTGCCGTCAGTATAGGCCAGCGTAAACCCGCCAATAGTGTCAAGCATGGTTCCGAGTGAGAAATCGCCGTTAAAGGTGCCCGGTGCGAAGTTCTGAAGCGTGACAGTGCCTGTCGAAGTGAACAGAGCTCCAAACCCGGGGACTGCACCACCAGCCGTATTGAAGACAATACCCTGGATGGCATCTGCAGTATTCCACGAGATCGCAAAACCGCCGCCGGCGAGCCAAGCAGTGTCAACATGTGCCCCGGCCGGAAGAGTGGCCGGAAGCGTTGCTACGAAGTTCTCCGTACCGTCAGCGTTCATGACTTTGAAGCTGAGCGTATCCCCATTTTGCCCATGTTCGGTCCAGGCAATGATGATTTCGCCACTGTGAGTGACAGCGACCGAAGTTTCCGATGCCGCACCGTTCGCGGTCAGCTGAATCGCGAGGTCCGCATCGGTGTTTGGGCCTGCCGTTGCGCCCGCAGGGGCGCTGCCGGGAATGCCGTCTTGGCCAGCCGTCCGGACATTGCCGATCGGGTCGACCTTGCTGTCAAGATGTACACCTGCACGTTGGAAGTAGACGTTTCCGTCTGTTCCAATCCAGGTTGCGACAAACCCGTCGACTGCCGGCCTTTTGTCAACGGCATCGTTTCGCGAGTAACCGGCCATGTCGAGTCCATGACCGGTCCCCAGAGTGATTGGCGCTCCGTAAGTGCCGGCAGCACTGAAGTACTGGGCCTTTATGACATTGCTGCCCGCCTCAATCCACCCGGCACCATATCCAAGGATCCCTGATGCGGTAATGGCGACTTCGGAAAGCGCTGCACCACCCGTAGCAAGCACGCTGGTAGGCCGCGCGGCTGTTGGTACGCCCATGTGATCAAAGAAGGACACGGACGCCTGGCCATTCTTGTAGGAGATGACGCCTACTTCTGCGCCCCCGCTATCGGCCGCATCGAACAACGCCTGTCCGGCAGGCGGAAGCCCTGACGCAATAATGAGCTGTGCCTGTGTGTCCGAACCCCAGATGTTGGTCGCCATTTTCCGTGCCTCACGTTCTTTTCGTTCCTTCGGATACTTCATCGCACACCGGCATGCGCAGGAGTGCGGAGCTCAGCAGCCCGCAGAAACGGATTTTCGTGGAGCCAACTTAAATCGGCCTTGCGCCGGCATCGCCCTTCAAATGAAGGGTGCGGCCCTAGAATTGGGTCCAAAACCTTCCTTTAATTAACGCATATTAAGTATGATTATCAAGCATAAGCGGAGTTCCGACGTGCTTGTGCGTGAACGGAAGCGCGCCTTTAAGCGGCGATTCGAAGGCCACTTTTCCGGTTAGCGTAATCGCCTTCATCGCCGAATTGAGCGTCATTTGTTTACGACTCGGCCGAGAAAGGCGTCGCACAAGGCGACTTCCGCAATGTCAGCGCCGTGACACGAGGCACAACCTATCCTATTGCGCGCTCCCAGTGAATTTAGTCCGGGCCTTCTTCGCGCGTCACAGCGCCCTTGCCGCAACGTTGTTTGCGGCTGCGCTTGCATGCGAGCCTTGATTCCCATGGGTTACATGCCGAGCGAGGCAGACCGAGTGGTGACAATCGGGATTTGTGCCGAATCGCTAAATGGAAAGCTGATCCAGCACGTTGTCATCCCAAGGGACACACCTTCGCCAAGTGGTCCTGAGGAGCACGAAAAGACTGCTGGAGCTTGCGCTTTTTCAGCCTTGTCTTTCTCTGTCCTGAATTCCACACCGCCCGCGCTCATCGCAATAGCGCTGAATTTTATCATCGCGCACAGTTGCTTGCCGATGAAGCCACCGCAATTGTTGCGGCAAGATTTCATTCGCCCACCTTTGCGCGCGCCACCTGCTCTTGCCGCAGGTACTATTAGCTGACCTTTAGATCGGCCAAACAAGCGCGGAGAGAATTTCCTGCGCTCTTCTGGCGACTCCCTTGTCGGTAGGTCTTTCCCGGAATGTTTGGCCTCAAGCTGCTCTACATTTTGCCGAGCTGGTCCCGCGCGCACGCAAGCCGCGCGACTTCATGGCAAAACCTGTTAAACTGGAAATGGAAATGCAAACACCGAAAATCGCTCTGGCTGCCGCACTGGCAATGGGCGCAACACCTGTCCGTGCCGAGGAGGCACCCAAGGCCGAGGGGGGAAGCGACACTACCTTCACCCTCGGCGAGATCGTCGTCACCGCTAACCGCATGGCGGGTTCAACAGACAACGTACTGACTTCGGTCGACAGGCTGGGCGGCGATGTCGCGCAGCGTGCGAACGTCAACTATGCCTGGGAGCTGGTCGGACGGCTGCCCGGCGTGCTGGTCACCAATTTCAATCAGGGGGCAACCAGCGGCAAATTCTCGTTTCGCGGCTTCAACGGCGAGGGCGAGATCAATGCTGTCAAGCTACTGATCGACGGCATTCCATCGAACAGCAACGACGGCAACATGCCCTATATAGATCAGGTGTTCCCGCTGGACATCGCCGGGATCGAAGTGGTGCGTGGCACGTCAGACCCGCGCTACGGCCTGCACACAATCGCCGGCAGCGCCGACATCAAAACCCGGATCGGCAGCACTTATGCCGACGCCCGCTTGGCAGGTGGCAGCTTCGGGACCTACGAAGGCCAGCTCTCGGCAGGCCTTGAGACTGGCAAAGTTAGCCAGAACTACCTTGTCGCCTACCGTAAATCGGATGGATACCGCCGCCACGGCGACCTCGACAGGCTCAGCTTGGCGGGCAAGTGGTTCTTCAATCCCAACGAGGATGTCAGGATCGGTGCGATAGCACGCTATTACAAGAGCAACGCACAGGAGCCCGGCTACCTGACCTTTGCCGACAGCCGCAGCGATCCGCGCATGACTAACGCCTACAACGCCAGCGATGGCGACAAGCGCGAGATCCAACAATACAGCCTGCACTTCGACAACAGCCTGACCGATATGCTAGATTTTACGGCCAAGGCCTATTTCAACCGCTTCCGTGATGATCGCTACGTCAAGTTCTCTGCCGGTGCCGCCCAGCAGCGCCGGGTCACCAATGAGGATCACTGGGGCGTGATGGGCGCGTTGCACTATCACACCAGCCTTGCAGGCATGCCGCTGATGGCCGAGGTCGGCGGCGACACGCAGTGGCAGGATGACGTTTCGCTGCGTTACACGGCGGTCAATCGTGTTCCCACGGCCCAGACCCGGGACCAGAGATTCAAGCTCTCGGTTGGCGGTGTCTATGGGCAGCTCATCCTTGAGCCTGCGCCCTGGCTGCGGATTACGCCAGCATGGCGCTGGGACTGGGTGGGAGGCAGCTTCCTCAACCGACTGACCGGCAGGCCCGCGCCCATCAACGACTATGGCACAATCAGCCAGCCCAAGCTCTCGGTCGCGCTGAACCCGCTCAAGGGCCTCACCGTCTATGGCAACTACGGCAAGAGCTTCCAGATCGGCCTGGCCTCTGGCGCCTATCTGATCCCGCCACGCACGATCAACCTCGACCCGTCGATCAACGAGGGATGGGAACTGGGCGTCAAATATGCGCTGGGCGAGGTGTTCGAAGGACGCGTTGCGGCATGGGAGCAGACGGCAACCGGCGAGATCAAGCGCAAGCTCAATGATCCTCTGGGCGACAGCGAGAACGTCGGTGCCACCCGCCGCCACGGTTTCGACCTTCAGCTCAGCGGCAGGCCGGTCACTGGCCTTTCGCTCTGGGGGGCGCTTACCTGGCAAAAGGCCATCATCACCACGCCCGATCCGGCAACCCCGCAGTACAAGGGCAACGAGATCGATCACGTGCCGCACTGGCTCTGGTCGGGCGGGGTCGATTTCACCGGACTGCCCAAGGTTCGACTCTCGCTGTGGGCCAATGGCCAGTCGAGCTATTGGCTCACCTCAGCCAACAGTGCGGCCAACGGGGGCAAGTTCGGCAACTACACCATGATCAACGCCGAAGTTGCCTATACACTCAATGACCAGATCGAGCTGGCCCTCTCCGCCAAGAACCTGGCCGACACGTTCTACGAATACGCCTGGTGGGATGGTGCCCAGACACTGCACAGCCCCGGCGATGGCCTCAACGTGACCGGAAGCGTCCGGGTCAGGTTCTGACCATGGCTAGGTCCCGCCAAATTGTCAGACGCATTCACCTCTGGCTCGGCCTCGGGCTGGGAGCACTGATGGTTCTGGCGGGGCTGACCGGCTCGGCACTGGTCTTCTACGTCGAGATCGATGCCTGGCTTCATCCCGAACAATCTGCAGATGGAAGCGCCTCGCCTGTTTCTTATGACCAGGCGATCTCGACCTTGCGCACGGTGTTTCCAGACAAACAAGGCCAGTGGCGGTTCGAGGTTACTGGTAGACCGGGAGCGATCCCGGCTCGCTACTACAGCCCGCCCGAAACCGCAGGCCGTGACTTCGCGCCGATGATGGTTTGGCTTTCCCCCGATGGAACCCGCGTGCTCCGCCGCGATTTCTGGGGCGATTATGCGATGACGTGGATCTACGATCTTCACTACCGCCTGCAGTTCGGCAAGACCGGCGGCGTGATCTTCGGTTATGCCGGGCTTGGCTTGTTGGCATTGCTCATATCCGGACTTTGGGCCTGGTGGCCGCGCGGCAGTTGGGCAAAGGCTCTGCGCTTCAAGCGCCATGCGCCGCAGTCGCGCCGCTTGCGCGACATTCACAAGTTGGCTGGGTTGCTGAGCTTGCCTTTGCTGGCAACGCTGACAATAACTGGGGTCATGTTGGCGCTGCCAGATGAGAGCAGCGCAGTGCTCGCGCCTTTACTGGGCGAACCAACGCCCATACCTTCACCCAGATCGAAACGTGAATCTGGTGAGCAGATCGAGCCCAGCATCGCAATTGCCGCAGCGCGACAGGCCATGCCCCAGGCGAGAATTGCATGGATCGAGGTTCCAGGAAGCGGAAGGAATGCGTTCCGTCTGCGTCTCCGGCAGTCGAGTGACCCCAGCTCGCGCTTCCCGCACAGTTTCATCTGGATTGACCAGCATGATGGCGAAGTGATCGATCAGGTGGATTCTCGCCGGATGCCTGCGTCTTCGATTGTCATAAGCTGGCTGCACCCGCTTCACGATGGCAGCGTTGGCGGGTTCTTCGTCAGATGGCTTGTGCTCATCACGGGCGCGTTTCCTCTTCTGCTCTTCTGGTCTGGATTGTCGCGATGGTATCTGATCAGTCGAAAGTTGTCGCCCTGATACAGATGCGCAATTTCCTGCGGGCAGTTCATTGATGCAAAGCGCTGAGTCCGCCACATCTATTAGGCATGATCACAATCGGGCTATGTCTCCAGCCGCCCTGTCAGTAAAGCTAATCAGGGCGTCAGACCGTCTCCAGATTTCCTAGGATGTAATCTGCTCTATCCTTGACTTCCCGACGGCATTCTTCATCCATTTTTGCGAGATGTCGGAACGTGTGCCCGAGCCGAGGATTGCCTTCTAATTGTCGCTGGTTGCGATCAAAGAAGTTCCAATAGAGTGCATTGAACGGGCATGCACTATCGCTGGTTCGGGACTTTCGGTCATATTGGCAGCCGCGACAGTAATCGCTCATCCGGTCGATGTAGGCGGCCGAAGAAACGTAGGGCTTGGTTGCCAGCATCCCGGCGTCCGCGAATTGGCTCATTCCAAGGGTGTTGGGCAGTTCTACCCATTCGAAGGCATCGATATACACGCCAAGGTACCAGCGATGGAGTGCTTGGGGATCCAAACCTGCAAGCAGGGCAAAATTTCCGATCACCATTAACCGCTGAATATGGTGCGCATGGGCTCTGTCCAACGACTGTTCAAGCGCGTGCGCGAGACAACGCATCTTCGTGCTGCCGGTCCAAAACCAGTCTGGCAGCGGTCGCTCATGGTTGAAATAGTTTGCCTCAGCATAACCCGGCATTTTCGCCCAATAGATGCCGCGAACATACTCGCGCCACCCCAGGATCTGTCTGATAAACCCCTCGGCCGCGGCAAGCGGCACGTGACCACTGCGATAGGCAGCGACGGTACCATCAATTACCTCGCGCGGGGTCAGCATCTTCACATTGAGCGCAAAGGACAGCATTGAATGGAACAGATGGGTTGCGCGGCCGCTCATCGCATCCTGATATTCGCCAAAATGCGGCAGGGTTTGGCGAATGAAAATGTCTAGCATGGCGCTAGCTTCGCTGCGATTCAAAGGCCAGCGAAAGTCATCCTCGTGAGGTGAGCCGAAACTATCTACACCCTTTGTCGTAATGATTTGCCACAAGGCTGCGTGATTGTGGCGCGGACGCTTGTCTGCAGGTTCGGGTGGGTTGCCAGTCCAAGGCTTGCGGTTCTCCGCATCATAATTCCATTGCCCACCTAGCGGCTTTCCCGAAGCATCCATCAACACGTCGTGACGCTTCCGCATCGACCGATAAAAGCTCTCCATCAGCCATTGCCGCCGACCGGAAAAGTGGTCGCCAACTTCGCTACGCGCGGTTAGGAAGTGTTCGCTGCTGTCCATGCGCGCCGGCACGCCTAAGCGCGCTGCGTAATCAGCCAGCTGTCGGTCAAGTCTCCACTCGTCCGGCTCCTGCCAGGCGAAGGATGTCGCCCGGTATCGTGCCATTATCAGATCAATATTGCACTGGAAGCGTTTGGCGGTTGTCGACATCGTCGAGAGCGAGATATTCGACCCTATGCCCCCATTCACGCAAGGTGCGCGCGAACTCCCGCATGGCCGCGAAGATCGCAATGATTTTCTGTGCGTGGTGGCGGACGTAATCGGTTTCCTGCCGTGTCTCCATCATCACGAAAACGACATCTGGATCGATCCGCCCATACCAGCTGTGGGTAGGGGAAAGCTGGTCGCCAAGTATGAGGCGAACTTCGGTCATTCAGGAGCTGTATTTATTGCCGCTCTCTGGCGGCGACATCGGTCAGAGCAATACCTCACTTCGTCCCACACCGCCGACCACTTCTTGCGCCAGGCAAAAGGTCGCCGACATGTCGTACAAGTCTTGGTTGGCAGATCTGCCTTCTTGCGGAGTTTCATTCGGGAGGCGCCAGCTTTCAAAATCCGGCTTCGATGGCCAGACGGATGGCGTCGGCATTGGTTCGGAAGCCAAGCGCTGCAAGCACTGCTGCGCGGTGCATTTTGACCGTCCGTTCGCTGAGCCCCATTTCAAAAGAGATCTGCTTGTTGAGCTTGCCCGCCGCAATGTGCTTCAGCACTTCGATCTGGCGCGGACTAAGTGTTGCAAGGCGCTTTTGCGCCAACTCGCGACGTGCCTCGTTTGACTTCATCGACTCATCGGCGACCTCGACCTGCGAGCCCAGAAAATATTCGAGCTCCCCTGCAGAATCAAAGATAGGCGCGACCATCACGGCGTTTCGGAACGGAGTTCCGTCCTTCTTGTAATTGAGGATTTCAACCATCACGGGCTGGAGTCGGCGAATGCCGCTACGCAATTCCTCGGTCAGCTGCGGCTCGGTTTCCTCGCCAGCCAGAAAACGACAGTTTTGACCGACGATTTCGCCTCGCGAATAGCCAGTAAGGTCAATGAAAGCCTGATTGCATTCCACGATCGGATTATCCGGGAGTCGCGGATTGCTCAGAACCGCGGCGATTGGGCTGGTGTCGATCATCGCGATTAAAGACATGATAGCTGTCCCTTATCCGAAGCTGTCAGATCCACAAGATGCCCATTTGTACAGGTTGGAGCACTCGCGAAATCCTTGTCTCATGTGCACAATTCGAGGGTGCTTTTCGCACCGCTCTCCGGTTGCGAAAGGGAGTGACTTCCATGATCTATCTTTTGCTTCTGCTCATCGCTGGCTTCGCAATTGCTGCGGCAACTTCACTCATACGTGGCCTTGCCGCGTTTACTCGCGATGCTGAGAAGCTCGCCCAGTCAAGCCAGGAGACTCAGGATGCGTTTGGCATAAAGCAGAACCGCATGATGACGCAGCGAGTTTTGTTTCAGGCGGCCGCAGTCTTGTTGATTGTATTATTCTGTTCACTAGTTGGCCCGGCGTAAATTATCTGAAATTTTTGAGAGGGGGTAATAATGAACTATATACCGAAAATGAAAGATTTCGATGTCGATAATGGAAAGATTGCTGTTCCCTTGGCGATCCAAGAGTCGATACGCAATTTGATCCGATGGGCCGGCGACGATCCGGATCGCGAAGGACTGGCCGATACTCCCAAGCGCGTTGCTCGAGCCTGGCGCGAGTATTGTCAGGGATATGACCAGGATCCTGGCGAGCACTTGTCGCGGACCTTTGAAGAAGTGGGCGGCTATGACGAGATCGTCATCCTCAGAAACATTCCGTTCCAGTCGCATTGCGAACATCACATGGCACCGATCACCGGCACCGCATCGATCGCTTACCTTCCTTCGGATCGCGTCGTCGGCATTTCGAAGTTGGCTCGCGTTCTGCATGGGTATGCCCAACGGCTGCAAGTGCAGGAACGACTTACGGCTCAGGTCGCGCAAGCGATATGGGACAATCTCAAACCGCAGGGCGTCGCTGTCGTCATTGAGGCGCAGCACGGCTGCATGACCGGGCGAGGTGTTAAGACCCACGGCGTTGGAATGGTCACAAGCCGGATGCTGGGGTGCTTCCTACAAAGCCCTGAAAGCCGCAAAGAAGTCCTTTCTTTGATCGATAAGGGCTGATTTCGGAGTGGACGTCGCAATTATCGGCGCAGGTATCGCCGGCCTTTCTTGTGCGAATGCGCTAAAAGAGGCTGGCAACAACTGCACGCTTTTCGACAAAGGCCGGGGGCCAGGCGGTCGCATGTCGACCCGTAGGCTGCAAACTCCTTTGGGTGAAGTCGCATTCGACCACGGGGCTCAGTACTTCACTGCGCGTGATCCCTCCTTTAAACGCCTCGTGAATGACTGGCAATGCGCCGGGATCGCTGCGCCTTGGCCGGAAGCCGGGAATGATATCTGGGTCGGGGTTCCGGGTATGAATGCCATGGTCCGGCATATGGCAGTTTCCCACAAGGTCTTCTGGCACCATTTGGTTGTTTCGGTTTGCCGACGGGCTGGGTCATGGTGGTTGTTAGTTGATGGGCGGGAGAACGGCCCCTTCGATACCATCGTTCTGGCTGTACCCGCCGAGCAGGCCGCTGCGATTCTGTCGCTTCACGACTTTGGCATGGCTCGCAAGGCGTTAATGTCGCGGTCCCAGCCCTGCTGGACAGGTATGTTCGCGTTTGATCGCCCCCTGCAAGCCTTGCCTGATATTATGCGCGACAGGGGTAGCATTGCCTGGGCCGCTCGCAATAGCGCCAAACCTGGGCGGTCAGGGCCAGAGGCTTGGGTAGTCCAAGCAGGTGCTGCATGGTCAGCAGACCGACTGGAAGCATCACCGGTCGATGTTATTGAGGAACTGAGGACTTCTTTTGCCGAAGCGGCAGGTGGTGGTCCATTGCCGGAGCCAGTTATCGAACAGGCCCACCATTGGCGTTTCGCGCTTTCGGCTGGCACCGGTGATGGTGCCTTGTGGAATGCGGATCTTGGCTTGGGAGTCTGCGGTGACTGGTTGGTCGGACCGCGGGTAGAAAGTGCCTGGGTTTCAGGCCGCTTGCTGGCCAGCAAGTGCTTGAAACAAAATAGGCTAGGCACGGTACCATATGCTAAATCCGCCTGAGCTAAGGCGCACATAATGCTTGCTGGGTACCCCTTGGATCGCGCCCAGTTGGTAACGTGAAACCTCAAGTCAGTGCCGCTGTGGCTTAGTTCTAGAGTCTCGCTTCGTGGAGGAACTCCTCCGACTTCAGTCGGCTACTGGCTTCAGCCATAGGCTCGCGTGGTACAGGCTATGGCGTATCGCTCCGGTTGTCATACGACATTTCATCATCGCTACCATCACATATGGGCGCCGAAGTACCGGTACAGGGTGCTCATCGGTGAGGTGCGCCTGCGGGTCCGAGAGATCATCTGGCAGGTCTGCGCCGAGATGGGCGTGACCATCATCAATGGTGCGCTGTCGAAGGACTACGTGCATATGTTCGTTGAAATACCGCCGCATGTCTCTGTCAGCGACTTTGAGAGCCGTGCCAAGGGGCGCTCGTCGTGCAAAATCGAGCAGTAATTCGAGCACATCCGCAAACGCTACTGGGGACGACATCTTTCCTGCCAACACTTTACGAAAGGGCGGCCATCGTTCGCAGACTAGCTAAGAAATGGACGGACATTGCCCGATCAAATTGTGCGTTAACTCGATGGCAAGGCCCATGAGGACGCTTGCGGCAAAAGCGGACGCAATAGCTAACGGCTTCAGAAGATCAGATTGCTCGCATCGACTGCTCGTTCGCCAAAAACCAGCGGTAGGTCTGCTCTATCCCGTCCCGAAGCGAGATGCTTGCTTGCCAGCCCATTGATTCAAGACGGGTAACGTCCAATAACTTCCGTGGGGTTCCGTCAGGCTTGCTCGTGTCGAACTCAATTCGTCCCTTAAACCCCGTAACCTCCGCCACCAAGGCTGCGAGCTCGGCAATGGTTATGTCCCCGCCACTGCCGACGTTAATGTGACTGAGCATTGGCTGGGTGTGGGATTGGTAGGCGTGAAGATTAAGATCCATTACAAACAGAGCGGCTTCCGCCATGTCATCAACATGCAGAAACTCCCTGCGCGGGGTACCCGTACCCCAGACTCTAACAGACTGTGCTCCGACCTTCACAGCCTCATGAAAGCGGTAGATTAGCCCAGGCAACACGTGCGAGTTTTCCAAATGGAAATTGTCGCCCGGGCCATAGAGATTCGTCGGCATCACGCTGCGATAGTCGGTGCCATATTGCCGATTATAGCTCTCACACATCTTGATCCCGGCGATTTTGGCCACGGCATAAGGTTCGTTAGTAGGTTCAAGCACACCCGTAAGCAGGGCCTCTTCTGCCATCGGCTGAGCAACCGCGCGGGGATAGATACAAGAGGAACCAAGGAACAATAGCCGGCGAACGCCGGCGCGGAATGCCTGATGGATGACGTTGCACTCCATCATCAGGTTTTCATAGATGAAGTCGGCGGGATAAACGTTGTTGGCGTGAATACCGCCGACCTTCGCGGCGGCAAGAATGATCATATTTGGCCGATGCGTTTGTAGGAAATCGCGAACTGCTAACTGATCGGTAAGATCTAGCTCGGCGTGCGTGCGGGTTAGCGGAGTTACGCCGCGAGCTTCGAGCGACCGTACAATTGCGGATCCGACCATGCCCCTGTGACCTGCAACGTATATCGACATGATCAGCCCTTAGTTTTCGATAGCGAAAGGAACGTCTAGGCCGTGAGCTTTGAGCAGGGCATGGCGTTGCGCAATCTTTAGGTCGGCAGCCACCATCTCCGCACACATCTCACGCACCGAAATCTCGGGCTCCCAGCCCAACTTATCCTTAGCCTTGCTGGAGTCGCCCAAAAGTGTCTCAACTTCTGCGGGACGGAAATAGCGTGGGTCAACCCGAACAATCACATCACCAGGCTGAATGGACGTGCTGACTTTTCCAGTGACAGCTTTGACGATGCCAAGCTCATCAACGCCGTTACCCTCGAAGTGCAATGTGATACCAAGCTCTTCGGCAGACCAGCGGATGAACTCCCGGACACTGTGCTGTTTCCCGGTGGCTATTACGAAATCCTCGGGCTCATCCTGCTGCAGCATCAGCCACTGCATGCGCACGAAGTCCTTGGCATGACCCCAGTCCCGCAGTGCATCCATATTCCCCATGTACAAGCAGGCTTCGAGACCTTGGCTAATGTTTGACAAGCCGCGGGTGATCTTGCGAGTGACAAAGGTCTCCCCGCGGCGCGGGCTTTCGTGATTGAAGAGGATGCCGTTGCAGGCATACATGCCGTATGCCTCACGGTAATTTACTGTTATCCAATAGGCATAGAGCTTTGCAACCGCATAGGGCGAACGAGGATAAAAGGGAGTACTCTCGCGCTGCGGTGTCTCCTGAACCATACCGTAGAGTTCGGAACTGGATGCCTGATAAAAGCGCGTCTTGTCGCCTAACCCAAGCAAACGGATCGCTTCGAGCAACCGCAAGGTGCCGATCGCATCGACGTCGGCTGTGTATTCAGGCGTTTCAAAACTAACCGCAACGTGACTTTGCGCTCCGAGATTGTAGATTTCGTGAGGTCGAACATCGCTCAGGATGCGGGTAAGGTTCGAACTGTCAGTCAGATCCCCATAATATAGATGCAGATGCGGATCTACACAATGTGGATCTTGGTATATATGATCGATCCTCTGCGTGTTGAGTGACGACGAACGCCGCTTAATTCCATGGACTTCATACCCCTTGCCAATCAAAAACTCAGCGAGATACGAACCATCTTGCCCCGTTATTCCTGTTATAATTGCTCGTTTTTTCATAGCTTTATACTCAAAATTCAAAAATATTGGACAATTTTGCGGATGTTTTTATTTGCCAAAGTTCCTAGACTGCCAACGTTGTGGCGACGTATTGCCATGAAGTCCTCGCGGCTTTTCAGGATAATGTTTCGAAGCGATTTGTTGCTGGCGCCGCCCACCCGCATCTTGACAAGCACTTCGGGAATGTAGGCCAGGTTGATGCCGCCCTTGACGAGGTAGCGAAGCATCGCATCGTAATCGGCTGATATCTTCAGTCCGGTATCGTAAAGGCCCCACTGGCTGAATACCTCTCGCCGCAGATAGAAAGTGGGATGGGGTGGCATCCAGCCGCGGCGCAGCTTCGCAGGCAAGAACGCCCCGGCCTTCCAGTTTCGCACCACACGCGAAGGGTTGTCGGCGGCGACGTATTGCAAGTCACCGAAGACGCCATCGACAGCAGGATCTGACATGATTTCGGCAACGAGGCTCAAAACATTTTCATGAGCGAAAAAATCATCGGAATGCATCAGGCCGATGATGTCGCCAGTCGCTCTGGAAATGCCCCGGTTGATAGCGTCGTAAAGCCCTTGGTCGGGTTCGGACCTCACATTTACGATGCCAGTGCAAACCTCTTCGAGCACCTGAAGGGTGCCATCGGTAGATCCGCCATCCTGTATGATGTGCTCAAGTGGCCGATGCGTTTGCCGCGCGACGCTTTCGACGGCTTCCGCAATCGTCCCGGCACGGTTGTAAACCGCTGTGATGACAGAAATCTGCATAATGTTAGGTGGTGGCCCCAGTCAAAGCACCGGCACAGATGCTTGTGAAGCAGGGATCAGGTCAGGGGTTGACTGCCCTTTTTAGCGGGAGATGCAATTCAACACCAAGCACTTCAAAAATGGCCTCCGAAATACCCAATCCATCCTCTTCCATGCGGCATTTGACTTCGTGCAACTTGATATCGACTAGATATCGATACCAAAAGCCTTGGAGGACATGAAAAGCTGCGGCTTCGCGAGTGTCAAAAAAGCCAAGCCGGACGACATAACGGTAGAGGAAATAACAGAATGCGCGTAGGCCGATCGGAAGCTGGGCATAGCACCGTTCCTTTAGAAACCGCTTCCAGCCTGCTCCGCGGCTGAACCGTAGATGCTCGGAAGCACTGGGTTCCATGAATCCGTATTCGAGATTGAGCAGCTCTATGACTTCGCGCGACGCATAGTCGTTATGCTTCGCTGTCCACCAGCTGAGTGGATTGCGGTTATCGTCAATGATGTCGCCGCGGAACTTGGCGACATCGCCCGAAACAACGATGTGCTCATCCATCCACCGTTCTTCGCACTTGCCATGACCATGGCGAAATATCCGAATAAGCCGAACTGGAAAGACCCCTCCCCGCCGCACGGGCTGGCCAAGAAAGTTCATTCTTCGTCCGACGGAAACGCCAGCGACATCCGGGCTTAGTCCTTCCAAGCCCGACGCGATCTCGGCCGCTAGTCGCGGTGAAACGACCTCGTCAGCATCAAGCCGAAGCACCCAGCCAGTGTCCCGCGCAAGCTGCTCAAGAGCCCAATTAAATTGGCTGGCATGATTGGTCCAAGGATTGAACAACACATGAGCGCCCTTGGATTCGGCAATTTTGACAGTCCGATCAGTCGAGCCGCTGTCAACCACGAAGATCTTACTGGCAATATCAGCCACCGAGTCAATTGCCCGGGCAATATGCCGTTCTTCATCGCGGGTCAGTATTATAACTGTAAGCATTTGCTTTGATGCTTTGCGGTGTAGCTCTGTCGGCAACGGCTTTATACGACCGACTTGTTCACCAGTTGGGCTGGATTGCCGACAACGGTGGTGTCCGCAGCCACGTTGCGCATTACGACTGCCCTTGCACCAACGACCGCCCTCGGCCCTATGGAAACACCCGGACCGACAAAGGCATCCGCGCATATCCAAGCATCGGAACCAATCACAATCGGCGGTTTCAGCAGTGGGCGAGTGGGATTTTGGAGATCATGTGTGCCTGCGCAAAGGTGAGCACCTTGGGATACTGTGGCCCTTGCGCCGATTGTTATTAGCCCGAGCGAATAGAGCGTAGCGTTGTCGCCAACAGCGCAGTTCCTCCCCAATGAAAGGTTCCACGGAACCGCGATCCGCACGCTAGGATAGATATGCACCCCAGCGCAAACTTGCGCTCCGAAAAGACGCAGAATGTGCCTACGCCAGGCCCAGCACGGGCGGGGGCTCCAACGGAAAAGGGGCGTTGCAAAGGCCCAAAGGACTCTCCGCAATTGCTCGTTCGCAGTATACTTTTGCGCACTGCGGTTCGCCACTACCCAGTCAGGGTCAGCCAAAGGCCGCTACCTTTGTCCGATAGAGCTTCGCGAAGGCATCGCCGACTTTCTCGGGTGAGAACTCTTCGGCAATCCAACGCCTTCCCACAGCCCCCATTCGAGCCAAATCCTGACCGGCCAATCGGAGGATCGCGGCCGACAGATCCCCGCTATGAGCGTCGATCGCAAGGCCGCAACCGCGCTGTCCAAGGTCGGCCCATGGCGTTGCCGTGGTTGTGACTACCGGCACGCCATGGGCCAGCGACTCAGCGATGACGATTCCAAAGTTTTCCGAGAAACTCGGGAGCACGAAAAGGTCCGCCTTTCGGAATGCTTCGCATTTCTCGGCTTCGTGGATCTCGCCATGCAGCCGGACCCGACCGCTGAACACGACGGAAATGCGCCGAATATGTTCGAGATATGCGGGATCCCCAGTTCCATAAATATCGAGTGAAACTCCAGTCGGCAGGTTGTTCATGGCTTCAAGGAGACGCTCCACCCCCTTTTGTGGATGCACTCGACCGAGGAACATCAGGTTGAGCGAAACATCGCCTCGCCGCGTCTCACGCACCAAATTCGGTAATTTTACCCCGTTTGGAATGATTGCAAAATCAACGCCAGGAAAATAGCGTTGTGTTGCAGCGCGCTCGCATTCAGACGTTACATGAATGGTGAGTTGTGAGGTTGCGATCTTCCGAGCGACCTTCAAAAACAGTTGCTTCGGAAACTGCCGCGGACTGGATTGCCATCCATCAGTGGCTTGGACTGCCCCCCTCGGAGACCAGACCACGGGTTTGCGCAGAAGTCGGGCCATTAGCAACGCCGGCAAGGTAGGAAAGCTGAACGTGGCAGTGATATGAACAACGTCAGCCGCTGAGATACCGCGATACAATTTCGAGAACAAGCCAAGTGAGATGCTGTCGCCAGCAATCCGTCTGCAGAACAAAACGGGGTAAGCAAAGCAGATGCCCCGAGAATCTACGCGCTGTGAAACAGCAGGTCCGGCTGCGTCAGTCGTCAGAACGGAAACCGAGAAACCAGGACGCTTTGACACCTCATCACAGATCATCTTGGTAGAGAAGATCGGCCCACCCCAATATGTTGCAGGGAAATAAGATGGCACGATTTGAATGACACGAAGAGAGCGAGAAGCCATCACGCACGCTGCCTCATAAACGTGGACACAACCCCCAATGTCATAGCAAGTACCAAGAACAGGATGAAATCGATGGCTATTCCAGTTTGAAAGAAGCCCAGTACCCCCATTGCCCCCATCTTGGTCGCTAGCAGAATTGCAGGAAGGAAGATCAAGTCTCGTTTGTGGATCCATTGTTGAGACTTGCGGGTCATTACGCCAAAGATCAGGCCCGTGAGGCCTGAAAACAAAACGACACCAAGCCAACCAAACATCCAGTATCCCTCACCGAAAACGGTGAAAGCAACTCGTCCGAGCGTCTGGCCATTCCTGGAAACTTCCCTGTTGAACATCAGTCCAAGGTTGGTGAGCTCGGGCTTATCCGGCCAAATAGCTCTTGGAATGAGCACCTGGAATGGAGAATACATCAATGGCAATGGCTGCCCGTTGTCGAACAATTCAGACGCCCGGATTTGCGGACCTGCGTAACTAAGACGAGCCCACCACAGCTGCGGTGGTAACGCGGCACCGTCGATAATTATCTCGTCGCTACTGTTAGCCAAGACGATTGCTCGACCTAGAATAGTGATTCGATCTGCAATGGGCGAATGACGCTCAGTTCCACTGTAGGCGATGATATCCTTGCGGGCGGCAAGAAACGAATTCTGTGTTGAAACAAACAAGGCGGCAACGGCGAGGCTCCAGATCAATATGTTGCGAAACCGCATTCCCCCTAAAGCAGCCCCGAGCATCGGCATCAGGATAGCAACGATCATGGTCTCCTTAGTGAAGGATAGAACGCAAATCGCGAAATGAAGCGGCCACAGAAGCAACAAAAGCACCAAAAGGTTTCGCTCTCCTTGGGCGATAGCCATAACCAGCAGCATGAACCCGGCATCCGCGAGCGGCTGAAGATTCATCAAGGTCCCCGGAACGGTCCAGTCGGCATACCCCCATTCGGCGGGCACAATCACCAAGAGCTTCAAAGCGAGCCCCAGGATCAAGAACAGCAATGCGACGGCGCGTATCGAAAGTGGCTTGCCCTGATCGATTGATTGGAGTTTTCGCCAACCAAAACCCAGCCTCATAAAAGCAAAAATCGTCGCGGCGCCGGCAAAGGTTTGAAAGTCAGCTCTGAGAAGTTCACTTTCTGAAATGAAGTAATCGCTTCTCATCATGTAGAAGAGCGTTTCCTGATCGGCCAGGATCAGCGAAAGATTGCCGAAGCTGAAAAATATCACGCAGCAAATCACAAAGCCGACGGCCGGTGTAAGCACAGCCGACCAATTGCCACGCAGAGCCAGAAGTGCAAGCGCGATATAAGCACATAGGCCAGCAAGGTGGCCAACAATCGTGAAAACGACCGCAACCTCTCCGCCGCAATCACTGCCGCAAGATTTAGACACCAAGAGAAAATAGAAAGCCAGGATAGCTGAGACTAAACACCCTCCAACCATGGTCCCGCCTAGCCGGCGCGTATGGTCAGAAATTGGCACTCCGCCTGCCTTCCGAAGTTCAGGATTTGCGGGCATTTTCGGTCTTGACCAGAGCGCTGTAGATTTCGGAGTGCTTGGTTACGAAAGCATCGAAGCCAAAACGCTCCTCGGCAACGGCACGGGCTTCCTTTCGCAGTGCAATCTGGTCGCCTTGCAGCAAGGTAAGTATCGCATCGACCAGTTGTTCGGGATCTCGCGGAGAGACGACCTTGCCATTGCGGTCACCATCAACTGCCTCCCGTGACCCGTCTTCGTCGCCGACGACAACCGGTACGCCGCATGCCATGGCCTCCAACGGCGTGAGCGGAATGCCTTCGCCTCTCCCAAAACCAACATCACTGACCAACGAGAACAGATCTGCCATCCTGTAAAGGCCCGGCATGTCCGCTTCGTGCACAGCCCCCGTCCAGTAGACGAAATCGGCGATTCCCGCTTGATCAGCAATTTGCATTAGTCGGCCCCGGTCATCCCCTTCTCCGGCAATGACCAGTCTGGCATCAGGGGCATGCGATAGGACCGATGCAAAGGCCTTGATAAGCCTGTCAAAGCCTTTGTGCTCTGCGCCAACCGACAGCCGTCCGAGAGTCATGATCAGGCGATGCCGGCCGGGTTCGGGCAATCCGTAGCGAGTTGCCAAATCCGCATCGAGAGACCCGGGCCTGTATCGATCGAGGTCGACACAATCCCAGATAACGTCCGGCAATCGACAATGCATTTCCCTGGAGACCACGACGTCCGCGGTAGCATGGCAATCCGATATGACCAGGTCATGATCACCCATCGCTGCAGTACGCAGTCGCGACAGACCGCTCCAGAGCTCTAAGCCATAGACATTCAACACAGTTCGAGCGCCGGAAAGGCGCTTGAGAAGAGCCACCAGCGGCGACAAATGCACGTGAGCAGAGTGAATCACGTCAGGTCGCCAGATCAGGGCGTCCCTAATCAACCGACAAACCAGTAGAGCGCGGCCCCCGAGCGTAGCCTGCGTTCCGTGCCAATGAACGTTGATCGGCTCCTCGAAGCTTTTGCTGTCTGGTCCGAGGAGCGAATACACTCGAAGGTTCTCGTCGCCAACAATCTGACGCAATGCAGCGATCTGATAGCGCGAATACCGGCTAATCCCGCCCTTGTCGAAGCATCCCGGAGTAATAAACAAGGTCTTGCTTCCGGTCATTGTACCGGGGTTCCTTGCGCGCCACGCAGTATGCCGCCTTCTGAGCTTGCTGCTGGTTGGATCACGGACCATACTGCCCCTGGCGGAACAGTTCCCCTGATTACTGAGCAAGCGCCAATCCATGCCTCGTCGCCGATAGCCGAGCCAGGCAAGAGCACAGAATTGAGGCCGATAGCAGCAGATTCACCGACAACAACAGCAGCCGAGATCAGGGCCTGCTCTTCCGGCGGCACCATCGACGAGAACTTGTAGCGTCGCGTATCTTCCGGATCACCGACATTACGATAATGGTGCGACAAGGAGTAGAGCTTGGCCCCGCTTGCTACGGTAACGCCCGACCCGATCCTCATGCCTCCGTGACCTTGCAAAACCACGAAAGGCGCAATGTGGCAATTCGAACCAATTCGGACTTCACCCTCTACCAGATCAGTGGCGGGGCCTTTGCGGATGTAAACTCCGCCCTTTCGCGTAACTGGTCCAGCGAGGATCACCACATAGTTGTCTATCCAGGTATTCGAACCAATCTTAACCCATGCAGGGTTGGTAATTTTTACGCCGCAATCGATAACGACTCCGCGTCCCATTTCCGCGAGGCGGCAGCGATAATACAATCCACGCAATCGTCGCCCGAGACCCCCAGGAACGTTAGTGATCAGGGCCTCTATGAGTGAAAAGACAACTCCTCGGACGACCATTCTACCAGCCTTCTTTCAGATGCCGCGTGATAACTTCGCAAATGTAATGGAGGTCATCATCAGTATAGTCTGCTGCACTTGGCAGGTTGAGCCCTCGAGCTGAGACGTCGTGGGAAACTGGAGTATCTGCCTCATCGAGGTAGGGCATCATCGACATGGGGTAGAAATAAGGCCGCGTGTCGACGCCGTCTGCCTTGAGACGTTCAATCAGCTTGTCGCGTTCGTCGCGCGAAATTCCTTCGATTTCCATGCAGACCATCCAGAATGCGTTGTCGGCATTCGGTCTTGTGCGGTTCAGTGAGATTCCCTGCATGCCGGAAAGCCGGCGGGAATATCCTGTGAAAAGTTCCCGTCGGGCTTTCAGGAAGCCTTCAAGCTGCTCGAACTGGGCACAGCCCAGTGCGGCTTGGAGATTGGTCATGCGATAATTGAAGCCGGGTTCTTCATGCCAGTAGCGCCGCTCTGGTGCCATAGCGTGATCACGCAGTTTGCGACAACGAGCCGCAAGCGAAGCATTATTCGTCGTTATGATTCCTCCCTCGCCAGTTGTCATGTTCTTGTTTGCGTAAAAACTGAACGAGGCGCAGTGGCCCAAACCACCAACACGACGACCATCCAGATTGGCGCCATGCGCTTCAGCAGCATCTTCGATGACAAGCAGGCCATACTTTGCGGCAACGGCCATGATTTCGTCCATGGCCGCCGGATGGCCATAGAGGTGGACGGGCATGATTGCCTTGGTTCGCGTCGTGACACATGCCTCCGCGGAATTCGGGTCAATGGTCAGTGTGACTGGATCGATATCGCAGAACACCGGAGTAGCACCGGCCATCAGAACCGCATTTGCGCAGGCAATGAAGGTGAGGTCGGGGACGATCACCTCATCGCCTTGCCCAATACCGGATGCTGCCAGAATCAGGTGCAGAGAAACGGTGCCATTACTGACTGCGATACCGTGTTCTGCCCCGCAGTATTCGGCAAACTCATCTTCGAGACGGGAAACGTATTTTCCAAGCGAAGAAATCCACCCTGTTCTCACCGCTTCAGTGACATAATTCAGTTCATTTCCAGCTAGACTTGGTCGCGAGACCGGAAAGAAACGCTTATTTTCTGATTGGTCCATTAATTAGCCTAAATTTTCCAGAAAATGGGGATTGATGTGCGTAATAGCTTGGGAACTTGCGGTATTAACCCAAGGCATCGCACCTGATTCCGATGCGGCGTTTTACCGCTGCCCATGCTGCGACATTCAATGCCAGGGCCGTTATGATGGTGGCCACAGCCGCTCCATCAGCACCCCAAAGTGTGCCGAAAGCCCACATGGAAATGAGACTGCAGAACAAGCCGACCAGCGCGATTGCTGAGTTTAGTTGCGCTTCGCCGCACATATTCAGCAGAGTGAAGGCAGACCCCACGAATGTCGTGCATAGCCCAGGTACTATCAACAAGCATGATAACCGGTAGGCCTGATCATAAGCCGGTCCGAAAGCATAGGTGATGAGGCTTTGGCCAACCAGGACAAGCGCAGCAGCGTAAAAGGCAGCGAAAGCAAAGGAGGTTCTTGATGCTTTATGAGCCAGCGACGTTAGTTCAGCCTTGTCGCCCCGGGCCCAGGCTGCTGCAGCGCGGGGCATCAACATCGAAATCACAATGGAATGAAGATTCGCCGGAATTGACGCGATCACTGCAGCGAGTTTGTATTGTCCTAGATCGGATCGGGGCAATAAATTGAAAAGTAAAAGCACGTCAGCATTGGCCATGGCGATACCGATCATTCCGATCAGTGCAAAAGGTGGCAGCTGCCCCAGCCACTCGCGATACGATACTGAAAACACCACATCAGGAACTCTTGATGGGCGTGTCCGGATCGTTAGCCATGAGGTGACAGCAAAGGCTGTCGCAGCGGCAAAAACATAAAAGTATAGAGCCGTTACGGGATCCTCGCGCCAAATTGATGCAAGGGCGAGCAGTGTCGTGATAAACAAAGCCGGTCTGGCAAATCCTTCCGGGATTTGTGCGCCAACCTGTCGGCTGCGTCCGGAAAGGATCGCAATACCCCGCTGCTGACAAGCATTGATCGCCGCCAATAAGATTATGCTGGCGACAATGGTCCGCGGCAAGTCAAACATTCCAAGCATACTCAGGGCCGCGCAGCAGACGATGAATATCAGTGCCACTACCGGGATCGAAGCAAACACCACGGCGCGCGAGAAAGCCTCCATTGCCTGGGCGCGCTCAAGGTCGGAACGGGCGATGCTAGCTGCCACCTCGCGGGTCAGAAACGTATAAATACCCCAGTGCATTGCGAGGCTCAGCACAGCTGAAAAGGACTGCACGAATGCATAGGTGCCGTAGCCATCAGGGCCCAATCCACGCGTAAGGATCGCGACGATCAGGAAGCCCGAACTGATGCTGAAAACCCTTATAGCGAGCAATCCGACGCCTTCGGCAGCGACGGCTTGGGCTATGGAATATTTTGCCATTTGTCCAATCTACTCAGGGTCGGGGACGTTCGGTTTCGTGCGCCAATTTGGTCTGCAAAGCTAATTCGCAGCCAATAATCAAATCGCACCGAAGAACTGTTGCGAAACGGAGAAGGCCCAGCGTTTTGCCCACTTAGTACCTTTGCGACGTAAAGTTGGAGAATCACGCCATCCGCCAAGGGCATTTTCGTGCTGAAGCCACTGGTGAAGCGGAGTGGAAAAACCGCTTTTCGGCCGCCGGGTTACCGAATCCGGCAAAGGCGTTTCAGGGGCCGTGGCGAGAGTGCTCTTATCAATGCGATTCGCATCTGACTGAAAGTGTGGAGACAGCTTGCGTAGCAGAAAACTGTCCACCAAAGGCGTCCGCACTTCCAGTGAATGTGCCATTGCTGCCCAGTCCGTGTCCCTAAGCAACTGGTTGCGCATATAGATTGTGCTTTCCAGTAGAGCGACATGCCCAAAACTGCTTCGGGACTTCTGTCTCGTCTGGGCCCCGATATGCTCTAGGGGTTGTAACTTGGTGAGACCTGCGATCGCCAAGTCCCTGTCCATCACGCCTGGAAGTTCCTGGGGAGTAAACACACATCGGCGAGCCAGATAAGCCCCCTCGAAACTTGCTCCATAGCGAAAAAGAGCTTCGATCTTCGGCTCGATATGACCTGAACGTCCTGAGCGCGGGAGCGATTGCCAGTCCGATGCAGTTGCATCGCACCCCATTCGCAGGAGCTTAACGCGAGCGACATCGCGAGGGATATGTCGAAAGCTGGGATAACCACCGAACAACTCATCTCCGCCAAGTCCGGAAATTGCGATTTTCAGTCCGATTTCCTTGGCAGCCTTACTGATGAAGTAGGTGTTGACGCCGTCGATTGTAGGCTGATCCATAGCAGCAAAGAACAGCGGAAGGTCAGCGAGGAAGTCATCCCGGGTCATACAGTGCACGTGATGGTCCGCACCATATTGCCGTGCCACCTGTGCAGCTATGGTTGCTTCGTCATCGCGCGAAGATTGGAATTCGTCGAAAGCGAGGGTTAAACAAGAAATCTGAGACGCCGTTGCATCGCGCATGAGCCCAAGCAGGGCGCCAGAATCGATCCCAGCAGAGAGAAACAGACCTACCGGCAAGTCCGAAACGAGGTGTGCCTTGACGGAATCTAACAACGCTTCGCGGACTGGTTTATGGTGTTCTAAATATAATGACTCTTTATAATCTCTCAGATTAATTATTTCCGATATAAGGCTATACGACTCTATTTTCGCAGAACCCCGATCGGATATTTCCAAATAATGGCCAGAAGGTAGCGATTTTACTGTATCTAGATAGGTATAGGGCTCAGGAATGCTGCCGAATAGGTGGAATCCAACAATTGCCGCCGGATCAGGAGAGCCGGCCACGCCTCCGGCGACTAAAGCTTTAACTTGTGAGGCAAATTGGATGTATTTTGTAGATAAAAAATAATATAATGGCTTTATGCCGTATGGATCACGCACGAGAAAAAGCCTACGTTCTAAACTGTCCCAAATGGTAAAGGCGAACATTCCGCGCAATTCACAGAACATAGATTTTCCGCGAACTCTGAAAAGTTCAAGTATTACTTCGGTATCAGATTCGGTTCGAAAAATAGATCCTTTAGCCTCGAGGTTTCTGCGCAGCTCCCGATAATTGTAGATTTCCCCGTTGAAAACAATCGAGTAACGGCCATCTTGCG
Source organism: Novosphingobium sp. MW5 (assembly GCA_025938935.1). Taxonomy (GTDB): domain Bacteria; phylum Pseudomonadota; class Alphaproteobacteria; order Sphingomonadales; family Sphingomonadaceae; genus Novosphingobium. Next base: position 220,439 of record JAPCWB010000001.1, on the reverse strand, counting down.
AATGTAAGGGTTGGTCGGACCTGCGATTCAGGTCAATAATCGATAGTCTTCGGTGTCCAAGCGATAGTCGGCCGTCATCGCTTTGCCAATGACCCTCTCCGTCAGGCCCGCGAGATGCCATGGCTGTCGTCATACGGGCAACGGCGACGAGATTTACGTGCTGACCGGAAAAGCCAAAAATTCCCGCAATACCACACATTAAACGTGGCGCGATTCTGCCTGCGCGTGCGACAGTTCGCGTTCCCAAGACGTACGAAAGAGCACCTCAGTCAGCCCTATTTATAGAAGGCAAAGTTTTTCGCCCACGCAAACTGTCGAAAAACGCACATCACCGCCCGGCTCCGTCACGTAACAGCGTAAGCGGTCCAACACGGAACCTCCGCGTTCCCTGGTGATCATCAGGCTGATACATCAGCCGCAATTTGGTCATGCGACAAGATCCCGAGATATCAAATCGGGTCGCGAAAGTCCTGCCAGCATAATCGCTGTCAAGCGGGAGAACCGTCTCATTTCCTGCAGACATGCAGCTGATCTGCCACCGCAAGTCAGTGTTGACTCGATCGCTGTTGTCTATCTGCAAATTGAGAGTGTAGCGCCCAGGGGGAGCCGTTGAAGCCGCGCGGCCACTTGCGCTCGCTTGCCCGAAATATCCGCGACTTCCAGAATGCCGGGAGCCGCCAAGGTCACAGAAATATCGGCTCCCTCCGCCAAATCCCAAGTCAACGGTACCAGTCTTATGCTGGTGCTCGCAGCCGAGAATGCTGTATCGCGCCAGCCTCGATGGCGGGCATCGCTTAACTGGTCTGCAACCGCTTCAGCATTTGCGGGTTCTCCGCGGGTAATAAACGCCGATACCAGGTTACGCGCCGTCTGGTCTGGCAAATCTGGCCCGAGCAGTGCCGTCCGCTTCGCAAGATCAAGGGCCAGTTGCGGATCCCCTTCCGCTTGTGCTGCACGATCGAGAAGCAAGAGCATCCATGGCCGATTAGCGTAACGCGGTAATTGCAGACGAATATCTGGAGAGATCAGGGCGGCGACAAGCCGATCGATCAAGACGGGGGCGAGGCTGCCGTTGAGCGTCAGAAGCGTGTCATAGCGGCGAAGCGCACCAGCTATGTCACCGTTCTGGACACTGCTCTCGATCAGAAAGAGCTGGGTCCACTGGTCCCGGCGGCTAACCCGCTCGGCGCGCTCAAGCCCGGATCGCGAGGTGTTGAATTGTCCTTTTGCGATGCCAAGTGCGAAGTCTCGCAAGGCTGGGGCGCTCAGCGGCTCGTGACGGATTTCATTACGGATTACGGCTAACTGCTGGTTTGCAATCGTTGGATTGATCACAAATCCTGATCCGCTCGACCGCAGCGCCTTGGGCGGATGATTGACGGAGGACATTCCCGCATTGTGAAATGCCATTAATGCCCAGCCAATGCTGGCTGCGCCAATGACAAACACTCGTACGTTGAACATCATTGAGAGCGGACGAACGGATCAGCGCCTGAAAAGGCGCAAAAGGACTGCTAGCGTAAACAGAGGGATGTACGCGGCCATGATCAGGCTTTTCTTCAGAAATCCGTAGCGATCTAGATCCAGCTCGCTCAATTCGCCGGCATTGTAGTGATTGGCGTGATTGGTTGAGCGCTTGCGAACGAAGCGTCTTATATTGGCAAAATCAATCGCCATGCGTCTTTTCCTCGCCGTATGCGTAACCGTCTCCGTAACCGTATCCGTATCCGTATCCGTATCCGTAGGAGTAGCCGTAGTGCTGATTGGATATGTCGATCTTTGTTACGATGACACCGATCACATTGCTTCCCAGCAACCTGATGCGCTGGAGCGCGGAGCGTATTCCGCGGACCGGCGCTCGGCCCGGTTCGATGACATAGACGGTACCTTCTACAGTACGGCTGATCAGGGGGGCGTCGGAGAGGCCGAGAACTGGCGGACAGTCGAAGATGACAAGGTCGAATTCCTTGAGAAAGTGCTTTAGCAGCCCGTCAAGTCGGTCATTGCTGAGCAGTTCGGATGGACTTGGCGGCATCGGGCCAGTCGGGAGCAGGCTGACACCGCGATGCGGCGTTGGTGAGATTATTCCAGTAAACGCATCCTCGCCAGCCAGCAGGTTCGAAAAGCCGCGGCTATTGTCGACCGTCAGGATCTGATGGAGCGAGGGTGAGCGCATGTCGGCATCAACCAGCAGTACCGATTTGCCGGTCCTTCCAATGATCACGGCCAGTGCAAGGCTTGTGGTCGATTTGCCCTCATTGGCCTGCGTACTCATGACCGCTATCGACTTGGGCAGGCCGTGGTTAGTCGCGAAAGCAAGCGCGGATCGGATTGAGAAATAAGCTTCCGAAAGTCTCGACTTCGGATCTTCAAGCGCTTCCAGAGCGCTCGATTCCACGAAGGGAACATTGCCAAGCAGCGGCGTCTTAAGAAGTTTCCAGACATCGCTGGGGCCGCGTATGCCTTCGTCTATCTGTTCAAGTGCGATGACAGCCAAGGCAGCGAGGCCGAGGCCTATTAGCAAAGACAGGGCAAGGTTGGTGGGCATGTTGGGAGCGGAGGGCGATGTCGGAGCTTCAGCTTGATCGACAACGGCGATGTTGCTTGCACCCACGGCACCGGCGACACCGATTTCCTTGTATCGCTGAAGAAGCGCATCATAGAGTTGACGGTTGGTATCGGCTTCGCGGAGGTAGATATTGTACTGGATCTGATCCCGTTGCTGTTTATCCAGCTTGGCCTTCATCTCCTCTACCCGGGCCTTGAGGTCATTTTCGCGGCGCGACGCTTCGCCAAGCGCTAGGCTGCGACTGTTGGAGACTCGCGATGTCTCTGTTTGAATAGAGGCGTCGAGCGCATCGATTTGATCTTTAAGCGCTCGGGCGGCATGATAACCCGGTTCGAATTGGGAGAGGATTTTGGCATATTCGGCTGAAAGTTCACCCCGCCGCTGCCTCAAAGATGAAATCGCAGTGTAAGAAAGTGCCTCGGCAGAATTGCCAGCCTGTCCGCCTCTAGCGCGGCTGGCGGCCGCAATTCGCTCTGTTCGTGCCTGAATCAATGCCTGGTTGAGCGCTTCGAGATCAGCAGAAACCAAGGTGCGCTGGGTCTGAGTCTTGCCTTCAGCGTCACGAACAGCATCCAGCGCGACTATCCCCTTAGCAGATGCGAAGCTGACTGCTTCACGCTCGGACTCTTCCAGCTTTGCCTTTAGCGAGCCCAGACGGTCTTCGAGGAACTTCCTTGCATCTGCAGTTGAGGCAAAATCCCGATCCATGCTGGATCCGATAAATTCTCGCACCCATGTGTTGGCGATCTGTGCCGAAAGCTCGGGAGATCGGCTGGTATACTTGATATCGACCAGTCGCGAAGTTCGAACAGGCTCAATCGAGACATTCTTCAGGAGAAGCTTGACTGCCTGGCGTCGCCGCAATTCCGTGTCGCTTGCTGGTGTAGCGCCATGTGCTTTGAAAAAAGCTTCATTATCAGTCAGTTTGAGCGAGCGGTCGACGCGTTGTGCAAGGGACACAGCCTTGAGCAGAGAATACTGTGTTGCATAAAATTCAAGGTCTTGACCAGATTGCGCTGCTTCTAGCGATTCAACATTGGTGACCTTCTTCTGTTGGCGGCTGATCTCGATTTGAGATCGTGCTGTGAACAGCGGTGCCATCAGCAGTGTGGCAATGAGGCCTGCGGCGAGGCTGAAGCCGATGATACCAGCCAAGATCAACCGCCAGCGGAGTGCAGTGTGCCAGTATTGGAGTAATATCGGAGGAAGGAGACGCTCATTGGTCTCTTCCTCCATTTCGACACGCGCAGCCTCGCGAGCTAGTCGTTGGCGTTCATTCAGGTCGATTTCGCCGTCAGCGAGGCTTGAAGAAATTGAGGTCACAATCGTTCCGATTTCAGTTCGCAAGCCTGTCGAGCGCAATTACCAGTGGTCCGCTGACAAGCGAGAAGGTGGTCAGGAAGTCCTTGAACAGGCGGCGTGAGTTGTCATCGCCGACCATCACAACGTCGTTCGGGTAGATGTCCGGATCAGGGAAAGCGCCATGCCGGATGCCATCGAGGTTATAGAGCGCGGCAAGTCGTCGGCCATTGACCGTACGGAATATCACAACGTCTTCGAGATTGGAGAACTCGTCGGTTCCTTCTGCCTTCGCGATGACGCGCATCAACGTCATGCGTCCTATGATCGGGAAGAGGCCGGGCTTCTTAACCTGGCCATCCACTGTGACCACCTGGCTCACGGCCTCTTTGACATTTACCGTGACCTGAGGCGAGCGGACGTAGGCCGCCCGCAAGCGCGAAATCAGTGTCATTTCGACTTCGGCGGGCGTCTGCCCGGCAATCTCGATCACTCCCACCAAGGGGAACGAGATCTTGCCGCCCGCATCAACTTGCACCTCACGGTCCGACAACCCTTCAATGCCAAAGACGTCGATCACAAGTCGATCAAAGGGTCCCACAATGTAGGGGCGTGATTGGGTTGAGAAGTCTTTTACCGTGGGAGGGGGCAGGTCTCGCGACGAAATGACCGTGAGATCCTTGTCCCCACCAAGTTTTGGGGTACTGGCACAGCCAGCAAGCAGGACCAAACCGCATAAGGCAAGCAGTTGGGTTTTGCGATTCTGCGCCGACTTGTAGCTCGTCATTTAGAGGTCGTTTCCTGTTTGGCAAAATCCGTGGTTCGGCGGCTCAGACGCTCTTCCGTTGATGACCGGACGAAGGGCACACAAAGCCAGACGGCGCAGATTGCGAAGAGGACGCTGACAGAAGGGGTGCGCAGAGGGTAATCGGTGATCGAGGCGATCGCCAACATAAGAACGACCACAAGCGCGGCCCGCCTAAGTGGTTGGAATGTATCGACCGACCCTGCAGCGAGCACGCGAGATGCCGCCAGAAGCCAACCTCCGACCCCGGCAATTAGAAGCAGTGCCGCGATTGCACCGCCCGTCATGATCGCCTCAAGCCAGTCATTGTGAGCGTGGTTCATATATGCAGGTTCAAGTAGGCTACCTGGCTCGTATATCTGATAAACTTTCTGGAAGGTGCCGGCACCACTCCCCCAAGGCCAATAGGCGACGATCATCTCGCGCATGACGGGCAAGATCTTCAGGCGCATTTCATCCGAGGGAGTGCTGGCAACGAGCCTGTCTAGCGCCACCGCGTGATCAAGCCAGACCGCCAAAGAGGCTAGCATGCCGGCTGCGGAGAGGCTCAAGGCGATAATCAGCATTCTGCTTTGTTTGCTTCCATCAGCTTTTGCGTCTCGACCAAAGCTCCCAGTTACGAATGGTGTGCTCAGAAGGGCGATTGCAATGGCGAGCAACCCGGCCCGAGACCCGGTTATGATAACCATGGCGGTCACGAAGGCAGCGCTTACGGCCATTATCAGACCGGTCCGCCAGCCTTCGATAGACCTGAATGCTTGGTGCGCCTTATTGGGCGAAGAGAGAGCTCGATCGGTGAAAGGCCCGCGACGAGAAACGGTCAGGGCAAAGCCTATGGGTACGAGGCATGCCAAAAAGATCGCTTGATGATTGCGATTGGCAAATAGCCCCACTGCAGAGCCATTGTTGGTGATGTCATAAAAATAAAGAGGGCCTTGGGGTGGGCCTTGAATCTGCAGGATAGCCAAAATACCGCTCAAGGCACCAAGCAAGCAAATGCATAACGCAAGTTTTCCGTGTTCGTTCACCGACAGGTTTGTCGCTAGCACTAGGGCGGCGAGTGGGACCGTCAGTGCAAAGAGTGCGTTCAAGGTCCATTGAGGCGACATAGTGAGCGGCCGCCAAAGTTTGCCCAGCTGCAATTCCGAGTCGATTTCGGCGACGATTTCATGACCTCCAAGCCCGTTGGCCAATCCTGGCGGAAGGGGAAGGAGTTGGAGCGCCGGAAGAGCAACCAGCGCGCTCGCAAACCAAAGAAGGATTCGGTAGGTGCGCAGTCGGTTGGCGTTCAGGCTGAAAGCAGCGAAACCGAAAGCCAACGCAGACAAGGCACGGAGGTAGGGCACTGATGCGATGTCAGGCCGTGATCCGCCGCCGAGGATAAAGGCGCTTGCGATCAGGACTATGGCCAAACTCAGATTCCTGGAAGGCATTTGAGTTTTTCGAGAAGGGCGAAGCGCCTGCCTCCCAGTTAAGCGGAGGTTGTAAAACGGGAAGACCTTTAGAAATCTAACCATAGCTGCCGCAGAGCGGGTGAAACCCACTCTCGCTTAATAACTTGGTAATTTGGCCCGGTATTTTTGAGCCAGACTGTGAGTGTTCATTATTCTGGCGGGGTGCTTCGGGCAATATCCCGATCAGGTTTAAGGCCTAAAAATAATATCAACAATGAAAATTAAAATGATTATAAATACAATCAAGATGGTAGCGAATTAGATCGGGCGATGCACTATTCGTTAGCGATGAATTGTTTACTGTCGTATGCCATTGCTGGAGTACATAAAAAAGGTGACATCGTGAAAATTCCGAAGCTGGCTGCAGCGCTTGTTCCCGCTGCGCTATTTTCTGGTACCGCGAATGCGGCTTCAAATCCGGCGGTGCCTTTAAGCCTTTCGGCAGTTTCGGGAGAGGGAGCAGCGCGTGCCCCCAAATGCTCGGCGACTGTCACAACAAATTGCAAGCGCAAGTCCGGTAGCCAATGGATACTAGTTGGCGCCGGGGTCGTGGCTGCAATTGGCGCTATTGCTGCGGCAAGTGGCGGTAGCTCCAGTCCATAAACAAAGACCCCTGAGACTCTGGGAGGCGGCACGCGACGCCGCCTCTTTTTTCCCAAAATAATTCAACGTGGTGCGCGGTCAGCGAACTAAGCAGATCGCATGCAACATTCGCCGGATGATTGATTGTCGTCTGAGATCGGTGCGCAAATCCCGGCAAGAATGTTTGCCGTCCAAGGCATGCACTTCCCCGTCTAAGGCTACTCTCACGTTGCCGCGGGTCGGATTGCAGCGCTGGGTACGTTGATGCTTTTGCTTCCGCCCATAATCTCGAAGAGGATATTCACACGGCCCCTCGTGTCTAGGCTTTGAATTGTCGCCACAAAATCGGCGAAGGGTCCGGTGTTCATCACTACGCGATCTCCAGGTGCAAGCTCCCCTGATATCTGCTTCATGATGCCATTGTCGCAACGGCAGATCAGATCTTCGATCACTTCTGGATCTACTGCTTGCGGAAGTCGCCTTCCGAAGCCCAAAAGCCTCTTTACGCCGCGGGTGGAGTTGATCGCCGTCCAGTGCGTAGTCCGGACGTCCATTCTTACAAAAACGTAGCCAGGGAAAACTGGGGCAAGGACCACGTCCCGTTTTCGCGCATGGCGGCGTACCTTGCGGAATCGAGGGAAGAACACCTCAAAGCCCTGCTTCTTGACGTTCTCGATTGCGCGCAGTTCTTCCTGAGGCAGCGTCTCGGCAACGTACCACCTTGGCTCGGGGCAAGTTTCCCGCGCCGGCAGGGCACGGGCTTTGATACTTTCTTCTGAATTAAAAATCATTCTGTATACAAATACTGTCATTATGAATACAAATCTATTATGGCATGAAACAACTGTCAAAATCATCACTTTTTTGACTCGTGTGCATTATTCCACTTTCGTAACACAGCGAATTGGCATTATGCGCCAAGAGTGCGGCAAATTTCCATTGCTTGCGCAGATCTGGAATGGAGGCCACTCATGCTTAAGGCCGTCAAAAGACTCCTGTTCTGTAGTAGAGGGCGACACAAGCGTGCTCGGGCGCACACTCGTCATGACGGCGTAATGTTCGTGTCGCGATGCAGGCACTGCGGAGCCAAGCTCTGCAAGGATTTTCGGATTGGATGGATTGCGGACACGCGTTCAGCGCTGTGACGGGATGCAAAAATTGGCTTGCCCGACGCTAATTGAACGACAGGCTCAACTCGGATCGTACCTTACTCTAGGGTCGAGCGGAGAGGGGGCTTCCGACCTGTAGTCATAATGACCAACAGACGCCCATTATGCACATTTTAACGATCAGCTTGACCCCAATAAGGCTGGTACAAAAATAGAACATTTAACTAACGGTCAACCCTCGCCGGCCGAAAGGTTTCTCACTTGCAGACGGGGGACCAATGCCTGAAATTGACTGTCCGAATTGCTCAGACCTGCAGGAAGGCAGGGATGGAGAAATGATCGGCTGCCTGCCGAACAGTCTCGCGCTTCGCGCGCAGCTTCCTGCCCGACAGAATCGATTCAAACGCCTGATGATGGTTGAAATCATCGATAGTGCCGGCGAGGTCTTCAAGGTCTCAACCAGCAACCTGTCTTTCAGCGGCATGGCTGTTATTGGCCAGACGTCGCTTGAACCTGGTGATCACATACGCGTCAGAATTAGCAGCCTGGGCAATCATTCCGCCCGCGTGGCATGGCGACGAGAGCGCAGGATCGGTCTTTCGTTCGATCGGGACTTAGATCTCATCGGATGCCTTGGCCCAAGCATACGACCCGTTTCCCACGACCCTTCCTGATCCATTTGCAGGCAAGCCTTACCCGCAGCCCACGCTTCTGAAGCTGACAAGTGTCAGGTTCAATTAATGAGGATTAAAACCTATGACCATTCTACAAAATATTCTGAGATGCCCGAAGGGAGCCACTGCGATCGAATACGGCCTCATTTGTGCCTTCATATCCATTGCGGGCATAACGACGCTGGGATCGACTGGAGAATCGATCAACTACGTCTTCAACAAGATCAAGACCCAGGTCACTGCATCACAATAGGTCCTTGTTTGCAGAAAGGCCGGAGCAGAAAACTGCCCCGGCCCCCTTCTTCTCCATGCTGGAGATCGTGTGCCAGCCTCGTTCAGTGCCAGCGAATAATGATTGAGCTCACATGTGGACGCTTGCCTGCTGTCCAAACTGCGCTCGTATTGCGTCCTCAAATCTCAACTCCCTCGAGCTGTAATCTACCAGATAGTCAATGTTCACTTGGTTGCTTACGCTATCCATAAAGCGAAGAGCTCCCGGGCTTGAAACGCCGCCATCCAGCATGAAGTCGTCGATCGACAGATCGTCGTCGCCAAGAACGGTCATTGCCATTTCCCCGACATGGACCGTCGTGCCCGATGACGAGTCCTCGAACGACACCAGATCCTTGAAGTTATCATAAGTCACACCGAGGCTGCGCATATCGATCATGTCATGCTTATGATCGAAATCGAGAATGACATCGCCATGTCCGAAGACGAAAGTGTCGTCTCCTTTGCCACCCTGCAGGCAGTCTACGCCATCGCCGCCGTCGAGAACGTCGTGTCCCTTGCCGCCGAATAGCTGATCGTCGCCTTCATCGCCGAACAGGAGATCATCGCCCTTGCCGCCGTCGAGATAATCCTCTCCTGTGCCACCTAGGACCCGATCATTTCCCTTGCCGCCATGTAGTTGGTCGGCACCAGCGCCACCCTCGAGCAGATCGTTTCCTTTGCCTCCGTCGAGAGTGTCCTTGCCATCATCTCCCGAAAGCCGATCATTTCCCTTGCCGCCGTGCAGTCGATCGTCACCAGCGCCGCCAGCCAGGTCATCATTTCCTTTGCCTCCATCGAGAGTGTCGTTGCCATCATCCCCCGAAAGCCGATCATTGCCCTTGCCGCCTTGCAGATCATCATCACCCGCGCGACCAACCAAGTCGTCAGTTCCTCTCGTGCCGAAAAGCCGTACGCTGGCCCGGTCCTCGACATGGACATCGTCCGAGCCTTGACCGCCCGAGACATCATTTGCCTCGTTTGTCTGGCCGTGATCGTCTGCAGGGCCGGGAATTGCAGGAGTATCGTCAACTAGAGGCGGGATTGCCTCTGCCGGTGCGACGGGAGTGTCGACAACAGGCACCGGGGCAACCTCGGCGACCGTCGTCGGCGCTGCGTCGGCGGGTGCAGGCGGAGTGTCGACAACCGGCGGCGGAACGACTTCGGTGACCGGTGCCGGGATTGCCACTGCCGGTGCGACGGGAGTGTCGACAACAGGCACCGGGGCAACCTCGGCGACCGTCGTCGGCGCTGCGTCGGCGGGTGCGGTCGGAGTGTCGACAACCGGCGGCGGAACGACTTCGGTGACCGGTGCCGGGATTGCTTCTGCCGGTACGACGGGAGTGTCGACAACAGGCACCGGGGCAACCTCGGCGACCGTCGTCGGCGCTGCGTCGGCGGGTGCAGGCGGAGTGTCGACAACCGGCGGCGGAACGACTTCGGTGACCGGTGCCGGGATTGCCACTGCCGGTGCGACGGGAGTGTCGACAACAGGCACCGGGGCAACCTCGGCGACCGTCGTCGGCGCTGCGTCGGCGGGTGCAGGCGGAGTGTCGACAACCGGCGGCGGAACGACTTCGGTGACCGGTGCCGGGATTGCCACTGCCGGTGCGACGGGAGTGTCGACAACAGGCACCGGGGCAACCTCGGCGACCGTCGTCGGCGCTGCGTCGGCGGGTGCAGGCGGAGTGTCGACAACCGGCGGCGGAACGACTTCGGTGACCGGTGCCGGGATTGCCACTGCCGGTGCGACGGGAGTGTCGACAACAGGCACCGGGGCAACCTCGGCGACCGTCGTCGGCGCTGCGTCGGCGGGTGCAGGCGGAGTGTCGACAACCGGCGGCGGAAGGACTTCGGCTAATGGAACTGACGATCCTTGGGAGGCGGCAGCCGTCGCATCGCTTGCGAGATGAAAATCTGCCGCACTGAGTTCCTCAGGAGCCACCCCCATCACGTAAAATGACTGGTTGCCGTAGCTGACCCTGCTCCCGCCAGGCACGCCTGAGATCATTATGCTTTCAGCGAAATAGGATTCAGTCACACCAATATCGGAAAGGTCGATCAGGTCTTCTCCGATCATGAAATCGGTCGCGGTGTCGCCATTATCGAAGACGAAAAGATCGGCGCCAGTTCCTCCGGTCAGAGTATCATCGCCGGCTCCACCGCTCAAATAGTCACCTCCGGAACCGCCAAATAGCTGATCGTCACCCTGACCGCCGAATAGTACGTCCTCATCGGACCCGCCGATCAAGCGGTCGTCACCCATGTCGCCATGAATGACGTCAGTGCCTGATCCACCAGTGATCGTGTCATCACCCATGGCGCCAAAAAGGAGATCATTCGCGCTCCCTGCGCTGAACGTCTGGTCGACTGAGGTGGGGCTGACGGCCGCTGCAATCTCGGTGGCAGTTGCACCGTTGGTACTATCCAAATTCAAAATATCCTGCGGACGCAGATTGCCGATCACAGTGTCCTGACCGCCATTCGAAGTAAAGACAATGCGATGGGCAGATTGCAGCGCGGAGATGTCGATTACATCGTTCGCCAAAGTGCCATCGATGGTGATCGTGTTGAAATTCAGGCTGGTTTGGTTGAAGTCCCCGACAACGCGAATGGTATCGCCTGCAACCGACCCGCCCCCGGCTCCGCCAGGAGTTGTAACCGCCAGGGTGCTGACCTGTATTTCTTCGATGTTGTCCAATTCCGCCATTAGGGCGCCGTTGCGGGTGATGACGATTTCGGTCGTGGGATGCAAGACAAGGGCCGGGATCGCCGCAAGCGCGGCCGCTCGCGTATAAATGACGAAGGTTTCCGCCGTCTTGGTATCATTCAGGATCGTATAGGTGTCGATCCCGGCACCTCCGTCGACGAAATCAATTCCGCCGGTTACACTGTTTTGACTGATGAAGTCGTTGCCTGCACCAGCATTGACAAGATCATTGCCCGCACTGCTTCTGATAGTGTCGTTACCGCTGCGCGCGAAGATAATATCGCGCCCTGCGGTGCCTACCAGCGTGTTTGCCGCGGCCGTGCCGAAGGTGACGGCATATGAATTTCCAGCAAATCGAAGGTTCTCGGTATTGGTTATGGAATCTATCCCCTCCGCACCGGTCACATCAGCAACGGTCAAAGTTCCCAGGGCTGCTTCGTCAATGGTGAAATTGGTAACCGGACCGGCGAAAATTGCGACGTCGTTGGTTCCTGCGCCACCATCAATCGTATCGTTGCCTGCACCACCAATGATCTGGTCGTTACCTCCTCGACCACTTATTACATCATTCCCGGCGAGGCCGTTCAAGGTGTCGCTGCCGCCATTGGCCGCAGTTGCATCTGCACCATAAGCAATATCATCGCCAGCTGTGCCGATCCAGTTTGGAGCCGGATTTAGCGATGGGGCGCCTGTGTAGCTATCGCCCACGACAGCTGTCGCGAGTGATTGGAGCGTCTCAGGATGGCCAAGGTCATCATTGAAGTTTGCCACGACCCGCAAAATTCCACCAACCTGTGCTTGCGCAGGTGTGAAAGTGTCTGTCGTCGCGCTTGGGATATCAGTCCAAGTCGCGCCGTTATTGCGCGAAATCTGCCATTGGTACGAGATCGTCCCGACACCATTAATATCATCGATGCCAAGAGCGCTTGCAGTAAGGACATGCGCCTCAGTCGGCGAAAGGTCGTCAATTGCTGGCGCACCAGTCGCGGGTTCCTGCATAACGGCAACGGCACTGGTTGGCGCTGAATAAAGCACTTCCAGCGTTTGGGTGGTGACATCAGTGAAGCTTGTCATGACCCGCAGCTGGGAGCCTAACAGGGTTGCAGGTGCGATGTAGCTGGTCCCGGTGGCTCCTTCGATATCAGTCCAAGTGTTGCCGCCGTCGCTGGAAGACTGCCATTGGTGAGTCATCGGACCAACACCGTTAGGATCGCTGATGGCTGTGGTATCGAGGGTCAGGACCTGATTGATACTTGGCGTCGTATCGTTGATGATTGGCGCGCCGCTCGCCGCCTCCGGAAGGTCTGCAACCAACTCGCTGGACGCCGAAGTGAGCATTTCAAAGGTTCCGGTCCGATCGGGCCAGAAAGCTTGGACACGCAGTTCGTGGCCGACCTGGTCTTGGGTGGGAATGAAGCTGTCGGTGACTGCATCGACGATATCGACCCAAGTCAGTCCGCTGTCAGCAGAGGATTGCCACTGGAAGGTAGGGTTCACGATGCCGTTAGGGTCGACGACTCCCGACATATCGACGGTGAGGGCTGAACCTTCACACATGGTGCCGACAATAACCGGGGCACCCGTAGCCGCAATGGGAACGACATCGAGCAAGTCAAAGGTCTCCGTTCCGCCGGCTCCGTCTGAGAATTGCAATTTCTCGATGTTAATTAGCCGGTCAGTGCCTTCGCTAAGGCGGATGGCCCTCGGGTCGAGGGTCTGTGCTGCGGTAAGAACGCCATTGTGCGTTACTGTCACGCTGCCATCGCTGTTGAGTGCGAAGCTATAGCTTTCTCGGGTATCCCGGTATATGGCGGTATCGATATCGCCTGCCTTCCCGCCATCCAGAATTTCGCGGATGATTTCCAACTGACCTGGGTTCAGAGTCCGTGAAAGGACGAGCTGGTCTAGCGTCTCTCCGCCATACAGAACGTTGCCTTGGAGGTCGGTGACTTGGGCACGCATGTGATCTGCGGTTGCGATAGGGGTGCCATTTGCATCATTGATACCGATACGGACGTTAAGCCAGCGGTCCCCGTCAATTACGTCGTTGCCGGCCTTGCCTATGATTGAGTCGCTTCCGCCGCCGCCGAGGATTACTTCATGCGGGCCTTCGCGGTAGTCGACCGCAACGCCGTTAATGTCGCGGACAATGTCGATATTATCGAATACAACTACGTCGTATTGCTTGCCGTCTGAATAGCTAATCGTCTGACGGGCAAGGTGGTTGACAAGAAAATCAAAGCCTTGAATCCGGTTGACGCCTTCTTGAGTCAGTGCATTGCTTATCGAGAGGAATGTCGAGTCGGATGCCGGAATCGCGGCACCGCCAAGGATGCGCTGGCCCAGCGTTACGTCTCTGCCCAGGATGTAGTCATTGTTGACCCACCCGGATGCGCCTTCAACCAAATCATAGCGATCGCGAAGAATAAACTGTTGCTGGTTGATCGTGACATCGGGAGCCGCTCCCATGTCCGTGATCGTGTCACCAACGGCGTATTTCTGGATGCCCCAATCGAACCCGGCCATGCCGTTCATGCGCTGGATACCGAACCCGTCGAACATGATATCGTCACCCGACTCGCCATCATAGTCGGTATCATTGCCGCGACCATTAAGAACGTCGTGGCCGATGATGGGGCTGTTAAAGAACAGTTCTGAATTTTCGCCGGCAAGTGTATCGAAACCGTCGCCACCTTCGACCCAGTCGTCACCTTCACTAGCCGTAACGAAGCTGGCACCGTCTCCCGTGAATACAAAGTCGCTGCCTTCACCGCCAAAAATACGCTTCGCGTCACGCGTGCCAGAAATATAATCTTGGCCTTCGCCACCATGAACGATGTCATTGCCTTCGCCGAGGAAGAGGGCATCGTTACCTTCCTGACCGTCGACGACATCACCGACACCGGCCTGAGCACCTCGATCTATGATAATGTCGTCGCCAGTGCCGCCAGTGATGTGATCGACACCGAGGCCACCTTCAAGATAATCGTCGCCTGCGTCCCCCCAAAGCGCGTCGTCGCCACCTCCAGAGATCAGCGTGTCATTGCCGCTGGTTCCACCGAGAACGACATGGTCTTCACCGGTATATCGAAGATAATCGTTCACGCCGTCAGCATCCGTATCCTTTCGGATGACCAGCGGACTCATGGCTTCAAGGACGGGATTGGAACCAGTCGGATCACCGTGTCCGCCCGTCCCAAAACCCGTGTTCTGCCTAGCCTGGTCAAGCTCCAGAACATATGTGGGCGTATGCATCAGCGAGTTGCCGACGTGTGCGGAGTTCGGATCGCCGAGATCGGTCGTGCGCATGGCTAGATCCGCGAAAGAATCGCCCTCAAGCTGGTTCAGCAAGTTCAGACCCTGCGAACGGCTTAGATAGTAGAAGCGGTCGCCGTCCTGCAGCTTTTCCATCTGAACTTCGAATACGAAAGTGAACGTGGAACCCAAAAGGCCACCAAATGGCATCTTCTTTTCAGCCAATCCGCCGATCCAGAAATCGACCATGTTGAGGCCGGTTTCTTCCGAAGCCCACGCACCAGTCCCGTTCAGAAATTCGACACGATCAGCGGGTGCTCCCGCACCGCCGAAGATCAGGTTCATCGATGCCGCACGCTTCGCCTCGACGGTGGAAGCTTCGAGAATTGAAGGATGCTGGCCATAGGCCGCGACAAAATTGATGACCGATGCCGGTGTCTTGAGGTTCAACGCGAAATCGAACCAGCTTTGGTAAGGCTGCAACGCGGAGTCGCCCGTCTGGGCAAAGAAGTCAGCGCGGGCCGAATTTAGAGAGGCGACCCCGGCATCGCGGCCACGGGCAATGTTGAGAGTGCCAAGGTCGAGCGGCAGACCAACCAGGTTATTGCGCAGCGCGCCGGTTAGGAATTCGTCGATCTCGTTTCCGGTCTGACGTGACATGCCGCGAATCACGGCACCTGCCGCAGCTTCCGCGTCGACACCGCTCGCTTCGAATTCCAAGGGGTTCAGGAAGGCTTCAATCAGGCCGATCTGCTCCTCGGCAAGGGGCTGACCGTTAATGTCAAGGCGGTCGATCGTTTCATTCAGCATGGAATGACCGAAACGGTACACAACATGGGCGAACTCCGCAGAAATCGCGGGATCGATGTCCACTGTGTTCGAAAACACGAATGGATCAACGTTCGGAGCAATCGTTCGCGCGAAATCCTCGAAAATAAGGTGCTGATACACCTGCTCTGTTGAAAAGCGCGCGGCTTGAAACAGGCGCTCGCCGTTCCAGTCCAACATCGCCGGACTTGAAGGAATTTCAGTCACCGGGGCGTCCAGCCACTGGTTTATGAATCCAAGCTCACCGCTTGCGATAATTTCCGCCTTGATCTGCTCGATACGGTTGTTGTGCTCTGCATGGAACATCGTGTGCACGGTCGTAAGGCCGATGTTCTCGTTCCCTCGTCCGTCGCCAACGATGAAATGCCGATCAAGAAGTTCATTATCGTAAGTAGCTGCACTGGCTTGGGCATTGCCCGTCTCAGCATCCGTGTCTGCCATCTGACCGGCATGTGGAGCGGCCGCATGTGCAATATCGTTTAGGAAGGCATGGCCCGATCCGATCGCTGTGCTGGCAAGCGCAGGGCTCGAAGGACTACCTTCGATCAGCTGGTTTCCGCTGGCGGTGCTCACCACGATTTGGGGAAAGCCCTGAGATCCTGGAATGAAGTTGCCGTACAAATCTGTGGCAACGAGTGGAACGCGATGAACGTCCATGTCATCAAGCCCGATGCCAAGTATGTTAAGCGCCTGAGCTTTCACGTCTGCCCATGTCGGTGCGCCTCCATGCGCACCCGCCAAAAGGCGCCCTGTGGCCTGCGGCTTGCCATCGACCAACGAGTATTCGCGAAGAAATACCTGATGGGCTTCGTGCGATGTATAGACCTGGTTGAGATCGATCCATGGGGTCGTGGCATTCACCGTATCGCGTACATCGTCCGCCGTGCCTAGGACGCCGTCAGCCCCGGGCTGATTAGTGGCGCGCGACATGATCATGAAATTCGACTGGCTGCCTGGCACGTAGAGGGGGTCGTCCGGCTGTAGCGGCACGAAAACAGTACCGCTGCCCCCTTTCCCGATGAGGTCCAACCCGTGATCGAAGAACTGACCAAACAACGTCATAAACCCGTTAAACGGAGCTGTGGCTCCAAGGTCGGCCATGACATTTGGGATAACAAGATCGCCGTTTTGAACTTCCACCCCGGCAAGTTCGAGTTGGGAGGTCGCTAAAGCGACGGCTTCGATACGTTCAGCAGTAGTCGTTGCAACCAATTGCTCAGCCTCGGCCCTCGCCGCAATTGCTTCGAGCAGATCGGCCTGCGCGCCTTCACGAATGTCAAAGGCGGTTCCCGAGGTTGGGTTACCAGCGGCAATAAAGGCGGTTTCGGCAACCGTTGCCGCCACTTCAGCTGCGTTCAGTCCCGCATTCGCCTCAACCAGTCCCTTTCCAGCTGCGATCGCGGCGTTAATCGCGGTATGTGCATTTTCGGTGGCGGAGAGAATCTTATCATAAAGAGGGCCGGAATTGATTCCGACGTTCGCCAGGGCCGCCATGACCGCCACCGGATTAGTCATCGATTGGTCTGATATGAGATTCGAAATGATGCGCGGCTGGCTATCGAACACCGAGCCAGCCAATTGCAGGTAGCTAGTTGCTGTATCAGTGAAGGGATTGGTTTCCGCCGAGTTCCAGCTGGGCGAAGTCTGACGCGGCATAATCTGGTCGGCGGATCCTGCCGTGTCGTTGGCCAGGTTGTTGTACTGACCACTGACCGTACGAAGACCGTAAGGGGTAAGATTATTCAGCGGTGTGCCGGCCAGATCGACGAGTTGTCCTGTGAGGGTATGGTGCTCGGCAATCTTGATCTGCCTGAGAATATGAACGAGGTCGTTGTAGTTAACCTTGAACATGTGCTTGCTCCAGCTGGCCCATCATTTGAGGCGTTGTTCGGTCGAAGAAGAGGTTCGCCGGAAATCACTCTCCGACGTCGCGCTTTTTTATAGGCTGGAAGGCAAGCGATCAAACTTACGCGCCTGATTATACTGCATTTTTCTTGAAAATCTGAACCAAACCGCCCGTTTTAACCTTAATGCGGCTCTGAACGCGCGAAATTCTGCTAGTTTCTCTAGTTAACGGAAAAGCCCCTCTGTGGAAGCTTGGAAGCGCCAAAGTGAAGCACGGTACCGTGCTTCGTTACCTTTGTTGCTGAACAAGGCTGGTTAAATTGCCTCGAATCGTCCGCAATTCCTAAATGGCCTTGCTCTTTATGTGGCTTTACGTTGCCAATTACGCATTTGGGGTGACTCTGCGCAATCGCGATACTCGATTTCATCGTTTATGAGAGGGAGCAAATCACGTGTGGACCGATCATGATAGGCGAGTTGATGGACGACTCACTAACGTGGTGCGCACTTTATCTGACGGCCTCTTCGCGGCGAGCTCGGCTACTAGCATTTTCCGAACACTCAGGAAGGGTCGATATTCCGACCCAATTGTAGCCGATGCGGATCAAAATTTTGTCATATTGACACCAATACTGAAAGAACATCCAAAGAACATTTAATCAATTCGCAATGGCTGAAACCGCATTGCAAGGCCCTACGCATTTCAGGGACTTCGACGTGCATCTCAAGCTTTTGTACAAGACTAATCTGTATTTAGGCGCCCAAGGGTGGCTTGCTCTTGCGTTTCTGAGCGCCACGGTAGGTGAGCCTGCGGCGGCCGAGGATCTTGATTCGGCCATCAAGGCCGCTGCCGAATTCTCACCACTGTTAACCAGTGCTCGCTCACGTCTTGAAGGCTGTGCAGCCGAAGTCACGATTGCGCGAGCGGAAGGTTTGCCAACTGTGAACGGCACTCTGCGCTATAGTAAAGAACTAGGGAAATATCCAGGTGCAGGCGACGGCTTTGCAGCTGAGACTTCGGTCAACATTCCATTGTTCCGAGGAGGCTCCGTTCGCAATGGTGTAAAATCCAGCGAGGCACAGTGCGATGCCTCAAGCGCGAGCATTTCTGAGGTTGAGTCAGAGGTCACCTTGATGCTGACCAAGGCTTATGCTGAAGTGATAACAAACCGCAAGATCGTAACGCTCAACCGGGAGGCGGTAACAAATCTTAGCGCCATGCTGGAGGGCGTCCAGCAGCGTCTGCGCGCACGAGATCTTACACGAACAGATGTCGATCAGGCCCAATCCCGGCTTTCATTAGCTCGCGGCAGACTTGAGACCGCACTCGCGGCGTTGGAATCGAGCGACGCTGAATTCCAGCGTCTGACGGGCAGAAAGCCTGCGGATCTGTTACCTCTACCTTCCATTTCTGGGATTCCCCTGACAGCCGATGCTGCAATTGAAATAGCAGTCGCAGAAAATCCGGGAGTTATTGCCGCTCGCAGCGAGGCTCAAGCCACACGGTTCTCGCTCAATTCAGCCAAGGGTGATCTCCTACCGCAGGTCTATGCAACCGCGAATAGCAATTACGGTGAGACACCGCAGAACAGCTTAAGCCAAGGGCGGTATGCCTTCGGTACGACTGTGGGGGTCGGAATGCGCATGAGCTTTTTGCGGGAGGGAGGCAAAATGCAAAGGTGCGTACAGCTTCTGCGCGCGTTACTCAGGCCGAACAGCAGGTTATAAATCTCGAGCGGAGCGTCTCCGCACGGATGCGTTCTGCCTATGCTGAATGGGTGGCGTCTCGTAGCCTTGTCGCCGCTAGCCGCCAAGCAGTGGCCGCCAACGAAAGCGCGCTGAACGGCGTCCGGATGGAAAATGCGGTTGGTACTCGGACAATCCTAGAGATTCTGAACGCAGAGCAGGAACTCCGGGATGCGCAAATTCAGTTGGCCAACGCTGAACGGGATCACCTCGTCGCGAGCATGGCCATTTTAGCCGCTCTTGGTAAAGCTAAGGCAGGGATCATTCAATTCGATCAGTCACCTGTTCTCCAGCCTGAAGGTACTCTGCAGGATTCGCTGCCCCGGCCCGCCTTTTCATCTCTGATGGATTCAGTAAGTACAGCGCCGCGACGTTCGGATCCGAATCTGCCACCACCCAGTTCTCAAACTTCCATTCCTGATGTCCCGAAGGTGGACTCCGTTCCGGCGCTTCAACCGGCGGTTTCTTGGGCAGTCCAACTTGGGGCTTTCGACAGCCTGCAGGCTGCGCGATCGCAGTGGCAAATTGTCAGCGAACATCTCCCCTATTCAAGGCGCAACGGCTTTGAGGCAGCGGTCTTTCGCATCGAGATTGGCGGTCGAACTCTTTTCCGCCTGGCGGCGCTTGGACCGAGTGACTGGGCGCAGGCCCAACACGCCTGCCTGACATTTAAAGCTGCCGGCCAGACTTGCCTTGTCAAAAAGGCAAGCCTGCTTGGTGAACGCATCTGGTCCGCACCAGCTGCTCGCGAAAACTAGGATTTCCAGTGGAACCGCATCTGTCAGAATCACACCCGGCAAGGGCGCAGACGCTCAGCCTCCGCACGGTATTAATGCGGTCCAAGCTGGGCATCTTCTCAGTCATCCTGTTGAGCATCGTGATCAACGTCATGGTGCTCAATGGCTCAATTTACATGATGCTTGTCTATGACCGTGCCATGCCGTCGGCCAATCTGATGACCTTGGGGGGCTTTTTGCGATCGCCACTGCCATATATATTTTCCAAGCTCTGTTCGAAGTGCTTCGCGGGAGGCTGCTTTCAGATCTCGCCTCGACACTCGACGAGGCTCTTGGCCTGCCTGCATCAATGGCTTCGCACAAGCTTGCGCTGCGAAAGCCGGATTTGGCACTTCAAGGAAACCCTCTTCGTGATCTTGAGCAAGTTCGCAGTTTTCTGGCGGGACCAGGGCCAATTGTCTTCATCGATCTTCCGTGGGTCATTCTTTTCCTCGCAGTCCTTTCCATGCTGCATGTCTGGCTCGGCGTAGCCGCGCTTGGCGGTGCAGCGGTGATGATCGTGCTGACGGTGCGAGCAGAGTCTGTTGCGCGCCGCCACATCGGGCCACTTGCGGAACTGGACCAAGACCGCTTGCGTATGATGGAACGCCAGCGGAGTCATGCAGAGGTACTCTCCGCGCTGGGGATGGCGACGAGATTTGCCAATCTTGTTAGGCTCTCCATCCTCCGCCATTCAGAAAGCCAACGCCGCTTTGGCGAAATCACCAACGTTCTGGCTAATGCCAGCAAAGCCAGCCGCATGTTCATCCAATCCGCGCTGCTGACGGTTGGCACGGTATTGGTCTTGTCTCATCAAGCTTCGGGCGGCGCCATCTTTGCCAGTTCGGTCTTAGCCGGACGAGCCTTGGCTCCGATCGACCAAGCCATTGCGCAGTGGCGGGCTTTTACCCGCACAAAAATAGCGTGGGGGAAGCTGGATGCGCATCTCAAAGCGATATCGTCAGAAGCCTCGCCGCTACCTCTTCCGTTGCCGAAAGGCAGGGTGGAAGTGAGTGAACTTACTGTCACGCCACCACGTTCTGAAACGCCCAGTCTGCAAGGTGTGAGTTTCACGGTCGAAGAAGGATCCGTGGTCGGCGTGATTGGCCCCAGTGGCTCAGGCAAGTCTTCCCTCGTGCGCGCGCTTGTTGGTGCGTGGTCAGCGGCAGAAGGGGAAATTCGCTTCGACGGTGCCACCTTAGAGCAATGGGATCCAGACCGTTTAGGCGCTGCTATCGGCTATCTGCCGCAAAATGTGGAGCTACTAGCTGGCTCGATTGCTCACAATATCGCCCGCTTCGATCCTGCAGCGACGCCTGAAGCAATCCTTGAGGCAGCGCAGGCGGCTGGTGTCCATGAACTCATCGTCAACCTGCCTCAAGGGTACGAGACAGAAGTGGGAGAAGGCGGAATGCAGCTTTCGGGAGGTCAGCGCCAACGCATTGGCTTGGCACGGGCACTTTTTGGACGTCCTTCTATTGTTGTGCTCGACGAGCCGAACAGCAACCTCGATCCGATCGGAGATGCGGCACTTGCCAAGTCTTTGCAAGATCTGCGCGTCCGCGGAGCAACTGCTTTCATCGTTACACACCGGCAAGCGATTATTGGCCAGACGACCCATCTGCTGCGGCTGCACAAGGGAAGAGTCGGCATTTTCGGGCCTACGCGCCTGGTGATCGAACGGCTGCAAAGTCATGCGCAAGAGATGCAGATGAACAAGGTGGCCGCAAATGCCTGATGCTAAGGTTATTCCTCTGCCGCAACGCGAGGCGGATCAGTCTGCGCTTGAGCAACATGATTCCCCACCATTGCTGGCAAATGCACGCTTGTCGCATCGGTCGGGGCGCTCTTTGCTCGCGCTTGGGGCAGTGATTGGTCTGTTCATGCCAGCGGCAACTCTCATCCCAATTTCGGGCGCGGTTATTGCGTCCGGGGAGACAGGCTCTGAGGCGCGGTTCAAATCCATAGTTCATCCAACAGGAGGTATCCTCTCAGAGCTGCTCGTTCGCGAAGGTCAAGCTATACAGGCAGGCCAAGTCTTGATGAAGTTCGAGACAACGGTGACAGGACCAGGCGCTCAATACGCCCGTGAGAGCATGACTTCTCTTATGGTCCGCAAAGCGAGACTAGAGGCCGAGGTTGCGGGCCGTTCAACGTTCGATATGCCAAAAGACATTCCGAATCCGAGCAGTCCAGAAGCTGTTCAGGCGATCGACCGCGAAAGGTCAGTTCTGGCCATCAAGCGCAGCGATCTTGCGGCTCAATCTGCGATGATTGAAGACCAAAAGCGCCAGATCAGTGCAGAAATATCCGGCTTTCGCGAACAGATTGCCGCAATAGCACGCCAAAGGGGTCTCCTTGCGCCTGAGCTAAGCGGACTACGCGACCTTTATCGCAAGGAGTTGGTGACGATCAACCGTCTCAATGAAGCGGAGCGTAACGACGTAAGCCTGGCTGGCGAAACAGCGACGTTGAATTCGCGGATTCGCCAAGCGCAGGCCCGGTTGGCGGAACTCGTCAACAGAAGCCTTTCCATGAAGGAAACGGCGCGCTCCGCCGCAGGGAACGAACTCAACGAAATCTTGCTGACCCTTGCAGACGGCAGAGTTCGACAAGTGGGCGCCAGCGATGCTTTGGAACGGTCGGTGATCCGCGCCCCCCAGGCAGGAGTCGTTGATGCATTGGCTTTCACGACGTTGGGGAGCGCAGTTCCTGCAGGCCAGGAAATCTTGAGGATCATTCCACAGAACGATCGAATGGTCGTGCACGCGAAAGTGGCTCCAGCTGACATCGACCAAGTAGAAGTTGGGCAGGCGGCGCGCATCCGCTTTTCTGGCTTCAATCAGCAGACGACACCGGAAATCCAGGGCGTCGTGACATTTGTCAGTGCTGACCGTTCGGAAGACCCCCGCAGCGGCGCACCATATTACCGCGTCAACGTGTCTATTGATGCTGCGGCGTTCGAAAGGCAAGCGAAGTTACGTGTATCGACCGGCATGCCAGCCGAAGCTTTCATAACAACAACCTCCAGGTCTCTTGCAAGTTACATGTTCAAGCCTTTGCTTGATCAATTGAGCCGCGCCTTCCGTGACGAACAGTGAATGTTTGTCAATTTTAAGCGTTAGGTTCTCCCATCCCAGTGCAGTCGCCCACCAACAGATTATCGCCGTAATCAAATCCTAGAAAACGAGAAAAATCATATGATGCACGATCACAAACTTTTGGAAGCTCTAGATAGCAATATTCCAGTCCGGCCCGCATCAACCGTCGGGCCGTTGGGTGAGCGGCTGACCAAGGACATGCTTCCTCCGCCGAACACCCGTTGGACGCCGCGTCGCAAAGCAGAAGTGGTAGCCGCCGTGCACGGTGGGCTTCTGGACGTCACCGAGGCCTGCAGGACTTACAACATCTCGCTTGAGGAGTTCGACATGTGGGCAAGGGGCATCGCGCGAGCTGGCTTGCGGGCATTGCGTGTGACCCATGTTCAGACCTACCGTAAGATTTTGGCTAGCGATGTCTGAAGCCTTCGACACTTAACAATCGTGACGAGGCGGCAAAGCATTCTGACTTCATTGGATTCAGGAGCATCCTTGAGGGCCGATGCGTTTAAGCTCAACGACCGTCAGTTGTCTTCGCGATTTCAGCCAGGAAAGTTTCGATCTTCGCCTGCCCATCTTCCGACAGCTCAAGCATGTTGCGCCTTTTATCAAGCGGGTCGTCGTATCGGATCGCCAAGCCTGCGGCTACCAAACGGTTGACGTATCTGAGTGCGGTGCTGAAGGGAGCGTCGGTTGCTGCGCAGGCACTGGAAATAGAAACCTTTTGGTTTGAAAATCGTGCGGAACACAAATCTAGAAAAATGTCCCACGCGGGGTCAGAAAACGAGTCACACTCGATCAGATCGCTCCTGATCTGCCTCTGCTTTTGAATGCCTTTAATGAGCTGAAGTTTTTCGTTTCCTTCAATAGCAGTGCCATCCGCGTCAGCCTCTTCAAAAGCCGGTGCGGACATTGGCGCAGGCCGGCCACGACGTTGGTGCTGAAGAATCAGCGCGCGCCGGATCGCCGCCTTAATGGCGTTCGCGCTGCAAGGCTTTTGAATGATGTCGATCGCACCAAGACGCATTGCCTCAATGGCGTAATCGTACTCTTGATACCCCGACGCGACAATTTTGGCGATGGGCCGATAATGACCATATCTGGCATCAATTTCTGCCAGCAGGTCAAAGCCGTCCATGCCTTCCATGCGAATGTCCGTTATGACAATCTTGACCGTGCGATCCTGTTCAAGGACGTGCAGCGCCGATCGCACCGATTCTACGCCTTTAACGTTGTGACCCATTCCGTCGATCGCATCGCAAAGCTCTGCAACCTCGTCCAGATTGTCGTCAACAACAAGAATGGTGGTCTGATCATCAAGGAATGACTGAGGCATCTCTCCCATCTCAGTGGCCCATGCTTTCCATTGCAACCAAAGCGTCGCGTAGCACACGAACTGCCTCTGATGAGTTCCGGGCACCTAGCTTCTTGAGGGCATTGCCGCGATGAATCTCGACAGTTCTGCAACTTATTCCGATCGACAAGCCGATTTCCCGGCTCGTCTTGCCCATCGACACAGCGCGAATTACTTCCATTTCACGCTTGGTCAGTTTCCTGATTAGTTTGAATGCATTAGCTTCAGCGGAATCTTCGTCATCGCGAGATGCCACTTGGCGGCTCGCAGCGATGATGGCTGGCAGAATGGCATCTTCAGACATGGGCCAAGAAAGATAATCAGTAACGCCCGCCTTGATTGCCTTGACCACCGACGGTATTTGCGGTGCTTCGCCAAACGCCACGACTGAGTTGGGCAAGTGCGAAGCACCCAGATAATCCATCAGAACTTCGATTGTGTTGCCTTCATCAGCAACGAGAAATATCCCGTTGGACTGCGCAAAAACGGGCAGTTCGTCGACACTAGACCGTTGCTGTACGTGCAATCCGAAGCGCCTGAGAGTTGATTGAACCGCCTCCCGCCTGTTTTTTCGGGGATCTACAAGGATAATGCTGTCTGTGGTCATGGAAAGGTAGCTAGGAAAATATGCTTACCCAGCATACTTCTAAGATGTCCGTTTTGGTAAATTCGAAAGACCATTTTGGCGCTTAAATTTCAAAAGGTGCCAGCAAGACACGAGGATTCACGGGACTCGAGCAAAAGAGTTTGCGCAAGAGAGGGCGAAACACCCCCAATCACGCAGGGAGTGTCTTGCATGAGGCGATGGTGTGAATGGGGATTATTTGGCACCAGGGCCACGAATGGCCCTGGTGCCATGCGACCCTGGGCTCTTTGGCCTGCATGGGAGCTGCGGAGTTAGCTGAGTTACATGCCTTGCGAAATTGAATCGGCCTCCGGAACGGAGCCTTGTTCCACCAATGTGGTATCCAAAAGCTGGCCAGTTTGACTTAGCGTCCGCCAGCAAATTGCCGATGCCACGTGGACGTCAGATAGGAAGTCATCGACAGTAAAGCGCCATCGCTAAGGCTGAGGAAGATTCTCCGTCCGTGTCCAGGGTCATTCTCTCGAATTACCATACCAGTTTCGACGAGCCTGGATATGTGCCTAAGCGCAGTTGTCATAGGTGCGTTCGACGCAGCGCAGGCGCTCGCCGACGGTATTGGCTTGGCCTCAAGCGTTGCGCATGTCAGTTCAAGTAAAATGTCCCAACTCGGGTCCGAGAACAGTTCCGCATCAAGGAAATCGAATCGCAATTGTCTCGCCTTGATCATAGATCGGGCCAGTACGATGAGGTCGCTGGGGGTTGGCTGGCTTTTACCTGTAGGCTCGGCGAGACTGCCCATCAGTTCCCGAGCCTCGGAATTCGTCAAGGTCGACGTTTTGGTCAATTCGTCCAGCCTCAACCGATCGGCTTGGATTGACACTCGGGCCATTGCCCTTCGTAAGGCTGCTGCGAGGTCCTTCTTGCAAACCGGCTTGGAAAGGAAATCCATTGCGCTCGATCGCATCGCTGAAACTGCAACTTCAAGCGATGGGTGACCAGTAATGGCAATCGCAGCCATCGGGCGGGATTGGATGAACCGGGCGGCCATTTCTTCAAGCAGAGAAATGCCGTCCATATCAGGCATCTGGACGTCTGATATTACAACTACGATCCTAGGATTATTCGCGATCTCGCGCAATGCTGATAGGGGGTCAGCAGTGGCCAGTGCAGTCATAACCGAGCGAAGTGACTGCCTCATGATATTCATCGAGGCAGGCATGATCATCGTCAACAACCAACACAACCCCATCACGGGCAATGCTCCAGTCCTCAAAATTGAATGTCGAGTCAGGCGCCATTGCTTCACTTCGTGGGCCGCGCTTGCGGCATGTGGGTATGCAACCCGGTATCGCAAACGGCTGGCATAACAATTCATTTTACAATCAAAATGACACCAAATGTCGTAAATTTCCATCGCGTAATGCGTATTTTTAGCTAAATGAAAGGTCTGACTTTGGTGACAGGCTGAGCCTCGCTTCAGCTTGTGCCTTTCAAGGGCGCGCGCAATGAACAAAACCTCGGCGAGGAACCCGGAAGTGGCGATGCTACTCCATGAGTTCAAGCAGCCGCTGAACATAATCCGGCTAGCGAATGACAACATTCGTTCCAGGATTATTCCGGTGCTTGACGAAGTAGATGCAACTTACCTTGCGTCAAAGCTCGAGCGGATTGAGCGACAGATCGAGCGTGCGGTTGAAATGATCGACGGGGTGAACTCGAGTGACCCTCAAACTTAAGGGGATGGTCCGTTGTACGGCATGATCCATCGGGGCCTTCGCGACATGGTCCGAAAATCTCATGGCCAGGATGCATGGGATGAAATCAAGATGTCGGTCGGGATAGGACCCGAGCACTTGATCAGTGCGAACTGCTATGGCGATGAACTGACGTTGGGGATGTTAACAGCGGCAGCAAGCCGCATGGGCCAGTCGCCTGATGAATGCCTTCGTAACTTCGGCCGACATTGGTTGGAGTTCGCGCAAAACGGACCTTATGGTGCCATGCTGGATTTTATCGGACGGGACCTGTCCGAATTTCTCAGAAATCTCGATGACATGCACCAGGCACTTACAGATGTGATGCCAGCGGCTGAAATGCCTTCGTTCCATGTGGTCGAAGAAAACTCTGACCGATTGCTCGTTTCGTATAGCTCAAAGAGGTCCGGCCTTGAGCCTTTCGTCATTGGTTTGCTCGAAGGTGTCCTCCACCGCTTTGGCAGACAAGGCAGCGTTCGCTTGATTTCAAATGAGTCCGGAAAAAGCATTTTCGAAGTCGAGACGGGATAGGTGATGGGCGACGGGTTTTCCTTTAAACTTAAGTGGTCCGTTATAACTCGGTTTTATCCTGCTTCGATAATTGTCGACTCCGAATTAAACGTTGCCCAGTTTGGACCATCAATTGAAAGACAGCTTCCGGAAATCCGGATCGGCGTGAATATCTCGGATGTTTTTGTGCGGGAAGATGCCTCTGCCTCGATCTCACTGATCGACGTCGCAGACAGTGGAACACTGATAGATCTTGTCTCCAATAACCGGTCCATACGCATAAGAGGCCCTGTCGCGAGCGGCGATGGGGCGTATCTTATTCTGGGCCGATATCTGCCATCGCCGCTTATGCTCGGAAGCGATCTGAAAATGTCCGACTTTGCGCCGAGCGATCCGATCGTTCAGGCCATGTTGATGGTCGGTGTGCAAAAAGCGATGCTTCAGGAAGCGGAGGAGGCTGCACGAGAGTTGGTACGGGCGCGGCAGAAGAGCGCCGAGATTTTGCAAAGGTTTAGCCGCTTGGCTGGCTTTATGGCGCACGACTTCAATAATCTGCTTTCGATCATCAGGCTCAATACGGAGCGTCTGCTCGGAGATGACAACCTGTCATTTCGTAACAAGCACTTGTCTATGATCATTCAGGAAACAACGAACCGCGGATCCGAGATCAGCCGCTCACTGATGACCCTTTCGAGCCAGAGGTACGATTCCTTCCTTCCCCTGAATATTGACGAGTTGATTGCGGACAACGCCGCATTCCTAAGAAGCGTCGCAGGTGCCAGAATCGCTTTGACCGTGTCTTTGAATGCGAGGGGAGCCCACCTGCTCACTAGCAGAGAAGGCATTCTGAATAGCTTGGTAAACCTGATTATTAATGCCAGGGACGTTATGCCTGATGGCGGAGACGTGCACATTTCGACCAGCCGCAGGAATGGAGTCAAACCGGGAGACGAGATCGAAGACGCACAAGAGTGTGCCGATTTCGTAATCTTGGAAGTCCGCGACACCGGTCCCGGAATGCCCGATGATGTTGCTGAACGAGCGTTCGAGCCCCTATTCTCAACCAAGAAAAACGGCACTGGCATCGGTTTGGCATCAGTTCTCGACTTTGCGAGAGAGATGGGCGGTGATGCCAAGGTGAATTCCCATTCCTCGCAAGGCACCTGCATTGCCATCCAATTGCCCGTTCATTCGCTTGTTGAACCCCAAATTTATTCAAATTCCGCGGAACCGAACCCCAAGGCGGATCTGGGGGCTACCGATTTTGAGGGCAGGTCTGTCCTCATTGTTGAAGATGAAGTTTATGCGCTTGAGGCTCTCACCGAGATGCTCGAGTTTTGGGGACTGTCTGTACGGGCTTGCGGTGGCGTCTCTGAAGCCCGTTCGGTCCTTGAGCAACCTGATCGGCCAAACTTTGATCTTCTTCTCAGCGACATCGTTATGAAAGACGGTAGCGGCATCGATCTGGCGGAATTCTCTTGTGTCCTAATTCCTGAAATCCGCGTCATACTAATGAGCGGTTTCATCCCCGCGACCGAGACGATGCGACCGGATTGGCAATTTCTGCGCAAGCCGCTGAATTCGTTAGTTCTCCAAGAAATTCTGATAGCGGCATTTGCCAAAAATTAGCAGGGGATCAAAGGGGGAGTTGACGGGCTACCGGATAGATGCCTGCTCATCGCTTGTCGTGTCGGTCCATCCTACCAACTCGAGATCGCCTTCCACCATCTTTGATCCTTGACGTTCAATTGCATAGTGGACCGAGAACAGGGCTGCGGAATCAGGTGTCTCGCGACCACGCCATTCCAAGATGGGGCGCGCCTTACCGAGCTGAACAGCCTTCCACTTGAGCGTCAGGTCCTTTCCGATTTTGCGAAATCCAACCGACTCACGCATCGGATTTATACGCCGCAGTAGCGAAAGTCCGTTAGCCTCATTTGAGGCTGCCTCGATAAGCCTTAATTCAGTCTCTTGGCGATGATGCAGATCGCGTTTGAGTTCAAAGAAGGCAACGAGCGCAATGGACAGGATGGCGAGCGACACCAGCAGTTCGGTCATCATGAAGCCGTCGTCTTGCGATGATCGGTTCATTGGCCAATCGCGCCGTAAATGCTGGTAAGCGACGAGACCAGACCATAGACTATCAGCCCAATCAGACCTGACACCGAAACGGTTACCAGTTGCTCGATCACGACAGTCGCACGTTTCAATTGCTCCTGTAGTTGCGATTCAGAATCTTGTGCAATTTGGCCAAACATCTCCGAAAGGGCTCCGGAATCCTCCCCGACCCGCACGAGGCTGAGATGCGTTTCCTCAAGCAAGCCCATGTGCTGTACCGCTTCGGCCACTCTGGCACCTAGGCGCAACTCCCGAAGGGTTGACTGTGTTTGCAGGTGGATGCTCGGATCACCTTGGCTGGCTGAAGCAAGATTCATAGCTTCGAGAATTCCAATTCGCGACGCAAGGGCAACGGACATGATCCTGCACCACCGCTCCCGTTCGCGCATCTTATAGATCCCTGAAATGACAGGGAGGTGACGGGCCAGCGTGCCCGAAGCGCTACTTCGAAATGCCCGCACCAACAGTAAACCAAGCAACGCCGTGGGCAGCAGAATGACGAGTCCAAATGATTGGCTTGCGATGTCTCCGAGCTTGAAGATTGCCCAGGAGAGCCCTGAAAGGTTTGCACGCTCGTCGCCAAGCAAAAGGGCGAAACGTGGAATGACCATAGTCAACATGAGGGTGCTGGCGAGCAAGCCAGCAATCGTGAGAAACAAGGGATAGATCATTGCACCCTTCAGCGTTGTTGCGATTCTCTCCTCGGCTTCCAGTTGAGCGACAGCATGGTTCGCCGTTACTGCAAGGCATCCGCCTTTCTCACCCGCGTTTATGAGCGCGACAATGTTGGCCGAAAGGCCAGGAACGCCAATTTGCAAACACTGGCTAAGCGACGCGCCACCGCGCAATTGTATCTCCGCTTCTTCAAGAGCCTTTCTGATTGGCGGATCAGAAGAGGCAGCTCTTAGCGCCGCCAACGCATGGCCCGCATCGACGTGAGCGCCGATCATGATTGCGAACTGCCGCAATAGGTCTATCTGGACCTTCCGCTCAGCAAGGGGTTTGGAATTTCCAAGGCGGTCACCGGCACGTCTCAGGCCTGTAATGGTGGAGCCTGACTTCGAGGCTTTTTGAAAGGCCGCGGCTTCGTTCTCGGCCCGAACGGTTCCCCTTACAGTTTTCCCGTCCGGACCATGGGTTGTAAACTCGAACAGGGTTTCTTCGCCCTTCATATCAGTTTCCGAGCACCCGCAGGACTTCTGCTTCGTCCGTCAGGCCGGCTTGCACCTTGGAGTGTGCGTCGGCTCGCAGATTTGCAAACCCACTCGCGGCCGCCAGTCGCTCGATCGCATTTTGCGATGCGCCAGTGCGGATGGCATCTCTTATCTCGGAAGTGACCGAGAGCAGCTCGTATATGCCAACCCTGCCTGCATAACGTTCGGGTCCTCCGTTGGTCAGGCGCCGGAGCAGGCGCTGCGCCAAAACGCCACTTATCGCCTCGGCGAGAAGGTAACCCTCAATCCCAAGATCGAGAAGGCGCGCAACCGACGCAACTGCGGACCCAGTGTGCACGGTGGAAATGACAAGGTGGCCGGTCAAGGCAGCACGGACTGCTATCCTCGCGGTTTCTGAATCTCGGATCTCGCCCACAAAAATGACGTCCGGATCTTGGCGCAGGATAGCTCTCAAACCTGTCGCGAACTCGAGACCTATATCTTGCCTTACGTTGACTTGGATAACGCCTGGCAAGTCGATTTCGACAGGATCCTCGACCGTAATGATCTTTCGGGTTCCGTCGTTGAGCCCTTCAAGGAGTTTGTAAACTGTTGTGGTCTTGCCGGACCCAGTGGGTCCTGAAACCAACAAAAGACCTGATGGTTGGTACGATAATTCCTGGAGATCGGTTACCATCGACGAGTTTAGACCGAGTGCAGCTAACGATGGAAGATCGACGGTTCTGCCAAGAAAGCGCAGAACAATGGACTCACCCCAAACGCCCGGCAAACAGGATGCTCGAATGTCCACGTTTCGGCCGCCAACCCGAACACTGTGCCGTCCGTCCTGGGGTATGCGCCGCTCGGCAATATCCATTCCGCAAAGCAATTTGATGCGTGAAGCAATTGCAGCAAAGCGCACCGCTGGAACCCCGCGCCAGAGAGCCAGGCTTCCATCGATCCGCATGCGTATTTGCATCGTTCCTTTAAAGGGTTCGATGTGAATGTCGCTGGCCTTGCGGGCCAACGCCTCGGCTAGCATGGCATTGACGAATTCGATTGCTGGCGCATCTTCGGCCAGGTGCTCTAAATTGGTCCGCATCGGCTCGCCGAGCCGCGTCGAGGCTGCGGAACGACGATCTTCAAGCTCCGACAACGCCGAACGCATTGTCCGGTGTGCCAGCACAAAACGCCGTGAACTCGCAATTTGCCACTGTTCGGCTGCCTCGGAGACCATTCGGTCCTCTCCGCCTACCGTCACCAAATTCAATTGACCTGACTCATCAAGCCATATCAGAGCTTCGTGCTCCGCCAGCCACGAATGTGTGAACTTAAGCTGCTGTTGCGCGATGATAACCTGTTCAACGGGCGGCGCCTCCTTGAGGAGCGTCGCACCGGTCGCAGTGGAAACGCACTCGGCGAGTGCCTCCTCGCTAATGGCGCCAAGCCTGATCAAAGAGGCGGCCAAGGTTGAGCTGCCATGCTCTTGCAGCGCAGCCGCTTCCGCTAGGTCTTTGCGTGACACAAGCTCGTGTTGCAGGAGCAAATCGATCACAAAACTGTCCAAAATGCAAGGCCTTGAGAATTGAAGACCGAATCGTTATCCTACGAATTCGCTAAAGGGTAGTTACGATGATGAAGAACAACAATAAGACCTTGCGAGATGGCTTTACGTTAATCGAACTAATAGTCGTTCTGGCAATAATTGGTCTTATTATGGCTCTTATTGCACCCAAAATGATTGGACAATTTGAAAAATCCAAAGCTGTGACTGCTACGGCGCAACTGCGTTCTCTGGAAGCTGCGCTTTCTTCGATGCGACTGGATATCGGCCGCTACCCCACGAGCGTGGAAGGGCTCGATTTGCTGCAGCGACCATCTCCCGACGTTTCAAATACTTGGCAGGGGCCATATCTGGCGTCAGACGTGCCCAAGGATCCTTGGGGTAATCCCTACTTTTATCGCGAACCACCGAAAGGCGAAATTACGCCTGTGATCGGAACCCTTGGGAGCGATCACCAAGAAGGTGGCGAGGGGCCGGCCAGGGATATCTTCATTGGCCAGAGCAATGAATCATCTCGCTGATCTTGACGATGGCTTTACACTTCTTGAGGCGCTCATCAGCTTGCTCTTCAGCGCACTTCTGGCAGTCGTGGTGTTGCAGCTGTTAGGAGCCGATACACTGCAGACTCGTCGCTTCATCACTAGAAACGAGGACGCCGATTCCTCCGTCAACGCGCAGAGGGTTTTTATCGAGGAGGCGGGGCGGGTTCGAGGACCGGCTAGTGGAACGAAGGCGGGTAAGCTTAGCATCCAATCCAACCACCTGATTCTGCGCGACGATGGTGCTGAGACGACGTTGTACACCTGGCGCAGTGGGCGCGCCGAATTTGCCTATAGTCGCGACGGCCGTCTGTGGCTAAGCGCCACGCCCCAGGCGGAGTATGGGGTGATCCGCTTTGTTTGGACCGACGGCAATCGGGAAGTTTCTTGGTGGACGCCGTGAATACAAGGTCGCAAGAAGGTTTTGCATTGCCATTGGTTCTGATGGTCATCGGCCTTGTTGCCATCGGCGTCATAATGGCAATTCCCTCTAGTGCCCAATTGAGCCTGGATAGGCGGTTGGTTACTGCGCAAACGGATGTTCAGCGAGTCGGCGTTTCAGCGGAGAGCCGGGTCAAGTTCCTGCTGCTCACTGAGCCCGTAGGTCTGAATGGGCTTGAGATCGGAGGCCCGAAGCTGGGGGTTGATGGCACTCTCGTTTCGGGCCTTCCGGAGCGCAGGCGTAGCGCGCTTATCTTCGATGCGAGGCCTTATCGCGTTGAGCTCGCAAATGGCAATCAGGCCATCATCCGCGTTCAGGATGAAGGCGGTTTGATCAACGTGACTTATGCCGAGCCTCGGCTGGTTGCAAACCTGCTCGCAGCTTGCGGTCTCGACCGGGCGCGCGCCCAACGCTTGGCAGCCGATCTGGCCCGCTACCGCAGCAACTCGCCGGGTGACGGAAGGGGCTCCGAACCGTTGGATATTCGGAAAGCTCGAGGCTGGAATGGCATTCTTTCTGGGGATTTCGGACGGGAAATACAGTTCGCTACCTCTAACTTCATTCCAGCCAATTCGTTAAGCGCACTAACTGCTCCGCCGTCAGTTCTGACTGCGCTGTTCGACGGTGATCGTGTCGCGGCGCGCGACTATTTTCGCAAGAGGGCTACCTCTCAAGTTGCGATCAATATGAATATAAAATACGACCAAACTGAGTATAAAAATATTCAAAGTAATAGTAAAACTCGAAACAAGCAGTTCAGAATGAGGCTTTACGTCGAAATAGATCGAACAGAGTTAACTGCTCATTTACCTGTATACTTCTATGAGACTGCCATCGACATCGACACGGCTGCCCCATCAGGTTTGCTAATGTCAAATAGGGCTGTCTTTAATGCCGGAAATTGGTCAAACTGCCACCAGTTTATTGGAGAAGACTTGGCTCCGCGTCCGCTCATGGGGGCAGCCAGCTTTTGATGCCGAGGCGCTAGGTCACCACTGGCAGTGGTCGTCCCGTCCCTACTGTGTGCCCCGGTCGTCCTGTCGATTTGAATACGTTGTCCGTCCCAATGGCTTACCCCAGCGACGCTTTATTGCTGCATGCCTGCTGCAGGCGGAGCATAGGGCTCCATTTCTTCACAGCGGAAAACTGATTCTGGTTGACCGAGCTGGTGCGGCAATATGGTGGTGGGATCTAGCTTCCGTTGAAAATGGCAATGCCTCGGGCGATTCCGTCGGCCGTGGCATTCCAGAAAGTGCCTGTCGCAAACTGCCCGATGGCTGGCATCAATTGAGTCTTGAAACCGGCTTCGAGGCATTGCTCGTCCAAAGGGGCATGGTCGTTGGATCTGCTTGGCAGAGAACCCCATTCGACGGCCGCGCTTGGCGATCCTTTGTTGACGGCACCGGGGAGGGACGCATCGGTCCCCACGTCCCTCCCCAACCCGCCCTGGTCGATTTTCCTCAGCACCCTGCCTTCCGCACTGGCGGGCGGATTGTAACCGGTTTGACTCATCGCGGAGTGCAGCTGCTGATGGCTGGAACGGTGCTTTCTTGCATTGCTTGCGGTTGGATGTTTGGAGAAGCTTGGCAACTCCGAAAAATTGCTCGGAGCCAAGTGACCGAGGCAATCCGCCTCGAAGAAGTACTCAAGAACTACGACCTCTATGATCAGGTCCGCAAGGAAATATCTGACCTCTCTCAGGCGCAAGAGGCAGCTGGGCAGGGTGCACTCGGAATCGCCTTGGCGAGCGCACTTGAACTTACAGCAGGTCAGAACCTGAAGGTTCGATCATTCAGTATCCGAGGCACCGAATTTGAGTTGGTATTGGTCATGCCCTCAGATCCTGCCAAGCTTCGAGTTCTGGCGGCAAAGCTCGAGGCCCATCCTGCTTTTTCCGAGGTGAAAAGCCGGGATTCAGCAGAACCCGCAACCGCGAGCTTGGTTGCTAAGGTATCTGCCTGATGTCTGGCTTCATAAAGCGAATCCGCTCATGGAGACCGAGCGAGAGAGAGTTGCGGCTGTTGCTCGCCTGTTGCGGCGCTGCTTTGTGCCTGTGCTGGTCAATCAGCTATGATTTGCTGCAATCCGCAAAGCAGGACCTGGATGCTGCGGACGTCCGGTTAACTAGAGTCCAAGCGGAAACTGCAGTCCTTTCAAGCTCTGAGCAGCGAGACGCCCTGTCGCGCCAGCGAATGACTCTCGCGGCATTGAGCATGTTCGATGCAACCCCGTCAATCAGTCAGCTGCGCATGCGTGAGGAACTTGTCGACCTTGCGGATCAGGCTGGCTTTCGCAACTTGGAAGTTATTTCGGACGTGCCGACCGAGCAGGCTGCCAACAATAAACCCGAAAAGGTGGCCTACTCCGCAATCATCACGACACTGGAAGCCGACTTTGACTTGCCAGCTCTCATAGCCTTAATCGGGCAGATTGAACTCTATCAGACTGGCTATCTGATCGAGGGGATAGAGCTTCGCAACGACGGCAAATCACCCAAGATGCGCGCGAGTTTCCGGATTCTGCATCGCAACGCGGGTCCGTTGCCATGAAGGCGTCGATTAACCTCATCAGCTGCGCTGCAATCGGCGCGATATCATTCTGGGCCGGTATGCATGGTGCGCCACACCCCCGGCAGGGTGATGGGATCGCCAACGTCAGGCCAAAGGCAATAGCAGTTCTGCCCGATGCGTCTGCTTTGGCCCGCGAGACCAAAGGGAAACTTGCAGCACTGCCGGCCTCGCTCTGGTCGCTGCCGATCGAAGAAACTGCCATTGCCGGGCTGCCAGATCCCGGTTCAGTTGGGTCCGTGGTTCCGCAGCCAGCAGTCACCCAGCCAGTTCTCTCCGCTTCTCAGCCCCCTCCAGTCTCAGATCTCTTCCCGCCATCACAGGTGTCGGATGCGCTTTCCGGTAAAA
This sequence comes from Novosphingobium sp. MW5, assembly GCA_025938935.1. Lineage (GTDB taxonomy): Bacteria > Pseudomonadota > Alphaproteobacteria > Sphingomonadales > Sphingomonadaceae > Novosphingobium. The sequence continues at coordinate 184,483 of JAPCWB010000001.1, read as the reverse complement.
TATCGGCAATCGTTCGTGCCAATGGAGAATCCCGGCTTGTTGTCGCGAACAGTGCGACTACCGTTCGCCAAGTTTATCGCGAGGGAGACGTTTTCCTCGGAACCTGGCGGATCGCCGCAATCCAGTCCGACCATGTCCGGCTTACACGTAGGGGCGAAACTGTACGGGTGGCAGTCTCGTACTCTGCTCGCGCCAACCGCCCAATCGAGTCGCCCAGCCAGACACAGCTAAGGTCGGTACCCGCAAAGAGTGCTCCCGCAGAGTTTGTGCCGACACGCCGCCGCGTAACCCGCCGCGTTGCCGTTTCGAATTAGGAAAAGTCATGAGAAGATTCCATCTTCAAGCATCAGCAACTCTCGTTGCGCTGGCGACTTCAGCTTGTGCCGGGCAGCCTCGAATGGCGTTCAGTCCCGTGGGACTTGAGGCCTATGAAGGAAGCGTTCCACAAAGAGCGCCCCTTGCTCCCGATGGTCCCCGGATCGATATCCTAATCGATGCGCCGGAGACTGCCGTTTCAGTCGAGCCACTTTCCGAAGGCGATGTCGCTCGGCTGGTCCGGGAGCAAACCGTTTCGGCCAGTTTGCCGCCACAGCCTCTCGGCCAGTTCGTGGAAACAGTATTCGGCCAGGTTCTCGGAGTTTCATACATTTTGGGTCCCGGCGTTGCTCAACGACGAGACATAATCAGCATGAGCGGGCCGCGAGATATGTCTGCTCGCCAGTTTTTCGCTTTGGCCGAAAAGGCTCTCAATCAGTACGGACTCGTCCTGTCACAACAGGGCGGCGGAATTGTTGTCCGAGAAACATCGTCGCGCAAATCGACGAGCAGAACGACTGTAGCGAAGCCGCCTGAAACGGTCGCCCCGGCAAAACTAGTCCACGTGTCTGCACTCGCTTCTGTTTCGGCAGAACCGGCAGGGGAATTGCTCAAAGATCTGCTTCAAGGGCAGGGCGCCGTATCTGTATCGGTTGAGCAGGCTGCCAATGGTGTGGTGCTCGAAGGCAGTGACGGTGAAGTCGCCACCGCCCGCCGGCTCCTCGACGGAATCGATCGCCCGGAATTCGCGGGAATGCGCGTCGCTCGGATCGTCCCCGTTCTGTGGAATGCGGATGCGCTCGCCGGGATGTTGCGCGAAGTCCTGGGGACTGAAGGCTATGCAATCGGCAGCGGCAACTCGGGCGGGACGAACCTCATCCATGTGCCTCAACCAGATTGTCTGCTCCTTTTCTCCGACGACGCGCGGCTCTTCGATAGGGTGCTTTATTGGGCAAAGGAACTAGACTCGCTCGATGGAGCAGGCGGCGACCGGCCTGGCTACTTTGTCTATCAGGTAAAGAACACGACCGCCGCTGAGCTGGGCAATCTGGTTTCTCGCGCCACCGCGGATAGTGAAGCAACCGCTTCAGAATCCGCCGAACGCGACACTACCCCTATCTCGTCGCCGAACCGCTCCAGGTCATCGGGCACTTCGAGCCAGGCTTCGTTCGGGCGCGAATCTCCCGACGATAATGCTTCTGGCGGGCAGGTCGTGGTCGATACAGCTGGCAATCGCATTCTGTTCAGGGGCACGCGGCGGGAATTTTCGCAAATGCTCAGGCTGCTTCAGCAGCTCGATGTCGCGCCGAAACAGGTTTTGGTCGAGATCACCATCGCTGAGGTTTCGCTGACTGATGAAACGCGGTTCGGAATGGAGTGGTTTTTCGACCGCCAGCTAACAGGCGGGGGCTCGGTGCAGGCTACATTGTCTGGAGGTTCAGGTCCCGAAGCTGGCGGTCTTGGCATCACATTTGCGCGCGGTTTCAACCAAACCATGGTGACCGCGACGCTGAACGCGATTGCCACGAACCAGAATCTCAACATTATCTCTACGCCCAGACTGCTTGCCCGGTCAGGTGGCCAGGCGCAAATCCTGATTGGGAATGATGTACCGATTATCACCTCTCAGCGCGCAGCCGAGGTGCAGACCAGCGGCGACTCCGATATCCTGCAGACGGTTCAGTACCGGCAAACCGGTGTAATCCTGAACATTCGTCCGGTCGTCCTTAACGATGATCGCATCGATATCGAGATTTTCCAGGAAGTATCGAGTCAGCAGCCGAACCTGACCTCGGCCATCAGCAGTCCGGTGATCAGCAACCGGTCCGTGAAGACACGGCTTTCGCTGCGCCAGGGCATGACTGCTGTACTTGGCGGCATGATGCAGGACAGCCAGACCATGGGGCAGAAGGGGGTTCCGGTGATAAAGGATATTCCGCTTCTCGGCCGCGCGTTCCGGACCGACAGTGCAAGCAAGCGCAAGACCGAGTTGCTGATCCTAGTCACTCCTCGGGTGATCAAGGAAGACAGCACGATGCAGAATCTCACCAGCAGCTTCAGTTCAGCGCTCAATGGCTTGATGCAGGGGCGGGGACAACGAACCTTTACCCTCCTCCCCTGGATGCCTGGACAGAAGATGCCGGAGCACACCCATTTCACCACAACACGAACCAGCAGCAGAAAGGACTGACGCGGTGCTCTTCAGACTAACAACGGCCGATGCCCTGATACTCGCCATTCTGATGACGATTCCACAGGTCGTTTTCAGCGCGGAACGCGGCGGGATGAACGCCGCCGAGGGCCGTCTCAATCCGACTGCCCCAGGTCAGACCGTGGCCGCCGGCTATCTTTCTTTGCGCAATTCCACTCCAAAGGTTCAAACTATCGTAAGCGCATCAAGCCCAGTTGCGGAGATCGTCGAAATTCATCAGGTTTCCATGACCGGTGGTGTCGCGCGAATGCGCAAGATTGAGCTACTCTCCATCCCTTCCGGCAGCCAAGTGCGCTTTGCCCCCGGCGGCTATCATCTGATGTTCCAGAGCCTGCGATCGCGCCTGCTGCCGGGACAGACTGTCCCACTGAAATTGCGAATGGCAAACGGGCAAACGCTTGATGTCCCCATGACGGTTGGACCTTCGCTGCCGGCTCAGACGAAGGAGCAGACTCATCATGGCCATCACTGATTGCTCAAAACGCCTGCCGCGACGGTTCGCGCTACTTGCTCCCGTCGGCCTGCTACTCACAGGAAGTTGCTTTGCCGCATATCGGGCGCTCGCGCCTGAACAGGAGCGAGTCTCTGTCAACCTGGCCGCTCTCGCTTTGCAGGATCAAAACGGTAAGCCATTTGATTACCAGCGACTCGCGGGCAAACCCGTCGCGCTGTTCTTCGGGTTCACGCATTGTCCCGATGTTTGTCCTTTAACTCTGCAGAGACTCGCTCGATTGCGCGAAGTCATCGGGGCGAGGTTCGACGAGATTGAAGTCATTTTCGTCACTTTGGATCCTGAGCGAGACACTGCGGAGCAGCTGAAAGGCTATTTGGGCGCGCAGCCGATCAGGGTGACAGGGTTAACCGGCAGCCAAGTAGCCATATTGCATACCGCCTCCCACTTCGGCGTTTTCCGGGAAAAAGTCTTAACTTCCGAAAAAGATTACACAATCGACCATACGGCTGCGCTTTTTCTCATTGGGAGATATGGCGCCAAGGCTGGCCAGATCCCGTTTGATGCGTCCGATGCCGAGTTCGAAAGCAAATTGCGCAGCCTTTTGTAGCGCTTCAATTTCGTGCCCCCGGCTTCCGCGGAGTGCTGCACGCGGCGCCATGGCGACGATGATGGGCTATTAACAGGCGTGTTAGCAAGTCTTGAAAATGCAACCAATTCAAGACCGATTTCTTGGTTAATCCAATTGATCGGATAATCGCTCGCGATCAATTGAAACCTATCAAATCAGCCTATTGCGAATAATTCTTATCTAGAGGGTCAAGTACATGGACCGCCGTAAATTTATGAAACTGGGCTCTGCAGCTGCGACCTTGGCAGTTGCTCCTACTATGGCCCTGGCTCAGGCAGCAGGTGGCGTTTTCGATCTAACTATTGAGCCCGTTGATTCTGAGATGATTGACGGGCAATTCGTATTCAGTCTCATGTTTTTCGATCGCAGCGCCGAAGGTCGACCAATACTCGAGGCGACCGAGGGTGACATCATTACGATCAATGTCTCGAACCTCGATAGTCGGCCGCACGGTTTTTCCATTCCAGGAATCACGACGGCAACGATTGCCAGCATCCCGCCGGGCGGCAAAGGCACGGTGCGTTTCACCGCGCCTGCCGCCGGAAGCTTCCTTTACATCGATCACACCTTGGCACCGTTGAACCGGGTTCTTGGTCTTTACGGGGCCTTCATTGTAAAGCCTAAAGTGGGTACCACGGTTGCCGGTTCGCCTACTCCTTTCAGCCGTGCGATGCACACGCCTGCAGTTGCCGCCCTTTTCAACGCCTTGGGGTCTCACCCGCGTTTCCCTGGAAACAAGTGGGATCCGGCAGACCCCCAGCGCGACAAGTTGTGGCTGTTTTCCCAAGTGGACCCTCTCCTGGCAGCGCGTGTCGATGCAGGTGAGACGATTCCTCTGGCAAGTATCGTCCCTTCGTTCGTTCCCCGCTATTTCACCATCAACGGTTTGAGCGGCATTGATACTGCACTTCACCATGTTGCGGCCGATACCGATTGGAAGAAAGGTGCGGCAAGGATCATGCCGCATGGCCGCGAAGGCCAGCCGACAATCATTCGGAACATGAATGCGGGTCTCGTTACTCATTCGCCCCACATCCACGGCAATCACGTTTTCAAACTTTCCGATATCGCTGCCAATGGAACGGTCACGCTCCACACCGCATGCTATGAACTCGATGCTTGGCCGATGCCGCCCTTGGGCAGGCAGGATCTTCTACTTCCGTTTGAGCGTCCAGGCGACACGATCATTTGGCCGCCTAAGGATGAGCCATTTCCGCTTCGCTACGTAATGCATTGCCACACGGAAATGTCGCAGACGGCGGGGGGCGGCAACTATCCGCAGGGCCTCGTTACCCACTGGGAAATGACCGGCGCACTCTGATCGTTTGATCCAACAGTCAGCATCACAAAGATTCAGGAATTCCAAAATGGCTCAAGTGCAATTTGATTGGGCGAAGACCGGGGTCCAGGGTGACGTCACCTATTCGACCTTTGGCTGCAACCCGTTCCAGTATTCAAACTTCCCTACGCCAGACCGGGTCACCCCCGACGTCCAGGTAGAGCGCAAAGTCTCGAACAGCATTGTTATTACTGCACCCGATGGAAACAAGATCAAGTGCTGGGGATTTGGCGATCCACTCGCACCCACTTCGGCGTTGCAAACGGCCACTTACCCATCACCGATGATGCGGTTCCGCCAGGGGCAGGTCGTACATAGCACGATCGACCCTGCCATGAATGCGCACACGATCCACCATCATGGCATCGAACCAACGACGACTAATGACGGCGTCGGTCACGTGTCCTTCGAGGTGAAGTCTCGGTACACGTATCAATTCCGTCCGCACCGCGCCGGGACCTTTTTCTACCACTGCCATCGCAACACGCCTCTGCACTTCGAAATGGGCATGTTTGGCATGCTCATAGTCGATCCGCCTGAAGGGCCAGGGACCCTGTATAGCGGTGGCCCCAAATACGACGTCGAACGCATCTGGGCTTTGGATGACATGGACCCGCGTTGGCATGCAACAGCAAACCACGACGCAGGACTTTGCGGCGAGGACGTCGGCCTCAACCGCTTCGATCCGAAATATTTCCTCTGCAGTGGCGTTTTCAACAATCGCACGCTTACCGATCCCAAAGTGATGATAAATGCCAAGCTTGGCCAGACGATCCTGATCCGAATGGTCAACGCCAGCTATTCGCTGCTGGAAACCACGATTGGCCTGCCTGGAACTTGTCATTCCATGGACGGCTGCGCGATCGGCGTGGAGCCGTGGAGTTCAAGTTTGGCGCTGCCCGCCAACCGTCCATTCGTCATGTCAACTGCCCAGCGCCGTGACATCATTATCAAGCCCACCGCACGCGGAACGTTTCCGGTCCGGTTCCGCTTCCTTAACTGGATTACGGGCCAGGTTCAGGACAGTGGCCGTGGCATCCTCGATACAAGGATCGTCGTGTCGTGACCCAACCCACTATCTTCCTCGCCAGCAGCTTTGCACTTCTTGAAGCAGATGAGCTGCGAACTGCTAGGCTTATAAAATCCGAAGAGCGCGCCACAGCTGGCCATTACAACGGACATGTCCCACCTAATCCGGATCAACTGGGGGGAACGTTCAATTTTTCAACCCTTGACGGTCGGCAGACCAAGCAGTCCGATTTCACCGGACACTGGACGCTCTTCTATTTTGGCTATGCGCGGTGCACTTCAACCTGCCCGATGGCGATTCCAGCAATCGCAACTGCTGCGAAGGAGCTTCGCCAGGCGGGTATCAACACCCGCGCATCATTTGTTGACATCGAAGCGCCTGCTCTCGGCAATGTTCGGCGAAGGGCCGCACCGGATGCAAAGCACCCCGTCCACCTTACTGAAGTTGACCGGATGAAAGCTTTGCGGAACCTACAGAGCAGTTTCGGATCGGAACTGCAGATTCTTACAGGAACGCGAGGTCAACTTGCTGCTGCATCAATCGCATTTCAAGTCGCGCGTGAACATACCCCTCCCCGTGACGGCGAACGCGGCCATTCGATCAATCACAGTTCGCTGATCTACATTCTGGATCCGCGAGCCAAAGTGGCAGGCTACGGATACCACACTTCGAGCACCAAGGTGCTTGTCGAAACGGTCCAGAAACTGAGAAGGGTCAAAGGGTGAGGCGAGGCACAGGCCTGATTGCGTTCCTCTTGCTGATCTTAGCACCCTCAGGGCCAGCCATGGCCGGAGCGAAAGCTGCCCGACCGCAGAAGACTACGCCATATCGGGGCACAGCGGCGGCGCAAGTCGCTGTGGCCCAAGCGAGTTTGTACGGAAGCATGCTGCTGTCATACCGAGCTGCACCACAGCTTGGAGGCTCAGCGGTATTAACTATCGCATCACGCACTGAACGGCAATGGGTGGAAGTCAATCCGAACGACTACAGGATTAGAATTCTGCGCCGACAGCTCACCAAAGATGCACTTCCCAGGGAAGGGCTGATATGTCGTAGCTACGCGCCGGTCGATGCCATCCTGAAGCAAGCATCAGTAAAATTTCCTGGAAAATCAGTTGAGGTCCTTCCGCCGCATCAGCTTGGCGCACCTTGGCGTGCGAAAATCGCCACCATCACTCTAGACGTCGTGTTCGACAACAAAGGCCGTGCGGCGTTTGGGACACCCAAGAGGCGAGGTTAGCCGTGAGCGATACTACTGCAACTGACTTTTTCCCTGTGCTAGCGACGATTGCATTTCTCGCCCAGCTGGGTGTGCTCGCAGTATCGGATGCCTGTACGTTAAAGCTGCCTCTTGGGGTAAACCTATCGTTCTGCGCTTCGGGACTATTGATGAGCGGAGAGGCATTTGGCACCCCGGTTGCCGATAGGTACCAAGGCGCAATTCTCGGCTACTTGGCACTCCAAATAGTTGCCATCCTCTACCTTTGGCTTAGGAAACAAACCGGCATGGGAGGAGGAGACCCGATCTTGTTGGCGGGTATTGGCGCATGGCTCGGATGGCAAGTTCTGCCCGAAACTGTCGCTCTCGCATCTTTTTTAGGACTGGCGATGACCCTAGGTCTACGTATCACGGGCCAGTTCAAGGGCCCTTGGCCAACGCTTCGTCTTCCACTCGGCACGTTGCTCCTCATTTCCGCAATTGCATGCGTGATCACTGGATACGCAGGGGGTGGTTTCAGGATCGTCAGCTGACTGGTGCTGGTGTTGGTAAAACTAGACATGCGAAAATCACTTACGGTCCCGACCTTAGACGGCATATCACCGTCCTGAGGGCCTCAAGTTTCCAATGCCGGTTAACGATAGGGATGGCGGTAGGGACTATCTGAGTGGAATTTGCAAAAATCTGAATAGTTTCTTCTTTTTGAAGGCATTAGAATCCCTCCCGCTCCGCCAGCGACCCCAGCACCAGTCTCTGTGAACAGGGTCTCCGCGCAACGCCGCGGTGTGCGCGGGCTTGCGCGGCCCAAACCGGATCAGGGCGCCGAGGTTGCTGCCGTCTCAGCCCCCTTCTGAGGCTTGGCGTGGACCCTGTCTCCGCACGGATCGTAATCAGTCCAGTTTCCCTGCTTTTTGGCATTAACAGGGAAAAACATAAATTTCGACGGTCAAAACAGGGCATTTGAGGGCAGGATGGCCATCGCAGCTCGCTGCGGGCCGCAGATTTCAGCCACTTTCGAGCTTCAAAACAGCCTTCCCTGTTAAATGCCATAACAGGGGCTCTAAATGGCAGAACAGGGCCTGTTATTGCGCATAACAGGCCCTGTTCGGTGCAATAACAGGCAGAATCGCCTGTTCAGCCGTGCCAGCGCAGCGTGGTGCGCTGGTCATCCCATCCGGGCGGAATGTCCGCCTTGATCAGTGCCTCGAGATTGACATGTCGGGGCTGGCGCCCGGCGAGGATGTCGGCCTGGATTGCGGGAGCAAGAAACGCCAGCCGAACAAGGCGCCGCTCGTATCCCGAGGTGGGCGAGGCATGGAGGACCGGCCTGCCGCCTCCATCACATTCCAGCATCCGGTGCGCCTTGCGCAGCGCGGCGATGAGCACTGGATCGGGCTGGACGTCCAGCCTCGCACCGCTCGCGATCGTCCTCGCACCGCGGCGGGAGGAGAAAGTGACGGGCAGAATGAGTAGGCTGGTAGCGCGGTCCAGTGGGACGACTTCTTCGCCCTCCAGACATTGAGAAACTGCTTCGCGACCGAACTTTGATGGAATCGCCAATTCGATCCGGTCGTGCCGCAACGTGACCTTGTTCACTTGCCCGAAGGGATGACCCGAGGTCGGCAAGAGTCTGCCCAACGCCTGTGCCAGGATCTTCTCGAGCGCGACCGCCGACACGCGCGAGGTATTGTCCTTGGTTGTGCCACCGCCCTGCTGCAGCGCTGCTGACACGTAATAGCGGTAGACCCGCCCGGAGCGGCCGCGCGAGAACGACGGCGTCATCGGCTGATCGGCTGAATCGAACAGCCGCCCGGTGAGCGGGGCCTTGGCGACCCGGCTCTCGGCCTTGTTGCCGTGCCGGCGCTTCTGCAGATCAAGCCGTGTCTGCACGGCCGCGAACAGGTCTTCGTCAATGATCGCCTCGTGCTGTCCTTCGTGGACCAGCGCGCCGTGAGTGATCTTGCCGAGGTAGGTTCGATTGCGCAGCAAGTGGAACAGCGCCCCGCGACTGAACGGCAGGCCACCGAGTTCCTTACCGGCCACTGTCACTCGTCGCTTCGAGACGATACCCTGGTCCTGCAGCACCTCGACAAGCCGGTGCACCGAGCCAAGTTCAAGGTACCGCGTGAACATGCATCGCACGGTTGCTGCCTCGGTCTCGTTCACGCGCAGCACGTGGGTGCCGGGCAGCGGCGCATCGTAGCCCAGTGGCAGGGTACCCCCCATCCACATGCCCTTGGCCTTGGAGGCAGCGATCTTGTCGCGGATGCGCTCGCCGGTGACCTCGCGCTCGAACTGGGCAAACGAGAGCAGGACATTGAGTGTCAGCCGGCCCATCGACGAAGTGGTGTTGAACGCCTGCGTCACCGAGACGAAGCTGACTTCATTCGCATCGAACTGTTCGACGATGCGGGCGAAGTCGGCAAGGCTGCGGGTCAGCCGGTCGATCTTGTAGACCACCACGACATCGATCAGCCCTGAATCGATATCGGCAAGCAGGCGCCTCAGGCCAGGCCGTTCCATGGTACCGCCGGAGAACCCGCCATCGTCATAGCGGGTTGCCGATGCCCGCCAGCCTTCGCTGGCCTGGCTCTTCACATAGGCTTCTCCCGCCTCGCGCTGGGCATCGAGGCTGTTGAACTCCTGCTCGAGCCCTTCGTCCGAGCTCTTGCGGGTGTAGATCGCGCAGCGCTTCATGGCGCTTCCCTAAGCCCAAAGAACCGCGGGCCGTTCCAGCGGCTGCCGGCGATCGCGGTCGCGGCCGCTGACAGGCTGCGGTAGGTGCGTTCCTCCCAGCGGAATCCACTCTCTTCGACGATCACCTCGTGGGTCTTGCCCATCCAGTTTCGGGTAAGCCGGGCACCGACGCCGAGTTCCAGCCCCTCGGCCTTGATGCGGCCCTTCTTCGCCAGCGCGCGGCGGGTGTCGGCGTCTAACCCTCCGTGCGCATCGGCCTGCAGCCGCCATGCCAGCATCAGGCGCAGGATGGTGACCGAGCGCAGCGGCGGGGGCGCGCCGTAATGGCGCGCCCATTCTGATCGTAGTCCGTCGAGATCGAGCTGCTCGATCACGCGGATACTGTCCTCGATCCTTACGCCACTCATGCCGCGCTCGCGCGGTAGCGGCGGGTGCCGCCGGCCTTGTCCGAGGTGATCACCAGACCGCGCTTCTTGAGCGCGCCCGCCATCGCGCCTCGGACCGAGTGCTGCTGCCAGCCGGTCGCGGCCATGATCTCGGCAATGCTGGCGCCGGTGCTCGCGCGCAGCAGCGCCTCGACCTGGTCGAGCTTCGATGGCGTCTTCGTGGAAGTCTTGGCGGGCTGCTCAGGCTGCGGATCAAAGCTCGCGCCGCTCTGCGGCTCGCGGGCCATGCGGCGCGGCTTCTTCGCAGGCGCCGGGTTGGTGGTGTTAGTCATCGCGGTTCTCCGGTGCGGCGCGGGACTATCCCGGCCGCTACCGCCACGAGCCCGGCTGGCCGGGCACGACGACCAATGCTCGGCTTTGCCCGGCAGTCCAGTGCAATCTGGGCGCGGCCGGCGTCCCCGGAATTATCCCCAACTTGCGTATGGCCAGCTCTGGACAAAAAGAGAACGTTCTGCATATGTACGCAATGGCCGATCTCGCCCCTCTCGGTAGCCCCGCCTGCCGATCGCCCGCTCGCCGTCGCCTATTGGCCGACCGCCAGCCTCGTGCCCGACCCTCGCAATGCGCGTACGCATCCCAAGCGGCAGATCGACCAGATCGCCGCCTCGATCCGCGCGTTCGGGTTTACCAACCCGGTGCTCGCCGAGCCATCGGGCAAGGTGATCGCAGGCCACGGCCGCCTGCTCGCGGCAAAACAGCTGGGCCTTGCCGAAGTGCCGGTTATCGAGATCGCCGGGCTCAGCGATGCCCAGGTCCGCGCGCTCAGACTTGCCGACAACAAGATCGCTCTGGGTGCCAGCTGGGACGTCGAGATCCTGAAGCTCGAGCTTGCCGACCTGTCGCTGCTCGACATCGACCTCGGCCTCACCGGGTTTAGTTCGGGCGAGATCGATGTGATCCTGAAAGACAGCGAAGACCCAGACGACGAGGTCATTCCTGCCGTCCCGGAAAATCCTCGCACCATGCCCGGAGACATCTGGCAGCTCGGCGAGCACCGCATCGGCTGCGGTGACGGGCGGGAGATCGCGTTCCTGCGCGAAGTGATCGGTGAGGGCGCGATCGACGCGGCGTTCCTTGATCCGCCCTACAACGTGAAGATCAATGGCCATGCCAATGCCAAGGGGCGTCACCGCGAGTTTGCGATGGCCTCGGGCGAAATGACCACCTCGGCGTTCCGCGAGTTCCTTGGGCAAACTCTGGGTACATGCGTCCAGGTATCGCGGCCCGGCGCGGTCCACTTTGTCTGCATGGACTGGCGGCATCTGGACGACGTCAGCGCGGCTGCCATGCCCATCTACGATACCCTGCTCAACATGTGCATGTGGAACAAGAGCAATGCCGGCATGGGCTCGCTCTATCGCTCCAAGCACGAGATGGTGTTCGTCTACCGCGTACCCGGCGCGACCCACACCAACACGGTCGAGCTCGGCAGGCACGGGCGCAATCGAACCAATGTCTGGGACTATGCTTCGGTCAACTCGATGCGCGGCAGCCGCAGCGAGGACCTTGCGTTGCATCCCACGGTGAAACCGGTCGCCATGGTCGCCGACGCCATCTGCGATGTTACCCGCCAGGGCGAGCTGGTCCTCGACATCTTCCTCGGTTCAGGCACCAGCCTGATCGCGGCAGAGCGAGTGGGAAGGCGCTTCCGGGGCGTCGATATCGATCCGGCCTACGTCGATGTCGCAATCACCCGCTGGGAGCAGCTCACCGGCAAGCAGGCCGTTCTTGCGCACCGTGAGGCTGCGGAGGCTGCTGAATGAGTAGCACGGCATCGACCCGGTTCGCCAAGGGGCAGTCTGGCAACCCCAAGGGCCGGCCGAAGAAGCGCCGGCCCGACGTATCGGCGTTCAACATCATCTTCGACAAGACACTCACGGTGACCCAGAATGGCGTGGAAAGAGAACTCACAGTCGACGAGGCGCTTCAGCTCCAGACCTACCAGGCCGCGCTCAAGGGGAGCCGCATGTCGGTGCGCGCAGTGCTCAAGATGATCGAGAAGCGGGAGCGCTGGCTTGCCGAGAAAGAGAGCAAGAGTACTTCGCCGAAGGTCCGCCCTTACGAATGGAAGCACAAGGAAGATCCCACCAATGCTCACGAGGCGATGCGCGTGCTCGAGATAGTTGTTCCCGATCCTCGGGACTTCGGCCCGAACGATGAGTACGACCGGGTCAAGTTGCAGCCCTGGGCGGTGCAAGCCGCACTCGACCGTGGCCGCAGGCGCACGCTTGAGGAAAAGGACATCGCCGACATCAAGCGCTGCACCCATATGCCCGAGACCCTGAAATGGAGGTGATGCCAGCGGAGCCGGGTTCGGCGTCAGATGACGAAGGTCCTCCCGTTGGCAAAGGCCGCCCGCCCGCTGCAGGCAAGTTCCGGAAGCGACAGTCCGGTAATCCCAAGGGGCGTCCCAAGGGGAGCAAGCGGCTTGCACCATACCACACCGTGCTTGGCCAGATGGTGACCGTGCAGGAAAACGGCACGGTCCGCCGAATGACGGCTGCCGAAGCGTTCATCCTGCACATCACCCGGCGGGGCCTGCAGGGAGATAGTGCAGCCGCCCGCACTGCGCTCGCCGCAATCGAAGAGGCCCGGGCGCGGAGGAGGATGCCAGGAGATGACCGGATCACGACGATCATCTGGCGGAGCGTCAAACCCGGCTCGGTCAACACAGCGATTGAACCTCTAAGGATCGGGAAGGTGCTCGATCCTTATCGCGACACCGCACATACTTTGCTGGAACCTTGGATCGTCGAGGCTGCGCTCGCCCGGCTTGGGGAGCGCCGGCTCGGCGCTAAAGAGCAGTCTGTTGTTTGGAACGTTACTCGTACACCAGAGAAGGTGTGTTGGCCCAACTGGTGGACACAGCAATGTTGATGTCTGCTTTTGGGGACACTCCGGAATGGCAGCTTTGGGCGGCTGCTTAGCAGATTGCGGTCAATGGCAGCCAGCTCTTTGCATTTTGGCTGTACGGAAGCACATCAAATCCCGATCTGACGACTTGCATCCGCGATGGTGCCAACTCTGTCATTCCAATTGGCGATGATCGAGACATGTTCCTATAGCGCCGAATCTGTTGTTAGGGCCGCAACCCTTTCAAACCAGTAATTGCAGAAGCGCTTGATTGCGCTGAAGTCCGAAGCTTTCAAGGAAATCCCCTTATTCCCGAATGCCGCAGCGAGATCCCATTATGACTTGCTGGGCCAACATTGGTGGTGGAATCCGGGTGTGTCCTTGTCGCGCGCAGGCTGCGCCTACGGCAGCAGTAATGAGGGTCAGTCAGCCATGCCTTCGGTTTTCATCAGGGCCGCGCGCGACGGAAGGAATCGGTTCGAGAAGGGTAGAATGGCCGCGCCCATTGCCGCGGCATCTTCGGCCAGGGCTGCACGGCGCACGGGTGAACGGGCTGGTAGCGAAGCGCCGCGCCGCCGAATATTGACCGCCAGCCGATCGCACACCAGGTCGACCAGCTCGGCCGGCAAGCGCCCCCCAATGAAAATGGCTTCGGGATCGATCACTGCATTAATCACCAGCAGCGGATCGCATAGCAGATCGGCCGCCTTTTCGGCCCAGCTAAAGGCTTCCTGGGCTAACTTGCCGTCCAGTTTGCGCAGGCGAATGGCATCGACTTCGGGGTAACCAGCCTCGGCAAGGTGACTGAACAGGCCCGAAAGCGAAACGACATCCTGCAAACTAGCCGGATTGCGGCGCGCCTTTCCGATCGGGAGGAACCCGATTTCGCCGCTGCGCCCCGATGCACCGCGGACTGGATGACCATCGATGACCAACCCGCCGCCGAGTCCGGCGGTAATCAGCAGATAAAAAAAAGTTTGGGCGGTTCGGCCATGGCCGAATTGCAGTTCACCGATTGCCGCCGCGCTGGCGTCATTCTCGACAAATACATCCCAGTCGCGCCCGCCAAGCAGGGCCTTCAGATCGACCGTTTCCCAGATCCCGAAGCCGCTTGGGCGTTGCGGCAGATCGACCCGACTGAAATCATCGGGCATGGCGACGCCCACACCGGCGATGCGATCCATGTCGATTTCGCCCGCACCGCGTATGGCTTCGATGTTACGATGGAAGAAATCGGCAACCTGGTCAGGCATCGCAAAGTCGATCTCCTCCGAAACCCGGGCGCGGACCCGGCCGAGAAAATCCAGTGCGACCATGGTGATGTGATCGCGGTCGATGTTGATGCCGATCGAGAATGCGCCGTCGGGGTTGATGGCCAGTTTGAGCGCGGGTTGGCCGCGCTCGCCGCGACGACGCCCTGCTTCGACGATCAGGCCTTCAAGCAGTAATTTGCGGGTGATGTTCGTGATCGATGGAGGCGTGAGCCCGGTGATCTCAGCCAGCTCTACTTTGGTAATCGGCGCATTGAGGCGAATGGCCTGGAGCGTCACCCGCAGGTTATGCGAGCTGCCGCGCTCAAGGTTAGTGCCTGACAGACCGGCGCTGTACAGGTTGACTCGGTCAAAGGTCGCGAATTCGGCACCGGCTGGCATCCGTTCCACAGTCGACATTTAAGCAAGTCTCCGATCGGTTGGCCACGCTGACGGCAAGCTGTCTGACCGATGGGCGCCCGTGGCACCCTTTCATGTCGTTCCAGCCATGATAATGCAACCATGTACGCGGCTATCTGGTCAGGCGCGAATTGGGTGCAGCACCTGCACTGGGATGGCCCGGCTGCCCCAATCAATGCTCCGGCGGTTTGCCGCCCTCTGCCTTCATGCCGTCGCGCAAATCTTTTTCGCTCCCGTCGCGGTTCCAACGTGCCGGGAAGTCGCCGGGCTTGGCGCCTGCCTTGTTACGCAGCACCGATCCTTCATCGGTGCGCTCGGTGAAGGTTATGGTTGTCCGGCCATCCGTTGGATCAAGTCGCGCGAACAGGTCCTGGCGCATCTGCTTCAAGATTGGTCGCAGCTTCGGATCAGCGATCAGGTTGCGCATTTCCTTGGGATCGGTCTTCAGATCGTACAGTTCCTCGGTATCCCAGATTCCGTGATACTGGATGTACTTGTAACGATCGCCTCGCAGTGCAAACGTCGATGGCGTCTGGGGGTAGTTGTATTCCCAGTAGTATTCGTAATTGAGTGACGTGCGCCATGGTGCCGGGTTCGGGCGGCCCATCAGCTGGTCGGCAAAGCTCATGCCATCAATCGCGACCGTGCTGGGTGCCTTTATTCCAGCCAGGGCCAGAAAGGTCGGGGCAATGTCGATGTTCGCGATCATGTCGTCGACAACCCGGCCTTTGGGCATGCCGCCACCAAAGGCGATGAAGGGCACGCGCATCGATTCTTCATAGGCATTGCGTTTGTCGATCAGGCCATGTTCGCCAAACATGAAACCGTTATCACCCATCATCACCACAATGGTGTTTTCCAGCAGTCCCTTCTTCTTGAGCTCGGCGAGGACTGCGCCGATGCCTTCGTCGACGGCGGCCAGCGTCTCGTTATAGCGGACCTTGAAGTCTGGGATGTCGAGCGTCGAATGATAGGGGAAATCGACTCCATGCCATGAATTGCGCTGGGTCTTCACCCAGCGCGGCTTGCCTTCATAGTTTTCCGGCGTGTCAGCCATACTGTCTGGCAGCTTGATGCTGTCCCGGCGGTAGAGGTTGCGGTGCCGCTCGGCCGGGATGAAATCGGCGTGGACGGCCTTGTGGCTAAGGTAGAGGAAGAACGGCTTGTCCTTGTTTTGCTGCTTCAGCCAATCGAGTGCATAGCCATTAAGCTCGTCGGTAATGTAGCCGCGCTGAGCCACCCGCTGCCCATCGATATTGAGCATGTGGCGAGGCCCGCCCTTTCCGTCATCTGGCAGATAGTTGCCCTGACCCTTGAAACTGATCCAGCGGTTGAACCCCGGTTGAGGATCATCGCTGTTCCCGCCCATGTGCCACTTGCCGACAAAGGCAGTGTTGTAGCCAGCTTGCTGCAGCGCCTGGGGGAAGAAAAAGGTTCCCGGCCGGAACTTGATGTTGTTATCGACGATGCCATGGTTGTGCATGTACTGGCCGGTCAGGATCGAGGCCCGGCTTGGGCTGCACAAGGAAGTGGTGACGAAGGCATTGCGGAAATGGACGCCCTCGCGGGCAATTCGGTCCATATTGGGCGTCTTCAGCGCCGGATCGAGAAAGCCCATCGCATCAAAGCGCTGGTCGTCATTGAGGATGAAGACGAAGTTCGGTCGGCTGGCGGCCCGCGGCACAGCTTGTTTTGCCGCACCGGCTGGCGCGGCACTGTCATTGGGCGCCGCTGCGACCGGCACGGCTGCAGAGGTCAGCAGTAGCGCCGCGAACAGTCCGCCAATAGCGCGCCGATGCAAGGATTGTCTCTTCATGGTCGTCTCCTAGCCTCCCAGTTCGCTGCCTGCGGCTGCAGCGATCAGGCAATCGTCAGGGCCCAGTTGTACGTTCGTGGGCGTGTCGGTCAGCCAGACCGATCCGACCGGCAGAGTAGTACCGTTGATCCTGCATGTGCCTGCAATCGGGATCAACCACCCCGGGGATTCGGCAGTAGCCAAGATGGCCTGATCTGACGGTCCCATCAGGCGTTCGATCACGAGCTTAGGCCCAGCGGCCAGCATTTCACGCGGAGCCGTAGCGACGTCACGCTGACAGTGGGCAAACGGTTCGGGTTTTGACACCGCCAACCCTTCTTCGAGCTGGAGTTCACGCGGGCGGCCATAATCAAATAGCCGATAGGTCAGATCGACGTTCTGCTGGATTTCGAGGAGCGAGACCCCGGCACCAATTGCGTGCACGGTGCCTGCCGGAACATAGAAGAAGTCGCCCGGATTAACCTTGTGCCAGGTCATCAATGTATCGATGCTGCCATCGAGCGCGGCTGAGTGCAGTTCATCGGCAGTTAGTGCCTTGTCAAATCCGGCACCGATGACAGCCTCCGGTTCTGCCGAAATCACGTACCAAGCCTCATCCTTGCCACGCGGATGGCCAATCGCGCGGGCCTGCTGATCAGATGGGTGCACCTGAATCGAGAGCTTGGCCGAGGTGAAGAGATACTTGATCAGAAGCGCACTGTCAGGATCGTCCTCAAACCAGATTTCCCCGACAGGCCCAGCCATTCCACGGGCAATCGCGAAGCTGGGCGGAATGTCATGTCTTCCCCAGACCTTTTCGAACGCGCGGCTTTCAAGTTGGCGAACTGGCATCGTCGCTAACTCGCTCAGTGTCCGGCCATCGAGGTGGCATCGCTACTGCGGTTCGCAGCGACCCGTCCGGCAGCAAGGGCGAAGCCGAGGAGCAGCGCATAGCAGATCGCGGGTACGATGAAGGCTGTAGCATAGCTGGTTGCGCCCGAGACAAGCCCGACGAGGAGCGGAACCGCAGCGCCGCCAACAATGCTGAAGCACAGAAACCCCGATGTCGCTTCCTGGCTGGCGGTCGAGCGTTCAAGCGTCAAGGTGAAGATCACGGGGAACATGATGGAATTGAACAGGCCGATGGAGAGCGCGGCATAGCCGCTTGCGGCACCACCGATCATAACCACGAACAGGCAGATTGCACAGGCAATGGCCGCAAACCCGCCAAGCAGTGCGGGCGCGCGCATCCGGGCAAGCAAGGCTGCCCCGACCAGGCGACCAATCATTGCCCCGCCCCAATAGAGGCTTACCATCTTTCCAGCCTGCTCAAGCGAGACGCCCAGCACGGCGTCGCTATGGAGAAACAGCGCCATCTGCGTCCCGATCGCGACTTCGGCACCGACATAAAGGAAGATCGCCCCGCCACCGAGCAGGGCCCAGCGCGACGAGGTCGCCTCACGGAGCATGGCTGCGATGCCACCTGTCGACTGGGTCGGCGAAGTTGGCGCCGCTGATGCGATCAGCCGGCGCGAAGACCAGATGAACAGGGCCAGGACCACGATCATCATGGCGATCAGCAGAAATGCGAAATCGATACCGGTAAGCGCCGCAGCGCGCACGGATGCGGTCAGCTCCTGGCCTTCCTTGATTTCGACGCCCTTCAGAAACAGCGAGGCGCCAAGATAGGGACCGATGAAAGTGCCAAGGCTGTTGAGCGCCTGGCTGAAAGTCAGCCGCAGATGGCTGCGGTCTGGTCGGCCGAGCCCCGCAGCCAGCGGGTTGGCCGCGACCTGCAGGATGGTAATCCCGCTGGCCAGCACGAACAGGCCGAACAGCACCAGCGGATAAAGAGAGAGGTTGGTGGCGAGCAGCATCAGCACGCAGCCCGCAACCATCAATGCGAGTGCGATGAGGACGGTTGTCACCGACTTGCGGCGCGCCAATAGCGCAGCGGCTGGCAGGCTCATCACCCCATAGGCAATGAAGAAGGCCGATGCACTCAGCTGCGCCTCAACGTCGGACAGGCTGAAGATCCCCTTGACCGAGGCGACCAGTGGATCGATCAGCGAAGTGATGAACCCCCAGGCAAAGAAGAGGGTGGTTACGCAGGCAAAGGCCAGTCCGGTACTTGCCGATGGTTTTTCTGTTTTCACGTGGCGACCCCTTACGACCGGCCGAATCCTGTTCCCGCCACTCGGCATAACGTCTCTGACGGATATGTAAATCAAATTTGTTTAATCTAACGCTCAAGCGTTTACGATATCAGACCGTTGAAGCGAGCAAAGTTGAGCATCAGCTCGGGCCAGCGGGCAGTCGGGGCAGATTGCGGCAGACGCAGGGCAAAGCCATGGCCGCCCTTCTGGAACATGTGCAGCTCAGCTTTTACCCCCGCCTCCAGAACCGCCTTATACATGGCCATGCTGTTGACTGGTGGCACCACTGGATCATCGCCGGCGCAGCTCAGGAATATGGGCGGCGCACTGGGCGGAACATGCCGTTCGAGCGAATAGGCATCACGCTCAGCCGCTGACGGATTGACACCGAGCAGTGCAGTGCGCGACGGCGCATGCGCATCCGCCCCCATGGTGATTACCGGGTAGAGCAGCGCGGCAAGGTCTGGTCTGGCGGAGACGGAATCGGTGGCATCGACCGGATCATAGACCTGTTGGTCAAATCGCAGCGCGAGCGAGCCCGCGACATGTCCCCCGGCGAGAGAATCCCATGACGCCGATGCGATCGGGATCGACCTTGAGCTTCTCAGCATCGGCGCGGACCAGCCGGAGCGCCCGCTGCGCGTCCTGCAGCGGAACGTCGGCGCGCCGCAGCCAACCTTCTGCTGGCAGGCGATGGAGAAGGATGAAGGCCGTTATTCCGCGAGCATTCAGCCACAGAGCTGGCTCGATGCCGGTCAGATCGTAGTTAAACGCTGAATAGCCGCCACCCGGAACGACTATCATCGCTGCGCCGTTCGGTTGCGGTGCCCGCATCACGACCAGTGCCGGTGTGCCGATCCGGGTGATCCGGCGGTTGCGGAGGCCGTTCGCACCAGGCTTATCTTCGACAGCCTGGGTCAGATCCAGATTGACGCGGCCTGGTGCTGCTCCTTGCCAGAGCGGCAGAACTTCGCCGCCGAACTCGGGCAGCAAAGCCCCTGCCGCGTCCGACAGGCCAAGCGCGGCGAGGCCCAAGCCGCCATTGATGAAGGAGCGCCGGGATAGATCAGGCACGGTCAATATCCTTCTGGCAGGCGCTCCGGTTCGAACGGTAGGCCAAGTCTATCCCTGGTTAGACCGATGCTCCTGAGCGAGCTGTTCCATTTTTTCGAACGACAGCGATTGCAACACCTCCAGCGCGCGCCTCCTGAACGCAGCGCCAGCTGGCGCGTGTCCGGATTGACGACAGCTGTCGGCTACAAAAGCTGTCATCGCCACAAGATACCGCTGATGCAGGAAGTACAGCGCTCGCTTCTGTCCGTTGTCCTCGAGCAAGCCCATCTCGGCCGAAGTGCCGTCGGGCCCAAACTCGTTGTTGTACAGCTGCCAGATCAGGGCAAAGGGCATGTCGAGCTCGACCGCGACCTGCATCACATAGCGGCTCTTCAGGAACTGCTGCTCCACTGTCAGCGGCAGGCGGGCATTGGCGTGATAGCCGAATTCCCCGATGAAGACCCGGTTGGCAAAGGGCAGGCCGGGCTTGGGCTTCAACTGCCCTTGAAGATAGCGAACGACCTGGGTCAGCGGCTCCCTGATCGCGGCGATATCCGGCACCTTCGATTGCTTGATGGCTTCGTAACTCGAATAGGAAACAAGGTCGACATTGGTTGCGGGTAGTACACTCAGGGCAACGCTTGGCTTGCCTTCGAGCGCCCGCCTGACCAGGTTGACCTCGACGTAATGGTAAACCTCGACCTCCTTGTGCGGGGTCGCAGCCTTGGCATCGTCAACGGCTTTCTGGCGCAGGTTCAACCAATCGATCATGCCCGTGATCGCCTGCGGTGTCGGCGTGGCGGCCTTGCCCTGGCCACCGTTCAGCAGCCAGTCGCCCTCCCAATTTCCCAGCATGAAGGTCTTGCCGGTGCCGGAATAGCGCTTGAGCAGCCAGGCAGTGAGCTCGTAAGTCTCGCGGTAATAGGCCTTGGCCTCCGCCTTGGTGACACCGTCGCGCCACTCGCTGCCGGTGAAGCTTTGGACCCAGAACTGATAATATTTGAAATCGAGATCGAGGACCTGCTGCAGTCCCGGCGCCGCCTTCACATATTCCAGTTCGGTCCGGGCATTGCGCGCCGCAACGCCAAAGCCATATTTTACCGCCTGGCGCTTGCCCAGGGAGATCTTGAGCACGTTGGAGCCAAGCGCCCTGATTTCTTGCGCATGCCTCAACAGCGCCGATTTCCCGGGAGAGATCCGGTCGCCCCCGAAGGCCTGCGTGCCCAGGATGTAGTTATAGTCGGCAGCAACCTTATCGCAGGTTGCCGAGGCCTTCGCGTGGGCTGCTGGCGCCCAGGACAGCAACAGTGCGGTGCACAGGCCCGCTCCAATGCGGCGACAGCTTGCAGTCCGCTCCGCGATCATGGCACGCGCTCCGAGCCGATCGCAACCGAACTGCTGGCTAGGTTCCAGCCGTCGATCCCTAAAGTTGTCGGCACGGCGCCCGACCGGGGTGTGGTCAGCGTGATCGTCCGCGTTTCACCGGGCAACAGCGAAACGTAATTGTCGCTCCAGTAAGCCGGCAAGACCCGAGCCCCCCTGCCATCGATTGCCGAAAGTCTCACCATCAACGCGGGCACCGCACCTTCATTGCGCAGTGTCGCGCGTATTTCGGGTTCTTGCCCGCCGGCCGTGCGCTGCGTTGTAATGACCACCGTCGCCGGCTTCATGGCCGGCATCACCCGATAGGCAGCCGCTTCTCGTGCCAGCCAATAGGTGTTTTCGCTCAGCAGTCGGCTTTTTGCATCGCGCAGCGCCAGCACTGGCCAGCACCACCGGCGATCGGTTGAACAAGGCCGCGTCAATCGCCAGCCCGCTCTTGGTCGTCGCCAGCCCGCGCGCGTCCAGCGCGGCAGTGCGATCGCTCAGCAATGCCCCTTCCAGGCTGTAAGTGCGCAAGGTGACCCGCGCCCGGCGGATCGGATTGGTCAGGCTGTTGACCACGGCAACCTCGCGTCCCGGCAGGTTGAGCTGCACGTGGACCGGTTCGGTGCCCTTCTTGAAGCCGAAATAGGAGGCCTGGGTATCGTAGTTGTGGCTGTAGATCTGCCACAGGGTACTGGGCCAGGCCGGATGGGTCATCCACAACAGTCGGCCGCTGTTGCGTTCAAACAGCCCGTCATTCATCCCCTCGAAGATGGCACGATGGGATTCATAGTTCAGCAGCTGCGCCTTCTTCTCGAAGTCGGCGAGGTCGGTTGGCGCGCCGAAACGATCTGTCAGGGTCTTCATGAAGCCCGCCACGTCACCGGCCTTGCCCTGGTGCCAGTCATGATAGGCCCAGCTGTCGCTGATCGGCCATTGATCGGCTTCCGGCATCATCGTCTTGAAGGTCTCGAGTGTCGGGAACGACGGGGTTCCGACTTCGGTCGAGAAACCCCGCGCCAGCCGGGTGAAGTAGGCTTCAGGCGGTTGATAGTTCCACGGTCCACTATTGGACATCAGCACCGTGCGCGAGTTGGGCAGATAGAGCCCGGTACCGTCGCGTTCCCGCACCAGCTGATCGAGGCCGGTGTTGAGCACGGGCGGCGGGACGCCTTCGTTGCGCCCGATCCATAGCGCGATCGAGGGGTGGTACTGGAAGCGGCCGATGGTGTCGTCGGCATTCCTCAGCAGCAGCGCGCTATCGCCGGGTTCGCCATTGTGATCTTGGGTTGAAATCCAGAAATCGTTCAATACCAGCAGGCCATATTCATCGGCAAGGTCAAAGAATACCCGTTCGGTGCTCTGGCCCAGCCAGTTGCGGATCGTATTGACATTGGCTTGCTGGTGCAGCCGGAAATAGGGCTCCATCCGCTCGCGCGAAACCCGCTTCAGCCAGTCATCCATCCCCCAATTGCCGCCGCGCACGGCGATCGGCACGCCGTTGACCTTGATCAGAAGTTGCGGCGTCAGCGGAGACGGGGCGGCGGGAACAAGCGCCGGCGATCCGAGCAGATTGCGCGCCAGTGAGACAACCCAGCCGTCATTGACCTTGCGGATCTTCGGGTGGCTTACGTCGATCAGCTGTTCGCCCTGGCTGCGGTCCGGCAGTACGGTGACGCGTTGCAGTTCATCTGCTGAGTCCAGCGCGGACAGTTCGTAACTGATTTCGCGGATTCCGAAGCGGATTTCGTGCGTGTCGCTTGGCACGCCATTGGCCTGCGCCGCCAGCCTGAGCTGCTGCAGGGCCGGTTTGCCATAGCCGTTCGGCCACCACAGCTCAGGGTTGATAATGCGCAGCTGCTTGAATTGCTCGGGAGCGAAGATGGCCGTCCCGGCGCTGCTCGGCTCCAGCTGGACTACTTGCGACAAGGTCAGATCGCCCAAGCTGGCAGTCACCGTTACCGGAACTGCCACGGGCGTCTGGTTGACCACCGGAACAGAGATCGTCAGCTCGGCAATGCTGTTGTCGGGCTTTGGCAGCACTGTTTGCACATGCGGATCGCCAAGCCGGACTGCGCCGGTCGCCTCGAGCACCACGTCTTGCCAGATACCGGTCGCGCGGTCGCGCACTGTCGGTACCCAGTCCCAGCCTTCGCTGGCCGCAAAGGTCGGGCCATCGATGGCCATCTGACCGCCGTTCTGGCCGGGGCCAGCCCGCAGCGATTCCTCGTGTGGCAATCCACCATGGGGCGGCGGGGAGACACGCACTGCAACTGCGACCCGCTCGTTCGGCTTCACCGATGCCGGCAACGCGAAGCGCCCTCGGATGAAGGCACCCTTGATGCTGCCAAGACTCTGTCCGTTGACCCAGATCTCGGCGGCATAATTAATGCCTTCGAAGATCAGGGCTTGATTGGTCAGCGTCGCCCCGTCGGGCAGGACAAACTCGGTTCGGTACCAATAATCCTGCCGGCCCAGTTTCTCGGGTATGAGGAGGTTGTTGAGGCCATAAGCGGGATCGCGATAGGCCCCGTTATCGAGATAGGTGGTCAGGGCGGTCCCAGGAACGGTCGCGGCCAACCAGGTACTGTCGTTAAACCCCGGCGTTGCGATTGCCGCGGCTGAAGCCCTTGCTTCCGGTTCGGAAATGAACCGCCAGGCGCCAATCTTCCAACGCCCGGCTCCGGACGGCGTCAGCGACGGTGTCAGCTGCAGTCGGGCCGACGGCAGCGGCATTTCCGTCTTTGAACGGCTCTGCGGCAGCGTTTTCGGATCCTGCGCGCTGTCCAGACCAACGTACTGCTTGGTCTGCAGTGGCCAGCTGGGGCTGCTTGTTTCGAAGGGGATCAGGCTCGCGTCCGGAGGGGTGGTCTCCGCAAGCAGATCGGCCGCGCTACCTTGCGACACCCTGAAATTAACAACGGACCCTCCGAAGGGGCTGTGGCCGCTCACACGAGGGGCAAGCAATAGGGCGGTCGCTATTCCGTCAAGCCAAATGCCTGCCTTCTGCTGCGGCCCCTTACCGACTTGCAGCGCGATCTCACCGCCCCTCGCGGTAATTGTTACTGGCAGCCAGTCCCCGGCTGTCCCATAGATAGTGGCGCGCAGGTTCTGGGCATGGGTTCCGGCGGTGACTTCACCCTCTGCAATCGTAATGTCAAACAGCGCCTCTCCCGATTTGTTGACCAGCGACGCGATCGTTCGTGGCTCAGCGGTCCGGCGATCGCTGCGGATCCAGCCCTGGATCGTCCAATCCGATTGTAATGGCAGCGCCGCCGCGAGTTCCTTGCGGAATGCCGGACCGGCCAGCGGCAGGATTGCGTTCACCGGGCCGACCATTGCCTGATCCGCCGCCACTGCCTGCGCGTAGCCCTTGGAAGAAGCAGCGCCGAGCAATGCCAAGCCCAGCAACCATGCCTGCACGCTGCGTTTCCAATCCATCGAATGTCCGCTCCCAGCGAGTCGCTATCGCGATTAGTTTATAAAGTGATTTTCATAAATGACCCGAAACTGCGGTCAAGTGGTAATGTTGAATCGAGCGTGCGAGTTTTGAGGCGAACCCAGACCTCCCCGAGAATCTCAAGTTTCATATTATTAAACAATGCTATAATCTGAAGACGGCCACAGTCTATGATGCCGCAGCCCCATCAACATAAATGAAACAATTTTCTTTACTAAAGAGTTTGACGCGATATATGGGATCCAAATGATGGGCTGGGACCTTGTTGTCCGGGCTGCGGATAACGGTCCGGGAATTTGGGTGATGGGGCAAGTCAGCAGAATCAACCTGTCTATAGTGACGGACTCAGCAATCAGGCCGCCTGGGCTGGTTGCGCTCACCCTTGTCTGCCGGTGCGTCGCAAAAACAAGAATGACACGATATCAGCGTTTCGAGTGGGAGAAGTGACATGAAAGTGCGTTTCGTCGCGTCCGCATCCAGATTGACCTTGGCGGCCAGCATTCTTGCGCTTGCGGCAACAAGCGCAAATGCGCAGCAGGCAGCGGCAACCGCAACGTCCGATCCGAGCCAGGCTCCTGCAGCCGCGGTCAGTGACGAAGACACCACCAACATGATCGTCGTGTCAGGCGTGCGCCAATCGATCGAAAGCTCGATCGGTGACAAGCGTAATGCAACCGAAATCAAGGATTCCATCACCGCAGAGGACATCGGCCAGCTGGCCAACGATAACGTGGCAGAGGCCCTGCAACGTATTCCCGGCGTTGAAATCAATCGCAGCAACGACGGCGCAGGCAAGCAGGTCCAGATCCGCGGCCTTTCGGAAAACAATGTCACGATTAATGGTGCGACCGCATCAGGGACCGGGGACGTAGACCTTAGCAATGGCAACGATCGCAGCGTCAACTTTCAGGACATCCCGGCCGAACTGTTTTCCGGTGTCGAGATCCTGAAGGCTTCAACCGCAGACAAGATCGAAGGATCGCTCGGCGGTTCGATCAATCTCCAGACCCGCGCGCCGCTTAAGGGCAAGCGCGATTTCGTCGTCAACGTCTCGGCCTCCGATATCTATCGCCCCTATGGCCAGAAATGGAGCCCATCCGCAAACCTGTTCGTGCAGAAGAAGTTCCTCGATACGCCGGTGGGCGATATCGGGGTGATCCTCAACTTTGGGTACAAGAAGATTTCCTCGGTCACCGCGGTCTACGGCGGCGGCGAGTTCTTTGGCGCGCCCGGGATCTGGCTGCGGATGTCGGGAGCAAACCCGCTCCCGACCAGCACCGGCGCCAACCAGGCTGCCGCTAACTACAACTTCTTCTCGCTCGCGACCATTCCCAACGCCACGGGTGGCGGTTCGCTGGCCAATCCCTATCGCTACGCGCCGATCGATGCGAATGGCGACGGGGTCGCGAATGCCAATGATACGCTCTACATTCCCAACTCGTTCGGCCTCTCCCGGCGTACGCGCGACGACGAGCGCAAGACATTCAACGGCACCTTGCAGTGGAAGCCGGCTTCCAACCTTGACATCAGGTTCGACACCGTCCTTTCCAGACTCGACCAGGACCTGACCGGCGCCAACTTCAATCTGGTTTCGAACGTGCCACGCGCAGGCATCCTGAGCGGCGGCCCTACCAACGTGTTCCAGAAGCTGGGCGACACGCCGGGGCTGGGTTCGGTCTACGTGATGACCGGTGGCCGACTGGCGTCCTTCGTCCTGCGGGGCGGCGCGCAGCCGTCGATCAACCAGACGCGGCGCAATTCCAAGCAGTTTACGCTGGAAACGACATGGGATGCGACCCCGAACTTCAGCCTCTATGCTCAAGGGTCAATCTCGCGCGGCGACGCGACGACCAAGAATTTCGGGCAGCTCAACACCTCGATCGACCAGCAGGGCGGTGAGGGAGCCCGCAACAATACTCAGGACTTCTACAACATCGTCGACTTTAGCCTCGGCAGCAACCTGATCCCTAACGTGACGCTCTACGAAGATCCCTTCCCGTCATCGTTCTTCGGGGTAAACTCGGTGGTCCCGAATTCGGCGCTGAAAACGCTTACCATCGGCGATTTCAACTACGAGCGGCTGCGCTACTTCACCTATCAACGGAACGCTGCCGATACGAACAACAAGGACAACTCGGTCCGGCTTGATGCTACATGGAAATCGGACAACGGCTTCCTCACGGCGATCAAGGGCGGGTTTCGCTGGGCCCAACGCGATTTCAGGCGCGCAGCCTATGTCAACCAGAACCAGGGTGGCACCGTGCCCGGCACTCCATACGGGCAGTGGGATGGCGTGAGCGCCCCGACCAGGTCGGTGGTGATCCAGCAGATCCCGCTCAATCCGGCGGGCACCACCGATCCGGTTGCGAAGGCAACGTCAACCTTCCTGCAATCCTGCCTGACCACGACCGATCTGGGCAATCAGCTTGCAAAGTTTGGCGGCAATCTGCCGACCAGCTTCGGCACCACCGGCGGCTGTGACATCACGTCAGTCCAGAACTACTTCAACATGATCGACATTCGCGCGATCGACCCGACCACCGGGGTCGGCTACTACGAGAACATCAACGAGCGCTTCGCGGTGCAGGACGAAACGCTGGCGGGGTATCTGGCCGCAAACTTCAAGTTTGACCTCGGATCGGTCGAAACGTTCGGCAATATCGGCGTGCGCTATGTGAAGACCAAGACGGATTCGTCCGGTTACTTCCTCAATGCTGGCGCGGCCAAGACCTACAGCACGGTCACGTTCCACAACGAATATGACGACTGGCTGCCGGCGGCGAACATCAATTTCACGCTGACCCGGAACCTGACTGCCCGTCTCGCCTATTCGCGGACCCTGGGCCGGCCGCAGCTGACGCAAATCGCGCCGAGCCTGGTTCTGGTTCGCCCGGCGACTCCCGATCCGGTCTATGCTGGATCCGGCACCGCCGGGAACCCGTTCCTCAAGGCGATCCATTCGGACAACTTCGACGCTTCGCTTGAATGGTACTATGACAAGGGAAGCTACCTGTCAGTCGCCGTATTCGCCAAGAACATCGACTCGACCATCTTCCTCGACCCGACGCCGGTCGATACCAATATCAATGGTGAGCTGTTCTCGATCTCGACCTATCGCAACTTCGGCGGCACCAAGATCAAGGGCCTTGAAGTTGGCATGTCGCATGCATTCAACTACCTCCCCGGCCTGCTCAAGCATCTGGGCGTGACTGGCAACGCGACAATCATCGATGAAAACAGCAGTCTGCGCGATCAGGAAGGCGATCAAATCAGTCGCCGTGGTCTGTCTAAGTACACCTACAACGTTGGCGGCTACTACGATGACGGTAAGCTGAGCCTGCGGCTGGCTTACAACTGGCGATCGAAGTTCACGCAGAATCGAAGTGGTGCCATTGGGCTTTGCCAGCGCCAACGCGCTCCCAGAAACTGAAGGTGCACGCGGTCAACTCGACTTCTCGGCACGCTTCTCGCTCACCAAGCAGATCAAGTTCACCTTCGATGCGATCAACATCACGAACACCGGAACCTTCCGTTACCTCAAGTATCCGGTTCTCGTGAACTATGTCGCCCGCGCGGGTCGTGCCTTCAACATGGGGGTTGCCGTCAACTTCTGAGGTGGCAGGCGTCCCGGTCTGATCCGGGGCGCCAACCTTCCCATGACCGGCAGGGAATTCAGCAGTGGTAGTTGCTCCGAACCTATCCTCTCCTAATGATGCCATGCCGGCGCGGCTGCTTGTCGGCGTTGAGCTCGGCGGCACAAAATGCATCGCGACGCTGGCAGACGAAACAGGTCAGGTGTTCGAGCAGCACCGCACCCCAACCACCGTTCCGTCAGAAACCCTTCCTATCCTGGCTGAGCACGTCGATCTTTGGTGCGAGCGGCACGAGATCAGCGCGCTGGGCATTGCCAGCTTCGGGCCGCTTGATCTCAACCCGAATTCGGCTGGCTACGGCCAGGTCACCAATACCACCAAGCCAGGGTGGTCGGGCGCAAGAGTACTGGCCGAAATTGCCGGCCGTTGGAACTTGCCCACTGCCTTCGATACCGATGTGAATGGAGCCGCCGCTGCCGAGATGCACTGGGGCACCGGCAAGGGCCTGAGCGACTTTGCCTATGTTACGGTCGGCACTGGCGTTGGCGTGGGTCTGTTCGTGAACGGCAAACCCACGCGTGGACTTGGTCACTGCGAGATGGGCCATATCCGCGTTCCGCGGCTGTCGGGCGACACTGCTTCGAGCATCTGCAACTTCCACGATGACTGCGTTGAGGGACTGGCTTCGGGCCCTGCGATCAAATCGGCGCTCGGCGGGCGCTCGTTTGACAGCGTTGGAGCGGACGACCCCGTATGGCACGGCGTCGCCCATGCCGTAGCCTGCCTTTGTCATGCTCTGGTCTGCACCACCGGGCCGCAGCGAATTGCGCTTGGGGGGAGTCATGGAGCGTCAACCGCACCTGCTTGGCCGGATCGAACCACTGTTGCGATCGAGCCTGAATGGGTATCTCTCAGTGCCTGATGGAGAGCCTTATATTGTTTCCCCTGCCCTGGGTGATCAGGCAGGCGCGCTGGGTCCGATCGCACTTGCATGCGAGATGATTGGGCCTGATGCGTTGCATTTCACCGAACCCGGCAATGGAGCGGCCGAGGCTGGCCCGCAGCGCCATGTCACATCCGCCGCCGGTTCAGCAGTGCGGTTATAGTGCCTCAGAAGCAGACCGGCGGATGACGAGGCCGATCAAGGCGACGAGCTGCGCCTTGGTTGGTCAAGCTGTTAATGATGTTGTTCGGCGGCAGAAGCCCCCAAGGGGCGTTGCGCTTTTGCTGTTCGCCGCGATCTCGGTCCCGGTGGATGCGCAGGACAACAAGCCCGCCACATACTACGTCAGCGCCAGCGGTGATGATGCCGCCGCTGGCACCAGTGCCGAACAGCCGTGGCGCACTGTTGAGCGGGAAAGCCAGGCTCAGCTGAAGCCGGACGATGCCGTGCTGTTCAAGGCGGGAAGCGATTTGAAGGCCAGCTGCGCATCGACAGTTCCGGCGTGGCCGACAAGCCCATTCGGTTCGGAGCCTTTGGATCAGGCGAAAAGCTGCTGATCGCCGGAAGCGGGTTCACCTTGGCAATCCTGATCCGCAATCCGCAGCAAATTGTGATATCCGACATCGCGGTTACCAATGACTTACCCAAGCCCGACCGGTGAACCAGCCGAACGCAGCGTTGGGATGAAATGATCAATGAAGGTGTGGGAATTCTGACCCATTACCGCTCTGAACATGTTCCTCACGCGCAATCCTTCACCGGCATCAGAACTGGACCTCAGGCCGGGTTTTTGCCGGCCAGATCCAGCGCAATGTCGACGATCATGTCTTCCTGCCCGCCGACCATCTTGCGCCTGCCCACTTCGGCAAGGATCGTGCGGGTGTCGATGCCGTAATCCGCGCTGGCCTTTTCGGCGTGGCGCAGGAAGCTGGAATAGACCCCGGCGTAGCCCAGAGTAAGCGTCTCGCGGTCCACCCGCACCGGGCGGTCCTGCAAGGGGCGAACAAGCTCCTCGGCGGCGTCCATCAGCGCGAACAGATCGCAGCCGTGGTTCCAGCCCATGCGGTCGGCAGCAGCGATGAACACCTCGAGCGGAGCATTGCCTGCGCCCGCGCCCATGCCGGCAAGGCTGGCGTCGACACGGATGGCTCCGTTCTGAACCGCAACAATCGAATTGGCGACGCCGAGCGACAGGTTGTGATGCGCGTGCACTCCGCGCTGGGTTTCAGGCTTAAGCACGCGGTCATAGGCCGCAACGCGCGCGGCATATTCGTCCATGTTCATCGCGCCGCCGCTGTCGGTGACATAAACGCAATGCGCGCCGTAGCTTTCCATCAGCAGTGCCTGTTGCGCCAACGCTTCGGGGCTGGTCATGTGGCTCATCATGAGGAAGCCGGAGACGTCCATGCCGAGATTGCGGGCAGCTTCGATGTGCTGCTTGCTGACATCGGCCTCTGTGCAATGCGTTGCCACCCGGACTGATCGAACGCCCATGTCATAGGCGTGCTTCAGATCGTGAACCGTGCCGATGCCGGGAAGCAGCAGCGTGGTTAGCACCGAATGTTCGAGCACTTCGGCCACGGCACCGATCCAGTCCCAGTCGGTATGGGCACCAAAGCCATAGTTGAAGCTCGATCCCTGCAAGCCGTCGCCGTGCGCGACTTCGATGGCGTCAACCTTTGCCCGGTCAAGCGCGCGGGCAATCGCCTGCACGTGGTCGAGCCCGTACTGGTGACGGATGGCGTGCATGCCATCGCGCAGGGTGACATCCTGAATGTAGAGCTTTTGCGTGGTGGGGTCGAAGCTCATGCCGCCATCCTCTGCGCGATCTTTTCGGCCGTCCGCAGCGCGGCGGAGGTCATGATGTCGAGGTTGCCAGCGTAGGCAGGCAGGTAGTGCGCCGCACCCTCGACCTCGAGGAACACCGATACCTTGAGGCCGGTGAAATCGGTGCGTCCAGTGCTGGCCATCTCAGGGATATGCAGCGGCTGGTTCGAGCCGATGTGCTCGAACTGCACGGCCTGTTTGAGGTGGTAGCCCGGGACATAGGTCTGGACCTCTGCCACCATGGCCTCGATGCTCGCACGGATAGCGTCCTGATCGGCCTCCTCGCACAGGCAGAACACGGTATCGCGCATGATCAGCGGCGGTTCGGCAGGGTTGAGAACGATAATCGCCTTCCCGCGCGTCGCGCCGCCGACATCGACGATGGCCTGACTGGTCGTCTCGGTGAACTCGTCGATATTGGCGCGAGTGCCGGGGCCGGCGCTCTTGCTGCTGATCGAGGCGACGATCTCGCCGTAATGGACCTTGGCGACGCGGTTCACGGCGGCGACGATCGGGATCGTCGCCTGCCCGCCGCAGGTCACCATGTTGACATTCGGCGCGTCGAGATTGGCGTCGCCGTTGACCGGCGGGATCGTATAGGGGCCGATGGCCGCCGGGGTCAGATCGATCATCCGCTTGCCCGCCGAGAGGACGAGTTCGCTGTTGCGCTGGTGGGCACCGGCACTGGTCGCGTCGAAGACAATTCCGATGTCCGCAAATTCCGGCATGGCGAGCAGTCCGTCGATGCCTTCATGCGTGGTGGCGACACCCATCCGCCGCGCACGATCCAGTCCGTCCGACTGCGGATCGATACCGACCATCACGCCCATCTCGAGCACGCTCGACAGGCGCATGATCTTGATCATCAGGTCGGTGCCGATATTGCCCGACCCGATGATCGCCACTCTGGTTTTGCCCATGACGCTCAGGCCTTTGCGTAAGTGAAGCTGCAGGTGCCGATCCCGCCGATCCCGGCCTCGACCCGGTCGCCAGCGTTCAAGGCGACCATCGGGCCCAGCGCGCCGGCCAGCAGGATGTCGCCCGCCTTGAGTGGCTCGCCCCGCGCCGCCAGCGTGCTTGCCAGCCAGGCGGCAGCGTTGAGCGGGTTGCCGAGTGCTGCGGCGCCGACGCCGGTCGAAATGACCTCGCCGTTGATCGTCATTTCCATCAGCGCGCCTTCCAGATCGAGCCCGGCCAGCGGCAGGCCTTCATCGGCCAGCGCGAAGAAGGCGGAGGAACCATTGTCTGCCACCGTATCGGCGAAAGTGATCTTCCAGTCGGCAATGCGGCTGTCGACAATCTCGATGGCGGCATGAACGGTTGCGACGGCGGCCGCGACCTGATCGGGCGTGGTTTCCGGCGATGTCAGGTCCGAGCCCAGCACGAAGGCGATCTCGGCCTCGGCCTTGGGTTGCAGGCATCGCGCGGGATCGAGCGTGCCGCCATCAGCCACGCGCATGTCATCGAACAGTACGCCGAAGTCGGGCTGGTCCACACCAAGCTGGGTCTGAACGGCTTTCGCTGTCAGCCCAGCCTTGCGCCCGACGATCCGGCGACCCTGCGCTTCCCAGAACCGCGTGTTGATTTCCTGCACGGCATAGGCGCCGTCTGCATCGGTCGGCTCAAGCCCATCGCGCAGCGGCGGCACGGCTCCACCGGTGTAGGCTTCGCGCAGGCGCCGGGCGAGTTCGTCATGAGGTGCGGGCATCAGTTCTCTCTTGCGCTGGTTCTCGTGCGGCGAATTAAAGAGTAGCCGCAGTTGTGCCTAGGGGGACAATCAGATAACTTCTCGCATGATGAGAAGCGGTGTTCCGACTATTGCCTCGTTTGGCCGGGTTTTGGAAATGCTTGAGGCGATGATTGCCGATGGCGGTCAATCCAGTGTTGCCGCCATTGCCCGCTCCATCGGCATGCCCGTTGCCACAGCACATCGACAAGTGGCCACACTCGTCAATGAAGGCTACCTCGTAGCCGCGTCGCGCGGCCAGTTTCTGGCAGGCCCCAGGCTACTCGGCCTGTTGCACCGATTGGATGAAAAGCAGATCATCGTCGGTTGTGCCGCACCCCTGCTGCACAAGCTCGCTTCGGACCTTCGGGCAGTGGTGCAATTGGGCACTTTCGATAACGACATGGTGACCTACCGGGTGAAGACCGGCGAAGGCGCGAGCGAGCTGTTTACCCGCGTGGGCATGCAGCTTGAGGCCTATTGTTCGGGCATCGGCAAAGTGCTGCTGGCGCACCTGCCCGAGGGGCAACTTGACGCTTATCTGGATACCGGACCATTTCCGGCCCTTACCGATCGCACGATTACCGATCCCAAAGCACTGGTCGCAGAGCTTCGGCTGGTCGCACAACGCGGATTTGCCGTCGACGATGGGGAGATTGCCGAGGGCCTGCACTGTCTGGCCGCACCGGTATCGGCACCCGATGGCCGGGTTCTGGCCGCTATTTCCGTATCGCAGATGGCAGACGAGATGCGGCCTGCAAGCGAAATTCTGCCGGTTCTCTTCCAGACTGCCCGCGAGATTGAGATGGCGGCATTCGGTGCGAGCAAAATTTCCGCGTAACGTAACCAAGACTTTGGATTTGGCGCAAAGCCGGCTTCGCTTCTGCCAGCAAATAGATCGATACTGCGGACATTGGTGAAGCGCATCGTGTCCAGACTACGGACAAACCGCCGAAACTGAGGAGTGCTGGCCGGTTGCGCCGTTGACGCTCCCCGGTGCCGAACTTATGCATAATTGAGTTTCTAGATTTGACATTCAACGAAATGCCGCGGTGCCTGCACCTTGTTTCCTTGGCGGAATTCGATGCAAATCCGGCGCAAAACCAAAGTGATCGGCTCAAGAAAGAGTCGTCGTGAAAAACGAAATTGGAAATGGGGAGGATGCTGATGAAGCTCAATCTGAAGAGTGTCGCACGAATTGGAGCGAGCAGCTGCGCCCTGATGTTGGCGCTGGCAAATACTGCCGCGCTGGCGCAGCAGAGCGAGCCGCAGGCTGACGCAGAGGCCGATGGCGGCATCGCGGAAATCATCGTGACTGCCCAGCGGTCGGAAACGAAACTTCAGGACACGCCGCTGTCGATCGTCGCGGTTGGAGGGGAAGACCTCCAGCGTCAGGGCACGGACAGCCTGAGCGGCTTTGACACCTTCGTTCCGAACGTGACCATCGGCGGCACGGCTGCCCAGGGTAACGCGATCATCAACGTTGCAATTCGCGGC
Organism: Novosphingobium sp. MW5; assembly: GCA_025938935.1. Taxonomy (GTDB): domain Bacteria; phylum Pseudomonadota; class Alphaproteobacteria; order Sphingomonadales; family Sphingomonadaceae; genus Novosphingobium. Next base: position 150,205 of record JAPCWB010000001.1, on the reverse strand, counting down.
ATCGGCGGCGCGCCGCAGGGCTTCATCACGCAGGAAGGCGCGGTCGGCATCTATGTTGACGACATCCTGTTCGCGCGCCCGAACGGAGCACTGCTGGACCTGCTGGATGTCGAGCGCGTCGAAGTGCTGCGCGGGCCGCAGGGTACGCTTTTCGGCCGTAACACGGCGGGCGGCGCGATCCGTTACGTCACCAAGCAGCCGGCGGACAAGCTGGAAGGCTCGATCAAGGTCACCGGGGGTGAGCGCGACCGCATCGACGTGCAAGGCATGCTGAACCTGCCGCTTGGCGATACGCTGGCCGCGCGCTTCTCCTTCGCGAAGAAGAGCCGCGACGGCTACATCCACCGCATTATCGACGACACCTATGTCGGCGGCGGTGATTCCACCACCCTGCGCGGACAGCTTCGCTGGCAGCCGACCGACCGGCTCGATATCGGCATCTCGGGCGATTACATCCGGACCAGCGATAACGGCCAGCCGTCGACATCGACGAACTTTTCGCCGACCGACCTCTATCCTGCTGCACTTTACGGCGTAACCATTGCCGGCGATCCTGCACCGAGCCCGACCGCATACAATTCGATGCGCGCGCTCGCCCCTCTCTCGGTCTCGCCCTCGGGCTATACCAACGCGGCTTCGGACTTTGCCTTCTACTATGGCCAGGTGCGCGGAAACTACGAGATTTACGGCGGCCTTCTACCTGACGTGAACAAGTTCAAGAGCTATGGTCTGACAGGCACGATTGCCTATGAACTGACCGACAGCCTCACGGTGAAGTCGCTGACGGGCTACCGCGACATCTCGCAGATCCAGAACCAGGACTGGGATCGCACCCCGATTCCCTTGGTCCAGCTGAACGACACGACCGATATCGAATACTTCACGCAGGAACTGCAGCTCAACGGCTCGTTCTTTGACAACCGGTTCAAGTGGGTGGCGGGCGCGTTCTATTACTGGGACGATTCCACCAACACCCGCCGCCGCTTCGATCCCTCGGCCGGTGCCAACAGCGCATTCAAGGGCGACGTCGGCAAGGGTTCATTTGAATCGAAGCACATCATCACCAAGAGCTTCGCACTGTTCACGCAGGGCAGTTTCAGCCTGACGGACGCGCTCAGCGTGACTGCCGGCGTGCGCTGGGGCGAGGATCGCAAGACCTTCACCTCGTTCCGCGAAGGCCGCGGCCAGGTCTGCCTTGCAAGTGGTGCCCAGGTCGCCGCTGTCGGTTCCCCGGCCAGCTGCCCGGCAGGTTCGGTTTCCACCGCCAGCGCACAGACTGTGTCGGGCAAGTGGTCGAGCGTTTCGCCGCGTTTCAGCATCGATTACCGCTGGTCGCCCGAAGTGATGACCTACATCTCGGCAGCAAAGGGCTACAAGGGCGGCGGCTTCAACGACGGCATCCAGACCCGCTGCTACCGTTCGCCGCTACCGAACTGCGGCCTCAACGAATACCTGCCCGAGAACCTGTGGACCTATGAGGCCGGCATCCGCACCGACTTGTTCGACCGCCGCGTGCGTCTGAACATCACGGCGTTCCTGACCAAGTACAAGGACCAGCAGATCCAGCTGGCCGATCCGGGCCCGCCGCCGCTGGTTTATACCGTCAACGGCGATTCCACCGTCAAGGGCTTCGAGGCCGAATTCCTTGCCAGCCCGATCCAGGACCTCGTCCTCAAGGCGAGCGTCGGCTACGTGGACGCATCCTATGACAAGGACATCCGCGGTGCCAGCGGCGCGGTGGCGGTAACGCCGGCAGTGCCGTTCTATCGCAGCCCCGAGTGGTCCTACACGCTCGGTGCCAGCTACAAGGTCCCCGTGGGCGAGGCCGGCGATGTCGCATTTGACTTCAACTACGGCTGGAAGGACAAGCAGCTCAGCTACCCGAGCCCGACGAACTTCGTCACGCTCCCGTCCTACGGTCTGCTCAACGGCCGCATCTCGTTCGAAGCCGCGGCAGGCTGGTCGGTTGCGGTCTTCGGTAACAACCTGACCAACAAGTACTACCTGACCGGCGGCTTCGATCCGAGCGGCCCGGCCAGCAAGCCGACGCCCGGCCTGACCGGCGTGGCCCACGACCGCGTGTTCGGCTTCACTATGCTGGATATCGGCCGTCCGCGTGAACTGGGTGTGGAGCTGGCCTACAAGTTCTGATCGCTCAGAACTGACAGGCAGGACAATCTGGGGGGGCGGGGCTTTGCGCAAAGCCTCGCCCCTTCTGTTTTGACAGGGGAGTGCGCCATGCTCGATCGCCGGTTGTTCCTGGCAGGAAGCCTGTCTGCAGGACTGGCCGCGCCTGCACCGGCACGCGCGGCTGCCGAGACGGAAGATGCCATTCAACCTCTCGTTCGCCACATGCTGCAGACGCGGTTAGAAGACCTGCCGGTAGCGGCGCTGGCGACCACCCGTGCCCAGTTGCGCGATGCCGTGGGCGTGGCACTCGCAGGTCATGGCGAGGATGGGGCACGGCAACTGCGCGAACTCGGGGCAGTGATCGGCGGCAAAGGCGAAAGCGTGGTCTGGGGCAGCGGCCTGCGCCTGCCCAGCCATGACGCGGCGCGGATCAATGCCGTGATGACTCATGCGCTCGAATATGACGACACCTTCGGACCGGGTTTCCTCCACCCCAGCGCCATCATCTTTCCGGCAGCGCTGGCTGTGGCAGACATGGTGGGCGGCGTGAGTGGCCACGAGTTGCTTGCGGCAACTACCCTCGCCAATGACATCGCGTGCCGTCTTTCGATCGCGGGCCAGCCGGGCATCGATGGCTTTGCCGTCGGCTGGCACAACACCACGCTGGTGGGCTACCTTTCGTCAGCCCTGGTTGCCGGGCGGCTGATGCGGCTGAGCCTGGAACAGCTGGTTCACGCCGCCGGGATCGCCGCGCATCAGGCCGCCGGCAACGCGCAGTCACACATCGACAGCGCGCTAACTAAGAGAATGGGGCCGGGATTTGCTTCCGCCGCGGGAGTGTTCGCCGCCCGGTTGGCGGCCCGTGGCGTCACCGGCCCGGGCGGAGTTCTTGAGGGCAGGAAGGGCTGGTTCGCGCAGTATCACAAGGGCAATTACTCCCGCGATCTGCTGCTCGGCGGATTGGGGCGCGACTATCCTGGCGCGGAGATGTCTTTCAAGCCATGGCCATCCTGCCGGGGATCGCACACTTCGGCCGATGCCGCGCTGCAGATCGCGGCGGCGCTGGGTGGAAGGCGACAGGCCATCCGCCGGATCGTCATCCGCAATGGTCCCGCAGAATGGGGATTTCTCAGCGCGCCCATCGAGCGCAAGCGGCGCCCGGTGACTCCGGTCGAGGCGCAGTTCAGCATCCCTTGGGTCGTTGCGGCGGCGCTGACCGATGGCAAGCTAAGCATCGCCCACTTCGCGCCCGACGCCCTGCGCCGGGCCGACTTGCTTGCCATGGCGGAGCGCATCGAGACGGTCGAGGATGCCGCGCTCGCCAATCCTTCCGGCGGACCGGGGCAGGCAATAGTTGAGGTGACGCTGGCAAATGGAGAAGTCCTCAAGCGCCATGCTGTTGCGGCCAAGGGAGACCCGGGGGTTCCTATGAGCGCAGCCGAAGTGGCCGCCAAGTTCGCCGATTGCCCGGCCTATGCCGGGCTCCCGCCCTCCCGCCGCGCTCAGTTGATCGAGCTGCTCGAAGGAGTGGACGGCCTGCCCGACGTGTCTCGTCTCACTGGAGCGATGGCCTGAACCTCGGTCCAGTCAGGCATCGGCCCAGGGTGGCGGTTTCTTCCATGGCACCTTTGTTCGGTCCCACGCCGAAATGCTGAACCGGTGAAAGCGCCAATCGCCCTCCTGTTTCACGCACTCGCAGGTAAAATAGCCAAGGCTGCGCACGCCGCGCGTGCCCTTGGCCGTGTTGGCGTTGAAATGGGTCGCATAGGCATAGACCAGGCAGCCCTGTCCTTGGGGTTCGAAGCGGAACTGGCCTGCCTCGTGCATCCAGGTATCGTCGCCCTCGCGTTCGCGCATGGCGATCAGGCCGCGGAACCAGCCAAGGATGGCCGGCTTGCCGCGATAGGCCGTGCCCTTGCCCACGACCAGTGCGTCATCGGTGAAGAGCGAGAGGAATTCTTCCTCATCGGTACAGTCATAAGCCCAGACGTAGCGCGAGAATAGGTCGGTCACGGCGGCACGGTCGTCCTGCGACAGCGTGGCCTTGCGGCGGCGCGGGGTGGCGCTCGCCGGGGAAATCGCCGCACCTGCGGCCACGCCTAGTCCCGCCAGCGCGAGCGTGCGGCGGGTGATCGCGCCCGCGCCCGTCATGCGCGGCTCCCGGCAGCGGAGCGAGTGAAACGCTGGAGCGCGAGCATCGCGACGAAAGACAGGACGGGTGGCAGCCAGTCGCGCGGGGGCAGGCGGCGGTCGGCCGATCCCAGGAACCACGACGCCGCCATGATCGCGGCCATCAGCCCCGCGAAGATCAGCCAGATATGCAGCCGGTTCGCCGGAGGCTCGGCGGCGGTTGGGGAGCTCTCGGGCGATTGCCACAGCCAGCGCGGAGCATTGCGCGCGCACAGCATGGAGCGATAGTAGGCGCCATAGCCCAGCAGGACCGTCACATTGATCGCCAGCTCTTGTACACCAGTGTAATAGTGGCGCGGCGCAATCGTTCCTTCGACGAAGATGTTGAGGTAGGCGATCATCACCGTGATCGGGAATTCAATCACTGCCACGAGCGGCGTGAAACGATCGGCCAGTGCGAGCAGCCCAAGCGTGAATTCAATGTACTTGACCAGCGGGTACAGGCCGATCTGGTCCAGCTCGACCATGAAGCGCCCGACCGGCGAGGCGGGATTGAAGAACGCCGACGGCACCCAGCCGAAGAAGATGTAGGCGCCGCCCGAATAGAGCAGGTGAACGGCGAACAGGATCCTGACGAAAGTGACGAATTGCCACTGGAGCGTTCTCGGCTGCATTGCTTCTCCCAATCAGGCTTTTGCTTTGCGCACCAAGCTGGACAAGGAATGCGCCGAGGCAAACCACAATGGACGCACCGTCCGTTTTACGGACATGGATCAACCGTGGGTCTGTCCGTTAATCGGGCATCGCCGGCTATCAGCGTTTCTTGCCGCTCGGCATTGGTGCTACATCTGAGGCAATAAGTACGCGCGGATGGCACCGCGCTGTGCAGTTGCCGACGATGGCTCGGTGTGGCGAGGGGAGAGGACATGATCACGGTTAGCCGCCGCAGCCTGAGGCTGCTGTCGATCGCGATCGGCCTGCTCTTCACCGCCGCCGTCTATTACACCATGCACTATAACCCGCGCTGGGACTGGTCGGCACCGGGTGTGGGCAAGCTGCCGCGCGACATTGTCGCCCAGTATATGGACCTTGCCTATGCCAAGGGGCAGGGCGGCGCGGCGCAGCAGAGCTATTTTGCCAAGGACGCGATTGATATCGTGCCCGGCGCAGAGGACCGCCGCGACGGTGCGCCGGTTCCTCACGAGGTTCGCGAAGTCATTGCGCAGGGCATGACAGTGACCGTGATCCACCGCATCGGGCCAGCCCGGGGAAGTCCGGGAATGGACGTGATCGACGTGTTCAAGATCAAGGATGGGCGGATCGTGCGGCGTGATCGCTATCCGACCAGGTTCGCGCAGTGATGGCAGGAGTAGCCGCCGTGGCAAACAAGGATGCGGGTTCCGACATGGTCACAATCGAGCTAAATGCCTTCACGCTTTGGCGCGCGGTGGTCACCCTGCTGCGCCTGTTCCTTGGCGCGTGGATGCTCAACAGCGGCTACAGCTACTGGGCGCAGGAATTCGGCTGGCCGCCCGCCTTTCCGCAGCCTTTCGGTACTTTGCCCGCCTCAAACCAGATGCTGGTCACCATGGTGGAGGTCGGACTGTTCGATTTCGTCAAGACTGTGGAAGTGATCGGCGGGCTGTGCCTGATCTTCGGCCTCTTCGTGCCGGCGGCGACGCTGATCCTTTTGCCAGTCTCAGCGATCGTCTTCTTCAACGCGGTGTTCCTGAACCTGCGCACCGATCGCCTGTTCAGCCCGACCTACATGGGCGTCTCTTGCCTCTACATCAACGTGATCGTGGCGCTGGCCTATCTCCGCTACTACCTGCCGATGCTGTCGCTGCGATCGACGCCTGGGAGCCTGCGCGATCTGGCGCGCCTGCCGGAAATACTCCGCGATTCTGACAACAATCACCACCACTGACCAAGGGCGCTGGCTCAGGCTTTATGGGGAGAATGGGCGTGGCCCAGAACAAGACGATGTATCTGATCATCACGTGGATCCGCCTGTTTTTCGGCGCGCATCTGGCCTTTTCGGGCTGGCGGTATGTCCTGACAGGTTACGTGCCTGAAATTCCCGGAATCGGCGGAGAATGGTCCGATGCCAACATGGCGATCGGGATGTACCAGGCGGTCAAATACATGGAGGCGGTCTTTGGGCTGATGCTGCTCAGCAACCGTTTCGTGCTTCTGGCGCTGATCCTCGAGATGCCGGCCACGGTGAACATCTTCTACCTCAACACCTTCATCGTCGCCATGCCGCGTCAGCTGTTCACCGGCCCGCAGGAGCTGTTCCTCAACGGCGTTCTGCTGCTGGCCTATAGCGGATACCTTGGCGCGGCGCTGAAACCCCGCCTGGAGCCGCTGTGGCTGTGGAATTCCGGCCGAGCCTACAAGGACAATTACGCGGAACAGATCCGCAGAGAGGGAGGCCTGTAATGCGCAAGGATGAAAGACTGGCAATTGCCGCCTGCATTGTTCTGAGCCTGGCCGTGTTCATCGGCTCAACCGGTCTGGGCTACGCGGTGTACCGTCCGCTTCGCTACTACGACATCTTCTCGCTGGTCATTGCCTGGAGCGGGCTGGCATTTCACCTGTGGCGCGGGCGCGGCACCGATCGGGGAGAGAGCGCATGAACCGGCCTGTTACTTTCGCCACCGTCAGTGCAATGCTGTTGCTTGCGGGTTGCAAGGGCGGTGAACAGCCGCCCGAGAACCGCTGCGCGATGTACTGGGACTATTACTACAACGCAGGTCTGGGCAAACCCGCGGCCGAGCGGCAGAGCGCCGAGGGCGTGGAGTTCAATGACATCCGTGCCATCGTGACAGCCGATCCGTCGGAAAAAACGAAGGTCTGCCAGAAGATTTTGAACGACGCCTTCCCCGGCGATCCCGCCTTGAAAGATGTGAAGGGTCCGATCCCGACGGCCAAGGAATAACCCATCGAAACAATAGCCTGATCTGTCACCGCTGTTCGAAAGTCCGCTTCCCGGACAGCAGTGGCGAAATTCGCACCGGGGCCGCATTTTTCATTCTCTAGAATGGCGAATCTAGAGTATTCCCGTTCCAGGGAGAAAAGATGCGATGATTCGGTCGATGGCTTATCTTGGGCTGGCAACGCCCAATGTGGCGGAATGGCGCGGCTTCGGTTCCGACATTCTGGGACTTCATCGCATCGAAGACGGCGCGGACGGTGCGGCGCGGTTTCGGATGGACGATGCCGATTGCCGCCTCTGGGTCCATCCCGGCACACAGAACGACATTGCCTACATCGGCTGGATCCTGTCCGGCGAGGCGGAGGTTCTCACCCTTAAATCCGCAATCGAGGCAGCGGGACCGGTACTGACCAGGGCAAGCGCAGAGGAAGCGGCGGCGCGGCGGGTCGCGGGCTATTACTGGTTCGTCGATCCCATGGGCTTTCGCCACGAACTCGCCTGGGGGCAATTCGTGTCACCCGGCACGTTTTCCCCCGGCTGGCCGATGAGCGGCTTCAAGACCGGCGATCAGGGCATGGGCCATATCGTACTACTGGTTCCCGACCTCCACGCGGCAGACCGCTTCTACCGCGAGGTGATGGGGTTCAACCAGTCAGACCGCATCACCGATGGCGGGCGCGAGCTGCTGTTCTATCACTGCAACGGTCGCCACCACTCATTGGCCATTGGCTGCCCGGCACCGGGCATGCGCGGCGCCCATCACCTGATGCTGGAAGTCAATTCGCTCGATGACGTCGGCATCGCGGTCGACCGCTGTGTCGAACGGGACGTGCCGGTCAGCAAGTCGATCGGCTGCCACACTAACGACCGCATGGTCTCGACCTACATCTTTTCGCCTTCGGTGCTCCGGATCGAATACGGGTTTGGCGGCATCGCCATCGACGATCTGTGGGAACCCAAAAGCTACACCCGCACGTCGATCTGGGGACACAAGGAACTGCGCCCAGATCTGCCGCCCGCGATGATTGCAGGAAATTGAAACCACATTCGCCGGGTCAGCCCGGCGAGTAACCACTGATTGAGCAGCCGGACATCGGCATTGAAACGAGAGGACATCACCATGCAGGTCACCAAGATTGCCGCAGCAGGGGACGCCGAAATCACCAGTGTTGCCGATGTCCGCGCGCGGATCGAGGCGGCAATGCCCATTCTGGCTGAAGAGTCCGTGGCCTGCGACGCGCTAGGCAAACTGACTCCCAAGACTTACGAAATCCTGCGAGACAGTGGCATCATCCGGATCTTCCAGCCGAAGAAATACGGCGGCATCGAAGGCAATCCGGTCGAATTCGCCCGACTAATCATGGACCTCGCGTCCAATGCTCCTTCGGCAGGCTGGGTCTGCGGCGTGGTTGGGCTGCACAGCTTCGAATTCGCCCAGACCGATCCGCGCCTGCAGGAAGAAGTCTGGGGCCAAAACGTCGATACCTGGACCGCTTCGCCCTATGCGATGCTCGGCAAGGCAGTGCCGGTTGAAGGCGGCTGGCGACTGACGGGGCGCTGGCCCTTCTCCTCGGGCACCGATAACTGCGATTGGGCGGTGGTCGGCGTCATGACAGAGGCGGAACCCGGCTCGGGCGAGTTCACCGTCCCGCACCATTTCATCATGCCCCGCAGCGACTACGAGATTCACCATGACAGCTGGGACACGATGGGCCTGCGCGGCACGGGTTCCAAGGACATCGAGGCGAAGGATATCTTCGTCCCCGATTACCGCGTGCTCAACGTGCAAAAGCTCAATGCGCGCGACTATCACCGCGCCAATCAGCCTGAATCGCGGCTCTATGAAGTGCCCTTCGATTACCTGTTCCCCGGCGTGATCTCGGCCTCGACCATCGGCATCGCCGAAGGCGTGGTGAAGCGCTATCAGGAGTATGCGGCAGAGCGCGTCAATCGCGGCGGCATCAAGTCGGTCGACAACCCCTATCAGATGGCGGCGCTGGGTTCGGCTCTGGCTGATATCGAGGCTTCGCGCCTCCAGCTGCTCGATGGTCTGCAAAAGGCCTATGACATCGCCATGGCCGGCGGCACCGTTCCCAATGCACTGCAGCACGAAGCGCGCCGCAACCAGGTACGCGCCGTGCGCCGTGCCGCCGATGCCGCGCGCGCCGTTTTCGATACGGTTGGCGGCAACGTGGCGCGCACGTCCAGCCCGATCCAACGCTTCTACCGCGACGTGTCGGTGGCCATGTGCCACGCCTGCAATGTGGACGAGCCAGTCTATGCCGCGCAGGCCGCCTTCATGTTCGGCAAGCCGGTTCCGCGCGGCGTGATCGTCTGATCGATGCGGGGCGATGGAGGAGCGGCGCCGGGCGAAATCGACCGGGAGGTGCTGGACCAGTGGCGCGCGCATAACCTCGCGCCGCTGTGGCTCAGCCCCACCGCGCACCGGCCGCCCGCGCCGCCGCAGGAAGCGCACCTTTGGGAATGGTCCAAGACGCGGCCATTGCTCGAACACGCCTTCACCGCCACGTCGCCCGATGCGGTAGAGCGGCGCGTGCTGCAGTACCTGACGCCCTATTCGAAAGGGCCGGAGGACGAATATACCGTCGGCACCATGCTGGCCTGCGTCCAGTGCCTGCTGCCCGGCGAAACCGCGCGGCCGCACCGCCACTCGATGGGCGCGCTGCGCTTTGTCCTCGAAGGCAGCGGGGCAACGACTTTCGTCAACGGCAAGCCTTGCCCGATGGAATATGGCGATCTGATCCTTACCCCCGCCTGGTGCTGGCACGAACACCACCACGCAGGCGACGCGCCGGTGCTCTGGCTCGATGCTCTGGACGTACCGCTGCACAGCTTTCTGGGCACTGGTAAGTTCCAGCCGCCGCCGGTGACAGACATGCCCGAGACGCTGCCTGATGCGGCGCTATCGGCAGTCGGGTTCATGCCAACGGAAGGCGTGCCGGCGGCGAGCCATTCCCCGATGTTTCGCTATTCCTATGTCGAGGCAAAGAAGGCGCTCGCATCCGCGCCGCCTGCCGCCGACGGATCTCGCACCATTCGCTATTGCAACCCGGCGACTGGCGAACAGGCTCAGGCCTTGCTCGACTGCACGATGACGGCGCTTGAACGGGGCCGGCCCACGGCCAGCCGCCGGAGCAATGCCAGCACGGTCTGCCAGGTGGTGGCGGGATCGGGCCGTTCGCGCATTGGCGACAAAGTGATCGAGTGGGGCGCGAAGGACTTCTTCACGATCCCGCAAGGCAATTTCGCCAGCCACGAGGCTACCAGCGCAGAGGCGCACCTGTTCATGCTGTCCGACCGCGACATCATGCGGCGGCTGGGCATCCTCACCGAAGAAACAGCCTGAACGGGAACGGCGCCGACGATGAAGATTGCACTATACGACGATGGCAAGCTGGGGCTCGTGCAGGATGGCATGGTCCACGATGTCAGCGCAGCGCTGGCGGTTCTGCCGGCGGCGAGCAAGCCATGGCTGACCGAGCGAGGTGACCCGCTGATCTGCCATCTCGAACAGTTGCGGCCGGCAATCCTGGCAGCGCTGCCGGGTTCATCGGCCAAGCCGGTGGCCAAGGCGCGGTTTCTGTCGCCGGTTCAGCGCCCGTCCAAGATCATCGGCGTTCCGGTCAACTATCACGAACACGTGGTCGAGGCGGAAGGCGATGTTGCAACCTTTTCTGACCGGTTCCGGGGCAGCATCGAACAGCAGGGCTTTTTCCTGAAAGCGGTCAGCGCGCTGGTCGGCACGGGGGAAGGGATTGCCCTGCGCTTCCCGGACCGCCGCAATGACCACGAAATGGAGCTGGGCGTGGTCATCGGGCACACGGCCAGCAACATCGGCGTGGACGAGGCGATGTCGGTTATCGCGGGCTATGCCATCGCGCTCGACATGGTGGTGCGCGGGCCGGAAGACCGCAGCCTGCGCAAGTCAGGCGACAGTTTTGCCGTGCTCGGCCCATGGCTGGTCACGGCGGATGAAGTGGCCGACCCGCAAGCGCTCGATTTCTTTCTGCAGGTCAATGGCGAGCCGCGGCAGGCGTCGAACACCTCGCGCATGATCATGAATATTGCAGAACAGATCGCCTATGCCTCGCGGTTCTACACGCTATATCCCGGCGACATCATCATGACCGGCACCTGCGAAGGCGTGGGACCCGTGACCCCGGGCGATACCATCACCTGCGGCATTTCCGGCGTGGCCGACATGACCGTTGCGATCCATCCCGCCTTTGCCGATAAAAGGGTTCTGAAGTGAGCAAGCTCCAGCTTTCCGTCGCGGTCGGCAATTATGACCGGTGCCGCCCCCTGTTCGATGGCGATGTCCAGATTGACGGGGTCGATCCGGTGTTCATGCGCCTGTCGCCAGAGGAGATCTTCTTCCGCGCGTTCCGGCAGGCCGAATTCGATATCTGCGAACTTTCGCTCTCATCCTCGACCGTGAAAGCCGCCAACGGCACGTTGCCCTATGTCGGCGTTCCCGCGTTCCTCTCGCGCATGTTCCGCCATTCGGCGTTCTATGTCCGCAAGGACCGGATCAAGCGGCCCGAGGACCTGAAGGGCAAGATGGTCGGCCTGCCCGAATACCAGCTAACCGCGATGGTCTGGATCCGCGCCTTCCTTGAACAGGATTACGGTGTATCGCCCGAGGACATCACCTGGGTCCGCGGCGGCATTTCGGATGCCGATCGGCCGGAAAAGATCAAGCTCGACCTGCCCGAGGCGATCAGGCTGATCGACGCACCGGCGGGAAAGACGATCTCCCAGCTGCTCGCCGATGGTGAGATTGATGGCTACATCGCGCCGCGTGCGCCTGACGTTCCGGCGGGAACGGCCAATATCGGCTGGCTGTTCGACGATCCGATGGTCGAGGCGATGTCCTATTACAAACGGCGACAGATATTCCCGATCATGCACATTGTGGGCGTGCGCCGGTCGATTGCCGATGCCCACCCGTGGCTGCCCGGCGCGGTGCTGAAGGCGTTTACGCAGGCCAAGGACCAGTGTCTCGAACACCTGCGTGAAACGTCTGCCTGCAAGATCACCATGCCCTTCGTCGATGAACGTCTGCACGCCGACATGGCGCTGATGGGCGAGGATTTCTGGACCTACGGGATCGAAAAGAACCGCCACGTGCTGGAGGATTTCTTTGCCCAGCACCACCGGCAGGGACTGTCATCGCGGCTAGTGACGCCGGAAGACCTGTTTCACCCGGCGACGTTCGAGCAGTTCACGATCTGAGGGGGCAGGCGCGGAACCCGAACTCCGCCGCGATCGCTGCGGCATCGGCGTTCAGCACAGGCGGCGAAGGCAGCTCGTCGCGGCGCTTGCCATCGATGCGGATGGGGCTCCTGATGCCGATGACCTCGCCCATGTCCGGATGGACGGTGCGGGCGAAAGTGCCGAGATGGCGAACTTGCGGATCGTCTGCCACTTCATCCACCCCGTTGACCTGGGCGCCCGGCACGCCCTCAGCCGCCAGTCGCCGGGTCCATTCCGCGCGCGGGCGGGCGGCGAAGGCCTCCATCAGGATGGCTCGTAGCTCGGGGTAATGCTTCGTGCGCGCTGCCGGGGTGGCAAAACGTTCGTCCGCCGCCAGGTCGGGGCGTTCGATGGCCTTCAGTAGGCCTTCCCAGAACTTCTGCACCGATGAAAAGTGGACCGTGACCAGCAAGCCGTCGCTGGCGCGCAGGGTATAGGCCTGCGAGATCCGCACCCGCGTTTCGGGGCCGGAGACGATCCCGGCCCGGCTGTGCTGGGCAAAGGCATCGGGCATGAACGAGATGGCTGCTTCCAGCATGTTCACCTCGACATGGCCGCCCTCGCCGGTTTCGGTACGGCGCAGCAGCGCGCCGAGCACGCCCTGGGCGGCGTACATGCCGGTGATGTTGTCGGCGATGGTCGGGCCGGACATGCGGGGGTCTTCCGGGTCCAGCAGCAAGGAGGCCAGGCCCGAAAGCGCCAGTGGCACGCTGTCATAGGCAGGGCGGTCCTTGTAGGGGCCGTCTGCACCGAACCCGGTGATCGAGGCGCGGATCAGGCGGGGGTTGAGCGCGCGCAGGGCATCGCTCCCCAGCCCCATCTTTTCCATCACGCCGGGCCGGAAGTTTTCCAGCACTACGTCGGCGCGTTCCAGCAAGCGGCGCAGGTTCGCCAGACCGCCGGAAGAGCGCAGGTCAAGCTGCACGCTTTCCTTGCCGCGATTGTAGGCAACGAATGGCGGGCTATACCGCCCGCCGCCATGCGCGCGGAATGGATCGCCCGTCTCAGGCAGTTCCACCTTGATCACCCGCGCGCCCATGTCGGACAGCATCATCCCGGCGAGCGGAGCCGTGACCATGGTACCCAGCTCAACAACCAGCAGCTTTTCCAGAACTCCGGCCATTACAGGCCCGCGTTCTTGATGATAGACCGGGCCATGGTGGTCCTGAGCACTTCGGTCGGGCCTTCGGTGATGCGGAAGCTGCGCAGGTCGCGCCAATAGCGTTCAAGCGGGGTTTCATGGGTCAGCCCCATGCCGCCGTGGAGCTGCAGGCAGTCGTCGATCACCTTGAATCCGTTTTCGACCCCGGTGATCTTGGCCATGAAGGTTTCCACGCGCGCGTCCTGACCGCGATCGAGTTTTGCGGCGGCGTCGTGGACCATCAGCCGGGTGGCATGTAGCCGGGTATAGCCATCGGCCAGCATCCACTGCACCCCCTGCCGTTCGGAAAGCGTCGCGCCAAAGGTCTTGCGCTGCTTCACATAGGCCACGGTCATGTCGAGGCAGCGGGCCATGGCACCGCAGGAATGGGCGCCGTGGCGAATGCGGCCGTGGTTGAGGTACCGCTGGGCAAGGTTGAAGCCGTAGCCTTCCGCGCCGACGAGGTTTTCCGCCGGGATCTCTACGTCCTCGAACACCAGCTCGTATGGTGCATCGCCCATCATCGTCGCTTCGGCGGGGCCAACGGTGACACCGGGGGTGTTCATCTCGACGATGAAGCATGAGATGCCGCCGCGCGCGCCCTTTTCCGGATCGGTCACCGCCATGACCTGCGCGAAATCGGCGGTAGCGGCCTTGGTGATGTAGCGCTTGACCCCGTTGATCTTCCAGCCACTTGCCGTGCGAACAGCGCGGGTGCGGATCGCAGCCGCATCCGATCCGGCGTCAGGTTCGGTCTGGGCGAAGCAGGCGGTCTTCTCGCCGCGCACCACCGGCATCAGGTAGCGCTCGCGCATCTCTCCTTCGAGCGAGAGCAGGATCGATCCGATATTGGGCCCGAACATGGTGTGATCGCGCGAAGGGATGGCCGTGGTCCGCGCGAGTTCCTCCCAGAAGATCGCCAGCGGCAGCAGGCCAAGGTCAGCGCCGCCGAGTTCCTCGGGCGCATCGAGCATCCAGAAGCCCGCAGCCCCGGCCTTGGCGGTGATCGCATCCAGCACATTGTCCGGCAGCCTGCCTTCGCGCGCCACCTGTAGTTCGTGAGGGCGCAGTTCGCGGTCCACGAAGCGGCGGACATTGTCACGGAACTGGACCAGCTCCTCGGGCAGGTTATGGTCGGACATCGTTTCGTACATGGCTTGGGCAATCTCCAGCCAGCAGCGCCGGCCCGGTCAGTCAGTAGCGATCAGGAAACGGCCTCGTTGACCTGCTTTGGCATGTGCGCGTCGTGTGACAGGCGCTTCCACTGCTTGCCTGGCAGCCCCTGTTCGATGGCTTCCATCTCGCGCCAGTAGACGCGGCGCAGGGTGACGATGCCCATGTCCGAACGGCCGAGCTTTTCTTGCGTGCGATCGACGATCGTGCCTTGACCGACAGCGGCGACGTAATCCTGCGCCGATGTCAGCTGGACCAGCTTGTCGTCCGGCATCTTGTTCTCGAAGAACAGTTCGTCGTGGTGATCAGCCGGATTGTATTCCGAATACTGCTCGAAATAGTCGCGGATGCGCGCGTCGGTTGCCGGATCGGTCGACGGGATCGAATAGATCAGGAAACGCATGGTGTTTTCGTCATCCACGGGCGTCATCCACACGCCCACGTCGACCCACGGATCGTCGGGTTCGAGCGTCGGGTGCGAGATGTGGTTGTTGTTGGGGAAGGTCCAGTCGGACACGCGTTTGGAGCCCTCGGAACGCACGGCGGTCTGGCGGATGCCGGCTTCGGTCTCCTCATAGGACAGTTCCGGAATGGTTGATGCAACGACCCGGCCGAACGAGCCGACCTGCCCCCAATGGTGAACGAAGCTGACATGGACCGCGTCCAGCGAGTTTTCGACCTGTTGCAGCCAGTTGCACGGCCAGGTTTCCAGCCGGGCGAATTGCAGCGCGCCCGGTCGCTCGAACACGGACTTGCGCGGCAGTTCGAATTCGGGCGCCTCGCCTTCGCCCATATAGGCAAAGATCAGGCCGGCATATTCGTGAGTGGGATAACTGACCACGCGGATCGGCGGGCGCTTGGTATCCTTTTCTGCAGGGCGGAGCGTGCACTGGCCGGTGCCATCGAATTGCCAGCCATGGTAAAGGCAGCGGACTTCATCACCATCAACCCAGCCATTGGCCAGCAGGGTCAGGCGATGCGGACAATAGCCGCCGACGAGATAGGCCTTGCCGCTCTCCCCGCGATAAAGGGTCAGGGTTTCGCCCATGACCTTCACCGTCTTGGCCTTGCCCGCTTCCAGCGCCTGCGAAATAGCGACCGGCTGCCAGAACTTGCGCAGCAGCTTGCCCATCGATGTATCGGCGCCGGTGAGCGGCAGCTGGCGCAGACGCTCCATCATCGGAACCGGGGAAGAGGCATCGCTCATCGTCATTACTCCTGACTGATCGGATCGGATCCGGCGCCAACCGGGCGAGGCTCGGGAATGAGCTTCTCGTGCGGTTCGCCGAAGCGGGTGATGCGGGTATTGGCCACGAAGTCGCGGATGTTGGTGCCGTTGTGATCACCGGGCGTCCATGTCGGGTACTTGTGCCGCAGTCCGGCATCGACGGGGATGTCGATACCGGTAATGATCTCCGCTTCGTCAGAGGCGAGGAACACGGTGGCCCATGCCAGGTCCGATGCGCGCGGAAAGCGGCCCAGCGGAAGCATCTTCAGGTAATCCTCGCGCGAATAGAAGCCGAGGCGTTCGGGCCGCTGCCATTCGGGATCGAGCACTTCGTCGCGCATCAGCGTCCACAGCTGGTGCTCCATCGAGCATGGGGTAACCGTGTTCACGCGGATGCCGTAATGCGCCAGGTCCATCGCTGCCGAGCGGGCGAAGCTGAGAAGTGCAGCCTTGGACGAGGTATAGGCAGTCGCATCTGCCTCGCCGAAGTGGGCAGCGGTGGACAGCAGGTGAATGATCGATCCTCCGTGGCCGCCCTCGATCATCGCCTGCGCCGTGTAGCGCGTGGTCAGCAGGCCGGCCGTGGGGAAGCTGAGGACGGACTCATTCCAGTCAGCCATGTCCATCTCAAGGAGGTGGGCAAAGTGGACCCGGCCTGCCATGTTCACGGCAATGTCGACCCGGCCGAAGGTCGCCACGGTTTCAGCGACAATAGCGCGGACATCGGCTTCGACCGTGGCATTGCCCCGCACCGGATGAGCGGTGAAGCCCTTGCCCCGGATGAAGTCCACGGTTTCCTCGGCAGCGGACAGGCTGATGTCGGATACCACCACGCTGGCACCTTCGCGGGCCAGGAAATAGGCAATGGTGCCACCGATGTTCGGCCCTGCGCCGAAGACGATCGCAACCTTGTTTGCCAGCCTGTCCATCCTCACCCCTCGAAATCTGTTCCGCACGAATCAGGACCTGCCGATTATGCCGAACCGTGTTTGTTCAATCGCATCGCCCAGCGAAACAGGCGCGGGCCGGGCGTCCGTAGTTTGGACAGCCTCGGACGGCATTTCAGACTGCCGGCGGGGTGTCGCCCGATTCCGGCGTCGTTACGGCCAGCGTCTTGCGGAAGCTTTCCTGTGAAAACAGGATCGCCGCAATCGAGATGGCGCATAGGACGATGAAGAACAGGCCCACCATCGTCGGATCGGTCCCGCCGCCGCGCATCAACAGCCATGTGGCCACCAGTGGCGCGAAGCCGGCGCTGATGGTCGAGCCGATCTGGAAGGTGACCGCCATGCCGCTGTAGCGGATGTCTGCGGCGAACTTCTCGCCCAGCCAGGCACTGATCGGGCCGCCCATCAGCGCATGGATCACCGGGTTGGCGAGCGCGAGCCCGAGGAACAGCCCCCAGTTGCTGCCCATCGTCAGCAGGTGGAAGATCGGGAAGATCAGGACCATACCCGCTGTGGCTCCGGCGAGCATCACCGGCTTGCGTCCAATCCGGTCGGAGAGGATGGCAAAAGAGGGGATCGCGAAAATGTGGATCACGTTGACCACGGTCAGCAGGCCAAGTGCGGTCGATTGCGCGTGCCCGCCAACATTGATCGCGAAGTTGATCATGAATGTCGCGGTCAAGGTCGTCATGGCAAGGCAGGCCAAGCTACCCAGGACGCCGTTAAGGAGCGGCCCGGGATAGCGCCGGAGCACGACCAGCAGGGGAATCTCCTGCTTCTGTTTCTGCTGCGCCTTGCGGGCTTCCTGCATCGCGAGGAAGTCAGGCGTTTCTTCCACCGAATTGCGCAGCCATGCGGCCAGCGCGACGAGCACCGCACTCAGCAGGAAGGGAATGCGCCAGCCCCAGGTCAAGAACTGCGACTGCTCCATCGCGGCGAACGGCATCAGCGCCAGCGTTGCGAGGACCGCGCCCGAGGGGGCGCCTGAACCGACAATGGAGGCGGCAAAGCCTCGCGATTTCTTGCCCGCATGCTCCATCGACAGCAGCGTTGCACCGGCCCATTCGCCGCCCACGGCAAAGCCCTGAACCAGGCGCAGCACGATCAGCGCAATCGGCGCCGCCATTCCGATCATCGTGTAGGAGGGCAGCAAGCCCATCAGGAAGCTTGATACGCCCATCATGTAGAGGGTTGCCATCAACATCTTCTTGCGCCCGATACGGTCGCCAAAATGACCAAAGAAGATCGCGCCTAGCGGCCGCGCCACATAGCCGACGGCCAGCGTGGCGAACGAGGCCAGCGTGGCCACCTTGGGATCGAGCGCGAAAAACACCTTCGGAAAGACCAGCGTTGCCGCAATGCCATATAGAAGGAAGTCATAGTATTCGACTGCCGAGCCAAGATAGCTCGACCACATGGCGCGGCGGCGCATGACCGAGGTCTGCGGCTGATCTGCCGTTTGCGTCATCTTTGAACCTTCTCCCATCGCCCGAAACCGCCCGCCGGGGGAGGACTGGTCGCGGCATCGCATTTTTATTGAACCATCATTCTGGAACCTGCTATCGTCATTGCATGTTCAGGGGTGTCTGTCACCTAAAGTCTAGGGTTTCCGGAGTGTCGTTCCGAGGCTTTGGACCCACGCTGACGGTCACTTCCAGCGAAAAAACATCATGGCGTCCGATATTCGGACATGGGCAAGGGAGAAGATACCATGGTCGAACCGACCTTCGAAAGCACCAGCAGGCAGCTGCGCACCAAGAACTGGGACATCCACTATAACGAGTGCGGATCGGGGCACCCGCTGGTCCTCGTTCACGGCGGCGGACCGGGTGCTTCGGGCTGGAGCAATTACAACCCCAACATTCCCTACCTGTCGCAGTTCTTCCGGGTGCTGGCGGTGGACCTTCCCGGCTGGGGCCGTTCGCAGCCGGTCGCCTATGAAAACCGCGACAACTCCGGCGCCTTGGCCGAACTGCTCGACACCCTGGGCATCAAGCGGGCCGCAGTCGTCGGTAATTCGATGGGCGGCGCATCGGTGATCCGCCTCGCCTATGAGCGGCCCGACCTCGTCTCGCACCTGATCACCATGGGTTCGCCGTCGGGCGCACCGGGCATGTTCGAGCCGGCAGGGCTGACCGAAGGGGTCAAGGTGCTCGAACGGGCCTATTTCGAACCCAGCCTCGAGACGATCCGCGCGCTGACCAACATCATGACGTTCGACACGTCCAATGTGACCGACGAATTGATCCAGGAGCGACTGAACAATACGCTGGCCCAGAAGGCCCACGTCGATAACTGGATCGGCGGACACGGCAAGGGACCGATGGTGCGCCTGAACCAGGAGCAGATCCCCACGATCGCCGCGCCGACGCTGCTGATGCATGGCCGCGACGACCGCGTCACACATTTTACCCATGCCATCCGCTTGGCTGGCATGATCCGCAACTCGCGCGTACTGATCGTCAACCGTTGCGGTCACTGGCTTCAGCTTGAGCACGCCACGGAGTTCAATTCGATGGTCCACCGCTTTGTGGAAAACAATCCGGATGGTTGATCCACAAGCGGACGGGCACGCATCGCTATCAAAGTGATGGTATGCGTGCCCGGCCCTTGTGATACTGGACGGCATCAAAAACCTGGGACCGGGGGCTTAGCGGGAGAGGACGGGCACATGGCCATCGACGGGCGGCTTCTGACTGTGATCGAGGCGATCAACAAACTCGGGATCTGCACGGTCATGGACTTGCACCGGGAAACCGGGATTTCGCGCCCGGCGGTTCACCGGATCGTCGATAACCTGTGCAGCTTTGGCTATGTCGAGCGTGTCGACGGCCACAGTTCGGTCCGTCTGACCTCGCAGATACTTGCGCTCAGTGCAGGCTACAAGCCCGAAGACCGGATGGCGGAACAGGCCATGCCCGTGCTCCAGGAACTGCAGAAGCGGATCCGCTGGCCCCATACCTTTTCCACCCCGGTCGCTGACATGATGGTGATCCAGGCGACCACGCGGCAGTACAATCCCTTTGTCTTCGATCAGGGGCGGACTGGTCTGCGTCTGCCAATCATGTCGACTGCAACGGGCTGCGTCTATCTGGCGCACTGCGGCGCTGAAGAGCGCGAGGCAATCCTCGCGCGCCTGCAGGCCCACCATGTCCATGACGAAACCTTTGACCTGACCTTTGACGAAATGCTGGCTGCCGCTCGGGACCGTATCGCGATAGCAGCGGAAAAGGGTTTCGCCTTGCGGTCGGGAGGCGTTCCAGAGCGCACGACGACGATTGCCGTGCCGGTAATCGTCTTCTCTACTGCGGTAGGGGCGGTCTGCACCACATTTCCCACTTCAGCCGTGGCGCTGGAAGAAGCCTGCAACAGATACGTCCCCGAATTGCAGGCGGCCGCCGACAGCATTGCGGCCCTGTTCGAGAAGTAGGGGTTGGTTGCGGTCAGAAGGCGTCCGGCGGGGATTCCGCCAGCGCGATCAGGCTGATCCCCGCCATCCGCAGATAGCCTGGCAGGGTGTCACCCGATGCGTTCATGATCAGGTTGCCGTCGGCGCAGACCAGCGTGAACTTGCCCATCTGGTAGGCGCGGTTCGGACAGCGCTGCTGGATGTCTGAGGGAAGAGTCTGGCGATACCACGAAGTATATTCCTCCATGACTGCCTTGCGAAGGTCGAGAAAGCGCTGCCGCGAGACCTGTTCGCGCACTGACTGATCAACGCTGAGGATCACCCCGAGACGCCAGAAGTCCTGCGTTATGAGAGCTTCGTTTTCGGGCGCGCTGCAATAAATCCTTTCAAGGTGCTGGCGCGTGGTTTCTCCCGGCAGCGGCCGTCGCTTGCCATGGAAACCTTCGAGCCATTCGCGGCTCTGGTCCATAAGCGAGGCAAACAGGATGTCCTTGCTCTCGAAATGCCAATAAACGCTGCCAGTCGGCAACTTCGCTGCCAAGGACACGCGTGGGATAGTGGTGCCCTGATAACCGTATTCTTGCGCGACCTGCAGCGTCGCCTCGAGGATCTTTTGCCGATTGGCGGCCGAGGTGCGGTGTTCCCCGCGCGCTCGTTCCCGCTTTTTGGTCTCAGTGTTCATTTCAACTCCCTTGAACGGCAAGGTATTACTGTTCCGCCTTGGCAAGGCAATGGCAAGGCGGCGCATCAGCGGGCTTCTGGCCTATCGCTCGCGGATCGCGGACTTGGCGAGTGTCAGGAAAGCTGTGCGTTCATCCGGGGTCAGGCTCCCCAGGATCGCCTCTTGCAGGTCGCGCACGATGGGCAGCAGCCGCTCGAACGTGGATTCTCCTTCAGGCGTCAGGCGCAGGACACGGGCTCGACGATCGGCCTCGTTGACGGCGCGTTCGACCAGTCCCTTGGCGACGAGCCGGTTGATCACCTCGCCAATCGTCGGGCGGTCATAGGCAATGAGACCGGCCACTCCGGCCTGATCGATGCCGGGATTGGACCCGATCGCGTCGAGCGCGGCGAACTGTACCGAGGTGATGTCAAACCCGGCTTCACGCGTGCGGGCGGTGTAAACCTGGGTCGAATGCTGCTGGAGCCGGCGGATCAGGTGGCCAGCCATGTCGAGTATCTGCATCCCAAGCCCCTTGCCGCACGCCGGTACTGCCGAGCGGTGCCTGACCCGGTTAGCCGAATCCCGAAGACTTAGAAAGTTCACTTATCATTTCGATTGACAGAAAATGATAAGTGCACATATTAAATTACCGTGTCCGGCAGTGTGCAGATTCACAGACAAATGCAGGGAGAGTGGCGATGCAATTTCATCTCGACGGGTTCCGTCCGGGCGATCCCGACATTCAGGCCCCTGCGCCGATCCTGCGCGATCGTTCAGCGCCCCTGCCTGAAACCGTCGATGTGCTGATTGCCGGCTGCGGTCCGGCAGGCCTGTGCCTCGCCGCGCAGCTATCTCGAGAGCCATCGATCCGCACCATGATCGTCGAGCCGAAGATGGGACCGATGGAAAAGGGCCAAGCCGACGGGATCAACGTGCGCTCGATGGAGATGTTTCAGGCCTTTGGCTTTGCCCACAAGGTGACGCGGGAATCGGTGTGGATCAACGAGACCACGTTCTGGAGCCCGGACCCAAAAAACCCGGCGCAGATTCACCGCGTCGGGCGGGTGCAGGACGTGGCCGACGGGCTCACCGAAATGCCGCATGTTCTGATGAACCAGGCACGCATCCACGACATGTTCCTCGACGTGATGAAGAATTCGCCAACAAGGCTCGAGCCTGACTATGGCTTGAAAGTTGCCGATCTGGTGGTCGATCCGGCGGCAGAGGACTATCCCGTCACGGTCACGCTGGAGCACACCTCGCCCGGCCGGGAAGGTGAACGCGAGACGATCCGCGCGCGGTATGTTGTCGGCTGTGACGGGGCGCGCTCGACCGTGCGTCAGGCTATCGGCGGCGCGTTGCTGGGTGACACGGCGCACCAGGCCTGGGGCGTGATGGATATCCTGGCGGTCACAGATTTTCCGGATTTCCGGATGAAGGCGATCATCCAGTCGGAGGGAGCCGGCACGATTCTTTTCCTCCCGCGCGAGGGCGGATATCTCGTCCGGCTCTATGTCGAGCTGGACAAGCTGGCCGAGGATGAGCGCGTTGCCGATCGCGGCATGGGCGTGGATGACATCATCGCCAAGGCCAAGCGGATCCTTGCGCCCTACACCCTTGAGGTGAAGGAGGTAGTCTGGTGGTCGATCTACGAGATCGGGCACCGACTGACCAACCGCTTTGACGATGTGCCAGCAGATCAGGCCGCCACACGATCGCCCCGCGTAATGCTCGCTGGTGATGCCTGCCACACCCACAGCCCGAAGGCTGGGCAGGGCATGAACGTTTCGATGGGTGATGCCTTCAACCTCGGCTGGAAACTGCTGGCCGTGCTCACCGGCCGCGCTGCACCCGCCCTGCTCCATACCTATACCGCCGAACGCCGAGCCGCTGCCAAGAGCCTGGTCGATTTCGATCACCGCTGGTCGCGCATGGTCGGCAGCCGGGCGGAAGACGATAGCGAAAGCGCCATGCCGCGCGTGCAGCGCGAATTCATCGCCAATGGCGAATTCACCGCAGGACTGACCGTCTGTTATGAGCCCTCTGATCTGACCGGTGAAGGGCAGCACCAGTCGCTGGCAGCAGGCTTTCCTGTCGGCAAGCGATTCCACTCCGCACCAGTCATTCGCTTGGCCGATGCCATGCCGATGCATCTGGGGCATGCGATCGAGGCGGATGGGCGCTGGCGCATCTTCCTGTTTTCCGGACAAGACGATACCGGCCAGCCTGATGCCCCCGTTGCCCTGGCCTGCCGGTTCCTCGAAGAAGCGGAAACGTCTCCCGTGCGCCGCTTCACCCGGCCGGGCGAAGATATCGACGCAGTTATCGACGTCCGCGCCGTGTTCCAGCAGGGTTTCCGCGAACTCGACTATGCGTCAATGCCGCCGCTGCTTCGCCCCCACAAGGGCCGGTATGGCCTGTGCGACTATGAAAAGGTGTTTTGCGCCAATCTGAAGAGCGGGGGCGACATTTTCACTATGCGCGGAATTGATCGTGTCGCGGGCTGCATGGTGGTCGTGCGGCCGGACCAGTATGTCGCGGATGTCATTCCACTTAACGATCCTGACAGAGTTGCAAACTTCTTCGATTGTTTCCTCTTGCCCGATTGAGATCAGGCGGATCGGATTTCCAAGGGGTCAGTCAGAGCCGTGTGGCAGGCGCGCTGTCATGCAGCCTGATCGCTTTGATCCTTTGCAAACTCCCGCGCGAAGCCGCCCCGTCCGTTCAAGGGCTTCAACTCCTGGCAGAGACGAGTTGCGATTAGGCTGACAACCGCGCCATTGCTTCTGCATTCATGGGATAATTCACGCACCCGGCAGCTAGTTCCTAAGGCTGCCCGATAAACTGGCTGCTTGGTTCAGCAATGCTGAAAGTCAAAGCAATGTTGACCCGGGCTGCACATATGCCTTCGGCAAAGTCAGACCGTCCGAAAAGCCTGGTTGCAGGCAAGCAATGCGAGCGGCGCGCGTTCGGGCATCTGCGCTGCAATGCCCCCTCTGTACCGTCACGCGTCTAGACTTGGTTTGCGGGCGAACTCTTCGCATCTGGACCGAAAGAGTGAATTCAACCCTCCACAGGGTGAGCCGCTTCCAACGCGCACGAGATTGTGCATCATAGCCCGCAAGCCGCTCATGGGTTTCGCCCCACGATCAGATAAACTAATACCTAGAATGACTTTTTTCAGGCGAATTTTCTGAGATGGCACAATCCCGGGGGCTGTAGTGCCAGTGCAGCTTTGCCGCTCTGTCGCTTACAACCTAATCCTCCTGTGGCAGCCGATCGCATCCAAGAACGAGGAATCGTGGCTGATCACCATAAGCGCACCATCAAACCCACACAGGGCTTCCTCGATCACTTCGATCGATTCCAGATCCATGTGATTGGTTGGTTCGTCGAGCATGAGAAGCTGCGGGGCCGGATCAGCCGACATTACGCAAGCCAGGCCGGCGCGCAGACATTCTCCACCGCTCAGATCACGAACCAGCTTGTCCGCCTCGACATTCCTGAACGCGAAGCGGGCAAGGGTGGCCCGCGCCCGGTTTTCGAGGAGCGCAGGATTCAGCCTTCTCATGTTTTCGGCCAGCGTGGCATTACGATCGAGAAGGGTGACGCCTTGATCCAGCATAGCCAAGGGGACCGGTCGTTCCACCTGGCCTATCGTTGGAACGGCAAGGCCGGCAGCGAGCCGGAAGAGCGAAGTCTTGCCCGCACCATTGCGACCGGTGATCGCCACGCGTTCGGGGCCGCGTAGCTCGAACGAGAGCTGGTCGATGACCCAGCGCTCGCCAGCATTCCAGCAGACATCTCTGAACGACAGGACCAAGCGGTTCGAAGCAAGCCCGCTCGGAGGTATTTGCATGGTGAGAGGGATAGCCACTTCGATTTTCGCCTTGGCAGCTTCCAGGGAGGCGTCCACCGCTTGGCGGCGCTGATCGGCCAGGTTGTTTCCTCGTCCTGCGCTGTTTTGAGCTCGCTCGCGTTGACGGCCCATCAGGATTTTTGGAGCACTGCCGCTTGCCGCATAATCACGACCCGCGCGGTCGCGGCGAGCCTGGCGCTCACGGCCCACTTGCGCGGCGCGCTGTGCCTCGCGAACTTGTCGGTCTGCGCTTTCGCGTTCTGCCGCAGCACGCGCGCGGGCCGCATCACGCTCCGCCAACCAGGATGACCAGCCACCGCCATGGATCGCGATACCGGTGGGCGAGAGCGACACGATCCTGTCCACCGCCTCAAGCAGTTCGCGATCATGGCTCGCCACCAGGGCTCCGCCGCGCCATTCGGATAGCAAGGCGGCAATCGCACCCCGACCATCCTGGTCCAGATTGTTGGTTGGCTCATCAAGAAACAGCAATTCCGGCGGTTCCAGCAGTAGTCCGGCGATGCCTATCCTGGTCCGCTCGCCGCCGCTTAGGCTGTCGAGCGGCCGGGTAATATCGATGGACGCCAGACCCGCAGCTGCAAAAGCATCATTGAGGCGCTGGGGTAATTCCCAGTCTGCTTCGGCAAAGTCCGCCTCGCTTCCGCTGCCGGCTTCTATACGATCTAGCCTTGCCAGAGAGCTGGCGATGCCGAGCGCATCGGCTACCGTGCCCTCACCAGGCGCGACCAGCTGCCGAAGAACTCCCACTGTCCCGCAAATGGTAATCGCCCCGGACTGGAGCGCCTGTTCGCCAAGGATTGCGCGCAGCAGAGAGGACTTGCCGCATCCATTGCGGCCGACAAGGCCTACAACTTCCTTACCAATGGTGAGGGATAGGTCTGAAAAGAGAGGGCGGCCACCGGGCGTGGCAAGCGTCAGTCGATCGAGCGTGAGATAGGCAGGCATGATGGCACCGGAATAACAAATGAATGACGAGCGAAATCAGCGCGTCTTCCGGTCCATTTCTTCCTCCTAGTGCGGCCAATGGTCTGGCCCTGTGAGGCGAGATCTAATCCCCCTGTCCGCCGAATTCAAGCGGGCGCTGCAGACAGGGGGATGGTGTTCGGCTCTGGTTGGGCGCGAGTGAACTTTTCGAAGCCGTTCGCTAGACGCAACCAGCGCCCAATACCGCGGGTGACAGCACTATCGAAAAACCGTGAGCACTTATTGCCCGGACTTCATCTGCGATATCCGTGAGCTCACCATGGGTATCGTCAGCATTGTGCTGCCGAGTGCGGCAAGCAGCAATGCGGTGAAGGTTCCGTTGGTGATCAGCTGCTTGTCGAGCAGCACGCTGACGAAGATGATCATGATCAGCGCCTTTGTTTGCAGGAGCCAGCCGATGGCGGTGGCTTCGCCCTTTTTCCACCCCAGGATCCGGCCTGCGAGGCCGACACCGGCCAGCTTGCCGATCACCATCGCAGCCAGCAGGATCAGGCTTATGCCGAAGATGGCATAACCGCCGATGTCCCAGCTTGTGCGAAGGCCGGTCGACAGGAAGAAAACCGGCATGAAGGCCAGCAGGACCACGTCGCGGAACCGGTCCATCTCGTCCAGGCCAAACCATTCGGCATCAAGCGCGGCACCCGCCAGGAAGGCGCCCACCATGTAATGCAGGCCCGACCAGTCGGCAAGAAACCCGCAGGCTGCCAGCCAAAACAGCGCGCAATACCAGCGGTCGCGCTGGGGGATGGCTAACATTAATCGGCGCACTGCCCAGACCGCAAAGCCGAACCCGACGATGAAACCGGCCTGCCGTTCCATCCGCTCCCAATCGAGCAGGATCACCGCCAGCACGCCCCAGATGATCACGTCATCCAGACTGGCATAGCGCAAGATGCGCTGTCCCAGCGGACTGCGCAGGATGCCGAGCTTGGTCAGGAAAAGGACGAGGATCGGCAAGGCAGTGACGGCGCAGGCCATGCCGATGCCGGTGACGAATTGCCAGTCCTGCCCCTTGGCACCCATCCAAGATGCCGGGGTGCCGAAGTGCAGTAGCCCAGCCGCAACAGCCGCACCCAGCGCCATCGGCATGACCATCGCCAGCCCGGCGGTGACCGCGGTATCGCGGCGGCTTCGCCAGGCTTCGCGGAAATCCAGTTCAAGCCCCGCCACGAAGACGAACAGCATGACCGCCCACCAGGCGATGCCGTTCAACGCGCCGATAACCTGCGGCGTGAAGATCAGCGTATAGTATCCCGGCAGCGCCGCGCCGAGAACGCCCGGCCCCAGCAGGATGCCCGCGACAATCTGCACTACCACCAAGGGCGCCCAGTGATCGGTCTTGCCCAGCCGCCAGACCAGATAGGGCACGCTGAAAATCAGGATCAGCGCCAGCAGGAAAAGCTCGGTAACGGGGACGGGGGGCGCTGGTCATCGGGAGTCTTTTAGGCCTGATCTCCGACCGCCGGGCGGCGGGCGTACCAGCCGAAGCCGGCGATCACTGCGTAGCAGATGGCGGGCAGGATGAAAGACATGCCAAGGCTGCCGGTAATGTCGGCAATCATCCCGGTGATCAGCGGGATCACCGCACCGCCAAAGATCGCCACATTGATGATGCCCGAGCCATCGGCGGCGCGGCTGCCGAGCTTTTCGCAGGCGAGCGAGAAGATCGTCGGGAACATGATCGAATTGGCGAGGCCGACTGCCAGCAGGCTGTATCCGGCAACATGGCCTGTGGTCTGGGTCGAAATGGCGAGCAAGGTTATGGCAGCAAGCGCCGCGCCGGCGAGGACCTTGCCGGGGCTGAGGAAGCGCAGCAGGGCCGAACCGATGAAGCGGCCGACCATGGCGCCGCCCCAGTAAATCCCGATCATCTTGCCCGCGGCCTCGGAATTGAGGCCCATGACATCGGACAGCTGGAGGTAATTGACGATGATCGAGCCGATCGCGACTTCCGCACCGACGTAGAGGAAGATGCTGAGCGCGCCGAGGCCAAATGCGGTCCGCTTCTACGCCTCACGATTTCCCGTCACGCCCGCTCAATCGAGCCGTTCCACAACTATGCCGGAAACGAGCGCTTCTCCCTTTACCGCCGCGAAAGCGATCTCGAGTTCGTCTGCGGTGACATTGGTCTCGAAGCTGCGTTGCACTTCGGTGAGCGGAGCTCCGGCGAGGCTCGCAATATCGAGCGCGGGCAATACCTTGGTCCCGTTGGCGACGACATCGAACAGGCGCTCGCCTTCACCGAGAGCAGGTTCGACGAAGGTGAGCGTCACCTTGTACCGGCCTCTGCCCGTTGGCACGCGATAGGCGAACTTGCCCGCGCGGTATGTGGCGGCGATGTCCCGGTCCTGCGTGTTGCGGATCGCTGCGGGCTGGGCCGGTCGGCCATAGTCGGCCGGTTTATCTACCGAACCGATCTGGCCTCCCATGAAAAAAATGTCCGAGCCGAACTGGCCCTGTGCGCTCTTGCCCGCCACGAGCGCACCGGCATCGATGCGGAATGAGCGCGCATTAGCGGGGGCGAGTTGCCAGGTCACCTGGTCGGTCACTGCCCGGCCGGCGAAATTGCCGCGGGCAAGAACCGTGTTGCTGCCGCTGGCAAGGCGCACGCCCTTCCACACGCAGATGCGGTTGTTGCAAGCTGCCAGCTTGCCCAGCGACTTGCCGTTGACCACCAGTTCGGTCTGCGGGGCATTGCTGTAAACCCGCACGTCGGTAACCGAATAGGCGCGGTCGGCATAGCGGCGGCCGGTAATGTGGACGGTTGGGTTGGTGGACCAGTTCGCCTTGTAGAAATAGTAGGCATCCTTGCGGATCTTGCGGTCGAAGGTGATCAGGCCCTTGGTATTGATGTCTACCGCGTCGCCTTCCTGGCGCACGGTGCTGGCGAAATCGAACCCGACCCAAAGCCATGTCGCCCAGAGGTACTGGCGGTCCTTGAGCTGGCCCCAGTTCACTTCGTGGACAAGGCTCTCCACTTCCTCAGGCTGCACGCGGCCGCGCGGATCCGGCGGGCCGGCCTCGGGGTTGTCGGTGTGGATCGTGGTGGCACCGCCCGCACCGTACTCGGTGACGGCGAGCGGCTGGGTAGGCCGCGCGGCGCGCAGGCCGTCAAGCGAGGCGCCAAGTTCGTTAGGCTTGCCGTAATACCAGCCGAAATAGCGGTTGGCGCCGGACAGGTCGACTTCCGGCGCCACGATGGGCACCTCCACGTTCGATGCGAACAGGCGACCTTCGCAGCAGGTGGCGAGGGCCGTGGGCCGCTTGGGATCGAGCTTGCGGGCAAGCGTGTTGAGCTCGCGCAGCAGCGGCAACGGATCGGGCGGGGTGCCGGTGCCGCCGGTCAGGAATGCGGGAAGCGAGTTGCCGAAGTCCACTTCGTTTGCGATGCCCCATGTCGCCACCGAGGCATGGTTGCGGTTCTGGGCGATGAGCTCCTCAAGCTGCTGGCGCGCATTGGCGACGAGCCCGGGCGAGGCGGAGGGGGAGCCGCCCAGCACCCACTGCGACACCAGCGGAATCTCGTCCCACAGGATCAGGCCGTAGCGGTCGGCAACGTCGTGAACCGGCTGGCCGTGCTGGTAATGGGTGAGCCGCAGCGAATTCGCGCCCATCTCGCGCATGGCTAGGATATCGCCCTCGATGTCCTTGGCATCGACCGCCCAGCCCTTGCCCTCGCGGTCCTGGTGATAGCCAACGCCGCGCAGGGGATAGGACTTGCCGTTAAGGAAGAAGCCCTTTTCCGGATCGATGCGGATCTGGCGGATGCCGAAGGGCTGGCTGACGCGGTCGATCACCGTTCCATCGGCGCGGCGCAGATCGACATGGAGCGTGTAGAGATAGGGGTCTTTCACCCCGTTCCACAGCCGCGCGGACGCGACGTGGAGCGTGGCGGCGAAGTCCGCTTCCGCGCCCTTGGCAATGATGATCTGGCGCGACTGGCTGGCCGCCGTCCGTCCGGCGCGGTCAACCAGCCGAGCGGTTGCCGAGACTGTGGCGGGCGCACTGCCGTCGTTCTTCAGGCGCGCGGTGACTCCCACGGCAGCCTTGGTGCCCGCAACCGACAGCGTCTCTGCCCGCAGGCCGTTGCCGCCGTGATCGGCGAGTGTGACGTGGACGTCATCGGTGAGGATCAGCGAGGCGGGGCGATAGAGGCCGCCATGGACAAAGAAATCCCCGGCCAGCGGCAAGGCATCGGCCGTGGCCGACCCCACGGCGGGCTTGGAATTGTCCACCCGGACCGCCAGCAGGTTGCTGCCCGAGGCGTTCAGCGCATCGGTGACGTCAAAGCGGAAGCGAGAAAAGCCGCCCTTGTGCTCGCCGATGCGTTTGCCGTTGACCCATATTTCCGCAACCCGGCTGGCCGCGTCGAACTGCAGCCAGGCGCGCTTGCCCTGCGCCTTGGCGGGGGTGGCGAAGTTCAGCCGGTACCAGCCCACGCCCATCGTCTTGTCGACGTTCTGCGCGGTGTTGATGTGGGTTTGAGGATTCGGGATGTAATAGCCGACGCGGTTCCAGGTGTGCGGCACGCTGACCGTGGCCCAGCCGGAATCGTCGTAGCCAGCCGCCTCGGGACCGGTCTGCGCCGGGTCGAGCTTGAACCGCCAGCCCCGCGCTAGCGGGATGGAGGAACGCACCTCAGATGCGGTCTGGGTTGCAGAGGGGCGGGCCTGCGCAGCCTGTAGCGGGGAGAGAAGGGCGATTGCCGCAACAAGGCAGACTGCCTGCTTCAATCCTCGGGCCACGTCGGTTTCCTTTACTCGAGTAAGACAGGTTAGTCGCGCAGCGCCCCGGTGGCCATATTGGGCCGGGCCAATTCGCGGAAAAAGTCGAACTTACGCCTGTCAGGCCATGGCGCGACCTGCTGATCGACCGCAAACTCCATCAGCATCGGCGATTTTGGATCATAGGACGGCCATCTTGTGCCATCCGCGGCGGGCCTGCCGGTTCGCGCAAAGGCCACGAGCGCACGCGTCATTTTCTCGCTGAGTGCACGGTCTGCCGGGGTCCAGGCACGGGTCGTGCGGTATTTGTTGAAGCTGTCGAGCGTGCCCAGCCAGAACGGCACTTCGGACGTGTGATAGGCGCCTGCCGTCGCCGGATCGAGGTCGCTGAACTTAACACCCGGGGCATAGCTGTGCGCGCGGCTGAACTGGTAGGTATAGACCGGCTTGCGGCCGCGCTGGAGCTGCGCTTCGGCCCAGCTGGCCATGCTGGAAGCCATGGTGCTGTCGCGGTCCGCCGCGCGGGCCTGCGCCTTGGCTTCGGAATCATTGGCCGCCGGATAGAGTGCCAGGAAGGCCTCGGCACGTGTCCCAAAGCGCGCGGCGGCCTTTGCGCGGTAATCGTCCAGCCCGCTGATTGGGCCAAAGCCGCCGAACGATTCGTCGTGTGTGAAGCCCAGCAGCAGAGGAACGTCGTTCTGCGCGCCCTCGGCAAAGATGGTCTCGATCTTTTTCGGCAGGACATGACCGTCCTGCACCGGCCCGACCTTGGGTCCGCTGGGCGTGCGCGGCACGACGATGCTGTCCGCGGGCAGGGTGCGCAGCTGCGCAAGGCTGGCGGCCTTGAAGTGGTTTTGCAGCTTGACCCCTTCGGCCTCGGCGACGGCAAGCGAGGGCATGTCTGAAGGTCCGCCAATCAGGCCGCCGCTCATGCCCACGGCGCGGTGGAACAGGCCCTTGGCCAGCGGGCTGGCCTGCAGGGCAAGGACCGACATCGAGCCAGCCGACTGCCCGACGATCGTGACGTTTTCCGGATCGCCGCCGAACTTCGCAATGTTGCGGCGCACCCATCTGAGCGCGGCGATCTGGTCCAGGAAGCCGTAATTGCCGGAAGTCTTGTGCGGCGATTCCGCCGACAGCTCGGGATGAGCCATGAAGCCCAGCGCGCCCAGGCGGTAGTTCAGGGTGACGAAGACTGCCCCCTGCCGCGCTACCGAGTCCCCGGCATAGAGCGGCATTCCGGCCGAGCCGATAAAGAAGGCACCGCCGTGGATGTAAACAATCACCGGGGCCTTCTTCAGCGCGGGCCGTGTCCAGACGTTGAGGTAAAGACAGTCTTCGCTCGTTACCTCTGCCCCGCCATACTGATTGGCAAGGACATTGCGCTGCGGCTGGGTGCACTGCGGCGCGAGGCGGTCCGCATGATATGTGCCAGTCCATGCAGGAACCGGCTGCGGATCCCTCCACCTGAGGTCGCGCACCGGTGGGGCGGCATAGGGAAGGCCGAGATAGGCCGTGATGCCACCGTCGAGGCGCTTGCCCTCCACCGCGCCGCTGTCAGTCTGCACCCGCGCGGAAGGCGCCGGTGCCGACTTTGCGCAAACGCTGGACGCGGACAGGGCGATGAGCAGGCTCGCCAGACAAACTGTTGATTTCAAGCGCATCATGGCAGTCCTCTCAGGATCAACAGTCAATCGGCGCCGGACAGGGGAGAGGTCTGTCCGGCGCCGAAGAGGCTTAGAACTTGAAGCGCACGCCTGCCTTGTAGGTCCGGCCCATCAGGTCGTAATAGGCACTTCCGTTGGCCGGCAGCGGCGGGTCCTTGTCGAACAGGTTGTCGACATTGACATAGACTTGGAACCGCTTGTCCGAGCCGAAGTTGTAACGCAGGCCAAGGTCGACGTAGGCAACTGCCGGAATGTTGTTGTCGGTGATGCTGGTTGCCAGCGCCGGATCGTAGCCCGCCTGGTCAGGTCCGAACAGGCCGTTGTTCTGGCGCGATTTCGAGATGTAGCGGAAGTTCGTGTTCACACCGAAACCGCCAATCTCATAATCCATCGTCAGGTTGACCAGCCACTTCGGCAGGCCCGCCGGACCGCCGAATGCGGCACCCGTCTGCCCCGCACGGTCGATGCCATTGGGGAACAGCGTCGACACGTCGATCGAGGACTTGAACTTGATCACGTGCGTCGCCAGCATGTTCACCGTGAGCGTGCCGCCGGCGAGCGGCGAGCGATAGTTCGCCGAGAAGTCGAGGCCGCGGGTCTTGAATTCGGCCACGTTGGCGGTGATGCCCTGCACGCCAGTCATCTGGCCCGCAACCGGATCGTTGTTGGCGAAGGTGATCAGCGAGCACCAGCTGTTACCGGTGTAGACACCACCGATGAAGCAGTTGTTGACCACGCCTTGCGTGCCGGTCGAGGTGATCGCGCCCTTGATGCTGATGTCATAGTAATCGACCGAAAGGCGCAGGCGATCGAAGAACGATGGCTGGTAGCTTACACCGACAGTCTGGGTCAGTGCCTTTTCCGGCTTCAGGTTCGGGTTGCCGCCCACGATGAAGCCCGCGTTGTTGGTCGGACGGGCAACGCCCGCGCGCGGATCGTTCGGCAGGGGCAGCGATTGCACCTGCGGCGTGAACAGTTCGATCAGGTTTGGTGCGCGGATGTCACGCGAACGGGTGGCGCGGAACATCAGCCCGTCGACAACTTCCCAGGTGCCGCCGACCTTCCAGGTCGTGACGCTGCCCGAGGTGCTGTAATCGGTGACGCGGACCGCGCCGTTGAACTCGATGCTCTTGCCGATCGCGCTGTCCTTGGCGATCGGGACGATCGTTTCGAAGTAGCCTTCCTTCACGTCCTGGCTGACCTTCGGCAGCGAGGCGCCCGTGCCCGTCAGCCAGCCGTTGGCCTGCGAAATGCCGTCGGTAGCGATGCGGATCGATTCCTTGCGGTATTCCGCGCCCATGCCGATCGAGACCGGGCCTGCCCAGGTCGAGAACGGCTCGCCCTGGATGTTGGCGGAAACGTCGCTGAGGCGGGTGTAGCCCGTGCCGGTTGCCGTGCCGAGCACGTAACTCCGCGCCGCATCTGATGCACTCAGCTTGCCGAGGATGTTGATCGGCACGCAGCCTTGGGCCACCGCAGCCGCGTTCCGACAGACGATCTGGCCGCCGGATGAAACCGCATCGAGCGCGTTGCGGAAGTTCGCGGTGTTGAAATTGTTCGAGATCTCAACGTGCGAATTGTTCTCGCCGTAGACATAGGAAAGATCCCACTTCCACGAACCGCCGAACTTGCCTTTCAAGCCGGTCTGGACGCGCAACAGCTCGTTCTGGACCTTGCGAACGTTAGGCCCCCAATCATTGCCCGAATAGCCGATTGTCAGGCCGCCCGCCGGCACCAGCGCCAGCTGCGCCGGGGTCAGGGCCTGCGCCAGAAAGGCATTGTCCTTGGCGATGGTCAGGCCGGGGCCCGCGCCAGCACCGTCACGGCGAACAAGGATGATGCCCGTGTTGGTCACGTTCGAATAGAGCGGAGCGAAGTAGAAGGTCAGGTTGTCGGTGGCATCGAAAGTCAGCTTGCCCATGGCGTTGTAACGCTCCTGAGCGGGGCGGAGCTGCTGCGTATTCCGATTGAAGATGCCTGCGGCCTGGTTCGCGGCAATCGCCGTGGGGCTGAAGAAGTCCAGACTGGCGGTCAGATTGCTGAGACCGCGGTTAAAGGTTGTTGTGGTAACACCGCCCGAGGCACCCGGCACGAATGCCAGTCCCTGCAATGCACCCGCAGTGAGGATGACGCCCCCGCTGCTGGCAGTGCCGTAATAGTTTCCGTTGGGGCCGAGCACGTTGAACGGCGTGCCTGCCGGGCGGTTGGTGATGGTCGCTTGGTTCCACGCCTCACTACCCCAACCGCGCACATCGTTGTAATAGGCCGTGCCGCCATCGTCGTTGTATTCGAAACCGGCGACGATGTGCATACGGCCGTCTAGCAGGCTGGTGCCGGCGGCGATCGAGGCGAACTTGTTCTTGGCGTCGTGGTATTCGGTTTCGCGATACTGCACCGAACCCTTGATGCCTTCGAAGCGGTCATCCATCTGCAGGTTGATCACGCCCGCAACAGCGTCCGAGCCATAGGCCGCGGAAGCACCGCCGGTGACGACATCGCTGGTCTTGATAAGGCCGGTGGGAATGACGTTGAGGTCGGTCGTGCCGGCGGAACCGGTAACGCCCGGAATAAAGGTCTGCGGCAACCGCGCGCGGTCCAGAAGGACCAGCGTGCGCGCCGGGCCAAGACCGCGAAGGTCGGCCAGGAAGGCGCCCGTGTTGCCCAGTCCGCCCGCATTGGGTGAAACGGCTGCGCGGAAGGCCGGGACCTTGTTCAGCGCGTCGCCGATATTGTTGATGCCGCGCTGCTGGATGAAATCCTGCCCGACCACCGTGGTCGGCGTCGGCGCGGTGAAGCCGCCGCGGTCAATGCGCGATCCGGTGACGACGATCGCATCAGCCTCGGCTGGCTGCGTCGCTTCGTCCGCAGCTGGCTCAACCTGCTGTGCCTGCGCAGAGACTGCGAGGAGGCCAAAAGATGTGCCCGTGAGCAGCGCCAGCTTGATGGATTTCGCCAGAATGCGGGCATGCATGCCCGGGTTGCGCAGCATTTTCATAGGATCCCTCCCTTGGGTCGACCGGCTGACCGGATCATTGGTTTGACCAATTAGACTGGCCTGACCAGTAGGGACAACGCTTTTTGGTTGTGGTTTATCATCGATAGAATCGATGGTTCAGCCCGCGCTTCAGATCGAACTCGCGATTTCCTTCAGGCGCTTGCGCAACCAGCTTAGCGCAGGATCCTCGGCATTTGCGCGGTGATAGAGGATCATTTCCCGCATGACGGGCAGGTCGACCGGCGGCTCGCAAATGCGGAGCGGCAAGAACCTCGCCATGATTCTGGCCAGCCTTTCGTGCATCAGCGCGACACGATTGGTACCGGGAAGCAGCCAGCCGACGCTGCTGAAATCGGGACAGGACACTTCGACCCGTCGACGGTCACTATGCTCACGCAGGAAGTTTTCGGCGAAAGTGCCGCCCTTGGTAAGATCGACCACCACATGGCCAACGCTTTCGTAAGTCTCGCGCGTGAGCGGCTCGCCAAGCGCCGGGTTTCCCGTCCAGCCAACCACAACATGGCGTTCCTCCAGGAGGAGATCGCGCGGGTTGTCTCCGGCAAGGAAGCGCTCCGGCGCAATGACAAGGTCGATAGTGCCATCATCAAGCCGCCCGATCACGTCAGCGCTGGGATGAGTCAGTTCAAGGCGGATCCTGGGCGCCTCGTGCTGCAATCGTTCGAGCAGGGGGCCGATCAGGACGATCGCGATGTAGTCCGATGTAATGACCCTGAACTTTCGCTCGCTGGTCTGCGGGTCGAAAGCCATTCCCTGGGCGATCAGCCGGCGTAAGTCGGCAATAACGGAGCTGACCTCCGGAGCCAGCGCCAGCGCCGCCGCGGTAGGGAACATCTTCTTGCCCTGCTGCACGAGGATTTCGTCGGAAAATGCATCGCGCAATCGCTTGAGCGCGCCGCTCATCGCCGATTGGGTCAGGTTCAACCGCCTTGCCGCACGCGTGACATTGCGCTCTTCGATGAGGACCTCGAAGGCGAGAAGCAGGTTCAGGTCGAATTTATCGAGCCGCAAGGTTCACCCCGAATACGATCACGTCGGACCAACCGATGCACCAATTCCCGTAGCCTGCAAGACATTCGGCATCGCTGGTGGCCTTTTCCCATCCGGATAGCGTTAAGTCACTTCCCTCAAGGCTGGTTGTTGGGACCGTTCGGGTTGGTCGGGCCGCCCCTGCTGAAGAAGGCTTGAGCATCGAAGGTCGGCTTATAGGGATCATATGTCCCCTCGATCACTTGCACGAGATAGAGCGCCGCGCGCGGAATGTACTCGCCCGGAATGGTGGTGAGCGACTTGATCACCGGCAGCGCCGGCGCGGCAGTCGTACCCATGCGGGTCAAGACATTGAGCGACTGAAGGCGGACCGGTTCAGAGTAACCTGTGTCAAGCAGTCGGGTGAGGGCGGCCAAGGCCTCGCCTGCGGCACCCGAACGCCACAGCGCCTCCGCCGCAGCAACGCGTACTTGCGGCGAACGGTCTGTAAGCGCGGCGCGCATACCGCCCTGCGCGCCCTGAGCCTGCTTGCCCAGGATGGCGAGGCCAGTTGCCCCCCAGTAGCGGACCACCTCGTTCGCATCGCTGATCGCTGCTGTGAACAGCCCCAGCTTGCGCGGGTCGCGCCGGGCTGCTGCACTGGGCCAGGGCCATCAGGCGGCGCAGCGGATAGGCCCCCTTGGCGCGGCTTGCGACATAGCCTTCGTGGACCGATCCTTCGGGGATGAAGCCGTTATCGTTGATGCGCAGCATATGGGCATCAAGCGCGCGGCGCATCTCGTTGAGCCGGGCGCGGTGCTGCGGGCTGGAGGCCAGGTTGGTCACCTCGTCGGGGTCGCTCTGGAGGTCGTAGAATTCCTCGTAGGGGCGCTCCTCGAAGAAGCGGCGCTGCACGGCGTTGAGCTTGCCGTCGAGCCGCAGCCGGTCGATGTCCTGATAGCTGCGCGCCAGCCAGGCGAAGGACACGTTCTGCCCCGCCGGGATATGCGGCAGGTAATTGCGGATGTAGCGGAAGCGCCCATCGGTGACCGTGCGCACGAAATCATAACGCTCGTCCATCCGGTTGCGCATGCCGAAGGCGAAGCGCCCGGGCTTGCCCGCGGCGCGGCCCAGAAGCGCCTTGCCCTGCATGGTCGTCGGGATCGGCACTCCGGCGAGCGACAGGACGGTCGGCGCAAGATCGATGAAGCTGACCGGATCGGCCACCCGGCTGCCCGCCTTGACTGGCGCCAGATGGACCCACTTGTCCGGCACCCGGGCGATGAGCGCGCAGCGTAGCCCTTCGTCGAAGCAGAACCGCTTGGAGCGGATCAGAATGCCGCCATTGTCCGAATAGTAGAAGACGATGGTATCTTCCGAGAGGCCCGCCGCGTCGAGTTCGGCGAGCAGCTTGCCGACCTGGCCGTCCATGATCTCCATGCGGTTGTAATAGCTGGCGATGTCCTGCCGTATGCCGGGCGTGTCGGGCATATAGGCGGGGACGCGAACCTGATCGGGCTTTACCGCGCCGGGTGTCGGCTTGAAGTTCTGCGATTCATGCGTGGTCATGAGGTTGAACACGGCCATGAACGGCTGCCCCGGCGCGCGGTTCTTCCAATGCGCCTTGGGGCTGCTCTCGTTCCAGATCGCGGCGGGGTCGATGTCGCAGTTGTAGTCGGTCTTGACGTTGTTGGTTACGTAGTAGCCTGCCTTGCGCAAGAGTTCAGGATAGCTGGGCAGCAGGCCGGCAGCCTTAGCATTGGCGCGCATATGCTGTGCGGGTGAGCAGCTTTCCGGCAGGACGCCGGTCAGGATACCAAAGCGCGACGGCGCGCAGACCGGGGCGTTGGAATAGGCGTTGCGATAGAGGATACCCTGCCCGGCCAGCCGGTCGATGTTGGGTGTGCGGGCCAGCTTGTCACCATAGGCACCGATGAAGGGATTGTTGTCCTCGCTGACGATCCACACGATGTTCGGTCGCTGGCCGGTCACGGCCTGTGCGGAAGTGCCGAACAGGGGGGCAGCGCCCGCCGCGGCGGCAGCACCGGCCAGAGCGGCGCGGCGGGTCGGCTTCCAGCCTGGGCCTTCGTTCATGGGTCCATCCTCTTGCAAAGTACCAGGCCGCCCAGACCGTCTCCGCCGGCGGCGGCTGGCTGTCCCGGTCTGGCATCTACGCCGGGCATGCCCGGCATGCATTTTCGCACCACATCATAGGGAGTGGGCGGGGTTCGCATTTGCACCGGACCGGCGGGGAGCATTGCCTTCAGCCTTGCCATGACCTGTGCGACCTTCATTTTCGCCAGTGGAGACCCGCTCGCGCTCGCAATTTGGCCCAAAGGGCGTCGACTGGAAATTGGTTAGACCATTTTTGAACCCCGCACCATATCCAGAGTTTCAATCCTGCCAATTCGACGCGGTAGATACGGGTGCCCTTGCGCGTCTCGCGCCAGCCCTTACTGGTTGCCCTATCAGACATGGCCGCGCAGGCCAGGCTGGACTTCTACCGGGAGCGCAACCTTTGACCCTGCTGTTTGATCCCCAACCGCCGGTACTGGCAGCGACCAGTGATGGCCATCAATTCCCCGTGCGGCGGCTCTACTGCATCGGCCGCAACTATGCCGCCCATGCCCGCGAAATGGGCATGGATCCAGACCGCGATCCGCCGTTCTACTTTACAAAGTGGGCCGAGACTGTCGTCCCGTCAGGCTCGGTCATCGCCTATCCGCCGTTGACGCAGGACTATCATTTCGAGGGCGAGATGGTTGTTGCCATCGGCAAGGGCGGCCGGAACATTGCCCGCGAAGCGGCGCTCGATCACGTCTATGGCTATGCCACCGGGCTCGACATGACCCGCCGCGACCTGCAGTTCGAAGCGCGCGAAAAGGGCCGCCCGTGGAGCGTGGGCAAGAATTTCGAACAGGCCGCGCCGCTGGGGCTGATTCACTCAGTCAGCGAGGTGGGACACCTTTCCAGCGGCCCGATCCGCCTGACAGTCAATGGCGAAGTCCGTCAGGACGCCGACCTTTCCGACCTGCTCTGGCCGGTCGAGGATGTGATTGTCCATATTTCGCAGGCCTATCGGCTTGAGGCGGGCGACCTGATCTACACCGGAACGCCGGCAGGTGTCGGGGCGGTCGTTCCCGGCGACGAGATCGTCGTATCGATCGG
This sequence comes from Novosphingobium sp. MW5, assembly GCA_025938935.1. Taxonomy (GTDB): domain Bacteria; phylum Pseudomonadota; class Alphaproteobacteria; order Sphingomonadales; family Sphingomonadaceae; genus Novosphingobium. Next base: position 110,763 of record JAPCWB010000001.1, on the reverse strand, counting down.
GGGACTGACCGATACGCAGGTGACGATCGGCCCTCGCGCCGCCGCCTGAACTACGCCGGAACAAGGCCCAAACAAGGAAGCTCTCCCGGACGGAAGGCGAGGGAAGGGAGGACTGCCCGGGCGGTTGGATCACCGCGTCTTTCCGGAGCCGCAGCTATCCCATCACGTCGAGTGTGGTTTCGGTGACGAGGTCCGGGCTTGCCGTGGTGCCATAGACGGTGTTCCGGCGCACCAGCCGGCGGCCCAGGCTGTCGGCCATTTCCGCCATTTTGGCGACCGACATTTCCTGCCCGTGCGTCGCGCCGGCGGCGCGGGTGATGCTCTCGTCCATGAGGACGCCGCCCATGTCGTTTGCGCCTGAGCAGAGCGCAAGGCGCATGCCCTCCCGCCCGAGCTTGACCCAGCTGGCCTGCACATTCGGTACCAGCGGGTGGAGCACCAGCCGGCCCACCGCGTGCATCAGCACCGCCTCGCGCAGCGTTGGCCCGCGCCGTGCCTGCCCGCGCTTGTAGAGCGGAGCTTCGTGCGCGACGAAGGCGAGGGGGACGAATTCGGTGATGCCGCCGGTGCGGGCCTGCAGGTCGCGCAGGTGCAGCAGGTGGCGGGCCCAGTCATCGTAACCGTCGATGTGGCCGAACATGATCGTCGATGTGGTGGGCAGCCCGACACCGTGCGCGGCCTCGATCACTTCGAGCCACTGCCCGGTGGTCAGCTTGTCGGCGCAAAGCACTTCGCGCACCGGATCGTGCAAGATTTCCGCCGCCGTTCCCGGCAGGCTGCCAAGGCCGTTGTCGCGCAGCAGGGCAAGGTAATCGTCCAGCGCCATGCCCATGGTGCCTGCGCCATGCGCGATCTCTAGCGGAGAGAAGGCGTGGACATGCATGTCCGGCACGGCTGACTTAACCGCGCGCAGGATCTCGAGATAGGTTTCGCCAGTGAACCCGGGATGGATGCCGCCCTGCAGGCAGACTTCGCTCGCCCCGCGTTCGCGCGCTTCGAGGACGCGGCGCGATATTTCCGCCATATCGAGCAGGTAGGGCTTCTCCGCACCTTCGTGCTTGCGGGTTCCTTTGGAGAAAGCGCAGAAGGTGCAGCGGTAGCCGCAGATGTTGGTGTAGTTGATATTGCGGTTGATGACGTAGGTCGCCGCGCCGCCATTCGTCGCCTGCCGCAGCTGGTCGGCCGCGCGGCATACGGCTTCGAAGTCTCGCCCGCGCGCAGAAAAGAGGCTGGCTATGCGGCTGGTTTCAACCTCGCCTGCGCCGTGTGTTGAAAGCTCGTCAAGCAGGCGCGCCACTTCGCTGCTCGGCGCGGCATGGTGGAATTGCGGGAAACCTTGCGGCAGCTCTTGCGAGCGGCCCGAAACCCAGCTGTCCTCGCGCGCCAATCCCTGGCCGTCAGCAAGGTCGAGAACGTGACGGCGCATTTCCGGCGCGAGCCAGCGTTCGGTGTCCGCGATGTACTGCGGATAAATGGTGAGCCGCGGGGCCAGCAGCTTGCCGACGCGCGCAGTCTCCCGAGCAAGTGCGTCAATCTCCGGCCAGGGGCTTTCCGGGTTGACGTAGTCCGGGGTGAGGGGGGAGACACCGCCCCAGTCGTTGATCCCGGCTGCGACGATGGCTTCGAGGTGCCCTTCGTTGAGGTTCGGCGGGCACTGGATGCTCATCGCCGGCCCCAGCACACGGCGGGCCTCGCGGAGTGTCCAGAGCAGGTCATCGGCAGTGGCACCGGGCATGGCCGCCATCTTCGTCCCCGGCTTGGGCACGAAGTTCTGGACGATTACTTCCTGGATGTGCCCGAAGCGGGCATGAAGCTGGCCGATGGCTTCGAGCGCCTCGATCCGCTCCTCGCGGGTCTCGCCGATGCCGATCAGGATGCCGGTGGTGAAGGGGATAGCCTGCCGCCCGGCCTCCTCGATAGTGGCGAGGCGCAGTGCCGGGTCCTTGTCCGGCGAGCCGTGGTGGCACTGGCCGGGTTCAAGCAGGCGGCGCGAGGTGCTCTCGAGCATCAGGCCCATCGAGCCGCTGACCGGGCGGAGCATGGCGAGTTCCCCGGCGCTCATGCAGCCTGCGTTGATGTGCGGCAGCAGCCCGGTCCGGTCCCGGACTTCGGCGGCGACATAGGCAACATAGTCGAGCGTCGAGGCAAAGCCGTGATCTGCCAGCCAGTCGCGCGCCGCGGCATAGCGCAGCTCCGGCCGCTCGCCGAGCGTCAGCAGTGCTTCCTTGCAGCCCACTGCCGCGCCCTGCTCGGCAACCGCCATAACTGCCTCGAGGCTCATGTAGGGGCTGGCGAGCTTGCCCGGCGTCTTGGCGAAGGTGCAGTAATGGCAAACGTCGCGGCACAGCTGGGTGAGCGGCAGGAACACCTTGGGCGAGAATGTGACGACATTCCCGAGCGAGGGAGCGGCCCGGATCAGGTCCTCGTTGCTGTCGATATCGCGGGCGATTGCGGCATGGCGCAGGACCACCGCCTGATCGCCCAGCTGGGCGCGGTGACGGGCGAAGCTGCCAGGGCCGTACTGCGGAGCAAATTCGATACCGGGCGGCAGGAGCACTGCATTGGTGCCTTCCTCGTCCTTGCACGGCACCAGCGCGGCGCAGTCCGGCATGGCGCTCCACCTATCCACCAGCCCGTCGATATCGGCGGCCGAGAGGTTCAGGAAATCGGCATGGATAAGCAGGGCAGGCTTGGCGCGTGCGGTAACTGCTGCCATCCCTGCCCGGAAGGCACCGTTTAAACCGTCAGCGGGGTCGGGCACGACCTCCGCACCGTATTCCGCCGCAAGGGCCTCGACGGCCTGGTCGGACGTAACGACGAGCACCCGCTCCACCGTTTCTGCCACCGCCAGCGCGCGCAGCGTCACGCGCGCCATGTCGAGCGCAATGTCGGCGCGGCGGCCGGGCGCGAGGGCGGTCAACCGCGACTTGGCGGTGCCGGGTGCCTTGATCGGGACGATAGCGGTGACGCGCGCGTTCATCGCTGCATCTCTACTGGACATGCGGCGCGGGGATACCCAAGGGTAACGCCATGCGCCCCGTTTCGATCATTCCCGTTACCGGCCTGCCCGAAGTCCGCGCGGGGGATGACCTCGCCGCGCTGATCCTCGAAGCTGGTGCGGGGATCGAGCCGGGCGATGTCGCGGTCGTCGCCCAAAAGGTGGTATCCAAGGCGGAGGGTCGCCGCTTTGCCCTGGCCGATATTACTCCCAGCGCGGAAGCAGAGCGGCTTGCCGGGGAATGCGCCAAGGACCCGCGGCTGGTCGAGCTCGTGCTGCGGGAGTCGAGCGAGATTGTCCGTTGCAAACCGGGCGTTCTGATCGCGCGGCACCGTCTGGGCTTTGTCGTCGCCAATGCGGCCATCGACCAGTCGAACGTGCCGGGCGCTGATCACGCGCTGCTGCTGCCGGTCGATCCAGACGCCTCGGCCCAGCGGTTGGCCGCAAGGTTCAGTGCCGTGGCTGGCGGACCGGTGGCGGTGGTCATCAACGACAGTTTCGGTCGCCCGTTCCGCGAAGGGACCTGCGGTGTGGCGATTGGCTGCGCGGGCCTGGAATCGCTGGTCGACCTGCGCGGCGGCCTCGATCGGGAAGGCCGCGTCTTGCAGGCGAGCGTGGTTGCTCATGCCGACGAAATTGCCGCCGCCGGCTCGCTGGTGATGGGGCAGGCGGCAGAGAGTGTTCCGGTCGCCATCCTGCGGGGACTTTCGCTCGGCAGCCAAGCCAAGCCCGCAAGCGCGCTGGTACGCCCCCGCGAATTCGATCTGTTCCGCTAGGCGCGTCACGCCTTGGGGGCGGTATGACCGCCGAACTTGTAGCGCATGGCGGAAAGCAGCTTGTCGCCAAAACCGTCACTGGTGCGAGAACGGAAGCGTTCATACAGCGCGGCGGTCAATACTGGCGCGGCGACCGATTGTTCGACTGCGCTATCCACCGTCCAGCGCCCTTCGCCCGAATCCTGCACCTGTGCCGAATAGGGCGCGAGGTCAGGGGTTTCGGCGAGCGAGTCCGCCGTCAGGTCGAGCAGCCATGAGGTGACCACGCTACCGCGTCGCCATAGCTCGGCGACCGCCCCGCAATCGATGTCGAAACGGCGGTTGGCCGGGAGCTGGTCGGAACCGGCGGTGGCCATCAGGGCAAAGCCCTCGGCCATGGCCTGCATCATGCCGTACTCGATCCCGTTGTGGACCATTTTGACATAGTGGCCCGAACCGGATGGGCCGCAGTGAAGCCAGCCATGTTCGGCCGTGTCCGAACTGCCGAGGCCGCGCACGCGCGCCGGGGTCCGCTCGATCTCGCCCATGCCGGGGGCAAGGGTGGCGAAGATCGGGGCATTGCGCTCCACCGCCGCAGTTTCGCCGCCGACCATCAGGCAGTAACCGCGCGTCAGTCCGTGGACACCGCCGCTGGTGCCGACGTCGAGCATGACCAGGCCTTTGGCGGCGAGCATTTCGGCGCGCTCGATGGTGTTCTTGAAGTTCGAATTGCCGCCGTCGATCAGGGTGTCGCCGGGGGACAGCAGGTTCGAAAGCTCTTCCACCACCTGCTCGGTAATCGCTCCCGCCGGGACCATGACCCAGACCGTTCGAGGTGCGGCAAGCGCGCCGATCATCGCGGCGAGCGAATCCACTGCCAGTCCGCCTTCGGCAACCACAGGCTGCATGGCTTCGACGCTCGGATCGTGGATGACGACGTCGTGACCGCCGCGAAGCAGGCGCAGCGCCATGTTGCCACCCATCCGGCCTGCGCCGACGATCCCGATCTGCATCCCCGCGCTCCCTTAGCCGAACTTTGCCCGCAAACGCGGTGCCACTTCCGCCGAGAACAAGTCAAGGAAGCGGCGCTGGTCCGGCCCCGGTGCGTGGAACACCAGATGATTGAACCCTAGGGCGATGTAAGAGCCGATCTTCTCCACCATTTCTTCCGGGTCGGTCGAGACGATCCACCGCGACGCCGCGCGCTCCACCGGCAGTGAATCGGCCAGTTTTTCCATCTCCAGCGGGTCTTCGACGTTCATTTTCTCTTCCGGGGAGAGCGCGAGTGCCCCCCAGAACTTGGTGTCCTGCATCGCGCGGTCATGGTCCGTGTCGAAAGAGACCTTCATCTCGATCATCCGGTCGAACGCCGGGTCCGCGCTACGCCCTGACTTCTCAAGGCCAATCTCGAGGTTGGGCAGCAGTGTTTCGGTATAAAGCTCGGTCTTCTTGCCACTCGTGCAGATGAATCCCGGCCCTCCATGCCGGCGAGCTTGGCCATGAACGGACCTGCCCCGGCGATGAAGATCGGCACGGGCTGTTCGGGCCGGTCATAGATCGTGGCGTTCTCGGTCTTGTAAAACTCACCCTCAAAGCTGACGCGATCTTCGCTCCACAACTGGCGGATCAGGCGGAGCGCCTCGCGAAAGCGGGCGGTGCGTTCCTTCTGTTCGGGCCAGTGCATACCCGAGGACGGCACTTCGTTGAGCGATTCCCCGGTTCCCGCGCCCAGCACCACGCGGCCGGGATACATCAGGCCGAGCGAGCCAAAGGCATGGGCGACGATCGAGGGGTGATAGCGGAAAGTCGGCGTTAGCACCGATGTGCCCATCACGATGCGGTCGGTCCTTGCGCCCAGCGCGCCCAGCCAGCTGAGCGAGAATGGCGCGTGTCCGCCCGTATGCCGCCAAGGCTGGAAGTGATCGCTGATCCACACGGAATCGAGCCCGACCTGCTCTGCATGTATCGCGTAGTCGAGGAGCTCATTCGGCGCGAACTGTTCGGACGAGGCCTTGTAACCAAGCTTGAGCATTCGCAGCATCCTTTGTCGCGTGGAAAGACCATCACGGGTTTGACGACTTCGAAAGTTCGCCAAGCCGCTCTGGCCGCGCCGGGCCTGACGAACGACCGCTTCGGCAATCAGAGGCCGACGTTTGTCATGTAACCCGGACCAGTCTTAAGCACGGTCGGGATCATATTCACCAGCACGGCAGCAGTTATCGCATCGGCGTCGTCGAAGGCGAACCGGGATCTGGAGCTAGTGCAGGCGCTTACCGACCTATTGCGATGCTGGTTGGCGACCCGCGCCAGGATTGTCTCAATCCCCAAGCACCCTGGCCTGCAGCCTGGCAGGCACGCTGGGGTCGTCGATCGTTGCGGGAATTTCGAACGGCTGACCGCTGACGATCTTGCGCAGCAGGTTGCGCAGGATCTTGCCTGACCGGGTCTTTGGCAGTTGGTCGACGACATAGGCGGTCTTGAGCGCGGCAACCGCGCCAAGCTCGCCGCGCACGGCGGCTATAACGCGGGCCGGGATTTGCGCGACGTCATCCGCACCGCTGCGCACCACGACGAAAGCGACCGGCACCATGCCCTTGATGGCATCGTCCGCACCGATCACCGCGCATTCGACCACGCCGTCCTGCTGGGCGACGATCTGTTCCATTTGCCCGGTAGAGAGGCGATGCCCGGCGACGTTGATGATGTCGTCGGTGCGGCCCATGATCGAGAGGAAACCCTCCTCGTCGAAATAGCCGGCATCGCCGGTTTCGTACCAGCCGGGAAAGGCGGCAAAGTTCTTCTCGTACCCGGCTGCATTGTTCCACAGCGTGCGGAAGGCCCCGGGTGCCAGCGGCGCGCGGATGGCAACGGCGCCGCTTGTCCCCTGCGGCACCGGCTGTCCGTCTTCGCCCAGCACGGCGAATTCGAAGCCCGGCACCGGGAACCCTGCGGAGCCGCGCTTGCGGCGCAGGTCGCCCAGCGCGAAGCAGGTGGCGATGGCGGGCCAGCCGAGCTCGGTCTGCCACCAGTGATCGATCACGGGAAGGCCGCTCTTGTCCTCGAGCCAGGCGATGGTGTCTGGGTCGGCACGCTCACCGGCGAGGAAGATCGCACCGCAATCACCAGTGCCGATTTCGCTGATGAAATGGCCGTCCGGGTCCTCCTTGCGGACCGCACGGATCGCGGTGGGGGCGGTGAAGAAGCGTTTCACCCCATGGCGCGCGATGGTCCGCCAGAAAGTGCCTGCATCTGGGGTGCCGACGGGCTTGCCCTCGAACAGGACCGTCGTCGCGCCGACCAGCAGGGGGCCATAAACAATGTAGGAATGGCCGACGACCCAGCCCACGTCGCTCGCCGCCCAGAACGTCTCGCCCGCGCCGACGCCGTAGATGTTGGCCATCGACCAGGCGAGCGCCACGGCGTGGCCGCCGTTCTCGCGCACGACGCCCTTGGGAGTGCCGGTCGTGCCCGAGGTGTACAGGATGTAGAGCGGGTCGTCCGAGGCGAGCTCGGCGCAGGGCGGCACCGGATCGGTGGAGGTAGCTTCAACCAGGCTTGCCCAATCCTGCGCACACCCGGGATCGGCGGCCATTTGCTCGCGCTGGAAAAGCACCACGCTTTCGGGCTTGTGCGCGGAGAGCGTGAGCGCCTCCTCGACCATCGGCATATAGGCAATGGTCCGCGCTCCTTCGATCCCGCAGCTGGCGGTGAGGAGCACGCGCGGCGTGGCATCGTCGATGCGCTTGGCCAGTTCGAGCGGGGCGAAGCCGCCGAACACGACCGAATGGATTGCCCCCAGCCGTGCGCAGGCGAGCATGGCGAACACCGTCTGCGGGATCATCGGCATGTAGATGATCACCCGGTCACCCTTGGTCACGCCAAGGCGGGCCAGCATGGCCGCGACCCGGCCGACTTCGTCCTGCAGCTCGGCGTAGGAATAGCTGCGCACTGTGCCGGTAACCGGGCTGTCATAGACCAGTGCGGGGGCCGCACCGCGCCCGGCTTCGACGTGGCGGTCAATGCAGTTGTAGGCGGTGTTGAGCGTGCCCCCGGCGAACCAGCCGCGCGTGTCATCGTAAGTGCAGGCAGGCGCTTCGATCCAGTCGATCGCCTCTGCCGCCCGCGCCCAGAATTGGTCGCGGTTCTCGATGCTGTCGCGCCAGGCGCGCTGGTAGGCTTCGCTCATCGGTTTACCTGAAAGTCTTGGACAGGATGACGAGCATCGGCTCGCCTTCGAAGGGTTCGGGCTTGAAGCCCTTTTCGCGTTCCAGCTCGATCGCCTCGTGGTTGTCGCGGCTCTCGATCGCGATCACGCGGCGCAGACCGCGCGCTTCTGCACTGGCTGCCGAGGAAATCGAGCAGGGCCCAGCCCACGCCCTTGCCCTTGTAATTGCTGCAGATCGATACGGCGACTTCGCCGGTGTCCATCGCCTTGTCGCAGGCGAGCAGGGCCGATCCCACCAGTTCGCCGGTGGCGCTGTCGAAAGCGAGGAAGCTTTCCGACTGGAAGTGGTCGGCATGGATCAGCGGATCGAGCTGTTCGTGGCTGACGTGTTCCGCCGCGGCGAGGAAGCGAAAGCGGCGGTCCTCATCCGATACGCGGTCGAAGAAGGCGGAAAGCGCCGGCTCGTCGGCTTCGCTGGCGGCGCGGACGTCGAGCACGACGCCAGAGCGGGTCGAAAGGCGGGCGGTGGAATTGGTCATTGGGAGAACTCCGTCTGGGGTTGCTCCTCTCCCGGAGGGCCCCTTTGGCAGACCGGTTGCGCCGCGCCTTGTTCCAGATCAAGTCGATCCGGATCAAGGCGCGGCGCTTCCCGGGAGAGGCGCTCAGTCGTCGATGTTGCGCTTGTAGGTTTCGGGCAGGAACAGCAGCCCGATCACCACGGTGATGCCCGCGATGACCACGGGGTACCACAGCCCGTAGTAGATATCGCCCTTCGCCGCGACCATGGCGAAGGCAGTGGTGGGCAGGAACCCGCCGAACCAGCCATTGGCGATATGGTAAGGCAGCGACATCGAGGTGTAGCGGATGCGGCTGGGGAACAGTTCGACCAGCATGGCCGCGATCGGGCCATAGACCATGGTCACCAGCAGCACGAGGTAGAACAGGATGCCGATGGCCAGCGGCCTGTTGATCTGCGCCTTGTCGGCATAGAACACCAACTTGGCTGCCTTGGGATCCTTGGCCGCAGCCGGGTTTTCCTTGATCGGATAGCCCGCATCCTTAAGCGCGGTGGTCACCGTGCCGCCAAAGGCCTTGATCGCGGCGTCGCGGTCCTTGCCGGTTACCACTGCCGGGTTCGGAACCTCGATCACCTTTTCGCCGACCTTGACCGTGGCAACGGTTCCGGGCGGAGCCTCGACGTTGACGTAGTTCAGGCCGTTGCGGGCGAAGTAGGCCTTGGCGATGTCGCAGCTCGATGCATCGAACTTGTTCTTGCCGACCGGGTCGAACTGGAACGAGCACTCGCCGGGAGCAGCAGTGACCGACACCGGGCTTGACTGCGTGGCGGCGTTGAGCGCCGGGTTGGTCGCCCCTGACAGTGCGTGGAAGGCGGGGAAGTAGGTCAGCACGGCCAGCGCGCAGCCGCCCAGGATGATGTACTTGCGACCGATCTTGTCCGACAGCCAGCCGAAGAAGACGAAGAACGGAGTGCCGAGCAGAAGCGCAGTGGCAATCAGGATGTTCGTAGTCGCGCCATCGACCTTCATGGTCTTTTCAAGGAAGAACTGGGCATAGAACTGGCCGCCGTACCAGACCACGGCCTGGCCCATGCCGGCACCGAACAGGCAGATCAGCACGTACTTGAGGTTGCTCCACTTGCCGAAAGCCTCGGTCAGCGGGGCCTTCGAGGTCGTGCCCTCGTCCTTCATCTTCTGGTACACCGGGCTCTCGTTGAGCTGCATGCGGATCCACATCGAAACGCCCAGCAGGACGATCGAGATCAGGAACGGCACGCGCCAGCCAAAGCTGGCAAAGCTTTCCTCGCCCATCCAGGTGCGCATGCCCAGCACGACCAGCAGCGCCGCGAACAGGCCGAAGGTGGCCGTGATCTGGATGAAGCTGGTGTAGAGCCCGCGCTTGTTGTTGGGTGCGTGCTCGGCCACATAGGTCGCCGCGCCGCCATATTCACCGCCCAGCGCAAGGCCCTGCAGGATGCGCAGTGCCACCAGGATGATCGGCGAGGCAACGCCCCAGCTGTCATAGCCAGGCAGCAGGCCCACCGCGAAGGTGGACAGGCCCATGATACCCATGGTGACAAGGAAGGTGTTCTTGCGGCCGACCATGTCGCCAATGCGGCCAAAGACGATCGCACCGAAGGGACGCACGGCAAAGCCCGCGGCAAAGGCGCCGAGTGCGAGGATGAACCCGGTCGTTTCGTTGACGCCCGCGAAGAACACCTTCGAAATGAAGGTGGCCAGCAGGCCGTAAAGGTAGAAATCGTACCATTCGAACACCGTGCCGAGCGAGCTGGCGGTGATTACCAGCTTTTCGTCATGGGTCGATTGGTGGTGCTTTGGCAGCCCGGCGTAATGCTCGGGCGTCTCGTGCAGTTTCAGGTCCATTGTCCCAATCCCTCCTGTATCTTCAGAAGCTGTATTTTGCCGCCACTTCGATGCGGTCGGTCGTGCCGTCCGCACCGCCGACGAGCTTGCGCTCACCGTGGCGGTATTCGATCCCCAGGTCGACGTTTTTCACCGGGGAATAGAACAGGTTTGCCGCCGCGCTCCAAGCCGACTTGTTGAAGGCGGAGAGGCTGGCGGGGGCCAGAATGTCGGCATAGTCGACGCTCTGGTAGCTGCCCATCAGGTTGGCGCGCAGGCCCGGGCCGAGCGGTACGCGCACCGCGCCGATCGCGGCGAAGACATTGGTCGATGCCAGGCTGTTGGTGGCGGGCACATAGACCGCGTCGGGCGCGAAGTTCAGGCCCACGTAACGGCCGATGTTGTGGCCATAAGTGACCATGAACCGCGCATCGCCGGTCTTCTCGTCATTGAGGAACAGCTTGCCGCCGAGCGACACGCCATAGCCCCCGGTCGCGGCTTTTACGCCGCCAGAATCGGTGCGGACTTCGCGGACCACACCGGCCAGCGAAAGCTCGCCGCGCTTGCCCGCATAGGCGAGGCGGGCGGTGAAATCGGGCAGGTGATCGTCGCCGTTTTCATTGAGCGTTGGCGAGCCCAGCGTGGCCGTGCCCGATTCCGGGTTCTCCACGCCGAGGTGCAGCGTAGCGCCGCCGCCCATGGGCGCGCTGTAGCGGATGAGCGGCTGGCGAACGAAGACCGTGCCCTCCGCGCCGCCGACATAATCGGTGCTTTCCGGCAGGGCGCCAGTGTACTGGAAAGTCGTCCAGTCCTGCCCGAAGGTCCAGCGGTCCAGCTGCATATAGGCGCGGCGCAGCGCGAGGTTGTAGCCGTTGGTCGTGCGCTGCGAACCCTGCGTGCCGGGCGAGGTCTGGAAGTCGACCTCGAGATAGCCCTTGAGCGCGTGGCCCTTGATCGTGCTGTCGAGATTCAGCCAGAAGCGCGACTGCTTGGCGGTGAAATCGGTATCGCGCGCCGGGGCGGCGTTTCCGGTGGGGATCTGCTGCGGCAGGTAGAAATCGCGGCCCAGCGAATTGTTCGCCAGTTCGCCGTCGCTGAAGCGCGTCGAGGTGGCGAGCAGCTTGATATAGCCGCCCAGCTTGATGCCCGTATTGCCGGCGCGAAAGCCATCGGCAGGCGGCGGTGCGGCCGGGGCGGGCTTTGCCTCGAGCGCGGCGACGCGCTGGACGGTCGCGGCGTTCTGCGTTTCGGCGGCGGAGGCGCGCAGTTCGGCTGCATCGGCACGTTGGTTCGCTGCCTGCGTCTGGGCGCGCGACTGTTCGAGCTCGCCGCGCAGCGCGCGCATCTCTGCCTCCAGCCGGTCCATCCGCGCCTCGATGGCCGACGGCGCCTTCGCCATTGCGGCGCACGGCGTTGCCAGCGCTGTCGCTGCCAGGAGTGTGCAGACGAACTTCCTTGTCCTTATCATTTCAGACCCCCTCTCCAAATGTCCCGCACTTGCATTGCGGGTTGTTGGCAGTCTGGAGGTTGACGAAGGGGCCGCCCATCCCGACCATGGTCTGGGGACTACGACCATGGTCTAGGTCCACTGGGGCTGCCCTCAGGCGTAACGGGGGCGCATAAGATCAAAGAGCAGGAGAGTCGAAAGATGTCTGAAGCGGTCTATCCCGTCCCGGCTGAATGGGCCGAGAAGGCACTGGTCGACGAAGCTGGCTATTTCGACATGTACCGCCGCTCAGTAGAAGATCCGGAAGGCTTCTGGCGCGAACATGCGCAGCGGCTCGACTGGATCAAGCCCTTCACCAAGGTGAAGGCGACCAGCTTCCATGAAGCCGATTTCGGCATCAAGTGGTTCGAGGACGGCACGCTGAACCTCTGCGTCAATGCGCTCGACCGCCACCTGGCGGAGCGCGGTGATACCGTCGCGATCCTGTGGGAGGCGGATGACCCCGGCGAGCCCGAGCGCCGCATTACCTACCGCGAACTGCACGAACAGGTCTGCCGCTTTGCCAACCTGCTGAAGGCGCGCGGGGTCAAGAAGGGCGACCGTGTCACGATCTACCTGCCGATGGTGCCCGAGGCGGCCGTGGCCATGCTTGCCTGTGCGCGCATCGGCGCGATCCACTCGATCGTCTTTGCCGGTTTCAGCCCCGAAGCTCTGGCCGGCCGCATTACCGACTGCGACAGCCGCATCGTGCTGACTTCGGACGAGGGCCTGCGCGGGGGCAAGAAAGTTCCCCTCAAGGCCAATGTCGACGAGGCCTTGAACCATTGCCCGGGCGTGGAGACGGTGATCGTCTTGCGCCGCACCGGGGCCGACGTGCCCATGGTGCCGGGTCGCGACGTGGACTGGGCGGGGGAAGTGACCGCCCAGTCCGCGCTTTGCGAGCCCGAGGAAATGAACGCCGAGGACCCGCTGTTCATCCTCTATACCTCGGGATCGACCGGCAAGCCCAAGGGCGTGCTGCACACCACCGGCGGCTACTCGGTATGGGCCTCGATCACGCATGAGTACGTGTTCGACTACCGTCCCGGCCAGATCTACTGGTGCGCCGCCGATATCGGCTGGGTCACCGGCCATTCCTATGTCGTCTACGGCCCGCTGATGAACGGCGCGACCACGGTGATGTTCGAGGGCGTACCCAACTTCCCCAATCCCAGCCGCTTCTGGCAGGTGGTCGACAAGTTCGAGGTCGAGATTTTCTACGGCGCCCCCACCGCGCTCCGCGCCCTGATGCGCGAAGGTGACGAATGGGTGGCGAAGACCAGCCGCAAGAGCCTGCGCCTGCTGGGCTCGGTCGGCGAACCGATCAATCCCGAGGCATGGGAATGGTATCACAAGGTGGTGGGCGAGCGCCGCTGCCCGATCGTCGATACCTGGTGGCAGACCGAGACCGGCGGCGCGATGATTACCCCGCTCCCCGGAGCCACTCCGCTCAAGCCCGGTTCCGCCAGCCGCCCGTTCTTCGGCGTGAAGCCCGCGCTGGTCGATACCGAGGGGAACTTCCTCGATGGCGCGACCGACGGCTGCCTCGTCATTACCGACTCATGGCCGGGGCAGATGCGCACCGTCTGGGGCGATCACGAGCGGTTCTTCCAGACCTATTTCAGCACCTTCAAGGGCCTCTACTTCACCGGCGATGGCTGCCGCCGCGACGAGGACGGCTATTACTGGATCACCGGCCGCATCGATGATGTGATCAATGTCTCGGGCCACCGCATGGGCACGGCCGAAATCGAAAGCGCTCTGGTCGCCCATTCCAAGGTCGCCGAGGCCGCGGTTGTCGGCATGCCGCACGACATCAAGGGCCAGGGCATCTACGCCTTCGTCACGACCAACGCCGATGTCGAGCCGGACGAGGCGCTGCGCAAGGAGCTGGTCAAGTGGGTCCGTCACGAGATCGGCCCCATCGCTACCCCCGACGTCATCCAGTTCGCCCCCGGTCTGCCCAAGACCCGCTCGGGCAAGATCATGCGCCGCATCCTGCGCAAGATCGGCGAGAACGACGTGTCCAACCTCGGCGATACCTCGACGCTGGCGGATCCAAGCGTGGTCGATCACCTGCTCGCCAACCGGCCCTCGCTGGAAAAAGCGTGACCGGAACCGTCCTGATCGCCGATGACCACCCCCTGTTCCGGCAGGCGCTGGCATTGGCTGTCGGGCAGGTTCTTCCCGGCGCGACGGTAGTGGAAGCCGGCACACTTGCCGCGGCCGCCCATGCCGTGACCGTGGCCGAGGGGCTGCGCCTGATCCTCCTCGATCTCAAGATGCCGGGCGCAGTGGGCTATTCGGGTATCGCCATGCTCCATGCCGAATGCCCCGATGTGCCCATCCTCGTCGTCTCGAGCGCGGAAGGCGCAGCGGCAGCAGAGGAAGTGCGCGCCTTTGGGGCCATCGGCTTCCTTTCCAAGGACAGCGACCTAACCGAAATCGAGGCCGCCATCGGCAAGGCACTCGGCGGCAGGCCGGTCACGCCCGCGGCCAGTCAGTCGCCACTGGACAGCATCAGGCAGGAGGTGGCGGGCCTTACTCCGATGCAGTTCAAGGTCCTGCTTGCCGTGCTCGATGGCCAGCTCAACAAGCAGATCGCACACAGCCTGGGCATCAGCGAGGCAACGGTGAAGGCGCACATGACCGCGATCATGCGCAAGCTGGACGTCAGCAACCGCACCCAGGCTGCACTGGTCGCGCGCTCGCTAGGGCTGGACCTCAGGCACTGAAATTTCCGCCATGGCCCGGACCAAGGATTCGGGATCGACAGGCTTGGTCAGCACCGGAACGCCCAGCTCTGCCGCCCGCGCCAGCATGGCTTCGCCGCTCTCGGCCGTAAGGAGCAACGCGGGCATCGCGGGGCGGCGTGCCCGGACTTCTTCGACCAGCGTCAGCCCGTCCTCGCCATCGTCGAGCTGGTAATCGACCAGCATCAGATCCGCTTCATCGCACCGGGCAAGCGCCTCGGTAATCGAGCGCGCAGGCAGCGGACGATGGCCGAGCCGTTCGAGCAGGGCGCTGGTTGCCGCGACGATCCGCTCGTCATTGTCGATGACCAGCACCGCCAGTCTCCGCTCGTTCGCGCCGCGCGACGCTGGCACCGGTGGAATGGGAAGGTCGCCTGCTCCATCCAGCGCGGGCAGGATCAGGCTGAACCGGCTGCCCTTCCCGGGCACCGAACTGACATCGACCCGCCCGCCGAGCAGCCGCGAAATGCGCTCGACCAGCGCGAGGCCGAGCCCCAGTCCCTCGACCTCGACCTCGCCGAGCCGGGTAAACTCGCCGAAGATAGCGCCGAGCTGTTCGGGCGCGATGCCGACGCCGGTGTCGATCACGTCGATCCGCCATTCATCGCCGCGCCGCCGGGTGCCGATCAGGATGCCGCCCGCCGGGGTATAGCGCAGCGCATTGCTCAGCAGGTTCTGCACCACCGATCGCAGCAGGCGCGGATCGGCGCTGATGACGCCGGGGCAGGGACCGATCCGAAGGTCGAGCGCCTTTTCTTCGGCGAGCGGGCGAAAGCTCTCTGCAAGGTCGGTGAGAAAGCCCTGCAAGGCCACCGGTTCAGGCCTGGGATTGACCCCTCCGGCATCAAGCTTCGAAATATCAAGCAGTGCCCGCAGCAGGTCCTCGGCAGCGACGATGGCCCCGCCGACATGGCGGACCAGTTCCTTGTTCCCCTGCGGCTCGCGTTCCAGCGCTGCAGTGAACAGGCGGGCGGCGTGGAGCGGTTGCAGCAGGTCGTGGCTGGCGGCGGCAAGGAAGCGGGTCTTCTCGTGGTCGGCCTTGGCAAGGCGGCGGTTGGCTTCGCTCAGTTCGCGGGTGCGCTCGGTGACGCGGTGTTCCAGTTCGTCGAGCGTGCGGCGCAGTTCCTCGCGGGCATTGGCCTCGCCAGTGATGTCGGTGAAGCTCATGACATAGCCGCCGTCCGACATGGGGCCGCCGACGGTCTTGATCACGCGCCCGTCGCTGCGGCGTCGCTCGAAGCTGTGCTCCAGCCGGCGGCGCAGGTGATCGAGCCGCTTTTCGACGTGGTATTCGACATCGCCCGGGCCGAAGTCGCCCCGCTTCACATTGTGCCGGATGAGGTCGGCAACCGGCACCCCGACGCGGACCAGGCCGGGCGGATAGTCGAAAAGCTCCTCGTAACGGCTGTTCCAGGCGACGAGGTTGAGCTCGCGGTCAACCACGCTGATCCCGGCGTCGATGTTCTCGAAAGTATCGGCTAGCAGTTGCCGCGAGAAGCGCAGCGATTGCCCGCCTTCATCTAGCAGACGGGTAACGTCGGTCAGGCTCATCTGCCCGCCCGCCAGCGCCGAAGCCACCAGCGAGCGGGCTGAGGAACTACCGACCACCCCGGCGATCAGCTTCTGCGCGCGCGCGGCCGAGCGGCGGTCCACCGGCGCGCCCTTTCGCAGGTCGGGAAATTCGCGGTCGGCGCGTTCCTGCCCGACAAAACTGGAGGTCAGCTGAACCAGTTCCTCAAGGTCGGTGACCTTGCGGTTGGAGCGTAGCAGCAGCGGCAGGGTGCGGCCCGGCGCACCGCGCGCGGTCATCAGCGCAAAGACCAGCAGGTTCGCGCCAAGGCTCCAGATGACGCCGTGAACAAGCGGCGAGGTGTTGCCTATGCCGAACAGGTGCAGTGGATCGAGCGGCCCCGAGGCCAGTGCGCCCAGCCACGCTTCGGGCAGGATCGGCGGCAGGCCAAGGGTATAGAGCCACAGCAAGAGACCGGTCGTCAGGCTGGCGCGGGCGGGCAAGGGGTCGCGGCCCGACTGATTCACCGCCATGATCAGGTGCGGGGTGAACTGTGCCATGGCGGCGAAGGCCACCAGCCCGATCGAAGCCAAAGACTCGCGGCTCGAGACCAAGGTTGCCCAGGCGAGCGCCAAGGCCATGATGACGGCAATCGAAAGTCGCCGCACAACCAGCATTCGCCGCCCGATCGCGCCGCCCGCAAGGCGGGGATCGCTGCGCAGGACTGCGGGGAAAAGCAGGTCGTTCGAGACCATGGTCGCCAGCGCGGAGCTATCGACAATGGCCATGGCAGCGGCCGCGCTGATCCCGCCCAGCATTGCGATGACCAGCACCGCCTGCTGCCCCGCCATCGATGGCACAAGCA
The DNA here is from genome assembly GCA_025938935.1 of Novosphingobium sp. MW5. GTDB lineage: Bacteria > Pseudomonadota > Alphaproteobacteria > Sphingomonadales > Sphingomonadaceae > Novosphingobium. The sequence goes on along the minus strand of JAPCWB010000001.1, from coordinate 93,850 downwards.
GCACGTAAAGGTCAGCGATCTGCCCCTTTTCGAACAATGCGGTCCCGGCAAGCGCAATCGGCAGGATGAGCAGGGCCATGGCGATCAGGTAGGCTGCAAGCCCGAACCGGGCGCGTACCAGGTCGTCGCGCTCCTGCGCCTCGACCAGCCCCATGTAGAACTGCCGCGGCAGGACCACGATCGCCATGACCGAGATCACCAGTGTGACGACGAAATCGAGCGAAAGGTGCGAGGGGGAGAACCTTTCGCCGAGCACGGCCTGACCGCGCGACAGCACATCGCCGGGCATTGAGGCTAGCAGCGAGATGGAAACCAGCCCTACCAGCAGCAGCGCGAAAATCTTGATCAGCGATTCAAGCCCGATGGCAAAAAGCAGCCCTTCGCTTCGCCCGGCCAGTTCGAACCGGCGGGCGGCGAACAGGATCGAGAACAGGGTAAGCAGCACGGCGGCGGCTACCATCGCGGGGCCGGCGAGGTCCCGGCCCGAGACGAGTGAAAAGGCATTGCCGATCGAGCGGAACTGCAGCGCGATGTAGGGAATGGTTCCCAGCAGCGCGATCACTGTGACGAGACGCGCGATGATCACGTCGTGCCCGAACCGGGCGGCGATGAAGTCCGATACCGTCACGGCCTGTTCCTCGGCCACGGCGTTCGCGAGGCTGCGCAGGAACTTCGGGGCGGCAAGCAACAGGATGACCGGGCCCAGATAGATCGCCAGATAGACCCATCCGTCGCGCACCGCGCTGCCGACCGCACCGTAAAAGGTCCAGCTCGAGCAATAGACGCCGAGTGCCAGCGTATAGGCGACATGCCGCAATCGCCGGGTGCGCTGCAGGCGCTCGCCCTGCGCCTCGACCAGCGCCGCGACGGCGAATAGCGCCACGATCAGCACAAGCGCGAAGACTATGGCCAGATTCAGGCTCAACTCGTGGCACCCCTCCATCACCGCTTATGCCACAAATGGCGGCCTAGCCAATCCAGCGTACCCTAACCCATGCCGCCAAACTATTCGGCACTTGGAACAATCTGCCGGAACAGGCATTGCAAGCCTTGCGCGGTGCTTTGCCGCGCGGTGCCCTTGGGCGCCCGAACCCAAGAGCGGGCAGGAGGAATGAGAGTGGGGCACACCCGGCTGTGGGCTGTATCGCTGCTTGCGCTGGCAGCGCAGCTGGCCTTGCCGTCTGTGGGCCATGCCCAGGCCCAGCCAGCTACCCCCGACTTCCGGGTCCCCGCGCCGCCGCCGGGCGCCAAGCTGCCCCCGGTCGATCCCATCATCCCCGATGCCGAATTCGAAAAGGCGATTCCCAAGGTTTCGCCCGATGACGATCCCGAGCTGAGCAAGCCGCTAGAATCGATCGATGAATTCGAACGGCGGATGGAGGCTGAGCGGACCAATGCAGCGGCAGCGCAGCCGGCCTCTTCCGCAGTCTCACCGCCTGCCGCCACAGAGCCTCGGGCCGAGATCGGCAATGCCCCGGTACGCGACGCCGAAATCGCCGCGCCGCTCCCGCCGCTCGAGACCTTCAAGGTTGAGCCAACAACTTTCGCCGAGCCGGAGCAGGACCGGCGAGAGGTGGACGTGGGTTATCTCGTGCAAGTGAACGGCCCGGGCAGTGAAGGCGAGATCGGGGACGTTGCCAAGCGCTTCAACGATGCCTCGGCGCTACGCCACGGCAAGGGCAAGGCCGCGAATGCGGCGCAGGTTTCGAGCCGGGCCGATGAAGACGTGGTTCTGCTCAAAAAGCTGCTCGCCTCTCAGGGCTGGATGGACAGCAAGGTCACCAGCCGGATCGAACAGTCACAGGACGGGGCGGGCAAGCCGCTGACCGTCGTCTTTGACATCGCTCCGGGCAAGCGCTTCGCCTTTACCAGCGTCGAAGTCGATGCAGCGCCCACCATTCCTGCCACGCTTATTCGTGACAACCTCGCGCTGCAGGTAGGAGAGCCGGTGATCGCCGAGCGGGTGATCGGAGCCGAAGCGGCCGTGGCGCTGGTGCTGCCGGAGAACGGCTATCCCTTTGCCTCGGTCGGCCAGCGCGACGTCTTGCTCGATCCCGATACGGGCGGGGCCGACTATACCTTGCCGGTCGCGGTCGGCCCGCGCGGCAGCTTTGGCGACATCGTCAGCAGCGGCAAGGAGGCTTTCGGAGCCGACCATGTCGAACTGCTTGCCCGGTTCAAGCCGGGGGAACTCTATGACAGCCGCAAGGTCGATGACCTGCGCCAGGCACTGATCGCCACCGGCCTGTTCCGCAGCATCAGTGTCGAGCCGAAGCGCACGGAAAGGCCGGGACCGGACGGCACCGAAGTGGTCGATCTTGCCGTCAACCAGGAAGCCGGCCCGCCGCGCGTGATCGCCGCGAGCGCAGGCTATAGTACCGGCGAGGGCTTCCGCCTTGAAGGGAGCTGGACTCACCGCAACCTGTTCCGGCCCGAAGGCGCACTGATCGTCAGCGGCGTTGCCGGCACGCAGGAACAGGGTGCGGGCGTTACCTTCCGCCGCTCCAACGCAGGCAAGCGCGATCGCAGCTTCGAACTGGGGCTGGACCTGCATCATTCGAACTATGACGCTTTCTCGGCCTATACCGGGCGGCTGGCGGCGCGGATGAGCTATGATTCCACCCCGCTGTGGCAGAAGAAGCTGACCTATGCCTATGGCGCGCAGATCATCGGCACGAACGAGAGCGGCTATGATTTCACGCGCGGCGCGCGGGTGCGAAAGACCTATGCGATTGCGGGCCTGATCGGGCAGGTCGGTTTCGACCAGACCGACAGCCTGCTCGACCCGAAGAAGGGCTACCGCCTGACCGCTCTGGTCGAACCGGAAGCATCGGTGCAGGGCGGCATTTCGCCCTACGCGCGGCTGCGGCTCGATGGCTCTGCCTATTATCCGGTCGGCAAGAACGTGATTGTGGCCGGGCGCGTGCGGCTGGCCACGATCCAGGGGCGGACCTTCAGGACCTCGCCCCCTCGCGGCGGCTCTACGCGGGCGGCGGCGGATCGGTGCGCGGTTTTGCTTATCAGAAGCTCGGACCACTCGACCCCATTGGCGATCCCACCGGCGGGCGCAGCCTGAACGAGGCGGCGCTGGAGGTGCGCTACCGTTTCGGTGATTACGGCGTGGTCGCCTTTGCCGATGTCGGGCAGTCCTATGCGAGCACAGTGCCGAAATTTTCCGACCTGCGCGCGGGCGTGGGGCTGGGGGCGCGGCTCTATACTAATTTCGGGCCGATGCGGATCGACTTCGCCACTCCGCTGGCACGCAAGCCGGGTGAGGGCTGGCTCAACGTCTATGTCTCGATCGGGCAGGCCTTCTGATGGAAGCCGAAGTGCCGCCTCCGCCACTTGAGGTTCAGCGTCCGATCCTTCGGCGCGCCTTGCGTTGGGCCGCGCTCGGGCTGCTCGCAATCATTGCGCTGGCCGCCGCATTGCTCGTTTGGGTCAATAGCGGGCCGGGGCGTGACTATGTCGCGCGGCAGATTTCCGACACGACATTCGCCAATGGCCTGCGCGTGGGCGTGGGGCGGATCGAGGGCTCGCTTTACGGCAAGGCGCGGCTGATCGATGTCGTCGCCTATGACACGCGGGGCGAATTCCTGCGCGCGCCGGTAATCGAAGTCGATTGGCGGCCGCTCGACTATTTCAGGAACCACATCAACCTGCGTTCGGCCAGCGCGAAGGAAGTCCTGCTGCGGCGCGTGCCCGCCTTCAAGCCGAGCACCGGGCAAGGGCCGCTGCTGCCTGATATCGATATCGACATCGGCTCGCTACGCATCGACCGGCTGATCTCGGAACCGGCGGTTTCGGGTGAACGGCGCGAGTTGCAGCTGAAAGGCACGGCGCACATTGCCGACCGCCGCGCGCAAGTAACTGCGCAAGTATTGACCATTGCTGCGCCGGGCGGGCTGGCCGGGGACCGGCTTGACCTGACGCTCGATGCCGTTCCCGAGGCGAACAGGCTGGCGATCAGGCTGGCGCTCGATGCACCGAAAGGCGGGGTGATCGGCGCGCTCGCCGGGATCAGTGAGCCGCTTGCTCTGCGGCTGAACGGCTCGGGCGACTGGGCGAAGTGGGACGGTACTTTCGATGGCGCACTGGCCGGGAAACCGCTGGCGAAGCTGGCGCTGACTGCGCGCGACGGGACTTTCGGCGTGAAAGGTCCGGCGGAACTGGGGCGGCTGCTCGGCGGCACCCCCGCCGTCCTGCTCGATTCCACTACTCAGCTTGATCTTGCCGCAAAGCTGGACCGACGCCGGGCGACGCTCTCGGGGTCGCTGCGCTCGGACGCGCTGTCCATCGTGCCGAGCGGGGTGGTGGATCTCACCGACAACAGCTTCGATGACCTGAAGCTCGACGTTCTCCTCATGCGCCCCGCAGCGCTGGCCCCCAACCTCGCGGGGCGCTCGTTGCGCGCGCAACTGACGCTCAATGATGCCTTTGCCAAGCCCGGGGTCGATTACCGCTTGCAGGCGGCGCAGCTTGCCATTGCCGATGTCGTGCTGAACGGCCTCGATGCCAGCGGCAGGGCGCAGATCGACGGGCGGCAGGCCATGGTCCCGGTCTCGGCGCGGGTGGCGCGGATCGAGGGGCTCGACGCGGTGGCGGGCGGCTCCCTCGCCAATGTGCGGATGGACGGGGACCTAGCCTTCGACGGCACGCGCATCCTCTCAGACAATATGCGGATCCGTTCCGACCGCATCGACGCCAAGGCCGTGCTGCTCGCCGATACGGCCAAGGGCCTCTACACCGGAGCTTTCGAGGGGCGGATCAACCGTTACGTGGTGGACAGCGTCGGCACCTTCGCCGTGACGACCACGGCAGACCTGAAGCGCACGGGCGGTGGTTTCACGCTTACCGGCACGGTCCGCGCGCGTTCGACCAGCCTCGTCAATCCGGCAGTCCGTGATTTCCTCGGCGGCAATGCCACGGGATCGAGCCAGCTGGTCTATGGTCCGGATGGCATTGTCCGCTTCTCCCGCCTGCGGGTGTCGGCACCCGAATTGCAAGTGTTCGACGGACGCGGGACTTACAGCCCGGGCGGGGCCATCAACCTGACCGCCAATGGCCGCTCCACCCGCTACGGCCCGCTTGCGGTCGAGCTGACCGGTACATTGAACAAGCCGCGCGCGGTTCTGCTGGCGGGCAGCCCGGGCTTTGGCGTCGGCCTAGCCAACGTTCGCGCCGAGATCCTTGGCAATGATGGCGGCTACCGCTTCAACGCCACGGGCGACACCGATTACGGCCCCCTGACCGCTGACGTCACCCTGCTGCAGGGCAAGCGCCTGGCCTTGCAGGTCAACAAGGGCGACCTCGCCGGGATCGGCTTCAGCGGACGGGCGGAGCGCAGCGCGGCGGGGCCGTTTACCGGCGAGTTCAATGCCGAGGGACGCGGGGTTACCGGCCTCATCCGCCTCGCACCTGCGGGGCGCTACCAGGAGGCGCTGGTCAACCTGCGCGCCAATGACACGGTCCTGCCCGGTCCGGCGAACCTCTCGGTTGGTGCAGCCATCGTCGATGCCCGCGTGGTGCTTTACGAGCGCCCGCTGGTGATAGCCGACGTTCAGCTGGCGCAAACCCGCCTGCGCAGCCTCAGCCTTGCCGCGCTGCGCGCCCGGGTCAATTACCAGGACGGTAAAGGGCAGGCGAAGTTCCTTGCCGAAGGGACCAGCGGCGTACCCTTCCGCGTGGCCGGCAATGCCCTGCTCGAACCCAGCCTGTGGCGCATTGCGCTTGATGGCCGGGTGCGCGGTACTGCCATCCGCACGGCCAGCCCGGCACGCATCGTGCCTTCCAAGGCTGGCTATGAACTGCTGCCTAGCCGCTTCGATTTCGGCAGCGGATCGGTGCGGCTGGCGGGCAAATACGGTACCGGTCTGAAGATCGAGAGCCGCATGGACAAGTTCGACATGGCGCTGCTCAACGCTTTCGTCCCCGGCTACGGCATCGGCGGCAGGGCGACCGGCAGCCTCGATTTCGAGCAGGCGAACCCCGGTGCCTTCCCGCGCGCCGATGCGCGGCTGTCGATCAGCGATTTTTCCCGCACCACCTCGTCGATGGTCAGCCAGCCGGTTGACGTGAACTTTGTCGGCACGCTGCTTGCTGATGGCGGCGAAGGACGCGCGGTGATCCGGCGGCGTGGCACGGTGATCGGCCGCCTCAACGCCTCGCTGCGCCCGCTCGGACCCGGCGCGGGCGGCTGGGTGGAGCGCGTGACGGCCGCCCCGCTCGGCGGCGGTATCCGCTATAACGGCCCGGCGGAAACGCTGTGGTCCTTCGTTGGCCAGCGCAACCAGAGCCTGTCGGGCCCGATCGCGGTGGGGGCGGACTTCTCAGGCCGCCTGCGCCAGCCACAGCTCACCGGCATCGTTCGCGGCGAGGGATTGACCTACGAGAACGAGATCTACGGCACCCGGCTCACCTCAATGGCGCTGTCGGGTCGCTTTGCCGGGGACCGGCTCGATGTGGAAAGGCTCGACGCTGTGGCCGGGCAGGGCAAGGTTTCGGGCAAGGGCTATGTCAGCCTTGCTGCCGCCAGCGGCTATCCGATGGACATGTCCTTCGATCTCGACAACGCGCGCATCGCGCGCAGTTCTTCACTGTCCTCGGCGGCCACCGGCAAGCTGCGGCTGAGCAAGGTCGCTGGGGAAACCGCGCTGGTATCGGGCAATCTCGCCTTGTCCGACACGCGCTATGAACTCGTCCGGCAAGGCTCAGCCGAAGTACCCGAGCTGACTGGCGTGCGCTTCAAGCCGCCTCGCGGGCGCCTGCGCATCACCGGCAATGAACCCGCGCCACCGGCCGGTAGCCCCTTTGCCGCGCTCCGGCTCGACATCGGGCTGTCCACCCCCAACCAGCTCTACGTGACCGGCATGGGGCTCGACAGCGAATGGGGCGCGGACCTGCGCGTCAAGGGCACCAGCGCGGCCCCGCTGATGACCGGAGTGGTCACATTGGTGCGCGGCAGTCTCGGCTTTGCCGGACGCCAGTTCGATCTCTCCGAAGGGCAGCTGACCTTCACCGGCGGCGCGGCAAACGATCCGCAGATCGTCCTGACGGCCAGTGAGGATATCGAGGACGTTGCCGTAACGATCAACGTCGGCGGGCGCGCGTTCAGCCCGCAGATCAGCTTCTCCTCCAGCCCATCGCTGCCGGGGGACGAAGTGCTCTCGCGCATCTTGTTCGGATCTTCGCTGGGCAGCCTTTCTCCCTTGCAGGGCATCCAGCTCGCCGCCTCGCTCAACACCCTGCGCGGCGGGGGCGGGGGGCTCAACCCGCTTGGCAAGCTGCGCGCGGCAACCGGCATTTCGCGCCTCCGCGTCCTTGCGGCGGATGAAAAGACCGGCCGCGGCACGGCGATTGCTGCGGGCCGGTACATATCGAACAATGTCTATATCGAGCTGATCACCGATGCCCGCGGCTTTACCGCGACGCAGATCGAGGTCAGCCTGAGCCGGGCACTGTCGCTGCTCAGCCAGGCGGGCGGATCGGGCGGCACCAATATCAACCTGCGCTATCGCAAGAGGTACTGACATGCGGATCGCTTCTGCCCTTGCCCTGATCCTCGCGCTTGCAGCGTGCCAACGCGAAAAGACCTTCGACGAGCGTTTTTCCGAGGCATCAAGCAGGCTCGACGCCAAGGCCGGTGCCATTGAAAAGGAGCTGGCTGTCTCGGCGAGCGATGCGGGCGAGGTTGCGGCACTCGCTTCGGAGGAGGCCGAAACGCGGCCGGAAGGTCCATGAGCGCGTTCGACGTCGACCGGCTGGTCTTTACGCCCGCGGACGTCGATCTCACGCGGTCTCCGCTCGCCGGACAGTTCGATGCCGAAACCTATGTGCTGGGCGCATTCAACCCCGGCCTCACCGTGCTGCCATCGGGCAACCTGCTGATGATGGTGCGAATTGCCGAGGCGCTGCGCAAGCCGATATTCGACGGCAAGGTGCACGCGATCCGTTGGGACGATGGGCGCTACGTCCTCGATGGCTGGCCGCTTGAACTGGCGGACACGGCCGACCCGCGCAAGTTCGAGCTCCATGGCGGCGGCTGGCGGATCATGGCTCTCACCTCGCTGTCGTGGCTGCTCCCGGTCGAGCTTTCCCCGGACGGGTTGCAGGTCGTTGCCGTCCATTACGACCATGCCGTGGCGCCGCAAGGCTCGTGGCAGTGCTATGGCTTGGAGGATGCCCGCATCAGCCGGGTAGAGGGGCGCTACTGGATGACCACCTGTTCGGTCAGCCCGGAACGGCATTCGACCACACTTTACAGTTCGGACAATGCGCTCGACTGGTCCTTCGAAGGCATCGTGCTCGACCACCAGAACAAGGACATGCTGATCTTCGAAGGGCGGATCGACGGCATGTACTGGGCCCAGACGCGGCCGCTCGGCGATCTCTATTTCGCCTATCCGCCCGGCAGCAAGTGGCGCTCCGGCCCCGCGATCAACCTCGCCCGCTCGCCCGATTGCCGGCACTGGCAACCCGTGCTTCAGCCCGGCATCCGCCCTCACGCCGATACGGTGGCGACGGCGCGCATGGGCGGGGGCGCACCCCCAATCCTGACGGAAATCGCCGGGCGGCGCGGCTGGCTGGCGCTGTGGCACGGAGTCGAGCCAAAGGAGATCGTCGGCATCTACCGCACCTATTGGTCGCTGCTCGACGAGGCCGACCCGACCCGCGTAATCGCGACGAACCATGCGCCGCTGCTGGAGGCCAATGCCGCGCTGACAAAGCCGCTCTCGGACTTGATGTACCTTTACGACGTGGTCTTCACCACGGGCATAGTGGATGCCGGAACTCACTTTGTCGTCGCATCGGGAGAGGCTGACCCGGCCTGCCGCATAACCCATATCCCGAAGAACCATCCCGCCTTCTCGGCAAGGGACGACGACGGATAAATCCGGCCCCCGCCCGAGGCGGATTCAATCCAGCCATGTCAGGAAAATTGGTGCCCAGAAGAGGACTCGAACCTCCACGCCCTTGCGAGCGCCAGCACCTGAAGCTGGTGCGTCTACCAATTCCGCCATCTGGGCACGGTTGGCATCGTGCGACTGCATGATGCCGGGTAGGAGGGCGCCGTTAGCGGTCCGGGGCGGGCCTTGTCAACGATAAGGTTGCCCTGATTGCGAAAGGAATGAAATTCTTGCTGTTCGGCGCACCGGGAAGGCGGCGCGGTTAGTCGATTACGCCGATGGACAGGATCTCGATCGCATCGTCCCTGCCGCCGAATTCCAGCAGCTCGCCGGCCTCGGCCCCGATCATGGCGCGCGCCAGCGGGGCGGAGAAGGAGATCAGGCCCTGGGCGGGATCGGCCTCGTCATCGCCGACGATGGCCAGGGTGCGCTCCTTGCCGTTGAGGCGGAAGGTGACGCGGGTTCCGAAATCGACGGTGTCGCCCTGGGGTGGGGGGACGAGCTCGGCGGTGATCTGGCGGGTCTGCCAATAGCGCAGGTCGCGCTTCGCCGCCTTCAGCTGCGGATCTTTCGCTGGAGCCTCTGAGAGCCCGGCGATTTGCGCCTCCAACTCGGCGATTCGCTGCGCGATCAGGCCCAGCCCGCGCGCGGTGACGCGGTTGGGGCCCGGCGGGATCGGGATTTCGAACTTGGGTTCGAGGTGCTCCTCGTCCCCTTCGCGGCGAAAGGCTACGCTCATCGGACGAACCTCATGCCAGCGAAGCTTCGAGCGCTTCGCTGGCTTCCAGCCAGACCGCCTCGGCCGCTTCGATGCGCGCTTCGATCTCGGCGCGGCGGATCATCAGGTCGGACATGGTCAGCTTGGCAAGCGCGGGTTCGGCGGCTTTCGGATCGAACATGGCCTGATCGACCGCCTTGATCTGTGCGGCCAACTTTTCCAGCTCGGCTTCGGCAGCCTTTGCGCGCTTGCGGATTTCCTGGCCCTTCTCGCGCGCTTCGGCGGCGGCCTTGCGCGCTTCCTTCTTGTTGACGCCGCGCGTGGAGTCGCCGTCGCCCCTGCGGGCAGGTGCAGGGTCCTTGGCGAGGACGAAGGCGATGTAGTCGTCAATCGAGCCATCGAAATCGCGCGCGGTGCCTGAGTCCACGAGAACCAGGCGGTCCGCGGTCATTTCCAGCATGTGCCGGTCGTGGCTGACGATGATCACCGCGCCGGTGTAATCGTTGAGCGCCTGGATCAGTGCCTCGCGCGCATCGACGTCAAGGTGGTTGGTCGGCTCGTCGAGGATCAGCATGTGCGGCGCATCGCGGGTGATCAGGGCGAGCGCGAGGCGGGCGCGCTCACCGCCGGAAAGCTTGCCCACTTCGGTGGTCGCCTTGGGGCCGGCAAAGCCGAAGCGGCCCAGCTGTGCGCGCACCGCGCCGGGGCTGGCACCGGGCATGGCGACGGTCATGTGCTGCAGCGGCGTTTCCGAGCGGTCCAGTTCCTCGACCTGGTACTGGGTGAAATAGCCCACCCGCATCTTGCCGCTGGCCGCCATCTTGCCGTCCATCGGAGCGAGCTGGGCGGCGAGCAGGCGTGCCAGCGTGGTCTTGCCGTTGCCGTTCCGGCCCAAGAGGGCAATGCGGTCATCCGGATCGATCCGCAGGTTGAGCCGCTGCAGGATCGGCGTGTCGCCATAGCCGACCGAGGCAAGGTCGAGCGTGATCAGCGGCGGGCGCAGTTCGTCAGGCGGGGGGAAATCGAAGCTCAGCGAGGGATCGTCGATCAGTTCGGCGATCGGCTGCAGCTTGGCCAGCGCCTTGGCGCGCGATTGCGCCTGCTTGGCGGTGGAGGCGCGTGCGGAATTCTTCGCGATATATTCCTGCAGGTGGTCGCGCTGCGCCTGCTGCTTGGCCCGGGCCGAGGCGATCTGCGCCTGGCGCTCGGCGCGCTGGCGTTCGAAGGCATCGTAGCCGCCGGGATAGAGCGTGAGTTTGCCGCCTGAAAGGTGCAGGATGTGATCGACCACGTTGTTGAGGAAGTCGCGCTCGTGGCTGACCAGCAGGATCGTGGCGGGGTAGCTCCGCAGGAAATCCTCAAGCCACAGCACGGCTTCAAGGTCGAGGTGGTTCGACGGTTCGTCGAGCAGCAGCAAGTCAGGCTGCGAGAACAGCAAGGCGGCCAGCGCCACGCGCATCCGCCACCCGCCGGAAAAGCTCTCGAGCGGGCGGTGCTGGGCCTCCTCGTCAAAGCCGAGCCCGACAAGGATCTGCGCCGCACGCGACGGGGCCGAGTGGGCTTCGATGGCGATCAGCCGGTCATGAACTTCGGCCAAGGCTTGCGGATCGCTGCAATCTTCGCTTCGCGCCACCAGCTCGGCGCGCTCGGTATCGGCGGCCAGCACCGTCTCGAACGGCGTCGCATCCCCGCCCGGGGCCTCCTGCGCGATATAGCCCAGCCGGCTGCCGCGCGGCATGGTTACGTCGCCCGCGTCCGCCTCGAGCATGCCGGCGATGACGCGAACGAGTGTTGACTTGCCCGCGCCATTGCGCCCGATCAGGCCCACGCGCCCGCCCGGCGGCAGCTTGGCGGTCGCGTCGTCGATGATCGTCCGCCCGCCAAGGCGAACCGTGATGCCGGTCAGGTTAAGCATGGCGCGCGCCTAGCACCCAATGCGGGTGAGCAAAAGCCATCTGTCGGCCCGCTGGGTTGCAGGTGCGGGACCGACCTTCCGGCTCTGGCTTGTCGGCGCTCCTCAGGCCAGGTCGCGCACCTTGGGCTCGCGGTCCCAATGGCGCACGGCGCCAACCTTCATGAAGTCCTCGAACTTCGGCACGCCGGCATCGATCTCGACATTGGCCTTGGGCAGCAAGTGCTCGCGCGTGCCGCCGCAAGCCGCGATCGTCTTGCAGTGGGCATAGGCATCGGCAAACCACTGCACGGCGCCCGCGTCCTTCGCCAGAATTGCGGCCTGATCGGGCATGAGCAGCGCTGCGACCGCATCGAACATGACCGAGGGCGTGCCCGCCAGCTGGCCATCGGCCTTGAGCGTGCCGCCCTTGACCTTGATCGCGCCAACCTTCGGCGCGACGAGTTTGACCCGTCCGCCATCAGCTTCGATCGCAGCCTTGAGGTTGTCGATTGCCGCCTTGTCGGAACCCTCTGCATAGAGGATGCCGACAGTGCGGCCCTGCAGCGTCTTGAGCGCCTGCTTCTGGATCGACAGGGCATCCGATGTGCCAAGATCAACCGGTTCACGCTTTGCCTTGGCTTTGGCGGGGAGGTCCATCGCCAGGCCGGTGGCAACGCGCGCGGCGAGGTCCTCGTCGATATTCCGCAGCCGTGAAAGAACCCGGGTCCGCACCGGCTCAATCATCACCTTCGACAGTTCGAACACTAGTGCCGAGGCCAGATGCGCTTGTTCGTTTTCGGTCAGCGACAGGAAAAACATCCGCGCCTGGCTGTAATGATCGCCAAAAAGTTCTGCCCGCACACGCACCTTTTCGGTCGGATCGTTGCGCTCGGCATTTTCGGTGAAGCTCGAGAAACCGGTCTCCGGGCATTCGCGCGGGCCGCCGGTCTCGCCGGCATCGGCCAGCGAGTTAGGCTCGTAATTGGCGCGGCCGGTGGGAACCAGCGTCTGCATCATGCCGTCGCGCTGGAAATTGTGGAACGGGCACTTGGGGGCGTTGATCGGGATCTGGTGGAAGTTGGTCGTCCCCAGCCGCGACTTCTGCGTGTCGAGGTAAGAGAACAGTCGCCCTTGCAACAGCGGATCGTTGGAAAAATCGATGCCGGGGACGATATTGGTCGGCATGAAGGCGACCTGCTCGGTCTCGGCGAAGAAGTTGTCGACGTTGCGGTTGAGCGTCATCCGGCCGACGATGTCCACCGGCACCAGTTCTTCGGGAATGAGCTTGGTCGCATCGAGCACATCATAGGGCTGGGCGGCGGCGAATTCCTCGTCGAACACCTGCACGCCAAGGTCCCATGCGGGGAAGTTGCCGCTGTCGATCGCCTCGAACAGATCACGGCGATGGAAATCGGGATCGGCACCGGCGATCTTCACTGCCTCGTCCCAGGTCGTCGATTCTAGGCCCAGCACCGGCTTCCAGTGGAACTTGACGAACTTGCCTTCGCCCTTGGCATTGACCAGCCGGAAGGTGTGGACGCCGAACCCTTCGATGTTGCGCAGGGTGCGCGGGATGGTGCGGTCGGACATGGCCCACATGATCATGTGCATCGATTCCGGCATCAGCCCGATGAAGTCCCAGAAGGTATCATGCGCGCTCGCCGCCTGCGGGAAGCCGCGGTCGGCCTCCATCTTCACGGCATGGACGAGGTCGGGAAACTTGATCGCGTCCTGAATGAAGAACACCGGGATATTGTTGCCGACCAGATCCCAGTTTCCGGCCTCGGTATAGAACTTGACGGCAAACCCGCGGACGTCGCGCGGCGTATCGACCGAGCCCGCGCCGCCGGCAACGGTGGAGAAGCGGGTGAACACCGGGCAGGTATTGCCCTTCTTCTGGAACAATGCGGCCTTGGTCAGCCCGGGTATCGCATTGGTGACTTCAAACACACCGTGCGCTGCGGAGCCGCGAGCGTGGACGATGCGTTCGGGGATACGTTCATGGTCAAAGTGGAAGATCTTCTCACGCAGGATGAAGTCTTCGATCAGCGTCGGCCCGCGCTCCCCGGCCTTCAGCGAGTTCTGGTTATCGGAAATGCGGTGGCCGAAATTGTCGGTCAGGTGATCGGTGCCGCTGGCATGATCGCCGTCGTGGGCGATCTGCTGATGCGTTTCGCCTGCATTGCCGGTCTCCTCGGTGGGAACCATCGCGCCCGATCCGGGGGCGCGCTCATGAAGGGCGTTCTGATTGGCGGGCGAGGCTGAGAGCTTCTTCATGGGTGCTGGTTCCTGTGCAGGCATACGCCCGGATCGACGAGATCACGGCGCGCAGACGTCTTCAGGACAACGAGCGAAGGTTGCGATGGTTGCGCGGCTGGCCGAAACTTCTTTGCCGCAGGATCGATCTAGGGCGCGGGAACTTCGGGCAGCAGCGCGGTCTGCCGCATGGCTTCACCCAGCGCGAGCGCGGCCGCGGTGGCGAGGTTCATCGAGCGAACCTCGGCGCGGATGGGGAGGAGCAGTCGTGCGTCGCAGCTCTCAGCGACATCGGGTGGAACCCCGGCGCTTTCCTTGCCGAACAGCAGCACGTCGTCGGGGCGGAAGGCGAAGTCATAGGCTGACGACGCGCCCTTGGTGGTGAACAGCAGCAGGCGGCTGCCGCCGATCGTCTGACGGAAAGCGTCGAAGCCTGCGTGGCGGGTGATCGAAACGTGGTCGATATAGTCCATCGCCGTGCGCCGCACGCGCTTGTCGTCCCATTCGAAGCCCATTGGCTCGATCAGGTCGACCTGCGCGCCAAGGCAGGCGCCGAGCCGCAGGACGGCGCCGACGTTGCCGGCGATTTCGGGTTCGAAAAGGGCAACGCGCATCGCGGCTGAATGGCGGCGCGCGTGCTCTCTGACAAGCCTCTTACGGCCGCATGACCCAGCCGCCGTCGATGTGGATCGTCTGGCCGGTAATCCAGGCGCCCGCTTCCGAACAGAGCAGCAACGCCGTGCCGACCAGTTCGTCGGGCTCGCCGCGCGGGCGGGTGGCGCAGTTCATCTGGAGGTACTGGATGAAGGGGGAGTCGTCCGGCACCAGCATCTTGCCCGCGTCGGACTTCACATTGCCCGGCGCGATGGCGTTGCAGGTGATGCCTTCCTTGCCGAGCTGCTTGGCGATGGTCGTCGTCAGGCCGACCAGCGCCAGCTTGCCGATGCCGTAGATCGAGGTTGCCGGGAAGGCACCGCCCGAAGTCTGGTTGACAATGCGCCCGCCGCCGCGCTCGCGCATGGCTGGCACCACCGCCTGCGCGCAGAGCATCGCGCCGGTGAGGTTGACCGAGAGGATCTTGTTCCACTGGTCGAGCGGCACGTCGGCGATGGTCAGCTGGCCCAGCTCGGCCATCAATGCGGCGTTGTTGATCAGGATATCGATGCCGCCAAAGGCATCGACTGCCGCCTGCGCCATGGCGAGGGTCGAGGCCTGATCCGCCACGTCGACCTGCACGGCCACGGCCTTGCCGCCGCCTGACACGATCTCGTCCGCCACGGCCTGCGCGCCTTCAAGGTTGAGGTCGGCAACGACGACCGAGGCTCCGGCCAGCGCGAAGCCCAGCGCATAGGCGCGGCCAATCGAGTTGCCGCGTCCGCCAGCGCCGGTGATGATGGCGACCTTGCCGTCGAGGCGGAACTGGTCAGTGGTGAAGGCCATGGGGTGTTCTCCGGGAGATTTGGAATTGGGGATCAGGCGGCCAATTATCAGACCGAAGGTGGCGCGAGGCTCATCCACACGTTCTTGGGCTGAAGGAATTCGTGCAGGCCTTCCACGCCGCCAAGCCGGCCGTGGCCGCTCTTGCGGAAGCCGCCGAACGGGCAATTGGGCTGCATCGCCTCGCCCGAACCGTTGACGTGGATCATGCCCGCGTCGAGCTGCCCGGCGACATGATGCGCGCGGCGCAGGTTCTGCGTGTGGACATAGGCGCCGAGGCCATATTCTGTGCCGTTGGCGAGCGCGATCGCCTCTTCCTCGGTATCGAAGGGCGTGACGACGAGGACCGGGCCGAACACCTCGGTCTGGGCGATGTGGCTGTCCGGCGCGACATCGGCGAGGATCGTCACCGGCAGGAACGAGCCCGCCGCATGGTCACCGCCGAGCCGCGCGCCGCCGCAGACCAGCCGCGCGCCGGCTGCCGTTCCGCCGTCGATCATGCCGGTTATTCGCGCCAATGCGCTCTCGGAAATTACCGGGCCGAGCGTGGTTGCCGGATCGAACGGATCGCCCACCGTGATGGCCCCGGCAATGCCGCCAAGGATCTGGAGGTACTGCTCATAGACGCCGCGCTGCACCAGCAGGCGCGTGCCGTTGACGCAGCCTTGGCCGTTGGACGAGACCGCGCCGGTGATGCCCTTCTTCGCCGCGAGCATCAGGTCGGCATCGTCGAACACGATCACCGCCGACTTGCCGCCCAGCTCCAGCCCGACCGGCTTGAGGCTCTGCGCGGCATTGGCGAGCACCTTGCTGGCAGTAGCGCCTGAACCAATGAATTCGATCTTGGCGATGCCGGGGTGCGAAACCATCGCCTCGCCCACATCGGCCCCGCCGGTGACGAGGTTGACCACGCCGGCCGGGAAGCCGGCTTCCAGCATCATCTCGACCAGCTTCATCGCCGAATAGGGCGCGAGGTCGGGCGATTTCAGCACGACGCAATTACCGGCGGCGAGGGCAGGGGCAATGACCATGGTGGCGGCAAACAGCGGCCCGTTCCACGGCACGATCACGCCGACCACGCCGTAGGGTTCATAGGACACGTAATCGTGCGCGGGGGCGCCCCACATCGGCACGGTGCGGCCGTGGATCTTGTCGCACCAGCCGCCGAAATAGCGGAACTTCTGCGCCGCATCGTAACCCATGTAAGGCGCGGTCATGGCGACCGAGCCATTTTCCGAGACCAGCGACGGCGCGAATTCAGCCGAGCGCGCCTCGAACATATCGGCCAGCTTGAAGAACAGGTTGCGGCGCTTGTCGCCCGGCATGGCCTTCCACGCGGGGAGCGCAGCCTTGGCGGCGGCGACGGCGCGGTCGACATCGGTGGGGCCGGCCATGCGGATTTCGCGGGTGACCACGCCGGTGCCGGGATAGATGTGGGCCACGGTCTCGCCGCTGCCCTGCGTCTCACGCGCATCGCCGATGATCAGCGGATATTGCGGCAGGACGCTCGCGTCCGGGTTCCTGAAAGCCATTTTGCACCACTCCCGTGACTCGCGCTGGCGAATCTGTTGTCCGCACATTATATGCAGATCAATTGGCTTACAATCCCGGTCTAGTCGCGAGATCGCTGTTGCGTTGGCCAATTATAGGCATATTATAGGCGCATGGAGCCCCGCGACCCCAATCCTGTAAGCAAGCCCAAGTTGGTCGAGGTCATGGCCGACCGCTTGCGCGAGCGGATCTTTGCCCAGGAACCCGGCGCACCGTTGGGCTCCCTCAACGAACTGGCGCGTGAGATGGGCGTGGGCATCGTCACCGTGCAGCAGGTCGCCCGCGTGCTCGAACACGAAGGCCTGCTCGACGTGCGGCGCGGGCCGGGCGGGGGCTATTTCGGGCGGCGTCCCGACATCACCAGCCTTGAACGTTCGTTCGGCGCCTACCTGCGCAGCGAGCCGTCATCGTGGGAAGAGGCGCTCGACATCACCTCGCTGCTGTTCAACGAGCTTTGCGCTGCCGCCGCGCGGTGCAAGGATGAAACGCAATTCCTCCTGCTCGAGGCCATCGGCGCGGAAATCGCCGCCAGCACCTCGGAGGCCGAGATTGGCCCGCTCGAAGGGCGCTTGCAGGAACAGCTGTTCCGCATGGTCCGCCGCCCACTGTTCGAAATGCTCACCCGGGTCGCCATGGGCGCGTCGGAGACGCGGCAGGCCGACACGGCGTTTCGCTGGGGCTTCGGGCTGGCGCATTGGCAGGCAAGCCGCACCGCGATCATACGCGCCATACTCGCGCGTGATGCAGACCTCGCCCACTTCGAGGCGAACCGCACTAACCGCCGCGAAGTGCTGCGGATACTGGACGAAGCGGCGGCAGCCTAGGCGCGGGTGCCGGTGACCTTGGCCGAGCCGAACATGCCCATCTTGCACTTGCCGGCCACCGCATCGCCTTCAAACTGCAGGTCGTATTTCAGCGTGATCTTCATCGGCTTCTCAACCTTGAGATCGAAGCGCAGACGCCCGTCCTCGAGCACGCCGCCGGTAAATTCCTGACTGCCCTCGGGGCTGGTGAACGTGCCCTCCACGGCGCTGCCAGCGGTGCGGAAGGTCACGACCATGGCCTGCGGGCCCATCGGTGTCTTGAGCACCATGTTCCAGTCGCCATCGATCAAAACCGGGCCGGACGGCTCGGCGGCTGGTTCCGGCTCCGCAACGATGACGGGTGCGGCAGGAGCAGGCGGCGGGGGCACGGCAACAGGAGCTTCCGACGGCCCCGAAACATTGCGCTGCTCGATCACGTCGAGCACCCGCGCCGGGGTTAGCGGCAAGTGCAGTTCCTCGATCTCGCCAAACGGTGCCAGCGCGTCGGCAATCGCGTTGACCAGCGTCGGCGGGCCAATGATCGCGCCGCCTTCGCCCACGCCGCGCATCCCGCCGATGGTCTTCGACGGGGTGTTGGCATGGACGAATTCGATCATCGGCACGTCACTGATCGCCGGCAGCAGATAGTCCTTAAACGTCGCCGCCTGCGGGTTGCCCCGCGCGTCGTAGGGCATGTCCTCAAGCAGGACCATGCCGATGGCTTGCGCCAGACCGCCTGAAATCTGGCCTTCGACGACGCCGGGGTTGATCACTGTGCCGCAGTCCTCGCTGCTGATCCAGCGCAGGATCTTGACGAAGCCGGTGTCAGCATCGACCTCGACCACGCAGGCGTGCGCGGCGCTGGTTAGCGTCATCGGTGGTGGCTGATAGCGGAATTGTGCCTCTAGGCCGGTCTCGAAACCGGGCGGCAGGCGGTCCGGCTCGCCATAGGCAATGGCGGCCAGCTCGCCGATCGAGCGCGACATTTCCGGCGCTCCTGACACATGAACCACACCGTCCTCAATGGTCACGCTTTCGGGCGAGGCATTGTAGAGGTGCGAGGCGAGCGCCTTGACCTTGTCCGCCAGCATTTCCGCCGCGCGGATCGCCGCACCGCCGCCGATCACGCCCTGCCGGCTGCCGGCCGCGCCGGGACCGAAGCCGCCATGCGCGCTGTCGCCCTCGAACACGGTGACGTCCTCGTAAGGCACGCCCAGCCGGTCGGCGATGCACTGCGCCATGGTCGTTGCGGTGCCATGGCCCCGGCTGTGGGTCGACATGGCGGCGGTGACCTTGCCGGTCGGCTCGATCCGCACTTGCGCCAGTTCACCGGTCATCGGTGCCATGGTCCCGGCGGAACCGGTGGGTTCGATATAGGTAGCGATTCCGAGCCCGAGATAGCGCCCCTGCGCGCGCGCCTCGGCCTGTTCCTTGCGGAAAGCGGCGACGTCGAAATAGTCCACCAACTTGTCGAGGCATTCGCCGGGCGTGATGTCATCGACCGGAATGCCCATGGAGGATACCGCCGGCTGGTCGGTGAGATAAAGCAGGTTGCGGCGGCGGATTTCCACCGGGTCGATACCGATCTTTCGCGCGGCCTTGTCGAGCAGCGTCTCACGGATCAGCGATTCCATCGCCCATGGCCCGCGATAGGCGGCGAGGCCGTTGGTGTTGGAATACCAGCCGCGGCTGAGGAAGGAATAGGCCGGCAACTTGTAGGCCGCCCAGAGGAACATGTGGACGGCGATGTTGCTGTCCGCGCCTTGCGGATAAGCGCCGTTGTTGCAGTCATAGACTCCGTGGCTGGCGAGCATCCTGCCCTGCGCGTCGAAGCCGACATCAAGCCGCATTTCCGCCTCGCGCGCCTGACACGATGCGGTGAGCGCCTCCCAGCGATCCTCGGTCCACTTGAGCGGGCGACCGGTGAGCCATGCCGCGCAGATCACCGCGCATTCTTCCTTCCACGGCGTGTTCTTCAGACCGAACGAGCCGCCGACATCCTTGGAAATCACCCGGATCGACGTGCTCGGCAAGCCCAGCGCAAGGCTGACCCAGCGGGCGATGTTGTGCGGGCTCTGGCAGGTGATGTAGAGCTTGAGCTCTTCCGGCCCCTCGCGCGTGGCGAGGATCGCGCGGTTTTCCATCGGAGCCTGTGAAATGCGCTGGTGGACCACCTTCTGCTGCACGCGGAAGGCCGCACCATCCAGCACGGCGGCCAGTTCATCCTCGGGTTCCTCGTCCCCGATTTCGGCGGCAACATTGCTGTCCGTGCCGGGGTGGATCGGCGGCATGGCCATGGCATCGGCCAGCGTTACCACCGGATCGAGCTCCTCGATTTCGATCTCGATCAGCGCGGCGGCGTCTTCGGCGAGCGCGCGGCTTTCCGCGATCACCAGTGCGAAGGGATCGCCGACATATTGCACCAGTTCGCCAGCGAGCGGGGTAACCGGCACTTCCGATGGCGCGAAGAAAAAGCTCATCATCGTGATCGGGCGCTTGGCCAGATCTTCGGCGGTGAGCACGGCGTAGACGCCGGGAACATCGCGCGCTGCCTCGGTATTGAGCCGCGTGATCCGCCCGTGCGCCACCTGGCTGCGGGCGAAGGCGACGTGGAGCATGCCCGGCACTACGACATCGTCGGTGAACTGGCCGTGGCCGGTGAGGAGGCGCGCGTCTTCCTTGCGCTCGACACGCTTGCCGATGAGGCGGGCGGAACCAACGCCCGCGCTCATTCTTCGGCACCTTGTCCGACAGTGCCCTCGGCCAGCGCCTTGGCGGCCTTGCGGATGCCCTGATAGCCGGTGCAGCGGCACAGGTGCCCCGACATGGCATTGACCAGTTCGGCTTCGTCCGGTCGCTCATCGCGGTCAGTCAGCGCGGCGAAGGTGCAGACCACGCCGGGGGTGCAGAAGCCGCATTGCAGGGCGTGGTTCTCGCGCATCGCCTGCTGCACCGGGTGGAGCGTGCCATCGGCGGCGGCGAGGCCTTCAGCCGTGGTGACTGTAGCCCCATCGGCCTGCACCGCGAGCATCAGGCACGAGCGGACGGCCTCGCCATCGACGATGACCGTGCAGGCGCCGCAGACGCCGTGTTCACAGCCGAGGTGGACGCCCGTGCAGCCGCCCTGAAGGCGCAAGAAATCGCCGAGTGATGTGCGCGCCTCGGTCATGGCGGCGAGGCGTGCGCCATTGACGGTCATTTCGACGCGGTGCTCGCTCATGCTGCTTCTTTCACTTTCAGCGCGGTGCGCAGGGTCTTTTCGAACAGGCGCTTGCCGACGGTGCGGCGGTATTCGGCGCTGGCGTGCTGGTCGTCGAACGGGGCAGTCGGCCGCAGGGCGAGTTCGGCGATGCTGGTCACGTCGACCGCGTCGAGCGACTGCCCGACAAGCGCGGCTTCCGCCTCGGCCATGGCGACCGGGGTCGGACCCATGGCCATCCATGCGAGGCCTGCGCGGGCAATCTTGTCGCCATCCAGTGCCAGCGCGCCGACGAAACCGGTGAGGGCAAAATCACCGGGCCGCTGGGCAAGCTCGTTGAACAGCACGACATGGCCGTCGCCCCAGTCGGGATAGACGATGCCGGTGACCAGTTCGTCCGGCTCCAGCGCGGTCATGTAAGGGCCGATGTAGAAGTCACGCGCCGCGACCGTGCGGGTGCCGCGCACCGAGGCGATCTCGATCGTCGCTCCTAGCGCCACGGCAGTCGCCGGCATTTCCGCCGCCGGCTCGCCCAGCGCGACCGATCCGCCCACCGTGCCGCGATTGCGCGTCTGGTGATGGCCGACATGGCCGAGTGCGCGGACCAGCACGGGGACATGTTCGGCCAGTGTCTCGTCCTTCAGCGCCGCCGCTTGCCGGGTGGCGGGGGCGACGCGGGTGCCGCCGGCGACACGTGTCACGCCGGAAAAGCCCTCGATGTGGTTCACGTCGACGAGGATGAATGGCTGGCTCATCCGCAGGTTGAGCAGCGGCATCAGCGTCTGGCCGCCGGCGATCACCGTCGCGCCACCGCCCGCTTCCGAGAGGATGGCGCAGGCCTCGGCCACGGTCTTGGGTGCGACAAAATCGAACGGGGCGGGCTTCATCGCCCCACGCCCCGCTTGCCAGCCTCAAAGGCGGCGGCAGCGACAATCACCAGCAATGCCAGCACCAGCGAAACCATGCCGCCCGAGGTGCCGTTCGCACCAAGATAGTAGCCGACGAGGATCGCCATGAGCAGTGCCGCGACCCAGCCCCAGATCGATCCGGAAGACGCGGCGCTTGGCGCGCGGGCAATAGCGGGTGCGGTGGTCGTTGCGGGTGCCGCAGTCTCGGTTGCAGCAGCCGCAGCGCTAGTGCCGCTCACCACTTCGCCGAACTTGGCGAAGAACTTGCCCGCAAGGTTCTTTGCGGTCGCATCGATGATTGGCCCGCCAAGTTGCGCCATGCGGCCGCCCACTTCTGCATCCACGATGTACGACACCAGCGTCCCGCCACCCGGCGCGTCTGACAGGCGCACTTTTGCGCCGCCCTTGGCATTGCCGGCGATGCCGCCATTACCCGATCCGGTGATTGTGTAGCCATTGGGCGCGTCGATGTCGGAGAGCTCGACACTTCCCTTGAAGCGCGCGCCGATAGGGCCGATTTTCACTTCGGCAACGGCGGTGAACCGGTCCGCGCCATCGCGCTCAAGGCTCTGGCAGCCGGGGATCGCCTGGCGCAGCGCATCGGGATCGTTGAGCGCGGCCCAGACCTTATCGCGAGGAGCGGCGATCGCCTGCTCACCGGTCATCTGCATTGGAACACTATCCTTCCACGCCTGTAGGCCTATGATCTTGCGTGTATCATAAGTCCGCAAAGGCGCGGGTCAAGGATAGCCGTTCGGCTTCCGCCCGCCAGCGCAATCTGATCGCGCCGGCGGTTAGGCCGCGTCAGACGTCGGCGCGGGCCAGCTTGGGGCTGAGGAGGTGAATGCAGCCGACAGCGAGGAAATAGACCACCGTGCAGGCGGCGAAGATCAGCGTGTAATTGCCGTTCGTCGCATCGAGCACGAGGCCAACCGACTTGGCCATGATCATGCCGCCGATGCCACCCGCGAAGCCGCCGAGCCCGATCACCGAAGCGACGGCGCGCTTGGGGAACATGTCGGGCGGCAGCGACAGCAGGTTGGACGAGAACGACTGGTGCCCGGCGAGCGCGAGGCCGATCAGGCCCACGGCCAGCCACATGTTCTGCAGCCCGGTGACCAAAAGCAGCGGCAGCACGCAGCAGCCCGAAATCAGCAGCGTAACCTTGCGCGCGAAATTCGCGGTGTGGCCCTTCTGGATCAGCTTCGACGACAGCCAGCCCCCGGCAATGGAGCCGAAGTCGGAGAGCAGGTACATGATGATCATCGGCAGCAGCACGACCTTCAGATCGACGTTGTAGGTCGAGGCGAAATACTTCGGCAGCCAGAACAGCATGAGGAACCAGACCGGATCGGTGAGGAACTTGGCGACGGCAAAGGCCCATGCCGAACGCGTCTTCATCAGGGTCGTCCAGGCGATCTTGTCGATCGCTTCAGGCGGATCCTGCTCGATCCACGCGAGTTCCTGTTCGTTGACCTTGCCGGTGTCGCGCGGGCTCGAATAGTGCCAGCGCCACAGCACCAGCAGGGCGACGCCGAACAGTCCGGTGTAAATGAACGTCTCGCGCCAGCCGAGGCCGAGCGAGACCATGAAGAAGGCGACCGTCGGCGCGGTCAGGATCACGCCGATGGTAGTCGCGCTGTTGACCCAGCCGATGGCATAGGCGCGTTCCTTCTGCGGGAACCATTCGCTGCTGGCGCGCACGACCGAGGGGAAATGCCCCGCCTCGCCAACGCCAAGCACCATGCGGGCCGCCATGAACGAGGCGACGCTGGAAGCGAAGCCGTGAGCGACGTGGCCCAGCGTCCAGACACAAATCGCGATGGTATAGCCGATTTTCGGCCCGAACCGGTCGATCAGCCAGCCCATCAGCAGGAAGCCGAAGGCATAGGCGAACTGGAAGGCAGTAACGATGTTGCCGTAGTCGTTCTCGCTCCAGCTCAGCTCCTTGCCCAGCGTCGGCGCGAGCAGGCCGAGCATGGTGCGGTCGATGTAGTTCACCGTGGTGGCGAAAAACAGCAGGGCGACAATCGTCCAGCGGTAACGGCTTGGGGCTGCGGCCTGCATCATACTCTCCCGGTTGGCCTGCCGCTTTTAGCGGTCAGACAAAATTGGTCAAACCACTTTTGCGGTCCCGATCTTGCAGTGGACCGAGCCATGCGTGCCGAACACCGCTTCGACGCGCTGTCCTGGGATAACCGGATGCACCCCGGTGATCGCACCGCTGGAAACCCAGGTGCCGCCGGAAATGTCGATGCCCCGCTCTGCGAGGTTCGCGAGCAGGAAGCGCACCGCGCCGTAAGGCCCGTCCAGCATGGTGGCCGCCGTGGCAGCGCCCACTTCCTCGCCGTCGATCAGCGTGCGAACCGGAATCGCGCAGAGGTCGATGTCCTGCCACCCTTCCAGCGCAGAGCCGACGACAAGGCCGTGGTTGTTGCCAAAGTCGCTGGCGGTGACAGCCGGGCCATCCGTGTTGATGCCGGGATAGGGCGAAGAGGCAATCTCTATGCCCAGGCGAACCTCGTCGATCACGGCCTTGGTTTCGGCATCGGTGGCGGGACGCGCGCTGGCGTTTCCGGGGGCGATGTGGAGCAGTAGCTCCGCCTCTGCCGCGGCGAAGCCATCGGCGAAGACAGGCATTTCGGCCGCGTCCTCCCAAACCACTGTGTCAGCGAATATCGGGCCGGCGAGACGGTTGGTGCCAAGCTGCGCGTCGAGCGGCGGATTGATCCGGCCCACCTTCCATCCGGCCACGCTGCGGCCATCGATTTCGAGCGCCGCGTCCTGGATCCGGTAGGCACCGGCCATGTCGGCAGGAGCCTTGCCGGGGTATTCCGGCAGGCCGCGCGCGCTGCGCCGCGCTTCGACGAATGCTTCGGCTATTGCCCGGATGTCACCCATATCCCCCAACGATCCACCAGCTTTGCAAAGGTTGTCCGGCCACGACGGTGGCTCTTGTCGGCTGACTATAGGAAACCGGTGTCATACGCAAGAGACTGCGAAAAATTCACAGCGTCACACCGCGCTTCCAGATGGCGATGGCGCGCTGTCCGGCGCGTTCTGCGGCGGTCGGCAGCCCGCTGGCATGGGCAATTACAGAGGCGAGGAAGGCAGCGTCGGCGGCCTCCTGCCCCTCGTCCAAGGCGCGGGACGCGTCGAAATCGATCCAGTGCGGCTTGGCATTGGCAAGGGCGCGATTCGAGGCGACCTTGATCGTCGGCACGGGGAAGCCGAGCGGGGTGCCGCGACCGGTGGTGAACAGCACCATTGTCGCCCCGGCAGCCGCCAGCGCGGTCGAGGATACGGCGTCATTGCCCGGTGCCTCAAGCAGGGTCAGCCCGCCCGCCGGGGCCTGCGCGCCATAATCCGCGACATGAGACAGCACCGCGCCGCCCGCCTTTTGCACCGCGCCGAGCGACTTCTCCTCCAGCGTGGTGATCCCGCCGGCCAGGTTGCCGGGCGAGGGGTTTTCGGACACCGGCAGGCCCTGATCGAGGTAGTACCGCTTGAACCGGTTCACCAGTGCGGCCCCTGCGGCAAAGGTCTCGGCGTCGAGCGACCGGGCGAGCAGCGCCTGTTCCGCGCCGAAGATTTCGGGAATCTCGGTCAGGATTGCGGTCCCGCCAGCGGCGCAGAGCCGGTCGGTCAGCCGCCCTAGCAGCGGGTTCGCGGTAAGCCCGGACAGCCCGTCCGAGCCCCCGCACTTCAGGCCGATGCGCAAGGCCGAAAGAGGCAGGGGCTGACGCTGTGCCATGGCCGCCTGCTCGACCAGGTCGTCGATGATCCGCGCGGCCTCGGCCAATTCGTCGCCCGCGCTCTGGCTGGAAAGGGTCCGCACCTTGTGGCGGAGGCCGCCCGGGACATCGGCAAGCAGGGCGTCAAGCTGGTTGCTTTCGCAGCCAAGGCCCAGCAGCAGCACGCCTGCCGCGTTGGGATTGGCGGCGAGACCTGCAAGCGCCGCACGGGTGCCCGCAAGGTCGTCACCCAGCTGCGAACAGCCGTGCGGGTGAGCGAACGCGTATATTCCGTCGATCCGGTCGGCATGGCGCTGCATGGCTTCCCGCGCGACATGTTCCGCCGTCAATCCGACGCAGCCAACCGTGGGCAGGATCCAGACCTCGTTTCGCGTGGCCGCGAGTCCGTCGGGTCGCAGGTAGCCGTGCCATTCCGGCTGTGTGCCTGACGATTCGGCTTCGGCCGGCTTGCGGGAAGCAGCCTGGTACTCAAGCTCCCCGGCAAGCGCGGTGGCCAGATTATGGGTATGGACATGCTCGCCTACGGCAATATCGCGCGTCGCCACGCCAATGGGCAGTCCGTACTTGGTCACCACCTCGCCCGCCGCATGGGCGCGCAGGGCGAACTTGTGACCCTGGCCGACCGCATCGTGCAGAACGACGCCGATCTCCTCTCCCGCAGCCAAAGGCCGCAACGCGACGGCAACCGAATCGCCGGGATGGACATGGATGGCACTGCCGGGCTGGAACTGGAGCTTGGTCATGGAACTGGGCCGAATTTGGGAAACCGGTGTCAATATGTGCCGCCTGCCCTTCCGTAAGGCAAGGAAAGTCGATAAGGCTTGTGGCTGAATGCGGTCATGGGGCACCGCGAGAGGACCGGCAGGGGCACATCGGTGAAGAGCACGGGACAACCGACGATCAACGATGTCGCCCGCATTGCCGGAGTTTCCAAGAAGACGGTCAGCCGCGTCATCAACCGTTCGCCGCTGCTCAACAAGGATACCCGCGAAAAGGTCGAGGCGGTGATCGCCGAGCTGGGCTACGTGCCCAATCCGCAGGCCCGCGCGCTGGCGCTGCGCCGCAATTTCCTGCTCGGCATGGTCTATGACAACCCGAACGCGCAGATGGTCCTGAACTTCCGAGGAAGGCGTGCTCGACGCGATCCGGGGAACCGAATTCGCGCTCGTCGTTCGCCCGGTCGATCGCCACAGCCCGCGCCTGTTCGACGATATCCGCAATTTCATCGAGCAGCAGCGCCTGACCGGCGTGATGATCCTGCCGCCGCTTTCGGAAAACGACGAACTCGCTGCGCTCTGCCGCAGCCTCGGCTGCAATTACGTACGCATGGGTTCGGCCACGCTCGACGAGGCCGCCCATCTCGTTCAGTCGAACGACCGGCAGGCAGTGAGCGAGGCCGTGGGCTATCTTGTCGAGCAGGGACACAGCCGGATCGGGCTGGTGCAGGGGCCGGACGGCTTCCGCTCCGCTGCCGAACGCGAAGCGGGCTGGCACGAGGCGATGGAGGCCGCCGGCCTGCCGCACGGGCCTGACCTGATGGCGCGGGGCAACTATACCTTCGAAACCGGGCGCGAAGCCGGGGGGCGCCTGATCGACGGTCCAAACCGCCCGACGGCGATCTTCGCCAGCAATGACGTGATGGCCGCCGGTGTGCTCCACGCTGCGCGCGAACGCGGGCTCGACGTGCCGCAGGACCTGTCGATCGTCGGTTTTGACGATACCGCCATCGCCACTGCCATCTGGCCGCCCCTGACCACCGTGCGCTGGCCGATCCGCACCATGGCGCGTTCGGCGGCGCTCAAGCTGATCGACCCGGAAGCGGCATCGGGCGAGCAATCGCTGTTCCCGACCGACTTCATCGCGCGCGCTTCCGTAGCACCGAAATAGGCCGGGCTTGCCTTTGCTTATGACACCGGTTACCTAAGGGGCAAGATTTCCCCTTCCAGCATGAAAGACCGACTCATGAAGATCGCGCTGATCATCGAAAACAGCCAGGCCGCGAAGAATGCCATCGTCCACGATGCCCTGACTTCGGTCGCAGTGCCGCTGGGCCACGAAGTGCACAATTACGGCATGTATACACCGGAAGATAAGGCCTCACTGACCTACGTGATGAACGGCCTCCTCGCCGGCATCCTGCTCAATTCGGGTGCGGCCGATTTCGTCGTCACCGGCTGCGGCACGGGCATGGGCTCGATGCTCGCCGCCAATTCGATGCCGGGCGTGTTCTGCGGTCTGGTGATCGATCCGACCGACGCCTTCCTGTTCAGCCAGATCAATGACGGCAACGCCATCTCGATGCCCTATGCCAAGGGCTTCGGCTGGGCGGCCGAGTTGAACCTGCAGGACTGTTATCGCAAGATCTTCGAGAACGAAGGCGGGGCGGGTTATCCCAAGGAGCGCGCCCACTTCATGGCGGCTAACCGCAGCATCCTGAAGGACATGAAGATGGCCTCGTGCCGCGACATGCTGACCGTGCTCAAGACCGTCGACCAGGACTTGCTCAAGGCGGCAATCGCGGGCGAGAAGTTCGCCGAGCTGTTCTACCCGAACGCCAAGGACCAGGCCATCGCCGACTACCTGAAGGCGCTTTGACCCATGGCGATCTCGTTCAGCCTTGAAGGCAAGGCGGCGCTGGTCACCGGGGCCAATACCGGCATCGGACAGGCGATTGCGGTCGCGCTGGCAGAGGCCGGGGCGGACGTTGCCGTCGCCGGTCGCAGCGAGCCGACCGAGACGCTCCGCGCCATCGAGGCGACGGGGCGCAAGGCGGTCAACATCAAGGCTGACCTCTCCTCTATCGAACCCGTCCAGCGCGTCGTCGACGAGGCTCTCGCGGGCCTCGGTCGGCTTGACGTGCTGGTCAACAATGCCGGGATTATCCGGCGTGACGATCTGCTTCAGTTCTCCGAAGAGGACTGGGATAAGGTGATCGACACCAACCTCAAGACGCTGTTCTTCCTCAGCCAGGCCGCCGCGCGGCACATGGCGGAGCGCGGATCGGGCAAGATCATCAACATCGCCAGCCTGCTCACCTTCCAGGGCGGAATCCGCGTGCCGAGCTATGCCGCGGCAAAGTCGGGCGTTGGGGGGTGACCAAGGCCATGGCCAACGAGCTCGCCGCCAAGGGTGTGCAGGTCAATGCCATCGCGCCGGGCTATATCTCCACCAACAACACCACGGCATTGCGTGAGGATGAAACACGCAACCGCCAGATCCTCGAGCGCATTCCCGCCGGGCGCTGGGGCCGGGCTGAGGATATTGCCGGGGCGGCGGTGTTCCTTGCCTCGCCGGCTTCGGACTATGTTACCGGGCATGTGCTGGCCGTGGACGGCGGCTGGCTGGCGCGCTAACAGATTGGCATGACCAAAACTGTCACCTGCTTCGGCGAACTTTTGATCCGGCTCACTCCGCCGGGGGCGCAGCTAATGGTGCAGGCGACCAGCCTCGACCTGATCGTCGGCGGGGCGGAGGCGAATGTCGCGGCGGCGTTGGCTTCGCTGGGGCATGATGTACGGTTTTCCGGGCTGGTCACGGACAATGCGCTGGGCACGAAGGCGGTCAGCGCACTGCGCGGGGCAGGGGTGGACACGCGGTTCCTGACGCGCGCACCGGGCCGCATGGGGCTCTATTTCATGGAAGCCGGCGCCGGCCCGCGTCCCTCGGCGATCACCTATGACCGCGCCGGGAGCGCCTTTGCCGAAGCGGACCCCGCGAGCATCGACTTTGCCGGAGCGCTCGCCGGTGCAAGCCTGCTGCATACGGGCGGCATCACCCCTGCACTGGGGCCAAAAGGCGTGGCGCTGGCCAAGGCAGCGAATGCAGCGGCAGTCGCGGCAGGGGTGCCGATCTGCTTCGATGGAAATTACCGCGGCCAGCTCTGGTCGGCATGGGATTCGAACCCCGGTGAGGTGCTCCGCGATCTCGTCAGCGACGCGACCATCCTCATCGGCAACCACCGCGACATTTCGCTCCTGCTTGGCAAGGCATTCTCCGGCGATGGGGAGGACCGGCGGCGTGAGGCTTCGGAAGCGGCCTTTGCGGCGTTCCCCAAGCTCGAACTGATCGCCTCGACCGCGCGGCATCTGGTCACCAGCGATCACCACCGCATCTCGGCGCGTGTGGACGCGCGCGATTCTGCGCATCAGACCGGCGAGATCGACGTCACCGGCATTGTCGACCGCATCGGCACCGGCGATGCCTTTGCCGCAGGCGTGCTGCACCGTTGGATCGAAGGCGCGGACGTTCGGGCCATGGCCGAGGCGGGGCTGGCGCTCACCGCGCTCAAGCATTCGATCCCGGGGGACATGTGCCTAGTCAGCGCCGCTGACCTCGCCGGCTTTTCGGCAGGCGGGGGCGATGTCCGCCGGTGATGCCTTCAGCCGCCGCGCCGTGCTGGCGGGCGGCGTGGCTACGGTCGCAATTCCCGTGGCCGCTCGTGCTGACGCAGTTCATCTTTTACCCCGGAACCGGTTGCCAACGCGGGCGGGTCGCGTTTTGTGGGAGCGTGGGCAAGTGAGCAATATGCTTCGGCGCCCGTCGCGCGGTTTCTCGGCATCCGCTATGCTACGGCCGCGCGCTTCGAAGCCCCTGTCCCATTCATGCTGCGTCCGGGGGAGGTGTCCACCGAGCGGTTCGGTCCGGTGTGCCCCCAGCAGGGCCGTTACAGTCCTCAATCCGAGGATTGCCTCTACCTGAACGTCTGGGCACCGAGCCGATACGACCGGATCGCCCGGTCGGAACTCGACCCACGCACACGCCGCCCCGTCATGGTCTACATCCACGGCGGTGCCTATTCGACCGGCTCGGTCACCGATCCGCTGAACGACGGGGCAAAGCTGGCGGCGCGCGGAGATGTCGTGGTGGTCACGGTCAACCACAGGCTCAACGCGCTGGGCTATCTCTACCTGCCCGACCGCTTCCCGAGCAGCGGCAACAACGGCCAGCTTGACTTGATCTGCGCGCTCCAATGGATCCAGCGCAACATCGCGGCGTTCGGCGGCGATCCGGGCAACGTCACCCTGTTCGGCCAGTCCGGCGGCGGGGCGAAGATCGCGACGCTCATGGCCATGCCCGAGGCGAAGGGCCTGTTCCACAAGGCGATCACCATGAGCGGCCAGCAGGTCACCGCCTCCGGCCCACTCAACGCCCGCAAGCGCGCGCAGGCCTATCTCGACAAGCTGGGACTGAACCCGGAGGAGGCCGCAACCGCGCCGGTCGAGCGGCTGGTGGAGGCGCTGTCTGCCGGGGACCCGATCATGCCGGGGCAGGTTTACATGGGACCAGTGCTCGACATGAGGCACCTCCATCGCCACCCGTTCTGGCCCCATGCCGCGCCCCAGGGCAATGCCATTCCGATGATGCTGGGCAATTGCGTGATGGAAACCCGCGCATTCTTCTCGCCCGAAAGCCCGGTGCTGAAGGGGCTGGACTGGTCGAACCTTGCGCTGCGGATCGCGTCCGAAATGAAGGTGGACATTGATCCCCGCTGGGTCGTCGAACAGTTCCGCGCGCGCTATCCCAAGGCCGATCCGCTCGAACAGTTCCACCGCATCGTCACCGCCGCGCGTTCGTGGCGCGGCCAAGTGGAAGAGGCGGAAGCGCGGGCGAGGGCCGGGCATCCAGCCTTCGTCTACCAGCTCGATTTCGAACAGGCCAAGCACACCGACGATATCGGCCTGTCGTTCGGCACATCGCCTGATATGACCCCGGCGCGGCAGGCGATGAGCGACACCGTAATGGACGCCTTCATCCGCTTCGCCCGCACCGGCGATCCCGGCTGGGCGCCCTATGATCTCAAGGCCCGCAAGACGATGGTGTTCGACACCGTCAGCCGCGTGGTCAGCAATCCGCGCGGCTGGGAGCGCGAGTTGTTCGCCCGCGTGCCTTACATCCAGCCCGGGAGCTGACCGATGCTTGCCTTAGCCCTGCTCGCCGCGGCAGCGCCTGCCGCACCCGCAGCTGACGTCATCCGCACCGAAGCCGCCCAACCGGTCAGCGCCAGCAAGATCATCCTCGTCGGCGATTCAACCACGGCAGTTGGTTCGGGCTGGGGCTCGGCTTTCTGCGCCGAGCGAGTGACGCAGGGACTTGCCTGCCTCAACCTCGCGCGCGGTGGGCGTTCAAGCAGTTCCTACCGCGCCGAAGGATCGTGGGCGCTGGCCCCGGGCGAGGCAAAGGTGCCCGGATATCGGCGCACGGTGATCCTTATCCAGTTCGGCCACAACGACCAGCCGGGCAAGCCCGGTCGCTCGACTGACCTCGCCACCGAATTCCCCGCCAATCTGACCCGCTATGTGGCTGAGGCGCGGGCGGCGGGCGCATTGCCGGTGCTAATTACGCCGCTGACCCGGCGCATGTGGAAGGACGGCAATCTGGACCGCGATCTGGATCCCCGGGCTGCCGCCGTGCGCAAGGTGGCGGCAGAGACCAAGACTCCGCTGATCGACCTGAACGCGCGCTCTTCCGCTATTGTCGAAGCCATGGGGCCGTCGGTGGCAAACCTGACCGCCGAAGTGCCACCCCCTGCCGAGGTCGCCTCTGCCGCGTCACTGGACCGCGTCTCGCTGCCCAGCTCGACCGGTGCGCCCACGGCCACCAACAGCGGCATCGCCCCGCGCACCGGCAAGATGAACCGGCCGTTCGATTACACCCATCTCGGCCCGGCCGGCGCCTCGCTGTTCGCTGCAGTCATCGCCGATGAATTGGCGCGCGCCGTGCCGGAGATCCGCGGATCGATCCTTCCATGACTTTGATGACGCGGCGCGGGCTTCTGGGGGCGGGCACGCTGCTAGGATCAGCGCCGCTTGCCGCCCGTGCGCCGGCACCGGTGGAGGCCGACTGGGAATCGCTCTCCGACCACTTCCGCACGCCTGACTGGTTTCGCGATGCCAAATTGGGCATCTGGTCGCACTGGGGGCCGCAATGCGTGCCCGAATGGGGCGATTGGTACGCCCGCAAGATGTATGTTCAGGGCACCCCGTTTTACGATCATCACCTGAAGACCTACGGCCATCCGGCGAACACCGGCTTCATCGAAATCATCGGCCGGTGGCGTGCCGACAAGTGGCAACCGGAAGTGCTGGCGGCCAAGTTCAAGGCCGCTGGTGCGCGTTATCTCGTGTCGATGGCCAACCACCACGACAATTTCGACAATTTCGCCAGCCGGTTCCATTCCTGGAATTCCACCCGCGTCGGCCCGCGCTGCGACATTGTCGGGACCTGGGCCAAGGTGGCGCGGGCAGAGGGCTTGCGCTTTGGCGTGTCGAACCATGCCGCCCATGCCTGGCACTGGTTGCAGGCCGCTTATGGCTATGATCCCGAAGGACCGCGCCGGGGCCAGCGCTATGACGCGTTCCGCCTGCGCAAGGCGGACGGGCGCGGAAAGTACTGGCAGGGGCTTGATCCGCAGGCGCTCTATACCGGCCCTTCGATGGTGGTTCCTGACGGCATTTCGACAATTGCGAAAATGGACGAATGGCACCTCGCCAATGACCGCAAGTGGACCGAGGCTGCACCGGCCAGCAATCCCGGGTTTTCCCGAAACTGGCTGGCCCGGCAGATCGATCTGGTGCGGCGCTACGATCCCGATCTCGTCTATTTCGACAATGAAGGCCTGCCGCTGGACAATTTCGGGCTGGAGGCCGCCGCGCATTATTACAACCATTCGATTGCACGGCATGGGCGACTGGAGGGCGTGCTGACCGGCAAGAAGCTGTCGGATGGCCAGCGCAGGGCGATCACCGAGGACGTCGAGCGCGGCTGGTCCGCCGACATCCGCCCCCAGCCGTGGCAGACCTGCACCTGCATCGGTGACTGGCACTATGACCGGAAGATTTTCGACAGCAAGTCCTACAAGACCGCCGAACAGGTCATCCAGCGGTTGTGTGATGTGGTGTCCAAGAATGGCAACCTGTTGCTCTCGGTCCCGCAGCGCGGCGACGGATCGATCGATGCCGAGGAGGAGAAAATGCTTGCCGGCATGACCGCGTGGATCGCGGTCAATGGCGAGGCGGTTTTCGCCAGCCGGCCTTGGGCGCGCTATGGCGAAGGCCCTGTCCGCCCGGTGGAAGGCATGATGAACGAGGCCAGGACCAGCGCTTTCACAGCGCAGGACCTGCGGTTTACGGTGCGCGAGGGTAAGCTCTATGCGGCTGTCATGGTCTGGCCGAAGGATCCGCTGCGGATCGCCTCGCTGGCGGCCGGGGCATCGCCGGTGCAGGTCCGGCGGGTCAGCCTGCTGGGCGGTGGGCAAGTGCCGTTCACGCAGGACGGGTCAGGGCTCTTGGTCACGCTCCCGGAAAGTGCCAAGGGCGCCTTTGTTCCGGTGCTGCGGATCGAGGGCGAAGGGATCGCTGCCGGGGCCTGAGGCCGCCTATCGCGGCGGGTTGGGGTAGGAAATGATCAGCGACAGCGGCTTTTTGCCCCTCTGCCAGATGCCTACGCTCGCGCCCTTGTAAAGGTAGGCCGCCATTCCTGCGGTCAGCTTGCGCCGCACCCCATCGGACAGAACTTCGCCTTCGCCCGAGAGGACGTAATAGACCTCGTCATGGTCGATGGGATGCTCGCCAATGGCCGCGCCCTTGTGCAGCACGCGGCGGCGGAATTCCATGGCGCGGGGGGCAGGGACGGCATCGGAAATGCGATAGGCGGTGCTCATGCCGATTGCGCCGTGCGGTGGGGCTTCCTCACGCCGGGTGGTCTTCTCGTCAACCACAACCATCGGCGGCGCGGCGGCCAGCAGGACGAGCGCGGCGGCGAAGCTCACTTGCCCGGAGTCCCTTGCCGCGAACTGATGTCTCGCGGGCTCAGCTTCTCCTGCGCGCCTTCCTTCTGGCCGGGATAGCGGCCCGATTTCGGCGTCATGGTGGCAAGGTCCCAGTCGGCTTCGACGAAGGGTGCGCGCACTTCCTTGATCGTGGGATAACCGGGGCCAACCTCGTGTTCGTCGTCGATCACTTCGCCGCGGCCTTCGGCGATGAAGAACAACACGCGGATATCATCGGGCGCGCGGTCCCACGGGCGGGCGCCTGCGGTTTGCAGGACGCTGGTCTCGACATCGCCCGAAGGCAGGACGCCATAGCCGGCCAACGATGTCAGCGGCGTCTTGGCGGGGATCATCTTCGCCTTGGTCTCGCCATAGCGGCCGAATTGCGGGAGCGCCTTTCCGTGGCGATCGACCGCGCGGTTATCGCGCCCGTAATAGGCCAGGTCGCCATCGCCGCCGAGCATCAGGAACGGCAGGCCCTCGTCGGTGTCATTGCCGCCGCGCATCACGTTGCCCACGGCGGTCAATTCGCCGGTCACATAGGGCTGGCCGGTCCACTCGAGATTCATCAGGTTATAGTGAACCGCGCGGTGCTGCGGGTTGTAGATCAGGTTATTGATCATCAGCGCCTGCACCCCGCCCTTCAGCAGCGGCGCGCGCTCGACATTGTGCGCCCAGACATTGCGGTAGAACACGATGGCCGTCGCATTGTCATGGATCAGCGAGCCTTTCGAATGCTCTCCCTTGGGATGGCTGGAATCGGCAAGGCCCTCTGCGGCGAGATTCTGGCGGAAGACGATGTGGTGGCTGGTGTTCTTGCGCCATTCCGCCACGCCGTTGCCGTTGAAGCGCGGGCCGGATGCGGACATGTTTTCGTCCAGCGCCCACATGAACGTGTTGTTCTCAACCACCACGTTATGGGCCGCGACGGTGGAGAAGGCGTCGGCTTCCCAGCCCGATCGCTTGGGCTGGCCATCGGCGCCGGTCATCACCCGCATGTGGCTGATGATGACGTCGTGGGTCTTGAGATCGATGCCGCCGCGGATGATCGTCACGCCGGGGCTGGGCGCGGTCTGGCCGGCGATCGTCAGGAAAGGTTCCTTGATCTCCAGCGTGTCGCGGCCAAGGTCGATCGCGCCCGATACCTCGAACACCACGATGCGGGGGCCCTTGGCATTAACCGCCTCGGCCAGCGTGCCGGGGCCCTGCTTGGCCAGCGAGGTGACGCGGATGATGCGGCCGCCCGCCCCGCCGCGCGTGGGATCGGCCGGATGGCTGATAGCCGCCGTCTGGGCAATCGCAGGAGCAAGCGGCGCTGCGAGTGACAGAGCGGCGACAGAGGCCAGGACAAGCAACCGTTTCATGCGCGCAATTCTCCCATGCTCCGGCAGTCGGAGCGGCCGGCACTCATGCTGCCGGTGAATGTGTTCAGCGGCAAGATACCGGTCGCCGCCCTCATGCAGCGGCCGGCATCTTGCAACAAGGTTACTTGAACTTCAGCTTCACGCCGGCGCGCAGAATGCGCCCGGTGCTGGCATAGTTCGTGACCGCTTCCTGGCCCTGATAGGCATAGCGCTCGGTCTTCTGGTTGGTCAGGTTCAGGCCTTCCAAGGTCAGCGTCGCGAAGGGCAGGAAGTTCCAGCTCATCGAAGCGTCGACGTTGAGCGTGGAGCGGTTGTAGGCAAAATCGTTCACCAGCGGGGCGTTGCACAGCACGCCGGCGACCGATGGGTCGGCAGGCGAGTTGGTCAGGCCCGGGCTGCACGCCCCTGCCGCGATCGGATAGGTGGTCGAATAGCCCTTGCGCTGTGCCGCAGAAACGCGGGCGCGGAACTTCTTGGTTTCATAGTACAGCGTGGCGTTGAAGGCCTGCGGTGAGACGTTGAGGAACGGGGCCTTGCCGAAGGTGGCCGGAATGGCCGCCGCCGTTGACGTGGCTGCCGCGCCGGGATCGAGGATGTAGTTCAGCTCTGACCAGATGCGCGTGTAGTTCGCCTGGACACCGAAGTTCTTGAGGAAGCCCGGCAGGAAGGTGAAGTCCATCTGGAACGAGGCTTCGATGCCGCGCACATAGCCGCCCGGCGCATCGCGGAACTGGCGGGCAGAGAAGATGCCGCCCGCGTCGATGTACTGGATCTGCTGCGGGGTCAGCTGCAGCTTGAGCGCATCGACGGCCGCCGTGTCGAGGAATTCCGAAATCTGGCCGTCGAAGATGACGGTCTGCGGGAAGCTGTCGATCTGCTTGTCGAAGAAGGCCAGGCTGAACAGGCCGCCCGGCGCGAAGTACCATTCGACGCTCGCGTCGATATTGGTGGCGCGGAACGGGCTCAGCTTCGGATTGCCGATGGTCATCGTGCCGCCGGTGGTGGTGCCGGTGAACGAAGGCACGCTGATCGCCGAAATCGTGGGCGAAAGGTTGCCCAGCAGCGGCCGCGCCATGACCTTGGAAATGGCGAAGCGGGTGATCAGGCCATCCATCGGCTCGTAGGTCAGGTTCATCGACGGCAGCCAGTCGGAATACTTGTTGCTGCCGAATAAGGGACGGCCCGCCGTGGAGTTGCCGATCGAGGTTACCGACGTTTCGACATAGCGCTCGCCGATATTGCCGCGCACCGGGCGGCCCAGCAGGTCGAAGTTGAAATCGATCTGGAAGTACATTCCCAGATCCTCTTCATCGACCGAATAGTTCTGCGCGCCGCCGTTGCGCTTGTTGGTGATCCGCCAGTCGCCGTACTTGTTGATGCAGTTGCAGGTGAAGCCGTAGAGCGTTTCGAACTTCTGCAGGTCAGGCACGATGAACGCGGTGGTGCCGCCTGCGGGCACGTTGATGCCCTGGCCGAACTGGATAGTCCTGGCGACCGAGGCGGTCGTAACGCCCAGTTCCTTCAGCGTCGGGTTGAGCAGGTCGTTGTTGCGTTCAAAGAAGCTGGTGGCGAAGGAGAACTTCTTCCAGTTGGCGCCAAAATTCAGCGTAAACTGGTCGTTGACCTTCCAGCTCATGTCGCCCTTCACCTGGCGGTACTTGTTGGTGACGTTGCGCTTGAAATAGCGAATGCCGGAAAAGCCCTTCACGACTTCCCATTTGGTCGGGTCGGTCGCGTCGAAGCCAAGGTCATAGACCGGCATCCCGCCGTTGCCGCGCTCGTCGTAGGTGAAGACTTCAGGCGTATCCATCCGGTTGAATTCGACCAGCTTGCCCACCGAATCGTTCCGCGATTCCGAAAGGCCGCCAATGATCGTCATCTTCAGGTTGTCGCTGAATTCGTGATCGAGCTGGCCAGAGGCCTGCTTGAACTTCGTGACATAGGACGAATAGTCGACCGCCGAGCGCCAGTCGACGCCGCGCAGCTTGAGGTAGTCTGCCAGGCCGTTGGTGACATTGGCATCGAGCACTTCCACCGCCGGGCGGCCGATCAGCGCCCCGCGAAAGGCAAGGCGGTTGGTGCTGGGGATGTAACCCACCGAACCCGGATTGTTGTAGTAATCATAGGGATCAAGGTTGTTCGGATTGACCGAGAAGATGTTGGCGTTGCTCGGCGTCGTGCCACCCGGAACCACTGCGGCCGCGCCAAGGATCGATGCGGTCGAGACGTTGGCGGAGCTGAGCGCGGTCGCGAAAGCGGGGGTGGTGCCGTAAAGCGACTGGCCGCAATCCTGCGGGGGAATGATGTCCGATCCGGCGTTGGGCGTGCACAGGCCCGGATAAAGCGCGCGTGCCGCGACCGGGGTCAGCGTGTTGCTGGCCGTGTTCAGCGTGGCGTTGGTGTTGTTGCGGTTGAGACCGACAGTCTGCAGCTGGTTATAGGCGCTTTCGTTTTCGAACTTCGAATAGACGCCGTCGATGCTCAGGCGGGTCTTGTCGCCGATCTGCCACTGGTAGCTGGCGGTGATGCCAAGGCGCTCGCTGTGGACGTCCTGCTGTTCGATATTGGCCAGCGCGGGAATGCGGACCAGCGAGTTATCGAAGCGGCCCGGCGTGTTGTAAGGCGCGCCGGGATAGAGCTTGGCATAAGCCGCCGGGTCGGACCCGGTCAGCAGGTCGATCACCTGCGAATTGGTGATTGCCGTGCCAAAGGTCGTGCCAGTCGGCGCAGCAAAGCCGCCGCGCTGGGGGTTCTCGTTTCCGGTGAAGTCCGACGAGCGATAGAGATAGTCCGACTGCCCGGCCTGACGGCGGTACTGATCGATCGAATTGTCGGTCGTCGACCAGGCCGCCGAAACGAGCAGGCCCATGCGGTCATCAAGGAAGCGGGTCGAAACGAGCCCGGCAAGGCGCGGATTCCACTTCTTGGAATTCTCGCCATAGGAACCCTCGGCCGAGAGCGCGAGCGCGCGCTTTTTGTAATCGAACGGGCGGCCGGTCTGCAGGTCGATCGTCGCGCCGAGCGAGCCCTCGTCGGTCGACGCCGAAGGGGTCTTCTGCACCTTCAGCGAGCTGAACAGTTCGGAAGCAAAGGTGTTGTAGTCGAACGAGCGGCTGCGGTTGGGGGTCGAGCCGGAATCGTTCGAACCGGCGGTTGCCAGCGCTTCAAGTCCGTTCAGGCGGGTGCGGTTGAAATCACCGCCCAGACCGCGCACGGTGATGCCGCGTCCATCGCCATTGTCACGGTCGATCGAAACGCCGGGCAGGCGCTGCAGCGATTCCGCAAGGTTGCTGTCCGGGAAGTCGGCGATGTCCTCAGCCGTGATCGCGTCGATCTGGGTGACAGATCTCGCGCTTTTCGTTGATCGCGTTGCGCAGCACGGCGCGGAAGCCGGTGACGACGATCGCGTCGGCGGGAAGGTCTTCCTCAGCCGCGGCTTCGCTGCTGGCGGGAGCCGAAGCTTGCTGGGCAAAGGCCGGCGCTGCGATCGATGTCCAAAGGATCGCGGTTGCCGAACTTCCGATCAGGAAACGGCGCGTCGTGTTTGCCCTGCGCATTGAAAATCCCCCCTAGTAGACCGCCGCTTTTAGACACCGGTGTCAATTCCTCGCAAGCCATCGAGGATCGTTAGTGCCCCGGTGTGCGGTAAAACGGCACAGCGGATCAGCCCGGACTAGCTTGCCGACCATACTTGACAGAGCAGCGGCCTTGGCGCAATAGAAAAATGACACCGGTTACCATGGCGGGTTTGCGAGGAGGCGACTCGGCTGTTGATTACCCATTTGGGCAGGTGGTCAGAGGCAAGGCGGGATTTGGCAGACCTGAGGGCTCATGCCGGTCCCGACTCTTTGACACCGGTGACAGGAATATTGCCGCAAGGCGGTTAAAGGGAGAGAGTCATGCGAAATTCCACTTCATCGGTCGGCCTGTTCAGGCTGGCGCTTGCCCTCGGCACGGCCCTTGCCATGCCGCAGGTTGCCCATGCCCAGGCGGAACAGCCGCAGGCCGCAGAGGAACCCGAGGGCGATGTGATCGTCGTCACCGGCTTCCGGGCAAGCCTTGAGGCCGCGCTCAACGTCAAGAAGACCTCGGTCGGCGCGGTTGACGCCATCGTGGCCGAGGACATCGCCAAGTTCCCGGACCAGAACCTGGCCGAATCGCTGCAGCGCATTCCCGGCATCTCGATCACGCGTGATGGCGGTGAGGGCCGCTCGATCACCGTACGCGGCCTGTCCAGCCAGTTCACCCGCGTTCGCGTCAACGGCATGGAAACGATCGCCACTTCGGTCGACGGTGCGAGCGCCAACCGCGACCGTGCTTTCGACTTCAACGTCTTCGCCTCGGAACTGTTCTCCAGCCTCGTCGTGCACAAGACCGCCGAAGCCAGCCTCGATGAAGGTTCGCTCGGCGCAGTGGTCGATCTGAACACGGGCAACCCGCTCAAGGGCAAGGCAGGCATCAGCGGCGCGCTTTCGCTGGTCGGATCCTACAACGACCTGTCCGACACCATCGGACCGCGCGCGGCCGGCATGCTCAGCTGGCGCAACGATGCCGGAACCTTCGGCGTGGCAGTTTCGGCGGCCTATTCAAAGACCAAGACGCTCGAACTGGGCAACAACACCGTGCGCTGGGCGCAGGCGCGTTTTGACGGGGTCGATGCAACCAACTGCTTCACCACGCCCAATTCGGGCGGCTCCTATGTCGCCAGCGCGGCCTGCGACAAGGCGGCGCTCGCCTTTCACCCGCGCATCCCGCGCTATGGCCAGGTGGCGCATGACCGCGAACGCCTTGGCCTGACCGGCTCGGTCCAGTTCGCCCCGACCGAGGCGACCAAGTTCTCGATCGACGGGCTCTATTCGAAGTACGATGCGATCCGCGCAGAATCGTGGGGCGAAGTTCTGCTGCGTTCGAACGAGCGTTCGATCAACGTGGTCAATCCGGTTTACGATGCCAACAACAACATGATCAAGGCGACGCTGAACGACGCCTGGGTCCGTACCGAAGCCTATCGCCGCGAAAGCTCGACCGAATTCTATCAGGTGGGCGCGACCTGGGACCAGGAAATCGGCGACCGCTTCCGCTTCACCCTGCTGGGCGGATTTTCGAAGTCGAGCGCGGATATCCCGGTGGAAACCACGATCATCTTCGATGACCGCGATGCTCAGGGCTATTCGTATGACTATACCGACATGGCCTATCCGAAGCTGACCTTCGGCACTTCGGTGACCGATCCGGCCAACTTCCAGCTCGCCGAAATCCGCGATCGCCCCTCCAGCGTCGACAACAAGTTCAAGACGGTGCAGCTGCGCACCGAATTCGACGTGACCGAAGGCTTCAAGCTGAAGCTGGGCGCGGTCTGGCGGCGTTACAATTACGACGTCGTCTCCTTCACTCGCGACACGGCGGTCTGCGGCAATGGCGGCACCAGCCTTGTCACCGGCGCCAATGGCACCATCACCTGTTCAGCCTCCAGCCTGTTCGGTCCCACCGCAGTCTATGGCTTCCCGGTAACCCCGGCACTGTCACAGCTGTTCACCATGGGCAGCGCAGGCCAGCCGGCGGGCAACACCAACCAGTGGCTGATCCCGAACATCCCCGCGGCGGCGGCCTTCACCGGGCTTTACAGCCGCCCGCTGGTGCTTGACGCAGGCAATAACCGCGGCGTCCAGGAAACCACCAAGGGCGCATACTTCCAGGTCGATGCCGATGGTGAACTGGCAGGCCTGAAATATGCGCTCAACGCCGGCGTTCGTTATGCCAAGACCGAACAATCGTCCTACGGCCTGGTCAGCGGCGTCAATGCCACGGTCACCCGCAGCTATGATGACTGGCTGCCTTCGGTCAACCTTGCCCTGTTCCCGACCGATGACATCATCCTGCGCGCCGCCGTGGCCGACGTGATGACGCGTCCCTCGCTCGGCTCGCTGACCCCGGGCGGATCGGCAGACGGCTTCAACTTCCGCGTGACCAGCGGCAACCCGTTCCTCGAACCCTACCGCGCCACCAATTACGACCTTGCCGCCGAATGGTACTTCGCCCCGGGTGCGGTGCTCTCGGTCGCCTGGTTCAACAAGAAGGTCCACACCTTCACCCAGTCGGCATCGGTGACGGGTGCTACCTTTGCCCAGACGGGCCTGCCCTCATCGGTCCTGCTCGCCAGCTCGCCTGCGGCGCTCAATCCCGCGCTCCAGAGCCAGCCG
Organism: Novosphingobium sp. MW5; assembly: GCA_025938935.1. Classification (GTDB taxonomy): domain Bacteria; phylum Pseudomonadota; class Alphaproteobacteria; order Sphingomonadales; family Sphingomonadaceae; genus Novosphingobium. Next base: position 52,092 of record JAPCWB010000001.1, on the reverse strand, counting down.
ATCTGGACGCTGGTGACCACGGTCAACGGTTCGGGCGCGACGCTGAAGGGTTGGGAGCTTGCCGCGCAGGTTCCGTTCAAGGCCTTTGCCGACGGCTTCCTCGGCAACTTCGGCGTGATCGCCAATGCAACCTTCATCAAGTCCGACGCGAACTTCAACCTGCAGGGACCGGCAATCACACCAGGCGGCGCGCTGCAGAACGTGTCGGTCACCAACACCCTGTCGAACGTGTCGAAGGAAGCTTACAACGGCACCCTGTACTATGATGATGGCAAGTTCAGCGCCCGTGTCATGGTCAGCTACCGTGGCCGCTATCACGAAGGTGCCAGCGGCACCGGCAACCTGCTTGAAGGTTACGGCGCAACCACCAACCTCGACGCATCGGTTCGCTACAAGCTGACCGACTGGGTGGAAGTCTCGGTCGAAGGCACCAACCTGCTCGACACCTACCGCTACCGTTTCACCGACTTCGACACGGATCGCAATTACGAGAACAACCACTTCGGCCGCACCATCCTGTTCGGTGCGCGGTTCAAGATGTAACCTGAGGATCCGGCAGCGATATGAAGCTTCGTTTTGAAACCCATGTCGCTGCCCTTGTCTTGCTGGCAATGATGAACGGGGCGGGGGCGCAAGCATCCTCGCCCCGTTCCGCGTCGCAGCCCCCGCTTGCCTTTGCGGGAGCCGAAGGGGCAGGCCGCTTTGCCGCCGGCGGGAGAGGCGGAAAGGTGCTATATGTCACGACGCTGGAGGATTCCGGCCCCGGCAGCCTGCGCGCCGCGGTCGAGGCCGAGGGGCCGCGCATCGTCCGCTTTCGCGTTGCCGGCACCATCCGCCTGAAAAGCGATCTTGTCATTCGTGCTCCGCGCATCACCATCGACGGTTCGGGCGCGCCCGCGGGCGGAGTGGCCATTGCCGATCACGGCTTGGTGGTGAAAGCGGACGACGTCATCATCCGCCACATCCGATCGCGCCTTGGCAACCTCGGCGGCGGGCAGGGCGATGCCATTTCGATCTCCAGCGGACGCCGCATCATCCTCGACCATGTCTCGGCCAGCTGGTCGGTCGATGAAACGCTGTCGGCCTCCGCGAATTACGAGAAGGAACCGGGCATCTTCGACCTGACGGTGCAGTGGTCGATCATCTCGGAATCGCTGCGCAAAGCCGGGCACGCAAAGGGCGATCACGGATATGGCAGCCTGATCCGTGGCGGAAAGGGATCGCGCTTTTCATTCCACCACAACCTATGGGCGCACCACGTGCAGCGCATGCCGCGCCCGGGCAACTACACCCCTGCCGAGCGTGATCCGCAGGGCGCCATGATCGAGTTCCGCTCGAACGTGTTCTACAACTGGGGCGGCAATGCCTCGGGCTACAATGCCGACAAGGACAGCGCGGCGACCTACGCCTTCATCGACAATTGCTATGTCAGCGGACCGGACAGCAAAGGCAGGGCGATCTTTCGAGAGGAGAACCCGCAGGCGCGCAGCTGGTTCGCCGGCAACAGTCTGGACGGCACGATTCCGGCAGAGCAGAAGGTGCTGGTTGCGGGCTTCTGGAATCCGCTGGCGGCCGCGCCAGACATTGCGCCGGTCCGCGCGGATCCGGCACCCGGCGGGTGCGCGGCTGTCCTTGCCAAGGCCGGTGCAGGACCGCGCGATGCCGTGGACGCCCGCGTCGTCGCCTCAGTACAGGGGCGAAGCGGGCACATTATCGATAGCCAGGAGGAAGTGGGCGGATGGCCGGACCTGACGAAGTAAAGGTAAGCCGCCGGCTGGTGGTGGGAGGAAGCCTTGCCGCGGGCCTGCTGTCCGGGATGGCAGCTGCGCAAACGCCTCCACCCGCCGCTTCTGGTGGCGTGTCACCTGGTCTGCCGCAGCCGGTGGAAACCATCGATCTCTGGCTCAGGGGCGCACCTGATGCGCCCGCGAAGGCTCTGGTCGAAACGGTCAACGAACGCTCCACCGACGCGCTCGTCACCGACCGCGCGGTCTTCGGCATCAGCCGCCCGCGCATGGCCGTGTTCCGGCCTGACCGGCCGAATGGTGCCGCCGTGCTGATCATGCCGGGCGGCGGCTACAAATGGGTGGTGGTGGACAAGGAAGGCTATGAGATGGCGCGCTGGCTGACCGCGCGCGGCTTCACCGCCTTCGTCCTGTTCTACCGCCTGCCGGGCGAGGGCTGGGGCAGCGGTCCCGACACTCCGCTGATCGATGCCCAGCGCGCGATGCGCCTGATCCGCCACCGCGCCGGGGACTTTGCCGTGGACCCGGAGCGCGTTGCCGCCATGGGCTTTTCCGCCGGCGGCCACGTCTGCGCCAGCCTTTCCACCCGCTTTGCCGTGCCGGTTTACCAGCCGGTCGATGCTGCGGACAAGCTTTCGGCGAAGCCCGCCTGTGCCGCACCGCTCTATCCGGTGATATCGATGGACCCGGCGATCGCCCACGCCGGCTCGCGCGCGCTGCTGCTGGGGCCCAAGCCATCGCCGGGGCAGGAGATGGCCTGGTCGCCCGACCAGACCGTCCCCGCCGACGCCCCGCCGCATTTCCTGCTGCATGCCGAGGACGATGACGCCGTCCCGGTGGAAAACACGCTGCGCCTCCACGCGGCGCTGCGTGCCCGCAAGGTGCCGGTGGAAATGCACCTGTTCACGCATGGCGGCCACGGCTTCGGCCTGCGCAAGGCGGTGGGCAAGCCGGTTGAGGCCTGGCCCGATCTGTGGCGCGCATGGGCTCGCACCACGGTGCTGGGATGAGCCTCGATCGCCGCGACGCGATGAAGCTGGGAGGGCTTGGCGCGCTCGCCCTCAACGCCGCGCCCGCACTAGCCGCTGCCCCGCGCGACAAGTGGGGCCGTACCTTCGAAAACCAGCGCAAGCCCGACCTGGGCAACGGAACTTTCCGCAACCCGGTGATCGCCGGAGACCGCCCCGATCCGGCAATCCTGAAGGACGGCACGGACTATTACCTGACCTTCTCCAGCTTCGATTCCTATCCGGGGCTGACGATCTGGCACAGCCGTGACCTGATCAACTGGCAGCCGCGCAAGGCCGCGCTTACCCGCAATATCGGCTCGGTCTGGGCGGTCAGCCTTGAGAAGCACCAGGACCGCTACTTCCTCTACATCCCCGTCAAGGCCAGCCCGCAGAACGACATCTACGTCATCTGGGCGGACCATATCGACGGCCCGTGGAGCGATCCCGTTCCGCTCGGCCTCCATGCCCATATCGACCCCTGCCACGCGGTAGGAGAGGACGGTTCGCGCTGGCTGTTCCTGTCCGGCGGAGACAGGGTGCGCTTGTCCGAGGACGGACTCAGCCTGGCAGGCAAGGTCGAGCACGTCTACGATCCCTGGCGCTATCCGGACACCTGGGACGTCGAAGGCTTCAGCCCCGAAGGTCCCAAGATCCACCGCCACGGCGGCTGGTTCTACATGATCACCGCGGTCGGCGGCACGGCGGGTCCGCCTACGGGCCACATGGTCATTGCCGCACGGTCGCGCTCGATCCACGGCCCGTGGGAGCAGCACCCCGGCAATCCGCTGGTCCGCACGAAAAGCGTGGGCGAGGCATGGTGGTCGCGCGGCCATGCCAGCCTCGTGGAAGCGCCTGACGGCAGCTGGTGGTCGCTCTACCACGGGTTCGAAAACGGCTACTGGACACTGGGCCGCCAGTGCCTGCTCGATCCGGTAACTTGGACGAAGGACGGCTGGTTTCACATGACCGGCGGCGATCTTTCGCGCCCGATCCGAAGCCCCCGCGGCGGGCAGGCATTGCCGCACGGGATGCCGCTGTCGGACAATTTCTCCGCCCCGCTGGCGCTCGGCTCGAAATGGTCCTTCTTCCGCCCCGCGCCCGACGAGGCCAGCCGCATTCGCGTGGCGGACGGCGCGCTGCACCTCGCCGGAAAGGGCCTCGCGCCCTCCACTGGCTCGCCGCTGCTGCTGATCGCCGGAGACACCTCCTATCGCTTCGAATGTGACATCGAAATCGCCCCCGGCGGCACGGCCGGCCTGATCCTGTTCTATGACGACAAGCTCTACTGCGGCCTCGGCTTTGACGAAAAGCGCTTCGTCACCCACCAGTACGGCATCGAACGCGGCCGCCCGGCCAATCCGCATGGGCGGCGGATGCGCATGCGCGTGACCAACCGCCAGCACATCGTCTCTTTCCACACCAGCGGCGATGGCGGGCAGACATGGCAGCGCTTCGATCGGGGCATGGAAGTGTCGGGCTATCACCACAATGTGCGCGGCGGCTTCCTGATGCTGCGTCCGGGGCTCTATTCTGCCGGACCGGGCGAGGCCAAGTTCCGTGATTTCCGGTTCGAGGCGCTGCCGGACTAGTCCTCCAGCATCGGCCCGCTGATCCACAGCATCGAATCGTCCCGGGCAAGCACGGCGAGCGCCAGCCCCGCCGCGCGTGCCCGCTCCACCGCGAGCGAAGTCGGCGCGGAAATCGCCACCAGCAGGGGGCAGGCAGCCCGCACCGCCTTCTCGACGAGCTCATAGGACGCGCGCGAGGTTACGACGAGGAAGCCGTCCGAAGCATCCCGCCCGGCCCGCGCCAGCGCGCCGATCACCTTGTCGAGCGCATTGTGCCGCCCCACGTCCTCCCTCAGGGCTATCAGCGATCCATCGGGCGCACAGAAAGCCGCCGCGTGCGTGGCGCCAGTCGCATCACCCAGCACCTGCGCCCCGCGCATTGCCGCCAGCGCGCGCTGCACCGCCTGGGGTTCGGGCAGGGGAGAAGGCGCCAGCGCGGGCAGTGGCCGCAGGGCCAAATCGATGCTTTCCAGCCCGCAGATCCCGCAGGACGAATCTCCCAGCCGCCGCCGTGCCCGCTCCATTACCGGCTCCAGCCGATGCGGTGGCAGGTTGGTCCGCGCGACGATCCCCGCACCGCCTTCCGCCGGATGCAGCACGATCTCACCAATCTCGCCCGCCTCGGCCAAGCCCTCGGACAGCAGGAAGCCCGTGACGAAATCCTCAAGGTCGCAAGGGCTGGCCATCATCACCGCATAGGCAATGCCATTCAGCTCGATCGCCACCGGCATCTCGACCGGAATCGCCCGCGAAGCTCGCTCATGCGCGCTGCCATAGTCGCTACGCAATGCCGCATAGATGCGTGCGCCGGCCGGCAGGGGATCATTCGGACAATCCATGCGAGTCCCTATGCCACGCCCGCGCCGGGGCGGCTATCCGTCCCATCGCGCACAAACCCGATTGCAACACCCGAAAACGGCGGCTAAGGGGCCTGACCTGCCCGCGAAGGCCTAGCCTCGCACCGGCATGCCGCTTTAGCTCAGTTGGTAGAGCACATCATTCGTAATGATGGGGTCACGTGTTCGAGTCACGTAAGCGGCACCATTACCTTACATCGCGATGCTTCTGGCTGCTTCGGCATCACGCCATTCTGTCTGCCCACGACCGTGATTGAAGGTGGCGGGGTGTGTCGGCGCGAGCTGCTTGCAATTTTTCGAAACGCTGCTATGTGTGTCTGCGCCTAGACGTCGTTTGCGACGGAAATTTGATAGCCGCTTTGGCGGCCCCCCTTTTCCTTTTCATGCTGCATGGCTCTGCCACGGGATGTGCCCGTGCGCGGAAGATTTTTGTACGCGTGGACAGGGATTGGCGGCGGCACAGCTCTTCCGGGCCGAAGGCGGGATCGACAAAATCCTGCCGGACGGACGCTTCGGCGTAACCCCGGGAAACGAGCATTCAATCAGCGCCCGGAGGGCCGATGAAAACCGCCGTCACCCAGTCTGCCCGGGTCTTTTGGGACCACGTACACGAGGAAATGACGCCTGAAGATCCCGCCAAGGGCGGATTTTCGATCGCGCAGGGATCCCTGGCCAGAAAGCCAGGCGCCATCCCCAAGCGATGCAACGGGCGTCGACCCGATTTTGAAAGGTGGCAGCATGACCGCTGCCCGCAAGGAACAGATGAATTGCTACAATATTGGCGCTGCCAAGCGCCACACGACCTCGCCCCGCAAATGCTCGGCGAGCAATACCCCAATGGCACGGCACTCGACCCAGTCCGCCATGCTTTCGACCATCGAATTGAAGCGCCTCGTCGCGGCGATGGTCGACTGAACTGGATAGGGTTTGCGGCTGTGCCAGGAGGCAAGTCCGCTCCAAAACTGGAGATTGAAGACATGGACATCAACCAAGAATATGCGGCTCACCAGCACGCCATGATGCGTGCCGACCGCGCCGCCTGCGAGGGTGAAAGGATCGTGCAACTGACACGAGCTTCCTCCATCGCCGGCCGGATCAGCAGGTTCCAACGCGGACTGGGTGCCGCGAGTGCCTCTGCATGGAACAGGGCCGAGCTTTCGGCATTCCGGCCCGCCTGACATGACCGCGCCGGCAATCCCGAACAGGCTGCCGGTGGCTTGCTATACCCTTCCACAAGTCTGGAGTGAAAGCTGATGGCACTGACTTATGAATTCCTGATCGAACGCGCCGAACAGGCGTCGCTTGAGGCCGCCGGGGCAGTGCTGGAGAATGTGCGCGAACGCGCTCACCGCTCGGAACTGGCATGGCGGAGCATGGCGAACCAGGCCCTCGAAGTTCAGAAGGGCCGCGAAGCCGGTCTGCGGGTAAGAAATTTGGCCCTGACCGATCTGGCGGCGCAATAGGCGGGCCCCCAGGCTGAGGCATGGCGCGAGGCCTTGCCTCACCCACTCCAGACGCCCGGACGGCACCCTAAGCTTACGCGGCCAAGGGAGCGGCGCATCCGGCTACATGCCGAACAAACAGGCTTAACGCGGGAAACCATTCGCGCTGACCGCGTGTCGCAACCCCATGCTAACCCACGGCGGCGAATCTGTGCCCCGTGAAGTCGCTCTCCATCCTCAACCCGGTATCCCGTCGCCGCAGCCTTGCCGTTACCGGCGCCTTCGTGGCGCTGGCGCTGGCCGGCATGGCCGCGTCACGGGGGCTTGGCGGCACGTGTCCGGCGCAAGTCGAAGCGTCCCGCCAAGCCCAACCCGGGCTGGTCCTGATGGCTGGTGACCCAATGAACGAGGCCTGCGTCGGCAAGCGGCGCGTGCACAGGCCAGCATAGCTTCCCCGCGCGGTTCGGGTCGCACTAGACCGCGCCGCCTCCCCCTCCGATTCCCGCACGCAGCATCAGACGGAGGGGGAGGCCAAAATTCACGCGATCACGCGCACCAGTCTGAGCGGCGGCCTTTCCATGTCTCGGCGAGGCCTTCGCTGACCAGCGTCTGGCCCAGCGACCTGCCGCCGCGCATCACGGTGACGAGGCGGCGGCCATAGCGGTCATGTGTGCGCGCACCGCTGACCAGCTCGAAACGGCCGGCATTGAGCAGCTCGGCAAGGCGCAGGGTCGCCCGGTCGCCGCGCTGGCGTTCGTCCGGGCAGCGCGCGCCGTGCGTTTCGGGGGCGTTGATATCGGCGATGCGGATCTTCTCGCCTTGCAGCCAGAAGGTGTCGCCATCGACGACGCAGGTGTTGCGGGGGCCGTCTGCGCAGAGGGCGAAGAGGGCGGCGGCGAGAGTTGCTAGGGCCATGGCCCAGGGCAACAACGCGCGAACGCCCTGCCGCGCCATCCGAGATTGTACCGGGTTTACCTCCGGATTGGAGCAATCACCCCTGCAAATCCGCCGTTTACAGCAGGCTGAGGAACAGTCCGGCCAGCGCCGCGCTCATCAGGTTGGAAAGGCTCCCCGCCGCCAGTGCCTTCATGCCGAGCCGTGCGATCACCGGGCGCTGGTTGGGCGCAAGGCCGCCGGTGACCGCCATCTGGATGGCGATCGAGCTGAAATTGGCAAAGCCGCACAGCGCGAAAGTGACGATCGCCTTGGTCTGGTCGGAGATGCTCGCATCCTTGCCCAGCTCGATGAAGCTGACGAATTCGTTGAGCACCACTTTGGTGCCGAAAAATCCGCCGGCGCGCAGCGATTCCGCCCAATCGGGCGCGCCGAGCAGCCAGAAGACGGGGGCGAAGATGGTGCCGAGAATCAGCTGGAAGGAGAGGTCGGGCCGTCCAATCCAGCCGCCGATGCCGCCAAGGATGCCGTTGGCGAGCGCCACCAGCGCCACGAAGGCAAGCACCATAGCGCCGACGGCGACTGCCAGCTTGACGCCGGTCTGCGCGCCTTCCGCCGCGGCCATGATGACGTTGGCGGGCTTTTCCTCGCCAAAGGTAACCTCGCCCTCGAGTTCGGGGTCCTTGCCGAGTTCGCCCTCGTCATCGGGCATGATGATCTTGGCCATCAGGATGCCGCCCGGCGCGGACATGAAGCTCGCCGCGAGGAGGTAGGGCAGGTAGAAGTCCTTCTGGTCGCCAAACATCGCCGCATAGGCGAGCAGGATCGTGCCTGCGACGCCGGCCATGCCCACCGACATGATCGTGAAGATCTGTGCTGGGCGCAGGTCAGCGAGGTAGGGGCGCACCACCAGCGGCGCCTCGCTCTGGCCGACGAAGATGTTGGCGGCAGAGGCGAGCGATTCCACTTTCGAAATACCCGTGATCCACTGGATCGCGCCGCCCAGCCAGCGCACGATCAGCTGCATCAGCCCGATGTAATAGAGGATCGAAACGATCGCGGCGAAGAAGATGATCACCGGCAGCGCCGAAATGGCGAAGCTGAAGCCACCGAGTTCCGGCTTGGCCAGGTTGCCGAACAGGAAGTCGATCCCCGCCTGGGCATAGCCGAGCAGGCTTACGACACCGTGAGACATCGCCCCGATCACCGCGCGGCCCCACGGGGTTGCCAGCACGAGTGCGGCAAAGCCGGCCTGAAGCGCGAAGGCCGCGCCAACCACGCGCAGCTTGATCGCCTTGCGGTTGGAGGAAAGCAGGTAGGCCACAAGCAGGATCAGCGCCATGCCAGCCAGGCTCTTGAGGATGTTCATAAGGATTTCGGCTCCCCCGGGAGATCGGTTACGGCTGAGACTAACGCCTGCATTGCGCGGTGGATAGCCCCTGCGGCACACCCTTCCCCAGCCGGGGCATCCTCGCTAGACTCCGCTCCCATGACCGAAACGAACCCGCGCGCTTTGCCGCTTTCGCTCCTGTTCCTCGCCCTGTTCTATGGGGGCATGGTGACCATCGCCGGGGTGCTCGGCGCCAAGCAGGTGGCCATCGGGCCGCTGGCGGTGGAAGCCGGGATATTTCCCTTCCTGATCCTCGTCGGCATTTCCAGCGCCGTGGCGCAGATGCACGGCAAGGCAATGGCGGACCGTTTCGTGCGCTTCGGATTTGCCCCGCTGGTCGGCGCGATCCTGCTCAGCCTGTTCGTGCTGACGCTGCCCACCGACCCGGACATGTACCCGCCCGCGAAGGAAGCCTTCCCGATCATCCTTGGCCAGTCATGGCGGATGATGGCGGCGGGCATCCTTGCCTATGGTATCTCCGTTACGCTCAACATCTGGATCTTCGACCGCCTGCGCGGCGCGGCCGGCAATGCCGGGGTGCGCGGCTTCATTGCCGCGGCGCTTTCGCAAATCGTCGATACGCTGATCTTCATCTCGGTCTCTTTCCTTGGGGAACGGCCGATCCTGAACCTGATGGTCGGGCAGATGATCGCCAAGGTCGTGCTCTCCGCCGTGCTGGTGCCGGTTATTATCTGGGCAGCGGTCAAGCTGGCAAAGCGGGTGGACGCGTAACGAAAACGCACTAAAGGGCCGGGACATGGCAAATCCGCACGATCCCGCAATGCTGGCCAAGGCCGAAACCCTCGTCGAGGCGCTGCCCTACCTGCGCCGCTATGAAGGCCGCACCTTTGTGGTGAAGTACGGCGGCCATGCCATGGGCAACCCCGACCTGGCGCATGACTTTGCCGAAGACGTTGTCCTGCTGCGCGCGGTGGGGATCAACCCGGTGGTGGTCCACGGTGGCGGGCCGCAGATCGATTCGATGCTGGCCAAGCTTGGCGTTACCAGCCAGCGGATCGACGGCCTGCGGGTGACCGACAAGGCAACTGCCGACATTGCCGAGATGGTCCTCTCGGGCGCGATCAACAAGCAGATCGTCAGCTGGATTGCCGGGGCCGGCGGCAAGGCCGTGGGCATTTCCGGCAAGGACGGCGGCCTGGTCACCGCCACCAAGGCGCAGCGCACCACGCGCGATCCGGACAGCCAGATCGAAAAGGTGATCGACCTCGGCTTCGTCGGCGACCCGACCACGATCGACACGACCATCATCGACGCCATCTGCGCTGCCGGCATGATCCCGGTGATCGCGCCGATCGCCGTGGGTGAGGATGGCGAGACCTATAACGTCAATGCCGATACCATGGCCGGGGCGATTGCCGGCGCGCTCGGCGCAGCGCGGCTGTTCCTGCTGACGGACGTTTCGGGCGTGCTCGACAAGCAGGGCCAGCTCCTCACCGACCTGACCCCGGCCGACATTGCCGGTTTGCAGCAGGACGGCACGATCAGCGGCGGCATGATCCCCAAGCTTGAAACCTGTGTCCACGCGGTGGAGGCCGGGTGCGAGGCGGCTGTCGTGCTCGATGGCCGCGTCAGCCACGCGATGCTGCTCGAAATGTTTACCGAAAAGGGCGCCGGAACCCTGATCCGCGCCTGATGCGGGAACACGCGCGGCCTTCGCGCGTAGTTCCCGGCATGATCAGACGAATGATCCCGATGATTGCGTTGCTGCTTCTCGCGGCCTGCGACGGCGCGCCTGCTCCGGCACCAAGCGAGCCTGCGCGCGCCAAGGTGCAGCTGGACCGGGCCGCCCTGACCCAGGTCGAGGACCCTGCGCGGGTACTGGCCTACTACGGCTCGGCGCTGGCCGCGCATGACTGGGAGGCCGCCGACGCCGCCTGGGGCAATTTCCCCGAAACCAGCCCCGGCAGCCTGCGTGCGCATTTCGGAAAGTATTCGGCCTTGTCGCTGGAGTTCGATCCGTCGCGCGTCGAAGGCGCGGCGGGATCGCTGATCTACATCGCCCCCGTCGTGGTTCGGGATGCCGGCCGTGTCGTGGAAACCGGCCGCGTGGGCCTCCGCCGCAGCAACGACGTTCCCGGTTCGACACCGGAAGACCGGCTGTGGCATGTCGAGATGTCGGACCTCAAACCTGCCGAAGCGCCACGCTGATCGACCAGCGCGGGTGACAGCGCCGCGCACTGCCGCTATCAGGCGGGGCAATCATTCAGCGTAAGGGGTTGCCGGTGCTTTTCGGTATCTTGTTCGACGTATTCGATCTGGTCAGCCAGATCCTTCAGGGTCTGATCATCGTCATGGTCATCCTCAGCCTGCTGTTCTCGTTCAACGTGATCAACGGGCAGAATACCTTTCTGCTCAGCGTCTATCAGGGCATCAACCGCCTGCTCGATCCGATCCTCAACCCGATCCGGCGGCTGCTGCCCGATACCGGCGGCATGGACTTTTCGCCGCTGGTCCTGCTCTTCGCGCTCGAACTGATCCGCCGGGCGCTGATCCGCTATGCGATGACCTACCTGTGAGCACGGCTTCCATCATCGACGGCAAAGCCTTTGCCGAAAGCCTGCGCGCCCGCATCGCGGTAGCCGCAGCCCAGTTCGAGGTGCACGCCGGCCGCAAGGCAGGCCTCGCAGTCGTGCTGGTGGGCGAGGACCCCGCCAGCCAGGTCTATGTCCGCAGCAAGGGCAAGCAGACGGTCGAATGCGGGATGAATTCGTTCGAGCACAAGCTCGACGAGAACACCGACGAAGGCGCGCTGCTTGACCTTGTCGAGCGGCTGAACGCCGATCCGGCGGTCGACGGCATCCTCGTGCAATTGCCGCTGCCGGCCCATATCGACGAGCAGAAGGTCATCTCCACGATCAGCCCGGACAAGGATGTCGACGGGTTTCACGTGGTCAATTCGGGCCGGCTGTCGGTGGGGCTGCCGGGCTTCGTGCCCTGCACGCCGCTGGGCTGCCTGATGCTGCTGAAGGACAGGATGGGTTCGCTTTCAGGCCTCGATGCCGTCGTGATCGGCCGTTCGAACATCGTCGGCAAGCCGATGGCGCAGCTCCTGCTGGCGGAAAGCTGCACGGTGACGGTGGCGCACAGCCGCACCAAGGATCTGCCCGAAGTCGTCCGCCGCGCCGATATCGTCGTTGCCGCCGTGGGCCGCGCCGAAATGGTCAAGGGTGACTGGATCAAGCCGGGCGCGACCGTGATCGACGTCGGCATCAACCGCCTGCCTCCCAGCGAAACCTCGCCCAAGGGCAAGCTGGTCGGCGATGTCGACTATGCATCGGCAGTTCAGGTGGCCGGCGCCATTACGCCGGTTCCCGGAGGAGTAGGCCCCATGACCATCGCCGTTCTGCTGCGCAACACGCTGGTTGCCGCGCATCGCAATGCCGGCATCGAATTCGATGAGGCCGTGCTGTGAGGCGCGCCGCGCTCGCTCTTGCGCTGCTCGCGCTGGCCTCAGGTGCCTCGGCGCAGGATCGCCAGCAGCAGCGCAACATGCGCAATTCCTACGCCAACCCGTCCGCCGTGATCGCGGCAGAAATTGCCTTCGCCAAGCTGGCGCAGGAAAAAGGCCAGTGGACCGCCTTTGCCGCCAATGCAGCCGCAGATGCGGTGATGTTCGTGCCGCAGATGACCTATGCACAAGCCTGGCTGAAGGGCCGCGCCAACCCGCCGCAATCGGTCAAATGGCAGCCGCACATCGTCTGGTCGAGCTGCGACGGTTCGTTGATGGTCAGCCATGGTGCCTGGCAGGGTGCCAAGGACATGAACGGCTATTTCACCACGATCTGGCAGCGCCAGAAGGACGGCAAGTACAAATGGGTGCTCGATCATGGCGACGAGCTGAAAGAGCCGCTTCTGGCCCCGGAAATGCTCTCCGGCCAGATTGCCGACTGCCCGGACCGAGGCAAGCGTCCGGCTGGACCACCGCCCAAATTCAAGGAAGTGAAGGCAAAGGACCTTGCTCCGCTCGACCCGGCGCAGCGTTCTGGCAAGTCGCTTGACGGCACGCTGTGGTGGGACGTGACGGTCGATCCCAGCGGCGCGCGCAACCTTTCCGTCTCGTGGAAGAAGGACGGCGCGGAAAGCCCGGTGCTGATCGAATCGGTCGATGCGCCGGTGAAGAACTGAGGCTTTGTTGCTCGACCTTTTCCTCTCTGCCTTCGTCACCCTTTTCGTCGTGATCGACCCGCCCGGCTGCGCGCCGATCTATGCGGGGCTGTCTTCGGGCGCGAGCCGCAAGCAGGCCGTGACAATGGCCGCGCGGGCCTGCCTGATCGCGGCAGTGATCCTGCTGGTCTTTGCACTGTTTGGTGAACAGTTGCTGGGCGCGCTGCATATCGAGCTCAACTCGTTCCGCATCGCGGGCGGCATCATGCTGTTCTTCATCGCGATGGACATGGTCTTCGAAAAGCGCACTGAACGCCGCGAAAAGCGCGCCGAGGAACTGCGCGGCACGCCGGAAGTGGAGGACGTTTCGGTCTTCCCCATGGCCATGCCGATGATCGCCGGGCCGGGCTCGATCGCCACGATCATGCTGCTCACCGCGCGGGCGCAGGGGACCGAAGAGACGCTGGTCATCCTCGGTGCCATGCTGGCTGTCGTGCTGCTGACGCTGGTGGCGCTGATCGCCGCCGCGCCGCTGATGAAGCTGCTCGGCAAGCACGTGGAGGCGGTGATCACCCGCCTGCTTGGCGTGCTGCTCGCGGCATTGGCCGCACAATACGTGGTCGACGGTCTGAAGACAGTCCTCAGCTAAGCCTTCGCCTGCTGCATATGATCTGGCGCTCGCTGTAGAGCGGCTGGCGGGCGCTGCCGCCTAACTCTTCCCGAAACGATTGGGAGAGGGAAGGCGCAATGTCCTTCGAACTGAACCGCAAGCTCGCCGCCCGGCGGGAACCGTTGCCGACTGCCGCCACAATCGATCCGGTTACTGCCGACATAATTCGCGGCGCCTTTGAAACCGTCTGCTTCGAAAGCGCGACGCACCTTGGCCGGGCGGCTTCATCGCCAATCATCAATTCATCGAACGAGCGCAATGCCGCCATTGTCGATGCCCACGGGCGGCTGGCCATGGGCGCGATCGGGACGCCGCAGCTGACTTTCGTCAACCAGATGATGGTCCGCTGGGCGCTGATGAACATGGAGGACTACGATATCGGCCCGGGCGACGTGCTGCTGTCCAACGATCCCGATCACGGCGGCGGGCACTTGCCCGATTACTGCGTCTATTCGCCGGTCTATTCGCCCGAGGGAGAGCTGATCCTGTTCATCACGCTCCAGGCCCATCAGGGCGATACCGGCGGCAAGGATCCGGGCGGCTTCACGCTAGAGGCGACGGACGTGTTCACCGAAGGCGTGCAGTTCCCCTGCGTCAAGCTGGTCCACCGGGGCCAGCGCCGCAAGGACGTGTTCGACATGGTCGTCCGCAACAACCGCTTCGCCACCATCGCCGGCGATCTCGCGGCGATGATCGGCGGCGTGCAGCAGGGGGTGAAGCGGCTGGAGGCGCTGATCGCGCGGCATGGCGGCGAGGTGATCAAGGCGGCGATCAACCACTCGATATCCCACACCGAACGCCGGATGCGCGCCGAATTCGCCGCATGGCCTGACGGTGCCTATGAAGCGACCGTGCTGATCGATGCCGATACGATGGGCACCAAGGACGTGAAGGTCCATGTGACCTGCACGATCAAGGGAGACAGCCTGACGGTCGACCTCACCGGCACCGATGACCGGCAGGACCTTGTCGGCGTTTGGAACACCTTCGCCAATTCGCGCAGCTATGTGATGACGCAGGTCGTGGCGATGGTCGATCCGACGATCGTGAAGAACGAGGGCTGCTTCGACGCGGTCGACATCGTCATTCCCGAAGGCTGCATCGCTCAGCCGCCACCCAACAAGCCCGCGGCGCTCGGGAGCTTCCACCCCGCCTGTGAGATTACTGAGGCGGTGTGCCTCGCGCTGTCCGCCGTCGTGCCCGAACGCGCCCAGCCGCAGCTTTACAAGATCGGTATGCCCAATGCGGTGATCGGCTTCAATGAGCACGGCATGTGGATGGATCAGGGCGTCGACTGCCGCTCTATGGACTCCTCGGCCGTGAAGGGCATCGACGGCTGGGGCTCCTGTCCGGTCAGCCTTGGGAACCTGCTCCTGTCTGAAGCGGAGGACGCGGAGGCGCGCTTTCCGATCCTCAACATCAGCCGTGAGATGACCACGGATGGCGGCGGCGCGGGCCAGTGGCGCGGGTCTCCGGGCAGCCTCAACGTCAAGCAGGTGCTCGGCCCGACGATGGCGATGGCCTGGATGGTCAGCGCCGATCACCCCTTGCGCGGCATGTGCGGCGGCGATGATGCCATTCCCTATACCAACCATTTCGAATGGGGATCTCCGGGTCAGTACAAGATCGAGCGCACGGCGCAGGCACAGCTGCCCGCCAATGCCGTGATCGCCTACCAGCACGGCGGCGGCGCGGGCTTCGGCCCGGCCCTGGCGCGGGATCCGGAGGCGGTGAAGGAGGACGTGCTCGATGAGTACGTTTCGCTTGAGGCCGCGCGCGCAAAGTATGGCGTGGTGCTGACCGGCAGCCTTGAGGATTACACGCTTGAAGTGGACCATGCTGCGACTGAAGCGCTTCGTCGGGAGATGGCCGCATGACCTATCGCATCGGCATCGACATCGGCGGCACGTTTACTGACTTCGCCATGCTGAAGGACGGCGCGGTCGTCCTCCACAAGAACCTCTCGACACCGGAGGATCGCTCGCTGGGCGTGATGCAGGGGCTGGAAACGCTGGCCGGCAAGGAAGGGCTGCCGCTCGGCGACTTCCTCGCAAAATGCGATGCCATCGTCCACGGCACGACGGTTGCGGACAACACGCTGATCGAAATGAACGGCGCGCTGACCGGCCTTATCACCACCGAAGGATTCCGTGACGAGATCGAATACCGCCGCGGCTACAAGGAGGACATCTGGGACGTCCGCCTCGCCCCGCCCAAGCAGATAACCCCGCGCCGCCGCCGCCTCACCGTGGCCGAGCGCGTGCTGCACGATGGTACGGTGCACAAGCCGCTCGACGACGACAGCGTCCGCCATGCCTGCCGCCAGCTCAAGAAGCAGGGCGTGGAATCGCTCGCCGTGTCGCTGCTCTTCGCTCACGTGAACAGTGCGCATGAGAAGCGGATTGCCGAGATCGCGGCCGAGGAACTGCCCGGTGTTGCCGTCTCGCTCAGCCACGAAGTTCTGCCGCGCGCGCCTGAATACGATCGTACCAGCACCACCGTGGTCAACGCCTTCGTCGCGCCGCGCGTGCGGCACTACCTCGACCGGCTGGTGAGCCGCCTGAAGGACGGCGGCTATCCGGGCCAGCTGATGGTCATGCAGGCATCGGGCGGGGTGATGAGCGTCGACTACATCGAAGGCTCACCCATCCGCGTACTGGCTTCCGGGCCGGCGGGCGGGGTGATCGGCTCGGCCCATGCCGGCCGCGCCAAGGGCTGTCCGAACCTGCTCTGCGTCGACATGGGCGGCACCAGCTATGACATGAGCCTCGTCATCGATGGCGAGGCACCGGCTGAGGCCGGGTGGAACATGCACCACCGCTACCTGATCGGCGTGCCGATGGTGAAGGTGGAGACGCTGGGCGCGGGCGGCGGCTCGATCTGCCACGTCCACGCGGGCGCGCTGCAAGTCGGTCCGCGCTCCGCCGGGTCGGAGCCGGGGCCGATGGCCTATGGCCGCGGCGGGACCGAACCGACGGTGACTGACGCTTTGGTCATGCTCGGCATCCTCTCGACCGACGAGGGCTTTGCCGGTGGCAGCTTCACGCTGACCAAGGCGGGTGTCGCCGAGGCGTTCCAAGGTATCGCCGACCAGATGGGTCACGGCGATGCAGAACAGGCCGCCTTCGATTGCTGGCGCGTGGTCAATGCCAACATGAGCCAGGGCGTGCGCCGCACCACGGCGGGCAAGGGCATCGATCCCAAGGACCTCGTTATGCTAGCCTATGGCGGCAATGGCCCCGCCTTCGCCGCGATCCAGGCCGAGGATCTGGGCATTTCCCGTGTGCTGGTGCCCAAGGCATCGCCGACTTTCTCGGCGCTCGGCACTTTGGTTGCCGATCCGGCCATCGACGAGGAACGCTCGCTGATCGCACCCGCCAATGCGCTCGATCTTGGCAAGCTGCGCGACCTTTGGAGCGAGCTTGTTGCCCGTGCTGAACGGTATTTCACCAGCGCTGGCTTCAGCCGGGATCAGGTCAAGGCGAACTACCGAATCAACATGCGCTACCCGGGCCAGAACTTCTCGCTCACCTTTGACATCGCCCCCGAAGGCGCGCTCGGCGATCTGAGCTTTGTCGACGAAGGCCTCGGCGACCGCGCCATCGCCGCCTTCAATGCGCGCCACATGGCGGAATACAACCACGTGCGCGACCATGAAGTGCCCGAAGTAACCGGCGTCCGCCTCGCCAGCCATGTCGTCACGCCCAGCCCATCGGCGGCGGGCGGTTCGGCCAGCGCGGCAAGTGCTCCCGTTCCGGCCAAGACCCGCCGCGCCAACCTTGGGCAGGGCTTCGGCGACGTTCCGGTCTACCTCGGCCGCGATCTCCAGCCAGGTCACACGGTGCCATCGCCGGCAATCATCGAGGAGACCTTCACCACCATCGTGGTCTATCCGGGCTGGCAGGCGCTGGTCGATGCCTCGGGCGATTATGAACTGATCAAGGCCTGATCCGCCTCCACGATATGCCGCGCGGCCTGCTTCCTTTCGCTGGGCGGGCGGCATAGCGTCCGCCTCCTGATTGAGAGGACGATGGAAATGGCAAACAAGGTGGCACTCGTCACGGGCGGACAGGCAGGCATCGGCGCGGCCTGTGCCAAGCGGCTGGCTAAGGACGGCGTGGCGATCGGCGTGCTTGATCTGAAAGAGGAACTCTGCGCCGATACGGTCGCCGCGATCAAGGCGGCTGGCGGCGAGGCGATTGCGCTAGGGGCCGACATTTCCGACCGGGCGCAGGTCAAGGCGGCGGTCGCCAAATTGCGCGAGCGCTTCGGACCCGTCACGATCCTCGTCAACAATGCCGGCGTGACCGACTTCGTACCCTTCGAGGAGATCACCGAAGCGCGCTGGGAAGTGGTCTACAAGATCAATGTCCTCGGCCAGATCATCGTCGCGCAGGAAGTGCTGGCGGACATGAAGGCGAAGGGCTGGGGCCGCATCGTCAACATCTCCTCATCAAGCGGGCAGACGGGCGCGGTGGGCATGTGCACCTATTCGAGCTCCAAGGGCGCGGTGATCACGCTGACCCGCTCGATGGCGCAGGAGCTTGGCCCGCTGGGTATCACGGTGAACAATATTCCGCCGGGATCGGTGATGGGCACGATCATGTCCGAGGCGAACCGCGACAAGTTCCAGATCCCCACCGAAATGCTGCTGCAAGCCATTCCGGTGCGCCGCCTGGGCGAACCGAACGACATCGCCAATGCCTGCGCCTGGTTGTGCCATGAGGACTCAGGCTACGTGAACGGCCAGACCATCGGCGTGAACGGCGGCCGCGTGGTCAGCTGATGCCAACAGCCGTCATTACGGGGGCCAGCGCGGGCGTGGGGCTGGCGGCAGCGAGGGCTCTGGCGAGCGACGGCTGGCGGGTGATTGCCGTCGGGCGCAATGCGCAGCGTTGCGCGGAGGCCGAGGCAGACCTGCGCGCCGCCGCCCCGTGTGCGGACATTACCATGCTGCGCGGCGACTTGTCGTTGATGACCGATGCCGCGCGGCTGGCGGACGAAATTGCCGCGCTCACGGACCGGATCGACCTGCTGGCCAACAACGCCGGCGGTATGATCTCCGAGCCGAGGGTGACGTCCGAGGGCCTGGAAGAGAGCTTCGCCGGCAATCACCTCGGTCCCTTCGTTCTGACCACGCGGCTGCTGCCCTTGCTGCTGGCCGCATCGCAGCCGCGCGTGATCAACACCAGTTCGGACGGCAGTGAGATGATTCCCGGCCTCAACTGGGACAACCTGCAGGACCCGCTCGCGAATTCGCCGGGCGCGGCCTATTGCAGCGGCAAGCTCGCCAATGTGATCTTCGCGGCCGAACTGGCGCGGCGGTTCGGCGGGCAGGGCTTGCTGGCATACTCGTTCCATCCGGGAACCGTGGCATCGAACTTCTTTTCCCACGTCCCCGATACCACGCGAGCGCACACCGACGCGCTGGAGAAGATCACGCCGGAGAAGGGCGCGGAAACGCTGCTGTGGCTGAACTCTCAGCCTGCCGAGGTGCTGGAAAACGGCGGCTATTACTACTGCCGCGCCCCTCGTGTGCCGAACCCGATCGCGCATGATCCGGCGAATGGGGAGCGGTTGTGGGCGCTGAGTGAAAAGCTGGTCGCGTCGTCCCGGGCATGACCCGGGACGGCTGGCGGCCTGACGCAAGGCTGCGGTGATCAGGCCCGCGGTCCCGGATCAAGTCCGGGACGACGATGGGATCACCACCGCCGCCGCCGCTGGCAAGCGCGCACTCTCCGCGCCAGTTCCTCGCGGCGCTGCTCGGGCGTGACCACCGGAGTATCGGACGGCAGGTTGGCGCGCAGGTCCTTCAGCTTGACGCGTTTGATCGTCGGCACCGGCTCTGAATCGCAATCATACCAGCGGCCATAGATGCCGCCTTCGGTGTAGCCCGCCGGGTCGAGCCAGTTGGGTACCCCGGGGTCCTCCAGCGCAATCACCGCGCGGTATTTGCCGTCACTGGACAGCTTGGCCATCGCGCCATTGGTGCTGCTCAGGCGGTAAACATACTCCAGCGCGTTGAACATCGGATCGTTGAGCTGGATGTTCCAGTATGGCGCGCGTTTCGGGATCTCGGTCTCGATAATCAGCGCTTCGTCGGCAGCGAACTGGAAGCAGGCGGGCCAGTAGACCTGCTTCACCAGCGCGCCGGGATAGCGCACCGGCTGGAACACGTTGAAGCCCACGCTCTGCTTCACCGCATTCTGCATGGCGTTGTAGAGCTTGGTCTTGCGGGCCGGGAACTTCGCCATCTGGACAATGCGTTCGAGGATTTGTTCGGGCGTCAGGCGCGGCTTGGGACTGACGGGACTGAGGCATTCGATCGACAGCTGCGGATCGCGCTCGTTCTCCCAGTCGTACATGCGGTAGCGCAGGTACATACCACGCGCCGAGGGGTGCAGCGGAGCCCAGTGGCCGGTGTACCCCTCGGGGCGCTTCTCGCTGAAAATGATCTCGAAATCTTCGCCAAGGCCGATGCCGATGTCATTGGTATCGAGCTCGTTATGCCCGTTGGGCACCGGCATCTGGTCCACCGTTCCGGACAGTGCCGCCTGCGTAGTGAACGACAGGATCTTGCACGTCCCGCGATTGCCGGAGACGCGATAGGTCAGGTCGCCGCGGATGGGCGACTGGACGTAGATGTCATCCGGGTTGGGTTGGAGCGTATAGACCGGGTTCCACAGCGGCGCCCAGTCCGGGTGCTCGGCATCGGCGTGGAAGTACATGAAATAGGCATAGGACAAGCTGGTCATCGTCTGGCGATAGAGGTCGGCGCGATAGGCCGGGTCCTCGGGGTGCCAGGTGTCCTTGAGGTTATCGACCGCGCCGTGCAGGTCCGCAAGGTAATGCAGGATGTCGGGGTTGATCTCGGGGTCCATGCGCGCCACTCCAGCCAGTGGCGGGAAGGGGCAGGCCTACCGCCAGCGCGGCGCCGAGCGCCCCGCCGATCACCTCGCGGCGGTCAAATGCAGTGAGGTGATCGCCGGTCCCTTCCACCCGCGCAGCATGGCACGGGCGGCCTGCCGTGCAAGCCGCCCGGGTGATACCGCATTACCAGGTGAGCGGCACTTCCTCAGGCCCGACCACGCCGCCCGGCCGGTATTCGGCCTTGAAGTCCGGCGCGACCGAGAAGGTCGGGATGCGCTTCAGCCATTCCTGCAGCGCGATCTTGATTTCCAGCCGGGCAAGGTGCGCGCCCATGCACGAATGCGCGCCGACGGTGAAGGCCAGCACGGTCTTGCGCGGGCGGTGGAAATTGCACTCGGTCGGGTTCGGGAACACCTCGGGATCGAAATTGCACGAAGGCAGCACGCAGGTGATGCGATCATCCTTCTTGAGCTGCACGCCGCGCAGTTCGGTATCCTCGGATCACCACGCGGCCCGAGAACGTGACCGACCACAGCCGCAGCAGCTCCTCGACCTGCGCGTTGATATTGTCCGGATCGGCCTTCATCTCCTCGACGATCTGCGGATTGCGCGCGAGGTAGAGCCAGACGTTATTGAGCGTGGCGAAGACCGTATCGAGCCCGCCGATGAACAGGAAGCAGACAAAGCCGAACACTTCCTTGTCGGACAGCGGGCGGCCATCCACTTCGGCATGGGCGATCAGGCTGACCACGCCGTCGTCCGGGTTCGCCTTCTTCTCGGCAATCGCGCTCTTCAGGTAGGCGGTGATCTTGGCCATCGCCTCGCCCATGATCTCGCGGCTGTTCGAATGGAGCAGGTCCATCGCCCATTCGACGAAGGTGTCGCGCATCGATTGCGGTAGGCCCATGATGTCAAGGAACACCATGACCGGCAGCGGGCGGCCGAAGGCCTCGGTAAACTCGACCTTTCCGTCATCGATGAACTGGTCGATCAGCTCGTTCGCCAGCGCGCGGATCTTGCCTTCCAGCTTGAGCACGCCCTGCGGGCTGAACACCGGATCGACGATGTTGCGGTACTTGCGGTGCTCGGGCGGATCGATTTCCTGCGGGATGAAGTAGAAGTAATCGTTGGGATCGCGCGGAAAGGGGGTGGCACCCTCGTTCGAGAAGATCTCCGGATGGCGCAGGATGTGCAGCGCATCGGCGTGCTTGGTCGCCTGCCAGGCATTGCCCATCGGGCCGACGTCATAGAACAGCGGCGGCTGCTTGGTCTGCAGGTCGATGAAGAACTGCTGCGGATTGGCAAGGAAGTCCGGCGCGAAGGTGATGCCGACCGAGCGGATCAGGTCGGGCGAAACGTGCGGCGGCACTTGGTCCATGCCAACGCGGCGCGGATAGGTGGGGGGCTTGGGATTGGCGGCGTCGATCGGCATGTTCTCTCTCCGCGCTTCAGTACTGGGATTCGGGCAGGTGGACGACGAGGCCATCGAGGGTGGCGTCCATCACGATCTGGCAGGACAGGCGGCTGGTTGCCTTGCGTTCGGCGCTGACGCCTTCGAGCAAGTCGCGCTCGTCCTGGCTGGTCGGGGTACCCACCTTGTTCGCCCAGGCGTCATCGACATAGCAATGGCATGTCGCGCAGGAGAGGCCGCCGCCGCACTCGCCAACGATGCCGTCGACATTGTTGTAGAGCGCGCCGCGCATCACGTTTTCGCCTTCTGGCACATCAATCACATGGCTTGCGCCGTTCGATTCGATATAGGTGACGTTCGGCATCGACTTGACTCTCCCGAGGAATAGCCGCACATGAGAACGGCGTTCTCAATTAGATAGGCGAGCAGGGTGCCAAAGTCAATCGAACTCGCCGCCGCCGGGGCGTTGCCGGGCCGCGAAGGGCCTACGGATCCTCGTGCGCAGGCGCTGGTGGCCGCAGCCTATGACCTCTTGGCGGAGGGCGGACTGGAAGGCCTGACCATCCGCGCCGTGCTGGCCCGCACGGGTCTGGCCCGCCGGGCCTTCTACGACAATTTCGGCGGCAAGGACGATCTTGTCCTCGCCGTCTTTGCCCAGACGCTCCATGCTGCGGCACGCCAACTCGGCAGCTGGGCGGACGAAAAGCCGACGCCGCTCGAACGGCTCCAGTTCATCGTCCAGTCGATCGTGCTCGGCCAGTTCGGCCTTGAAGAAACCCCCGCCGGCGCGCGGGACCTGCGCGGCGCAGCGCTCAGCCGCGAACATATGCGGCTGGCGGAAAGCCATCCCGCGCAGCTGGCGCAGGCGCTGGCCCCGTTGCTGGGGGTAATGGCGGGCTATCTGTCGGACGGCATGGCCGATGGTTCGGTGCGCCGCAGCGATGCCGATCGGCTGGCGCTGCTCGTTTACAACCTCGTCTCGACCACGGTGCATACCGAACTGCTGGCCGAGGAAAGCGGCATCCCGGACCGTGCGCGGCGGATGGCGCTGGCGGACGAGCTGTGGGAATTCTGTAGCAGGGCGGTCATCGCGTGAGCGCTGCTGATTGACGAAAATTTGCCTTCCGCGCCCGTCATTGCGAGCGTAGCGAAGCAATCCAGAGCGTCTGCGCGCAACCTCACTGGATTGCTTCGTCGCTTCGCTCCTCGCAATGACGAAAAAAGGAGGGGTGCCGAATGCTTCGTTTTGACGGCCGCGTGGCGGTGATTACCGGGGCAGGGCGCGGGCTGGGGCGGGCCTATGCGGAGCTGCTCGGCGGTCTTGGCTGCAAGGTCGTGGTCAACGACAATGGCTCGGTGATCCGCGGCGAGGGCTCGGACGAGTACCCGGCGCAAGAGGTTGTCGATGCCATCCGCGCCGCCGGGGGCGAGGCAATTGCCTGCACCGAAAGCGTCGCCACTCCCGCAGGCGGCCGCGCCATCGTGCAGGCGGCGCTCGACACCTGGGGCCGGATCGACGTGCTGATCCACAATGCCGGCAATGTGCGTTACGGCACGATCCGCGAGCTTTCCGACGAGGACCTGAACGCCGTGCTCGACGTCCACCTCAAGGGCGCGTTCCACGTGGTCCGCGCGGCAATGGGGCCGATGTGCGATGCCGGTTATGGCCGCGTGGTGCTGACCAGTTCGATCGGCGGCGTTTATGGCAACAGCCGCTGCGTGAACTACGCCATGGCCAAGTCGGGCATGATCGGCCTCAACAATGTGATCGCGCTTGAGGGCGAGGAGTTCAACGTCAAGTCGAACGTCATCGTGCCCGCTGCCGTGACCCGCATGGCCGACGGTCTCGATACCTCGCAGTACCCGCCGATGGGACCGGAACTGGTCGCGCCGATGGTCGGTTGGCTGGCGCATGAGAACTGCTCGGTCTCCGGCGAAGTCTATGCCGCCGTCGCGGGCCGCATGACCGAAATGTACATCGCCGAGACCAGGGGCACTTACCAGCCCGCATGGACGGTTGACGATGTCGACGCAAAAATCGGCCAGATCCGCGACAAGGTTGACCCTAAGATCTTCGGCCTGCATGGCCACGTGGATCACCTCGTCTATTCGTTCGGCATGGCCAAGGGCGCGGAGGGTTGAACCCTACCGCGACGGATAGTTCAGCTCCAGCTTGGCGAAGAAATCGCCGAACATCAGCCGCGTGTCGATGTCCTTGTAGATGCGCACCTTGCGACCATCGCTGCGGGGGGTAAACGTGCCGTCGGCGTTCATCAGCGGACAGGGCACCTCGTCGTAACGGCCCGCACTCGTCTTGTCCCAGCTTACCTTGCGGGTTGCGAAGTCGAAATTCGGCACCCAGTCAGTCAGCGAAGTGAGCACGACAAGCGGGCTGTCACCGAGGATCCAGGTTTCGCCGGTGTTGAACTTGAAGCTGATGCTGGGTGGCAAGTTGCGCGACATATCAGCTGACGCGTTGGCCAGCTTTTCATAAAGCCATTTGCCGATCTTGCCGTGCGGGGCGACCCGGGCCTGAAGCTCGGTGGCAGAGACCATGCACATGGAATAGACGGCCTGCGGAACCGTCCACATCGGCACCTTGGCCTCGTTGAAAATGAAGCGGGCCGCATCGGGATCGATGTTGAAATTGGCCTCATGCTTGACGCCATCCGGCATGGACCCGCCGCCGATCCAGATCAGGGTCATGCGCTCGGCGATCTTCGGTTCGATCAGGATGGCGCTGGCCACCTCGGTCAGCCCGCCGCCCACCGCGACGTAAAGCGGAAGGGTCGTGTCAGTCCGCATGGCTTCGTCAATGATCGCCTGGACACCGGGCGAATGCTGGGGAACCCTGTCCTTGCCGATGGCCTTGGGGCTTCCTGCCACAACGGGCACCTTGAGACCCATGAGCCCCATCATCTCGCGGCCCAATTTCGTGGCGCTATCGGCGCTCTCATGAGGGCCCATAAAGCCCGAACCGATAATTGTGCGCAGCTCCGAGGTTTGGGAAAGCGCCATGTGCGCCGTGGCGAACAGGCCGTCGATGTCGCCGGCAAGATCGTTGACATAGACCACGCGCGAACGCGGACCGAACTGCGGGCTGAAAGGCTTGGCCTTGCCCAGCACCGGGCTGGCAACAGCCCCAGAGGCCAGCGCGGCGGCTCCGCCAATCAGGTTGCGGCGATTGATTGGCATGGCTCTCTCCCTATTTCAGGGTTGGTCATACCAATCTAAAATAAACCGTCCAGTCTATTTGCCCGTCCACACCGGCTTGCGCTTTTCCGAAAAAGCGCGCGGGCCTTCCTGCGCGTCGTCTGAATTGTAGCACTTCTCATGCGCGGCATAGGCGGCGTCGATGGCATCGGCGCGGCCCATTTCGGTGCTCAGCATGACCGTGTTGCGCGCTGCCTCGACCGAGAGCGGCGCGCCCTCGATTACTTCGCGCGCCAGTTCCAGCGCGCAGGCCATCAGCGCTTCGGGCTCGGCGAGGCGGTTGACGAGGCCGATCTCGTAGGCGCGGCTCGCGGTGATCGGCTTCCCGGTCAGCACGATCTCCATGTAGATGCGCTGCGGGATCATGTGGATCAGCGGCGCCGCCCAAGGGCTGCCGCGGCCGACCTTGACCTCGGTGATGGCGAATTTGGCACTGGTCGCGGCAACGCAGAGGTCGCAGTTCTGCGCGATCAGCCAGCCGCCGGCAAATGCCGCGCCGTTCACTGCCGCAATGGTCGGCTTGGACAGGCGCATGTTTTCATAGGGCGATGGAATGAAATCGCGCGGCGGGACCTTCATGCCGGTCTCGACCATCTCCTTGAGATCGCCGCCCGCACAGAAGGCCTTGTCGCCCGCGCCGGTCAGGATGGCGATGCGCGCGCTGTCGTCTGCCTCGAACCGCTCCCACGCTGCGCGCAGGCTCTCGCGCACCTCGGCGGAGAGGCAGTTGCGCTGCTCGGGCCGGTTGATGGTGATCACCGCGACGCCCGGTTCGGCGATCTCGTAAAGGACGGCATCGGTCATTTCAGAAACCCCGTTTGGCAATGTCGAAGGATTGGCGGTCCAGATCTTCGCGGAAATCGGGATGGGCAATGGCGGTGAGGCGCCGCGCCCGTTCGGCCAGCGACTGGCCCTTGAGCTCAGCCGCGCCGTATTCGGTGACGACCACGTCAACCTCGCTGCGCGCCGTTGTCACCGGGCCGGAGAGCGCGGGCACGATCTTGCTGATCGTCCCGCCCTTGGCGCTGGCGGCGAGGACCATCAGCGAGGCCCCGCCGGGTGAGCGCGCGCCGGCACGGACGAAATCGACCTGACCGCCGGTGCCGCCCATGTAGCTCGCGCCGCTGGCCTCGGCATTGACCTGTCCTGTCAGGTCCACCTCAAGCGCGGAATTGAGCGTGACGAGGCGCGACAATTGCCCCAGCACCCCGGCGTCGTGGGTATAGCTGGTCGGCGTCATGCGGACGGCCGGGTTGCGGTTGCAGAAATCGTAAAGCCGCCGCGTGCCGATCAGCGCGCCGTTGATGGTGACGCCCGGATCGATCTCCTTACGCGCATTGGTGACGACGCCCGCCTCGATCAGGTCGACCAGGCCATCGCCCAGCATTCCCGAATGGACGCCCAGGTCCCTGCGGTCGTGGAGCAGGCGCAGCACCGCATCGGGCACCGCGCCGACGCCGGTCTGGATTACCGATCCGTCGCCGATATAGTTCGCGCAGTGGCGGGCGATCGCTTCATCGGTTTCGCCGATCTTGGCGGGCGGCACTTCCACCGGCGCGCGGGCGACCTTCACGGCGACGTCGATGGCGCTTACCGGAATGGTCTCGCCATGTGTGAAGGGCACGGCCTCGTTCACCTCGGCAATCACCACGCGGGCCTTGTTTACGGCGGCGCGGACATAGTCGGAGATCAGGCCGCAGGAATGGTTGCCCTCGGCATTCGCCGGGCTCACCTCGGATCATCGCGACGTCGCAGCGCATCGCGCCGCTGGCGATCAGCGGGGCGACCCGGCTGACATGGACGGGAATCACGTCGAGCGCATTGGCCTTGGTCATGGAGCGCAGCGCGCCGATCGCGCCCATCGATTGCAGGCGGAAGCTTGCCACCGTTTCAGGCGTGAACAGGCCGGAAAAGCTGGTGGCGATGAAGGCGCTGAGGCCGCTGATCGAGGCCCCCTGCTCGATCAGCGCTTCGACCAGAGTGGTCGGCTCGCCGCAGGCCTGGCCGAAGACGATGTGGTCGCCGGGTTGGAGGAACTGGCGGAGGTCGAGGCCCTCCGGTGTAACCTGAAGCGTCACAGCTTCCCCACCTGCCGCAACAATTGCTGCGCCCGGCTGAGGTAAGGCCGATCCAGCATCGCGCCCTTGAAGCCGATCGCGCCGACGCCGGGGTTGGCGGCGAAAATGTCGACGATCTCCTGCGCTTCGGCGATTTCCGCCTCGCTTGGGGTGAAGGCCTCGTTGATCACGTCAACCTGCGCCGGGTGGATCGCCATCATGCCCTTGAAGCCGTCACGGCGCACGCGGGTGGCGCGGGCGCGCAGGGCATCGAGGTCGCGGAAGTCGGCGCTGATTGTCTCGATCGCGGTGACACCGGCGGTGGCCGCGCCGAGAACCGTCATGCTGCGGGCAAGTTCGTAGGTGAAGGTATAGGCCCCGCTCTCATCCTTGTTGGACTGGGCACCGATGGAATCGGCCAGGTCTTCGGCCCCCCAGGTCAGCGCCACGACGCGCGGGGCGCCCTTGTAGTCACCGGTGTGGAACATGGCCTCTGCGGTTTCGGTGATGAGGACGATGACCGGGGTCGAGCCTTCCTCGATGCCGT
This sequence comes from Novosphingobium sp. MW5, assembly GCA_025938935.1. Taxonomy (GTDB): domain Bacteria; phylum Pseudomonadota; class Alphaproteobacteria; order Sphingomonadales; family Sphingomonadaceae; genus Novosphingobium. The sequence continues at coordinate 24,293 of JAPCWB010000001.1, read as the reverse complement.
TTGCCACTTCGAGCGCGGAGAGACAGTGGTCGAGCTTTTCTACGTCCTGCCGGCCATAGACCTTGGGCAGCATGATGCCGCCGGGATTGGCTGGCATTACGGCGGCAAGGTCGAGCAAAGTATAAGGACCATCGAACGGGTTGATCCGCACCCACAGGCGGTGGCTCTGCGACGGATTGGCCTTGATGAAGTCGTGCACCATCGGCCGCGCCGCCGCCTTGCTTTCCGGCGCGACGGCATCCTCAAGGTCGATCAGGACGATGTCGGCGCTGCCCTCCATCGCCTTGGTCATCTTCTTCTCGCTGTCGCCGGGAGCGAACAGCCAGGAACGGGCGGTGGCGGGGGCATGGTGCATTCGCTTCTTCCTCATATCGTCGTCCCGGACTTGATCCGGGACCGGTGGCCTCGTCGGCGCGGCCTCTCTTCAGGAAGCCAGCGGTCCCGGGTCAAGCCCGGGACGACGGCATTTCAATAGCTCTTCGGCAGTTCGAGCACGCGCTCGGCGATGTAGTTCATGATCTGGTGCTGGCTGACCGGCGCGATGCGCGGGATCAGCACTTCGCGCAGGTAGCGTTCGACATGGTATTCCCGGGCATAGCCCATTCCGCCCATCGACATCATCGCGGTCTGGCAGGCTTCGAAGCCGGCCTCGGCGGCGAGGTACTTGGCGGTGTTGGCCTCGACCCCGCAGTCCAGCCCCTTGTCGAACATCGAGGCGGCCTTCCACACCATCAGCGCGGCGGCCTCGACCTGCATCTGCGCCTTGGCGAGCGGGTGCTGGATGCCTTGGTTCTGGCCGATTGGGCGGCCGAAGACGACGCGTTCCTGCGCGAATTTCGCTGCGCGCTGGATGGCGACGCGGCCTAGTCCGGTCGCCTCCGCGGCGAGCAGGCAGCGCTCGGGGTTGAGCCCGCCGAGCAGGATCTTGAAGCCCCGGCCCTCGGCCCCGATGCGGTCTTCTTCGGGAATGTACAGGTCGGAGATGAAGACCATGTTCGATCCCACGGCATGGCGGCCCATCTTGGGGATGATCCGCGTCTCGATCTTGGACCGGTCGAGCGTGGTGTAGAACAGGGTCAGCCCCTCGGTCTTTTTCTTCACATCCTCCAGCGCCGTGGTGCGGGCGATGATCAGCATCTTGTCGGCCACATGGGCGTTGGTGATCCAGATCTTCTCGCCATTGACGCGGTAGCCCCCGTCAACCTTCTCGGCCCGGGTCTTGAGGCTGGTGGTGTCGAGCCCGGTATTCGGCTCGGTCACGGCGAAGCACATCTTGTCCTTGCCGGCGATGACCGGTGGGATCATGCGGTGCTTCTGTTCATCGGTGCCGTAAAGGATCACCGGTTCAAGGCCGAAGACCGGGCCGTGGATGGCCGAGGCTGCCGTCATGCCGCCGCCGCTTTCGGCCACGGCCTGCATCATGATGCTCGCCTCAAGGATGCCGAGCCCCGCGCCGCCGCAGCTTTCGGGCATGGCAATGCCCAGCCAGCCGGCTTCGGCCATGGCCTTGTAGAACTCTTCGGGGAACTCTCCTGAACGGTCGTGCTCCAGCCAGTATTCGTCGCCGAACTGCGAACAGTGCTGCAGCACGGCTTCGCGGATCGTCTGCTGGTCTTCGGTGAATGTAAAATCCAAGGCGCGGGCTCCATCTGGGCGTGCGTGTCTATGACCAGAGCGGCTAGCAGTGCTGCACCGGGGGGACAACTGCCCTGATCCTCCATATCGGCCCGGCGAATGGATTTGCGCGGCGCTTTCGCCTAATCGCGGGGGCATGATGAGCGAAGCTTCAGAAAAGCCCGGCCCCTGGCAGGCCTGCGCGTGGTCGACCTGACCAGCGTCGTCTTCGGCCCCTATGCCACGCAGGTCATGGCCGACATGGGCGCCGACGTGATCAAGATCGAAGGGCCGGAAGGGGACAATACCCGCTGGATTTCGGCCGGTCCCGAAACGGGGATGGGCGGCATCCACGTCAACGTCAACCGCGGCAAGCGCAGCCTGGTGCTCAACCTGCGCGAGGAGGACGACCGCGAGGTGCTGCGGCGGCTGGTGGCCACGGCAGATGTCTTCATCCATTCGATGCGCGGCAAGGCGATTGCGAAGCTGGGCTTCGACTATGCGGCGGTGAAAGCAATCCGGCCCGATGTCGTCTACGTCAACTGCTATGGCTATTCACGCCGCGGTCCCGAGGCGGACCAGCCGGCCTATGACGATACTATCCAGGCTGAAAGCGGCATCACCCACGTGCAGAACTTGCTCAATGGCGAGCCGGGTTTTGTCGGTACGATCATGGCGGACAAGGTGGCCGGGCTCCACGCGCTCTATGCGACGATGATGGCGCTGTTCCACCGCGAACGCACGGGTGAGGGGCAGGAGGTGGAAGTCACCATGTTCGAGGCGCTCGCCTCGTTCATGCTGGTCGAACACGCCAACGGCAAGCTGTTCAATCCGCCGCTCGGCCCGGCGCATTATCACCGCGCGGTGGAGCGTAACCGGCGGCCATATAAGACGAAGGACGGCCACATCGCCGCGATGGTCTATAACGACCGGCACTGGAACGCCTTTGTCGAACGGGTGCAGCCCGAATGGAACTCGCCCGAATTCGCGACGCTGGAATTGCGCGCGAAGCAGATCGGGCGGGTTTACGGCCTGCTTGGGGAAACCTTCCAGACGCGCACCACGCAGGACTGGCTAGACCTGCTGCGCGAGCTCAACATCCCTGCCTCACCGCTGCGCTCAACCGATGAACTGTTCGACAACGAACACCTCAACGCGATCGGCTTTTTCGAGGAAATCGAGAGCGATTACGGGCGCCTGACATATCCCGGCGTGCCGACCTGGTTTGGCAGCAGCCCGGCAAGGTGCGCGGCCCCGCCCCCGGCTGGGTGAGCATAATGCCGAATTGCGCAAGGAACTGGGGCTGGACTGACCCTCGTCGTCCCGGGCTTGACCCGGGACCGCTGGCCTTCTCGGGCCCACGTAAGGTTTGTTCGCCAGCGGTCCCGGATCAAGTCCGGGACGACGCCCGATCAATCCGCAAGCATCAATTGATGAGCGACGCCTCGATCGCGATGCGGATTGCTTCGCTGGTGTGAGTTGCGCCCATCTTGTTGAGCATGTTGGCGCGGTGGATTTCCACCGTGCGCGGCGAGATGGCGAGTTTTTCGCCGATCAGGCGGTTCGACAGGCCGTCAGCCACCCCGGCGAGCACTTCGCGTTCGCGGCGGGTCAGGCGCTCGATCCGGCTGCGGGCCACGGCTTCGCGCAGCCGAGATCCGGCATTGGCGGCGGCACGGTTTTCGGCGAGCAGGACGCTCTGCTGGATGGTTTCGGCATCGAACGGCCAGCCAAGGTAATCGACCGCACCGGCCAGGACCGATTCCACGATGGTGCGCGGTTCCGGGTTTTCGGCGAAGGCGATGATCGGCAGCCAGTTGCCGCTGGCGCTCATGTAGTCGAGTAGGGGGGTAATCCCGCGACCGTCATCATGGACCAGGGCCACCCCTTCACGCGGGCCGCGGGCAATGAACTCGCCTGCATCCTCGAACGGTTCGACGTGAAGCGCGCTGCCGGTGAGGCAGTGGGAGATGGCCGCGCGACGGCGAAAATCGCCATCGACAAGGAGGATGCTGGTGCGTGTGCTCATGGGAAATTTCTTACCGGTTTGCGCTTAGGGATTAAGCCTGAGACGCAACCGTTTTGGCCCCAAACTATGTCCAAATTGACGATAAATAGAACCAAAATTCATATGTTTATTCGTAGGTATTCGCCCGTAGATTGATGCAGCGATCCCGCGCTGGCGTCCCAGCCGCGGCTTGTGTGTTAACCAAATTCGTCAATGAGTTGCCTCGCCGTGCATGGCGCGCAGGATGTCGACATAGTCCTGCCGCATCGTGGCGATGGCGGCGGCATCGAAGGTGATCACGCTGTCGAGCACAGCTTTTCGCGTCGCCTCGTAAAGGTGACGTAACGCCCCGGCGATGTCGTCGCTGCCCGAAACGCCCAGCTGCAATGCGGTGACGGAGGAGAGCGCGCGCGTCAGGCTCTCGCTCTTCTTGTTGTTGTCACCGCGCTCGGCTGCGTGAAGCGCCGATCCCAGCGCGCCGATCAGCTGTTCATAGCACAGCGTCACCAGCTGGCGCGGGTCTGATCCGCCAATGCGGGCTTCGAGCTCGACGCGGCGATAGACGTCATTGGGCGTATTGCGGGCGAGAAGGGTCATCAGTTCTTGCTGTTCCAGGCATCGATCTGGTTCTTGAGGAACGAGAGCGTCGATTTCGACACGCCGACATTGGCGTTCATCTTGGCGAAGCGGGTGACGAGCTGGCTGCGCAGCTCCTCCTGCTTGGCGGTGAGCGTGGACTGGTCGGCCTTCACCTTGGTCGCCTGCGCGGTGTAGCGGGTGATCGAGCCGCCAAGTGAGCCGGGGTCCGAAGTGGACGAGGCCTTGCGGGCCAGCGCGTCGAAGCTGGCGAAGACGCCGTAGAGCCCGTTGGTGAACATGGCGGCGACGCCCTGCGGATCGGCCTTGAGCACGGCGGTGAGGCGCGAGCCATCCAGCTTGAACGACCCATCGCGCTGGGTCGAAAGGCCCAGTTCAGCCAGCGTCTTTGGCTCGGTGCCGGTCGCGTTCGGCATGATGATCTGGGTGCCGAACTGCGCCAGCGACCGCTTCAGGCCGCGCGCGCCGATGTCCTGCGAAAGCTCGCCGGTCTGCGGGTTCGTCGCCTGGTTAAGCGCAGTGACGACCTCGTTGAAGGCCGAGACCAGTTCCTGCATGGCCGAGGTGATGGCCGCCGCCGGATCGGCAAAGCTGATCTGTGTCGGGCTGCCGGTGTTGGTCGCGGCCAGCTTGAGGTCGAGGCCGGGGATGGCGTTGCTGACCGCGTTCGACGGCGCGGTCATCGACAGGCCGTCGATCTTGAAGGCAGCATCGCCGGCGCTGGCTTTCAGCCGCGAGGCATCGCCGGCGGGCGTCCAGGCGAGTGCGGCGAGGCCTTCCTCTCCCGGCGTTTCGGACGCTTCCAGCACGAAGCCATTGGCCGCGCCTTCCTGCCCTTTCAGCACGAGCTGCGCGCCGCTGGTGGTCTGGGCGATATAGGCGGTGACGCCTGCGTTCGCGCCATTGATGGCGCTCGCTACGTCGGCCAGCGTTGCGCCGCTGGCGATGTTGACGGTGACGGCGGCGTGGGCCGTGTCCTCGGTAAATCCGGTTCCCGCGATGGTGCCGAAGCGCAGCGTCAGGCTGCCGGAACCGACCGGCGTTGTGCTGGCGGCAAAGCCCGGGCTGGCCAGCGTCTGCGAGGTGGCGAGCTTGGTTACCTCAAGCGAATAGGTCCCGCGCGGGCGCGCCGCACCTGACAGCGATGCCTTGGCGACGGCGCTGTTCGCCAGTGTCGGCTGCGGCGAAAGGTCGCCATTGCGCACCCGGTCCCCCAGCGAGGCGGATAGGTTGACCAGCATCGACTTGAGCGAGGATGCGGCAGAGATATTGGCTTCGAGCTTGGTCGATTGGCTGGCGAGCCGGTCAGTCTTGGCGGCAAACTGCGCGGCGGCAAGGTTTTCCGCGAGCGCAACCATGTCCACGCCGGTCCCGCCGCCAAGCGCGGTGACCAGCTGGCTGGTGGCCGAAGAGGTGGAGCTTGTCGTCGCCATGACAGTCAGAACGGCGAAACCTGTGCGGCCTTAAGGGGAGACTTAGGGCTTTTTCCGGATCAAGCGACAGAGAGCTTGCCATCCGCATCGAAGCGCAGCGCGACCGGCACTTCGATCGCCGGCAGGTGCGGCTTTTCCCCGCGCCGCAGGGCAAAGACGAAGGCGAGCACCGAGGCGACCGCGCCGTACAATTCCTCGCGGATCACCTGGTTCTCGCGCGTGGTGAAATAGACCGAGCGGGCAAGCGCCGGGATTTCGAGACACGGGACTTCGAGCTCGGCGGCGAGCTCCCTGATCGCCAGCGCCTTTTCCCCGCGCCCCTTGGCGAGCACGATGGGAGCCGACGCTTTCTCCGGGTCATAGGCCATGGCAACCGAGAAATGCGTCGGGTTGGTCACCACGAACTGCGCCTCGCGCATCGCCTTGGCCACGCCGCCGCGCGCCAGCTGGCGCTGCTTGTTGCGGATGGCGGCCTTCTTTTCAGGGCTGCCTTCCTGCTCCTTGTGCTCGTCGCGCATGTCCTGGTCGCTCATTTTCAGGCGGCCAAGGCGGCGGATCAGCTGAATCGGAAAGTCGATCAGGGCAATGACGACAAGGCCTGCGGACAGCGCGAAGAGCAGCGAGGTGAGCGCATCCCAGCCCTCGGCCAGCTTGCCGTGGAGCGAGAGGTTCGGAAGGCCCCGGATCAGGTCCCAGTGCGCGCGCGCCCAGTACCAGGTGATTGCGCCGAGCAGCCCGGCCTTGGCCATCGACTTGCCCAGCTCGACCAGCGCCTGCATGCCAAACATGCGTTTCAGGCCATTCATGGGATTGATGCGCGACCATTTCGGCCCGGCATTGCCGCCCACCCAGCGTCCTTCGCCAAAGCCAAGCTGCGAGGCGACGGCGGCGACCAGCACCAGCACGCCGAGCACCAGGACCGGCGGCGCTACGGCGAGCGTCAATTCCAGCAGCCGCTTGCCCGGTGTGAAATCGTCGATGTCGCCTTTCGAGAAGGTCAGGCCAGATGTCAGCCCCTCGGTCAGCTTGGCCAGCATCCATGGCCCGGCCATCGCCAGCCATGCCGCGCCTGCGAGTGCGGCGACTGCGGTCGACAGGTCTTTGGAACGAAGGACGTCGCCCTTCTGGGCGGCCTCGCGTTTGCGCTTCTGACTGGGGGCATGTTTCTTCTCGCCCTCGCTCTCGCTCATCGCGTCACGACCTCCGTGGCATGCGCGAGGGCATCGGCAGTGAGGGCCGACATGGCATCGGGCAGCATCGGCGCGGATATGATCAGGCCGGCAATCCCGGCGAGCACGCCCGCGGGCAGGCCCAGCGCGAAGAGGTTGAGCGATGGCGCAGAGCGGCTCAGCATTCCGGCAGCGAACTGGACCAGCAGCAGGATCACAGTCACCGGCAGCGAAATGGCGAGCGCGGTGAGCAGCATGGTCGAGGCATAGCCGGCAACCATTTCCATCCGTCCCGCGCCCAGCCAGGTCTGCCCCGGCGGGAAGGTGTCATAGCTCTTGAGCACGAGGTCGATGAACAGCAGGTGGCCGCCGAGCGCGAGGAACACCAGCGTAAGTACGACCGAATAATACTGCCCCAGCGCCGGGCTGTGCGCGCCGGTGTTGGGATCGGCGGCGGTGGCGATCGACATGCCCATGCCCGCGCCAACCAGCTCGGCGGCGATGACCGGCGCGGCGAAGGCGATCTGCAGCACCATGCCGAGCGTCAGTCCGACCAGCACCTCGCCCGCGACCGCCAGCATGCCTGCCAGCGAAAGCAGGCCCGCGGGGGCCTGCACCGGCAGCCAGTTGCACACCAGCACGCCCACCGCGCCGGTTACGATCACGCGGACCTGCACCGGCACGCTGTTCGCCCCGAAGAAAGGCGCCGCCATCAGCGCCGCGCCGATCCGCGTCATGACGAAAACCCAGCGCCAGAAATCGGCCTCGACCGCGCCGAGCCCGAAGGTCAGCTGCATCATCGCCCCAGCCCTGCGATCTCGTCGAAGATCTGCGTGGTGAAATCGGCCACCAGCCCCATCATCGATGCGCCCATGATCACGAGGACGAGCGCGATGACGATCAGCTTGGGGACGAAAGTCAGCGTCTGTTCGGACACCGAGGTCGCCGCACTGGATGATGCCGATGACCAGGCCGACGGCAAGGCTCGCGAGTAGCACCGGGGCGGCGACCAGCGCGGTAACCCACAGCATCCGGTCGGCAAGGGCAAAGAGCGAGGCGTCGGCTTCCATCAGCCGAAACTCGCCGCAAGGCTGCCCATCAGCAGCGCCCAGCCATCGACCAGCACGAAGAGCAGCAGCTTGAACGGCAGCGAGACCACGGTGGGGCTCATCATCATCATGCCCAGGCTCATCAGCACGGATGAAACGACAAGGTCGATCACCAGGAAGGGCAGGAACAGCATGAAGCCAATCTGGAAGGCGGTCTTGAGTTCGCTGGTGACGAAGGCTGGCAGCAGGATCGACCACGGCACGTCATTGGGCGTGGCGAACTTGGGGGCCTTGGCCATGTCGGCAAACATCGAAAGGTCGCGCTCGCGGGTCTGGCGGAGCATGAAGACGCGGAACTCGCCGCCCGCCGCGCTGATCGCCTGTTCGGCGTTGATCGTGCCCGCGGAATAGGGCGCGATGGCGTTCGCATTCACCTTTTCCAGCGTCGGCGCCATGATGAACAGGGTGAGGAACAGCGACAGGCCGACCAGCACCTGGTTCGGCGGGCTCTGTTGCAGGCCGAGTGCCTGCCGCAGGATGCCCATGACCACGAGCACGCGGGTGAAGCTCGTCATCATCAGGATCAGGCTGGGCAGGATGGTCAGCAGGCCCATCAGCAGGAGCAGCTGGAGCGACAAGCTCATGCCGCTGGGCTGGCCGCCGTTGATCGAGGTGAAAGCGCGGTCGATCGCGCCCGGAATGGCTGTTGGAGCCTGCGCGGCAGCAGTCGCGAGAAGGTCGACGATCATCACTGTACCGTCTCCACGGTTTTCTCACGCGCCGGAGCCTCTGCCAGCCGGACGAGGCCGCCGCGCGAAGCCGAGACGAGGATCTCGCGCCCGTGGAACTCGATCACTGCCAGCTTGAGCGTCGGCGAAAGCATGGTCGTTTCGATCACGCGCACCGATTTGGCGCTGCCCGGCTGGCCGCCGTACTTCGCCTGCATCTTCTGCATCAGCTTGAGGCTGCCCCAGATCAGACCGCCGATGATCGGCAGCAGCACGATCAGCTTGATCACGTACCAGATCATGAGAGGTCAGCCTTCCGAGCCAAGAAGTTCGACGATGCGCAGGCCGAATCGGTTGTTCTCCGCCACGATCTCGCCGCGCGCGATCAGCTTGCCGTTGACCATGACGTCGAGCAGCTCGTCGGTCAGCCGGTCGAGCATGACCACGCTTTCCTCGCCAAGCGAAAGCACGTCCTTGAGCTTCATTTCGGTGCGGCCCAGCTCGACCGAAAGGCGCACGTCGACGTCTTTCAAAAGGTCGAAACTGCGGTTCTGGGCTGTCATATTGTGCAAGTCCTCTGGTTCAGGAGAATATCTGGGTGATGCGCAGGGCAACGCGGTCATCCGCTTCGCCCACGCTGCCGGTGGCGACGGTGCGGCCGGCGACTTTCAGCGGCACGGCCCGCGCCACGGCGACCGGCAGGACCTGCCCCGGCTGGAGCGCGGCGAGCGTCGCCATCGACATGCGCATGTCGACCAGCACGGCGGTGCAATCGAGCGGCAGGCTGGCGAAGGGTTCGTCGCCGGGACCGGCACGCCCGCGTGCGGGCGGCGGCGGGGCGGCGGCTTTCTCGTCGAACAGCGCGGACAAGTGCGCCTCGGCCAAGGCGATGTGGATCGGCCATGCCTCGCGGCCTTCCTCCGTGACCTCGATCTTCATCGCGGCGAGCGGTGTGCCGTCGGGGAAGGCGGCGAGTTCGGTGAGCGAACCGTCGCGGCGAAGCACCTCGAGCGCCTCGACTGGCAGGCCGAGCGCGGGGGCCGGGCAGGCGGTGATCGCGGCTTCGATCCGGCGGACCATCAGGTCGGCCGACATCGGCAGCTTTTCAGGCAGGCCGCCGCGCAGGTCGCCGCGTCCGCCAAAGGTTCGGTCGACGAGGCCGAGCACGGCCGCCGCCTGGACCGAAACCAGCATGGGCACGGCGCCGTGCCCCACGGCAAACAGCGAATTGGCGGCGAGCGGGCCAACCTCGGCCCCGAACATCAGGTCATCATCGGCGTGGGCGGCATTGGCTTTCACGCGCGGAGCCTCGCCGCCATAGAGCGGGGCGAGCGCGCCGCCGAGCGTGCGGGCCAGGGCCTCGCCCACGGCGGAGAGCCGGGGCATAAGGTCGCCCTCAGGCTTGACCACGCCGCGCAGCAGCTCGGCGCAGTGCTGGGCGGCTACCCGCTCGGCAACAAAGGCGCGTTCTGGTTTCACTGGACCAGCATCGAGCGGAAGTAGACGGCATCGACCCCGCCGAATCCTTCAGTATCGGTGAGAACCTTGTTGATCGCAGCGGTCAGGCGCTTTTGCAGGCGGTCCTTGCCCTCAATCGTATAGACGTCCTCCTCGGGCGTATCGGCGAGCACTTCCAGCATGCGGCTGCGGATCGCCAGTTCGTGCTTCTTCAGCCACATCAGTACGCGGCCGTCGCGGCGGGTGGAGCAGGCGACGCTCATCTGCACCAATGCCTCTGAGTTCCTGAGGTTCGAGGTGAAGTCCTCGGAGAAGGTGTAGTAGCTCGTGCGGTATTCGCTGCCGCCGTCCCCTTCGACCTCGGCCGCGCCGCCTTCGCCTTCCTTCTCGCCTTCCTTCTTGGGCGCAAAGGGATCCTCCTCGCCCTTCTTGATCAGCTTGGGCTTGTTGTCTTCCTTCTTTTCCTCGCCGTGCCCGCCGATCACTCCGGCCAGCATCGCGCCATAGACACCGCCCGCGCCCGCTCCGAGCAGGACGATCGGCAGGATCAGTTTCTTGACGAGGCCGCCCTTCTTCTTGGCGGGCTTGGCTTCGGCTTCAGTGCTCATCGGTCAGGTTCCTTGGGTCGATCGGTTCAGGCGAAAATGCCGCGGCCTTTGCCGGGCTTTTCATCGCTGTCAGAGGTGCGGGCGGAAGGGTTGGCTCTGGGGGCCGGAAGGGCGTGTGTCCTGCGGCGCCTGGCGGCTCGCCTGCTGGCCCTGCTGGCCAGTGAAGGCGGAGGTCAGGTCAGCACCGCGCGCGGCAGCGGGGGCGGGGATCGGCTGCGTTTCGGTGGTCACGGAAGGCGGCGCGAAGGGGGCTGCTGCCTCCACCGCGCGGGCGAATTCGGGGTCGGCGGCGGCAAGCGTCACGCTCATCCCCGAGCTATCGGGAGTGAAGCCAACCGAGACCTTGCCGAATTGCGCATGGTCGATGGTCACGCGCACTTCGGACGGGGCCACCGCCTCGCGCGCCGCGACCAGCCGGTCGACGATCTGGGCGAAGTCGGCCGGGGCCTGAACGGCGCTTGCAGGCATGGCGGAAAGGGTGAGCGGAGCCTGGGCGGGCATGGCGGGGGAGAGCATGGCAAATGGCTGCGCGGTGCGGGGCGCGGCGGTGGCGGGCGCGGTTTCGCTTGCGGGCTCGGCCTCACCGGCACGGGCGGCGACCGTTACGGGCTCGCCTTCGCGGCGTGCATCTGCCGGAGCGGCGGCAATGCGGATCGTGGCTTGCGGGACCTGCGGCTGGGGCTGCTGCACAGTCGGAGCCAGCTGGGCCAGATCGGCGCGTGGGCCTTCGGGGCCAGCTTCGCGCGTCGTTGCCGCAACCGCGGACAGCGGCGCGGCAGCACGGGCGCGCGGCGCGCTTCGGGGAAGCTCGCCGGGCGTGGTCTCGACCGGTGCAGGGCTGACGGGGACCAGCGGGTTGGCGTTGGTAAGGACCGGAAAAGGCTGCCGCTGTTCGGCCTTCGGCTCCTCTGGTTGCGAAAGCTCTGGCTGATCGTCGGCGTGCTCAGGCTGATCGGCGGGCCGCGCTTCGGCAGCGCGCACGGCAGGGCGGGTCTTCACTGGTACGGTCTGAACGGGCAGCGGCGCGTGGGCGGGCTGGGGTTCGGTGGCAGCTTCAGCTTCGGGAGCCATGGCTGCATCGTCGGCAGGCTGCGCAGGGAGTGCGGCCGCGCGGGCAGCCAGCGGCGCGAGGGCGGGCTCGGCGCGAACTGCCTCAGCAGGAGCGGCCGGGTCTTGGATGGGAGTGGCTGCCTTCGCGTGTACCTGCACGGCCTCCAGTGGCACCGGCTTCGCAGCCGTAACCGGTTCGGGTGTGGGCAAAGCCAGCGCAATTGCAGGGGTGGCTAGCCGGGGCGCAGGGGCAGTGGGCGCGACCGGCAAGGCCACCGGCAGGTCAAGCGGCAACATCTTGCCGGTTGCCGGCAGCGCCTTTGCCGGGAGGTCGGTGGCAGCGGGCGCGAGAAGCGCGGGCGCGGAGGTTTCGGCGGCTGGCTGGGGCGCAGGCTGCATGGCGGCGTCGATCGTCAGGTTCGGCGCGGCAGTTTCCAGCTTGATCGCCAGAAGGTTCGCAAATCCGCCATTTCCTGCCGCTTCGACGCCTTCGCCCGGAACGGCCGGGATCACGCTGCCCGCGCTTTCCGCCGGCATGGCAAGGCCCATCGACTTCATCAGCGATGCGGCTGGATCGAACATTCGCAATTACCCCCTTCGGTTCCTGCGTTAACTATTCAAGAGCCGTGCCAAGTTGCTTTCTGGCGCCCTGGGCCATGGGGGTGGCGGCCTGGGCCAAGGCTTCTGCCGTGCTGCGCGCGCGGTCTTCCACGGCCTGCCGGCTGCGTTCGGCGGCGGCGAGGTGGGCGAGCTTGGCATCGGCAAAGGTCTTCGCGCGCAGGGCATCGGTGCGGGTTGCCTCGCCCACGCCGGCAAGGCTGGTGCGGAACGAGGTGAGCAGGCGCAGCGATGCCGCATCGGGCGCGTCGATGCGGGTGGCATAGTCGCCGATCAGCTGGCCGGTGCGCGCGGCAAGCGCCTCCAGCTGGGCAAGGGTGGACTCCGCCTCGGCCGCCTCGCGCGCGGCGGCTTGCTTGGCGATGTCGCGGACCTTTTCGAGCCGGCGCAGGCGCAGCAATTTCGCTTGTTCAGCCGCCTTCGCCAAGCAGGGCCTCCAGCGTGGCTATCGACTGGTCGAGCGGCACGACAGCGCCCTGTTCCTGGCAGAGGAAGTCCCTCAGGCGGTCCTGCATGGCGATGGCGCGGTCGAGCAGGGCATCGGCCCCGGCACGGTAGGCGCCCATCAGGACAAGGTCGCGGTTGGCCTCGTAACTTGCCGCCAGCGCGCGGAAGGTGCGGGCGTGGCGCTGGTGTGACGGCGCGGCGATATCGGCCATGACGCGGCTGAGCGAAGCGCCAACGTCGATCGCCGGATATTGCCCGCGCTGGGCCAGATCGCGGCTGAGCACGACATGGCCGTCAAGGATGGATCGTGCGGTGTCGACCACCGGGTCGTCCTGGTTGTCGCCGTCGGCCAGCACGGTGTAGAGCCCGGTGATCGAGCCTCCGCTCGCCGCCGAATTGCCCGCGCGCTCGACCAGCTTGGTGATCGTGGCGAGGGCCGAGGGCGGATAGCCGCGCGCCGCGCCGGGTTCGCCGAGCAGCAGGGCAATTTCCCGCGCGGCGTGGGCCACGCGGGTCAGGCTGTCGAGGATCAGCAGCACCTTGCGCCCCTGCGCGCGGAAGTGTTCGGCAAGACTGGTGGCGAGCATCGCGCCGCGCAGGCGCAGGTTAGGCGCGTGGTCGGCGGGCACGGCGATCACGGCGGTGCGCGCGCGCTTCTCGCCCGCCATGTGGTGCTCGACGAAGTCCGAAACCTCACGCGCGCGTTCACCGATCAGGCCGACGATAACGATCTCCGCCTCGGCCCCGGTGGCGATCATGTCGAGCAGGACCGACTTGCCGACGCCCGATCCGGCCATCACGCCGATGCGCTGGCCGACGCCAAAGGTGGTGAGCGCATTCAATGCGCGCACGCCGGTATCGAAGGTCTCGCGCACCGGCGAACGATCGAGCGCGGAGGCGCGCACGCCGCCCGCTGGCCATTCGTGGCGCACATGGATCGGGCCGAGGCCGTCGATCGGATGGCCCTCGCCATCGACCGCGCGGCCGAGGTAGGCCTCGCCAACGTGGAGCATCCCGGGCCGCCCCTCGGGCCGCACCCGCGCGCCGGGGCGCAGCATGACGGTGTCGCCCAGCAGCATGGCAAGCGTGCGCCCGTTGCGAAAGCCGATGACCTCGGCCAGCGGCTCACCGCGAAGTTCGCTTCGGGGGCCGTGGCTGACCCGGCACAGCGCGCCGACGGGGACGGACAGGCCGGTCACCTCGATCAGCCCGCCATCACAGGCGGCGACGAGGCCGTAGCGGTGCGGGGTGAAATCGGGCTGCGCGGCTTCCATGCCGTCGAGCAGCTGGGAGAGTGCGGTCAGCACGATTCAAACGCCTCGGCGAGCGCCCGCCGCCACTGCGCCGGGCCGTCCTCGACCCCGCCATTGGCAGTTTCCACGCGCAGTTCGCCGCGCGCCAGCGAAGGATCGGCGCTGACCGTCCATTGCTGGTCAAGCTTGCCCGCGACCAGTTTCAGGTCCTCGGGATTGAGCCGGATCACCCGCTCGTCATCGGCGCGTGAGAGCATGGCGACGGCGCGCGTTACCCGCGCGGCGAGCGCATCCATGTCGAGCGCGAAGGGAACCAGCGTCGCCTCGCACAGCGCCATGACCGTATCGATGAAGCGCTGGCGCAGCTCCTCGGCCAGGTCGCCGTCAAGACGGGCCATCGACAGGCCGAGCTTTTCGCGCGCCGCCACATCCGCGTCGATCCGCGCGGCAGCATCGGCCAGGGTGGCATCGACCCCGGCGTTGAAGCCCTCGTTGAAGGCCGCTTCGACCGGATCCTGCGGTGCTTCCACCGGTTCGGGCGGCGGCGCAGGGCGCGGCTCGTGCGCGGCGGCGCCAAAGCGCACGTCCTCGCGGAAGCCGGTCCTCGGCGCTACTGAGGAGAGCGCGGCGAGGCTAGACATATTCGTCGTCGCCGCCGCTCGATCCGAATACGATCGTGCCCTCGGCGGCCAGGCGGCGCGCCACGGCGACGATCGCCTTCTGCGCGGTGATCACGTCGGCCATCTTGAGGCGGCCCCGGCCGGCGATTTCGTCCTTCACGCCGTCGGCGGCGCGGCTCGACATGGCGCGGAAGAAGACGCCGCGTTGTTCCTCGTCGATACCCTTCAGCGCGTCGATCAGCGTATCGCTTTCGACATCGCGCAGCAGCGCGCCCATCGATTGCGGATCGAGCACGAAGAGGTGCTCGAACTTGAACATCTCGCTCTCGATCTCCTTGGCGAGCGCGCGGTCGAGCTTGCCGATTTCCGGCATGACGCGTTTCTCGACCGCCTTGCCGGACGCGTTGATCAGTTCCGCCGCTTCGCGCGGGCCGCCCATGGTGAGCGGCGCGGAGCCATGGCGTTCGCGGATCCGCGCGGAAAGCAGGTCTTCGAGCATCTGCAGGGCATCGGGCGCGACAGGGCCGAGCGTGGCAATGCGGTGGACGACCTCGGGCTGGACGGCGGCGGGGAGCGAGGACAGGACCTCTGCCGCGACTTCGGGATCGAGCTGGACGAGCAGCACGGCAATGGCTTGCGGATGCTCCTCGCGCACCAATGGCAGGAGGCTGTCGGGCGTGAGCCACTTGGCCAGCTCGAGCGGGCTCGGCGGGCGCATGTCGGGCGCGATGCGGGCCATGATATTGTCGGCCTTCACATCGCCCACGGCGCGGGTCATCAGGTTCTTGACCTGCCCAAGCCGGTCATGCGCGGTCAGGCCGAGCTTCTCGGTGCGGGCGACGAAGCTGGTGATGGCATGGGCGATCACTTCGGGTCCGATTTCGCCCAGCGCGCACATTTTTTCGCCCAGCAGGCGCAGTTCGGCGGGTTCGAGGCGCGAGAGCAGGCTGGCGGCCTGGTCATCGTCCAGCACCATCATCATCACCGCGGCGCGGTCGGCATCGCCGAGGGCATGGGCGTCGAGGGTGGCCGCATCGCTCATGCCGCAGCCTCCTCGCTCGCAGCGGGCCGCAGCATGTCGCGCAAGGCCTCGACTGCTTCATCGGGGCGTTCGGCGACGATCGACTGCGCCATCGACACCTGCCGGCCGAGCAGCGCCGCATCGATTGCGCCGGTGACCGGGTCTTTCAGTTTCTGAGTCGCGGCTTCGGCCTGCTGCTCGATCGACTGTTCTGCCGGCGGCGGCAGGGCCGGGGCGGGATCGCGCTTCAGCGCGCGGACCAGCGGGCGCACGCCGAGCAGGAGGACGAGGACCACCCCTATGAGCGCCGCGCCATAGCGCACCAGCGTCAGGAACCAGCCCTGTTCGTAGAACGGTGGCACCTCCACCTGCGCCGCATCGAAGCTGCGGACCATCACGGCCACTTGGTCGCCGCGCTGGGCATCGGCCCCGACGGCGGCACTGACCAGCGTCTTGATCTGGTCGATATCGGCCTGCTTGGCCTTGGCCATGGCCGCGCCCGAGAGCGCAACAGCCACCGACAATCGCTTGATCTTGCCGGGCGCGCCATTGGCCACGGCCACTTCGCGGCCCAGTTCGTAGGTCCGCGTGGCCGAGCTTTCGCCATTGGTCTGCGGCGCGGCGGCAGGTGATGGGGTGCCGGTGGGTGGAGCGGGCGTGGCGGTGGCGGCGGGCGGCGGGGTGTTGGAGGTGACGCCGGGAACGCCCACGGCGGGCTGGCTCGCCGCGCTCTGCGATGCGGCCTGCGTCTCGCTGCGCAGCACGCCCTGCTTGTCATAGGACTCGCGCGCTGTGGTGACCTGATCCATGTCGAGTTCGACCTGGACCTCGTTGGAGAAATTGCCCTCGCCCAGCATCGGGGTGAGCAGGGCATCGAGCTGGGCGCGCAGCTTGTCTTCCAGCCGGCCCTGCATTTCCAGCCGCTCATTGCCGCCCTGCTCCTTGGAGGTGAGCAGACGTCCGTGCTGGTCGACAAGGCGGACCGAATCCGCCGACATGCCGGGGACTGATCCGGCAACGAGGTTGACGATGGCCGCCACCTGGCTGTCGCTTAGCGTACGACCCCGCGCGAGGCGCACCATGACCGAAGCGGATGGGGCGACATTGTCGCGCACGAAGACGGACTTTTCCGCCTGGGCGAGGTGGACGCGGACGGCTTCCACCCCTTCGATTTCCATGATCGAGAGCGTCAGCTCGCGTTCGCGGGCAGAGCGCAGGTGCTCGCCTTCCATCGTGCGGCTGGCGCCCATCGGCAGGTTGTCGACCGCGGCGGCGGCCGGCGCGGCGAGCGCGCCGTCCTCGGCCACCAGCATGCGCGCCTTATAGAGGTCGTCCTCGCCGACAGTCAGCGTGCCGGTCTGGTTGTCGATGGCATACTTGATCTGCGCCTTGTCGAGCGCGGCGACGACCTTTGCCCGCTCGCCGTCATTGAGCTCACTATAAAGCACCCGCTGGGGCGCGGGCGAAAGCGTGGCCCAGGCCAGCGCCGCGAGGCCGATGCCGGCAATGCCGCCGAACCACGGCAGCATCTTGCGCACCGGGCCCTGCGCGGTGAAGCTCTTGAGCCGGGTAAGCGCCGGTCCACCTGCCGGATCGGTGAGCGGGGCGATGAGCGACGGCGCGGGGGCCGTGACTGCGGGGGCGAGATCGCTCATTGGCGGCCTCCATCAACGAGTTGATCGTCATCCCCGCGAAGGCGGGGATCCAGTCCAGAAAAGAACGTCGTCGCAAGGCGACGGCTATCGCTCGTGCGCTGGGTCCCCGCTTTCGCGGGGATGACAGAAGAGTTCCGGTTGGGAAACATCATGACCATCACACTCCCATCCGCATGATGTCCTGATAGGCGGACAGCAGCTTGTTGCGGGTTTGCAGGGTGGCTTCGAAAGCGACCGAGGCTTCCTGACGGGCGAGCATCACCTTGGCCACGTCGGTCACCTCGCCGCGCTGGTAGGCGTCGGTGATGGCTTCGGACTTGGCTTGGGTCTCCTTGACCGAATCGAGCGCGGACTTGAGCGCGCCGGTAAAGCCTTCGGCCGGGCCGGTGCCGGTCGGCTGCTCGGTCGGGGTGGGCGTCTTGACCTGCTGGAGCAGGTTCGACTTCTCGATGATTTGCTGGCGCATGGCGAGGATCGACTGGATGCCGCCCCCGCTGCCGCCGATCCCCCGATACTCATCGACGGCCTCCAGCCACCGCAATGCCGGCCTCACGGAACGAGGCGAGGCGGTAGCGCAGCGTGCGCTCCGAAATGCCGAGCTGGCGCGCCGCTTCGACCCGGCTGCCGCCGACCGAGGAGAGCACTTCCATGATCGCGCGGGCTTCGTGGATCTGGACGATGTTCGACAGCTTGCGTCCGCCGCTGGCGGGGATCGAGACGGGTATATCCCCGCCAGCGACAGACGGTGCCGCTTCGACCAGCCGTGCGGCCGAATCGAAGTGAATGTGTTCGGGGCCGATCATGGCCGTGCCCTGGGCGAGCAGCAGCGCGCGGCGCACCACGTTTTCCAGCTCGCGCACGTTACCGGCCCAGCCGTGGTGCTTCAGCATGGCGATGGCGGCGTCCGACAGCCACGGGGCGGGGAGCCCCTGCGGCGAGTGGCGCAGGACCATGGCGAAGGCGAGCGGGGCGATGTCCTCGGGCCGATCGCGCAGCGGCTTCAGCGCCAGGGGGAAAACGTTGAGGCGGTAATAGAGGTCGGCGCGGAAGCGACCTTCCTGAACTTCGAGCGGCAGGTCGCGGTTGGCGCAGGCGATGACGCGAACGTCCACCTTGATCGGCTGGGTCGCGCCGATGGGCACGACTTCGCCTTCCTGCAGTGCGCGCAGCAGCTTGGCCTGCAATTGCAGCGGCATCTCGGCGATTTCATCGAGCAGCAGCGTGCCGCCGTCGGCCGCGCGGAAGAAGCCTTCGCTTGCGCCGGTAGCACCGGTGAAGGCGCCCTTCTGGTGGCCGAACAGCATGGCTTCCAGCATGGTTTCGGGCATGGCGGCGCAGTTGACCGCGACGAAGGGCTTGTCCTTGCGCGGGCTGCGGGCGTGGATGAAGCGGCTCAGCACTTCCTTGCCGGTGCCGGTGGGGCCGTTGATGAGGACGGGGATCTCGCTGGCGGCGAGGCGCTCGGCCAGCGCCAGGATCGACAGGCTCTCGGCATCGAGCGCGATCGGCATGCCATCTGGCGTGGCCGCGGCAAGAAACGCGGCGAGCGAGGCTTCGCTGACCGGGTCCGAATAGGCCAGTACGTGGCGCCCGGTGCCTTCGCGGCGGGTGAGCGAGGGGTGCGAGGCGCGGGCGAGGGTGATCGCGGCGCGGCCGGCGGGAACGCTGCGGCCCTCTTCGATGTCGCAAACGGCGAGCGATTCGCCGCTTGCCGTCACCGGGCTCATGCCCAGCACGGCCTGCGCGCGGTGCAGCAGCGGCGCGTGGAGCGCATTTGCAGCCGAAGAAAATTCCATTCCCGTCATCGAAGTCAAACCCCGTCATTAACCATTCGACGGGGCCATTTTTGCCGCGTGAACGACAAAGAGACCGGTAATTTAAGTCCTCGAATTTACCCCTAGGGATTTGCCCGTGGTTTTGCCGGTCAGGCGGCAGGCCTTTGCCGGGTGCGGCTTAAACTTGCCGGTGGCTTGCCGGTCTTTTGGCTGGCAGCGCCGCCGGACGGTCTGGTGCGCTGATCCACTCGGGACTTCACACGGGAGTACACCATGTCGGTAATCAACACCAATATCGGCGCAATGCGCGCCGCCAATTCGTCGACCCAGGCTGCGGCCATGCTGGGCACGGCAATGCAGCGCCTGTCCACCGGCAAGCGCATCAACACGGCCAAGGACGATGCCGCCGGCCTCGCCATCTCCACCTCGATGACGGCACAGATCAATGGCATGAACCAGGGCGTGCGCAACGCCAACGACGGCATCAGCCTTGCCCAGACGGCGGAAGGTGCACTCAACGAAGTCACCAACATGCTGCAGCGCGTTCGTGAACTGGCCGTGCAGTCGGCTTCGGGCACATATCAGTCGGCTGGCCGCACCAACATGCAGGCAGAAGTCACCTCGCTCACCAGCCAGATCGGTTCGGTCCTGTCGGACACCAAGTTCAACGGCAACGCGCTGTTCAGCACGACCGCCGGTACGGACATCACCTTCGACATCCAGGCCGGTGCGAACTCGAGCGACGTGATCACGCTGACCTCGACCGCGATCGACGGCACCAATATCGACGCCACCGCGCTCGATGTGACCACGGCTGCCCTCGCCACCACCACGATGGCGAACGTCGACCTGGCCCTGGCGGAAGTCGCTGCCACCAACGCCGGCTTCGGTGCCGGTGAATCGCAGCTGCAGTCGGCGGTCAACAACCTGACCTCGAACGCCACCAACCTGTCGGACGCCCGCAGCCGCATCATGGACGCGGACTATTCGACCGAAACCACGCAGATGGCGAAGGCCCAGATCCTCAGCCAGGCTTCGACCGCGATGCTTTCGCAGGCCAACCAGAGCCAGCAGAACGTCCTGTCGCTGCTGCGTTAAGCAAAGGCCCGGGCACCCGTCCCCTTCCGGGTGCCTGACTTCCTGCCCGCAAAGGCAGGCCATGCCCGGCGGTCGCCCCCCGACCGCCGGGCTTTTTGGCGTCTGAAGTCGGTGGGATCAGGCGGGCGTGCGCGCCGATCCGGCATCGCGCAGCGCTGCCTTGAGCAATTGCAGCTCACGGTTGAGGCGGTCGTTTTCGAGGCGGAGCAGGTGGAGTTCGTCGCCCGCTGCGGAACCGTTGGCGATCGGCTGGCGCGATGTTGGTGCGCGCTCGGAGAGGGGTCGGCGCTGGAGGGCTTGCCGTGCCTTGGGCAGCACCACGCGGCGGCGCTTGCGGGTGAGCGGCTGGCCGATCAGCGCGGAGCCGAGGGCGTCGAGCCAGCGCACGATCTTCTGGACCATTCCGCTGCCGCCAGTCTTCACCAAGGCGCGGCTGTTGGGCGGGGGTGCGGGCGCCAATGGCGGAGCGACTGGCGGCAGCGGAAGCGCCGCAGGCGCGGGGGACAACACTGCGGCGCGAGGCTTTTTCGCTGGCTTCTTGTGAAGGGCCCGGGGCTTGCGGACTTTTGCCTTGCGCGCTTTCACCTTGCCCGGGGCCTTTTTGGTGGAGGGCGCACGCCGGACCTGCTTGGCAGGCCTCTCCGGCAGGATCAGCAGCGCCTCCGCCTCAACTCTCGGCCCGGCTTCCAGCCCGGGGAGCGGCACTGCCTTTATTACCGCGCCGCGCGGCGGGGCGACGAGGACGCTGGCGGGAAAGGCCGGGGCCCCGCTGGCCCGGCTATCCGGAGGCAGGAATGGCGGCTGCACTTTTGGCAGGCGGCCAGGAGCCTTCGACTTGCGGCTGATGGCCGAGCGGTTGCGCACGGTATGCATCGCGGGATCCCCCCTTGCGATTGCCCTTGCGCAGGAGAGTCTCATTGACCGGGTTCGGTGCAAAGCAGGGTTGCGTCCAAATTGGAGTTACCGCACCAAACCGCATCCGGAGCGGAGGGTTTATCCCATCTCCTCGATCATCACCTTGTAGACGCGGCGGGCAAAGCGCCAGCGGCCGCCATCCTTTCGCAGCTCATCCTCATAGCGGCCCGTCAAGCGATGGCCGCCCGCGCCTTCCTTGAAGACCAGGCGTTCCTGCGCGTAGGACCGGCAGGTTGCCCGGTCGCCATCGATCTCGCACGAGCCGAGCTGGCCGATGAAGCTGGTGGTTTCGACATTGCCCATCAGGCCGTCATAAGTCGCCGCGATGGCCTCTTTGCCACTGACATCGAAGTAGTGGGTCCACCAGCTGGCGTCGTCATGCCAGCAAGCGAGCCAGTCGGCCCGGTCCATTCGGCTTGCAGCATCGGTGTAGCTGTCAAGCAGTTCGCGGATGGCAATGCGGTCTTCGATGGGGCCGTTGAAGGGCATGGGCAGCATCCTCTCGCTTTGTTTGGCGGGAGGATGCAGCCGCGGTGCCAGCGGGTCAATTCGCCAGGGTGATCGATATGCGCCGGTTGCGCGGGTCCTGGGGGTTGTCCTGTACCAGCAGCTCGCGGTCGGCCACGCCTTCAATGCGCTTGAAGCGGTTTTCGGCGATGCCGCCCAGCATAAGCGCCTGGCGCGTCGCCTCGGCGCGGCCGGCAGACAGCGACCAGTTGTTCGCCACCTGCCCGCGCTTCCACGGCAGGGCATCGGTATGGCCGCGGATCGACAGGCTGCCGGGCTCGGGATTGAGCGTCTCGGTGATCGCCTTCAGCAGATCGCGCGCCTGCGGGGTGAGCACCGTGGTGCCTAGCTGGAACATGGCGAACTGGGCATCGTCGACGAGGTCGATGCGGATGCCTTCGGCCGTGTCGACCATCTTCACCTGCCGCGCCAGCTTGCGCAGCGCTTCGCTCTTGTCGAGCTTCTGAGCCAGCTGCGCTTTCATGCGGTTCATCTTCTGAATCTTGCCCGCGCCTTCCTTCGGCCCGCCCACGGTATCGCGCGGGATGGTCAGCGCCTTGGTGCCGGTCTGTCCGGCGCGGTGCGGGTAATTGTCGGCGTCGACGATCGAGGAGCCACCCAGCAGGCCGTTGGCCCCGGCGCTTTCCTGTCGCATCTTGACGAGGGTCGGCGTGAAATAGTCGGCAATGCCCTTGCGCTGCTTTTCCGTGGTCGCGCCCAGCAGCCACATCAGCAGGAAGAAGGCCATCATGGCGGTCACGAAGTCGGCATAGGCCACCTTCCACGCGCCGCCGTGGTGACCGGCGGCGACGACGGTGACCTTCTTGACGATGATCGGCGGTGGCGGCTCGTTCTTGCCGCGGGGTGACTTGGCCATGGCGCGCGCGCTCCCTTAGCGGCCGCGCAGGCTGTCGAGCAGCTCGGACAGGCCGGGGCGGAAGGCGTGGGACAGGCCCGAGCGCGCGCCTTCGACCACCAGCGGCTGCGGATAGCCGTGGAGCGAGGCGATGACGACCTGCTTGACCGCGTGGAAGATCTGCTCGTCCGCCTCGATCACCTGCTTCAGGCGGCCGGCCATCGGCGCGACCATGCCATAGGCGAGCAGCACGCCCATGAAGGTGCCGACCAGCGCCGAGCCGATCATTGCGCCCAGGATCGAGGGCGGCTTGTCGATCGAACCCATGGTCTTCACCACGCCAAGCACGGCGGCAACAATGCCGAGTGCGGGAAGCGCGTCGGCCAGCGTCTGCAGCGCGTGCTGCGGTTCGTGCATTTCGTGGAAATGCGTCTTCATCGCATTGTCCATGACCTCCTCGACCGCGTGGACTTCCAGCGTGCCCGAGGACACGACGATCAGGGTCAGCGTGTCGCAGATCAGGTCGATCAGAGCGTGGTTGGCGAGCAGGCGCGGAAATTCGGCGAAGATCGCGCTGTTCTTCGGCTCAGTGACATGGCTTTCGAGCGCCACCGGGCCTTCCGAGCGCAGCAGCTTCATCAGCTTGGTGGTCAGGATGATCGCGTCGATGTGATCCTGCTTGTTGTGCTTGGGGCCCTTGAAGATCTTGCCGAAAGCGCCGCCGATCAGCTTGAGCTCGTGCAGTGAATTGCCCGTCACCGTCGCGCCGATTGCCGCGCCGCCGATGATCAGCATTTCGTGCGGAATGGCCTCCATCACGGGGCCGAGCGCGCCGCCGGTGATGGCGAAGCCGCCGAACACCATGACGAGCAGGATCACTATGCCAATGATGGCGTACATAGGTCGTTGGCCCCCCTCGGCCGGTAATCAGGTCAGCCTTCGGTTCAGCGCAGGACGTCGAACAGCGAAAGCTGGGCTAGCCGGGCAAAACTTGCCTGGCTGGCTTCAAGAACGGTCATCGCCTGCTGCAATTTAGCCACGGTTGAGGCGATATCGGTGCCGCCGACATCGGCTTCCTCGCTGCTGCGCATTTCGCCCATGTCGACGCGGCGGTCGTTGGTCAGTTCGATCCAGGCCAGCCGCGAGCCGACAACCGACTGCGCGGTGGAGATTTTCTCGATCCCGGCGTCGAGCGCGTCGAGCGAGCTGTGCGCCGCGCCCTGCGGATCGGCGCTGCCGCCCTGCAAGGCATCGCCCAGCGTCTTCATCACGGCGAGCAGGTCGGTCGGCGCGCCGGCGACAGTGAAGTTCAGGAACTCAGGCCCGGTCAGCCCGCGTGACACGGTCTGGCCGTCGCCCAGCGGCAGTTCGCCCGCGCTCGCCGTGCCGATATAGGTCGCATTGCCCGCTGCATCGGTGGCATAGGCAGAGCCGCCCGCTTCCCCGCCGAACAGCGCATGCCCGGCCACGTCGCGGCTGTTGGCAAGGCTGATCACGTTCTGCCGGATCGCGCTGATTTCCGCCCCGATCGAGGCTCGCTGCGCGGGCGTGAGCGTGGCGGTGGAGGCCTGCACCGCCAGTTCCTTCACCCGCGTGACATAGCCCGCGAACGAGGAAAGCGCTCCGTCGGCGAGGTTCAGGTCGGAAGAGGCGCGCTGGGCATTGGCCGTGTCGATGGTGGACAGCGTGGAGCCGCGCGCAAGCTGGCGTAGGCGCGAGGAGGCAACCGGATCGTCGGCCGAGGTGGCGAGCTTCTGCCCGCTCGACAGGCTGGCCTGCAGGCTCTCCGCATCGCTGCGCAGCGCGTTCATCCC